>NZ_AP025185.1 GCF_020886115.1 Flavobacterium ammonificans
AAATTTGTTCACATATTTGTTGTCCCAGAAAAATACAAGAATAGCCCCACCTTTTTTTGTAATAAAATAGTAACCAAACTTAAATAATTTAACCGAATATATGAACAAAACTGCTCAATCAGTATGGGAAAACTGTTTATCTTTCATAAAAGATAATATTCAAGACCAAGCCTACAAAACTTGGTTTGAACCAATCAAGTCAGTTGAGCTTACCGATAACGCATTATATATTCAAGTACCAAGTAAATTTTTCTACGAATGGTTAGAAGAACATTACGTTAAATTATTAAAAGTTGCGCTTACCAAAGAACTCGGGAAAAACGCAAAGTTACTCTATAAAATTAAAATGGAGAACACTTATGGTAATAAACAACCCTACACGGAACAATTACCAAGTGCTAACAGAGCGCAAATGAAACCGCAAGATGTTGATGCTCCGTTAAAAAATTTAAACCCTGAACTTAAAAATCCGTTTGTAATTCCAGGAATTCGTAATTTAAAAATCGAATCTCAATTGAATGCCAACTATAGTTTTGACAATTTCTTAGAAGGAGATTCAAACCGATTGGCACGTTCTGCTGGTATGGCTGTAGCCAACAAACCAGGAGGAACTTCTTTCAATCCACTATTGATTTTTGGAGGAGTTGGTTTAGGAAAAACACACTTAGCTCACGCTATTGGTGTAGAAATTAAAGACAAATACCCTGAAAAAACAGTTTTGTATATTTCTGCTGAAATTTTTACGCAACAATATATTGACTCTGTTAAGAAAAATACTAGAAATGATTTTATTCATTTCTACCAATTGATTGATGTTTTAATTATTGATGATGTTCAATTCCTTTCTGGAAAATCAGGAACTCAAGATGTATTCTTCCATATTTTCAATTACTTACACCAAAACGGAAAACAAGTTATCTTGACTTCTGACAAGGCTCCTGTTGACATGCAAGACATTGAACAACGTTTATTGTCTCGTTTCAAATGGGGATTGTCTGCTGAATTGCACCAACCTGATTACGAAACTAGAGTTTCTATCTTAAAGAATATTCTGTATCGTGATGGTGTTGAAATGCCAGAAGAAATAATTGAATATGTTGCTCGTAATATCAAAACGAATGTTAGAGAATTAGAAGGTGCAATCATCTCTCTAATCGCTCAATCTTCTTTCAACAAAAAAGAAGTAACCATTGAATTAGCGAAAAGCATCGTAGAGAAATTCGTAAAGAATGTCAAACGCGAAATTTCTATCGATTATATTCAAAAAATTGTTTCCGACTATTTCCAATTGGACTTAGAAACACTACAATCAAAAACTAGAAAAAGACACGTTGTTCAAGCTAGACAATTAGCGATGTTTTTTGCTAAGAAATTTACCAAAGCTTCTTTAGCAAACATTGGATCTCAAATTGGAGATCGCGACCACGCTACTGTATTACACGCTTGTAAAACTGTTGATAATCTAGTATCTACTGATAAACAATTCAAAAAGTTTGTTGAAGATATCCACAAAAAATTAACCTTATAGGCAGCAAATGTCCGTAAAAATCGTAATGGTTTGTTTGGGAAATATTTGTCGGTCACCTTTGGCCGAAGGAATATTAGCTTCTAAATTACCTAAAGACAAATTTACTGTTGATTCTGCAGGAACTGGTTCTTGGCACATAGGTCAATCGCCTGACGAACGTTCCGTGGCCGTTGCCAAAAAAAACGGACTAGACATTTCCAACCAAAAAGGGAGACAATTCAGCAGTGCCGACTTTGATACTTTTGACTACATCTTTGTAATGGATAATTCCAATTATGACAATGTTATCGCTTTGGCAGAGACCAAAGAACAAAAAGAAAAGGTAACACTTATCATGAATGAATTACATCCGTCACAAAACAAGGAAGTCCCTGATCCCTATTTTGGAATGCACAACGGATTTGACATTGTTTATAACATGTTGGATGAAGTTTGCGATAGTATTGCTCAAAAGTTGATTACCAAACATCAATAAACCCTATTTTTCCGAATCTAAAAATCACTGTTATGAATACAAAGACATCTTTAGGAAAACTGTATTTAATTCCGGTTACTATGGGAGAAAGCGATCCTATGGATGTATTACCTCAAACAGTAAAAAGAGCCATAGAGTTAATCGACTGTTATATAGTAGAAAATGAAAAAACAGCTCGTAAGTCTATAAAAGCAGTACTTCCCGAAAAAAAGCAGTCTGAACTCGTACTTTTCGCATTGAATAAACATACCGATGCGAAAGAACACCTTAGTTTTATCCAACCTTTGTTAGAAGGCAAAAACGTAGGATTAATGAGTGAAGCAGGTTGTCCTGGTGTAGCTGATCCTGGTGCAGTCATTGTAAAATTGGCTCACGAAAAAGGGATTCAAGTCATTCCACTTGTTGGACCTTCCTCTATTGTATTAGCTATGATGGCTTCAGGAATGAATGGACAGAGTTTTACTTTTAATGGATATTTACCCATTGACAAAAGTGATAAAAAATCAGCTTTGAAAAATTTAGAAAAATTGTCTTTTGACAAAAATCAATCGCAAATTTTTATTGAAACACCCTACCGCAACAATAAATTATTAGAAGATATTCTACAAGCCTTACAACCTTCAACACACCTTTGTATTGCAACTGATATTACCTTACCAACAGAATATATCAAAACTTTACGCGCTTCCGATTGGAAAAAGACAAAAGTAGATTTGCACAACCGACCTACAATTTTTATTATTCATAAATTTTAATTTGTTATAAAAATTTTAAGCATATTTCTTAAAATATTATGCATGCATACTATTTATTACTTATATTTACTTCATTAAACAAATGAAACTATGAGTTATACAGATAAAATGCTGCGCGATGACGCATTAAAAGGAAAAGTAATTGTGGTTACAGGTGGCGGAAGCGGTTTGGGCAAAGCTATGACTAAATATTTTTTGGAATTAGGAGCCAAAGTAGCCATTACTTCTCGTGATTTAGACAAACTAAAAAACACTGCTGCCGAATTAGAAACACAAACTGGCGGAACTTGTTTACCTATTCAATGTGACGTTCGTCATTATGAAGAAGTAGAAAACATGCTTCAAGAAACATTGAAAACGTTTGGCAAAGTAGATATTTTATTAAACAATGCAGCAGGTAATTTCATTTCGCCTACAGAGCGTTTATCATCAAATGCATTTGACACCGTCATTGATATTGTTCTAAAGGGAACCAAAAACTGTACGCTCGCTTTTGGAAAGCATTGGATTGATACCAAACAAACTTCATCAACTGTACTTAACATTGTTACTACCTATGCTTGGACAGGTTCAGCTTATGTTGTACCAAGCGCCACTGCAAAAGCAGGAGTATTGGCTATGACAAAAAGTTTAGCCGTAGAATGGGCAAAATACGGGATTCGTACCAATGCCATTGCGCCAGGGCCATTTCCAACTAAAGGAGCTTGGGATCGATTATTACCAGGTGATTTAGCTGAAAAATTTGATATGGCTAAAAAAGTACCCTTAAAACGTGTGGGCGATCATCAAGAATTAGCCAATTTAGCTGCCTATTTAGTTTCTGACTTTTCTGCCTATATTAATGGAGAAGTGGTAGTCATTGACGGAGGTGAATGGTTAAAAGGTGCCGGACAATTTAATCTTCTAGAGGATATTCCTGCTGAAATGTGGGATATGCTAGAAATGATGATTAAAGCAAAGAAAAACAAATAAATCAAAACATTAAAAGAGCACTATTTTTAGTTGCTCTTTTTTTTATTCTGTAAAAAAATTAAATATATCAATTTAGCAAACATTTAGTAAAAAAGGAAATCACTCAGAATAAAATTCCTATTTTTGTTAGGTAAACATTATAATCACAATTTATGCTCATTATAGGAATTGCAGGAGGAACTGGAAGTGGTAAAACAACTGTAGTCAATCAAATCGTAAATGAATTACCAGAAACTGAAGTGGGGATTATTTCACAAGATTCTTATTATAAAGAGAATGTTGGAATGACTTATGAAGAAAGAGCTGCAATTAATTTTGATCATCCTAGATCAATAGATTTTGAGTTATTGGTAGAGCATCTTAAAGAATTAAAAGCAGGTAATAACATCAATCAACCCGTTTATTCTTTTGTTTCTCACAATAGAACAAGCGACACTGTTTTTACTCATCCTAGAAAAGTAATGGTTGTTGAAGGAATTTTAATTTTAACCAATCCCGAATTGAGAGACCTTTTTGATGTAAAAATTTATGTTCAAGCTGATCCAGACGAGCGTCTAATTCGTAGATTAAAAAGAGATATCGCAGATCGTGGTAGAGATATGAATGAAGTACTCAACAGATACCAAACTACTTTAAAACCAATGCACCAGCAATTTATTGAACCTACAAAAGCATTTGCCGATATTATCATCCCTAACGACAAATACAACACTGTAGCGATCGATGTAGTTCGTGCCGTAATTAATCAAAAATTAAACGTTTAATAAAATAATATTTATCTAAAATCCAATTGTAACACAATTTTATTTTGGAGCTTTTTCCCGCTTTACGTTACAATCCATTCTAAAAAGAATGGGATTTTCACTGCAATCGGGGCTAAAATATAGAAACAATGACAAATCCGCTTAAAAACAAATCTTGGTTTAAACTATTGAGCAACAAATACATTTTAGTATTAGTGTTTTTTACGGGCTGGATGCTTTTTTTAGACAACTATTCGTATTTCGATCATCGCTTCTTAGACAATCAAATCGACGAATTAGAAGACAATAAATCGTATTACCAAGAAGAAATCAAGAAAGACAAAAGGCATATAAAAGAACTCAAGAATATTGAATATGTTGAGAAATATGCACGTGAAAAATATTATATGAAGAAAGATAGTGAAGACATTTATATCATAGAGTTTGAAGGAGACAGTGCCATCAAAACAAAATAAATTATCTCTTCTATTTTTAATTCGAAACAACAACGCTAATGAAACCTCTTTTTACAAATTTCGCTCCTGTTTCTGCCAAAGAATGGAAACAAAAAATTCAGTTTGAACTGAAAGGTGCTGATTACAATGAAACACTTATTTGGAATTCCCCTGACGACATCAAGGTAAAACCATTTTATGACAAAGAAGATGTAAAAGAAGTAATCTCAGTAACTACAAAAGCTTCTGAATTTAAAATTTGTCAAAATATTTTTGTCCACGACATCAATAAATCAATAGAACGTGCTTTAGATAGTTTAGCAAGAGGTGCTGAAAGTATCCGTTTCTCAATTGAAGACGAAACTATAGCTATTGAAAAATTACTAGAAAAATTACCTTTAGAAAGCACACCTATATTCTTTCATTTGAATTTTATTTCAATCGATTTCGTTCAAAAGATCGAATCAATTGCAACAAAAAGAAAAGCCACTATCTATTGCAATATAGATCCGATTGGGCAATTAGCAAAAGAGGGAAATTGGTTCACTACATCAGAAAAAAATAATTTTGAAACCCTAAATAATCTTGTCAAAAGAGACAACGCTCTTTCACTTATTAGTGTAAATGGTGCTTTATATCAGAATTCTGGGGCTACTATTGTACAGCAAATTGCGTATACTTTAGCTCACGCTAATGAGTATTTCAATCACATCGAACTTTCTAAACCCCAAACTATGGTTTTAGAAATTGCTGTTGGAACCAATTACTTTTTTGAAATCGCTAAACTAAGAGCTATCCGTTTACTTTTCAATTTAATTGCGAAGGAGTACAATCAAAATTGGAATTGTAATTTAGTCGTTACACCTACCAAAAGAAATAAAACACTGTATGATTACAACGTGAATATGCTTCGTACAACTACTGAATGTATGAGCGCAATTCTTGGAGGTGCGGATACTATTGCGAATCTACCTTATGATGCTTTATATCACAAAGACAATGAATTTGGAGATCGAATAGCTCGAAACCAATTACTGATTTTAAAAAATGAAAGCTATTTTGATAAAGTTAATAATCCATCAGATGGAAGTTATTACATAGAAAGTTTGACACAGCAATTAGCTGATAAAGCTTTAGTATTATTTAAAGATATTGAAGCTAATGGAGGCTTTTTAAAGCAACTGAATGAAGGAATCATCAAAAGAAAAATTCAAGAAAGCGCCGATAAAGAACAAGATTTGTTTGATTCTGGAAAAGAAATTTTATTGGGAACAAACAAACACGCTAACAAAGACGATCGAATGAAACACGATTTGGAACTTTTCCCTTTCGTTAAAATAAAACCAAGGAAAACGCTCATCACTCCTATTATTGAGCGGCGTCTCGCAGAGAAAATCGAACAAGAACGATTAGAAAAAGAGTAATTGTTTAGTATCCAAATAATGTCAAATAGAAATTTGTCACCAAAAATGAAAAGAAAAGACCTGCAACATATTCAAATCAAATCTGTAGAAAAGTTAGAAAATGAAATAAAAGCAAAGGCTGAATTTCAAACTGCTGAGGGAATTGCTTTGAAGCAAACTTATACTGAACAAGATATTCAACAATTAGAGCATTTGGATTTTGGTGCTGGATTTGCGCCTAATTTACGTGGTCCTTATGCTACAATGTATGTACGACGCCCTTGGACAGTGCGTCAATATGCAGGATTTTCTACTGCCGAAGAAAGTAATGCTTTTTACAGACGTAATTTAGCAGCAGGGCAAAAAGGACTTTCTATTGCTTTTGATTTACCAACGCACCGTGGCTACGATTCAGATCACGAACGTGTTGTGGGCGATGTTGGAAAAGCAGGAGTAGCGATTGATTCTGTTGAAGATATGAAGGTTTTGTTTGACCAAATTCCATTAGATGAAATGTCAGTTTCCATGACGATGAATGGTGCTGTGTTACCGATTATGGCTTTTTATATAGTAGCAGCCGAAGAACAAGGTGTTACTCCAGACAAACTTTCAGGTACAATTCAAAACGACATTTTGAAAGAGTTTATGGTTCGAAACACCTATATCTACCCTCCTACTCCTTCGATGAAAATCATCGCTGATATTTTTGAGTTTACGAGCAAAAATATGCCTAAATTTAACTCCATATCCATTTCGGGTTATCACATGCAAGAAGCTGGAGCTACTGCTGATATTGAGTTAGCATACACTTTAGCAGATGGTTTAGAATACATTCGAACTGGTTTAGCTGCAGGAATGAAAATAGATGAATTTGCGCCGAGACTTTCTTTCTTTTGGGCAATTGGAATGAATCATTTTATGGAAATTGCAAAAATGCGTGCGGGACGAATGATTTGGGCTAAATTAGTACAACAATTCGAACCTAAAGACGACAAATCGCTAGCATTACGTACCCATTGTCAAACATCAGGTTGGAGTTTAACCGAACAAGATCCTTTTAATAATGTTGCTCGAACTTGTATTGAAGCGGCAGCGGCAGCTTTTGGTGGAACGCAATCATTACATACCAATGCCTTAGACGAAGCGATTGCTTTGCCTACTGATTTTTCTGCTAGAATTGCTCGAAACACCCAATTGTATCTACAAGATGAAACTAAAATCACCAAAACCGTTGATCCTTGGGCTGGAAGCTATTATGTAGAAAATCTAACACATGAAATTGCTCAGAGTGCTTGGAAATTAATTGAAGAGGTTGAGGAATTAGGTGGAATGACTAAAGCGATTGAGTCTGGAATCCCTAAACTTCGAATTGAAGAAGCTGCTGCGAGAAAGCAAGCTCGAATTGATAGCGGACAAGATATCATTGTAGGCGTAAACCAATACCGTTTAGAGAAAGAAGATCCACTACAAATTTTGGACGTAGATAATCAAATGGTGCGCAGACAACAATTAGAACAATTGGATCGCATTAAATCTTCTCGAAATAATGAAGAGGTTAAAAAAAGTCTAGAAAAATTAATCCATTGTGCTAAATCAGGAGAGGGTAATTTATTAGAAATTGCTGTTGAAGCAGCTAGAAACAGAGCTACTTTAGGAGAAATCAGTGATGCCTTAGAAACTATTTTTGGTAGATACAAAGCACAAATTAAATCGTTTAGCGGTGTGTATAGTAAAGAAATAAAAAACGACGAAAGTTTTGAAAAAGCAAAACAGTTAGCCAATGTTTTTGCCGAAAAAGAAGGTAGAAGACCTCGAATTATGATTGCTAAAATGGGACAAGACGGACATGATCGTGGCGCCAAAGTAGTAGCAACAGGTTATGCCGATGTAGGTTTTGATGTGGACATTGGTCCTTTATTTCAAACTCCTGCAGAAGCAGCAAAACAAGCCGTGGAAAATGATGTTCATATCCTAGGTGTATCATCTTTGGCTGCGGGTCACAAAACCTTAGTACCACAAGTGATTGAAGAACTTAAAAACTACGGCCGAGAAGATATTATGGTTGTGGTAGGAGGTGTTATTCCTGCACAAGATTACCAGTTCTTATTTGATGCTGGCGCAGTCGCCGTTTTTGGTCCAGGAACTAAAATTAGTGATGCTGCCATTAAAATATTGGAAATTTTAATAGATTAATTTATACTAAAAATGGCGGTCAAAATTGACCGCCATTTTATTTGTAATTTAAATAATTATTAGATTGAAGCGTGTTTATCTGCTTCTATAAATGAGGTGTCATATCCACCAAATGCTTTCATATAACTAACAATTGAAGTTCCGTAAGCATCCCTGAAATAACGCTTCCCGTTGGATCTAAAAAATCTTTTAACCGTACGCACACCACCTAAATGTGCTGCAGCTAAAATCCCAGATTCTGTAATATGAATTCCATTAATAACAGTTCCATCGTATTTTTCTATCTCTTTTCGGAGTAACCATTTGTTTTTAGCTAATAAGGTTACAAAAGCTTTCTCTTGTAATTCTGGATTATTTAAAAAAGCTCTCGTGTTGTAAATCCCAATGGTTCTTAAAGTACTAGAACCGAATTGATATTTTCCTAAATATCCTAAAGAATTGGTTCTTCTGTACTTTCCTTGCGACTCTTTAAAAGCAATAGCTTCTTTATAGCCTATGAAAAAATTTCCAGTGTAAGGAATATTTAGTTTTGCGTAATCTTCCTGGCGTTGTGAAGGGAAAAGATAGTAGGATTCATTAGATCCATCTGTTAGAAACCAAGGATTGGAATCTAAATTAAAAGGTTTAAAACCTAGGCTTAAAAAAGCAATAATCAGTAGTAAAGTGGAATAAAAATGCCATTTCTTTATCATAAATTGTTTTTCTTCTAAAGCTGTCACCCTCAGAAATTTCTACGGTACAAATATACAACAAAAAATACGGTGCTTAAAATCAGTGTATTAAAGTTTTGTTAAACGATTTATTAACAATTTAGAAACATACAAAACAGCTAAGATGCAACAGAAGTAAAGGGTTTTAAAATGAAAAAGAGAATCAAAACTTTAAACTCAATAAAAAAAGCGAAAATTATTTTCGCTTTTTTTATTTTATCTTTTCACTCCTTGACTATTAATCCAATTGTAATATTTTTTGGCATTTTGTTCGTGTTCAGCTTGGGTTACGGCAAAATCATGATACCCAAAACGAGTTACGCTCGCGCAAAAATAAATGAAGTTGTGTTTTTCTGGATTTAAAACCGCCTCAATTGCTGATATATCTGGCATTGCAATTGGACCTGGTGGTAAGCCAGCACTATAATAAGTGTTGTAAGGCGAAGCAACTTGTAAATCTTTATTCAATACTCTTTTAATTACCTGCTTAAAGTCATTGGATTTCTTTTTAACTGCAAAAATTACGGTCGGGTCTGCTTGTAACAAAATACCTCTGTGTAAACGATTCAAGTATACCCCTGCAATTCTAGGTCTTTCATCCTTTTTAACCGATTCTTTATGAACAATAGAAGCCAAAATAGTGGCCTCAATAGGAGTCAATCCTTGCGCTTTAGCTTTAGCAACTCGCTCTTCATTCCAAAAATTGCGGTATTCCTTAATCATTTTATCTCGGAATTTTACCGCTGTAGTATTCCAATACAATTCATAGGTATTCGGAATAAACATTGTTAAAACATTGTCTTCATTAAATCCATTTTCTGCCAAAAAAGTAGCATCCTTAAAAACCGTCAATAATGAAAGACTATCTGCTTCTATTTCAGAACCTATTCTTCCAGCAAAATCTTCCAAACGCTCTTGATTATTGAACGAGAGTTTTACTTCAGTATTGATTCGTAAAGCATTAATTAATTCGTTGCTATTCATTCCTTTCTTGAATAGAAACTTACCTGGCTTTACATTATTCGGATATTTCTTTTTATATGCTACAGCATCAAATCTTTCAATGTCATCTACATAAGGTGCTACAATCTTTTTAACTGATTCGTAATCCGAATCCGTTGGAATATAAACATACATTTCAGCTTCTTCGAATTTAGTATTTGAAGAGAAAATTTGGTTTACTAAAATTAAACCATAAATAATAAGACCTGAAATAAGAACAATAGTAACTGTAGTTATAGCTTTTTTGAAATTCAAAATAATACTTAATTTAAATTATTGATTTAGTAATTGAAATAGTGCTTCATCTTTAAACGTTCCATTTACTAACGTCCAATCTTTTTTTACTCCTATTTCCTGGAAGCCAAATTTAGTAAAAAGTGCTAAACTAGCTAAATTATCTGTTGCAATATTTGCATACAATTGATGTAAATTCAAATTATGAAATGCATATTGGATCATCAAATGTAATGCTTCAGAACCAATATTTTTATTTCTATCATTTATAGACTGAATTACAATACCAATTCCAGCTCGTCTATTCTGAGGATCAAAGTCAAACAAATCGATTAGACCCAAAGCAGGAAAATCTTCGTCTTGGCAAATGGCCAATCGTAACTGTTTGGCCTCATAAATATCTTGATGGGCATTCTCTAGGTATTGTTTCACTAAAAACCTGCTGTATGGCGTTTGAGTATTACTGACTTCCCAAATACTTTGGTCGTTCTCCATAGCATAAACAAACTCCAAATCATTGGGTTCTAATGCACGTAAATAGATATTCTTGCCTTTTAGAGTGATCATGTCTTGAATTTATATTTCAATCCTTCCTTTATAAACAAACTCTGCAGGCCCTTTCAAAAATACGTTAGTATATTTTCCATTTTCAATATCAAATGAAACTGATAATTTGCCACCTTCAACATTCAAATTAATAGCGTTTAAATTTGTTTGTCCAGTTGCATTCATAGCAATTGCAACAGCAGTTGCTCCTGTACCACAAGCTAAGGTTTCTCCCTCTACTCCTCTTTCATAGGTTCGCAAAGAAAAAGTGTTCTCGTTAATTTTTTTTACAAAATTGATATTACTACCTTCTTTCCCATACAAGTCTCCATATCGAATGGTAGCGCCATTTTCTTTGACATTGTAATTTTCTAGATCTGCTACCAATTGAACATGATGAGGAGAACCTGTATTCAAAAAAGAATATTCGGATGTATTTTTAATCTCAGTCACATCAATCATTTGTAATGATACAATATTCTCTTCAGAAACTGTCGCATAATGCAAACCATCCGAAGCAATAAATGTAGTCTCGTTTTGAATTATATTCAGTTTTTTTGCAAAAGCGACTAAACAGCGTCCACCATTACCACACATAGAACTCAAATTACCATCTGAATTGTAATACACCATTCTGAAATCGGTATCTGCATCAGTATCCAACAAAATCAATCCATCGGCACCAATTCCAAAACGTCTGTCACACAAATGCGCAACTAATTCTGTGTTTTCTTTTGGGAAAATACCAGCGCGATTGTCAATCATAACAAAATCGTTTCCCGTTCCTTGGTATTTATAAAATTCTATTTGCATAAATATAAATTATGAAACAAAAGTACGAACTATTAATGAAATGTTAATCACTGTTAAAGTGCGTTAAACTGTTTTTTACAAAAGAATTTCTATTATAAATTTACACGTAAATTTTAAACCAAAATCATTATGAATCGCTTTTCAAGTCTATTTTTAGTATCGCTTTTAAGTGGCGCTGTGACACTAAGTGCATACAAATTATTATTTGAACCTAATGGTTATTTTTCTAAAAACACCAACGGCCTGGTAACTGAAGCCTCAGATTTTTATGGAAAAAGGGTTGGGTATTCACCAGAGAATGTTGATTTTACCACCTCTGCTGAAAAAACTATTCATACAGTAGTTCACGTTAAAAACGTTTCAAGAAGAACCATTACCAATCCAATTATGGAATTCTTTTATGGATATGGCGGTAGCCAACAACAAGAACAAATTGGTACTGGTTCTGGAGTAATCATCTCAGAGGATGGTTATATAGTAACTAATAACCACGTAGTAAAAGATGCTAACGAAATTGAAATTACTTTAAATAATAAAAAATCCTATAAAGCAAAACTTATTGGTACCGATTCTAAAATGGATATTGCTTTGCTTAAAATCAATGCCGATGAAAAATTACCATACACAGCTTTCGCCAACTCTGATTCAGTAAAAATTGGAGAATGGGTATTAGCTGTTGGAAATCCGTACAACTTAACTTCTACAGTTACTGCCGGAATTGTATCTGCAAAGGCACGAAATTTAGATACAAGCGGAATACAATCTTTTATTCAAACCGATGCGGCGGTGAACCCTGGAAATAGTGGTGGTGCATTAGTAAACACTCGTGGTGAATTAATTGGGATTAACACTATGATCAGTTCCCCTACTGGAAGTTACACCGGCTATTCATTTGCTGTTCCATCCAACATTGCACGGAAAATAATAGAAGATATTATGGAGTATGGCAATGTACAGCGAGGAATACTAGGAGTTGAAGGGGGCGAATTAAATTCAAAGTCGTCCAAAGAATTAGGCATATCTCAAACAGAAGGATTCTATGTAAATAAAGTAACTAAAAGATCTGGAGCAGAAAAAGCTGGACTTCAAAAAGGTGACGTTATTATAAAACTAGACAATCAATCGGTAGCAACTTTTGCAGATTTATCCGGTTATATCAATACCAAAAGACCTAATGACAAAGTAGCTGTTACAATAATTAGAGAAGGTAAAAATAAAGTAATACCTGTAATTCTAAGTAAGAACGATAATTTCAACACCGAGTTTAAAGGCCTCGAATTAGAAAATATTGATTCAAATGACAAAAAAAGATTCCGTTTAAATTATGGTGTGAAAATTAAAGCTATAACAAATGAGAATTTAAAAGCCTATGAAAGAGAACTTTTAGGCAATATTATTTTAAGTATTGATAATTTAAAGGCAACCGATATTGAAACTGTTTCTAAATTATTAAATAACAAAGAAGAAGGTCAAAGTATTCGCATTGAAATGATCAACCAGAACGGAGAAATTTTCAGAATTATTATTTAGTTTTACTTGTAGTTTTTTAAAAAAGCCATCTTGAAAATTCAAGATGGCTTTTTTATTAATTTTTCAATAAATAAATTTACGAAATCGATTGAAATTTTATATTTTTGAAAAATAAATAATTTTTAATCAGTAAAAAGGCATAATCTATAAATTTTAATGAAAACTACACATTTATATCAAAAAGAAGTTACTCTACAAGCAGATAGAAGGCAAATAAGTGCCGAATTAATCAAAATAATTAGTGACTTATGGTACGAAAAATCAATAGAGATTGTTTTATTCAGAAACCAATTAATTGATAAGAATGTAAGTGAAATATTAAATCTACACGAATATGCTGGAGCTTTTGTTGGAAAACCAATATCCATTTTTCATTCTATTGATATTGCCCGTGCTTTATCAGAAATTCAATTACCACCATCCAAATTGGATCTTGGAAAACTAACCTACGAGTTTGGTTTAGAAGAAGATAAATACCCAAATGCAAGGTATTTTGTAATGGAGAAGTTAAAAAAAGCTAAATCATCTAAAGAAATAAAACCAAAAGATGTAGTTCTCTATGGTTTTGGAAGAATTGGAAGGCTTTTAGCACGTGAGTTGGTTTCGAAAACAGGAAAAGGCGATCAACTTCGATTAAGAGCCATTGTGGTTCGTGAAAAAAATGACGCAATTACACTAGAAAAAAGGGCTTCTCTATTACGATATGATTCTATACATGGAGATTTTATGGGTTCTGTGGTTGCAGATGCTAAAAATAATGCCCTTATCATCAATGGTACAACTGTACATGTTATATCTGCTAGTAGTCCTGAAGAAATAGATTATACAAAATGGAATATTAAAAATGCTTTAGTAATAGATAATACTGGCGCATTTACAACGCAAGAAGCGTTAAGTCGTCACTTAAAATCTAAAGGAGCGCATAAAGTATTGCTAACAGCTCCAGGAAAAGGAGTTCCTAATATTGTTCATGGAGTAAATCAAAACGAATACAATCCAGACGAGATTGATATTTTTTCAGCTGCTTCTTGCACCACCAATGCAATAACGCCTATTTTAAAAGTAATAGAAGATTCTTTAGGCATTGTAAAAGGTCATTTAGAAACGATTCATGCCTATACCAATGATCAAAATTTAGTTGACAATATGCACAAAAAATACCGCCGTGGTCGTGCAGCTGCATTAAATATGGTGATTACAGAAACGGGAGCTGGAACAGCGGTAGCAAAGGCAATCCCTTCTTTGGATGGAAAATTAACTTCAAATGCCATACGAGTTCCAGTACCCAACGGTTCTTTGGTAGTATTAAATTTAGAGGTTAATCAAACTACTACTATAGAAACTATTAATGCAATTATTAAGAAATCTGCTTTAGAAGGTGAATTAGTTGAACAGATAAAATATTCGCTAAATAATGAATTAGTTTCAACTGATATTGTTGGAACCTCTGCACCATCGATTTATGATAGTAACGCAACAATTGTTTCTAAAGATGGTAAAAATATTGTGTTATACATTTGGTATGACAATGAATATGGTTACAGTCATCAAGTAATTCGTTTAGCTAAATACATTGCTAAAGTAAGACGATTTACTTATTATTAATACTCAGCTTTTTGTTATAGTTTTTAGTTTTTTAGTTTGTTTTCTTTAAGCTGAGTTATTTTAAAATCCGTTTCGAATTTGAAACGGATTTTATATTTAAGAAATTGGCATAACTGTAGTCGACTTTACTTCCGAGATAATAAAGAAACTGTTAATCAAAGACACTTCAGGTAAAACAGATAATTTTTGTTGGTGAAAATAATGATAACTATCCATGTCAGCCAAAACCACTTTGAGTAAGTAGTCAAAATTACCTGAAACAAAATTACATTCCACTACTTCAGGCATATTTAGAATAGACTTGTTAAACTCTTCAGAAACATCGTGAGTTTGTTTCACCAAGGTAACTTGACAATAAACCGTTAAATGAATCCCTAGTTTCTTTTTGTTTACGATGGATACATATTTTTCAATAACCCCTTCCTTTTCTAAACGTTTGACTCGATCATGAACAGGAGTTAAGGACAAGTTGATTTTATTTGAAATATCTTTTAAAGTCAAATGTGCATCTTCTTGTAATAACCTAAGTATTTTTTTATCAATGGTGTCGATAGTCATAATAATTATGTAATAAAATTAAACTTGATTCAGTAAGTAGTTAATTTTTCTTTTTACTACTACTTAATAGAATAAATAAAGAAAAATAAACAACTAATTTATAATATAAAAGAAAAAAATACTAAATTATATCCAATATTACAATAATTTTTTCTTAATCAATACATTTGTTAATCAATTTTAGAACTAACTTTTAAAAACTACAATTTATGATAATAGGTGTTCCAAAAGAAATCAAAAACAATGAAAATCGTGTTGCACTTACTCCTGCTGGAGTAGCTGAATTTAAAAAGCACGGTCACCAAATTTATATTCAATCAACCGCAGGAGAAAATAGTGGTTTTAATGATGGTGCTTATGTAAATGCTGGAGCGCAAATTTTGCCAACTATTGAAGCTGTTTACGAAATTGCCGAAATGATTATCAAGGTAAAAGAACCAATAGCTTCTGAATATCCTTTGATTAAAAAAGACCAATTGGTGTTTACCTATTTTCACTTTGCTTCCTCTGAACCATTAACTAAAGCAATGATTGAACGCGATGCAATTTGTTTGGCTTACGAAACCGTAGAAAAAACAGACCGCAGTTTGCCTTTATTAGTGCCAATGTCTGAAGTTGCCGGAAGAATGTCTATTCAAGAAGGTGCCAAATATTTAGAGAAACCTATGCAAGGAAAAGGAATTCTTTTAGGAGGAGTTCCAGGTGTAAACCCTGCAAAAGTAGTTGTCTTAGGAGGTGGTATCGTAGGAACTCAAGCAGCTAAAATGGCTGCTGGTTTTGGTGCCAATGTTACAATTATGGATGTAAGCTTAGCGCGTTTGCGTTATTTATCGGATATAATGCCACCTAATGTAACCACATTAATGTCTAACCATTATAATATTTGTGATGCGATTGCAAATGCTGATTTAGTAATCGGAGCCGTGTTAATTCCTGGAGCAAAAGCACCTCATTTGATCACAAAAGACATGTTAAAATTAATGAGTCCTGGCACTGTTGTAGTGGATGTTGCTGTGGATCAAGGAGGTTGTATTGAAACTTGTACACCAACAACTCATGAAAATCCGACTTTTATTATTGATGGAATAGTTCACTATTGTGTAGCTAATATGCCAGGAGCAGTACCTTACACATCTACCTTAGCTTTGACTAATGCTACCTTGCCATACGCAATTCAATTGGCAAACAAAGGATGGAAAAAAGCGTGTTCTGAAAATGAAGAATTGAAAAAAGGATTAAATATCGCCAATGGTAAAATTGTTTACCAAGGAGTTGCTGAAGCATGGGGATTGCCTTATGAAGAAGTAAGTAGTATTTTATAAAATATTAAGTTCCCCACATAATCCAAAAAGCCGGCTTGAATCTACAAGCCGGCTTTTCTATTTATTTTAAACACAATTTATTCCTTAGGTTTTGTAAAATAGTAAATCGGTATTCCAGTCAACATAATTAATACACCCCAACCACAAGTTGAAAATTTAGTGAACAATAATGAAACACAAACTGCCGTAGCAATCACAATATATAGCATTGGTAAGAATGGATAACCAAAAGCTTTATAAGGCCTCTCAACATCTGGCATTTTCTTACGAAGTATAAAAATTCCATAAATAGTAAGAATATAGAATATTAAAACTATTATGATTACAAAGTCTAATAAATCTCCATACTTCCCCGTTAAACATAAAAGCGAAGCCCAAACGCATTGTACCCAAAGCGCCCATTCTGGAACACTAGCCGAATTTAAATTAGCTGCCTTTTTCAAAAAAAGACCATCTTTAGCCATCGTGTAATAAACTCTAGCACCTGCCATAATCAAACCATTATTACAAGCAAATGTGGAAATCATAATCATTACAGCAATAATAATTGTTCCCATATCCCCAAAAGTATATTGAGAGGATACTACTGCTACTCGATCGGATTTAGCAGTTGCAATTTCTTCAAGAGGAATTACTGCTAAATACATTAAATTAGTTAATACATAAATAATAGTAACTATAAAAGTTCCAAGAAACAAACTCAAACCTACATTGCGTTTTGGATTTTTAATTTCTCCAGCAATAAAAGTTACTCCATTCCAGGCATCACTCGAAAACAAAGACCCAACCATAGCTGCAGAAATACCAGTTAACAAAGCAGTTCCACCTATTGGCAACCACGAACCAGTATCGGAATTAAATGAACGTGTATTCCAGGCGTCAGACCAATTCGCATTCCAAACTTCTGCTTTTGCAGCTAACAACAATCCGAAAATTATCAAACCAAATAAAGACAGAATTTTAATAACAGTCAAAATTGTTTGTAATGTTTTACTATTCTTAACGCCTCTGCTATTAACATAAGTAAGCAAAACAATTGTGATTATTGATACAATTTGAGCTGCATTTAATTGAAACGAACTAAATTCAAATAGTATATTTTCATCACTAAGCGAAGGAATTAAATACGCTGCAAATTTGGAAAAACCAACACCAACAGCCGCAATGGTTCCTGTTTGAATAACTGCGAAGAAACTCCAACCGTATAAAAAAGCAATTAATTTATTATAAGCCTCTTTTAAATATACATATTGGCCACCCGCTTTAGGAAACATAGCACTCAACTCTCCATAACTTACCGCAGCAATCATTGTTATAACTCCAGAAACCAACCAAATTAAAGTTAGCCAACCTGCCGATCCAACTTGTCTTGCAATGTCAGCACTGACAATAAAAATCCCAGATCCTATCATTGAACCTACGACTAACATTGTTCCGTCTAATAATCCTAATTCGCGCTTAAAATCTTCAGGTTGATTTTCTTTCATATTTATATTTATAGGTTTAGGTTAAATTTTGGTTGGTTAAAGATATACATTTTTTCAAAAAAATATTTCTAACAAATTAAACTAAGTATTATGCCATAAAAAAACTCCTCAAATGAGGAGTTTTTTTTATAGTATTTACTGCTGAAGCACCCTATTTATTTGAGTAAAATTCTTCTCATAATACTTTTCTTTTGTAGATGATATTATTACACCGCCATGAGTAGCAGAGTGAATGAATTTTATTTCGCCATCATTTACCTCTACTATCATCCCCACATGGTTAATTTGATTAGCTCCTCTAGTCTTGAAGAATATCAAATCACCTTTTTGAGCTTGATTAGGATCGACTACAGTACCAATGGTAGCCATCTGATGTGAGGATCTAGGTAATTTAATATCCAGAGAACTAAAAGTAGCATACATTAAACCGGAGCAGTCAAAACCATTTTTTGAAGTTCCTCCTGAACGGTATCTTGATCCCAAATTATCTGATGCCATTCGAATTAATTCATCAGCAAGTTCCTCGCTCGTATTCCATTTTGCCAAACTACTCGCAATGGTTAAATTCTCTTGATTTGCATCTGTTTGATTCGTCGTTTCAGCAATTAATTTAGTATCATCTGAAACTTCTTCTTGAATCGCTTTTGCACCAACAATTTTCAATTTAGCGCCAACATATAAATTTTTAGCAATAGAAGGATTCTGTATTTCTAATTCCGAAACCGAAATTCCATACTTTTTGGCAATTCCATATTTAGTTTCTTTTGGAAGCACTTCATACGAAATAGTCGCTACATTTTCTTCAATTGCTTCCTTTTTAACTGTTACAACTTCCTCTTTGACTTTGGTATTTTCTTGAACTCCAATTGATTTTACTGGCACAGTCTCAATTGGCTTTACAACTGTAGTAACTGCTGCAACACCTTCTTTTATGGGAATCACGATTTTCTGTCCCACCTTTAGGGCTTCCTTTTCTAATATCGGATTAGCTTTATCCAAATCATTTACTGAAATTCCATATTGTTTTGCTATTCCGAATTTTGTTTCTGATGCTACAACTTGATGTATTGTTGATTCGGTTTGTTTAGTATGAGGTAAAGTAACACTCTTTTCTTTTTTTTCTATTAGAACTACTTCTTTTATAGGTTCTAATTTTGCTGTTTCTTTCTTATTCTCTGTAACAATCTTTGTAATAACTTTAGAAGGTATTTTTATTTTTTGTCCTGCCTTTAAACCCGTTTCTACTAATTCTGGATTGGCGGCATTAAGTTCTTCTAAAGAAATCTCATATTGTTTTGCAATACCAAATAAAGTCTCTTTAGGCTGAACTTCGTGAGTGTTTTCAACAATTACAGTTTTTGATTCTGTTTTTGATTTAATAACCTTAGATGTCGTGCGTGGAATTAAAATAATGGATTCTACTTTTAATGTTCGACTGCAATCCGGGTTAAGTTCATAAATAGCACTAGGTTCTATTTTATATTTCTGAGCAATGGCAGTGATTGTTTCTCCTTTTTTTACAGTATGTTTTATCAACTTCTCTTGAGAAAAAACCAACGAAGAATTAACAAGTGTAAAAATAAATAATAATAGGTAGTATTTCATTTGTTCATTAATTTTCATCTCAATTCAAATTCTAAAATTTAAATAGCTACGCATTGAAAAAAACGTTAATGAGATTATTTTAAGGATTACAAAGGTAGGCCTTTTTACTAACTTAATAAGTTAATGCAATTATAAAATTGTTTAACACTAAATACAAAAGCCATTTCTGATTAATCAGTTATCTATTAAAAAGTAGGTTGCTTACAAAAAAAGCCTAAGATAAACTTAGGCTTTTTATTAGTTATAACACCATTAAATGTTATCCAACTAGTAATTTATGAGAAGGTGCAAACTTAGTTAAGTTAATTCCTTCTACTGCTTTTTTGTACTCTTCTATAGAAGGCGTTCTTCCTAAAACTGTTGACAAAACTACAACTGGAGTAGAAGACAACAATGACTCTCCTTTTTTCTCAGCAGAATCTTCCACTACCCTTCCTTGGAACAAACGAGTAGAAGTTGCCATAACGGTATCTCCTTTAGAAGCTTTCTCTTGGTTACCCATACAAAGGTTACAACCCGGACGCTCTAAATACAACATATTTTCATACTCTGTACGTGCAGCTCCCTTAGGGGCATTATCATCAAATTCAAATCCTGAATATTTTTGTAATACTTCCCAATCGCCTTCCGCTTTTAATTCATCAACAATATTGTAAGTTGGTGGCGCAACCACTAAAGGTGCTTTAAATTCCACTTTACCTTCTTGTTTTTCAATATTTTTAAGCATTTGAGCTAATATTTTCATATCGCCTTTGTGCACCATACAAGATCCGATAAATCCTAAATCTACTTTTTTAGTTCCTCCATAAAAAGAAAGAGGTCTAATGGTATCGTGCGTATATCGTTTAGAAACATCTTTATTATTTACATCTGGATCAGCAATCATAGGCTCATTGATAATATCTAAGTCTATTTCTACCTCAGCATAATACTTTGCATTAGCATCAGGACGTAAAGCAGGTTTATCTCCCGTTTTAATTTCTTCAATTCGCTTATTAGCTTTATTGATAAGACCTTGAAGCACTTTAGTAGCATTATCCATTCCCTTATCAATCATGATTTGGATTCTGCCTTTGGCAATTTCCAATGATTCAATCAAGGTATCATCTTCTGAAATACAGATAGACGCTTTTGCTTTCATTTCAGCAGACCAATCTGTAAAAGTAAAGGCTTGATCGGCTGTTAAAGTTCCAATATGTACTTCGATAATTCTACCTTGGAACACATTTTCGCCACCAAATTTATGTAGCATTTGCGCTTGAGTAGCGTGAACTACATCACGGAAATCCATATACGATTTCATAGTTCCTTTGAAGGTAACCTTAACTGATTCTGGAATTGGCATTGATGCCTCACCTGTAGCTAAAGCCAATGCTACAGTCCCTGAGTCAGCACCAAAAGCTACCCCTTTTGACATTCTTGTATGAGAGTCACCACCAATAATGATAGCCCAGTCATCAATAGTGATATCGTTCAATACTTTATGAATAACGTCTGTCATTGCGTGATAAACACCTTTTGGGTCACGAGCTGTAATCAATCCAAAATCATTCATAAATTGCATTAATTTTGGAATATTAGCTTGTGCTTTTTTATCCCAAACTGAAGCAGTATGACATCCAGATTGGTATGCTCCATCAACAATTGGCGAAATCACTTTGGCTGCCATAGATTCTAATTCTTGAGCAGTCATCAATCCTGTTGTATCTTGCGAACCAACAATATTTACTTCTACACGAACATCTGAACCGGCATGTAATACTTTACCTGGAGTATTTCCAACTGCATTTTTATTGAATATTTTTTCAACAGCTGTAAGTCCTTGTCCTGGATTCGAAACCTCTTTTGAAGGCGCAAAAACAGTAGGAATATCAATTCCTAAAACTTTACAAGCAAAGGTTTGAATTTTTTTACCAAAAACAATAGCATAAGATCCACCCGCTTTGATAAACTCTATTTTTTGTGGTGTAAATGATCTTGAAATATCAATCAATTCTTGATCGCCATTGTATAATTTTTTAGTTTTTGTATTAATCGTTAAAACTGTACCTGTAGCAACAGAATATACTTGCTCTAATACGGTTTCTCCATTTTCATCGCGAACTAATTCACCATTGTCATCCGTTTTCTTAACCCAGTTTTTTAGATCAATTCCAATACCTCCTGTTACATCAACAGTAGTTAAGAAAATTGGAGAAATACCATTAGTCCCCCCAACAATTGGTGCAATATTTACAAATGGAATATACGGACTAGCTTGCTTTCCTGTCCAAAGTGCCACGTTGTTCACTCCTGACATTCTAGAAGATCCAACACCCATTGTTCCTTTTTCAGCGATTAACATCACACTTTTATCTGGATGTTGCGCTTGAAGGGCTTGAATCTCTTGTTGTGCTTGAGGCGTAATCATACATTTACCGTGCAATTCACGATCTGAACGCGAGTGCGCTTGATTACCTGGTGATAATAAATCCGTTGAAATATCTCCTTCTCCAGCAATAAAAGTAACTACTTTGATTTCTTCTGCAATTTCTGGCAATTTTGTAAAAAACTCCGCTTTTGCATAGCTTTCTAAAATAGCTGTAGCTGTAGCATTCCCATTTGTGTATGCTTCTTTCAATCGAGCCGTGTCAGCATCATAAAGATACACTTGTGTTTTAAGCACATCCGCTGCTTGTTTTGCAATAGCAATATCATTACCTAAAGCCAAATCAAGTAAAACTTCAATAGAAGTTCCACCTTTCATATGAGACAATAATTCAAATGCAAAATCAGGAGTAATTTCATTAACTATTTCTTTTCCAAGAATAATATCTTTTAAGAAATAGGCTTTTTTACCAGCAGCACTTGTGGTTCCTGGCAATGTATTGTATATGAAAAAGTTGAGACAATCTTTTCTGTTCGGCGAATTTACATCTTTAATCTGTAAGATAATTTCACTTAGTAGATCTGCACTATCAATTGGTTTTGGGTGTAATCCTTGACCTTTACGTTCTTCAATTTCTTTGATGTAGTCATTGTAAAGATGCATTGTATTATCTAAACTCATAATATATTTGTTATAATTATTTTTCTATCACAAATTTAAGTATTCTCGACGAGAATTAAAAATAATTTAACAAAAGTCGGGATACTAACAATTATTATTATAAAAAAACGAGTTAAGATAGATTAAATTATTAAAACAATAATTTAATTGAATAGTTGCTAGATAATTATCAAAAAACAATTAGTAAAATAAGAATAATTCTAATGGATAGAATATTCATGAAATTTAGAACATAACTAGGGTTAATTACAGAATTTGACTTATAATTTCTTCTTCTGTAATCCCTTCAGCATCTGCTTTATAGTTTTTTATAATTCGATGACGAAGAATACCAACTGCAACCGCTTTTACATCTTCAATGTCAGGAGAATATTTCCCATTAAAAGCCGCATGTGTTTTAGCTGCTAAAACTAAATTTTGCGAAGCTCTAGGACCAGCTCCCCAATCTAAATAATTTTTCACATAGTCATTTGACAACAAACTGTCTGGGCGTGTTTTACCAACCAAACCTACGGCATATTCAATTACATTATCCGCAACTGGAATTCGACGAATCAATTGTTGAAAATCGATAATTTCTTGAGCCGAAAATAAGGATTGAACTTCCCATTTCTTGTCTGATGTCGTTTGTTTTACAACTAGAACTTCTTCTTCAAAAGTGGGATATTCTAATTTGATAGCAAACATAAATCGGTCCAATTGCGCCTCTGGCAGAGGATAAGTTCCTTCCTGCTCAATTGGGTTTTGAGTAGCTAAAACAAAATAAGGTAAATTTAATTGGTGTTTATAGCCCGCTACAGTAACCGAACGTTCTTGCATCGCTTCCAACAAAGCAGCTTGTGTCTTTGGAGGAGTCCTGTTAATTTCATCCGCTAAAACAATATTGGTAAAAACAGGTCCCTTAATGAATTTAAATTGCCTATTCTCGTCCAAAATTTCACTTCCTAAAATATCTGAAGGCATCAAATCTGGTGTAAATTGAATGCGCTTGAAATCCAAACCTAAGGCCTGGGCCAAAGTATTCACCATTAATGTTTTTGCAAGACCTGGCACGCCTACTAATAAAGCATGACCTCCAGAAAAAACAGCCAGTAAAATTTGATCTATAACCGCATCCTGCCCAACAATAATTTTGGCAATTTCATTTTTAAGAGCAGCTCTTTTTTGAACTAAGTTATGAATAGCGGTTACATCTGACATAGTATAGGACGATTTAAATTAAAAAGAGTTAGCAACATGATTTGAATTCATAAAGCTAACTCTTTTTTGATTTATTTTAAAAAATTATTTTTTCAACCAATTATTTGTAAATGAACAATCTTTATATTCTCCAATTATTTTTATATAGGTGTCTTTAATTTTATCATCAAACCATTTTCCGATAGCTTTGATTTGCTTCTCCTTTAAAGCTAATTCTTTAATTTTAGTATAATCTTTGGCATAATCAGCGGTATGCTCATTAATTCTATTAGTTACGGTAACCAATTTAAATTGTTTTTTTCCTTCTTGCGGCTCCTCAACAAATGGACTTGACAATTCATTTTCCTTTAAATTAGAAACTTGAGCATACAAACTCGGATCCATTTTTGTCAATTCAAAACGGGTGTCTTGTGTTTTTGGATTAATTAAAACTCCACCATTAGTTCTAGTTTCTTTCTCATCAGAAAGGGTTCTGGCTGCTTCCGCAAAAGTAATTTCTTTATCTAAAATTCGTTTACGAATTAAAGTGATTTTCTCTTTAGCCTCAAGTAAGGCTTCCTCTGTAACTTTTGGTGCTAATAAAATGTGACGCAATTCAACTTCTTGCCCCTTAACTTTTTCAACAAAAATAATATGATACCCATATTCTGTCTCAAAAGGCTCTGATATTTCTCCTTCATCAAGACTAAATGCAACATCTTTAAATTCTTTTACAAATGGAGTTTTTCGGTTCATTTTGTAATAACCACCACTGGATCTTGATCCTGGATCTTGAGAATAAAGTACCGCTTTGGTTGCAAAACTTGACCCCTCTTGAATCTCTTTTTTGAACCCATTCAATCGATCTATAACTTTCTGTTTATCAGCATCCGAAATTTTAGGTTTAACCACAATTTGGGCAACCTCCATTTCAGCACTAAAAACAGGCAATTCATCTTTTGGTATTTTCTTGAAAAAATTTCGAACTTCTTCTGGAGTAATTTCAACATCATCTACAATTTTCTTTTGCATTTCAGTCGTTAACTTGTTCTCTTTTAGAATATCAAAAAAATATGTCCTAAAGTCTTCTTCATTATCTTTCTTGTAGTATTCCACAATTTTATCCATAGAACCCAACTGCTCTGTCATATAATTCAAACGTTCATCCATCATAGTTTTCACCTCTGAATCTGTAACCTTGACACTGTCCTGAACTGCTTGATGCGCATACAGTTTATCTTCCATTAGTTTACCTAACATCTGACATCTTGTTATATCTTTTACAGAACCACCTTGACTAGAAATTTCTAAATAAGCTTTGTCAATATCTGAATCTAGGATGATATATTCCCCCACTGTAGCAATAATTCCATCTATTTTAATTTTTTTAGAAGAATCTACTTTTGGAGTTTCTTTTACGGGATTGTCTTTGATAATTTCTTGAGCAGAAACCAAGGCAACTGAAAAAATAAGTAGTAAAGTTAAAATATGTTTTTTATTGTTTAAAAAACTTGAGATAAACGGAAATTGAAAAATCATTTTTATTGGTTTATTTAATGAACAAATCCAAAGCAATACAAAGACTGACTTAGTTTGTAGACTTAAAATAGTAAAGTCGAAAATTTAGTTTAGAAATCAAAATTAACTTAAATTCCATAACTGCCAACAAAAATAACAAATACAATAGAGAATACAAGTGAAGTGAGTACTATTAACAAAAAATTATTACGATGCTTGCTAGAATAGCTTTTTTAATTAAAGTGCTATTAATCCTGGTTATCGGAAAACTACATTCTATTGAAGTTTAACAGTATTAACATCATTTAAAGTGTTACTATTGAGTTGAACTAAATTGATTTAAATTCAATCCTTGAAATACATCATAGAAATAAAATTGTAATTAGTTATTTAGTGAAGTAAATAGTATTTTTGCAATCCATTATAGCAATTATGAGTTTTTTAGAAGAAATACAACGCAGGAGAACATTTGGAATTATTTCCCATCCCGATGCCGGGAAAACTACGCTAACTGAAAAATTACTTCTTTTTGGAGGGGCGATTCAGGAAGCGGGTGCTGTGAAAAACAACAAGATCAAGAAAGGTGCAACTTCCGATTTTATGGAGATTGAACGTCAAAGAGGGATTTCGGTTTCGACTTCGGTTTTGGCATTCAATTATAAAGAGAAAAAAATCAACATTCTTGACACACCCGGGCATAAGGATTTTGCTGAAGATACATTTCGAACGTTAACTGCAGTAGATAGTGTAATTGTTGTGATTGACGTTGCCAAAGGGGTCGAGGAACAAACTGAAAAATTAGTTTCGGTTTGCCGAATGAGAAACATCCCAATTATTGTTTTCATCAATAAATTAGACCGTGAAGGAAAAGATGCTTTTGACTTGATGGATGAAGTGGAGCAAAAGTTAGGTTTGACGGTTACACCTTTGAGTTTCCCAATCGGAATGGGATATGACTTTCAAGGTATTTATAATTTATGGGAGCAAAACATCAACTTGTTTAGCGGAGATAGTCGTAAAAATATTGAAGAAACAATAGCTTTTTCAGACGTGCAAAGTCCGGAATTAGAAAAAATAATTGGCCAGAAACCCGCTGATAAATTACGTGAAGAACTAGAATTAATCGACGAGGTTTATCCAAAATTTGACCGTCAGGACTATTTAGACGGAAAATTGCAACCTGTATTTTTTGGTTCAGCTTTGAATAATTTTGGGGTTAGAGAATTGCTAGATTGCTTTGTAGCCATTGCTCCTTCACCTCGACCTAAAGATTCAGAAACGCGTTTAGTGGATCCAAAAGAAGAAAAAATGTCGGGCTTTGTATTCAAAATTCACGCGAATATGGATCCAAAACACCGTGACCGTTTAGCATTTATCAAAATTGTTTCGGGAACTTTTGAACGCAACAAACCGTATTTCCACGTACGGCAAAAGAAGAATTTAAAATTTTCAAGTCCCAACGCCTTTTTTGCTGAAAAAAAAGAAATTGTAGATATCTCCTACCCTGGTGATATTGTGGGATTGCACGATACCGGAAACTTCAAAATTGGTGATACTTTAACCGAAGGAGAAGCGATGAGTTTTAAAGGTA
Source organism: Flavobacterium ammonificans (assembly GCF_020886115.1). NCBI lineage: Bacteria > Pseudomonadati > Bacteroidota > Flavobacteriia > Flavobacteriales > Flavobacteriaceae > Flavobacterium > Flavobacterium ammonificans. The sequence goes on from NZ_AP025185.1 coordinate 27,274, forward strand.
TTCCGAGTTTCTCACCAGAACACTTCCGTTACATTAATAATGCTGACCCATTAAAAGCGAAACAACTAGACAAAGGAGTAGACCAATTAATGGACGAAGGAGTGGCGCAGTTGTTTACATTAGAAATGAATAATCGTAAAGTAATTGGAACGGTAGGGGCACTTCAGTACGAAGTTATTCAATACCGTTTAGAACATGAATATGGTGCAAAATGTACCTATGAAAACTTTCCCGTTCACAAGGCTTGTTGGGTAAAACCAGATGATGCTAAAAATGAGGAATTCAAAGAATTCAAACGCATCAAACAAAAGTTTTTGGCACACGATAAATACGGACAATTAGTTTTTTTAGCTGATTCTGATTTTACAATTCAAATGACGCAAAGTAAATACCCTACTGTAAAATTATTTTTCACTTCAGAATTTGATTAGATACAAAAAAAGAGGCTCCAAATATTGGAGCCTCTTTTTTTTTATGCTTGTCCCGCAGGACCAAAATTCAGTGGAATTGGAACTTGCTCTGTATCTTTAATTTCGCCATGAGCAATTTCAAAACGATGTATATTTTCTCCAATAGCTTTTAATAATCTTTTAGCATGTTGTGGAGTTAAAACAATTCTTGATTTAACTTTTGCTTTAGGAATTCCCGGCATAATGCTCACGAAATCTAAAACAAATTCTGAAGAAGAATGATTAATTATAGCCAAATTAGAATAAATCCCTTCAGCTGTTTGCTCATCTAATTCAATATTGATTTGCTCTTGTTGCTCCATAATAAAAAAATTAAAAAAGTAAAAAAATCAAAGTCTGTATTCCTACAGACTTTGAAAATTTATGAATTGAATTAATAAATATACTCCTCTTTGTTAGCCATCATTTCATTGTAATCATCTTTAGATCCAACAATAGTATGATCGTATTCTCTCATACCTGTACCTGCTGGAATTCTGTGACCTACAATTACATTTTCTTTCAGACCTTCTAAGTAATCAACTTTACCTGCTACTGCAGCTTCGTTTAATACTTTAGTAGTTTCTTGGAAAGAAGCTGCTGAAATGAATGATTTCGTTTGTAAAGATGCTCTAGTTATACCTTGAAGTACTGGCGTAGCAGTTGCTGTAATTACATCACGTGCTACAACTAGGTTTTTATCTGTACGTTTTAACAATGAGTTTTCATCACGCAACTGACGCGGTGTGATAATTTGTCCTGGTTTCAATGTATCAGAATCACCTGCATCTTCTACCACTTTCATTCCGTATAACTTATCGTTTTCTAAGATGAAATCTTTAGTATGGATTAATTGATCTTCTAAGAACAAAGTATCTCCTGGATCTTGAACACGTACTTTACGCATCATTTGACGAATAACTACTTCAAAGTGTTTGTCGTTAATTTTTACCCCTTGTAAACGGTATACTTCTTGAATTTCATTTACCAAGTACTGTTGTACAGCAGCTGGCCCTTGAATTCTCAAAATATCATCAGGAGTAATAGCACCATCAGACAAAGGAACACCTGCTTTTACAAAGTCATTTTCTTGAACCAAGATTTGACTAGATAATTTAACTAGGTATTTCTTCACTTCACCAAATTTAGATTCGATGATGATTTCGCGATTACCACGTTTGATTTTTCCGAAAGATACAACACCATCAATTTCAGACACTACAGCTGGATTTGATGGATTACGAGCTTCTAACAACTCGGTAATTCTTGGTAAACCTCCAGTGATATCTCCAGATTTAGAAGAACGACGTGGAATTTTAACTAAAATCTTACCGGCTTTAATTTTCTCGCCATCATCAACCATCAAGTGAGCTCCAACAGGTAAGTTGTACGAACGAATCAATTCATTGTCTTTACCGTAAACCAATAAAGTTGGAATTAATTTTTTGTTTCTTGACTCAGAAATTACTTTTTCTTGGAAACCAGTTTGCTCATCAATTTCTACCATGAACGATTGTCCTTGCTCTAAATCTTCATAAGCAATTTTACCAGTAAACTCGGAAATAATAACTCCATTATATGGATCCCATTTACAGATTACTTCTCCTTTTGCAACTGACTGTCCGTCTTTTACAAAAATACTAGAACCGTAAGGGATATTATTTGTACTTAATAAAATACCTGTTTTTTCATCGATTAATTTCAATTCAGTAGAACGAGAAACAACAATATCCACAGCGTTTCCTTCGCTATCTTCTCCTTTAACTGTTTTTAAATCCTCGATTTCAAGTTTACCTGGGAAACGAGCAATAATACTTGACTCCTCAGATATACCTCCCGCAACCCCACCTACGTGGAATGTACGAAGTGTCAATTGTGTTCCAGGCTCTCCAATAGATTGAGCAGCAATTACACCAACAGCTTCTCCTCTTTGCGTAATTTTTCCAGTAGCTAAGTTTCTACCGTAACATTTAGCACAGATTCCTTTTAAAGCCTCACAAGTTAATGGAGAACGAACTTCAACTTTTTCAATTGGCGAAGCTTCAATTGCTTTAACAATTGCTTCTGTTATTTGTTCTCCAGATGCAACTAATACTTCGTTATCCAAAGGATTAATAACATCTTGTAATGCAACTCGTCCAAGAATTCTTTCACCTAAAGATTCTACGATTTCTTCGTTTTTCTTCAAAGCAGAAACTTCAACACCTCTTAAAGTACCACAATCATCAATGTTTACAATAACATCTTGAGAAACGTCATGTAATCTTCTTGTCAAGTACCCTGCATCGGCAGTTTTAAGAGCGGTATCCGCTAGACCTTTACGAGCACCGTGAGTAGAAATAAAGTACTCAAGGATCGATAGACCTTCCTTAAAGTTAGATAAAATCGGGTTTTCAATAATTTCACCACCACCAGCAGTTGATTTTTTTGGCTTAGCCATCAAACCACGCATACCAGTCAACTGACGAATTTGTTCTTTAGATCCCCTTGCTCCAGAATCAAGCATCATATACACAGAGTTGAAACCTTGTTGGTCTTCTCTAATGTTTTTCATTGCTGCCTCTGTCAATTGAGCATTGGTTGAAGTCCATACATCAATAACTTGGTTATAACGTTCGTTATTGGTGATAAGACCCATGTTATAGTTAGCAGAAATACCTTCAACTTGCGCTCTAGCATCTGCAATTAATTGTGGTTTTTGATCTGGAATACGAATATCTCCTAATGAGAATGACAATCCACCTTTAAAGGCAAATTTGTACCCCATATCTTTCATATTATCCAAGAAAGCAGCTGTAGTAGGTACATCAGTTACACTTAAAATGTGACCAATAATATCTCTTAAGTTTTTCTTAGTTAATACATCATTGATATATCCAGCAGCTTCAGGAACTACTTCATTAAACAAGACACGACCCGCAGTAGTTTGGATTATTTTGTAAACCAACTCTCCATTTTCGTTAAAATCTTTTGCTCTAATTTTTACACGAGCATTCAATTCTAATTGTCCTTCGTTTAATGCGATGTTTACCTCTTCAGCAGAATAGAAAGTCAAATCTTGACCTAAAATTTTATGCTCAGGAGTTGATAAACGTTCTTTGGTCATATAATACAGACCCAAAACCATGTCCTGAGAAGGTACCGTGATAGGCGCTCCATTAGCAGGGTTCAAAATATTGTGAGAAGCCAACATTAATAATTGTGCTTCCAAGATTGCTTCTGGTCCTAATGGCAAGTGAACCGCCATCTGGTCACCATCAAAATCCGCGTTAAATGCCGTACACACTAAAGGGTGCAATTGGATTGCTTTTCCTTCAATTAATTTTGGCTGGAACGCTTGGATACCTAAACGGTGCAAAGTAGGAGCACGATTCAGTAATACTGGGTGTCCTTTAATTACATTTTCAAGGATGTCCCAAACTACAGGCTCTTTTTTGTCAATTATTTTTTTAGCTGATTTTACCGTTTTAACAATACCTCTTTCAATCAATTTACGGATTACAAAAGGTTTGTACAATTCAGATGCCATATCTTTTGGGATACCACATTCAAATAATTTCAACTCAGGTCCAACAACAATTACCGAACGAGCAGAATAATCAACACGTTTTCCAAGTAAGTTTTGACGGAAACGTCCTTGCTTACCTTTCAATGAATCAGATAATGATTTTAATGGTCTGTTTGATTCTGTTTTTACTGCAGATGCTTTACGAGTATTATCGAAAAGTGAATCCACAGATTCTTGCAACATACGTTTTTCGTTTCTCAAGATAACTTCAGGAGCTTTAATCTCCATCAATCTTTTCAAACGGTTGTTACGTATAATTACACGACGGTATAAATCATTCAAATCAGAAGTAGCAAAACGACCTCCATCTAGTGGCACAAGCGGACGTAATTCTGGTGGAATAACTGGAACTACTTTCATAATCATCCACTCAGGACGGTTCTCACGGTTCAAGTTAGACTCACGGAAAGATTCTACAACTTGTAATCTTTTTAATGCTTCTGTTTTACGTTGTTTAGACGTTTCATTGTTAGCACTATGACGTAAACTGTATGATAACTCGTCTAAGTCGATACGTGCTAATAAATCCATAATACACTCTGCTCCCATTTTGGCAACAAATTTATTTGGATCAAAATCGTCTAAATATTGATTGTCAGCAGGAAGTGTATCTAAAATATTCAAATACTCTTCTTCTGTCAAGAAATCTAATCGTTGTACTGGTTCTCCTTCAGCATTTTGAGCAATACCCGCTTGGATTACTACGTATCTTTCGTAGTAAATAATCATGTCTAATTTCTTAGACGGTAATCCAAGGATGTATCCAATTTTGTTTGGAAGCGAACGGAAATACCAGATATGAGCAATTGGCACAACAAGGTTGATGTGTCCTACTCTATCTCTACGTACTTTTTTCTCCGTAACTTCTACACCACATCGGTCACAAATAATTCCTTTATAACGAATTCTTTTGTATTTTCCACAAGCACATTCAAAATCCTTAACAGGACCAAAAATTCTTTCGCAGAAAAGTCCGTCACGCTCTGGTTTGTGCGTTCTGTAGTTGATAGTTTCAGGCTTTAACACTTCACCTCTTGATTCTTTTAAGATGGATTCAGGAGAAGCAAGTCCTATCGAAATTTTATTGAACCTTTTAACTGGGTTCTTATCCTTATTGTTATTTCTATTATTCATCATAGTTTTTACTATTGATTTAATTGCAATTAAAAAATTGATTTAGATTTATGATATGTTTCAATTTGTGGTTAAACTCTTCAAAACAAATCATTCAGCTAATACCTCGAATTACTTCTCTAAACTTCAAACTCTATTTGAAGTGCTAGTTATAAAAACCTAAAGGCTTCAATAAAAAATCGGAACGGTTTACGGGTATAAATCCTTAAAAACTTATTATAAATAAGTATTCAGTTCCAAAAAAATGGAACTGAATACAGCATTCTGTTTTATTCTTCTAATCTGATATCTAAACCAAGACCTTTTAATTCATGCATCAATACATTGAATGATTCTGGCAATCCTGGTTCTGGCATTGATTCACCTTTAACGATAGCTTCGTAAGATTTAGCTCTACCAATTACGTCATCTGATTTCACAGTCAAGATTTCTCTTAAAGTACTTGATGCGCCATACGCCTCAAGAGCCCAAACCTCCATCTCTCCAAAACGTTGACCTCCAAATTGAGCTTTACCACCCAATGGTTGTTGAGTAATCAACGAGTATGGTCCGATAGAACGTGCGTGCATTTTATCATCTACCATGTGTCCTAATTTCAACATATAGATAACACCCACAGTTGCAGCTTGGTGGAAACGTTCTCCAGTTCCTCCATCATAAAGATGTGTATGTCCAAAACGTGGTACACCTGCTTCATCAGTCAAGGCATTGATTTCGTCTAAAGAAGCACCATCAAAAATTGGAGTAGCAAATTTTCTACCCAAGTTCATTCCAGCCCATCCTAAAACAGTCTCATAAATCTGACCAATGTTCATACGAGATGGTACCCCAAGTGGATTCAATACGATATCTACTGGCGTTCCGTCTTCCAAGAAAGGCATATCTTCATGACGAACGATACGAGCAACAATACCTTTGTTACCGTGACGACCCGCCATTTTATCCCCAACTTTCAACTTACGTTTTTTAGCGATATATACTTTCGCTAATTTCAAGATTCCAGCTGGCAATTCATCTCCAACAGTAATCGTGAATTTTTCTCTACGTAAAGCTCCTTGTAAGTCGTTCAATTTAATTTTATAGTTATGAATCAAATCATTAACCATTTTATTAGTTGCATCATCAGCAACCCATTGACCTTTACTTAAGTGAGCAAAATCTTCAACAGCATATAACATTTTTTGAGTATATTTTTTACCTTTTGGTAAAACTTCTTCACCCAAATCGTTCATTACACCTTGAGATGTTTTCCCGTTTACGATTACGAACAATTTCTCAACTAATTTGTCTTTTAATTCAACAAATTTGGTTTCGAATTCTGATTCAAGTGCTGTTAAAGCATCTTTATCTTGCGTTCTCTTACGTTTATCTTTTACCGCTCTTGCGAATAATTTTTTGTCTAAAACAACACCGTGTAAAGATGGAGACGCTTTTAATGAAGCATCTTTTACATCACCTGCTTTATCTCCGAAGATGGCGCGAAGCAATTTCTCTTCTGGAGTAGGATCTGATTCTCCTTTTGGCGTAATTTTTCCGATAAGAATATCTCCAGGTTTCACCTCGGCTCCAATTCTGATCATACCGTTTTCATCCAAGTCTTTTGTAGCCTCTTCAGAAACGTTAGGAATATCATTCGTTAACTCTTCGTTACCTAATTTAGTATCTCTCACTTCTAATGAATAATCATCAACGTGAATAGAGGTAAAGATATCGTCGCGAACTACTTTCTCAGAAATTACAATCGCATCCTCAAAGTTGTACCCTTTCCAAGGCATGAAGGCTACTTTAAGGTTTCTACCTAAAGCTAACTCTCCATTTTGAGTTGCATATCCTTCAGATAAAACTTGACCTGGAACTACTCTATCCCCTTTTCTTACGATAGGTTTCAAGTTAATACTTGTTCCTTGGTTGGTTTTTCTAAACTTAATTAAATTGTATGTTTTCTCATCCGTATCAAAACTTACCATGCGCTCTTCTTCAGAACGATCGTATTTAATAGTAATGATGTTAGCATCAACGTACTCTACTACACCATGGCCTTCTGCATTTATTAAAACTCTAGAATCAGAAGCCACTTGACGCTCTAAACCAGTTCCTACAATTGGAGCTTCTGGGCGAATTAATGGTACAGCTTGACGCATCATGTTAGATCCCATCAACGCACGGTTCGCATCATCATGTTCCAAGAAAGGAATTAATGAAGCCGAAATCGATGCAATTTGGTTAGGAGCAACGTCTGTATAATGAACATTAGATGGTTCAATTACAGGGAAATCACCTTCTTGACGTGCAATTACGTTATCAGCAGTAATTTTTCCTGAATTATCCATTTGAATGTTTGCTTGCGCAATCATCATACCTTCTTCTTCTTCTGCGCTCAAGTAAACCGGAGTAGATTCTAAATCAACTACACCATTAGTTACTTTACGGTAAGGAGTCTCAATGAATCCCATACCATTCACTTTTGCATAAACACCTAAAGATGAAATCAAACCAATGTTTGGTCCCTCTGGAGTTTCAATTGGACATAAACGTCCGTAGTGCGTGTAGTGAACGTCACGAACCTCGAAACCAGCTCTTTCTCTTGAAAGTCCACCTGGTCCAAGTGCAGATAATCTTCTTTTGTGTGTAATCTCAGCTAATGGATTCGTTTGATCCATAAATTGAGACAACTGGTTAGTTCCAAAGAAAGAGTTGATTACTGATGATAATGTTTTAGCATTAATCAAATCAATAGGTGTAAACACCTCGTTATCTCTAACGTTCATTCTTTCTCTAATAGTTCTAGCCATACGAGCTAAACCAACACCGAATTGTTGAGACAATTGTTCTCCAACTGTTCTAACACGACGGTTTGATAAGTGATCAATATCATCAATCTCTGCTTTAGAGTTGATCAATTCAATCAAATATTTTACAATGGTAATGATATCTTCTTTGGTAAGCACTTGCTTTTCCATTGGGATATCCAAACCAAGTTTTTTGTTCATTCTATAACGACCTACTTCACCTAAGTTATAACGTTGGTCAGAGAAGAACAATTTATCGATAATGCCTCGAGCAGTTTCTTCATCAGGCGGTTCTGCGTTACGCAATTGTCTGTAAATATGCTCAACAGCTTCTTTTTCAGAGTTTGTTGGGTCTTTTTGTAACGTATTATGAATGATAGCATAATCACCTTGATTAGCATCTTCTTTATGTAACAAAATAGATTTAACATTAGAATCGATGATTTCTTCTACATTATCTTTGTCGATAATCGTATCTCTATCAAGGATAATCTCGTTACGTTCGATAGAAACAACTTCGCCAGTATCTTCGTCAACGAAATCTTCGTGCCATGTGTTCAATACACGTGCCGCTAATTTTCTACCAATATATTTTTTAAGTCCTGTTTTAGAAACTTTAATTTCTTCAGCAAGGTCAAAAATTTCAAGGATATCTTTATCTCTTTCGAAACCAATAGCTCTAAATAAAGTAGTTACTGGTAATTTTTTCTTTCTATCGATATAAGCATACATTACGCTATTGATATCAGTAGAAAATTCTATCCAAGAACCTTTAAAAGGAATTACTCTGGCAGAATATAATTTAGTTCCATTAGCATGGAATGATTGTCCAAAGAAAACACCAGGTGATCTGTGCAATTGAGAAACAACTACACGTTCAGCACCATTGATAACAAAAGTACCACTTGGAGTCATGTAAGGAATTGTTCCAAGATATACATCTTGTACAATAGTTTCAAAGTCTTCGTGTTCTGGATCTGTACAGTACAGTTTTAAACGCGCTTTTAAAGGCACACTATACGTAAGACCCCTTTCTATACATTCTTGAATTGTATAACGTGGTGGATCTACAAAATAATCGAGAAATTCTAATACAAAGTTATTTCTTGTATCTGTGATTGGGAAGTTTTCCATGAAGGTATTATACAACCCTTCGTCGCCTCTTTCGTCAGATTTAGTTTCCAATTGGAAAAAATCCTTAAACGATTTAACCTGTACATCTAGAAAATCTGGATATGCAGGAATATTTTTAGTAGAGGCAAAATTCAATCTTTCAGTCTGATTCGTTATCATCGATGGACAAAATTTTGATTTAAAAAAAGTAATTTTTTGTGTAAAACACTGTTTAATTTATACTTTCTTTTTTGTAACCAACACATCTTTAAAAGCAAACTAAAACAGTGCACTCTTTTTCTTCGTATTGATCAAAAACTTTTTCGTATTTTAAACTAATTTATAATAAAATTGGCTATAATTTTATTATACGAAAAATGGTTTAGGTCATTGAGTTACTACTCAAGACCTAAACCTTGTTCTAAAACTATGTAAAAGTTATTTTAACTCAACAACAGCTCCAGCTTCTTCTAAAGATTTTTTAAGCCCTTCAGCTTCTTCTTTAGATACACCTTCTTTAACGTTGCTTGGAGCACCGTCAACTACATCTTTAGCTTCTTTCAAACCTAAACCTGTAAGTTCTTTTACTAACTTAACAACTGCTAATTTAGAAGCACCTGCATCTTTCAATACTACTGTAAATTCTGATTGCTCAGAAGCTCCACCAGCATCACCACCACCAGCAGCAACTACTACAGCTGCAGCAGCAGGCTCGATACCATACTCATCTTTTAATATTGTTGCTAACTCGTTAACTTCTTTTACTGTTAGGTTAACTAATTGTTCTGCGAATTGTTTCAAATCTGCCATTTTTTCTATCGTTTTAAAATGATTTGTAAAATATAATTTATTATTGTGCGCGTTATCTACACTTAATCAAGCAAAGCTTAATTAAGCAACCTCTTCGTCTTTGAAGTGGTTTTGAAGAGCAGAAATAACTCGTTGTGCTGGTGATTGAAGTAATCCAATAATTTCGCCAATAAGTTCTTCTTTCGATTTGATAGTTGCCAAAGCATCTAATTGATCGTCTCCAATGTAAATTTCAGAATTAATGAAAGCTCCTTTTAATACAGGCTTATCTGATTTTTTTCTGAAATCTTTAATGATTTTTCCAGGTGCATTAGCTATATCTGAAATAAAAATAGCGCTGTTTCCAGTTAATACTGAAGGTAAGTCACCATAATCATTATCAGAAGCTTCCATTGCTTTTGCAAGCAACGTGTTTTTTACAACCTCTAATTTAATACCTGCTTTAAAACAAGCTCTTCTCAAGTCTGAAGTAGTTTCTGCGTTTAATCCAGAAATATCAGATACATAAATAATATTTGTACCAGCTAACTGTGCAGTTAATTCTTCAATCGCGATTGATTTTTCTTCTCTAGTCATACTAAAAATTATTAACTACCAATTATACTGCTTTAGGGTCCAATGCAATAGCAGGACTCATTGTGCTTGTAAGGTGAATACCTTTAATGTAGGTACCTTTAGCAGCAGTTGGTTTAAGTTTGATTAATGTTTGAATAATTTCGTGTGCATTGTCATAGATTTTATCAGCATCAAAAGATACTTTACCTATTCCTGCATGTACAATACCAGTTTTGTCAACTTTGAAATCGATTTTACCAGCTTTAACTTCTTGAACTGCTTTTGCAACATCCATAGTTACCGTACCTGTTTTTGGGTTTGGCATTAAACCTCTAGGTCCTAAAACACGACCTAATGGACCTAATTTACCCATAACAGCAGGCATAGTGATGATCACATCAATATCAGTCCAACCGTCTTTAATTTTTTGAAGGTAATCATCTAAACCAACGTGGTCTGCACCAGCCGCTTTAGCTTCAGCTTCTTTATCTGGAGTTACAAGAGCCAAAACTCTTACATCTTTACCAGTTCCATGAGGTAATGTTACCACTCCTCTAACCATTTGATTCGCTTTTCTAGGATCAACTCCTAAACGTACTGCGATATCAACAGACTCATCAAATTTTGCAGAAGCAATTGCTTTAATCAATACCGAAGCATCTTTCAATGAATACAATTTGTTCTTTTCAATTTTTGAAGCAGCCTCTTTTTGCTTTTTTGTCAATTTTGCCATGTCTTTCTCTTAATTAAAAAGGAGCGTCTCCTGATACAGTTATACCCATAGATCTAGCTGTTCCAGCTACCATACTCATTGCTTTTTCAATTGTAAAAGCATTTAAGTCAGGCATTTTGTCTTCAGCAATTGCTCTAATTTGTTCCCAAGTAACACTAGCTACTTTTTTACGATTAGGCTCTCCTGAACCAGATTTTAGCTTTGCAGCTTCCAATAACTGAACTGCTGCTGGAGGAGTCTTAACGACAAAATCGAATGATTTGTCTTTGTACACAGTGATTTGCACTGGACAAATTTTGCCAGGTTTATCTTGAGTTCTAGCATTAAATTGCTTACAGAACTCCATGATGTTTACCCCAGCAGCTCCTAAAGCAGGTCCAACCGGTGGCGACGGATTCGCAGCACCTCCCTTAACTTGTAGTTTAACTACCTTACTAATTTCTTTAGCCATTTTTTAAAAAATTTAACATTACACTCAATGGAAGCGAGAATAATGGTTATTATAGATGTAACAAAAATTATACTTTTTCAACTTGCATGAAACTTAATTCTAATGGAGTCTTTCTTCCGAAAATTTTCACCATTACCTCAAGTTTACGCTTTTCTTCATTTATTTTTTCAACTGTACCGTTGAAACCATTAAAAGGTCCATCAATAACCTTAATAGTCTCTCCTAAGTTGAAAGGTATAGACTGAGTATCTGTTGTAACAGCTAACTCATCCACTTTACCTAACATTCTATTTACCTCAGCAATACGCAAAGGAACTGGCTCACCATTTTTAGTTTCACCTAAAAAACCAATTACACTAGTAATAGACTTAATAATATGCGGAATCTCACCAACTAAGTTAGCTTCAATCATAACATAGCCAGGAAAATACACTTTATCCTTAGCTATTTTTTTACCGTCTTTAACAGTAACTATTTTTTCTGTCGGTACTAGAACTTGAGAAACATAATCTCCCATCCCTAGACGCGTAATTTCAGTCTCGATATAAGCTTTCACTTTATTCTCTTGACCGCTTACTGCACGAACGACATACCACTTCTTGATATTATTATCTGTCATTACAAAAAAAATTAAGCTTTTAACCAGTTAAAAAATCCAGCTAATGCTTTTGCAAAAGCCTCATCTACTCCCCAAGTTGCCAAGGCGAATACCACTGAAAAAACAGCAACAACAATTGTTAGACGTTGTACTTCAGACCAAGCTGGCCAAGTTACATTTGATTTTAACTCTTCAAATGCTTCCGATATGTAATTAACAACTTTTGTCATTATGATATATATTTTGCACGGGCGGAGGGATTCGAACCCCCATCAACGGTTTTGGAGACCGCTATTCTACCCTTGAACTACGCCCGTTTGTTAATAAAAGCCAGTAATGTTTCCACTACTGGCTTTTCATTTTTATACTTAAAAAGTACTATAGAATTTCAGTTACCTGACCAGCACCTACAGTTCTACCACCCTCACGGATAGCGAAACGTAAACCTACATTCATAGCAATTTCGCTCAATAATTTAACTTCAATAGTTAAGTTATCTCCAGGCATTACCATTTCTACACCAGCAGGTAAAGTAATTACACCTGTTACGTCTGTTGTACGAACATAGAATTGTGGACGGTAGTTATTGTGGAATGGTGTGTGACGACCACCTTCTTCTTTTTTCAAGATATACACCTCAGCTTTGAAGTGAGCGTGTGGTTTTACAGAACCTGGTTTTACAATAACCATACCTCTTTTGATATCTTCTTTAGCAACACCTCTTAACAAGATACCTGCGTTATCTCCAGCCTCACCTCTATCAAGGATTTGACGGAACATTTCGATACCTGTAATAGTAGATGTCAATTTCTCAGCACCCATACCGATGATTTCAACTGGATCTCCAGTGTTACAAACTCCGGTTTCGATACGACCTGTAGCAACAGTTCCACGACCTGTAATTGTAAATACATCTTCGATTGGCATCAAGAATGGTTTTTCAGTATCACGAACTGGCTCTTCAATCCAAGCATCAACAGCTTCCATCAATTCAATGATTTTAGGAACCCAGTTTGGATCATTGTTCAATCCACCTAAAGCAGAACCTTGAACAACAGGACCATTATCTCCATCATACTCGTAGAAAGATAATAAATCTCTGATTTCCATTTCTACTAATTCTAATAATTCCGCGTCATCAACCATATCCACTTTGTTCATGAATACAACGATTCTTGGAATACCTACTTGACGTCCTAAAAGGATGTGCTCACGTGTTTGTGGCATTGGACCATCTGTAGCAGCAACTACTAAGATAGCACCATCCATTTGAGCAGCACCAGTAACCATGTTCTTAACGTAATCCGCGTGACCTGGACAGTCAACGTGAGCGTAGTGACGGTTAGCTGTTTCATACTCTACGTGTGAAGTATTAATTGTAATACCTCTTTCTTTTTCTTCTGGAGCATTATCAATTTGATCAAATGATTTTGCTTGACAGTAACCAGCATCAGATAATACTTTCGTGATTGCTGCTGTTAAAGTTGTTTTACCGTGATCCACGTGTCCGATCGTACCAATATTTAAGTGTGGTTTCGAACGGTTAAAGGTTTCTTTTGCCATTTTACTTAATTTTTAATCTTAGTTTATATTTATTAGTGTTCAAATATTCTTTTTTTGAGCCAATGACGGGAATTGAACCCGTGACCTCTTCCTTACCAAGGAAGCACTCTACCCCTGAGCTACACCGGCAAGGATTGTAAAGTTTTCACCGGCGACCTTAAATTTTGAATCAATTTAGATTCAAAACATAAGACATATTAGGATTACAAGCAAGCTTATGATCCGTAAGGGTGAACCCTTACTAAATTTTCAAATCAAATTTTTATTAAAACAAGTTTTATAAAAATTTCATTACTGAAAATTTTGTGGGGAGAGCAGGATTCGAACCTGCGAAGTTCACACAGCAGATTTACAGTCTGCCCTCGTTGGCCGCTTGAGTATCTCCCCTACTTTTTTTATTTATTTGACGTCAACCGACATAGAGCCGGCGGAGGGACTCGAACCCACGACCTGCTGATTACAAATCAGCTGCTCTAGCCAACTGAGCTACGCTGGCAAATTCAATAAAAAAAGTCCGCTATTTCTAACGGACTGCAAATGTATAGATTTTATCTCTGTTTCAAAACATTTTTTTAAAAAAAATTACTTTAAACAGTTGATTTCGTTTTTTCTTTCCTTTTTACCAATAATCGCTCTAAAGATTCAGCGGTCAAATCGACTGCTTCTTCAAATGTTCTACATTGTTTTTTTACAATAAAATCATCTCCCGGAACATTGACGATGATTTCAACAAATTTATTTTCTTTATCACTAGTATTCTCTACTTTTAAAAAAACATCCGATGAGACAATCTTATCATAGTACTTCTCCAATTTATCCATTCTTTCCTGAATAAAATCAACTAGCTTTCTGTCAACTGAAAAGTTAACCGCGTGAACACTTACCTTCATAATCAAATAAATTAATAATTAAACATTTGAAATTATTTTGAATTTCTTGGATGAGCCTCCTGGTATACTTTTTTTAGTTCAGACAAACTATTATGTGTATACACCTGAGTTGACGCCAAACTAGAATGCCCTAATAATTCCTTGACTGAATTTAAATCGGCACCGTTGTTCAGTAAATGAGTAGCAAACGTATGACGTAATATATGCGGACTCGTTTTTACTTTTTCGGACACAGTACTAAAGTACGAATTTATCAATCGGTACACAAAAGAATCATTTAATTTAACTCCTTTTTTAGAAAGAAAAAGACAATCAACATTCATATCGTTTATAATCGCAGCCCTTTCTAGAAGATAACGCTCCAATAGTGAGGTGATTACAGGTAAAAGCGGCAGTATTCGCTCTTTATTTCGCTTTCCTAAAACTTTGATTGTTTTATTTGCCAAATTAATGTTTGCTATTTTCAAATGCAACAACTCCGTTCTTCGCATTCCAGTTGTGTAAAATAAATCGATAATCAACTTATCTCGAATAGCCTCAAACCCAATTGGATTTTGCATTCCATCCAAAACAGCATTCACTTCTTTTTCAGAAAAAGGAATTTGGATTTTTTTTGGCGTCTTTAACGCTTTGTGTTTGGTAAGCGGACTGACTTCAATTTGTTGGGTTTTTAAAAGAAATTTATAGAACGCCTTAAGTGACGCAATTTTTCGATTTACCGAAGTAGCAGACACTTCAGCATCTACTAAAGAAACAATCCAGCTCCTAATTTGACTGTAATTGGCTTTTTCAATGGTTGATTGGTCGAAATGAACCGAATTGAACAATTCAAAAGAAGAAATATCATTCCAATAGGCCAATACAGTATGTGGAGAATATTTTTTCTCCAACTGCAGGTAATCTCGAAATGCTTCTTTATTATTCTTCATAAAAAAAACCGTTAGCATCAAAATTATATAATTTCAATGACTAACGGTTAGTATTTGATTAAATTTAGATATTAACTCTCTAAATTATCTCTCATGTTTTGGATGTAAGCCGCTTTCTGGAATTTCATTCTATTCGTTACAGATGGCTTAATGAAAGCTTGACGTGCACGCAACTGACGAACAGTTCCTGTTTTATCAAATTTTCTTTTATAGCGCTTTAATGCTCTATCGATATTTTCTCCGTCTTTAATTGGTATAATTAACATAATATAGACACCTCCTCTCGTTAAGGCTGCAAATGTATACAAATAATTATGAATTAAAAATTAAAAACTATAATTATTCTACTGCTGGCTTATAATTTTGTTTGTCCAATATCATTTTAGATAAAATTTCCTTCATAATTTCAGAAGTTCCACCGCCTATTGGCCCTAATCGACTATCTCTAAACAACCTAGCTAAAGGATATTCTTCCATATAACCATAACCTCCTAACATCTGTAAGCAACTGTAAATCGCGTCATCTGCTACTTTAGTAGATTTTAACTTGGCCATGGTAGCTTCTTTAACTACATACTCCCCTTTATCCAAACGGGCAATTGCTGCATAATTAAATATCTTACAATGCTCTACCTCAGTCGCATGTTCCACTAAGGTATGGCGTAATGCTTGGAATTTATTAATGGTCGTACCAAAAGCTTGGCGTTGTTCCATATATTCAATAGTATAATCAATAGCATATTCAGCTCTTGCATGTGCGTTAATAGCCATTATTAAACGTTCAAAGGCGAAATGTTGCATAATGTAAGGAAAGCCTTTATTCAACTCTCCCATTAAATTTCCAGCAGGAATTTCAACATTATCAAAAGCTATTTCAGCAGTATCAGAAGCTCTCCAACCTAATTTATCCAATTTGGTTGCTGAAATTCCTGGTGTAGTAGTGTCTACTAAAAAAATACTTATTCCTTTATTCCCTAGTTCGGGTTGCGTTTTTGCTGCTACTATATAATAGTCTGCGTATACACCATTAGTAATAAAAGTTTTAGAACCATTAATTATATATGTATCACCTGACTTTACAGCTGTTGTACGCATACCCGCAACATCACTACCTCCAAAAGGCTCTGTAACACATAGGGCTCCTATTTTATCACCTGCAATACTGGGAGCTAAATACTCTTGTTTAATACGCTCGTCTCCTTCAGCATTTAAATGCGTCATGGCTAAATAGGCATGTGCCCACATTGCCGCAGCAAAACCAGAAGATTTAATTTTTTGTAATTCTTCCAAAAAGATTACGGTGTAAAACAAATCTAAGTTCAGTCCGCCATATTGGGTTGGATAATTAATTCCGAAGAAGCCCATTTCTCCCATTTTCTTCCATATAAAGCGATCTATGGTTCCGGATTTTTCCCATTGTTCAATGTGAGGAACTACTTCTTTTTGTAAAAAATCACGGAAGCTTGCTCTAAATAATTGATGCTCTTCTGAAAAATATATTGAATTCATTAGTGAAAATTAAAATTTAAGAATTGATTCTTTTTATTAGAATTCCAAATATAGTGCGATTATTTTTATTTTATCGTTAGGCATTCCCTTAATTTTTGTTAAATCCGCAATTTCTTTAATATCTCCATTCATTGATCTGTACTTCACAATTTCTTTTGCTAGATTATAATTGAAATAGGGAAATTGCGATAACTCTTTAACTGACAACTCATTAATTGCAATCTTCTTGAAAGAAGTTGTTGTGGAAGATTTAATAGTGAATTTTTTTTGCAAGTCTTGAATAGCTTCAGGGTTAAGACCCCAAATAAATTGAAACTGTTCCATACTCAAAAAAACCTGAAAGCGTTCTCTTTCAAGCAATATTCTTGTTGCAAGCTTCTCTCCTATTCCATAGACCGCTATTAAATCTTCTTTAGAAGCAAGATTGATATCTTGTTGAACAAAAAGATGCTGTTGTTTTGAATAAGCCTGTTTATAGGAGCCTCTAGTTTCAGTAGTTCTTTTTGTCACCCAAGAGGGAAATTTAAAATACTGAGCTAATTCATTTAAAAGGGAGTCTGAAACCAAAGTTACTTTTTGAAATTCTTCAGCTGAGTTCACATAACTATTTTTTCTCCTAAAAGCATGAAGCCTGTCAATTTCAGCCACAGACATCCCTAACTTATAGCCTTTATAATCCGAAATAAAGTTGGGGTTAAATGGAAATATTTTCTTTTTCTGGTTATTTAAATTCTTCTTTTCTACATCTAATTCCGATTGAATAGCCATCCATTTTTCCTTTTCAGGATCCGATTTTAAGGGCATCCGAAAATCGAAGAAAAAAATAAACAGTTGGAGGATAATTATAATGCTAAACAAAAGTAGAATGCCCTTTGCTTGAGCTTTGGAGAAAATAAAAAACGATACAAAATTTGAAAATTTCATGATTTGGGGGTTAGAATTTGGAACTATAAATTTAAATAAATACCTGAATTATGCTTTCAAAAAATAAAAAAAATGCTGTGAAACATGGAATAAAAAAAACATCTTCTATTTTTTACAACTTTAAAAGCAATTATTGTTTTTATTTTTTATAAAAATCGATACATTTGAAACCTAATAACTAAAACAAAAAATAACCATGTCAATTTGGAGAGTTAAACCTATTTCGGCTTTTGAGGCTGATATGAAAAAAAGTACTTTAAAAAGAGTTCTAGGAAAATGGAGCTTAACTGCTATTGGAGTTGGAGCGATTATTGGAGGAGGGATTTTTGTTCTTACAGGAACAGGAGCTTACTACCATGCTGGTCCAGCTTTAGCTATATCATTTATAATTGCAGGTATCGCCTGTGTCTTTGCTGCACTTTGTTATTCAGAATTTGCATCAATATTACCTGTTGAAGGCTCAGCTTATGCCTATGCGTATGGAACTATTGGAGAAATATTCGCCTGGATTATTGGTTGGGGACTTATATTAGAGTATGCTATGGGTTCGATGACGGTTGCCGTTTCCTGGTCCGGCTATTTTAATAAGTTGCTTAAAATATTTCATTTAGAACTACCTTATTGGATGACAACTGACCCAGGCACAGCTAACAAAGCATTCGGAGAAGCTTCAAGTCAAATTGCATCAGGAACTTTAACAGAGGATAAACTTACAAGCTTTCAAGAGATAGTTAATAATTTTAATTCCGCACCAGAGATTTTTAATTTTAAAATATTCATGAATCTCCCAGCCTTTTTGATTGTTTTATTGGTAATCTCTATACTTATTAAAGGTACCCAAAGTGCTGCTAAAGCGAATAACCTAATTGTTCTTTTAAAGGTTTCTGCTGTATTGTTTGTAATTATTGCAGGTGCTTTTTTTATAGATGTAGACAATTGGTCTCCTTTTATACCAGAAGCTACTCAAATTGTAGAAAAAGATTCTACTCATAATGCTTATGGATTAGCTGGAATTGTTTCTGGAGCGGCGGCTATTTTCTTCGCTTATGTAGGATTTGATGCAGTTTCCACTCAAGCGGGTGAAGCAATTAATCCTAAAAAAGATGTGCCTTTTGCTATTATTGCTTCTTTATTAATTTGTACTACTTTGTACATTTTAGTATCGTTAGTATTAACAGGAATGATGAATTACCAAGACTTTAATCCGCTAGGAAAATATCCTGATGCTATTAAAGCCCCTGTAGCCTATGCTTTTGATATTGCAGGTCAAGGTTGGGCTGGATTAATTATCACAATTGCAGCTACTGTAGGTTTAGTATCTGTTTTAATGGTAATGATTATGGGACAATCTCGTATATTTTTAGGAATGTCTAAAGACGGATTAATTCCTCAAGTTTTCTCAAGAGTTAACCCAATTTCTGGAACACCACAAACCAACTTAATGATTTTAGGTGGAATTATAGCAGTAGTAGCTGCTTTTACACCAATTAATGAACTAGCAGACATGACTAGTTTTGGTACTTTATTTGCGTTTACAATGGTGTGTATCGCTGTTTGGATTTTAAGAGTAAAACAACCTAATTTAGTGAGAACATTTAAAGTTCCTGCATTACCAGTTATTGCAGTTTTAGGAATTTTAATCAATACTTATTTAATGGTTAATTTAAGCTACAAAGCTCAAATATTCTCTGGAGTATGGCTTCTTATAGGAGTTTTAGTTTATTTTGGCTACAGTAAAAGTCGTTCAAAATTAAACAATGAAAATCAAGAATAGTTAATACAATGATATAAAAAAAGCTCCTGTTTAGGAGCTTTTTTTTATGACTATAAATCAAAAACTGAAGATCGTTTCGCTCGAATTAAATCCTTCAAACGTATCCAAAAAGCTAAAATCAAGTAAACTACAAACCACAAACCTACCGTTACACATGACAAATAGATAAAAAATATTCGTACGCTACTGGCGCGCATTCCTAAAGCATCTGCTAAACGCGATGAAACATGAAATCCATGTTTCTCAAAAAAGAATTTTAAATGATTGAAGATTTTCATAATGCTGCAAATTTACGACAAATTACATTTTGGATTCCCTTTTATCAATTCAATTCCTATTTGGCATTCCAAACACCTACTTTTATCACAATACTCTTTCTTCAATTGCAATAATGCTTGGGTCTGAAAGGCATTTTGAGCACTTACGCCAAAAGAATCAAATTTATCAATTATAGTGTTCTTTTCTGGCGCAATTGATTGTACGATTTGGACTAAAGACTCTGTGTCTTCAATACCTACCGATTGATTGTAAGCAAATCGAATAGGAATAATTGTATTGAGTACAATTAAATCAATAAATGACTTGGAAACTAGCTTGGATTTAAAAGGACTTTGTTTATCCAATACATAATGCGTATTCCAAAAATTGGAAGGCGAGATTCGAAATACATCATACATTCCATCCATGGTAGTAAGTTCTACTACCCTAGAGAATAAATTAGCAATTTGATGGTATAGCATTGCGAATTGCGCCAAGCGAATAGTCGGAAAATTATCAGGACGATGCTTATAAAACTGAAGTGGTCTCATAATCGGTTGTGCCAATTGGTATTTACTAGTCAAATAGGCATACCTGAGTTTTAAATCTTTTGAATACACCTCTTGATGGTCCAAATCAAGCAAACCTGCCATTCCAAAAAATAAGGCCTCTAGATTTTCAACCTCAAAAGATTCTTTTCTGATTATTGAAAAAGGAATCGATTGCGCCAATTCTAGAAAAGAATCACCATTCGTATTCAAACCGAAGTTCTTCGCTAACAAACAAAATAAAACAGCTTCCCAATCAGAAGTAGATTGCTGTAGAAATGCTGTAACCAAAACAGACTTTCGTTCTAAACGCTCAAAAAACAAACGTTCTAGCCAATTATTCAATAGAAATTGATCCAAAGACCGTAATTGTTTTTCACAAAAAATCCAAGATTTAGCAGTGCGTAAACTATCATAATTCTCAATTGTACTTTCGGCTACAAATTGTTGCAACTCCAATACCGGAATTTCTGAATTATCAGCTCGGTATATTTCCACATCATGTTCCCATACTACATGCAAAATGACATTATCGTAAGCTGAATCCATTTCATGATGATGTACATACCAATCAGAGGACTTTAAATGAATTTCTACATTGCCGGCCCATTTTTGATTCCCAATGATCAGTTGCGCATTGAAAAAATCAGGACCTGCTTGTTCCAAATACTGTCCACTTTGTATAATTGTAATAGGTAAACGGGAGGTAGTTGTTAGACTGGAACATTCAAAGTTTTTGAATTTCCATAAATAATGTAGAAAATCTTCTTTCATTCAGGGGGCTTTTTAAATGAAAATCTAAGATACAAAAAAAACACCATCAATTGCTTAAATTAACAAATCACGGTTTTATTGGTTAATTTATTCGAAGAAATTCCAAATCAAACCAAAACGGATTGTTAGATCACGGTAGGGATTATTGGGAGAAGAATAAAATGAATTGCCTGTAAATGAGGAATTAAAATGTTCTGCTTTAAAATAAATTCTGGTTCTTTGAATTTTAGCATTTACAAAAAAATCTAACAAAGGGAAGTTACCTATTTTAGTATCTCTTTGAACAAAAAACTCTCCAATAACTGGATTGTATTCGTTACCGTAAAAGGAAGTAAAATAATTCAACACAAAACCCGTTTGTAAATACAATGCTTTTTTGAAAAAATGATTGGAAAAAAATATGGAATTTCGCGCCACAACTTCAGGCACATTTAAGACCGATTCGCCCTGTACTACTTTTTGATACAGAATAGTATTATCCAAACCAAATTTTCCAAATTTAAATTCTCTATTCAATTTAATGGACAGATGATTTATCGTTCCTCCATACTGAAAAGGCGCTACGATTTGGGTTTGATTTAATTTTTGAGAAGCAGTTGATACTTCTTTAAAAAACAAATAATCGTTTAAAACAGTATATTCAGCTGAAGCAGTAACAAAAGGAGTAATTGCTGTAGCCGAAAGCCTATTTATTTTCTCATTGTTGAAATTATTAAACCAATTGTATTGCACATAACTACTTTGGTGCAGATTAAAATTAGCATTCGGTAATTTGTTACTATTTTGGTATTGAAAAACAAATTGGTTTTGGTCATTTAAATCATAGTTTACAGAAGCTTCTACATCAGACAACCCATCATTAGTTAAGGAGGTGGTGTATCTGAAATTTCCTCTCCATTTCTTTTTTTGAACTGCATACTGACCACCCACTGTATTGATGCTATAATTGAGTAGACTAGGTACTATTCCTCGGTCAAAAATTAAAATTTGGTTGTAAAAATAATTGGACCTAAAATCTTCCATAAAAAAATGAAAGCGACCAAGTCTAGTATTCTCGAAAGAAATTCCCAATTTATTGTACATTTTATTAAATCGAGTTTTGTCATTAATTTCAATAGATCGGAAAGATTCTCCAAAACGAGCTACAGGAGTTCCATTAGAAGAAGAAAGTACCGTTGCTTGACCGTATTCGAAAAACTTATTCTCGTAATTGAATTGGTGATTCAAATACAAATTAGAAGCGCGACTCTTTGGGTTAATTCGAAAAGAGTGATCTACAAAAATTCGATTCCCTTTCAATAAGGACTTCGCATCTGTCAGGAAAACTTCTAATCGTTGTCTATTATTAAAATCAATATTCTCGCTTTCAAAATCATTTAAGTTGGTAATACCGCCATTCTCTTGATTCAATATATCCTGTTGGGTAAAATGAAATTTATTAAAATACCTTAAGTTTTTGGTATTGTAACTCATCGTGAAACGAAAATTACCTGTACTCGCTAATTGATTAATGTACTTCCCTTGGGAACGTAACCCTCTATAAGCAATCGAAAAATTGAGATTGGGAGAAGTGTTTAATGTTAAATACGAATCAACAGACTGTCCTCTTGATTGTGTGGACTTGAAATACAATTCGGTTACAGGAGTTGCTACAGAAGCATAGCGAACTTGGTGTGCTTCAATGAAATTAAAATGTTTGGCTTTGAAACCAAATTCAGGAAACATAGAATTTGTAGCACTAGTATACTGCAATGTATTATAAGACTGTCCGTCATTAGGCATAGGTAACAACCCAAAAGTATCACGTCGTAAGTAATTATGACTGTATTCCTTTTGAATAGTTAATGAAGTATCAATATAGGTAGTATCTTGATCCAAAGAAATAAATCGATACAAATCTATTGTGGCTATTTTTTTTGAAGAAGGAACAGGAGAAAGATTGTCATTTTGAGTAGTATTAGTACTGAGGTCAAGTACTTTTGGTTTGCGTCCTTGAGCAGAAAGTAGAACGGAAAACAAGCAACAAACAAAAAGGATATAAATTCTCATCAGCTAGTAAATAGATTGTCAAATAGGAGACAAAGATAACAGATAGTAGGGTATAAAAAAAACAGCAGTAAACGAATGCTTACTGCTGTAATTTATAATTAAAAAAATAATAATTAGTGTCCTGGATTCTGAACAGCCAATTTATTATACAATAATTCATTTAATGGTATTGGCCATAAATATTGAGTATCTGTTTTTGATACGGCTGGAGCTAATCCTTTTGCTGGGAAATTTTGACCCAATCTCATGATATCTGGAGAACTAAAACCTTCAGCCAATAATTCAATTCTTCTTTCAGTTAAAACTTGATCAATCAAATTCTGTGCAGTTGCAAAAGAAGAAGTTGTAAAAACTGTTGTAGCATCCGATCTACCTCTTACAGCATTCAATAAGGCTACAGCTCTAGCGTCAACTGAATTAGTACTTCTAGCAATTGCTTCTGATAAATTCAAAAGTACTTCAGCATAACGAATCACAGGAACAAAATCAGGATCAGTTTGAGGAGCAGTCCATTTATGAACATAAGCTTTACCACCAGTCACTACATTAAAAGTTCTTCTAGCATCCGTTGATTTCCAATCTGTGTTAGCAATAATCCCAGAAGGATTTAATGAATACTCCTGTCCACCTACAGCACTTGCATTGTAGTAAAAAACTAAACTGTTTTGAGTTCCAGGAACATCATTTGCACTGTAAGGAAAAGAAAAAATATTTTCTGCAGTAGTAGATTTGCCGAAAATAGTAGCTATGGAAGAAGCTAATGCATTAGCAACTCCTGTTGGTGCTGAGAATGGAGCCGAAGTAGAAACAATTTTATTTGCTTCAGTAATTACTTCTGGATATTTACCCATACTCAAATATACTCTAGTCTTTAAAGCTATTGCTGTATTTCTATGAGCTCTTGTAGTATTATTTAAAGCGTTAGAATTTGTCAAAGGCAAATTAGCCTCAGCTGCATTCAAATCTTCAATTACTTGCTTATATACATCTGCTACTGTTGATCTAACTAAATCATTGTTACCACCACTAGTCTCTGGTTTCAACCTTAATGGTAAACCTAAGGATGTTCCATTGTTTAATGTATATGGCTGAGCATACAAAGTCACTAAAGAATAATAAGACAACGCTCTTAAAAATTGTGCTTCGGCTGTATATCTAGCTTTCAATGCGTCAGAAACTGGGGCTGTTTTAACTCCTTCTATTAGTATATTACATCTGTTAATAGCAGTGTAAGCAGCAGACCATAAGTTCTGAACTTCATTAGTTGCAGACTGAACTCCAAAATTCCAGGTAAATAGATTAGTAACTCCATTGTTTCTTTCATTAAGAAACTCTGGCCCACGTACATCTTGGTAATTCATAAAACGACCACCGTAAAAGTTTCCAACCTTCACACCAGAATAAGCACCTAATACTAATTGCTCTATTCTTTCTGGTGTTGCAAAGGCATTAGCATCACTAATCCTAGTTTGATTAACCGGATTTAATGCTTCAGTATCGCTACAAGAAATAATAACCAAAGATGCCATTATTAGTAAACATAAATTTTTCATACTTGTATATTTTTAAAATTATAAACCTAAATTTAAACCAAATGAAATAGTTCTTGCCATCGGAGCAGAGTTTCTATCTACACTTGGAGAACCATTTGCATTTCCATTCGATGAAATCTCTGGATCAAATCCTGAATAATTAGTGATTGTAAATGCATTTTGAGCGCTTACATAAAATCTAAAATTAGTTAAACCCATTTTATCTAACAAACTCTTAGAAAGACTGTATCCTAAAGCGATATTTCTAAATTTAAGAAAATCACCTTTTTCTAAATTATCCGAAATTGGCATTGACGAACCATTAGAAACATTATCTCCCCATACAATTCTTGGAACAGCAGTCACATCACCAGGATTTTGCCAACGTGTCATTGCTTCAACTGAGTTATTCCAAACACGCTGATCTAACAATCCTGCTCTAGTACCATTATACACATAGTTTCCTCCTGAAAAATATACATTTACATTCAAATCAAAACCTTTGTAAGAAAAAGTATTATTTAATCCTCCAAAGAATGTTGGTAAGGCTGGCCCCATCACTTTTGCATCTAAAGCTTGGTTTGCTGCTCTAGTAGGAGTTCCATCACTAACTTTAGTCCATCTTGTTGCAGTTGGAGCAGAATGATCGTATTGTACAGCCGTTCCATCACCATGGAAGAATATTCTTCTACCATTAGCTGGATTTACTCCACCAGTTTGAACAATGAAGAAATTACCTATAGACTCACCCACTCTAATAATATTAGTATTTTCCAATTGAGTAGCTACAATAATATCAGAATTGTTAGCATCTAGCGCAGTAACTACATTCTCTTGTGTAGTAATGTTAAAGCTTGCATTCCACTTGAAACTCCCTTTTTCTAATATTTTAGCATTTAAAGTCAATTCATAACCAGTATTTCTCATGCTTCCAACATTAGATAAAATAGAACTACCTGGAATACCAGCTGAAGGAGATTGAGGTACACTTAAAATCAAACCATCAATATCATTCTTATAGTAACCAAACTCTCCTGAAATAACATCGTTGAACAATCCAAAGTTCAAACCTAGATCTAATTTATTACTAGTCTCCCAAGTTAAATTTCGATTACCTGCTCTATTAAAAAATAAAGTCCCACTTGCATTGTTCACACCTGCATCATAAAAACTACTAGCAGCAAAATCATTTAATCCTTGATTATTACCCACAACACCATAGCTAGCACGTAACTTTAATTGATTAACAACCTCAGGACTTACTAAATTTTTAAAGAAACCTTCTTCAACAATATTCCATCCCAAAGAAGCTCCCCAGAAATTACCCCATTTTTGGTCTGGAGCAAAAGCTGAATATCCATCGCGTCTTGCGTTAACAGAAGCAAAATATTTTTTCTTGAAATCGTAATTAATACGACCAAAATATGACTCTAGATAATTCTCTGTCAATAAATTTCCTGCAGAAACTATTGTACTATAATTTCCTTGGTACTCATTAAAGAAAGGATCAGAAACTCCTCGCCTTGAGGCTCCCCATGCATTAACATTAGTATATTGTCTTTCTGAACCTACTAAAGCACTTAAACCATGATTCTCAGAAAAATCAGCGTTGTAGTCTAACACATTTTGAATGTTTTTTCTTGTATAGCGATTCATAGTATTTGTTGCAGCTCCACCTAAAGATTGTCCATCTCCATTTAATGGACCTAAGAAATCCCTATTCTCTGCAATTAAATTATCAATTCCATACAATGATTTAAAGTTCAATCCTTTAGCCAACTTTAGATTAACATAAAAATTAGATGCAATCTGATCATTTTGAGAGACAAAGGTATTAGTATCTAAAATATATTGTGGATTAACCCACTGAAGAGCTGTTTTGTTATTTCCTTGACCAATTGCAGTAGCATTCAAATTATAACTACCATCTGCATTAAACGGACCAACGTTTGGTGCTTGAGCAAAAGCCAAACGTGCTGCTCCAGAAGAAGAAAAATTAGTCCCGAAAGTAGAACCCGTACTTAATCCGTTATTACGAGAATTTGTATAATTCATCGTTCCACCTAAAGTTAACCAACTCGTTACTTTTTGATCTATAGTAAAACGAGCCGTTTGACGTCTAAAGTCATTATTTCTAAACATTCCCTCTTGCTCTAACTGTCCAGCAGAAAGAAAATACTTAGTAGTTTCTGTTCCACCAGAAATACTTATGTTATGATTAGTAGCAACTCCAGTACGATAAATTAAATCATACCAATTAGTGTCTACTAATTTGCCATTAGCATCGTTCATGGTGTAAAAACCTCTTGTTGTACCATTAGCTGGAGTACCAGCATTTCTTAACCCTTCATTTTTGATATCTGTAAATTGTTGTGCATCTAAAACATCAATTAAATTAAATGGCTTAGTAAAACTCACATTAGTATCGAAGTTTACAGAGAATTTACCCGCTTTACCTTTTTTAGTAGTAATCAATATAACCCCAGCTGCAGCACGAGAACCATAGATAGCTGCAGATGAAGCATCTTTCAATACTTCAATACTTTCAATATCCGCTTGGTTAATATTAGCCAATGGATTATTATTAGCATTATTTTGATTTAAGTTGTCTCCGTTGAAAGAAGGAACTCCGTCAACAACAATTAAAGGATACGAACTTAAATTAATTGAGTTAACTCCACGAATTCTAATAACGGCTTGGTTACCCAAAACTCCATTAGGTTGAGAAATATTAACCCCTGCTGCTGCACCAGAAAGTGCCTGATCAAAACTTTGAACAGGAATATCTTTAATAGCAGCACCGGTAATTTTTGAAATAGCACCATTCACATCGCGTTTTTTCTGAGTACCATACCCCACAACAACAACTTCATCTAAAGTATTTCCTCCTTGCAATTTTACATTGATGGTATTAGAAGCTCCTACTTTAGCAGTTGCATCTTGCATTCCCACAAAAGTGATTACTAATACATCTCCAACCTTAGCTTTAATGGCATATTTACCATCAAAATCAGTTTGAACACCATTTTTTGTTCCTTTAACGACAACGTTAGCGCCTGGAATAGGGCCCGAAGCATCAGAAACAACTCCTGAAACTGTTTTCTCTTGTGCAAAAGAAAACTGCATTACCATCGCTAATAAAAGCGTGTAAATCCATTTGATTTTTAATCTCATAGTTAAGTTAATTTAATTAATATGCACAAATATGTGGAATAAAATGCAATAAACAAAGCACATATATAAATTAAACTAAATATTTAACAAAAAAAACAGCAAATTACTTATAATTTAAAAATACGGAATTTTAAAAATTAACTGATATTTAACTATTTACATAAAAAAAACAGCAGTAAACTTTCGCTTACTGCTGTTATACATAAAAATAATGTTAAATTATTAGTAACCTGGATTTTGTTGTATTGCAGGATTACCAACTATTTCTACTTGCGGAACTGGCAAAGCAAATTTAGTGCTAGTTAAAGGTAAATTACTTGGGTTAGCCGCAGGGAAAGACCATGAACTAGAAGCGTACTCTGAAGCATCTCTATCAAGTCCTGCACCAGCTAAAGTACCAATACGTTTCAAATCAATAAATCTGAACCCTTCAAAAGACAATTCCAATCTTCTTTCATCAAGAATTCCTTTCCAAGCTGCTTGTGCAGAAGCATAAACAGGTGCTGGTTGAGGTGTAGCAAAACGCGCATCTCTAATAGTTTTTATAGCAGTTGCAGCGCCCGCTAAATCTCCTGCAGCTACTCTAGCTTCAGCTCTAATGAAATACATTTCAGAAAGCCTAGCTACCATAAAATCAGGATTATAACCGTTGGTTGCTGTTACTGCAGCTTGACCTCCATGTTTATGTAATACAATGATATCAGTGTTTCTAACATCTGTAGCAGTAGCATAATTAGGATTAATAAGCGAAGGACTTGTACCTGTTAAATGAACCGTAGTATTTAATCTAAAATCACCTGGTACTTCAACTAGTTTATTATATAACGCTCTACTCACCTCATAAAAAGGAGAACCATTCACTCTATTAGCAACAGAAACCCAACCATTGTTCAAATTACTTGCTTGAGCATTTTGTTGAACAGTTCTTTTCAATCTAAATATAACTTCTGTGTTTGGTGACTCATTATGAGTATGAAAAACGGCATCATATTGTGCCTGAGTAGTCGCTAAAGAAATTCCAGAAGAATTAATCACAGTATTAGCAAAAACTTCAGCATTGGTGTAATCCCCTTTCAATGCAAAAGCACGTGCTTTTAATGCTTGCGCTAAAGCTCTAGAAGGATAAAATGTTCTACTTGCAGCAGCATAAGTAGCCGTATTAGAATTAAAAATTGTAATAGCAGCATCTAAATCTGCGTGAATTGATCTATAAAAAGCAGCATTAGTAACACGTACTGGTTTTTCTGTAGTTGCAATAATTTTATCCGCTAAAACTCCTGCTAAAGATGCATCATCTTTAGGGTTTGGAGAAAAATAAGATACAATTTTAATATGAGCTAACGCTCTTAAAACTAAAGCTTCAGCCTTTGCTCTATTAATAATTTGCTGATCTGCAGCATTGGTAGCAATTACTTTATCAGCAAAAGCTATAACTCTGTTCAATCGTGCTAGTGCAAAATATTGCGTTTGCCAGATTGCAGCAGCAGAACCATTATCCACGTTCATCAAAAAGATATAATCAGAAGTAATACCTTGACCTCCATTTTGAGATCCAGGTGCTGCCTCATCTGTGAATACTGAACTAAATACATACTCTGTTCTATTAGTTAAAATATTCATTGAAGAATTAACTAAATTAACTAAATCACTACTTTTTTGTATTGCTACATCCTCAGTAAGTGATCCAGGAGTAAAAGGCTCCAAAAGTTCTTCCGAACAAGAAGCAAATAGCATCGATGATGCTAACAAAATTCCAAATATTTTTTTCATAATTTCTATTATTAAAATTTAATATCTACACCTAAAGTGTATAATCTAGGTGTTGGGTATTGATAAACATCTAATGTTCTACTACTTTCTACATCAAAACCTTGCCATTTAGTAAAAGTTAATAAGTTCTCACCCTGAAGTGAAAAAGAAAGTGCAGTCATAAAAGTATTTTTCAAGAACTTTTGAGGAACATTGTATCCAATCTGAATGTTACGCATTCTAATGTATGATGCATCTTGTAAAAAACGATTAGACTCTCCAGACAATCCTAAGTTACTAGCTCTAAGAGAAGGCACATCTGTATTAGTATTTGTTGGAGTCCAAGCATTCAACATATCCGGAGATACTCTAAATTGACCTATGTTACCTGTACTGTATTGAGTACTTAAATCACTGTCAAAACGATATACTTCGAAAGCATAGGTAAACAAAGTGGATGCATAAAACCCTTTATAACTAAAGTCGAAACCAAAACCTCCTTGGTATACTGGAATATTATTTACTCCAGCTGCTTTTTTATCCGCTTGTACCGGAGTTTCAGTTGGTAAACCAGCAGCATTTTCAAACAACAATCTACCGTTTGCAGGATTAACTCCCAAGTAATTGTATACAAAAGGCTCGTTAATACTACCTCCATTTTTTGAAACATATAAACCACCTCCAGCGAAAATTTCACCTGTACCAGGAATATCACTTACAAGATTGGTGTTTTTTGAACCATTAGCTCTAATAGTCAATCGCATATCATTTTCAGGATTTCTGATCAAATCATAAGCTAAGTTCAATTCAAGACCCTTATTAGTAACGGTTACATCAACGTTTTGTGTCAAAGTTGAAGTTCCAGAAGTAGATGAAACTGGATTACTTAAAAACTGTTTTGATGTAGCTCTGCTGTAATAATCAACAGTTCCTCTAAGCCTTCCTTTAAATAACTCAAAATCCAAACCAGAGTTCCATTGAGTAGTAATCTCCCACTGTAATTCAGGGAAACCAAAACTAATTCCGTAACCTGTACCACCATTATAAGTATTGTTTGAAATAGAATAAATATCAGCAAAAGCTGGAGGAACGATACCTGCAAAAACAGTACCACCTACTACTCTTTGATTACCAACAGTTCCATAAGAACCTCTTAATTTCAAAACATCAATAAAAGTTAAATTATCCATAAACGATTCTTCATCTATATTCCATCTACCTCCTACTGACCAGAAGTTACCCCATTGCTTTTCGTCAATAAAACGAGAAGAACCATCTCTTCTTATTGTAGCAACTACTCCATACTTGCTTTTGAAATCATAATCAAAAGAACCAAAATAAGAAATTAAATCATTTCTCAAATTCGATGCGGATATTGTAGGCACATAAAAATCATTAGTCCCAGTATCTGCTGCATATCCAGCACCCGTGTTCGGCACATTAATTCCTTGAATTAAACCTCTTTGTCTGAAGTTATTTGTGTACAAACGTGAATGATTGTACTCCATGTTGGCGTTTACATTAAAAGTATGTTCTTTGTACTTTTTACCATAATTTATTTGCCATAGGTTGTTAAAATACCATTCTCTTCTTTGGTTTATATCTTCGAAACCGGTAAAATCTTGTCCAGCAGCTTGGAATAATAATCCATTAAATGAACCTGCAAATTCATTTTGAAAAAATCTAGTATCTAGCAATTGACCATTCAATCTGGTACGAATTACTAAATCTTCGGCTAAATCGTAAGAAAAATCAGAAGCAACATCAACACGAACTTCGTCAGTTTGATTTGCATACTGTTGTAATTTATCAACCAACATAATTGGAGTAGCCAAAAGTCCAGGAGTTGTATTGTAATAGTTTAATGCAGATCTTGGACCAGTATACACACTTAACGGCACATAAGGAGCTGAAATAAAAGCACCTAAAACATAGTTTCTATTAATAGCACCTTCACCTAAGTTGGTAGCCTCATTGTTTTTACTGAAACCGAATGAGCTGTTCACTTGGTATTTAAACTTCTCATTAGTTGATTTACCATTGATATTGTTTCTCAAAGTGAATCTTTGTAAACCTGTAGTTTCTAAGATACCATCTTGTTCGAAATATCCAAATGAAGTAAACGAAGATACATTTTTACTGCTATTTTCTACACTTAAGTTGTGTGATGTAGTAGTAGATTGTCTAAAGAAATAATTTACCCAATCCGTATCAATATCGAATGCATTAATTTGAGCATCAGTTAAAGTAGCACCTCTACCTGAACCGAAGTTTTTCTCAATTTGCAACAACTCTTTTGACGTTGCATATTGGTATTTTGGCAATTGAAGCTCTCCAACACCATATTGAGAACTGTATCTAAATGTAGTTTTAGACTCTCCAAATTGAGCTTTTTTAGTTTTAATAACAATAACTCCATTAGCACCTCTGTTACCATATTCAGCAAGAGCAGCCGCATCTTTCAATACAGAAGTAGACTCGATATCATTGGGGTTAATAGATCTAAAGTTATCACTATTAGATGGAAAACCATCAATCACGTACAATGGGTCTGAGTTACCTGTAATAGTACCAACCCCTCTAATAATAACTGTTGATTTAGCTCCAGGCTGACCTGTAGAAGCTGTAATGTTAACACCCGCTAACTGACCTTGTAGCGTGTTCATAACATTCGCGTTAGGTCTGTTTTCAATAGTTTTACTTGAAACTGTAGCATCAGATACTACCGCTTGCTTTTTAGTTATAGTTCTATACCCTTGAACAACAACCTCTTTCAAACTTACTCCGCTTTGAAGTTTTACATTAATTGTATTGGAAGCACCAACGGTTACCCTTGATTCATTCATTCCAACATAAGTAATTAATAAAACATCCCCAACTTTAGCTTTGATAGCATACTTACCATCAAAATCAGTTTGAACACCATTTTTTGTTCCTCTAACAATTACGTTAGCTCCAGGAATGGGTCCTGTTCCATCTGAAACAACCCCAGAAACTGTTTTCTCTTGAGCAAAAGAAAACTGCATAGATAACGCCAATAAAAGCGTGTAAATCCACTTGATTTTAAATTTCATAATACAATTAATTTTGAATTAGTTTAAACAAATATCTTAATTATTTCTTAATTAACAAATAATTATAAAAATAAAATCACATTTAACAAGTGTTTACAAAATTAAAATGCATTAAATCCAATTTTAAATCCAAAATATTTTTTAAATATTAATACAATTATTTTTACTTAATTTTATCACTTAAATTTAGTTAGATGTTACAACTACAATTCTCCCATTTTTCAATTGAATCCGGTACTGATGAAGCGGGTCGTGGCTGCCTTGCAGGACCTGTAACTGCTGCTGCCGTTATTTTACCAGAAAATTTTGAAATTAAAATCCTCAACGATAGTAAGCAATTGTCTGAAAAAGCTAGAGAACAATTACGTCCTATTATAGAGGAACAAGCCGTTTCTTTTGCAGTAACTCATTTAGAACCTGTAGTAATTGACGAAATCAACATTCTAAATGCTTCTATCAAAGCCATGCAAGAAAGTATTTTGAAATTGAATCCAAAACCTGATTACATTATTGTAGATGGGAATCGGTTTAAACCTGTTTTAGATATTCCGCACAGTTGTATTGTAAAAGGGGATGCAAAATTCATGAGTATTGCCGCAGCTTCGGTCCTAGCCAAAACCTACCGAGATGAATATATGAACAAAATTCATGAAGAATTTCCAATGTACAATTGGAAACAAAATAAAGGTTATCCCACTCAAGAACACAGAGAAGCGATACGAAAATTTGGGGTAACCAAATACCACCGTATGAGTTTTAGATTGTTGCCAGAACAGTTGAAACTGGAAATATAGAGTTTTAGACTTATTAGATCTTTAGATTTTAATAGGAATCTTATAATCTAAAAATCTAACTTTCTAATTATCTATTGATCTTATGATCTAATAAGCGAACATTCAAACAATTGAGTAAAATGATTAAGAATTTTAGCTTTCACCTCGTTTTCATCTACTCTTTCAACTCCTAATTCGACGTTCAATGAAGTTACTGCTTTGCCGCGAATACCACAGGGAATGATATTGTCAAAATACCCCAAATCAGCATTGACATTTAACGCAAATCCGTGCATAGTAACCCAACGAGACGCGCGAACACCCATAGCGCAAATTTTTCGAGCAAAAGGTGTTCCAACTCCCAACCAAACTCCAGTTTCGCCTTCGCTTCTGGTAGAATTCAAACCGTATTCGGCTAAGGTTAAAATAATGGCTTCTTCCAATAATCGCAAGTATTTATGAATATCGGTAAAGAAATTTTCCAAATCCAAGATTGGATAGCCAACTATTTGTCCTGGACCATGGTAGGTAATATCTCCTCCTCGATTGATTTTATAAAAGGTAGCCCCTTTGGCTTCCAATTGTTTTTCCGAAAGTAACAAATTACTCAAATCGCCACTTTTTCCTAAAGTATACACATGCGGATGTTCTACAAAAAGCAAATAGTTAGGTATAGGTAAACTGGTTTCGTCTTTTCTATTTTGGATTTTAAGATCGACAATACCTTTGAACAATTCCTCTTGGTATTCCCAAGTGGCCTTGTAATCTTTGTTCCCTAAATCGTATAATTGGATTTGTTTGTTCATTTGTCATTGCCCGGCACGAAAACATCTTTAGTCGTTCCTTTTTTTGTTTGTGTGCCAAAGGTACAAAGTTTTATAGATATACTTTTCTCAGAAATAAGTCTATTGTAAAATGACTTCCAAATTAGTGCTTTCGGGATTGGTTACGGCTTCAATAAGAGAAAACGTCAATACTAAAGATTTTTTGTCAGCACTAATGCTAGCTTTAGGATTAGAAACGGATTGAATTGGTTTTGGAAAATAATACCTCAACTCAAAGCTTTGTTTCAATGGAAATTTAGAAATACGCTCCTTGATAGTAGCCAACTCGTCCTGCTGTTTTTTGAGTTCAACAGGATCAGTTATTTTGACGATGCGATGAAATCGGGTTCCATCAAATGAGAATGCAACTGAATAATAATGTTCTTCGGCACTTAAAGCATAATTATTTTGAATGTTATCGGCATAATTTTCTGTTTTATACAAATCGGCGACATCCGAAATAGTTTTGAATTGCTGCGAAATCTGAGTACGAAACTCTTTTTCATAGGAACTTTTCTTGATCTTGACCTCAACTGGAAAGTGCTTTTCGTAAACCGATTTTTCAAAAGGTGTTAATTTTGCAAAGGTTTCTCGATATTTCTTGGCATAATCTTGAAATATATAAGTCGCATCTTGATATTCTTCCTCTTTAGAATAATTTTCGCCTGCAATAAACTGATACGATTGTTCATCTCGTAACATTTCAAGCAGAATACTTCCACTTCCATCAGTATGTAAGTGAATTGTTTCGGTAACTTGACAACTTTGAAAAATGATAATTGAGAAAGCAAAAAAGATTTTTTTCATTTTGATTTGGGTTTTGGGTTTTGGGCTTTTCAAATATACAAAAGGTTTTATAGGTTTTGAAAACAAAATCGCCTTTTCTAGCCCTTCCCGAAGCTTCGTGAGAAGCGGCATCCTTTTTTGTTGTGCTGGCTTCGAGAACCTCAGCCAGCAGAACTAAAAAGATAGAGCGGATAGCAGGACAAAACGGGATGAAAAACCGAAAATGGCTGCTCTTAAAAAAACCAAAATCATTTTCAAATATTGAAATTGCTACATTTTTAAATTTAACTATCTTTGCGCTCTTAAAATCAGAATACAATGGCATTATCCGAACAAGAAATTTTACGTAGAGAAGCACTTACCGAATTACGCAATTTAGGTATTGAGCCTTATCCAGCAGCCGAGTTTACCACCACCGCTTATTCGAGCGAAATCCTAGCCAACTTTGAGAAATACGAAGGTAAAGAAGTGGTTTTAGCGGGACGATTGATGGGGAAACGCATCATGGGAAAGGCATCGTTTGCAGAATTGAAAGATGCTGAAGGACGTATTCAAGTCTATGTTTCGAGAGATGACATTTCGGATGATGAAGAAAAAACGATGTACAATGTGGTTTTCAAAAAACTATTGGACATTGGCGATTTTATTGGGGTTCGCGGAACGGTTTTCAAAACACAAGTAGGCGAAATTTCCGTTCATGTTTACGGATTAACGGTTTTGGCGAAAGCCTTGAAACCACTTCCAGTTGTAAAAATGGATGCCGATGGAAAAATCCACGATGCCTTTGCTGATCCTGAACAAAGATACCGTCGTCGTTATGTGGATTTAACGGTGAACGACCATGTGAAAGATACTTTTATCAAAAGAACTAAATTGTTCAACTCCATGCGTTCGTTTTTTAACGACAAGGGGTATTTGGAAGTGGAAACGCCGGTTTTACAACCGATTCCGGGTGGTGCTGCAGCTAGACCTTTTATCACGCACCACAACTCGCTTGACATTCCTTTGTACATGCGTATTGCGAATGAATTGTATTTAAAAAGATTGATTGTGGGTGGATTTGAAGGGGTGTATGAGTTCTCGAAAAACTTCCGTAACGAAGGAATGGACAGAACACACAACCCAGAATTTACCGCTATGGAAATATATGTAGCCTACAAAGACTACAACTGGATGATGAACTTTACCGAAAACCTGCTAGAGCACTGTGCTATTGGGGTTAACGGAACAAGTGAAGTGACTTTTGGCGAACACAAAATCAATTTCAAAGCGCCGTATGCAAGAGTGACTATGACTGATGCTATCAAACACTTTACCGGTTTTGATATTTCTGGCAAATCAGAAGCGGAATTGTTTGCAGCTGCTAAAGGCATGGGAATTGACGTGGACGAAACCATGGGTAAAGGAAAATTGATTGACGAAATTTTTGGCGCTAAATGCGAAGGAAATTATATTCAGCCAACTTTCATCACGGATTATCCAAAAGAAATGAGTCCGCTTTGTAAACAACACCGCGACAATCCAGAACTGACTGAACGTTTTGAATTGATGGTGTGTGGAAAAGAGGTTGCCAATGCCTATTCTGAATTGAACGACCCAATTGACCAAAGAGAACGTTTTGAAGACCAAATGCGTTTGGCTGAAAAAGGTGACGATGAAGCGAATGGTGTTATCGACGAAGATTTCTTAAGAGCTTTGGAATACGGAATGCCACCCACTTCTGGATTAGGAATTGGGATGGATCGATTGATGATGTTCTTAACGAACAATGCGTCGATTCAAGAAGTGTTGTTCTTCCCGCAAATGCGACCAGAGAAAAAACAAGTTCAAATCGAATTGACTGATGAAGAAAAATTAATCGTTGATTTATTAAAAGCGAACAACAACCAAATGGATTTGGGTGCATTGAAAGCCAAATCAGAATTGAGCGGTAAAAAATGGGATGCTGCTACTAAAGGTTTATCTCAACACAAACTGATCAAAGTAAGTGTTGCTGGCGAAAGTAAAATAATGGAATTGATTGGATAAATTAATTTGAATTTTTCAACCAAAATATTTTTGCTGAAAACCTAATATGAACAAGACAAACATAAATAGATTTTCTGATTTCAACAGTGAATTAAGAGTAAAAGGCTTTAAAGTATTTGCTATTGAAAGCGAAAAATATGTTATTCGTTCCTACAATCGTAAAGAGTTTTTTAAAATTTGTATTGATATTGGCCACAATGTGGTGCACTATGCCGATAGGAGTTATGAAGTTAATGGCGCAATTTTATTTTTTGGTAACCCTAATATACCTTATGCTTGGGAAATAAAATCAAAAAAAAATTACGGGTTTGCGTGTATTTTTTCAAGAGATTTTTTAAGCCTAAATGAAAGAACAGAGAGTTTACTAAATTCGCCGTTATTTCACCTTGGTGGAACTCCAATTTTTTCAGTTAATGAGAATCAAAAAGTATTTTTGTGTAATTTATTTCAACGAATGATTACTGAACAAGATTCTGATTACAATCATAAAAAAGATTTGTTACGTAATTATATTCAAATTTTAATACACGAGGCTTTAAAAATAAATCCTGCAAAAGAAATTACTTCAAATAAAAATGCTTCTACTCGAATTACAACGGTTTTTATGGAACTTTTAGAAAGACAATTTCCAATAGAAACATCCGAAAGACCATTGCATCTTAAAACCCCTCAAGATTATGCAAATTCACTTTCTATTCATGTGAACCATCTCAATCGTTCTATTAAATCTATTACCGGAAAATCTACAACTTATCATATTTCAGAACGAATCGTTAACGAAGCTAAAAATCTGTTAAAGTTTACTGATTGGAACATTTCTGAAATTGCTTATAGTCTTGGTTTTGAATACCCTTCCCATTTTAATTCTTTATTCAAAAAAATAAGTGGTGTTACACCTACAGAACACAGACAATCAAATGTTTGATTTCTGTTAGTTACTATTTGATTGCTTTTAAAATATTTTAAACCATCAATGTAGTTTTGTCAAAATAATTTTTTTATTCTAACAAAATGTAAATTGAAAGAAAAAATTTACCGTAATCAAAATAATATGAAAAACAAAACACCAGAATTGACTTTTATTTTTCCTAAAGGAGAAAAAGGAACTGATGACTTTTTTACTGGGAATGCCTATCCAACAGCTCTCGTTGATGAAGATAGTATCTATAATACTTTAGTTGGAAATGTGTATTTTGAACCTAAAGCCAGAACAAAATGGCATAGCCACCCAGCCGGTCAAATTTTAATTATCACTGATGGAATTGGTTATCATCAAATAGAAGGTAAATCCATTGAAATTATTAAAAAAGGAGATGTTATAAAATGTCCCCCCAATGTTAAGCACTGGCACGGAGCAAGTGCTGAGACTGGTATGCAACAATTATATATAATTCCAAATACAGAAAAAGGAATTGTTGAATGGAACGAAAAAGTAACTGAAGAAGAGTATTTAAAATAAAAAAAAGATGAAAAAAATCATTACTACACTAGTCATATTTATACTAACATATGGACAAACATTTTCACAATCTAAAAATGACGTAATTATCCAATTAGAAAAAACAAATAATTATACTTTTGAATTAAGCCAAAAAGTTCTTAGGCAAAAAGTAACTTTTAAAAACCGTTATGGAATTACAATTTCTGGAGATTTATACATCCCAAAAAATTCAGAAAATGAAAAATTTTCAGCTTTAGCAATTAGTGGACCATTTGGAGCCGTTAAAGAACAATCATCTGGATTGTATGCCAATCAAATGGCAGAACGTGGTTTTATTGTAATTGCTTTCGACCCTTCTTTCACGGGTGAAAGTGGAGGAGAAACTCGAAACATAGGATCTCCTGACATCAACACTGAAGATTTCAGTGCTGCAGTTGACTTTTTGGGCTTACAAAAAAATGTAGATCGCAATAAAATTGGTATAATTGGAATATGTGGTTTCGGAGGTTTTAGCTTGAGTGCAGCTGCAGTTGACAAACGAATTAAGGCAGTTGCAACAACGAGTATGTACGATATGTCAAGAGTTATGTCAAAGGGATGGGAAGATAAAGGCACCTTAGAGGATAGAACAAAAAACTTAGAAAGAATGAGTCTTCAAAGATGGAATGATGCTGAAACAGGAAGGACTTCTTATAGACCAAGCACAAAAAATGAGCCTGAACCAACAAATCCAATCGCAAACGAATATTGGCAATATTATAAAACCCCAAGAGGATTTCATGAAAGAGCAATAAATTCAAATGGCAGCTGGGCAAATACATCTGCATTCCCTTTTATGAATTTCCCTCTTTTAACAAACATCAAGGAAATCTCTCCCAGACCAGTTTTAATTATTGTTGGCGAAAATGCTTTTTCAAAATATTTTGGAGAAGATGCTTATAATGCTGCAGCTGAACCAAAAGAATTATTTAAAGTTAAGAATTCAGGACATGTAGATTTATATGATAAACTTGATAAAATTCCATTTGAAAAATTATCTGCTTTTTTTAAAGAAAATTTAAAATAGTAAAGTAAAATTATACTATAAATATTTAAATAAAGGAGCTTCAATGAAGCTCCTTTATTAGTTTTACAACGAATAATTCAAATTAATACTCCAGCGGTAATTGGCTTCCACATTGCCGCCCGTTAAATTTTGTTTGATGGGTAACATGGCATTGGCGCCAAATGAAAAAGCATTTCGTCCTACTTCAAAACCAATTTTACCGAACAAAGCATTGCCTGAAGTTTCCTTTAATTGAATTCCGTGTTGGTAATTGCTTTCATACGTTTCGCCAGCCAATCCCAATTGAGGCGCAAAAGACAAGGCCTCTTTTTCGTATAAATAGAAAAATGTAGTCGCATAATTCAATTGGTTTCCAAAACGGTAGTTTTTCTGATTTTCGGTTTTAATCACGTAATTCAGCATGGTATTCAAGCCAAATTGTTTTCTTTTAACGATATATTCTGTAGCCAAAAGATAATCCCAACTTCCAGTTCCAACTTGAAAACTCGGGTTAATTGCTCCTGAATTGTTTTCGTTAAATTTTCCTGTGGGTAGTTTCAATCCGCCTCCCAATTGCCAAGTGTGAACTAAATAGGTGCTGTCTTTATGGGTTTGATACAAACGATACATGGCTAATAACGTAATATCTCCAATACCACGTATCGATTGCTCTCCTACTGGAGTGTCTCTATTGTGCGAATGATAGGGAAGTAAAACCGAAAGCTGCACATTTTCCTTTACGGGAATTCGAGCCCAAACTTGAGTGGTATTGAAATTTTCTTTGTACCAAAGCGAATTGCTGTACAAACCATCTGTCGATTGGTATTGTTGATTGAAATAACGTACCCCAACAAAATTAGAATTCAACATTGAAGCAAAACCCATGCTGCCTCCACTTGCAGAACATCCACAAGCATAACAATCATCTTCCATAAAATTATGGAATTTTGTAAACGGATTTTTAAACTGTAAGCTGTCTTTTTCGGTGGCGTTGGCCAATTGAAAAAGAACTATCAATACTAAGGTTATTTTTTTCATTTTAAAATAAATTAAAATTCAGAAAATCGTTTATCGGTTAAATACTGCGTATCCGTTAAGGTTTTCAAAAAAGCTATTAGTTGTGACTTCTCCGATGCAGTTAATGCAATTCCTAACATTCCATTCCGTTTTAAAATAGGATCCAATGTTGATGAATTTTCCACCTCTGAACTATAATGATCTAAAACCGCTTCCAAAGTATACAATCGCCCGTCGTGCATGTACGGAGCTGTTTTTTCGACATTACGTAAACTAGGCACTTTGAACTTGTGCAAATCTTGGGCTAATTCGGTTACTCTAAATCGGCCTACATCATTCAAGGCTGGATTTACTGGCAAACCATTATTTCGAAACGAATAATCCGTAAATAAATCCGTAGCATGGCAACTGGCACATTTTTGATTAAAAACGGCATATCCTTCTAATTCTTGTTGTGACATTGTACCTCCCGCTTCATTGCGTCGGTATTTATCAAAACGAGAATTGGATGAAGTCACCATCAACATAAATTGCCCCAATGCTTTGAGCATGTTTTCCGAATTGATTTCTCCATCGGCAAAAGCCAATTTAAACAACTTTTGATATTCGGCATCGCCTTTCATCATGGCAATGGCTTTACTAAAATCGCCATTCATTTCTATAGGATTAGTAAATGGCAAAATGGATTGCAAATCCAAATGAGTCACAGCACCATCCCACATAAAAGCAGTTTGATAGCCTAAATTCTGGATAGAAGGGGTGTTTCTTGTTCCAACCAAATCATCTACACCATGACTAAAAGTGTGTCCATGGTGCGTAAACGCATCTTCTTGTATATGGCAAAAACCACAAGAAACAGTGCCATCAGAAGCCAATCGCCCTTCGTAGAATAATTTTTTACCCAATTCAAATCCTTTTTCAGTGGGTGGATTATTCGCCAAATTATACGCTAATGGCGGAAAGTTAGAAGACACTTTAAATTCCAAAGGAATGTTTTGATACAGATCGTCTTGATCGTCTTGCAATTCCAAAACAGAGGTAAAATGAGCAACAACAGTATTTTTGTTTTCATTTCTAAAAAGATTTAAAAAAGCGGTCAGTGGTTGTACCAACCGCTTTTTAATTGAATTTAATCGTTATGTACGTGATCAATAGTGAACATTTTAGACACGTTAGCTGTAATTAAAGCTAGTCTATCACCGCTCATAATATCTCCTGAAGTTCCTGCTGTTACAGCAATTTTATTTTCACCATCTACTATTTTTTTAGCATCTGCCAAAATGTGAACTTGAGGTGTAATTGTAGTTCGAACTTTGGCTACGCTAGGAAATGGAATAGTGATTTCAGCATAATTGTAGGTTTCAACATTGTTGACTACCACTTTTCCAGTATGCACTCTAAAATTACGTGGAGTAGTTAAAGTTGATGATGTAGCATTTCCTTCAAAATTTACAAACTTATATCCACCTGTCCAATTCCACATCATTGACGCAGTTTGGGCTGCTGCTAAAAAGTCTCCTTGTCCTGTAGCACCTAACTCCCACTGTGCTCTATCTACACCTATTCCAAATTTTACACTTTTATAATCTGCTGCTGGAATTTTAGCCAAGTTTAAAATTTGACTTGCAGTTGTAGCTTCGTCTACAATAAAGTAACTAGTTGATTTAGGATAGGTAAAAGTAGTACCATCAGCTTTTGTCAAAACGATATTACTCACAATGTATTTTAATTGTGTTGCCTTAACTTTCTCTCCATTAGAATTCGTATATTCGGTATTGAAGGCAAAATTTGCTGATCCGTAAGTGTTATCAAACTCTAATTTTAAATTACCTTCTCCTGAAATTACTTCGTCATCATTAGAACAAGAGAATAAACTGATTGCGATTACAACAATCGCAGCGATATTTTTTAATTGAAATTTCATTTCTTAAATTTTATGTAAATACTAAATACTAGCAGTCTGTTCGTTTTAGATCAATCTAAAATGAACACACTGATTTACATTCGTAAGTAAAACGAATGAATGGCAACTCAATGCCAACTATAATTTAAGAAAGGATTGTGGGCGGGTGAAATTCTGAATTTGCATTCAAATAGGAATACAAATTTAAATAAGACGATCTGTTCTTACTTTGTTTAGAACAATCACAAGAAACTAAGTTATATGATTTAATGTCATTAAAAAATAAGACTTCTTGAATTGGTGAAAAGGATTTTTTGTCTGATGAAACAGGATTTTCTGTATCTATGGCTTTGGCCAATCCTTTCATTAATTGACATTTACCATTACATTGTAGTTTGGGTTTGTCTTTGTTTTCACAAAGTACTTTGCTAATGTATTCATAGTTAATAAGATAATCTACAACCGGGAGAATTGGCTTTAGAAATAAGGCGATTAATACTATGAATATCATTTTTTTCACGATGCAAAATTAATCAATAATCCATTTATATTTTAATTTATTGCCTACTATTTTTTGAAATAGATTTGCCAAAGTAGTATTGTAATAAAATTATGAAAAAGGGATTAATTCAAAAAAAGTTGAGAATGCTATTTTTTAGCATGTAATAAAAAACCGCAGATTCGCAGATTAATGATAATCTGCGAATCTGCGGTTTCATTTTTAAAATTAAAAAGTTTTAGACACTTTTTCAATGGCTTGAATCGTAACATCTAAATCTTCGTAAGTCAACGCATCAGTAATAAACCAGGTTTCGTATGCAGATGGCGCAATATAAATTCCTTCTTGCAACAAACCATGGAAGAATT
This sequence comes from Flavobacterium ammonificans, assembly GCF_020886115.1. NCBI lineage: Bacteria > Pseudomonadati > Bacteroidota > Flavobacteriia > Flavobacteriales > Flavobacteriaceae > Flavobacterium > Flavobacterium ammonificans. The sequence continues at coordinate 70,905 of NZ_AP025185.1, forward strand.
TCTTGAAGGTATCATTATCTCCTTTGGCAGCTGATTGAAAATCAACTACAGGATTGGCATCAAAATGAACCGAAATCATAGAACCTACTCTATTAATGGTAAAAACAACATTATTCGCTTTTAAAACACGGTCAATTCCTGCCGCTAAATACGCGGTCTTTTCTTCCAATCGTTGAAAAATTGCAGGGTCGTTATTCAAAGCTTGTAACATCGCTAATCCAGCAGCCATAGCCAATGGATTTCCAGACAAAGTTCCGGCTTGATAGACTGGACCTAATGGTGCTAAATGATTCATAATTTCAGATCGAGCTGCAAATGCTCCCACTGGCAAACCGCCTCCAATTACTTTTCCGAAACAAACAATATCCGCTTGAATACCATACAATTCTTGCACACCGCCTTTTGCCAAACGGAAGCCGGTCATCACTTCGTCAAAAATCAACTGAATGCCATTCTCAGTACACAATTGGCGTAAGCCTTCTAAAAATCCTTTTTGTGGCGGAATACAACCCATATTTCCTGCAACAGGCTCCACAATAATGGCGGCAATTTCATTTTTATTGGCCTCAATTAAAGTCGCTACATTTTCTAAATCATTGTAACGAGCCAATAAAGTATCTTTGGCTGTACCTTCGGTTACTCCAGGACTATTGGGCGAACCAAAAGTAATGGCTCCACTTCCTGCCTGAATTAAAAACGAATCCGAATGACCGTGATAACAACCTGCAAACTTGATAATTTTATCTCTTTTAGTATAACCACGCGCTAATCGGATGGCACTCATACAGGCCTCCGTTCCTGAATTTACAAAACGAATTTTATCAATATTCGGCACCATCGAAACCGCTAAAGCAGCAATTTGCGTTTCTAATTCGGTAGGCATACCAAACGAAGTTCCCAATTTGGCTTTAGCCACAACTGCATCTACTACAGGTTCAAATGCATGACCCAACACCATTGGTCCCCATGAATTGATATAATCAATTAATCGGTTACCGTCTTCGTCATACAAATAGGCACCTTTAGCACTTTTTACAAAAATAGGAGTTCCTCCCACCGCTTTAAATGCTCTCACAGGTGAGTTTACACCTCCTGGAATTACTTTTTCGGCTTCAGCAAACAGCTGACTGCTTCTTTGGTATATCATTGTTATTGAATTTTGTATTTATTTTAATCGAAGTTTTTGACCCACATAAAGTGAGTTATCGATTATGTTATTTTTTTGTTTTACGGTTTCTACATCCAAATTAAACTTCTTGGCAATAGAAAATAAAGTATCTCCTTTTTGTACTTCGTACTCCCCTTGAGCTTGACTATCAGCAACGGGGGCCGACTCCATTTTCTTTTTGTTTAAAGTAAATTTTTTGCCCAAAACCTGACTATCGAATTGGTATAACTCATAACTTTCAATGTAGGATATTAACTTCTGAGGATAGTTTGGGTCAGTGGCATAGCCTGCTAATCGCAATCCTTTTGCCCAAGCTTCATAATCATCTTTTGGCAATTCAAATAAAGTAGCATAGCGATTTCTTCCTGTTAAAAATGTGGCATGATCTTTAAAGGATTCTGAAGGATCATTGTATTTCCTAAAACATTCCTGAGCCGCATCATCATCTTTCAATACACTTTCACCTTTCCAATCATTATGGCATTTGATCCCAAAATGATTATTAGCAGTTACCGCTAGCGAGCTTTTCCCAGCACCCGATTCCAAAATCCCTTGGGCTAGAATTATACTCGCTGGAATACCATAATTTTTCATATTGCTCATTGCTACATCTTTGTAATTGGCAATATAGTCATTGACCGTTCCATTCACCGTAATGGGTTTCGTAGGTTTTGATACGGTGGTTTTTTTGTTTCGATTCGAATTGTAACGATCGTCTTTTTGAGTGACTATCACCGATTTCTTAGCATGACAACCCACCAAAAGTAGTAATACGAAAACAAGAGCTATTTTTTTAATCATGAGTATGTAGTATTGGTACACCTTTATTTTTTAATTTTAAATTCATGCCTTGAATCCCTTGCAGGCCTCCGGTATGAATTAATAGAATTTTTGAATTTTTAGGAAAGTAGTTTTTCTCAATTAAATCCACTATCCCAAAAACCATTTTCCCGGTGTAAATCGGATCTAGAGGAATTTTAGTTTTTTCTAAAAATCGGTTAATAAAATCAACCAAGACCGTATTTACTTTTCCATATCCTCCAAAATGATAATCGGTTATTAATTCCCAATTTTCATTTTGCACAAAATTACGAATTTCATCTTGTAAAAAGTCCCCTTTTAGCGCAGGAAATCCTAAAATTTTTTGATGTGGTAATGCACTATTTATAATACCCGAAATTGTCCCGCCAGTTCCAATGGCACAAGCCACATAATCAAAGATACCATCTTCTTGAGTCAATATCTCTTCACACCCTTTTATAGCAAGTGCATTTGTTCCTCCCTCAGGAATTAGATAAAATGACTCGAATTTAAGCTTCAATTGTTCCAAAAAAGCAGCTTCCGTTTTCAAACGATAGTCCTCTCTGGAAACAAATTCGAATTGCATTCCACATTCTTGAGCAAATTTAAGCGTAGGATTAGACGCTATTTTGTCTGCTAATTCATCCCCACGAATGATTCCTATAGTTTGAAATCCATTTTCTCTTCCTGCATAGGCGACAGCCGCAATATGATTGGAATAAGCTCCTCCAAAAGTTAATAGTGTCGTTTGGCTTTCGGCTTTTGCTTGAAGCAAATTGTACTTTAATTTTCTGAATTTATTGCCTGACACAAATGGATGAATCAAATCTTCTCGTTTCATAACAAGAGAAATTCCGTTTGGTAAATCGATGGCAATAGATTGATTCAAAAAAATTGAAATATAAAATGTTAATTATTTAGTAAGAATTACAATGACCTCTATTTAATTTATAAATTTGTTTACAAACTAATTACTGTATACAATTGATTTATGGATAGGCAAAGTAATGAAAATAAATTAACAGCAGAAGAAGATTTCTATTACACCCCTGAAGGATATAAATGTTTTACGGAAAAATTCCATCTCAAACGTGGATATTGCTGCAAAAGCGGTTGTCGACATTGTCCTTACGGGTTTGATAAAAAAACGAACACCATTCGGAAAAAATAAATTTTAGGCATATTAATTGATTATTATTTAATAATTAAAAATTATATAATTATGAAAACAATACGATTATTTTCGATTTTTCTCCTCTTTACGATAGTATCTTGTGGTCCTATGGTAAGTATTAGTGCAGATTATGATACCAATGTTGACTTTTCAAAATACAAAAGTTACGCTTATTACAAACCAGGAATCGATAAAGTAGAAATTTCTGATTTAGACAAACGAAGAATTTTAAGAGCTATTGACGAAAAAATGCTTGAGAAAGGATTTGTAAAAAGCGAAACATCTGATCTTTTGATTTCTATATTCACAAAGTCTCGTGAACAGGTAAATGTAAATCAGTTCAATACTGGCTGGGGATGGGGTCTTGGCTGGGGTTGGGGCTGGGGTTGGGGTTGGAATCCATTCATGATGGGTGGTCAACAAACCGCAGTATCTACTTCTACCGAAGGAACCTTATATATCGATTTTATCGATGCTACTAAAAAAGAATTGATTTGGCAAGGAGAAGGTTCTGGCGTATTAACAAAGAATAGCCCAAAAAAGGAACAACGAATTAAAGAATTTGTAACTACTATTCTATCCCAATACCCGCCAACAATAAGTAAATAAATACCAACCTCCTTAATTGGAGGTTTTTTATTAAAAATACAATCAAAAGAAAGAAACAAATTGTATTTTTGAATTAAAATTAATAAACAATGAATCTTTTTGACGAAGCCGTAATTGCCCAACAGCAACTTCAAAGTGTAATTTCTCCTACGCCATTACTAGAAAACAGTATTCTTTCTGAAGAATTTGCTGCTACTATTTTGTTGAAACGAGAAGATTTACACAAAGTAAGATCTTATAAGATTAGAGGTGCGTTTAATAAAATTAATTCGTTAACCCCCTCCGAAAAAGAGCAAGGTATTGTGTGTGCTAGTGCTGGAAACCATGCGCAAGGCGTGGCTTTTTCCTGTAATATGTTGCAAATTAAAGGCAAAATTTACATGCCTAAAACCACTCCAAAACAAAAAATCAAACAAGTTCAACTATTTGGTAAATCGTATATCGAAATTGAACTAATTGGAGACACCTTTGATGACGCTTACGCTAAAGCCGTCACCGATGCAAAAGAAGCTAACAAAATTTTCATTCATCCATTCAATGATTATAAAGTTATTGCAGGACAAGCTACTGTTGGATTAGAAATTTTAGAATCACATAAAGAACCTATCGATTATGTTTTTGTCCCTATTGGAGGCGGAGGTTTATCGGCTGGACTATCCACTGTTTTTGAAAAATTAAGTCCAAATACTAAAATTATTGGGGTAGAACCTGAAGGTGCTCCAACAATGAAAACTGCTATAGCAGCTGGAAATAATGCCCCTCTAGCCTCAATTGATAAGTTTGTTGATGGCGCTGCAGTAAAGCAAGTGGGAGATTTGACTTTCGAAATATGTAAAAATTATCTTGATGATATCATTTTAGTTCCTGAAGGAAAAGTGTGTACAACCATTTTGCGTTTGTACAACGAAGAGGCCATGGTAGTAGAGCCTGCGGGGGCTTTAACTATCGCCGCTTTGGATTTTTACAAAGATAAAATTAAAGGAAAAACCGTTGTTTGTATCGTGAGTGGTAGTAACAATGATATAGAACGAACTGCTGAAATTAAAGAACGTTCTTTATTATATGAAGGTTTAATGCATTATTTTATTATCCAATTTCCACAAAGACCTGGTTCACTCAAAGAATTTGTTAGTGAGATATTAGGCCCGGAAGATGATATCACCTATTTTCAGTTTACTAAAAAGAACAATCGAGAATCAGCTCCAGTTGTCGTGGGATTAGAATTGAAAAACAAAAATGACATTCACGCCATTAAATCGAAAATGACAGAAAGAGGCTTTCAATACAATTACATCAACGAAAAACAAGATCTATTCAATCAATTGATTGGATAATTAAAACTGTACCGTTGGGTAATTTTCCTGTAATTTCGTGATTTTTTCTTGCAGTTTTGACAAGAATTTTTGATGACTTTCGGATGTTGGATTAAAGGGTTTGTGCAACAAACTCTTTTGTATAGCATCAATATCATCTAATGTAGACAATACCGTTTCAGAAATGGCAGTAGCTTTAAATCGTTGCCAAATATAATCTATTGCCATGGTGCTTGGATGCAATAAATCTTCTCCATAAAAACGATAATCACGCAATTCATCCATTATAATTTCATAGGCCGGAAAGTAATAGGCTTTGTCCAACAAATGATCCGAAAGTAAATTCTGTAAAGCTGTTATCAAATGGGCTTTACTTCGTTGATTTTCCACAAAACCATCCTTGATATGTCGTACTGGCGAAATGGTAAATACAAACGAACAATTGGGATTCAATTTCCGAATAGCATCTACCGTGTTTTGCATTGAAATTTCTATTGATGCTACTGATAGAATACGTTTGTCAAAATGCGATTGTGGCATTTTATGACAATTTGCCACTACAGCTCCTGATTTTTTTTCTTGATACACCCATGATGTTCCGTAAGTGATCATTACATGAGTGGCTTCTTTAATTTTTTGATGAGTCAATTCTAATTTTGCATTAAGACCCTCTAAAAACTCCAGTTTATTGTCAGAACTCAAATCAGAATGGACTTCATAACAATGAAACCGTTCGTTATGAAAAAAAATATCCTCTTCAGTAAACTTGATTTGATTGACAGCTCGAACGATTAATTTTTCAATAGATACTGGATTAAAAATTATCCCAAACGGATTAGTCGTATTATTAAATTTAAAATAGTCTAATTTCCCTCCCATGTTCACTGCAAAGCATGACCCTAAAGACAACATACTAGCATTGAAGTCAATTGGATTGGTTGAATTTGGAATAGGTATAGGAGTAGTGAATTTCATTTTCTGTATTTTGTTACTACAATGTACGATTTTTTTATAACTAATTGCGACATAACTTCAACTATTCTACTTCATAACAAAGCCCTTAAAAAGAAGTACTTTAAAAGGGCTTAAATGAACTATTGTAGTATATTATTTTATGAAATCAACTGCTTTAGATAAAGCCTCAGCAATTCCAGCTACATTTTTTCCACCGGCAGTAGCAAAGAACGGCTGTCCTCCTCCTCCACCTTGAATAAATTTACCTAACTCACGAACTACTTGTCCGGCATTCAGGTTTTTAGCAGCTACTAATTCTTTCGAAATATAGCAAGTTAACATCGGTTTGTCTTCTTCGGCTGTAGCCAAAACTAAAAACAGATTAATACCTAAATTACCTAATTCGTAAGCCAAATCTTTAGCACCCTCTGGATTTAATTCGACTTGTGTAGCCAAGAATTGAACGCCATTTACTTCTTGTATTTGGGGAGCCAAACTCGCTTTCAAATGTTTCACTTTGTCTTTCATCAAAGCTTCAATTTGTTTTGCCAATTTCGCATTTTCGTCTTGCAAATTATGAACGGCTTTCAATATATCTTGAGGGTTTTTCAAAGCTCCTTTAATCTCATTCAAAGTAGTTTCATACGAAGCAAAATGCGCTTTTACAGCATCACTTGTAATCGCTTCAATACGACGGATACCTGCAGCCACCGCACCTTCAGATACAATTTTGAAATGCCAGATTTCAGCCGTGTTATTCACGTGGATTCCTCCACACAATTCCATACTTTCGCCAAATTTAATCGCACGAACGTTATCTCCATATTTCTCACCAAACAAGGCCATCGCACCTTCGTCTAAGGCTTGTTGAATTGGAATGCTTCTTCTTTCTATCAAAGGCAATTGCTCTTGAATACGAGCGTTAACAAAATCTTCTACCGCTTGCAATTCTTCGTCCGTCATTTTAGAAAAATGTGAAAAGTCAAAACGCAAGTAATTTGGGTTAACCAAAGATCCTTTTTGCTCCACATGCGTTCCTAAAATACTTCTCAAGGCTTGGTGCATCAAGTGCGTAGCCGAGTGATTGCGAGACGATAAAGTTCTCAAATCCGTATTTACTTTTGCCACAAAACTAGCCGTTACATTTTTGGGTAATTGCTTCGCCAAATGCAAAATCAAATTATTTTCTTTTTTGGTATCGATAATTACAATAGTCTCGTTAGCCGAAACTAAAGTTCCCTTATCTCCCACTTGTCCTCCGCCTTCTGGATAAAAAGGCGTAGCATCCAAAACGATTTGGTACAAAACCCCGTCTTTTTTACTATCAACTTTTCTGATTCTCGAAATTTTAACTTCATTTTCTGTTTGGTCGTAACCAACAAATTTCTCTACATTTCCAGGAATCAAAACCGACCAATCTTCGGTTGAAACTTCTGAAGCAGCACGGGAACGTGATTTTTGCTCCTGCATCGCTTTCTCAAAACCAGCTTCGTCTAATTGGTAGCCTCTTTCTCTTAATATCAAAGCCGTTAAGTCAATTGGGAATCCGAAAGTATCGTACAATTCAAACGCTTTTTCTCCTGAAATTTCAGTTCCAGCAGTTTGATTCATTACATTTTCCAATAACTGCAATCCTTGATCTAAGGTTCTTAAAAATGATGCTTCTTCTTCACGAATCACATTGGTAACCAAGGTTTGTTGCGATTTAATTTCAGGAAAAAATTCACTCATTTGGTTAGACAATACTGCAACCAACTCATAAATAAAAGGTTCTTTCGTATTTAAGAACGTAAATCCATAACGGATGGCACGACGTAAAATACGACGAATAACATAACCCGCACCTGTGTTTGATGGCAATTGACCATCCGCAATAGCGAAAGCTACAGCACGAACGTGATCTGCCACCACACGGATAGCAATGTTGGTTTTATTTTGTTCCTCTGAAACATCTTGAATTTCGTTGGATGTGTATTTTAAACCTGTAATTTGTTCTACTTTTTCAATTAACGGAGTGAAAACATCAGTATCGTAATTCGACGTTTTTCCTTGTAAGGCCATGCACAAACGCTCAAATCCCATTCCGGTATCAACGTGTTGCGCTGGTAATTTTTCTAAAGAACCATCCGCTTTACGGTTGAATTCCATAAATACATTGTTCCAAATTTCAACCACTTGTGGATGATCATTGTTCACCAAACTCTTACCAGAAACCAAAGCTTTCTTTTCTTCTGAACGCAAATCCACATGGATTTCAGAACAAGGTCCGCAAGGTCCTTGATCACCCATTTCCCAGAAATTGTCTTTTTTGTTTCCTAAAATGATACGGTCTTCATCAATCAATTCCTTCCATAAATCCCAAGCTTCTTGATCAAAAGGTACATTTTCGTCGGGGTTTCCTTCAAAAACAGAAACGTATAAGTTTTCTTTTGGAATTTTATACACCTCTGTCAATAATTCCCATGCCCAATTGATTGCGTCTTTCTTGAAATAATCTCCAAAAGACCAGTTCCCTAACATTTCGAACATAGTGTGGTGGTAGGTATCAAAACCTACATCCTCTAAATCGTTGTGCTTACCCGAAACACGAAGACATTTTTGCGTATCGGCAATTCGTTGGCTTTTTGGAGTTCCGTTACCTAAAAAGTACTCTTTGAACTGGGCCATCCCTGAGTTATTAAACATTAGGGTTGGATCGTCTTTGAGAACGATAGGTGCTGAAGGAACGATAAGATGTCCTTTACTTTGAAAAAAGTCCAAAAATTGTTTACGTACGTCTTGTGATTTCATTTGTTTATTGAAATTATTATTTGAAATTAAAATCAAATTGGTCGTTCTTTACTATTTCAGTAAGAGCTCCAATTAAGTTAATATTCAAAACTCGAATTGTTATTTTATTCCTAAAAAGTAAAAGAACCTATGAAACATTTATTAAATTTGTTCGACTAACTTTGTTAAGAAGTGCAAAAATAGGGTATTTTAAAATATGTCGAAAGTAAAATATTATTACGATTCTGAAAATCTAGCATATCGAAAAATAAAAACTAAAAAAACTAAGAAATTTGGGTTTTTTATACTGTTTTTGTTGGCTTCAGCATTGTTTGGTTTTTTAAGTTTCGTTATTTTATTAAACACACCTTATTTTGAAACTCCCAAAGATCGATTACAAGCAAGAGAAATTGACAATTTAAAATTGAATTATTCAATTTTAAATAAAAAAATTGACGAGTTAAATGCAGTTGCAGCTGCCATAGAAGAAAGAGACAATACTATTTATAGAACGTATTTTAATACCGCACCTATTTCTGATGAGGAGAGAAAATCGGGTATGAAATCAAAAAATAGGTATGCTGAATTGGAAGGGTATGACAACTCAAAATTAGTACAGAAAACAACTCAACGAATCGATATTTTAACCAAAGCATTAGCAGTGCAGTCGAAATCGCTGGATGAAATAGTACAACTTGCCAAGGCAAAAAATAATTTACTAAGTGCCATTCCAGCTATTCAGCCGGTAAAAAATGAAAATTTGAAGCGCATAGCATCTGGATTTGGTTACCGTTCGGATCCTTTTACTAAAGCAAGAAAAATGCACGAAGGGATGGACTTCACAGCCAAAACAGGAACTCCAATTTATGCCACGGGTGATGGTGTAATAGCTCGAGCTGACAACACCGCTTCGGGATTTGGAAATCATATTGTGATTCGGCACGGTTACGGCTATCAAACCTTATATGCGCATTTGAGCAAATACAAAGCGCGCAGAGGTCAAAGAGTAAAAAGAGGAGATATTATAGGGTATGTAGGAAGCACTGGTCGATCGGAAGCGCCACACTTACACTATGAAGTACACAAGAACAACAGAGTAGTAAATCCGCTCAATTTTTATTATGGAAACATTTCAGCAGTGGAATATGTTGCCATTTCTAAATTAGCTAATCAAGAAAATCAATCGTTAGATTAATGCACATCAATTTATCAGCAGACAAAAGGTATTATAGCATTGGCGAAGTCGCTAAAGCTTTTGGAGTAAATGCATCACTTATTCGTTTTTGGGATAGCGAATTCGACATTTTAAAGCCGAAAAAAAATGCCAAAGGCAATCGAATGTTTACCCCTGAAGATGTGAAAAATCTTCAATTAATTTTTCATTTGGTCAAAGAAAGAGGCTTCACTTTAGAAGGTGCCAAAACACATTTGAAAGAAGGTCAAAAGAAAACTTTAGATAAATTTGATATTATTACTAAACTAGAAGGAATTAAATTGGAATTAATTAACATAAAAAACCATCTATAAAATGGAAAACAAGCAAATTTTAAATATCAGTTTACTGTTTTCAGTAATAATTGTAATTGTTGGAACGCTATTCAAAATATTGCATTACCCATATTCTCAATTATTTTTAGCTTCAGGATTCATTGCAATGCTTGTTTTTTGTTTTGTAGCTATCTCTGAAATAAGATCTTCAACCAAAATTAATCAATCGGAAAAATTCATGTGGATCTTCGGATTAATTTTTATTAGCAGTATTACAAGTTTGGTATACATTTTGTCAGCTAGAAAGAGAATCGTTTAAAATTAATAATAAAACAAATAAATTAACAATCAACCTTAAATTAAATTAAAAATGGACTTCAAAAAATTCTTACCTTGGATTATAGTGGCTGTACTAGTTATTGGGCTTTTCAGCTGGGTAAAAGGAATCAACAACACAGCGGTAACATATGAGCAAGACATTAATGAGTCTTGGGGAAATGTACAAACGGCCTATCAAAGAAGAAATGACTTAATTGGCAACTTAGTAAATACGGTAAAAGGTGCAGCTGAGTTTGAAAAAAGTACATTGACTGCCGTTATTTCAGCGAGAGCTAAAGCGACTTCAATTACTGTTGACCCAACTAATGTAAGTCCTGCGCAATTGGCAGCCTTCAACTCAGCACAAAGCGGTGTGAGTAGTTCTTTGTCTAAATTATTAGTTTCAGTGGAAAAATATCCTGACTTGAAAGCGAATGAAAATTTCTTGAAATTACAAGACGAATTAGCAAGCACGGAAAATCAAATTTTAACGGCTAGAACACGTTTCAACGAAGCGGTAAAGCCGTATAATACACATATCAAAACGTTCCCAAATTCTCTTTTTGCAGGGATGTTTGGGTTTAAAGAAAAACCTTATTTTGAAGCTGCTGTTGGAGCTGACAAACCGGTAGAAGTAAAATTCTAATTCTAAACAATAACTCCCTATGCAACCAGATACTATTTTTTTAACCAAAGAAGACGAAAACGAAATTGTTGAAGCCATTCGTTTGGCCGAAAAAAATACTTCTGGCGAAATACGAGTTCACATAGAACAAACGACTTCCAAAGCGCCTTTTGATAGGGCTTTGGAAGTTTTTTATGAATTAAAAATGAATGAAACGCAATTACAAAACGGCGTTTTGATTTATTTGGCTATAGCCGACAAAAAATTTGTCATTTGCGGAGATAAAGGAATTAATGAGGTGGTAGCTACTGATTTTTGGGACAGTACCAAAGAAATTATGGCAGCTCAATTCAAACAAGGGCAATTCAAACAAGGATTAATTGACGGAATTGCGAAAGCAGGCGAACAATTGAAAACCTATTTCCCTTGGCAAACTGACGACACTAACGAATTATCAAACGAAATCTCAAAAGGATAATGAAAGCATTTTTAACTACCCCCTTTTTTAAAGTATTCGTTTGTTTATTCATAACGCAAATAGGTTGGGCGCAATTTACCATTCCTAAAAAACCCCAATTTCAAACTTCGGTCTATGACTATGCCAAAGTGCTAAGCGAGACAGAAAAATCACAATTAGAAGAAAAACTAATACGTTATTCTGATTCTACCACTACCCAAATTATCATTGTTACCATTGAAAGTTTGAAAGGCGAAGACGTGAGCCAATTAGCTACCAACTGGGCGCAAACTTGGGGAATCGGTCAAGCCAAAGAAGACAATGGTGTCATTATTTTATTAGCAAAAGCCGAAAAGAAAATAGCCATCAATCCTGGTTATGGTTTGGAAGATCGATTAACCGCAGGAACTGGTGGTGAAATCATTCGAAATATCATCATTCCCGAATTCAAAGCGGGAAGTTATTTCAATGGTCTAGACAAAGGTACCGATGCCATTATTGATGTTTTTAAAGGCAAGTACAAAGGAACACGAAAACAAAAGAAAGGCGAAGATTTTCCAATACTTCCATTTATAGTTATCATAGTTATTGTCTTAATCTTATTCTCAAGAAATAAAAAAGGAGGAGGCAATTCAGGTGGATCAGGCGGTTTTGGCGGAGGCCCGAGTTTTTTAGACATTCTCGTTTTAAGCAGCTTAGCTAGCGGCAACAGAGGCGGTTTCGGAGGTTCATCAGGTGGTGGATTTGGTGGCGGAGGCTTCGGAGGAGGTTTTGGCGGAGGCGGATTCTCTGGCGGAGGTTCTAGTGGAAGTTGGTAATTTATTTTGATTTCTAATCAATTGCCAACTATATTTGTACCAATAACTGTATTAGATGCTTTCACACAAAACCAAATACGCACTTAAAGCTTTGTTATTTCTTGCTCAACAAGAGCCTGGATATATTGCGCGTACCATTGAAATTGCAGATACAGCTGCTATACCAAAAAAGTTTTTAGAGCAAATTTTATTGGATTTAAAACGAGCTCATTTGGTTGGTAGTAAACAAGGAAAATTTGGTGGATATTACTTAATTAAATCCTCAAATGAAATTACTATGGCTGATATTCATCGATTATTTGATGGCGCTATAGCATTACTCCCATGCGCTTCTTTGAATTTTTATGAACCTTGTTCCGATTGTAAAAGTGAGTCAGAATGTGGCTTAAGGCACGGTTTAATTGCTATTCGAGAAGAAACTTTAAAAGCTATGCAAGGCATTACTATAGCTTCTTTAGTAAAAAAATAAAAAATATTTTTTTAAACTCTACTAATTTTATAGAATTAATTATACATTTGCATCCGAATTAAAAATTATATTCGTTTATGAAAAGTGTTATCCTACTAATAAGTAAGAAAAAAATCAGAAAATATCAAAGTAACCTAATCTATTCTAACAATTATATGTGCTTAAGCTAGTACAAAAAAAAATATTTTAAAACTCGACTATTTACATATAATTAAAATACAATGAAAACCAATACTTTACAAAACTTAATTTCAAGTCTTATTTTACTAATTACCACTACTCTTTTTGGGCAAGCTGATGTAGAAGGAATAGTGAAAGATAAAAACAACCAACCTTTAGAATTAGCCAATGTACTGATTAAAGGTACGAAGTATAATACCGTATCAGATGCCAATGGAAAATTCACTATTGACACACGTGAACGATTACCTTTTACTTTAATTGTTCAATATGTGGGACACCAAACCGCTGAGGTTCGATTTACATCATTACCAACTAGTCCCATTGAAATCATTTTGAAAAGTGAAAATCAATTGAATGATGTGGTCATCACATCTAGACGTCGAATTGAAAAAGCACAAAATGTACCTATTCCAATTTCTGTTGTCGGCGGTAGACAAGCAGAGCAAGCAGGTGCTTTCAATGTGAATCGTTTGAAAGAACTAGTACCGTCTGTTCAATTGTATTCTTCCAATCCAAGAAATACAAGCATCAATATTAGGGGACTTGGTTCGACGTTCGGACTGACAAATGACGGAATTGATCCTGGCGTAGGATTCTATGTAGACGGAGTGTATTATGCACGTCCTGCTGCAACCACCCTTGATTTTGTTGATGTGGATCAAATTGAGGTTCTACGAGGACCACAAGGAACACTTTTTGGTAAAAACACTACTGCTGGTGCTTTTAATATTACTAGTAGAAAAGCAAGTTTTACATCAGGTGCCAACTTTGAATTGAGCTATGGAAATTACGGTTTCATTCAGGCTAAAGCATCTATTACGGGCGCTTTAAGTAAAAAAATTGCCGCTAGATTATCTTTTTCAGGTACACAACGTGATGGATTATTGGAAAACGTAGTAACCGGAAAATCGGTTAACGATTTAAACAACCAAGGAATACGAGGCCAATTGTTGTTTACTCCAACTGAGAATACGGATATTACATTTGCAGTAGATTATTCAAAACAAAGACCCGATGGGTATGCGCAAGTAGTTGCAGGAGTGGTACAAACTAACAGAGCTGCTTACCGCCAATTCAATAACATCATCAGTTCGTTAGGCTATAGTTTACCAAGTACTAATCCGTTTGACAGAAAAATCGATCACGATACACCATGGCGTTCTGGGCAGGATTTAGGTGGTGCCTCTTTGAACATTAATAGTAAAATTGGAAATGGAAAATTAACAGCCACCTCAGCTTGGCGTTTCTGGAATTGGGATCCGTCAAACGATAGAGATTTTACAGGATTGTCTGTATTACGTTTGTCGCAAGCTACTTCAAAACACCAACAATGGTCACAAGAAATTCGCTATGCAGGAACATTTTTACCCAAAGTAACAGGAGTTATAGGTGTTTTTGGAATTGGACAAGATTTAAAAACAGATCCGTATCATATTGAAGAATCAGGTTCAGCACAATGGCGTTTCTCACAAGATTCAACAGATCCGCTTTGGCAAACCGCTGGTTTATTTAATGGCTATGGAATCAAAACTAAATCTACTTTAAATACTGTGAGTGGAGCTATTTTTGGTCAAACTGATTGGGAGATTACGGATAAGTTACACTTGTTAACTGGTTTGCGTTATAACTATGATTCGAAAAAAATTGATTATAGTAGAACTACGTACGGCGGACTTCAAACAACAAATACTGCATTATTAGCCTTAAAGAAAAAAGTATATTCTGATCAAGCCTTTAAAGTGGATGTAGAAGACACTAACTTTTCAGGCAACCTAACTTTAGCGTACAAAGTATCAGAGAAAATCAACACTTTTGCCACTTTTGCCAATAGTTACAAACCAGTAGGAATCAACTTGGGTGGAATTCCATCAGACGCAAACGGTCCAATTATAGCATTGGCTAAAATAAAACCAGAAAAAGTAAATCATTATGAAATTGGAATTAAATCAACACCTTTTAACAACACTACAATCAACTTGACTGTTTTTAATACCGATATTGACAACTACCAAACCTTAGTGCAAAGTGAAGACCCTACATTAAACCGTGGATATCTTGCTAATGCAGAAAAAGTAAGAGTTCGTGGATTTGAAGCCGATTCAAGAATCACTATCAGCCAATATTTATCGTTCAATGCGGCATTAACCTATAATGAAGGGCACTATGTTAGTTTCAAAAACGCACCTTTACCTTTAGAAGAAACAGGTTTGAAAGTGAATGGGGTTTCTGTTTTTTCCAAAGATGTTTCGGGGGGTCAATTACCAGGTATTTCAAAATGGATTGGCTCTCTTGGAGGAGATTTGTCTAAAGAAGGTCAATTTTTCGGAAACCAAGGACGATTCTTTTTAGCAATTGATTCGTATTCAAGATCTAGCTTTTCATCCAGTGCCACTCCTTCAAAATATTTGAATATCCAAGGGTATAGTATCTTTAACGGACGAATTGGATTTAGAGCCTCAGAAGGGTTGTCTGTGTACCTATGGGGTAGAAATCTATTGGACAAAAACTATTTTGAACAGTTGTTGCCAGCCTCAGGAAATGCAGGACATTATGCCGGAGTATTGGGAGATCAAAGAACCTTCGGACTCACACTTCGTTATAATTTATAATATAACAAAAAGTGCTACTCTAGAGTAGCACTTTTTATTTATTATCGAACTTTACTTTTAACAACTAGTTTATGTAAATACTTCGGTAAAAAACGTTTCAAATAGACTCCTAATATCTCGTTTTTAGCAATATAAACTTCAAATTTCTTTTGTTCTATCGCTCGAATCATTTTGGGTATGAATTCAGACAATTCCATTCCGTTTTCAGTTGATTCACTATTTTTAGCCTGAGGACTACCATCGGCGGTTAAGGCATTAATCGCTACATTAGTTTGAACAAATCCTGGACAAACTAGAGTCACCTCTATACCATCTTTTTCGTGTTCCATGCGCAATACATCAAAATAACCGTGCAAAGCGTGTTTTGCTGCACAATAGCCAGAACGATATGGTGCTCCAAATTTTCCCATCAAACTAGTAACCGTTACATAATGACCCGACTGATTTTTTATAAAATGAGGTAAAAGTGCCTTGGTCAATGCAATGGTTCCAAAATAATCCACATCCATAATTCTTCTATCAACGTTGAAATCCGTTTCAGCAATTAAAGACCGTTGACTAATTCCACCATTATTTATTAGAATATCTACTTTACCAAAAAAAGAAATGGCTTTTTCAACAACCGCAGGAGCATTTTGATAATCTAATAAATCAAAGGGCAAAACCGCAATTTGGACTAAAGGAAGACGCTCTTTAATTGCATTTAAAGCGGTTTCATTTCGTGCAGAAATAATTAACGATAGGGATGATTGGTTAGCTAATGCAACTGTTAAAGCCTCACCTATTCCGCTCGAAGCTCCCGTAATCCAAATGACTTTGTTGTTAAAACTCATTTTATTTTTTTTATAAAATTAAGAATTAATATTTAATCATAATTAACTATTTCAATGTAATAAAACGACCCTATATATAATTATTGTTTAATTATTGAATATTTATTATTGAGAAAACTTGTTATACATAAAAAAAAGTCCCGATTTTTCGGGACTTTTTTTTATTTCTCTCTGATATAAATATCGATTGGCACTCCGGAGAAGTCCCATTTTTCTCTGATTTTGTTTTCCAAATACCTTTTGTACGGTTCTTTTACATATTGAGGTAAGTTAGCAAAGAATACAAACTGCGGCGTTTGCGTTGGCAATTGCATGCAATATTTAATTTTTACATATTTTCCTTTAGTAGCTGGTGGCGGATAGGCTTCTACCACTTTCAACATGAATTCGTTGAATTTAGAAGTAGGAATACGTTGTTGTCTATTTTCATATACTTGAACCGTAGCTTCTAATGCTTTTAACAAACGTTGTTTAGTCAAAGCCGAAACAAAAAGAATAGGCACATCCGTAAACGGCATTAATTCTTTTCTAATTTTTTCTTCGTAATCGCGTGTAGACATGGTGTCTTTTTCAACCAAATCCCATTTGTTTACTAATATCACAACTCCTTTACGGTTTTTCTCAGCCAACCAAAAAATACTTTGATCCTGTCCTTCAAATCCGCGAGTAGCATCGATAATTAAGATACAAACATCGGCATGTTCAATGGCTCTTACCGAGCGCATCACCGAATAAAATTCTAAATCTTCTTTTACTTTCGCTTTACGACGAATTCCAGCGGTATCCACTAAGTTAAATTCAAAACCAAAACGGTCAAATTTAGTATCAATGGCATCACGAGTCGTTCCTGCAATATCAGTTACAATGTATCGGTCTTGACCAATTAACGCATTGATAAAACTTGATTTACCTGCATTTGGACGACCTACTACAGCAAAACGAGGTAATACAATTTCTTCTCCTGTTGGTTCTGGTTTGATTGGAAACGCATCAATTAAGGCGTCCAATAAATCTCCTGTTCCACTTCCAGATATACTGGCAAATGTATAATAATCTCCTAAACCTAGGTTGTAAAATTCGATAGCATCTTTTTCGCGCATTGCATTATCCACCTTATTCACGGCTAATAATACAGGCTTAGTTACTTTTCGAAGCAATTTGGCTACTGCATCATCCATTGGCGTAATGCCTTCTTCGACATCCACCACAAAAATGATTACATCAGCCTCATCAATAGCTAACTCGACTTGTTTGCGGATTTCTCCTTCAAAAATATCATCCGATCCACGAACATATCCACCTGTATCAATAACAGAAAACTCTTTTCCATTCCATTCACTTTTTCCATAATTTCGGTCACGGGTTACCCCCGAAACTGAATCTACGATAGCTTCTCTTCTTTGGATTAATCGGTTAAAAAGGGTCGATTTTCCTACATTAGGTCTTCCTACTATGGCTACTATGTTATTCATAATCTAATTTGAAATATTTTGCAAAGGTACGCTATTATTTTATATGCTACTATGGTGGTGCGTGAAGGATAGTAGTGGAAATCCTTTTTAAGTTGACTGAGGTTCTCGAAGGCAACTTAAAAAGATTGAAACGGATAGCCTGACCCTTGTGGTCACGCCAAAAAAATTATTGGTTGTACCCAAAACGTTTCAACATATTGGCATTGCTTCGCCAATTTTTATTGACTTTGACATACAATTCGATGTGGATTTGTTTGCCAAAAAACTTCTCTAAATCGGCACGGGAATCCATTCCTACTTTTTTCAAAGCAGCGCCTTTGTGACCAATGATAATTCCTTTTTGGGTATCGCGTTCCACCATAATCAAAGAACGAATGCGAATGATGTTCTCATCTTCAAAGAATTCTTCGGTTACGATTTCAACCGCATACGGAATCTCTTTGCTGTAATTCAACAAGATTTTCTCACGAATGGTTTCGTTCACAAAGAAACGTTCCGGTTTATCGGTCAATTGGTCTTTTGGATAATAGGCTGGCGATTCTGGAAGCAATTCAATGATGCGTCCAAAAACTTCGGGTACATTGAAATTTTGCAAAGCTGAAATCGGGAAAATTTCTGCGTTAGGCACTTTCGCCGTCCAAAAAGCGACTTGCTCTTCCAGTTGTTCTTGATTCGAATTATCGATTTTGTTCAACAACAATAATACTGGAATTTTGGCGTGGATGATTTTATTAAAAAAGGCATCGTCTTTTAATTCTTGTTCGCCAATTTCGACCATATAAATCAAAATATCTGCATCTTCAAAAGCCGACTTCACAAAGTTCATCATCGATTCCTGCATTTCATAAGCGGGTTTGATGATTCCAGGTGTGTCTGACAAAACCAATTGAAAATCTTCTCCATTAACAATACCTAAAATTCTGTGACGTGTCGTTTGCGCTTTAGAGGTGATAATAGATAACCTTTCGCCAACGAAAGCGTTCATTAAGGTTGATTTTCCTACGTTTGGATTTCCAATGATGTTTACAAAACCTGCTTTGTGTGCCATTTACTGCTTTTTATTTTTTGCAAAGGTAGTTATATCAAGCTAATAGAAGAAATAAAAGATTTTTTAATTTTTTTTGTTGCAATAGTCAAATTTGGTTGTATATTTGCACTCGAAACATCGCGGGATAGAGCAGTAGGCAGCTCGTCGGGCTCATAACCCGAAGGTCACAGGTTCGAGTCCTGTTCCCGCTACGAGTTGAACCAAAAACCTCAAGAGATCTTGAGGTTTTTTTGTATGTGTTATTTTAGGCTATATTTTATATCGTATATCGCAATATGAAATATAATAGTATAAATTATTGTTAAACATCAAACAAATTTGTAATATTGCATATCGCAATATGAAATACGCTATGATACAAACTAAAAATAATCTCAAACCGCAAGACGTAGTAATTCTATTGAAAATTATAGCTCTAGGGGAAAAACCTTGGTTCCACCATACAATTGCAAACGAATTAGGAATTAGTCAATCCGAGGTAAGTCAATCTCTAAATCGTTCTAAATATTCAGGATTGATTGATGGAGAAAGAAAAAAAGTAAACAAATTAGCATTTACAGAATTTTTACTTCATGGGGTTACTTATGCGTTCCCTCAACAACCTGGAGCTATGGTAAGAGGAATAGCAACAGCGCATTCCGCCGCACCTTTAAATAAAATAATTGTTGCAACTGAAAAATACGTTTGGCCTTACGCTAAAGGCTCAGACAGAGGTCAAGCAGTTGAGCCACTATACAGTTCTGTAGTAGAAGCTATAAAAAACGATACTGAATTATATGAATTACTTACTTTAGTAGACGCAATACGTGTTGGGAAAATTCGTGAAAAAGAATTAGCAAAAAAAGAACTAGAAAAAAGAATATTAGATGCATAATAAAGTCATAAACCTTGCTTTGGTTGCACAAGTAGCTAAAGGATTGAAAGAATTAAAAGATAAAATGGTCTTTATAGGCGGGGCAGTAATTAGTTTATATACGGATGATCCATCTGCTGATGAAATTCGTCCTACCTCTGATATTGATATGACCATAAACTTAGCGAACTATGCCGAATGGGCAAAAATGCAAGAACGTTTGGCAGAACTTAACTTTTATCCCGACCCACAAGGTCAATCAATTTGCTCCTATAAATACCATGATATAGCTATTGATATTATGCCAGCTGAAGATAGTAGTATAGGAATTTCAAATAAATGGTATAAACCAGGTTTCAAAAACTTACAGAAAGTACAACTTGAAGAAAATGTTGATATCAAAATTTTACCAGCACCTTATTTCCTTGCAACAAAACTAGAAGCGTTCAAAGACAGAGGGAAAAATGATTTTTATGGTAGTCATGATTTTGAAGATATTATTTATCTAATTGACAACAGAACTAGAATCGTTTGCGAAATTCTGGAAGCAGATGAAGAAGTAAAACAATTTATTAAAAGGGAGTTAACCGCCATTAAAAACAACAAACAATCTGATGAAATTTTAGCAATGCATATCCACCCTTTAATCAGAGAGGAACGTTTTAAAATCTTAAAAGAAAAAATTGATAATATATTAAGCTAAATGAAGTTCAATATTTTTTTATGGACTCAAATAAAGCCAAAAACTTGTCTATTTCATCAACTATCAGTTCGATTGTTTTGTCTGAATTTACTACTAGTCGTACCAATGACCTCAAGAGAAATCTTGAGGTTTTTTTATAGACTCAAATAAGTCTATAAAATCTTCCATTTCGTCAACTAAGGATTCGATTTTTTGGTCTGAATAGTCTACTAAGACAAAACCTCAAAAGCAATTTTGAGGTTTTTTTTATGCCTTTAATTACCGATTTAGAAATCTTGCTTTTAACTAAAAATTAATAGTCGTTGTATTTTATTCTGTGGAATAAACTTTAATTTTAACGATTATGAAAAAGAATAGTACAAAAGGTTTTTTCTTCAAGCCCTACGAAGCTCCCTTTGAGACTCCGTTTGAAAAGCTGTTTAAAATTTTCAAGGAATTAATCACACATACCTCTGGCGATTTTGATGAAGCTATTGATTGGTTGCGCCAATTGGATGTAGAATACAAACTAACTGATGCCAACTATACGATTGATGATTTTGTAGAAGATTTAAAAAAGAAAGGCTATATCAAAGAAGAAGTCGATGGAGACGGCAACTCGGGTACTAAAATCACCGCCAAAACGGAACGCGCGATTCGCCAACAAGCCTTAGATCAAATTTTCGGTAACCTAAAGCAATCCAAAACAGGAAGTCATAATACCAAATCATCAGGAAAAGGCGACGAACAAACTGGAGAATTCAGAGAATACCGCTTTGGAGATGGATTGGAAAACATATCGATAACCGAGAGTTTACGCAATGCGCAAATCAACAACGGCCTTGACGAATTCAAACTCACCGAGAACGATTTGATTGTGGAAGAATCCAAATTCAAAGCACAAATGAGTACCGTATTGATGATTGACATCAGTCATAGTATGATTTTGTATGGCGAAGACCGAATTACTCCTGCTAAAAAAGTCGCCATGGCATTGGCTGAGTTAATCACTACGCGCTACCCAAAAGACACCATTGACATATTAGTCTTTGGGAATGATGCTTGGCCAATTAAAATTAAAGATTTGCCGTATTTGCAAGTGGGTCCTTACCATACCAATACGGTTGCTGGATTGCAATTGGCAATGGATATCCTGCGCAGAAAACGAAATACCAACAAACAAATTTTCATGATCACTGACGGGAAACCAAGTTGTGTAAGAGAGAAAAACGGCGACTATTACATGAACAGCAATGGATTGGATCCGTACATTACAGAGCAATGCTACAATCAAGCGGCTCAGGCAAGAAAATTGCATATTCCTATTACCACTTTTATGATTGCGAATGATCCTTACTTACAACAATTTGTAAATCAGTTTACCGAAGCCAACCAAGGAAAAGCGTTTTATACCGGCTTAAAAGGTTTGGGAGAAATGATTTTTGAAGATTACGAAACCAACCGAAAAAAGAAAATTAATTAGACAACTGAACAGCAATATGACAATAGACAACATCAATACCTTAGGCGAATTAAAACGCTACGGCTACCAATCGAAAAACATAAAAGACGAATTACGAGACAACCTTCGCAACAAAATTAAAGCTGGAGAAGCGGCTTTTGAAGGTGTTCACGGATTTGAAAACACCGTAATTCCAGAATTGGAACGTGCCATTTTGTCGAGACATAATATTAATTTATTAGGACTACGTGGTCAAGCCAAAACACGCATGGCACGTAAAATGATTGAATTGCTGGACGAATATATTCCAGTGGTGGCAGGTTCAGAAATTAATGACGATCCTTTGAATCCTCTTTCTCGTTTTGCCAAAGATCTCATTGCCGAAAAAGGTGACGCTACTCCTATTCAATGGCTGCATCGTTCGGAACGATTTTTCGAAAAACTAGCTACTCCAGATGTTACCGTAGCAGATCTTATTGGTGATATTGACCCTATCAAAGCGGCAACTTTAAAACTCTCTTATGCTGATGATCGTGTGATTCATTTTGGAATGATTCCGAGAGCCAATCGCTGTATTTTTGTTATCAATGAATTACCTGATTTACAAGCGCGCATTCAGGTAGCCTTGTTCAATATTCTACAAGAAGGTGATATTCAAATACGAGGGTTTAAATTGAGATTAGCATTAGATTTACAATTTATTTTTACTGCAAATCCTGAAGATTACACCAATCGTGGAAGTATCGTAACTCCGCTTAAAGATAGAATTGGTTCCCAAATTCTGACGCATTATCCAGAAACAATCGCCATTGCGCGAACGATTACCCAACAAGAAGCAAAATTGCTTAGCCAACAATCAGAAACAATTCACGTGCCGTCCTTAGCGAAAGATCTATTAGAACAAATTAGTTTTGAAGCCAGAGAAAGTGAATTCATTGATAGTAAAAGTGGCGTGAGTGCTCGTTTAAGCATCACTGCATATGAAACATTATTGAGTACAGCAGAACGCAGAGCACTACAATCAGGTACAGAAACGACTACCGTTCGATTATCTGATTTTATGGGAATCATTCCGGCTATTACTGGAAAAGTAGAATTGGTCTACGAAGGAGAACAAGAGGGAGCTGCAGCTGTTGCCCAGCATTTAATTGGCGATGCGATTCACACTTTCTTTCCTGCTTTTTTTCCAAAAATTGAAAAACTGGAACGCGATGTGGAGTCAAGTCCGTATGCGCAACTACTAGAATGGTTTTTTGCCGAAACCGGTTTTGAATTATTGGACAATGCCTCAGATGAAGAGTATCAAAAAACTTTAGACGCTATTCTACCATTGAATGATTTAATTGAGAAATACCAAGCTGATTTCCCAAAAGAAGATCGCTACTTTTTAAAAGAATTTATTTTATGGGGATTGGTTGAATACGATAAATTAAGCAAAGACCGCTTTGAAAAAGGCTACCAAATAAAAGACTTGTATAGTAATTACATCAACAAATTGAATAGTTAAAATAATTCAACCATACTGGTTATTAAGTACAAAATAAAAACCCTCAAGAAAACTCTTGAGGGTTTTTTACATCTAACACAAATAGGTACATCTAAACCAATAGATCTAGTATTTGTATCAAATACAATTCCACTTAACGACAATTACAATTAAAGACTAGAATTTGCACTATGAGCATCTGTCAATAAAGAGTCGTATTGTTCCGAAACTCCATGAACTAAATCTTCTATTTTTGACTGCAATTCATCCTTATAAGCCGTAGCTTTATTCATTACTTTTTTTCTGGTTTTAGATCCTTTAGCTGGTGCAAATAAAACTCCCACTAAGGACCCGATAGCAACTCCTGCTATTACACCTACTACTACTTTGTTTGATTCCATGATTATAATGTATTAAATTAACTTTTATATTTATTTCCTTGAATAAATCGCAATAAGAAAGAGATTATGGCAATAACCAAAAGAGCGTGTATCAAACCACCTACTCCGTATCCTAAAAACCCAATAATCCATAATAATATAAGCACTAAGGCTAAAATGTATAAAAAATTTCCCATGATATTTTACTAGTTTGCTGTTCAACTAAATTAAAAGTAACTCCTATTTTCAAGAATAGAAATCTATTTCGTTAAACAAACATGATTATCCGATTATATTCAAAAAAGAAGTATTTAAATCGGATATTTTTTAGTTCTTAATTAGTATTTTTGAAAAAATATCTCTTTCCTTTTGAAAAGTAATTATTCGTATCAAATCTATTCCTCCACTAATCAACTTCCTGAAAAATGGAACGAATTAGCTGTTACTACAATTTTTTTATCGAGAGAGTACCTTAGCATTCTTGAAAAATCTGCTCCTGCTAATATGAGCTGCCAATTTATAGGTTTATTTGAGAACGAAAATTTAGTTGGGATAGCCGTTTCTCAATTTTTAGATTTGAACCAATTGGAATCTTTTGGAGATCGAGATCAATGCATCAAATCATCCCTTCGTAATATTGCCTTTAAGAATTTCTGTTCCCATATATTATTAATAGGCAACAATACCTTAACAGGACAAAACGCTTTTATAATTTCGGAAAACGCCAACGAAACTGAGGTTTTAAAAACTTTAAAGAAAGCTGTCTTAGCGCTCAAAGAAATTTTCAAAAAAAGAGGAACGAAAGTACATCTATGTTCGTTAAAAGATTTTTTCGAAAACGAATTACCTCTTTTTGAAATACCAGAATTTGATCCCTATTTGCGTTTTACTACCCAACCTAATATGCTTTTTTCGGTGCGTGACCAATGGAAAACTGAAGAAGATTATGTAGCAGCCTTATCCAAAAAATACCGGGACCAATACAAACGTGCTAGAAAAAAAGCTGCTGGATTAACCAAAAGACAATTGTCTTTAGAAGAAATTATTGCGCAAGAAGAAGTAATCTATGATTTGTATTACCATGTAGCCCAAAGTGCGCCTTTCAATACCTTTTTTCTGCCTAAAAATCATTTTGCGGTTTTCAAAGAACAACTTCAAGAAAACTTTTTGTTCTATGGGTATTTTGAAAACGAAAAATTAATTGGATTTAATACCCTAATCAAAAACGGAAGTGATTTAGATACTTATTTTTTAGGCTATGACGACAGCGTTCAAAGAGAAAAAATGCTGTATTTAAATATGTTGTACGATATGATTGGCTATGCCATCAAAGAGCAATTTAAGACTATTATTTTTGCCCGAACAGCACTTGAAATTAAAAGTTCGGTTGGCGCAACTCCTTTGAAAATGTATGGCATGATGCGCCACGACAACAAATTCATCAACAGACGTTTGGATTTCTTTTTTCGCTATTTAGAGCCAGAAACGATTTGGAAAGAGCGCCATCCTTTTCAGGATTAAATTTTGTTTTGCCACAAAGACGCTAAGCCCCAAACAAATTGAACTACAAATTATCAATCTCTTCCTGAACGATTTCCCAATCCAAAAGCAATTGATCTAAGTCGGCTTTCTTTTTATTATAAGCAGTAAAGAATGAAGCGTCTTCAATATGTTTGTCGTAATTTGACGCTAACATTTTATCGTCGTGTTGAATGTCTTTTTCCAATTGCTGGATTTGGCTTTCAATCTTACTTAATTTATTTTGAAGTGTTTTTCCTTTTTTCTGGTCTTCGTAGGATACTTTTTTGTTTTCTTTAGGAGCCTCTTTTTTAGCGATGTCTTTTTTCTCGACTTCACGCATGTTTTCTAAATTGCGTTGCTCCAAGAAATAGTTGATGTCTCCCAAATATTCTTTTATTTTTTGATCTTTGAATTCGTACACAATATTTGACATCCCTTGCAAGAAATCCCTATCATGAGAAACCAACAATAAGGTTCCTCCAAATTTTTGCAAAGCGGCCTTCAACACATTCTTCGATTTGATATCCAAGTGGTTCGTTGGCTCATCCATCAACAACACGTTAATCGGTTGCAACAACAATTTACATAACGCTAAACGGTTTCTTTCACCTCCAGAAAGCACTTTTACCTTCTTTTCTACATCATCACCACGAAACAAGAAAGAACCCAACATATCGCGTACTTTAGAGCGATTCGTATCCATAGCGGCATCTTCCATCGTCTGAAGTAAAGTAATTTCTCCATCCAAATACTCCGCTTGATTTTGAGCAAAATAACCCAACTGCACATTATGTCCCAATTTAATGGTGCCTTCGTATTCAAACTCATTTACAATCGCCTTAATAAAAGTCGATTTTCCTTGTCCGTTTTGCCCAACAAAAGCAATTTTACTTCCGCGTTCAACGAGTAAATTAATATCTTTTAGAATCGTTTTATCTCCGTAGCTTTTAGTCACATTCTCTGCCTCTACTACTACTCTACCAGGCTCTTTCGAAACCGGAAAAGAAATATTCATCACAGAATTATCATCTTCGTCCACCTCAATACGTTCTACTTTATCCAATTTTTTAATTAAGGATTGCGCCATTGACGCTTTGGATGCTTTGGCACGGAACTTCTCAATTAGTTTTTCCGTTTCTTCAATTTTTTTGGCTTGATTTTTTTGGGTAGCCAATTGCTTTTCGCGAATTTCATGACGTAATTCCAAATACTGCGAATACGGTTTATTGAAATCGTAGGCTTTCCCTAACGAAATTTCGATGGTTCTATTGGTCACATTGTCCAAAAACATTTTGTCGTGCGAAACAATTACCACCACACCAGGAAAATTGCGTAAAAATCCTTCTAGCCAAATGATACTCTCAATATCCAAGTGATTCGTTGGCTCATCAAGTAGTAAAATATCATTGGATTGCAATAATAATTTAGCCAACTCAATACGCATTCTCCAACCTCCAGAGAAAGTTTCAGTTTGATTATTGAAAACCTCTCTTTTAAATCCTAAACCCAACAGAATTTTTTCGGTATCGCCCACATAATTGTAGCCGCCTAACAATTCAAATCGGTGCGTATAGTCAGATAAATCTTCAATAATCTGGGAGTATTCTTCACTTTCATAATCGGTTCGAGTAACCAATTGATGATTGATTTCTTCTAGCTTTTTTTCTACAATTTTAATTTCGGTGAACGCTTCGTAGGCTTCTTCCAAAACCGTTCTTCCTTGTTCAAAGTCAATATCTTGACGCAGAAAACCCATTCGAATTTCTTTCTCTTGGGCGATACTTCCTGAATCTGGAGCAAAATCGCGTGCTAAAATTTTTAGCATGGTCGACTTTCCAGCGCCATTTTTACCTACAAGACCAACTCGGTCTCCGGCACCAAGGCGAAAAGTAACTTCTTCAAATAAATAAGAACCTCCGAATGAAACGGATAAATTGTGAATATTAAGCATAGTTTGTGACTAATGTTACATTGGTACTTTTAAAATAATGTACCTTTGTTAAAAATTTTTGCAAATGTTAAAAAAAGGATCCAAACTAAATAGTATTTTAACAGGAAGTTGTCCTAAATGTCAAAATGAAAGCATGTATGTGGATAAAAATCCGCTACATCTTGGAAAAGTCCTCAAAATGAATGAAAATTGCAGCCATTGCGGTTTGAAATATCAAATTGAACCTTCTTTCTTTTATGGCGCTATGTATGTCAGTTATGCTTTGAATGTAGCGGTAGGTGTTGCGGCATTTATTATAGCAAATGTGTTTTTAAGCTTGGACCTAGTGCAAAGTTTTTTCGCCATCATTGGAATGGTAGTACTAGCATTCCCATTTGTGGTGCGTTGGGCAAGAAATATCTACATTAATATGTTTATTTCATATGATCCAAACGCAGCTAAGCAATAAATCTACTTATTTTTATTAGCAAATCGCTGAATATCAATTTCCTTAACCAAAGGGATTTGATGTTCAATTGCATTGTATAAGGCGTCTGCCATGGCCGGCCCAAGCATTACCCCTCGGGTACCTAAACCATTCAGCAGGTGTATTCTTTTATGAACGGCATGTGTTCCTACTAGCGGTCTTCGATCTCTAACAGTTGGGCGCACTCCAGCAAAATGAGATACAATCTCAAAATCACAATCAATAATTTCTTGAATTCGCGCTACCAATTCCGTTTTACCTTCCTCAGTGGGTAAATCGGTTTTGTCTTTCCAATTGTAAGTAGCACCCACCTTGAATAAATCATTGCCTAATGGCAAAATAAAGACGCTGGTGTTTAGAATTACATCCAAATCCAGTCCAGGAGCTTTAATGATAAACAGCTCTCCTTTGGTACCGTCTATTGGCAAATGATTGAAATACGGATTAAGGTGTAGTCCAAAACCTTCTGCAAAAATGATATGCTTGGATTTAATGTCTTTGTAGATACAACAGTTGTCTTCGAAATTAATAGCAGTATAATCGAATGATTCTTGTCGAAACCGATCAGTATCAACCAAATAATTTCTATACGATTCTAATAATGAAGCCGTATCAACATAACCCGTATGCAAAACTTCACCATAACCAAATGGAGCAGTAATGCCTTTGTATTCTTTGAAATGCAAATCTGAAGAAAGAAAAGGGGTTAAGTTTGGTTTGTCAGAAGCCGAAAACCAATTGTTCTGTTCCTCTATTGAAAAAAACTTCCTTAGAATAGGCTTTTTGAAATCAAATTGTCGATCAATTTTAGAATTTAATTGCGCATAAAAAGCATTCATAGTTAGCAACTGAGATTGCGCTTCCCAAACTTCACTAAAACGCTTTAAAATGACTGGATTGTACAAACCTCCGGCAACTTTGGAAGAGCTTTGCGAATCGTTATCGATAACCAATATCGTTTTATTGTGCTGCAAGGCTTTTTCGGCAAAAGAAATTCCTGCCAATCCACAACCCACAATTAAATAATCAATCATACTCCAATTTTGAATGCTACAAAGTAAATGCTAAAAAGAAAAAACTCCTACCTTTCGGTAAGAGTTTTTTTATATTAAAAAAAGAATTTCTTAATAATTCCACATATCTTGTTCGAAACTGCGAATTTTGTCTTTCACTCGATCCGATTCCAACAATTGACTTTGTGCATTATCTCTCATATAATCCTTAATATCTCTATCACCATATACATTTTCTTCACGGTATATCATACTATTAAATCGACGTGAATTCAATATTTGATCAAAAGTGATTGGCATTGAAGAATTTTTTTCATTGAAAGCAGTAGATCTAAATAATGTTTCTCTCGCATCTGGGAAAAATACCCAAAACAATTCAATGTAATCTGGATCTTCACTGTTCATAGTGTATACGTCTGGAGTTACAGGACAAATTCCTAACAAACGGTATTTTAACTCGCCTTGTCGTTTATCGAAATACCAAACTCCTTTAATTTTGTATTGAGTTACGTCTTGAGAAGTTAAATCTTGTTGAACAATGTACTCAGGGGATATTTTCATACCTGCATTCAATTGTTCTCTACCAGCATCAGTTGTATCAATTCGTGACAGGGAAGCTTTGATGTCTTTAAACGACTTTTTAGTATTGAAATAACTATCGGTATACACTTCAGTTATTTTACCTTTTTTGATTCCTTTAATCAATACATCATATAAAGAACGTCTTTCAGGACCAACATTTGCAGTATCAATAGGAAAGTACAATGGAAAATTAATTTTCTCAGCTAAATCAATAATTTCCCAAGTAGTTCTGCTCATTAAAATATCTCTGTCGTGAACATAGCCATAGGCTAAAGGCTTATCATTATCTGATTTTTTTTGTGCTTCAGTTTTAATTCCAATTTGGCTTGGTGATTTTGCGTTAAGCAAATTCGACTGACCAAAACTGGATATAGCACAACTTAGTGAAAAAACGGCTATTAAAAAGCTTTTAATGTTCATCATATTGAAAATATTGAGTAGCTAGTTTTACTACTAATTATTGTATTTCATAAATTACTGGAGCAGTTCTTGGCAACATATAGCTACCAGCGCCTACTAATTTTGTTTTAATCTCAGAAATAGTAACTTGATCCCCTCTTCCAGCTTTAGCTAAAACAGCTTTACATTGGGCATTCAACTTATTACCAGGAACTACAACAGTTGGCTGTCCAGTTACTTTAAAATTAAATCCAACTACATCAAGCCCTACTTCAAAATCAAAATCAACTAATTTAGCTCCCACTGTAGAAATTTCTAAGCTTGATTTAGGTCCTTTTACCACACCCATTTCACCTCTTATAGTTCCTACTGGACCTGGAATTCCTTTAATTCTAAAAGTCTTTTTATCTGATACTGTAGAACCATCAGGTAATTTACCTGTAACATTAATTACTGCTTCATTTCCAGCGCCAGGATTCATAACATATTTACCAGCCCCAACAGAACGTAACCCTGGACCACTCGCATTAACTTTATCTGCTGCAACTCCTGCAAACGAAATAGACATTGGATTGGAAACCCCTCTATACACTACATTCATTTTGTCAGCAGAAATAGTAGCTGAATTTGGACGAGGAACAACCACATACTTTCCTTCAAATGCCAAAGGAATAGTCTCCCCGTCTTGAACAAAAGTAAACTTACCATTGATTTTTTGCTCTCCAATACCTCCAGCAGTCATAGAAATAATAGCTTGGCCATTTTCTAGTTTACCCGGACCTTGAAAAGAAGTTGGTTTTGTATTAGCATCATATTTACCTAATACTACTTTACCTGTTACTTTTTCACCTTGGTAATAAGCATTCTTATCCAAAATTACCAAAGCCGTGAAATTTTTCATTGACGAAGCTTCAACAGCCGCCTTACCTAATAAAATACTATAAATATCGGCTTCTGCTTTCTTAACATCATTTTGAAATGAAGTGATTTTTGTTAAAGATGCAATTGCAGGAAATCCTTTAAAATGATAATCTAAATATTTTTTGGTAGTGCCTTCACCATCAACAACATCAGCAGTAGTGAATTTTGAACTAATCTCATCTATAACGCCTTTGAGCTTACTATTGTTACCAGCAGCAGCTTTCATATCAGCAATATATTTAGTGAAACGTTCCACTATTTCATTGCCTTTAGTTGAATAGCCATCACCTTCAAACCATCCCTCATCAATAGCTGCACCTTTATCCATTGACTCATAAGGTAATTTACCCGTCTCTTCATCAACTTCTACTCCGTCTAACGCATCTGCCTTTAAAGTGCCTAGATAGTCATAAAATTCTTTAGATATTGCCGCTACTTTGTTGGCATCCTCACTTGCTTGTGCGAATCGTGTATCTTCTCCTGCTTTTTTATTTAAAGCCTGTAACATACTTGCATTCATTGATTCTGCGCTTAAATTTGCAGCATCAAATTTTTCGTTCATCAATCCAAAAGCCGATAAAACTTCTTTGGACATGTTTAAAGCTAACATTGCGATGAAAACCAGATACATCAGGTTTACCATCTTCTGTCTAGGACTTAATTTTCCTCCTGCCATTGTATTTTAAATAATTAGTTAGTAAAGTAATTTAGTTTAAAAACTAATTATTATGCTTTGTTACTCATTGCAGAAAGCATTCCACCATACACTGCATTCAAAGAAGCAATATTTGCAGTCATAGATTGCATTTGTTGTTTCAACATGGCCGCATTTTCAGCGATATCTTTATTAGCTTCAGCATTTACCGAAGCACTTTCTAATTGTAATTTATACAAATTGTTTAAAGACTCCATTTGAGCTGCAGCTTTTGTCAATTCTTCACTATATTTTTTAGTAGAAGCCAAAGAATCTACTGTTGGAGCAATTCCTTTTGCAGCCGACTCGAAATTTTTGATACTATTCCCTAAACTAGCCATTAATTCACCATCAATTTTAGCTTCTTTTAACATCGTATCTAATTTTTGAGAAAGTAATCCATCTGCATCAGATGCGTCTTCCTTCTTCTTTGCTTTTGGTTTTGCTTCACCACCAGCTAATTCTGGATACACTAAAGTCCAGTCTAATTCATCATCCACTTTATCAAATGCAGATAAGGCAAAAATAAAGGCCTCAGTTAAAAGTCCGACAATTAATAATTCACTAGCCCCAGTCCAGTGCTGTATTTTAAATAATGCTCCAACAATTACTACTGCCGCTCCCATACCGTAAGCGAAATTCATTACTTTTTTGTTAATTAGTGCCATTTTATTCTTTTTAAGGGGATTATTATTATTTTGGTTTTTATTTTTTAGCTTTTTTTGTTGAAATTTTCTGAGTTCCCATGTAGTCTTGAACCGTTCTAAAACCTATATAACTTCTTGCAGAGTCAGCATATTCATAGTCTCTAGTAGAAACTTGTAACATATAAGCTACATCTTTCCAAGATCCTCCACGAACCACTTTTCTTTTGTTTTTATTATCAATAATATTTGGACTCATTGTAGAAACATATTCATAAGCTCCAGAATCATAAGCTGTAGCGGTCCATTCAGCAACATTCCCAGACATATTGTATAAATTGTAACCATTAGGATCAAATGACTTTGCTTCGACTGTATACAATGCATTATCTGCAGCATAATCTCCTCTGCTAGGTTTAAAATTAGCTAAGAAGCATCCTCTATCATTTTTGGTATAAGGTCCACCCCATGGATAGGAACCTGATTGCAAACCTCCTCTTGCAGCATATTCCCATTCTGCCTCAGAAGGTAATCTGAATTTATTAACAGTATCTCTACCTTTCTTTTTTGATTTAACGTAAGAATTTTTATATAAAGTTCTCCACTCACAAAAGGCAACTGCTTGAGAGTGCTTTACTCCAACCACTGGATAATCACCATAGGCCTTGTGCCAAAAATAGTCATTATGCATCGGTTCGTTGTAGGAGTAGGCAAAATCTTTAATCCAAACTGTAGTGTCTGGATATACTTTTACTTGTTCTGTCTTAATGAAGTCTTGTCTTTTGCCTCCTTTTGATTTTGCAGCAGCATGAATATCCAACCAAGAATAACGAAATTTTAATTTATCAACATCGATTGTTCTAACACCATTAAATGATGCCTCTAATGGTAAATACATAGAATCCATAACCTCTGAATAATATTCATCAGGGTATTTCTTAGTGTCTTTAATTAATTTTGCTTTTTTATTTATTTTTCGTCCTGCATATTCATTATCTCCAGTACCTAAACTATAATAATTATCATACATATATTTATCATAGGCATTCATTTTAGTTGGATCAGCATCATTAAATGCGTAATCACTAATACTACCAGAATTTTTACCTTTACCATTAGCACCTGCTTTTTGACCATTCAAATCAGCCAAAATAGCAAGACGCATGCGCATAGTTGAATCTTTAACCCATTCAACAAACTGACGGTATTCATTATTAGTAATCTCTGTTTCATCCATGTAGAACGAGGGCACAGTAACTGTTTTTGTAGGTGCATCTTCAACACCTGCAAGATCCTGATCAGACTTACCCATTATGAAGGAACCTCCAGGAACTAGTGACATTCCGTAAGGTTTTTCAGGATGCCACTTTGTGCCTTTTACTCCCACTAACTCACCTTTATCACCCGACTTTCCACAACCAACAAATAGTGTTATAATTGCTATAAATGCAATGAAATTCTTCATGTAAATTTGTCTTATGTTTTCTTTATTTTTCAATGTGTAAACCTATTTATAATTTTTTAAAAAAGCAATTTTTTTATTTAGAAAGTAATTTACTACAATCCTGCTGTTTAAATTGTGTTTTTTCGTTGTGCTTTCCACCAGCGTTCTGGCAGTTCTTGATCACATGCCATTAAATATTCTTCATGAGAACAGGGTAATAACGTATTTCGTTTTAATTTATTGTTACCATTCACTGTAAACGGAATTTCAATCCACCAGCGATCTGTTTTATCGCTCTTATAAAAAACCAATTCCTCGTCTTCAATTGGCACCAAATATTTTAGATAGTTTTCTCTACTACCGAAAGGGTATTCATTAGAACGATAATGATATCCTTCAATAAAATACCAAATAATTTGTGCAATTAAAACTGATTCATGTTCAGTATCATAATGATTAAATATGCCAAACGAGCTTACTTTATCACTAATTCCTGCATACCTAGACAAGGCACATATTTCTTTTCCGTTGAAACCGTTTGGGATAAATTGTTTGAAATTACCTGAATCGGATGACTTTACAGAATTCATATCGATGCTTACTAAATCTGCATCACGAAAAACAGGTTCTGCAATTGCAATATTATTTGCTACTTCACCTAATCGATACCCATCAAAAAACAATTTCTCCACCAAATCAATTTCTTCCTGAGAATTATAATAGGTTTGGTAACCAATATTGCAATAGTTAAATAAGTTATTAGGCTCTTCAATAATTATTTTAGTCAAATAAGAAGAAGACGTAATTGCATCGCTTTCTTTTCCGAAATCAAATTTGCTATCAACCGCAACTAAATTAACCATTTGCTCTAAATCGTCGTAGGCCCTGTAAAGTGGAAAGGTCAAATCTTGAGAGCCACCAATAACAATTGGAATTACTTTATTTTTAATTAATTGCGCTGCTACTTTTTTAAGTGCAAAATAAGTATCTTGTATTGAGTCTCCAGCTTGGATATTTCCGAAATCAGCTATAGAAACATCCCAGTTCCCAGGATATAATTGATACAATTCATGGCGAACTGCTGTCAAATCAATGTCTTGATTTCCAAAACTATTCCCTCTATTTTCTAGCACTCCAATTATACCAATTGATACTTTAGTCACTTCAGGAAAATCTTGGGAAGTATGCAAAACAATTTTGCTCCCCAATTGTTGAGAAGACAATTCGTTTCTAAAGGCGACAATTTCATTGTCTAAAGGAGATAGAAAATCAAATTCCATTTTTTACTTCTTTTTAGCAATCGGTTTTTTTGAAGCCGACGCTTTTTTTGCCGGAGCTTTTTTGGCTGCTACTTTCTTTGCAGGCGCTTTTTTGGCAATCATTTCCTGAACTTCTTCCAATGTCAATTTACTTGCATCAACATCTTTACTCAATTCAATTTTGATTTTACCTTTAGTAATCACAGAGCGTCCCCAACGAGCTTTTTCAACTAAAATCCCTTCTTCGGTCCAATTGTGAAGTACTTTATCTATATTTTTTTGCAATTTATCTTCAATCAATTCTTCGATATCAGCTTGAGATAAGTTGTCAAAATTGTATTTCTTACTTACGTTAATAAAAAGACCATCCCATTTAATAAAAGCGCCAAAACGTCCAACACCTTTTTGCACACCTAAGCCTTTATAAGTAGCAATTGGAGCATCGGCTTGAGCTTTTTCATCAATCAATTCCTGAGCTCTTACCATTGAAACATCTAATGGATCTTCGCCTTTTGGCAACGAAATGAAAGCAGAACCATGACGAACGTATGGTCCGTAACGACCATTACTCACTTCTACCTCTTCTCCTTTGTACAAACCTAAATTTTTAGGTAATAAAAATAAATTCAAGGCATCTTCTAAAGTAATGTTTCCAATATTTTGATCGATTTTTAAACTCGCAAATTTCTTGTCTTCGTCTTCAGCATCTCCAATTTGAGCCATAGGTCCAAATTTTCCTAAACGAACAGAAACTGGTTTTCCTGAAGCTGGATCTGTACCCAAAATTCGTTCACCGCTTTCTCTATCAGCATTCGCTTCTACGTCTTTCACATTCGGGTGAAATTTATCGTAAAACTCCTGCATCATCTTTGCCCATTCAATATTTCCTTCAGCAATTTCGTCAAAATCTTGCTCCACTTTTGCTGTGAAATTATAATCTAAAATTGCTCCGAAATTTTTAACCAAGAAATCGGTGACTATAGTTCCAATATCTGTTGGAACTAATTTTCCTTTATCAGAACCTGTATTTTCTTTTAATACTTTCTCCACTACTTTACCAGCTTGCAAAGTTAGTTGAGTGTATTTTCTTTCTTGTCCTTCTAAATTTCCTTTTTCAACATAATTTCTATTGATAATTGTAGAAATTGTTGGCGCGTAGGTTGAAGGACGACCAATTCCTAATTCTTCTAGTTTTTTAACCAAAGAAGCCTCCGTATATCTAGCTGCAGCTCTTGAATACCTTTCGGTAGCTGTAATATAATTATTATCTAATCTTTCGTTTACTTTTAGTGCTGGCAACATGCCTTCTTGTTCTTCATCATCTTCGTCATTTCCTTCCAAATACACTTTCAAGAAACCTTCAAAAAGTAAAACTTCTCCCGAAGCTGTAAAGACTTCACTATGATTATTGGCTTCAATTTTAACATTGGTGCGTTCTAATTCGGCATCACTCATTTGCGAAGCTAAAGTTCGTTTCCAAATCAAATCATACAAACGCGCTTGATCTCGGTCAATATTTACCGTGTGACGTGACATATCTGTTGGACGAATGGCTTCGTGGGCTTCTTGAGCGCCTTTACTCTTATTGGCAAACGTACGTGGTTTTGAAAATTCTTTACCGTAAGACTTAATGATCTCAGCCTGTGCTGCGTCCATTGCATCTTTGGACAAGTTGACACTATCCGTTCTCATATAGGTAATTAACCCCGCCTCATACAAACGTTGCGCTAACTGCATCGTAATTCCAACAGGTAAATACAATTTACGAGCGGCTTCTTGTTGTAAAGTAGAAGTAGTAAATGGCGCAGTTGGTGATTTTTTTGTAGGCTTAGTTTCTAACTCACCTACTTTATAGTTGGAAGCACTGTTTTTTTGTAAAAAATCTTCTGCTTCTTTTTTGGTATTGAAATTTTTAGGCAACTTCGCCTTAACAATTTTTCCTGCTTCATTAGTAAACTCAGCAGTAACTGAATAACTGGCAACTGGTTTAAAGTTTTGTATCTCGCGTTCGCGTTCTACAATCAAACGAACAGAAACAGATTGTACACGACCAGCTGAAAGACCTCCTTTTACTTTTCTCCATAAAACTGGTGACAATTCATACCCAACCAATCGGTCTAAAACACGACGCGCTTGTTGTGCGTTTACTAAATTGTAGTCAATTTCGCGAGGATTATCAATGGCTTTTAGAATAGCCGTCTTTGTAATTTCGTGAAAAACGATACGTTTCGTTTTCTTTTTGTCTAATTTTAATTCTTCGGATAAGTGCCAAGAAATCGCTTCTCCCTCACGGTCCTCATCGGAAGCTAACCAAACCATTTCAGCATTTTTTGACAATGTTTTTAGTTTGCTAACCAATGCTTTTTTATCGGCAGAAACTTCGTATTTAGGTTTGAAACCATTTTCAACATCTACACCAATTTCTTTGGAAGGCAAGTCGGCAATATGACCATAACTTGACTCAACTTGAAAGTCACTTCCTAGGAATTTTTCGATTGTTTTAGCCTTTGCAGGTGATTCCACTATAACTAAATTCTTTGCCATATACCATTTGTTTGAAGGTGCAAAAGTATGGGATTTTTTTAAATTTTAAGTTTTTTAAATTTTAAATGTAAATTTTACCGACTAAAAACGCATTTTAACGACAGTTCATTTATATAACTGGATTTGTTCTGAAATGACTATTTATTTCCGTACTTTTAAATTACTCCCAAAATTTCTCATTTCAAAACAACCTCTAAAATACTGTTAAAACTAGACTGCCATCTTGTCATATTTCTTAAAATAGACGTATATTTGCACTTTGAAAAATGAACATGGAAAAAGTAATTGTAGAAAGTAAACAAGGTGAAAGCCTCGTTTTAGAACAAAAAAAAGAGAATACTAAAAAACTTTTTATAGAAAGTTATGGTTGTGCTATGAATTTCTCAGATAGTGAAATCGTAGCTTCAATTCTATCTGACAATGGTTTTAATACTACACAAATATTAGAAGAAGCTGACTTGGTATTAGTCAATACCTGTTCCATTCGCGACAAGGCTGAACAAACCATCCGCAAACGTTTAGAAAAATACAATGCTGTAAAACGAATCAATCCCAAAATGAAAGTGGGCGTTTTAGGCTGTATGGCTGAACGCTTGAAAAGTCAATTCTTAGAAGAAGAAAAAATAGTAGATTTAGTAGTTGGTCCTGATGCCTATAAAGATTTACCCAACTTGCTGGCCGAAGTCGAAGAAGGACGTGATGCTATCAATGTGATACTTTCTAAAGAAGAAACTTATGGAGATATTGCTCCAGTTCGTTTAATGAGCAATGGTATAACGGCTTTGGTCTCTATCACTCGTGGGTGTGACAATATGTGTACGTTTTGCGTAGTCCCTTTCACTCGTGGTCGTGAGCGTAGTCGTGAACCACAAAGTATAATGAAAGAAATCCAAGACTTGTGGGATAACGGATTTAAAGAAATTACTCTTTTAGGACAAAATGTAGATAGCTATTTATGGTATGGTGGCGGATTGAAAAAAGATTTTGAAAACGCTAGCGAAATCCAAAAAGCTACAGCTATTAAATTTGATCAATTATTAGAAACGGTAGCAGTTACTTTTCCTAAAATGCGCATCCGCTTTTCGACATCCAACCCGCAAGATATGTACGAAGAAGTGTTACACGTCATTGCCAAATACCCAAACATCTGCAAACACATTCACCTACCTGTGCAATCTGGAAGTAACCGTATTCTAAAGGAAATGAACCGTTTGCATACACGTGAAGAATATATGACATTGATTGACAAAATCAGAAGACTAATTCCAAATTGTTCGATTTCCCAAGATATGATTGCCGGTTTTCCAACTGAAACCGAAGAAGATCATCAAGACACTTTGAGTTTAATGGAATATGTAAAATATAACTTTGGCTATATGTATTCGTATTCGGAACGCCCAGGCACATTGGCTGGACGCAAAATGGAAGATGATGTACCTGAAGAAACAAAAGCCAGACGTTTACAAGAAATTGTGGATTTACAACAAAAGCACGCTTGGTTCCGATCTGAAGAATTCATTGGCCAAACTGTAGAAGTTTTAGTTGAAAAAGTGTCAAAAAAATCAGATGAAGAATTTTCTGGACGTAATTCACAGAGTATTACAGTAGTTTTTCCGAAAGAAAATTATAAAATAGGAGATTTCGTGAATGTAAAAATCAAATCTTGTACCAGCGGAACTTTAAAAGGGGAAGCTGTTGGGTTAAGTGAAATGAATTAAATAAGGTTATAGAATAGTTAAAATAAATCTGCATCCCGAAACTTTGGGACAGGGTTAACAAAAAGAGATTGCTTCGTGCCTCGCAATGACATTATGGAAACAGTTCAAACAATAAAACAACGATTTGAAATTATTGGGAATGACCCAAAATTAAATCGCGCCATAGAAAAAGCAATTCAAGTAGCTCCTACCGATATTTCGGTACTGGTGATTGGGGAAAGTGGAGTTGGAAAAGAAAGTATTCCAAAAATAATCCATTCCCTTTCGCATCGGAAACATGGTAAATATATTGCTGTAAACTGCGGTGCTATTCCTGAAGGAACAATTGATAGCGAACTTTTTGGACACGAAAAAGGAGCCTTTACAGGAGCTACAAATACTCGCGAAGGCTATTTTGAAGTAGCCAATGGCGGTACCATTTTTTTAGATGAAGTAGGAGAATTACCATTAACAACTCAAGTTCGTTTGCTTCGCGTTTTGGAAAATGGTGAGTTTATCAAAGTGGGGTCGTCACAAGTACAAAAAACTAACGTTCGAATTGTAGCAGCTACTAATGTGAACTTATTCAATGCTATCGAAAAAGGAAAATTCAGAGAAGATTTATATTACCGTTTAAGCACAGTTGACATTGGATTACCACCATTACGCGAACGAAAAGATGACATACACCTATTGTTTAGAAAATTTGCAGCTGACTTTGCTCACAAATACAAAATGCCACCATTAAAACTGGATGAGAATGCCATTCAATTATTACAAAAATTTCGCTGGAGTGGAAATATTCGTCAATTACGAAATGTAGCCGAACAACTTTCTGTTTTGGAAACTAGTCGCGACATTAATGCAATTACGCTACAATCCTATTTGCCTTCAGAAGGCAGTAATTTACCCTCAGTAGTAAGTGATAAAAAAAGTGATAGCGATTTTAATACCGAAAGAGAGATTTTATACAAAGTGCTTTTCGATATGAAAAGCGATTTGCATGATTTAAAGAAATTGACATTAGAATTGATGAAAAATGGCACGTCTAAAGTGCAAGAAACGAATCAGAATCTCATCAAGAAAATCTACGGGAATCAAGAAAGCGATAACGAAATTCATTTTGAAGAAACCCCTAGAGCAGCCATATTAAATGCACCAGAAGAAGAGGAAGAATATGACGAGGCCGACGATAATTACCTTTTTGCAGAAACTATTGAAGCTGAGGAAGAAATTTTAAAGCTCGAACAAAAAGAAATTGAAATGATTAAACGTTCTTTGGAAAAAAATAAAGGTAAACGCAAAGCAGCTGCAGATGAGTTAGGAATTTCAGAACGAACATTATACAGAAAAATAAAACAATTTGACCTTTAATAAATATCAATCGTTTTTGAATATCTTTGATTAGTAAATAAAAAAATGAAAAACATACATTATATATATAGTATTCTAATTGCACTACTTTTTTCAGGTTGTTCTGTATATAATTTTACAGGAACAGGAAAAATAGATGCTAAAACATTTCAGGTTAATTTTTTTCAAAATAATGCTGAGCTAATTGAACCTGGTATTGACAGAACATTTACATTAACATTACAAGATTTAATTCAGAATCAAACTAATTTAAACTTAGTTAAAAATGGAGGCGACCTAACTTATGAAGGCGAAATAGTAGATTATCGAATTAGTCCGATGACTGCAACTGCAGACCAACAAGCCTCTCAAAACCGATTGAAAATAAGAGTCAATGTTAGATTTATCAATCAAAAAACAGAGAAAGATAATTTTGAAAAAACTTTTGAATTTTTTTATGATTATCCGGCTACTGCACAACTGAATGGAAATACATTGAACAAGGCTTTAGATGAAATTTTCGAAAGAATAACACAAGATATTTTTAATGAGTCGCTGGCTAAATGGTAGATTAAAATGAAAATTCGGAGATTCGTAGATTTGGTTATATGAAAAAAAAACAAAAAAACGAATAAACAGCTAGCCCAATCCTCAATAAAATAACATTTATGAACGTTACTGATTACACTTTTTTAATTAACAAACCCGATACTATCAATGAAAAGCAAACTGAAGCTTTACATCAAGTATTAGAGGATTTCCCTTATTTTCAAAGTGCTAGAGCCCTACGATTAAAAGGTATTTACAACCAAAATAGTTTTAAATACAATTATGATCTTAAGGTTACCGCGGCTCATACCACAGACCGAACCGTTTTGTTTGATTTTATTACATCCGATACTTTTACGGCAATTCAGAAAGGATATTACGATAAAAAGGTATTGGAACTACTTGATATTAATGTAATTGATAGTGAGGTCATAATTACCAATAAACTCAACGATCAACAAAATGAAGCTGCTACTTCTGATATTGAATCTAACCCAGAAACAACTAGTGCATCAACTGTAGAAGAAAAATTAGAAATTGGAAAACCTTTGGATTTTTCTACCAATGAAAAACACTCTTTCCAAGAATGGCTTCAATTATCAAGAATTCAGCCAATCATTAGAGAAAATCAAGAGGAAACTCAAATCGCATCAATAAACAAAACTCAAAAACTGGAATTAATTGATAAATTTATCGAAACCAATCCGAAAATTCCTGCCGTTAAAAAAGATTTTGTTCCAAGTACAAATTTCGATTTGAACAAAGAAGACCATTCCATGTTAATGACCGAAACTTTAGCTAAAGTCTATTTGGGACAAAAAAAATATCAAAAAGCAATTCAAGCGTATGAAATATTAATTTTGAAATATCCAGAAAAAATTAGTTTCTTTGCAGACCGTATTTCGGACATCAAGATTTTACAACAAAATAACAATAAATAACAATGAGCACATTTTCAATTTTTTTAGTTTTAATTACAATAGTTTGCTTTCTATTGGTAGTAGTAATCATGGTACAAAACCCTAAAGGAGGCGGTTTATCTTCTACTATTGGAGGATCTCAAATGCTAGGTGGCGTTCAAAAAACCACTGACTTTTTAGACAAGAGTACTTGGACATTAGCTACAATTTTAATTGTGCTAATTTTACTATCTAGTTTAAGTTTTACAGGTACATTAAGCGATACTGATTCTAAAATCATTGAAAAATCAGAAGCACCTGCTGCAATGCCAGCAACACCTGCTACAAAATAAATAAATACAAGTATACGAAATGCCAGCCTGTCAAAGCTGGCATTTTTTTTAGGAAAAAATGTCAGTTAAAATGGTATGGCATAATTTCTGAAATACAATAAGCGTTAATTAAATTAATTTAAAAATATAGAATCATGGGATTAAACATTAAACCACTTTCAGACCGCGTTCTTATAGAACCAGTTGCTGCAGAAACAAAAACTGCATCAGGAATATTTATTCCAGATACTGCAAAAGAAAAACCTCAAAAAGGAACTGTTGTTGCCGTAGGTAACGGAACAAAAGACCACACAATGACCGTAAAAGTTGGAGATACCGTTCTTTACGGAAAATATGCTGGTACCGAATTAAAATTAGAGGGAAAAGATTATTTAATCATGCGCGAAGACGATATACTAGCAATCATTTAATTAGTATTGAGATTTGAGTATTTAAGTATTAAGATTAATAATTTAAACAAATAAACAATAAAATGGCAAAAGATATAAAATTTGATATTGAAGCACGTGACGGATTAAAACGTGGTGTAGATGCATTAGCTAATGCAGTAAAAGTAACTTTAGGACCTAAAGGACGTAATGTAATTATTGGAAAAGCTTTTGGTGGACCCAACGTAACGAAAGATGGTGTTACCGTAGCTAAAGAAATCGAATTGCAAGACCCATTAGAAAATATGGGAGCGCAAATGGTTAAAGAAGTAGCTTCTAAAACCAATGATTTAGCTGGAGATGGAACTACAACTGCAACTGTTTTGGCACAAGCTATCGTAAAAGAAGGTTTAAAAAACGTTGCTGCTGGCGCGAATCCAATGGATTTAAAAAGAGGAATTGACAAAGCGGTAGAAGCTATTGTTGAAGACTTAACTAAACAAGCTAAGGTAGTAGGAAGTGATTCTGAAAAAATCAAACAAATTGCTTCTATTTCTGCTAACAATGACGAAGTTATTGGTGAATTAATCGCTAATGCTTTCGCAAAAGTGGGAAAAGAAGGTGTTATCACTGTTGAAGAAGCTAAAGGTACAGATACTTTTGTAGACGTAGTAGAAGGTATGCAATTTGACAGAGGCTATCTTTCTCCATACTTTGTAACTAATCCTGAAAAAATGGAAGCGGAATTAGAAAGTCCGTACATTTTATTATACGATAAAAAAGTATCTTCTTTAAAAGAATTACTACCTGTATTAGAGCCAGTAGCGCAATCAGGAAAACCATTATTGATTATTGCTGAAGATGTTGACGGTGAAGCGTTGTCTACTTTAGTAGTAAACAAATTACGTGGTGCCTTGAAAATTGCTGCTGTTAAAGCACCTGGTTTTGGAGACAGGAGAAAAGCGATGTTAGAAGATATTGCAATCCTAACTGGTGGAACAGTAATCTCTGAAGAAAGAGGATATACTTTGGAGAACACAACTATCGAAATGTTAGGTACAGCAAAAAGAGTAACCATTGACAAAGACAACACTACTATTGTTAGTGGCGCAGGTGACGCGGATACCATCAAAAACCGTGTGAACCAAATCAAAGGTCAAATGGAAACTACTACTTCTGACTATGACAAAGAAAAATTGCAAGAGCGTTTGGCTAAATTAGCTGGAGGTGTAGCTGTTTTATACGTTGGA
Organism: Flavobacterium ammonificans; assembly: GCF_020886115.1. Lineage (NCBI taxonomy): Bacteria > Pseudomonadati > Bacteroidota > Flavobacteriia > Flavobacteriales > Flavobacteriaceae > Flavobacterium > Flavobacterium ammonificans. The sequence continues at coordinate 114,783 of NZ_AP025185.1, forward strand.
GCTGCTTCTGAAGTAGAAATGAAAGAGAAAAAAGACCGTGTAGATGATGCACTTCACGCTACTCGCGCAGCAGTTGAAGAAGGTATCGTTGCTGGTGGAGGTGTTGCTTTATTAAGAGCAAAAGCTGTATTAAGTAAAATTAAATCAGATAATGCTGACGAAGCAACTGGAATCCAAATCGTTTCTCGTGCTGTAGAAGCGCCATTAAGAACTATCGTTGAAAATGCTGGTCTAGAAGGTTCTGTGGTAGTTGCAAAAGTTGCTGAAGGAAAAGGTGATTTTGGTTACAATGCTAAAACTGACGAATACGTAGACATGTTAAAAGCAGGTATTATTGATCCTAAGAAAGTAACTCGTGTAGCATTAGAAAATGCTGCTTCGGTTGCTGGAATGATCTTGACTACAGAATGTGCTTTAATAGACATCAAAGAAGAATCGGCACCAAGTCCAATGGGCGGAGGTATGCCAGGAATGATGTAATTCCATTTACGAAGTACGACATACGAAGTACGAAGTACATTTTTAAATAAAAAAATCCGAAGTTTTCACTTCGGATTTTTATTATATATTTATTTTCATGTCAAAAAAGATTGGTAATTCATTTTTTAAGAAAATTACCGCATATCCAATCTAAAAAATTTGATAAAAAAGGACTATGTTCATCTTTGATGGCACAAACATTGATAGAACTAATATCACTTATGTTAACTCAATATTTATGAAAATCTACATTACCATTATTGCCTCCTTTTGCGTAGGATTTTTTCAAAATCTACATGCACAATCCAACTCTTCTTTAACGTCTAAAAACGAGATTGTTGGTAAATATTTACAAAATTATTTTTATCTGGACAGACAAATAATTCACGTCCAGTTTAACAAACAACTATTTATAAACAATGAAGACATTACATTTAAAGGTTATGTGTTCAATAAAAATAAGAAAGCTTTAGAAGAAAACACTTTCAACGTTCAATTAATAATTTACGACAATCAGAAGCAAATCATTGACAAGCAACTCATTTTATGTAAAAATGGAATTTTTACAGGAGGAATTCATCTTAACGATAAATTCAAATCAGGAAAATACAATTTTCAGTTTTTTACAAACTGGATGAATAATTTTATAGAAAATGATTCATTTGTACAAACCATAGAAATCATAGATAGAGATAAACCTTTTTCCCTTAAATCAAATGAAATAAATTGGAAGACGGCGCAAGTAACTTTTTTTCCAGAATGTGGTAAAATTATAGATAACATCTTCACAACGGTTGCAGTCAAAATTGAAGATTGCAACAAAAAAGGAATTGAACTTAATAACATCTATTTACTAGATTCTAAATCGAACATTGTTTCTAGTTTTTCTACCAATAAAATGGGGAATGGTTTATTTTACTTTCTTCCTAATAAAAACGAAAAATATACATTAAAAATTGATAGTAAAGAATTAAAACTAATTGAGTCTTTGCCTCAAATTCAGGATAGCGGTATACTTATATCATATAATAATAATTTAAATAATGATAGAGTTGCTGTCGCAATAAAAACAAATAAAAAAGGACTTAATATTTACCAGAATAAAAAGTTTATTTTACTTGTTCAACAAGATGGAAATTGCATTCAAAATGAAATAAATTTTAATAATCACGATACTGAAACTGAATTTATTTTCGATAAGAAGTATCTATCTACAGGAGTAAATAGTATTCGATTAATAGATGAGAATTTAAATGAAATATCCGAAAGATTAATTTTTAATTACCCTAAAAATTTTAACACTACTAATATAAATACAAAATTCATAACCAAGGATACCATTAAAATTAAAGCAGAAACGAATTTTAATAATGCAAATTTGAGCATAAGTATTCTTCCTGAAAAAAATCAATGCATAAAAAATACCAATTCTATTTTAGGTACCTTCTACTTAAATGCCTTCTTAAAAAATCCAGTTATTGATAATTACAGCTACTTTGATCCAAATAATTCCAATAGAAAAAGAGAAATGGAAATGTTGATGTTGAGCCAATCGCATAGTAAGTACATTTGGAAAAACATTATATCAAATCCTCCTCAACCAACTCATCCGTTAAAAAAAGGTATAACGTTTAATGGTCAAATAGATAAATCAATAAAACCAGGTTCTAAATATAAAATTTCCCTCGTTTCATTAAAAGATAACGTTTTAGATGAAACAGGTGTAGATCAAAACAACGAGTTTAAATTTGAAAATATAATTGCGAAAGATTCGACTCTTTATCTATTTCAACTTGTTGACAAAAAGAATTCAATTATACCAACTAAAATTCAAGGTCAAATTTCAGACAATGAAATGGTATTAAATTATCCTTTGCAGTCAATACACAACGATTGTCCGATTGAAAAAAGCGAAACCAATAGTTTTTATTTTAGCAAAACCAATAATGAAGAGAGTATTGTAAATTTAAATGAGGTAATAATCAAAAAAAATAAAAAAGAAATTTTTAAACATAGCCGTGAAATGAGTCTTATGGCTACCGCTTACAAAATAAGTGATAAACAACACAATAGTTTTCTTGACTTCTTGAAAACTCAAGGTTATCGTACTGGAATTAATCCTCGGGATAATACAGTATACATTCAAAGTAATCGCCCTGGACGAAACATTAATCCTAGTATTTATATTGATAATTATTTGATTCTAGATTTTAACGAGTTATTTAATCTAAACATGCAAGATATTGATGAATTATATATTGATAAAACAGGATTGTCTGAAAAATCTAGTGAGAGTTATGAAACAATTAAAATATTTTTAAAAAAAGAACGAACTATAAAAAACGGTATCTACAGTAAATACAGCCCTTTTTTTGTTACTAATGGATTATCAAATGATTTCAATTTCAACAATATAAAACACAGAGATCAAAATGAATTTAATCTATTTGGATGTCTATTTTGGGAGTCTAATCTAAATATACGTGAAGAAAATAAATTTGAAATTCAATTCCCAGTTGTAGGTAATCAAAAAGAAATTCAGGCACTTATAGAAGGCGTTAACATTGACGGTCAATTAATCTCGGAAATCAAAATTATTCCCGTATCAAATCCGTAAAGTAAATGTTTATATTATCTACAAAAAATCCGAAGTTTTCACTTCGGATTTTTTTGTTTCAATACTATTCAACTTTTATTGAACTCTTTTTTTTGCTAATTTCATAATGACTGGAAAAGTAGAAATTAATACAATTGCAATAACAATCATCTCAATGTGCTCCTTTAAATCAATTCCGAATTTTAAAAAAACACCATATAAATAATGTCCAGAAAAAACTAGAGTAAATGACCATACAAAAGAACTCAAAGTATTATAAAACATAAACTTCTTTTTATCCATAGATACTATACCTGCTACAATGGGTGCAAAAGTTCTAAAAATTGGCAAGAAACGAGCATAAATTATTGCCTTACCGCCATATTTCTCAAAAAAATCTTTGGACTGAAGTAAGTACTTTTTCTTAAACCAAAAACTATCTTCTTTTTTAAATAAATAGTAGCCACTTTTTGATCCAAACCAATACCCAACCGTATTCCCTACTATACCCGCTAAAGCAATTAATAAGGCCAATAAAGTAACATTGATAAAATCATTTTCAATTACCATTACATTAGCAATTAAATCACCGCTGTAAATACCAGAAAGGAAAAGCAAACTATCGCCTGGTAGAAAAAATCCAGCAAAAAGTCCTGTTTCAGCAAAAATGATAAATAGCACTATATACAGCCCTATTTGGACTCCTCCTATTGAAAATGTAATATAAAACTCAGGATTAAGTAATTGTGTCCAATCAAAATTATTCATAAAAAATTTAATTATAATACGGCGTGAAAATAGGCATATTTTAGGTCAACTACAATTTAAACTCCGGTTTTAAACTTTAATTAACTAATTGCTTTTTTTAATATCATCTCTATCGTAAAGACAACAATGATGTAAGTTTTTGTATACTTCATCGTTAGCTCTAACTTCAACCGTATCATGCCCTACTTTAGCAATCGCTTTTTTCACATCCAAAAGACTACATTTCTCTTCGTTTAAAATGACTGTTAACTGATGTGACTCAATATTCCAAATCGCTGATTTAACCCCTTCCACTCCGAAAGCTGCTTTCTGAATTCTTTTCTGACATTGTTCGCAATTTCCATTTACTTCGGTAACATATTTTGCGTTTTTATTTTTTTTGACTTGTGCTTGGGTCGAAAATCCAACGAACACTAAAAGCACTATTGTAATTATTTTTTTCATAATTTATTTATTTTTTGATGTTAATATTGATATTGATATTGTATTTTATTTAATTGTAAATCGTAACCCAGCATAATACATCTGTCCAAATATGGGTGCATACACGATCGAGGAATCAAAACTAGTTCCAAAAGGATTTTCATTTCCAATAATCGCTCTAGATTGTGTGTAATTTCCAATATTTTCTCCACCAATGTACACTTCAAATACAGATGAAAATACTCTTGTTATTTGAGTATTCATTAATGAATATGCAGGTGAAAACTCAGGAAATTGATCATTACTTGGATTGGTTTTAGTAGTAGGTAATTGTTGCTTTCCAATCCAGTTATAAGTAAAGTCAAACCGCCATTGTTTAGAATTTAAAAACGGAAGTGTTTCATATTCCAAGTTAGCAAAAAATCGGTTTTGTGCTTGTAATGGTCTTTGGAAAGTCCCTGAAAGATAATCTGTCTGAACATCATACATTTTATATGCCGATCGCATTTTAAAACGAGTTGTGAAATCATAATTAAATTCCAGTTGTACACTATTTGCAAATGATCTACCTGTCAAATTATAAAACAACACTTGCTGTGGACTTTGCATCACATCTACTACTACCTGGTTTTGAAAATCAGTACGATAAACATCCAGTGTTACATCGGCATTTTTACCAAAAAGAAGAAAAGACTGCGTAAAACTGGCTCCATAATTCCAAGCAATTTCAGGATTCAAACCATAGATAGCTCCCGAAGTATTTAGTATTGAAAAAACTCTTGAGCTAGCAAAAAGTGATTGATTTTCTGCAAAAATATTCGCACTGCGCTTCCCTCTACCCGCAGAAAATCTTACTACCGCTTTTTCCCATGGATTGTATCTTAGATGCAATCTTGGCGTTACAAAAATCCCCAATCGGTTGTGGTTATCGACTCTTCCGCCTAAAATGAAACTAAAATTATCATCATTATCAAAGGTGTATTCAAAGAATGCTCCCACTGAATTGTCGATTCTACTCCAATCTACTTGTTGAACCAACTCTTGATAATTGTCTAAGGTAAAATTCAATCCTGTTGCAAATTTATTCATCGTATTATTGATAATCGAATTGAAAATTAAATTGGAATAAAAACTATTTTGCTTGATATTGTATCCCCTTAAACCAAAATACGATTGTTGATTATGAGAAGTAAACGCGTTTTGAAATCCGATACTTTGAAAGGGCAAATCTTTGAACACATAGCCTACTTTAGTAGCAATGTCGAGTCGTTCTGTATCAATTTCAGAACCCCAGGAATTAGTGGTGCCTCTATCTGTATTGGGATTAAATTGCAATTGACCAGTCTGTTTTTTATCATTCATGTACCTGAAATTGATAAAACTCACTAAACCCTTTTCAGCATCGTAATACTGATAGCGATTTAACATGTTGACCTGTTTGGTTAAAGGGTTGTCCAAAAATCCGTCCCTATTTTGATCCATTTTAGCAATTCGAGTATTGCCATGCAAGAACAAACTACTACTCCACTTATCAGAAAGCGAAGTATTTAAATGAGTATTCAACTCAAATCGAGAATCGGTAGAACCATACGCATTTAGAAAAAACGGAACATCATTTATAGGTTTAATTAGTTCGGTGTTAATCTGACCCGAAATACTTTCATAGCCATTGACCACACTGCCTGCACCTTTAGTAATTTGAATGCTTTCCACCCAAGTACCAGGTGTAAATGATAAACCATAGGCTTGCGAAGCTCCTCGAACTGAAGGAATGTTTTCCTCAGTAATCATTAAGTACGGACTAGTTAGCCCCAGCATTTTGATTTGCTTTGTTCCGGTTAGCGCATCCGAAAAATTAACGTCAATTGAAGGATTGGTTTCAAAACTTTCTGCCAAGTTACAACAAGCTGCTTTCAGCAACTCTTTACTTGTCACCAAAGTAGTATTTCCTGTAACAGTGAATGATTTTTGAAGTCCTTTTCGTTTTTTGACCACTTTTACTTCATCTAGTTTTTCTTGTGCAAAAACAGGAATTATGAGTAAAAGCAATCCGAAAATAAAGATTGTTTTTTTCATTGATATAATGATTTAATGTTGTAAAAAAATATTTTTTAAGTTCAACTGAACTTTACTTCAACAACAATAAATCAGGCGTAAAAAACATACTGACTATACAGCTTGAATAAAGGAGGTGCATTAGCATCACAATAGTAGGATGCAATAGATTTAGTAACAAAACTAGTTGATTCAACAACTATTGGTAGTCTGTTTATTGAGACAATACAGGTAACATAGGGATAAAAAGAAAATGCCTTAAGTGTTGCATGATCTGATTTTTTTTCGATTTCAACTTTCTTGTTTTTACAACAACTGTCTTTTTCAACTGCTTTTTTTGCACAACAACTTGTCATTTGTTGATGCGAACTTGAAGGGATTTGAATAGAAACTGAAGCTAATTTGCCCCCGCAATAATGCATCGAAAAAGCCAATCCAACATTGGAAACCAATATTAGTAGAGCCAAGAGTAAACCGATGCCTTTTTTACATTTCATAATGCAAATTTACACAACAATCCCACCTTTAGAATTAAACTTATGTTAAAGTTACATTTTAGTTAAGTCAGTACCATAAAAATTATTGACATCACAAATAAATCAATACTTTTGTTTAAAATTATAATCCATGACATTTCAAGAATTACAACCCAAAGTTTCAGAAATAATTAGTGACGCACAATTGTCAAGAGACGAAAAACTGCAAGGTATTTGTCAATTACTCAACGAAAATATCGCACATTACAATTGGGTAGGTTTTTACTTTGCCAATCACGAGGATAAAACCTTACACTTAGGGCCTTATGTTGGCGCTCCTACTGACCATACTGTAATCCCTTTTGGAAAAGGAATTTGTGGACAAGTAGCTGAATCGAATGCAAATTTTGTTGTTCCAGATGTTGCCGCTCAAGATAATTATATTGCGTGTAGCTTTACCGTGAAATCAGAAATTGTGGTACCTTTATTTGTCAACGGAATCAATATTGGGCAAATTGATATTGACAGTCATGTTTTAGATCCATTTACAGCTGAAGACGAGCGTTTTTTAGAGTTTGTAAATTCGGAAATAGCCACATTGTATTAAGTTTTTTCAAAAATCTACATACTTTTCAAAAAATAAACACTACTTTTGCAGCCGTTACTCAATAGCTGTGTAACATACATAATAATCATTTAAATAATATTGGAATGTATTTAACTAAAGAAATTAAAGAAGAAATCTTCGCTAAACACGGAGGAAAAGCAGAAAACACTGGATCTGCAGAAGGTCAAATCGCTTTATTCACACACAGAATTAGCCATTTAACTGAGCACTTGAAAAAAAATCGTCACGATTATAACACAGAGCGTTCACTAGTATTATTAGTAGGTAAAAGAAGATCTTTACTAGATTACTTGAAGAAAAAAGATATCGTGAGATATCGTGAGATTATCAAAGTATTGGGTATTAGAAAATAATCAATATAAAAAAGAGGTGCGAAAGTGCCTCTTTTTATTTTTACAAACAACAAAAAAAGTTTGGTTTTTCATTGGGATTATAAACAACTACACACAACAACACAACTAGTTCCAAGGTTTTAATCAATTATTAAAAAAGTTTATGATTCCACAATTATTTGTAGAAAGTATCGATTTAGGTGATGGCAGAAACATCACAATCGAGACAGGTCGTTTAGCTAAACAAGCAGACGGATCTGTAGTAGTAAGAATTGGAAAAACTGTTATTTTAGGTACAGTTGTTTCCGCAAGAAAAGCCAGTCCAGGTATTGACTTTTTACCATTAACGGTAGATTACCGTGAAAAATTTGCAGCAGCAGGTCGTTTCCCTGGTGGTTTCTTCAAAAGAGAAGCACGTCCTAGTGATAGCGAAGTATTGACGATGCGTTTAGTGGATCGTGTATTGCGTCCGCTTTTCCCATCAGATTACCATGCTGAAGTACAAGTTATGATTCAGTTAATGTCTCATGACGAAGACGTTATGCCAGATGCTTTAGCAGGATTAGCTGCTTCAGCTGCATTAGCATTGTCTGACATTCCTTTTGAAACTTTAATTTCTGAGGCTAGAGTTGGAAGAATTGATGGTAAATTCATCATCAACCCATCTCGTGCACAATTAGAATTATCAGATATTGATATGATGATTGGTGCTTCTAAAGATTCTATCGCCATGGTAGAGGGAGAAATGAAAGAAATTTCAGAAAAAGAAATGGTAGAAGCTATTAAATTTGCTCACGAACACATTAAAGTACAAATTGATGCTCAAGAAAGATTGGCGCAAGCATTTGGAAAAAAAGAAGTTCGTACCTACGAAACTGAAAAAAATGACGACGCTATTTACGAAAAAGTAAGAGCGGCCGCTTATGATAAAATTTACGCTATTGCTAGTAAAGGTTCGGCTAAACATGAGCGTTCAGCTGCATTTGACGCTGTAAAAGAAGAAGTTAAAGCGTTATTTACTGAAGAAGAATTAGCTGAAAATGGAGATTTAGTTTCTAAATACTTCTATAAGGTGAACAAAGAAGCGGTTCGTAATGTAACTTTAGATTTAGGAACTCGTTTGGACGGTAGAAAAACTACTGAAATTCGTCCTATTTGGAGTGAAGTAAATTACTTACCATCGGTTCACGGATCAGCATTATTTACACGTGGAGAAACTCAAGCCTTGGCAACAGCAACTTTAGGAACATCTAGAGAAGCTAACCAAATTGATTCGCCATCTGAACAAGGAGAAGAAAAATTCTATTTACACTATAATTTCCCACCATTTTCTACAGGAGAAGCCCGTCCGTTAAGAGGAACTTCAAGAAGAGAAGTTGGTCACGGAAACTTGGCACAACGAGCATTGAAAAACATGATTCCTGCTGATTGTCCTTATACAATTCGTGTAGTTTCTGAAGTATTAGAATCGAATGGTTCATCTTCAATGGCTACTGTTTGTGCTGGAACATTATCATTAATGGATGCTGGTATTCAAATGATTCGTCCCGTTTCTGGAATTGCGATGGGATTGATTACTGATGGAGAACGTTTTGCAGTGTTATCTGATATTTTAGGTGATGAAGATCATTTAGGAGATATGGATTTCAAAGTAACTGGAACTTCTGAAGGAATTACAGCTTGTCAAATGGACATCAAAATTGATGGATTGAAATACGAAATCATGGAGCAAGCATTGGCTCAAGCTCGTGATGGACGTTTGCATATTTTAGGGAAAATAATGGAGACATTAGACAAACCAAATGCTGACGTTAAAGTTCATGCGCCAAAAATCATCATGCGTACAATTCCTGGTAACTTCATTGGCGCCTTAATTGGACCTGGTGGAAAAGTAATTCAAGAATTACAAAAAGCTACTGGTTGTACTATTGTGATCAACGAGGTCGACGAACAAGGTGTAGTTGAAATTTTAGGTACAGATCCAGACGGAATTGCTGCAGTATTGGCTAAAATTGATTCTATCATTTTCAAACCTGAAGTGGGTGAAGCATACGAAGTAAAAGTAATTAAAATGTTAGATTTTGGTGCTGTTGTAGAATATACTGCTGCTCCAGGAAACGAGGTTTTATTACACGTATCTGAATTGGCTTGGGAACGTACTGAAAATGTTTCTGATGTAGTGAATATGGGCGATGTATTCCAAGTGAAATACCTTGGTCTTGACCCTAAAACTAGAAAAGAAAAAGTGTCAAGAAAAGCGCTTTTACCAAGACCTCCACGTGAGGAGAAAAAAGAGTAATCCAATCTTAGTTTACTAAAGGTTTATTGATAGAAAAAATCCCGTTCTAAAGTATTAGAACGGGATTTTTCGTTTTTATGAAAATAATTTAAAAGTTTTGTAACTTTTTAAACACTCCTTACGTATAACCTTTGTACACTTAAAAAATTGAGGACACAAAGACATGAGACAACTTAAAATTACCAAGCAGGTTACCAATCGTGAAACCGCTTCATTAGATAAATATTTACAAGAAATTGGAAAAGTTGACCTTATTACTGCTGACGAAGAAGTAGAATTAGCTCAGAAGATCAAAGCCGGAGACCAACGCGCTTTAGAGAAATTAACCAAAGCTAATTTACGTTTCGTTGTTTCGGTGGCTAAACAATACCAAAATCAAGGATTAACACTTCCCGATTTGATTAATGAAGGAAATTTAGGTTTGATCAAAGCGGCTCAACGTTTTGACGAAACGCGTGGTTTCAAATTCATTTCGTATGCTGTTTGGTGGATTCGTCAGTCTATTTTGCAAGCGTTGGCTGAACAATCTCGTATCGTTCGTTTGCCTTTGAACAAAATTGGTTCTATCAATAAAATCAATAAAATGTACGCTTTATTGGAGCAATCTAACGAGCGTCCGCCTTCTGCAGAGGAAATTGCAAAAGAATTGGACATGACCGTAAATGACGTAAAAGAGTCTATGAAAAACTCGGGACGTCACTTATCAATGGATGCGCCTTTAGTAGAAGGAGAAGATTCTAACTTGTATGACGTTTTACGTTCAGGTGAATCTCCTAACCCAGACCGCGAATTGATTCACGAATCATTACGTACTGAAATCGAGCGTTCTTTAGAAACCTTAACTCCAAGAGAAGCTGACGTAGTTCGTTTGTATTTTGGTCTAGGCGATCAACACCCAATGACTTTGGAAGAAATTGGAGAAACTTTCGACCTTACTCGTGAGCGTGTGCGCCAAATTAAAGAAAAAGCCATCCGCAGATTGAAACATACTTCAAGAAGTAAAATATTAAAAACATATTTAGGGTAAACCTATCAAAACTCCGGCTTCATTCCGGAGTTTTTTTTAACTTAATTTCAAAATTCGTTACTCAAAATTCATTGTTCATTATTTTTTAATTTTGAATATTCAACTTGGGATTTTGAATGTTGAACAAAAAATTATTATTACAAATGAAAAATACACTTATCGCCCCATCCGTTTTAGCTGCTGATTTTGCCAACTTACAACGTGACATCGAAATGATTAATGCTAGTGAAGCCGACTGGTTTCATATTGATATTATGGACGGTATTTTTGTTCCCAATATTTCTTTTGGAATTCCCGTTTTAGAAGCAATTTCAAAACATGCTAAAAAAACCATCGACGTACACTTGATGATTGTAGATCCGGATCGCTATATCAAAACCTTTGCTGATTTAGGAGCGAATGTATTAACGGTTCACTACGAAGCCTGTACGCACTTGCACAGAACGCTTCAAGCGATTAAAGCAGCTGGAATGAAAGCAGGTGTTGCTTTGAACCCACATACGAGTGTTACTTTATTAGAAGACGTAATCAACGATATTGATTTGGTTTGTATCATGAGTGTAAATCCTGGTTTTGGTGGACAATCATTCATTGAAAATACGTATGAAAAAGTGCGCCAACTAAAAGCATTGATCACTAAAAAAGGAGCTGCGACTCAAATCGAAATTGATGGTGGCGTGACCAATCAAAATGCCAAACAACTAGCCGAAGCTGGTGCTGATGTTTTGGTTGCAGGAAGTTATGTTTTTAAAGCTGAAAATCCATTGGCTACGATTGCCAATTTAAAGTTAATTACTAAGTAGCCACTTAACATACTAAATAATGACAAAACCACTCTCATTTAGGAGTGGTTTTATTATATAAAGACTTTTAAAAATTATTGTCCTTGCCCCATTGAATAAGCGGGAAGTCCATCAAACATGTATAAATTTTCTGTTTTAATCACGTCTAATTGATGCTTGAATAATTCTTGTAATAGAAGTAAGACTTCGGAGTAAGAAGGTTTTTTTTCTAAAATCCATTCAAATCTACAACGCCAGTGGTCTGTGCAAAAAGTTTCGTCAAAACCATTTGGCCACACTTTCACCCCTCTATTCGTAATCATTTTCAAAACTAAACCTGTATTTTGCGTTGCATCTTGCAACCTTGAAGCCAATACTTCTGGATTTTTATTGGATTGGTGTACAAATACATCTACGCCTACCAAACCTTTTGTTTTTGGAGTTTTAGGAGCAACTTCTGGTAAGATGATAATAGCGTCTTTTGGAGGGGATACAGCCTGTAAACGTGTCGGCTTTTGTCCAATATTTGAAATAACAGCTTGCGCAAAAGCTTTAGTACCTACCAACTGTGAACTTGTAGTAGCATTATAAATATCTGGGGTATGAATCCCGTCTTCAATAGTTTTTAACCATGCATTTTGAATAGCTATAGCATTCTCAACTAATCCCAAATGAAATAACATTGCAATACCAGCTTGTAAAAGTCCAGACGGATTTGCTTTGTCTTGCCCTGCAATATCCGGAGCTGAGCCGTGTATTGCTTCAAACATAGCGCATGAACTTCCTATATTTACTGAACCCGCCAATCCAACTGAGCCTGCTACTTCAGCAGCAATATCAGAAACAATATCACCATATAAGTTAGAAGTAACAATCACATCAAATGACTCCGGTTGAGCTGCTAAACGTGCAGCTCCAATATCAATAATCATATGATTAGATTGAATTTCTGGATATTCAACTGCAATCTCTTTGAAAATCTGATGAAATAATCCATCTGTTAATTTCATAATATTGTCTTTGCTAAAACAAGTTACTTTTTTACGCTTGTATTTTTTTGCATATTCAAAAGCATAACGAATAATTTTCTCTGAACCTGGTCGCGAAATTAATTTTAAACATTGGACAACTTCATCTGTTTGCTGGTGTTCAATTCCAGCATATAAATCTTCTTCATTCTCTCTAACAATCACAACATTCATTTTAGGGAAATTAGAAGCTACATAAGGAAAATAAGATTGTGTAGGTCTGATATTTGCAAACAAACCTAAGGCCTTACGCATAGTAACATTCAAACTTTTGTACCCGCCACCTTGCGGCGTAGTTATAGGAGACTTCAAAAATATTTTATTTTTTAAAATGCTTTCCCAAGAAGCAGAACTAATTCCAGATGCATAACCATCTAAATATAGCTTTTCTCCAATTTCAATAGTTTCATATTCCAAGGGAACTTGAGCCGCCTGGAAAATGTCTAATACAGCATCCATAATTTCTGGACCAATTCCGTCTCCTTTTGCAATCGTAATTTTTTTCATTAATATAATTTTAATTGGATTAAACAACTAATAAGTGATTTCAAATTGATTTTTAAAAAAACATTTAATTCAAAGGACAAATTTAAATCTAACAATTCATAAATTTTTATTTATATATTAAATTTTTTTAATAAATATAATTTATGTTTATTTTGAAAATAAAAAGATTTAATTTCTAAACAACTCATTAATTTTTATAATGCTTATTTTTGTTTCAAACGAAAAAATATGAAAGATTTACTTACTGCCAGTTACGGATTTGTTTTTGAAGATTCACTTATTGATGAAATTATAGCTGTTGCCACCTTGGTAGAATTTAAAGAAGGAGATGTATTAATTGACTTTGGCGATTATATCAAAAAAATGCCTTTGCTTATTGAAGGTGCTATTAAGATTTTACGAGAAGATTTTGACGAAGGTGAAATGCTTTTATATTTCATAGAAAAAGGAGACACCTGCGCCATGACTATGGCCTGTTGTATTGGCGAAGCCAAAAGTGAAATTAGAGCCGTAGCTGAAACAGAAGGTAAAATAATCATGATTCCTGTTACCAAAATGGAAGAATGGTTAGGCAAATACAAAAGCTGGCGAAATTATGTCTTTAATAACTACAACAACCGTTTGAAAGAAATGCTTTCAGCTATTGATAGTTTGGCTTTCATGAATATGGAAGAACGATTACTCAATTATCTTTTTGAAAAATGTAAAATCAATCACTCTCGTGAAATATTCAGTACTCATAAGGAAATTGCATACGACCTGCATTCGTCAAGAGAAGTTATTTCAAGACTATTAAAAGCACTAGAAATCAAAGGTCGAATCAAATTAAATAGAGCTTCGGTGGAAGTTTTAGTATAAAAAACCAGAACAGATGTTCTGGTTTTTTTTGTTTAAGACAAGTGCAAGACTACTTAGTCTTTCACTCCTAACTTAGATAAAATATCTTCCATCAAACACCATTTAGTAATGGACGATTGCAATAAATTAGCTCCTACGAAAGCGGTAAACCATAACCAATTTTGATCCACATAAATGGACAAAACCACACTCAATAACACAAAACTTCCAGCAATTGCTCTTATTATTCTATTTTTCATTGTATTCTTCTATAAATTAATTTGATTTTTCGATGTTCACAACAGCTAGATGTAATTTAGACAGTGTTTCTTGTTTTTCATTGAATGAAGACACTAAATCAAATACTACATCTACATTTTCATTTTTAACAAAGGCATAAAAAAGGAAAGAATTCGTTTCGTTTACTTCAGAGCCAAACCAATTTTTTTCAATTCCATCTTCAGAAATATCTTTGAAGCCTTTTACATCTCTATACGAGAAAGAGCTTACCTCAGCTTGTTGTAACATTTTTTTATGTCTTTTTCAAAAGCTGCTACTGCGGTTATAATTAATAATTTCATTTTTATAAGTTTAAAAAAGTTAAGGGTTTATGAATTTAAAAAGCTTAAGGCTTCGAAGAATAGAAACCTGAAACAACCTTTTAATTCTCCCATTTTTTTCTTTCCGTAATGTAATAAATCAATGGCACGACAATTAATGTTAAGATAGTAGAAACAATAGCCCCTGCTACTAACGAAATTGCTAAACCTTGAAAAATTGGATCAAATAATATAATCGATGCTCCAATAACTACCGCACCAGTTGTCAATAAAATCGGGGTAGTTCTTACCGCTCCGGCTTCTATAATCGCTTGTTTCAATGCAACGCCATCATTCAGACGAATTTCGATAAAGTCAATCAGTAAAACCGAATTTCGAACCATAACTCCTGCCAAAGCAATCATTCCAATAAATGAAGTAGCTGTAAAATAGGCATTCAACAACCAGTGACCTAAAACAATTCCGATTAAAGAAAGTGGTATCGCTAACATCATTACCATTGGCGTTTTGAAGTTTTGGAACCAACCCACAATCAGCATATAGATGATGACGATTACTACCAAAAATGCCACTCCTAAATCACGAAAAACTTCTAAAGTAACTTGCCATTCTCCATCCCATTTTACTGTGAAATCACTTTCATCTGTGGGTTGTTCCATGTACAATTCATTCACTTTATAACCTGCAGGCACTTTAATTTTGGCTAATTTTTCATTCATACCCAAAATAGCATACACTGGACTTTCTAATGTTCCTGCCATATCAGCAGTTACATACACCACTCGTTTTTGGTCTTTTCTATAAATGGTTTTCTGTAAAGTATCTTTTACCACTTTTACCAAATCACTCACGGCAACCATATTTCCTTGACTTCCTTTAATTTTCAAATTCTGAATATCTTTCAAGCTAGTTTTATCTTTGTCGTCAAGCGAAAGTACTATTCCAACATTGTTATTTGAATTTTCGTCATACAAATTAGATACTGGATATTCCTTTAACAAATACGTCAAATTTCCAACTACTTGCTGCGGAGCAATTCCGTTTAACATGGCTTTTTCTTTGTCCACTTCCAAACGGTATTCGGTTTGATTGTCTTCTACCATCCAATCCGTATCCACCACATCTGAACTGTTTTCTAAAATCGTTTTTACTTGATTAGCCACTTTGATCTGTTCTTGGTAATCGGGTCCGTAAATCTCAGCAACTAAAGTCGATAATACAGGTGGTCCAGGTGGCACTTCGATTAGTTTCACATTGGCACCATATTTTTTAGCGATTTTCTGAATTTCAGGACGCATGGCTTTCGCAATTTCGTGACTTTGCAAATCACGTTCTTCTTTGTGCAATAAATTCACCTGAATATCAGCCATATTACTTCCACCACGCAAATCATAATGACGTACTAATCCATTAAAAGTAATTGGAGCAGATGTACCAATATAATTTTGATAATTCACCACCTCAGGTTTAGTTGCCAAATACTGCGCAATTTCTCTTGTTACTGCCGAAGTACGTTCCAAAGTAGTTCCTTCTGGCATATCAATTACCACTTGGAATTCGTTTTTGTTATCAAAAGGCAACATTTTTACAATTACCGATTTGGTAAAAAACATTAACACTGAACCAAACAACAATACTACTGTTACAGCTAAAAGCCATCTTCTTTTTGGGCTGCTGTCTAAGAAAGGACGCTCAATTTTATTGTATATTTTGTAAATCCAGCTGGTTTCCATCCCTTCAGCTTCTTTGTGTTCTTGCTCATCTTTCTCTTGCAATAAATGATACCCCAAATAAGGCGTTACAGTCAAGGCAACAAATAAAGATAAAATCATGGCAATAGAAGCTCCAATAGGCATCGGACTCATATAAGGCCCCATCATTCCGGATACGAAAGCCATTGGTAAAATCGCTGCAATTACCGTGAAAGTGGCCAAAATTGTTGGATTTCCTACTTCGTTAATCGCATAAATAGCCGCTTGTTTGAATGGCAAACGCTTCATCTTGAAATGGCGGTGCATATTCTCTGCAATAATAATACTATCATCCACTACAATTCCTACCACAAAAACTAAGGCAAAAAGTGTAATCCTATTTAAGGTATAACCCAATAAATAATAAGCAAATAAGGTCAAAGCAAAGGTTAAGGGTACTGAGAAAAACACAACCAATCCACCACGCCATCCCATGGCTAACATTACCAAAACAGTAACGGCGATAATGGCAATTCCAAGGTGTAATAACAACTCTCCCACTTTATCTGAGGCTGTTTCTCCATAATTACGCGTTACTTCTACGTGAACATCATCAGAGATTACCGTTTTTTTCAAATGCTCGATTTTTTCGATAATCTTTTCAGAAATTTTCATCGCATCAGCTCCTTTCACTTTTCCAACCGCAATAGTTACCGCAGGATATTCAGAAGGTGCTGTTTTGAATTTTTCATTGGCTTTGCCAAAACCAAGTGATACATAACTACGAGCCGTAGCAGCACCGTCTTGTACTTTGGCTACTTGTTTTAAATACACAGGCATATTTCTATTGATACCTACTACTAAATTCTCAACATCGTCAGCATTTTCTAAAAACTGACCTGTTTTCAATAAGTATTCTTGGTCATTTTCAACAAAAGCTCCTGATTGTGAACTGCCATTATTGGCTTGAATCATTTGCATAATTCCCAAAGCGTCCACACCATTTTCGGCCATTTTATCTTTGTCCAATATTACTTTTAGTTCGCGATTGCTTCCGCCAATTTCTTTGGTAATGGCAACATCTTTTACTTTTTCAATTTCTGTCGTTACTTCTTCAGCTATTTGACGTAACTGAAAATCGTCTTGTTTGTCACTCCAAAGCGTGATACCCAACATAGGAACATCATCAATAGAACGGGTTTTCACCATTGGTTTGTATACCCCTTGCGGAAACATATTTTCGTGTTTCGCTAATTCGTCATACAATTTTACATACGAACGCTCTACATCTTGACCCACATAAAACTGTACAATCAACATCGCTTGACCATTCATTGCCATCGTATGAACGTGTTCCACTCCTTTGATATTGGAAATGATTTTTTCCAATGGTTTGGCTACACGACTTTCTACTTCTGCTGGAGTTGCTCCTGGATAACCCACCATGATGTCGGCCATTGGAACATTAATTTGTGGTTCTTCTTCCCTTGGGATTAAAAACGAACTGTACACACCAATGATCATCAACGCCACCATCAATAAAATGGTTAGTTTCGAATTGATGAAAAAATTGGCTATTTTTCCTGATATACCTTCTTGCATTTTTTCTTAGTTTAAATGTTTATGAGTTTAAAAGTTTAAAAGACTATGCTTAAAACTGAACACTAACTACTATTTACTGAGCACTAACTTTAGCGCCATTAAATAATTTCCCTTCTGCTGAAACAATGTATTGTTCGTTTGCCGAAAGTCCTGATAAAACTTCTACTTGATCTCCTGTACTTTTTCCAATGCGCAACCATCTTAAAATAGCTACATTACCAGTTCCAACAGTATAGATTCCTGTCAACTGACCTTGGTGTACCAAAGCTGATTGAGGCACTAAAACTGTAGTTGTTTTGGCTGTAGTTTGATTCTTGTTCTCAATTGGGAATTGTACATTCACAAACATTCCCGAAAGGATTTTGTTGGATGTTTTGGCTAAATTGATTTTAACCAAATACTGACCACCCGTGTTTTTGGCCGAAACACTCACTTCGGCTACTTTTCCACTAATAGTTGTATTGTTCGATTTTACCAAAACCGTAACGGGCATTCCTTTAGTAATACTATTAATATCACTCTCAGCTACCATAGCTGTAACTTGCAAACGAGAAGCACCTTCAATGCTCACCAAAGGCATTCCAGGATTAGCCATATCGCCTTCTTTAACAAATGTATTCGTTACTTCTCCTGAAAATGGAGCGGTAATATTAGAATACGAAAATTGTGCTTGTACTTCGTTACGCATTTGCTTAGCACCTTCTAAACCTGCTTTTGCCATTTCGTAGCGAGCGGTCATATCGTCTAATTCTTTTTGAGAAGCACTTTGTTGTTTGAACAAATTGGTAAAACGATCATAATCTTTTTTAGCATTATTATACCCTGCAGTAGCTTGCAAAATAGAAGCTTCTACTTGTGCTTTTTTAGCTTGTAAATCCGAACTGTTAATGCTTACCAAAAGTTGTCCTGCACTTACTCGTTGTCCAACTTGAACATGAACCTTGGTTACATAACCCATCATACGAGTACTTAAATTAGCACTATTTTCAGCTTCAATTTTTCCACTTGCAGTTACAAATTGACCGTTGTTAATTGCACCAACACCGCTAAGTTGTACTGTTATAGCAGGCTCGTTAGTTGTTACTTCTTGTTTATCTTTTCCACACGATAAAAATGCGAATGTAGAAAGGGTTAGGATAGCTATTGTCTTTTTCATGTCTTTTATATATTGAAATTACTTTTTAATATTGCTTTTTATTTAGTTAAAAACTGAACATATTCTTTGGTGAAGTTATACTCAAATACGGCTTGTAAAAACTCTAATTCTTTTTGAGCCATCATAGTTTCAGACTGCAATAAATCGGTTGTTTTTTCTAATCCTTGTGTAAAACGATTCGAGCGAATACGATATGCCTCTTGGGATTGGTCAAAAGCCAATTTGGATAAATTCACTTTGTTTTCAGCATCACGTAATTGGCGATTGGTTTTATTCAATTCCAACTGACTTTGCGCTTTGTATTGCTGACTTTCAAAACTTGATTTTTGGTAATCGGCTTTGGCTTTTTCTAATTTACCTATACTTTTGAAACCGTCAAAAACAGACCAAGACAATTGTGCACCCACTAAATATCCTTTAGCATTCGTACCCAAAAAACTCGTGTCATACATTTCATAACTTCCAAAAGCATTCAATCTAGGCAAGAAACTCATTTTGTTAGACAACACCATTTTTTCGTATGCTTGAGACGCTTTTTCCATGGCTTGAATGTCTTTTCTGTTTCCAGAAAGAACAGTGTTCATGGCATCAATAGCAATGCTATTATCCAAAGTTTCTAAAGGCTTGTAGATTTTATTTGTATTGTCTTCATTCAACAAAAAGGCCAAATAATCCGATGCATTTTGCACATTACTTGTAGCATATTGCAATTGGTTTTTAATTTCGTTCACACGAACTTGTACCGATAACAAATCTGTTTTTTGTAAAATGCCTTGATTAAAATAATTGGTAATCAATTTTAAATTGGCATCGGCAGTTTGATTTGCTTTTGACAAAACCGCTACCGCTTTGTATGCCAATTGCAACTGCATAAAGGCTTTATTAACTTCTAATTCTAAATATTCTTTAGTTCGCTCTGTTTGTAATTGGAAAGCTTCCATTTTAGACTTAGCTGCTTGTCTACCATACATTCCATCTACATTAATTAAAGGTTGTAATACCTCAATTTTAGTAGCAAAATTTTTAGTTTTCGTTGGATCATTCAATAATGCAGGATTAAAATCTGATGCAGTTAAAATCTCCTGATTCAATTTAGAACCAAAAGCCATTAAAGGATTTGTAGTAGAAATTGCTGTGTGCGAAGCTGTAATACTTGGCAAAAACAGCGCATTCGATTGTCTAAAATCAGCTTGAGCCGATTTGAAATTTTCGTTTGCAATTCGAATCTGCAAATTTTTGTCTAATGCTTTTTGACCAATTTCTTTTTTAGAGATTGTCAAAGTGTCCTGACTAAATCCTAAACTGGAGAAAGCCAAACATCCCATAAGTGTTACTACATGTAGTTTCTTCATAATTTTTTTCTAATTAATGAAGCAAAAGTAAACTAGTAGTAGTGTCTAGTCAGTAACAAATGTCACAGTGAAGGGAATATGAATAATATAAACAAAAAAACCTACTGTTATACAGTAGGTTTTTGTGACCACGGCAGGGTTCGAACCTGCAACCCTCAGAGCCGAAATCTGATATTCTATCCAGTTGAACTACGCAGTCAAATTTATTTACGATGTACGATGAACGATTTATGATATTAGCTTCGCTCCGTTCGGCTTCGCCTCGGGTCGATTTACGATTTAGGAAATTAAGACAATAATTTTTTAACGATAGTCGAGATGGTTTTACCATCGGCTTTTCCTGCTAATTCAGCTGAAGCCAATCCCATTACTTTTCCCATCGCTGCCATTCCTGAAGCACCATTATCTGCAATAATTTTAGCTACTACAGCTTCCACTTCTGTTTCTGATAATTGAACTGGTAAGAATTTCTCAATTACGGCTGCTTGTAACAATTCTGGTTCAGCTAAATCAGGGCGTCCTTGTTCATTATAGATATTGGCACTGTCTTTACGTTGTTTGACCAAACGTTGCAACAATTTGATTTCTTCCTCAGCACTAATTTCTTCTTTGGCACCCGTTTCAGTTTGTGCTAAAAGCAAAGCTGATTTCACTGCACGCAATGATTCTAATGCTACCGTATCTTTGGCTCTCATGGCGTTTTTAATTTCGTCCATGATTTGTATGGCTAAACTCATATATTTTGTTTTTAGTGTGTTTTATTTTTTGAAACAGAGGACAATAAATAGTCTTTTTAAGTAAAAAGCTAGCAATGTCAGTCGTGCTATGGCTCGCAAATTTAGAACAATTTACCCGAACAAACAAAAGATTGATTCTTAAGCTGAATGGATAAAAATAACCCGAAAATCGTTTGACTTTCGGGCTAAATTGGTTTTGATTAGTTTGTAATTTTTAATCTACATTATCGTGTAAATACGAGTTGTTTGAACGCAACTGCAAATCATTATTGCTGTCTGTTCCCACTGATATTCTCGAGTTGTTTGTGTTTGATTGATTGGTAGAAAGTTCTACTCCCAATCTTTTATATGCAGGTTCTTTCTCGTATTCGTCAATTTTAGAAACGTTGTTGTGAAACTTATAATTGAATTCTTTCAACTTTCTTCTTCTTTCGTCGGCGCGCGCGCGTAAGGTTTCTTCTATGGTCATTTCCATTGGAGAAATCGACTCGAACTCTGAAGAAGCAATTGTTGACTCATCCATTTTTTTCATGGTGATATTCAATTCTTCTGGAACAACTTCAGCCACTTTTTCAATAGTTTTAGTTGCTACAAAATCATTTTCTACTTCCATGTATTCTTCTAACGAGTGACGGATAACTCCGTTTTCAGCCACTTCTGTTACAGGTACAAAAACAACAGGATCTACAACATGCATGTCGTTGATTTCATTAGTCAATTCAAAAACTATTTTATTTTCTTCTGCAACTGGCTCTGATTTAAATAAGGGTAAATCAAAGGATAGTGCAGCTTGCTCTTCCACTTGAATAGCTTTTGGCTGCGCTATTTCGATAGCATGTGCTTCAGGCGTTGTGAAAGTAAAATCAATATCATTAATTGGCGAAACGATTTCGAAAGTCACATCTAAATTTTTGATAAATTCAGACATTACGATTAAATCATTTTCATTGGTAATAGGATCGTAAGCTGGAACTGCTTCAGCTACAATTGCAGCTGCTGGCTCCTCCTCCAATAATTCAAAAACAATTCTTTCTTCACTAGCCACTGGAGTTTCTGTATTCAAATCAAATGCAGGAACTGGAGTATTGGATAAATTGTGAGTGATTTTTTGCTCATCTTCCAAAGCGTGGATGATCTTTTTTGGCTCAGAATTCACAATTTCGTTTTGTTGCTCCAAGTCAAAACCTGTAGCTATAACAGTTACTGCGATAGCATCACCAAGAGTTTCGTCTTCACCAACTCCCATGATAATATTCGCATTGAAACCTGCTTCAGATTGAATGTGGTCATTGATTTCACCAATTTCATCCAAAGTAATTTCGTTAGTTCCAGAAACGATAAGCAACAATACGTTTTTGGCACCTGTTATTTTATTGTCATTTAATAAAGGAGAATCCAAAGCAGAAATAATAGCATCTTTCGCTCTAGTTTCACCTTCAGCTATTGCGGAACCCATTATAGCTGTTCCACTATCTGACAATACCGTTTTAGCATCACGTAAATCGATATTTTGAGTGTAGTGGTGTGTAATTACTTCAGCAATACCTCTTGAGGCAGTTGCTAATACTTCGTCCGCTTTTGAGAAACCAGCTTTGAAACCTAAGTTTCCGTACACTTCTCTCAATTTGTTGTTGTTAATTACAATAAGCGAATCAACTTGTTTGCGTAATTTTTCAATACCAATTAAGGCTTGTTCTTGACGTACTTTACCTTCAAAAACAAAAGGAAGGGTCACAATACCTACTGTAAGAATATCACGTTCTTTAGCCAATTGAGCAATCACAGGCGCAGCACCAGTTCCGGTTCCACCTCCCATACCAGCAGTGATAAATACCATTTTAGTATTTTGATCTAACATTTTTTCAATGTCAGAAATACTTTCGATAGCTGATTGTTGTCCTACATCTGGATTTGCTCCAGCTCCCAATCCTTCTGTTAAGTGAACTCCCAACTGAATTTTGTTAGGCACAGCACTATTTTGCAAGGCTTGTGAATCTGTATTACAAACAATAAAATCTACCCCTTTGATTCCTTGTTTAAACATGTGGTTGATGGCGTTGCTCCCGCCGCCTCCAACACCAATTACTTTAATTACATTTGATTGGTTCTTTGGTAAATCAAAAGAAATACTTCCAAATTCTGAGTTGCTCATCATTTTATTTGGTTTTTGCTATTTGTTGTTAATTTAATATTGTGAAAGGCATAGCCTCTATTCTGCATTATCTAAGAAATCCTTGATTTTATCTACATACTTATCAAAAAAGGATCTTCTAATTTGAGTTTCTGTCGATTTGTCTTTACTTTCTTCTTTTGTAATTTCAACTGAATCTGATTCAGCTGCAACGACTTCATCTGCCTCCATTACTGGAGCTTTATAGACAGGCATTTCCGGGGCTTGGACCTGATCTATTCTAACAGCACTCTGCGTTTTGTTTTCGATGCTATTCATCACTAAACCAACTGCAGTTGCATATAAGGGACTTGAGATTTCTTCGCTTGAATTACCTGCTAAGTGTTCGTTTGGATAACCAATTCTTGTATCCATTCCTGTAATATATTCCACTAACTGCTTGATATGTTGCAATTGTGAACCTCCACCTGTAAGTACAATTCCTGCGATTAATTTTTTTCTTGGGTCTTCATGGCCGTAGGCTTTGATTTCAACAAAAACTTGTTCAATAATCTCTACTACACGTGCATGAATTATTTTAGACAAATTCTTTAACGAAATTTCTTTAGGCTCTCTTCCTCTCAATCCCGGAATAGAAACAATTTCATTTTCTCTATTCTCTCCTGGCCAAGCTGAACCAAATTTCACTTTCAATAATTCGGCTTGTTTTTCAATAATTGAACAACCCTCTTTAATATCGTCTGTAATTACATTTCCTCCGAAAGGAATCACTGCGGTATGACGAATAATACCATCTTTAAAAATAGCCAAATCCG
Organism: Flavobacterium ammonificans; assembly: GCF_020886115.1. NCBI lineage: Bacteria > Pseudomonadati > Bacteroidota > Flavobacteriia > Flavobacteriales > Flavobacteriaceae > Flavobacterium > Flavobacterium ammonificans. The sequence continues at coordinate 139,065 of NZ_AP025185.1, forward strand.
TTGTTCCACCACCGATATCAATTAGCGCTACTCCAGCTTCTTTTTCTTCTTGGCTTAAAACAGCGTCAGATGAAGCTAATGGCTCCAATGTCAATCCAGATAAATCAATCCCTGAATCGTGAATACAACGTCCCACGTTTCTGATTGAAGAAGCCTGTCCCACCACTACATGAAAACTTGACTCTAAACGACCACCATACATTCCAATAGGTTCTTTAATCTCTGATTGCCCATCGATTTTAAATTCTTGAGGCAAAACGTGAATGATCTCTTCACCAGGAAGCATGGCCAATTTATTCACTTGGTCAATTAACTGTTGAATATCGTTACCCCCAATTACTTCTTCTGGATTGCTTCGGCTGATGTAGTCCGTATGTTGAATACTACGAATGTGTTGACCAGCAATACCTACAACACAGTCTTTAATTTTGTATCCTGAATTAGCTTCAGCTTCTTGAACAGCATGTTGTATAGACTGAATAGTTTGAGTAATGTTATTCACAACACCTCTAGCTACTCCTAGACTTTTGGATTTTCCAACACCCAAAATTTCTAGTTTTCCATACTCATTTTTCTTGCCTATCATTGCAACAATTTTTGTTGTTCCAATGTCTAAACCTACTGCAATATTCTCTTTTTCCATTACCTCTTATTTTGTGCAAATTACTTGTTGGGTGAAACGAAGGTCAATTTTTTTATATTTATACAAAGTACTATCAAGAACTGCTTTTTGAAAAAACGCTTTATAATTTCGAATTTTCGTATCCATATTTACCGTTCCTCCGAAATCAATTTGATAATCAAAATTTCTATTCAACATTTTTAAGCTACCATTAGGCATAATTTGAATAGCAATGATGTTTTTTTTCAAAAACGCATCGTCATGAATTTTTCTAAATAATTCAGCTAAAGCTTCGCTATTTTTTTTACGTATTACTCCCAAAACGAGGGGAACTCTGGCAGTAAAATGTGCCGACAACGGCATCGTATTTCCCTTGTAATCAATATAAAAAGAACGCTTACCATCAAAAACTCTTGCAACGGGAGTTTTCTGTTTTACAACCGCTTTCAAAACACCATCTACTGTTACAAATACCTCTGATTTTTCAACCATTTGATTCGAACTAACGGCTTTTTCTAGCTTATTCAAATCTAATTTATCTTTTCGGATAGCTGAAGCATCGTCATTATTTTCTATTAACAATTTATTAACCGTTTCTTGTTTAAGAAAACTAGAATTTTCTCCAACAAAAACCACCTTAGCTTTTGTCAATTTTCGGTTTCCGTTTCTATTTGAAGTAAACGAAAACAAGAAAATCACCAACCCAAACATGAGTACTAACCGAATCGTTATCCAATTAAATCGTTTCATACAATGCGTTTTTTATTGACGGTACCATTTCTCCTAAATCTCCCGCTCCAATGGTTACTATAATTCGTGCATCTGAAGCTAAAATTGAAGGAATCAAATCTTCTTTAGTTACCAATATTTTATTTTCACTTGTCATTTTATTCATCAACCATTGCGAAGTAATTCCTTCCATTGGCAATTCTCGAGCTGGATAAATATCCAATAAAATTACTTCGTCAAAAAGCGATAAACTTTTCGCGAAATCATCTGCAAAATCTTTCGTTCTACTAAACAAATGCGGTTGGAAAATAGCTAGTACTTTTTGGTTAGGATACAATTCGCTAACCGCTTGATGTACCGCATTAATTTCTGTTGGATGATGTGCGTAATCATCGATATACACCAAATTTGGCGTTTTTATCTGATACGAAAAGCGTCTTCTAATTCCTTGAAATGAAGCCAATGCTTTGGCAATCGCTTCCGATGAAGTTCCAAAAGTTTTGGCCATAGCCAAAGCCATCAAAGCATTCATCAAATTGTGTCTGCCTGGCAATCCGAAAGCAATATCACGAATGGTTTCTGTTGGCGTTTGTACGTCAAAAACATAACTTCCGTTTCCAACCCTCACATTGAACGCTTTATACACCGCTTCCTCATTTACTGCACAAGTCACTCCTTCTATTGGCAATTCATTCGTAATAAACAATTGACTCTTATCTTCTACTTTATTCGCAAACTCTACAAACGACGCTTCAATTTCTTCACTTGTTCCATAAATATCCAAATGATCCGCATCCATAGAAGTTACACAAGCAATATTGGGATGCAAATGCAAGAACGAACGATCGAATTCATCAGCCTCAACCACAGTAACTGTTTTTCCAGTTCCAATTAAATTAGAGTTGTAATTTTCAACTATTCCACCTACAAAAGCAGTGACATCAGCACCACTTTCAAATAAAATATGTCCTAAGATACTTGAGGTAGTAGTTTTACCGTGTGTACCTGCAACTGCAAAACAAAAAGTATCTTTAGTTATAATTCCTAATACTTCGGCGCGCTTTTTAACTTCGTAATCGCGCTCTAAAAAATAGTTCCATTGCGAATGTGTTACAGGGACGGCCGGGGTAATTATCACCAAGGTATTTTCCACATAATACTCTTTCGAAATTAAATCAATACGATCTTCAAAGTGGATATCAATACCACTTGCAATCAATTCATCGGTTAACATTGAAGGCGTTTTATCGTAACCCGAAACATTTTTTCCGATAGTTTTGAAATAACGCGCTAAAGCACTCATTCCAATCCCTCCGATTCCTATAAAAAAGACGTTATGTATTTGATTTAAATTCATTTCTTACTTGCAACAAAACACTTAAATGTTCTGTTTTTTATTTGATTAATTTTAGTATCTCTTCTACTATGGCTTTAGTTGCATTAGGCAAAGCCAAGTTGTTAATGTTTTGACTCAATTCGTTTTGCTTATTTTCATCAGTAATCAAATCCGAAAAAGTAGATTCGAAATTGGAATCTAACTCGCTTTCGCGTATCAAAATAGCACCGTTTTTATCAGCTACCGATTTAGCATTCTTTGTTTGATGGTCTTCAGCTACATTGGGTGACGGAATAAAAATTACTGGTTTCCCTACAATACACAACTCCGAAACAGAAGAGGCTCCTGCTCTCGAAATTACTACGTCGGCAGCAGCATACACTAAATCCATTCTTTCGATGAAAGCCATTACTTGCACATTATCTGAATTCCATTTTTGGTACTCATCCAAGTAAAATTTCCCACATTGCCAAAGCAACTGTACATTTTGAGAAGCAAAGAATTCCAATTCTTTTTCAATCAATTGATTGATACGTCTTGCTCCTAAACTTCCTCCTAAAATCAAAATCGTTTTTTTATTGGGATCTAAATTGTAATGCGCAAGACCTTCAGCTCTTTTACTTTGCACTTCAATTAAATCCTGTCGCACTGGATTCCCAGTCAAAACAATTTTCTCTTTAGGAAAAAAGCGCTCTAATTTTTCATAAGCTACGCAAATCGCATTGGCTTTCTTACTTAATAACTTATTGGTAATTCCTGGATAGGAATTTTGTTCTTGTATTACAGTCGGTATGCCTGCGCTATTAGCCATTTGCAATAATGGCCCGCTCGCAAAACCTCCTGTTCCAATTACCACATCTGGTTTGAATTGTTTAATAATTTGTCTTGATTTTAACAAACTATTCAATAGCTTTACTGGAAACAAAGAATTATCAAAAGTCAAACGTCTTTGCAAACCTGCAATCCAAAGTCCTTGTATTGGGTACCCCGCCTGAGGTACTTTTTGCATTTCCATTTTATCCTTCGCGCCAACAAAAAGAATATCAGCATCAGGAAATCGAGACTTTAATTCATTAGCGATAGCAATTGCAGGGTAAATATGACCTCCTGTTCCTCCTCCGCTTAGTATGAATTTGTATGTTCTCATCGTTAAATTACTATTTATTTATTACTGCACTCATTGGATTTTTAGAGCTGTCTTGAATGGAATAATTATTGGGTTCTATGTGTTGTTCGTCTGATTCTAGTTGTTGGTCTATTAATTTTTGAAGTGCTTCTTCTCGTTTCGCAGCTTCTTTTTGTTCTTGCTCAATTTCCTCTTCTTTCTTAGTCACATTAATGATGATTCCAAGAGCAAAACAAGTCATCCAAATTGAACTTCCCCCACTACTTATCAAGGGTAAGGTTTGTCCTGTAACAGGTAGTAATTCCACGGCAACAGCCATATTGATTAATGCCTGAAATATTAATGGAAATCCCAAACTAATGACGACTAACTTTCCAAACAAAGTATTGGCCTTGTGTGCTGCAATTACAAATCGGAACAGCAACAAAAGATACAATCCTAAAACTACCAACCCGCCAACTAATCCATATTCTTCTACAATAATGGCATAAATAAAATCAGAAGATGATTGAGGTAAAAAATGTCTTTGAACACTTTTTCCTGGCCCAAGCCCTGTAAAATTTCCTGAAGCAATAGCGGTTTTTGCAGCATTTATTTGATATTCATCTTCCCCTACTTTATCAGTACCGTAATTTTCAATTCTACTAATCCAGGTATCTACCCTGCTAAAGAATTTTGAATCTGGAAAAGCTTTTGACAACACCACAAAAATTAATAATCCTGCTATAGCCATTGCCATAATGTAACCAATGTATTTCAATTGATACTGTCCTACAAAAGCAATCATAACCACCATCACAAACATTAAAGCAGTAGTCGAAAAATTCGCAGGCAAAATCAATGCTAAAGTGATAAATACCGGAATCCATAACTCAACAAAAGAGGCTTTAAAAGTCACTGGAATTTCTCTTGTTTTAGATAAATAACGAGCTACATAAATGTATAAAATGATAGCTGCTATAGAAGAGGTTTGAAATGAAATTCCAATAAATGGTAATTGTAACCATCGACTTGCATTGGCTCCGCCAATATTGGTTCCTTTAAACAACGTGAGCACTAAAAGTCCCCAAACTATGGGCAAACCTATTCTGGATATCACTCTAAAATAATGATATGGAATTTTATGAACCACGTAAATAATCATAAAACCCATTCCCAAATGAGCCGAATGCTTCACTAAATACCCTAATGTATTTCCGTCTCCACCTCGACCAAAAGCTAAATTTGTACTAGCACTAAAAACAGGCATAAAGGAAAATAAAGCCAATAAAGCCAAAAATGACCAAATTACCTTATCTCCTTTTAGATTGCTTAGTAGCTGTTTGAGTTTCATATCCCTTAAAGTCTAATTAGTGCGAACTATAAATTGTATACTGCTTGTTTGAATTGTTTGCCTCTATCTTCATAATTTTCAAACAAATCAAAACTAGCACAAGCTGGAGACAACAAAACCGTATCTCCTTTTTCGGTCATGCGTTGCGCCATTCTAACTGCATCTGGCATGTTATCTACCTCTACCATAACATCAACTATATTACCAAAAGCTTCAATAATTTTTTTATTATCAACGCCCAAACAAATAATTCCTTTCACTTTTTCGTTGACCAATGACATCAATTCGTTATAGTCATTTCCTTTATCAACACCACCGACAATCCAAACTGTTGGGGTAGTTACACTATCCAAAGCAAAGAAAGAAGCATTCACATTTGTTGCTTTAGAATCGTTGATATATTGTACATTTTGGATTTTCAATACTTTTTCTAGACGATGCTCTACTCCTTGAAAATTTGACAAACTCTCTCTGATGGTTGCATTTCTAATTTGCATTAATTTAGCCACTGAAGTAGCCGCCATTGCGTTTTTCATATTGTGTTTTCCTTCTAACGCAATTGTTTCAGTTTCCATTGAAAATTCTTCGTGATTCATCATCTTTACTTCGATTTTATTGTCTTTTATATAAGCCCCTTCAGTGAACACTTGGTTCAATGAAAAAGGAATTAGTGTTGCTTTTGTTGTATTATTTTTCAACCAATTTGTTATTGCTTCGTCTTCTGCATCATAAATCAAATAATCCTCTTCGGTTTGATTCATTGTAATTCTAAACTTAGAATTGATGTAATTTTCATACTTATATTCATAACGATCCAAATGATCTGGACTAATATTCGTTAGAATTGCAATGTGTGGCTTGTAATCAATAATTCCGTCCAATTGAAAACTGCTTAGCTCTAAAACGTAAGAATCAAAATCGTTGTCAGCCACCTGCCAGGCAAAACTTTTACCAATATTTCCACCTAGACCTACATTCAAGCCTGCTGATTTTAGCAAATGATAAGTCAACATTGTAGTAGTGGTTTTACCATTACTCCCAGTTATTCCTATTGTTATTGCTTTAGTGTAAGGAGCTGCGAATTCAATTTCTGAGATTACTTTAATTCCTTTCTCAAACAGTTTTTTTACTATCGGTGATTTTTCGGGAATTCCCGGGCTTTTCATCACCACATCAGCATTTAGAATCAGTGATTCTGTATGCATTTCTTCCTCCCAAGCAATTCCATTATGATTAAGAACTTCTTTATAACTTTCCTTTATTTTACCAAAATCAGATACAAAAACATCATACCCTTTTTTCTTGCCAAGAATGGCAGTACCTACTCCACTTTCTCCTCCTCCTAAAACAACTAATCGCATCTATCTCAGTTTTAATGTCACAATTGATAGAATAGACAACATGATAGCAACAATCCAAAAACGAGTTACAATCTTACTTTCATGATATCCTTTTTTCTGATAATGATGATGTAAAGGAGACATTAGAAAAATTCTTCTCCCTTCGCCAAAACGTTTTTTTGTATACTTGAAATAAGCAACTTGAAGTACTACCGATAAATTTTCTGCTAGAAAAATTCCGCAAAACAATGGAATCAGCATCTCTTTTCTTACGGCTATAGCTAATACTGCTATAATTCCACCAATTGTCAAACTACCGGTATCTCCCATAAATACTGAAGCTGGAAAAGAATTGTACCAAAGAAACCCAATCAATGCTCCTACAAATGCTGATATGAATACAGTCATTTCTCCTGAATTAGGAATATACATGATATTCAAATAGTTAGAAAAGATGATGTTTCCAGATAAAAATGTGAATATACCTAGAGCAAATACTGAAATAGCAGATGTACCGGCTGCTAAACCATCTATACCATCTGTTAAATTGGCTCCATTTGATACAGCAGTAATGATAAAAATTACTACAGGAATGAAAATTAACCAAGCCCAATTCTGATAGCCTTCACCAGTCCATGCAATTACCTCTGCATAATCGAATTCGTTATTCTTAAAAAACGGGATCGTAGTTGCAGTAGATTTTACCTCAACAGGGGCTTTTACTATGGATGTAACTGAAGTTGATTTTAAAACTGGAGAGTTTGAAGCGTTTTCTAAAACAGTAACTGCAGGACTAAAGTATAGAACTGACCCAACAATAATACCCAATCCTACTTGACCAAATACTTTAAAAATTCCTTTTAAACCTTGTTTGTCCTTTTTAAATATTTTGATATAGTCATCAATAAAACCAATTGTACCCATCCAAAGAGTAGTTACTATTAAAAGGACAATGTAAATATTATCCAATTTTGCAAAGAGAACTACAGGAACTAGTGTTGCAAAAATGATAATTAATCCCCCCATAGTTGGCGTTCCTGCTTTTTCATTTTGACCAGCTAAACCTAATTCACGAACCGTTTCTCCTACTTGTTGATTGCGTAAGAAATTAATAATTCTCTTCCCGTAAATTGTGGATAACAATAAAGAAAGTAAAAATGCCAACCCTGATCTAAAGGTGATGTATTGGAAAACTCCTGTCCCTGATAAATTTAAAGTTTTATCTAAATATTCAAATAAGTAGTATAGCATAATTTCTATTTATGGAGTTGTTCTAGTAATTCTTTTACAATTTTCATATCATCAAAATCATGACGTACACCATTAATTTCTTGATAGGTTTCATGGCCTTTACCAGCTATTAATATGATATCATTAGGCTGAGCCAATTGGCAGGCAGTTTTAATGGCTTGCTTTCTGTCTGTGATTGATAGAATTCTTTTATAATTATGTGGCGCTACCCCTGATTCCATTTCGCTTATAATTACTGCTGCATCTTCATTTCTAGGATTGTCAGAGGTAAATACTGCCTTATCACTTAAATCAGAAGCAATTCCTCCCATTACTGGGCGTTTGGTTTTGTCTCGGTTTCCACCGCAACCCACAACTGTAATCAATTGTTCGTTTTTTGTTCTGATATCGTTGATGGTTTTCAATACGTTCTCTAAAGCATCAGGTGTGTGAGCATAATCTACAATGGCTGTAACATTTTCAGCAGAAACAATGTATTGAAAACGACCAGAAACACTTTCTAACTCGGATAATAATCGTAATGCTTCCAAACTTTCCATTCCCAATTCAATAGCAGTTCCGTAAATAGCTAATAAATTGTAAGCATTAAACGTTCCAATTAACTTAACCCAAACTTCGTTGCCATTAACTTTCAAAAGCAGTCCAGATAATTGACTTTCTAAAATTTGCGCTTTATAATCTGCATAAGATTTTAAGGCATAACTGCACTTTTTGGCAACCGTATTTTGCAATACAACTGAACCGTTTTTGTCGTCGATATTAGATAGTGCAAAAGCGGTTTTAGGTAAATGATCAAAGAATGATTTTTTTACATCACGGTATTCTGCAAAAGTGGGGTGGTAATCTAAATGATCGTGTGATAAATTAGTAAATACCCCTCCAACAAAATGCAATGCTTCAGTTCGTTTTTGATGCACTCCATGTGAACTCACTTCCATAAAGCAATAATCAACACCTGCTTCAACCATTAAAGCTAAATAACTATTAATGGTTATAGAGTCAGGTGTAGTATGTGTAGCTGGATACTCCACATCGTCAACCATGATTTTAACCGTTGAAAGCAAACCTACTTTATGTCCCGCTTTCTTATACAATTGATATAATAAAGAAGCAATTGTAGTTTTTCCATTGGTACCTGTCACCCCTACTAATTGTAGTTTTTGTGAAGGATTTCCAAAATAATTTGCCGCAACAACAGCTAAGGCTGCATTGGTATCTTTTACCTGAATATAGGTAACTCCCTCAGCTATATCTTTTGGAAAACTATCACACATAATTGCTGACGCACCTAAGTCGATAGCTTTTGAAATATAATCATGACCATCCGAAATAGTACCACGAATAGCTACAAAAAGATCATTTTTTTCTATTTTTCTAGAATCAAAATCTATCTTTCCAATAACTATGTCTGTCGAACCCTTTATGGCTTCAATAGCTACTTTGTATATTATGTCTTTTAGGATACTCACGATAATTCTAATACTATTGTTGTGTTCTTTGCTATATTTTGTCCCGCTTGTAGCGACTGTTTCTTCACTTTGCCAAAGCCTTTTATTTTAACTCTTATTCCTAAATTTTCTAAAAGAGCCAAAGCATCCATACCAGACATACCTCTTACATTTGGAATAGTGTTTTGCCTTTTATGAGAATTAGCATTATAAGATGCATAATCCAATTCTTGTTTAGGAATTTTTCTATCAATTTTTTTAATTGTATTGGTAGATGGCGCGTCTGTAAATATTTTTTGGGCAATTCTTTTAAATACAGGTCCTGCTACATCGGCACCATAATAATTATTATGAGCTGTGTTTGGCCTATGCACCATAACAATACAAGTATACTGCGGCTTATTAGCTGGGAAATACCCAACAAACGAAGAGGCGTAATACATGCCAGATCCGGTTTTATTACCATAGTTCATTTGCGCTGTTCCTGTTTTTCCTGCCATCGGAAACTCTTTAGTGTACAATGATTTGGCAGTTCCTCGTTTTACCACATTTTCTAATAAAGCACGTACTTTTTTCAATGTTTCAGGTGAACAAACTTTTGGATTGATAACTTGAGTATCGAATTTTTTAACCGTTGTATTCCACTTCTTAATTTCAGAAACTAATTGTGGTTTTACCATTACACCATTGTTTGCAACAGAATTGTAAAAAGTCAAAGTTTGCATAGGAGTAATATTTACTCCATATCCGAACGCCATCCATGGAAGTGAAATTTTGGACCATCTTGCTTGACCTGGTTTTGGGATTATTGGAGACGCTTCCCCTTTTAACTCTAAACCTATTTTTTTATCTAATCCCCAATCTTCAATATGCTTAATAAATTTTGAAGGATTATTTTTATAATTATTGTATACAGATTGAACCATTACCGTATTTGACGAAACTTCAAATCCATGTCCTAAAGAAATTCTTCCCATTCCTTTATGTGAATCCACAACATTTTTCCCAAAATAAGTTATTACTCCACCTCTAGCATCAAAAACAGTACTGGTGTCGGCAACTTTATCTTCCAAAACCGCCATAAGATCTACTAATTTGAATGTGGATCCAGGATCATGCGCTTCTGTAATAGCATAATTCAATGTTTCATTATAAGTTCCATCACTTAGCCTGCCCAAATTTGAAATCGCCTTAATATGTCCTGTTTTAGTTTCCATTACAACCACAGTTCCGTGCTCTGCTTCGTATTCTTCCAATTGTTTTAATAAGGCGTGGTGCGCTATATCTTGTATAAAAACATCTATTGTAGAAATAACATCATACCCATCAATAGGATCTACCTCATTAAAATCGCGAATCGGTTTCCACTGTCCTTTGGCAATTTTTTGTTTTAAAATCTTACCGTCTTTACCGTTCAAATATTTTCTATAAGCCCATTCAATTCCTTTTCCATCAGGAGTACTATCCGGTTTCATTCTTTCGTAACCAATGGTTCGTTCAGCAATTCGTCCGATTGGATATTCTCTAACCGGCTCAGGCTTTACGATAATTCCGCCTTTATTTGCTCCTTCTTTAAACAATGGAAACTCTTTAATTTTTACATAGTCCGTATAACTTAAACCACGCGCAATTAAAAAAAACCTGTTATTTGTAGCTCTTGCTTTGCGCAAAGCTCTTTCGTAATAATTAGATGGTTTGCCAAGTAAATAGGCTAATGAATCTGATAAAGAATCAACGGCTCTTTGAAACAATTCAGATTTTGGTACCACTGCATCAAATCGGATTTCATAATTTGGGATTGAAGTTGCTAGCAAACTCCCGTCTGACGAATAAATGTTTCCTTTGTTAGCTTTAATAGTAAATTCTTTTACCGTTTTTTCCTTCGCTTTTTTGCGGTAATGATCCCCTTGAACCCATTGAATATTGGTCAATTTGAAGACTATAGCTACCGCCATCAAAAACATAGCAAAAGCTACGAGATAGATACGATACGAGATATTTTTATCTTCTACTGCCATAATTTTTCAAAAAAACTTTTTTCTACTTCTTTAACTACTTTAATTTTAATTGGAGGTACTGTTGATGGAACTATTTGTCTTGCTTCCATTTGTTTAGCTACTGTAGATTCCATTTTCAATTTCATTAACTCCGAACGTCTGTCTACAAATTCAGAACGCAATTCTTTCACTTCAGTTGTAAGCTCCGCGATACGAAAAACTTTTTGCTCATAGCTCTGCGTATTGGCAATCATAACAATGGCTAAACCAATTATAAAAACGATAAAGCGCCAGTTTTTAATTGCGTCTTCGTCTAATAAAAATCGAGCTTTTAATATGCCGTACAATCCGTGTTTCATTACAACTAATTATATTTTTTCAGCTATTCGCAACTTCGCACTACGTGCTCTATTGTTTTCTCGTATTTGTTCGTTATTTGGGACAATTAACTTTCCAATTGTTTTAAATGGAACAGAAAAATTTCCGAAAAAATCACGTTCTGGCTCTCCTTCAAACATTCCGTTTTTTACAAAACGTTTCACCAATCTATCTTCAAGAGAATGATATGAGATGATACTTAATCGCCCACATGGTTTTAATATTTCCAATGATTGTTCTAAAAACTCTTTCAAAACATCCATTTCTTGATTTACTTCAATTCGAATTGCCTGATACATTTGAGCCAAAATTTTATGACTTTTATGCGCTGGCAAAAACCGACTCAATACTTCTTTTAACTGTTCCGTATTGCGGATTGGCATTTTTTCTCTTGCCTCCAAAATAACTCTAGCAATAGCAGGCGCGTTTTTCAACTCTCCGTAATCCAAGAAAACCCTACGCAAATTATCTTCGTCATATTCATTAACCACTCGATAGGCACTTAAATCATTTTTTTGACTCATTCTCATATCTAACTCAGCGTCAAATCGAGTAGAAAAACCTCTTTCAGCAACATCAAATTGATGAGAAGAAACACCTAAGTCGCCCAAAATACCATCCACTTCTTTGATATTGTGAAAACGTAAAAAACGCTTTATAAATCTGAAATTTTCATTAATAAGAACAAAGCGATCATCTTGTAAGGCATTCGCCAAAGCATCTTCATCTTGATCAAAGGCAAACAATTTACCATTTGGACCCAATCGACTTAAAATCTCTCTGGAATGCCCTCCGCCACCAAAAGTAACATCGACGTAAATTCCGTCCGGCTTAATATTTAAACCACCAACTGACTCGTGCAGCAAAACAGGATTATGATACTCCATTGTCATCATCATTTACATTACCCATTACATCTTCTGCTAAATCAGCAAAATCAATATCTTCTCCGTTTATCGATTGCTCGTACAATTCTTTATCCCAGATTTCGACAATATTTACTGCCGAAGAAAAAACAACATCTTTTGAAATACTTGCAAAACCAACTAAATCTTTAGGTACTAACAAACGACCTAAAGCATCAATCTCAACCACCTTAACACCGGCTGTAAAACGACGAATAAAATCATTGTTCTTCTTTACAAATCGATTCAACTTATTGATTTTTTGCATCATTAAATTCCACTCTTGCATTGGATACAACTCTAAACAGGACTGAAAAACCGAACGCTTCAGCACAAAACCTTCTTGCAATGAAGAGGCAAGTTGCTTTTTCAAAGGAGACGGCAATAACACCCTTCCTTTAGCATCTACTTTACATTCATATGTTCCTACAATTGTGTTCAAAAAATTTTATTTAAATGATTCTAAGCAAAAATATAAAATATTTTACCACATTTTACCACAATCTACCACTTTGTTAATAAGTTTACCCACTTGTGACTAAAAACCCTTACTTTATGGACTGTCAATAGTTTAGATACGGTTTAAACTTGTTTATAAATGAGAATCCTACTAGAGTCAGAATCAGTGACAACTAATGATTTTAACAAGAAAAAGGATTAAAGAGTTAAAAAACAAGCTTAAAAATTTATATTTCTGTATTAAATCCTATATTTGTCAAAATTGAAAATAGGGATCCGAAAAAATGGAACAACACTATAAAAAAGAAGGTAAATACAGTTATTTTGAAGCAGGAGAAGGAACTCCAATCGTTATTCTGCACGGATTAATGGGAGGACTTAGTAATTTTAATGGTGTTGCCAATTACTTTTCTAACAAAGGATACAAAATAATCATCCCCGATTTACCTATTTACACCCAAAGCCTTTTGAGAACAAATGTGAAAGCATTTGCTAAATATGTAAAAGACTTTATTGCATTTAAAGGTCTGGAAAATGTTATTTTATTAGGTAATTCATTAGGAGGACATATAGCACTTTACCACACTAAAATGTATCCCGAAAAAGTAGCTGGATTAGTCATTACTGGCAGTTCTGGTTTATATGAAAGTGCTATGGGAGATAGTTACCCCAAAAGAGGCGACTATGAATACATCAAGAAAAAAGCAGAAGATGTTTTTTTCGATCCTAAAGTGGCTACACCAGAATTAGTAGACGAAGTTTATGCTACTGTAAACGATCGTATCAAGTTGATTAAAACACTTACCATAGCCAAAAGTGCTATTCGTCATAACATGGCAAAAGATCTTCCAAAAATGACAGTACCTACTTGCATCATTTGGGGACGAAACGACAAAGTGACTCCACCAGAAGTAGCAGATGAGTTCAACCGCCTTTTACCTAATTCCACTTTATACTGGATAGACAAATGTGGTCATGCCGCAATGATGGAACACCCTGATGAATTCAACAGCGTTTTAGAAGATTGGTTAACGAAAGTTTACCAGCCTGTTTCTTAATTCTGTTTATAAAAATATTTATGAAAATTACTACTGCTGAATTTATAATTAGCAACTCTCAGGTTGATAAATGTCCGAAAGATTTCTTACCCGAATACGCCTTTATTGGTCGTTCAAACGTAGGAAAATCTTCGCTTATCAATATGTTGACTAATCATAAAAGTTTGGCAAAAACATCAGGAAGACCAGGAAAAACGCAATTAATTAATCATTTTTTAATTAATAAAAATTGGTTTTTAGTAGATTTACCAGGTTATGGTTATGCCAAAGTTTCCAAAAAAACCAAATCAATCTTTCAACAATTCATCACGGATTATTTTGAAACACGAGAACAATTAGTTTGTGCCTTTGTTTTGATTGATATTCGCCATGAAGCCCAAACTATTGATATTGAATTCATGTCGTATATGGGTGAAAGTGAGATACCATTTTGCATTATTTTTACTAAAGCAGATAAAATAAGTAAAGTGAAAATCGACTCGCATGTTGCAGCCTACAAAAAGAAAATGTTTGCTAATAATTGGGCCGAAATGCCGCAGTATTTTGTTACCTCAGCAACTGAATTTACTGGAAAAGAAGAGTTGCTAAGTTATATTGACGAAGTAAATCAAGAAGTCTTTAAAAATAACAATCAATTTTAAATATAATTGATACACATTAAAAAAGCCAAAACTTAAGTTTTGGCTTTTTTATTGAATAATTTATTTTACCAATTCCAACTTCTCAGCAAAATAATCGCAGAAATCTTTCATTGTGTTCGTCATTTTTTCGTCATCAGTAGCGCGTTTGAAAGTATCTGACATAGCCACTAATGTTTGATGAAAAAAGATTTTCATTTCGTCCACTGGCATGTCTTTCGTCCACAAGTCAATACGCATGGTTTCTTTGGCTTTACTATCCCAAATTGACAACATGATAGCTTTGGCCTCCTCTTTTGCAACACCGCCATCTTCAGCGGTCCAAAATAATTTTTCTGGAACTCGATTTTGATCTAATTCAATTTCGAATTTAATTTCTGATGTAATAGAATTTGACATTATTTCTTAGGTTTATATTTTGATTTTTTAAAAAGTTCTTTTGCATTGAGCTCGAGTAATTTAGCAACAGGGACATCGTTATTTTTAACAAATGACCTTACAATTTGCCAACCTATCCACGCCCCAACTTGACCAGGTGATTCGTTATCTATTTCCAAATAAAACTTAGAAAATGGAGCTGGTGCAATAAAACGAGAATTGAGTTTTAACTCGTTACTATACAACAATTCATTTTCTAAAAAGTACCGCCAAATATACGATTCGTTTTCCTCACACCAATTGATTTCTTTGGGCGTGTAACCCATTTTTTCGTCATCTGTATAATTTGAAAGAAGAAGGTCTTTCAAATACAATAACTTTCCGTGATAGATCATCTGACTTAATAGTGTATTGTCCTTTTCAGTTGTAATTTTGCTTTTTCCAAAACTAGCAACTAAATCTGGCATCATTTGTCTTTGCTCAAAATTTTGACGAATATAGGCCGGGAATTCATAAAATTTATGGTCTTTCCCTAAGTACATTTCTAAAGAAATAATTACCAAACTATCTGCATAAATTACTTTATTATCGTAATCCATCTCAGCAATTACTGTATAAACTTTTGGTGATTTTGTTTTTGGAAAATGGAATTTAATATGTTTAAATACTTTTTCCAGTTCTGCCTCTATGGATTCACTTTTTTTATATTTTTTTTGAACTTCAGCAAAAAGTTCTCTCCAAAGTGGGTTATTTATTTTATTAACCCATACACTATCTGGTATTCCCTCTGGAAAAAAAAACGGATAGCGCTTTTTAATCGTATGTAAATCTTTTGGCGAAGATTCAAAAAACACTTGATCAAAACGATCAATTTTTATTTGTACAGGAAGCGCTTCAATCTTTTTTTCAACAGCACTTTTCTTATTACATGAAAAAAACATTAAAGACAAAATACAGGATACTAAAAAAATTCTCATACTTATTAATTGGATTTAGACACTCGATTCGGCATCTTTCTTTACCTATCGTTTTTGATAATTCAAAATAGATTGACTCTTTATGTTTACTATTTTTGGTTACATTTGTTATTGATTTTTTCAATTAACAATTAAATTTCAAAAATAAATACAAATATACATTCCTGCTTTTTAATACCTCAATTATTATGTCTAAAAAAAGTACTCTTCAAGTAGAAAAAGTAAACGAATATATTGTCAATTGGTTAAAAGCTTATGCTACTAACGCAAAAGTTAACGGATTTGTTATAGGAATTTCTGGCGGAGTTGATTCAGCAGTAACTTCAAGCTTATGTGCGCAAACCGGTCTCAAGGTAGTTTGTGTCACTATGCCTATTCATCAAGCTGAAAGTCATGTAAGCAGAGCAAAGGAACATATTGATCAATTAATGCAACGCTTCCCTAACGTTTCTAAAGCCGAATCTGATTTAACTCCAATTTTCGAATCGTTCAAGAAAGTACTTCCAAACGACACTACAGAAAGTCAACTTAACTTAACTTTAGCTAACACTCGTGCGCGAATTCGAATGACTACATTGTATTATTATGGCGGAATTTATGGGTTGTTAGTTGCCGGAACGGGAAATAAAGTAGAGGATTTTGGTGTTGGGTTTTATACTAAATATGGTGACGGTGGGGTTGATATTAGCCCAATTGCAGACTTAATGAAATCAGAAGTGTTTGCTTTGGGTGATTTTTTACAAATTCCACAATCTATTCTAAATGCTGCTCCAACAGACGGTTTATTTGGAGATGATAGAACCGACGAAGATCAGCTGGGCGCTACTTACGATGAATTAGAATGGGCGATGCAACAAAATGAGAATGGCAAAATTAGTACTGATTTTTCAGAAAGAGAGAAAACAGTTTTTGAAATTTATCATCGTTTAAACACCCTAAACCAACATAAAATGCAGCCAATTCCGGTGTGTATAATCCCTAAATCTATTAAATAACACATTTTATCTGATTTGCAATTGTTTACAGAATTAATTTATTAATTTTACTTCTCCAAAAACAAATAATAATTCTAAAAACAACATTATGATCAAGGTCTGTGTAGCCGATAATTTTCCTGTGGTTCACTATGGGATAAAGTCTTTTTTTAAAGACCATTCGGATATTTCAATAGTTGCCAACATAGGAAATTTTTCTATGCTTAAAGAAATACTCCAAAGTAAAGAGATAGATGTACTCCTTTTAGATCTTGAATTAGAAGGCTTAAAAAGTATCTTTGAAGTCAAAGCAATTTTAAAAGAATTTCCAGAAACTAAAGTAATTATTTACAGTAATCTCTCTGAGCAAATATATGCTCCTAATGCAATAAAAGCAGGTGTGTCTGGATTCATCCATAAAAAAGAAAAACTTAGTGTAGTTTATGATGGGATTAAGCAAGTTACAGACGGGAAAATTGTAATGAATGAAACTGTCAAAAAAAATCTTGCTTTAATTGCAAAGAAAAGTAAGAGTGAACGTATTTACAGAAAACTTTCAAATAGAGAAGTAGAGGTATTACGTTATTTAAGTGATGGCAAAAAAAACCACGAAATTGCCGATATTCTTAAACTAAACGAAAAAACTATAAGTACTTATAAATTACGATTACTGACTAAACTAAATGTCACCAATCTAGTGGATCTAGTCAATAAAGCTAAAACATTAGAAATTGTATAAATTGAATTAAAAAAAATGAAAGCCTAAGCTTTCATTTTTTTTAAATATAAGTAGAGCGAATTCTCCCAATAGTTCCTGTTAGATTCACTTTTAATTTATTATAATCGTTAATCATTATTTTTAATTCCTCTTGTTCTGGCTCAGGCTTTTCGCCAAATTCTCGCATTAAATCAAGGATTAATTTGTTGATTAAATATTCTCTCATAGAAATAATAATCTCTGAAGTATGTTGACTGATTGTTTCTGCTTTTTGTTTTACAAATATATTTTGACCGTCCCATTTGTGTAAGGTAAGACGTTCGTCATCCATCAAAATATCAGTTACTTCTTGAGCAAATTGATCTGGTAGTTGCTTTAGATAATTTTCAATTCCGAAACTTTCATTCTGCAAATAATATGAAATTAAATCATTAAACAAGCCTCTAAATAAAGGATTTGCAAGTTCAACTTCATCCTCTTGTAAACTTAAATAAATACGTTGGAAAACTTTATATTCTTTCTTTTCTACTATTTGTTCTACTTCGCCTAGATCATTGGTTTTAAGAAGAACATCTTCAAACTCTTCCGTTTTATTTCCGTACAACAATAAAATCTCAATGATTTTTCGTTCCAAATGATATAAAATATCAATCTTTTCAGTTTGAACTGGAGTTTCATTTTTTACAATGTCAAACGCTTTCTGCTCTTGTTTTTGTTTTTTTCCAACTTCAGCAATGTCTTTTTGAACCAGTTGAGCCAATGTACTTAATAAAACCTGCTCAGAAATATCCATGATTCGGGAACATTCCTGAATGTAAATTTCTCTTTGAATACGATCTGGAATTTTGGAGATACTTTGTACCATATCCCGAATCAAATCGGCTTTCTTAATAGGATCATTTTGAGCATCCTTCATCAAAAGCGAAGCCTTGAATTGAATGAAATCTTTTGCATTATTTTCTAAGTAAGCTACTAAATCATCATACGATGTTTTTTTAGCAAAACTATCCGGATCTTCTCCATCAGGGAAAGCACAAACTTTTACGTTCATCCCTTCTTCAAGAATCAAATCAATACCTCTAACAGAAGCCCGAAGTCCAGCAGCATCTCCATCAAAAAGGACAGTAATGTTTTTTGTTAAACGATTAATCAAACGAATTTGATCTGGTGTTAAAGCCGTTCCTGATGAAGCTACGACATTCTCTATGCCCGCTTGATTGAACTGTATTACATCAGTATAACCTTCAACTAAATAGCAATTGTTTAATTTAGCAATGGATTGCTTCGCTTGAAAAATACCATACAATACTTTGCTTTTATGATAAATTTCACTCTCGGGTGAATTGAGGTATTTAGCTGCTTTTTTATCATTTGTTAGTATGCGTCCTCCAAAACCAAGTATTCTTCCCGACATACTTTGGATAGGAAACATAACTCTTCCTTTAAAACGATCAAAAGGCCTATCTTCTTTAGGAATAGTTAGCCCTGTACTTTCTAAGAATTCTAATTTATAGCCTTTACCAAGTGCTTCTTTAGTAAAAGCATCCCAAGTTTCTGGCGAATAACCTAAAGCAAATTTAGTTATCGTTTCATTCGTAAATCCTCTTTCCTTAAAATAAGAAAGACCTATTGCTTTTCCTTCTTCTGAATGAAGTAACGAATTGTGAAAATAATTTTTAGCAAATTCCGAAACCAGATACATACTTTCTTTGATATCAGTATTGGCTTTTTCTTCGTCAGTTTGCTCCGTTTCTTCAATTTCAATATTGTATTTTCGAGCTAAATACCGAATGGCTTCGGGATAGGTAAAATGTTCGTGCTCCATAATAAAAGCAATTACATTTCCTCCTTTGCCCGAACTAAAATCTTTCCAAATTTGTTTTACTGGTGAAACCATAAAAGAAGGAGAGCGTTCATCTGAAAAGGGACTCAATCCTTTAAAATTACTACCGGCACGTTTTAATTGTACAAAATCGCCAATAACCTCCTCAACTCGAGCAGTTTCATAAACAGTGTCAATGGTCGCTTTTGAAATCATTTAATTGTAGTAAAGTCACAAATATACAAAGTTTCAACACGATTTATTTATGATTTAAAAATGAATTTAAGCTGTAAAAAAAATAAAAAAGAAATTGACTTTAAAAATTAAACGACTAATTCAATAGTTATTTCCCAATAAACTTATATTTTTATACCAATAATGGTGTTTTGCACTCACGTCCCGAATCGTAATTGCAATCTACTACTGCAACTCAAACCCAAAACGTAATCTTATGACCTTAAATAGTGTAACCATTAAAACTATTGTCAGCTCTGACCATTTTCAAGAAGAATGTCAAAACCTACTTACTTTTGCCTCCGAAATTTGCGAAGTACCTGTTGTTATTTTCAATTATGTCGAAAATAAAACAACAACTGTTATCGCTAAAGTTGATAACTCTAACGCTTTTACAACTGCTGATATTCAATTGATTTCTGATACAATTAATTTTGAAAAAAATACAGAATATAGTAAAGATTCCGCGAGTAAAACTCAATTTGAAATAGCGTTTGAAGTAGAGGATTTTCATGCTAATCTTTGTTTTTATGGATTACGTCCAATAGAATTTACCTCTATTCAATTAAAAACTGTTCATCATGTAATCCAACAAATAGGATCCTTTTTCCGTTTGCAGATCCAAAATTTTGAATTGGAACAAAAGGCATTTTATAAGAAAATATTAGATAGACTACCAACTGAAGTAGCCGTTTTTGATAGCAATCATAAATACTTGTATGTAAATCCTGCGGCCATTCAAAACCCTGAACTGCGTAAATTTATTATTGGTAAAGATGATTTTGAATATGCAAAACATACTGGAAGAGACCCATTATTTGCAAAAGAAAGAAGAGATCGATTTACAACGGCTGCAAAAACAAATTCAATAATTGAATGGATTGATGAATTAAAAAAAGAAGATGGAAGTACTGCTTTTTATACTAGAAAGTACGCACCAGTATTCAACAAATTTGGATTGTTAGAAATGATGGTGGGCTTTGGTGTAGACATTACCGCTCAAAAGAGTGCTGAAGCTGCATTGAAAATAAGTAATGAGCGTTTTAGCTATGCTAGTCAGGCGACTTCTGATGCTTTGTGGGATTGGAACATTTTAACCGATGAAATTTTCGTTGGAGAAACTTACTCTGCCCTTTTTGGACATCATTTTAAAAATAATGTTATAACGGCAGGAGCCTGTGAAAATTTTGTTCATCCTGATGATAGAGAGCGGTATTTAAAAAAATATGAGGATACTTTAAATAGTACTGCATTAAAGTGGGATGATGAATACCGTTATTTAAAATCGGATAATTCATATGCTTATGTTAGTGATAAAGCTATCATAATTAGAAATTCAGATGGAACTCCAATACGTATGATTGGAGCGATGCAAGACATCACTCAAAGAAAAACGGTTGAAGAACAGAATAGAATGTTAATTGAAGAAAATAACCGTAATAAAAATATTCAGCTAAACGAAGCAAAAAATATGTATCGTTTGCTTGCAGACAATACGGTTGACTTGGTTTGCCTGCATAATTTAGATACCACATTTGAATATGTATCTCCATCAATAATGAAACTGATGGGATATACTCCTGAAGAACTTATTGGTCAAACTCCGATGCAATTTGTGCACCCAACCGATTTAGAGTTACTTCAAAAGCGTTTTGAAAGCTTTATTGTAAAAGCTGACGATTCATATGTTGAAGCTCGTTTCTTAAATAAGAACAATGAATACGTTTGGTTTGAAATTAAAGCGAGTATTGTAACTGTAGATGGAGAGCCTGTAAGTTTTCAGTCTAGCGCTAGAGATATTACACAGAAAAAGCAAGTTCAAAATGCCATGGAAAAGGCATTAGTTCAAGAAAGAGAGCTGAATGAGCTGAGAACTAATTTGGTTTCCACAATATCGCATGAATTTCGTACCCCCATGACTACAATTAGAACAAGCGCAGAACTAATTGAAATGTATATAGAAGGCCATAATTTTGTTCATTCTCCTCAACTTCAAAAAAGAATAAACACCATTACAGAGGAAATCGATCGTATTGTAGAACTGATGAATGCCGTTTTGACTATTTCTAAAGATGATGCTGGAAAAACTAATTTTAATCCTACACAATTTGATTTGAAACAAATTTGTTTGGATGTTATTGAAACCAGCTATTCAAATCATAGTAAAGGGAGAAAAGTAAATACACAGTTTGTAGGCGAAACCTTTAACATTTTTGCCGATAAAAATTTAATGGAATATTCATTATTTAATTTACTAAATAATGCGTTCAAATACTCTGAAGGAACAGGAGATATAACATTATCATTATTTTCAAATAAAGAGTATATTGAAATTCAAATTATAGACCAAGGAATTGGAATCCCAGAGAAAGATATTCCGAAATTATTCAATACTTTTTTTAGAGCTAGTAATACGGAGGGGATCCAAGGAACAGGCTTAGGACTTTACATAGTTAAAACATTTACCGAGAGAAACTCCGGAACAATTAATGTGACAAGTAAACTAGGTAAAGGAACTCAAGTTAGCTTACATTTTCCAAAATTATAAGTTGAGCGATATGAAGAAAATAGTAATAATTGATGATGAAATTAAATTAAGAGAAGCACTTGTAGAATTATTCTCATTTATAGGTTATGAAATATTTGAAGCGCAGGATGGAATAGAAGGTTTAGAAAAAATTGCCTTACATCAACCCGATCTTATCCTATGTGATGTAATGATGCCTAGACTTGACGGTTATGGTTTTTTAAAAATTCACTTAACATCTAAACAGTCTTCCATACCAGTTATACTATTAACAGCTAAAACAGAAGAAACTGATGAGCTAATTGGTAAACAATTAGGCGCAAAAGAATATATTAAAAAACCATTTTCGTTTCAAGAACTAAAAAAAATAGTCGAGAAATATATTTAAACTAATACAACGTTTTGGAATAAATGATGAAAGCTGGGAATAAAGTGAAGTTGAATCTTACCTGAAGCAGCCTGCTTTAACTAAATTGTAATCATAAATTCATTGCCCCCAATAAATTTTCTGAACAGACTGCCCGGTAAGAAAGATCCCAAATCTTAAGTCAAAGATAGAACAACTTTGTTAGAAAAAAATCAATATAATTGATAAATTAAAAAAAAATACCAATAATTTAATATCCGCATCAATTACGATTTTTGAAGTAAAAAACCACCTCTGTTTCCAGATAAATAGCCAGGAATTATTCAGCAAATAAAACACTAAAAAAAGAAAAAAAATTATTCTTCTATTTGAGAAGATTGAACGGATTTAATATAGTCTCTTGGAGAAATATTTAAATAAGATTTAAAACTTGTTGAAAAATATGAAAACGATCCAAAACCTGTCTGATCTACTAAAAACTGTATGTTTCTTTCGCCCAAGTCAATTAATTTCATTGCGTATTGAATTTTAAATTCACGAATGTATTGACTTATATTTTTATTGGTTAATTTTCGGATTCTCTTGTCTAATGTAGACTTACTAATAAACAAGTTTTTTGATAATTCATCTAAGTTAGGTCTAACTTTAATGTCTTTCAGTAAAGCCTCGTTGAGCGAAGTTAGAAAATCCTTTTCGGACAATTTTATTGTGACTTTTGAAAACGGATCAATACCAAAGTTTTTTTCAATGTTTTTTCTAAGCTCCAAAACATTATTTACTTTTAATATCAATTCTTTAATTTGAAATGGTTTCATAATGTAATCATTTACCCCATGTTCTAATTGGCGTAATTTGACTTCATCATCAATATTGGCAGTAATAATTATAAAGGGAACAACGGTGAATTTTTTATTCTTTCTTATATTTAGGTATAAGTCCTCGCCGTTCATCCCAGGCATCATTAAATCACTAATGATTAAATCTGGGAAATTTTGAGATAAATAATCCAATGCTTTGATGCTATCATCAAACCAAGTTACTTCGAAATTATTGAACAATAACAACTCTAAAATAGAATTTCCCAGAGCCTTATCATCTTCAATTAATACTATTTTTCTTTTGTAAATTTTCACGAAACGAATTTAAAAATAATATTTTAAATTATACGCATTTATTTTAAAATTATAGTATTTTTTATAATTAGCCGTCATAAATTATAAATTATTACGCTATTTATAGACTTAAAATGGAATCCTAATTATGAAAACTATATTTTTCTTTCTATGACGTAATTTACCATTAAGATTAAAGCGTCTTTAAAGGGAGAATCGGGGTAATTAACTAGCAGTTGTAAGGCTTCTTGTTGGAATTGAAGCATTTTTTGTTCGGCGTAAGCCAAACCATTATTATTCTTAACAAAAGCAATCACTTCTTTAACTCGTTTTTTGTCCTTATTGTGGTTTTTTATGGAATTGATGAGCCAACTTTTTTCTTTAGGAGTACAATTATTTAAAACATGAATTAAGGGTAAAGTCATTTTCTGTTCCTTAATATCAATTCCTGTTGGTTTCCCAATAGCATCTTCAGTATAATCAAATAAATCATCTTTGATTTGAAATGCCATTCCAATCAGCTCTCCAAATAAGTGCATATTCTTAACCTGAACTTCATCTTCTATAACTGATTGCGCACCCAAAGCACAACAAGATGCAATTAAGGTTGCTGTTTTCTTGCGTATAATTTCGTAATAAACAGCTTCAGTAATATCTAATCTTCGTGCTTTTTCGATTTGGAGTAATTCTCCTTCGCTCATTTCACGAACTGCTACGGATATAATTCGTAATAAATCAAAATCTCCATAATCAATTGAAAGCAATAATCCTTTTGAGAGTAAATAATCGCCTACTAATACCGCAATTTTATTCTTCCAAAGTGCATTTAATGAGAAAAATCCACGTCGACGATTACTATCATCTACTACATCGTCATGAACTAAAGTCGCCGTATGAATCAATTCAATTACAGAAGCTCCTCGATAGGTGCGTTCATTTACTATTCCATCAGAAACCATTTTGGCCGTCAAGAACACAAACATCGGACGCATTTGTTTTCCTTTTCGATTGACAATGTAATACGTAATTCGATTTAACAACGCTACATTAGAAGACATCGATTCAAAGAACTTTTTTTCAAAAAGTTCCATTTCATTGAGTATGGGTTGTTTTATTTGAGATGTGATATTCATGGATTCCAAAGGTACTAAAGATTATATCTTTACAGTCTGAATAATGGAATTAATAATCATGATTTAGGATTTATTCGCCAATTGTCCACAAGCCGCATCGATATCTTTTCCGCGACTTCTTCTTACTTTAACTACTACTCCAATCGCTTCTAATCCTTTTATGTAAGCTGCGATAGCTTCTTCTGAGGCTTGCTGGAATTCGCCATCATCAATTGGATTGTATTCAATTAAATTTACCTTACAAGGAACATATTTGCAAAATTTAACTAAGGCATCTACCGAAGCTTTATCGTCATTGATTCCTTTCCAAACTACATATTCATAAGAAATTTTACTTTTGGTTTTTCGATACCAATATTCTAAGGCTTCACGCAAATCTGCTAAAGGGAAATTTTCGCTGAAAGGCATAATTCGGGAACGAATTTCATCAATTGCCGAGTGTAAAGAAACTGCTAATTTGAATTTGACACCATCATCCGCTAATTTCTTAATCATTTTGGGCACACCCGATGTTGACACCATAATTCGTTTGGGAGACATTCCTAAACCTTCAGGCGAAGTGATCATATCAATTGCTTTGATGACATTATTATAGTTCATTAAAGGCTCTCCCATACCCATAAAAACAATATTCGATAAGGGATGATTGTAATACAAACGACTTTCTCTATCAATAGCGACCACTTGGTCATAGATTTCACCTGGCTCCAAATTACGCATTCGCTTTAAACGAGCAGTAGCACAAAAATTACAATCCAAACTACAACCCACCTGACTGGAAACACAAGCCGTAGTCCGAGTTTCAGTAGGAATTAAAACGGATTCTACAATTAATCCATCATGCAAACGAACAGCATTTTTAACCGTTCCGTCTTCACTTCGTTGCATCGTGTCCACTTTGATATGATTGATAACAAAATGATCTTCAAGCATCTGTCGAGTGGGTTTAGCCACATTGGTCATATCTTCAAAAGTATGTGCGCCTTTGCTCCATAACCATTCATAAACTTGGTTGCCACGAAAGGCTTTGTCCCCATTGGAAACAAAAAAATCTCGCAATTGCTCTTTGGATAAGGCTCGTATGTCTTTTTTCTCGATTTGCATGGTGCAAATTTAAGGAGTATTTGTTGATTTATTTCATCAATTCGAATAAATGCATGGGTAGGATTCTATAATTTGATAACTTTGCGCCAATTGAAAAAACTATACAATGCACTTCATTTCTCAAGAACTCGAAGATTATATCGAACAACATTCTGAAAAAGAACCGCAACTTTTAGCGGATTTGAACAAAGAAACCTATCAGAAAATTTTGTTGCCCAGAATGCTGAGCGGACATTTTCAGGGACGTGTTTTGAGTATGTTGTCTAAATTGATTCGACCAGTAAACATTCTTGAAATTGGCACCTACACCGGCTATTCGGCTTTGTGTTTGTGCGAGGGGATGCAAGACAAAGGACAATTACACACCATTGATATTAAAGAAGAATTAGTTGATTTTCAGCGTAAACATTTTGATAAATCGACTTGGGGAAAGCAAATTGTCCAGCATTTGGGTGAAGCCGTTGATATTATCCCTAATCTTAACATGAAATTCGATTTGGTCTTTATTGATGCGGATAAAGAAAACTACATTAATTATTTTGAAATGATTGTTCCAAAAATGAATAAAGGCGGTATCATTTTATCAGATAATGTGTTGTGGAGCGGCAAAGTTTTGGAACCGCTACAAAAAAACGATTTGAGTACTCAAGTACTTTTAGAATACAATCAATTACTTAAAAATGACCCAAGAGTAGAAACGGTTTTATTACCTATTCGAGATGGATTAACTGTTTCGAGAATTCTTTAGAATGTATTTTTGATACAATTTGTTGGTTACAAAACCAAAAGTGGAACCAAACAAATATCCAGTTACAATATCCAAAGGATAATGTAAACCTAAATAAATTCGGCTGTAGGCAAAAATCAAAGGAAATAAAAACAAAAGAAAAGCAAATCGATAATACTTTTTTAGAAGCAAGAATAAGAAAGTCATCGTTGCCGAAGAATTAGCCGCATGTCCTGAAAAGAAACTGAACGAATTACTCGGTTTGACCAATCGGATAATGGAATTTATTTCCGGATTATTACAGGGTCTTAAACGTTGAAAAGTAACTTTAAAAAGATTGGTTGTTTGATCGGTTACAACTAATAGAAGTGTAACAAACAACAATAAATAAAGCGTAGATTTTATCCCTATTTTTTTGTAAACCAAATACAATAGCACTAAAAAAAATGGAGTCCAATTGGATTGCTTGGTAATAAAAAGCCAAAGTCCGTCATAAGTTGCGGAACCTAAACCGTTCAAAAAAACTAATAATTGAACATCCAGCTGAATTAATTTCTCAAGCATTATCCCTGACGTTTAATTGGGCCTTCTATATCTGGAATTTGACTCAAATCAGGAACTGCTGTTGCATTTTCAACACTCGCAACCCCCTCTTCTACTTGTTTAATTTCCGAATTTACTGAATTAGAAAAATCGGTAACTATACTTGTATCTCCTAGCAAATTTTCTTTTGCTTTGTCAATTTCTGCAGTAATATTCCCTGTCAAATCAGCTAACGATTGTTTGTCAAGACCATTCGCCTCTGCTCCTTTTTGAATCTCAGATTTGATATCATTAGTAGCGTTCTTAATTTGGGCCATTGTTTTACCTACTGTTCTAGCTATTTCAGGCACTTTATCAGAACCGAAAAGCATTAGAACAATAAACATGATGAAAATTAATTCGCCTCCACCTATTCCAAACATAATTTTGTATTTTTTCTTGAGTACAAATATACCAAATTTCAGGTCCTTCTATTTTAAAAATATCATAAAAAAATAAAGGCTCCAATTGGAGCCTTTATTTTTTTCTTTATTCAAACTTAGATTTTTCTTCTTGTTTAGGCCAAGTATTATTGGTAACATCAATATCCGCTGTTTCCAATTTTGGGTCGATTTGAATTTTCTTAACGGCCTTTTGAGTAGCATATACTTTACGGGCTGTATCATTACTTTTTCTCCAAATCTGAGCTGGGTATTTAAAGCTTTCTTTAGTATCATCTTCGTAAGTCAATTCTACTAAAATTGGCATTATCATTCCCCCTGGTTTATTAAAAGTTACCTCGTAAAAATACTTAGGTGCTTTCATATTTGCTTTCTCTTCAGCTGATAAATTTTGATCTACATAATCAGAAAGTAATTTAACATCTTCAATTTTCAAAGCTTTCTTATCCTTTGGATTCACCTCTGTATTTTGTCCAGAAACTAAATAAACAAAAGGTCCTTTTTCAGTACCAAAACGGCCTCGTCTTACTTTTACATCTTTTAAATCAGAAGTTGCAGTTTCAGAAACATAATATTGTTTAACATCTTCCAAACCAATATCAACGAAATCTGTTGAGTAAAACCAACCTCTTACAAACCAATCCAAATCAACGGCTGAAGCGTCTTCCATTGTTCTAAAAAAGTCTTCTGGAGTTGGGTGCTTGAATTTCCATCTGTTAGCATACACTTTAAAAGCATGATCAAATAATTCACGTCCCATGATGGTTTCTCTCAAAATATTCAATCCAGTTGCTGGTTTTCCGTAAGCATTATTTCCAAATTGATAAATCGTTTCAGAATTAGACATAATTGGCTCCAAAAATTTTTGATCACCACTCATGTAAGGAACAATATTTTTAGCTGGACCACGTCTTGAAGGGAAATTAGTACCCATTTCTTGTTCTGCCATATATTGCATAAACGTGTTCAACCCTTCGTCCATCCATGACCATTGACGCTCATCTGAATTCACAATCATTGGAAAAAAGTTATGTCCTACTTCATGTATAATAACACCTATCATTCCGTTTTTAACTTGCTCACTTGTTACACCATTTTCGTCAGGACGTCCGAAATTCCAACAAATCATTGGATATTCCATCCCTTGATCTTCTGCTGAAACCGAAACTGCTTTTGGATAAGGATAATCAAATGTATGAGATGAATAACTTTTTAATGTATGCGCTACAGTTCGTGTAGAAGTTTCTCCCCATAGCGGATTTGCTTCTTTTGGATACACAGAAGTTGCCATAACTGTTTTAGTGCTTAATTTCACCGCCATGGCATCGAAAATAAATTTTCTTGAAGAGGCAATTCCAAAATCTCTTACATTTTTAGCACTGAATTTCCAAGTTTTTTTCTTGTCTGAAAATCCTTTTTCAGCTGCAGTTGCTTCTTCTTGAGTTACAATTACAACTGGCTTATCAAAGGTTTTTTGAGCCAATTCATATCTTTTTAACTGCTCAGGTGTAAATACTTCTGCACGGTTCGTTAATTCACCCGTAGCTTCAATAATGTGATCTGCTGGAACAGTAATATTTACATCAAAGTTTCCAAAAGGCAATGCAAACTCTCCAGTTCCCCAGAATTGCATGTTTTGCCATCCTTCTACGTCATTATAGACAGCCATTCTTGGATAAAACTGTGCAATAACATAAATTTTATTATCGTCTTTTTCAAAAGCTTCGTAGCCTGAACGCCCGCCTTCTTTTCTATAATTATTGATGTTGTACCACCATTTAGTAGAAAAAGTAAATTTAGTACCTGGCTTCATTGGAACAGGCAAATTGATTCGCATCATCGTTTGATTAATCGTATACGATAATGGTGCACCTTTCACGTCTTTTACATATTCAATATGAAATCCACGATCTGGTTTTTCCTTTAAATAATCCGAAGCAAATTTTTCAGTAGGTAGAACCTGATCTATTCTTTGGCTTTCTGCCAATGGAGTTTGAGAGGTTTTTGCTTGTTGGTTTTGATCCAATTGTACCCATAAATACTCTAAAGTATCTGGTGAATTATTAGTGTAGGTTACCGTTTCAGAACCCATTAATTTTGAATTTTTATCGTCTAATTCAATATCAATCTTATAATCTGCTTGTTGTTGGTAATACGCTGGTCCAGGCGCTCCTGAAGCCGAACGATACATGTTTGGCGTAGCCAACAAATCGTACATCTGACTGAACTTATTGGTGTCGTATCTTCCAGTTTGTTTTGGAGCTACGGTAGCAGGCTTCTCCTGAGCCAATGCAATTACTGGAAACAGTAATAAAAGTGCAATTTTTTTCATTTTGGGGAGTTTTTAGCTTGTGAAAATAGTTAATTTAAATATAATCGTATAAAAATAATTAAAATTTTAATACCTCCGTTTTTTTAGAGGAGGTGAAAAGTACTGTTTTTTTATCTCCAAATGCATTAAAATGCAAAATATTTTGTTGATCTGAATTCCAATGTGTCAGGATTGTATTGGTGATTTCTACCGAATTAAATTTCGCAACATCAGCTACACGACCATAACAAATTAGCAAATCGCCTTCTTGTTCCTTACTTAAAAAAAGAACAGGTTTGGTTTGACCGTTGACTTTAAAAAACAAATTCTCTGCAAAGTATTTTTTGAGTATTGCAATATCTTCAACATCTTCTTTTTCATGTCCTATATTGGTTTTTTTACCGTATTTTTTTTCAAGAGCTTGATTTAAATCGTCAATAAAAATTCTGGACGTCACTTGAAGCATCTTTTTCTCAGGAGCATAGTTGACCTGAAAAATAGCCATATAAAACTTATGTATTTCAGAAGCCGTAAAGCTGCATAGTAAAAAACTTAGAAAGGCAAGGAGTACTGTTTTTTTCATCTTTCAAAAATAGTAATTCTTTTGAAATGATAGAAGATCCATTTGAAAGACTGTTTTTTATAAAAAGTTCCCTAACCCAATTTACTACCATGTCCATTTGTAATCTATTTTTTTATATTTTAGCATTACTATAAAACTACTCCTTTTTAATCTATTTGCCAAATTATGAGTTATATTATTTGGACAAAAATAAGTTATTGGTTACGCAAAGAAACTACGTAAATAGAATATGTTCTTGAAATATTTTTATTATAACTCTAATTTATTCTATCAAAATAATCAAAATGACACAAAAAGAAGAATCAAATATTAGAGAGTTTATAAACAATAAATCGATACTTCTAATGAAGTCCGAAAGTAGATCGTTTGCCAAAAGCGGTTTTGACATTAGTCATTATAGTGAAATAGAATATGCAGGAAGAAAATTTGTCATTATTAGTACTAACGTTTTTTATCAAATTTTGAATAGTGTTCTTATTGAAGCATGCGAAAAATATCCTGAATATTTTGGTAAGGACGATGTTAATAAAGTGCTTCAAGCACTTTATCAAATTGAAAATATGGGCACAATTGATCAATTTTATAATTTTTTAAAAACCGAACAATTTGCCTGGATTTTGGAATTAGTTGATGAAAGAGTTAATTCTCAAGTTTTAAGGATAGAATTATTTAGACAAGTAGATAAATTAAAAAATGACGAATCAAAGAATGAATTCACTGGTGGAGTTTTTCATTCATTTAAACACTTTACATATAAAGGAATTCCTCTTTCAACGAAAAAGGAAAATAAAGAAATTAATCATCCCAAATCAATTATCGAATTTCTAATTCAAGGTTTCTTTTGTGCAGAATTGATAATGAAATCTGAAAAAAAATATGAATCAAAAATAAATCTCCCAGATGGGAGAGAATTATTTTTTTCATTTTACAAGGAGAAAATTGCCGATATTTATTTTGTCAATAGTGTAATTTATAAATAAAATTCATTAACATAAACACAGTTAATCCAAGGATAAATCGAAACATAATGGAAAACATAATAAATGCACTAAGCACAAATTTTGATTTACTTGATTTTTTATATGTCCAATATAAAATTCCAAATAAAAATGAAGATAACTTTTTTTTCAATGCTGAATATATTGAAAAAAAAGCTGATGTAGATTTGGAGTATATTAAACTTCATCCTAATGAATTTAATTGGGAAACATTATGTTATAATTATTATACACCTTGGCATGAAGACCTAATTGATACTCACTTTAATAAAATAGATTGGTTTCGAATTTCAAAAAACCCAAAAATTATATGGGATGAAAGGTTATTAAATAAGTATTGGGATAAAATATGGTTAGGCTGCATAATTTCTCATTCCCCTATGTTTTGGGACGAAAAATTAGTACAATTTGTATTATCAAAATCTGAAGAGGAATCGACAAAAATATTTTGGTTACAAAAATTCTCAGTTATAAATAATATAAAGTGGAGTCTAAAAATGATAATAGATTTCCCAACATCGTATTGGATCAGAGAAGTTGTAGAGGCTAAAACATTAGAATTTAGTTTTGAAGATTTAAAAAAATATAAAGAACAACTTAACAAAGATATTTTTAAGTATTTACAGGTTTCAAGCAATCTATTATGGACAAATGAAACAATACAAGAATTCAAAGAATTACTCAATTTTCAAATTCTAAGTAAAAGCAATAATGTTGATTGGTCAAATAAAATCATTTCAACCTTTGAAAAGCTTTTAGATTTTAAAGAACTATCTAAAAATCAAATTATTCCACTTGATGATTTAATAATTAAAAAATATGCAATTCGTTGGGATTTTGATAGTTTAAGCTCTAATTCTGGTGTTAAATGGAATTTAGATCTTATAAAATCATACATTAATAAAATTGACTTAAACAAAGTGCTACAATTTACCATTGTTGGTGTTGATGAAAAGTTTATACATGAATATAGAGATTATATTACTTGGGGGACAGGATGTGGTAGTTATTCATACAAACCTGCTCCTATATCTAGATACAAACATATTCCTATAGGTGTTCATACTCTACTTGAAAAAGCAACAGAATGGGAAGTTGGAGGTTACGTCAAGCCTTATTGGACTGAAAAAGAAAGTGATGCACGAGAAGGAGAATGGCATCAATTCAGTTCAAATAAATTTTTAACCCCTCTACACTTAGAAACATTTGCAGAAAAATTATCATGGGATTTTATTAGTTCTAACGAATATCTGACAATAACAAATGAAATTCTTTTGAAATTTTCAGACAAATGGAACTGGCCAAAAGTATTAAATAGAAGTGATTTTAAGTTGGAACATTTCTATGAGATTCATCAATTTTTGAATTTTGAAATATTAAATGCATATAGTTTTAAGATATTTGAATTATTAGAACCTGAAAAAAACATAATTTTCACTCACATTAAAGATAATGTTGAAGTTGTTGGTGATTTTAGACATTCATTAAGATCCCCAAATTACAGGTATTATAGCGATTATGAAGACGATGCCAGACAATTATTTAAAGTCAAAAGAGAATTAATTACGAAACTATGTGAAAGAGCAAATAGTGAACAAGCAGAAATTAAAAAATATGATGAAAGATATGGAATTGATTCTCAAGAAGCGGTTTATTATGATAAGATTCATTATTGGCTAAGAAAATATTTTAAGGTTTTCGAGGAGATAAGCAATGTTTCAGATTCTTTTGAAAGAGAAAGGGGATATACACCAGAAAGAGAAATTCAGATTTTTTTCAGTTTATATTTAAATGCTGAAGAAGATTTTAAAAAAAACTATTTTGATGTCTTTAAAAGACGAACTATTCGATAAAACCCCCGCTACCGCGCGAAATGTAATTCAGCGAAGCTAATCCCTTCGCGTGGCTCGTTGTTATAATTAACAAAATTAAAAGCTTTTTTTTAGCAAGATTTATATTTTACTTTTTGTCTTGTCATTTCGACACAAGGAGAAATCAAATAACGGGAATAACTAATGAGATTACTCCTTGTGTCGGAATGACAAAATAGAAGGAATTTAATTCTCTTTTTTAGGCGTAATGATTTCGATGTATTTTGTAGCCAATTCACTCATTGAAAACTCAATAGCTGTTCGGTTTTTTGTTTTCAAGATACTAATAAACTTAGGGTTTTCAACCAGAAAATATAAAAACCCTTTGACGTGTAGCTGTGGTATATGCATAGAATGAATATAAAATTCGGGTTGAAATAAATTTTCAAGCTGAATTAAGTAGCCTTCTTTTTTTTCTATCTCCAATTCTTTTTTAAGCATATTGGTTCTTCCAGAAATAAGATTTAGAATCGGATCTATTCCAAATCCAGATGTTGCAGTAAAAATTTTTCTTTCAGCAGGGGTGTACTTTTTTTGTCCGTAGGGAATGATTCCAAGTGACTCAGCAGAAATAGAAGAACTGCCAACAATAACCTCATTTAACTCATTCACTATGGGTTGCATACTAACAACCAACCATTTTTTACTGAAATCTGATTCAGACAATACAATTTTCACTTCTTTAAAATTCATTGCCGAAAGCAATAAGGTCTCTCCTACTTTGGCCTCAATTGAAAAATGACCTTCACTATTAGTGGTAGTACTTTTTTCCGAAGAAGTGTTTACCACATAAATCCCTTCTAAATTAGAAAAATCAGCAGCTACTTTCCCTTCAATTCTTCTTGGAACTTGGTTCTGAGAATACAATTGAGAAATAATAAAGAAAAAGATGCTACAAAAAAATTTTACCATACGAAGAAGTACTGCTTAAAACAATACCAACAAAAATAATAGATACGACTTAAATTCGTCACTAAGAAGTTGGTAATTATTTGTTAATTAAAAAAGCGGATTGGTATCTTTACACTCATTTATAAAATTAAAATAATGAAAAACCTACTCCTAGCAAGTACTTCTACTCTTTATAAAGGTGATTATTTAGAATACTTACTTCCTGAATTAGAACTTCATTTTAAAGACTGCAAAACGGTTTTATTTATTCCTTATGCTCGATCTGGAGGAATAACTCACGAGGAATACACCACCAAAGTAGCTTTGGCTTTCGCCAAAATAAATATAACCGTAAAAGGCATTCATCAGTTTGAAAATCCGATAGAGGCAATAGAAAAAGCGGAAGGAATATTTACTGGTGGCGGAAATACTTTTGTATTGGTTTCGCAATTGTACAAATACAAAGTCATGGAAGTTTTAGCTCAAAAACTAAAAAGTGGCACACCTTATTTAGGAACTAGTGCTGGAAGTAATATTGCAGGATTGACAATGCAAACTACAAATGATATGCCTATCGTTTATCCGCAAAGCTTTCAAACTTTAGGAATGATTCCTTTTAATTTAAATCCGCATTATATCGATAATGACAAGCCCTCCAATCACATGGGAGAAACCCGAGAAGATCGAATTAAGGAATTTCATTCATTCAATTCTATTCCTGTTTTAGGATTACGTGAAGGAAGTTGGCTAGAGATAAAAGGAGAAGCAATTACATTGAAAGGCAATCTCAAAGCACGTCTTTTTAGACAAAAACAAGAGCCTGAGGAATTAGAAAGCGGTTCCGATTTAAGCTATATAAAATAAATCTGTTCTATCCGTGCAATCCGTGGCAAATATTTAACCGCAGATTCACAGATTAATTTCAAACTTTTTACCACAAAGAAACATAGAAACATATAAAGGATAGCTTTTAAAAGATATAGATAGACGTTTCACTATTCACATAGCTATGTGAAAAATACGATTATTTCTATCTTTTCTTTTTGTTTACCAAAAGGACCTATGTTGCTATGTGGTTCATCCATTTGAATGTAGAAAATAAAAAAGCCGAAACAAAAGTTTCGGCTTAAAGAGCGAAAGACGAGGCTCGAACTCGCGACAACCAGCTTGGAAGGCTGGAGCTCTACCAACTGAGCTACTTTCGCATAAAAACAGTAAATAAAAAACCTCAAATCAGATTTGAGGCTTTATAGAGCGAAAGACGAGGCTCGAACTCGCGACAACCAGCTTGGAAGGCTGGAGCTCTACCAACTGAGCTACTTTCGCATTACAACGGTGCAAATATAAATAATTACTTTCCATCAATGCAAGTTTTTTTCAAAAAAATATAAAGTACGATAGTAGAAATAATACTAAATGACCTCAACTAAATTCATAAATATTTTAGTATGAAATTATTATCTCTTTAATTTGTAAAAAAATGAGCTTAACTAAATGAACTATTCAATTCAAAAAATTGCCCCATTTGACACTTATCCCGTTAGACATTTAGTTTTACGCTTTGGAAAACCTATTGAAACTTGTCATTTTAACGGTGATGATTTACCTACCACACATCATTTTGGGTATTATTTAAACGGAACACTTGTTGGCGTTATCTCATTATTTGAAATTGGAAATGATCACTTTTCAAAACAAAAGTCATATCAAATAAGAGGTATGGCGGTTTTGAGTTCACATCAAAAACAAGGAATTGGAGAAGCCTTAGTACAAAAAGCTGAAGATTTTTGTTTGTCGCAAAACGCAGCATTAATTTGGTTCAATGCCCGAACTTCTGCGGTTGGTTTCTATGAAAAAATGGGCTATGTAACAATTGGTTCTGAATTTGAAATTACAGATGTCGGACCTCATTTTTTAATGTACAAAGCTGTAACAAAAAAGTAACTTGTCATACAAACTCTACGAACTAATTTACCATACAATAAGGTATGATACCTCAACCTAGTTTAAAAATCTTTTAATGAAAAAAGTAATCTTTTGCATTAGCCTACTGTTTATGTATTCTTTTCTATACTCCCAGAAAAAGAGTGTAACCTCAGTTCATAGCAATGAAAAGATTACGATTGACGGCGTTTTCAATGAAGGTATTTGGGCGAAAGCAATTCCTGCAAAAGACTTTGTAATGTGGATGCCCGGGAATGGAACAGCTGAACCCAATGAAAAACGTACCGAAGTGAAAGTGGTTTATGATAACGAAGCCATTTATTTTGGAGCAACAATGTATGATGATGAGCCAGCAAAAATATTAAAAGAACTTAGCCAACGTGATAATTCTGGTATAGCTGATAGAATTGGGATTTTTTTAAATGGCTATAATGATGGACAACAAGAATTTAGTTTTTTAGTAAGTGCTGCAGGAGTTCAAGAAGATTTTCTTTTTACTGAAAGTAATGGCGAAGACTCCTCTTGGGATGCCATTTGGGAAAGCAAAACACAAATTACAGATTTTGGCTGGACTGCTGAAATTAGAATCCCGTATGCAGCACTGCGATTTTCTTCTGAAAAAAAACAAACTTGGGGAGTCAATTTTATAAGGGACTTTAGAAGAGCTCGAACATTTTACTCTTGGAATCTAATTGACAATAAAATTAATTCTAGAGGCAATCAAGAAGGTATTTTGGAAGGTATAGAAAATATTGTAACTCCTACCCGATTATTTTTAATTCCGTACACCTCGTTTTACTTAAATTCTAGAGCAAATCAAAGCACACGATATGATTTTAAAGGAGGATTGGATATTAAATACGGCCTTAATGATGCCTTTACATTAGATGCGATTTTAGTTCCCGACTTTGGGCAAGCTGCCTTTGATAATGTGATTTTGAACCTTGGGCCTTTTGAACAACAATTCAATGAAAATCGTCCTTTTTTTAATGAAGGAACTGAATTGTTTAATAAAGGCGATTTATTTTATTCAAGAAGAATTGGAGGAAATCCTTCCATTAGCCCACAAGTATCTGATGATGAAGTTGTTTCTTCAAACCCGTCTAAAATAAATTTGCTAAATGCTTTAAAAATATCTGGAAGAACAAAAGGCGGATTAGGTGTGGGAGTTTTAAATGCTGTCACTGAAAAAACAGAGGCAATTATTATCAATAATCTAACTGGTGAAACACGAAAAGCAATTGTAGAACCATTGGCAAATTATAATGCCTTGGTACTTGATCAGCGTTTTGGAACAAATTCGTCCGTCTCATTTGTAAATACGAACGTGACCCGAAATGGAAGTGGGCGTGATGCCAATGTATCTGCTGTTTTATTTGACTTAAATACAAAAAAAAATACCTACAATTTATCCGGAGATTACAAGTTTAGTACAGTAAACGAAACTAGTTCTGACACTAAAATAGGATATACTTCAAGATTGAATTTTGGAGAAACTAGTGGAAAATTTCAATATGGTTTTGGAGCAGAATACATTTCTAAAGATTTTGACAAAGATGATATGGGAATTCAATTTCAAGCTAATTTCCATTCACTTTATTCCAATTGGAGCTATCGCCTTTTAAAACCCACCAATACCTTTAATATGTTTGACATCTATGTCAATCTTTATTCTGAATTTGATAATAGAACAGGAAGAATTCAACAAGGAATGTTGAATCTTAATTTGAATTCTATGAATAAAAAAAACAATTATTTTGGAGGAGGATTTAATACAAGACCTTTAAAAACCTATGATTTTTATGAACCGCGAACCCATAACCAAATGCGTTTTCTTGAGATTCCGGAAGTATTTAATGCTTATCTTTATTTTTCATCTAACTACAATAATAAATTTGCAGTTGATATAAATCCTTCTTTTGGAATAGCCAATGAAAAAGGCCGAACTGGATATGGATTTTCGTTCTCTCCAAGATACCGATTTTCAAATCAATTTTCTTTGAATTACACTATTGATTATAGTCATCAGAATAATAATTTAGGTTATGTTGGAAATAACAGTAGTACTAAAGAAATTTTTATGGGTCGAAGAGATCGAAGCACTTATGTTAACTCTATACAAAGTAAGTTCACAATCAATAGCGACATGAACTTAAACTTATCGCTACGTCATTATTTGAGTTATGCTATTTATAGCCAGTACTATAGTTTGAATAATGATGGTACTTTAAAAAAGACATTGAATTTTACAGAAAATAGTGATTCTATTTTTAATGCATGGAATCTGGACTTATCCTATTCGTGGTGGTTTGCCCCAGGGAGTCAAATTTCTATTTTATATCGAAATAATGCTGCTCTTTTTGAAAACGAATTCCAACAAGGCATTAGCAGTAACCTTAGAAAAGTAATTGATAAAAATAACTTAGACAATGTATTCTCTATCAGTGTTCGTTATTTTATCGATTACAACTCACTTAAGAGTAAAAAATCCAGTTAAATCGAATTTTTCAAACAAATTGTAATGGATTTGTTAATGCTTTCTAATACAGTTGTAAATTACAAATCTTACTAAAAAAGATTTTTTGAAATAACTTACCTTTGCTTAAAATAAATTCCAATGAACAAGAAAGTTATCCTGATGATTTTAGACGGTTGGGGGAAATCACCTGACCCAAAAGTATCTGCTATAGACAATGCCAACGTGCCATTTATCAACAGTTTATATACAAAATATCCAAGTGCTCAATTGCGAACAGACGGTTTAAACGTAGGTTTACCTGAAGGCCAAATGGGAAATTCAGAAGTAGGTCATATGAACCTTGGGGCAGGACGAATTGTATACCAAGATTTAGCCAAAATTAATTTGGCTGTAGCCAATAAAACCTTAGCTAAAGAACAAGTATTAATTGACGCGTTTAATTACGCAAAAGCCAACGATAAAAAAGTACACTTTTTAGGTTTAGTTTCAGATGGTGGTGTTCACTCACATACTTCGCATTTGAGAGGTTTGATTGATGCTTCTCAAGAATACGGACTAGACAAAGTATTCATACACGCCTTTACTGATGGTCGTGATGTGGATCCAAAATCAGGAAAAAAATATTTACAAGATTTACAAGATTATATTGCGCCAACACCGGTAAAAATAGCTTCAGTTATTGGGCGTTATTACGCAATGGATCGTGACAAACGTTGGGAACGAGTAAAACTAGCCTACGATTTAGTAGTTCACGGAACAGGAACTGCAACTACTGATGTAGTTACTTCAATTGCGAATAGTTATGGCAACGATGTTACGGATGAATTCATTCAGCCCTTGGTTGCTGTGGATGTCAATGGCGAACCATTAGCTGTAATTCAAGAAGACGATGTCGTTATTTTCTTCAACTTTAGAACCGATAGAGGTCGTGAATTGACAGAAGCACTTTCGCAACAAGATTTTCACGAGCAAAACATGCACAAATTAAATTTGTACTATGTTACGCTTACTAATTACGACGAAACCTACCAAAATGTTAAAGTGGTGTATAATAAAGACAACATCACAGAAACTTTAGGAGAAGTTTTAGAAAAAGCCAACAAAAAGCAAATTCGTATTGCCGAAACAGAGAAATATCCGCATGTTACGTTTTTCTTTTCTGGCGGAAGAGAAACACCTTTTGAGGGTGAGACGCGCATCTTAAGAAACTCTCCAAAAGTGGCTACTTACGATTTGCAGCCTGAAATGAGTGCTTACGAATTGAAAGACGCTTTGGTTCCTGAATTGCATAAAGGGGAAGTAGATTTCGTTTGTTTGAACTTTGCCAATGGTGACATGGTGGGACATACCGGAATTATGGAAGCCGCTATCAAAGCTTGTGAAGCTGTGGATGTTTGCGTAAAAGAAGTAGTCGAAGCGGCCCTAGCCAATGATTATACAACTATCATTATTGCTGATCACGGAAACTGTGAAACTATGATTAATCCTGATGGATCGCCAAATACGGCTCATACTACCAATCCAGTGCCAATTATTTTGGTTGACAAAGAGTTAAAGAAAATTAATGATGGAGTGTTAGGCGATATTGCACCTACAATTCTAGAATTGATGGGCGTAGCTCAACCTGCTGCTATGACGAGTCATTCGTTATTATAAAAAACGAAATTAAATTATAAAAAAAAGCTGTTCCGAAAGAACAGCTTTTTTTATAATTAAAAGTTAAATTTTCAATATTGATAGTAATACTATTATATTTGCAATTAAATTTGTATAACCAATCTTAAATGTGAATACAATGAAAAAAATTAACATCATTATTACTTTATGCATTCTGATTTCTCAAAGCATCTTGGGGCAGTCAGAGGATAAATCTAAAGAATTTACAAAAATTAATGAAGCTTTAAAGAATCCAGAAAAGGTGTACAGATTGAACTTAAGTAATCAAGAAATTAAATGGTCCACTATCGATTGGTCTAAATTTAAAAATTTAGAATATATCAATTTAAAAAATGACCATCTAAAAGAAATCCCTGTTGGATTAACTAAAATAAAATCATTAAAAACAATTGATTTAAGTGGTAATGATTTTAAAAAACTACCTGAAAGTTTCTCTAATTTAATTAACTTAGAAGAAGTCTATCTTAATGACGAGAAAAATATTGATTTGCCAAAAACATTAGAAGTTTTAGCAAAACTTCCCAACTTAAAATCACTTCACCTTGAAAACGACAATTTATCTTCTTTGCCAAGTGAAATGTTGCTTTTTAAAAATTTAGAATTTCTATACCTCAACGAAAATAAGTTCATAGAAATCCCAAGACTTGAACCTTTGAATCACCTTAAGTTTCTGGATTTAAGTAACAATAAGATTAAACCTGAATTTCAAGATTTACAAAATATCAACTTCGGTTTTAAAATAAACTTTTAATTTATATAGATATGTTAGATGCCATTATTCCATTAATTTCATTGATTGCACTAGAAGTAATTCTAGGAATAG
This sequence comes from Flavobacterium ammonificans, assembly GCF_020886115.1. NCBI lineage: Bacteria > Pseudomonadati > Bacteroidota > Flavobacteriia > Flavobacteriales > Flavobacteriaceae > Flavobacterium > Flavobacterium ammonificans. The sequence goes on from NZ_AP025185.1 coordinate 180,318, forward strand.
ACAACATTATTTTCATTTCAATACTAGCTGACAAACTTCCTGAAGACCAAAGAAGTAAACTACGCTATTGGGGAATGGGACTTGCTATGGTAATGAGATTGATTTTATTAGGGTTTATTTCTTGGATTTTAAAACTTGACACAACCTTATTTTCTATTCTTGATACTGAATTTACAGGAAAAGGAATTATTTTAATACTTGGAGGTCTCTTTTTAATTTACAAGAGTACTAAAGAAATTCATCACAAAACAGAAGCTGCAAACTCAAATACAGAAAACAATACTAAAGTCAGAAAATTTAGCAAGTTACTTGGCGAGGTAATTCTATTAGATTTAGTATTTTCAGTTGATTCTATTATTACGGCTGTCGGAATGGTAAATGAACTTTGGGTAATGTACACTGCTGTAATTGTTACAGTAATAATTATGCTATTTGCATCAAAACCAATCAGTGAATTTATTTACAAACACCCATCTTTTAAAATCTTAGCTTTATGTTTCCTGATGATGATCGGAGTGTCTTTAATTGCAGAAGGCTTGCATTTTGAAATTCCTAAAGGATATATTTATTTTTCAATGGCATTTGCATTTTTAGTAGATATAATTCAAATGAAAACGACACCAAAAAAAGAATAATCAGTATATGAAATTGAAAGGATACATTTCTCTTTTATTTGTTATGATTTTTGGAACAATCCACTCTCAAAATGAACTTGGGAGTTGGAATGTGTTAAATTTTACATTTAAAACTAGCCCAAAATGGAATGTGTTTTTTGAAACTCAGTTAAGGAGCTTGTCTTTCTATAATCAATTTCACTACTATGAATACAAAGGCGGAGTTTCCTATAAATTAAATACTAATTTTGCAATGACTACTGGACTTGGTTCATACAACACCTATAGCGAAGGAGGAAATTTTGAGTTGCCTATGCAAAATAGCGAAATTCGAAGTTGGTTTCAATTGAACTTAAAAAATGAATTTCTCTTAGCCACTATAGAACATCGATATAGAGCTGAACAACGTTTTACATCCAATGGCTTTAGAAACAGATTTAGGTATAGAATAGGAACTGTAATTCCAATTAATAACAAAAAAATTATTCCAAAAACCTATTATTTTACAGCCTGGAATGAAATTTTCTTTACAGACAACGAACCTTTTTTTGAAAGAAATCGACTTTTCATGGGCATTGGCTATGAGTTATCTAATAAAATCGCAGTGCAATCAGGCTACATTCATCAATTTGATTATAAAATAAATGACGAAACAGGTAGAGATTTTCTAAATATAGCTGTACTTTACACTTTAGATTTGACTAATAAAAATGATTTTTCCCCAATTATACATGATTAATTATGCAGAGTATACTTTCAAATATAATCATTTCCGTTAATAACAAATTATACGTAAAAAATCCCGAGACATCTGAACTTGGAAAGAAAATAATTGAGCAAAGTATTTTGTTAATTGACGAAATTGGTTTTGAAAACTTCACCTTTAAAAAGTTAGGTGAAAAAATAAATTCTAATGAAAGCTCCATATACCGTTATTTTGAAAGTAAGCACAAACTGATGTTGTATTTATCATCTTGGTATTGGGGATGGATAGAATACAAATTAGTATTTGGCACCAGCAACATTGAAAATGCGATGGAGAAACTCAAAAAAGCCATTATAGTTGTTACAGAAAAAGTAGAGGATGATAATGCCACTTTACATATTAATGAATCGATTTTAAATAAAATTATCATTCAAGAATTTACTAAAACTTTACTAACTAAAGAAGTTGATGAAGAAAATAAAGAAGGTTTTTTCTTAGTGTATAAACGAATAATTAATCGTATTATTGATATAATTAATGAAGTAAAACCGAACTATGAATTCAAAAAAAGTCTTGCCTCATCTATTGTTGAGGGAGCGCTTCATCAACATTTTTTAAAAGACCATTTAAAAACAATTACTGATTGTAACGATAACAATACTGTTACTGATTTTTACATTGATTTAGTTGAAAAAACATTAAAATAAAAAGTTATGAGTCCAACACCATTACAAAGATTTTATAATTTACTACAAGTAGATAAAAAAGATATCTCTCAAATATTTTTTTATGCCATATTTTCGGGTTTAGTAAGTCTTTCTTTGCCCTTAGGAATTCAAGCTATTATCAATTTAATCCAAGCGGGAAGAGTAAGTATTTCTTGGATTATTTTAGTATTGGTAGTAGTTATTGGGGTAGCACTTGTCGGAATATTATCTTTGATGCAACTACGAATTACTGAAAATTTGCAGCAAAAAATATTTGTACGATCATCGTTTGAATTTGGTTACCGTTTACCAAAAATAAAGTTTGAAGAAATTTACAATCATTATCCGCCAGAATTAGCCAATCGCTTTTTTGATACATTAACAATCCAAAAAGGAACTTCAAAACTATTAATTGATTTTTCAACGGCTTTGTTACAAATTGTATTTGGTATTATTTTATTATCTCTATACCATCCTTTCTTCATCTTTTTTGGAGTTTTACTGTTAATTTTACTCTATCTTATTTTCAAATTTTCCTACTATCCAGGTTTGTCATCAAGTATGAAGGAATCAAAATACAAATATAAAGTAGTAGGTTGGCTTCAAGAGATAGCTAGAAATAATTTCAGTTTTAAAAAACAGGAAAATTTTTCTTTTGCACTTGATAAAAACAACAGTCTTGTTTCAGAATACGTGCATTACAGAGAAAAACATTTTAAGGTAATTAAACAACAATACACACACCTTATCATATTTAAAGTAATTATAACAGCTAGTTTATTATTAATTGGAGGCTTTTTGGTATTAAACCAAAAAATGAATATTGGACAATTTGTTGCTGCTGAAATCATTATTTTACTAGTAATAAACTCAGTAGAGAAAATTATTGTTGGATTAGAAAGCTTGTATGATGTATTGACTTCTGTTGAAAAAATTGGACAGATTGTAGATCTTGAAATGGAAGAATTTAATGCTGAAAAATCAGATTTTTGTTTTACCAATATAGCATTAACAACAGACAATCTTAAATTCAAATTCCCGGATTCTACAGATGAAATTTTGTCTAATGTGAATTTGATCATCGAACCTTCGGAAAAGATATTTTTAGATGGAAATAATGGGTCTGGAAAAACAACTCTTATGAGAATTTTATCGGGTATAATGGAGCCAACATCGGGATCTATATTTATCAATGATGATACCTACCGAAAAATTGATCTGAACCACTATCGTTCTCAGATTAGTGTTATCACTCAGGGAGAAACTCCTTTTGACGGAAGTATTTTAGAGAACATAACACTCAAGAATCCCGATATATCAAATGAAGATATTAAATGGGCAATTGAATGCGTGAAATTAGATTCTTTTATTAAAACTTTACCTGATGGACTAGAAACTAGAATTTATCCTGATGGCAGACAATTATCGTCATCTAATGCACAAAAAATATTACTAGCGAGAAGTATAATTAACAAACCTAAAATTTTATTTTTAGAGGATCCATTAGACAAAATGGATGAGAAAGCTACTCATGAAATTATAGACTTTTTAACTGATTCAAAAAATAAATGGACCATTATTGTATCTTCAAAAAACAACTATTGGGCAGAAAAATGCTCGAGAAAGATTACAATGGAAGATGGTAAAATAATTGATGATTCGAAAAAATAATAACTATGCTTAATATTTCTAAAAAAAATCCAATAGAGGAAAATATCGACCAGTTTAGTACTGTTAAAAATTTGGCAAATCGTCCACATTATAAAATACTAAACAAGATTATTATATATGTCTCATTGATAGGATTGGTAATTCTATTCCTGCCTTGGACTCAGAATATTTCTGGTTCTGGTGCGGTTACTACTTTAAAACCAGATCAAAGACCGCAAACCATTCATTCGGCTATTGCCGGTAGAATCGAAAAGTGGTATGTTAATGAGGGAGATTATGTCAATAAAGGAGATACCATATTGTTCATTTCTGAGATTAAAGAAGACTATATTGATCCCAATTTGATTAAGAATATCAAGAATCAAGTGGAAGCTAAAAAGATGGCTATGTCATCTTATGATGGCAAAGTAGATGTTCTTAGAAGTCAAATCGATGCTATCGAGAGTGAGAAAAAACTAAAACTAGAACAAGCTAAAAATAAAATACGCCAATCGCTTTTGAAAGTTAAAAGTGATAGTATGGATTTAGAAGCGGTAAAAACACAAATCAAAATTGCTACAACTCAATTCAATCGTTCTGTAACTTTAAATAAAGAAGGATTAAAACCCTTAACAGATGTCGAAGAAAAAAGATTGAAACTACAAGAAGTAGAGGCTAAAATTATTACCCAAGAAAACAAACTACTTACTAGTAAGAATGAGTATATCAATACTAAAGTTGAAATCAATAGAATCATTGCAGAATATACTGAGAAAGGTTCAAAAGCGAGAAGTGACCAATTTACAGCTTTAAGTAATCAATATGATACAGAAGCTCAGGTGAATAAGCTAGAGAATCAATTTGTAAATTATTCGATTCGTAATGAAATGTACTTTATAAAAGCACCTCAAAGTGGTTATATCAATAGAGCGCTGCAATCTGGACTTGGAGAAATTATAAAAGAAGGAACGCAAATTGTAAGCATTATGCCGTCTAAATACGATATTGCCGTTGAAACATTTGTGAGTCCGAATGATTTACCATTAATTCACAAAGGTGAAAAAGTAAGAATTTGGTTTGATGGTTGGCCAACAATCGTTTTTTCTGGCTGGCCTAACTTAAGTTATGGGACATTTGGAGGAAAAATTGTAGCCGTAGAAAATTTTATTAGTGCCAATGGTAAATTTAGAGTTTTAATTGCACCAGATAAAGAGGAAGAGGCCTGGCCAAAACAAATTAGTATGGGATCTGGCGCTCAAACCCTTGCTTTATTAGACAATGTACCCATTTGGTTTGAGCTATGGAGAACCTTAAATGGCTTCCCTCCTAATTATTACCAACCCAAAGAGGGAAATACTAAAGAAAAAAAATAAAATTTCATGTATATGAAACAATTAATTTTAATCTTAACCCTTTCCGTATCTATTGGATGGGCACAAGATCAAAACTTAAAAGAGCTCAGCTATAATGAATTCTTAGGGTATGTGAAAAAATTTCATCCATTAGCTAAAAGTGCTAATCTCGAAATCAACATGGCTCAAGCTAATTTGATGATGGCAAGAGGTGGATTTGATCCAAAAATTGAAGTCGATTTTGACAAAAAGCAGTATAAAAACAAAGAGTACTTTTCGATTTTAAATAGTAGCTTTAAAATTCCTACTTGGTATGGAATCGAAGTTAAAGCTGGTTTTGATAATAGCGAAGGGATTTTTGTCAATCCAGAGCATGTTTTGCCGAATCAGGGATTAACCTCTTTGGGTATCAACATTCCTTTGGGGCAAGGCTTATTTATTAATCAAAGGATGGCCGACCTTAGAAAAGCAAAAATTCAAATTCAATTAAGTCAAGCCGAAAGGAGACTTCAAGCAATTGAAGTGCTTTACAATGCTTCATTAGCCTATTTCAACTGGAAAAGAAATTACAATGAAGTGCAACTTTACACAGAATATTTAAATAATGCAGAGATTCGATTTAAAGGAATTACAAGTTTAATTCAAAATGGAGACAAACCTCAAATTGATAGCGTTGAGGCAGGAATCGTTTTGAAAAATAGACGATTAAATCTTGAAGAATCACAATTAAAATTAATCAAAGCAAAACTAGAACTATCCAACTATTTGTGGCTTGACAATAACATTCCGTTAGAATTACAGGACAATATTATTCCCGAATTTAATCTTGATAAATCTATAGAAGAAACCTTGAAAATAAATGAGCTTTTAGTAAGTACGATTTCTATAGAAAATCATCCTAAAATAAATGCTATTCAAAACAAGCTTGATATTTTAGAAGTGGAAAGAAAGTTGAAAGCGAATAGCTTATTGCCAAAAGTTGATATAGGTTATCACTATTTATCTGAGCCTAGTTATTGGAATTCTACTAATTTTAATAATTATAAAATTGGGATGAATTTTAATTTTCCCATTTTTCTTAGAAAAGAGAGAGGTGCTTTGCAATTAGCCAAATTCAAAATTCAAGATACAAGACTGTCATTAGAATTAGAGAGAGTGCAACTTAAGAACAAAATCAATGCACAACAAACAGAAATAAAATCAATTGATAGGCAACGTAAAATTATTATTGATTTAGTAAAAGACAATAGTACCATGCTTCGATCTGAAGAACGATTGTTTTCTTTTGGCGAAAGCTCAATTTTTCTTTTAAATACAAGAGAAAATAATCTAGTCATTGCGCAATTATCTCAATTAAACCTTGAAAATCGTTTTTTCAACTCAAATGCTGAATTATTTAAGATAATGGCAAATCCGGATTAATAATGTTACTTTTGTAACCTTATTTTTATGATATGATTATAGTAAAATCGAAGGAACAAATAGAATTAATGCGTGAAAGCGCCTTAATTGTATCGAAAACCTTAGGAATGATTGCCTCTGAAATCAAAGAAGGAGTAACTACTTTACATCTAGACAAATTAGCGGAAGAATTTATCAGGGACCATGGAGCAGTTCCTAGTTTCTTAGGATTATACGGATTTCCAAACACACTCTGTATGAGTCCAAATACTCAGGTAGTTCATGGTATTCCAAACAACACCCCATTACAAAGTGGAGATATCATCTCTGTTGATTGTGGCGCCTTCAAAAATGGTTTTCACGGCGATCATGCGTATACTTTTGAAATAGGAGATGTCGCTACTGAAACTAAAAAGTTATTGCAAATCACTAAAGAATCCCTATATGTTGGAATTCGGGAATTTAAAGCCGGTAATCGTGTTGAAGATGTTGGAAATGCCATTCAAAAATATACCGAAGCTCATGGATATGGAGTAGTAAGAGAGTTGGTTGGACATGGATTAGGCGAAAAAATGCACGAAGAACCTGAAATGCCTAACTATGGCAAAAAAGGTCGCGGAAAATTATTTGTTGAAGGAATGGTAGTTGCCATCGAACCAATGATTAACCTGGGAACCAAAAACATCAAACAACACAAAGACGGTTGGACAATTACTACTGCAGACAACAAACCTTCAGCACATTTTGAACACGATGTAGCCTTAGTAGATGGAAAACCCGAATTGCTTTCGACTTTCAAATACATTTATGATGCTTTAGGCATTAAAAGCAATGAAGAAAATGAGTTTAGAAAAGATCCAACTTTGATTTAAATAAAACACAAATTGCACCAAATTGCACGAATTTAAAAAAGAAAAAATTTCACAAAATACAATTTTATGGAAGATTTATATTTAAAAGAAGAGTGCTATAAAATTGTTGGAATTTGCATGGAAGTCCATAAAATTCTAGGGAAAGGACATAGTGAAGTTATTTATGGTGATGCTTTAGAATATGAATTTAGAAAAAATAACATTACCTATTCTAGAGAAGTTAAATACAATATTGAATACAAAGAAATCGTTCTACCTCATTACTATTATGCTGATTTTGTTTTATTTGACGAAATGATTTTAGAAATTAAAGCAATTCAAAATTTATCAAGTAGCGAAATAAAGCAAACATTAAATTATTTAGCAGCTTCAAAAAATAAATTAGGACTGTTAGTCAATTTTGGAGAAGACAGCTTAAAATACAAAAGAGTTATATTATAATTTTCAATTAAAAACAGATTGGTGACATACAATTTATTTCAATAATTTGTGCCAATTCGTGAAATTCGTGTTCTATACATTATGAAGAAAATATTTAAATTTATACTTAATACCATCCCTCGCCCTATCTTAATTCGATTGAGTATTGTGGCTCGACCTATTTTGGCATTTCTACTAAAAGGAAATAAATTTACTGACCCAATTGACGGAAAAAGTTTCCGCATGTTTTTACCGTATGGCTATGGAACGCAAAGAAATAATGTACTTTCGCCTAGTACATTATCTTTAGAAAGACACCGTTTATTATGGTTGTATTTACAAAATGAAACCGATTTTTTTACAGCAACTGAGAAAAAAAACATACTTCATTTTGCACCTGAACAAGAATTTTACAAGCGTTTTAAAAAACAAAAAAATATTCAATATACGACTACCGATTTATTTTCGCCATTAGCTGATATTAAAGCAGATATTTGCGACCTCCCATTTAAAGACAATGAATACGATGTTATTTTTTGCAACCATGTATTGGAACATATCCCTGATGATACCAAAGCCATGCAAGAATTGTATCGCGTTTTAAAACCTGGAGGAATGGCAATTCTTCAAATACCACAAGATTTAAATAGAGCTACTACTTTTTCTGATGATTCGATTACAGACGAAAAAGAGCGCGCTGCAATTTTCGGACAATACGATCATGTTAGAGTGTATGGACGTGATTATTTTGACAAATTACGAAGCATTGGATTTACTGTGGTGGAAGAAGACTACACCAAAAAGATTAGCCCAGAATTAGTAACACGATATTGTTTGGCTCCTGGCGAAATTATACCAGTTTGTTTTAAGTAACATAATAAAAAAACCTGCTACTCCATAGAAATAGCAGGTTTTAATCATAAATACTCTCTTCTTATCTATATTTTACTTTCAGGCATCAACATCCCAATTACTTTATCTTTAGTTAAATATTTTTTAGCCACTTCTTGAATATCTTTAGCTGTTATAGCATTCACTTCAGCTTCATATTTCAATGCATTTTCAGGATTGCTACTATTTAAAAAAGATTTAGTGAAATTCGCCAACCAAAAACGGTTTTCTTTGCTATCTTTTCTATAATCTGCCAATTCGCCTTCTTTGTATTTGGCAACATCTTTTTCATCTGGACCATTGGTAATAATTTTTTGCAATTCGTTCAATGCAGATGCCGTAAGCTTTTCAGCATTTTCAGGCCCACAAGGGAACCCAATATTAAAATTATAAATACCGTAAGGCACTTTATTCATGGTGCCTCGAGCTGAAACACCGTAAACTCCACTTTCTGATTCACGCAATTGCTCAACTAGTTTAATGGTCAAAACTTCACCTAAAGCTTCCATAGCTAAAGCTTCCTTTGGAGAATATTTTGCTTCACCATAAAACATAATAGTCACATTACTTTTAGGATCGGTTCCTTTATTGACTACTTTCTTTAAATCACCTTTTAACATTCGGTAACCTAAGTCTACTGTTTTTTCTTTGGTTGCTGTTGTAGGTAAAGACGCCAAATATTTAGAAGCAAAAGCTTCGATAGTTTTATCGTCTACATTTCCTACAAAGAAAAACTCGAAATCTGCTGCATTTGCAAAACGCTCTTTGTATTTATCATAGGCTAACTTATAATCTGTTTCTGCCCAGGATTTATCAGTTGGCATTATTCCATTAAACCTTGGGTTTTCTTTATTTAAAAACGTGTAAAACTCTTGTTGGAAATAATATTGTGGTTCCGAAGCCATATTTTTAAAGAAACTAGCTTGTTTTTGTTTAAAGCCTTCAAATGCTTCTGGATCAAAATTTAAATCGGTGAAATATGCATGTACCATCTGGAATAAATATTCTAAATCTTTTGGAGTAGTATTTCCTCTAAGCCCTTCTGTGGTATTACTTATGTATGGATTTACTCGTGCAATTTTTCCAGTCATGAATTTATTGATATCATTTAATTTCAACCCAGAGAATCCCGCTTCAGCTAAAGCTCCATTTGCAAATTGTACTTTTTTCATTACTTCATTAGAGTAAAAATTACTTCCTCCTAAACTTACAGCTTCAAAAATCACTTCATCATTTTTGAAATCGGTAGTTTTGTAAACTACTTTTACCCCATTAGATAAAACTAAGGTTTTGGTTCCTAAAGTAGCATTTGCTTCTCTATTTACAACTGTTCCAACTTTTAACTCTTTTCTAAGTAAACTCGTCGCTATCGCCTTATCTTCATATGGTTTCAAATCGGCTTCATTTACTTTTAATGCCTCTAATACTTCTTGTTCCGTAACTTTTTTCAGATTATCTTTTTCCGGCCCAGTAAAAACAACCACTCGGTTATCTTCTTTTATGTAATCTTTAATCAAATCATTTACATCTTTCAAAATAATGCTTGGCATTAATTTTTTCATAGTCTCGAAAGTCCATTCTATTCCAGGAACGGGTTCTTGCTCAAGAAAATGCGATTGCATTTCTCCCACAAATCTATCTGAATTAGTTTTAGCCCTATCGTTATAACTTTTCTCAATTTGTGCTAAAAAGCTTGCTTTAGCTCTATCCAATTCACCTGATGTGAAACCATATTTTTTAGCTCTTTCATTCTCTGTAACCAACACTTTCAAAGCACTTAATTGTTGATTTTCAGCCATCATAGCAAAAGATTGATATGCTTTTTTATTTCTAGCATAGGTACCCCCATAATAGGTAAATCCAAATGTAAAAGGTGGTTTAGGTGAATTAGTCAATTCATTTAGACGATTGTTTAATAAGGTTGCAAACAAACCTTCAACAAGCTGACTTCTAAAATCGCCCACATTCACTATTTTCTTTGGTGCAGTATAATCTTTATAGAATAATTGCACTTGAGTATCAGTGGCTTCTTTATCGCTTTCTACCGCAATAAAAGTTTCTTTATGGTTGGGTACTTCAAAAACATTTCTCGCTTTTTCATTGGCTGGATTTTTATATGCAGCGAAATGCTCTTTTATTTTCTTTTCCATTTCGGCAACATCAATATCTCCTACCACAATAACGCTCATCAAATTCGGACGATACCAATCTTTGTAAAAACGAGTTAAGGTTTCATATTTGAATTTTTCTAAGATTTCTTTTTGACCAATAGGCAAACGATTAGCATACTTAGAATTATGCATCATTTTTGGAAGATAATGCCCCAACATACGTTTATCAGCGCCCAATCCTAAACGATATTCTTCTAAAACTACTCCGCGTTCTTTATCGATTTCTTCTGGAGTCAATACAGTATTAAATGCCCAATCTTCCAAAATTTGAAATCCTTTTTCTAATTTCTCTGGATTATCAGATGGAATCGGAAGAAAGTAAACAGTCTCGTCAAAACTTGTGTATGCATTTAAGTGTTGCCCAAATTTAACACCAATACTTTGTAAATAATCTACTAATTGATTCTTTGGAAATCGTTTCGTACCATTAAAACACATGTGCTCCATAAAATGAGCCAAACCCTGTTGGTCATCGTCTTCCAAAATAGAACCTGCATTTACGACCAATCTAAGGTCTACTTTCTTTTCTGGCTTGGCATTCTTTTTAATATAATAGGTAAGCCCATTATCGAGTTTGCCAGTTTTAACATTCGGATCAAATGGAATAACCTGTCCATAGTCAATAGTTTGTGCTAACAATGCTAAAGGAAACAATAGTAAGCTCAAAGCGAGTTGGTTCATTTTTTTCATAAATATTTTTTTTGATTATAGGGTAAAACTAAAACTTTAAACATTTCAATTACATTGTATTACAAAATATTTAACAGAAAATACTGTTAAAAATGAAGGCTTCCTATTTATCAAAGAAAATCAACTTTAAAATAAAGAGGTTTAGTATATTTACATCACAAATAATCAAAAATGCGAAATCCTTATTTAACCTTAATCATAAGTTTACTTGGCATTCTTTCTACAGAACTACTTTATTCACAAGCTCTAAATGAAGTTGCACCGCCTTACCATATTAAAACCGTATCATTTGTACAAAACAACCAAAATGTGGTGCCCATTTTTCAATTGGGTGAGCAATTTCAATTACAGTTTGATGATTTGTATGGAAACGACGCTTCTTTTTATTATGAAATAATTCATTGTGACTACAATTGGAAACCTACCGATATTCAAAAAAGAGAATACCTTGAAGGAATAGATAACCAACGTATTTTAGAATCGCTAAGCTCATTCAATACCTTACAAAGTTATTCGCATTATAGGTTGAACTTCCCTAATTCTTCTCTGCAATTTAAAATCAGTGGAAATTATATGCTTAAAGTATTGAATGAAGAAAGAGAAGTTGTTTTCTCTCGAAAATTCATCTTGTATGAAAATGCCGTTTCTGTCCCAATTCAAGTGAGAAGACCTCGAAATGTTAAGCAGATGGATTTCAAACATAACCTGGAGTTTACTGTAAAATCAAACCAAATTGTTTTTCAAAATGCTTTGAAAAATGTAAAAACAGTATTGATTCAAAATGGAAAATTCCAAACTGCTATAACCAATATTCTTCCCCAATTCACCATTGGAAATGAATTAGTATATCGTTACGATACGCCTACACAATTTTGGGCCGGTAACGAATTTCATTTTTTTGACAACAAAGAGATTAGATTGCCAAGTAATTCAATTTCAAAAGTGGATAATAAAAAAGAAATATACACCGCTCACTTATTTACAAATGATGCAAGGGCAAATAGTCCTTACTACTTTTGGGAAGATGTAAATGGAAATTTTGTAATTCGTAGATTATTTTCAGAAAATAATGAAATCGAATCTGATTATAGTTGGATACATTTCACGCTCTCAGCTCCAAATTTTAGAAGTTCTGATGGCGCTATCTATATTGCAGGAATGTTCAATAATTATACTTTAAATGCAGAAAATAAAATGGATTACAATGCTGAAAGTGGATTGTATGAAAAATACATTTTAATTAAACAAGGATTTACAAATTATGAATATGTAGCTGTTGATCCAAAAGGAAATATTGATCAAGAAAATGCAATTGATGGTAATTTTTTTCAAACGGAAAACGAATATACTGTCTTGGTCTACTATAAAGAAAATATGGATCGATACGAACGAGTTATAGGAAAAGGCACTGCTAATTCATTGAATGGAATTAATTAAAAACATTTCTTCACTCAAAGTTGAACCAATTTTATTTTTTTGTATTTTTGTTGAAATAGTTTGAATTTTTTAGATTAAAAAATGGTTACCCAAATAACAAGAGGTATTAAAATTTCGGTTTTGACTAGTTTTGAAGGAACTTACTTCAAAAACTATAGAATCCATTTTGCCTTTAGTTACCAAATTAAAATTGAAAATCACAGTAAAGATTCTGTTCAATTAATCACACGTCATTGGGAAATATTTGATTCGTTAAACGAATTAGAAATTGTAGATGGTGAAGGCGTTATTGGAAAAAAACCAGTACTTAAACCGGGTGAATTATACACCTATAGTTCAGGCTGTTTACTTTCATCCCCTCACGGCGCAATGAAAGGACACTTCAATATGATTAACTTTACAACTACTAAAAATTTTAAAGTAATTGTTCCTTCTTTTAGACTGAGCGCACCTTTTGCATTGAATTAAATTTCATTTATAAAATCTTAATTTAATAGGCTCATTTATCTTTTTTATTTAATTATCCTTTGTACTTTTGTATTAGTTTCAATTATTCGCAAGTTTTCGAATAACTGTATATTTTATTGCTAATTCAAATCTGTTAAACCAACAGATTATTTAATACTATTTTTATGTTAAAAGGATTTTTTAAAGTACCCAAAGCGGTCAACGAACCTGTAAAAGGATACGCTCCTAATTCACCTGAAAAAGCAGCTGTACTGGAGGCTTACAAAAAAATGTGGAACACCACTATCGACGTTCCATTATACATTGGAAGCGAAGAAATTAAAACTGGAAATACCAGAACAATGTCGGCACCACACGACCACCAACATATTGTAGGAACCTACCATTTAGCGGAGAAGTCACATGTAGAAAAAGCAATTGCAAATGCATTGGAATCAAGACAAGCTTGGGCTAATATGGCTTGGGAACAACGCGCTGCTATTTTCTTAAAAGCGGCCGAACTAATTGCTGGTCCTTACCGTGCAAGAATTAATGCTGCGACGATGATTGCACAATCAAAAACCATTCATCAAGCTGAAATTGATGCGTCTTGTGAGTTGATTGACTTTTTGCGTTTCAACGTAGAATTCATGTCTCAAATTTACAGTGACCAACCTACTTCAGACTCATCAGTTTGGAATCGTTTAGAATACAGACCTTTGGAAGGATTCATCTACGCTATTACTCCTTTTAACTTTACTGCTATTGCCGCTAATTTACCAGCTAGTGCTGCAATGATGGGAAATGTAGTAGTTTGGAAACCAAGTGATAGCCAAGTTTTCTCTGCCAAAATCATTATCGATATTTTCAAAGAAGCGGGTTTACCTGATGGTGTAATCAATGTAGTTTTTGGAGATGCATTAATGGTAACCGATACAGTTTTAGCAAGCCGTGATTTTGCAGGGGTTCACTTTACAGGATCAACTCATGTATTTAAAGACATTTGGGCTAAAATTGGAACGAACATTCACCATTACAAAACCTATCCAAGAATTGTTGGAGAAACAGGTGGGAAAGATTTTATCATTGCTCATCCTTCTGCAAATGTGAAACAAGTAGCGACAGGAATTGTTCGTGGCGCATTTGAGTTTCAAGGACAAAAATGTTCTGCAGCTTCTAGAGCTTATATTCCAAAAAGCCTTTGGCCAGCTATAAAAGAACAAGTAATTAAGGATGTTAAATCAATGAAAATGGGATCTCCTGAAGACTTCTCAAACTTCATCACAGCAGTAATTCACGAAGGTTCATTTGACAAATTAGCAAGTTATATTGACCAAGCTAAAAAAGATGCCGATGCGGAAATAATTGTAGGTGGAAATTACGATAAATCAAAAGGATATTTTATTGAACCAACGGTAATCGTAACGACCAATCCAAAATACACGACAATGGAAACCGAATTGTTCGGTCCAGTAATTACTATTTATGTGTATGAAGATGCGCAATGGGCTGAAACGCTAAAATTAGTTGACACAACTTCTGAATATGCTTTGACAGGTGCTGTTTTCAGTACGGACCGTTACGCAATTGAAGAAGCAACTGTAGCACTTCAAAATGCAGCAGGAAACTTCTACATCAATGACAAACCAACAGGAGCGGTTGTAGGACAACAACCTTTTGGCGGTGCCAGAGCTTCAGGGACAAATGACAAAGCAGGATCTGCCTTGAATTTATTACGTTGGGCTTCGCCAAGAACTATTAAAGAAACTTTAGTAGCTCCTGAAGATTACAGATATCCGTTTTTAGGATAAGACAATTTACGAAGTACGATCCCGAAGCGTCGGGACGATGTACGATTTAAAAAAACCACAAATTGAAATTTCAATTTGTGGTTTTTTTATTTTTGATTGTCATTGCGAGGAACGAAGCAATCTTATTTGTTTTTATGAATTATAGAATGGCTTCGGGATCTTAAATCGTAAATTTTAGTGGTAAATGCACGACTTTCTTAGTGTCAAAAAATTCATCTTCAAAGAAATCAGCTAAGTCATACAAAGTTGCTTTTGGAAAGTCTTTTAACTCTTCGGTTAGGTCGCCACCTTTCAAGTAGAGAATACCGTTTTTTAATTCGTGTTTGTGTTGCTTTTTGATTTTGGTTTTTACCCAAGAAACAAAATCAGGCATATTGGTTACCGCACGACTAACTATAAAATCAAAATCACCTTTCACATTTTCTGCACGAATTTGTTCTGCTTTTACATTTTTTAATCCCAACGCATCCGCAACAGCTTTAACCACTTTTATTTTTTTGGCAATGACATCGATCAAATAAAAACGCGTTTCCGGAAAAAGTATCGCCAATGGAATTCCAGGAAAACCACCGCCAGTTCCTACATCCAAAACATAAGTTCCTGGTTCAAAAGACTGAATTTTAGCAATTCCCAAGGAGTGTAAAACGTGCTTAGTGTACAAAGCATCAATATCTTTTCGAGAAATAACGTTTATTTTTTCGTTCCAATCGTGGTATAAAGAATCTAACTGCTGAAATTGCTCTTTTTGAACATCCGTTAAATTAGGAAAATGCTTCAGAATTTCTTCCATTTCTATAATTTTTTAACAAAAGTAGTATTTTTAGATTGGAAATTGTAGTCCATATGTGCAGATTGAAAATTTATAATAATTATCTTTGTTGATTATTACTCAAGATTATGAAAAATACCGCTCCAACATTTGCAAAACAAGATGATTTAAAATTTTTTAGAATTTTAAATTCTCGTGTCAACAATTATTTCAAAGAAAACAATCTTAATAAAACTGGAAATTGGAAATTACATCTCAAAACAATCGTGATGTTCTCTATTTTCTTAACTCCTTATTTCTTTTTATTAGCTATGGATATGCCTTTTTGGACTTACCTCCTACTCAACCTAATCATAGGTATAGGAATGGCTGGAGTAGGAATGAACGTAATGCATGATGGCAATCACGGCGCTTATTCTAACAAATCTTGGGTGAATAAATTCATGGGAGGAAGTATCTATATTTTAGCCGGAAATGTGTACAATTGGCAAGTACAACACAATGTATTGCATCATACCTACACTAATATTTTGGGTCATGACGAAGATTTAGAAGCAGGACGTATTTTACGTTTTTCTAAAACAGCGAAATGGTACAATTACCATAAATTCCAACATTATTACTCCGTTTTTCTATATGGTTTATTGACTTTCAATTGGGCTATAACTACCGATTTTCTTCAAATGAAACGCTACCTAAAACGCAATTTGTCGTATGGCGAATTCAAAAAACCAGTCATTCGTTGGACCACTTTAATTATTACTAAAGTGATTTATTTCTCCATTTGGTTGGTAATTCCTATGGTTTTAGGTATTACTTGGTGGAAAGTAATTCTGGGGTTTTTAGTAATGCACTATACCGCTGGATTGATTTTGAGTATTGTTTTCCAATTGGCACATGTGGTAGACGAAACTGCCAATCCAATACCAAATGAGGAAGGCGAAATTGAAAATACTTGGGCTATTCACCAACTATATACTACAGCTAATTTTGCTCCAAAAAACTGGTTAGTGAATTATTATACAGGTGGTTTAAATCACCAAATTGAACACCATATTTTTCCAAATATTTCTCATGTTCATTATAGTAAAATTGCCGAGTTTGTGAAACAAACTGCTAAAGAATGCAACCTTCCATACCATGAGTTTAAAACTACTCGAGAAGCCATTCTATCTCATTTTACTCATTTAAAAAATTTGGGAATGAAACCGGAATTATCGGCATAAATAATAAATACAAACTATACCCAATTAATAACTACAAACTAGATTTTACAACAACTAAGAAATGAGCAATCCACTTTCAGACAGAATTAACAACTTAGCTACATCACAAACATTAGCAATGGCTGCTTTAGCCAGAGAATTAAAATCTCAAGGAAAAGACATTATCAGTTTAAGCTTGGGCGAACCTGATTTCAACACACCTGACTTTATTAAAGAAGCAGCAAAAAAAGCAATTGACGAAAATTACAGCACCTACTCTCCAGTAGATGGATATGTAGAATTAAAAGAAGCGATTTGTAGAAAATTCAAACGCGACAATGATTTGGACTACAAACCGTCTCAAATTGTAGTTTCTACAGGAGCTAAACAATCCTTATACAACATCGCACAAGTGATGTTAAACGATGGTGACGAAGTAATTTTACCAGCACCGTATTGGGTTTCTTATTTTGAAATCGTAAAACTTTCAGGAGGTGTTCCGGTTGAAGTTCCAACCTCTGTGGAGACTGATTTCAAGATTACGCCAGCACAATTAGAGGCAGTAATCACTCCTAAAACTAAAATGATTTGGTTCAGTTCTCCTTGTAACCCAAGTGGTTCTGTATACAACCGCGAAGAATTAACTGCAATAGCTAAAGTATTAGAAAAATACCCTAACGTCTATGTAGTTGCTGACGAAATTTACGAGCATATTAACTTTTCTGGAACTTTTTGCAGTATTGCTTCTATCCCAGGTATGTTAGAAAAAACGATTACTGTTAACGGAGTTGCCAAAGCTTTCGCTATGACTGGATATAGAATTGGATACATTGGCGCACCAGAATTCATTGCCAAAGCTTGTACTAAAATTCAAGGACAAGTTACAAGTGGCGCAAACTCTGTAGCTCAACGCGCAACGATTACTGCAGTAGATGCCGATCCATCGGTTTTGAAACACATGGTCGATGCTTTCCATAGCCGTAGAGATTTAGTGGTGGGATTAATCAAAGAGATTCCAGGTATGAAAATCAACGTGCCAGAAGGCGCTTTTTATGTATTCCCAGACGTCTCTTCTTTCTTCGGAAAAACTTTAAGAGGAACCGAAATTAAAGACGCTAATGATTTCTCTATGTACCTTTTAGCCGAAGCCAATGTAGCTACCGTAACGGGAGACGCTTTTGGAAATCCAAACTGTATTCGTTTCTCTTATGCTACAAGCAACGACATTTTAAAAGAAGCCTTACGCCGAATCAAAGAAGCGGTTTCATGAAACACTTTTTATAAAAACTCTGAAAGCCTCAAAGAAACTTGGGGCTTTTCTTATTTTAAAAATAACTATATTTATTTCATAGACACGAAACAACTTCTTAAATCAACTTATATGACTTATATGTTTAAGAAAAAGACGAGTATAAACTTTGAAAAATTTACCAAAAATCTCAATTATTTATAAGAACTTTACAAACTAATTTCCCTAAAAAGAAATCCCTCTTATAATGAAAAAGAAAATCGAAATACTAGCGCCTGCCAAAGACTTATTGCACGGTATGGCTGCTATCAATAGTGGTGCAGATGCAGTTTATATTGGAGCTCCGCAATTTGGCGCTCGTTCTAACGCACACAATTCTATGGAAGATGTGGCGGCTTTGGTAAATTACGCTCATCTCTATCACGCCCAAGTTTTTGTGGTAATGAATACTATTTTATACGACAACGAACTTGAAACCTGTCGCCAAATGATTTGGGAATTGTACCATATTGGTGTCGATGCCTTGATCATTCAGGATATGGCGATCATGGAAATGGAATTGCCGCCTATTGTTTTACACGCCAGTACGCAAGCCAATAATCGTGATCCGAAAAATATTAAATTCCTTGCCGATGCAGGCATCAAGCGTGTGGTTTTAGCACGCGAATTAAACTTACACCAAATCAAAGAAATTAGCGAAGCGACGGATGTCGAATTGGAATTCTTTGTTACCGGTGCTTTATGTGTTTCCTTCAGCGGGAATTGTTATATGAGTGTAGCCAATGGTGAACGTTCTGCCAATCGTGGTTCGTGCGCCCAAAACTGTCGATTGCCGTACAACTTAATTGACGGTCACGGCGAAACTTTAATCAAAAACAGTCACTTACTTTCCATCAAAGATTTTGATGTAACCGACCAAATTCCGAACTTGATTGAAGCCGGAATCGTTTCTTTCAAAATTGAAGGTCGATTAAAAGATATCGTTTATGTCAAAAATAATGTGTCGTTTCTTCGCAAGAAAATCGATGCTTTTTTAGAACAAAACCCCAATTATACCAAAGCTTCTTCAGGAAAATGTACGTTCACTTTCGATTCGGAATTGAACCGAACTTTTAACAGAGGTTATACTGATTATTTCGTAAACGAAAGACATCAAAGCATAGGTTCTTGGGAAAGTCCAAAATCAAAAGGGCAGTACATTGGAAAATTGATCAAAACCGTTGGCAATTCGTACGAAATTGAAAACGGAGAATTACTCAACAACGGTGATGGTTTGTGTTTTATTAACGAAAACAACGAAGCTGACGGAATTTATGTAAACAAAGCCGAAAACGGTTTCATTTACCCAAATGTGCTCAAAGAAATCAAAGACGGAACGTTCATTTACCGCAACAACGACGCGGCTTTCATCAAAATTGTGGAGCGTGAAGACAGTGCGGTTCGAAAAATTAGTACCTCTTTAGTATTAACCGAAAATGAAAACGGTTTTGAATTGACCGCCATGGACGAAGATGGTTATGTAAGCAACGTCCTTTTGGAACACGCCAAAGAACCAACTAAAAATAATTTGTCCATAGAAGACAATATCAAAACCCAATTAGCTAAAACGGGTTTTACGCCCTACACCGCTGACGAAATTACGATTCAGTTTTCAGACAATTGGTTTTTACCGATTTCAAAAATAAACGAAATGCGAAGAACGGTTTACGAACAATTGACTGAAATTCGTTTAGCGAATTACAAACGAGAGGAACACCAAATCGTAAAAACCGATCATCCGTTTCCAGTAGATCAATTGGATTTTACCTACAATGTTGCCAATAAAATGGCGCGCAAATTCTACGAACGTCACGGCGTTACCGAAATCGAAAAAGCTTTTGAATTGCAATGGGATCCGGGCAAATCACGCGTGATGACGACCAAATATTGTATCAAATATGAACTAGAACGTTGTCCAAAATACCATCCAGAGCATCGCGACAAAAAAGTCAAAGAACCGTTGGTTTTAAAACAAGGCGAATTGGAATACAAACTCAAATTCAACTGTAAACCTTGTGAAATGGAGATTTGGGAGAAAGATGCCGAATTTGAAATTGAAGAAGAGGAATAATTTATTATTTTAAGTACTTATTTACGTTATTTTATATACTTTTGTATTCTAATTTTTTGAAAAATGAAAGTCATCAATTACACTGATTTACGATTGAATCTAAAAAAATGGATGGATTCCGTTACAGATGATATGGAAGAAATAATTGTAAAGCGAAAAGACAACAAAGACCTTGTTTTGATTTCGTTGGAAGAATACAATGCTTTAAATGAAACCAACTATTTATTATCTGGAAAAAACAGAGACATCTTACTTCAATCTGTAAAAGACATTCAAGAAAACAAATCATTAGTTCAAAAAGAGTTAATTGAAGAATGATAGTTTCTTGGCAACTTCAGGCATGGGAAGATTATTTGTATTGGCAAAAAACCGATAAATCCAAACTCAAACGAATCAACGAATTAATCAAATCGTGTATTCGAACTCCTTTTGAAGGCATTGGAAATCCGGAAGGATTGAAACATGATTTGCAAGGATTTTGGTCAAGAAGAATCGACTCAGAACACCGATTGGTTTACACCTTTAGAGAATCCAACATAATCATTGTTTCTTGTAGGTATCATTACTAAAACCAAATACTATATTCCATGAAAAAATTACTTACTTTTTTATTTGTCTTAAGCAGCACTCTGATATTGGCACAAGACAAAAAAGAAAATTCAAAAATTCAAATTGTAGAAGCCTCTTGTGGCCAATGCCAATTGGGAATGGAAGGAAAAAGTTGCGACTTAGCCGTTCGAATTGATGGAAAATCCTATTTTGTAGAAGGCACCAATATAGACTCACATGGAGACGCTCATGCCGATGATGGTTTTTGTGCTAGCATTCGTAAAGCAGAGGTAATTGGTGAAATAAAAGACAACAAATTTGTTGTAACTTACTTTAAATTACTACCGCTAAAACAACATTAAATCCAAATTAACATGGGGAATTTCATTTTACACAAAGCGAGTTCAAGAGGGCATGCTGATCACGGTTGGCTGAATGCTTACCACAGTTTTAGTTTTGCAAGTTGGTACAATCCAGAACGCATTCAATTTGGAATGCTTCGCGTTTTGAATGACGATACAGTTGCGGCTGGAATGGGCTTTGGCACCCACCCACATGATAATATGGAAATTATCACTATTCCATTAGAAGGCGATTTGGCACACAAAGACAGTATGGGAAATTCGTCTACTATCAAGACTGGCGATGTGCAAGTGATGAGTGCTGGAACTGGAATACAACATAGCGAATTTAATCCGAATGCAGACTTACAGACAAAATTATTTCAGATTTGGTTATTTCCAAAACACAGAAATGTAGAGCCGCGTTACCAACAAATTACTTTAGATATTGCAAAACAAAAAAATAATTTTGCTCAAATTCTATCTCCTAATGAAGAAGATGAAGGCGTTTGGATTCACCAAGATGCTTGGTTTTATTTGAGTGATTTCGATAAAGATTTTTCTAAAAAATTAGGTTTAAAAAAAGAGGGGAACGGTTTCTATATTATGAATATTGAAGGTGAAATCGAAGTGAATGGTGAAAAACTAGAAAAAAGAGATGCTATTGGAATTTGGGAAACCAATGAATTAGAAATTAAAGCCAATTCGGATTCTCGTTTTTTAATCATGGAAATTCCAATGGAACAGTAAATAGTATTCAGTATTCGGATTTTAGTGTTCGGCTAAAAAAATTGTTATTTTTGTGATTCAAACAAAATACGCAACACTAAACTTGAAACAAACGTTATGAAAGCATATGTATTTCCTGGACAAGGAGCACAATTTACCGGAATGGGTAAAGAACTATATGAGAATTCGCCTTTGGCAAAAGAACTTTTCGAAAAAGCCAATGACATTTTAGGATTTCGCATTACAGACATCATGTTTGAAGGAACTGCCGAAGAATTAAAAGAAACAAAAGTAACGCAACCTGCTGTTTTTTTACATTCGGTTATTTTAGCTAAAACCTTAGCTGATTTCAAACCAGAAATGGTAGCTGGTCACTCTTTAGGAGAATTTTCAGCTTTAGTTGCCAATGGTGCTTTGTCTTTTGAAGACGGATTGAAATTAGTTTCACAAAGAGCTTTAGCGATGCAAAAAGCTTGCGAAATTACTCCTTCAACCATGGCAGCAGTATTGAATTTAGAAGATAAAATCGTAGAAGATATTTGTGATTCCATAGACGGTGTTGTAGTAGCAGCTAATTACAATTGTCCAGGACAATTAGTCATTTCTGGCGAATACAAAGCGGTGGAATTGGCTTGCGAAAAAATGAAAGAAGCGGGAGCAAAACGCGCTTTAATCTTGCCTGTTGGTGGTGCTTTCCACTCGCCAATGATGGAACCAGCTAGAGAAGAATTAGCAGCTGCAATAGAAGGTACTACTTTCTCTACTCCAATATGTCCCGTATATCAAAATGTAACGGCAAGTGCTGTTTCTGACCCAGCTGAAATTAAGAAAAACCTAATCATTCAGTTGACAGCTCCTGTAAAATGGACACAATCTGTTCAAAAAATGATTCAAGATGGCGCTACTAGTTTTACCGAAGTAGGTCCTGGAAAAGTATTAGCTGGTTTAATTGGTAAAATTGACAAAGAAGCAGTTACTGCTAATGCTTAATTTGCCATTATAAATTAAATTTAAATCCTCATAGAATCCATTTTATGAGGGTTTTTTATTTTTGAAAATAGTATAAAAAATATGACAGCATTAATCGAACTACTTACGCTTTGTGAAGCCTCAAAAGTGATAGCACCCCATATTTCTTACTCAGAATATGTGCCGCTCGACTTATCCATTTCAAACGGAAAAATTCTTTCATCAAAGTTAGAAACTGCAAAAGATTATGGTGTTTTCATTCAAGAGTATTTGGATGACAACAAAGGAAAAATAGCTTTTGGAGGCTATCAAGAAATTCGAAATCTATATAAAAGAAGTACGGTATTTAATGCTGAAAATACAGAAGAACGCAACATTCATATTGGTTTGGACTTGTGGATCAATGAATCGGCTAGCGTACATGCTGCACTAGAGGGTAGAATTCATAGTTTTCAAAACAATACCGCTTTAGGTGATTATGGCCCAACAATAATTATTGAACATATAATTGAAAACCAAACATTCCACACCCTTTACGGACATTTAAGCGAAGAAAGTTTGATTGGTAAACAAATTGGCGATCCTGTATCTAAGGGTGAGCAAATCGGAAATTTAGGTTTACCACCAATCAACGGAGATTATGCTCCGCATTTACATTTTCAGATTATTATTGATATGGAAAATAAGTTTGGGGATTACCCAGGGGTTTGTAGTTCAAAAACTCTTGACCATTATAGTACAAATTGTCCTGATCCGAATGTGCTTTTAAAAATTTAAACCTATCATATTACATATGTCGAATTTCTTCAGAGTAATTATTTAAAATTCCTGTAACTAAATAAGTAGTGTCTTTTTTCTCAAAGAAAATATACCAAGTAGTTCTCTTACTTGGCTTAAAAAAATATAATTACTCCCTAGATAAAGTAATGTTTCGGTGGTGGATTTATTGTTTAAATGAATGTTGGAATTAATTGCC
This sequence comes from Flavobacterium ammonificans, assembly GCF_020886115.1. Lineage (NCBI taxonomy): Bacteria > Pseudomonadati > Bacteroidota > Flavobacteriia > Flavobacteriales > Flavobacteriaceae > Flavobacterium > Flavobacterium ammonificans. Next base: position 204,384 of record NZ_AP025185.1, read on the forward strand.
TCATATATCGAAATAACATATTCTTCTGCTGAAGATAAAAATCCGAAATATTCTTTATTATATAGTTGATACACTAAAGTATCTAAATAATCAACTACGGCAGGACTTATGAATACTTTTATTTCTCCCACCATCCCCTAATTCTCTTGACAGACTGTTGTTTTGCAGATTCAATCGATAATCCAGATTGAATTTCTTTTTCAAAATCAAAAGGTTTTGTACTAATTCCTTTTTGAGTTAAAGGTGAGATAGGATAAGAAACACTTGGTTCCTCTACTTTATTAATTTTAGACTTAGACTGTTTGGGATTCATGGGTTTATTTTTTTAGCTAATGTACAAAAAATCCCAAACTGCTCATTTGGGATCACTTATATTAATTTGAATTAAAAATTAAAGATCTAACTTCTAATTTTTTGTTCCCATTTCCAAGCACTAGCCATTGCTTCTTCCAAAGAAGATTGTGCTTTCCATCCCAAAATGGTATTGGCTTTGTGCGTATTGGCGTAGGCCTCAGTAATGTCCCCTTCTCTACGTGCTACAATTTTATAAGGTAATTTTTGACCGCTTACTTTTTCAAAAGCATGAATCACTTCCAAAACCGAACTTCCTGTACCCGTTCCTAAGTTAAAAGTTTCTACTTTATCTTGATTTTTCTTACTCAATAAACGTTGCATCCCAATAACGTGGGCTTTCGCCAAATCCACTACGTGAATATAATCGCGAATCGCAGTTCCATCTGGAGTTGGATAATCATCCCCATAAACGGATAATTCTTGACGTAATCCGATTCCGGTTTGCGTAATAAATGGTACTAAATTTTGCGGAACTCCCAAAGGTAACTCTCCAATTTCAGCTGAAGGGTGAGCACCAATTGGATTAAAATAACGCAACAAAATAGCATTAATACTAGACGCTTTTGCGGCATCAATGATAATTTCCTCTCCAATTTGTTTCGTGTTGCCATAAGGAGACATCGCAGTTTGAACCGATGAATCTTCAGTAATTGGCATTTTTTCAGCTTGACCATAAACAGTACAAGAAGAGCTAAATATTAAATTAGCAGTAGGCTTTTTCTCCAATTCTTGTAGAATATACACTAACACATTGATGTTGTTTTCATAATACAACAGTGGATTTCCTACACTTTCCCCAACCGCTTTTGAAGCTGCAAAATGAATTACTCCGTCAATATCTTTATGTCTTCTGAAGAAGTCTTGTACTTTGTCTTTCTCTCGCAAATCCAATTTTTCGAAAGCAGGTACTTTCCCAGTTATATTTTGGATTCCGTCCAAAACAGACAATGAAGTATTGGATAAATTATCGATTATAATAACTTCAAAACCTTCGTTTTGAAGTTCTACAACGGTATGCGAACCAATAAATCCTAATCCTCCAGTTACTAGTACTTTCATCTGCTATTGTTGTATTGCGCCTATTTATTTAAAAACTCTAAAATACTATCCGTGATGAATTTAATCTGTTCATCGTCTAATTCTGTATGCATAGGTAACGAAATCACTTCTTTTACTAATTGATTCGTAACTGGAAAATCTTCCTCTTTATAGCGTGCATCTGCATAGGCTTTTTGACTATGCAACGGAATTGGGTAGTAAATTGCACACGGGATTCCTTTGTCTAACAAATGTTGCATCAAACCGTTTCTATCGGCATCAATAATACGTAATGTATATTGATGAAAAACATGGCAATCACAGATATCACAAATACTTGGCGCGATAATGTTTTTATGCCCTTCTAATGCTGCAGTATATTTTCTTGCGGCGTTTTGTCTGGCTTTGTTATATTGATCTAAATACGGTAACTTGGCATTAAGCACAGCAGCTTGGATACTATCCAATCTAGAATTTACACCCACTACATCGTGATGGTATCTTTCATACATTCCGTGATTAACAATTCCGCGAAGTGTATGCGCTAAAGCATCATCATTGGTAAAAATTGCTCCTCCATCACCATAACAACCTAAATTTTTAGAAGGAAAGAAAGAGGTTGCACCCACATGTCCAATTGTTCCTGCTTTCTTTTTTGAGCCATCAGAAAATTTACAATTCGCTCCAATAGCTTGCGCATTGTCTTCGATTACATACAAATTATGTTCTTTGGCTAATGCCATAATTGCCTCTATATTAGCGGCACGTCCAAATAAATGAACTGGAACAATGGCTTTTGTTTTTGGTGTGATTGCTTTCTTAATTTTGTCAATATTGATATTCATATTGTACATATCAACATCTACTAATACAGGGGTCAACTGCAATAATGCAATAACTTCAACAGTTGCTGCAAAAGTAAAGTCGGCCGTTATTACTTCATCACCTGGTTGTAATCCCAATCCCATCATAGCAATCTGCAAAGCATCGGTTCCATTAGCACATGGAATTACGTGTTTTACACCTAAATAAGTTTCTAATGATTTTTGAAAAGAATGCACCTGAGGTCCATTGATATAGGCATTGGTATCTAAAACTTCTTGAATCGAAGTATTTACTGTTTCTTTTATTGCATCGTATTGACCTTTCAAGTCAACCATTTGTATTTTTTTCATTTACTTTTTGTTTAATGATTGGAAAGTTTGAATACTTTAAAATTCCAATTAAAATGAGTCCATTTGTAAAACGAAAAACAAAAATAGGTATTTAATGAGTTCTAACCAATCAAAATAAAATAAAGAAACTGTATTTTAGCACCAAAATATCGAGTATGCTTTTTATTTATAATATAATTGTTTCAATAGCAGGGTTGTTATTGCAAATCATCGCTTTTTTTGTACCAAAAATCAAACTTTTTGTTGAAGGAAGAAAAGACGTATTTCCAACTTTAATTTCCAAAATCAAACCAAATGATAAAACCATTTGGTTTCACGCTGCATCCATGGGCGAATATGAGCAAGGATTGCCTGTTATCGAAAGAATAAAAGAAAGATATCCCACCCACAAAATCATTGTTAGCTTTTTCTCCCCTTCAGGTTATGAAGTCCGCAAAAACAATCCCATGGCAGACGCTACCGTTTATTTGCCTTTAGATACACAAAAAAATGCTGCTAAATTCATTGATTTAGTGCATCCAGAGATGGTATTCTTTATCAAATATGAGTTTTGGCCGAATTATTTGAACGAATTGAAAAAGCGAAATACGCCAACCTACTTGATTTCTGGAATTTTCAGAGAAAAACAAGCTTTTTTCAAATGGTACGGTGGATTTTACAGAAAAGCATTAGATACCTTCACTTACTTTTTTGTGCAAAACGAAAATTCTTTACAATTACTCCATCAACTAGGAAAAGAAAAAGCAATAATTTCTGGCGATACTCGTTTTGATAGAGTAGCTAGTCTTTTAGAAAGAGACAATACATTAGATTTTATTGCTGAATTTAAAAACAATAAAACAACTATCGTTGCTGGAAGTACTTGGACAAAAGATGAGGAATTGTTACTGAATTATATGAACTCCAACACTACAGATACTAAATTCATCATTGCTCCACATAATATAAAACCGGATCAAATACAACAACTAAAAAACAGTTGTACCAAAAAAGTAATTTTATTTTCAGAAAAAGAAAACAAAAATTTAGCCGATTATGATGTTTTTATTATAGACACAGTAGGAATATTAACTAAAATATATAGTTACGCTGATATCGCATATGTTGGCGGTGGTTTTGGTAATCCAGGAATTCATAACATCCTAGAACCTGCTACTTTTGGAATTCCAATTGTAATTGGACCCAATTATTCTCATTTTGCTGAAGCTATAGAATTAGTTCGCTTAGGAGGATGCATTTCTGTAGATAATAATGATAGTTTAGAAGTAATATTAAATGAATTAATTGGCGATATTGAAATTCGAAAATCAAGAGGTGCAATTAGCGCTTCATTTGTTCAAAAAAACAAAGGCGCAGTTGCTAAAATAATGAGTGCTGTTTAGTTGTACTTTTTAAATTAAATTGAGGTTATTTTGCTGGTTTTTGCCCGTTTTTGATAAAAAGAAGGAAAATTGCCAAATATTATTTAAAAAAAAAATGAAAAAATATTTTACATATTAAAAATTTTATATCTTTGCCACGAATTAATAATTAACCTTTTATAATAAATTAAGATGAAAAAAGTATTTTTAAGTTTAGCTGTTGTTGCTGTTTTAACTGTTGTATCTTGTAAAAAAGCTGAAGCTCCTGCTGAAGAAGTAGCTGCTGATACTACTGCTGTTGCTGTTGACACTGCTGCTGTTGATACTGCTGCTGTTGATACTGCTGCTGTTGATACTGCTGCTGCTGCAAAGTAATTAATTACTACAGAGAAAAAAATAAGCCGTACACTTGGTGTAACGGCTTTTTTTATTTTATAGCTATATCTTAATTGACAACTCCTTTAACATTGTTATTTATTTTTAATCTGAAAAAATAACATCATTAGCTGAAAAATCAAGCACTTCTGAGGTTGATGCATATTTGACTATTTCATTGATTCCTTTTTCCAATCTAAGTTCCGTAGTATACTTTCTACTTGTTGCAAAGTGAACACCCTCTAACAATACTTTAAAGTAATACCTTCCATTAGTTGATCTGAATTTCAAGAAAGTTGCCAAATCAGTATTAGCTTTAAATTTTTCTATCGCTTCTTCTCCTTCAAATTTAAGTTCAAAACTCAAACTTGTAAAAATTGTTTTGCCCTTTCTAGAAGCAAATACAAACTTGTATTCGTCGTTAAATCGCTTCGTAATTACAAAAGTCCCCATATTCTTGATCGCACTAACAATTAGCGCTCATTTATTATATTTATAAAACAAAAAAAGCCTCTTCAATTGAAGAGGCTTTAGTACTCAGAGCGGGACTTGAACCCGCACGAACATTGCTGTTCACTGGATTTTAAGTCCAGCGTGTCTACCAATTTCACCATCCGAGCATTGTATGGTTTTGGAGCGAAAAACGGGGCTCGAACCCGCGACCTCGACCTTGGCAAGGTCGCGCTCTACCAACTGAGCTATTTTCGCATTTTCAATTCTATAAAAGAATCACGATACTTGTTCTGTATTGCGGATGCAAATTTAATACATTAATTCAATTACACAAGCCTTTTCAATAAAAAAATAGCCCGACAAAGGTAATCTTCTGATAACGTAAACTTTAAAATCAAAACTATTTTTTGCTTAGCATTCTTTTTATTTCATTCAGCTTCATCAAAGCTTCCATTGGTGTGATGGTATTGATATCTAAATTCAGAATTTCATCTTTAATTTCTTCCAAAAGCGGGTCGTCTAGATTGAAGAAACTCATTTGCATTTCATCTTTAACTTCCTTGATACCATTGAGCGCATCACTGGAATGATTTTTTTCTAATTTTTTCAATAGCTTTTGCGCTTTCAAAATTACAATCTGTGGCATTCCGGCCATTTTAGCTACGTGAATTCCAAAACTATGAGCACTTCCTCCTTTAACTAACTTTCTAACAAAAAGAACGTTATCTTTTAATTCTTTGACTGCTACATTGTAATTCTGAATCCTCGGTAACGATTCACTCATTTCATTTAATTCGTGATAATGAGTTGCAAAAAGCGTTTTTGGCTGTGCCGGATGCTCGTGTAAGAACTCAGCAATAGCCCAAGCAATCGATATTCCATCATAAGTACTTGTTCCTCTTCCAATCTCGTCTAAAAGCACCAAACTTCGGTCGGAGATATTATTCAAAATAGAAGCCGTTTCATTCATTTCGACCATAAATGTCGACTCGCCCATCGAAATATTATCACTTGCACCTACTCTAGTAAAAATTTTGTCTACAATTCCCATTCGAACACTCTCTGCAGGAACAAAACTTCCCATTTGCGCCAAGAGTACAATTAAAGCAGTTTGTCGCAAAATAGCTGATTTACCAGACATATTGGGACCAGTAATCATAATCAGTTGCTGCGTTTCTCTATCCAAGAACACATCATTAGAAATATAGGGCGTTCCAACAGGCAATTGCTTTTCAATTACAGGATGTCTTCCTTCTTTGATTTCCAATTCAAAGCTTTCATCAATTTCAGGGCAAACGTATTTATTTTCAATGGCCAATTGGGTAAATGAACACAAACAATCCAGTTGTGCTATCAAATTGGCATTCATCTGAACCGGTTTGATATACGTACCAATCCATTGGACCAATTGTTCAAATAATTCCGATTCTATTTTATGTATTTTCTCTTCAGCACCTAAAATCTTCGTTTCATATTCTTTTAATTCCTCGGTAATATAGCGTTCTGCGTTTACCAAAGTTTGTTTGCGAATCCATTCTTCAGGAACTTTATCTTTGTGCGTATTTCTCACTTCAATATAATACCCAAAAACATTGTTGAAGGAAATTTTTAAAGACGAAATTCCTGTTCTTTCCGATTCTCTTTTTTCAATTCCTTCCAAGAACTCTTTCCCTGAAGTAGAAATGGCACGCAATTCGTCTAATTCGGCATTCACACCTACAGCAATTGCATTTCCTTTGGCAATAGCCACAGGCGCTTCTTGGTTTAAGGTGGTTTTAATTTTTTCGCGCAATAAATCACAACTGTGTAAACTATCGCCAATCACTTTTACTGCTTCTTGTGGACTTTGTAAAGCCAAGGTTTTAATTGGCAGTATTGCGTCCAAAGATTCTTTTAAATATACAACTTCACGTGGCGATACTTTTCCGGCGGCTATTTTCGAAATCAATCGTTCCAAATCGGAAATTTGTTTGATTTGCGATTGTATCTTTTTTAATATTTCTTGATTGTCTTTCAAATAGGCCACTACTTGGTGACGACTTTGAATTTTAACAGCATCTTTTAATGGCAAAGCCAACCAACGTTTGAGCAAACGACCACCCATTGGCGAAAGCGTTCTGTCTATAACATCTAGCAAAGTAACCGCATTGTGATTATAACTATGATACAATTCTAGATTGCGAATAGTAAAACGGTCCATCCAAACGTAAGCATCCTCTGCAATACGTTGAATAGAAGTAATATGTTGTACTCTATTGTGTTGAGTTTCGGATAAATAATACAATATAGCTCCTGCAGCAATGACACCTTCTTTCAATTCTTCAATTCCAAAACCTTTTAAAGAAACCGTTTGGAAATGCTTTGTTAAAGTCTCAAATGCATAATCTTCTTTGTACAACCAATCTTCTAAATAAAAACTATGGTAATCTTCTCCAAAAGCAGCTTTGAAATCGTTTTTGCTATTCTTTGGAACTAGAACTTCACTAGGACTAAAATTTTGAAGTAATTTGTCAATATATTCCGCATTCCCTTGAGCAGTCAAAAATTCGCCAGTAGAGACATCTAAAAACGAAATTCCGATTGATTTATTTAAAAAATAAACGGAAGCTAAAAAATTATTAACTTTAGCTTGTAGTACCTCATCATTCATAGAAACTCCAGGCGTAACTAACTCTGTCACCCCACGTTTTACGATGGTTTTGGTCATTTTAGGATCTTCGAGTTGATCACAAATAGCTACACGTAAACCCGCTTTTACTAATTTAGGCAAATAGGTGTTTAAAGAGTGATGAGGAAATCCTGCCAAGGCAGTTTCGGTTTCGGACCCCGCTCCTCTCTTTGTCAAAACAATTCCTAATATCTTAGAAGCTCTTACTGCATCTTCACCAAAGGTTTCATAAAAATCTCCTACACGAAACAACAAACAAGCATCAGGGTATTTTGCCTTGATTTCATTGTATTGTTTCATTAACGGAGTTTCCTTTGCTACTTTTTCTTTTGCTGCCAAATCAGATGTATTAATCAATTCTTAATCTGTCAGCGAATTTATAGATTTTATAGCGAATAAAGAACAGTTCTTAGACATAAACCTATTTTTAGTTGAAATTGCACGGCTGTTTTCGAAAATTTATATAAATTTGTATTTCAAAATTTAAATCTTAAATCGTTATGAAAAAAATACTTGTTTTAGCCCTATTAGTTCTAGGAACAGTGGCTACCAACGCACAAGAAACATCTAAAAAAGGAAAAGCTGCAACTGCAAAAGTAACTGGAGCAGGAATGGTTTTTGCTAATGAAGTGATTGATTACGGTACAATTACTCAAAACGCAGAAGGTAAACGTGAATTTGTATTTACAAATAATGGAACTACTCCATTAGTGATTACAAATGCACAAGGTTCTTGTGGGTGTACTGTACCTTCAACTCCAAAAGAACCAATTGCTCCAGGAGCAAAAGGAACTATTGGTGTAAAATACGATACAACCAGAGTAGGTCCATTTACAAAAACAGTAACAATTTCGTCAAATGCAGCTGGTCAGCCAACTAAAGTTTTGACTATTAAAGGAAATGTGGTTGCTGCAACAGCAAAAAGCTAATTTTGTTTACAATACATTCAAAAGCTTCCTACTTTTACGGAAGCTTTTTTTTTACATTTAATTTGCTATGAGAAAATTAGAAAACAGCGAACTCGACAGAAAATCCATTGATGATTTCAAAGCTTCTGAAAAAACACCTTTGATTTTAGTTTTAGATGACATTCGCAGTTTACATAATATTGGATCAGTGTTTAGAACCGCTGATGCTTTTTTGATTGAAAAAATCTATTTGTGCGGAATTACAGCCACTCCACCCAATAAAGAAATTCACAAGACCGCACTTGGGGCTACAGAGACTGTAGTATGGGAACAGGCTGAAAATGTTTTGGAAGTAATTCAAAAACTGAAAGCAGAAAAAATTCAGACTTACGCTATTGAGCAAGTAGAAAGCGCCATTTTTCTTCAAAATTTTGAAGTAGAACAAAATCAAAAATATGCATTGGTATTCGGTAATGAAGTTTTTGGTGTCGCTCAAGAGGCGGTAGCACTTTGTGATGGCGCTATTGAAATTCCGCAATTAGGAACTAAGCACTCACTCAATATTTCAGTAAGTGCCGGAATTGTAGTTTGGGATTTGTTTAAGAAGTTACATTTCACCAAATAAATCCTACTAATCAACCGAAAATACTATATTTATAGCATGAAGAAAAGAAAAACCATACCGCTCTTCTTGCTAATTATAACAATAGTTGGAATTCAATTGGGATATTCATCACATCTCACTTTAGATCCACCTACAAAAAAAACAGTAACAACTACAGCCCCTTCAATTACGGCAACTGGAGATTTAACTTATTGTCCTCTTTCAGAAACCAAAATAGTTTCTACAGTTACAATAACACATGATCCATCGGATTTAACCACTGAAGCTATTTACATCCAGATTGCTTCAGGATATGTTATTGGAGATGACCAACTTTTGTTAACAAATAAAGCTTCACATCCATCTATTGAAGCTTTTTGGAATGCTTTAGAAGGAAAGTTAAAACTATCAAGTCCCACAACAGGCACTCAAGTCAATTATTCAGATTTTGAAGAAGCGATTAGAGATGTTATGTATTACAATTCCAATCCTTCTCCATCTGGAACTCGAAATTTCTCTATTTCTTTGGGGAATGGTCAAGCAAATTATCTTCCCCGAAATGGACATTATTATGAATATGTCCCTAATTTAGGGATTACTTGGACAAACGCAAAAGCAGCTGCAGCTTTAAAAACATTTTATGGGCTTCAAGGCTATTTAGCCACTTTAACTGCTGCCGACGAAGCGCAATTAGCAGGCAAGCAAGCTCCTGGAACAGGATGGATTGGTGGAACAGATGAAGAAACTGAAGGAGTTTGGAAATGGGTAACTGGACCTGAAGCAGGAACAATTTTTTGGAATGGGACTGCCAATGGCAATTCTCCAAATTTTGCTTTTTGGAATTCTAATGAGCCCAATCAATCTGGTGATGAAGATTATGCACACATAACAGCTCCAGGAGTAGGTATTCCCGGTTCGTGGAATGATTTATCAAATACTGGTGCAACAAGTGGTAATTACCAACCCAAAGGATATATTGTGGAGTATGGCGGCATGCCGGGAGAACCCAATTTACAATTATCCGCAAGTACTACTTTAACCATAGCGAAAATATTGACTACAACAGCTGCATCAAGATGTGATGCAGGTTCAATTACATTAAACGCAACCGCTTCAATTGGATCAATTTATTGGTATGATGTTGCATCAGGCGGAACTAGTATTGGTTCTGGAAATAATTTTACAACCCCAATTTTATCAAGTACAAAAAACTATTATGCCGAAGTTTCAGGTTGTACAAGTACTAGAACGGTAATTGCTGCTACCATAAATACTACTCCAACTATTAGCACAATTAAACCAATAGTTCCTAGATGCGGAACAGGCACCCTTATTTTAGAAGCCACGCCAAGTATTGGTAATGTAAACTGGTTCTATGAGGCTAATGGCGGAACTTCAATTTCATCAGGTACAACTTTTACAACGCCATCACTGTCAACCAATACTTTTTTCTATGCTGAAGCGAATAATAATGGCTGTATAAGTCCTAACCGAATTGCAATTAGCACTATTATCAATCCTGTGCCTGAAGTAACGGATGAAAATTTAATTCTTTGTCAAAATAGCAATCTTACACTAAATGCGACAATCAATGGAATGACTTATCTATGGTCAACCTCTGAAACGACAAAAACTATAAACATAAGCTCTTCAGGGAACTACGAGGTGGCCATCACGAATTCGTACTTATGTACAAGCACAAAAAAAATTATAGTCATTGAGCATAAAATTCCAGAAATAATGTCTGTTAAAGTAGAGGAAACCAATGTTGAAATCATTCCTAAAAACCAACAATCCTATTTTGAATATTCTATTGATGGCATCAATTTTCAAATTTCGCCATTATTCTTAAATACACCTGGAGGGTTACAAACTGCATCAATTAGAGAAGTTAACAACTGTGGGATTGACACAAAAGAATTTGTAATCCTACTTGCACCACCCTTTTTTACTCCTAACAACGACAGCTATAATGATTTTTGGATAGTAAAAGGAATGTCATTTTATCCTAATGCCGAACTTCGCATATTTGATCGCTATGGTAAATTACTGAAAGAGTTACACCCCAATAGTTTGGGATGGGATGGCACTTTTAATGGGCAGCAACTTCCCGCATCTGATTATTGGTATGTATTTAAAAGTGATTCCAATTCACCCGAAAAAAGAGGTCATTTTACATTAAAAAGATAGTCCTATTTTGATTCAATCTTATTTTGAATTTCACTTAATATGAAAAGATAATCTTCATGATTTTTAACAAAATCTCGGTCTGAAACATCGATAATTAGAATATTCAAATCAGGTTGTGATTTAATGTAATCCAAATAACCTGTATTAATTTTGTCAAGGTAGTCCGCTTCGATTTCCTGTTCGTAACTTCTACCCCGTTTTTTTATATTTTGCAACAAACGCTCTGAATTTTGATACAAATACACATACAAATCTGGCTTTGGCATTTCTTTATAAATGATATGAAACAGATTACTGTACAATCGGTATTCATCTTCAGCCAAGGTAATTTTAGCAAAAATCAACGATTTAAAAATATGGTAATCAGCAACAACAAAGTCTTTAAATAAATCAAATTGGGACAAGTCATCTGACAATTGTTTGTACCTATCGGCTAAAAATGACATTTCTAACGGAAAGGCGTAGCGATTTTGGTCTTTGTAAAACTTAGGCAAAAAAGGATTGTCTGCAAAACGTTCCAAGACAGATTTTGCATTAAAATCTTCAGCAATTTTTGTTGCCAAAGTCGTTTTCCCAGCGCCAATATTTCCTTCAAAAGCTACATAATTAAAATGTTCTAAGGCGATACTCTGCAACGGACTTGCTATACTTTTAACGGCAATACAATCACTTTTATCATCTGTAGCGAATAATAACTCGGCTACCGTTTGATTTAAGATGGGATGAATCCATTCTAAATTCAAATCGAGCATCGGTTTTAACACAAAAATTCGTTCTTGCATTAATGGATGAGGGACTTTCAACTGAGCCGTTTTAATAATTTCATTATCAAACGCAATAATGTCTATGTCAATACTACGTGATTGATATCCTGAATTTTCATTTCGAACACGCCCCATCTGACTTTCAATTGCTAGGACTTTATTCAAAATAATGTCGGCCGAATCGTAGGTATGCACAACAACTGCAATATTGTAAAAAGGATCGCTTTCAAATCCCCAAGAAGGCGATTCGTATACTTTCGAAACTTTAACAACAGTAGCAACTTGATGATGAATCAATTGCAAACAACTTTCGATGTTTTCAAAACGATTCCCATAATTTGATCCAATAGATAAAACGACTTGATGCTGTGATTTCATAACAGCTGCAAATTAACTAAAAGAATATTATATTTGTGTGAGGTGTTCATAACTAAATTTCAATAAAAAAATTAAGTGATGTAACATTTTAATCCCAAATACTACTTATAAAAAAAAGATTGTTATGAAATTTTTAGGAAATGTACTAGCTACTATTGTTGGAATTTTTGTTTTCACCTTATTATTCTTTTTCGGAATACTATTTATTGGTGCTGTTTTTGGCGGCGATGAACAAAGTGTCGAAGTAAAAGAGAATTCAGTAATTGAATTGAATTTATCACAAATCCAATACGATTATGCCGGAAAGTTTTCAGATCCTTGGGTGACTGCCTTTTCTAATGAAACACAAATTGGCTTGACCGATGTTATTGCTGCCATTAAGGCTGCAAAAAACGATGAAAACATTAAAGGAATCTCTATTTTGAACAACTATTCTTCACTTGGAATGGCTCAAAGCAAAGCAGTTAGAGATGCTTTAGAAGACTTCAAAAAATCAGGAAAGTTTGTGATGGCTTATGCCAATTCGTACTCCCAACAAGATTATTACTTAAACTCTGTAGCCAATACTATTTATCTCAATCCAGTAGGCGAAATGGAGTTCAAAGGTATGTCTTCAGATGTCTTATTCTTTAAAGATTTTCAAGAAAAAACAGGCGTTAAAATGGAGGTGATTCGTCACGGAAAATACAAAAGTGCCGTAGAGCCTTTCCTTGAAAATAAAATGAGTGATGCCAATAGAGAACAAATTACGGCTTTATTGAATTCCATTTGGAATTCAGTAGTGGTAGACATTGCCAAAAGCAGAAATGTATCTGTACAAAAACTCAATGAAATAGCAAACGGTCTTTTAGCTCGGACACCCGAAATGGCAAAAGCGCAAAAATTAGTAGATATAATTGCCTATGAAGATGTGTACCACAATGCTATTAAAAAATTATTAAAAGTAGATTCAAAGGAAGATTATGAATCGGTTTCCATATTAGATTACACACAAAATTTCATCACAACATCCATTCCAACTGACACATCGGATGAAATTGCCATTATCTATGCACAAGGTGATATTGAAAGTGGCGAAGGCGATGTTAATGTCATTGGCGAAGGATCTATGCGACGCTCAATAATTGAGGCTCGTGATAATGAAGATGTGAAAGCTATTGTGCTCAGAATTGATAGCCCTGGTGGAAGTGCGTTAACGTCTGATTTAATTTGGAGAGAAATTGAATTGGCTAAAAAAGTAAAACCTGTAGTAGTTTCGATGGGTAATTATGCTGCTTCGGGCGGATATTATATAGCGTGTAACGCTTCCAAAATTTTTGCAGAAAATAATACAATTACAGGATCTATTGGTGTCTTTGGAATTTTACCCAACTTTAGCGGTTTAAGCACTAAAATGGGGATTTATTCCGAACAAGTGAATACACATCAAAATGCTGGAAACTATAATCCTTTTTCACCAATCGATGAAAAATTCAAAGCCGTAACATTAGAAGGAGTAGAGAAAGTGTACTCCACATTCGTATCGCACGTAGCCAAAGGAAGAAAAATGACTTTTGCACAAGTCGATGCCATTGCACAAGGAAGAGTATGGACGGGATCTGAGGCTTTGAAATTAGGCTTAGTTGACAAAATTGGTGGTTTAGATGACGCTATAGCAGAAGCAGCGCGCTTGTCTAAAACCAAAAATTACAGTACCAAAAATTATCCCGAATTTGAAAAGGATTTTGATGAGTTTTTAGAAAACTTCCCTTTTGCAAGAACCAGAGAACGTTTTATAAAAGAGGAAATTGGCGAAGAAAATTACCGAATGATAGAGCAAATAAAACGAGCTCAAAACTACAAAGGAATTCAGGCCCGAATGCCATTTGAAATTAATATTCAATAAATAAAAAACAGCTTCTAATCTTTTAAATTTTAGAAGCTGTTTTTTTAAATCTCAATTTTTACAATATAGCCTTCTGAACTGCGAATATTAAAGACTATTCCGCCTTCAAAAAGTAAATATTGCCCTTTGATTCCAATTAATTTTCCTTGAAAATTAGGCGTTTTATCCAAACTTAAACTTGTTACTTTACTAGGATATTCTATAACAGGATAGTGCATTTCATACAAATCATTTTTCTGATTGTAAAAATACTCCTGAACTTCGGTTGGAATTAATTGTTCAACTTTCAGCCGTTCTGCAATTAAATCAACAGGTTCTATGGCATTAGTAAGCATTTTTCGCCAATTCGTTTTATCAGCATAATGATTTTTCAAAGCGACTTCTGTTATTCCTGCTAAATAACGATTGGGTACCTCAACAATCGAGATGGCTTGATTGGCTCCTTGGTCAATCCATCGTGTAGGCATTTGTGTCTTTCGGGTAACGCCAACTTTCACTTCGCTTGACAAAGCCAAATACACAATATGCGGTTGCAATTGAACTTTTTCTTCATACGCTAAATCACGATCAGCAATTCCAAGATGTGCAGTACTCAATTCGGGCTTCATGATCCAATCTCCCACAGCAGGACTGGAATAAAAACAATCATAACAAAATCCTTGTCGGAATATTTTTTTCTTCTTACCACAATTCAAACATTGAAAACCCACAAAATTAATCTGCATTGGTTTACCCAATAATTGATTGACATTCAAAAAGCTATCTTCAAAAACAAGATAATATTGAATTGGCTCTCCAAATTCAGTTTGCATTTTAGTTAAAACCCCTTCGTATGTCATATGATTTGAAATTTCAGATTAACGATTTATGAATTCAGATTTGAAATATAACTTTTTTTATTACAACTCATCTCAATCGGATTTTGATAAGAATCTATTTTTTATGAAAAAAAACACTATTTTTGATATTGATGCAAAGTTAGTATTTGTCCATCTATAACCAAATCTAGAATCAGCATTATAAAATTATAAATCGCTATGCCCATTCCAATAATCAATTCCATTGCCTCTTGGGTTCTAAAGCAACGGATTCACCAAATCGAGCTTTTCTTGAAGTACCCTAATGAGGTGCAAGAGGAATTACTGATGAATTTGATTCGGCGAGCAGAAAATACAGTAATTGGAGCCCAATACGATTTTAGTTCCATAACATCCTATACCACATTTTCAGAACGAGTTCCTGTTTCTAGTTATGAAGATTTACAACCTTTAATTGAACGCACACGCCAAGGTGAACAAAATGTTTTTTGGGATGCCTCAATTAAATGGTTTGCCAAATCAAGTGGTACTACCAATGCTAAAAGTAAATTTATTCCTGTTAGTAATGATGCTTTAGAAGATTGTCATTACAAAGGAAGTAAAGATTTATTGTGTTTGTATTTGAATAACAATGAAGATTCTGAACTGTTTTTGGGAAAAAGCCTTCGCTTAGGCGGAAGCTCTCAGATATACGAAGATAAAGAAACGCTGTTTGGTGACTTATCAGCTATTCTGATTGAAAATATGCCTATTTGGGCCGAATTTAGCAGTACGCCAAGTAATAAAATTTCGTTGATGAGCGAATGGGAAACCAAACTTACTGCTATTATCAACGAAACCAAAAATGAAAATGTTACCAGCTTTGCAGGAGTTCCTTCTTGGATGTTGGTTTTAATGAACCGAATGCTCGAAGAAACTGGAAAAGGCAATTTATTGGAAGTGTGGCCAAACTTAGAAGTTTATTTTCACGGAGGAGTAAGTTTTGAACCTTACCGCGAACAATATCAAAAACTACTGCCAAAATCTGATTTTAAGTACTACGAAATCTACAATGCCTCAGAAGGTTTCTTTGCTATACAAGATTTGAATGATTCAAGTGATTTACTATTAATGCTTGATTACGGGATTTTCTATGAGTTCATTCCAATGGATACTTTTGGAACTCCCAATCAAAAAATAATCCGTTTGGCTGATGTAGAATTATTTAAAAACTATGCTATCGTAATTACTACTAATTCTGGATTATGGCGCTATTTAATTGGCGATACTGTTCGATTTACTTCCTTAAATCCGTATCGAATACGTGTTTCGGGCAGAACCAAGCATCATATCAACGTTTTTGGCGAAGAACTAATGGTAGAAAACACTGATCAGGCTATCGCCAAAGCTTGTCAACTTACCCAAACAGAAGTGGTAGATTATACCGTAGCTCCAATATTTATGGAGGGTAAAGAAAAAGGCGCTCACGAATGGATGATTGAGTTCAAACAGAATCCGAAAGACATAAATCAATTTCAAACCGTTTTGGACGATACCTTACAAAGTCTCAACTCCGATTATGAAGCCAAAAGGTACAATAATATGACTTTAAATCCTTTGATTATTAATTTAGCTCGACCACATCTATTTTATGATTGGCTTAAAGAGCGAGATAAGCTAGGTGGCCAACACAAAATTCCTAGATTATCCAATCAACGAGAGTATTTGGAGCAGTTGAAAGAATTACAGTAAAGTATAAATAAAAAAGCCCAACTAGTGTTGGGCTTTTATAATTTTAATCAATAGAATTTTTATTCCTCCATCATATCGATATGCCTATCGTGATAGCCTAAAAGGTATAAAACCCCATCCAATCCTAAACTAGAAATTGAACTCGCTGCATTTTCTTTTACCGTAGGCTTGGCGTGGAAAGCAATCCCTAAACCTGCTAAATTTAGCATTGGCAAATCATTGGCACCATCACCCACTGCAATCGTTTGGTTAATGTGAATTCCTTCTTTTTCAGCAATGGCTTGTAAGTATTCGGCTTTCTTTTGACCGTCAACAATTTCACCCAAGTATTTACCCGTTAATTTTCCATCTTTGATTTCCAATTGATTCGCATGAACATAATCAATTCCTAACTCTTTTTGCAAATACTCTCCAAAATAAGTAAACCCTCCTGATAAAATAGCGGTTTTATAACCGTAGTATTTTAAGGCTCGCATCAATCGATGTGCCCCTTTGGTTATAGGTAGATTGATAGCTACATTATGTAATACTTCTTCACTCAAACCTTCTAACAAAGCCATGCGCTTTTTGAAGCTTTCTTTAAAGTCAATTTCGCCATTCATTGCTGATTCGGTAATTGCACGTACTTGCTCTCCTACTCCTGCTAGATCAGCCAACTCATCAATTACTTCGGTTTGAATTAGAGTCGAATCCATATCAAAACAAACCAAACGGCGGTTTCTGCGGTACATATTGTCTTCTTGGAACGAAATATCGACATTTAAAGTTCGGGAAATTTCCATAAAACTTGCTGTCATTGCTGTTTTATCCTCAATGATACCTGTTACCGATAATTGGACACAGGAACGCGGATATTCTTCTTTGTCCACTACTGAAGTTCTTCCAGTTAATCGAATAATCGAATCAATGTTCAAATGTTGATTGGACATGATTTTTGTAACCGCTGCCAATTGAGCAGCTGTTAACTCTTCTCCTAAAATATTGATACTATAACGTTGCTTGATTTGCGCTTTTACCCAATTTTCGTAATCAGGAATAGAAATTGGTATAAACTTAACTTTGATTCCTAATTCATAGCCTTTAAACAACAAATCTTTCAGTACAGGTCCTGAAGAAGACCCCGATTTTATTTGGAATAAAATTCCTAAAGACAGCGTATCGTGAATGTCCGCCTGACCAATATCCAAAATAACGGCATCATAATTAGCTAGTATAGAAGTTAAACCCGCTGTTACTCCAGGTTTATCTTGACCCGAAACTTTCAGCAAAATAATCTCTTTGTCTTCTATGGTCATTTGTAGTGTTGTTAGTTAGAAAGGCAAAAATCGACATTCTATCGCTGATAAAAAAGAATAATGTTGTTTTTTTATAAGCTAGAAAAGGGTCACAATTCGACATAAAAAAACCTGCTTCAATACAGTAGCAGGTTTTATTTTTATTGTAACCAAAAATTAAGAAGCTATTTCCAAACGCTTCAATAAATTTTTATTCAAGGTTTCTTTAGCATAATCAACATCAATCGCTAATTTTTTATCCTCAGAGCTTGGTAATTCATACATAGCATCGGTTAAAATGGCCTCGCATAACGAACGTAATCCACGAGCGCCTAATTTGTATTCCAAAGCCTTTTCAACAATAAAGTCTAATGCATCATCCGTAATCGTAAATTCCACCTCATCCATCAAAAACAGTTTTGCATATTGCTTTATTAAAGCATTTTTAGGCTGTGTTAAAATAGCTCGTAAAGTTTCCTTATCCAAAGGATCCATATGCGTTAATACAGGTAAACGACCAATAATCTCAGGAATCAACCCAAAATCTTTGATATCTTTTGGAATGATGTATTGCAACAAATTGTCTTTGTCAATATTGTCCACATTTTTCGAAGTACTATACCCCACTGCTTGACGGTTCAAACGTTTCGAAATGATACGTTCTACACCATCAAAAGCACCTCCTGCAATAAACAGAATATTTTGGGTATTCACCTCAACAAATTTTTGATCCGGATGTTTACGACCTCCTTTTGGCGGCACATTAACAACAGTTCCTTCCAATAATTTCAATAAAGCTTGTTGTACTCCTTCTCCTGAAACATCACGAGTGATAGATGGATTATCGCTTTTACGAGCAATTTTATCAATCTCGTCAATAAATACAATGCCTCTTTCGGCTTTAGCCACATCATAATCCGCTGCTTGAAGCAAGCGCGTTAAAATACTTTCTACATCTTCTCCCACATAACCTGCTTCCGTAAGCACTGTGGCATCAACAATTGCCAAAGGAACGTCCAACATTTTAGCGATAGTTTTAGCTACCAATGTTTTTCCTGTTCCGGTTTGACCTACCATAATGATATTGCTTTTTTCAATCTCTACCTCATCGTCTAATTGCTGTTGCATCAAACGTTTGTAGTGATTGTAAACCGCAACCGACATTACTTTTTTGGTTTGGTCTTGACCAATAACATACTGATCTAGAAAAGCCCTGATTTCTTTTGGCTTTTTAAGAATTAAATCTCCAACCAGTTTTGAGCTTCCACCCGATTTTAATTCTTCTAAAACAATTCCGTTCGCCTGTTCAATACACTTATCACAAATATGTGCATCAATACCTGCAATCAATAAATTGGTTTCTGGCTTTTTTCTACCACAAAAAGAACATTCTAATACTTGTTTTGCCATCTATTTTAAAAGCCCCTCCCAACCCTCCCCAAAAGGGAGGGAGAAAGAAACTATATTTTTAAGTTAATTATTAGTTCCCCCTTTGGGGGTTAGGGGGCTATCTTACTAAAACTTCATCAATCATTCCGTACTCTTTTGCTTCTTGAGCAATCATCCAATAGTCGCGTTCGCTATCAGCATGCACTTTATCAAAAGTTTGTCCAGAATGGTGTGAAATAATATTATACAATTCGTCTTTCAATTTCAACATTTCGCGCAAGTTGATTTCCATATCAGTTGCAACACCTTGAGCGCCGCCTGAAGGTTGGTGAATCATTACTCTAGAGTGTGGTAATGCTGAACGTTTTCCTGGTGCTCCTGCACATAACAACACAGCTCCCATAGAAGCAGCCATTCCTGTACAAATCGTAGCTACATCAGGTTTGATGTATTGCATAGTGTCATAAATTCCTAATCCAGCGTATACACTACCTCCTGGAGAATTCAAATAAATCTGAATGTCTTTAGAAGCATCCGCACTTTCTAAGAATAACAATTGTGCTTGTACAATATTAGCAATTTGATCATCAATTCCTGTTCCTAAAAAGATGATTCTATCCATCATTAATCTTGAAAATACATCCAATTGAGAAATATTCAATTGACGTTCTTCAATAATATAGGGAGTCATATTTTTTGGCGTCATTGCCCCTACGATTTTATCGTAATACATGGCGTTTACTCCTTGGTGCTTTGTAGCAAATTTTCTAAATTCTTTACCGTAGTTCATTTTTTTAAGTTTAAAAAGTTTAAAAGTTTAAAGTTGCTCAACTTGAACCTCAGCTTTAAACAAAATAAAGAGCGTCAAAAGAAAATTCAATTGACGCTCAAATATACTCAATTTTTTAGAAATTATTCTCCGTATGATGCAGCAATAAATTCTTCGTAAGTTACTTCTTTTGTAGTTGGGTTTGCTTTTTCTTTGAATACTTCCAATAATTTAGCTGCCACAACTTGATCAGATAAACGTTTTACTTCTTCTTGGTTCGATAAAACTCTAGCTACAATTCCTTGAACTTCTTCGTCAGTTGGATTTGTTTGTCCAAATTGAGCCATTTGCTGTCTAATGGCATTAGAAGTGAATGATTTCAAATCTTCAAAAGTAATTTGAATATTACTTTGAGCCAAAGCTCTACCTTCGATCAATTGAAAACGCAACCCTTTTTCAGAACGAATATATTCTGCTTCCGCTTCTTCTGCATTTAATTTTTTCTCTCCAACAGTTTGCAACCACTTTTTCAAGAATTCAGCTGGCAAATCGAATTTGGTATTTTCAATTAAAAACTCCGTTACATCACCTAATAATTTTTGATCTGCTTGTTGCGCAAATTGGTTTTCAGCATCTTCTTTGATTTTTGCTTTCAATTCGTCCAAAGTAGCTACGCTTCCCTCTCCGAATAATTTATCAAACAATTCTTGATTCAATTCAGCTAATTCAGTTGAATTGATTGACTCAATAGTAAAGTCAACGTCTACTGCTAAAGAATGCACCTCATCGTGTCCTACTTTTAGGTAGTCCATTAATTGGTGATCGTCTTCAAATAAACCTTTTGTGTTTACAGTAACTACATCACCTACTTTTTTCCCGATGAATTTTTTAGCTGTCTTTTTATCTTTAAAAACATCTAAAGCCAAAACGGTTTTATTGTTGATTCCTTTTTCTTCATTCGAAAAAGTTCCTGTTACATCACAACCTTCAGCAACAACTTCTTGAAGAATCGCTTTCCCAAATTGTTTTTGGATACGAGCTACTTGACCGTCAATTAATTTGTCATCAGCTTTAACGACATACTTGATGATATTGTTTTTTGCTTCTAAGTCCAATTCGAAATTAGGTACTAAACCAATTTCGTATTCGAATACCAATTCTTCAGCATCCCAATCCAACTCTTCATTTTCTTTGGCTAATGGAGTACCTAAAAGGTTCAATCTTTCTGATTGAATGAAACGCTCTAAAGCCAAATCAACTACTTTTTTAACTTCCTCTTTTTTAATGGCTTTTCCGTATTGTTTTTCTACAAGATCTTTAGGCACTTGTCCTTTTCTAAATCCTTTTACGGTAGCCAAAGGCATTTTTTCATTGATTCTTTTTGCTACTTGACCTTTGTAATCCATATGAACCACAGTCATGACAATCGTTTCATTTACAGCATCTATAGCTACTCTTTTGATATCCATCTTGTTCTTTAATTTACATAATAAAATTGGGTTGCAAAATTATAAAAATTTTACAACCCAAACAAGTTTTAATTTAAGCAATACATTAGGCTAAAACTACCCTAGTATTTCATATTATTTGGAACCTCCTGTAATTTTGTACATAATCGATTGTGAAAGGGATAAGATGATGCTAAATAAGGTAGCTGTCCAGAACGAGTCTACATGAAATCCGCCTACAATCTTAGTACACACCAAGATCAATATTCCATTAATCACAATTAAAAATAAACCCAACGTAAAAATGGTAAAGGGTAGTGTAAAAAACACTAAAACGGGTTTAATAAAAGCATTTAATAATCCTAAAACGATTGCAACCGTTAGTGCAGTTAACACACCATCTACGCGAACACCTTTCATAAAATAAGACAAAACCATCACTAAAATGGCAGTCACCAATATTCTAATAAATAACTTCATAACTATATATTAATTTAAATAGGACAAACTCAATTGATAAAACAAGACAGGATTTTCGGCATGAAGCCAATGACCTGCGTTTGGAATAGTTTCAAAACTAGCCTTTGGAAATTGAACTTTAATAGCTTCAAAATCTTCATCCAAAATATAATTCGAATTACCTCCACGAATAAAAAGTGTTGGCTTTTCAAAAACTAAATCCGAGGGCAAAGAAACTCCAATTTCGGTGATTTTTTTATTGAAAACAGCTAAATTAAATCGGAACGCTAATTGACCTGGCTCCTGCCAATATAAATTTTTAAGCAAAAATTGGCGAGTCCCAAAATCAGGAATATAGTTCGAAAGTGTAGCTTCTACTTCATTACGACTTGGTTTCTGAGAAAAATCAACAGCGTTCAAACCCGCTAAAATATCCTGATGGTGTGGCGCATAATATTTAGGACCAATATCGGCAACAATTAATTTATCGACCAATTCCGGGTAACGCGTTGCTAGGAGCATCGCTGTTTTTCCGCCCATTGAATGACCAATTACATTAATTTTCTCCAACTGATGTTCTTCAGAATACTGCACAATATCTTGCACCATTAACTCATAACTGAATTCTTCGGACTGAAAACTACGTCCGTGGTTGCGCAAATCCAAAATATGGACTTCAAATCCTTCAGAGGCAAATTGCACTCCTAACGTTTTCCAATTGTCAGACATTCCTAAAAATCCGTGAAGAATTAAAAGTGGCTTGCCTGAACCTTCTATTTTTGAATATAACATTTTTGATATTTTAATAATTATTCCACAAAGATTCACAAAGTAATCTCAAAGTTGCACTAAGGATTCTAAAACTAAAACTTTGAGTTTCTCTGTGAAATCTTAGCGCATATTTGTGTTACAAATCTAGGTAACGAAGATTATTTCAGTTTGTTCAAATACATATTAACCACATTTTCCAAACCCAAATACAACGCTTCAGAAATCAATGCGTGACCAATGGAAACTTCTAATAAACCTGGAATGTTTTGTTTAAAAAATTGAATATTATCCAAACTCAAATCGTGTCCAGCATTAATTCCTAATCCCAATTCATTAGCCAAAACCGAAGCTGCTACATAAGGCTCAATTCCTTTTTCGTTGCCTAAACCATATTGATGTGCAAAGGCCTCTGTGTACAACTCGATTCGGTCAGTACCTGTTTTTTTTGCTCCTTCAATCATTTCGAGAACAGGATCCACAAAAATAGAAGTTCGAATTCCGTTGCGTTGAAATTCTTGAATCATCTCGGTCAGGTAGGCTTGATTTTTTACCGTATCCCAACCTGCCGAAGACGTAATTGCTCCGATGGCATCTGGAACTAAAGTCACTTGTTCTGGTTGGCATTCTAAAACCAAATCAATGAAATTATGTTGCGGATTGCCCTCTATATTGTATTCTGTGTAAACGATAGACTTCAAATCGCGTGCATCTTGATAACGGATGTGACGCTCGTCTGGACGAGGATGAATCGTGATGCCTTGCGCGCCAAATTTTTGAATATCAGTTGCAACTTTTAATAGATCCGGTACATTTCCGCCTCGGGCATTTCGTAAAGTTGCTATTTTATTGATATTTACACTTAACTTTGTCATAATTATTGAATTGATTTTAGAAAAACTATTTTTCGGATACAAAAATACAAAGTTAAATGTAGGTGATTTTGCCTTTTTTTGATTATTTTGCGTTAACTATTGAGTATTGACTTTATGACAACAATTACAGATTACATCAATAACGACTTCAGGGCTATGGACAGCGAAGAAACTATTCTAGCTGCCCAAGATTTTTTTATGGATGTATCTTTTTCTCATTTCCCTGTTTTAGAAGACGGAATTTACTTAGGAAGCATCGTTGCTGAAGACATAGAAACATTTGATACTGATAAAAAAATAAGCAATTACAAATATACATTGGAGCCATTTTTTGTTCGTTCTTCGATGAATTGGCTGGATGTTCTAGAAGTTTTCGGAAAAAATCATACAGACATTGTTCCTGTTTTGGATGAAAACAACCATTACTTAGGTTATTACGAACTTACCGATAGTATGCGTTTTTTAAATGAAACCCCATTTATTAAAGAAGCAGGAGGTATTATCATTGTAAAAAAAGCACTAGTTGATTATTCAATGAGCCAAGTCTCTCAAATAGTTGAAAGTAATAATGGTAAATTATTAGGGTTATTTGTATCCAAGTCCGATAATGATACAATTGAAATTACAATTAAGGTAACTTTAGGAGTTATGAATGATATTATTCAAACCTTTAGACGCTACAATTATGAAATTATTTCGGAGCATAATGATGATAATTACATTAATACGCTAAAAGAGCGCTCGGATTATTTAGATAAATATTTGAATATTTAACTTTGCATTAGAACTACAAAAAAATGAAAATAGCAATATACGGACAATATTATCTTAATAGCACCGAACCTATTATTAAAGACATTTTTGTTTTTTTCAAAAAGAACAATACTGAATTGATTATTGAAGCAGCTTTTTTAGAAATGCTTTACGAGAAAAACCTAATTCACGAGACCTACCACACATTTTCATCGCATACGGAATTGGATAGTAGTTTTGACTTGCTAATAAGTATTGGTGGCGACGGAACCATTTTAAGAGCCGCTACTTTAGTTCGGAATTCAGGCATTCCTATTTTAGGAATAAATGCTGGTCGTTTAGGCTTTTTAGCTTCGGTTCAAAAAGACAATATTGATTCTTTTTTGCAATTTGTAATGGATAAAAAATACAGTATTTCAAAACGAACGCTACTAAGTTTGGATTGTTCTCCTGAAAACGATGCCATTAAAGAAATCAATTTTGCAATGAATGAAATCACGGTGAGTAGAAAAGATACTACCTCGATGATCACTATAGAAACCTATTTAGATGGAGAATTTTTAAACTCCTATTGGGCGGACGGATTAATTATCTCCACACCTACAGGGTCTACAGGATATTCTATGAGTTGCGGCGGACCTATTTTAACTCCCAATGTAAAAAGTTTAGTAATTGCGCCAATAGCACCTCACAATTTAAATGCCAGACCACTTGTTATCCCAGATGATACCGAAGTTAAATTACGCGTTTCGGGTCGTGAAGAAAATTATTTAGTTTCATTAGATTCTAGAGTCACTACCATTGCAAATGAATCTATTTTAATAATTAAGAAAACGCCATTCCAAATCAATATGGTAGAAATTCAGGAAGAAACATTTCTGAAAACCTTACGCAACAAACTACTTTGGGGAGAAGACAAAAGAAATTAAAATTAGGTCAATACGAATCCTTCATTTTTAGCGTTTAAAATAAGAACTTTAGCTAAGACGAATAACAAATCATATCTTTAAATGACTTGTTTCTGATTTAATTATATTTGCCTGCAATTTAAAATAATGAATAAATTTCTATTTCTTTTTACAATTTTACTTTACAGTTCTAATAGTCATTCTCAAATTAATGAAGTTGGACTATTTGTTGGCGGCAGTAATTTTGTTGGAGATGTAGGCTCTACCACATACATACATCCTGAAAGTCCTGCCATAGGGTTCATTTACAAATGGAACAAAACACCGCGACATTCTTGGAGATTTTCTTACACTCAGTCCAATATAGTTTCAAAAGATGCAAATTCTAATGACAATAGTAGAAAAGCAAGAGGTTATGAATTTGATACTACAATTAAAGAAATAGGTGGCGGAATTGAATTTAACTTTTTCGATTTTGACATCAATAATCCATTGGAAAGAAAGCTAACTCCATACGTATTTACAGGCATTAACATGGGCTTTTATAACGGTACTTTGAGACCTAAATCGAAGCCTAATGTGGATATAAATGAAAAAAGTGTAGTATTGCCCATAATTTTAGGTGTAAAATCCAATTTAACTTCTAATTTTGTGGTCGGTTTTGAAATTGGCGCGCGTTATGCGTTTACGGATGCAATTGATGGAAGTTTTCGTGAGAATACAACAATTTCAGTGCCTAATTTCGGAAATTTAAACAACAATGATTGGTATGTGTTTTCGGGTTTAACCTTAACCTATACCTTTGGTCAAAAACCCTGTTTTTGCGCAGAATAAATATGAGTACAGTTAATTTAATTGATAAAAATAATCTTCCAAAACATCTCGCCATAATTATGGATGGCAATGGTCGTTGGGCTAAAAAACATGGGCTATTTAGAACATTAGGTCATGAAAGCGGAACTAAATCTGTTAAAAAAATTATTGAAGCCTGTGCAACCCTTGGAATTGAAAATTTAACACTTTACGCATTTTCTACCGAAAATTGGAACAGGCCTAAAATTGAAGTTGAGGCTTTAATGAAAGTATTAGTTAATTCATTGATTAAAGAATTACCTACACTTGAAAAAAATAATATTAAATTGAATGCCATAGGTAATCTTGAAAAATTACCTGTAAAAGCTCAGAAAGAATTACAAGATGTAATCAATAAAACGGCTGGAAACACTAAATTAGTTTTAACACTTGCATTAAGTTACGGCTCAAGAGAGGAACTAGTAAATGCAGTGAAAAATATAAGTGATAAAGTTAAAAATAATATAATTTCAGTTGACAAAATAGACGATTCAGTTATAAATGAGCATCTTTACACACAAAACCTCCCAGATGTAGACTTGTTAATCAGAACAAGTGGGGAACATCGGATAAGTAATTTTCTTCTTTGGCAAATTGCTTATGCTGAATTATATTTCACAGATATTTTATGGCCCGATTTCAAAGAAAGTGATTTATACGAGGCGATACTAAGTTATCAAAAAAGAGAGAGAAGATTTGGAAAAACAAGCGAACAAATTAAATAATTTTTTAGTGTTACATAAAAGCATACAATTAGTTCTTAGCCTATTATTATTTGGATTTTTTTTCCAAGCTAGTGCGCAAGAAAGAGTCCCATTTGATCAAGGCAAAAAATATTTTCTTGCTGATGTCAATGTTGTTGGTAAGATTACTTTTAATTCTCAAACAGTAGTAACTTTTACTGGACTTGAAAAAGGGAGCGAAATTAGCGTTCCTGGTGAAGAAATTAGTTCGGCAATCAAAAAGCTAGGTAAACTAGGCTTGTTCAATGAAATCTCTTTTTACGTTAATAAAGTAGAGAATGATAGTATTTATTTAGACTTACACTTAGAGGAACTTCCAAAATTAAATAAAGTTAGAATTGTCGGTGTTAAAAAGAACAAAATTGAAGGACTTATCAAAGATAATGGCTTGACGGAAAATAAAGTAGTCAACGAAAACTTAATCACAACTACTAAAAACTACATTGAAAACAAATACAAAAAAGACGGTTTTTTCAATACTAAAGTAAATGTAAATACCGTTCAAGATACCTCGACAGTAAATCAGGTCAATATGTTAGTTTCCATTGATAAAGGAACTAAAGTCAAAATTGATAAAATTGACTTTATAGGAAACTCTAAACTCTCTGACAAGGCGCTTAAAAAAGCCATGAAAGATACTAAACAAAAGAAGTTTACACGAATTTTTAAAGCTTCTAAATTTATAAAAGACAAGTACAAAACAGACTTAGAAAAAGTTATTGATGTCTACAAAGAAAAAGGATTCAGAGATGCGCGTATAATTTCTGATACTGTCTCTTACAACAAAGAAAAAAATGCACTTGCTGTTGGAATTAAAGTAGAGGAAGGAAATCGTTATTATTTTGGAGATATTAAGTTTTTAGGAAATACTGTGTATTCTGACCAAGGCTTGAGCAAAGCGCTAGGACTAAGAAAAGGAGATGTTTATAACGGGGTGTTACTTGAAAAAAGAATTGCAGATAAAACTAAACCTGACGGAGAAGATATAACTAATTTATATCAAAATAACGGTTACTTATTTTCTAGTATTAACGCTGTAGAGGTTAAAACAGCTAATGATACCATTGATTTTGAAATCAGAGTAACAGAAGGACCTATTGCCTATTTTAATAAAATAACAGTTGTTGGAAATGACAAAACAAATGATCAAGTTATTTATCGTGAATTACGAACTAAACCAGGTGAAAAATACAGTAAAGAACAGCTTGTTAGAACAATTCGAGAAATAGGTCAACTTGGTTTCTTTGATCCTGAAACCATAGATCCTAAGTTTAAAAATGTTGATTCAGGAGCAGGAACAGTAGATATTGAATACAATCTAGCCGAAAAAGGCGCTAGTCAAATTGAACTCCAAGGAGGTTATGGAGGCGGTGGATTCATTGGAACACTTGGTTTGTCCTTTAATAACTTTTCAGCAAAGAATATGTTTAATAAGTCCGCTTACCGACCTCTTCCTATGGGAGACGGACAAAAGGTATCGCTAAGACTACAAGCAAGTACTTTCTTTAGAACTTATAGCGCTTCTTTTTCAGAGCCTTGGTTTGGTGGAAAAAAACCAGTTCAATTCAATTCTTCGATTTCGTATAGCCAACAATACTTGAATAATTTTATAACCTTTGAAGTAGACAGAACAAAAAGCTTTAACATTCTTACACTTTCTGTTGGAATTGCAAAAAGGTTAACCGTACCTGATGACTTTTTTGTACTATCACAGTCTGTAAGTTACCAACACTATGAATTGAACAATTACAATACTGGACTATTTACTTTTGGCGATGGAACTTCTAGAAATTTAGCCTATACAATAGGAATAACTAGAAATAACAAAGGGGTAAATCCAATCTTTCCAACTTATGGTTCAGAATTTAGTTTCTCTGCTAAATTTACACCTCCCTATTCTTTATTTGATAATGTTAACTATGCCACTATTGGTTCTCAAGAAGAATATAAATTTAAGTATACTGGATCACCTTATACAGGACCTAATGGAATTTTAGTTAATGAAGGAGACTATTTAGAAAGTTTACCAAGCTCAACAAATCCATTCCCAAATAGAGTAGCAAGATTTCAAGATGGAGCAGCTGATCCTTCAAAAGTAGATCAACAAAAATTTAACTGGTTAGAGTACTATAAAGTTAAATTTAAAGCAGATTGGTATACTAAACTATTTGGAAAACTCGTTATGAGAAGTTTATCAGAATTTGGATTTTTAGGGGCTTATAATCAGAGTAGAGGATCTATTCCATTTGAACGTTTTTTCCTTGGAGGAGATGGAATGCAAATGTTTGCCATGGATGGTCGTGAAACGATTCAGCTGAGAGGTTATCCAAACAACTCAATTACGCCAATTAATAGTAATGGAGAACAATTAGGTGCAACTATCTATAATAAATTTTCATTAGAAATGAGATATCCGATTACATTGAAAGCTTCAGCTTCAATTTATGCCTTAGCCTTTTTAGAAGCAGGATCTTCTTATGATTCGTTTAGAAATTACAATCCTTTTGCTTTAAACCGTTCAGCAGGAGTCGGATTAAGAGTATTTATGCCTGCCTTTGGTCTACTTGGTATTGACTTTGCAAAAGGTTTTGATGCATTGCCAGGACAAAGCGCGCCAAATGGATGGGAAACCCACTTTATTATTGGTCAACAATTTTAATTTAAATTATCTGTTTTGATTTTTTAAAAAGATTATGAGAAAACAAATATTATTTCTATTTTTAACCCTGAATGCTTTCTTTTCTCTAGCGGGACAAGTGAAAGGTCCAAGAATTGGTTATATAGATATGGAATATATTTTACAAAATGTTTCCAATTATAAAGAAGCACAAAATCAATTAGAGGAGAAAGCAATTAAGTGGAAACAAGAAATAGAAACAAAAAAGAATAGCATTCAAAAACTTGTTGATGAATTAAAAACAGAAAAGGCTCTTTTAACGAAAGAATTAATAGAAGAGCGTGAAGCAGAAATACACTATCTTGAAAAAGAAGTTTTAGAATTTCAACAAAAAAGGTTTGGTGCCAATGGGGATTTAATGCAGCAAAAGTTAATTTTAACCAAGCCTGTTCAAGATCAAGTTTTTACAACGGTACAAGATATTGCTGAAGCCAAACAATTTGATTTTATTTTTGACAAATCTTCTGATTTAACCATATTATTTGCTGCTAAGAAATTCGATATAAGTGATCAGGTGTTACGTGTAATTAACCGAACCGAAAAACGGGAGCAGTTAACCAAAAAGCAACAAAAAAACCTAGAAGAAAAAGAAAATAAAGAAGATGCTCTTGATGAAAATGATACTTTAAAAGAGAGACAAAAGATTTTAGATGCCAGAAAAGAAGAAAGAGAAAAGATACTTGCTGATCGAAAACAACTTCAAGAAGCAAAGAAAAAAGAGTTTGACGATCGAAGAAAAAAATTAGCTGAAGAAAAACTAGCAAAAAAGAATAGTAGTACTTCTTCGAATACAGGTACTGAAAAAGCTGCTAATGACAATGCTTCAAAAGAAAAGCTGCAAGCGGCAGAATTAGCAAGAAAAAAACAAGCAGAAGAAAAACAAATTCTTCTTGATGAACGTAAGAAGGTTATTGAGGATAACAAAAAAGCGTTAGAGGAAAAAAGAAAAAAGGCGATTGAAGATCGTGAAAATAAAAAAAATGGAACGGTTTCTGAAAAAGTTACAACTGATGTAAGTAAAGTTGACTCAACCAAAATTAAAATTGAAGAAGCTAAACTCAAACAAGCGAATGCAAAACAAAAAGCTATTGAGGATCGTAAAAAACTTTTAGAGGAAAATAAAAAAGCAGCAGAAGAAAAAAGAAATAAAATTATTGAAGAAAGAGCTGCAGCAAAAAAAGCAGCAGAAGAAAAATTAAAATCAAATACAAACAAAAATTAATTATTAAACACTTTTAGAAAATGAAACAAATCAAGACTTTATTAATCGCAGCAATAGTATTCTTAGGAGCTAATCAAATTTCGGCACAAACTAAAACTGCTCACGTAGACGTAAACGAAATTATGGCTAAAATGCCTGCTATGTTAGACGCTCAAAAACAATTAGAAAAATTGAGTACTACTTACGATTCTGAGTATAAAAAAATGGTTGAGGAATACCAAGGTAAGTTAAAAAAATACGAAGCAGAAGCGGCTACTGTAACTGAGGCTGTTAATGGAGAGCGCTCTAAAGAAGTACAAGACATGCAAAAAAGAATTGTTGATTATAGAGATAATGCTCAAAAAGAATTACAACAAAAAGAATCGGATATCGTAAAACCAATAATGGAAAAAGTGAGAGCATCTATCCAAAAAGTTGGAAAAGCAAAAGGATTCCAATATGTTCTAGATGGTTCTTCTCTACTTTTAGCAGATGGTACCAACTTAACTGCTGATGTTAAAAAGGATTTAGGTTTCTAATTTAAACCTCACACTATTATCTCAACTGCTCCCTACAACAAGGAGCAGTTTTTTTATGCATTAATAAAATATATAGGAAATTTAAATTGTAGTAGGTAACTTTGTTGTATGGAGAATAACCAACCTATCGGTATTTTTGACTCAGGCATTGGAGGGACATCCATTTGGCAAGAAATACATCAATTACTACCTAATGAAAAAACTATCTATCTTGCTGATAGTATAAATGCTCCTTATGGTCAAAAATCAAAGCAAGAAATAATTGACTTAAGTTGCAAAAACACAGAATTCCTTTTAAATAGGGATTGCAAGCTAATCGTAGTAGCTTGTAATACTGCTACAACTAATGCTATTCAAGAATTAAGAGCCAAATACACTATTCCCTTCATTGGCATAGAACCTGCAATTAAACCCGCGGCAACTAACTCAAAGACACAAACAATAGGAATATTAGCTACCAAAGGCACTCTAAATAGTGAGCTTTTCCATAAGGCAACAGAAATGTATCAGGATACCAAAATAGTGGAACAAGTAGGACATGGTTTAGTTCAACTTATTGAAGGTGGACAAATCAACTCTACAGAAATGGAACAACTACTTCACTCCTATCTTCAACCGATGATTGAGGCTAATATCGATTATTTGGTACTGGGATGTAGTCATTATCCTTATCTGATTCCTCAAATTAAAAAAATACTTCCAGCACATATCCAAATTATTGATTCAGGACAGGCTGTTGCTAGGCAAACTCAAAAAGTTTTAGAAGAAAAAGTTGGGTTTTCTAGTTTAAAATTACCCGATCCGATTTTTTATTCAAATACAGATCCTAAAGTCTTATCAGCTATTTTAATGGATAACTTTAGAATAGAAAAAATCGACTTTTAAGCGAATATTATTCGTCTTTAAACCAACCTGAATACATTACATAATTATTTGATATCCTTTCAATTTCGCCTGCAAAATCGGATTGATCAATATCTTTCACTTTTTTAGCAGGAACACCCGCCCAAATCGTCCCTGATTCTACAACAGTATTTTGGGTAATCACAGCACCTGCTGCAACAATTGAATTACTTTCAATAACACAATTATCCATCACTATAGCCCCCATTCCAATTAATACATTGTCTTTAATCACACAGCCGTGAACAATTGCATTATGCCCAATAGAGACGTTACTACCAATAATTGTTGGATGCTTTTGATAGGTGCAATGCACCACTGCACCATCTTGAATATTAACTTTGTTGCCAATAGAGATAAAATTAACATCTCCCCTAATAACGGCATTAAACCAAACGCTGCACGAATGTCCAAAACTAACTTCACCTACAATAGTTGCATTTTCAGCAACATAACAATCTTCAGGAATTACGGGTGATTTCCCATTAACGGATTTAACTAACATAAAAATTTATTATAAAAATTATAAAGTGGTTCCAATATAATACTCTTGTTTGCAATTAAAATTAAAACCTAAAGTAATTTGATGATACGCCCCTTGATCAAATAAGATAGGCCCTGAAACTCTTGAATACGTGTATCCTATCATTAATTGTTTGTAAGTTACGCCAAAAAAAGGAGTAACGTATTGCAGTTTTTGACTTGAAACAGCTGTTCCGTTTAAATATTGTGCTCCTTCAAAACTTCGTCTATACGATAATCCGCCCCATAAAGATCCAATTCCTTGAAGTAAATCTTTATGTACTTTCAAATTAAAATCAACTAATTTCTCTTTTGTAGCATCAATCATTTGAAACAAAATAGACGGCTCCCAGAGTATTTTTTGTTTATCCCCAAAGGCATAGCCAGTACTGAAAATATACCTCCTAATATTCCTGCTTTCAAAATCACTGTATATTTTTCGTTTAGATTCAACTGCCCCCAGCACTGTTGCGTGAACATAAAAATTAAGAAAGTTATAGGAAACCCCTACATCCACATTAAAATTGGAACTTCTTTGTATCTCCCCTGTATTTAATGGATCGTATTCTGTAAAACTAGTTTCGTCTAATTGTCTTTGAACCATACCCGTACTCATTCCAAAAGAAAGCTGATTCAAATCGATATCATCTCTGGAAAACATAATATGATGTGCATAGGTTACTTTAGCTCCTTTTTGGGAATGGTATCCATTTTTGTCATTAAAAATAATAACACCTAATCCTGATTTGTCAGTTACCCGCATATTAAGACTGGCAGTTTGAAGTTCTGGAGCTTCATCTTGACCAAACCATTGTTTACGCCCGGTTATTCTTAATTTATCACAACTAGATGCTCCAGCCATAGATGGATGAAGTAAATAATAATTATCCGTTAAATAATCAGAATATACAGGGATCCCATCCTGTGAAAAAGATGTAAATGAAAGTAATAAAAATAAAATTAAAAATTTCAATTTATTGTACATTCTAATGGTATTAAAATACTTAAACTAACGTTAATTGTATGTTAGTATTGCATATAATTACCAAATATAACTATTCAAAGAAAATAACTTTAGTAAATTTGCAAAAAAATAAAACTCATGATGAAAGTTACTATAAAAGAGACTCAGAATCCAACTATACTAAAATTTGAATTCCCAGATTTTATTACGCAAAATGAAAACTTTGAATTTAAAAATATCGACGAAGCGGGGAATTCTCCGTTAGCGCAACAACTCTTTTATCTTCCATTTGTTAAAACAGTTTACATTTCAGGAAATTTTATAGCTATTGAACGCTTTAGCATTGTAGAATGGGATGATGTGAAAGAAGCTGTTGCAGAACAAATTGAAAAACACGTGAATGAAGGTGGTGTTATTGTTAAACAAGAGGATAACAAAACAAAAAAACAACCCATTACTGTTTATGGAGAAACAACTCCAAATCCGTCAGCATTAAAATTTGTGGTGAGTAGAATGTTGACTAAAACAGCGGTTGAGTACAAAAATATAGACCAAACAAGTTCATCACCTCTTGCTAAAGAATTATTCAAATTTCCATATGTAAAAGAGATTTTTATTGATGAAAATTATATATCGGTAACCAAATACGACATCAATAATTGGGATGAAATTACGCTAGAAATTCGCAGTTTCATTAAACAATTCATTGAAAATGGGGGGACTGTTTTAGAAGAAAATTTTGTTCAAGAAACACTTGTTGAAGAAACAAAAAAGACAGAAGAATTCGACAACTTAGATGTTACTTCTCAGAAAATTATCAATATTTTAGAAGAGTATGTAAAACCAGCCGTTGCTGCTGATGGGGGAAATATTGCTTTCGAATCTTTTGACGAAGAAAATAAAATCGTGAAAGTCATTTTACAAGGTGCTTGTAGCGGTTGTCCATCTTCTACATTCACATTAAAAAGCGGCATTGAAGGCTTGCTCAAAAGTATGCTTAACGATGACAGTATTATAGTCGAAGCGGCAAACGCTTAAACATTACACTAAAAAGCGTTTCTTTATGAGACGCTTTTTTTAGCTACTCAAAATGAACGAACTTCACTTAGAAACAAGTCCTTATCTTTTACAACACGCCAATAATCCAGTGCATTGGAAAGCTTGGAATGCTCTTTCTTTGGCTGAAGCCAAAGAAAAAAACCAACTTATCATTATTAGTATTGGATATTCCGCTTGTCATTGGTGTCATGTAATGGAACACGAAAGTTTTGAAAACGAAGCTGTTGCATCTGTAATGAATGCTCATTTTGTAAACATAAAAGTAGATCGGGAAGAACGTCCAGACATTGATGCAGTGTACATGAAAGCAGTACAAATTATGACAGGTCATGGCGGCTGGCCATTAAATATTGTAGCCTTACCTGACGGAAGACCAGTTTGGGGCG
Organism: Flavobacterium ammonificans; assembly: GCF_020886115.1. NCBI lineage: Bacteria > Pseudomonadati > Bacteroidota > Flavobacteriia > Flavobacteriales > Flavobacteriaceae > Flavobacterium > Flavobacterium ammonificans. The sequence continues at coordinate 239,575 of NZ_AP025185.1, forward strand.
GAACTTATTTTAGAAAAGAAGAATGGACAGAAACTTTAGATCAATTGCAAAAAATGTACTTATCGGCTCCTGAAAAAATGATTGATTATGCCGAGAAATTACATCAAGGAATTGAAGCTATTTCCATAATTCAAAAAGGGCACAATGAAAATTCCAATCAGAAAGAAATACTTGACCATTTGATTTCTAAATGGAAAAAAAGTTTTGATTTGGAATTTGGAGGAATGGCACGAGCACCAAAATTTATGATGCCTAACAATTATCAATTTTTACTTCGTTACGCCTATCAAAATCAAGATGCCGAGTTATTATCATTTGTAAACTTGACGTTAACCAAAATGGCTTTTGGCGGAATATTTGATACCATTGACGGCGGATTTTCTCGCTATTCGGTCGATATTAAATGGCATGTTCCGCATTTTGAAAAAATGTTATATGATAATGGGCAATTGATTTCTTTATACAGTGAAGCCTATAAATTAACCCAAAATCCGATTTACAAGGAAGTCATTGAAAAAACCTTGCAATTTGTTTCAAAGGAGTGGAGAACTTCTGAAGGAGGATTCTATTCTGCTCTTGACGCAGATAGTTTGAATATAGAAAAGCATTTAGAAGAAGGTGCTTTTTATGTTTGGACAATGGAAGAATTAAAGTCAATTCTCCACGAAGATTTTGATCTTTTCAGCCAGGTATTTAATATCAATTCATTTGGCTTATGGGAAAATGGAAATTATGTGCTAATTCAAAACCAAAACCTTGAATCTATTGCCAAACTCAATCAAATTACTACAGTCGAATTAGAACTAAAGAAGAGAGTTTGGGAGCAAACTCTTTATTTAAAAAGAGAAAAAAGAGCTAAACCAAGACTAGATGATAAATGTTTGACGTCTTGGAATGCTATTATGTTAAAAGGTTATGTTGACGCTTATAAAGCCTTAAATAACGAAGAATACCTTACTAAGGCGCTTGAAAACGCAAACTTTATAATCAAAAAACTTTGGTCAAATGATGGGAACTTATGGCACAATTTTAAAAATGACAAAGCTACCATTAATGGCTATTTAGAAGATTATTGTTTTGTGATTGCCGCTTTTATTGCATTATATGAAGTCACTTTTGAAGAAAAATGGCTTCACGACGCCAAGCAACTAACCGATTATACTTTAGAACACTTTTATGATGAACAACATTCATTCTTTAGATTTACCTCAGATAAAGATGAAGCATTAATTAGTGTTCATTTTGAAACAGAAGATAATGTAATTCCTGCTTCTAATTCAGTTATGGCAAAAAATTTATACCAACTTAGTATTTATTTTGACAACTCTTATTATGAAAAAGTAGCCCAAAAAATGCTTTCCATACTCGTGCCTAATATGGACTACCCTTCTGCTTATTCCAATTGGTTGGATTTGATATTATCTTTTTCAGAACAAAATAAGGAGTTGGCTATTTGCGGACCTAATGCCAAAGAATCAAACAAAATAATTACAGCTTTGTATTTACCAAATGTCATTATCGCAGGAACTGAAAAGACTTCGAATTTGCCTTTTCTAAAAGACCGATTTGTAGCGGGTAAAAACAACTACTATGTTTGTCAAAATAAAACATGTCAATTACCTAACACATCTATTCAAGAGGTAATTAGCCAGCTTGTTTTGAAGTAGTTATCATGAAATCTTTTAAATAATAAGGTTCAAAGTAGGCTACATCTTCGAAATCTTCTTTTTGGAATTTTTGAAAACTTAAAGCACTCATCTCATTTGCTGATGGGTATTTAACTTCTTCCAAAAAATTAAAATTAGATTTCATTAAAACAGATTTACATTTATCACTGCAATCTCCAACAAAATAGACTGTTTCAGTAATGGATTCAAAGGAATTCTCTGTGATGACTTCCGCTCGAACTTCTCTTTGTTTTACCAACTTAAAATCAAAAATAGCACTATATACTTCCATTCTTCGTGCATCAAGCATTGGAATGATCAATCCTTGAGCAATAGTAGCTTTTGATGCTAAGACTTGTAAGGTATCAACTGCAATCAATGGGATATTCAACGCATAACACAAGCCCTTTGCCGCTGACACACCGATACGAAGTCCAGTGTAAGAACCTGGGCCTTGACTAACTGCAATAGCGGATAAGTCTTGAAAGCTAATTTCCGATTCTTTACAAACTTCATCAATAAAAACATGCAATCGTTCCGCATGGGAATAACCTTCCTCTGCAATCTCTTTGCAAAGGATTGTTTCTCCATTTTTGGCTAATGCAACAGAACAGTTTTTGGTAGCTGTTTCAATGTTTAAAATGTAACTCAATGCAATTTACTTCTTATCTGTTTTTAACTTTACTTTATCTCCAGAATTTAATTCTTTAGAAACTATAGTATAAGGACCTGTAATTACAACATCTCCTTTTTTAAGTCCTGTTAAAACTTCAATATTAGTATCATCTTGAATTCCTGTTTTTATCACACGAATTTTAGCTTTATTTCCAACTTTAACAAAAACACATTCAAATTTTTTATCACTTTTTGGAGCTGATTTTTCTGCCTCTGGATCGTCTACTTTTATTTCCTTTACTGCAGCAGTATCTGATTTCACAACAACTGCACTAATTGGCACAGCTAACACATTCTTTTTCTTTTTGGTAATAATATCAACTGTAGCAGTCATTCCGGGTCTAAATGGTGAATATGTTGACGGTTTTCCTTCCAATAAATCTTGGTACGATTCTTTTAAAATTCTCACTTTCACCTTAAAATTAGTTACCTGATCAGCTGTCAAAGCAGAACTTGCTGAATTAGCAATACTCGTAACTACTCCTTTAAAATCTTTTTTCAGATACGCGTCTACTTCCACTTTGGCTTCGTCACCTACTTTGATTTTTACAATGTCATTTTCGTTAACATCAACTTCCACTTCCATATTATTCAAGTTAGCCACTCTTAATATTTCAGTTCCTGCCATTTGTTGCGTTCCTAAAACTCGCTCACCCAATTCTACATTTAGCACAGAAACAGTTCCATCTGCAGGAGCATAAATTACTGTTCTACCTAAATTATCTTTAGCTTCAATTACAGAAGCCGAAGCGCTTTTTACATTAAAATAAGCGGATTCCTTAGATGATTTAGCTACTTCAAATGCAGCGATAGATCTATCCCAATCTGCTTTAGAAATAATCCCTTTTTGAAACAATACTTTGTTTCTTTCATAATTGGCTCTGGCTTCGTTGAAACTAGCATCTGCTTGTTGCAAACCAGATTTAGTTCCAGACAAATTTGCTTGAGCTCTATTCAATCCAGAAGTATATAAATCAGGGTTGATTTTAACTAACAAATCCCCTTTCTTTACAACTTGCCCCTCTTTGATTGGCAATTCAATAATTTCTCCAGAAACCATAGAAGCTATTTTAACCTCAATTTCAGGTTGAATTTTACCTGTTGCCGAAACCGTTTCGATAATTGTCGAAGCATCAACATTTGCTGTTTCAATTTCTTTTCCTTCATCTTTATTACCAATTGCACCAGTTTTAGATAAAACAATTAGTAAAGTAATTAAAGCTACTGCTGCACCGATTAAGATGTATATGGTCTTTTTTGACATAATAAATTAGTTTTTAATGATTGGAATTCCAAAATAGAATTCAAGGATTTTGATTTTAAAAATAGAGTCGTATTTAGTTCTTAACACTTCAGATTGAGCATTTATCATTAAAGTTTGCGCTTGATTGTAGTCAAATGAATTCAATAATCCTACATCAAATTTTTCTTTGGCATAAAGATAGGCTTCTTGTCTAGCTTCAAAAGAAGTAATAGCAGTTTCATTAGCATTCAAAGCTCCTTTAGCATCTGTAAATGCTGCATAAATAGTCCTTTGCAAGTCTAAATTTTGTTGTTGTAAATTATTTTTAGATCGCTCAAGCGCCACTTTTGAACGCTCTACATTATTCTTAACAGAGAATCCATTGAAAACCGGAATAGTCAACTGTGCACCAAAAGATTGTCCTTTATTGTCCTGAAATTGTGTCCAAAATGGATTTGCAGGTCTTGTTACTAAATTACCTCCAACAATAGCGGCGGCATCAGCATATGAAATTCTAGAATTAAATCCATAAAAACCTTGAAGCGTTGGTAAATAGGCTCCTTTTGCAATGGCAAGATTTTTTTGAGCTATTTCAAGATTCGTTTGAGCTATTTTTAAATCAGTTCTAGACTCTTTAGCTTTTTCAAGAATTTCCGAAGGTGATTGAGCTAAAATAGTGTTATTCTGACCCATAGAAGTCTCATCAACAACATCAAAAGTTTCAAACTCTTTTAACTGTAAAAGTTGCGCTAAACTCAATTTAGAAATTAATAAGTTATTTTGTGCAACAACTAAATTCTGACGGTTTTGAGCTAAATTTGCTTTGATATCTAGCATATCCCCTCTCGGAATTGAACCTGCATTAACGAGTTCAATGGAGCGATTAAGCTGCTTTTCATTATTTAAAAGTTGTTCTTGTTGCACTTTTAAATTTTCTTTGTTGAATAACACTTGTAAAAAAGCATTAGCCACATTCAAAGCTACATCTTCTTGCATCTTCAATAATTGATATTTAGATGCAACTAATGCCAAATTAGCTCTTCTCAAATTATTTTGATTTTGCAAACCTTTATAAATATCAATTCCAACATTTGCACTTGCTGAAGTAAACTGATTGGTTTGATTCCTTAACAAACCTGTTGTAATATCTTGGTTCAATCCAATATTCCAAGAATGATTAGAGGCAACATTTAAAGAAGGCAAGAAGTTACCTACTGCAGTTTGCTTATCTATAGTAGCCGTTTTGGTATCTAATTCCGTTTGCTTGATTGATATGTTATTTTCTAATGCATATTGTACACATTCTTCTAAAGTCCACTTCTTGGTTTGTGCCTGCGCTACAACTCCAAATAGGACAATTAAAATAAGACTGAAACAATTATTTTTTTTCATAATTCATTAAATCGTATGAGGTAAAGATACTATTCTATTTTTATGTTTTCTCAATTGTCACTCTTGAATCTTAAATTTTTCACAACAATCAAAAACAATTAGACTCCAATTTTTTCCAATTGTTACAAATAAAATTATTTTTTTGTTTCTTTTAGTACTTTTGTCGTTCAAAAGTTGTTCGATGAAAAAAATCAATTTCCCTTTTATTTTGCTTTCTATGTACCTCTTTGTTACTGGATGTACTAGCGCTAGCAAAATTGCTAATTTTCAACCCGAACCTGATGATGCCATTCCATTAGCGTATGACAATAGCCCATCGTTTCTCAATTTACCTATTAAAATAAAATTAAAGGACATTGAAAATAAAACAAATAGTGCTTTAACTAACTTAATTTATGACGATTCCAATATCGAAGATGATAATATTGAAATAAAAATTTGGAAGCTTGCGTCAATTCAATTTGAAAATAACCTAGGAAAAATAAAAACTATTTTACCATTAAAAGCAACCATTCGTTACCGAATAGGCACGAAAAAATTAGGGGTTCAACTCTATAATACAAAAGAATTTAATTTGAACGGTGTGGTTACTTTGACAAGTGAAGTGAACTTGACAAATTGGAAATTACAAACTAAAACTCAATTTCAGTCTATAGATTGGAACGAAAGTCCAACCATGTCTTTATTAGGTAAAAATATTCCAATTACCTTTTTAGTTAATTCTAGCCTTCCTCTTTTCAAATCAAAAATCGAAAAAAAAATAGATGAATCTATTGCAAAATCGATGGATTTTAAACCTAATGTTTTAGATGCGCTAGAAAAAATATGCAGGCCATTCCAAATGAGTCAAGAATACGAAAGTTGGCTCAGAGTTACTCCCATAGAAATTTACACTACCAATGCCGAATTGATAGGGAATTCAATACACATAAACATGGGTATAAAATGTTTTATGGAGACTTTAATTGGAAAAAAACCGGAATCAAAATTCAATTCGAGTACTCTTATTTTGAAACCCGTGACATCTATGCCCAGTGCTATTAAGGCTAGTGTTGTTGCTGTTTCAAATTATCAGGATGCATCTAGAATAATCACTCAAAACTTTAGGGACAAAGAATTTGCTTCTGGAAAAAGGAAAATAAAAGTACTCAATGCAACCATTTGGCATAAAAAAAATAAAATGTCAATTGCGCTAGAAGTAAAAGGTAATGTTAATGGGACAATCTATTTAACAGGCATTCCAAAATACAATGAAGTAACAAAAGAGCTTTATTTTGACGAAATGGATTTTGCTTTAGAGACTAAAAACAAATTATTGCAAACAGCCAGTTGGTTAGCTCAGGGATTGATTCTTAAAAATATCCAATCAAACTGTAAGTATTCAATTCGTCCAAACTTAGAAGAAGGCGTTAAAAATTTGTCAGGATATTTGAAAAATTACAGCCCAATTCCCGGGGTATATGTTAATGGAAGACTCGATAATTTTGAATTCAATAAAATTCAATTAACTAACCAAGCAATTATTGCATTCTTAACTATCAACGGAGAGGTAAACATTACCGTTGACGGTTTTAAGTAAAGCTATTTTTTCTTCATCCTATAAATTGCGTATCCTATTCCGCCTACTAATAAATAGGGAATTGCCATTAAATACACAATTCCATCATTTACAGCTTCAGACTTCGTTTTATTGCCTTCGCTTTCTAATGAAGCCCTACACATAGCACATTGTGCATAGGTGTAACTTGAAAAAAGCAAAAAAAATAGAACAACAAATTTGAATTTAAAATATCGCATTTTGAATGTAAATAAATTCATTAACTTAATGGGTGTAGTACGGTGCAATCATTAGGTATACAACAACCCCTGTTACTGCAACATACAACCAAATAGGGAACGTAATCTTTGCAATTTTCTTATGTTGGTCAAACTTTGCTGCTAACGCACGTACATAAGTGAATAACACTAATGGGATTACCGCAATTGAAAGCAGTATATGGGAAATCAATATAAAAAAATATACAAATTTAATCCATCCTTCTCCACCAAATTTAGTAGAATCCGAAGTCATATGATAAGCTACATACATTACTAAAAATGCTAATGATAATGCAATTGCAAAAGTCATCAAACGTTCATGAACTTTTCTGTTCCCTTTTTTTATAGCCAATACAGCAGCAACTAAAACTACAGCAGTAATTCCGTTAATAGTTGCATAAATTGGAGGTAAAAATGAAAGGGGCTCCACTTCAAAGCCAAAGTCTTTCAATTTAACCGTGAACAAAATAGCCACAACTATAGGGATTAAAACCGAAACAAACACAATTAACGTATTGTACTTCTTATCTACATTAGAAATATCTTTCATATCTATTCTTTTAATAATTTTTTAATGTCTTCTTGAATATCTTTTACTCCTTTAGCCTCTAATCCATCATAATATAAAATTGGATTCCCGAATTGGTCACGACGACAACGAATAATTCCATTTTTATCAATTAAAGCAAAAAGTCCAGAGTGTTCAAATCCACCGCTCACTTTACTATTTTCGCCAGCGTACAAATTAAAACCTTTGTTGGCTAAATTAAAAATATAATCTTTATCTCCTGTCAGAAAATACCAATTAGAGGACTTTACACCCAAAGCCTCTGCATGTTCTTTTAAAACCTTAGGTGAGTCTGTAACAGGATCAATGCTTATTGAAGCTATCCCAAAATTAGGATTGCCAAAAAATTGTTTCTCAATCCCAAGCATACTTTGGTTCATCTTTGGACAAATAGTTGGGCAACTAGTAAAGAAAAACTCTAATACAAAAACCTTTCCTTTGAAAGTAGCATTAGAAACAGAAGCATTGTCTTGGCTAATCAATTCAAATTTTGGACAAGGACCAATTTTTACCAAACTTGTATCTTCAACATTTCCAATTTGGACTTTATCCAATCGATCTGCCGAAGTAACTGAACCATTTTGAATACGTTGAACAATTTTAGGAACTACTAAAATCGCAAAAACTAAAATTATAAATGATATCCCTATATACGATTTGTTTTTCATCTCGTTTTATTAAATTTTTCTAGAAGCATTATTATTCTTTTTTAATGCCGCTCTATATTCATATAAAATCACCTTAAAATCATCTAACATTTCATTACTCAATTCAGCTGGATGAAATGTATCATAACCTTCTTTATATTCTTTTTTTTCTTTTCTTCCTCTCAAATTGATTTCTTTGTCTAAAATGTAAACATTTGATGTGCCAAAATTTGCATCTAATTTTTCAGCTAAACGCAGTTGATTGTAATAGGAATTGATTTCTTCTGGCGAAGTAAAGACAAACTGCCATTGGGATGTGTTTGTAAATGCCCCCAAAGCTTTCAAAACTGATTCAGCATCTTTCTCGGTCCCAATTGGACAAAGATAGACAAACTGAAGGTCTTTAAATCCGTGGTATCTTTGATAAACCTTTTGGTTCAAATTAAATAAATTACCTCTGTGTTTAAGCAAATCGTTTCCGCCAAAACCTAAAATAGTAACCTTACCATTTAAGCTTACCTTATCTCCACTTAAGGATGTCCAGTTGCCAAAATCATTTGTTTTTGGAGTAATTATTGGAAGTTTAGTATAGCTATTCACTCCCGAAGCAAAAAACAAATAAGCTACTATAGGTAAAATAAAAAGAATAAAGAGAACAGTATTTTTTTTCATCTTGAATTAAATTTAGATTACAAAAATAAAAAAAGGCACGCAATGCGTACCTCTTTCATTAATTAATATCATGTTAAAAATTCCATTTAATTGTAGAATTTTTAAATATTTCATAAATATAATCTCCTTCTGTTAAAAGAATAAAGAGTAGGTAAATTACTAAAAAAACAACTGGGTAAACTACCGAATTTCTTAACCAACTTGTCTCGCCTTCAATATGCATAAAAGCCCATACAATATAATATGCTTTAAAAATTGTTAATGCATAGAATATCCAGTTCAATAAATTCATTCCTAAAACATTATTCATAAAAAGTGAATCTGGTTTTAGTATCCCTAAAATTACTTCAACTATAGTTACAAGTGAAAGAATTCCGAAAACTTTCCAAATTCTAGCTGTATTTGATACGTGATCGTGTGACATTGTTATTGTTATTAAAAATTAAACAAGGTAAAATACTGTAAATACAAACACCCAAACTAAATCAACAAAGTGCCAATATAAACCTACTTTCTCTACCATTTCGTAACTTTTTCTCTTTTCATAAGTTCCTAATAAAACATTAAAAAAGATAATAATGTTAATTATAACTCCAGAAAATACGTGGAAACCGTGGAAACCAGTAATGAAAAAGAAGAAATCAGCAAATAACTTACTTCCATATTCATTACGAATAAGGTTAGCTCCTTCCACTACATAAGTAGCATCTTTAAGTCTAGCTATAGATTCTTGACGTGATAAAACTTCTTTCTTTTTTTCTTTTGTAATAGTCTCCGTTCTAATCAATAAATCTGGATGAGCTTCAAAACCAGCTTGAACTTCAGCCACAGAATAAGTAGGCAATGTAGGCTCTTCCATAAACCATTTGGCTTTGTTTCTAGTTAATTGCTCTCTTTCTTCAGGAAGTGTAACGGCAAAATCTGCTAAAGCAACTCTATGCCCATCTTTATCCACAAATTGAAGAATACTTCCTCCTTTAGTTTCAACTGCACCGTATTCACCTTTGATAAAATTTTTCCATTCCCAAGCTTGAGAACCAACGAAAATTAAACCTCCAATAATGGTAAGAAACATATAAATTGTCACTTTCTTTTTGTTCAATTGATGTCCAGCATCTACGGCCAAAACCATTGTAACAGAAGAAAATATTAAAATGAACGTCATTAACGCAACATAATACATTGGAGCAGTAACTCCATGTAAAAAAGGAAAGTGTGTAAACACCTCATCAGCCAAAGGCCATGTTTCTATAAACTTAAATCTTGAAAAACCATAAGCTGCTAAAAATCCAGAGAAAGTCAAGGCATCTGATACGATAAAAAACCACATCATTAATTTACCATAACTTGCTCCCATTGGCTCATTTCCGCCTCCCCAAGTTTTTTCTTCACTGTTTGCAGTAGTAACTGTCGCTCCCATAAAAGTTAATTCGTTAAAAAGTTTTCAAATTTACGTTTTTTTCTTATTTAAAGAAAAATAAAAATAAAAATAAATAAACCCACAGAACATCAAGAAAGTGCCAATACATCGCACCTAGTTCAATTCCAATAGTTTGAGTTGAATTGTATTTTTGTTTAAAATGATTATAAATTATAATTAAAAGTGAAATAATCCCTCCAGCCAAGTGCAACAAATGGACTAAAGTTACTATGTAAAGGAAAGTTGTAGTTATTGAACTAGCTTGTCCAGTAAAATAATAACCCTCAGCAATAATTTGATTAAATCCCAAAAACTGAAGTCCCACAAAAGAACAACCTAAAAGAAGTGTTAACAATAAGTACATAGATGTCTTACTATTTTGATCTTTTTTAATTGCTAATTTAGCCAGGTGAAATGTTACACTACAACCAATTATTACCAAAGTACTCCAATAAAAGGCTGTTGGCAATTGAAAGTCTTTCAACCAGTCAGCTCTTGACTTACTTACAACAAAGGCACTTGTAATTCCAGCAAACATCATTGTCATACTTGCCATAGCAAATAATAAAATTAGTTTGGCAGATCGTTCTTTTCGTTTTTTTTCTTCTAAAACTGATAATTCCATAATTTATCTTAAAAATTTATCTACTATATAAACCAATTGTAATAACGTAATATAGGCAACACTTACTAACATTAATGTTCTTGCTGATTTTAGGGTTCGTAATTGATACAAACGTATTGCGTAAACTAACATCCAAATACCTAATAAAAAAACAAATAATGCGGCCCAAGGGGTTAAATACAATTGCCCTGTAAAACCTAGAACAGGTAATAATGAAGCTATAATTAACCAAACCGTATACAAAATTATTTGAAATGCAGTTCCTTTATCTTTTTTCCCTGTAGGCAACATAAAAATGGACGCTTTCTCATAATCTTCATATAAGAACCAACCAATAGCCCAAAAATGAGGGAATTGCCAAAAAAACTGAATCAAAAAAAGTGTTCCTGCTTCTATACCAAATTCACCCGATGCAGCTACCCAGCCTAACATAAAAGGAATAGCTCCTGGAAATGCACCAACGAAAACTGATAATGAAGTAACCGTCTTCAATGGGGTATATAAACTAGTATATAAAAATATCGAAATAGCACCAAACATGGCTGTTTTCGGATTAATTGTATACAATAAAATAATACCAATAATAGTCAGCAAAAGAGCTATTGCAACAGCAACATTAGAACTCATTCTTCCTGCGGGAATAGGTCTATTTTTTGTCCTATCCATTAATGCATCAATATCTTTTTCAATCACTTGATTAAATGCGTTAGACGCACCTACCATACAATACCCACCGGCTGCTAGTTTCAACAAAACAAAAAAATCTGAAGTGTGAAATTCTGGCAAACCAAGAACAAAACCAGCTATTGATGAGAAAACAACACTCACTGCAAGACCTGCTTTCGTGATCGCTTTGAAATCTAAATAAACGGATTTAATTGTAATGGTACTCAATGTTTGTTGTATAAATCAGGCGCGAAGATACAAATTAGATTGTGAAATAAATCACATCTATTTTAGATTTATACGTTAAAAAAAACAAAATATTTAGTCGGTAGATTTATCAAATGTGATATATAAATAAGCACTCAACATCACTATTACTAACTCAAAAAAAATCAAGGCTTGGATAATGCCTATCCAATCGGCTAAATACCCTAAAAATATTGCAGGAATGCCAAATCCAATATATCCAAAAAACATGTATCCTGATATCGATCTTGCTTTTTGAACACCTCCTAAATGAGCAATAATAGCCAACCCGCCTTGGTAACTAAACCCGTATGCAGCCGACCCAATTAATGCAGTTCCGGTCAGCACAATAGCCAATTGCCCTAAGTAGCAACCTAGAATAACCAAGCTAAAACCAAGTGGAATTAGTAAAAACCCAAGTTTCAAACTTGTTTTGGGTTGAAAATATTTTCGAACAAAAGGCTGTAAAAAAGCACCAGTCCAATTAATTAAAACCAAACAAAATCCCGCATAAGGAGTAAGATTAAATAAAGCTAATTGAGATGGAATTATAGCGATTACTACTCCCGTACTAGCCCAGCAAATGGCAATAGATAAATTTACCGGAAAATAACCTTTTGGAAAATAAGGCAATCGAACTAAAGAGCCGCCTATTGGCGGAATAGCAGGAAGAAAAAATGCAAGGATTATCCCAATAGCCGTAATGAAAAGCGCTATGAAATAGGTAATTGGCGTAAGTGAAAAATGAATTAGTAAAGCGATACTTGTCATGAATGCCCCACCGCTAAATCCTATTGCAGTTGCCATAGAAGTAGCATTAGCTGCTTTCACAGAGCTTTTGGGGTCTGTTTTCAATAGTTCTGCAATATACGCTGTTCCTGTGCCCATACTCAAAGCCAAAGCTACTCCTTGAAAAAATCGAGAGAAGATCAATGCTATTACTGACGGAAAAATTGTAATTATCAAAGTAGAACAAAATGCCAAAACCAAACTAAACAACAAAACCGGTTTCCGACCTAATTTATCCGAAATACCTCCTAAAAAAATATAACAAGGCAACATCCCTAAAATATAAGTAGCTAAAACTAGGGAGGTTTGTCCGTTATTTAATCCGTCATTTTCAGCATACGGTCTAAAAAGAGGCATAGCTATATTTACCGCCAAGGTGATTAAGAAAAGTGAAAACGAAACAATTGATTTTGGATGAATTTTCATTTTATAAATACTAAAAAATCCCACTTAAAAGCGGGATTTTATATCGGAAAAATTTTGAATATATTTTGAACGCTTACCAACAGTTATAAATACAAAAGCAAGTATTGAGCCAACAAAATTTGCCATTATATCATATATATCTCCGCTTCGTGTCAAAGTTATTTTAGTTTGTAAAATTTCAATTACTATTCCAAATAATAATGAAAATACGACTGATACTAAAAGAAGTTTCTGTTGATTACTTTTCTTAACTTGTTTTTCAAAAAACAAATACCAAAGCACTGTAAATACAAAATGAAAAAATGAATGCACTATTTTATCTAAATGTGGAATCGAAACAGTTGGAATATCACTAGAAGGTGTTAAACACAAATAACTAACTAGGAAGGACCAAAATAATGCAATCCAAAAAAAATAATTTTTAAGCACCAATTAAATCTTTGTAAGAATCACTAGTAAGCAACGTATCTAATTCAGTCATGTCAGAAATTTTCACTTTAATCATCCAACCCGCTCCATAGGGATCTGAATTAACACTCTCAGGTGCACTCTCCAATGCATCGTTGAACTCAATAATTTCTCCAGAAACAGGTAAAAATAAATCAGAGACTGTTTTTACAGCTTCAACCGTACCAAATACCTCATCTTTTGCTAAAGTTTGATCCAAACTTTCTACTTCAACATAAACTATGTCTCCTAATTCTTTTTGAGCAAAATCAGTAATTCCAACTGTTGCAACATCTCCATCGATGCTAACCCACTCGTGATCTTTTGTATACTTTAAATGTACTGGTATATTCATAATAGTATTAAATTGTTTATTTTTTAACTAAAACAAAGGTAACATCTTCATTGGAAAATTAAATTAATTTTTCAATTTAATTTCCAAAATTGTATCGTAATGTAAACCCAGATCGAATATTGGTTAGTGGAAATGTTGTTGAAACCACGGCTTGTGAAAATGAATGATCATAATAAAAAATAGCCGTTAAGTTTTTACTCAAAACATAATCCGCAGTTAATCTTAATGTCCAAATATTCTGCCCTGCTGCTAACTGGTTTTTATCATAATCTAAATACCTCACGATAGTTTGATTATCTCGTAATGAAAAATCAGCTCTTAGATTGATGTCGCTTTTTATAATTCCAGTTGGATTATCCGCTAAACGAGATGAGAAAATAACATCCTTAAAACGGTATCCAAGTCCAATTATATATTCTACCCCTTTAACTTCGGTTAGTAAATTATTGTCAAAACTCATTGACAAAGCTCTATCTTTTTTAACTTCGGTTAGCAACTTAAGTGAGTTTTTTAGTTCAAAATCCATTCGTATTAGCGGACTAAATTGTTCCACTAAATTAACGTTGGACATAATTGTTGCATTAAAAAAATTATTATTCTTATCCAATCCATTTGGATCCTTATCGTATTCAAAATTGGATCGAAATGCATTTATGGTATAAGATGCTCTATAATTATGTTGTAAAGAAACCCGTCTGAAGATTTTCTTGAAAAATTCGTAACGCATAAATCCATTATACTTTAACGACCAGTTAGGTAAAGGGATATTTTTAAATATTCCTAAAGAAGAGTCAGAGGCACTACTTCCAGAATAAGCAGCAATAAAGGCCGGCAATAAAACTGCTTGGTTATTTTTACCATAGCCCAATGGAAATCCGTCAGGATCAATGTTAATTGGATTTGTAATATCAATACCTCTTTCAGTTGCTAAGCGATTGGCCACTATTAATCGGTTTTCTCTAAAATCATTAAATGCATCAGATGAAATAGCGTCACTTGTAGAAAAAGACGTTTTGATTAGTACTGTAGAAATAGAAAATATTCCGGTATTAAAAGGAGATCGAGAGTTATAGACTCCTCTATCCACATCAAATTGCTCAGTAAAATTAGATGAATACGATCGGTCTAAACTTAAATCAATTTTTAAATCGGGTAAAACATCCATATTGGCTGTTGCTTTAAAAATTTTATTTTGAACTTGAGTAAAATTTTGATTGAATTCTGGATAATTTGTTAACCAACCGTTTTTTGCCGCTTCAAAACGAATATCATCTTGACTTCCAAAGACAAAACCCAATGAAGGTCGAGTAGTTCCAAAAAAACCAATACCTGGAGTATAACCTGGTAAAACCGTTCCGCTGTTAACGGTGTAATTCATTTGAACATTTTTTAAACTTGTCAAGACTCCTATCAATCCATCCATAAAAGCATTTTCTTTACTTTGTTGCGCTGCAGGTGCCTTAACAATTTTTTCTCCTGGCTTTGGTGGCGCTGATCTCGGACGTGCATTGGAAACCCCTTTAGATTTTGTAAGACCTAAATACTTATAGAGCGTTTCCATATTGAATGTTGTATTTAGGGTGTTGGAACTAGCATTTTGAATGGTGTTCCCCAAATTAAAAGTAGCTCCGTCTATTTCAATTCTCGACAAAGCCTCCGAGGCACGTTGCCAACTAAAATCAGCTGTGTAAGCATAATTTGCCTTAATAAAACTAAAAAGTGGTATTTTATTAATTGGCAATTCATAATTAATAATCATTTGTTGCATATGCTGATTCGGCGTACCAATATTCCAATAATCATCCCAAACCGTTAGGTCTTCAATTAAGGTATTGTCTGGATTCAAATAGCTTTTTACAATATTACCAGATGCTGCTGTGTAATTTAATTTGAGTGATTTTGAAAAATTAAAATTAAAACCGTATTGGTAATTAAATGCATAGTTTCGTCTAAACAATGGATCTAAACCTATACCCTCAATACCTTCAACTTGTCTAAATTGCTGGCGGTTGTATTGTCTGATTATATCAGTATTAAACGAAATATTTGAGGGTAAATAATTAAAGTTAAAATCTTGTAATAGCTTCCAATAACTACTTTTTTTCATAAAGGAAGCTTTTTTAAATGGCTCTACAGGTTTTGAATTAAACGTATACGCAAAATCCACAGAGGTTGAAGTTTGCTGGTCAACATGATCTTCTATTTCAAAATCGTGTCGTTGAACTTCATTTATTGACTGAGAAAAAGTAAAGTTTTCAATATCGTACAAATGCGCTTTCTTTTCTGAAGCACGCTCTTTACGTACACCAATAAAGTTAATACTAGATCTTTTAGTATAGTCAATAGCTCTATTTCTAATATTTCGCACACTTGCTTCATTTGGCGTATTATCAATCAACTGATTTAATCGGATATCTTGATTAAAAGGATCGTATTCAGGAGTAATAATTTCTTCCCCAACTGCATAATTAAACGGTAAATTGATTCCCCAAGTTTTCGGCAATAATTTTCCTAGATTAAAATTAGAGACAATTGCGTACTGTAACATATCTTCACGTAATCGCTGATTAGGCCCTTGTTCTAAATTACCAAAACCAATTGTACTTTTCCTACCTGAAGCAGAAACTGTTGCAAAATCAGCCATATTGGAATCGATGTTTAGAATGGCTGCCATACCGCCTTTATTATCCATATCGGACAAGCGTAATTCATTAAACCAAACTTCACCTTTAATACGTCGGCTATCTTCATTACTTTTTACACCAACCATTAAGGTTCTGACCAACCCAAAGTTGGGATTTCCTTTAATTCCTAATCGTAGTTTATTCGTTTTATTACTTAATCTAGGGTCTAATTCATCCTCAGTTTGATAATAAATTCCGTCCAATGGTAAGGTGGTCGGATCAATATTCATATATTGAATTTTTAACTTAGTCAAAAGCTCGAGTGCTAAATCTATCTCATTTTCTTCAGGCCAAACTGCTTCTGGACTTGAAGGCGCACAATTTGAATTTGTTGACGAAGAAGGTAATGTAACTTTTAACGGAATTTCAATTTGATAGAAATTTTGAGTGAAATCATTTCCTATTCGAATAAAACCTATCATTTGATTGTCTCTAATTGCAATTTCATTAGGTAATGATTCAGCGTGTAAAAACATTTTCAACTTGTTAAATTGACGCATGTCCACACTTACATTTTTAAATACCGCTCTAGCGTCCCCGGTTTCTAGTCCGTCACCACCTATTCGCAACGATAGCGATTGTTCGTCTTGATTAATTATAGTATTATTGTTGAATAATTGTTCTCTTACAACTCCTGGAGGCGTAACATAATTAATTGGACATCTTTCATTATTCTGTTGTAAATTAACTGCTAATACATCCAATTCTGTTCTATCGTCATCTACATTGGTATCTCTTAAATCAAGGGTATTTGTAAAACGTCTCCACTCTCCCCTCACGAGATCTAAGGCTCCAAATCGCACTGTTAACGGAGATGAAAATTCAGTCATAAACATCCTCATAAAACGAATCGATCGAAAGTCAGAAATATTTCCAATTGTGTTTTGGGGTTGCGTTACTGGAATTTTAAATTGAATCCATCTCGCTTGAGTTGACTCTCCATTTGGTAATTCAACCTCAGTATTTCTAATATCGGTAATGTAATTTTCGCCTATTTGCATGTTAGGCTTTATATCAATTCCGTATTCGTAATAGGCATTGATAGTATTCATGGTATTATCTCTATTGATGTCTTCAGCATCTGGAAAAGTAGTTGCTCCTCTATTGGGCGTATCGATTGAAACTGCAGAGTTTCCGTCTGTTCCGTTGTAATTTTTGTATCGCTCGATTACGTCACCTGAAGAATTCAAATAAAAATTATAATCATCCGCAGCCGGGTCAGTTTCTGTTGCATAATTAGAATAAACCGTTGCCTCATCATCATTTTTCAACCCATCTAAACCAATATCTTGATTGGATCTGTTTGTAGGATTACTATCAAAGGTATAAATTAATGATTGCGATGCTGGTGCATTTCCCCATATAGGTTTTGGATTAGCTAAAACCTGATCTGGGCCCAATCCATTCTCATACTGTTTTCTACCATCTTTCAAAACATCCTCGGATATCTCTCCTAAGTTGAAATATATTTTACCAGAATTTGAAATTGGTGTAGCTCCTTCTCCCACATAAGGGTCTAATACCCAAAACTGAATGTATTCTACGTTAGCCTGCTCAAAATTAGTAGAATTAATAGCTCGCATAATTCCCCCAAAATTAGATTTTGGATCTGCTAGAAAATTGGGATTGTTATTGTAAGGTCCTCTCTCATTCGGAAAATAACTTAAGTCCAAAGTATTAATTACTTGGGTTTGCCCTTGAGCAATATCGGTTAATGGAAATAATTCTTGACTAAAAACTCTTCTAGTAGCATTTAATGACAAATCATCTAAACTCAAACCAGCAGGACGTTGCGTATAAAAAACTGGGTCAATTGAATACCATGACAACTTTGCTCTTTTAAATCCATAGGACAAATCATTTGCCTTTTCGTTAAAATTATACCTACTTTCGGCGTCATTTGCAGGTGTTGAAGACAAGGACCAAGCTAGAGGTGATCTCATGTCAATTGTTGACTGGGACCCTTCAAAATCATCTACATAAATGGTAGACTCTCCTTCAAACCTATCTGCTTGAGGCGTATCTGGCTTTAAAAAGGCAACCTCTCCTTTTACTGAAATATTGGAAGGAACATCAGTGTCAATATTCGGTAATTTATTGGCTAGACGAGTCAAAAAAGGCACCTCAGCAGAAAAATTAGTGTTGAAACCAAAAATGGAATTATTAACCGACTCTTGACCAAAACTTGACTTTTGAGTAAATGGTCTCTCTGTTAACTTTAAAAAAGTAGCTCCTACTAAAAAGTTTTCTGAAATTTTGTGCTCCAAATTAACACCCATGAAACGTCTTGTTTGTTGGCCAAAAACAGAATTGTTTTCTAACGAAACCTCAATTGGCGTATTAGAAGCTTGGAGGGATGCATCAAGAATTTGCACTCTACCAAATTGGTAATTTACACTGTAATCCACACCCTCTACCAAAAGTCTTCCTCCAGCTGAAACTCTCACTGATCCTTGTGGGACGTTAAACGCATTTAATGGTATTCCATCTCCTGTTGATGATTTAAATCTACCGCGCAATAAAAATTTATTTTTTTCACTGTCTTGTAATGCCCCTGCTTGGGTATTACGATACATGTTTTGGAAAACATATTTCTTTTGATTGGGGTTGTAACTATCAACATCACTGTACCTTTCACCCGATCCTGAATTGGATAATTTTTTAAATAAAAGTTCTCCAAATGGCTCTTTAACGGTAAATATTATTCGGCCATTTTGCGCATCTATTGTTAAGCCCGGCATAAAATCAAAGAAACCATCACCACCAACTTGAGGGTCATTATTGAAATTTAGCTTATCTAAATTAAATACTTTTAACAATGGAGTTTCGGCTATTCTGTCCTCTATTGATGGATTTACTGGAAAAGGCGAACCCGCAACAGGAGTTATATAATTTAATGGCGAAGGGTCTGAATATAAAATATTAAACCTGAAATCTTCTTTCTTTAATTGATAACCTCCAGGAATTTGATAAATGTTTTTCATCATCAAGTTCCAAATCGGATTTTTTACATTAGTTAAGTTGCTTTTCAACATTTTAAGCACTAAACTTTGTGTAATTATAGCTTGTGTTGCAGGAGTATCTCCAACAACAGTAGTTGCATCAACACCATCGTTTCCAAATTCTCCAACTTGATACACTTTATCTCCAATAGTATATTGGTAAGCTACAGCAAGTACCTCATCATTAGCTAATTTTTGTTGTAGAGAGATATAACCTAATTGTGGATGAAAACTGTATTCGTTAGGATTTAATTTTCTGGCATTCTCTAACTTTGAATAATCTTGACCTTCGCTTACAGTTCCGTTAAAGCCCAAATTTGCTGTCGCCATTTCACGAATATTTGAATTCAGCAAGCCCGAACCGACTTTAATTAAATCAGGATCATAATCATTATTAGTATTGTCTGTAGGCGAATCAACAGGGTTGTTAAACATTGATGAAGAAGGATTTAAAACTACAATTTCGTTATCGGGAACTCCTGATAATCGACCTTCTCCTAAATCTTGTATTGCAATTATATTTCTAATATTATTGTTCGTAGTCGTGACACGATTTTGTCTATTAGTCAACCAAACTTCGAGCCTTGTAATTTGGACCCTACTATCAATAAATGGATAATTCTTTAGAGCAGCATCGTATTTGTGCCTAAAATATTGCGATAAAAAAAAGTGTCTGTCGGCATCGTAATCTAAAGCAAAGAGATCAAAATTTTGAACAGTTCCACCTCCTTCTGCTATCAAACTTCTTGTTTGTGAACGCTGTTCAGAAAATACACCAGTAACTGAAGTTCTTCCAAATTGCAATTTAGTCTTTACTCCAAATAAACTTTGAGAGCCTTGAATTAATGTGCTATTTAACGGCATTGTAACGTTTCCAATTTCTATATTTTGAATGATGGCATCATCACTCGCACTATAGGTTGGGTCGTAAGCAATTTTAAATAAATTTTGAAATGAAAAAGTAGATTGCGTATCGTAATTTCCGGTTACATTTAACCTCTTACCCACTTTACCTGTTAATCCTAAACTGATTCTCTGGTTGAAATCAAAAGTAGTATTGGTTCTATTTCTTGGCGAAAATGCGGGATTGTCTTGTTTTGTATGTCGAATTCCCAGGTCCATTTCAACTGAACCTGTTGGTTTTACATCAATTGTATTTCCTCCGAAAATAGTTTCAAAAAGACCTGACTTAACGTAATATCTAGGTAATAAATCTTTTTTTGCAGCATCTGCTCCCTCTTTTTTGCCATCCACAGCATCTGCTTTTGTTCTAAAGTAAGAACGCATGGATTCCTTGAGCATTAACTTTTCGTACTCTTGCGGAGTTAAGATAATGGGGAAGTCAATAGTAAAACCATCAACAGAGTTTTTGTAAATGTACCTATCAGAGATAGGATCGTAGCTGTAACCTGACAGAACGCTTTTGGGGTTTTTAATTGCGATTTTACCAACCGAAAACCCTTTTTTAACAGTATCTTGAACAGAAGTTGTCTCTTGTGCTTGAACTGCGTTTATCGCAATTAGCAAAAGCACTAGATGACAAATTTTATTCATTAATTTAAACTTTTTACTAAACAATTACAAACTCTTTAATGCCTTTTTAATAATCGATTCTACGGAAGCATCTGGATCTTCTTTGATGATTTTTTCAACCACTTTTTCAGACGATTTACGAACAAAACCTAAAACCTCCAAAGCAGATAACGCTTCATCTCTGTTTGTATTGTTTAAAACCATAGAAACTTCATCTAAATCATATAGTTTAAGCACTTTATCTTGTAAATCTAAGATAACCCGCTGAGCCGTTTTTACACCAATCCCTTTGATTGACTGCACAGTTCCAACATCTCCAGAGGCAATAGCTTGAATTATTTGCTTTGGTTCTAATGAAGACAGCATCGTTCTTGCTATACTTGCTCCTATACCCGATACCGATAATAGCATTTTGAAAATTTCACGTTCTGATTTTTCAAAAAAACCAAAAAGTGTGTGTGCATCTTCTTTAATTTGAAGATAAGTAAACAATTTTATTTGGTCAGTACTTGGAAGTAACGAATATGTATGTAACGATATATTGATATGATAACCTACCCCACCACAGTCAATTACAACTTCGGTTGGATTTTTTTCAACTAATTTTCCTTGTATGTGCGCTATCATAATTTAGTGGGGAATTGTATAGAATTAGTACCTATTTTTTCTGTTTTTCTTGAGCATCAATTACTGCAATTGCAGCCATATTTACCATTTCTTCAACACTGGCACCCAATTGAAAAATATGAACTGGTTTACCCATTCCTAACATAATTGGACCAATAGATTCAATACTATTTAGTTCTTTTAAAAGTTTGTACGTAATATTAGCTGATTCTAAATTCGGGAAAATTAAAGTATTTACCTTTTTTCCAGCTAACTTAGAAAAAGGGAATTTTTTCTCTAACATCTCTTGATTTAAAGCAAAATCGGCTTGGATTTCTCCGTCTACAACTAGTTCTGGATGATTTTTATGTAAATAAGCAACCGCTTCTCTAACTTTTGCAGCACTTTCATTAGTAGAAGAACCAAAATTAGAAAAAGATATCATCGCAATTACTGGTTCAATACCAAACATTCTGGCAGTTTTTGCTGTCATTACAGCAATTTTAGCCAAATCATCTGCTGAAGGATTGATATTAATTGCGGTATCAGACAAAAACATAGGTCCGCGAGCTGTTAGCATTAAATTGGTAGTAGCTACAATAGAAGCATTGGGTGCTTTATCAATTAACTGCAACATCGGTTTTACAACAGATGGATAACTTCTAGAGTGACCGGAAACAAGTGCATCAGCCTCACCTTCGTTGACCATCATAGCGGCAAAATAATTTCTTTCTCGCATTAATTTTTGAGCATCCAAAAAGGAAATACCTCTTCTTTGTCTCGTTTTCCAGTAGGCTGAAGCAAATCGATTTCTACGTTCTTCTTCATTCACTTTTGGGTCAATTATTACTACATCGGCATCAAAACCTATCTCTGCCTTTAATTCCAAAATAACTTCTTTGTCTCCTAATAAAATCGGATACCCTATTCCTTCTTCATGAACGATTTGAGCCGCTTTCAACACATCTAAATGATCTGCTTCAGCAAAAACAATACGTTTTGGATCTATCTTGGCTCTATTGGTAATTAATCGAACCATTTTATTATCATGTCCAAGGCGCTCTAAAAGCATTTCCTCATATTCGATCCAATCTGTAATTGGGTTTAATGCTACACCTGAATCCATAGCTGCTTTAGCAACTGCAGGTGCTACAACCGTAATCAATCGCGGATCAAATGGAGACGGAATAATATAATCTCTACCAAAAGTAAGTTTAGTAACTCCATAAGCTATATTAACTTGCTCTGGAACATTCTCTTTTGCCAATGCTGCCAATGCTCTTACTGCCGCCATTTTCATAGCTTCATTAATTTTGGTAGCACGAACGTCTAAAGCTCCTCTAAATATGTAGGGAAATCCAAGAACATTATTTACTTGATTAGGAAAATCAGATCTTCCCGTAGCCATAATAACGTCTTTTCTTGTTGCTATTGCAAGATTATAATCAATTTCAGGTGTCGGATTTGCCATAGCAAAAACGATTGGATGGTCCGCCATAGATAACAACATCTCTGGAGACATGATATCTCCTGATGATAAACCTAAAAAGATATCAGCACCAACTAAAGCTTCAGCCAAACTCATTTGCGGCATATCTTTAGCATATTGAAGTTGTAAAGGTGATAAAGACGGATTGTCTTTAGTCAACAAACCTTTACTATTAAACATCAAGATGTTTTCTAATTTAATTCCTAAAAGCACATACATATTGGCACAAGCCAAGGCTGCAGAACCAGCTCCTGAAACCACCATTTTCATATCTTCTGCTTTTTTTCCTGCTAATTCTAATGCATTTAAAAGAGCCGCAGACGAAATAATAGCAGTACCATGTTGATCATCGTGCATCACCGGAATATTCAATTCTTCAACTAAACGACGCTCAATTTCAAAAGACTCTGGAGCTTTGATATCTTCCAAATTGATTCCTCCAAAAGTTGGCGCAATATTTTTAACCGTTTGGATAAATTCTTCTACATTCTTAGTGTCTACTTCAATGTCAAACACATCAATTCCTGCAAATATTTTAAACAACACTCCCTTTCCTTCCATTACTGGCTTGGAAGCTTCAGGGCCAATGTCGCCAAGTCCTAAAACTGCAGTTCCATTAGAAATTACAGCTACTAAATTGCCTTTTGTTGTATATTTATAAACGTCATTAACATCTTTCGCAATTTCTAAACAAGGTTCAGCAACACCAGGAGAATAAGCTAATGACAAATCTCTTTGTGTAGCATACTTTTTAGTTGGGGTTACTTGAATTTTTCCTGGTTGAGGGTGTGAATGATATAATAATGCGTCGCTTTTTTTATTGTTTTTATCCATTTCAATTTGAATTTAAAGATGTGCAAAGATAGAATTCTTATGCAAAAAAAGTGGTTTTAAATAGAGTCTTTTCAAAACACAAAAAGCTGCATCGATTGCAGCTTTTTTTAAAATAATTTAATCATTATTGAGAAATGTAAGAATTCAAATGATTAATAGTATCTTTTTGAATTTCAATAATTGCTTTTACTACATCACTGATTGAAATTATTCCCACCACAACATTATTCTCCATTACAGGTAGGTGTCTAATTTTCTTTGAATTCATTAATTCCATGCAGTAATCAAGATTATCAGAGGGCTTTATACAGATAACCTCACTCACCATAATTTCATTAACCAAAGTGTTTTTTGAAGTTTTTTCTTTTAACACAATTT
This sequence comes from Flavobacterium ammonificans, assembly GCF_020886115.1. Taxonomy (NCBI): domain Bacteria; kingdom Pseudomonadati; phylum Bacteroidota; class Flavobacteriia; order Flavobacteriales; family Flavobacteriaceae; genus Flavobacterium; species Flavobacterium ammonificans. Next base: position 263,757 of record NZ_AP025185.1, read on the forward strand.
TACGGGCATAATCTCTTTCCGATAAAATTCCTTTTAAGATTGTGTCTTCAATCACTAGGATAGCTCCAATATTTTTTTCGCTCATCGCTGTTAGGGCCTCATACACTGTATTGGTTGGTAATACAGCATACACTTCATTCCCTTTTGAACTAAGAATTTGATTTACAGTCATAATTTTAAGATTTAGTGAACCCTAAAGTTAAGAAAATATTCATTCGAAGCACAAAACTGCGACTAATTACTTGAAGCTAAGTATTCTTTAATATTAATTCCCTCAGGTAATCGACCCACATTTTGCAACTTAAGAACAGCTAATTTTTGAGCAATTGTAATGGTTTCTTCGAAGTCTTTTCCTAACAAACGGGCATATAAAAAACCCGTCCAAAAAGCGTCTCCAGCTCCTGTGGTATCTTTAATTTCATCTATATGAGTTGCTTGTTGGTGCACCATTCCAAACTCTTTATCTGATAAAACGACTCCATCTTTACCTTTGGTTAAACAAATGGTGGAAGCACCTAAATTATGAAAATAATCAAAAATATAGTCTTCAGTTTTAGATGCAGCAAAAAGTCGGTAACAATCGTCTTCGCTTAACTTCACAAGTGGATTGGTAGACAAATACTCTTTCAACACCAACTTGGCTTCTTCTCTATCAGGCCAAATTCGCTCTGAAAAATTAATATCAATACTCGTTAACAATCCTAATTCTTTAGCTTTTTTAGCGCTTTCAACTATAGTAGTTCGGGCAGGATTTTTACTTAATGCAAAACAAGTGGTATGGAAAATTTTAGCACTTTCAATTAAATCCAATGGAATTTGAGAAGGTAAAATTTGATAATCTGCTTCTCTATACGGAATAAAGTCAGGAGTTCCTGTAGATTTTGAAACAAATATAACCGAAGTGGGTTCTGTTTCTGAGCGTCTAACCTGCGATGTGATCACATGATTATCTTTCAATTTTCTCACAATATATTCTCCCAAACCATCTTCGCCACAGGTGGCAACAATAACCGATTTTAATCCTAATCGAGTGGCATTTACTGCAACATTTGTTGGTGACCCACCTAGAAAACGGTGATAATCTTTAGTTCTATTGATGGAGGTATTCACTTCATGCCCTATAAAATCAATAAGGACTTCACCTGCACATATCAAGTCTACTGTTTTTTTCAATTGTAACGTTCTATTTAATAGTTGAATCTAATTATTGTATTGAGTGCTTTTTTTGGATTGAATTAATAAAGTACAAGCCGCACCTATTAGTAACAATACACCCGCAAAAGTTATTGCCAATCGAGCATCGTTGTTTAAAAAGTTTTTAAGAATATAGCCAAAAGTCAAATTTTGAAATATCATTGGAATTACAATCATCATATTGATTATTCCCATGTAAACTCCATAACGTTCTTTTGGTATGTGATTTACAATTATTAAATAGGGAATTCCCATCATACTTGCCCAACCAATTCCGTATCCAATTATGATTGCAAAAAACAGGTATTCATTTTGAACCGTTGGAAATAATAAAAAGCAAATTGCTGCTAAAACTAGACAAGCAAAATGAACTAATTTTGGACTGTATCTTTTAGCCAACTTAGCCAAATAAAACGCAACCGAAAAAGTGATTACGAAACCAAAGGCTCCGATTAATCCGTTCCATTCTACGGCATTTTCATAAAGCGATTTGTTTTTAGGGGTAGTATTCCAAACAGAAAGCGCTATACTTTTGGCATTATTTTGCCAATAACACATTAAAGCGTACCACTGAAATAAATACACTAAGAACAACTGCCACATTACTTTTGGCATTTCTAATACCGCCTTATAAATATCAATGAAAGGTGAGAAAATATTTAAAGGTTCTGATTTTAAAAGTACTAACTCTTCTGGTGTGGGAGGAATTTCAGGGGTTTTTCTCATACTCCACCATATAGAAGTAATTGACAATACCGATCCAAGGAAAAAGGAAGCATATATCCAATTAGGCAATGAACCCGTATATCCTACAAAAACAATTGGAAATAAGAAAAGTGAAATATAGGATAAAAACTGTCCGAAACCGGTGAAAAAACTTTGCGCTTGAAAGCCCATTGGCTGCTGTTCTTCATCTAATGTATCCGCAACAAAAGCACGGTAAGGTTCCATCGCAGTATTGTTTCCGACATCTAAAAGTAAAAGCAAACTAGCTGCCATCCATAACGAACTACTAAAAGGATAGAGTAATAACGCAACACTACAAATCATTGCACCGATAAAAAAATAAGGCTTACGTCTTCCCCAACGTGGATGCCAAGTTTTGTCACTCATAGCACCTATTATGGGTTGAATAATCAATCCAGTTAATGGACCAGCAAGATTTAAAATTGGAATTTGATCTGGATTGGCTCCTAAGAAATCATAAATAGGATTCACCGCACTTTGTTGCAAACCAAAACTATATTGAATCCCAAAAAATCCAACATTCATGTTAATTATTTGCCAGAAATTGAGTTTGATTTTTTTTAACATTGGATCTTGGTTTAATTAGTTAGCTCATAAATGTAATTGTAATATCTCAAATTTGAACTTAAAATAAACAAAAAACGTTTTCGGTTTAGGCGAAAACGTTTTCGGATATGTTGTTATACTGAAGGAAAAATAATGACCTAGTTCGCTGAAAAAGGAATAATAACTTTAGTCTCCCACTCTAATTCATTACCTCCATTAAATGGGTTTGCTAAAAAGTTCTCTAGCACTCTATTTTCCAATTCAATTCCATTTCTCTTAGCATGATCTAACAAAGCAAACCAAGCGCGATCAGAGGTTCTAAAATTACCGAAATAGGTCGCTTTTAAACCTTTAACAGACTCAATTGTTTTGAATTTAACTTGTTGGTGCGGAACTACTTTTGCCTGCTTTGAGACAGGAAAACAATAATTAAATTCGACAAGTTCTTTATCCCTATCCCATCGAGTAATTTCAGCATAGGGTTTTCCTATAATTTTGATATTATTATTGTGCAAATAGCCAGTAATTATTCCATCATTGGCAATCATAGTTTGTGCTTTTTGTTGCATCACACTTTTCAAACTTAAATACGCCACATAAACTGGCGCAGTCTCTCCCTCTCCTTCTAATTTAACTTTAAACAACTTCAAATGATCTTCAAGTCCAGTTTTAAATTCTTTAATCCTCTTAATTTGAGATTGTTTAAAAGGTGTCTCCATAAAAGGGACTGTTAACTTATTATACCAGCTATTTTTATGGTCTTTAATATCAATTACCACTTTTGTTGTAGAGTCATTAAGAGATTTAATATTCCAAGTGTATTCTAATTGGTTACTTCCTTTGCTAATTTTTTGACGGATTAATTCATAATTTTTCTTTTCAACTACTTCATAATTCTCTTGATTATTTTTTGTTTGGGCAGTTGACCATTCTTCTATTCCTTGAAAAACTGGCCCAGTGGCCGCCTTGACATTAAAAGTAATAGTATAATCGGCTGATTTAATTAAAAAATACCAGCCCATAAACAAAATAAAAACAACTCCTATTACCATTAAAATATTCTTCTTCATATTCAATTTAAAATTATTTTGATTTAAAAAAACGTAGTTCATTGTTGATGTAGTTCCCAATATTTGTGCCTTGATCAACGCCATTTTCTATTGCAGCACGGTAATGAATTCCGCCATACAATCTGCTAATGGAGGCTTCAGAAGCAGCTTGCTTGAATGACTTAAAATCTCTTTTTGGCAATCCAAAAGGAATTTCAGAATCATCAGTATAACTAAAATTATCTCCAAATATTGAAGTTAAAATTATTGACGAACAAGACGATACTACAGAATGTCCACTCGTATATTCCGGAAATGGTGGTGTTTGCAACTGCGGTTTCCAATCCTCGTCTATGTATAAATTAATATAAGTTTCTGGACGAATCACATTCGTTCTGTATTTTTCATGCCAGCAACTAATAAAACTTTCAAATATCCCGATAGATGTTTTGGTAAAAGTAAAAACAGTGGTCTCAAAATTTGATTTTGTCTTCTTTAATGCAATTTTAGCGATGTTAATCCAATGCGCATCCGGAGTATTTTTCTTTTTAGCAAACATCATATGACCTTGTGTGACAGTAGCATATGGATTACAATCCCAAAAAGTAGCAATTGCTGACTCTTCAGGAATTTCGTTCGACTTTGCATTTTCAATTGCTACTAATTTTTCAGACATTTTATTTCCTACATCATAGGTCTCTTTGGCTTCTTTATAAAACATCGAATTCTTGTCTGTAGAAAAAGGATGTGGTGCTTTTGGCTTGAATTGTGCTGCAGAGTCTAATACTAAAGTTCGAATTGTTCCCCAATGTGGCTCAACTCCATCCATATAAGCAGGAGGAGTAGGTTGCCATCTGCCTGGTTGATCCGTATGAACTGAAAATTTTGGAAAAGTTCGTGACTGCTTGTAATTATCTTTACTCATCCAGATTTTAATTCTATCCACTACTTTCAAAGCGTAATCTCTAGAAACTTCAAACTCTTTTTTATTTTCAGATGTCCACTTTTCATACAAACTGTCTCTGTATTGTTCTAATGCTTGTTCTGAAAAAATTAATTGTTTACTTACTTCCATATGAGCAATTAAAGCCGCTAGCTTTTGATTCACTCCTAACTTTTTATCTAAAGTTGGAATAGAATCTAAACCGTTCAATTGTCCTTGTAAACTTTCAAACTCAGTACTGTTTTGAGCGATAATTTCATAAGCGGCAATATTGGGATATACGTATACTCTAGCCGCTACTGGTGGAGAAAAAATATCATGAACCATAATTCCGGTTACTGTATCTACCGCAGCACAATAATCATCGGTAGTTACTACTATGGGTTGGTCTTTTTTACAAGCACTAAAAAGAACCAACAATAATCCCAAAAGAGTAATTTTAATTTTCATATTATTTATTTATTTCGAGGCAGCTCGTATACTTCTGCTTTCTTATTGTTGATAGTTACCAAAAGGTATTTCTTACCATTAAACGGAATAATATCTAAATGGCGTACTGCTTTTTGAGACAAATCTATTCCAAGTTGGTGACCCAAATAAATGGTTTTATGGCTTTTGATTAGAGCTCCAGAAAATCCATCGAAACGACTATGATAAGGCGTTACACCAAAGTAATTCCCTGCTGCAAAAATCTCTTGTTTTCCATCACCATCAAAATCTGATGCAACAAAACTTGTAATTGGACTTACCTGCATTTTGTTAGAAAACGGCACAAAGGTAAATTTTCCCTTGTCATTTCTCAAATATCCCGATTGTAAATTATGCACTTCATATAAGGCTGCTTTTTCTAAAAGCGTTGCATCAAAAATTTCTTCGACTTTTTTACCTGCAAAAGATTTATAATTATTGAATTTTTTCTTCAACATACCACTGAATTCTTCTACTAATTCATCTAATCCCATTGTGGGATAATAATTGCCATTTTTCTCTATGGCTACTATGGTTTCAAATGTTCCATTAAGGTCAAAATCATCATAATACATCTTCATTGGAAATTCTTTTGATGATTTGAATTTGGAATTCATTCCCCAATTACCCACTACATAATCTTGATCGCCATCTTGATCAATATCAAATGCAGCTATTGATTGCCATAAACCATTCAATTTTTCAGGCAATACACTATCTGTAATTTCTTTGAAATTCCCTTTACTATTGGCGAAAAATTTAGGTTTCATCCATTCGCCAACAACAATTAAATCTAGATTTCCATCTTTATTAAAATCAGTTACAATAGCATCTGTAACCATTCCAATTCCAGAAAAAGTGGCCGCTTGCACAATAGTAAAAATGCCTTTATTGTTATTGAACAAATAACAGTCTGGCATCTTTCCAAAACTATTGTACTTTGAATTGTTCCCAATAAACAAATCTAAATCACCGTCTTTATCGTAATCAAACGCTTTAATCACCGATGCATTCATTGCCTTCGTTTCTGGAAAAATACTTTTAGTCAAACTAGCTCCTAAATACATACGATGAACCAAATCAGCAGCAAATTGTCCACTTCCAGAGGCTACTATCAAATCGTTTTGACGATCTCCATTAAAATCAGCAATAACTGCTGACGCATCTTCATAAATTGAATCCGAAATAATTGAAGAAAAATTCTTTCTTGTAAATCCATTCCCATTTTGAAGGTATATTGCCGCTTGTTTTCCTTGTGCCCCTCCAAAGAAAACATCACTTTTTCCATCATTATTTAAATCGCCAATAACTGTTGCAGGTCCGCGATCCGAACGTTGGTATGGAATCAATTTTTGGGCTGTAAAATCAACAAAATCATTTTCTTGATGTATAAAATCAATTCCTAAATTGGTGGTTGATTTTTTAAAAACAGGTAGCACTCCAGCTTGTAACGTTGCATAATTAAATGATTTTCTATTCTTATTGGGATTAACCGTAAGTGTTTGATTCGTTTTTACCTTTTTGAGCGTTTGGTATGTTTTATCGGGCCAAATGATTTGAACAGAATCAACCTGAGTGCTATTTCCAAAACCAAAATGGGCTATTGGTTCTGAACTGGATTGAAAACCACGTGCCGTTTGAATGTCTTTAAATTGCTTTTGTCCTTTTACATACGAAATGACTTTGGCACCAACACCAAAAGTGTTTTTCCCTCCAAACTGTAGTTTAATTTTTAAATAATTTGCTTTTTCATTAGTGGTATTGATATAAATAGAGGCAACACTATTTAAATTATTAGTCACAACGTCTAAATCACCATCGTTATCCAAATCGGCATACGCACCTCCATTAGAAATAATGGAATCGTTTTCTATCCAATCGTTAGAACGATTTTTAAATTGTAAATCTTTAGACCCTTGAAAGATGTAATTAGTAACATTAGCCGAAGGCATTTTATTCAAAGCTTGTTTGTCTAATAATTTAGTCGAACTTAACTTGGTTTTTATACTTGAATTCGAATAGTATTTGATGTAATCCAAATCGTTTGGTCTTTTTGGGATTCCATTGCATACAAAAATATCTTGTTCACCATCTTGATCATAATCAGCAAATAAAGTACTCCAACTCCAATCGGTTGCTGCCACACCACTCAAAAGCGCAGTTTCAGTAAAATGCTTACCTCCTTGATTGATTTGCAACATGTTTCGAGTATACTGATAGTGGTAGCCTAACTTTTCTGTACGGTATTTTAACATTTGTGGGTTGTCATCACCTGCAGATGATTTTAAAGCAGTTTCGTCCTCAGGAAGCATGTCCAAAGTCATTAAATCTGGAAATCCATCGTGATTAATATCGGCAGCATCTACTCCCATTGAGAAGCGGCTGGTATGTCCGAAATAACTTTTCATAGACTCAGTAAAAGTCCCGTCACCATTATTCAAATAATAATAATCATCTTCGTGAAAATCATTAGAAACATAAATATCCGGATTGCCATCTAAATTAAAATCGGCAATAGCAATTCCTAAACCATATCCGTTAGCTCCTCCAAAAATTCCTGCTTTTTCGCTTACGTCCACAAAATGACCGTTGTTGTTTTGAAACAACTTATCGCCACTTTCGTAACTTCTTTTATTTCTAATATCCGCTTTACCATAAGAGGACTCTGAATGTATCGCATGATTCAACAAATACATATCCAAATCTCCATCATTATCATAATCAAAGAATGCAGCCGATGTACTGAAATTGTCTAAGTCTAGGCCATATTCTACAGCACGTTCAGTAAACGTATTGTCTTTGTTGTTAATGTACAATTCGTTGTGCCCTTCAAAGCCGTTGATTCCTACTACAGCACAAACATAAATATCCAAATAACCATCGCCATTAACATCCGCCATTACAGCCCCTGTGTTCCAATCGCTTTCGCCTTCAACACCCGCTTTGATAGAAATATCTTCAAATTTATTTCCGCCTTTATTCAGGTACAATTTGTTTTTTCCTTGGTTAGACGTGAAATAAATATCTACCAAACCGTCATTATTGATGTCGCCTAGCGCCACTCCGCCCCCATTATAGTAATACAGATAATCTAGAATAGAAATCCCTTTAGACTCATCCAATTGGTTCACAAACTGCACCTTACTTTCGTCAGGGGACAATTTGTCAAACAATTGATTTTCTTTTTTGGAACAGCCCGAAATAATTAGTGAGGCTACAACTATTTTGATGAAATTATTCATTGATAGTAAACAGTTTAGGTGAACCATTATTTACTACAGCAATAAATGAAGTGGTTTTATTTTTAGTTCGAATAGTTTTCATCTTTTGCACTTCGCCAGTAATAAATAGTCCTGATTTTGGATACGACACAAGACTAAATTTTCCTTTTTTATTTCCCAATAAAACACTTCCGTGACTGGCATCCAAACGACCAAATTGAGGTTTAAATTCGTATTGATTGCCTCCTAAAACAATATCTAAAATTCCATCTTTGTTGATATCCATCACACAAGAAGTGTTGACAGTTGACAACTGTACCTCTTGAGGCATTATCTGTATTTCAAATTGACCATTTCCTTTGTTTATAGCAATGATACTCTCTTGAATAACTGCCACTTTTTGTAGAGAATTTGCAATCACTTCTGGCGAAAAAATCTCTTGAATGGATTTCTTAGCATAATCGCTATAACTCAAGTTTTTCTTCTTGATAGAAGGGATTTGTTTTGCCAATTCTTGCTTCAAATTAATCGGCATGTCTTTTTCATCGATTGTTCGTGTAGTAATTTGTTCAATCGTTCCGTTACTATCAAAATCATTAGTAAACAATCGCATCGGATTTTTAGCTGTTGCTTTGTACGATGTATTTTTTCCTTTATTCCCTAGAATGAAATCTTTTTTGCCATCCTTGTTTATATCAACGCATTGTACTGAATTCCAAAACCCAGTGTAGTCCGTTAAATTGGATTTAAAAACAGTCAAACGTTTTCCTGAATTTTTGAATATTTGAGGCGCCATCCAATCGCCAACAACGATTAAATCTTTCTTCCCGTCATTATCAATGTCTTCCCAAACGGCATCTGTAATCATTCCTGTAGCATTAAGCTTAAAAGCTTTTTTATCAATAACATTAATGAAATTTCCTTTCCCGTCATTTTCTAATAATAAATGTTTTGGGTCGATACCATACACTCCGGGAACACTTCTACTACCTATAAAAATATCTACATCACCATCTTGATCATAATCGTAAGGAGCAATAACGGCAACATTGGCACTTGCAGAAGGAATCGCAGTTTTGGATTTTGTAAAAACTCCTTTTCCGTTGTTCAAATACAAACGGCTTTTAAAATTTTCTGGACTAGTTCTTTCATTCCCACCAGAACCTACTACTAAATCCAAATCACCATCACCGTCTACATCGAGAAAACTAGCGGCAGTATCTTCAAAATTGGCATCAGCTTCTAAAGCTGCTTGGGAAGTTGGACTAAAATTAGTTCCTTTATTTATATATAGTTTTCCAGATTGTCCTTTGGCTCCGCCTACAAACACATCTTCATTTCCATCACCATTAACATCCCCAACAGCTAATGAAGGGCCTTCTTGAGAAAGCATTTTAGAGATCAATCCTTCATAATCAAAATCAATGAAATCATTTTCTTTGTGCGCTACCCAGTTGGAAGCAACTTCTTTTAATAGTGGTTTTGTAGTTGTTGTTTTAACTACATAATCTGATGTAGCATTCGCAATTGATAAATTAACAGTGGTGTTTAAAGCAACTTTTCTAATCATTTGCGTTTTGCCATTTGGCCAAATAACCTGCATTGAATCCACTATTTTGGTTCCTAAACCAAACGTCATTACATAATCTACAGACGATTGAAAACCTCTTGAAGGTATTAACTCCTGACGAATAATTGATTTACCAGAATACAATTCTACAACACTTCCTACTGCAAATTTATTTTTAAGATCACCTTTAAGTTTCACTTTTAAAAAGCGATTGGCTTTATTTTTTTCTGAGTTATTTCTGTAAACAAAAGATTCCATGTTCACATTATTCACAACTAAATCTAAATCGCCATCATTATCTAAATCGCCATACGCTGCACCATTAGAGAAACTTGGTGTATCCAAGCCCCAATTTGTAGCGTTATTTGTAAAAGTCAAATTGCTGTTATTTTTGAATGCATAATTAGGTATAGGAGTGCTTGGCATTTTAGCAATGATCGTTTCAATATCCTCTTTCTGACCCGTCACGACCATTTTTTGCATTAATTCATTGGCAAAAAAGTCCATAAAATCCTGATTAGTCAAATCATGGTAAATACCATTACATACATAAATATCTTTGTACCCATCATTATCCATGTCAAAAATCAGTGCGCCCCAACTCCAATCTGTTTTTCCAACTCCAGCAAAGTTGGCGATTTCAGTAAAATGAGTTCCATTATTAATATGCAAAGCATTAGACATGTACTGATTAAAGAAATCCATGTTTAATTTTCGTCGTAATAAATCATAATTTTCAAAACTAGTAGTCGTTTTAAGACGTTCATCGCCTTCAGGTAACATATCGGTAGTGAAGATATCAGCTCTTCCATCATTATTGATATCAGCTAAATCAGCACCCATAGAAGACTGACTCAGGTGTGTTGCCCAAGTTTGAATTTGTTCAGAAAACGTTCCGTTTTTATTATTAATATACAAATAGTCTCTTTCATAAAAGTCATTGGATACATAAATATCTGGATACAAATCCCCATTGACATCACCAACAGTAACTCCTAATCCAAAACCAATCAAACTTCCAAAAATACCCGAAGTCTCACTGACATCAACAAATTTTCCGCTATCATTGCGAAGTAACTTATCTCCACCGCCTTTTAATATGTCAGCCACTTTCCAATCTTTGTCACGTAACTCTCTTTTATTAGAATAGTTCAAAGAACTCACTGGAATAAAGCTATTGTTTAAAATATAACAATCCAAATCACCATCTTTATCGTAGTCAAAAAAAGCGGCATGAGTAGTAATTCCAGTATCTGCTAAATTGTATTCAGCCGCTTTTTCTGTAAAAGTGCTGTTTCCATTGTTAATATACAATTGGCTTTTTCGTATTGAATCAATATTATTGCCTGCATCCAAAACATAAATATCTAAAAACCCATCACCATTAATATCGACCATCACCACACCGGTTGACCAAGCCTTTTTCCCTTGAATGCCTGATGCAACTGAAATATCTTCAAATTTGAAATCCCCTTTATTGAGATACAATTTATTAGCTCCCTGATTTGAAATAAAAAAAATATCCGCTAAACCATCATTGTTGATATCTCCAATAGCTACTCCACCTCCATTATAAAAATTTCGGTATTTGAAAATATTCATATTCTCTCCATTTTTAACCTCATTGGTAAAATCGATACCTGTTTGAGATGCATCCAATAGCGTAAACAAAGAATCAGAATTGCCCTTAGAACAACTCACAAAAACAGATAAAGAAACAAACAAAAGCAGGCGGTACAACATGGTCAAATTCAGATTTATTTTATAACTATAATATGCAGCAATTTATGTAAAAAGGAGTAGATAAAAAAATTAAAAATAGCTTAAAATAGTACTGAAATTAAACTAAACTGCATAAAAAAAGAGCCCTAAGGCTCTAAAAAAAAAATGAGGAGGGTAAGTACCCTCCTCATAATATTTAATCAAAATCAAGATTACTAGTAACCAGCGTTTTGAGATATGTTTGAATTAAACAATGCCTCAGCAGGAATTGGGTATAAAACATATTTCTTATCAGAAGTATATGGTTTTAAACCTCTAGCAGCAAGGAATTTTCCAAAACGAATAGCATCGTTTCTTCTCCAACCTTCCCACCATAATTCTCTACCTCTTTCAGCATAAATACCATCCAAAGTAGCAGGAGCAGCAGCAACGCCAGCTCTAGTTGCTAAACGAGTCATGATGTCTCCAACTGATCCTGAACCACCTCTTGCAATTGCTTCAGCTTTCATTAACAAAGCATCTGCATAACGCATCAAAACTAAGTCATTATCTGGTTGACCAAGATTATCAGCATCTGGAATGTACTTAATAGCACGAACACCAGCTGTTTCAAGAGTTTTACCTGAAGTAATCAAAGTAAGAGCTCTAGTAAAATCCATTGGATTATTGTTTCTATCTTTCAAAGCATTTGCAGAACTTACAACTCCGTCTTTATACATTTGACCTTCTAAGAAACCAATCCCTTTACCAGCTGCATCAACTGTAAATTTATATCCTGAAACAGCGTGATGTGCACGATTATCAGCAGCATTAAATGTACTATAGTAATCTGCTACAGTAGCAAATCCATTCCATCCGTCTGGAGTTTGGTTGTAGTGATTACCCATTCTCCATTTAGACTGCATGTTTCCACCGTCTCCTCCTTTGTTATTTTTAGAAGAAAAAATAACTTCTGAAGAAGTATTGTTGTTAGGAGAAAAGTTCAACCAATAGTTTGAAGCTAATGTATTAGAAATAGCGTCCACATTTTGAACTACTTTGGTCATATCAGCAGCAGCAAATGTATACGGTCCTGCTGGATCAGCAGCAGTAAATACCGCTTTATTCAAATAGAATTTAGCCAATAAGAAATGTGCAGCATCTTTGTTAGCAATACTTGCATCATTAGCAGTTCTTGCAGGTAATGCACCAACAATAGCCTCTAATTCTTTAATGAAAAATTCTGTTGCTTCTGAACGAGTCCATACTTTAGGATCGTCAGTTAAAGCTGAACCAGCTGGTCTGTAAGGCGCTTGTCCAAACAAATCAATTACATTATAGTAGTACCAAGCACGTAAAAAACGAGCTTGAGCTACTTCAGCAGCAGTACCACCATTTTCAATGATCAAATTACATTTGTAAGCATTTGATAACAAATGATTCCATGCATTACGTACTTCTGGATGATCAGGAGCCCATGTATGTGTGTGGATTTGTCTCCAAGCACCATTATCGTCCCAGTCACCTCCACGCGTAGGTCCAACCATCGCGTCAGTTGACATTTCATCCATTGCATACACACCACCTTGCCCGTTAAAGTCTCTCAACCCCTCGTAAGCAGATTGTAATGTAGCAGATGTGTTTACTGTACCACCTGCGGTAGTAGCATTGGGAACACCATCTAAGATTTCTTCATCTAGATTTGTACAACCAATACTAAAAGAAGCTATACCTAAGTATAAAAATCCTTTAATTAAATTATTTCTTTTCATTATTAAATAGTATTAAAATGTTACATTAAGACCTAAAGCAAATGCTTTTGAACGTGGGTAAGACAAGTAGTCAATACCTGCAGAAGGAACTCCATTTAATGATTTATCAGTGTTCACCTCAGGATCAAATCCAGAATAGTTAGTGAACAACAACAAGTTTTGACCGTTTACAAAGAAACGTGCTGATTTGATTTTCATTTTTTCTAAAGCAGCACCTGTAAAAGTATATCCAAAAGTCAAGTTACCCATTCTTAAGAAATCTCCTTTTTCTAAGTACTTAGTAGAAGGTGAGTTTGGATCTCCAGCATCTTGTGGAGAAGTAGCTACACTAGCAGGTACGTTTCTTCCACCATTGAAAGCTCCTTTAAAAAAGTAAGCATTAGCCGTATTGTTATACAAATAGTGACCAAAAGCTCCGTAGAAAGAAACCGCTGCATCAAAGTTTTTGTAAGCTACATTAGTAGAGAAACCTAAGTTCATTTTTGGCAAACCTTGTTTTCCAACTAATTTTTTAGCCGCTAAACCTAAAGTAGCATCTGCACCAGCTGCATCTGCATAGATTGAAGCTCCTGCAGCATCATATCCTCTAAACTCATACATATAGTAGCTGTAAATTGGCTCATTATTAGTTACAACTTGAGCAAAAGCTCCAGTTAAACCTTGACCATTCAAAGCACCAGCTTGGATAAATCCAGCAAAGTTTTCCATTTTATTAGATAAGAAAGAAGCATTAGCAGAGATATCCCAAGTTAAATCTTGTGTATCAATCAATTTGTAATTAGCACTCACCTCAACACCATTGTTAATTAAGTTCCCTGGCAAATTCACAAAACGTGGAGATGGTGGACCTGGCTGAGAAGCAGCAGCAGGTACTGGGAAAATTAAATTTTCAGTATCTCTCATGAAATAATCAACAGAACCAGTTAATCTGTTATTCAATAAAGCAAAATCTACTCCAAGACCAGAAGATGTAGTAGTTTCCCACTTCAAATCTTCGTTAGCATTGGTATCAACATTTAATGATCCATTGTTTCCATAAGAAGCACGAGCTACAGCAGAATTCACCGCAAACTCTTGGTTACCTGTGATACCGTAGTTAGCTCTTAATTTAATACTGTTTACTAAACCTGCTTTATCTTCAAATACTTTGTATCCTAAACCTACTGCAGGGAAAGAACCGTATTTGTTGTTCGCTCCTAACTTAGTAGAACCGTCAGCACGTAAAGATGCAGTAATTAAGAATTTCTTGTATAAAGTTGCATTTGCTCTACCAAAGAAAGACTGTAATTCATTTCTATTTCTGAATGAAGACGCACGGAATTCATTTTGTAAACCTCCTTCGATGTTATCGATTAAGTTAGTTTGTTTTGGATCAAAACCTCTCGCTGAGAAGTTACTACCGTTAACAGTATAGTCATAGTAAGAATAACCTGCTAATGCATCAAAGATAAAGTTATCGTTGAATGTTTTGCTATAATTCAAAGTATGCTCAAATGTTCTGTTCAATCTTTCGATTTGAGTTACACCAGCTTGACCAAATTTAACTACAGAAGATCCTGGAGCAGTCGCTTGTGCAACGTTTTGAATTTGAATCCCTGGAGATAATTGAGATTTTCTTGTAGAATTAGAAGTCTCAACACCAAATAAGAATTGGTAGTTCAAGTTATCGTTGATTTTCAAAGTAGATTTAATACTAGCTAACAATTTGTTAGTGTTTGTATAATCAGTATAAGCATCAGATAACAAGGCTGGATTTAAGAAAGAGTTGTTAATTCCAGTTCCACCATTAGGTGACATATTATATGAACCATCTGCATTATTCAATTTATCAGTTGGGTTCCAGTACATTGCAGCACCGATTAAGTTACCAATGAAACCTGCATCATTTGAAATCAAAGCAGCCTGGTCTCTCAAATTAGAATAATTTACTTTAGTATCTACTTTTAAAGCACCACCAAAGAAATCGTTTGAGTTGTTTAAAGCAAAAGTGTATTTGTCTAAACCAGTTTTGTTAACGATCCCTTCTGTGTTAGAAGCACCAATAGAAACACGTGTAGATGAGTTTTCAGTTGATTTAGTGAAAGATACATCATGGTTAGAAGAAAATGCATTTCTCATGATCGCATCTTCCCAGTTGTAACTTCTTGACCCGTTATCTTTTCCACCATTAGCTACGAATTCATCCGCAGACATTAACTCTAAATTACTTGCCAATGAGCTGAAAGTAAATGAATTAGAGTAAGTCAATTGTGGCTCTTTCGATTTTGATTTTTTAGTAGTAATAACTACAACACCATTTGCTCCACGAGAACCATAGATAGCTGTAGAAGACGCATCTTTTAAGATAGTCAAACTTTCGATATCATTTTGGTTGATAAAGTTCAATGGGTTTCTAGCTGATTGAGTTCCTAAACCAGTATCATTTCCTGGAGAAACATCACCACCATCCAAAGGCACACCATCAACAACGATAAGTGGTCCATTTCCAGAACGGATAGATGAATTACCACGAATTCTGATGCTAGCAGCAGCTCCTGGCTCACCACTTGACTGTGTTACTTGAACACCAGCAACCTTACCTCTTAATAAGTCAGCAGGGTTAGGCGCTCCAACATTGTCAAAGCTTTTTGAACTCAATTGATCAACTGCACCAGTTGCATCTTTTTTCTTCACAGAACCGTAACCAATTACGACTACTTCTTTCAATTCTGCTGAATCTTCTTTTAAAGTAACATTTACATTACTTCTTCCTGCTACATTTACTTCTTGAGTTTTAAGACCAATGTAACTAAAAACTAAAACTGCGTTTGAGCCAACATTTTTGATAGTAAATTTTCCATCAAAATCAGTTTGTGCTCCTTTTGTAGTTCCTTTAACTAATACAGAAGCCCCTGGAAGAGGTCCGCTAGCATCGGAAACAGTACCTGACACATCTTGCGAGTATGTCAAACTTGTACATAGCATGGTTAGAAAAACCATCAAGCCTTTAAGTAGACTATTTTTCATACGTAATAAATAAGTTGGTTAATAAATGGTTTGTTTTAAATTATGGAGTCAAACATACTATATTTTTTGGGAAAAAATTAAGAAAAATGCAACTATATCGATTTCGCTGTATCGAAAACGTTTTCGATTAAAAATTGATATCGCAAAAAAAGAGTTTTAAAAATACACTTATTGCAAAAAAAAACGACTAAAAAAACACATTTAATAAGATTTATTTAGATGTATTGACAAATCAATGAATTTTCTTTATCAATTCAATAAAATAGTTGCGATTATTGCGAATTCTTCAAAAATGCAAAAAAAGGTGCTTAAAGTAAAAAAAACGAAAATTATTAGGTATTGATTTTTTGTTCTAATCAATCCATTTCTAAAATGAATCCAAATGACAATTTCGACAACGTTTTCGACTGTGTAATGAAACGATACTCATTTCGTTTTGTCAATTGTATGTAAAAGAATATTATTTTTAAACACTTTAAATTTTAAACATGAAAAAACTAACATTGAATTGCTTGATTGTTTTATCTCTACTAACAAACTGCATTTCAGCCCAGAAAAATAGAACCATAGAAATCTCAAGCTCGAATACAATAGCTACTGATTCCTCTCTATGGCACAAAGAGCCTTACCGCCCACAGTTTCATTTTTCTCCAGAAAAGAAATGGATGAATGACCCTAACGGAATGGTATACTATAAAGGTGTTTACCACTTATTTTATCAATACTATCCCGAAGACATTGTTTGGGGTCCTATGCATTGGGGACATGCAACTAGCTCTGATTTAATTCATTGGAAGCATCAACAAATCGCTTTGTACCCAGATGAATTAGGTTATATTTTCTCAGGGAGTGCTGTAATGGATATTGAAAACACCTCTGGTCTTGGCACTAAGGAAAATCCAGCGATGATTGCAGTATTTACCTATCATAATATGGAGTTTGAAAAAGCAGGTAAAATAAATACTCAAACTCAAGGACTGGCTTACAGTTTAGACGAAGGAAAAACCTGGAAAAAATATGAAGCAAATCCTATCATCAATAATACTGCTTTAAAGGATTTCAGAGACCCAAAAGTATTTTGGAATGCAGCAACGAAACAGTGGAATTTGGTCCTGGTTGCTGGAGATCGCGCACAATTTTACACTTCTTCCAATTTATTACAATGGAAATTGGAAAGTGAATTTGGACAAGATAAAGGTGCTCATGGAGGTGTTTGGGAATGTCCAGATGTATTTCCTCTTAAAATCAACGGTACAAAAGAAGAAAAATGGGCACTCTTAATTAGTATCAATCCTGGTGGTCCTAATGGAGGCTCAGCCACACAATATTTTGTAGGGGATTTTGATGGAAAAAAATTTACTACCAATCAAAAAGAAACGAAATGGGTGGATTATGGTACTGACAATTATGCCGGAGTTACCTATAATGATGCTCCCAACGGAGAGAGACTGTTTGTTGGATGGATGAGTAATTGGAATTATGCCCGAAACACACCAACCAGCAATTGGAGAAGTGCTATGACTTTGCCAAGAACTCTTTCTCTTTCAAAAATAAATGGAGATTATGTATTGCAAAGCAAACCCGTTGCACAAATCAACACAATAAAGACTACTGATTATTCTGCCAAAAAAATAGTTGTATCCAAAGAAAACGCAACTACTTTTAATTACAACAATTTAAACCAATCTCAAATTCATTTAACGGCAGAAAATAAAAACCTTAAAATCATTTTTTCAAATGATGCAAACGACTCTCTGGTTTTAGAATATGATGCAAAAAACAAATTGTTTTCTGTTGATCGACGTCAGTCAGGAAAAGTGGATTTTGAAAAAAGTTTTGGCGAAAAGATTCATACCGCTCCCACTGAAAATTTAACCACTGCAACGATCGATTTTCAAATTATTTTGGATTGGTCGTCTATTGAAATTTTCTTAAACGGAGGAGTGTATTCGCTAACAGAACAAATTTTCCCCAATCAACCTTATAACAAACTTACTATTGAGTCTAACGACAAGCAAGAAATTAAAAATATAACTATCGACTCTCTAAAAGGAGTTTGGTAAATTGCATTTTTTCAATTCAAAATTAACTCAACCAAAAAAAAATAAAATGAACAACAAAAAAATTCTTTACTGGTCCATTGTGGTAGCCTTGGCAGGATTCTTATTCGGTTTTGATACCGTTGTAATTTCAGGTGCCGATAAACAATTACAACAACTTTGGGGGTCTTCCGATTTATACCATGGGTTAGTCGTTATGTCCTCTGCACTATGGGGAACTGTTATTGGCGCTTTATTTGGTTCTTATCCAACCAATATTTTAGGGCGAAAAAAGACCTTAATTATTATTGGATTTTTATTCTTCCTTTCTGCAATTGGAACAGCTTTTGCAACAGACGCCGTGTTTTTTGCTGTTTTTCGTTTCCTTGGAGGAATTGGAATTGGTGTTTCTACTATAGCTGCTCCTACTTATGTGTCTGAAATTGCTCCTGCTAAAGACAGAGGGAAATTAGTAGCTTTGTACCAATTCAATATTGTTTTTGGAATTTTGATTGCCTTTACATCTAATTTTTACTTACAAGATATTGGCGAAAATTCTTGGAGATGGATGTTAGGAATTCAAGCTTTCCCAGCATTCGTTTACACCCTATTGGTATTTGGAATTCCAGAAAGTCCGCGTTGGATTTTTGAATATAAAAAAGATAGAGCGCAAGCTATTTCTATCTTACAACAAATCAATTCGGACGAGCAAGTGAAAGAAGAAATTGCCGCTATGGAAGAGGAAACCGCTCAAGAAACCAAAAACGAATCCATTTTTATGAGTAAATATAGAAAACCTTTGCTATTGGCTTTTTTCATTGCATTTTTTAATCAACTTTCAGGAATTAACGCCTTTTTATATTATGCCCCGAGAATTTTTGAATTGGCTGGATTAGAAAAATCAGCTTCTTTTTTAAGTAGTATTGGAATTGGAATAATCAATTTAATTTTTACAATGATTGGAATTTCTTTAATTGACAAATACGGAAGAAAAACGCTGATGTATTTAGGTTCTTTTGGTTATATTATTTCCTTGGGACTTGTAACTACAGCATTTTATTTTGAATGGAAGGGAATGGCAATCCCAATTTTCTTTTTCTTGTTTATTGCTTCACATGCCATTGGTCAAGGAGCTGTAATTTGGGTTTTCATTTCAGAATTATTCCCTAATAAATTAAGAGCTGCCGGAACATCATTTGGAACCTCTGTTCACTGGGTATTGGCCGCTTTAATCCCATCATTCATTCCATTTTTATTCAAAGAAATTGGAACTACAACAGTATTTGCTATCTTTTCCTTGATGATGGTATTTCAACTGCTTTGGGTATTCTTTAAAATGCCTGAAACTAAAGGAAGAACATTGGAAGAATTGTCTGAAAGTTTATCTAATACAAAATAACAATGGCTACTAAAATAGTTTGCTTTGGCGAGGTTTTATTTGATGTATTCCCAACTCATACAAAAATTGGCGGAGCTCCTCTAAATGTTGGTTTACGATTGGCTTCACTAGGAATCGAAACACAAATAATTAGTCGAATTGGTCAGGATGCAAAAGGAAAGGAGCTTTTAGATTTTATCGAAGCAAATGATGTAAGTACAACTTATATTCAAACCGATAGCCACTTTTCAACTGGGGAAGTTACTGTAAAACTTGACGAAAAAGGATCCGCTTCTTACACTATCAATTATCCTGTAGCTTGGGACAAAATCGAAGCTACCCCTGAAGCACACGATATTGTTTCCTTTGCAGATGCAGTCGTTTTTGGTAGTTTAGTTTGTCGAGACACCGCTTCTTATCAAAGTTTATTAAGCTTATTAAACGTTGCTAAATACAAAATATTTGATGTGAATTTAAGAGCGCCTTTTTATACCAAAGAATTGCTTTCAGACTTAATGAACAAAGCTGATTTTATCAAATTTAATGATGATGAATTGTATGAAATTAGCGCCAATTTAGGTTCTCCATATCATTCATTGGAACAAAACATGCAGTTTATTGCTGAGAAAACAAACACCCAACATATTTGTGTCACTAAAGGAAGTCACGGGGCGGTATTATTTTATAACGATCAACTATTTTACAATAGCGGCTACAAAATAACGGTGGCTGATACTGTGGGTGCAGGCGACTCTTTTTTGGCTGGATTGTTGTCCAAATTATTGGCAGGAATTGCACCACAAGAGGCCATTAATTTCGCCTGTGCTTTAGGAGCATTAGTAGCTCAAGAAGAAGGGGCAAATCCAAAAATTTCAAAAGAGAGTATTAAGGCGTTTATGCAATAACTAAAATTGCCCAAACTATTTACTATAGAATTAAACAATGCTTATTTATTCTTTTTAGAAAAAAAATCATTCGAAGAAAGCGATTTTCAATTCAATTTGAAGTCGCTTTTTTTAATTTTTATTCACTAAAACCAGTAAAATTTCACATAATTAATAGTATTTGTAATTAGTATTAAAAATGAACATTTTATTTCAAAAAAATATATACCTTGGCAATCGAACCCAAAGTATAGCCAATGAATTTTAAACGATTTTTGGCAGTATTGCATCCTTACTTTGTTGTGATTCAAAATCAAGAAAAATGAAAAACATCACTTTAAAAGAAATTGCATCCACTCTAGGAATTTCCATAACGACCGTTTCAAAGGCGCTTAAAGATTATTCTGATGTAAGTGAAACAACTAAAAAAGCGGTTAAGGAGTTGGCGTTGAATCTCAATTATACGCCGAATAGTTTTGCAGTTAATTTAAGAACTAAAGAGTCTAAAACAATAGGCTTAATCATACCCGAAGTATCCCATTATTTTTTTTCAAACATTATTAAATCAATAATTGAAGAGGCAGAAAAGAATGGTTATTTAGTTATTATTTTACAATCTAACGAAAGTCTTGAATTAGAAAAAAAACAAGTCGAGTTACTAATCAATAAAAGGGTAGATGGGATTTTAATTTCGTTATCCAATGAATCAAACAATGATTCTCACATCCAAGAGATAATAGATAGAAAAATTCCTCTTGTGATGTTTGATAAAATCGCCAAACTAGCTAAATGTTCAAAAGTAATAATCGATGATCAAAAGGCAGGTTTTGACGCTACGCAGCATTTGATAGATAGTGGTTGTAAAAAAATTGCTCATATTCGCGGACCTCTAAATCCACAGAATTCAATAGATCGCTACTTAGGTTATAAAAAAGCTTTAGAAAGAAACAACATTCCTTTTGATTCAAAATTAGTCTATACTTGTGAAAAAGTTTCCTTTGAAGAAGGTAAAGAATTTGCAAAACAACTCTTGGAAGACCATCCAGATGTTGACGGCCTTTTTGCTATAACTGATTTAGTTGCCGTTGGCGCCATCGACTATTGTAACTCCAAAGGAATAAAAATCCCTGAGGAACTAAAGATTATAGGATTTAGTAATTGGTTTATGTCTCAAGTAATTAAACCCAATTTGAGCACTATAGAACAACCTAGTTATGAAATGGGCATCACTGCTTTTAATCTACTTTTAGAAGAAATGACCTGTAGAAAAGAGGAAGAGAAATTCGTTCCAAAAACAATTGAACTTGAAACCAATATTGTGGTAAGAACATCAAGTGAATGCTAAATCAATTTTTTAAGAAATTGATATTACGCTTAATCCCTTCGAATTTAGTACGCTTAATTGGCGAATTTTTAAAGACTTTCAAAAAAACTTCTTCTGTAATTTCCTCCCAATCTTTTTTTGAAAAAGATAATATGTCTGGGTTGGGATTGAATAATGGTTCATTGTGCGCTCTGGAAAAACGATTCCAGGGACAAACGTCTTGACATACATCACAACCAAATGCCCAATCGTCCAATTTCCCTTTAGCTGCTTCAGGAAGATTTTCTTTTAACTCAATGGTATAATACGAAATACATTTGCTTCCATCAACCTGATAAGGTGCTATAATTGCCTGAGTCGGGCAGGCATCAATACAGGCAGTACAAGTCCCACAATGATCGGTTGTTGGATTGTCGTAATCTAAATCTAGATCAACAATTAATTCTGCAATAAAGTAAAAAGAGCCTACTTTTTGAGTAATGAGATTACTGTTTTTACCAATCCATCCTAAGCCACTTTTAGCAGCCCACGCCTTATCTAAAACAGGTGCTGAATCTACAAAAGCACGACCTGAAACTTCACCTATTTGGTCTTGGATTGCATCTAGCAATTCTTTTAGCTTCTCTTTGATTACAAAATGATAGTCTTGCCCGTAAGCATATTTAGAAATCTTATACGAATCTTCTCTTTGTAATTCAGAAGGATAGTAATTGAGTAAAAGCGAAATGACACTTTTGGCACCGTCTACTAATAATCTAGGATCTAAACGCTTGTCAAAATGGTTCTCCATATAAGACATTTGTCCATGACGGTTATTTTTAAGCCAATTTTCGAGTCGGGGAGCTTCATCTTCCAAAAAATCAGCTTTGGATATACCACAGGACAAAAAGCCCAGGCGTAAGGCCTCAGATTTAATAAATTGTGAATATTTTGATTTATTTGAAATAGTAATAGAATTAAAACAAACCTCCTTGGATATTCATTTTCAATTTGCCTAAATGTTGATATGCTTTATCGGTTACTTCACGACCGCGAGGAGTTCGCATTATAAAACCTTCTTGAATTAAAAACGGCTCATACACTTCTTCAATTGTTTCACTACTTTCTGAAACAGCGGTAGCCAAAGTTGTTAAACCAACTGGACCTCCTTTGAATTTATCGATAATAGTATTTAGAATTTTATTGTCCATTTCATCCAAGCCATGCGCGTCGACATTAAGTGCTTTTAAAGCATATCTGGCAATTTCTATGTCAATTGTTCCATTGCCTTTAATTTGCGCAAAATCACGTACTCTACGAAGCAATGCATTAGCGATACGAGGTGTGCCTCTACTTCTGCCTGCAATTTCAATTGCAGCTTCAAGATCAATAGGCATTTTTAAAATACTAGCACTACGTTCAATAATGGTAGTTAAAAGTTCCGTTGTATAATATTGTAAACGAGAGGAAATTCCAAAACGGGCGCGCATAGGCGCAGTCAATAATCCAGAACGGGTAGTCGCTCCAATTAATGTAAACGGATTTAAATTGATTTGAACTGTTCTAGCATTTGGTCCCGACTCAATCATAATATCGATCTTAAAGTCTTCCATTGCAGAATACAAATACTCTTCAACAATTGGACTTAAACGATGAATTTCATCAATAAACAAGACATCACGTTCTTCAAGATTGGTTAGCAAGCCAGCTAAATCGCCTGGTTTATCCAATACTGGTCCAGATGTTATTTTGATACCTACTTGCAATTCATTAGCCAAAATATTGGCCAATGTAGTTTTACCTAAACCAGGAGGCCCATGAAATAAGGTATGATCTAAAGCCTCATTTCTTTGATTTGCAGCTTCTACAAATACCTTTAGATTTTCAAGAATTTGATCCTGACCAGCAAAATCATCAAATGAAAGCGGCCTTAATCTTTTTTCAAGATCAAGTTCTTCTGGATTATATCCGTTTGTAGTTGGATCTAAATTTTCGTTCATAACACAAAGATAGAGAAAGATTACTTAGAAATTTATAGTAAGTAATAAGTTGAAATAAAAAAGCCTCTACAATAGAGGCTTTTTTTATAATTCTAGTGATTCAAAACGACTTCACCTGGTTTCATCGGAACAGTTTGCGGAACAAAGTCTTCGTCATGAGCAGGATTGCTGTAATCATAAGGCCATCTATGAACTTCCGGAATTTCTCCTGGCCAGTTACCGTGCATATGTTCAACAGGGGTTGTCCACTCTAAAGTGTTAGATCTCCAAGGATTCTGTTCGGCTTTTTTACCGTAAAAAATACTAGCAAAAAAGTTGTATAAAAACACTAACTGAAATGCTCCACCAATTAATGCAAAAGTCGTAATCAAAACATTTACATTTTGCAAATCATCAAATAAAGGGAAGTTAGTATTGGTATAATAACGTCTTGGTAAACCAGCTAATCCAATAAAGTGCATTGGAAAGAAAACTCCATAAGCACAGACAGCTGTAACCCAAAAGTGAATGTACCCTAAATTTTTATCCATCATTCTACCGTACATTTTTGGAAACCAGTGATACACACCAGCAAACAAACCATACAAAGCAGAGATACCCATAACTAAGTGAAAGTGAGCTACAACAAAATAAGTATCATGTACATTAATATCTAATGTGCTATCTCCAAGAATAATTCCAGTCAAACCACCTGTGATAAAAGTAGAAACCAAACCAATAGAAAATAACATAGCAGGGTTCAATTGTAAATTACCTTTCCACAAAGTAGTGATGTAATTAAATGCTTTTACAGCAGAAGGTATTGCAATTAATAAAGTAGTAAATGTAAATACCGACCCTAAAAATGGGTTCATTCCTGAAATAAACATATGGTGACCCCATACAATTGTAGATAAAAATGCAATTGCAAGAATAGACATAATCATCGCTCTATAACCAAAAATTGGTTTACGAGAATTTGTTGCAATAATTTCAGAAGTAATTCCTAATGCTGGTAATAATACAATATACACCTCAGGGTGTCCTAAGAACCAGAATAAGTGTTCAAATAATACAGGAGATCCTCCTTGATAATGTAAAACTTCTCCAGCAATATAAATATCAGATAAGAAAAATGAAGTTCCAAAACTTCTATCAAAAATCAACAACAAAGCAGCTGACAATAAAACTGGAAAAGAAACAATACCAATAATTGCAGTTACAAAGAAAGCCCAAATAGTTAAAGGCAATCTAGTCATTGTCATTCCTTTAGTTCTTAGATTAATTACAGTAACAACGTAATTTAATGATCCCATTAACGAAGATGCAATAAATATAGCCATAGAAACTAACCAAAGTGTCATACCAGTTCCTGAACCAGGAATAGCTTGAGGCAATGCACTTAATGGAGGGTAAATTGTCCAACCAGCTGAAGCAGGACCTGCTTCAACAAATAAAGAACAAATCATAATAACACTAGACAAAAAGAACAACCAGTAAGATATCATATTCATAAATCCAGAGGCCATATCTCGTGCACCGATTTGAAGTGGAATTAATAAGTTACTGAAAGTACCACTAAGACCTGCTGTAAGTACAAAGAATACCATGATAGTTCCATGAATAGTAACTAGTGCTAAATAAATATCATTTCGCATTACTCCATCAGGAGCAAACTTGTCACCCAATAAAACATTGAAAATTTTAAATGACTCTTCTGGCCATGCTAATTGCATTCTGAAAAGTAAAGACATTCCAATACCAATGATACCCATGATGATACCTGTGATAAGGTAC
The DNA here is from genome assembly GCF_020886115.1 of Flavobacterium ammonificans. Taxonomy (NCBI): domain Bacteria; kingdom Pseudomonadati; phylum Bacteroidota; class Flavobacteriia; order Flavobacteriales; family Flavobacteriaceae; genus Flavobacterium; species Flavobacterium ammonificans. Next base: position 289,354 of record NZ_AP025185.1, read on the forward strand.
TGCTTAGCAATCATTTTATGGTCAATACTAAATATATACTTAGTAATGAACGTTTCTTTATGATGATGATCGTGTTCGTGACCGTGTCCTTCTACTGACATAATTATATACTTTATATATTCTTAAATTAATTATTTCATTACAACCTTAGAAACAGTATCCAAAGAAACTGCTGTAGAATCAATAACAGTTCCCTCTGCAGCCGAAGCAGGCTCGTTTGACTCCTTAACTTTCTGAACTAATGATACTTGTTCTTTAAACCATTTATTATAGTCTTCAGGAGTATCAACAACAATCTTCATCTGCATATTGTAATGTGAAGCTCCACAAATTTTATTACACAACAATAAATAGTCAAAAGTGTAAGGGTCTAAAGCAGTGTTACCTGCTGCAACTAATTCAGCACTTTTTTGAGTTCTAATTTTATTAATACGCGCTACTTTCTCAACCATAAAAGGTAATTCTCTATACTCTAAAGTAGTATAAGTAGGAGTAAAAGCAAATTGAGTAACCATCCCAGGAACACAATTCATTTGTGCTCTAAAATGCGGCATATAGGCAGAGTGTAAAACGTCTTGAGAACGTATTTTAAACAATACTTTCTTTCCTTTAGGAATATGTAACTCTGATGCAACAAAATCATCTTGTGCGTTAGGATCAGCTAAATCAACTCCTACATCATTAACTCCGTCAATTAATCTTACGTTTGCTTTACCTAAAACGTTATCAGCACCGGCATAACGCGCAGTCCAACCAAACTGTTTAGCATACAACTCTATAACAATAACATCCTCATCTTCATCAACAAACATAATATTGTTCCAAGCATACAATCCATATAATATAAGACCAGCTAAAACAATTGCAGGAATAGAACTCCAAATTGCTTCCAACTTATTATTATCAGCAAAGAATAACGCTTTTTGATCTTTTTTACCTCTGTATTTAAAAGCAAAATAATGCAATAAAACTTGAGTAACAGCTTGAACAATAAATATTAAAACCCAAGTAATATTCATCAATCTATCAACATCTGTTCCATGTTCTGAAGCTGGAGTATGAAGAGGTAAGTCTCCCCACTTTAATAAACCATAAATAGTAAAAATATAAATGAAAGCTAAAAAGCCAAACATTAAATATCCTTGAACATTATTATCATTATCAGTTGCTATTTGTGAGTCATTCGAATTTGAATTACCTACCTGAGTTAAATCAAATATCTTGGTTAACTGCCAAATTGCAACAGCCAATAAAACTAAAACTATAATTACCAACAAACTTGTCATCTGTTTTTATTTAAATATTATTAATAATGAAAATGTTTACTCTCTTCTATAAATGGATTTCTTTTAGCTAATAAAGGTGCTTTAGTCAATGCAGTAAAGACAACATAAATAAATAAACCTAAAAAGAAAAGAATAGATGCAATTTCAGGAACACCAATAAACCATTGGTCACCAACTGTACCAGGCATAATCATGTTAAAGAAATCAACATAATGACCCAATAATATTACAACTCCTGCCATAACCAATACCCAAGTAATTCTCTTGAAATCAGTATTAATTAAAATTAATAGTGGAAACAAGAAGTTCATAGCTACTGCTCCAAAGAATGGTAAATTATACAATTGGATACGTGTTACATAGTAAGTAACCTCTTCAGGAATATCAGCATACCAAATTAACATGAACTGAGAAAACCATAAGTACGTCCAGAATACACTAATCCCAAACATAAACTTAGCTAAATCATGAATATGACTTGTGTTAACGTGTTCAAGATATCCTTTAGATTTAAGGTATAGTGTAACCATGGCAATTGTTGTAATACCACTTACAAAGAAGCTTGCAAAAACATACCATCCAAAAAGTGTACTAAACCAATGTGGGTCAATAGACATGATCCAATCCCAAGACATAATTGACTCAGATACAATAAAGAATACTAAAAATGCAGCTGACATTTTAAAATTCTTTTTGTAATACAAGTTATCATTAGCTTCATCTTGTGCTAAACAATTTTTTCTTGAATAGTATTGATAAAGGCTCCAACCTAATAAAAATATTGCAGCTCTAGCAATCCAAAAAGGAAAATTTAAATACCCTGCTTTACCAGCAATAATATGATCATAAGCACTGCTATTAGGATCCGTTACACCTTCACCTAACCATACAAATAGATGATTAAAATGTAGACCTGATAATATCAATAAAATGAAAAATAAAACCGAACCAACTGGTAAGTATGATGTTATCCCTTGCATCACTCTGAACAATACTGGTGACCAGCCTGCTTGAGCAACTTGTTGTATTGCATAAAAAGCTAAAGCGCCCAAAGCAATTAACATAAAAAATATACAAGCAACATATAAAGCAGCCCAAGGCTTATTTTGTAATTGGTGCAGTACATGAGTCAAATGAGCTTCATGTTCAGCATGAGCATCAACCACATGAGCTTCCGCAGCATGACTTTTATCTTCGTGTGCAGCAGGTGCAGCATGAGAATTTGATTCATGACTTTCAGCCTTAGCAGGATGAGAATCAGTTGCCTCATGTTTAGCAACATCATGACTACCATGACTATCTGCAGCTAAAAGTTTCTCAACTTCTTTAATATCTTTAGGAGCAGTATAAAAACCATACCCAATACCTAAAAGACCAACAGCCATAAGTATTAGAGAAAAAGTTTTTAATTTACTTGAAAATGTATACATATCTTTTACGATCAGTTTGTTCAACAATTATAATTCGCTTTTAAGTTTAAGAACATAGTCAGCAACTAACCAACGCTCTTTTGCATCCAATTGATTGGCATGAGAACCCATAGAATTAAGTCCATAAGTAATTACATGAAAAATACTTCCTTCAGTAATTGGTCTATCTGCATAACTAGGTACGCCTAAGAATTTTTCTCTCTCTACTAACTTCCCTTTGCCATTTCCAGATGCCCCATGACAACTGATACAATAAATTTCATATAGCTCTTGCCCTTTAACAATATCTTTTTGGATAGAATCTAAAGGTGATTTTAAATTCGCTTTAGCTAATTCGTAGCCTTCAGTAGAATTTTCATATTCATACACATCAAAACCTCTTTTTAAAGAACCAGTAGCAGGAAGTTGACCTTCTTTACCATCTTTAAAAGCGTCAGATTCAGAATACGTCTCATATCCAACAGCTTCGTACATGTTTGGAAAATACTGATAATTAGGAGCAGTTTTATCATGGCACGATACCATTACTGTGGCAAAACCTAATAATAACGTTATTTTAAATATACTTTTCATAACTTTAATTAATGCTTTTCTATAACTTTTACTTCAACAGCTCCAGTATTTTCAAAGAATGAAACTAACTCTGCTTCATTATTATTAACTGCAACTTCCATTAAAAAATGGTCATCTGTAGTTCTTACATCTGGATTCTCTGCTTCTTTAAATGGCCATAATTTACTTCTCATGTAAAAAGTAATAACCATTAAGTGAGCGGCAAAAAATACAGTTTCTTCAAACATAATTGGAACAAAAGCAGGCATGTTTTCAATGTAACTAAAACTTGGCTTACCTCCAATATCTTGTGGCCAGTCTTGAATCATAACATAATTCATCATCCAAGTACCAAATGAAATTCCGCATAAACCGTACAAGAAAGCACAAATTGCTAAACGTGTAGGGGCTAGACCCATTGCTTTATCCAAACCATGAACAGGAAATGGACTAAAAACTTCTTCAATGTGATGATGAGCTGCACGTGTTTTCTTTACAGCGTCCATTAAAACATCATCATCATTATATATAGCGTATATTACTTTATTACTCATGGTGTGATTCTTTATTTGCTCTTTCTTTAATGTAATTATCTCCAGTTGCTTTTAATATTGTTTTTACTTCTGCTTGTGCAATCACAGGGAAAGTTCTAGCATACAATAAAAACAATACAAAGAAGAAACCTATTGTTCCAATGAAAATACCAATGTCTACGAAAGTTGGTGAGAACATTGTCCATGAAGATGGAAGATAATCTCTGTGAAGTGACGTAACAATAATAACGAAACGTTCAAACCACATACCAATATTAACGACAATTGAGATGATAAATGAGAACATAATACTAGTTCTTAATTTTTTAAACCACATGAATTGTGGAGAGAAAACATTACAAGTCATCATAGACCAGTAAGCCCACCAATAAGGTCCAGTAGCTCTATTCAAAAATGCATATTGTTCGTATTCTACACCTGAATACCAAGCTACAAATAGCTCTGTAATATAGGCAACACCTACAATAGAACCTGTAATCATGATTACAATGTTCATTAACTCAATATGTTGAATAGTAATATAAGCTTCTAAATTAGATACCTTTCTCATAATGATAAGCAAGGTATTTACCATTGCAAATCCAGAGAATACAGCACCTGCAACGAAATAAGGAGGGAAAATAGTAGTATGCCATCCTGGTATTACAGAAGTAGCAAAGTCCATCGATACAATAGTGTGAACAGAAAGTACAAGAGGAGTTGCTAAACCTGCAAGAACTAAAGATACTTCTTCAAAACGTTGCCAATCTTTCGCACGACCACTCCATCCAAAACTTAATATAGAATATACTCTTTTGTTGAAAGGTGTAATTGCTCTATCTCTTAACATCGCAAAGTCAGGCAACAAACCAGTCCACCAGAAAACTAATGAAACTGAAAGATAGGTAGAAATCGCAAATACGTCCCATAATAATGGTGAATTAAAGTTAACCCATAAAGATCCAAATTGATTTGGAATAGGCAATACCCAGTAAGCCAACCAAGGACGACCCATGTGAATAATTGGAAATAAACCCGCTTGAATTACAGAGAAAATGGTCATTGCCTCAGCTGAACGGTTAATTGCCATTCTCCATCTCTGACGGAAAAGTAAAAGTACCGCAGAGATTAATGTACCAGCGTGACCAATACCTACCCACCAAACGAAGTTGGTAATATCCCAAGCCCATCCAACGGTTTTATTTAATCCCCATGTTCCAATTCCTGTAGATACAGTGTATACAATACAACCTAGTCCCCAAAGGAAGGCTGTTAATGCGATTGAAAACACAATCCACCAATGTTTATTTGCCTTACCTTCAACAGGAGCTGCAACATCTACCGTTACATCGTGATATGATTTATCACCTATAACTAAAGGTTTTCTAATGCTTGATTCGTAGTGAGACGACATAATCCTTTATCTTGTTTCTTAATAAATATTTTTAATAACTAAGTATTTCTAACTTTTACGTGATAAATCACATTAGGTTTCGTACCAACATGCTCTAATAAATGATACATTCTATCATCTGCAACTAACTTAGCCACTTTAGATTCAGTATCATTAATATCACCAAAAACCATAGCTCCTGAAGAACACGCACTTGAACATGCTGTTTGGAACTCACCGTCTTTAATTGCTCTTCCTTCTCTTTTAGCTTTTAGAATTGTTGCTTGTGTCATTTGAATACACATAGAACATTTTTCCATTACACCACGAGAACGAACATTTACATCTGGATTAACTACCATACGTCCTAAATCATCATTCATATGATAATCAAACTCATCATTTTGACTGTATAAGAACCAGTTGAAACGACGCACTTTATATGGGCAGTTGTTAGCACAGTAACGAGTACCAACACATCTGTTGTAAGCCATATTGTTTTGACCTTGACGGCTGTGCGATGTTGCAGCAACAGGACAGACAGTTTCGCAAGGCGCGTGGTTACAATGCTGACACATAACTGGTTGGAAAGCTACTTGAGGATTATCCCCTGCTTTTTCCATTTCGTTAAATGTGGACAATGAACTTGACAAACCTGCAATATTTTCTTTTCTTTCGTTATCGCCTTCAAAAGTACTTTCAGAAGAATAGTATCTATCTATACGCAACCAGTGCATATCGCGACTTCTTCTTACTTCTGACTTACCAACTACAGGAACATTATTCTCTGCATGACAAGCAATAACACAAGCTCCACAACCAGTACAAGCGTTCAAATCGATTGAAAGATTAAAGTGATGTCCGATTGAACGATCAAATGAATCCCACAAATCAACTTTAGTAGCTTCAACCTCTTTGTGATCTAAAGAAACCATAGGAACTTTATTCCATTCTTTGGCATCTTTAGTGTTGAAAATTTCTAAAGTAGTTTCTTTAATGATATCACCTCTACCCATCAAAGTTTTTTGACCTTGAACACAAGCAAATTCGTGTTCTCCATCTACTTTAACTAATGATACAGATTGTACATTATTAAATCCTTTATATAAAGCGTAAGCATTTAAACCTACAGCCATTTCTTCTTTTAATGCTGCTTTACGACCATAACCTAGAGCCAAACCAATTGTTCCAACAGCTTGACCTGGTTGAACGATTACTGGAACTTTCTCTAACTTATCCCCATCAGCAGTTGTAATAGTAGCATAACTACCATTCAAACCACCATTAGCAACAATTTCATTGGTTAAACCTAATTTCTTAGCATCAGCATTAGAAACAGTAACATAGTTATCCCAAGATACTCTTGTAATTGGATCTGGGAATTCTTGCAACCATGGATTGTTAGCTTGTTGACCATCACCTAAACCAGTTTTAGTATATAAAACTAATTCTAATGCTTCAGCAGCTTTTGATTTTGATAAAGCTGAGGCTGCAGCAGTATAGTCAGCAGAACCTGCAGTTGAAGTTGGAACAGCTCCAACATATACACCATCATGTAATACTTTATTCCAAGTAGAACCCGCAATTATTGAAGTAGCAGTTCCTTTGATGTAATCATAATAAGTTCCTGCATTACCATTCAAAGACAATAAAACATCTTGAAATTGTTTTGTATTGAATAGTGGACGAATTGTAGGTTGAGTAAGGCTATAAGTACCTTTAGTCAAAATTAAATCATTCCAAGATTCTAAATAATGAGGCACTGGTGCAGCTATAGTAGTTACCGAAGCCGTTTCATCTTCTTTCAAAGAGAAAGCAACTGAAGTAGTTACTTTTTTAAGTCCTTCTACAAAAGAAGCACTGTCTGCCAATGTATAAACTGGATTAACACCACTCATAATTAACGTATGAACACTTCCTGCTTTCATATCGTTAATCAATTGAGCTACTTTTTCGTTAGATCCTTTTCTTATTTGTCTCGTTCCAGAAGTAGTAAAAGCTTCACTAGCCAATTTTTGATTGATAGCTAAAACTAATAATTGAGCATTCTTATCTTGAATTCCAGATACTAATACCCCTTTTGAACCAGCAGCTTTTAATTGTTGTGCTGCCTTTGTAACTTCTGATTTGAATTGATCATCTAAACTTACCGCAACAGAAGAACCTGTTACAATATTATATATATGAACTAATGCTTGTTTTTGATTAGCTGTTGACATAGGCAAACGCTTATCAGCAGCAGCACCAGATAAAGTCATATTCGCTTCCAATTGGAAATGACGTGACATTTTACCATTCTTAGGAATTCTTCCTTGAGCATATCCTCCATTATAACCACCACCTTGCCAATCTCCTAAGAAGTCAGCACCAACAGATACAATTAAAGAAGCTTTTGAAAAATCATAATCAACTAAAGCTCTTTCTCCATAAACTGTTTCAAAAGCATCTAATGCTTCAGATGACGAAACTGCATCATAAACAACATGTTTAGCATTTGGATTTTTAGCAACAAACTCAGCGATCAATTTTTCAGTTGATGGACTAGCTAAAGTATTAGTCAATAAAACTACTTGACCTCCTTTTGTTTTAGCCTCAACAATACTAGATGCAATTTTAGAATTTACATCAGACCAACTTGCATTAGCTCCTGCAATTTTAGGCTCTTTCAATCGCATACTGTCATACATAGACAATATAGAAGCATGAATCCTAGCATTTGCAGCAAACTTAGCACCGCTAATTGAATTGTTATCAACTTTAATTGGACGACCTTCACGAGTTTTTACTAATAAATTAGCAAAATCGAAACCATCAAAAACAGTTGTTGCATAATAATCTGCTACACCAGGAATAATTTGTTCCGGTTGTAACACATAAGGTATTGATTTATGAACAGGACCCTCACAGGCAGCAAGAGTTGCTGCAGCTGTACTAAATCCAACGTACTTTAAAAAGTCACGACGTGTTGTAGAAGCAGATAAAGAATCACTATTCCCTAAAAATTCATCAGTAGGAATTTCTTCAACAAATTCGTTATTTTTAAGCGCCTCAACAATAGAACTATTTCCGTCTAGTTCCTCAACACTTTTCCAGTATTTTTTGTTTGATGACATATATAAATATTAAAAACTTAATAAATTAATTAATAGTGACACTTACCACATTCTAAACCTCCCATTTGTGCAGCAGTTAACTTTTCTACACCATATTTTTTAGAAAGCTGTTCGTGAATTTTAGTATAATATTCATTTCCTTCCATTTTAACGTCAGTTTTTCTATGGCAATCAATACACCATCCCATTGTTAATGGAGCAAATTGTTTTTGAATCTCATACTCTTCAACCGGACCGTGACAAGTCTGACATTCGATGCCTGCTACAGTTACGTGTTGAGAGTGATTAAAGTAAACAAAGTCAGGTAAATTATGAATACGAACCCATTTAACAGGTTGTGTTTTTCCTGTATAAGTCTGCGTAGCTTGATCCCAACCTACAGCTGTATATAATTTTTGGATTTGCTCGTCATAAAATGCTTTGCTGTATTCAGGAGTTGCAGTAGATTCAGCCACTTCAGATATATTTTTGTGACAATTCATACATACATTCAAAGAAGGAATTCCTCCATTCTTACTTACCCTAGCAGCAGAGTGACAATATTTACAATCAATTTCATTATCACCAGCATGAATTCTGTGAGAATAATGAATTGGCTGAATTGGCGCATAATCTTGATCAACACCTACCTGCATTAAGAAACCATAAACCAAATAAGCACCTGATAACAATAAAAATACTACAGATACAAAAACTAAGAATTGATTTTTAACAAAAGCTTTCCAAATTGGCATACCAGCTTTTATTTCTTTTGGAGCTATTTCTATGTTATTTGATTTAGCTACTTTTCGAAGCACATTGTTCACCAAGTACAACATAACAACTAAAACCAATAACACTAAAACTAATGCTCCTAAAATTAAATTATTAGTAACCCCACTTTCATTAGCAGCAGGAGCAGATCCATCAACAGCAGGAGTACCAGCAGCAGCTGCAGGAGCTTCCTCTTTTGGAGTTGAAGTATACGCTATAATATTATCAATGTCGCTTTCAGATAATTGAGGAAAAGCAGTCATTACAGACTTATTATATTCTTCAAATATCTTAACCGCTTGAGGGTCTCCAGATTTGATTAATTCAGAACTATTTTTAACCCACTTGTATATCCATGACATATCATACTTATCAGCAACGCCACGCAATGCAGGTCCCGTTGCTTTTGCATCTAATTTATGACAAGCAGCGCAATTAGCATTAAAAAGTTCCTTACCTGCAACAGGATCTCCACCCATCGTAGCAGCAGGTGACGCCGCGTCTTGAGCGAATGAATTTGAAGAAGTAATTAGCAACAAGGCTAAACAGAAATAAAATTTCTTAAAGACCGAATTATGGTTATTCACCTTTTTCATATGGTATAAAGATTATCTACTAAAATTTGTGCTGTATTTTTCATTGAAAAAAATTCAAAAAATACATACATTCTTTTTAAACTTGCACAAAAATACGACTTAAGAACTATTCTCAAAACCCTAGAATAGGTATATTTTTAATTTATATTGATTCTAAATAATTTTATTGATTTCCATTTCCATTTGAAATATTACATTTGTATAAAACTATCAGATTATGAGAATTTTAGAAAATAAAATCACTACTCTTACTATTGTAATTACTTTTTTTACAAGTACTTTTTGCCTTTCTCAAAATGCTAAATTTAACATTAATACAAGTCTATTCTTGGAGCAATTAATGAATGAAAAAAGAAAAGTCAACCCATCCATATCATTAAATGAAAGATATAAAATTCAAATATTTAACGGAGAAAATGAAAAGGCAAAAAAAACAATAATTCAATTTAAACAAGAATTTAAAAATATGGACGCAACCATAATTTTTAAAACACCCAACTATAGAGTTTGGGTAGGCAGTTTTAAAACTAGAATTGAAGCTGAAAGAAATTTAATTGAAATCAAGAAGAAGTATAAAAATGTTTTGCTAATAAAGCCTGGCAAATAAAAATTAAAAACAAAAAACCCCGATAAATCGGGGTTTTTTTATAGCTATAGAATTTTATTTCAATTTCTTTTTGATTGCTACTTCATGATACGCTTCAATAACATCTCTTTCTTCAATGTCATTGTATCCTTTAATTTGAATACCACAGTCATATCCTTTAGCTACTTCTTTTACGTCATCTTTAAAACGCTTAAGAGCTACTAATTCACCATCAAAAACAACAACTCCTTCTCTTACTATTCGAACTTTAGCATTTCTGGTAATCTTACCATCCATAACCATACATCCAGCAATAGATCCTACTTTAGAAATTTTGAAAATTTCTCTGATTTCTGCAGTACCAAGAACTTCTTCTTTCATTTCTGGCGCTAACATTCCTTCCATTGCATCTTTCAAGTCATCAATAGCAGCATAGATAATAGAGTAATAACGGATATCAATTTCTTCTTTATCGGCAAGTTGTCTTGCGTTACCAGCTGGACGAACATTAAATCCAATAATAATTGCATCAGATGCAGAAGCTAACATTACATCAGTTTCTGTAATTGCCCCTACTCCTTTATGTATGATATTAATTTGAACTTCTTCAGTAGATAATTTAGAGAACGAATCCGATAATGCCTCAACAGATCCATCAACGTCTCCTTTAAGAATTACATTTAATTCTTTAAACTGACCTAATGCAATTCTACGTCCAATCTCATCTAGAGTAATATGTCGCTGTGTTCTAACTGATTGCTCACGCATCAATTGAGAACGTTTAGATGCAATTTGTTTTGCTTCTTTTTCATCTTCAAAAATATTGAACTTATCTCCAGCAGTTGCTGCACCATCTAAACCTAAAACTGAAACCGGTGTTGACGGACCTGCTTGTAATACAACATTTCCTCTTTCATCATGCATAGCTTTAATTTTACCATGATGCTTTCCAGCCAACATATAATCTCCGATTTTTAAAGTTCCGTGCTGCACTAATAATGTAGAAACGTATCCTTTACCTTTATCCAAGAATGCTTCAACTACGGTTCCTTGAGCTGCTTTATTTGGATTAGATTTTAAATCTAAAATTTCAGCTTCTAATAATACTTTTTCAAGCAATTCTTTAACTCCCAAACCAGTTTTTGCTGATATATCATGTGATTGGATTTTTCCACCCCAATCTTCAACTAGTAAGTTCATACCCGCTAATCTTTCTTTAATCTTATCCGGATTAGCATTTGGCTTATCTACTTTATTGATTGCAAAAATAATTGGAACACCAGCAGCTTGAGCGTGACTAATCGCCTCTTTAGTTTGTGGCATAATATCATCATCGGCAGCAATTACGATAATAGCAATATCTGTAACTTGAGCACCACGAGCACGCATTGCCGTAAAGGCTTCGTGACCTGGTGTATCTAAAAAGGCGATTTTTTGACCACTGTCTAAAGTAACTCCATAAGCTCCAATATGCTGAGTAATTCCACCGGACTCTCCTGCGATAACATTTTCTTTACGAATGTAATCCAATAAAGATGTTTTACCGTGATCGACATGCCCCATAACCGTAACGATTGGCGCTCTATACATCAAGTCTTCTTCTTTATCTTCAACAACTTGAATTGCTTCCTCAATATCAACAGTTATGAATTCTACTTCATATCCAAATTCATCAGCTACAATGGTTAATGTCTCAGCATCTAAACGTTGATTCATAGTTACCATTATTCCAAGTGACATACATGTACCAATTACTTTTGTAATAGGCACATCCATCATAATCGCAATCTCACCAACTGTAACAAATTCAGTAACTTTAATTGTTTTACTTCCTTCGTCGATAGCTCTTTGCTCTTCATCAGATTTCTGACGGTGCGTATCTCTTTTATCTCTTCTATATTTTGCTGCTTTAGATTTTCCTCCTTTTCCTTGAAGTTTTTCTAAAGTTTCACGGATTTGGTTTTTAACCTCTTCTTCAGTAGGTTCTACTTTAGCAACAATAGCAGGTCTATTTCCTTTAACAAAACCAGGCTTAGAACCTCTGTTTGCATTAAAACCACCACCTGAATTAGGCGTAATTTTATTTGGATTAGGAGCACCTGGCTCACCTGGAGTTGATGGCTTAGCAACAATTCGTTTTCTCTTATTTTTAGCCGCATTAGCTCCTGCACCTGCTGCTCCTGGAGCACCTGGTTTATTTGGAGTAATTTTAGGATCTTCTTTTTTCTTTTTAGGCTTATTGAACTGAGATAAGTCAATAGTCTGACCTGTTAATGTAGCACCTGATAATTTTTGGTACTGAGTTGTAATCGTCTCGTCTACAGGAGCATCGTCTGAAGCAACTTCTGCTGTAGATTTTTTGGCTTCCTTCGGTGCATTAACCACAACTGGCTTTGCCTCTTTTTTGTCTGAAGTAGTTTTTTCTTGTGCAACAGCTACTGGAGAAACTTGTACTTTTTCTTCAATAGGAGTTGGAATGGTTTCAGGTTTCTTAGGATTAAGATCAATTTTACCAACTTGAATAGGACCCGTTACTACCGCTTTCGCTTTAATAACTTCTTGACGCTCCTCTTCTTGTTTGCGTTTTTCTTCTACTTCTTGCTCACGTTGAATACGTAAAGCTTCTTTTTCTTTTCTTTTTTCTTCACCTACTTCTTTAGAAGCTTCTTTATTCCCCTTATCGCCCGCAAATTGACTTTGTAAGATACCAAACTCACGTTCAGAAATTTTAGCATTTGGATTTGCATCAATGGCAATTCCTTTATCCTTAAGATAATCTACTGCTCTTTCTAACGAAATATTTAATTCCCTTAAAACCTTGTTTATTCTTATTACTCTCTCTTCAGACATAAAACCTTTTTATTATTATCTTTTTATTGTGTTTCTTAATCCCATTAATAACTTCCTACAATTGGGACTGAGATATTTTGAGAACTTGATTAATTTTCAAATTCTTCTTTTAATATTCTTACTACTTCTAGAATAGTTTCTTCTTCTAAATCGGTTCTTCTTACTAAGTCTTCTATATCTTGTTTTAAAATACTTCTTGCAGTATCCAAACCTATTTTAGCAAATTCGTCTATAATCCATTCTTCAATTTCATCAGAGAATTCAGTTAATTCGATATCGTCTTCTTCGCCACCAGCTACATCTCCTTCACGAATTACATCTAATTCGTATCCAGTTAATAACCCAGCTAACTTAATATTATGCCCTCCTCTACCAATTGCTTTTGAAACTTCTTCTAACTTCAAGAATACTTCTGCTCTCTTCGTTTCTTCATTAATTTTAATAGACGAAACTTTTGCAGGACTTAAAGCACGAGTAATATACAATTGAATATTGCTTGTGTAATTAATTACATCAATATTTTCATTCCCTAATTCACGAACAATTCCGTGAATACGTGATCCTTTCATACCCACACAAGCTCCAACAGGATCAATTCTATCATCATAAGAATCAACAGCTACTTTCGCTTTTTCACCAGGAATTCGAACTACATTTTTAACCATAATCAAACCGTCAAAAACTTCTGGGATTTCTTGCTCAAATAATTTTTCTAGGAACACATCTGAAGTTCTAGACATAATAATTTGAGGTTTATTTCCTTTCAATTCAACGCTTTCAATGATTCCACGAACATTGTCTCCTTTACGGAAAAAGTCAGAAGGAATTTGTTTTTCTTTAGGTAAAACAATTTCATTCCCTTCATCGTCAACCAAAATTACAACTCTTGGTCTTACATGATGAACCTCAGCAGTATATATCTCGCCGATAATATCTTTAAATTGTTTGTACAAATTAGTATTATCGTGTTCATGGATTTTAGAAATTAAATTTTGGCGTAAAGCTAAAATCGCTCTTCTTCCTAAATCAATTAATTTTACTTCTTCTGAAACCTCTTCGCCAATTTCAAAATCGGCTTCAATCTTTCTAGCTTCTGTAAGTGTGATCTCTTCGTTTTCAAAATCTAAATCTTCATCTGCAACGATAACTCGTCGTCTCCAAATTTCCATATCTCCTTTATCAGGATTGATAATGATATCAAAATTATCATCTGAACCGTATTTTTTCTTTAATGCATTTCTAAATACATCTTCTAAAATTGCCATAAGCGTTACACGATCAATAAGTTTATCATCTTTAAACTCTGAAAATGAATCGATTAATGCTAAATTTTCCATGCTAAATCTTTATTTAAAATGTTACTGTAACAATTGCTTCTTTAATATCCGAGTAAGGAAGTTCTAATCTCTTTTGAACAGTTTCTTTTCCTTTACCCACTTTCTTTGGTTCTCTTGCTAGCCAAGACAAAATTACAAATTCATCATTAGCTTCTACCAATTCTGCTTCAATATTTTCAGTTGATGTCTTCACTATCAGTGTTCTACCAACATTTTTTTTATATTGTCTCACCAATTTTAATGGCGAACCAACACCTACAGAGGCTACTTCTAATGAATAATCCTGCTCTTCTCTATCTAAATTACCTTCAATCGCTCGACTTACATCGATACAATCTTGCAACGCCACCCCATTGTCTCCATCTATATTGACAATGATTTTGAAAGCATCTGTAATAGTCAAGTCAATTAAAAAAAGACTTGGCTTATCTACAAGGCATTCTTCTACTAGCGTATTTACTTTTTCTTTGAACGTCATAGTTGTATAAAAAGAGGGGACGATTAGTCCCCTCATTATCTAGATTTAAATAAATAACGATGCAAATATAGTGTTTTTTTTAATATTTAAAATAATCGAATACTTTAAAAATAAAATCTACCTAACAGAATCTCAAAACAACAACTAATCATAACTAAAAAAAGTTCTACGAAATACATCATAAAACTTTTTTTAAAAATATTACTTTAACGTATGTTATAATTGTTCTTGTACCAAATTGATAATAGCATTGGCATCTAATTCACCTGCTTGACGCCAAACCATTTGACCTTCCTTGTAAATCATAAGAGTTGGAAGCCCTTTTATACGAAGTGCTTCGGCAAGCTCTTGATTTTTATCAACATCAATTTTAATTACTTTAGCCTTGTCTCCTAATGCAGCAGCCACATCTCTTATCACAGGATGCATTGATACTGAAGACTCATTCCAATCAGTGTAAAAGTCGATTAACACTGGAATTTGAGTATTTATAAGTTCTCCAAATTTTGACATAAAACCAAAAATTTAATTATAATAATCCACTTAAAAAGAAACAAATATTATACAAATGTAGTATTTTTAGTTAATTACACTAATTTATTGCCTTTTTTTAGCTCTATCACGGTAATTTCTGGCATTATTCCTACTCTTCCAGAATAAGCATGAAAGCCAAATCCGCGATTTACATAGACATATCGTCCTTTATTTTCATATAGACCTGCCCATTGTTTATACACATATTGTGCCAAACTCCATTTAAAATATCCTGGAATTTCAATTCCAAACTGCATTCCGTGGGTATGACCTGACAATGTTAAATGGAAATTTTTCTCATGATGTTGTACTTCATAGTCCCAATGACTAGGGTCATGACTCATTAAAATTTTAAAATCAGTATTTGACAGGCCATTTGAAGCCTTATTAATATCGCCTGCTCTCTTAAAATTATGCCCCCAATTCTCAACTCCAACGAGTGCTATTTTTTGTCCCCCTTTTTCTATAACTCTATGTTCGTTTAGAAGTAATTCAAAATCAATCTGACCGTATAAATTTTTAATCGCTTGAAAATTAGCTTCCTTAGCTTCGGGTGTTGGCCAACTAACATATTCGCCATAATCATGATTCCCTAAAACTGAATACTTCCCGAATTTAGGTTTTTTAATTCGATTAAATGTTCCAATCCATGGGAGCATTTCTTTAGCGTGGGTATTGACTATATCTCCAGTAAACAAAATTATATCCGAATTTTGTTCGTTAATCAAATCAATAGCGTAGTTAATTTTATCAGGATTATCAAAACTGCCACTGTGAATGTCTGAAATTTGAGTGATTTTAAAACCGTCAAATTCTTCAGGTAAATCCGGAAAATAAATCGGTTGTTTAATTACCTTGAAATTATATTTCCCTTCGAAAATTCCATACAACACTGAGATAAATGGAATTGCAGCCAAGCTTAATCCCATTTGACTTACAAATTTTCTTCGGGAAGCCATAAATGGTTGATCTCTATTTTTCTTAGCTAAATAGGTTACCGAGCCTTTTCCAACTCTAAAAAAATCTTCTGCAATCATTACTATTGATAGAACCATTTTTGGAATGTAAACTAATAATGCAGCAGCTAAAACCAGCATAGTTTGTCTAGTTTGACCTACAGATCTATCGAACTGCGATATAGTGTACAAAAAGAAAACAGCTAAAACAAAGGAAAAAATTTGATATGCTACTAGTATTTTTTTTCGCTGCAAGAGTGTACGAATAGATTGATAGGCAAACCATTCAATTGCACCCCAAAAGAGAAAAAAAAGGATCATTACAAAAGCCATTAGTATAATTTTCGAAAATTAGCTTACAAAATAACGACTTAATTTTTTCAAAAAGATTTTTATTGATTAAAATTTAACTCTTAAAGGAAACTTAAGCTCGGTTTACTTATTTTTACCAATTCAATTTTAGAATCAATTTTCAATGTCAATTCAAAAACGTCTTTTTCTACTTGATGCCTATGCATTAATTTTTAGAGGGTATTATGCTTTCATAAAAAACCCAAGAATTAATTCTAAAGGGCTTGATACTTCTGCTATTATGGGGTTTATGAATTCCTTGATGGATGTAATAAAAAGAGAAAAACCAGATCATCTAGCCGTTGCTTTTGATAAAGGCGGAAGTGATTTACGAAATGATATTTATCCGGAGTACAAAGCACATCGTGACGCAACTCCTGAAGCCATTAAAATTGCGGTTCCTTATATACAAGAATTACTTCGAGCGATGCATATTCCTATTATAGAAGTAAGCGGTTATGAAGCAGATGACTTAATTGGCACCATTGCAAAACAAGCGGAAAAACAAAATTACCAAGTATTTATGGTGACGCCCGATAAGGATTTTGCTCAATTAGTTTCTGAAAATATCTTCATGTACAAACCTGCCCGAATGGGTAATGGAATCGAAATATGGGGAATTCCAGAGGTTTTAGCAAAATTTGAAATCGAAAGACCTGAGCAAGTGATTGATTTTCTTGGTATGATGGGCGACGCGGCAGATAATATTCCTGGTTTGCCTGGAGTAGGAGAAGTTACTGCTAAAAAATTATTAAAGGAATTTGGTTCCATGGAAAACTTATTGGCTAATACCGACAAGTTGAAAGGAAAGATGAAAGACAATATTGAAGCCAATAAGGAAAAAGGGCTTTTATCCAAGACTTTGGCGACAATTTTATTAGACTGTCCTGTCCAATTTAACGAAACGGATTACGAATTATCTACTCCCGATGTAGAAAAAACAGATGCTTTATTCAACGAATTGGAATTTCGTAGAATGGCAGAACAATTTGACGCTATTTTTAGAAAAGGAGAATCATTACCTGCAGTTGACGAAGCTAAACTTTATAAAAAACCACAACCAAAAAGCGAAGATCAATTTGACCTTTTTGGTAGTGCTATCGATGAAGGTTCAGAAGAAACGCGTCATCAATATTATAATACATTAGAGAATACGGAACATTCATACCAAATTATTCAAGGCGATTTAGGAATCAAATTATTATTGCAAAACCTGCAAAACCAAAAATCAGTTTGTTTTGACACTGAGACTACTGGATTAGACGCTTTACATGCTGAATTAGTTGGGATTTCGTTTTCATATGAAAAAGGAAAAGGGTTCTATGTTCCGTTCCCAGAAAATCAAACAGAAGCTCAAGCCTTAATTGAGAAATTTATTCCTTTTTTC
Organism: Flavobacterium ammonificans; assembly: GCF_020886115.1. NCBI lineage: Bacteria > Pseudomonadati > Bacteroidota > Flavobacteriia > Flavobacteriales > Flavobacteriaceae > Flavobacterium > Flavobacterium ammonificans. The sequence continues at coordinate 307,489 of NZ_AP025185.1, forward strand.
GAAAATGAAAACATTGAAAAAATAGGGCAAAATTTAAAATACGACTTAAAAGTATTGTCTAATTATGGCATTACTGTAAAAGGTAAATTATTCGATACTATGATTGCGCATTATTTGATCAACCCGGATATGCGTCATAATATGGATATTTTATCTGAAACCTATTTAAAATATGCCCCACAATCTATTGAGGCATTAATTGGTAAAAAAGGGAAAAATCAAAAATCGATGCGCGATGTTCCTTTGGAAGACATCAAAGAATATGCAGTTGAAGATGCTGATGTGACTTTGCAACTTTCAGAAATTTTTAATGCTGAATTAGACAAAACACAGACTAAAAAATTATTTGAAGAAATAGAAATTCCTTTAGTTGGTGTATTGGCAAGTATGGAAAAAGAAGGGATTAATTTGGACGTTCCATTTTTAAAATCACTTTCAAAAGAATTAGGCGATGATATAGCTCAATTAGAAAGTCGGATTTATGAAATTGCGGGAGAAAAATTCAATTTGGCTTCTCCAAAACAATTGGGAGACATTTTGTTTGACAAACTTAAAATTGGCGGTGCCAAACAAAAAAAGACTAAAACAGGTCAATATGCTACTGGTGAAGAAATTTTGAGTTATTTGGCCAAAGACAATGAAATTGTAAGTGCTATTTTAGATTGGCGTTCACTAATCAAATTACAAAACACCTATGTTGAAGCATTGCCTTTGCAAGTAGATACCAAAACGAATCGTGTTCATACCGATTATATGCAAACCGTTGCCGCCACAGGTCGTTTGAGTTCTAATAACCCTAATTTACAAAACATTCCAATTCGAACAGAACGCGGAAAACAAATCAGAAAAGCATTTATTCCAAGAGATGAAAATTACACTTTACTCTCCGCCGATTATTCTCAAATAGAACTTCGAATTATTGCCGCTTTATGTGGAGAGGAGAATATGATCAAAGCTTTTCAGCAAGGAGAAGACATTCATAAAAGTACTGCTGCCAAAGTGTTTAATGTGCCTTTAGAAGAAGTAACTGCAGCACAACGTAGCCATGCTAAAACAGTTAACTTCGGGATTATATATGGTGTTTCAGCTTTTGGTTTAAGCAATCAAACTTCACTTTCTCGTGCTGAAAGTGCTGCGTTAATTGAAGCCTACTACATTACTTATCCAAAACTAAAATCCTACATTCAGGATCAAATTGAAAGCGCAAGAGAGAATGGATTTGTGCAAACTATTTTAGGTCGTCGTCGCTATTTAAAAGACATCAACTCGGCCAATGCCATTGTGCGTGGTGCCGCTGAACGAAATGCGGTCAACGCACCGATTCAAGGTAGTGCTGCTGATATTATCAAAATAGCGATGATCAATATTCACAATAGATTGATTGCAGAAAATTGGAAATCAAAAATGTTACTGCAAGTTCATGACGAATTAGTATTTGACGTTCACAATAGTGAATTAGAAAAAATCAAACCTATGATAAAACAAGAAATGGAACATGCTTTTAAATTAGATGTTCCTTTGGAAGTAGAAATTGGAATAGGGAAAGATTGGCTAGAAGCTCATTAAATCAAACAACATAAAAAACAATAATTGAGCTGATTATATTTTTTCCTAACACCAATATATAAATAACTAAAAATTCAAAGAGAAATTCATCAAAAAATATCTTGGCAATAATGTACTCCTGAAAATAGTTGTGGCATAATCATTAGTTTGAATTTGATCAAAATAATTTTCATTAAATAAATTTTTTAATTCTATCCCAAACCGCCATTTATTTTTTTTAGCTTTGTAATCGAAGCTGCTATTTAAAAATAAAAAATCTATACTCTTATTGTTACTATTTGGAAGAAAATAATCTGCAGAAACAGTAGTTGTCCAACGCTTATCAGTATGGAGTAACACCTTAAAAGTTTCTTGAAAGCTAGCATTAGTAAATTGTTGTTTTTGACCATCACTCTTTGCAACTGAATTTTGAAAAATAGAAGTGCTTTCAAAATTTACTGCTATATCAAATGCGGTTTTAAAGAATAATTCATTTCTGTAAAAATTAATTTTATTATTCCTTAATTCTGAATTATTTACAATGTTTTTAAAATTAGAATGATTAAAAGAAGTTATCAGTTTAATTGTAGATTCAAGTAACGGAATGTATTTGGAAACTCTTGTGTTTGCTGTGAAATCATTTGTCCATTCTGGCAAAAAAAAATTACTAATTATTGTTGTATTTTCTGTGATAAAAGAATTCGAAAAGAAGTTTCCTTTTACTTTTTGAAAATTCATATCAATACTCAGCTCAAATTGATTAAACAAATCATTAAGTGTATAATCTAGACTATAAATTTGTCTTTTTTGCAATTCGAGTGTTGGTGTGTTGCTATAAGTAACACGGTTATTAACTAGAATTGGATTTTGAAATAAAAACGTTTCCGCATTATTTAACCCTTTATACCCTAATGATGCATTAACACTTGCAAGGGATGAAATACGGTAGGTAACACTTAAATTAGGCTCAAAAATAAAATCACGCACCAAATCACTTTTATCGGTAAAATAATCTTCTCTTTTTTGTCTCAAATAACGAAAACTGGTACGAGGAGAAATTCTCCACTTGGCTATATTAAAATGATAATTACCAGAAACAAAAATAGATTGCTGTTCATAATTGAATCTGTTTTCACTTTTAATATCATTGCCAGAAAAAACAGAATTAAAAGGATTTTCTTCTAAAATGGTACCAATATTGAACTCGTATTTATTTTTGTTTACAGCACCTAATAATTTTAAATAACCCTCCACATAGTTTTTTCTGAAAGCGCTCTTTTGCGTATCTATACCATTTACTGAGTTAAGAATTGACGATAAAATAACGAGTTCTTGCGGTCGATAATTGGTAGACTGAAAGAATGACCCTTGAATGGCTTTGTTTTCATTAAACCTGTTTGTGAATAACACGCGCTGTGTAAATAACATATCCTTTGACCTTAAATTAGAATCAAAAACATCTAAACCATTTCTGAGAGTGCTGATTGGCGTGACTAAACCTTCCTCTTTAATTCGAGATGAATATTGTAGTAGAGAATTTTTAGAGATACTGTATTTAATTTCTATATCACCTCTAAACTGCTCTGGTTTTTTAGTAAAGGAAGTGTAATCTAATGTAACAAAAGATTGATTATAAATTTGAAATTGATTTTCAACTAATTCATTTCTGAGTATTCGATCCTTAACATAATAACCATTAGTTTTAACTATTAATCGATTCCCAATTTTAAAAATGCTATTAAAATTACTAAAAAACTGTTTATTACTATTCGTTCGCTCATTTCCCAGCGCACTAGTGAACAAATTTTCAGGTATTATTTTCGATGCACTAAATTCTCGCTCTTTTAATTCTTCAGGATTCAAGTTAAATCCTGAATAATCGAATGGCGACATGTTTTTGCCTATATTATTGTAATTTACCGTACCAAATGATTTTAAATTTTTAGTAATTCCTAAAAGTGTAGCACTGTCATCGTGGGCAACCTTTCCATTGTCAAAAAAACCTGCTCCAATGGTCGCATCACCAGAAAAATCTAAGCGTCCCTTTTTTAAGATCAAATTTAAAGAAACCTTATCGTTTTGTTCTATTCCTTTGAGCAAAGGATTTTCAGTATAATGATCAACGGCTTGCACTTGTTCAACCATATCTACATTAATATTTTTAGTACCTACTGTATAATTTTGTCCAAACAAATTATCACCTTCTAGTGTAACAGTCTCTATTGCTTTTCCGTTATATTTTATTTTACCGGAATTAGCCTCTACAGTTATACCGGGCAACTTTTTTAGTATATCATTAATTTTTCTTTCATTTCCATCCCGATATGCTGATACATTATATTTTAGAGTATCCTCAGCTATTTCAAATGCTTTTTTTTTAGCAAAAACGACAACTTCTTTAAGTTTTACTTTTTGCTGGTTCTCTACTATGAATTCTAAACTATAAGTCTTGAGAGATTCGGGATTTTCAATTATTTGAATAGGAATTACATAACCATTTACTCTTACCTCGACCACCAAATTGGCATATTTTTTTTTTAAAACTATAGTAAAAAGACCTTTTTTCACGGTGGTAAATTCCTTAACAACAGCAGTATTTGACGCCTCTTTAAACAATACATTTGCTGTATTCACGAGGTTTTGATTAAGATCAAAAACACGTCCATTTATCGTTTGACTTGAAACATTAAAACTAAATGATAACAGTACCAAAAAATTTAGTAATCTCATTTATACAAATGATTAATTGCTTCCGTTCCCAATTTTTTTCAGCACCTTATCTGCTTGATAATCTTTATCATCTTCTTCAATGTAACGTTCTATGCCCATCCTAGGAGTAACTATGTTTAATTTGTCTCCCTCTTTTGTGACATATTTACTGGCTGCAATAGCTTTTTCTTTGTAAAGAGTTTTAAATTCAGACCACGTTAAAGCTTTGTCTTCAAGAAATGGGTTATCCGGTACTGCAAAGTCAGGTTTCTGATTTTTTGCAACAATCGCTACAGCAGTCCAATTTACGTATTCATCAAGTGAATTTACTTCTAAAATAGCCCCTGGTAAACCATCAAATTTCCAAGGACCAGAAACTGGTAAAGCAGTTGTAAACCATGCTTCATAAATACGACCTCTAAAGGTTGTTTTAGCCGCCTGACAAGTGTAACCTAGAATTGTTTTTGTTTCTTCTTTTATATCCCAATCAAAAATAGTTAAGGAATCTTTTTGAACAAAAAATCGAAAATTAATATCTCTTTTCAAAAACATTTCATTTTTAACATAATTCTTGAACAATGTTGAAAGATTGTTTCCCTTTGGCATCCAAGTGGCTATATTACTATCAGTAATTGACTTATTCAGAACTACTGATTTACTTTCCTCTTTATCAAAAACAGATATACCGTAATCGGGAAGCAGAAATAAGTCATAAGCTCCTTTAAAGGTAACATTTCTGGCTTCATTGCCCCGCACGACGTAATTGTATTTTATATTTACTACAAAAACAGAATCTTTTTGTGACCAAGTGACAACACTAAAAAAAAAGAGTAAACCCGTGATAAATATTTTTTTCATGTTTCATCATTTAAGTTAAATAGAGGCTATTAAAGCCTCTATATCAATCTTGAATTCATAGCTAACTTGCCTCAGCAATGTATGTGTCGGCTTTCTTTTTTGCCTTAACTAAACAATCGGTCGTTGCTGTTACACAATCACTAGCAGTAGCAGACGAAAATAAGGTTGTTCTAAGTTCGCCATTATAATAAATCTCTGCGTAACAACTAACGGAACAAATATCTTCATTGCTTTCCGATGACATCAAAGTTTCCAATTTTATTTTGAAGGTAGTCCCGTTTTCCTGAACTGAAACTAAATAAACTTGATCCTCCGCTGTTCTTGCAAAAGATATTGACGAAATCAAGAAGAAAACAATTAGAAATAATTTATTTTTCATTTTACTTTAAATTTTAATGTTAATAATAATTTTTGTGCAAATACACATTTAGACGAAAATTTACATGCATTTTTTTTGATTTACTCTGCCCTATTAACTTCTGTTCCTTCAGTAAACATCTTTGCAAGGCTAGCTTTTTATATTCGCGACTATATTTCAGCTAATGTTTTTAAAAGACTTTCTGCTAACTTAGAAAACAATTTTATTAATTGTTTGGATATACAATAACGAGAGAAAAAAAACAATAAAATGATTTATCTTACAAATTAACAAAAATTTAACACGCTAAACGCTTTAACTTTTAGAGTAAAAAACCTGTTAAACAAGCAATTATACAAATCTACTTTCTTACAAGACAAAATGACTAGTCCTAATAAATCTGTATCGCTTTTTTAGGACTAGTCATGTGTAAATGTTTCTTTAATTCCGCACAATAATACAACCATCTGTAAATGAAAGATAAATCTTAGTTTGAATTTGTATTGTTAGCTAAATTTTTATCTTTTGTTGAAAATTTAAATAACCAAAATACAATCACACCTAGTGGCTGTAAAAAAATAATTAACAAAGCTAGAATTAACCTATTTTTCGAAGATACTATATTCGTCTGTATCAACTTTAACAAAGAGTAAATTAATATAATACAGTATGTACCAAAAATACTAATGTAAAAAAACTCAATCATAATTTAATTGTATAAATTTGTTAATTCACAACATTTTAGAGTTTTCGAAATATCCCGAAGCTTCGCGACGGAATGACAAAATTCAAACTTTTTAGAGAGACACCTTTTTTATACTCTTGCAGTAGTCTCCCGTTCTTTTAAAACGGTTTTAATGACTTTCGTTTCATAAGGTGGTTCTTCTTCCGAATCGTCTTCTAAACGTTTAATCAATAATTTAGCCGCTTCTTCACCAATTTCTATTCCGTGTTGACTTACCGTAGTTAAACTTGGCGAAAGCCTTCTTGAAGCTAAAATACCATCGGCAAATCCAATAATACAAAGCTCTTCGGGGATTTTATAGCCTTTTTTCAATCCCATTTTTAAAGCCGCAACTGAATCGTTCTCTTCCAAAGCGAAGATGCCATCAATTTTATTATTGGCAAAAACCGTCTCCATACGTACTTTCAAATCCTCTTCTGAGTCAGTTCTAATAATAAGGTTATTGTTAACCGGAATTTTATTTTTTTCTAACGCTTTTAAATACCCTTCAAAACGTAATTTTCCAACGCTTAAATTATCAACTGATGAAAGTAAAACAATGTTTTTACATCCTAAATCAATTAAACGTTGAGTAGAATCAAGCGCCGAATCAAAATCGTCAACTACCACTTTATCACAATCTATACCCTCGGCAATTCTATCAAACATAACTATAGGAGTACCGTCATTGATGATGTCTCTAAAATGTCCGTATTCATTTTGTTTTTGAGCTTCTTCAGAAACCGACAAAATAAATCCATCAATAGTTCCGTTACTCAACATCTCTAAAGTATGTGCTTCTTTTTCCAAAGACTCATTAGAAATACACATAATAACATTGTAGCCTTTTTCGTCAGCCACTTTTTCAATTCCACTAAAAACTTTTGCAAAAAAAGAATTCAAAATGTTTGGAATAATAACGCCAATTGTTTTTGTTTTTCTATTCTTTAAATTTAAACCAATAACGTTTGGCTTATAATTTTTAAGTTTAGCGTATTCTTTTATTTTGATTTTAGTTTGCTCGCTAATTTCTGGGCTATCATTCAGCGCCTTAGAAACTGTAGAAACAGAAACATTAAGTTCTTTGGCGATTTGTTTTAGTGTTGCTTTAGCTTTCATATGTGGAGTTTAAAATGCTAAAATAAGAAAAAAATTGGTTGAATGACGCGATTTGGCTAATGACCAAAAGATTATAATTCGAAAAAGTACTGAGAAATCAATACTTTTTGAAATACCAAAGCCAATTTCAACAAAAAAGAAGCTCAAAAAAATTCAAAACTTAAAGAAGCCTAAAAACAAATCCTTTAACTACTGATAATCAGAACCAAATAATATTTTAGGACTATTTGTATTTCAGAAAAATAATTGTACTTTTGCATCCCCTTTATTGGGGATGGAATGTTTAATTAAAAATAAAAATTGTGAACACATTAAGCTACAAGACAATTTCAGCTAACAAAGCCACTGTATCAAAAGAGTGGATTGTTGTTGATGCTGATGGTCATAACTTAGGTCGTCTTGCTTCAAAAGTCGCTATGATTTTGAGAGGTAAATACAAGCCAAGTTATACACCGCACGTGGACTGTGGAGATAACGTAATCGTTATTAACGCAGAGAAAATCAACCTTACAGGTAACAAATTGGATGAGAAAACATACATCCGTCACACTGGTTACCCTGGAGGACAAAGAACTTTGACTGCAAAAGTATTGCAATCAAAAAACCCAGCTTTATTAGTAGAAAAAGCTGTAAAAGGAATGTTACCTAAAAACAAATTAGGAGCTGAACTTTTTAGAAATTTAAATGTTGTTGTAGGTTCTGAGCACAAACAAGGCGCTCAAAAACCGAAAACTGTTAACCTAAACGATCTTAAGTAATGGGAGTTATTCACAAAATCGGTAGAAGAAAAACCGCTGTTGCACGTGTTTATGTTTCGGAAGGAACAGGAGTAATCACTGTAAACAAAAAAGAATTCGCAACTTACTTTCCAACTGCTACTTTACAGTACAAAGTGTTACAACCAATGTCAATGACAGAGAACGCTAACAATTTTGACGTAAAAGTAAATGTTTATGGAGGTGGTTCAACTGGTCAAGCAGAAGCTGTAAGAATGGCATTAGCACGTGTAATGTGTGAAGTAAATGCTGAAAACAGAGCTATCTTGAAACCAGAAGGTTTATTAACTAGAGACCCTAGAATGGTTGAACGTAAGAAATTCGGTCAGAAGAAAGCTCGTAAGAGATTCCAATTCTCTAAACGTTAATATTACCTGTCTTGTTCAAATGGAACAAGACATCGTTCATTTATTATTGAATTTAAAAACACAGTTATTGTTGCTCCTACCGAGGTAGGGAATAGTTTAGCATCTAAATGATTTTATTGATTACTAGATTATTAGAAAGCAAGATTGAAAGATTGAAAAATCTAAAAATCCAAAAAATCTAAAAATCCAAAAATCTAAAAAAAACATTGCTAATCAACAGAACGTAAACTAGTACAAAAAATGGCAAACAAAGTTGAAGTAAAAGAATTACTAGAAGCAGGTGTTCACTTCGGACACATGACTAGAAAATGGGATCCAAACATGGCTCCTTACATTTATATGGAACGTAATGGAATCCACATTATCAATCTATATAAAACAGCAGCAAAAATCGAAGAAGCTAATGAAGCTTTGAAAAAAATCGCTGCATCAGGTAGAAAAATCTTATTCGTTGCTACCAAAAAACAAGCAAAAGATATCGTAGCTGAGAAAGCTAAAGCTGCAAACATGCCTTACATCACTGAAAGATGGCCAGGTGGAATGTTGACTAACTTCGTAACTATCCGTAAAGCTGTAAAAAAAATGGCTACTATTGATAAAATGAAGAAAGACGGAACATTCATGACTCTTTCTAAAAAAGAGCGTTTGCAAGTAGATCGTCTTCGTGCTAAATTAGAGAAAAACTTAGGTTCTATCGCTGACATGTCTAGACTACCTGCAGCCTTGTTCGTAGTTGATATCAAAGCAGAACACATCGCAATAAAAGAAGCTCAAAAATTAAACATTCCAGTTTTCGCAATGGTGGATACAAATTCAGACCCAAGAGAGGTTGATTACGTAATCCCTGCAAATGATGATGCTTCTAAATCAATCGATAAAATTTTAACTTTAGTTACTGCAGCTGTTGTTGAAGGTCTTTCTGATAGAGGATCTGAAAAAGACGCTGAAGAAGTTGCTGCTCCTGCTGCTGAAGTAGAAGCTGCTGTTGAAGTAGAAGCTGCTCCTGCTGCTGAAGCTCCAGCAACTGAAGAATAAATAAAACCATTTAAAGATTGAAGGATTTAAAGATTACAAAATATTAATTATTACAATTGATACTTAGTCCTTAAATTTTTCAATCTTTTAATCTTTAAATTTAAAAAATTATGGCAACAATTACTGCTGCAGACGTAAATAAATTAAGAACAATCACAGGTGCAGGTATGATGGACTGTAAAAAAGCCTTGGTTGAAGCTGACGGAGATTTTGATTTAGCTATCGAGAACTTACGTAAAAAAGGACAAAAAGTAGCAGCTAACCGTTCTGATAGAGAATCTACAGAAGGTGCTGTTATCGCTGTTGTAAACGACGCCAAAACATCAGGTGTTGTTATCTCATTAAACTGTGAAACTGACTTCGTTGGTAAAAACGAATCTTTCGTGAAATTGGCACAAGAATTAGCTGCTTTAGCTTTGAACTTTGATTCTAAAGAAGCATTCTTAGCAACTGATTTCCACGGAATCACTGTAGCTGACAAATTAATCGAGCAAACAGGAGTAATAGGAGAAAAAATTGAAATCAGTTCTTTCGAAAGATTAGAAGGAGCCTTCGTTGGTTCTTACATCCACGCTGGAAACAAAATCGCTACTTTAGTTTCATTATCTGCTAATGTTGCTGGAGCTGAAGAAGCTGCTAGAAACGTAGCTATGCAAGCTGCTGCTATGAACCCAATTGCTTTGAACGAAGCTGGTGTTGATGCTGCTGTTATTGAAAAAGAAATTGAAATCGCAAAAGAGCAATTGAGAGCTGAAGGAAAACCAGAAGCAATGTTGGAAAACATTTCTAAAGGAAAAATCCAACGTTTTTACAAAGACAATACATTAGTAAACCAAGATTATATCAAAGATGGTGCTATGAATGTTGCTGCTTACGTAAAATCAGTAGATGCTAACTTGACTGTTACAGGATTTAAAAGAGCTGCTTTAGGATAATCTAAAGTAGATTTTTATCTCCAATATAAAATCCCATTCCTAACGGAATGGGATTTTTTTGTAGCAATAATTAAAAATAAAAATAGTAAGTTTGAAATACTAAACACTGCACCAATGTTCAAATCCAAAAAAGACATCGTATTTGTAATCTTAGCAGGTATTTTCATTACCAATGCCGTGGTTGCCGAATTAATTGGGGGAAAACTAATTCAAATTGGTCCATTTTTAATGAGTATCGGAATTTTACCTTGGCCAATTGTTTTTTTAACTACAGATTTAATCAATGAATACTTTGGCGAAAAAGGCGTTCGCCGACTGTCTATTCTTACCGCTTGTTTAATCGCTTATGCTTTTATCATTTTACTACTTGGAATTGCCATTCCGGCTGCCAAAGGAATTAGCCCAGTAAGTGACGAACAATTTCAAGCTGTTTTCGGACAAAGCATGTGGATTATTGTCGGAAGTATTATAGCCTTCTTAGTTTCGCAATTAATTGACGTAACTGTTTTTTGGTTTTTCAAAAACAAGACTGGTGATACTAAGATTTGGCTTAGAGCAACAGGATCAACAGTTGTTTCACAGTTATTTGATTCATTTATTGTTTTGGGAATTGCATTTTGGCTACCTGGAAAAATTGACTTTGAAACGTTTATGGGCTCCGCATTAACAGGCTATACTTTTAAATTAGGCATAGCGATACTTTTAACGCCTTTAATTTATTTAGGACACCGAATTATAAAAAACTATTTAGATAGCGATCTACCAGCTTAAAATGGATAAAAACAGATGCAAATGGTGCGTAGGCATCCCGATTTACGAAGCCTATCACGATCACGAATGGGGAGTTCCCGTTTATGACGACCAAAAATTATTTGAATTTCTAATTCTAGAAACCTTTCAAGCAGGTTTAAGTTGGATCACCATTCTGAAAAAAAGGGAAAACTTCCGTATGGCTTTTGATCAATTTGATTACCAAAAAATAGCGTTATACAGCGAAACAAAAATTAAAGAACTACTTCAAGATTCAGGCATTATTCGTAACCAATTAAAAATACGTGCAACAATAACTAATGCAATTGCTTTTATGGAAGTCCAAAAAGAATTCGGTAGTTTCAGTAAATACATTTGGCAATTTACAGATGGCAAGCCAATTGTGAATCAACCACAGACTATGAAAGACATTCCTTCTACTACTCCCCTTTCGGATGCCATTAGTAAAGATTTGAAAAAACGTGGGTTTAAATTTGTAGGTTCGACAGTAGTCTATGCTCATATGCAAGCCACCGGAATGGTAGACGATCACGTTGCTGATTGTTGGAAAAGAACTAACTAAGTATGATTTACGAGGTACGATATACGAAGTACAAAGTGAAGTATAAACTACGCATTTGTCATGCTGAACTTGTTTCAGCATCTAGTTACGAGAACACAATTTGATATTGAAATTTATATTTACCATTAAATTCAGCTTTTCAAAATTTCAATGAATTCATCTCTTGCGATTTCACGACAACCTAAACTTTCTAAATGCGGATTGTAAATTTGGCAATCCAACAACTTATAATTATTTGCTTTTAAATGGCGTGACCAATTAATAAAAGCTACTTTAGAAGCATTGGCTACTTTTGAAAACATACTTTCTCCACAGAAAATAGTTCCTAAGTCAACTCCGTACAAACCACCAACTAGTTCATCGTCTTGCCATACCTCAACCGATTTGGCTATGCCTAATTCATTTAACTTACAATAGGCTTCAATCATCTCATTGGTAATCCAAGTTCCTTGTTGCCCTTCTCTATTAATTTTTTGACAATTGGAAATCACACCTCTAAAATCTTGATTAAAGGTTACTTTAAATGTGTTTCGATTTAAAATGTTTCGCATACTTTTGGAAACTACTAAATCATCAAAAAATAATACCATTCTGGGATTGGGCGACCACCACAATATAGGATCACCCGCTTCAAACCAAGGGAAAATACCACTTTTGTATGCCAATACTAATCGATCCGAGGATAAGTCTCCACCAATAGCTAAAAAGCCGTCTTCGCTAGCTGTAGCAACGGGAGGAAATACTAATTCATTAGTGAGGTAATGCATTTTGAAAATAAATGATTTAAAGCTACAAACCTTTATAGGCTGGAAGCTTTTTTGATGAAATGAAAACAGCCATCAAAAATGACAGCTGTTTTACTATTTATTTGCCCTTAAGCAGATTGTAATTATTATGAACCACACATTTCGCAATCTTCAGGACCTGCGTTACGCGCTTGTTCAATCATCGCTCTGTATTCTTCGGCAGTCATTTCAACTGCTTCATTAACTACTGCAACAGGTTGTTCCTTCACTTCTAATTCAACTACTGCTTCTGGCTCTTGTTTTTTATCATTGTTTACAGTAAACTTAATCGCATCTACTGCTGATTTCGTTCTTAAATAATACATTCCTGTTTTTAAACCTGATTGCCAAGCGTAGAAATGCATCGATGTTAACTTAGAATAATTCGCATCTTGCATAAACAAGTTCAACGATTGTGATTGGTCAATAAAATACCCTCTGTGACGTGACATATCGATAATATCTTTCATTGACATTTCCCAAACGGTTTTGTACAATTCTTTCAAATCTTTCGGAATCACATCAATGTTTTGAACAGATCCATTTTCACGCATGATTTGCTGTTTCAACGATTCGTTCCATAAGCCACGCTCTACTAAATCATGTAATAAATGCTTGTTTACTACAATGAATTCTCCTGACAATACACGACGAGTGTACAAGTTAGAAGTATATGGTTCAAAAGCTTCGTTGTTACCTAAAATTTGAGAAGTAGAAGCCGTTGGCATTGGCGCAACTAACAATGAGTTTCTAACTCCGTGTTCTACCACTTCTTTTCGTAACGATGCCCAATCCCAACGACCAGATAACTCTTCGTCTTTCATTCCCCAAAGGTTGTGTTGGAATTCTCCTTGAGATATTGGAGATCCTTTGAAAGTAGAATATGGGCCTTCTTCTTTAGCCATTTCCATTGAAGCAGTAACTGCAGCAAAGTATAATGTTTCGAAGATTTCTTGGTTTAATTTTTTAGCTTCATCACTTGTAAATGGTAAACGCAACATGATGAAAGCATCTGCTAATCCTTGCACACCAAGACCTACTGGACGGTGACGTAAATTAGAATTTTCTGCTTCTTTTACAGGATAGTAATTTCTATCAATTACTTTATTCAAGTTGCGAGTCACACGCTTAGTAACATCAAACAACAATTGGTGATTGAAACTTCCGTTTTCAACAAACATTGGTAACGAAATCGAAGCCAAGTTACATACCGCAATTTCATCTTTAGAAGTGTACTCCATAATCTCGGTACACAAGTTAGACGAACGGATTGTTCCTAAATTCTTTTGGTTTGATTTACGGTTGGCCGCATCTTTATATAACATGTATGGGGTTCCAGTCTCAATTTGAGATTCTAGGATTTTTTCCCATAATTCACGAGCTTTAATCGTTTTTCTACCTTTACCTTGAGTTTCATATGAAGTATACAACGCTTCAAATTCGTCTCCATATACATCATACAATCCAGGACATTCGTTTGGACACATTAAGGTCCAGGTAGTATCTTCTTGCACACGTTTCATGAACAAGTCTGACGTCCACATTGCAAAGAATAAATCTCTCGCACGCATTTCTTCTTTTCCTGTATTCTTTTTCAAATCCAAGAAATCAAAAATATCAGCATGCCAAGTTTCGATATAAATCGCAAAACTTCCTTTACGCTTTCCTCCTCCTTGATCTACATAACGAGCCGTATCGTTAAACACTCTCAACATAGGAACAATTCCGTTTGAAGTTCCGTTAGTTCCACGAATGTAAGAACCTGTTGCACGCACATTGTGAATTGACAATCCAATTCCTCCTGCCGATTGCGAGATTTTAGCGGTTTGTTTTAAGGTATCGTAAATTCCATCAATACTGTCGTCTTGCATCGCCAAGAGGAAACAAGAAGACATTTGTGGTTTTGGTGTACCCGCATTGAACAATGTTGGCGTGGCATGCGTAAAGAATTTTTTCGACATTAAGTCGTACGTTTCAATCACTGAATCCAAATCATTCATGTGGATTCCTACCGAAACACGCATCAACATATGTTGTGGACGCTCTACAATTTTTCCGTTGATACGCAACAAATACGAACGCTCTAAAGTTTTAAATCCGAAGTAATCGTAATTAAAATCTCTATTGTAAATGATATGCGAATTTAAAAATTCGGCATTTTCTTGGATTACTTTATGAACTTCTTCTGACAATAAAGGAGAAGCCTGGTTGGTTCTAGGATTAACATAATGGTACATCTCATTCATCGTTTCAGAGAATGATTTGTTGGTATTTTTGTGCAAGTTAGAAATTGCAATACGCGCTGCTAACTGTGCATAATCTGGATGTGCTATCGTCATCGACGCTGCGGTTTCGGCCGCAAGATTATCTAGTTCTGATGTAGTAACACCGTCATACAATCCTTCAATCACACGCATTGCTACTTTTACAGCATCAACTAAATCATTTAAACCATAACATAGTTTTTTAATTCTATCTGTGATTTTGTCAAACATTACCGGCTCTTTATGGCCGTCTCTTTTTACTACATACATAATCTTGTGGTTTTAAGAAAACAAAAAATCCCTTCTTTGCTTTCGAGTATTTGTTATTATTTTTTTGCGCCGCAGCGCGGTAATCTATTTAGAATCGAAACAAGTTCGAATTAAAAATCAGCGTCGAATGTAATTTTTTGAGCTTCAGAATCGGTATTCATTACTCCTGCTTTTTGATATTCACCAACACGTTTCTCGAAGAAATTTGTTTTTCCTTGTAACGAAATCATGTCCATGAAATCAAAAGGATTGGATGAATTATACACTCTTTCACAACCTAATTCTACTAAAAGTCTATCGGTAACAAACTCCAAGTATTGCGTCATTAAATTGGCATTCATTCCAATCAAACTAGCTGGAAGCGACTCTGTTATAAATTTTCTTTCGATATCCAAAGCATCAGTCAAAATTTCTGTGATTCTAGCTTTTGGCACTTTGTTTACCAAATGGTGGTTATGCAAATGAACTGCAAAATCACAGTGCATTCCTTCGTCTCTTGAAATCAACTCATTTGAAAATGTCAAACCAGGCATTAAACCACGTTTTTTCAACCAATAGATAGAACAGAAAGATCCAGAGAAGAAAATCCCTTCTACAGCTGCAAAAGCAATTAAACGTTCTGCAAAAGAATCAGAGCTAATCCATTTTAAAGCCCATTCTGCTTTCTCTTTAATAGCTGGAAACGTTTCTATTGCATGAAACAATTCGTGTTTTTCAGCTTCGTCTTTTACATAAGTATCAATCAGCAAAGAATAGGTTTCGCTATGAATGTTCTCCATCATGATTTGGAAACCATAGAAAAACTTCGCTTCAGGATATTGTACTTCAGACACAAAATTTTCAGCTAAATTTTCATTTACAATTCCGTCAGAAGCGGCAAAAAATGCTAAAATATGCTTGATAAAGTAACGCTCATCGTCATTTAACTTGTTGTTCCAATCATTCAAATCGGTATGCAAGTCAATTTCTTCAGCTGTCCAAATACACGCTTCTTGTTTCTTATACCATTCCCAAATATCTTGGTGTTTTATTGGAAAAATAACAAAACGATCTTTGTTTTCTTGTAAAATTGGTTCAATAGCAGACATAATTATGGTTTGTTTTTTTGATTGAAAATAAATGAAATTTGGGATTGTTTGGGGTTTACAAAGATTGTGAAATATTGCGGTTATTAAAAGTCAAACTTATTCACAATCAGCCCTAGTTTTTAACAAAGTTAAAAATAACTGGGTTTTTGAACCAAAAACATAATTTGCTAAAAATCAATGTTTTAAAACCAATAAAAATCGTTGTAGTGCCGTAAAATATAGGATTTCTGAGCAATTAGCTAGCGGCAAAAAGAGGAGTTAGATAATCTATTTTTTTAAATCTGTTGCTACTTTTTCAAGTTCCAAATACCAGTCTTCGCCAAACTTTCTAACTAATGCTTCTTTGACAAATTTATAGACTGGAACTTGCAATTCTTTGCCCAAACTACAAGCGTCATCACAAATGTCCCATTTGTCGTAATTCACAGCAGTAAACTCGCTAAAATCTTTCACTCGAATAGGATATAAATGACAGGAAACTGGTTTTTTCCAACTTACAATTCCTTCATTGTAAGCTTGTTCAATTCCACACAAAGCCGTTGCGCCATCAAAAATAACGTAGGCACAATCTTTGCCTTCAATTAAGGTAGTTTCCAAATCTCCGTCTGTACCCTTAATCCATGTTCCTTGCGCTTCAATAGCAGCAATTCCTTCCGGACGTAAATAAGGTTTTACCTTTGGGTAAATTTCCTCAAGAATTTTTGTTTCTTCTTCGCTCAATGGTGCGCCAGCATCGCCATCAATACAGCAATTGCCTTTACAAGCGGATAAATTACAAACAAAATCTCTTTCGAGTATTTCTTCAGAAACGATGGTTTTACCTAATTGAAACATTGAATACCTAATTAACAAATGAAATGCAAAGGTAAACAAAGCTCTCGAAGAAATATACTCCTGATAAACACTATTACAAAAATGGTATAATTATGGGTGAATTAATTGTATCACAATACATTAATTTCTTTAAATGTGTAACTTTGCAAAAAAAAGATATGTTCGAAATTGATTTTAGAGAAATCCTAACCGTTGGAATGGTATTATTTGCTGTAATTGACATTGTAGGTAGTATTCCAATTATAGTGGATTTACGAACAAAACACGGTCACATTGAATCTGAAAAAGCGTCAATAGTTGCAGGAATAATTATGATTGTCTTTTTATTTATTGGAGAAGAGTTTTTGAAAATTATCGGAATCGATGTCCATTCATTTGCAGTTGCAGGATCCTTTGTTTTGTTTTTCATTGCCTTGGAAATGATTTTAGGTATCCGAATTTACAGGGATGAAGAATCAAGTTCTGCCTCTATCGTGCCTATTGCCTTCCCTTTAATTGCAGGCGCAGGAACAATGACCACACTCCTTTCATTACGTTCTGAATTTCACACTGTCAATATTCTTATTGCTATTATATTGAATTTAATATTAGTCTATATAGTATTGAAATTATCATCAAGATTAGAAAAGATGCTTGGTAAAAACGGACTGGGAGTTATACGTAAAGCTTTTGGGGTAGTGCTTTTGGCTATTGCTGTTAAATTATTTGCCGCTAATGTTAAAGGTTTGTTTGTCTTATAAAAAAAAGTATAAATTTACACCGGTATTTGATGATAGTCCATTATAAATTGGTTTATCCCAGATTTATTTTCATCAATCTTTAACTACTAATTTTTTATTTATGAAGATTTTTACAACAATTTTGATTTTTTTAGCGTCTGCTTTACTATTGTTTAACATAAGCCGACTTGATATTTCTCATTTTTTTGAAGGCGATAGTATGTATGCTTTAATCGGCATTGGAGCTTCAATCTGTGCTATTCTAATTCTATTGATTTTCAGAATGTCTAAGGATATTGAAAAAAGAATGAATGAATAATCAATTTGACGCATTAATTATTGGAGGTGGCGTTTCAGGGATATCTTGCGCACTTGTTTTAGGCTCGGCAAAAAACAAACCTATTGCCTCAAATAAAAAAATTGGAATTTTCACCCACCAAAAATCTTCCGCATTACAAGAAGCCGTTTTCAATAATGCTTATGGAATTGCTCCAGGCAAATTAGGTTCTGAATTATTAGACGAAAGTACTGCACATCTTTCTGAATTGTACCCGCATATTATTCAAATTCCAAATGAAAAAATAATTGAAATTCAAGGAGCATTTCCTGAATTTACCGTTATTTCAAATAAAAACACTTACCAGACAAAATATATAATTGTAGGTGTTGGTTCTGCCAATACATTTGATATTAAAGGTCTTACTGAATTTGTGGTGCCACACCAAAAATCTTTGACTGAAAAACAACGAATTCAACTACAAAATACCGATCATAAAGTAACTGAAGGCATCTATGTAATAGGAACTTTAGCGGGTTGTCGAAGTCAGTTGACAATTGCAGCAGGAAGTGGAGCAGCAGTAGCTACCGATTTACTAACGCTATGGAATGATGGTATAGCTGTTCAAGTACATGACAGCATTAAAAAAAAGCTATAATTATTCTTCTAAAACAGGAATTTGTTCAATTTCAATTCCGGCTTTAATTAAAAATTGAAGTCCCGAATCATCACGGTATCCATTGTGATACACTACTCGTTTAATTCCAGATTGATGAATTAACTTACTGCATTCTTTACATGGAGAAAGAGTGATATACAAGGTAGCTCCTTCACAAGATTGTGTTGAACGTGCCACTTTAAGAATAGCATTCGCTTCGGCATGTAAAACGTCCCAACGCGTCAAACCTTCTTCATCTTCGCAGCAATTTTCAAAACCCGAAGGCGTTCCATTGTAACCATCTGAAATAATCATGCGGTCTTTTACAATAATAGCACCTACTTGTTTGCGTTTACAATAGGACAACAAACTCCATTCTTTGGCAATCCTTAAATACGCTTTATCGTATTTGTTTAATTTTTTATCTTCCATTTTTATTGATTCCAAATTTCACTTTCTATAATCATCGGTAATACAACTCCGACGATAAATGCCGAACCTACTAATATCCAATCGCGTCTAGAGTATTTAAAGACAGTTTGCACAATATAAGCCAATACTAAAACAGCCAAAACAACTGTTAATTGTGCCGCTTCGATTCCTAATGCAAATTCTAACAAAGGAACTAATTTAGAATTGGAACTGCCTCCTAGCAACGTATTAAAGTAATTAGAAAAACCAAATCCATGGATGATTCCAAAAAAAAGCGTAATTAAAAAAACCCAATTAATTTTTCCTTTTTTATTTGATTTTCCAATACTGGCTAAATTATAAATAGCGGTTAAGAGTATCGTGATTGGAATTAGAAATTCAATAAAACTGGCCTTGACGACTAAAATTTTGTACACAGAAAAAACCAAGGCAGTCGTATGTCCAAGAGTAAATAAAGTAACCGAGAGGATAATTTTTTTCCAGTCCTTAAAAGTAAAAGGAATTACTAAGGCCATCAAAAACAAAACATGATCGTAAGCCTGAATGTCTAAAACATGATGCAACCCAATTTGAAAGTAAACCCAAAATTCTGACATATTTTTTCAAATTTCTAATTATTGGTAAACTTACAATTAATTTTGAAAAAGTGAATTTAATAGCCCGAGAAATAGTTTCACAAATAAAAAACATTCCGAATTTACGAATGAAAGTAGTCTGTTTTTTGTAAAAATTTGTACCTTTATGGTAATCATTAAACACAATTATTATGTCATTTTCAGATTTATTTGATAGCGAATTCAAAACAAGAAACAAAGGTCATTTTTCAGCAATAGCTCGTGTAGCACTTGCTGATGGATACTCATCAGTTAAAGAGAAAACATTTTTAGACAAACTAGCCGCTAATCTTGAAATTTCAAATTCAGAATACGAGGAGATTTTAGAAAATCCAACCAAGTATCCAATAAATCCGCCTTATTCTTACAATGAACGATTGGAGCGTTTATTTGATCTAGGCCGAATGGTTTATATTGATGATGAATTAGGAGAAGGACAATTACAATTATTAGAAAAATTTGGAATTGCTTTAGGATTTACTCCAAGTAACGTAGAATTTATTGTTAGAAAAGCATTGAAACTAATTGAGAAAAAATCGGATTTAGATACCTTTATATACGAAATGAAAAATATGTATAAATAATCCCATTTTAAAAATTATATAAAACAAAAGCTCCTTAGTTAAGGGGCTTTTTTAATGAAATCGAGTGCAGTAATTCAAATTGGAAGTAACAAATAGTGTGTTTTTTGTGAAAATGATACAAATTATAGTATGAAGTGGCCTATCATTGTATATTTGTTACTCCAATTAAGATGCAATTTGTTTTTAAAAATTAAATCTAAAACCAAAAAAAATGATCGTACGAAAAGGAACACCGGAGGATATGCAAGCGGTTTTGGATTTAATCCAAGAATTAGCCGAATTTGAAAAAGAACCAGAGGCTGTAGTGATTACAGTAGATGATTTAATCCGAGACGGTTTTGGATCTCATCCATTATTTCATGTATTTGTTGCCGAAGTAGATCAAACAATTGTTGGCATTGCTTTGTATTATTACCGTTATTCTACTTGGAAAGGCAAAACAATTCATCTTGAAGATTTAGTAGTCAAACAAAGTGTTAGAGGAACAGGTATTGGATATGCATTGTATTCAGAAATTATTAAACAGGGAAAAATAGATAAAGTAAGACGAATTGAATGGGCTGTACTGGATTGGAATACACCGGCTATTGAGTTTTATGAAAACTCTGGAGCGAAGGTTTATGACGAGTGGAAAATAGCACAAATGGATGAGGAAAGTATTCATTATTTTGTTGAAAATAAATTAAAATAGCAAATAAACTATGAGAATATTCAAATTTGGTGGGGCTTCTGTAAAAGATGCCGATGGTATCAAAAACGTGTATGACGTATTGCAAAAAGCAGGTTACGAAGATGTTTTATTGGTGGTTTCTGCCATGGGTAAAACTACTAACGCATTGGAAGTTGTGATCAAAAATTACTTCGAAAAATCGAATGAGTTAAATTCATCCGTTCAGGAAATAAAAAAGTACCACAATCAGATTGTTTTAGATTTGTTTGAGAACGAAAACGATCCAGTTTTTGCTGCTGTAAATGAACAATTTTCCGACTTAGAATATTTTTTAGCGCACAACAAATCCCCAAATTATAATTTTGTTTACGACCAAATTGTAAGTTATGGCGAATTAATTTCAACAACCATTTTAAGTCACTTCATGAATTTCATGGGTATAAAAACGCAATGGTTAGACGTTAGAAATTTCATTAAAACGGATGCTAATTATAGAGATGCTGGAGTAGATTGGGAATTGACTCAAAAAAACATTTCAAAAAATATCGCGCCAAAAATTCTAAATATTACTCAAGGATTCTTAGGGTCTGATGAAAATAATTTTACTACTACTTTAGGGAGAGAAGGCTCTGATTATACCGCAGCAATTTTTGCTTATTGCTTGAATGCAGAAAGTGTAACCATTTGGAAAGATGTTCCAGGAGTAATGAATGCCGACCCACGTTATTTTGAAAACGCAAGTTTGCTGAATCAAATTTCCTATCGTGAAGCTATCGAGTTGGCTTTTTATGGTGCATCTGTAATTCACCCAAAAACCTTACAGCCCTTACAAAAAAAAGAAATTCCTTTGTATGTAAAGTCATTTCTAAATCCTTTATTAAAAGGAACAAGTGTTTCTAAAGGCGTGGATCTAGAACCGCATTTACCTTGTTTTATAGTAAAAAGAAACCAATTATTAATATCGCTTTCTTCCATTGATTTCTCTTTTATAATGGAAGAAAATATTAGTGAAATTTTTGGATTATTTCATGCTCACAAAATTAAAGTGAACTTAATTCAAAATTCGGCAATTAGTTTTTCTGTATGTGTCGAAGATAAATTTGGACAATTCAATGAATTGAATGCTATACTTTCTAAAAAGTTTAAAGTCGATTTTGAAGAAAATGTTACCTTGTATACCATTCGACACTTTGATGAATCGGCAGCTACAACTGTTGAAAAAGACAAAACAGTATTATTAAAACAAATTAGTAGAGAAACAATGCAAATTGTCACTAAAGAATAATTCATTAATAAAAAAAGCACCTAATAAGGTGCTTTTTTTATAATTATGAAAATGTACTAATACTGATACAAAACTGCTTTTGTTTCGTCAGGTTTCTCAGATAAAATAACTACGAAAGGGCTTTTTAAACTTGCTGCCTTTTCTTGAAGTCTTCTTTTCTTCATCTTCTTCACATCATAATCTGCTTGACCTTTGGTAACGCCAAAAAAAGAGTTAATTGATTCTCCTTTTTTTAAACCTATAGTTTGAGACTGTTCTAAGAAAACAACTTCGTTAAAATTAGCTTTATCTTCACAATTAATTCTATTTGAAATCGTAGCGACTTCTCCATTAGATTTATTTGTGAGTGACGCAACAGCATATTTGCTTATTTTTTCAACTTCTGTACTATTTGGCATTGAAAAGTATACCAAATTGGTTTCTTGCTTAATCAAATTAACAGCCATTTTTTCGCCATTATGCTTTACTAAATCATGAGTTTGAGCGGACATAAAAAACGACACCATACAACTCAATACAATACCTGTCTTTTTCATTTTCTTAAAATTTAAGTTGATACACATTATCTAAATCTTTCTCTGAACTTATATTAACTTGCAAATCAGTTACAAATCCTGAGTTCAATCCATAAACCCAGCCATGCAAAGTTAATTCTTGTCCTTTTCTCCAAGCAGACTGAACGATCGAGGTTTTAGCCAAATCGAAAACCTGTTCCTTAACATTGAGTTCTACAAATTTATTAAATCTTTCGTTTTCATCGAGAAAAGAGTCTAAATATTCATTATGCAAACGATAAACATCTTTTATGTGTCGGATCCAATTATCTATAATTCCAATAGAATCATTACCCATAGCGGCTTTTACTCCTCCGCAACCATAATGACCACAAACTAATACATGTTTTACCTTAAGAACATTAACCGCGTAATCAAGAACGCTTAACATATTCATATCAGAATGAATTACCATATTAGCAATATTTCTGTGAACAAAAACTTCTCCTGGTTTAGCTCCTATAATTTCATTAGCCGGCACTCTACTATCAGAACAACCAATCCATAATAATGGAGGGGTTTGCCCTTTGGCTAAATCTTTAAAATAATTGGGGTCTTTTTTAAGTGAATCTTCAACCCATTTGGCATTATTGTCTAAAATCTTTTTATAAAAATCTATCATAATAATTGTTGTTATTAATAAACTTAAAGCCTACTATTTGAAATTACCAACTTTTTTTTCAACCATTTTTCTTTTAAGAGCATCATAATAATGCTCAATAGTGACATGGTTCTCTTCACTGTTTTCTAATTGATAAGTCTTTTTAAAGCCTTTAATTTGAACGTTTATTGAATTTTCTTTAGCTCTAATTGTCTTAAACTCATGAATCAAATCTAATATGTCATGAGCGATATAAACGGTATCTGATGCGTCAATTATTACCTTAGAATTATTTGGGATATTTTTTAAAGTTTCTTTAATATCGGCTTTATTCAAAAAAGAAACTTCTTGTGCTAAATCAATATGAATAACATCTCCGTCGATATACTCCTCTTTTCTAAACACATATGCCCGTTTAAGATTTCCTTTCAAAACAAAAATAACACTAATAATCATCCCAAGAACTACCCCTTTTAAAAGATCTGTAAAAACAACTGCAATCAAAGTAGCTATAAATGGAATAAATTGATACTTTCCTTTTTTCCAAAAATGAATAAATGTGGCTGGTTTAGCTAGCTTATATCCAACTAAAAGTAATACAGCTGCTAATGTAGCTAATGGAATTTTATTGAGAAGTAAAGGAATTGTAATTACACTCACAAATAACAAAACTCCGTGGATGATAGCAGACAGCTTAGACTTTGCACCAGCAGTACTATTTGCAGAAGAACGAACTACAACTGATGTCATTGGTAACCCCCCAATTAATGAACTTAAAATGTTTCCTACACCTTGTGCTTTCAACTCTACATTAGTATCAGTATAGCGCTTATGCACATCCATTCTGTCAGCTGCTTCAATACACAATAATGTTTCAATTGAAGCTACAATTGCTATTGTAATTCCCACTAACCAAACTTTTTGATTCACAATTCCGGCGAAATCAGGAAACACAATAATTTGTTGAAAGTCGTCTAAAGAAGCTGGTGATGGTAAAGAAACTAAATGCTCTTTACCAATGGCAAAGTGACTACCAGTACGAATAAACAATTCATTAATAATTATCCCTAAAACTACAGCCACTAATGCTCCAGGAATTAATTTTAATCGTTTTAAAACTGGAACTTTATCCCAAATAATCAAAACAAATAATGAAATTAAAGCAATTATTATTGAACCTATTTGGATAAAATCAAAAATAGAGAGTAATGATGTAATTGAATTGTTCCCGTCTGACTGAAGAAAGGATTGGTCTCCTTCAAAATCGCTATCAAATCCTATTGCGTGGGGTAATTGCTTCATAATTATAATGATTCCAATTCCGGCGAGCATTCCTTCAATTACATTAGTAGGAAAAAAGTTCGATATTGTACCCGCTTTTATGTACCCCAGAATTAATTGAATTATTCCAGCAATAAATACAGCCGTCAAAAACAAATTAAAACTTCCTAAATCAGTTATTGCAGTTAAAACAATTGCTGTCAATCCAGCTGCAGGACCAGAAACACTTATATGTGATTGACTTAAAAAGCCTACTACTACACCACCAATTACTCCAGAAATAATCCCTGAAAATAATGGAGCCCCTGAAGCCATCGCAATTCCTAAACACAATGGAAGAGCTACTAAAAAAACAACTAGACCAGAGGCAAAATCGGATTTAAAGTGAGAAAAAAGATTAATTTTTTTTGACATGATATTGAACTAAATTATAGATAAAATAAAGCACAGGTTGAGAGTGCAAAGAATGATTTTAAAACGATTTGTTTCAAAATAAATACTATTTTAACTTAGTTCTGGAGGTGGTATAAAAATTCCTAAAGAAACATCCTTTTGTTTAATTGGGTTTTCAGAGGATACAAATTTGCTTATTGTTGATGGTAAAAAAAGTCTGTTAGGAATTTGTTCAAAATAAAAAACTAGCTTGATGTCTTTCTGAACTTGTTCTTCTTCAGAAAAATCGCAGACAATAGAAATACTACTATCATTTTCAATAGCACTAACAACTGTAGGTGAAATTAAAAATAAAACAAATAAAAAAAGAAATATACTAGCCAGTTTTTTCATTCAAACAAAATTAACATTAATCTTGTTTAAACCATTTAAAATATTTAAAATAAGTATAAAATTATTTTATGAAAAAATGCTAATTCTTAAATTATTTTTTAAATTGTTTGTGCGCTCTATCGACAGTAAATGAAAATTCAGAACCTTTGCCAAACTCACTTTCCACATAAATTTTTTGTTTATGTGCTTCAATAATATGCTTGACAATAGAGAGTCCAAGCCCTGAACCTCCTTCAGACCTTGAGCCACTCTTGTTTACTCTATAAAATCGTTCAAAAAGTCGGGGTATATTTTGCGATTCTATTCCCTCCCCATTATCCGTAAATCGTACTAACAATTTTTTGCTTGTAAATCCAGTAACTGAAATTTCAGTTTCTCCATCTACTTTACCATATTTAATAGAGTTTACAATTAAATTGATAATCACTTGTTGGAGTTTATCTTTGTCCGCCCATACCCACATTGGCTTATTATTTTGCTCCAGTACTAAGCTAATGTTCTTTTTTGCTGCTTTCATTTCAAGCATGTCGATAACGCTTTGAATTAGTTCAACGATGTCAAAATCGGAAAATTCTAGATTCAATTCTCCTGATTCTAACTTACTAATCATATCAAGATCTTCAACTATATATATTAAACGCTCAACTCCTTTTTCAGCGCGTTCTAAGTATTTTTTTAAAATTGCTTTATCTTCCATTGCACCCTCATTAAGAGTAGATAAGTAACCCTGAACTGTAAAAAGAGGTGTTTTTAATTCGTGGGAAACATTGCCTAAAAATTCTCTTCGGTATTGTTCTCTAACCTGAAGCATTTCGATCTCTAATTTTTTATCCGAAGCAAATTTCTTTACTTTTCTGGATAGCGTCTCCATGTCAGTTGCTATGGGCTGATTCCCTGTTGCCGATTCTAGCATTGCAACATCGTCGTAAATTTTCCTAATTCTGTTGTAAATAAACCGTTCAATTCTGTATTGCAAGACTAAAAAAGAGAAGAAAAACAAAATCAAGAAGAAAATTAATCCATATAATAAAACCGCATTCTTTTCTTCTTTGAAAGTGAATCGAAGTAAAATCATTCCAAATAAAGCAGCTACTATACTTATTAAAGAGCCAGATCTTAATGCAAAACGATAATTTCTTTTAAAACTTTTTTTAACAACCATATCCATATAAATAAAAAACAACGCAAAAAATGCGTTGTCTAAAGTACTACTATTTTTTAAAATGGTTTAGACTTCTATTTTGTATCCAACTCCTTTAATTGTTTTGAAAAAATCATCTCCTATCTTTTCTCTCAATTTTCTAATATGAACATCAATAGTACGACCACCAACAATAACATCATTTCCCCAAATTGTATCCAAAATTTCTTCTCTTTTAAATACTTTTCCTGGCTTAGAAGCTAATAAATAAAATAATTCAAATTCTTTTCTTGGTAATGAAATCTCAACACCGTTTTTAATTATTTTATATTCTTCACGATTGATTTCGATTCCGCCCACGCTTAATGTACCTGTGCTTTTTTGTTGTTCATTAAACCTTCTTAGTAAAGCATTCACTTTACTTACTAATAGTTTTGGTTTGATCGGTTTACTAATGTAATCGTCAGCTCCAGCATCAAATCCAGCAACCTGAGTATAATCTTCATTACGAGCGGTTAAGAAAGTGATGATGACATTCTCTAATTCAGGGATTTTTCTAATAGCCTCACAAGCTTCTATTCCGTCCATTTCAGGCATCATAACATCCATAATGATTAGATTAGGAAGTTCTGCTTTAGCTTTAGTTATAGCTTCTTTGCCATTAGCTGCAGTAACTATTCTGTATCCCTCTTGAGATAAATTAAACCCAACTATTTCCAAGATATCGGGTTCGTCATCTACCAATAAGATTTTAGCTTTACTCTTAGTCATTTTGTTGTGGGTTCCAGTTAAATTTGTTGTTTTATAAACTTAATGTGGTGTAAATATAGGATAATTTAAATACAGAAAATCTTATTAACCTAAATTTAATCTAGTAACAATTTGGTAATATTAAGTTGTCATAAAAATAACAACTTAGTAACTTACAAATAACAGTGCAGCGGTTTATTTGCAAAAAATAAATTGACTTTAAAATGAAATTAAAATTTGTATTATTTACATTATTAATGTGCAGCATAGGCTTGGCACAATCTAAAGGTACAGTTAGCGGAACCATTCTTGATAAAGAATCCAACAACCAACCTCTTCCATTTGCAAATGTAGTAATTAAAGGAACTTCAATTGGCGTAAACACAGATATGGATGGTAAATATTCCATCAATCTTAATGAAGGAAATTACATTATCCAATTTAGTTTTGTTGGTTATGAAAATATTGAAGTGCCAATAACTATAAAATCAAACGAAACAGTTGTAATCAATAAAACTTTGGGATCTGGGAATTACACCTTGAAAGATGTTGTAGTACGTGCCAAAGTAAATAGAGAAAAAGCAACTGCTCTATTGCTAGAACAAAAAAATGCCGTTGCAATTAAACAAAGTATTGGTGCTCAAGAATTATCAGCTAAAGGAATTAGCGATGTAGAAGAAGGGCTAACCAAAATTACTGGGATTTCAAAAGTAGATTCTAAAGGATTATTCATTAGAGGTTTAGAAGATCGATACAATAACTTGTTAATTAATTATTTAGCTGTCCCATCTAACAGTCCATTTAAAAAAATTATTCCATTAGATCAATTACCTACAGACGTTGTGGGTTATATGGATGTTTTCAAAACATTCAATCCTGATATTTATGGGGATTTTTCAGGTGCAACAATCGATGTAACAACATCTCAACCAACTGAAAGTCAAACTAAAATTTCATTTGGAACCGGATTCACAACAAACAATAACTTAAGTGACTTTTTATTATCCAATGATGCAACTAACACAAAAAGTTTTTTTGGATTTGGGGGACAAGAAAGAGCAATTCCAAAAGAATATGGTACAATTCCATCAGCTAGAATTAGCAATGAATTTGACTCTACTTGGGACGTAACAAAAAAACAGTCGCCATTGAATACAAGTTTTGGTTTAAGTCATTCTGATAAATTTGAAATAGGCAAAAACAATCAAAAATTGTACTATAATTTCGCTACTAACTTTGAAAATAAATACCAAATTAGAGAAGGTGTTGATCGTACATTTTCTCAAGGACAAGGAATTTATGATAACAATTTAAATAGAAAACAGTTCAAATTTCAAACACAATCTTCTGCTTTATTTGGTCTTCAGTACAAATCAGATCGTTTAAACTTGTTTACTAATAGTTTGTTTTTAAAAACAACCGAAAATATCATTCAAGATCAAGTAGGTTATACAAGAACTGCTGTTCAAAATCCAAATGAATTTATTAGACTAAATCAATACGAAGAAACACAGTTTTTTACTAACCAAGCATTTGGTAATTATAAAATAACGGCTGATGATAAGCACTCTATAAACGCTGGTATTTCATACACAAGAACAAATTACAATCAGCCAGATAGAAAATTTGTAACTGGTAAATTAGTAAATGCAAACCAAATCGAAACCCAATACGGAAGTAATAATTTAATTAGACAATTTTTTAATATTGATAATAATTTTCACTTATCAGGAAAATTTGAATACAATTTAAAATTTGGTAAAAAAGAAGATTTAAAAAACAAATTGTCTTTTGGTTATAATGGTTTTGCAGAATATTTAATTTCTAAATTTCGTTTTGCTTTTGGTAAACCAAATGGAGCATCTATTCCTTACAACGTTGCTGCTAACAATATCGATGCAGAAATTCAAAAAGACATTGCTGCAAATAGAGTTTATTTCCAAGAAGAATCTTCTAGTGAGTATAAAACTAAAGTTTTTCAAAGAGCGGATGGGGTGTATACCAACTTGTTAATTCATTTAAATGAAAAACTAGAATTCAACACTGGAATCCGATTAGAAAATACTATCAGAGAATTTAAATACAGAACCATTTCAGATCCAATTTCAAGTCCATACAGAAAGAAAAATCTTGACAAATTATATGTGTTACCCTCTTTAAATATAAAATACCAAGCGACAGAAAAAAGCAATGTTCGTTTTGCTGCGTCTAAAACCTACACAAAACCAGTTTTATTTGAAAGCTTGGATATAAATCTTATTAATGCGGATGGTACTACAGAAATTGGTAATTCAAATTTAATTAATAGTGAGAATTACAATGCAGACCTAAAATTTGAGTTATTCCCAACTAAAAACGAAATGTTTGCTGCTACTTTATTCGCAAAATATATTGACAATCCAATCGAAAGAACCATTCAAGCAAGCGCAACAGGAAGTGGGCAAACCATAACCTACTTTAACAATGATAGCGCTACTTTATTTGGTGCTGAATTTGAAGTACTATTGCAATTGTCAAGAATAAATGAAAACTTAAAAGGGTTGTCTTTTGGGTTCAATACTTCTTTAATGCTTACTGAAGCAGTAGTAAATAAAAATCGTGTAGGATACTTTGATACTTATGAAAAAAGAGATTTACAAGGTGCTTCTAATTGGTTGATTAATTCTGATTTAAAATACGAATTTAGTAACAATGATAAGTGGAAAAATACTGCTTCATTGGTTTACAGTGTTTATGGAGATAGAATATTTGCAGTTGGTGTCGCTGGTTACGATCATATTTATGAAAAACCATTTAACAAACTTGACTTTGTTTGGAGTAGTGTTATTGACAAAAAATGGAATTTAAAATTCTCAGTGGACAACATTTTAAACCCAGTTTATAGAAGAGAACTAGGAACTAAAAATAAAATTGCTATAGATGAAGCGTCTTTACTTCTTCAATCGTTTCAAAGAGGCGTAGGGTTTTCTACGAGCGTTTCTTATACATTCTAAATATATAAAGAGCAGTTCACTTACTGCTCTTTTTTATTTACAATTTGAAAACATTGAATTAACTATTTGATGATTACCTGCTAACAATTTTATAACTATTTCGATATCAAAAGGAAATATTAGCAACATACATTTGCCTTAACAAATTTAAATAAACAATACAAAAATGAAAAAATTAATTGTAAGCTTATCTATTTTAGCTTTGACATTTACAGGATGTACAACTACTGATGACGAAGAAACATTACAACCAGTAGAAGGTGAAATCACAGGATCAATAACAAGTAACAAAACCTATGCTTTTGGTAACTACACACTAAGTGGAATCGTTACTATTGAATCAGGTGTTACAGTTACTTTTGATGCAGGTTCAAAAATTACTGCCAATGCAGCCAATGGTGTGGATGCATTAGTTGTAAAAGCAGGAGGAAAATTGATTATTAATGGAACTGCTTCTCAACCAGTAGTATTTACTGAGCCTTCTGCTACTCCAGGTTCATGGGGCGGAATTATTATGTATGGCGATGCTCCAATAAATGGTTCTGGTGCTACAACAACAAGAACTTCAGAAGACGGATTAAATTTACCTTATGGAGGTTCAAACCCTACTCATAATGGAGGAGCATTACGATATGTTCGTGTGGAATATGCTGGTAAAAAAATCACTGATGGAACAAGTGAAATGAATGGTTTCTCATTTTACTCAGTAGGTTCTGGAACTGTATTAGATCATTTAGTTTCTTACAAAGGTGCTGACGATGGATTTGAGTGGTATGGCGGAACTGTTAGTGGGACAAACTTAATTTCATTTGGTAATTACGATGACTCTTTCGACTGGCAAGACGGATGGCAAGGTCAAAATAACTCAAACTGGTATGTTTACCAAGAAGGAATTGGAAATTTTGGTATGGAGATTGAAGCATCTAACAATGATAACGCTTACTTCCCAAAGATTGCTAATATCACTTTAAAAAGAGCTCCTGGAACAGTAACAGAAGGTGGTTCATCTGCAGCTGAATATGATGCGATTCAATTCAAAAAAGATGGAAATGGTGATTTTACTAACATCACAATTACTGGATATACAACTTCTGGCGCAACAGCAGTTCGAATTCAAGATGCTAGAACTAATACTAACCAAGTTAATACTGGTAAAATAAAATTAACTTCAGTTAAAATAAATGATGGTACTAGTCAGTTTGCAGGAGCTGGAACTCTATCTGTAAACTTTCCAACTGCTAATTACACTATTAACGCTAGTGCAACTGGAGCAAGCTTAACAGCTGGTAACTGGGCGACTGTAAATGGTGCTACACTTATTAAATAATATACTTAGTATATAATAAATAAAAAACCCATTTAGACAAAACGTCTAAATGGGTTTTCTTTTTGATTTAAATAAAATTAATTTGAAGCAACAGACCCTTTACTCCATTTTTTAATTGATAAAATAGCATCTTTTGAGTAGTCTACTTCAGATAAACCTTCGTTATTCCAAAAAAACCAGTTCCCAACTTTTTCTCCTTTTGAATATTCAGCGATGGCAATTTTGACACCATTCGCATTATAGGATATCCATTTCCCTTCTAATTTTCCATCAATAAAGAATCCTTCTTGTTGAATTTCACCGTTTTCATGGTAATAAGTTGCTTTAACTGTACCATTAATATCTTCTAATTTAGGCTCTATATTTTGCGCAAAAGCTACACTAGAAACCACTAACACTGCGATCATCATTAATTTTTTCATTTTGTTAGGTTTTAATTGTTAATAATTACATAACAAATATATAAATTAATTTACACTAACCAAACATTTACTTAACAATTTGGTAACATTGGGGGATTTAAAATTAATGAAATATTCAATTAGTGAGTATAAAAAACTAATTTACAGTAATTTAATTCATTAAATTATCAAAAAAAATAATGCTATCGACAAACGATTTTTTATTCATTTTAGTATTGGTGTTAAAAAAATAGTACTTTTATATTGTAGAATTGAATCAATGAGAAAAATATACTTATCAAGTCTTTTGTTTTTACTTGTGTTTACTTCAAAAATAGTAGCTCAAGAAACAAAACAACAATTTAAACTTCAAGAAATACCAATTGAAGGTTTAAGCTTGTACCCTAATCCTGTAACTCACGGTAAAGTATATATTTCTTCTAAAAATGATTTAGATAAAGAAATTCAAATTTTTGACGTTTTAGGAAAGAAAGTATTACACACCCAATTAAATTCAAAAGAATTAAATCTTTCTTCTCTTTCTCCTGGCGTATATATCATAAAAATTAGAGAAGAAGATCATACTGCTACACGAAAATTAATTATTCGCTAAATTTAGAAGTAACTTAAACAATTAGGTTACAATTGTAATGATTTAGTAATCTTCACAAAACATAGTTTTAACATGATGTTTTTACATTCGTAAAAACAACTCATGAAAAATAAACGAAAACTCCCTCTTGTAGTTTTAAGTGATGTACACTTGGGAACTTATGGATGTCATGCTAATGAATTAGTCTATTATCTTAAATCCATTCAGCCTGAAATGCTAGTTCTAAATGGTGATATCATTGATATTTGGAACTTCTCTAAAAGATATTTTCCTGCAGCTCACATGAATGTATTGCGACAAATTTTAAAAATGTCCAATCAAGGCACCAAAGTGGTATATATTACTGGTAATCATGATGAAGCATTACGAAAATATTCTGACACTAATTTAGGTAATATTGAATTAGTAGATAAACTAATCTTAGAGCTTGACGATAAAAAAGTATGGATTTTTCACGGAGATGTTTTTGATTCTTCTACTAAAGGCTATGCGAAAATAATTGCGAAACTAGGTGGTAAAGGGTATGACTTACTAATCCTCATCAATTGTTTTGTGAATTGGTTATTAGTTCTCACCGGAAAAGAAAAAAGAAGCTTCTCAAAAAAAATCAAAGACAGCGTTAAAAAGGCGGTGGCATTCATCTCTAATTTTGAAACTACTGCTGCAGAAATCGCAATCGAAAAGAAATTTGATTATGTTGTTTGCGGGCATATTCATAAACCACAAATGAAAGAGGTTTCTAACGAAAACGGAAAAGTAGTTTACTTAAATAGTGGAGACTGGGTTGAAAACTTGAGTGCATTGGAATACAACAAAAAGAAGTGGCGCATCTATCGCTATCAAAAAATTGATTATACCAATCAAACACAAGACTCAATTGAGGATAGCATTATAAATGATATTGTTAGTAAAATTTTAGCATAACAATTATGAAAATTTTTTACGCCATACAAGCCACTGGAAACGGACATATTAGTAGAGCGATGCAACTCTATCCGTATTTACAGAAATTCGGAGAGGTCGATTTTTTTATGAGCGGTAGTAATGCAAGTCTTGCTATTGATCTGCCAGTAAAATATAAAAGTGCAGGTTGTAGTTTATTTTACAGTACCTGTGGCGGTTTGGATTATTGGAAAATCGCAAAAAACGTTCGCCCTTTACAAATGATTAAAGAAGCCAAATCACTACCATTAAAGAAATATGATGTGATCATCAATGACTTTGACTCCATTACTTCTTTGGCTTGCAAAATGCAAAAAGTACATTCCGTTCAATTGGGACACCAAGCCAGTTTTGTATCTAAAAACACCCCAAGACCCGATAAGAAAAGTATAATGGGCGAAATGATTTTAAAACATTATGCTTCCGCACCCAAAAATATTGGATTGCATTTTGAAAAATACGATTCGTTTATTGTTCCTCCTATCATTAAAGAAGAAATTCAGCAAGCTAAGCCGAAAAACTTAGGACATATTACTGTTTACTTACCTTCATTTGACATATCCTGTTTAGAAAAAGCATTCCAGAATATGCCAAACCAAGAATTTCATTGGTTTCTGAATGACATCAAAACAAAACAAAAATTAGGAAATATCACATACTATCCTGTAAATCAAGCCGATTTTAATGAAAGTCTAATCAATTGTCATGGAATAATCACTGGCGGGGGATTTGAGACTCCAGCAGAAGCATTATTCCTTAGAAAAAAAATACTGAGTATCCCAATTCAAAAACACTACGAACAAGAATGTAATGCTGCGGCATTGAAAAAAATGGGCGTACCAGTTGTTTATGAAGTCGGTGATGACTTTGATAGTGTAATTGAAAATTGGCTAAATACAGATACTCCAATGCCTTTGATTCAAGCCAATGACATCAATGCAACATTACAATATCTATTTGACACCTATAAAGATTAAAATCAAGCTCCTTTTTGGGGCTTTTTTTATTCCCATTTATTTTCCCATTTATTTCAATTACTTTTGTGAAAAAATAATTCTTGATTTCATCTCACGATATATTTACCATTAGTAATCAAAAGCAGTTTGACAAAATCGCTTTGAAAATTTTTCGTTTTCAATACGAGAATAATCTAGTGTACCGTGAATTTTGTGATTTTTTAAAAACGGATGTCCAAAAAGTAAAATCAATTGAGCAAATTCCGTTTTTACCCATTCAGTTTTTCAAAAGTCATTCAGTGATTTCTTCTACTAATCCTATAGAAACTACTTTTACTAGTAGTGGCACAACAGGAATGATCACGAGCAAACATATAGTTACTGACCTAAGTATTTATGAAGAGAGCTACCGTAAAGGATTTTCTCAATTCTATGGCAACATTGAAGATTATGTAGTATTAGCATTGCTTCCGTCTTATTTAGAAAGAGAAAGCTCTTCCTTAATTCATATGGTTGATGATTTAATTCAACTTTCCAATCAAGATGAAAGCGGTTTTTACCTTCACAATTATGACGAACTCATTGCAAAATTAATTCAATTAGATCATGCAGGACAAAATGTAATTTTAATTGGAGTTACGTATGCCCTATTAGATTTGGTTGAAAAACATTCATTCCAATTAGAAAACACAATCATTATGGAAACGGGAGGAATGAAAGGAAAGCGCAAAGAAATGATTCGCGAAGAATTGCACCAAGAACTCTGCAATGGATTTGGTGTTAAATCAATACATTCCGAATATGGAATGACCGAACTATTGTCACAAGCTTATTCATTGGGTGAAGGAATTTTCGAATGTCCGTCATGGATGCAAATTCTAGTTCGAGACACTGAAGATGCATTATCTTATGTTCGAGAAGGCAAAACTGGAGGTATTAACGTAATTGATTTAGCCAACATTAATTCCTGTTCATTTATTGCTACTCAAGACTTAGGAAAAAAATACTCTAATGGAAGTTTTGAAGTTCTAGGTCGCTTTGATCATTCTGATATAAGAGGGTGTAATTTAATGGTGGTTTAAAAAGTATAAACCAGTCCAACTCCTAACATTTGTCTTATCTGGAGTTTTGGACCCAATGTTACTTGTTTGCCATCAATCTGTTTTTTAGCTTTGATATCATCATCATAAATGAATTGCGCGCCAATATTTACTTTTACATGTTGATTTACGGTTAAATCCAATCGAAAGTCATAATCAATATCAATATTCCCAAATTTGTTGATATAATCCGAATACAATACTAATTTATTAATCCAAACAATATTTTTGGCAATCTCTGTTTTGTAATAACTTGTAAATAAAAACCCCAACTCAGTCCTAGTCTGTTTTCCATTTGTAATAATTAAACCATTCGAATCTACTACAGCTTTAGTTACACCAAACGCGCCTTGATTGGCTAAGGCTTGATCCAATACAAAGGTAGTTTTAAAAGTAAAAGGAGAGATATAAAATATTCTATGTTTCGATTTACTTGCATTTTCAGCTCCGACTCCTAAAAATATATAAGCCGGTGCAAACAATCTAGAAATTGCTTTCTCAGTATTAGGATAAGCATATCCATTACTAAACTGCGTGTTAAAATTAAATTTAGCTGAATGATACCAGTTTGTAATTGAGTCTTTTCTATAACCAAAAGTGGAACTCAATTGAATTAAATCATCCGTTTTTCGTAAATCAACCCCATCTTGCTTATTGAGGCCATAGCGAACCATTAATTCATTTACCCATTTCTGATTTCCTTTGGTGTACACTCTAGAAAAATCTCCTTTTATTAAACCTGAGATAGCACTATTACCTCCAGCACTCCAGTTCACAAAGGCAATCTGCGAAATATCAAATCCAACTTTGTTTTTGTTTCTCCAATGAGATAGAGAGTCCTTAGGTTGTAATTGAATAGTATCTTGACTAAAGACTGACAATGAAAAAATAAAAAACAAACAACTTAATTTAAGCTTCATATGTAATACAAAAAATGAATTATAGGTATTGACTAAAAACCTTTTCTAAATTCAAAACGTCAATTTTGCAATATTGTTGTAATTCCAAAACAGATCCTTGTTCAATAAAAACATCTGGAACTCCAAGAATTTGAATTTTACTGTGATAATTATTGGCTGCCGCGAATTCCAGAATTGCACTTCCAAAACCTCCAGAAATAACCCCGTCTTCAATAGTAATTATCGTTTCAAATTTAGAAAAAATAGTATGCAAAAGTGCTTCATCAAGTGGCTTTACAAAAGGAAAATCATAATGTGCAATTGTACTTGGATAATTTAAATTATCTAATGCTTGTATCACATTATTGCCAATTGTTCCATTAGATACAACCGCAACTTTTGTTCCTTCTTTTAAACAGTTGGCTTTGCCAATGGTAATTTTTTGATATGGACTTTTCCAATTTGTGTTTTGTCCGCGACCTCTAGGGTAACGAATCGCGATAGGATGTTCCAATCCCAATTGAGCCGTATATAAAATATTTTGTAAAGCAGTTTCATTTATTGGCGAAAACACCATCATATTAGGTATGCAACGAAGGTAAGCCAAGTCAAAAATACCATGATGTGTAGCGCCATCCTCTCCTACCAATCCCGCACGATCCAAACAGAAAATAACCGGTAAATTTTGCAAAGCTACGTCGTGAATCAGTTGATCATAGGCTCTTTGTAAAAAAGTGGAATAAATATTACAAAAAACGACCATTCCTTGTGTTGCCATTCCAGCAGCTAAAGTAACCGCGTGCTGTTCTGCAATTCCAACATCAAAAGCTCGGTTGGGTAAGGCATCCATCATCAACTTAAGCGAACTTCCAGTAGGCATTGCTGGAGTAATTCCAATGATTTTTTCGTTTTTTTGTGCCAAATCCAAAATCGTTTCACCAAAAACATCTTGGTATTTTGGCGGCAAGTTGGCTTCCGATTTAGGAATTATTTCTCCCGTATTGGCGTCAAATTTACCAGGCGCATGGTATTGCACTTGATTTTCTTCGGCTTGCTGCAGTCCTTTCCCTTTGGTAGTAATTACGTGCAAAAATTTTGGCCCTTTTACTTTTTTAAGTCGCTCTAATTCTTCAATTACAGCCTGGATGTTATGTCCGTCAATTGGTCCTGAATAATCAAAATTCAAGGACTTAATCATGTTGTTTTGCTTTGGATTTTTGCCTTCTTTTACGGCAGTCAAATAGTTTTTCAATGCTCCAACGCTTGGATCTATCCCAATAGCGTTATCATTTAGAATCACTAATAAATTAGCATCGGTAACTCCAGCGTGATTCAGTCCTTCAAAAGCCATTCCTGAGGCTATCGAAGCGTCCCCAATAACCGCAATATGTTGTTGTCCGGTATCCCCTTTCAAATTAGCAGCAATAGCCATTCCCAAAGCAGCCGAAATAGAGGTTGATGAATGGCCTACGCCAAAAGCATCGTATTCACTTTCGTCTCGTTTAGGAAAACCTGAAATACCGTGAAGTTGTCTGTTAGTCTGAAATTGATCTCTTCGTCCGGTAAGTATTTTATGTCCGTAGGCTTGATGCCCTACATCCCAAATCAAAGAATCGTTAGGCGTATCAAAAACATAATGCAAAGCAATCGTCAATTCTACTACTCCCAAACTAGCACCCAAATGACCTTCTTTTACCGAAACCACATCTATAATGAAATCGCGCAACTCTTGTGCGAGTTGCGGCAATTGATTGACATCGAGTTGACGTAAATCGACGGGACTGTTAATGCTTGAAAGTAAATTGTTTGACATGGTGCAAATGTACAAATTGAATTCTTATTTTTGCCACATGGAAAACCCTTTCAACGACACCTACTTTATGAAGAAAGCCTTACAAGAAGCTGAAATGGCTTTTGAAAAAGGCGAAATTCCCGTAGGTGCGCTAATTGTAATCAACAACACCATCATTGCTCGTAGTCATAATCTAACTGAATTACTGCATGATGTAACGGCTCACGCCGAAATGCAAGCTATCACTTCTGCCGCTAATTTCTTGGGTGGAAAATATTTAAAAGATTGTACTTTGTATGTTACTTTGGAGCCTTGCCAAATGTGCGCTGGGGCGTTGTATTGGAGCCAAGTATCCAAAATAGTGTATGGCGCTAGCGACGAGCAACGTGGTTTTGTTTCAATGGGAACCCAATTGCACCCCAAAACCGAAGTAGTTTCAGGAATATTAGCTGAAGAAGCAGGAGCATTGATGAAACGCTTTTTTGCAGAGCGCAGGAAGTGATTTTTACTAATTAATCATAGCCCAGATAGAAGCGGCATCCTTTTTAGGTGACTGAGGTTCTCGAAGGCATCAAAAAAGATAGAGCGGATAGCTGGAATTAGCTCCTAGAAAAGTCTCATAACAGAGCATAAAAAAACCGCCAATCTTTCGAAAGGCGGTTTCTTTTTTATTCTGAAATACCATTCCCTTTTTTGTCAAAGAAATGATATTCTAAATACGTGTAAGCATCACGTGGTATGATTTTCACCCATTTTTTATGTTCAAAGAACCACTTTGAACGTATCGATGGAAAACCTTTGGTAAGGTAAGCAGCCACAAATGGATGTACATTAAGCACCACATTTGAATGACTTTTTAATACTCTTTCTAGATCTAAAGTTATTTTATCAATAATTAGAATTGGCGCTTCAATTTCGCCACTTTCATTATTTGGATCTTCTTCTCTAGTTTTAATATTCATTTCTGGTCTTACTCGTTGACGTGTAATTTGGACTAATCCAAATTTACTCGGCGGTAAGATTTTGTGTTTGGCTTTATCATCGCTCATTTCTTCTCGTAAGAAGTCGAACAATACTTTGCGATTTTCAGGATTCGCCATATCGATAAAATCAACTACGATGATTCCGCCCATATCGCGAAGACGCAATTGTCTTGCTATTTCGGCGGCAGCAATCATATTCACTTCCATTGCGGTGTCTTCTTGATTAGAAGCCTTATTGGAACGATTTCCGCTATTCACGTCAATAACGTGTAAAGCTTCGGTATGTTCGATAATAAGATACGCTCCTTTACTCATAGAAACCGTTTTTCCAAACGAAGTCTTGATTTGTCTCTCTATATTGTATTTCTCAAAAATGGGAGTATCATTGGATTGATAAAACTTCACAATTGATTCTTTGGATGGCGCAATTTCTTGCACATAATCCTTGGTTTGTTGGTACAACTCTTCATCATCAATTTGAATACCACTAAAGGTATCGTTAAATACGTCTCGTAAGATAGATGAAGCTCTGTTGAGTTCTCCTAATACTTTTGACGGATGATGAGCGGTTGGTAATTTTTTACACATTGCATTCCATCTGCTGAGCAGGTTCTGCAAATCTTTTTCTAATTCGGCTGTATTTTTGCCTTCGGCTACTGTACGAACAATAACACCAAATCCTTTTGGTTTAACTGATTGCACAAGTCTTTTTAAACGGTCCTTTTCTTTTTTGTCTTCTATTTTTTGAGAAATAGAAACACGATCAGAAAAAGGTACTAACACAATAAAACGTCCGGCAAGAGATAGCTCAGCGCTAATTCTTGGTCCTTTGGTTGATATTGGTTCTTTTACGACTTGCACTAAAATCGATTGGTTGGCACTCAAAACATCCATGATGGTGCCATCTTTATCAATTTCATTGTCAAACTGAAAGGTTTTTAGGGAGAAATCCTTTAATTTACCTGTGCTTACAAGTTTTATGAATTTCAGTTGGGAAGCTAAATTTGGACCTAAGTCGTGATAATGTAAAAAGGCATCTTTTTCGAAGCCAACATTTACAAAAGCAGCGTTCAATCCAGCAACTGGCTTTCTTATTTTGGCAATAAAAATATCACCAACTTGAAAGTTGCTTTTTTCTTCTTCCTTGTGTAATTCAATTAGTTTTCCATCTTTTAATAAGGCAAAATCTACGGCTTCAGAACTTGATCGAATGATTAATTCTTTATTCACGCTGTACATTTTTATCCGAACTTTTGGTTGTTGATATTAAATTTTTGGCTGTTGGTAAATCCTTCAACTAACAACTATCAACCATCAACTATTTAGTAAGGATGGATTAAACAATATTTTTAACAGGTATTGAACCCGGGGAGATTTTAGATTTTCGAGTTCTGATTCTTGATTTTAGATTTTTTATATCTGCCATCTTAAATCGAAAATCTACAATCTTAAATCTCAATTTCAATGAACTTTTAAAAAGAAAAAAGTAGTTTAAAACTACTTTTTCTTCTTGTGACGGTTAGCTCTCGCTCTTTTTTTACGTTTGTGCGTCGCTACCTTATGTCTCTTTCTTTTTTTACCGCTTGGCATATCTTGTAGATTTTATGATTAATTACTATTTTATTTTGCTTCGTTATTGATTTTTACGCCTTCTACAAAAACTTTTGCCGGTTTAAAAGCAGGAATATTGTGTGCAGGAATTTTAATTGTTGTATTCTTAGAAATGTTTCTACCTGTTTTTTCAGCTCTTGTTTTTACAATAAAACTTCCAAAACCTCTTAAATATACGTTATCTCCAGTCTCTAATGAAGTTTTAACTTCATTCATAAATGTTTCTACAGTTGCTTGAACATCTCCTTTTTCTAGACCTAATTTCTCTGAAATTTTCGCTACGATATCTGCTTTCGTCATTTTCTTCCTTATTTATAAATGTTGTACTATTTTTTTTGAGTTTGCAAATATATGAATTAAAAAAACAATTATTCAAGCTAATTGATTAAATTTTAATCACATAAACTTTTACTTTTGCAAACAAATAGTTAACAATGGATTTTTCTAAGTTATTGATAGATTGGTATTTACAAAATAAACGCGATTTACCATGGCGAAATACCACCAATCCATACCCGATTTGGCTTTCAGAAATCATGTTACAACAGACGAGAGTAGCACAAGGAATGCCCTACTTTTTTTCATTTACAAATGCCTTTCCTACCGTTTTTGATTTAGCCAATGCTCACGAAGAACAAGTTTTAAAATTATGGCAAGGATTAGGCTATTATTCACGTGCTAGAAATTTACACCAAACCGCACAATATATTGCTAATGAACTTGGAGGTATTTTTCCAAACAACTATAAAGACTTACTTCAATTAAAAGGAATTGGCGAGTACACCGCTGCAGCCATCGCTTCATTTGCTTATAACGAAGTCGTTCCTGTAGTTGACGGAAACGTTTTTCGGGTGCTGTCACGTTATTTTGATATTGAGACCGATATTGCTTCGGCTTCCGCCAAAAAGGAGTTCAGCGCAATAGCTTTGGAATTAATTCCAAAAGATAACCCAGCCTTATTCAATCAAGCTATAATGGAATTTGGCGCTTTGCAATGTGTTCCAAAAAACCCTAATTGTTCGGATTGTATTTTCAACCAAAGTTGCGCTGCTTTGCAAAAAAAGAAAGTAGATCAGCTTCCTGTAAAATTGAAAAAACTAAAAGTCAGAAACCGATTCTTCAATTACCTTATCTTTTCGGACGAAATTGAAAATACCATTATTCAAAAAAGAACAGATAAAGGTATTTGGCATAATTTATATGAATTCCCTTTAATCGAAACCGAAAAGGAAGAAGATTTCAACACTGTATCTAAGCAAATTAAATCCGACTTTCAACATTGGAATATCATTAGTATAGGAGAAGAAAATCCAAAAAGCATTATTCATAAACTTTCGCACCAACATTTACACATTAAATTTTGGAATGTGAAAATTACCGGAACTATTCCAAATGGTATTAATGCAAAAGATTTAAAAACGTTTCCTTTCCCTATAGTGCTTCACAATTTTATCGAAGCAAAATAAAAAATCCTATCTTTGATTCAAATACTATATTATGAATGGGACAGTAAATAAAGTGATTCTTATCGGCTATCTTGGAGACGAGGTGAAATTGCATTATTTCGAAGGAGGTAATTGTATTGGCCGATTTCAATTGGCAACACACGAGGTATACATTAATAAAACGACTAACGAAAAAATCACTTCTACAGAATGGCATACTATAGTGGTGCGTAATAAAGCCGCTGAATTATGTGAAAAATACCTTTCTAAAGGAGACAAAATATATATTGAAGGACGTATTAAATCGCGACAATGGCAAGCCGAAGACGAAACTACAAAACACACTTCTGAAATTCAGGTGGTCGAATTTACTTTTTTGAACACTAAAAAAGATTCTGAAAACAATAAAACAACTCCTTCAGAACCTCAAAATACGAATTTACCAATTAACGATTTACCTTTTTAATTGTTAAACACGCTCCACTTTGTTATGTCAAAAAAAATAAATTCTTTTATACTTATTCTTGTAGCCTTGACTATCTCAAGCTGTAAAAAAGAAGTATTACCAAAACCTTCGAGTCATTTACGCTTAGATTACCCTGAAGCCAGCTATGCTAATTTTGAAAGTAATTGCCCATTTACTTTCGAAATGAATAACGATGCCATAATCAAAGGCAATACAGATTGCGGATTTACAATTACCTATCCAAAGATGAAAGCCACCATTTATCTTACCCATAAAAGTGTCAATGGAAATATCAATAATTTACTGCGTGATGCGCAAAAATTAACCTATGAACATGTAATCAAAGCTGATGATATTGTAGAACAACCCTATTTGAATTCCCAACAA
Organism: Flavobacterium ammonificans; assembly: GCF_020886115.1. Lineage (NCBI taxonomy): Bacteria > Pseudomonadati > Bacteroidota > Flavobacteriia > Flavobacteriales > Flavobacteriaceae > Flavobacterium > Flavobacterium ammonificans. Next base: position 350,757 of record NZ_AP025185.1, read on the forward strand.
AGAGTATTTGGAATGTTTTACCAAGTTAATGGAAATGCGGCAACTAATTCACAATTTTATGTCACCGACAGCACTAAAAACTTTGTTACTGGGTCAGTATACTTTTATGCTAAACCTAATTTCGATTCCATTATGCCAGCTGCTAGTTATATCAAAAATGATATGCAACGACTTATGGAAACTTTGAAATGGAAATAACAAAAAAAGCATCCTTCCGGATGCTTTTAATTTATGCTATAACTCGTTTATGATTTTGGCAAAACTACTTTATAGGTTTTCCCATCTGCAGTCGCTTCAACCACTTTAGTCAAATTGTCTTGATTTTGGATTGTTTTATCAAAAATCACTGTTGCTTTTTTTGAATCGAAATCCACTGTTGCTTTTTGTACGCCTTCCATAGCGCCTAATTCTTCTTCAATCGTTTTGGCACAACCCATAGCGCATGTCATACCTTCGATTTCAAAACTAGCAGTTTGAACATTTTCAGCAGCAATTACTACTTCTTTTTTAGGCGCGCGCGCTTCTTTCTCAGCAGTCACTTCTTTTGTAGTGGCTTCTTTTTTGCATGATACTGTTAACAAACTAACGAATGCTAATGTAAATATTGTTTTTGTAAGTTTCATATACTGTAAATTTATTTTTTTGATAATTACAAAATTAATCAAAAAAAGGCGGTCAATTTCACAAAATTAGTAGAATTTTGAGCCAAAATTTAATTTATGGAATCCAAACAACTTAAATGGGTACTTCTTTCTATTCTTTCTTTAATTTGGGGGAGTTCGTTTATTCTAATTAAGAAAGGCCTAATCGGTTTAACACCGATACAATTAGGTTCGTTACGAATCATTTTTGCCGGACTTTTTTTGATACTAGTTGGATTCAAAAGCCTATCTAAAATAAGCTTTCAACAATGGAAGTTTATTGCACTTACAGCGCTTTTTGGAACATTTATTCCTGCTTACCTTTTTGCAATAGCACAAACCGAAATCGATAGTTCCGTAAGCTCGATTTTAAATTCGCTTACCCCTTTAAACACTTTAGTCATAGGAAGCCTTGCCTTTGGATTGCATTTTAGACGCAATCAAATTATTGGAGTAATCATAGGTTTAATTGGAAGTGCCTTACTGATCTTGAATGGCGCAATGAACCATCCTGAGCAAAACTACTATTATGCCCTTTTAGTTATTGTTGCCTCAGTATGTTATGCCACAAATGTGAATTTAGTTAAAAAGCACTTATCTGGTATGGCGCCATTAAGCATTACAACTGGTAATTTTTTGGTTATGCTATTTCCTGCTACTTTGATCTTATTCTTTACCGACTTCTTAGATGTTGTAAGTATGCCTCAAGTTCAACATTCAATGCTATTTATTGTAATCTTAGGCGTAATTGGAACTGGTATTGCCAATATTATTTTTTTTAAATTAATTCAGTTGTCCTCTCCTGTTTTTGCTACTTCGGTTACCTACTTAATTCCAATTGTTGCTTTCTTTTGGGGGTTATTAGACAACGAAATGCTAACCCCGATTCAATTTTTAGGTGCATTTATTGTATTAATTGGAGTCTATCTATCCGCTAAAAAATAAAAAAGGCGGTCAACTAAGACCGCCTTTTTGAATATAAATTGTTTATTAATTATTGAAAGTCTGCATCGGCTACACCTTCATTAATTTTAACATCAGTCATTTTTATATTTAATTCAAAACCTACATTTTGAATCATATTAAAAGGAACTTTTACTCCTTTTACTTCACGATAATCTAAATACGAATTGGTTTTATTCATTGTTTTACCACCTTGTTCGATAGTATCCACATCTGCAATTTTTAAACCGGATTTAACATCATAATATAAGGTTGTTTTGCCGTTTTTCAAAGCATAGACTTCTGTTCCGTTAACCATCTCGATTCCTGTCAAACTTACTGCTGGATTTTTCAACAAATTCAATTCTAGAATTGGAGTAGCAATCGCTTTCATCTCTTCTAAATCCTTTCCAGTATATTCCATTTTTTGTCCTTGTTGAATTGCAAAGCCTCCTTTTTCAGTAACCACTTGTTTCACCAAACTCATTGCTCCCATGGCTAATTCAATAACTAGCTTTCCTTTAACATCAGTTTTATACTTAAAACTCAAAGGTGCCGGGGCTTGTGGTATAGATGTAGATCCAGTCATTGCAATTGTTTTAACTGCAAGCACCGCTTTTTCTCCACCAATAGCTTTAATGTAATTGTCCAAAACTGTTTTAGCAGTCATTCCTTTAGGAACTTCTTTTTTGAAAACGGGTTTTTCAACAGGATTACCATATTTATCAAAAAACAAAATTGGAATTTTTAATTTTTCTAGTGCCGGAACTACATCAGCTCCTTTTCCTACAATCAAAATACGACTATTGTCAGCCATAAAATATTTATTAGCTACACGTAATACATCATCAGCAGTTACTGCATTGATGTTTTTAATATAGTTTTCATAAAAATCAGCTGGTAAATTTTGTGTTTGAATACGCAAAGCATAACCTGCGATAGTTTGAGGTTTCTCAATTTGCATTACAAAACGTCCTATATAACCTGCTTTTACGCTCGCTAACATTTCATCCGTCACTTTTTCAGTTCTAATCTTTTTATATTCTTTAAAGATTTCAACTACTGTACTATCTGTAACTGCATTTCGAACTTGAGTAGAAGCTTCAAATTTTGTAATACGTTTTTCACCACGAATACTAGATCTAGCACCATACGTCCATCCGTGTGCTTCTCTTAAATTCATATTCAAGTAACTGTTGAAGTCCCCTCCTAAGATTTGATTGGCTACCAAAGCTGGAAAATAATCCGGATCTGTCATTTTAAGATTAACCAAATTCACTACAGCCACTTCTGACTGAACTGCGTTTGGCATGTCTACGAAATTGATTTGCGAAAAAGCAACATCTTTTGGCTCGGCATACGTTTGTACTGGAGCAGCTGCTTTTTTCCAGGAACCAAATAATTTCTCTACTGCTTTTTTAGTTTCTGCAAATTTAACATCCCCTACAATGATTAAATAAGCGTTCTCCGGAACAAAATACGAACTGTAATTGGCTTGAACATCAGCCAAAGTAACGTTTTTGATTGTTGATTCACTTACATATTCTCCGTTAGGATGTTCTTTTCCGAAAGTCAATAAATCATTAACTCTTCCGGCAACATCTGGCACACTTTTTTCACTTGCTTTTAATCCTTCAATGATTTTGGCTTTTTCTTTGTCAAATTCTTCTTGGGTAAAGTTTGGGTTTAAAGCTCCGTCTGCCATTAATTCTAAAACACGAGCTGCATATTTTGACAAAGCATTCGCAGAAGCTCCGTTGGAACTAAAGTTAACACTTGCTCCCATAAAATCGATTTCTTCATTGAAAGCGGTTTTAGAGATTTTTTTGGTGCCGTTTCCAATTAAACTACTCGTCAAATCAGACACTCCTTTTTTAGCACCTTCTGCATAGGGTGCGTTATCTAAAGTAAGTGTAAATGAAACTCTAGGTAATTTATGATTTTCAACCACCATTACTTTCAACCCATTTTTTAATTGAAACGACTCTGGCTTCCCTATTTTAATAGTTGGAGCGGGTCCTGATTTGGGTTGAGGGATGATTTGTCCTTGCATTATCGCTGATATAAATAAGCTTGATAAAATTATAATTGATTTTTTCATGATGTATCTTAGTTTTGGGATTTATCTTTCACTGGAACATAATCCAACACCATTCTTTGGTTTGGATTTAAATACTTCTTTGCTACATCCCTAATTTCTTCACGAGTAATAGAATGATACATATCAATTTCAGTATTAATTAAATTCACATCTCCATACAACATATGATAGGTTGCCAAATTACTAGCAATTCCCTCAATAGTTGAATTACTATTCACGTATTGATTGTCAAATTGATTTTGTAATTTTTGTAAATCTTTCTCAGAAATTAACTCCGTTTGAAGTTTTACTATTTCTTCGTCTATTTCACCCAACAGATTAGCCGCAGTAAATGGCGATTGAGGTAAACCATATAATATGTATGTTCCATAATCTTCTTGACTATAATTGAAAGCTCCTATTTGTAGCGCCATTTTTTTGTCATCTACAATCTTTTTGTACATTCTAGAACTTTTTCCGTCACTCAAAATAGACGAAATCATATCCAATACTCTAGCTTCACGAGTTTTCATAGATGGTGTTCTGTATGCAGTTACCACCATTGGCAATTGAATGTTTGGATCCTCAAAATTAGCTTTGATCGTTTCGGTAATTGGTGCCTCTTCAAAAGTGGCACGTTTAATTGGTGTTCCTTTTGGAATTACCCCAAAATATTTTTGAATCCATTCTTTAGCTTGTTCTGGTTTGAAATCTCCAGCAACAACTAAAACCGCATTGTTTGGAATGTAGAATTTTTTATTAAACGCTTGGAATTCCTCTAGCTTAGCTGCGTCTAAATGTTCCATAGAACCAATAGTGGTCCATCGGTATGGATGGTTTTTAAACATATTCTTCTTTACTTGCGGAATTAATTGTCCGTAAGGACTATTGTCATAACGCAATCTTTTCTCTTCCTTAACCACCTCATTTTGAGTATCAACTCCTATTTGATTGATTACTGGATGTAATAAACGCTCTGCTTCCATCCATAAACCTAACTCTAAATTGTTAGAAGGAAAAACCTCGTAATAATAGGTTCTATCTTCAGTAGTATTAGCATTATTTACACCACCGTTACTGGTAACAATTTTAAACCACTCGCCACGTTTAATGTTTTCAGTTCCTTCAAACAACAAATGTTCAAAAAAGTGAGCAAAACCGGTTCGGTCTGGTTGTTCGTCTTTAGCACCTACGTGGTACATTACCGAAGTAACCACCGTCGGAGCCGAAGGATCGTTGTGCAAAATTACGTGCAATCCATTGTCTAAGTTGTACTCTTCAAAAGCAACTTTCTGAGCAGAAGCAACTCCTCCCAGCATCAATGCAGCACTCAACATCATGATAGATTTTTTCATAAAGATTAATAATTTAAAGTTAGATTTAGGTTTTAATACTCCTAAGGAATTCTAATTAGATACTCTCAAGAAACTATTGTTACATCAAAAATAGTTTTTTTTATTTAGTATTTCTAAAACTCAACCATTTTGATAAATAATTAACATCCGTTTTTTAGCAAATACAGGATCCAAAAACTTTTTATTCAGAGAGATTGCACAGTAAATTATTAATTGTATATTTGCAACCTTAAAATTAATAAAAACAATTTCGTATGTATGCAATCGTAGAGATAGCAGGGCAACAATTCAAAGTAAGCAAAGACTTAAAGGTTTATGTTCACCGTTTGGCTAACGAAGAAGGTTCAAAAGTTTCTTTTGACAAAGTTCTTTTAGTAGATGACAAAGGTAATGTAACTTTAGGCGCCCCAGCTATAGAAGGTGCTTCTGTAGAAGCTAAAGTGTTACAACACTTAAAAGGAGACAAAGTTATCATTTTCAAAAAGAAAAGAAGAAAAGGGTACAAAAAGAGAAACGGTCACAGACAATATCTTACTCAAATTGTAATTGAAGGTATTACAGTAGGTGGAGCTAAAAAAGCTGCAGCACCTAAAAAAGAAAAAGTAGTAGCTGAAGCGCCAGCAACTGAGGAAGCTAAACCAGCTCCAAAAGCTAAAAAGGCAGCTCCAAAAGCTAAAAAAGAAGATACTAAAGAATAATTAACAATATTAAAACCAATACGTCATGGCTCACAAGAAAGGTGTCGGTAGTTCGAAGAATGGTAGAGAATCAGAATCAAAACGTTTAGGCGTTAAGATTTTTGGTGGTCAAGCTGCTATTGCTGGAAACATCATCGTAAGACAAAGAGGTTCTAAACACAATCCAGGTGAAAACGTTTACATCAGTAAAGATCACACACTACACGCAAGAGTAGATGGAGTTGTTAAGTTCCAAAAGAAAAGAGATAACAAATCATACGTTTCTATCCTTCCATTCGAAGCATAATCTGTACGATTTTATAGATCATTAAAAAACCTGTTTCTCACGAAACAGGTTTTTTTGTTTAAAATTAAAACAGTGTCAAAAATAAAAAACCCTTACATTGCTGTAAGGGTTTTTCAATCTAAAAATCTAACTTTATAAAAAGTCTAAGCCGTCTGACTAATATCTATAGTATTCTGGTTTGAATGGTCCTTGAACCTCCACACCAATGTAAGCTGCTTGCTCTGGACGCAATGTCTCTAATTCTACGCCTAATTTAGCCAAGTGTAAAGCCGCTACTTTTTCATCTAAATGTTTTGGTAACATGTACACCTCATTATTATAAGCCGCACTGTTTTTCCATAATTCTATTTGTGCCAAAGTCTGGTTTGTAAATGAGTTACTCATCACAAAACTTGGGTGACCTGTAGCACAACCTAAGTTTACCAAACGACCTTCGGCCAAGATGATAATATCTTTTCCGTTTACGTTGTAAATATCTACTTGAGGTTTCACTTCGTTTTTAGTATGACCAAAGTTTTTGTTCAACCAAGCCATATCAATTTCGTTATCAAAGTGTCCAATGTTACATACAATCGTTTTGTCTCTCATTTGTTCGAAGTGAGAACCTAAAACAATATCTTTATTTCCAGTAGTAGTAATGATAATATCAGCAGTTCCAATAACTGTATTCAATTTCTTTACTTCAAAACCGTCCATTGCTGCTTGTAAAGCGCAAATTGGATCGATTTCAGTTACCGTTACAATAGAACCTGCACCTCTAAATGAAGCTGCTGTTCCTTTTCCTACGTCACCGTATCCGCAAACAATTACTCTTTTTCCAGCCAACATAATATCAGTTGCTCTTCTAACTGCATCAACAGCTGATTCTTTACATCCGTATTTGTTGTCAAATTTCGATTTAGTAACAGAGTCATTTACGTTAATAGCTGGCATTGGTAATGTTCCTGCTTTTACTCTTTCGTATAATCTATGTACTCCTGTTGTAGTTTCTTCAGACAATCCTTTGATTCCTTCTACTAAATGAGGGTAACGATCAATAACCATATTAGTCAAATCACCACCATCGTCCAAAATCATGTTCAATGGTTTTCTATCTTCACCAAAGAATAAAGTTTGTTCAATACACCAGTCAAAATCTTCTTCATTCAAACCTTTCCAAGCATACACTTGAATTCCAGCAGCAGCAATAGCAGCAGCAGCCTGATCTTGAGTAGAGAAAATATTACAAGAAGACCAAGTCACCTCAGCTCCCAATGCAATTAAAGTTTCAATCAAAACCGCAGTTTGAATGGTCATATGCAAGCATCCTGCAATACGAGCCCCTTTTAATGGTTGTTCGGCTGCATATTCTGCACGAAGTGCCATTAATCCAGGCATTTCAGCTTCTGCTAATTCAATTTCTTTTCTTCCCCAAGCCGCTAGAGAAATGTCTTTTACTTTGTAAGCCACATAAGGCATCGTTGCTGTACTCATTTATAGTATATTTGTTATTGTAAAAATTTTTGCAAAATTACATAATAACTTATGATTTTAAAAACATTCCCCTACATTTATGAATTGTTTAGGGCGCTAATCTTTTAAAAATCAACAAAATAATTGAAATTCATTTCTTTTTGGAGCTATTCCCGCCATTCGCTTTATCTTTGCTACTGCCTTCAAGAGCCTCAGTCAGCAACAAAGGATGTCGCTACTGTCGGGGCTAAAACACGTTTTCGGTATGCCATTGTATAAAACTATTCAACACAATTCCAACACACAAATCCTGATTTGGAACATCACCGAATCCTTCGAACAATTGAACCAAGAAGTCCAATTGAACGAAAAAAGTCAATTGCGACTCAACGGTATGAAATCCGAGATGCACCAACGTGCTTTTCTGAGCGTGCGCAAATTATTAGAGTTAGCAGGTTATTCGGATTTTGATTTGGAATATGATGAATTTGGAAAACCACATTTACATTCCAAAAATCGTCACACTGAGTTTACCGAAGTGTCGATTACCCATTCCCATCATTTTTCGGCCATCATTGTAAGTAACGAAGCTGTTGGGATCGACATCGAAATGCAACGCGAAAAAATTTTGAAAATCGCTCATAAATTTGTCAATGACGAAGAATTGAGCCGACTTCAGAAAACAGACCTTACCGATTATATCAAAAAACTAACCGTAAAATGGGGAGCTAAAGAAGCTCTTTTTAAAATTAAAAATGAAAAAGGAATCAGTTTTAAAGACCATATTCAAGTAGTTCCTTTCGAATTAAACCAAACTCAAACTACAGCCGATTTAAATTTTAATGGAGCCAAACAAAAATTCAACATCCATTTTTCAGAATTGGATGCTAATTTTACACTAGTATATGCTTTTGAGAATAACGACACAATTCAAGAACATTAATTATGATAGAATTCTTCTTTTCGCAATATAAAGACTATCAAACCTACGACATTGTTTTAGAAATAATTGCCGTTATTTTAGGAATTGCCAGTGTTTGGTATGCTAAAAAGGATAATATTTTAGTATTCCCAACCGGTATGATTAGCACGTTTATTTATGTGTATCTGCTTTGGAAATGGACCCTTTGGGGAGACATGATGATTAACGGCTACTACTTTACTATGAGTGTATACGGTTGGTATTGTTGGACACGAAAAAAAGATGGCATTGTTGAATTTCCTATTTCTGTCATTTCGAATGCCGAGAAGCGTATGTCCCTATTTATATTTATCTTTACTACCGCATTTGTAGTCGCGGTTTATCTTTATTTTGATAAGTTTAATACATGGTATGCCTATGTAGATACATTTGTTACCGGAATTTTCTTTATTGGAATGTGGCTTATGGCCAAACGTAAAATAGAAAATTGGGTATTTTGGATTATTGGAGATCTAGTCTCAATTCCTTTATATTTTGGTAAAGGATTATTCTTTACAAGTTTTCAATATGTAGTATTTACAATTGTTGCCGTATACGGCTATTTAGAATGGAAGAAAACCTTAAACAGCTCCCAACAGGCGCTAAAAGAATACTAAAAATTGCCTTATTTGGTCCCGAAAGTACCGGCAAAACAACCTTGGCAAAACAATTGGCAGAATACTACCAAACTGATTGGGTTCCTGAATTTGCACGCGACTATCTTCAAGAAAAATGGGACAAACACCAAGCCATTTGTGATGTAAATGATATGTTACCTATTGCTTACGGCCAAACCCAACTCGAAAACGAAAAAATGGCAACAGCCAATCAGTATCTGTTTTGCGATACCAATTTAATGGTGACCAAAGTTTTCTCCGAAGTATATTACAACTATTGCGATCCTCTGTTAGACCAAGCAGCTCGCGAACACGAATACGATTTGTTTTTCTTAACCAATATCGATGTGCCGTGGGAGAAAGATGATTTGCGAGACAAACCTGAAGGTCGTGAAACAGTTTTTAGCGTTTTCAAACAATCCTTAATTGACAACAACAAACCATTCATTACCCTTTCTGGCGATGCTAGTTTACGACTTAAAAAAGCAGTTTCTATAATTGATGACTTAACCGTTGCATTACAAAATGGGCAAACTTCACTAGAATTTGTTCAAATGTATCTTAACGGAATTAATAAATAATCCTTATTTTTAATTAAGAAACATTAAGCATAAAATCCTTAGAGCCTTTGGGCCTTCGTGGCAGAAAAAAAATGAACAGAGAACAACTTTTTACCGAACTTAGTTTTAAAGCCGTTCGCAGTAGTGGAGCGGGCGGGCAAAACGTGAATAAAGTTTCTTCAAAAGTCGTTCTAACTTTTGATATTCCAAAATCACAAGGACTTTCAGAAGAAGAAAAAACACTATTGGCTAATAATCTCAGTTCACGATTAACTTCAGAAAACGTTTTAATTTTAAACTGTGACGAAGACCGTAGCCAACTCAAAAACAAGGAAATTGTAATCAAACGCTTTTTTGAATTAGTAAAAAAAGGGCTTTTTGTACCCAAAGAGCGAAAAGCAACCAAAATTCCTAAAGCCGCCATCCGAAAAAGAATAAAAGACAAAAAAAGTCTTGGCGAAATTAAAAAATCAAGGAGAAAACCTGATTTAGATTAGCTATTTTGCCGCAAAGACACAAGGACTCAAAGTTTGATTTTGAATTTTTAAATTGATATTGTAATTGCCGTTTTTAGTTTTATCTTTGCATCGTCTCACGGGGTGCTCTAAATAACGAGCTGAGATTATACCCAATGAACCTGGGCAGGTAATGCTGCTAAGGGAAAAGCAAATCATACATTTAAAGTGCACGTTAAATTATGGTTTGGAGTAACCAATTTATTTATTAACTAAGAATAATTTACCCCTGTTATTCGTAATTTTTTTTACGAATGAAAAATGTATTATTCAAAACGAGTCAAAAGCAATTATTTTTAGGCTCTTTCCTATTGTTTGCTTTAGCAACATTCTCACAAGAAAAGCTAAAAGACACAACAAAGGTGAATCAACTCGATGAAGTATTAGTTTCAGCAATTCGAGTAACCTCTAAAACTCCTGTTAGTTTTAGCAACCTTTCCCAAAAGGAAATTAAGACCCGTAATTTAGGGCAAGACATTCCTATTTTAATGAACTATATGCCGTCAGTGGTAACTACTTCTGATGCTGGAAATGGAGTGGGTTACACCGGGATTCGTGTTCGTGGAAGCGATGCAACTCGTGTCAATGTAACCATCAACGGAATTCCGTACAACGATTCAGAAAGTCATGGAACATTTTGGGTCAATATGCCTGACTTTGCCTCTTCACTTCAGAGCATTCAATTACAGCGTGGGGTTGGAACTTCTACCAATGGTGCAGGAGCTTTTGGCGCCAGCTTGAATATGCTAACTGATTCCTATTCAGAGAAAGCGTATGGGGAAATCTCGAATTCATTTGGTAGTTTCAATACTAGGAAACATACTGTGAAATTCAGCACGGGCTTACTCAACGATCGATTTGAAATAGCCGGACGATTGTCTAAATTGGAATCAGATGGTTATATTGACAGAGCAAGTTCGGATTTAAAATCCTATTTCTTACAAGGAACTTATGTTGGTAAAACAAGTTTGATAAAAGCACTTGTTTTTGGCGGAAATGAAAAAACCTACCAATCGTGGAATGGAATAGACGGAGAAACATTGTTGACTAATAGAACTTTTAATTCGGCTGGAATATTCACTGACGAAACAGGACAAACACGTTTTTATGACAATGAAACGGACAATTACCAACAAGATCACTACCAATTGCATTGGAATGAAAGAGTATCCGAAAACTGGAATACGAATCTTGCATTTCACTACACTAAAGGAAGAGGCTACTTTGAAAACTATAAAGAAGATGCTAATTTTAGTGAATATGGTTTAAATCCCTTTACAATCAGTGGTTCAACTATGAATACAACCGACCTAGTTCGTCGAAAATGGTTGGATAATGATTTTTACGGAACCACATTCTCTGCCAATTATGAGTCCGAAAAAGTAGATTTGTTTTTGGGGGGAGGAATTAATAAATATGAGGGTGATCACTTCGGAAACGTAATTTGGGCTCGCTTTGCTTCGCAATCAGAATTAGGCGATCGCTATTATGATGATGTAGCAACAAAAACGGACGGTAATTTATACTCCAAAATCAACTACCAAGCTACTACAAAATTAAGCCTATTTGGTGATGTACAAATTAGAAACGTACACTACAGAGCCAATGCTATTGAAACAGGATTAGTGAATGATAGCTTTACTTTTTTTAATCCAAAGGCTGGATTAAACTATACTGTAAATAGTAATAGTAATTTGTATTTCTCATTTGCTAGAGCTAACAGAGAGCCTAATAGATCAGATTATATTGGAGGCAATGTGAGACCAGAACAATTAAATGATTACGAATTAGGTTGGCGATTTGCCTCAGACAAATTTCAATTGAATTCTAACTTCTACTATATGGCGTACCGAGACCAATTGATCTTAACTGGAACCCTTGATGATGTAGGAAATCCGATTCGCTCTAATAGTGAGAAAAGTTTTCGTTTAGGATTAGAAGTTGATGCGAATTGGATGTTCAGCGAGCAGCTTAGTGTGCGTCCTAATTTTACCCTAAGCCGCAATAAAAATATCGACTTAAATGTTGACGGACAAAATTTTGGCACCACAGACATCTCTTTTTCTCCTTCATTAATTGCAGGAAATAGCATTATTTATAAACCCGTAAATCAAGTTCAAATCGTTTGGTTGCAAAAATATGTGGGTTCACAATTTATGAATAATATAGAATCATCAGTTGCTAAACTTGATGCCTATTTCGTAAACGATTTAAACATTTCTTATGAAATAAAACCGAAAACGATCTTTAAAACAATTGAATTCAATGCTTTAATCAACAATATCTTCAACCAAAAATATGTATCTAACGGTTATATGTGGGACATCTATCCTTATTACTACCCTCAAGCAGGAACTAATTTTTTGGCGGGAGTTACTTTTAAATTCTAGATTATTTTTGAAAATCCTGGCAGCAATGTCAGGATTTTTTTAATTATAAACTCGCAACACATTCCCATTTACTTGTACACGGTATTGTTTCATTGGATACTGCAAACTTCCTTGTCCAGAAAATAAATTATAAGATTTATTATCACACGGGCAAACAGCTTCAATTCCGTTAATTGTCAATGTAGAACAAGCTGTTGGGGTTTGGTTTGGGCAAGCTGCGTCAAAGGCATTATAGCCACTGCCAGTATTAAAAATAATTAGCCCTTTGACTCCTCTTCCAGCAACATAAACTGCATTACTAGGATATAAAAGATTAGAATACAGCGGCAAATTCATATTGATATCTACAGAAAACGCAACATTTTGTAGGAATGGATTATTGTTCACTGGACCATTATCTGAACAAGAAAAAAACAATACGGAAAGATAGATCAATAAGACGCGTTTTTTCATTTCAACCATTTTTGCACCATAGTATTAGTGAAACAAATTTAAATTATTTACTTTTGATATAGATGGTAACAAAGAATTTAATTATGAACTAATTAAAATTATAGTATCTTTGTGAAAAGAAATCCCGTCCCGATGGGATTTTTTCTATTTTATATAAACAATGAAGTTATGAGCACAGTATCTTATTACACCGCAGAAGGATTAAAAAAATTAAGAGAAGAACTAGATTATTTAAAAAATGTGATGCGCCCAAAAGCATCACAAGATATTGCTGATGCAAGAGATAAAGGAGATTTATCTGAAAATGCCGAATACGATGCAGCCAAAGAAGCGCAAGGTATGCTGGAGATGCGTATTGCCAAATTAGAAGAAATCCATTCTAACGCACGTTTGATAGACGAAACTCATTTAGACGTTTCCAAAGTATTGGTATTGTCTAAAGTAAAAATCAAAAACCAAACTAACGGAATGGAAATGATTTATACTTTGGTTGCTGAAAGCGAAGCCGATTTAAAAACTGGAAAGATTTCCGTAACCTCTCCTATTGGAAAAGGCTTATTAGGAAAATCGGTTGGCGAAGTGGCTGAAATTACGGTTCCTAATGGGGTTTTAAAATTTGATATTTTAGAAATTACCAGAGACTAAATTGAATCCTATGAGCTCTATTTTTACCAAAATTGTAAACGGAGAAATCCCTTGTTACAAAATTGCAGAAGACGCTAATTTCTTGGCATTTTTGGATGTCAATCCCAATGCAAAAGGACATACGCTATGCATTCCAAAACAAGAAATTGACCAACTTTTTGAAATAGACGATGAATTGTATTTAGGTTTGATGCAATTTTCTAAAAAAATAGCTACAGCCTTGCAAAAAACAGTGGCTTGCAAACGCATAGGAATGGCGGCAATAGGTTTAGAAGTACCTCACGCTCACATTCACCTAATTCCATTGAACGAAATGGATGAAATGCGTTTCCAAAATAAAGTAACAATGAGCAAAGATGAATTTGAGGCTTTAGCCAAAGAAATTCAGAGCCATTTGTAAAATATAAAAAAGCGAATCAATTTAAACGGATTCGCTTTTTTTATAACTCAATTGTATTGTACTTCCTTTTCCAATTTCGGACAGAACTACTTTAATAAACCCTTTATGGTATTCTTCCACAATTCGCTTAGTCAAAGAAAGCCCTAAACCCCAACCTCTTTTTTTGGTAGTAAAACCAGGTTCAAATATCTTTTTGAATTGGCTTTTTAATATTCCATTTCCAGTATCAGAAACCTTAATTTTTACCGAATCCCCTTCTTGCTCAATAACCAAATCTAAATTTCCCTTACCTTTCATTGCATCAATGGCATTTTTAACCAAATTCTCAATAGTCCAACTGTGCAAAGTAGGATTAATCAAAACAAAAACAGGCAACTCAGGCGCGTGAAAAGAAAACACGACTTGCTTTGAAAAACGTGATTGTAAATAATCAAAGGTTGCTTGTGTAGCTGCGATAATATCTTGATTCTCTAATTTGGGTTCTGATCCAATTTTAGAAAAACGATCCGTAATCGTTTGCAAACGCTCAATATCTTTTTCGATTTCCAGTGTTGTGGATTCAGCAACATTTTCGGCTTTCAATAATTCGATCCAACCAATCAAAGACGAAAGAGGCGTTCCTATTTGGTGGGCAGTTTCCTTAGCCATTCCCGCCCAAAGTTTGTTTTGAGTCGCCATCTTGGTACTGCGATAAAAATTATACACCAAAGCGGCAAATAAAACGATAATTAACAACAATGCAATTGGGTAGTATTTTAATTTATTTAATAAAGCCGAATTGCCATAATACAACTCCTGAAATTTTCCGGGAGCATATTCAATTACAATGGGGTCATTTTCATTTTTAAGATTCGCTAAAAAATTTGCTGATTCCGATTTGCTTTTGATAATTTTATCATCAACATTTACTGCATTAATGATCTTGTTATTCTCGGTTAAAATAATTGGAATAGACGAATTGGTGCTGAAAATTTGCAGCGGCAATTCCACATCCGTATTTTCATCCGCATTGATCAATGTTTTCTGAGCTTTGGCCCAAAGATTCATTTTCAAACGCTCTTCATTCTTAAATATTTGGAAAAAAGTATAGGTATTCCAAAGTATTAATGAGATAATACAAAAAGAAGCCAAGATAATGAACCAGCGCGTAGTGTTGCGTTTATCCGAAAAAAACATAGATTCAATTTAGATTATAAATGTAACGAAATAATTTGAAAAAAATTTTAGTGCAAAGCCTACGAAAAAATTAATATTGGCAAATAAAGACCTATTGCCTAAATTAGAAGAAGTTAGTATATTTGTAAATCTAAAGTAGAAATAAACTAAAAAAATAATACAGATGGAAGTTACAGGAAGAGTAAAAATGATTGACCAAACTAAAGAAGTAGGTTCTGGTGGTTTCAAAAAAAGAGATATTGTTGTTACTACTGACGAACAATACCCGCAACATATTTTGGTGCAATTTGTTCAAGATAAATGTGACTTATTAAACAATTACCAAGTAGGTGACCAAGTAAAAATCGACATCAATCTAAGAGGTCGAGAATGGACCAACCAACAAGGAGAAACCGTTTATTTCAATACTATCCAAGGATGGAGAATTGGAAAAGTACAAGCAGAGGCTCCAGCAGCTGCTCCACAAACTCCTCCAATGCCAGCTGCAGAAACTTTTGCTCCAGCAACTAATTTAAATGAAGAAGAGCCAGACGATTTACCGTTTTAATCTTTCTACATATACTTTCTAAGAGGCTGTCTAAAAAGCACCAGAATTGTCATTCCGAATTTATTTCGGAATCTATAAAATAGTATCGATTATTTATAGAAACTGAAACAAGTTCAGTTTGACAATAACAAGGCTTTTTAGACAGTCTCTTTTTATTTACATTTGTAATTCACAATTAACACCAAGCGATGAACTGGGAACAACTTTTATCATTAAAAAGACAAGGCGACAAAGGCAAAAGATTGCGCGTAGAACAAGACGATACCCGTTTGGGATTTGAAGTAGATTACGACCGTATTATCTTTTCAGCGGCGTTTAGAAGTTTGCAAGATAAAACCCAGGTTATCCCACTTTCTAAAACTGATTTTGTTCACACCCGATTAACGCATAGTTTAGAAGTATCGGTTGTGGGACGTTCTTTAGGCCGATTGGTGGGTAAAAAAATCCTAGAAAAATACCCGCATTTAAAAGAAGTTCACGGCTACCACATGAATGATTTTGGGGCTATTGTTGCCGCTGCTTCATTAGCACACGACATCGGAAATCCACCTTTTGGCCATTCCGGTGAAAAAGCCATAGGTGAATATTTCTCGATTGGAAAAGGACAACAATACAAAGACCAACTCACTCCTAAACAATGGCAAGATTTAATTGATTTTGAAGGCAATGCCAATGGATTTTCAGTTTTGACAGCTGATCGTCCAGGAATAGAAGGAGGTTTGCGAATTTCATTTGCAACCCTAGGTGCTTTTATGAAATACCCAAAAGAAAGTTTACCTAAAAAACCAACCAAAGATATTGCCGATAAAAAATACGGCTTCTTTCAATCAGACAAAGCATTCTTCGAAGAAGTCGCTGCAGACATGGGATTGATTCCAAATAAATCAGGAAAAGATATTGGATTCGAAAGACATCCGCTTGCCTATTTGGTTGAAGCTGCCGATGACATTTGTTATACCATTATTGATTTTGAAGACGGAATCAATTTAGGCTTAGTCCAAGAAGAATATGCTTTAGAATATTTAATTAAACTAGTTAAAGATTCAATTGACAGTGCTAAATACAGCACTTTAAATACAAAAGAAGACCGAATCAGTTACTTGAGAGCATTAGCGATTGGCAGTTTAATTAATGATGCGGTTCGTGTTTTTATTGAAAACGAAGAAGCTATTTTGGCTGGAAAATTTCCGTATGCGCTAACCAACAAAAGCAAGTACAAAGCACAAATGGACGACATCATTAAATTGAGTGTAAATAACATTTATCAAAGTCGCGAAGTCATCGAAAAAGAAATTGTGGGCTACCAAATTATCCAAACCTTATTGGATAAATTCATTTCGGCGATGAACAATAAATTCAATGGAACTGCTTCCAATTACGACCAATTAATTCTAAAAATGTTGCCTGAGAAACACAATGTAGAAAAAGAAAATCTATACGACAGATTGCTACACATTTGTCACTATGTTTCGATGCTTACTGATGGAAATGCCTTGGAATTATTTGAAACGATAAACGGAACAAAGAAATAGTATTTGCCACTAAGGCTCAAAGTCACAAATATTTAAAATTTCTTTAAAAACTGTGTGACAATTTCTTAAAAAATTTACTTAGCGAACTTCGTGCCTTCTTAGTGCACTTTGTGGTTAAATAACCAAACTAATGAATTACTTCACTCTTACAATAAAATAATTTTTCTTTCCACTTTGTAAAAGCACAAACTGATTATTGATTAAATCGTTAGTTGAAAGTTGGTATTCTTCAGTGATTTTTTCTTTATTTACCGAAATTGAATTGGCTGTCAAGGCTCTTCTCGCCTCTCCATTGGATTTAAAGAAACCTGTTTTTTCATTTAAAACAGTTACAATATCCAATCCCGCTTCAATTTCATTTTTAGCAATTTCCGCTTGAGGCACTCCGTCAAAAACTTCTAAGAAAGTCGCTTCGTCCAATTGCTTCAAATCAGCCGCCGAAGCATTTCCGAAAAGAATATTCGAAGCTTTAATCGCTTTCTCTAATTCTTCTTTAGAATGCACCAAAGTGGTTACTTCTTCCGCTAATTTTCTTTGCAACACTCTCAAATGAGGCGCTACTTGATGTTCAACAATTAAAGCATCAATAGTTGCTTTATCTAAAAAGGTGAAAATTTTAATGTATTTCTCAGCATCCACATCAGTAGTGTTCAACCAGAATTGGTAAAATTTATACACCGAAGTTTTATCAGCCGTTAACCACACATTCCCGCCCTCTGATTTTCCGAATTTAGAACCATCTGCCTTAGTTATCAACGGACAAGTCATGGCGTATGCTTTGGCACCTTCGGCATTCATACGACGAACTAATTCGGTTCCAGTTGTGATATTTCCCCATTGATCCGATCCTCCCATTTGCAACAAACAATTGTATTCTTTGTGCAAATGGTAAAAATCGTATCCTTGAATTAATTGGTAAGTAAACTCGGTAAACGACATTCCTTCGCCTTCTCCAGACAATCGTTTCTTAACCGAATCTTTTGCCATCATGTAGTTTACGGTAATACGTTTACCCACATCACGCGCAAAATTGATGAATGATAAATCCTTCATCCAATCGTAATTATTAACTAAAACAGGGGCATTCACATCCTTCGAATTAAAATCTAAGAAACGAGACAGTACTGCTTTGATGCCTTCTACATTGTGTGCCAACGTAGCTTCGTCCAACAAATTTCTTTCGTCTGATTTTCCTGATGGATCTCCAATCATACCTGTTGCACCACCAACCAAAGCAATCGGTTTATGTCCAAAATTTTTCAAATGAACTAACAATAAAATCGGAACCAAACTACCAATATGCAACGAATCTGAAGTTGGATCAAATCCAATATAGGTCGTTGTCATTTCTTTCAAAAGTTGGTCTTCAGTTCCCGGCATGATATCATGAACCAAGCCACGCCATTGTAATTCTTCTACTAAATTTTTCATTTTTATAATCAATTTGAGCAAAGATAGAAATTTCAATGGCAATGGCAATTGCAACATCAAAAATCAAGGCCAATTTCAAAAATCAATTTCAATAGTAAAAATTAAAATAAAAATCTGTGAATCAGTGACTAAAAAGATTGCCTCGTCGGTTCTCCTCGCAATGACAAAAAACTTTGCGACTTCGTGGCTTCGTGGCAATAGCAAAAAAAAAGTATCTTTACCACATGATTTTAGTCACAGGTGGAACGGGTTTAGTAGGCGCACATCTCTTACTTCATTTAGTGGAGCAAGGAGAAAATGTTCGTGCCTTATATCGAAACGTATCTTCCATTGAGAAAACTAAAAATTTGTTTTCCCTTTACCACAAATCCCATTTATTTGAAAAAATTGAATGGATCGAAGGGGATATTCTTGACATTCCTTCTTTGGAAATCGCTTTTCAAAATATTGAATTCGTTTACCATTGTGCTGCTTTGATTTCTTTCGATCCAAAAGAGGAAGATGCGATTCGTAAAACCAATATTGAAGGCACGGCTAACATCGTTAATTTTTGCTTGGCATTCGGAATTAAAAAAATGCTATTTGTGAGTTCAATTGCCGCTTTGGGAGATCCAAATGCAGTTGAAACCACTATTTCAGAAACCACCGAATGGAATCCCGAAAAACCACATAGCGATTATGCCATTTCTAAATACGGTGCCGAAATGGAGGTTTGGCGTGGTCAACAAGAAGGCTTAAACGTAATCATTGTCAATCCAGGAATTATTTTAGGCCCTGGATTTCCAGAACAAGGAAGTGGTGCTTTGTTTTCGGCTGTTGCCAAAGGATTATCATTTTACACTCTTGGAACAACAGGATTTATTGCCGTTACTGATGTAATTAAAGCAAGTATTCAATTGATGAATAGTGACATCAAAAACGAACGATTTACCTTGATAGAAAATAATTATTCGTTTCAAGAAATACTGAATTGCATTGCTGACTGCCTACAAGTAAATAGACCTAAATGGCATGCTACTCCATTTTTAGTGAATCTATTTTGGAGAATCGATTGGTTCTTATCTACTTTTTTCTTTCAAAAAAGAAAACTGTCTCGAGATAGTGCTAAAGCTTCGTTTTCGAAAAGCAACTATGACAATTCTAAAATAAAAGCTGTTTTGAATATTGAATTTAAATCGGTAACCGAATATATTGAAACAATTGCTCCAATTCATTTTATTAAATAAAAAAAGCCTCTCAAGAAATTGAGAGGCTTTATGTTGGTCTACTAGGACTCGAACCTAGAAAGACTGCACCAAAAACAGTTGTGTTACCATTACACCATAGACCAGCAGTGCTGTTAAGCGAGTGCAAATTTAATACAAATTTTATTTTGCGCAAACTTTTGGATTGTTTTTATCAAAAAACTTTTGGCTTCGCCAAAAGGCAAGAAGAAACCAACTAAAAACCAATTCATTACTACTCAATTTTCAATAATAGAATTTTTTGTTAATGCTCGTCTCATTACGCAAAAAAACATTTTCTTTGCATCTTAAAATAATAACCCAATTTGAATCATGAATAAGGCCGATTTCAATTTTAATAAATGGAATACTATTTTAGGTTGGTTTGCATTTGCAATAGCATTAGTAACCTATACCCTAACCGTTGAACCAACGATGAGTTTCTGGGATTGTGGAGAATACATTGCTACAGCTGCAAAACTAGAAGTGGGTCACCCTCCAGGAGCGCCTTTATTTCAGATGATTGGGGCATTTTTTGCACTGTTTGCCATAGACAATGAGCATATTGCCTTGATGGTAAATATGACCTCAGTGGTCTCTAGTGCTTTCACCATTTTGTTTTTATTCTGGTCATCGAGTATGATTTTGAAAAAAATCATTGGTTCGTATAATGAAATTAATAAAGATAATTCGATTGTTATTCTAGGAAGTTCGTTTGTGGGCGCATTAGCCTATACTTATTCTGATAGTTTTTGGTACAATGCTGTAGAAGCCGAAGTGTATGCTATGGCATCCTTATTAATTGCTTTATTGCTATGGTTGGGATTGCGTTGGGAACAAGAAATGAATACGCCAAGAGGCGATAAATGGCTGTTGATCATTTCACTTGTTATCGGACTTTCCTTTGGAGTTCACTTTATGGCTTTATTGACAATTCCAG
This sequence comes from Flavobacterium ammonificans, assembly GCF_020886115.1. NCBI lineage: Bacteria > Pseudomonadati > Bacteroidota > Flavobacteriia > Flavobacteriales > Flavobacteriaceae > Flavobacterium > Flavobacterium ammonificans. The sequence continues at coordinate 371,601 of NZ_AP025185.1, forward strand.
CGATTGGATTTTTATATTTTTTCAAAAATTACAAAACCGTTACCGTTAAGAATTTCATCATTGCCAATGTGGTAGTAATTTCTATTTTGTTGTTCATCTTCAAAATGTTATTGCCGTTAACTATGGCTTTCTTTGGAAAAACCGAAATTTTCATGGTTAATGAAATGGGATTACCATTTAATTCAGGAACTCTATTTGTAACCCTTTTACTAATTGCATTTTTCTATTTTGGATTGCTTTACACCAAACAAAAAGGTTTAGTTTTCTATAATACCATTATCCTTTGTACACTTTTCATTTTAATTGGATTTTCCACTTGGATGATGTTACCTATTCGTGCTAATGCTAATACTGTAATTAACGAAAACAAACCTTCGGATGCTGCCGAAGTACTTGCCTATTACAACAGAGAACAATATGGTGTCAATCCACTTTTTTACGGACCACAATACACAGAAGCTTTTGCAGGTTTAGATAAAGACAAGCCGTATTTAGATAAAGCGCCAAACTACGAAAGAGACTACACCACAGGCAAATATGAAATTACTAATAATTTCAAAAATGCTGTGCAAAATAGCGATGATAGTCACAAGACCATTTTACCAAGATTGTGGAGTGGAGATCATGTAGAAAATTATATCAACTTCACTAATCCGCCTGAGTTTAGAATTAATTACGACTATCCTTTCGAAGAGGATTTAGCCAAATACGGAATCGAAGCAGGACAATTAAGCGAAGAAGAGTACAATAAAGCCATAGCCCAACTAAAAGGCGAAATTGAAAAAGTAGTGCTTGAGTTTAGACAAGCTTACGCTCAAAAAGAAATTGACAATGAAGGCTATGTAGCCTTCTTAAAAAACTATGGCGATTATTTGATTGTTGAAAAACCATCAACGGTTGATAATTTTCGTTTTATGTTTGAATACCAATTTGGCTATATGTATGTGAGGTATTTGATGTGGAATTTTGTAGGTCGCCAAAATGATATTCAAGGGCGTTACGACAATTTGAATGGAAACTGGATTAGTGGTATACCGTTTATGGATAGCATACATCTTGGTTCTCAAGACAATTTACCAACCGATATTTTGAACAACAAAGGACGTAACACTTATTTCTTCTTGCCTTTTATCCTAGGGTTAATTGGATTGATGTACCACGCTAGCAAAGACCGAAAAAGTTTTTATGTATTACTATCCTTATTCTTATTTACAGGAATAGCCTTAAAAATTTACTTAAACGAAAGACCATTCGAACCTCGTGAACGCGATTATGCCTTAGTAGGATCGTTTTATGTATTTGCTATTTGGATTGGTTTTGGTGTGTATTCACTATATGAAAGCGCCAAAAAATATTTGGCACCAAAAATTGCTGGACCGGTTATTATTGCTGGTAGTTTATTAGCTGCACCTATTTTAATGGGATTCCAAAATTGGGATGACCACGACCGTTCTGATAAATATACGGCAGTTGCAATGGCTAAAGCCTATTTAAGTTCGTGTGATAAAAATGCCATCTTATTTACTATTGGAGATAATGATACCTTTCCACTTTGGTATGCACAAGAAATTGAAAATTTCAGAACGGATGTTAAGATTGTCAATACAAGTCTTTTTATGACTGATTGGTACATAGACCAAATGAAAATGAAAAGTTACGAATCAGATCCGCTTCCAATTTCATTTACGCATGACGAATATGTTGGTGATAAATTAGATTATGTAGCGCATATCCCAAAAATCGAAACGCGCTGGGATGTTAAAGATTTTATTTCGTTTATTAAAAACCCTAAGTCAACCGTTGAAATGCAAAATGGGCAAACTATCCATTTTTATCCAACCAATAAAATTAGAATTCCAATTGATAAAAACACCATTATTAAAAACAAAGTGGTGAATCCAAAATACAATGACTCTATCGTATCGGCGATTGATATTGATATTAAAGGAAATGCTGTTTACAAAAACAGGTTAATGATGTTAGATATTGTGGCTAATAATAATTGGAAACGTCCAATTTATTTTAGCGGAGGCGCTTTTGATAACGAGGATTACCTTTGGATGAAAGAATTCCTTCAATTAGAAGGAATGGTTTATAAATTAGTTCCTGTTAGAACACGATTACCAAAAGGTTCTAGCCAAATTGACATGGGTCAAATTGATACTGATATCATGTTTGATAAAGTAATGCAATGGGAATGGGGTAACAGTGAAAGTTTATCTATTTATCATGATCCAGAAACACGAAGAAATAGCATTACCTATCGAATGAATTTATCTCGATTAATGACTAGACTTATTGCAGAAGGTAAAATGGACAAGGCTAAAAAAGTAATTGATTTAGCAATGACAAAAATGCCTGTAGATCAATTTGAATACTATTCGTTGGTAGATCCTTTTGCAAAAGGCTATTATGATGTGGGCGAAAAAGCTAAAGCGCAAAAGTTATTAAATCAATTGATTGGTAAATACACTGAAAACTTAAACTATTACAGCCATTTGTCTTCAACAGAGCAAGTGGACATAGCTATAGAAATTGTAACCGATATAGAGCGTTATCGTGGTTTATTAGAAATTATGAAAGAAAGTGGCGACACTGCTTTATACGAAAAATCGAAAAAGACATTCAACAATTACATCAGTATTTTTGAACGCTTTGGAAGAGATAAAGAATAAGGTAAATCCTTGTAAAACAAAAAAAGGCAGTATTTAAATACTGCCTTTTTTTGTTTTAACTACTGCAATTGAATCTTTACTTTTTTTAGCAAGCTGTCTTTTCTTTTTTAGTTGAGCAATTTTGATTTTTTTCTTTTTCTCTTCTAATTTAATAATTGCATTTGCTCGTTTCTTTTCGCTTTCGATTCGCTTAACTACTGATTCAAACATTACCTTATAGCTTTTGTAATCGGCAGCGTAATACCTATTGTTTTGCGCTAATTGCAGGCTGTCTATTTTGTATTTCTTATAGATAAACTGTTTTGGCCGAATTTGATTTGAATCCAAAACAGCTGGATTTTGGTATTTAATAGCCTCTAATAAGGCTAAATCATACATAATTTCCATCATCTTCGATTTCTCAATAAGCAGGTCTGGTTTTTTAACCAAATCTTCTTTGCACCCTAAAAGAGCTAAAATCGCCAATAATGAAATACTCTTTTTCATCTATTTTATCTATTGAATAACAAACGCTTTCCAGCACGAATGTCTTTTACTTTAAAAGCATTGTAAACCAATTGTCCGTTTACAAATGTATGCGTAATTCTTGATTTAAAAGTATAGCCTTCAAAAGGAGACCACCCACATTTAGCCAAAATATTTTCTTTTTTTACACTCCAAGGCAAACCAGCATTCACAATTACTAAATCGGCATAATAACCTTCTTTTATAAAACCGCGCTTTTCTATCTTGAAGATTTTAGCAGGATTGTGACACATTTTCTCGACAATCTTTTCTACACTTATTTTACCTTGATGGAAGGCTTCAAACAATGCAACTACTGCATGTTGAACTAAAGGCCCACCAGAAGGAGCATTTAAATACGATTGTTGTTTTTCTTCTAACGTATGTGGCGCATGATCTGTTGCAATAACATCTATTCGGTCATCTAACAGCGCTTTCCAAAGTGCTTCTTTATCTTTAGCCGTTTTCACCCCAGGATTCCATTTGATGAAATTACCCTTGGTAGCATAATCGTCATTGGTAAACCACAAATGATGTACACAAACCTCAGCAGTAATCTTTTTGTCTTCCAATGGAATTTTATTGGTAAACAAATCCATTTCTTTTGCCGTTGACAAATGAAATATGTGCAATCTCGCTCCCGTTTTTTTTGCTAAAGCAATTGCTTTTGAAGACGAAAGATAACAGGCTTCAGTACTTCGAATTAGATGATGAACCGTTACCGGAACCTCATCACCATATTCTTCTTTGTATTGTGCCAAATTATTTTTTATAGTTGTTTCGTCTTCACAATGAACTGCTATCAACATGGGTGTACTTGAGAATATTTTTTCTAAAACAGCTTCATTATCTACTAGCATATTCCCAGTAGATGAACCTAAAAAGATTTTAATTCCAGCTACATTTTTTGGATTAGTTTTTAATACCTCCTCCAAATTATCGTTTGTTGCTCCCATCATAAACGAATAATTCGCAAATGAATTTTGAGCAGCTATTTCATATTTTTCCTCAAGAATTTCTTGAGTGACAGCATTAGGCACCGTGTTAGGTTGTTCAATAAATGAGGTGATTCCTCCTGCAACTGCAGCTCTAGATTCGGATTCTATATCTCCTTTATGAGTTAATCCAGGCTCTCTAAAATGTACTTGATCATCAATTGCACCAGGCATTAAATAGTTCCCTTCGGCATCCACAATTTTACAATCAGCAGATTTAGCACTAATTGTTTCAGCGATTTCAACAATTAAGTCGTCCTCTATTAAAACATCGCCTTCAAAAATCCTTCCCTCGTTTACTATTTTGGCATTCTTAATTAAAACCCTATTCATTCTATCTTTTTCTTATAATGTGTTGACTAATCTTTTTAATCGAAGCGCAATAACTCCAAAAACGGCTTCTACTATAATAGAATTGCTCATTTTTGATTGCCCTTTAGTTCGATCTGTAAATATAATTGGAACTTCAGAAATTTTAAATTTTTTACAAAACGTGCGGTATTTCATTTCAATTTGGAATGCGTAGCCTACAAATTTGATTTGGTCCAAATGAATACTTTCTAAAACCTGTCTTTTGTAACAAACAAAACCTGCTGTAGCATCGTGAATTTTCATTCCGGTTATAAAACGAACATATACAGAAGCAAAATAAGACAATAATACACGGCTTAAAGGCCAATTCACCACATTTACTCCTGTAACATAGCGAGAACCTATAGCTAAATCAGCATCTCCAAGGTGACACGCTTGGTATAATTTTTCTAAATCGGTTGGATTATGAGAAAAATCAGCATCCATCTCAAATATATAGTCGTATTTATTGGCTAAAGCCCATTTAAAACCATGAACATAGGCTGTACCTAATCCCGATTTTTTAGCTCTTTTTTCTAGAAATAACTTCCCTGAAAACTCTGACTGTAAAGCAATGACTTTATCCGCAGTATGATCTGGCGAATTATCATCGATAATCAGAACATGAAAAGGCTTATGTAGCGTGAGCACCGTTCTAATGATGCTTTCAATATTCTCGATTTCGTTATAGGTAGGGATTATAACTAGGGAATCATTCATAATTTTGAGTAATTTCAGTGCAAAAGTAAGCTTTTTATGCCATTTGAATCATAATAAAATTATAATAAAAAGAATGAAATAAAAAATTAGTAATTTTGCGATACTATGAATGAATATGTACTTCATCCCCGATTAACTGACAACTCTGACTGGGTCACACTCTTGTTTTTGATTTGTTTTGCAACTATCGCTATCACAAAATCTGTTTTTGAAAATCGATTTAGCGATTTTGCCAACTTACTTTTTTCAGACAAATACATTAAAATACATCGAGAAAGTAGCAACTTAAAAAATGGTTTCACTATAGCCTTGTTTTTTGTTCAAATAATTTCATTTACATTTTTCATTCAGCTTTCACTTTACATTTTTGGTTTTGGAGACAAAAACGATTGGATGCAATACATTCAGATTGCTAATTTTTTACTTTTCTTCATTTTATCAAAAGTGTTAGTCGAAAAAATAATAGCCACCTCTTTCCATATTGAAGAATTTGTAGAACAATTCAATCATCAAAAGGTAACCTACCGCACTTATATTGGCCTTATTTTATTGCCAATTAATATGTTATTTTTCTATTACGAAAATACTTCTACAGTGTTACCTACTGTAATTATTGGCATCGTAATAGCTGCAAACCTAGCAACTTACGTGGTTTCTATTAAAAACTATCAAAATTTAATATTCAGCAAGTTGTTTTATTTTATTTTGTATCTTTGCGCTCTTGAAATAGCTCCTTACTATTTCATTTATTATTGGTTTACAAAAGGAGTCGCATAGAAAAAGTTATAGTATGAAAGTGAAAACAATTTTGGTGTCGCAACCAGAGCCTAAAGTGGAGAATTCTCCTTACTTTGAGCTGCAACAAAAGCATAAAGTAAAAATTGATTTCAGACCTTTTATTCATGTAGAAGGAGTTAATGCAAAAGAAATTAGACTGCAAAAAATTGACTTGAATAATTACAGTGCGATTATTTTGACAAGTAAAAATGCAGTAGATCACTTTTTTAGAGTGGCTGAAGAAATGCGTTATAAAGTTCCTGAAGGATTAAAATATTTTTGTCAGTCAGAAGCCATTGCGTTTTACCTACAAAAATATGTAGTCTACAGAAAACGTAAAATCTACGTAGGACCAAAAGATTTTGCCGATTTATCTCCGCTAATCAAAAAATACAAAGACGAAAAATTCTTATTGCCTGCTTCAGACCAATTGAATGCTGATATTCCGGTTACTTTAGACGGTTTAAAAGTAGATTGGACTCCAGCTACTTTTTATAAGACGGTAATGAGTGACTTATCTGATTTGGCTGACGTTTATTATGATGTTTTAGCATTCTTTAGCCCAACAGGTATAAAATCATTATTCAAGAATTTTCCTGATTTCAAACAAAATGACACCCGTATTGCTGTTTTTGGAAGTACAACTCAAAAAGAAGCATTAGATCACGGACTGCGAATTGACATTATGGCTCCAACTCCTGGAACACCTTCCATGACAATGGCTCTAGAAAAATATGTCGCTGAAGCAAATAAAGGAAAATAAAAATCCACATATACAATATAAAAACCATCCCTTTCGGATGGTTTTTTTTATAAGCTAAGACGATCAATAACAATATATTTCATTAAAATTATCTACTTTTGATTTTCAATCCAAACCAAAAAATGAAATTTGGTTACAATTATCAATTTGTAAAATCTATATTAAAAACAAGTTTGCACAAGCAAACACCAATAAATAAATAAGCGATAACATATGACCGCTAATCAATAACTTTTACATTTATGAAAATCAATTCACTTCAAGTAGAAATAGACGGAATCGACAAAGAAATTTTGCGCGATTTAATGGAAGATGCTCGAAAACCCATTCTCCAAATTGCCAATAAAATAGGAATTTCAGGCGCTGCCATTCACCAACGTTTGCGAAAACTAGAACAATCTGGGGTGATTTCAGGATCTAAATTCGTTGTCAGCCAAAAAATTTTAGGATACAATACTATGGCTTTTGTTGGAATCTATTTAGACAAAGCCGCTCGAAATTCAGAGGCCGTTCGCGACTTAAAGAAAATTCCTGAAGTTTTGGAATGTCACTATACCACTGGAAACTGGTCGATTTTAATTAAAATCATCTGTTCGGATAACGAACATTTGATGCATTTATTAAATACCAAAATTCAGGCAATTGAAGGCGTTTCCAGAACAGAAACCTTTATTTCTTTGGACCAACAAATCGACAGGCAAATCCAGTTGTAGGTTATTGGGTTATGGATTGATGGGTAATTTAAAATAAAAAATCTACGAATCTGCGGTCAAATTTGAACCACAGATTCGCAGATTAATTTATAACTTATAATTTTCTACCCAACTAAATTTATAATTTTTCCAGGTACAATAATTACTTTATTTGGCGTTCTTCCATCCAACTGACGCAAGGTGCGTTCGTCTTTCATTATAATTTCTTCTATTTGTTCCTTGGTTAAATCCAAAGGCAATTCAATTGTGAAACGCATTTTTCCGTTGAAAGAAACTGGATATTCTTTGTTACTCTCAACCAAATGAACTGCTTCAAATTTTGGAAAAGCTACCGTTGCAATCGAATCTGAATGACCTAATAACGACCATAATTCTTCAGCAATATGTGGTGCATAAGGCGAAATTAAAATCGCTAATGGTTCTAAAATCGCTCTTTCATGGCAATTTTGTGTAGACAATTCGTTTACGCAAATCATAAACTGAGAAACTGAAGTATTGAATGAAAAACTTTCAATATCCTCGGCTACTTTTTTAATTGTCTTGTGCAAGGATTTTAAATTGTCTTTTGTTGGCTCATTATTCGTTACTATCAAACCATTATCGTCAAAATACAAACGACATAGTTTTTTCAAGAAACCAAACACTCCTGAAATTCCAGCAGTATTCCATGGCTTCGCTTGTTCTAATGGTCCTAAAAACATTTCGTACAAACGCAAAGTATCAGCACCATATTCGGCACAAATCAAATCAGGCGTAACGACATTGTATTTGGATTTAGACATTTTTTCAATCTCACGACCTACAATGTATTTCCCATTTTCTTCTGTTATAAATTTAGCATTTGCATAATCCTCTCTCCAATTTTTGAACGCTTCAATATCCAACTCATCAGAGCTGTTAATCAAATTAACATCCACGTGAATGGGTTGTACATTTTGACCTTTAATCTGATTTTTCGAAACATAGGTATTCGTTCCGTCCAAACGATATACAAAAGCACTCATCCCCAAAATCATCCCTTGATTAATCAGTTTTTTGAACGGTTCTTCTGTTGGTGCAAACCCTTTGTCTTTTAAAAATTTGTTCCAAAAACGAGAATATAATAGATGTCCTGTTGCATGTTCGCTTCCGCCAATGTACAAATCCACACTTTCCCAATACTTCAAAGCATCTTGATTAGCAAATTCGTTTTCGTTGTGTGCATCCATATAACGCATCCAATACCATGAACTTCCGGCCCAACCCGGCATGGTGTTTAACTCAAGAGGGAAAACTGTCTTATGGTCTATCGACTGATTACTAACTACTGAACACTGATTAGTGTCCCACGCCCAAGTAGTTGCATTCCCTAAAGGTGGTAAACCATCTTCCGTAGGTAAATAATTAGCCACTTCAGGTAAAATAATAGGCAAATGTTGTGCGTCAATCATCTGAGGTAATCCATTGACATAATACACTGGAAATGGTTCTCCCCAATAACGCTGACGAGAAAAAACAGCATCACGCAAACGGTAATTTGTTTTTCCTTTTCCATGTCCAATTTTTTCTAAGGCTTCAATTACTTTTTTCGTTCCTTCTTTGTATCCTAAACCGTTTAAAAAGTCGGAATCTACTAATTCAAAGCCGCCTTTGTCTCCATAAGCCGCTTCTGATATGTCTTTGTTAAAAATATTTTTAATTGCTGGCATTCCGTTTTGACCTTTGAAGAAATTAGCAAAAGCATAATCTCTTTCGTCTCCACAAGGCACTGCCATTACTGCTCCTGTTCCATATCCTGCCAATACATAATCGCCAATCCAAACTGGAATCGGCTCTTTTGTAAAAGGATGTTCAGCATAAGCTCCGGTAAAAACACCTGAAATGGTTTTCACATCAGCCATTCTCTCACGCTCGGAACGTTTGGCTGTTTTTTCAATATATTCTTCAACTGCTTGTTTTTGCTCTGGAGTGGTAATTTGCGAAACCAATTCATGCTCTGGTGCCAAAGTCATAAATGTTACACCAAAAATCGTATCAGGACGAGTAGTAAAGACCTCTATAGATTGCTTCGCTTCGCTCGCAATGACGTTAAAAGAGACCATAGCCCCAACCGATTTTCCAATCCAGTTGCGTTGACTCTCTTTGATACTTTCTGTCCAATCAATGGTTTCTAAACCCTGCAATAAACGTTCAGCATAAGCTGAAATTCGCATACTCCATTGGGTCATTTTTTTACGAATCACCGGAAATCCACCGCGTTCAGAAACGCCATTTACTATTTCGTCATTCGCCAAAACGGTTCCTAATCCTGGACACCAATTTACTTCAGTTTCTGCCAAGTAGGTTAAACGGTATTGCAAGAGTATTTTTTGTTGTTCCTCTGTTGAAAATGCATTCCATTCTGAAGCTGAAAATGGAGCAATGTTATCATCACATACCGCATTGACGTTTGCATTCCCTTCTTTTTCGAATACAGCTATTAAAGTCGAAATATCTTCTGCTTTGTCTGAATTTTTATTGTACCAAGAATTAAATAATTGAATAAAAATCCATTGAGTGTGTTTGTAATAATCGGGATTAGACGTACGCACTTCGCGACTCCAATCAAACGAAAATCCAATTTTGTCCAACTGTTTTCTGTAGCCCGCAATTTGATTTCCTTCTTTGTCAACACCACCATCAATATTTACTGAAGTAGTATCTTCTGGACGTTGTCCCGTTTGAATAGCATATTGCTCTGCTGGCAATCCAAAACTGTCATACCCCATTGGGTGCAACACATTAAATCCTTGGTGTCTTTTGTATCTTGAATACACATCCGAAGCAATATACCCTAAAGGATGTCCTACGTGCAAGCCTGCTCCTGATGGATAAGGAAACATATCTAACACATAATGTTTGGGTTTATCAGAATTATTTTGCGCTGCAAAAGTTTGATTTTCTGCCCAATACTTTTGCCATTTCGCTTCAATTTCGTTCGGATTGTATTTCATTGTATATCAATTTATCTCAGTTGTTGAGTCAACTAAAAATGTGTTGGTTTTTAAATATAAAAGAAAAGGTTGCTATTACTTTTACCATTTCAGCTGCCAAATTTACGTTTATTGTACGAAAGTTAAAACTTTGAACGATATTAACTTTAAATAAAGAAATTCTTTATTATTTTTACCACATAATTTTCACAAACTATGAGTTCTTCTTACGATAAATTTCAAAAACGCCGTTTAATTTCCTCTTATTTTTCAGTAGTGTTAAGTGTATTCTTAGTACTTTTTTTATTAGGAATGTTAGGGCTTTTCATTATCAATTCTAAAAAATTAGCCGACGATTTTAGAGAAAATATTGCAATGACTGTATTTTTCAAAAATGAAGCAAATGATACTATTATCAAATCCTTTAATGCCGAACTAAAAAGAGCGCCATTTGCAAAAACCTTCGAATACGTTTCAAAAGATGCTGCTGCTAAACAACATACCGATATTATTGGAGAAGATTTTGTGACTTTTCTTGGTGAAAATCCATTGCAAAACTCCTTTGACATTCACTTAAAAGCCGACTATGTGTACAAAGACAGTATTGCAAAAGTGGAAAGTCAGTTGCGAAAAAACCCAATGATTTCAGATATTGTTTACGACAAACAATTAGTCAATTTAGTTAATGACAATATCAAGAAAGTCAGCATGTGGATTCTAATCATCAGCGGATTTTTTACAGTAATTGCTGTCTTATTAATCAATAGTTCATTAAGATTGTCTATTCATTCCAATCGTTTTATCATCAAAACCATGCAAATGGTGGGCGCTACCAAAGCGTTTATTAGAAAACCATTTGTATTGCGAAGTGTTCGTTTAGGAATGATTGGAGCTGGATTGGCTGTTTTGGCTTTAATTGGAGTTTTAATTTATTTGGAAAGCAACTTCCCTAACCTAGGACTTCTTGACGACCAATTGCTTATTGCTCTAGTTTTGGTTGCTGTATTTGCAATTGGGGTTTTAATCACTTGGTTGAGTACCTATTTTGCAACACAACGCTTCTTGAATTTACGAACAGACGATTTGTACTAAAAAAGTGTAGTTGTTGATTGGGTTAGTTGGTTATTTCAACCAATTCTAGTCACTATTTTTAAAAAATAATTTTCAATGTCAATGAAAAACAATAGCGAAAACAAACAAGAATTTCTTTTTGAAAAAGTAAATTATAAAATCTTACTGATTGGTATTGCCGTAATTGCGTTGGGATTTATTCTAATGTCGGGCGGAGGAAGTGATGATCCAAATGTGTTTAACGAAGATGTGTTTAGTTTTAGACGCATTAGATTGGCTCCAACTACTGTTTTAATTGGTTTTGGAATTACCATTTATGCTATTTTGAAAAACCCAAAAAAAGCATAAATGAATACATTACAAGCTATTTTAATTGCTATAATTGAAGGTTTAACAGAATACCTGCCGGTTTCATCCACCGCTCACATGGTTTTTATGAGTTCCTATTTTGGAATCCAAGAAGATGATTTTGTGAAACTTTTTCAGGTTTCTATTCAGTTTGGTGCTATTTTGGCTGTTGTTGCATTGTATTGGAGAAAATTCTTTGACTTTTCTAAATTCAACTTTTTTATCAAATTAGCCTTTGCAGTTTTACCGGCTTTAGTATTAGGAAAATTATTTGACGATGCTATTGAAGCTGTTTTAGGAAACCCGATTCCAATTGCCATTGTATTAATTATTGGAGGTATCGTATTACTTTTTATCGATTCCAAATTTCAGAACCCAACTGTTTTGCAAGAAGAAGATATTACAATTAAAAAAGCGGTTACCATTGGTTTTTGGCAATGTTTAGCCATGATGCCAGGCACCAGCCGTTCTGCCGCTTCCATTATTGGCGGAATGCAACAAGGTTTAAGTCGTCATGCGGCAGCAGAATTCTCTTTCTTTCTTGCAGTTCCAACAATGCTTGCGGTAACTTGCTATTCGGTTTTTTTAAAAACATACGAAGCTTCTCAAATGAAAGGCTATGAATTAATTTTAAAATCGGACAACCACATTCAATTGTTTCTAATTGGTAATATTGTGGCTTTTGTTGTCGCAATTTTAGCTATCAAATTCTTTATAGAAATTATCAAACAATACGGATTCAAACCTTGGGGTTGGTACCGAATTGTAGTTGGAACTTTCTTATTGTTTTATTTTTCATTTATAAAATAGTCACTTTGAAAACAGCTGAAGAAGTACTAAACGGTCAAGTTATACTAGTTGACAAACCTTTAACTTGGTCTTCTTTTCAGGCGGTAAACAAATTGAAATACATTTTAAAGCGACGTTTTGATTTACCCAAAAAATTCAAAATTGGACATGCCGGAACCTTAGATCCTTTGGCTTCGGGTTTATTGATTATTTGCACAGGAAAATTCACCAAAAAAATCACTGAAATCCAGGCACAAGCTAAAGAATATACGGGTACTTTTTTCATAGGAGCCACAACGCCTTCCTATGATTTAGAAACCGAAATTGATCAAACCTACCCTAGTTCTCATATTGATGAAATTCTTATTCATAAAACGGTAGAACAATTTTTAGGCGAAATTGACCAAAAACCACCTGTTTTTTCAGCAATTAAAAAAGAGGGGGTTCGCCTCTACGAACATGCAAGAGCGGGTGTTGAAGTAGAAATTGCTTCGAGAAAAACGACGATTTACGAATTTGAAATTACCCGAATTGCATTACCTGAAATTGATTTTAGAGTCGTTTGCAGCAAAGGAACTTATATCCGTTCGCTAGCCTTTGATTTTGGAAAAGCAATGCAATCTGGATCGCATTTAACGGCTTTACGAAGAACAAAAATTGGCAACTACGATGTCCAAAATGCATTAACCCCTGAGGAGTTTGAGAAAAAATATGAGTTAAAATCCACTGAATAAGAACTTTGTAAAACGTTTTTTCTTATTTTTACTTTATTATTAAAACTCCATCCCAATGAAAACATCCATCAAAAAACCCAAAAATCTAGCAACTCCAGGCAAACCAATGTCCCAAGACGAATTTGTTTCTTTAATTAAAGAAGCGGAGGAAGGAGAGTTTATTTCTGAAAAGGAGTTTGACGAAAGATTTAAAAAATGGAGATCGGAAAAAAAGAAGTAATACGTTCCAAATATTACTTATTAGATGTACAAGATATTTTTGAATATGGAGAAATTACATTTGGCGAAAATGCAGCTTTAAATTTTTATGAAGATTTAAAATTAATCGTTAAAAATCTCGAAACTCAATACCTCCTTCATCCAGAGTGTCGACATTTAGAAACCAAATCTAAATTATATCGGAATATTATTTTAGGTGCTTATTTAATAATTTATAGAATTAAACCTAGCCGAATTGAAGTGCTTCGAGCTTTTCATGGTAGTCGTTCTCCGAAAAGTATTAAATCTGTAAAAAAGATTAAAATATAAAGTCCCGATAAATTATTTCATATTAATTCCATAATTTCATTCTGGGTACTTATCCCTTTATCGTGTAAATACCACAATTGCAAATCGGCTTTAGCGGTTTCATCAATAGTTCCAAATTGTTCTTTGTACTCTTTAATCAAATTAACGGCTCCTTGAGGTCTTGGCCCCCAATCTGCAACTACTGACCCTGTTGCTTTATCAATACAAATTAGTTTTGGAATAGCTTTGCCTTTATTGGTTAAAAAATGATTCATTAATTCTTCATGCTCATCACGCAGCACTAATTTCATGTCGATTTTTCCATTAGACGCTACAGCCATTTTATTCAAAATTGGCAGAATCTGAGCTGCATCTCCACACCAACTCTCAGTAAGCACAAGCCAAATGTAATGATGGTTTAAATTGTTTAATTTAACTATAGTCGCATCGGAAATTTTAATGGTCTTATCCAATCGGCGCATTCTAGACTCATTCAATTCGCTATAATGAGTCATTTCTTCTGTTTGTACTGTTGCTGTAGATTTTCCTTCTTTCAATAAATCGGCCGTTAATTTTCTGTATTCTAAATACGAATAGCTATTAAATAAAGCTTTGGCAATATATGTTTTCATTTTTCTACTTTTAATATACCGAAGATAGTCGATAGTATTCATATTGTCCGTAACAATTATTACATTATACAGAAAAACCATCAATTATTTTTTTAAAACACTATTTCAAAAAATGAGAATATAACTATATTTGCAGCAAATAACTCAACCAACTCATGAAATACAAAAGAATTCTTCTAAAATTAAGTGGTGAAGCTTTAATGGGCGATTTAAATTATGGAATTGACCCTAAAAGATTAGCAGAGTATGCTGATGAGATCAAAATGATTCATGACAAAGGTGTTGAAATTGCCATTGTAATTGGCGGAGGAAACATTTTTAGAGGAGTTGCTGGCGTAAGTTCTGGGATGGATCGCGTGCAAGGAGATTATATGGGAATGCTAGCGACTGTTATTAACGGCATGGCTTTGCAAGGCGCTTTAGAAGACAAAGGAATGAAAACGCGTTTGCAAACCGCTTTAAAAATGGAATCTATTGCAGAGCCTTATATCAAAAGAAGAGCTGTTCGCCACCTTGAAAAAGGCAGAATTGTAATCTTTGGAGCAGGAACAGGAAATCCTTACTTTACAACAGATACTGCAGCTGTATTACGTGGAATTGAAGTGAATGCTGACGTAATTTTAAAAGGTACTCGTGTGGATGGGGTGTATGATTGTGATCCTGAGAAAAATGCTGCTGCCGTAAAATTCGATTATATTTCTTTTGAAGATGTATTGAGCAAAGGATTGAATGTAATGGATACCACTGCTTTTACTTTAAGTCAGGAAAATCAATTACCTATTGTAGTTTTTGACATGAATAAAGAAGGTAACTTGATAAAAATTTGCGAAGGCGAAAACATTGGAACTGTAGTAAATATTTAATAAGATAGAATAGACTTCTTAGATAGTTAGACCAAAAGAATCTAAAAATCTAAATAATCTATAAATCTAAATAATCTGAAAAATGACTGAAGAAATTGAATTTATATTAGATAGTACTAAAGAATCTATGGAAGGTTCTATAGAACACTTAGGAAAAGCATTTCAAAATATTCGTGCAGGAAAAGCCTCTCCTGCTATGTTAGGCAGTGTGTTTGTTGATTATTACGGATCGGCATCACCACTTTCACAAGTGTCTAAAATCAGTGTTCCTGATGCTAGAACAATTACTTTACAGCCATTCGAAAAAAATATGTTGCAGCCTATTGAAAAAGCAATTATGATTGCTAACTTAGGTTTCAATCCAATGAATAATGGAGATATGGTAATTATTAGCGTCCCGCCATTGACAGAAGAAAGACGTAAAGAATTAGCGAAACAAGCTAAAGCTGAAGCTGAAGACGCAAAAATCGGAATTAGAAATGCGCGTAAAGACGCTAATACTGATATTAAAAAATTAGAAAAAGAAGGGACTTCAGAAGATATTTGCAAAAGTGCCGAAGACGAAGTTCAAAACTTAACTAACGCATTCATCAAAAAAATTGACGAACTTCTAGTTGAAAAGGAAGCTGAAATCATGAAAGTATAATCCCTTTTTTACTGTAAAATTAAAATCCGCCTGAGTTGTTAGGCGGATTTTTTTATGCTTACTTTTGTACTGCTTAAATATAAAGCGCTGTTTATGAAGTATTGGTATTGCATTATTATATTATTTTCGTTGTCTATCCATGCACAATTTCAATTGAATGGAATTGTGAAAGATGCAGCAACTGCTAAAGTATTGCCATTTGCCTCAATTACAACTCCTTCAGGCAAGAATACCATTGCTGATGTGGATGGAAAGTTTTCTATTTCTTCCATAGCACCAATAAACGAGTTTTCCATTTCCTACATTGGTTATGATAAAAAAAGAGTTTTAATCGAAAATGGAAAGTCATTTTATCTCGTTTCCTTGCAACAAAATACCAATGATTTGCAAGAAGTAATCATTCCGCGAGAAAATCCTGCAGTAGCAATTATTAGAAAAACAATTGCTTTAAAAGAGCAAAACAATCCACAAAAACGCGTAACTGCTTTTGAATTCAAATGTTATAATTCGTTAGTAATTACAGCCAATCCTGATTCAATTAGTGCTAAAATCGACACTTTAATCACTAGTAAAAACAGCATCAAAGCGGACTCTTCGAATTACAAATTCAAAAAAATGATTCAGAAACAACATTTGTTTCAAACTGAAAAAGTGTCCCTTTACCAATATAAAAATAACCACCTAAAAGAAACTATTTTAGGTTCTAAAATGGCCGGTTTAAAACAACCTATTTATGAAATTTTAGGCTTTAAACTCCAATCTTTTTCCATTTATGATTCCAATTACGAACTCTTTGAAACAAAATACAACAGTCCAATTGCAAATGATGCCATTAAAGAGTACAAGTACCAATTGCTTGACTCTACTGCAATTGACGGAAGAAATGTGTACCTAATTCATTTTAAAAACAAGAAAAAAAATAAATCGCAAGGACTTGAAGGTGTACTGTATATCGATCAAAATACCTACGGAATTGCCAAAGCTATAATGCGCATTAAAGGGGTATTAGATATTAGTGGCACACATGATTTTAACTTTTTACCTCAAGAGAAAGTTTGGTTCCCGTCCAGTAAATCATTTAAAATCGTAAAGGGAAATAATGATGATGATTTAAAACTTTTAGGCGGAACTATTGAGTTTGAAGGCGATACTGAAAAAGACTTTAAACCAAGAAAAAAAGGAGCTTCGGATTATATTTATTTATTTTCTAAAAGCGCCAATTTCGAGATTCAATTGAATCAGCCAGTCGAATTAAAAAAAGGTGCTATTGCATTGGAAATTAGCAAAGATGCCATTAACAGAACAGATGAGTTTTGGAATACCTACCGAAAAGACAGCTTGGACATTCGAAGTAAACGAACTTACACTGTATTAGATAGTATTGCAATAAAAAATCAACTAGAGCGTAAAATTACCATTGGTCGCCGACTAATAAATGGATTCCTACCAACGGGTGCTTTCGATTTGGATTTGCGAAAATTGTTTAGTTTTAATAACTACGAAGGATTTCGAATTGGTCTAGGAGGAGTAACTAATGATCGCTTCTCAAAACGATTAAAAATAGATGGATACACCGCTTACGGAACAAAAGACGGTAATTTTAAATATCATTTAGGAGTTGGGACTCTACTAAGTGAACCAACTAATTCTTGGATTGGAGTTTCCTACACAGACGATGTGAGGGAAATTGCAAGTACCGTTTACGCTATAGACAAACAAGGATTTAAAATCTATGACCCAAGACCATTAAACATAAGCACCTTTTATAATTCCAAAAGCTGGAAAGCTTTTGTAGAAACCAAATTCATTCCGAAGACAGAAAGCATTTGGGAAATTGCCACGGCTAAAGTAGAGCCTAAATTCAACTATGCCTATTTATTGAATGGAAAGACATACACTAACTTCGCCATGACCACGGCTATGGTTTCTTTAAAATGGAGTCCGTTTAGTGATTATATGCAAACCCCAAATGGAAGAGTGGAAGTAGAAAAACGATTTCCAAATTTTACCTTTCAATTCAC
Source organism: Flavobacterium ammonificans (assembly GCF_020886115.1). Lineage (NCBI taxonomy): Bacteria > Pseudomonadati > Bacteroidota > Flavobacteriia > Flavobacteriales > Flavobacteriaceae > Flavobacterium > Flavobacterium ammonificans. The sequence goes on from NZ_AP025185.1 coordinate 389,661, forward strand.
TAAATCTATAGCAGACGGTGAACTCAACGATTTCTCTTTTGGAAAAATTGACCTCAAAACAGAGTTGGAAAGAAAACATCTCAATAGGCAAAAAACCAGTGTATTTATTCAGTCTGGCTATGCTTTTGGCGAATTACCCCTTACCCATTTATATAGTATTTCACCAAATAATATTACAAGAGAAACGATTATTCAACGCGTTACTTTCGCTGGTAAAAACAGTTTTGAAACGATGTTTTATAATGAATTTTTCTCCAGCGAATATGTTTATTTTCAATTGAAGCACGGTTTTCAACGCATCACTCTTTTCAAGAAAGTAAAACCTTCTTTTGTGTTTGTAACCCGAATGGCGTGGGGAAATTTGCATCATGCAGAGCGTCATATTGGACTAGACTTTAAGACACTCAATCAAGGTTATTTTGAATCCGGAATTGAATTAAACCAAATTTATAAAGGAATTGGTTTAGTTGGTTTTTATCGATACGGCCCGAATGGTTTGGCAAAATTCGAAGATAATATCGCTATAAAAATAAGTTATGTCTTGAATTTAGGGTTTTAAAATTAACACCGAAGGAATTCCACTCAACCAATCACTTTGAGAATCAACTAGTGATTTCCAACTTTCAAGACTAATTATCATAATATCCTTTGAAGCTAAAAACTCTTTTTTTACACCATCTTCCTGCATCAACTTGATATTATTGGGATATTTATTTTCTAAAGACTCTACAACGCTTTGCATTACAAAATTGTTTTGAACGTCGCCATTAACATCTAAAATTTCAATTTTAGAACTGTTATTGAAAATCAATTTTTGAGCATAATCTAGTAAGAATGAATCTTCAGAAGTAAAAATTGGCACAAAAACTTCATTTACATTTTGTAAATCTTTATCAATTAAAATACCAAGAGGCATTTTCGTTTTGGATATAATTTGTCGGGTTCTTTCATCAAAAGGAGAATTTTCAAACAGCCCTTCTTTTCCTGTAAACTTGTCTATTAATCTATCCGGATTAATAATTCGGGTGGTAAAACCAATTACTTTTCCCAAAAGCGTTCCTTCAAAAATTGACTTCCCTAAACCAACCAATAACAAATCATAATCTCCTTGATTAGCAACCTCTGTAATTTCATTTTCGATATCCAATGTCGCTTTAAATAAGGTATCTATTTCTTGGTTTAGCGATTTCGATTCTTCAAGCAAACTTACAAAACTCTCTTTTTCAATTTCTTCAGTATTAAACGTATGCATTTCGTCACTTAAGTATAAATGCATCGCCGTTACTGAGGTAGTCTTTTTTTGTTTTTTTGTTAAACAATTAGCCAAGCGCAATAATGATTTTCCTTTCTCGTCATTTCCAAAAGAAATTAATACTTTGTATTTATTACTATTCACAATGATTTCAGGCACTTCAGCTTCATTCTGTTTGAAAATAAAATTAATAAAGTCCAAAGCTGGACCCGTCATAAAAGTAGTTACCAAAGCCATAATAACCATCATAGTAAATACTTCAGGAGTCAATACTTTAAGTTCCAATCCAATATTTAATACGATTAATTCCATCAAACCACGAGTGTTCATTAGGGCTCCAATCGTAAAGCTATCCCGCCATGATTGTCCAACAAACTTCGCCGCTAAAGCGCTTCCAAAAAATTTACCTACTACAGCAACCAAGACAATAAAACCAGTTACTTTCCACAAATAAGGATCATTAATTAATCCTATTTCGGTTTTTAAACCCGTGAAAACAAAAAATAAAGGCAAGAGTAAAATCAAAGAAACATCTTCTACTTTTTCTATAAAAATGGTTCTGAATTTAGGAACGTCTGGCATAATCGCTCCAGTCATAAAGGCTCCAAAAAGTGCGTGAATACCAATTACTTCTGTGGCGTATGAAGAAATTATTAGTGTAAGAAAAAAAATAGCTACTACCGGTTTTACCAAAGTATCCTTAGTAACATACAGCTCGCCTATACGCTTTAAAAAAGGCTTAACCACAAACAACATGGTGAGCACATATATTGCAGCTAATCCAATGATGTATAACGAACTTACAAAAGTACCGGCTTTAACAATTGCAATTACAACAGCTAATAAACACCAAGCAGTAATGTCATCTGCCGCGGCACATGTTATTGCAATAGCTCCTAGTCTGGTTTTTTGTAATCCCCGTTCCTGAACAATTCGTGCTAAGACAGGAAAAGCAGTAATACTCATCGCTATTCCCATAAACAAGGCGAAAGACATAAATTTAACTCCTTCTGGCGCAAACTTATCATAAACAAAGTAAGCTAACCCAATTCCTAATGCAAATGGGAATATAATACTGGCATGACTTATTACAACAGCTTCATTTGCTTTGTTTTTTAGTACTTTCAAGTCCAATTCCATTCCAATAACAAACATGAATAGAATTAAGCCTATTTGACTAAGAAATTTTAAATTACCTAATGATTCAACAGGAAATAAAGTAGCTGAAAATTCCGGAAAATACATCCCCAATAAGGATGGGCCTAAAACAATTCCCGCAATAATTTCTCCAATAACAGTAGGTTGACCAATCTTTTTAAATACCCAACCAAAAAAACGAGCTACTAAAATAATCGTTACGATTTGAGCCAAAAGAATTGCCAATGGGTCTTTTAAATTATGGAGCATAGAATCTAAAAAATCATTCCAAGAACCATTTTCAATTCCAGATTTAATAATAGTTTTATTTGCCTCTAGATTTTTACCTTCATTGATAATCCAATATATCAAAGCAGAGAAACCACCAGTAACTAATAAATAAAATGCTCCGTTTTTATAATTTTTCATACCTCTTAAAACTACTTTATTCTACACAAAGATGTAAAAATCAAATATAGCAATTATAATAGTAATATAAATAGTAACCTAAATTTAATACAACACACTATACAATCTTTTAAAGAATAAAATCAAACCAATCAAAATAAAGAAAATCAAGCCTATTTGCCTACATTTGCATCGTTAAAATTACAAATTAATGATCAAGTGGTTTAGTATCGGTTTTTGGGAATTGTTTGCCCGAATTGTCCTTAGAAATAGGGTCTTAATGCTATCTATCGTGTTAGTAATAACGGGATTATTGGCAACCCAATGGAAAAACATTCATTTTACTCATACCGAAGCGAATATGTTGCCAGACGACAATATCGTCAACATTGAGTACAATGCATTCCTAAATAAATTTGGAGAAGAAGGCAACCTCATCATTATCGGAATCAAAGATGATGCGATTTTTACGCCCAAAGCATTTGCTTCTTGGACCAAATTAATGAACCAATTAAAAGATGACCAAGCAGTTGATTTAGCCATTTCGATAAACGATCTTCAACAATTACAACGCAATGATTCTCTTGAAAAATTTGAATTAGTACCTTTTGTTGATCCTTCCAAAACCATAAACGAAGCCTATCTTTCACAAATAAAAAAAGAACTTTTTACCGATTTACCTTTTTACGAAGGTCTTCTTTTTAATAAAAAATCAGGTAGTATTCGTTCGGCAATCTATTTGGATAAAAAAATTGTGAATACGCCTGCGCGAAAAGATTTTGTTATTGAGCGATTGGTCCCTGCTGTTGAAGCTTTTGAAAAAGAAACCAATATTGATTTACGCGTATCGGGTATGCCCTATATCCGAACCTTAAACGCAGAAACAATTGTAAAAGAAATTGGCCTTTTCATTGGTGCTTCTTTATTGATAACTTCATTACTTTTCTTTTTCTTCTTTAGAAGTTTTAGAGCTACTCTAATCTCGATGATTATTGTAATTATTGGCGTATTGTGGTCGTTTGGTTTCTTAGGACTATTCAATTATGAAATTACGGTTTTAACGGCCTTAGTTCCTTCGTTAATAATTGTAATCGGAATTCCGAATTGCATTTTCTTGACCAATAAATACCATCAAGAATACAAGGTTCACGGCAATAAAGCCAAGGCATTACAACGGGTTACAACCAAAATTGGTATGGCTACCTTAATGACCAATGTGACTACTGCAATCGGTTTTGCCACTTTTGTAGCATCTAACAACCAACTTTTATTAGAATTTGGAGTTGTAACTTCGATAAACATTATTGGACTCTTCTTTTTGTGCATTATTGTAATTCCTATTTTTCACAGTTATATACCAGCTCCTATAGACCGTCATACCAAACATTTAGAGCGAGGCTCAGTAAAACGTTTTATGGACTGGATTTTACGTAATGTAAAATACAATCGCTTTTCGATATATGTAGCGGCAATTGTGTTGCTTATTTTCGGAATAATCGGAGTGTTCCAAATGCGTATTTCAGGCAGTTTGATTGAAGACATGCCTAAAAAAGAACCTTTCTTTGAAGATATTATTTTCTTCGAAAAAGAATTTGACGGCGTAATGCCTTTGGAAATAATGATTGATACCAAACGCAAAAAAGGGGTAATGAAATTATCCACCCTCAAGCGAATGGAAGAATTGGAACAAACCATTGAAGAAATTCCGGAATTATCCAAAACCATGTCGATTGTCAATTTGGTCAAATATTCGAAACAAGCGTATTACAACGGTAATCCCGAATACTACGAATTGCCTACTTCGCAAGAGCAGGTGTTTATTTTATCGTATGCCAAAAATGCGACTAAAAATAACAAAGATAATTTGATGAAGAGTTATGTGGATTCCACAGGTCAATATGCTCGTATTACCACATTTATGCGCGATGAGAATGGCGGCAAAATACCTGAAATTGAAGAAGAAATTCGCAAAAAAGCAGATAAATTGTTTCCACCTGATCGTTATCATGTGACAATCACTGGGAAAGCATTGGTGTTCCAAAAAGGAACGGGTTATCTTTTAGACAACCTACTTTCTTCCTTGATCTTTGCTTTTTTCTTAACAGCCCTTTTGGTGGCGTTTATGTTCCGTTCGTTCAAAATGGTTTTGGTTTCTATAATTCCAAACTTATTACCATTATTATTAACGGCTGGAATTATGGGCTTTTTAGACATTCCGTTGAAACCCTCAACAATTTTAGTTTTCGGAATTGCGTTTGGGCTTTCCGTAGATGACACGCTTCGCTTTTTAGCGCAATACCGTGAGGAATTAATAAAGAACAATTGGAAAATTCGCAAGTCGGTGTATGCTACCTTTAACGAATCTGGATTAAGCATGTTCTATACTTCGATCGTGTTGTTCTTTGGGTTTTCAGTATTCATGTTATCGAGTTTTGGCGGTACAATTGCTTTAGGCGGACTTATCTCTTTGACTTTACTATTCGGAATGTTGTCCAATTTAATGTTGTTACCGGCATTGGTTTTGACATTAAATAAAACCTTGGCCAACGAACAAGAGTTTATTGAACCCAAAATCGATATCATTGAACATTCTGACGAAGAAATAGACAATCTCGAAAAACAAGAACGCTAGCCCCTATCCCGAAGCGTCGGGAGCGGTATCCTTTTTATTGAGTAAACTGAGGTTCTCGAAGGTTACGCAATAAAAAGATACAGCGGATAGCGGGAAATAGCTTCTATAAAAAAACAAAAACAATTATATTTGCAGCTTATAAAGCTGATTTTTAATATCAATACCATAAAAATGAAACACACAAAAGTTAAAGACTTACTAAACAGTTCATCGACACTTCAAGAAGTAAATGCAAAAGGATGGGTAAGAACTTTTAGAAACAATCAATTTATTGCGTTGAACGATGGTTCAACAATCAACAATATTCAGTGTGTAGTCGATTTTGAAAACACGGCTGAAGAAACATTGAAACGCATTACAACAGGCGCTTCGGTGTCGGTTACGGGAACTTTGGTAGAAAGCAAAGGAGCTGGACAGAAATATGAAATTCAAGTTTCAAAATTGGAAATTTTAGGTGACTCAGATGCAGAAAAATTTCCGATGCAACCTAAAAAACACTCCTTGGAATTCTTGCGTGAAAATGCGCATTTAAGAGTTCGTACTAATGCTTTTGGTGCTATTATGCGTGTGCGTTCAGTTTTGGCACATGCCGTTCATACCTATTTTCAAGAAAAAGGATTTGTGTATGTGAATACACCAATCATCACAGGATCAGATGCAGAAGGAGCAGGAGAAATGTTCAAAGTAACGGCTTTGCCTTTTGACAATACACCAAGAACTGAAGAAGAAAAAGTAGATTACAAAAAAGACTTTTTTGGAAAAGAAACGAACCTTACCGTTTCTGGACAATTAGAAGGCGAAACTTTTGCGATGGCTTTGGGCCAAATTTATACTTTCGGACCTACTTTTAGAGCTGAAAATTCGAATACGTCTCGCCACTTGGCTGAATTTTGGATGATTGAACCAGAAGTTGCGTTCAATGATTTGGATGACAACATGGATTTAGCCGAAGATTTCATTCAGTATGTAATTAAATACACGATGGACAAATGTCCAGATGATTTGAAATTTTTAGAAGGTCGTTTGCTAGACGAAGAAAAACAAAAACCTCAAGCAGAACGTAGCGAAATGGCGTTGTTAGACAAATTAAATTTTGTCTTGGAAAACAATTTCAAACGCGTTTCTTATACAGAGGCTATCGAAATTTTAAGAGAATCTACTCCAAATAAGAAGAAAAAATTCAGTTATATCATTGACGAATGGGGTGCCGATTTACAATCAGAACACGAGCGTTATTTGGTAGAAAAACACTTTAAATGCCCGGTAATTTTATTTGATTACCCGGCGAATATCAAAGCTTTTTACATGCGTTTGAACGAAGACGGAAAAACCGTTCGTGCTATGGACATCCTTTTTCCAGGTATTGGAGAAATTGTAGGAGGTTCGCAACGTGAGGAACGTTACGATGTCTTGGTCGAAAAAATGAAAGCATTGGGGATTGACGAAGAAGAATTGTGGTGGTACTTAGATACCCGCCGATTCGGTTCAGCGGTACACTCTGGTTTCGGACTTGGATTTGAGCGTTTGGTGTTGTTTGTAACGGGTATGACTAATATTCGTGACGTAATTCCTTTCCCAAGAACGCCAGGTAGTGCGGAGTTCTAAAAAAAGGTAAAAGTTGAATAGTTTATAAGTTTAATTTTTCTAGACTTTTAAACTTTTAAACCCATAAACTTTTAAACAAAATAAATGCTAAAGCAATTCCTAAATCTCAAACTATCCCAGAAATTATCTCCTCAACAAATTCAGTTGATGAAGTTAATTCAATTGCCTACGCAAGCTTTTGAGCAACGTTTATTGGAAGAGATGAACGAAAATCCAGCACTTGAAGCGGGTAAAGAAGAAGAGGAATATGTAAAGGACGAGTTTGAAACGGAAGACTATGACGATTATGACGAAGCCGAATCGGAACGCATCGATGCCGAAGAAATCAACATAGACGATTATTTAAGCAACGGTGACACTCCCGATTACAAAACACAAACGAACAACTACAGTGATGACGATGAAGACCACGATGCGCCTTTTGCTGCACCGATTAGTTTTCACCAAGATTTAATCAACCAACTTAATACGTTTATCCTAACGGAATCCGACCGAGAAATAGCAGAATTCTTGGTAGGAAGTATTGATGACATGGGCTACATTCGCAGAAGCATCTCTGATATTGTCGATGATTTGGCTTTCACCCAAGCGGTGTACACCGATGAAAAAACGGTAGAACGTCTCTTGCATGTTATTCACGAATTAGAACCTTCTGGTGTTGGAGCACGTGATTTACAAGAATGTTTGTTGTTGCAACTCAAACACAAAACTCCAACCGAAAACATCGAACTGGCCACTGATATTATCGAAAACCAATTTGATGCTTTTACCAAAAAACATTACGACAAACTATTACAGAAATACAATGTTTCTAACGACCAACTGAAAAAAGCGATTCACGAAATTGAAAAACTGAATCCAAAACCAGGAGGTTCTTTCACAGGAAACAATAAAATAACTGAAAATGTAGTCCCAGATTTTGCTATCCGAATTGTAGAAGGTAAACTCGAATTGAGTTTAAATGGTAGAAATGCCCCTTCCCTGCACGTTTCTAGAGATTACCAAGAAATGTTACAGACGTACAAGGTTTCCAAAGATAAATCGAATCAGCAAAAAGAAGCAGTACAGTTCATCAAACAAAAATTAGATTCGGCTAAATGGTTCATCGATGCAATTCGCCAACGTCAAGAAACGCTTTTTGTGACCATGAATGCGATTATGCATTATCAAGAAGAATTCTTTTTAGAGGGCGACGAAACCAAGTTAAAACCGATGATTTTAAAAGACATTGCTGATTTAGTAGGCTTAGATATTTCAACGATTTCTCGTGTTGCCAATAGTAAATATGTAGAAACACCTTATGGCACCAAATTGATCAAAGAGTTTTTCTCTGAAGCAATGAAAAACGATCAAGGTGAAGATGTTTCTACCCTAGAAATCAAGAAGATCTTACAAAATGTCATTGAAGAAGAAGATAAACACAAACCCCTTCCCGACGATCAATTGGCTGAAATTCTAAAAGAAAAAGGCTACCCTATTGCCCGTAGAACCATTGCGAAATATCGTGAACAACTCGATATACCAGTGGCGAGAATGCGGAAGAAAATGTAATCTGAAAAGTATTATTCTTGTCAAACTGAACTTGTTTCAGTTTCTATAAATAATTGATTTAATTGTAATTTATAGATTCCGAAATAAATTCGGAATGACAATTTTAAGTTTTTTTGTACAAGATTTGATTATAATTAAAAGAAGACTATTTACTTCTCCTCATTTTTTTTCATCGCATGAAAATAGGCTGCGCGGCTTAAGGGTTCGTATTCTTCGGTTTCACCCAACATCACTAATTTATCATTATCGGTTTTTCTAAAACTATAATTGGCTAAATTCCCTGTTCGGGTGCAGACTGCATGTACTTTGGTTACATATTCGGCAGTAGCCATTAAAGCTGGCATAGGCCCAAAAGGATTTCCTTTAAAATCCATATCCAAACCCGCCACAATCACACGGATTCCGCGGTTAGCTAAATCATTGCAAACACGTACAATTTCATCATCAAAAAACTGGGCTTCGTCAATACCAACCACATCACAACCTTGAGCCAAAATCGCAATATTAGCTGCAGCTGGAACTGGGGTAGAACGAATTTCATTAGAGTCGTGGGACACCACCATTTCGTCATGATAACGAGTATCGACAGCAGGCTTGAATATCTCTACTTTTTGCTTGGCGAATTGAGCGCGCTTTAATCGGCGGATCAATTCCTCTGTTTTACCCGAAAACATAGAGCCGCAGATGACTTCAATCCAACCAAATTGTTCTTTATGATTTACTGTATTTTCAAGAAACATGCGCTATTTTTATAACTTAAAAAAGGAATCGTTTTAATTCCTATTTAGGATTTCAATTGATTGTAAAATTTTATACTTTTACGTGATTCCAAATGTAAAAAAAAATTCTAAAGCACCGTCCCTAGTTTACCGAAATAAAAACAAAAAATAGTACTCAAACCAAACAAGCCATATAGTTTAATTTTTACGAGATGAAAAAAAGATTGGAAGCCGATTTAATCAGCATTGCACACCGAATTTTACAATTAAAAAACAAGTCTGATATCAATCAATTGTATTTGGAATCGCAAAAATTATATGAAAAACTAGCGTTATTGCGTTTTGTTGACGAGCATTTTGGCGATAGCAAACCTACCATTGGGCAAGTAGCAATAGAAGAAAAATTAGAAGCTGCTTTTGAAGCAATTGAAAATGAAGTGCCTACAGCCATCACCATAGAAGAAATTAACATTCCTGAAATTGAGGAAACTCCTGAATTGGTTCTTGAAGAAGAGGAACAAGAAGAAATGACCGAAATGGAGGAGCCTGTTTTTGAAGAAAGCGAAGATTTGGAAACCTTAGATGATGAAGATGAAGAAGATACCGAAATGCCATTCATCCCAGCTTTTGAATTAGAAAAAGAGGAAGAGGAAGAATTAATCGAAGAAGCGCCAAAACAAGAAGCAGTTCAAATTTCTTTCGAAGAATTAATTGGCGGTGACTTTAGTGACGACCTTTTTGTAAAAGTAGAAAGTAACACTTTTGAAACTCCAATTGAAGAAGAGCAGGAGGTAGAAATAGAAGCTGTTGCATTTGATCTTGACGAAATGGAACTGCCTGAAGAAGAAACGTCTAAATCGGTATCGCTAAACGAAAAATTAGCCAAAGGAATCAACATTGATTTGAATGATAGAATCGCTTTTACCAAACATCTTTTTGGGAACGATCCTGAAGATTACAACCGAGTGTTGAACCAATTAATCACTTTTAACACCTTTTATGAAACCCGAGATTTCATTAGAGATATGGTAAAACCAGACTACAATAACTGGGAAGGAAAAGAAGAATACGAAGAACGTTTTATGGAAATTATCGAGAAAAAATTCTTGTAATTCCCTTTTATTAATTGAATTTTTAGCCACGAATGTCAAAATTATACATCGTTCCAACGCCTATTGGCAACCTCGAAGACATGACTTTTCGTGCTATTCGCATTTTGAAAGAAGTAGATTTAATTCTTGCCGAAGATACTCGTACGAGTGGCAAATTATTGAAGCATTTTGAGATAAGCACCCATATGCACAGCCACCACATGCACAACGAGCACAAAACGGTGGAGAATATCATTACGCGATTACAAGCGGGAGAAAATATCGCCTTGATATCCGATGCGGGAACGCCAGCCATTTCTGACCCGGGTTTTTTATTGACCCGTGCTTGTATTGAAAAGGGTGTTGAAGTTGAATGTTTGCCTGGTGCTACCGCTTTTGTACCTGCTTTAGTAAATAGTGGTTTACCCAATGACAAGTTCGTTTTCGAAGGTTTTTTGCCTGATAAAAAAGGTAGACAAACTCGTTATTTGGCTTTGGCCGAAGAAACTAGAACGATGATTTTGTATGTTTCGCCACACAAATTAGTAAAAACATTGGCTGAATTTGTTACCTACTTTGGCGAAGACCGACCTGTTTCGGTTTCAAGAGAATTATCCAAACTCCACGAAGAAAATGTCAGAGGGACGGTTAGAGAAGTCTTAACGCACTTCGAAAAAACAGCACCAAGAGGGGAAATCGTTGTGGTGGTGGGAGGAAAACCAGTAGTGAAAGAAGCAAAGAAAAATAAATTTTCAGAAGAAGAATAAATGAATATCCCTAAAGTAATCGTCATAGGAGCTGGATTAAGTGGACTTACATGTGGTTATTTATTACAGAAAAAAGGTATTCATGTTACCCTTTTGGAAGCCAACACACGAATTGGTGGACGTATCGAAACTCGAAAAGGCTCAACAGACGCAACAGTTGAAATGGGAGCAACCTGGTTTAGTAAACTGCACCCTAACCTTTTTCAATTGTTAGACGAATTAGAATTAGGCTATTTTAAACAACATACTCAAGGTATTTCGTTGTTTGAAACGATGTCATTTGTACCCCCACAAAAATTTGAAATTTCAGAATTTGAAGAACCTTCTTTTCGCATAAAAGGAGGTACCCAAAACTTAATTGAAAAACTAGCTGAAAGCATTGGGCATGAAAATATAAAAAAACAAACAAAAGTAATCGCTGTACACGAAGTTGGGAACCAAATGGAAGTGTTGGATCAAAACGGAACAGACTATATCACTGATTGTGTGATCACTACTTTACCCCCCAACTTAATGGTGAATACCTTATCATTCAGCCCACCACTTCCAGAAAACCTAGTAAATTTGGCCAAAAAAACCCATACTTGGATGGGAGAATCTATAAAATTTGCTGTAGAATACGCCACCCCATTTTGGAAAGAAAATAATCATTCTGGCACCTTATTTAGCCAAGCCAGCATCATTACCGAGATGTATGACCATAGTACATTTGACAATTCAGGTTTTGCGTTGAAAGGATTTTTAAATGGTGCTACTAACCTACTTTCAGTAGAAGAAAGAAAAACAAAAGTGATTGCACAATTGAAAAAATTATTCGGTTCAGATGCTGAGAACTTTGTGGCATACCATGAAAAAGTGTGGCGCGATGAACCGCTTACATTTAGTAATTACGAACATTTAGTAATGGCCCACCAAAACAACGGACATCAACTCTATCAAAATTCATTTTTAAATAATAAATTATATATTTCGGGTTCCGAAACGGCTACGCAACATCCAGGATATATGGAAGGTGCGATAATTGCAGCAAAAAATATAGCCTCACAATTTTCATAAAATATAGAAATCATGACAATACAAGCCTTTTTAGAAAAACTAAAACAAACCCCTGAAGCCATTACTTTTGCAGAGACTATTGCAACGATTGAAAGTAATTATGAGTTTACGCCTACTGCTTTTCAGAATGGCAACCAACACAATGGCGCAGGAGAAAATTCAGGTTCTTGTAAGTTATTTGCTTTCGCCAAAATCCAAAAATTGACCCAAGTGGAAACTTTAGCTTGCTTTGGCGCCTATTATTTTGAAGAAGTCTTGGGCGACCCAGAAGGAACCAACCACCAAAATATTCGTAATTTTATGCAATCAGGCTGGAACGGAATCCAATTTGAAGGAGAAGCATTAACATTGAAGTAAACCCAAATCCCAAATCATCATGCGTTGGACAATCAAACCAAAACCTGCAAAAGAACAAGTAGATCAACTCGCCCAAGAATTAAATGTTGATTCTTTGGTTGCTACTTTATTGATTCAGCGTGGCATTACCACTTTTGACCAAGCGAAAACTTTTTTCCGCCCATCGCTAGATCATTTGCATGATCCGTTCTTGATGAAAGATATGGAGGTTGCCGTAAACCGAATCGAAAATGCGATTGCCAATCAAGAAAATATTTTGATTTTTGGGGATTATGATGTAGACGGAACTACTGCAGTGTCTTTAGTCTCTTCCTATTTAAAAAGTTTTTATCCCAATATTGTGACCTATATTCCGGATCGCTATGCCGAAGGATATGGGATTTCGTTTCAAGGCGTTGACTTTGCCGAAGACAATGGTTTTACGTTAATCATTGCTTTGGACTGCGGAATCAAATCCATTGATCATGTGGCCTACGCCAAAGAAAAAAATATCGATTTTATCATTTGCGATCACCACAGACCTGGAGATTCCTTGCCCGATGCCGTTGCTATTTTGGATCCGAAAAGAGACGATTGTACTTACCCCTATGACGAATTGTGCGGTTGCGGAGTGGGTTTCAAATTGATTCAGGCCTTGAGCCAAAATCGCAATCAAACTATAGACGATTTAATTCCGTATTTGGATTTAGTCGCCACAGCTATTGCAGCCGATATTGTTCCAATTACAGGTGAAAACCGAGTATTAGCGCATTTTGGTTTGCAAGTAATCAACGAAGCGCCAAGACCTGGAATTCAAGCCTTGATTCAACAAATTAAAAAACAAACGCTCACCATAACCGATGTGGTTTTTGTCATTGCTCCCCGAATTAACGCAGCGGGACGTATTAAACACGGCAATCATGCAGTAGAATTATTGACCGAATTTAATTTGGCACAAGCCCAACAATTTGCCAAAGAAATTGAAGATTACAATTCAGAACGCAAAGGTTTGGACAAACAAATTACTCAAGAAGCCTTGTTGCAAATCGAAGAAAACCAAGAACAAGAACGTTTTACCACAGTGGTTTTTCAAGAGAATTGGCACAAAGGTGTTATCGGAATAGTTGCTTCGCGATTGATAGAAACCTACTACCGACCTACTTTAGTTTTCACTCAGAGTGGCGATAAATACGCAGCATCGGCGCGTTCTGTACGAGGTTTTGACGTTTACAATGCGTTAGAAGCGTGTTCCGAACATTTGGAGCAATTTGGAGGACATATGTATGCCGCAGGAATGACATTGAAGGCTGAGAATTATGACGCTTTCAAAAATGCTTTTGAAAAAGTGGTGCAAGAATCCATTGATCCTGAATTGCTCACTCCTGAAATCGAGCTAGATGCCGAAATTGATTTTTCAGAAATTACTCCAAAACTCGTTCGGATTTTAAAACAGTTTGAGCCATTTGGACCAGAAAATATGACGCCCGTTTTTGTTACTAAAAATGCAATTGATACGGGTTATCCAAAATTCATGGGCGCTAATCAAGAACACATTCGCCTTTTTGTAAAGCAAAATAATTCAGAAGGTTTTGCTGCCATTGGTTTTAACCTAGCCCATAAAAAAGATTTAGTCGCCAATAGAAACCCATTTCAAATGGCGTATTGCATCGATGAAAACGAATGGAACGGCCAATTGAGCCTACAACTCCGACTAAAAGATATACAATAATGAAAGTAAAAAACGACCCATACGAAGCCTTACGCTATAGCGAATTCAATGTTTTTTTAATCTTGCGTTTCGCCATGGTTTTTGCTTGGTCAATGCAATTTATTGTCATTGAATGGCAGGTCTATAGTTTGACCAAAAGTGCCTTATCATTGGGAATTATTGGGCTAATGGAAATTATTCCAGCAATAGGAATGGCTTTATTTGCGGGGCATATTGTCGATCAAAAGGAGAAAAAAAGCATGCTCTTCAAGTGTATTATGGGTTTTTCGGTAATTAGTTTAGGATTATTTTTAGTGACATGGCCCGCAGTTGTTCAAGATTGGTCAAATCAAACTATATTGTACACTATTTATTTCTTGGTTTTTTTGGGTGGAATAGTTCGTTCTTTTTTAGGTCCTACTATATTTTCACTACTATCGTTAATTGTTCCTAAAAAAGCCTATTCTAATGCGGCCACTTGGAGCAGTTCGGTTTGGCAAATAGCTTCCGTTTTAGGACCTGCCATTGCAGGGTTTTCGATTACTTGGATTGGCATTCATTGGTCGATGAGTATTGTATTAGGATTTTCGGTAATTGCATTAATTGCTTTAGCAAAAATTGGCACCAAACCTATTATGAATCCAAAAATTGGCGAACCAGTGATGCAAAGTTTGAAGGAAGGAGTCAAATTTGTGTTCCAAAATAAAGTGATTTTAGGCGCGCTTTCATTAGATATGATTGCGGTCTTATTTGGTGGTGCAGTAGCCTTATTGCCTATTTTCGCCCAAGATATTTTAAATGTAGGTTCAGAAGGTTTTGGGATTTTGCGTGCGGCACCCGCTATTGGAGCTTTCTTAACAATGTTCGTGTCGGCTTATGTACCGATGAATAAAAATGCGGGGATGAAATTGTTGGTAGCCATTTTTGCTTTTGGCGTATGTATTATAGTCTTTGGATTGTCCACTATTTTCTGGTTATCTGTTTTTGCCTTGTTTATGAGCGGTGTGGTAGATGGAATTTCTGTGGTAATTCGCCAAACGATTTTACAACTCAAAACTCCAGATCATATGCGCGGACGAGTAGCGGCAGTAAACTCTATTTTTGTGGGTTCGTCAAACGAATTAGGGGCTTTTGAAAGTGGATTGACAGCTAAATTAATGGGAACAGTTACCGCAGTGGTTTTTGGCGGAAGCATGACATTACTGACTGTTTTGATTACAGGAATATCTTCGCCTACCTTTAGAAAATTGGATTTAGAAAAAGACTTAGAAGAGCATCGAAAAGAGGAGTAGATTGATTTAAAATTAGTTGGAATGTAACAATTTGTAGTAAAGAAATACTAATTGCACAATCTTAAAAAATTATTATTTATGAAATTTAATTTGGACCTTCCTGAAAAAGGAACTAAGAATTTATTTGTTTATTTGAGTTTTTTATTAATTGCACTTATTGGTATTTTCTATGGTAATTCCATTAAAACCGAATTTGAATTTTTACGTATTTGGGACACTTCAAATATTCTGTTGCTGCTTTTAGGAGTTCCTTTTTTATTTTTATTTGAACGTTTGCACATTCCAAATTTTTGGGAGAACAAAATTGCAATCAAACACAAGCTTTATCTTCCAATTGCAATTGGTGCTATTTTCGGCTTACTTGACATTTTTGTGATAAAAGTTTTAATGCATCCAGAGCCTTATTCATCTCTTCCTCCTTACTTACAGCCTTTTCCCTATTCTTTCTTTTTATTTTTTTCAGGCGCATTAGAAATTGAGGTTTTTTATAGATTAATTCCGATATCACTAATCTTATTGCTCTCTTTAGTTATAAAAAAGAATAGCTATTCCAATTATTTCTTTTGGATTGCTGCTGTATTAACTGCAATTAGAGAACCGTTAGAGCAATTACCATCAGAAGGTACTTTTCTCATAATATATTCTTTATTTACAGGTTTTCTAATGAACTTTTTACAAGCTATTTACTTTAAAAAATATGGCTTTTTAAGCTGTCTTTTTATTCGACTTGGGCATTACCTTTTTTGGCATATTCTTTTAGGTGTCTATGTTGAATTTTTTGAAATTGTTTAGCTTTTATATTTATATAAATAACTATGAACACCACACCAGAACACAACGAAAGAATTGCCAAGATGACTTTTGCTTCAGTCTATCCACTATATCTTGCCAAAGTGGAACGAAAAGGAAGAGCCAAAGAAGAATTGCATCAAGTAATTACTTGGCTGACGGGATTTGAAGATACTAAACTTCACCAACTGATAGATGAAAAAGTTACTTTTGAAACCTTTTTTGAAAGAGCGCAGTTGAACTCAAAAGCAGAATTAATTACAGGAACCATTTGTGGTTATAAAATTGAAGAAATTGAAAATCCCTTAACCAAACAAGTACGGTATTTGGATAAGTTAGTCGATGAATTGGCTAAAGGCAAAAAAATGGAAAAAATTCTAAGAGCGTAAATCGCTGACTTATTCGTATTTTTTAATTTCGAAGGTATCTCCATCAAAAACGCCATAGGTAAAATAGGAAATCCAATCGCCTAAATTGACATAGTCTGAATTATTACCTAAAGGAAATACCATCGGTAAGTGACGGTGACCAAAGATAAGGTAATTGTAGTGTTTGGTTTCGAGTTTGCGCTTGGCATATTGAATCAGCCATTCGTTTTCTTCGCCCAAGAATACTACATCTTCAGCACCCGAAATCAATTTGTTTTTCACTGAAAGGTATTGCGCTAAGCCCACACCTAAATCCGGATGCAACCAACGGAAAAACCATTTAGCCACTGGATTAGTAAACACTTTCTTCATGCGTTTGTACCCTTTATCGCCAGGTCCTTTGCCATCGCCATGCCCTATCAAAAAAGTTTTGTCGCCAAAAGTAAATTCTTGATTGTCGCGGTATACCGGGATGTTCAATTCTTTCTGAAAATAATCTTCCATCCACAGATCGTGGTTACCCACAAAGAAATAGATTGGGATTCCGCTGTCGCGAATTTCAGCTAATTTGCCCAAAATACGTACAAATCCTTTGGGAACTACCGTTTTGTATTCAAACCAAAAATCAAACAAATCTCCCAATAAAAAAATAGCTTCGGCATCTTGTTTTACTTCGTCTAGCCAAGCCACAAATTTTTGTTCTCTAGGAAAACTCAATTCGGCTGTTGGCGCTCCAAAATGCTGATCAGAAGCAAAATATATTTTTTTATTGTTAGTTAATGACATCCGTGTAGAATTACAAATTATCGCTGGCAAACCACTCTGCAAATGAAGTCTCGGTTTCCTGAAGTTTTAACGAAAAAAGAGCAATTCCTTCTGGCAATCTATTCTTAATGCGTTGCGCAAAATCAATCACCATATTTTCACTTGTAGGTTGGTAGTCGACTAAAATTACGTGATGACCACGGGTTTTTAATTCGTTTGCCAACTCAATATGAGGAGTTGTTTCATTAAATACTGTAGCATGATCAAACTGGTCCACAATTTCTTCTTTCACGATTTTTTTCAAATCAGTAAAATCAATCACCATACCAAATTTGACGTTGGAACGATCCAAAATAGGTTTCCCAATAACAGTTACAGATAATTTATAACTGTGTCCGTGCACGTTTTTACATTTGCCATCATAGCCATATAAAGCGTGACCGGTTTCGAAACTGAATTGTTTGGTGATTCTAATATTGCTCATTCCATTGTGTATTTGACTGCAAACTTACGAAAATAATTGGGCTATTAGTTTCTTTTTAAAGCCAATTTGGTTGCCTCGGAAAGTACTAATTTCCCAGAAATCGATGCTCTTTCAAGCAGTAAATTGTCCCAATGATCTGTTCCTTCCCAAAGCACTTTTTTCATTGCCGATAAAGCTTCAGGATTATAGGATGCTATATGATGTGCTAATTCTAGTACTGCTTTATCTAGTTTTTCGATAGATTCAAAGGTTTTGGCATACAGCCCTTTTTCATGAGCCCAAGCTGCCGGTTTCCATTCTTGTGCGGTTAAAGTTAGTTCGGCTAAAGCTGTTTTCCCTATTTTCCTAGACACTGCAGGTTCGATTACAAAAGGTCCGATACCTATCGCCAATTCCGATAATTTAATACTGGCTTCTTGGCTTGCCAAAACATAATCACAAGCTGCGGCAATACCAACTCCGCCACCAACTGCTTTTCCTTGCACTCGGCCTATAATGAGTTTTGAACATTTCCGCATCGCATTGATCAAGTGAGCAAAGCCAGAAAAAAACGATTTCCCTTCGGATTCGTTTGTGACCGCTAACAATTCGTCAAATGAAGCCCCTGCGCAAAAAGCAGCAGTACCTTGACTCTTTAAAACCAATACAGTCACTTCTGAATTATGTCCTAAATCATCAATAGTTTTGGTTAGTTCTTGTAACAACTGTGCTGGAAATGAATTACTAGCAGGATGGCCAAATTCAATCGTGGCGATTTTTGCATCGATAGAAACGGTTATAGTACCTGTTGCATTTTGTAATGACATAGCAGAAATTTTACTGTAAAGTTAAAACTATTCTGTTAGTTTGCTCTTTTTTTAAATAGAATGGCTTGGTTTTTTTCAAACATTCAAGAAATTAAACTCAAATTAACCTATATTTGCTGCCTGCATTGGGGATGTAGCTCAGTTGGCTAGAGTGCTTGACTGGCAGTCAAGAGGTCGTGGGTTCGAGCCCCATCTTCTCCACTTTCAAAGCCTTTCAAGTAATTGAAGGGCTTTTTTAATACTTAATTGTCCCAATGTGACGCATTACCCTGACAATTCGATCTTTTCGGCGGTTGATAAATCCTGAAGAATTGGAAGCCTTGTATTTTCTTGGATTGGGTAAAATAGCGGCAATTCCGGCTGCTTCTCTTTTGGTTAAACTCGAAGCGTCTTTACCGTACCAATATTGGGTAGCCGCATGTGCACCATAAATTCCATCGCCCATTTCAATGCTATTTAAATAGACTTCCATAATGCGTTCTTTGCCCCAAATCAATTCGATTAAAACCGTAAAATAAGCTTCCAAGGCTTTTCTAAAATAACTTCGGCCTTGCCATAAAAACACATTTTTAGCTGTTTGTTGTGAAATGGTACTTCCGCCTTTAATCCTTTTGCCGTTTGCATTGTTCTGAAATGCTTTTTGCATCGCACTAAAATCAAATCCATGATGGTGTAAAAAAGTTCCGTCTTCACTAGCAATTACGGCTTTTTGCAAATTCATCGAAATGTTTTCAATAGGCTCCCAATTGTGTTCAAAATAAATGGGTTTTTTATCCAACTTATTTTCAATAATTCGAATGCCCATCAAAGGAGTAAATGGTACAGGAACAAATTTAAAAAAGACTACTAAACCCACCGAGAGTCCAAAAAACCAGACAATTGTTGTATACAGAATTCGCTTCAATTTCATCATAAATAAAGGCGTTTGGTTTTTCTTATTTGATAGCAGCAACAATCTCTCGAATGATATTAATATGATGCTTTGTATGTATTTCTAAAAAATGAACGGTTGGACGTTTCTTCATGTTGCCAAAATAAGGATGTTCAAAAAAATGATCTTCTGATATCAATTCCAATTGACTGATTTTTTCTTTAGTAGCCATTATATGTTGTTCCAAACTATCTTCAGTATAAGCTACTTGTGGTTTTACTACTTTTGGCACCCTACCTTTTCCTCTTGGGATTCTATTGGTTAACAAAACTATATTTTTGAGCAAACTAAATTGAGAAGAAAAGTTCGTCGGGTTCGATTGTGCTAATGAACTGATAACACCATTAATAGTTAATAATATATGTTCGATGTGCCAACCAATATCTACTTTTGAAATTTGATCGTTTGAAAAAGTATAACCTGGAATATAGGTTGCTACATCATCAACTAGTGATTCTAGGCTATTTTTCATAATAAAATTGGTAAACTATTGATTTGTATACCAATCAAAAATACGAAAATGTTGAATATAAAAAAGAAAAATTGATTCGGTCATCCAATCGCAACTCAAGACACAACAAAAAGATTGAAAAGCTTACTTAAACTACAAAAATAATATGCTTTAAAACAAAAAACCTTGCATTACTGCAAGGTTTTTAAATGTAATATAAGTGTCTTTTATTCTGGATCATTCATTTTAAATGTATCCATAAACGCTGTAGTGTAATCCCCAGCAATATAACGAGGATCATCCATCAACTGTCTGTGGAATGGAATAGTTGTTTTAATTCCTTCAATCACAAATTCATCTAAAGCTCTTCTCATTTTACTAATTGCTTCCTCGCGTGTTTGTGCTGTTGTAATCAACTTAGCAATCATTGAGTCATAGTTGGGCGGAATAGAATAGCCTGAATATACGTGCGTATCTAAACGTACACCGTGTCCTCCCGGCATGTGCAAGGTGGTAATTTTTCCTGGTGACGGACGGAAATCGTTATATGGATCTTCGGCATTGATACGGCATTCAATAGCGTGTAATTGTGGTAAATAATTTTTACCAGAAATTGGCACACCAGCTGCTACTAATATTTGTTCACGAATCAAGTCGTAATCAATTACTTGTTCAGTAATTGGGTGTTCTACTTGAATACGCGTGTTCATTTCCATGAAATAGAAATTACGGTGTTTGTCTACCAAAAATTCTACTGTTCCAGCTCCCTCATATTTGATATATTCAGCTGCTTTCACAGCAGCTTCTCCCATTTTCTGACGCAATTCATCGGTCATAAATGGCGAAGGGGTTTCTTCAGTTAATTTTTGGTGACGACGTTGTACAGAACAATCTCTTTCAGAAAGATGACAGGCTTTTCCGTATGAATCTCCAACGATTTGGATTTCAATATGACGAGGCTCTTCGATTAATTTCTCCAAGTACATTCCGTCATTTCCAAAAGCAGCTGCCGATTCTTGACGTGCGCTTTCCCACGCTTTTAATAGATCTTCTTCTGCCCAAACCGCACGCATTCCTTTTCCACCACCACCGGCAGTAGCTTTCAACATTACTGGGTAACCAAATTGATTGGCTAATTCAGCTGCTTGTTCGTACGATTCTAATATTCCTACAGAACCTGGAACACAAGGAACACCCGCTTCAATCATTGTTGATTTAGCCGAAGCTTTATCTCCCATTCTGTCAATCATTTCAGGAGCCGCACCAATAAACTTGATACCGTGCTCTTGACAGATTTTTGAGAATTTTGAATTTTCAGAAAGAAAACCGTATCCTGGGTGAATAGCATCAGCATTGGTAATTTCTGCTGCCGCAATAATATTGGACATTTTCAAATAGGATAAATTACTTGGTGGAGGGCCAATACAAACCGCTTCATCTGCAAATTTTACGTGTAAACTTTCCGCATCTGCAGTAGAATAAACAGCAACTGTTTTGATTCCCATTTCCTTGCAAGTACGAATAACACGAAGTGCAATTTCTCCTCTATTTGCAATTAATATTTTTTTAAACATACTTTGTTAGTTTAGAAGTTTATGGGCTTAGGGGTTTAGTAGAAATAGGTTAAAAAACACTTAAACTTCTATACTCCTAAACTTTTAAACTATTAAATTATGATGGATCTACTAAGAATAATGGTTGATCAAATTCTACTGGAGACATGTCATCCACTAAAATTTTAACGATTTTACCTGAAACTTCTGATTCGATTTCGTTGAATAATTTCATAGCTTCAATTACACACAAAACATCTCCTTTTCCGATAGTACTTCCCACCTCAACAAAAACTGGTTTGTCTGGAGATGGTTTTCTGTAGAAAGTTCCAATAATTGGTGATTTAATTGTAACATATTTTGAATCTTCGGCTGCTGGAGCGGCAGGAGTAGCTGGAGCAGCTGCTGCTGGAGCAATCGCTTGAGGGATTACAGCTTGTTGAATAACAGGTTGTGCTGGCATTTGCTGCACATAAGTAGTTTCTGTAGTGTTTCCTTCTAAAGTGGTTCTGATGGTTACCTTTACATCGTCCATTTCCAACTTTACCTCTGCAACACCTGAGTTTGCAACAAATTTGATTAGGTTTTGAATTTCTTTTAAATCCATAATGATTTGTTTTTAGTTTACATTTATTTTTTGTCGTAGGCCCATTTTAAGTAAATAGCACCCCAAGTAAATCCACCACCAAAAGCAGCAAATATTATTGTATCCCCTTTTTTAAATTGTTTTTCGAAATCACTCAATACTAGCGGTAGGGTAGCTGAAGTTGTATTGCCGTATCTTTCAATATTCATTAGCACTTTACTATCTTCTAAGTTCATTCTTTGAGCAGTAGCATCAATAATGCGCTTATTAGCTTGGTGTGGCACTAACCAATCAACATCATGATTCGTCAAGTTATTTCGTTTCAAGATTTGTTCACTGGCATCTGCCATATTAGTCACAGCATATTTAAAAACAGTTTTTCCGTCTTGAATAATGTTATGCTTTTTATCTTTTACTGTATCTATTGTAGTTGGCATTAGAGAACCTCCAGCTGTAATTTTTAAGAAATCACGGCCCACACCATCAGAACGTAGGTATTCGTCTTGCAAACCTAAACCTTCATGGTTAGGCTCAAACAAAACAGCACCAGCACCATCACCAAATATGATACAAGTAGCACGATCTGTGTAATCAACGATAGACGACATTTTATCGGCTCCAATAAGTAATACTTTTTTATATCTTCCAGATTGAATGTAGGCGGCGGCAGTTGACATTCCGAATAAGAAGCTAGAACAAGCGGCTTGTAAATCGTAACCAAATGCGTTAGTTGCACCTATTTCAGTTGCCACAAAAGCAGCGGTTGAGGCTACGGGCATATCGGCAGTGGCAGTTGCCACAATTACTAAATCGATCTCCAAAGGATCTAAATTAGCTTTGGCCATTAAATCATTAGCAGCCATAATAGCAAGGTAGGAAGTTCCTTTGCTATCGTCTTTAAGAATACGTCTTTCTTTAATTCCTGTACGAGCAGTTATCCATTCGTCATTTGTATCTACCATCGTTTGTAAAATATCGTTGGTCAAAACAAAATCAGGAACATAAGCTCCAACAGCGGTAATTGCGGCTGTAATTGTACTCATTAGTATTCATTTATTACTATCAAATGCTGGGCATTTGAGAAATTGTAAAAGAATTGAAAATTACAAAAAATTTTCTAATCCGAATCTTTAAACAGTCTAATTTGTAGAAAATAATAGGCAACAAAAAAAACTCTCACATCGTGAGAGTTCTATTTTAGCTGCAAAAATGTATTAAGCAACAGCCTCTGATTTATCGATAACCACTTGCCCTCTGTAGTACATTTTACCTTCGTGCCAATACGCTCTGTGGTATAAGTGCGCTTCTCCTGTAATAGGACAAGTAGCGATTTGAGCTACAGTTGCTTTGTAATGTGTTCTTCTCTTATCTCTTCTTGTTTTCGAGATTTTTCTCTTAGGATGTGCCATTTTACTATATTATTTATCCGTTAATAGTTGCTTTAATTTGTCCCATCTAGGGTCAATATTTTCTTCTTGTTTATTCTCTTTTTTGGTTTCTTTGACTGCTAATTCATTCAGTTTTTTTAAAGCTTCTGACTCTAAAGTCCCATCTTTAACTCCTGGATGAACTCGTCTTAGAGGTACTGAAAGTACAATCATCTCATAAATATACTGTGCAATATCGACCTCAAATTCGCCGAAAGGCAAAATCAATAACTCTTCGTTGTCATTATTGAATTCTTCGCCAAAACGAACAATCAATTTCATTTTGCTTTTGATTGGCAAATCAAAATCTTCTCCTGTTACATCACAGGGTACATTTACTATTCCTTCATGCTTAAAACTGATTTCCAGCATGTTGGATTTTTTCTCTAAAACTACATTTACTTTGATATTTGAATTTTGAAATTCGTCATAATCAAAGATGTCAAAGAACGCATTGTCTATTTGATATTCAAAATGATGTTTACCTAGCTTTAATCCTACAAATGGAATTAAATATTCTTTAGTCTTCTTCATTTCAACAACATTTTACCCTGAACTACGGGAGCGCAAAGATATAAAATTATTATAAATCCAATAGCCTTATTCTCCTTTTTTTGAAAACTCTTGTTTCGGTCTTATTTTTAAAGGATTTTGGCTGATTTCATAGTATTGATTTCTCGAATGAAAAATATCAATCGCTAAATAAACCGCCTCTTTGAACGAATTGAAATCTGCAATTCCTTTTCCAGCGATATCATAAGCCGTTCCGTGATCTGGAGACGTTCTAATTTTATTCAATCCTGCGGTATAATTCACCCCATTACCAAAAGACAAGGTCTTGAACGGAATTAAACCTTGATCGTGATAGGTAGCAATAACTGCATCGTACTTCTCATATTGGTTGCTTCCAAAAAATCCGTCAGCTGGGAAAGGTCCAAAAACCAAAGTGCCTTTTTCAAAAATCTTTTTCAAAGTAGGTTTTAAAATCGCATCGTCTTCATTCCCTATTACTCCACCATCACCACAATGTGGATTCACTCCTAAAACTGCAATTCTAGGTTTGTTGATGCTAAAATCCTGAATCAAAGATTGTTTAATCGTTTCAATTTTTTTAGTGATCAAGGCTTCTGTCAAATGCGAAGCTACTTCACTCACCGGAATATGATCCGTTAATAATCCTACGCGCAGATTGTCTTGCACCATGAACATTAACGCATCGCCTTCTAATTCTTGTGCTAAATAATCGGTATGACCCGGAAATTTAAACGTATCTGATTGTATGTTGTATTTGTTAATTGGCGCAGTGACCAAAACATCTACCTTACCTTCTTTCAAAGCTTGAGTAGCTGCTACAAATGATTTGATTGCATATTCGCCAACCGTTTCATCATTAATTCCTAAATTCAAATCAAAACCTTCTCTCCAAACGTTGAGTACATTCACTTTTCCAAGAACCAATTGATCCAAACGGTCAATTCCGTGAAGATGAATCTCTGATTCCAAGTTGCGTTTGATGAACGAAAGTTGTTTTACATTGGCAAAAATAACCGGCGTACACAATTCTAACATTCTCGCATCTTCGAATGTTTTTAGAACGACTTCGCTTCCAATACCGTTTAAATCTCCTATCGAAATTCCAACAATTATATTTTCTGCTTTTTTCATACTGCCCTGAGGTTATTTATTACTAATTTTGAAGTGCAAATTTAGTAAAATAAAACAAGAAATGTTTACAGGGATTATAGAAACACTCGGAAGGGTTCAAGAAATACAAAAAGACCAAGACAATGTTCATATTACGGTGGCATCAAGCATCACTGGCGAGTTGAAAATTGACCAAAGTGTGGCGCATAATGGCGTATGCCTAACGGTGGTTGCGATTAAAGACAACACCTATACTGTAACCGCGATTGCAGAGACCATCAATAAAACCAATTTATCGCATTGGAAAGTGGGCGATACTGTCAATTTAGAACGCGCCATGAAACTGGGTGATCGTTTGGACGGCCACATTGTTCAAGGACATGTGGATCAAACCGGAACCTGTATTGCAATTGAAGAAGCTGGCGGAAGTTGGCACTACACTTTTGAATATGACTCAGCGGCGAACAATATTACTATCGAAAAAGGTTCGATTACCGTAAACGGAGTAAGTTTGACCGTAGTTAATTCCAAGCAAAATCAATTTAGTGTAGCGATTATTCCATATACCTATGAACACACTAATTTCAATGCCTTTCAAATTGGTACTGTTATTAATTTAGAATTTGACGTGATTGGGAAATATGTAAGTCGTTTGTATGGGAATCGGATTTAAAATACGTGAATTCTAAAAATTAATTAATAAATTTATACATTTGAATATTAACACCCTAAAAACCATTAGTATGTACAATAAATTTTTGTTTTTGTTTCTATTTATTTTTTCGAACAGTCTTTGGAGTCAAAACAATACTTTTGCGATTCAAAAATCAAATTTTTTAACATTCATAAGCGCTAATGGAATTGAGGAACCAAAAAGTGATATAGAAGGTTCCCAATACATTAATAAAGATTTTTCGCCTTCGACAATCTCTTGCTTGTCAGAAAAAACACCTCCTATTCGTTACAACGTTTTTAAAGAAGAAATGGAGTTTATTCTTGATGATAAATTGTATTATGTAAAAAAAAGTGATAGTTGTATTATTTCGTTAGGCAATAACTCTTATAAATATTTTGAAAATTACAGTAAAGAGAAAAAGGGTGGTTATTTAATGATTTTAAATAAATTAAATGATCCAAAATATATTTTATACAAAAAAGAAAAAGTAAAATTTGTTCCTGAATATATCCCTAATTCGACTTATGGTAAAGAAAAACCTGCTTCATATGTTATTGACAAAAGCAAGTATTATATTTCAATGCCAGATGGCCTAACAGAATTTCCAAAAAAGAAATCAGAACTTTTAAAACTTTTTCCAAACAATCAAGTGTCCATCGAATCGTTTTTAACTGATAAAAAAATATCATTTAGTCAAGAATCTAATCTAATTGAATTAATTGATTTTTTAAATACACTGTAGATTCAACTGAAATTTAAATAGGATTTGATAAGGTAATTTCGACCGAAAATAACTTTTGTCAACCTGAACTCGTTTTAGGTTCCAAAATCAATCGAGCCTACAAGTCCCGTAGGGATGACCCATATCCTAACAACGGATTTCAATCCGTTGGTGCCTAAGCAAAGCAAACGAGATGCTGGCTCGAGCGTAGCGAACAGGCGAAGCAAACGAGTTCAACATGACAAAAGTTGTTTGTATCGACTAGACTAAAATCCAGCCTTCCAAAGTCAATCGAGCCTATGGCTCTCCTGCGTTGCCTGAGGCTCTCGAAGGCAACGACCCATGTCCTAACAACGGATTTTAATCCGTTGGGGGAAATAAAAAAAGGCTCTCAATTACTTGAAAGGCTTTTTTGTGGGACTACCTGTTAGCAACTGTCCTTTTTACTCGAAAATTGGTTTGGTTGAATTAGTTTCCTCAATAAAAATCATCATATCAAAATTTTTGATTAATGGAAGATAATAAATATCCTCTTTCGATTCTTTTGAATAACCAATTAACCTTGTAGCTCCGATTATTTCATTTGTGGTTAGTTGATTTTTTAAATCCGACATATCCATAACAAACGAGTTACCATTTTGAGATAGTTTTTTTTCCCAAAACAAGCTATTGACAGGTTGAAATAATTCTGTTTTAAGTTTCTCCGTATAAAGGTGGTCTCCATTTATAAATTTTTCATCTATATATGCATAACTTCCTTTTAAGGTAGTAAGCCCAATTGTGTAATAATCGCTCCCGAATTCTTTTTTGAGGTCTCTACCCATTATACCTATTTCGTTGTCTGTGATAATTTCGTTAGAAATATGTGCATTGTGAGCCCAAACAATAATTTTACTATCAGAATTTTTTGCTAAAAATGATATTCTATCAGCCATTATTTCATCTCGACTTTGAACTGGTTTTTGGTTTTTAATGTTTAAATAGTTTATATATGTGTTCTTTCCATTGAAAAGAATTTCTCTAATTGATTTAGTTGTTTTTTTAGTTGATTCTAAATAATTTTCTATATCTAAAATGTTATTGCAAATTGAATTATTGACTTTATGTTCTTTTTTTAATTTATCCGTTGAACTTTTTTCAATATTGGATTTTAATTCTTTTAAGAGCTTATTCAATACGTTATCATTGACTGAATTAAAGTTTTCTTTTAGTAGTTCATAAAAAACCCAATATGAATCATCGCAACCTTTAAACTCAATATTATATATCGATTTATTATCCTTATACCATTGTAAAAAAGATTTCATTTCTTGGGTTTGATAAATGGAAAATAAGTGTTTATGCATTAAACTATCTAATGGGGATTTAAGCAAGTCTTTGTTTAGGATTTCAATATCATCGTATGGATTTTCTAGCACCACAAGACGATATCCTTTTTCTTTTATTAATCTTTTTGTTATTATTTCCCTAAGTCGATAAAATTCTGAGGTTCCGTGTGTACTTTCTCCTATTGCAACTATTTTTTTTTCACCTATTTTTTCTATCAAAGGGCCTAAACTATTACGTAGAGTTTCTTCATTCGAAAAGTCCAATTTTCTAGAAGATTTTGATAATGCCGATTCAAGTTTGTCAGAATTGTAATCCTCCAAAGTTAATCTTTTTGTTTCTTCTAATTTCTGAATGTCTATGCCGTCAATACTAACTTTAAAGTCATCAAACCAAGCTATACCTTTTTTCCCTAATATCCCGCCTACATAGATATCTTTTGCATTAGACGGAAATGGTAATTTTATGGCATATTCTCTCCAATCACTTGTACCTCTTATTTTTTGATTTTGCATTGATTTAAATGCTAAAGAACCTTTTTTTGAATGTCCGTCAATCCGCATCACAAGCCCAACATAATCTTTGACATTTTCATATTTAATTCGACCAGAAAGTACAATAGTGTCTCCAACATAATTGGCTGGAATCCTATAAGTAATGCAGCCAAATGTTCCATTTTTATCGGAAACAACTTTCCCAACAGAATTACCATCGCTAAATTTTTCTCCTGTCAAATTTTCAAAATTTCCCCATTTAAACCATCCTGTAGGCATTTTTTGTTCTTCCTGTTTAAAATCGTTAAAGTCTAAATTGTATTTGTTTTGACTTTCAACTATTAATGGTAAAATTAGAAGAATTAAAAAGTATAATTTTTGTTTTAAGAGTTTCATATTTTTGAAGTTCTTTTTTTTTGGGTTGTTGTTAACGTTTTGCAGCTTGCAGATGTGTCGAATTTAAGTAAGCCTTAACTTTCGGTTAAACAATTACTTTTTAAGTACAAAACCAACTTTAAATTAAGCACAAAACCCGCCATTTTTGCAAACTGCTGTTGTGCGTTCGGTTTTATATTTAAAATCTATATCCTATTCTTAAATGCAAGTTAGCTGCCGCTTCTCCTTCATTTTTTGAATATCCAGCACTTTCAGCGAAAATATATCTATATCCAATTCCAATTCCAGTTTCATATGTAAAATGTTTTCCAATATTTCTTTTTAAACCCCAAGTAGGAATTATTGAAATTTGATTGGCAATTTTAACATTTTCATAATTTGATATTACAAACCAATTAGGATGATAACTTGTTTGAAGTGTTAAGAAATTTGCACTGTTTCCGCTTATATTTTTTGATTTAGAAACTCGCTTATCTAAATTATAATACCATCGTGGCTCTAATGTTATAACAGGTGTCATTAAATATCCGTTTTTTGGATAAAAACTTCCACCAAAAAATCCAGCATCCATTCCTATTTCCGCACGCAATGCAATTTCATTGGTTAATTTTACTTCTCGATGTGCCCAAATTCCTAAAGTTCCAATTTGAATTCCATAAGTTGATTTTTCGACACTTGCGTTTTGTGCTTTTGAAAAAAATGTAAATAAACAAATTGACAAAGTAATTATCATTTTAGTTGAAATATTTGTTTTCATAAATTTTAATGGATTTGTTTTTTATTCGTGTTTAAAATTGATTATTCTTTTTTTATTCAGTTCTCTGTCGCTCCAAACTGACACACAACTAGTTAATAGCGCTATAAACATTCATCTATCACCCCAAATTTGAGTAGATTAACGATGGTTTGTATCGTATTATTCATCTCAAATATAATAATCATTCTAACAAATAATTATTTCTTTATCAAATACTTAACTTTATAACATATAAAATGAGGTTTCAAAACTCCCGTTTAAAGCAAAAAAAAGTTGAGCAAGAGGTTTTGTTCAACTTTTTGCTCAACTTTTTAATAAGAAACCCTTGTAAATACTGATACTTACAAGGGTTTTGTTGTGGTCCCACCTGGGCTCGAACCAGGGACCACCTGATTATGAGATAGGTTTTATTTGTTTTCTTATTGTTGCACTTTGATTTACTTTTATTGATAATCAATTGTTTACGATAAATTTTATTGGTTTATATTTTCTTTTTATTTCTTTTTTATATAGATTTGTTCGTCAAATGTTCGCCAAAACTATATTATGAGTACTGTAAAATTTACCCTCAAAAACATCCCAAATAAGAACAAAGAGTATTCAATAATTTTAGTTCTAGTAAAAGACCGTAAAAACACTTCTATTTCTATCGGACAAACTTGTAAAAAAGAAGACTGGTGCTTTGATTCTTGTAGACTTAAAACTAATAATACAAAGCACAGATCTATAAATAGGTTTATTGAAAAAATAAATCTTAGAATAGACGATTTTATGCACGAAAGAAAAATGCTAGAAGAATCCTATTCTTTGAGTGATTTAGTAAATGAAATAAAAAGAGAAGATACTAAACCTAATAGCTTAGATTACTTTAATTTTCATCAAGAAGTCATAAATGAATTTAATAATTCTGGCAAGACGGGTTCAGCAAAGATTAACAAGGACACATTGGCTTCATTAAAAAAATACCACCAAAAAGATCAATTAAAATTTACAGAACTAAATGTAGAATTTCTTCAAAAATACGATTCTTACCTAAGAAGTAGAGGAGGAATAGATAGCGGCATAGGAATCAAAATGAGAACTATCAGAGCTATTTACAACAAAGCTATTCAAAGGAAAATAATTCCAGATAGATTTTACCCATTCAAGACTGTCAAAATTTCTAATTTAAAAAATGAAAACAAAAAAGAATATTTAACCGAAAATGAAATAAAACTGATTATAAACAAAGATTTTATTCAAAACAAAAAATTACAATTTGCCAAGGATATGTACTTATTTAGCTTCTATTGTAGAGGTATGAATTTTATTGACCTTATGAAACTTAATCATACTAATTTATTTGAAAATAGAATCTCTTATATAAGGACAAAAACAGGGGTTCATCTTGAATTTAAATTGATCTCTTCAGCTCAAGAAATACTAAATTATTACAGCCAAAAATCATTTAACAACTATTTATTTCCCGTGCTTTTAAATGAAAACATGACTCCTCTACAACTAAAAAACAGGGAACACAAAATTCTAGGACAGATAAATAAGTCTTTAAAGGAAATTTTACAAGTGTTAGAAATAAATAAAAATATCACTTTTTATACCGCACGACATTCCTTTGCTACTTATCTGAAGTTTAACAATGTTTCGATTGATGCTGTAAGTGAAATGTTAGGACATACAAATATAAAAACGACACAATCGTATCTTAGTAAGTTGCCAAACAAAAAATTAGACACAATTGTGGATAATGTATTTGAAAAATTTTAAACCTTACTTCTTAATAAAGCGTTTTTCCAATTAAAAAAACTAACTAAGTCCTACCAAAAAACATTTATGTGTTTTTACAATTTTATTTTTTTATTTTTTTATTTTTTTATTTTTTTATTTTTTTAAATAAATATTTATTTATTTATATATGTTTTTAAAATTGTTTAATCAATGGTTGTAGGTTAATCGTATTATAAATAATTAGCTACTTATTATACTTCTTAAAATTCTCTGCCTGTTCAAAAATCTCTTTATACACTTCGTCTCTGTCAACGGGTGGATAATCATTTTCAGCCAATAGTATAATTAAATCAACTTTTAATTCGGCTTTAATATCGTCTCGTTTACTCCAATCAGTGTATTTAGCTTTATCATCCACTACTGTTTTAACTTTCTGAGCCAGTTGTATTAATTTATCATTTGGATAACTGAAATCGTATTTAACTGCTAAAGCTTTCAAAATATCGTAAAATGCTTTTTCTTCAAAGTCAATTCCTAAATCTTTGAAAGAATCTTTTTCTTTTTTAAGCGCATAATACAAATCAATAATTTCATCGGTAAAGTCCTCTAACACTTCACTTCGCAACACATCACTTTCTTTGCGCTCGTTGTATTTTTCAACAATCTGTTGTAAACGCTTAGAAAAATCGATACCTGTGATTTTGTTTATTTTCTTGACATCATCTATTGCCTTGGCTAAAAGCTTCTGCAATAGTTTGATTTTGGTATTTGGCAACTTAATTTTATCAATTTTTGCCATATAATCATCAGAGAAAATATCTATCTCTGTTTGGGTTTCATCTCCAAGTTTAAAAATCTCTTCTACTCCATCACTCTCAATAGCATCTTGAAGCATTTGCTTCACACGATTGTTCATTTGAGCAGTATCTGGCGCAACGCCTTTCGTTAATTTAAAAATAATGGAACGAACGGCTAAGTAAAAATGAATTTCATCGCGTTGCGTTTCTGAAAATGCACCGCTTCCAGAACAAATATCATAAGCCGATTTTAATCGTTTCACAATGTACATGAATCGTTTTTCCAATTCTTGTGTCAATTGTACAAACTCGGATGCTTTATTCAATGTTTTTAATTGTTCTAAAGGAATACCCGATAAATAACCTGATGTGTCAAACTTGTGAAATAGTTTGCCTAATAAATCTAATTGGTCTTTAACCACAACAATCGATTGCTCAATATCTTCAATATTTTGACCATCTGAATTATTGTACTGTGCCATGGCCATATTCATCTGCTTTTTGATGCCGATGTAATCTACAATTAACCCTTTTTCTTTACCTTCAAATTTTCGATTTACACGAGAAATTGTTTGAATTAAATTATGACGTTGAATAGGTTTATCAATATACATGGTATCTAAGAAAGGTACATCAAAACCTGTTAGCCACATATCTACTACAATGGCAATTTTAAAATTAGATTTGTCATTTTTAAATTGTCTATCTAATTCTTTGCGATCGTCTTTCGTGCCCAATGAATTATAAAAATCTTCCTCATCGTCTTTTCCTCTGGTCATCACCATTTTGATGCGTTCCATTGGTTTGATTTCTTTTTTGTCTTTATCAGATAACTCAACCCCATCAGCGGCTACTTTGACTTCACCCCATTCTGGTCGTAAGGCTAGAACGTTTTTATACAATTCGTAAGCAATTGGTCGGCTACTGCACACAAACATGGCTTTGCCTCGAACAGTTGACCCTTCAGCGATTCTGTTTTCGTAATGGGTAACAAAGTCTTCAGCAACAGTTTTTAAACGTGTTGGGTCGCCAATAATGGCATTCATTTGCGCCATTGCTTTTTTACTTTCTTCTATTTGGTTTTCATTACTTCCTTCTTCCGCACATCTATTGTAATATGCCTCAATCTCTTCTAGTTTTTGATTGTTTAATAAAACTTTTGCAGCTCTTCCTTCATAGACAATACGAACGGTAATTTCATCTTTAACCGATTCATTCATGGTGTAAGCATCTACAATATCGCCAAACACATCAATAGTAGCATCTATTGGTGTACCTGTAAAACCAACATAAGTGGCATTGGGTAACGAATCATGTAAATACTTAGCAAAGCCAAATGTTTTTTTAACGCCTTGCTCTGTAACAACTACTTTCTGGTCTAAATTGGTTTGACTTCTGTGCGCTTCATCCGAAATACAAATGACATTCGTTCTATCGGTTAGTAATCTTGTGTCTTCTGTAAATTTATGAATGGTGGTTAAAAAAACACCGCCGCTATTTCTGCCTTGTAGCAACTCTCGTAAATGCGTTCTACTTTCTACACTAATTATCGATTCGTCACCCACAAATCCTTTTGCATTGGTGAATTGACCTGATAACTGGTCGTCTAAATCAGTACGATCGGTAATAATGACAATTGTTGGACTAGCAAAATGCGTGCTTCGCATTAACAAACGACTTAAATACAACATGGTGTAACTTTTCCCACAACCTGTTGTACCAAAGTAGGTTCCACCTTTACCATCACCTAAAGGTTTTTGATGGTTTTTTATATTTTCAAAAAGTTTGACTGCCGCATAATATTGCGGATAACGACAAACGATTTTTTCGTTCTTTTTAGAACTATCAGGTAAATAAATAAAGTTTTGAATGATATCTCTTAAACGCTTGCGATTAAACATCCCTTGAATGAGTGTAAACATAGCATCTATACCATCTACCCCATTAGGCATGCCTTCTATTTTACGCCAAGCATAAAAGAATTCATAAGGCGCGAAAAAGGAACCTGATTTGGTATTTACCCCATCACTAATCACACAAAAAGCATTGTACTTAAATAACTCAGGAATATCTCGTTTGTAACGTGTAGTTAATTGTACATACGCATCATGGATGGTTGTGTTTTCCTGAATCGCCGTTTTAAATTCAAATACTACCAATGGCAATCCGTTAATGTATAAAATCAAATCAGGAATACGCATTTCATAGCCTTTAATGGCTAGTTGATTGACGATTTTATACGTGTTGTGATCTTTTTCAGAATAATCAATTAGTTGTATAAAAATATCTTTTTGATTGCGGTCTTCACGTTTTAGCAAAAAACCATCACTCACCATTTTCATGAAAGTTTTATTGGTTTCATATAAATCGGAAGAAGGCAAACGTTCCAAATCACGAATAATCGAATCTACTTCAGCATCCGTAATGTTATCTTTCGCATAGTTGGATTTCAAATAGTGTCGCAAATCTGCATCTATCAACACTTTTTCAGTAACGATATGACCGTATTGTGCGTGAGGTTCTTCTACACCTTGAAACTCGTTTTTACGCACTTCGCCACCTACAAGATGCGTCATTTGCTCGTCTTGTAATAAGTGGATAAAGGCTTGTTCTAATTGTGCTTCTGTGAATTTCATGCTGTTTTTCTATTTTCCAAGCTCCACATATCGATTATGATCGAGTATAGTTGGCTTTTTCTTTTGTTTCGCTAATCATTTTATAAATTGTCGAAATAAGCAGATTTAAATCAATCTATTTATGTCGAAATGGAATAATTAAGATTTTTTCGCTTTAAAAAAATGTTTATTTGTACTATTTCCGTTAATCATTATTCCCTTTCATTTTTAATGTATTGACACCAACATTATAAGCATATAAAGCTGCTGGCAAAAAGGTAAACTCAATTTCTTTAAAGTTTTTGTTTCCCTCTTGATTAATTGTGGTTACTAATGCACTTGATAATTTATTTTTATCGCAAAATTGAACCATGCTATTCAATTCATTCGTTTTTTCAACATAGCGATTGCTCCATTTTATTTCAATACCCCAAATAGGTTTGAAATTTTTATCATCAAGCAATACCAGATCTACTTCTCCTTCTTTTTTGTCTTTCCAACGGGCATAATTCAAATTCAAATTTTCACGGTGCATCCATTGTGAAAGTATAGCAGTTTCGACCATATTCCCCATTTCTTGATCGCTTTCTGAAATTGGCGAGAATAAAGCAGTTCGCAATGATGGATTGGTCAAATACACTTTAAAACTGGTTACTCTTTTCAATCGTTTAGCATTGATATCTAATTTGTTGAGTACTTTAATTAAAAAAGCTGCCTCTAAATACTCCAGATATTTTTTTAAGGTTTCTTTTATAATACCACTTTCTCTTGACATGGTTTCATACGAAAACTCATTGCCTGTGTTGTAAGCAATATAAGTGAAAAAACGGTTGAGTTCTTGCACATCTTTAATCCCGTATAAGCTTGGTAAATCTCTCAATAATACCTTATCTACAATGTCATTTTTAACATACCTACCCATATCACTCTGAATTTTTTCAGATAAAACTACTTCGGGATATCCTCCAAAATTGAGGTAATTCACAAATTCTTTGTTGAGTTCGTCTATATTATTAGTCAGCTGATAGGCTATTTCTTTTCCGTTGTAGTTGATAGCACCTTCTACCATCAAATGGGAACGATTTTTTAAATGAATGAATTCCTGAAAGGTTAAAGGCGGCAGCATAAAATCAGTAAATCGACCCGCGCCACTCTCGGTACTGTGCCAGCGCAAGGCAGCAGCAGCAGAACCCGAAACGATAAATTTTGTTTTTGGATACGTATCTACCAATACTTTTAAATGACGTTCCCAGTCTTTCAGATACTGAATCTCATCAAAGAAAATATAACAATCGTCTAGATTTTTAATTTTTAAAGCCTCTGTGCATAAATCCAAAATGTCTTGTAAACTCAAATTGATATAAATAGGATTATCAATACCTATGAAAAATAGCTTTTGCGGATTTACATTTTCCTGAATCAATTGATCGATTGTATGAAACATCATGACAGTTTTACCCACACGTCTTGGTCCCATTAATACCACCGCTCTTTTAATCTCTTTTTCAACGACAAACGGATAAAAAAGATTAAAATACAAACGTTTAGACATTGTACGGTATAACTCTGGAATAGCCTTAGTTACCCACCAAGGATTCTCATAACGTAATCGTTCTATTATTTTTTCTTGCGGAATAAGGGTTGAAATTTTCATAATATATCTTATTTATGCAAAAATAGTAAAAATAAGTAGATTCAAATCTATCTATTTATGTTAAAATTCGGTAAATAAGGTTTTTTTGTATTTAAAAAATGTTTATTTGTTGTTTTTGACCATTTTGCTGACGACGGGAAAATGGTTCGTTTATTTATATCGTTTTGCTGATGATGGGAAAACGATGGTTTAAATTGCATCATTACATAAATCGTTTTGTTATGGCTAATAGTTGTTGAATTTCTTGCATAATTTTTAAACTTAGATGGTTATAACATCAATACGCATACATCAACATAACTTATAGTTTTCACTAAGCTGTTGCGCTAAAACTTCTATTGAAGATGTGTCTAGCGAATGATTGAAAATATAGCGGTTAGGTTTGACATTAAAGTTTATTCTTCCGAAATACCCATCATCATATTATAATGACCAATATTCGCCGTTAATCTAAAAATATCTTGAAATACTTTTAGATAATTAGTTATAATTCCTTCAGGTAACTCAATATACAAATCATCCGGTAATGTGTGAGAGCCTTCATTAACCCAACTTAATAAGGACCTACAAATATCTCTTTCTTCCTGATTTTCAAATTTACCCATCAAAATATCATCTCTATTTTTACCTAAAATACTGAAATAATTTTCCAATATTCTTCTCATTGTGTTTTGTATTGTTGTTCCAGAATTATTTTGCCATTCTTTAATTTCTCTCCATAACAACTCATAAGATGATTGTATAGGATTATTTTCATTATAAGCATGCACTGATGAAATTTTATTGTTTTTTCTTAAAATCCAATAATGTGCGCGTTGACCAGGCCCTCTATTATTTCCTTCAAAAGAAACTTCTTTATGGAAATAAACATTATGAGTTAGAATGATTATCTGTTTAATATTACCAATATCATTTTTAACGTTCTTTATAATTTCTTTAATTAGTGTACTTACTACAAACAGTACATTACTATCTAAACTAGAAATAGGGTCATCAATTACTAATATTCTTTCATCATTCACATTATCTTCTGTACTGCCTCCTTTTGCTAATTGTAGATAATACAAAAAGGTTATAAATGTAATTTCTCCTTCACTCAATGTGTTCAAAGCTAACTCACCATTATCTCTTTGAATTTGATAAAACCCTTCTTCAGTTGATGGAACAATTTTAAAATTTAAAAAACCAAAAGAAACCAACAATCTATTAATTTCATCAATTGTAGGTTGAATACTAGTTACAGATTTGCTTAATTCGATAATTTCTGAATTTAATGTACTGTATGCAGTCCTCTTAGTAT
This sequence comes from Flavobacterium ammonificans, assembly GCF_020886115.1. Taxonomy (NCBI): domain Bacteria; kingdom Pseudomonadati; phylum Bacteroidota; class Flavobacteriia; order Flavobacteriales; family Flavobacteriaceae; genus Flavobacterium; species Flavobacterium ammonificans. The sequence continues at coordinate 427,480 of NZ_AP025185.1, forward strand.
TAAGCTGAGAATCTAAATTAGCAATCCCTTCATTCATACCTGAAACAGCCTTATTATAAGCTATAATTTGAGTTTTATATTCTTCAACCAAAAATTTCCAAACTTCATTAATTAGCTTTGTCTTTTCAATTCTAAAATTTGATACAATTGCATTGTGTTTCTCAATTTCAGTATTTGCAACATTAATTAATTCCTGAATTAATTCTAATTGTCCAATTAAACTAGTTAGTTCAAAACTCCTACTAGGCTCTTTTAATTTACTATTAATAATTTCTGTATTTGTAGAATTTTGACTAGTTAAAGTTTTAAGATATGCTGAAAAAACATCATTATCTAATTTAGTATTTGGAATAGTTTTTTGAGTATCTTCTATAATATTTAACTCATTTAGAATGTTTTCTATTAATTGATTATATTCTTGTTTAAGTAAATTTAAAGAACTTAAATCAGCTAGATAAGCTTCATCAAAATAATTTTCAATTTGTTTTTTAAAATCTTCTGTAATTGTTTTTTGTTGACAAAAAGGACAAGTATTATCTTCTTGAATATATTCAATACCTTGATTAACCCAATCGTTAATGTTTAATTTTTGAATTAATTTTGCAATATCAACATCTGCTTTACCAACTATAATTTTTTTCCAAATAGGATTATTTATAATTTCATTTATCCGATCGAAATTAATTATTGGTATTTCTGAAAGTTCAACGGGAACATCTCCAAAAATTGTCTTAGCACTTTCTTTTAACTCATCAAAGGTTCTTAGTAATGAAGTGTTTTCGGTATATTCAGACAACAAATAATCCTTAAAAGTTTCTTTTCTTTTAAGTTTATCAAAAGCCTCATTAAAAACAACTTCGTATTTTTTATATACATCAGACCAAACATTTTCTCGAAAATCTTCTTCAACTTTAGCTTTTGACTCTTTTAAATTATCTAATGCCGATTTTATTCCTTCACCCTCTTTTTTTAATTGTTTTAATTGTTCTGTTTTATTTTCTATAACGGCAACTTGTTCTGTGGATGCTTGACCTAAAGTAAAAATACCATCTAGTTTACCTTTACCAAAATTTATTTCTCTAAACTCTTTGTTGTAGACTAATGTTTTTAAGGATGTATTGTTTACCCATGAGCTAGAGCAATGAAGATATTTATCACTAGCTAGATTAGATAAAAAGTTGGAAATGGTTGTCTTACCACATCCATTTGCTCCATAAATAAAATTTACTTTTTTCAATCCAATGATTTGAATTCCAGTATCATCAAAAGATGCTACCTTTTTTATATTTATGGCTTCAAGCATAATTTTAATATTTAATTCCTGTAATTATTAATTCTCCCCCCTCGTCATCTTTGCCAACAACAACTCCTTTAATTCCTCTAGTTTTTGATTTTCAATATTTTTTAATTTAATATTTTCAAAAACTATTTTGATCTTATCATCGTAATGTATTAAGACAGATTCTCTAGGTTCAATTATTTTTAAATTTCTAAAATCAGATTTACTAATTTCTAAAAAGGTACTCCCAGAAGCCAAATTATTAATTTCTTCTAATTGTGTTTTAATCCAATCATATAAATAATATATAGAATATTTTTCATTTGGTAATAACACAATAAACCCTTGATTAGTGGAAGCTTCAACAGTATTTATGGCTAATTTTCCAATTGTAGCCCGGCTTGTCATTAATAAAGAAAATTTTGGAAATAATTTTGCTGAACTTTTTTGTAATCCTAACTTAGTAATTTTCTTATCTGTATCATTTAAAAAAATACTATTTCCTTTTGTTAAGTCTGTAGGTGAAAACCATAAAATATCTCCATTTACCCAATAATCTATTTCATCGGTCGATGGAGTACCACCTCCTAAAGTTTCAACAACATTGCCTATGTTTTTTAACTCCCACCCCTCAGGAATCTCTTTCTCCAACTCGGCACACCAAACCATTTTACCGCCATTACTTTTGTAGGACTTGCCATTTTCATTTGTAAACTCAAAATCTACAAACCATTCCTTATAAATCGCTTGTGCAGTTTCTTCCAGTTTACTAATCAATTGGTTGTTGATTGCAATACGGTTTTGAATGGTGTTGTATTCTCTGACTATTTCACGTTGTTTCTCTATGGATGGAATAGGAAGTTCAACTTCACACATTTCACCATAATCAAAAAATTCATGAGCCGAACCATGCGATTTAAACCTTGCAAAACGGTCAAACTCTGGACGCTTAAACCACATCATCAAATATTCAGAATTAAGAACATTTTCATCCTTTGATTTGAAAATACGATAAGAAGGAGAAACAATACAATCTTTTCCTTGTCTTAGTGCTATGGAAATTTTTTCTCCATTCCTCGTTGTAGCTCGGTTAAAAGCAAATTGTCCAGTCCTAACAATTCTATACTTTTCTAAATCAACACCAATCGTATTAGTATGTGATTTTTGAAAATATTTTTGATTACTAATTCCTTGAAGTTTATTTATAATATTACCTGTATTCTTTTCATCACAGGGCACAATATAATCACCAAGCCTTTTATAGTTTGATTTCATACCCTAACTCTTTAAATACATTTAACAAATCATTTTTTGAATTAATTTCTTCTTTCAAAAGAGTCCCAATTTCATTTTGTAAAGCTTTCATTTTAACATCGTAATCAATATTTTCATCACGATTTATAAATTCGATATATTTACTTGGAACTAACGAGAAGTCTTTAGCTACTACTTCTTCAAAACTTGCTGAATAACAAAACTCTGGGACATTTTTGTAATCAGAATCTTTTTGTTGCCATTGGTGATAAGTTTTGGCAACTTGACCAATATGTTCTTCATTAAATTGAATAAATTTCTTTTCAAATGGTTCACCAATTTGACGTAAGTCTATGAATAAAATTTCTTTTTCACGATTTCTGTAATTTCTGTCATCTTCAGGTAATTTTACAACTCGTTCTCTCTTATTATTATTGATAATCCAAATAGAAACACTTATATCTGTGGTATAAAACATACTTCCTGGTAGAATAACAATCGCTTCAACTAATCCATTTTCGATTAATTTGCGTCTAATTTTATATTCCTCTCCTCCTCCAGACAATGCACCATTCGAAAGAACAAATCCAGCCACACCATTTTCAGAAAGTTTCGCCACCATGTTTAAAATCCAAGCGTAATTGGCATTACTGGTTGGAGGTACATCGTAGCCTCTCCAGCGTGGGTCGTCGGTGAGTTCATCGCTAGCACGCCAATCTTTTTGGTTAAAAGGTGGGTTCGCCATGATGAAGTCGGCTTTCAAATCGGGGTGTTGGTCTTTGCCAAAAGTATCGGCAGGCACATCGCCTAAGTTGGCTGCAATACCTCTAATGGCTAAGTTCATTTTGGCTAGTTTGTAGGTCGTAGCCGTATATTCTTGTCCGTAAATGGAAATCTCCTTTTTGTTTCCGTGGTGGTTTTCAATAAACTTAATACTTTGCACAAACATACCCCCCGATCCACAAGCTGGGTCATAAATTACCCCTTTGTAGGGTTCAATCATTTCTGCAATTAAGTTAACAATGCTTTTTGGGGTGTAGAATTCGCCTTTTCCTTTTCCTTCGGCTAAAGCAAACTTGCTAAGGAAATATTCATACACACGCCCCACAATATCGGTTTGTTTGTCTTTAATCGTGTCAATGTTGTTGATGGTATCGAGTAAAGCCGCTAATTTACTCACGTCCATATTCAAACGAGAGAAGTAATTATCAGGCAAAGCGCCTTTCAATGCGGGATTGTTTTTTTCTATGGTGTGTAATGCGGTATCAATTTTCAACGCAATATCCGCTTGTTTTGAGTTTTCAATAATAAACGACCAACGTGATTCTTCTGGCAAGTAAAAGATATTGGACATATTATAAAATTCCTTCATCTCTAGGAATTTCTCTTTATTATCGGCAATAAGCTCTTTTCTGCGTTCTTCAAATTTATCACTCGCAAATTTCAAGAAAATCAAACCCAATACAACGTGCTTATACTCAGATGATTCTACGGTACCACGCAATTTATTTGCGGAATCCCAAAGTGTTTCTTCAATGCTTTTTTCTTTTTTTGCTTTAACTGCTTTTGCCATTTTTTGATATATTATTCTTATAGTCTTCAAAGCTACAAATTTTATAGTCTCCCGATAGCTTTAAAATGGCTACGGAACCCTGATTTGTAGGAGTAAATCTATTTATTAATAAGACTTGATTTGAAGATACAAACCTTCATTAAAGAGATTTGATGATATGAAGAGATTGAAATTTTTTCTTGTAGGTAGGATTTGAAAGTCATAATTAAATCTATTAGGGCAATTGAGTTTTGCTAAGATATTAAAAAAGATTTTTGTGAGATAATTGTGTAGTAAATTTTTAAAAGATTTTCTCTTATTTAGCCATTGTTTGCCTTTTATATCTCCAATACTAGGATCTTGTAGACTTTTCATAAATTAAGTAACCAGACATTCAATTTAATAATTAACACATAAAATACTACAAATTAATAATTATTTTATACATTTGGACTTTAACATTAAATCCCAAATCTCATGCACAAAGAATTTCCCGAAATTGAATTTAACTACGATTATAGTGTAGGAGTAGTACAATCCCTAAAAGGCAAAATACTATTAGGTCATGTGGAAGAAATATACCCCAAAGTTTATAAAAAAATGTATTTAGAAGGTGTGCTAATGCCTTACATTGAACCTAAAATAATCAAGCAATTAGATTTAGAATGCAAATACAGAATGCAAGGCTATCCCATTACTGGACTGGCAGAAATTGCTCGAAATGATGTTTATATGTGGATTCAGGATGAGCTTAGTGAATTTGAAGAAAACGAAGTGAACAAAAACAATTTTAATTAAACCTGAAAGTTCGGCGGCTTCAAGAAGTGGCGAACTTCGTAACGGCATATTTTCCACTAAAAAAAATTCTTGCGAAATAAAAATGTGAATTTTGCAGATTTTTCGCCATTTCTTAAAATGGCTGTTATGCGCTGGCTTAATTCATCGAATTATTCCATTCATAACTGCTTCTTTTATTTCTTTTGAATCGTCGTAGAGGTGAGGATATATGAGGCTCTTTTTTATTTTATGTTTCGTTGAAATTAATCTCCTCAAATATTCACTGAGATCTTTATGAATATTAAAACATTTGAAAGGCTCTAAATGTAAGTTTTGTCCGTGGCTATACATCTTTACATTAAATAGATTTTCTATAGGCCGATCTTTGAAAGGATTGTACATAAGTAATCCTTCTTGCGGAATTATATTCTGATTATATAAAGACGTGACTGGTTTTGTTGTTTTAACTCTCAAAGGGCCACGATAGTCTATTTGTGTTGTAGTTTCAAAATCGGAAAGTATAAATAATGAATTTGAATTAGGATTACCCTCATCACCAAAATTTTTGAACTCCGTTATAGATGGATATATCTCTCCGGCAATATCTAATAATGAGAGAAGTTCTTTTTTCTGATGAAGCTTTTTTTTATGAATTGAATAAACAGAAACATAATTTTCTATAGAATTCCCAGCGGACAAATTTCGTTTAACACCATCGATTGCAAAAAATGCAGCACAGTTAATATTATATGACCAATCTAAAACAGGTGATGGAGCTCCATAATGCTGAAGCAAACTTAAGAGCGGAAAATCTCGTTCAGAATTTGAATAGCCATAAAGGTCAAAAATTTTTCTTAATAGAGGATTAGCTTTTGCTTTACTTACTAAATCTTCAATAAAATCTTTATACTCGTAATTAGGTTTCCATTGTTCCATATTATCTGTAATCCAAAAACGTTGCGCTGACGTAAATAATTTATATTTAGCGTCTGACATTCCTCTAAAAATAAAATCTACACTATGTTCTTTTTTGAAATTAGACGAATAAAATTCAAACCAATAATCAAGTTGAGCCTTTGTATCGATTACAAAAAAGTCATTTTTTTCGAATAGTTTGCTTTTCTCTTCTAATGTTTTATATATTGGAATATCTGCCATTTTTGTTCTTATTTAAATGTTGATTTGTTCGGTTTTCGGAAGCTTGCGCCTAACGTTTGGCAGCTTGGCGATGTGGCGATTAAAGAAGCCTTAAATTTCGGTTAAACACTTCCTTCAAGTTAAAACCAACTTAATTTAAAGCATAAATCACAATCTACCGAAAAGGCTGCTATCAGTATGCTTAATCTTTAGGGTTTGGGGTTTTGTCTTCAGATTTTTCTCTTCTATCCTCAGGAAAAGATGGTCTTTCCTGCGGCTGTGTTGTTGGTTTTTCGTCGTCTAACATAATTGAGTGTTTTTAGTTATTAAAATTATCGAGATTATAAATAAAATTATTAAAGTTGAAATAATTAATGTTTTTGAAAGATATAAATCATAAGCTCGTTTGTCGTTAATTTCTGTGTTTTCATCTGCAATTCGAATCAATCTATTTATTAATTCATCCTCAAAAGTGATTATATTTTCTTTATCAACTTTTTGATTATATCCTGGGATAGTGATTTTTTGATATTCTCTAATTTTTTTTAAATTGGCAATATTTGGATAGTTAAAACCTCGTAGATAATTATTATATGATTTTACGAGAAATAGAATACTTAAAGCAATGAATAAAACAGTAATTGAAAATAAAATCCACAATGTTATATTGCATTCTATGTGTTTGAAAAAAAAATCATTAGAAAAAAAATATGAGACAAATCCAACTAATAAAGAAATTACACCAATAATAATGTTGATAGATTCATCCAATTTTGACCTTCTATTTAACTCTCTATCGTAAATATATTTGTAAAATTCGAAATCGTTCATTTCTCCTATTTTAAGTAACTTTCCAACTATATGAATATCATACAAAAGAGTATTTTCAAACAATTGTAAGTATTTGTATATGACATTAAAATCCGTAAGAGGAATAAACTTGGGTCTATTGCAGTTACAGGGGCAAAACAAATATATTAAATTTATTTAATAGTAAAGACATTTTAAAATTTAGTAATACCGCTTATTGAGATTTTGATTTTTATATATTGATAGTAGCTAATACCCTGCTACCTCTTAATATTTTCTTCAATCTTTCCAAATAGCATTTTAATCTGTTCTATATTGATTTTTAAAAAATGTATATCCTTATCAGTGAAATAATCCAACTTCTTTTGATTAAAATTTTTAATTAATTGATTGAAGTTGTTTCCAACTCTCCTACATTCTCCAATTATAATATTTCTTTCTTCTCTCAATTCATTATCTAGTGTAACAACTTTATATTCCTTTTTCAATAAAATATCTCGTATCATTTCATTAACACTATGATAAATGGAATCTTTAAACATCTTGTTTAATTGTTCGAATTCATCTTCTGTAAATAAAACTCTTTTCTCTTTAGTTCTTTTTATTTCTTTGTTGGGACGGCCGCCTTTGTACATAAATTATTTATTAAATTAAAAAAACGACTTCGGAGTTTTTTATTCCCGAAGGGCGAGGCGTTTGTATGCCGTGAAAATATAAAATCGAAGATTGAAAGGTTTTTCACGGCATACAAACACACCTCGCTAAATTCAAAACAAAAAATTTATTTCCCCTTTTGTTTATTCTTTTCAATGTTAAATTGACTAAAGTATATATGAACAAAAGGGAATAAAAATTATTTTTAGTAAGTATTTCTATTTTGTACTTACCTACTTACCTAATCTATATTTTACAGTATACAACTGCCGTTTTAACACTTACCTTTTCTTACCTATCTTACCTGCTGATTTTATTCTTTATTAGGTAAGATAGGTAGGTTTTTTAAATGTAACTTACCTAATATTTGTTCCCATTTTTACTGGGTTTAGGTAAGTAGGTAAGTTAGGTAGGTTATAAATTGAATTATTGATTATTAAGATCAAAGGGACTAGAATGAAATTTTGGTTGTGCTAAATATCCATAAACTTGTTTCTTAGGATGCTTTATTCGCTTAAACCTATAACCCGACAAGGCTTTACCAATCTTCTCTCTACTTAATTTAAGACCTAATGGTAAAAGCTTAGTCATTATATCAGTAGGAGTGTTGAAATAATCTAAATCATCCGATTTCTCGAAATATTTTAACACCATCTCCTGTTCAATAGTAAAAGAAGTATAGCGCTCATTTCTTAGTTCATTTTCAATTATATCTTGTTGTGTTAACTCAGGTTCGAATTGTTTGTCTAAATAAGCTAAATAGTAGGCCTGCGACCAAACTTTATCTATATCAACCTTTTTAGAATAGTCAAAATCAATTCTTCCAATTACATCAAATATGATCCAACGAACTGAACCTGTTTCATCAGTAAGAAAATCAACCATATTGGTTGATCCTATAAATGAACAAATTCTAGGAAGATTTTCGGCTCGCCTTTCATAGGGTAACCTTTCATTTATAAAAACCTTACTAATTAATGATTTTAAGAAATTCACTTCTGTTCTTCCAATAACGGAGAGTTCTTCCAAATTGATAATTAAATTTTTACACATTTTAATTCGCGAATCTTTGTCCATACCAATATCCTCTGCTATGTAGCTAGATAGTTTTTTAGGTATTAAGTTTTGAATATAGGTGGACTTACCCGAATGTTGGTCCCCGTTCGCAAGCACTAAACAATGCTTGTTTATTTTGTCTTTTTCCATTGCACAAATAACTGCTCTGGCAAGCCATTTTTTAAAATGATACACAAAAGCATTATTGTCATTTGTTGTAACATAAGAAGCCAAATTTTCTATATGATCGACTTTTGTGTCCCATTTGGGTAATTCAAGAAAAAACTCTCTTATGGGATTGTAACGTTCAATTAAATTGCTTTTAATAAAAATTTCTAATTTGTTGTAGTTAACTTCAATTCCATTTTTATTCAATTCTATTAATAAAGAATATAGGTTTAAAGACTCCCATAATGATTGGTCAATTAGATTGATTTCATAATCAAGTGAAATCATGTTAAATCGAATCCTGTACTTGTTGTTAATATAATTGGTGATTTTATCAAATATTGTATTTGAAACTGTATTAGTATTATACAGTTCTTGAATGTTTTTCTTCATTGAAATATAATTATTGTTGAAAACACTCTATATTTGCAGAGTATTTCAAGTTATTGAAAATTTAAAAAATTAATAAGGTGTAAATGATGTCGAAGTCGGTACACCTTTTTTTTATTTTTTCCAATGATTAAATATTTCTGATTCAAGTTTGTCCGAAGAATCCGATGGATTTTGTAATAAAAATTGTTCTAAATCCTCTTTTTTGAAATAATTTAATTTTCCTAACGGTTTGTAGAATTTGATCTTGCGTGAAGACGTAAGCTTGTAGAGATACGATGGGGTAAGTCCCAAAAAAATAGCTGCCTCCTCTGAAGAAAGAATAGTTTTAACTGCGATGTTTAATTTGGAAATACTATTCTCGATTTGGAATAACTTTTCCTCGATTTGGAAATTGCTCATGATTTTCTTTGTTTAAAATTATGAAGCAAAGGAAACTATAAGCAATAGAAAAAAAATAAGATTCCCAAACGTAACGCAGTATTACCTAAAATTACTTTTTTTTTCAGTTTTAAGACTGTCTTTAAAGTCTGAAATGTTTTTTGAAGTCAACTTTCCTTTCTTTATTTTATCTAAATTGAAATTTTCGTGTATCCAATATATTAATTTTTCATTACTTTTAATAGCTTCAAAACTACCATCAACAATAAAATTTAAGACAGCCAAATATTCAATTATAGACAGTTTTGTCTCTAGTTTATTATTATCTAAAAACACTATTTTTTCATTTACTTTTTGACCCTTAAGCATATTCCTGAAGTCGTCTTCAATACAAAAAATTCCATAACTGTTTTTTAAGTAATTGTACTTATTCAGAATTTCACTATCAGAAATAGATGCGGGTATGATTGAACGATTTTGAACATTTTGGAGAAGTTTACTAGAACGATTATCGCTTGAATTACTTATCGAAGAGTTTGTCTTTGAACTTTTATTTGGATTATACATAATATCACCCATTTCTATATGTTTATCATTAACTACAATAGTATCAGCATAGTCAGTATTTCGTTCAAAAGTAGTGTTCTCTGTTTCACATTTATAAATTGATTTACTTAATTCTTTTTTTCGGCTAGAAATCAAAAGGGTATTGAAAATTATAAAAATAACAAACCCTACAAAATGTATATACTTATTTGAACTTTGATTCATAAAAAATAGGGCCACTATAAATAGGGCTACGAATGAAATGCAAAACAATCCTCTTGTTACGAGAATCTTTCTATTAAATTGTGAAATAAAAAGGCTTTCATCTTTGTACAATTTATTTACTTTGGACGGTATAATAAAAAAAATTAAGAAATTACAAATTTCGAATAGTACAATTAAGGCTAATATATAAACATATATTGCAAAGGAGATTGTTGAGGGCATAAGTATAAAATTTACAAAGTCAAATATAAGAAGAAAAACGTGTTTTTTTATTTACTTAGGACAACTCAAATGTTCGTCAAATGTTCGTCAAAAACAAACAAAAAAGCCCTTACAAATTTGCAAGGGCTTTGTTTAACTAGTGGTCCCACCTGGGCTCGAACCAGGGACCACCTGATTATGAGTCAGGTGCTCTAACCAACTGAGCTATAGGACCGGTTAAGAGTGTGCAATATTACTACTATTTTTAATTTGCCGCAACTATTTTTAAAGCAGTTTTAAAAAAACTAACTAATTCTATTGGGGTCTACAAGAAACCTCCTGATTGTGAGGTTACTATTGCGGAATCTCTTGACACAATTCAATCAAGACGCCATTGGTGCTTTTGGGATGTAAAAAGGCTACTAACTTATTGTCGGCACCTTTCTTAGGTGTTTCATTTAATACCACAAACCCTTCTTTTTGCAGTCGGGCAATCTCAGATACAATATCTTCTACGTCGAACGCAATATGATGGATACCTTCGCCTTTTTTCTCAATAAACTTTGCTATTGTACTATCCGGATTAGTCGCTGCTAACAATTCGATTTTATTAGGTCCGTTCATAAAAAACGAAGTAGTTACGCCTTCACTTGCAACTTCTTCCGCTTTGTAGGCTGGTGCGCCAAACAACTTTTCAAAAAGCGCGTTAGAAACGTCTAAATCTTTTACTGCAATTCCGATATGTTCTATTTTTCTCATGGTATTGACTTCTATTTCGGTTTAAAAATACAGAATTCCAAACCAAATTCCGAATCACAACCCCATAATATTTCGCTAAAAAGTTTCCATTCCATTAAATATAGTTGTTATTTTGTGCCATCAAATTTTCAATTCGTTATGGGCAAGTCCTTTTTAAATTACTGTATTGCTTTATTGTTAGTTCTTCTGGCTAGTTGTGCCAAAAGAGGGAACATTACTGGCGGTGCAAAAGACACTATTGCTCCAGTATTGAAAGCCAGTTTTCCAAAAAACTTTACTACCGAATTTAAAGGCAATACCATTAAATTAACCTTTGATGAATTCATCAAGTTAAAGGACTTGAAAAAGCAGCTTATTATTTCGCCGCCCATGAAAAATGAGCCCTTGATTTTACCTAGTACCGCAAGTAAAATTATCACAATTGCAATCAAAGATACCTTACAAGAGAATACAACCTACAGTTTTAACTTTGGTCAAGGAATTACAGATAACAACGAGGGAAATGCCTTGAACCAATTTAAATATGTCTTTTCTACTGGAAAAACAATCGACTCTCTCGCTATTAGTGGCAAAGTAAAAGACGCTTACTTCAAAGAAGTAGAGTCCTTTGTTTCTGTTATGTTGTATGATGTAAATGCCAATTATAACGACTCAATTGTTTACAAACAAACGCCGCGTTATGTTACCAATACGTTAGACAGTTTAAAGATATTTCGTTTGGAAAATCTGAAAGCAGGTAAATACCTTTTGGTCGCGATGAAGGATTACAATTCCAACAATAAATTCGATTCAAAAAAAGATAAAATTGGGTTTTTGAAACAATTCATTTCAGTGCCGAATGATACGGTTTTCGAATTGGAATTATTCAAAGAGAATTTGCCATTTAAAGCATTCAAACCTTCACTAGCATCTGGAAATCGTTTACTTATGGCTTATGAAGGGAATTTAAAACTAAAAGAAAATAGACCCAGCATTACTTTAAAAAATAAAGGCCAGATCATACCAACTATAATCACTCAATTTCCTAAAAAAGACTCATTACAGGTTTGGTACCGCCCTATTAAAGCTGACTCTTTAACCATGGAAGTGACACAAAATAAATATAAAAATAGTTTTACTTTCAAATACAGAGAACTCAAAAAAGATACTTTGGATATCAAGATACACCAACAAGGTAGCTTGAATCCTAAAGAACGTTTTGCTCTTGAAAGCGCAACACCACTAGTCCAATTTGACAAAAGCAAAATGAGCTTAGTAAACAATCTGTCAAAAGCCATCCCGTTTACCACTGAATACGATGAGTTCCATCAATTACTCTATTTGAATTTTAAACGGGAAGCAGATGAGGCCTACCAATTCAAATTATCACCCGGAGCAGTAACTGACTTATTCGATAAAGTGAATGATAGTTTGGATTTTAAAATCAATGTTAATTCCTTAGAAAACTATGGTAATTTGATTGTTAATCTTCAAAACGTGAAACGCTTTCCTGTTCTTGTAGAATTAACTAATGACAAAGGCGAAACTATCGTTTCAAACTTTACTGAAAAAGAGACTACACTAGATTTTAGCTTGATTCAGCCGGCTAAATATACTTTGCGTGCTATATATGACGACAATAAAAATAAGCAATACGATCCAGGAAATTTCTTGGCAAAACAATACGCAGAAGAAGTTATTTACTTCTCCAAAGAGGTAGAAGTTCGGGCTAATTGGGATGTCGTGCAAGCTTTTGATTTAAGTATTCCGTACGCTCCAGAACCAAAAAAGAAAACGGAGAAAAAGAAAACAGATACCAATCGTAAATAATTAAGAGCTAAAATAAACCGCAAATTCGCAAATTTTTCATGCTATGTGATTTGCGGTAGTATTTAAATCCGAATTTACTTTAATTCAAATGTATCTTTATCCTTAAGAAAATCTAATTTTTTTCGTGTGTCCAACATCGCTTCTTTCTTTAAATCCGCAATAAAAACACCCTCCTCTTTTTGAGGTTCTAGTACTGAATTCCCTAAATAATCAACTACTTGGCTATGTCCAAGGTATTCTAAATTATTACCGTCAACTCCCAAACGATTCACGCCAATAGTGTAACTCATATTTTCTATAGCGCGCGCTTTTAATAAAGTATCCCAAGCGGCAATTCTGGTTTTTGGCCAACTGGCTACATAAATCAGTAAGTCGTAATTCTCGACATTGCGTGAGAAAACAGGAAAACGCAAATCGTAACAAATAAGCGGACATATTCTCCATCCCTTATAGTTAATGATTTTTTTTTGTGTTCCCGCCGTATATACCTTATGTTCATCTGCCAAAGTAAACAAATGGCGTTTGTCGTATTGTTGGATTTCGCCCGTAGGAAAAACAAACACCATTCTATTATAAAAAGTAGCGCCTTCGGCTATAACTAAACTGCCTGTAATGGCAGAGTTTTTGGCTTTCGCCAAAGATTGCATCCATAAAATCGTTTCGCCTTGCATAGTTTCGGCTACAACTTGAGGATTAATGGTAAATCCAGATGTAAACATTTCAGGAAGTACAATTATATCGACATCCGAGGCAATTCCCTTGATTTTGGCTTCGAAATAATTTCTATTGGATTGTGGGTCTTCCCAAGCCAATGGCGATTGAATGACTGCTACTTTCATACTTTTTTATTTTCTATAAAAATAAGAAATGTCACCTAACTAAAACTTACTTATATTAGTAAAAAATTACACTATGAAAAAAACACTATTGGCTTTACTAATGTTAAGCACTGTATTTCTTACTGCTCAAGAAAAATCAGGTGCTGAATTATTTTTTGAAAACCTAAAAAAACAATGCGGAAAATCATTTGAAGGAGAAGTGAAAGAAGGAAACAACGACACTTTTAAGGATAAAAAACTCGTTATGCACGTTCGAAATTGTGATGCAAAAACCATCCGAATTCCGTTTTTTGTTGGTGAAGATAGATCTAGGACATGGGTGCTAACATTAGAAAACAACCGAATCAAATTAAAACACGATCACCGTCATGAAGATGGGTCAGAAGATAAAGTAACACAATATGGCGGTACGAGTACAAATCCAGGTTCGGCTTCGGTACAAATTTTTCCAGCAGACCAGGAAACGTATAACACTATCCCAAATGCTGCTGCTAATGTTTGGTGGATTACTCTAAGCGAAACTTCATTTACTTATAATCTGAGACGCATAGGCTCAGATCGATTATTTACAGTGCATTTTGATTTGACAAAAACAGTTCCGAATCCTCCCGCGCCTTGGGGTTGGAAAGACTAATAACAAAAAACGCATCCCAATTACGGAATGCGTTTTTTTATTGTAAGCGGTATTGAGTTAGATTACACTTGCTACCAAGTATTCTCTATTCATACGAGCAATATTCTCTAGTGAAATTCCTTTAGGACATTCTACTTCACAAGCTCCTGTATTCGTACAGTTACCGAAACCTTCTTCGTCCATTTGGCGTACCATATTCAATACACGAGTGGTTGCTTCTACTTTACCTTGTGGTAATAATGCATATTGAGATACTTTAGCACCAACAAATAACATCGCTGAACCATTTTTACAAGTTGCTACACAAGCTCCACAACCAATACAAGCTGCTGCCATAAACGCTTTATCTGCATCTTCTTTAGGAATTGGCGTTGCATTTGCATCAATAGTATTTCCAGAAGTATTTACAGATACGAAACCACCCGCTTGTTGGATTCTATCAAATGCACTTCTGTCTACTACTAAATCTTTAATAACTGGGAACGCTCTACTTCTCCATGGCTCTACAAAAACAGTATCGCCATCATTGAACATACGCATGTGCAATTGACAAGTAGTTACACCTGAATCGGGTCCGTGAGCACGTCCGTTGATGAATAACGAACACA
Source organism: Flavobacterium ammonificans (assembly GCF_020886115.1). Classification (NCBI taxonomy): domain Bacteria; kingdom Pseudomonadati; phylum Bacteroidota; class Flavobacteriia; order Flavobacteriales; family Flavobacteriaceae; genus Flavobacterium; species Flavobacterium ammonificans. The sequence continues at coordinate 442,559 of NZ_AP025185.1, forward strand.
TACCGCAAATTCCTTCACGACAGTCGTGATCAAATGCAATTGGTTCTGTTCCTTCATTGATTAATTGCTCGTTCAATTGGTCTAACATTTCCAAGAATGAACTTGCTGTAGAAACGTCATTTAATTTGTACGTTTCTAATTGTCCTTTTGCTTTAGAGTCTTTTTGACGCCAAATTTTAAGGGTTATATTGATGTTTTTTGCTGAAGACATAATTCTATTATTTATAATTTCTAGCTGCAATTTTGATAAACTCGTATTTCAATTCTTCTTTATGAAGCTCCGCCTTCGTAATATCGTCCCCTTTGTATTCCCAAGCACTTACAAATGAGAAGTTTTTATCATCACGTAGTGTTTCACCTTCGGCATCTTGGTATTCTTCACGGAAGTGACCTCCACAAGATTCGTTACGTTGTAGCGCGTCCATAGCCATCAATAATCCTAAGTCAATAAAATCAGCTACACGAAGTGCTTTCTCTAATTGTGGATTTAACTCGTCTGCACTTCCCGGTACGTTTACTTCTTTGTAGAACTCTGCTTTCAAAGCTGATATTTCTTCAATTGCTTGTTTCAAACCTGCTTCATTTCTACTCATACCCACTTTATTCCACATAATTAATCCCAAACGTTTGTGGAAATGATCCACTGATTTAGAACCTTTATTATTCAAGAATTGGTTGATTGTTTCTTTCACTCTATTCTCTGCCTCAGCAAATTCTGGTAAGTCAGTTGAGATTTTACCTGTACGAATATCATCTGCTAAATAATTTGAGATTGTATAAGGTAATACAAAATAACCATCAGCCAAACCTTGCATCAAAGCCGAAGCTCCTAAACGATTCGCTCCGTGGTCAGAGAAGTTAGCTTCTCCAGCAACGAAACATCCTGGAATAGTAGATTGTAAGTTATAATCCACCCAAACACCACCCATAGTATAGTGAACCGCTGGATAGATTTTCATTGGCGTTTCATATGGATTCTCATCGGTGATTTTTTGGTACATCGTAAACAAGTTACCGTACTTTTCTTTCAACCATTCTTTTCCTAAAGTAGTAATTTCTTCCGCTGTTGGGTTATGATTTCCTTTGGCGAAAGCCGCTTGTCTTCCTTTGTTTTGAATTTCAGAAGAGAAATCTAAAAATACCCCTTCATTAGTATCGTTCGATTCAATACCTCTTCCTTCGTCACACACTTCTTTTGCGGCTCTTGAAGAAATATCTCGTGGCGCTAAATTTCCAAAAGAAGGATATTTACGCTCTAAATAATAATCTCTATCTTCTTCAGCGATATCTGAAGGCTTTAACTTTCCTGCTCTTACCGCTTCTGCATCTTCTTTTTTCTTAGGTACCCAAATACGACCTGAGTTACGCAAAGACTCTGACATCAAAGTCAATTTAGCTTGGTTAGTTCCGTGAACAGGAATACAGGTTGGGTGAATTTGAACATAACAAGGATTGGCATACAAAGCCCCTTGTTTGTGCACTTTCCATCCTGCTGTAACGTTACTTCCCATCGCATTAGTAGAAAGGAAATAAACATTCCCATATCCTCCAGAAGCAATTACTACTGCGTGAGCTGAATGTCTTTCGATTTCTCCTGTAACCAAGTTACGAGCGATAATTCCACGAGCTTTTCCGTCTACTTTTACTAAGTCTAACATTTCGTGACGATTGAACATTTCAACACGTCCTAAACCTATTTGTCTTGATAAAGCGGAATAAGCTCCTAGTAATAATTGTTGTCCTGTTTGACCTGCAGCATAAAAAGTACGTTGTACTTGTGTTCCTCCAAAAGAACGGTTGTCTAACATTCCGCCATATTCTCTTGCAAAAGGAACCCCTTGTGCTACACATTGGTCAATAATATTTCCAGATACTTCAGCTAAACGGTGAACGTTAGCCTCACGTGCTCTATAATCTCCACCTTTAATGGTATCATAAAATAATCTATAGATACTATCTCCATCATTTTGATAGTTTTTCGCTGCATTGATTCCTCCTTGTGCTGCAATAGAGTGCGCACGACGTGGTGAATCTTGGAAACAAAATGCTTTAACATTGTAACCCATTTCTGCAAGCGATGCCGCAGCAGATGAACCTGCCAAACCAGTTCCTACAACAATAATATCAATTTTTGGTCTATTGTTTGGAGCAACTAATTTTAAATGATCTTTATAATCAGTCCATTTTTGTGAAATGTGACCTTCTGGTATTTTAGAATCTAACTTCATAATATCTTCTGATGTTGATTTATTTTAAGAAAAAGTGAATGTAAACAGGAATAATAGCAAACAATAGCGGAACAATAATTGAAAATAAAACTCCTGCTTTTTTGATTGTTGGCGTATATTTAGGACTATTCAAACCAATCGATTGAAACGCACTTTGAAATCCGTGTAATAAATGGAATGCTAAAGTAAACATTGCCAAAACATATAAAATAGTAGCAATCAATCCTGTTTTTGGATCTTTAAAGAACGCTACAGTAATTTTGTGCAAATCTTTATATCCTTCTTTAATTTTAACATTGGCAGCAGCATCAAAGAATTCAGTTCTGTTTTCAATCTTAATCATTTTTTGATCTACTTGAGCTTTTGGAAGATAACCTCCGTCAGTAGTTAAATAGTACTCCTGCTCTTGGCCTTGAACACCAATCGAAATGGTTTGCAACGGCATATTTTTATCAAAATGCATTACAGCCCAAAAATTGACCATATGCGTTACTATAAAAACCAAAATAATAGTTCCTAAAACCGCCATATTTCTTGAAGAAAATGAACTGGAAGAACCATCTGTTTTCGCATAAGCAACAGGTCTTGCTTTTTTGTTTTGAATAGTTAAAACAATTCCATCGATAGCATGGAATAAAATAGAAATATAGGTAACGTAAGATAAAATTTTTACAGCGGGGTTGGTCGTCATAAACAACGCATACTGATTAAAGTGTAATGCGTCACTAAATATTAATTGAAGATTCCCTGCTAAATGCCCTAATAAGAACACACATAAAAATAAACCTGTAAAAGCCATCCAATATTTCTTAGCAATAGAAGACTTAAGAATTGCAGATTTTGCCATAATAATTTATATAAATTTTATTAAAAGTTGTACAAAAATAGGAGAAATCAAATTCAACTACAACCTTTTCGTTCTTATTTATAATGATTTTAAAGTGTTCTATAAAATATACTAACAAATCAATAAAAATAAGACTTAAATCCTATCAATACATAAACATTTCACAAAACTATCTAAATTAATAATTCTTATAAATACAGCAATGAAAGCGCCTAAAATTATAGATTTAGTAGTTTAAATTACTTTTAATTTTATTATCCGTAAAAATTATAAAACCACTGATTTTAATAGTTAAAAACAATTGTTTTTTGAGTCCCTAATTTTAAATTTACACAAACTAAAAAAACTAATGAAAACAGGAATTGACGCTATTGCTTTTGACGTTGCTCAAGTACATTTACCGATAAAATCTTTGGCAAAAGGACGAAATATTGAACCCGAAAAACTAGAAAAAGGGCTAGGCCTACTTAAAATGACATTGCCCGATGTACATCAAGATACTGTTGTTTTCGGTGCCAATGCCTTAACCAAATTAGTTTTAGAAAACCAAATCAATCTAAACGAAATTTCCAGAATTTATGTCGGTACTGAAAGTGCGATAGATAGTTCAAAACCCATTAGTTCCTTTTTAATTGCCTTGATGGAGCAAAAATTTGGTGAAGGAATTTTAGCCGAATGCGATGTGGTCGATTTTACTTTTGCCTGTATTGGCGGAGTGGATGCTTTACAAAACTGCTTGGACTTCGTACAACTCAATCCAAATAAAAAAGCCATTGTCGTTACCACTGATTTTGCTAAATACGATTTGAATTCGACAGGCGAATACACTCAAGGTGCAGGAGCTGTAGCGATGTTAGTGACTTCAAATCCTAAAATAATTGCGTTTGAAAACGAATGGGCAACCAGTACCAAAGGGGTTTTTGATTTTTTCAAGCCCTACCGAACTCTTTCTAAAGAAGCTATAACGGGCAATAACTCCAATGATACTTGGTTTAATAATTTAGAAGCCGAAATCGAAATTCACAAAGATCAACCGGTTTTTGACGGACAATATTCCAACCAATGCTATATGGATCGTACACGCAATGCATATTTTTCATTCAAAAAATTAAAAAACACTACCGAAACAATTTACAATACTTGGGAAAGCATCATCATGCACTTGCCGTATTCGTTTCAAGGACGCCGCATGTTGACTGAAATTTTTGCGCTAGATGCCGCTACTCCAATTCTTTCAGGTAATGAAGCTCCTACTGACTACCAAAACAAATTGAAAGAAGTAAGCAAATCAGATGAGTATCGTGCTTTTGTAACACAAAAATTACAACCTGCCGAAATCGCTTCATCACTAATTGGGAATTTATATACAGGTTCCATTTTCATGGGATTCCTGTCTACTTTGGCGCATTTTGCCAATACAAACGCACCAATTTCAGGAAAGAAATTTGGTTTCTTAGCCTACGGAAGTGGCTCAAAATCCAAAGTTTTTGAAGGTACGATTCAACCCGATTGGCAATTGGCTGTAGCCAAACCACAATTGTTTGAAACATTGGAAGTAAGCCATGAAATTGACTTTACTACTTACGAAAAACTCCATAAAAAAGAACAAAAACAAAGTGTTCGAACTCCTAAAAACGAATGGGTTTTAGATCGTATAGAAAATGAAAATCCAAATTTAATTGGTGCTAGATATTACAAATGGATTGATTAGATTTGTAATCTAATAATTTCTATTTTTTATGAAATACCATCCAATAGACCGCAATTTATTTATAAAAAACCGCGCTAAATTCACGGCTCTAATGAAGCCAAAAAGTGTAGCAGTTTTCAACTCGAACGACATTTACCCTATCAGTGCCGATAGTACCATGCCATTTGCACAACACCGCGATATATTTTATTTGAGTGGTGTGGATCAAGAAGAAAGTATCTTGTTGCTTTTTCCAGATGCACCTTACGAGCACCAAAGAGAAATGCTTTTCTTAAGAGAAACCAACGAACATATAGCCGTTTGGGAAGGCGAAAAGCTAACCAAAGAACGTGCTTTTGAAATATCTGGAATTAAAACCGTGTATTGGTTAACTGAATTTGAAAAAGTGTTGTTTGAATTGATGACACATTCTGAAACCATCTACATTAACACCAACGAACACTATCGCGCCACAGTTGAAACCGAAACTCGTGAGGCCCGTTTTGTAAAATGGTGGAAAGAGAAATACCCTGCACATGCTGTAGCTAAAAGCAATCCAATATTACAACGCATTCGTTCGGTAAAAGAAAATGTAGAATTGGAGTTAATCCAAAAAGCCTGCGACATTACCGAAAAAGGATTTAGAAGAGTCTTATCTTTTGTTCAACCTGACGTAACCGAATATGAAATCGAGGCCGAATTTGCGCACGAATTCCTTCGCAATCGTTCCAAAGGTTTTGCTTACACACCTATCATTGCTTCGGGAAATAATGCCAATGTATTGCACTATATCGAGAACAACCAAGCGTGTAAAGCGGGTGATTTGATATTACTAGACGTTGCAGCAGAATATGCAAATTATTCGAGTGATATGACCAGAACAATTCCAGTTTCGGGTCGTTTTACCGAAAGACAAAAAGCAGTTTACAATGCTGTTTTGCGTGTCAAAAACGAAGCTACTCAAATGCTAACTCCAGGCACTTTGTGGAAACAATACCATATTGAAGTGGGCAAAGTAATGACGTCTGAACTATTAGGTTTGGGGTTAATTGACAAAGCCGATGTGCAAAACGAAAATCCTGATTGGCCTGCCTATAAAAAATATTTTATGCATGGGACTTCACACCACATGGGATTGGACACACACGATTACGGAATCTTAACCGAGCCAATGCAGGCCAATATGGTATTTACTGTAGAACCAGGGATTTACATTCCAGCAGAAGGTTTTGGTATTCGTTTAGAAGATGATGTAGCAATACAAGAGAAGGGTTCGCCGTTCAACTTGATGCGCAATATTCCAATTGAAGTAGAGGAAATTGAAAGTTTGATGAACGCTTAAGCAGCAATTGTCTTAGATCAATTAATAAACCATCTATGTTTTAAACGCAGATTGGAGAAATTATAAAAATTAGTATAATTTCTTCAATCTGTGTTATAACAACTTTAGCCTTAATGACTAATTTTGTGCTTCTTTAAAAAGTATGACCAAAACGCTTCATTTTAAAAACACTACCATTAGCTTCACCGACCAAGGCAAAGGAACGGCTGTAGTTTTATTGCATGGGTTTTTGGAAAACAAAAAAATGTGGGATACTTTTATTCCTGAGTGGAGCAAAAAATTTCGTGTCATCACCATTGATTTATTGGGTCATGGTGAAACGGAATGTATGGGCTACGTTCATTCTATGGAAAACAACGCCGATGTAGTACATGAAATTCTTTCTGAATTACGTCTAAGAAAAGTGATCCTTGTAGGTCATTCTATGGGTGGTTATGTTGCTTTGGCTTTCGCCGAATTGTATCCAGATGCGGTAAAAGGTCTAGTGTTATTAAACTCAACTTCCAGAGCCGATAGTGACGAACGTAAAACCAATCGGGATCGTGCTATTAAAGCGGTAAAACAATCGTTTCAAAATTTTATTTCGTTATCCATCTCAAATTTATTTAGCGAAGACAACAGAGAACGTCTTTCGGAGGCAATTAACAACGTCAAACAAGAAGCTTTAAAAACTCCGCTTCAAGGTATTGTTGCTTCATTAGAAGGGATGAAAATCCGTATCGACCGAGAAGTTTTATTGCATTTAACTCCTTATCCGAAATTATTGGTTTTGGGCAAAAAAGATCCTGTTTTACATTACGAGGAAACGAAAGAACAAATTGAGGAGACGCAAGTTCAATTGTTGAGTTTCCCAGACGGACATATGTCGCACATTGAAAATCAAGAAGCTTTACAGGACAAATTATTGCAATTTTTTAAATCGGTGAAATCCTAATTGATTTTCTCTACAAAAGGAATCGTTTCTTCTAAAATTTCGGTGAGCAACAACACAATTTGTTCCAAATAATCGTCTAGAATTTCATGGGTGATGATGGAGGTAGCTTCTTTTCCTGTTTTAAAATTGAATGGCAGAAAACCCGCTTTTAAGTTTTTAAACGATATAATTCCAGCTTCTATTGGCAAACCTTTCACTTCATTTTGAAACATAAAAGCATAGGCTAAAACCTGAATAATTTTATCGTTTTTTATCTCCTCAGTCAGGCCGTCCCAACTGGACAAAGCAACACTTCCTTTTTCTACTTTTCCTGTTTTATAATCGATAATTCGGATGGTTCCGTTACGATTTTCGATTCGGTCTACATTCCCTTTAATCAAAACCGGAAAAGGTAATTTAGGATGTTCTAACAGTCGTTCATAGGTTTGTTCCAAAGCAATAATTTGGATTTTGTCACCCGATTTAATGGTTTCCAACTCAACTTTCAAGAAGTTTGACACATTGCGTTTTGCCACTTCAAAAGCTAACAAATTGCGTCCTTTCTTAATTTCGCCTTCTTTATATACCAATTTGAATTGTTTCAATACTTCGGTATCAACTTGCTTAAAACAATTTTGTATATCAAATTCAGAAATCAACCTTCCAATGAAAGGTTCATAAAGCGTTTTTAAGGTTTCGTGAATAATAGTTCCTAAGGTATTCAAAGCAATACTTTCTTCCACTTCCTCCACTTCTCGAATGCGAAGAATTTTTTGAAAATAAAAATCTATCGGATTCCTGATGTAACCCGTCAATGCTGAAGGAGAAAAACCCGCTTGTGCAATTTCTTTTAATCGCAACATCACAGATTCTGACTTTGGGACTTCCATAGGCAGATATGCTGTCTCAGGCAAAACTGCATTGTATATTTCTTGCGATAAATTATGATTGGCTTGTCTTTCTACCTCCAACTGGGTGATAAATCGACTTCTTTCGCCAGCATCCAAGCCTTCACTTTCAGTATTGTATAACAAATAAATGTTAGTCGCTCGTTGCAGCAAATGGTAGAAATGATAGGTATAAATAGCATCTTTTTCTTTGAATGTTGGCAAACCTAATTCCCGTTTCACATCATACGGAATAAAGGAATTGGACGATTTCCCCGCAGGAAATTTACCTTCATTCATAGACGTGACAATAACCGTATCAAAATCCAAAACCCTACTCTCTAAAACCCCCATAATTTGTAAGCCGTTTAGAGGTTCTCCTTCAAACGAAACCTCAGCAACATCTATCACTTGTTTATAAATGGCGTATAGCGTTTCAATCTTATCAATATGTTGGTGTTTTGAATAGTACGTAATCAATTTATTAATCACTTTGAAAATAGCAAAAACAAATGCTTTTGTTATCTTTTCCTCTTCATTATCGTTGCTTAAATTATTTTTCAAAGTCTGTAACAAACTAATAATGGTTTCCAAAACAGGAATGGCACCCGTCTCCCATTTTTTGAATAACATTAAAAATAATTCACTCGGATTTGGATTCAAATCCAATAACTTTTGGTGCGTAATGAAGGTATAATTATACTCATTAATGAGTTGCACTAATTCACGCGTTTGCGCATAGGGTTCCACTAAAGGATGAGTCAAAACATCCAAAACCTCTTTGTAATAGAACACATATCCCTTGTTGTTTCTCGACAACGAATTGGTGTGCATTTTAAATAATTTGGCTACCAAAATCTGTGCGGGATTATTCTTTGCCGAATACCCCATCGTAATATTTAATGCGCCAACCGAGGCCGGTAACGAATACAACAACGGAACCAGCAAACTTTCTTCACCTAAAACTACCGCAACTTTATCTAAGGATTTATCAGGATTTTCTAGAATGGTTTGTTCCAAAATACTCCCTGCAATTTTAGCTTGTCCTACTGACTTTGGAGTTCCGATTACCTGAATATTTTTAGTTCCAGAAAAATCGTTTACAATCCATTCAAATGGATGTGATTTATAATGCTTCCAGTTTTCTTTGAATCGGCGTAAAAACAGCCCTGCATCGTGATACGGGTCGTTCAGAAAAGTTTGATCAGCATCCCAATAAATTTTGGCTTGACCTACGGCTAAGAGTTCTTGAACAATTTTTTCTTCGGCAGCATTTAAAGCATTAAATCCTGCAAAAATGAATTGTTTATTTTGAACGGTATTTAAAAAATGAATTAAATTCTTAACCGCCTCTCTGTAAATCAATCCTTGGTAACCAATCCCTTTTGAAAGTAAATGATCGTATAAAGATTGGTAATAGTTGGGTAATAACTTCCAAAAATCAATATAGTTTTCGAGTAACTGTGTTTTATCTTCAACCTCAATTCCCCACTTTTTAATATCTTCAATATCCTTTAAGTAGGACAAAACATGAGGTGGCTCTAATAAATAACGATCAATCTCATTAAAATCCTGTAAAAGTGTTTTGGCCCAATTGGCAAACAATTCAAAAGACTGTTGTTGAGCAGTAGGTGTAATTGACAAATACACTTCGTAAAACTCAAACAACTGTTCGATAGTATCCACAGAACGAATTCCGGCAATATTTTGAATAAAATCTTCAATGCTAATTATTTCAGGCGAAAGCACTGTTTGGCTTAGCTGATTCTTTATAGCCTCAATTAAAAAAACCTTAGCTCGCTTATTAGGCAAAATAACAACTGTATTGGATAATTTATCCGAATAATTGTCAATAAGCACTGCTGCAATTTTATCTAAAAAAGAAGTATTTGTCATTCTATAAAAATAAAAAAACGCCCTGATAAATCAGGACGTTTTCTAAAAAATATTTAAAGTATATTATTTTTGTAATACTACTTCAGTTCTTCTGTTTTTAGCTTTTCCAGCAGCCGTTTTATTTGTTGCAACTGGCTTGCTTTCTCCATAACCAACAGCAGATAAATTTTCAGCTTTCATACCTCTTTCGATTAAAGCATTTCTAACTACGTCTGCTCTCTCTTGAGATAATTTTTGGTTGAATGCATCAGAACCATCACTATCAGTATGTCCTTCAATACTAAATTTAGCTGTAGGATATTGTTTCAATAAAGTAGAAATTGATTCAATTTTTACTGGAACATCTTCTGATCTGAAAGTAGCTTTTCCGCTATTGAAATAGATCATTTTAGCGTCTGCACTAACTTTATCTAAGTCAGCTGCGGTTACTTCTGGACATCCTTTGTTGCTAGCAGGACCTGCAACTTCTGGACATGCATCATCTTTATCAGCTACACCATCTTTGTCAGTATCAGCCCAAGGACAACCTGCATTTTCTTTAGGACCGGCAACAGATGGACATTTGTCATCTTTATCAGCAACTCCATCTTTATCAGCATCTGGACATCCTTTTAAAGAAGCCAAACCAGCAACTTGTGGACAAGCATCATTTGCATCAGTAACTCCATCACCATCAGCATCTGGGCATCCGTTCAAAGCAGCTAAACCAGCAACTTCAGGACAAGCATCACTTCCGTCTACAATTCCATCTCCGTCAGTATCAGGACATCCGTTGAATTGTTTCAAACCAGCAACATCTGGACAAGCGTCTTCTTTGTCATAGATTCCGTCGTTATCCGTATCTGTTCCACCAAATTTAAAAACTAAACCAGCAGTATGTTGAGAGAATGATGGAGCATCAGGAGTAGCGGTTCCAGGAACAACTCTCTCTCCAAAGGATTTTCTATATTTTGTAGTTAATTCTATTCCAAGATTTTCTGTTACCCAAAATGTAACTCCAGCTCCTGTATTAATAGTACCAAAACTAGCATCTCCAAAAAATGAATATCCTCCACCTACTGAAAGAGACGGATCAATTATTTTAGATTTGATTAGTGACTGGAATGAGTATCTAACAGTAGCATCAAGTCCATAATACGCTAAATCGCCTGGATTAGATACTAAATAACCACGTGAATCTGCACCAACTGCTGTTGGATTATAATTCACAAATTTACTAATCTTATTTACTGTACCAGAAACTCCAAAAGTGAAGTTGTCGCCAATATATTTAGAAACTCCAATATACGATATTGTAGGCAAAATATTCCAGTTATCTTTAACTGCAAAAGGTTGTGAAAAATGACGATCTAACCATTCGTGGCCGCCATCAGCTCCTGTTTTTGTGTCAATGGCATTTGCCCCAAAAGAGATAGCCCATGGATTATTACTGTCTTGCGCATTTGAGCTTAAACCCAAAATCATACAAATAGCAATTACAATTTTGTTGAAATGTTTCATACTTGATTTTTTAAATTACTTTAGTTAATTGTATCAAAAGTACTATAAAATTATTTAACTACAAAATTTCAATCCACAATGTAGTGCTAAATCATTGAAATTAAATACTTTGTGGAAGGTAGCAATTTTTCTACATAAAAAAACTCTAGCCTTTCGACTAGAGTTTTTTAAAAATTATATTAATTTACTTACTTAGTTTCTCCAAACTTAAATACTAAACCAAAAGAATGTTGTAAAAATGAAGGTGAATCAGGCATTTCAGCTATAGCTCTTTCCCCAAAAGATTTTTTGTAAGTTGAAGCTAATTCAAAACCTAAATTCTCTGTCATCCAATAAGTTACACCAATACCTGTATTTAGAGTTCCATAACTAGAATCTCCTAGGAAAGAATATCCAGCTCCAAATGAAGCAGTAGGCTCAAATGATTTTGATTTAATCAAACTTTGAAAACTATATTTCAAGAAAGTGTCCAATCCAAAATAAGAAAGATCTCCAGGATTAGTAACAACATAATTTCTAGCATCTCTTTCTGGTGATGTTGGATTAAGGGTAACAAATTTACTCATTTTGTTAGCAGATCCTGAAAAACCAAAACTAAAGTTGTCTCCAATATACTTCGATACTCCAATGTAAGAAATTGTTGGCAGCATGTTCCAATTTTGCTTAACTGCAAATGGATGTGACACGTGGTAATCCAACCAATTGTTTCCTCCAGTTGCACTTGTTCTTGTATCAATAGCATTCGCCCCAAAAGATACAGCCCATGGATTTTTACTGTCTTGTGCAAAAGAATTTAATCCAATTACAAGCAATACAGCCGTTACAATTTTGTTTAAATGTTTCATAGTTATTTTAAATTAATTAATAATAATTTGTGCTTTATTTTAAAATTTTTAACAAAAGTAGAATCAAATTTTAGAATATCAAAACAATTGACAATAATTCTTCTATACAATAAGCTATTCTTTAAAAGTAATTCGGAAAAAAATGGATTCCTTGATAATAAATTAATTCTCAAATTCAACTGTTATATCTTTTGCAATGTACACTAATGCTTTCTGAATTACTTTATAGCCCATATCTTCAATAGCTTTTTGGTAATTTTCCAATTGTATTTTATATTTCGGATTGGAAGCGCCTGTTTTATAATCCAAAAGAAAAACTTTATTGTTAGAATCAATCACCATTCGATCGGGTTTGATGGATTGTCCTTCCTTTTGAATGATAGTTTGCTCATTTAATACTTGATTTCCTTCTGCAAAATGATTCGATAACGACTCATGTTCTACAATACTTAAGATTGTTTGTAGGACAATGTCTCTTTGGCTAAATTGTATCAACCCATTTTCAAGGGCTTTGGTAATAGCAAGTTCAACATCATTTTTAGTTTTTACAAAGGATAAAATTTCGTGAATCACATTCCCATATTCAATAGCTTCTTGTTGATGGGTGCCCCACATTAAAGATTCTCGTTTTGCTATTTTGATATTTTTAGGGTTTAAAACTTCTGCCACAAAAGGAATAGTTTTAGTGCTATCTTCGTGTTTTTCTTCTAAAGATAATTTTGCTGAGTTCCCCAACTCATATTCGAATCGATCCTCTTGAAACAAACCTTGCGCTATTAAATAATTGATAAAAAAAGCACACATATTATTCTTTGGCACTTCGCCTTTGCTAGATAAATTTTTACTTGAAATAATATACAATTGCTCTTCAGCTCGGGTCAAAGCAACATACAACACATTAATATTGTCCAATAATTCTTCTTGCTTTTTAATAGTGTATAACTCTAATGCATCCTCTCCAAACCCTTCTACGGCAGTGCTATTGTCAATTAAAACTTTTGGCAAACCAACCGTTTCTTCCTCGGCATTCAACCACAATTTATCTTTAGGTTTTCGACTATAATCTTCCTCAGCAAAAGGCATAATTACCACTGGAAATTCCAATCCTTTGGATTTGTGAATGGTCATAATTCGTACAGCATTGGTACCTTCGGGTGACGGAATGCTGAATTTCTCAGCGCTTTTATCCCAAAAATCCAGAAAATCAGCAACACCTGCCTGATTGCGAATGTCTCTTTCTAATACGATATCCATAAAATATTGCACATAACTAGAAGTACGAAGCGCTGGTGAAATAAATTTACTTACTATAATTTCTACTGCTTCGTATAGGGATTTTTTTCGGAGATTTTGAAAGGATAAATCCAAATTAAATTGCAACAACCAATTTTCAAATTCGGTTTCTTGAGCCAACACTTTGCCTTTAGCAATAAAATCATGTACTGGTAGTTGTTCTTGAGCGTGCAAAGCCAAATAATGTAAGAAATGAGCTTTGGCATCTACATCAGTACTATTTTTTAAATATCTTAATAAATGAATAATAAATCGTACCTCGGTCGCATTTTGAATCATCAAAGTTTCAGACGACAATAGAGGAACACCTTGCTCTGTTAGATAATTTGCCACTGCAATTCCTTGTCCGCGTTTGCGGGTCAAGATGACAATATCTTTATATTCAAAACCTTTTTCAAGTACCTTATTTATGGTCTCCAAAGTAGCTTGCACATACATTTCGGTTTTGTCCAATGCTTCTTCTTCTGTTTCCGATGTGTCTGGAAGAAACGAAATATTGACATAGCCGCCTGTTTTGGAATTTACTTTTTGATGACTGTGATTTTCATACAAATCTTTGTAATCAGGATGCTGAAATTCATTAGCCATTAATTTAAAAAAGCTGTTGTTGAATTCAATAATTTGGGAATACGAACGGTAATTGTATTCCAATTGAGTTAATTTCTTATCTGGGTTGTTGAATGGATTTTCATCTTTACTCAACTCAATAAATTGCTCTGCTTTTCCGCCACGCCAGCGGTAAATAGATTGTTTGGGGTCGCCCACAATCATCAAAGTCCCTTTAACTCCATATTCGTCTTGACCGGAAAGCGCATTATCAATAAGCGGAATCAAATTTTGCCATTGCATCTCGGAAGTATCCTGAAATTCGTCAATAAAAAAATGACGGTAGCGTTCGCCTAAACGTTCATATATAAAAGGAGCCGGTTGGTTTTGAATTTCTCTATGAATTAACGCATTGAATTCGGTAATGGATAAAATATTTTGTTCTTGTTGAATTTTAGCCAATTCATTACTGACTGTATTCAACAACGACAAAGGCGTAATGTTTTTTAAGAACGCTTTATAAAAATAAATCTTTTCAAATAAGGCATAGACTTTAGACAAAATAGCTAACAAATCAGGAATAATAGCTTCAATAATTGCGCGATCAGTTGCTGTTTTATTGATGGCAACATCGTCCACTTCCTTGAACATTTTATTTTTGGGATTGAATTTCCCAGCTTGAATGCTTGCAATGTGATTGGGAAAAGTACCTCTTGAAAACGATTTTACGTCAATGCCTTTTTGTTCAATAAGCGCGGCCGCTTCGTCACCTAAAACATTGGTTTCTTTTTCTAAATCCTCACAAACAGCCGTTAGTTTTTTCTTGATTTCGAGAAATTCAGTAATCGATTTATCTTGAAAATGGGTGATTTCATTTCGATTGTTTTCATTCAGAACTAATTTTCCGGTTTCTAAAATTTCACGGGAAATGTCCCAAGATTTATCATCGTCGGTTTTTTCCATAGTGAAATCGACTAATAAATTAGTCAAAATTTCGTCTTCGCCTGCTTTTGCAATAATAGCATCTACGGCTTCAATCAATAAATTTTCGGTATCCAATGACACTTCAAACGTCATGGGTAAATTCAAATCGTGTGCAAAAGCACGAATCACTTTATGTGTAAATTTATCGATAGTTGAAATGTCAAAAGCAGCATAATTATGAATGATGTGCTTGATGATCTGTTGTGACTTGGTTTTAATTTGGGCAATGGAAAGTCCTGTGTCCACTGACAAATCTTGCATTAAATCTTGCGCCTTTGAAGATGGATTTTCTTTAGCAAATTCGGACAAACTTCCCACAATTCGGCTTTTCATTTCGTGTACCGCTTTGTTGGTAAACGTAATGGCTAAAATGTTTCGATATGCATCATTTTTGGGCGAAGTCAAGATGATTTTTAAATATTCTTTGACCAAGGCATAGGTTTTTCCAGAACCGGCTGAGGCGTCGTAAATCGAAAAGGAGTGTCTTTGCATCATTTGGGTTTATAATTGTATTCGGGTACTGAAAACGAAACTCCTAGCCCTTCCCGAAGTTTCGGGAGAAGCGGCATCCTTTTTATTGAAGACTGAGGCACCCGAAGTCCTCAATAAAAAGATATAGCTTAAAGCAGGATTAGCTTCTCGGAATTTTGGTTCGATTTAAAATTTGTTCGAATAAAGTTTAAAAGTAGTATTTTTGCATCATGGAAACAAATAGACAGAAAAAAATAGGTGGCGTTATCCAAAAAGATTTGGTGGATATCCTACAAGGTGAAGTGAGAAAAAATGGAATAACCAATTTGATTATTTCCGTATCCAAAGTCGCAGTGACTTCAGATTTGTCTGTTGCCACAGTATATTTAAGTATTTTCCCGCAGGAGAAAGCCAAAGAAACTTTAGTGGCAATCAAGTCGAATTCTACTTTAATTAAACACGATTTATCGCAACGTGTGCGTTTACAATTGCGTAAAGTGCCCAACTTAGTTTTCTTTATTGACGATTCTTTGGATTATATCGAAAAAATTGACAAGGCATTAGCCAACAGAGATAACCCAATTGAAAACAGAGAACTTTTAGAAAAACGCAGACAATCTTAAATTGAACTTCCCTCTTTATATAGCCAAACGATACAGCATCAGTACTAGTAAAAACAATGCTATTAACATCATTAATCGAATTGCTAGTATGGGAATTATTATTGGCGCACTAGCTCTTTTTGTGGTGCTGTCGGTATTTAGCGGACTAAAAGAATTTAGTCTTTCGTTTACCAATGCGATGGACCCCGATTTAAAACTCAATTCTACTTTAGGGAAATCCATTTTGATTACACCCGAACAAGAGCATCAAATCAAACAAATTGACGGACTTGTTTCCTATTCCAAAATTATTGAAGAACGGGTGCTTTTTACCTTTGACGGCAAACAAGAAGTAACCTACTTAAAAGGAATTGACAGTTTGTTTACCAAAGTCAACCCCATTGAAAAAAATCTTTTTAACGGACAATGGCTCGCTCCAAACACGAATCAAGTAGTGGTGGGTTACGGCATTGCCCAGAAATTCTCTATGGGATTATTGGACTTCAACAGACCGCTAGAAGTTTTTGTTCCAAAACCCGGAAAAGGCGCTATCGAAAATCCAGAACAAGCTTTCAATCAATCGGATTTATTGCCGATTGGGATTTATACCGTCAACGAAGATTTGGATTCCAAATATGTTTTTGCTGATTTGGGTCTTGCCCAAGAATTGTTAGAATACCAGCCGAACCAAGTATCGGGATTGGAAATCAAAATTGAGAAAGGAGCCAATGAAAAAGTTATTATAGAACAATTACAATCTATTTTCAAAAATACGATCACGGTAAAAAACAGAGCGCAACTGAACGAATCGCTTTATAAAATGCTGAATACCGAAAATATTGCGGTTTATTTAATTTTTACTTTGGTAATCGTAGTGGCGCTTTTCAACTTAATTGGTGCGCTCATTATGATGATTTTGGACAAAAAAGGCAACTTGAAAACCTTATTCAACTTGGGTGTCGAAATTAAAGATTTACGTAAAATATTCTTGCTGCAAGGCACTTTGTTGAGTGTTTTTGGGGGAGGAATCGGACTCATTTTAGGGATTGGAATTGTGGTATTGCAACAACAATTTCAGTTGATTATGATTACGCCTACTTTAGCCTATCCAGTAGTGTTTACTGTAGAAAATGTTTTGATTGTTTTAGGAACGATTATTTCGCTTGGATTTATCGCATCTTTAATTGCGAGTAGCCGTGTGAGTAAGAAGTTATTGGATTAATTTACACAAACTCATAACCCGCATACACCTCTTCAATTTCTTTCATCACGCTAAACAAATCTTCTGCCTCATCAGTAGTAACTAATTTTTGTTTGTAGTCTTTGAAAGAATGAATGCCTTTGAAATAATTCGTATAATGACGACGCATTTCTACAATACCCAATCGTTCGCCTTTCCATTCCATCGACCAAATTAAATGGTTTCGAGCCGCTTCCACTCGGTCAATAACGGTAGGTGCTGGTAAGTGTTCGCCGGTTTTAAAGTAATGTTTGATTTCGTTAAAAATCCAAGGATAACCAATAGCGGCACGACCAATCATAATGCCGTCAATACCGTATTCGTTTTTATATTGCAAGGCTTTTTCTGGAGAATCAATATCTCCGTTTCCAAAAATAGGCATTGTAATTCTAGGATTGTTTTTTACTCGGGCAATGTGCGACCAATCCGAATGGCCTTTGTACATTTGAGCTCTTGTTCTCGCGTGAATAGACAAAGCTTGTACACCAATATCTTGCAAACGCTCAGCTACCTCATCAATATTAATAGAATTTTCATCCCAACCCAAACGGGTTTTTACGGTTACAGGTAAATCGGTACTATCAATTACGGCTTTGGTTAACCGAATCATTAAATCCACATCTTTCAAAACACCTGCTCCAGCGCCTTTGCAGACCACTTTTTTTACAGGGCAACCAAAATTAATATCAATCAAATCGGGGTTAACAGTCGAAACAATCTTAGACGACATTGCCATCGCTTCTTCATCGCCACCAAAAATTTGGATCCCAACTGGACGCTCGTAATCAAAAATATCGAGTTTTTGACGGCTCTTGATCGCATCGCGAATTAACCCTTCTGAAGAAATAAATTCCGAATACATCATATCGGCGCCGTGTGTTTTACACAATCTACGAAACGGCGGATCGCTCACGTCTTCCATGGGCGCAAGTAGTAAAGGAAAATCAGGTAATTCTATGTTGCCAATCTTAATCAAGGTGCTATTTTTTTGCAAAGATAGTTAAGATAATTTAGTTATGAAATTTAAACCCTAGCCTAACCTTCATTTGAGATTAATAATTAATTTTACGAAAAAATCTATATGCTCTTCCAATTTGGGTTTTACAGTTCGGTTTTACTTATTTCATTCACACATGGAATAATTTATAGTGCTTTATTACTTTCTAAGGCAATTAAAAACGAAAATAAATCTGATTATTGGCTAAGTTTATTTATTTTTCTATGCAGCCTATACATTGCACCTTGGATGCTTGGTTTTGCTGGGTGGTATGATAATCAACCATATAGAGATTTGTTATTTTATATACCATTTCAACATTTATTCTTTATTGGTCCGATTATCTTTTTTTATACACAAAGTTTATTAAATCCTTATTTTAGGTTTTCTAAAAAAGAAACGGCTCATTTATTTCCTGGTACTCTTTACCTAATATACACATTTGCCATCTGGGTTTATGATAAATATATTTTTGAGGGTTATTTTTTCTATGAAGATGGAATAGACAAAGATTTTGAATACTGGTATCAAAAGCTCGGCTTGATTTCTATGGTTACCTATTTTATTTTGAGTATTCGATACTATAATGTATACAAAAAACTGATGTTTCAGGTTGTAAGTTATGCAGATTCTATTTTATTCAAATGGGTAAAAACCTATTTAATTGCTTTTTTAATAATGTTGCTTTTACCAATTACTTTTGATATTATGGGGTTTTTATTTCCTGAAATGAAATCATATCAAGGAAGTTGGTGGTTTTTTCTATTCTTTTCAATTGTAATGTATTACATTGCTGTTACTGGATTTTCAAATCCAGTAAATTCAACAATTCCGTTTAAAATGTCTTTTTTTGATAAAAATCCGATTCTATTACTTGATTCACACAATGAGAATGAAACTGAAACAGTAATTGATATTGAACACGAAATATTTCAAGAATCAAATTCGCCCGAAATTTCTCTTTGGAAATCTAAAATTGAAACCTTAATTCAAGAAGAAAAATTATATCAAAACCCTGAATTAACGCTTAACGATTTGGCAAAAAAACTAGAAACAAATGCTTCTGTAATTTCCAAAACCATCAATCAAGGTTTTCAAATGAATTTTAACGACTGTATCAATAATTATAGAATTGAAGCTGTGAAAAATAGTTTTGCTGAAGGCGAACACAAAAAATCTACGTTATTAGGAATAGCATACGATTGCGGATTTAACTCTAAAGCAACTTTCAACCGTGCTTTCAAAAAAAATACTGGAACAACTCCAAAAGAATTTATAGAAATGTTGTATCCTATACATTAACAATGCTTTGCAAATTTATTTAATTAGTCTCAAATCATAATTTGAAGCGATTGATGATGACTAATGGTGCAACTTTGCCCTATTATTAATCATTAAAATTTAAATCATGAAAACAGTTATTACATTATTTGTTATTCTATTACTCACTTCTTCTTGCGGTATTTTTAATTCTCTAAATTCCAACACAACTATTAAACCTAACGATAGTTTTGTTCTAGGGAATAATGAACACGGGGCATTTAAAGTTACATTGAAGAATATTTCAAATCATGAATTAAGAATTTTTATGGCGCCCATTTCAGGAGGCACTCACTCTCCTATTGTTGTTGTGCCAAATGAGACTGTAAAAGTAAAAGCAGATAAAAATACAGCTTTAGTTATTGAGAATAAATCCTCTGAGCAAGCTAATGTTATGCTAAAAGTAACTGGCGATATTGGGTTATCTATGGGTTATAAAAACTAATTTTTATAATTATGATAAAATTAATCGTAACCTTAATAATGGCTTTACTGTCAACTTTTACAAACGCCCAACTACGAGGCTCAGGAAAAACAATCACAAAAACTTATGATTATAATAATTTCGACAAACTATCATTTCAAGATTTAGACGGTAAAATTGAGGTCGAAACAGGAAAAGAATTTAGTATTTCGGTTATAATTGATGACAATTTATTTCCAATATTAGGTTTCGAAGAAAATAATTCAAAGAATGAACTAAAATTATTTTTCAAAAATAACGCTAATAACAAAAAATACATTGAAAACACAAACATCAAAATCATGATTTCAATGCCAAAAATTCTCGAATTAAATCATTCGGGAAATAGTAATTTAATTGTTTCAAATCTATCAGGAACCAATTTCAAACTTAAAAATTCTGGAAACGGAATAATAAAAATTTCTGGGTCAATTGATTTATTGGAAATAATTAACACTGGAAATGGTAACACCAAAGCCGAAAAACTTCTTTCAAAAAATGCAAAAATAAAGTGTTCTGGAAACGGCAATGTTTATCTAAATGTCTCTAATGATTTAAATGGTAAAGCTACAGGGAATAGTACGATTTTCAATTTTGGGATAGCCCAATTTAATGCCCAATCATCCAAATCAGGAAACGCAAGACTTATCGAACAATAAAATTTTTATTCAATACTCAACATTAATTATTGTTCAATCTACAATCAAAGTTTTTACTCTATATTTGCAGATTAAAAGCCTTCTCAAATTACTTTTTGAATTTTGAACTTGATATTGAAATTGAATAATGAAACACATTAGAAATTTTTGCATAATTGCCCACATTGACCACGGAAAAAGTACGCTTGCCGACCGATTACTTGGCGCGACACAAACCGTAACTGCTCGTGAAGAAAAAGCGCAGTTGCTGGACAATATGGACTTGGAACGTGAACGTGGAATTACCATTAAAAGTCACGCGATTCAGATGGAATATACTTACCAAGGTCAAGAGTATATCTTGAACTTGATTGACACTCCTGGACACGTGGATTTTAGCTATGAAGTTTCTCGTTCTATTGCGGCTTGCGAAGGTGCTTTGCTGATTGTAGATGCGGCGCAAAGTATTCAGGCACAAACGATTTCTAATTTATATTTGGCTTTGGAAAACGACTTGGAAATTATTCCGGTTTTGAACAAAGTAGATTTACCAAGTGCTAACCCAGAAGAGGTAAGCGACGATATTATTGATTTATTAGGTTGTAAACTAGAAGATATTATTCACGCTTCAGGGAAAACAGGTTTTGGTGTTGAAAACATTTTAGCTGCCATTATCGAAAAAATTCCGGCGCCAAAAGGAAACAAAGACGAACCTTTACAGGCATTAATCTTTGACTCTGTTTACAATCCTTTCCGCGGAATAGAAGTTATTTTCCGTGTCATTAATGGCGAAATCAAAAAAGGACAAAAAATTAAATTCATGGCTACTGGCAATGAATATTTTGCTGATGAAATTGGTACATTAAAATTAAATCAAGTTCCGAAACAAGTCATTTCAGCTGGAGATGTTGGATACTTAATATCAGGAATTAAAGAAGCCAAAGAAGTAAAAGTGGGTGATACTTTGACCGATGCCAAAGACCCAACAAAAAATATGATTACAGGATTTGAGGATGTAAAACCAATGGTTTTTGCCGGAATTTATCCTGTTGATACTGAAGATTATGAGGACTTACGTTCGTCAATGGAAAAACTCCAATTGAACGATGCGTCGTTAGTTTTTGTAGCAGAAAGTTCGGCAGCTTTAGGATTTGGTTTCCGTTGCGGATTCTTAGGAATGTTGCACATGGAAATTATTCAAGAGCGTTTGGAACGTGAGTTTGACATGACTGTTATTACTACAGTTCCTAACGTTTCGTATTTGGCTTACACCAAAAAAGATCCTGAAACGCCACTTATTGTAAACAACCCTTCTGACTTGCCTGAGCCTTCTAAATTAGACCGAGTAGAAGAACCGTATATTAAAGCCACAATTATTACTAAAGCCGATTTCGTTGGAAACGTAATGAGTTTGTGTATTGAAAAACGCGGACTGATTACTAATCAAACGTATTTGACTACTGAACGGGTGGAGTTGAATTTTGATATGCCATTGGCAGAAATCGTATTTGATTTTTACGACCGTTTAAAAACGGTATCTAAAGGATATGCGTCTTTCGATTATTCACCAATTGGAATGCGAACTTCTAAATTAGTAAAACTAGATGTATTGTTAAATGGGCAAACGGTAGATGCACTTTCTGCTTTGATCCACGAAGATAATGCTTACAATATTGGTAAAAAAATGACCGAAAAATTACGTGAATTAATTCCAAGACAGCAGTTTGATATTCCAATTCAAGCAGCTATTGGAGCTAAAATCATTGCTCGTGAAACCATCAAAGCCTTACGTAAAGACGTTACGGCTAAATGTTATGGAGGAGATATTTCACGTAAGCGTAAATTATTAGAAAAACAGAAAAAAGGGAAGAAACGTATGCGTCAGGTAGGAAACGTAGAGATCCCACAAGAAGCCTTTATGGCGGTATTGAAATTGAACGATTAATTATTTATTCATTCCTATTTTGATATTTTTTTAATAGTTTTGTACGACAATCCCTTTCAATTATAATGACTAAAAAAATATTATTTATACTAACAATTCTCACCTACTCTGTATGTGGTAACTTATTGTATAGTAATAATTTGCTTAACTATAGTAATTATAAGAATTACAAATTTGAGATTAAAAAAAATCATAGATTTTCTGCTATAAATGAAATCGAAAATGATTTTCAATTTATCAATTTTGATATTGAAGAGGACAACGGATTTGATGATGATCTAGAAAAACAGTTTGCTCCTATTTATTCAGACTCTAATTCAGGTTCTTATTTCAAAAAACAAAAAAGTTACAATACTTCACTTTTTTGTATTCTTCATAAAAAAATCCCTCTTTACGATCTTTTTTGTATCTGGAAGCTACATATAAGCTAATACGATATTCCTAAACTGTTTGCTAACTAGCAAACCAATATTGTTATTAACTTAATATTAGCTCATAATGAATTTAACTTCATTGCGATTTGTAGAAGAAGTAACTCTTCACAAACTTTCGCATTTTCTGCCTGCACAAAATCCGTTGAAAGACTTTGTGCATCATAACACATTACATGCTTTTCAGGATAAAGACTTTTTTACTGCATTACAAGAATCATCTGAAATATTTGGTTACAAAACATTTTTACCTCTTTCGGATTTTAGAAAGAAGTTAAAAAGCAATAAAATAAATGCTGCCATTTTAGATAAAATCATCTTTGAGAAAAAAGGAGAAGACAACTTTTTTACTTGGAAAGAAAATGTTCTACATAAAAATTACGACGAAGCTGTTTATCCAAAAATTGGAAAACTAAGAAGTCTTTGGAAAGAGAAATACGCCATAAACTTAGATAAATCTTCTCATGGTATTCTTTTCAGAATTTTGTGTAGTTATTTAGATCAAGGTATTTCGGTTTGGACATTTCCTGTTCATAAAGACGGATTTTTAGCTTCAATAAAAGAATTAGAAAGTAATGGTGTTTTTAGTATTTTTTCAACGGCAAGAGCAAAGAAATTACTAAATGAAAATACTTCCATTTATAAATTACTTCAAATTATAGTTGGAGAGGGTTTGTATTTTGAAAATTATCTTTTTGATCAACAATTTTCTCATCCTGGATGGAGCGGCATGATTGCAACTTTAGAAAACAATCCCACTTCGTTATTAGATGAAAGAAAAATAACTTTAAAAGAAATGATCACTTTTGAATTGCTTTTAGAGATTGATACTTTGGATCAAAAGTTTGGAGAAAACTGGGAACCTTTAATCACTAAAATTAATTTTGATGCTGAAAATTTATTTTCACAATCACCTTATTCAGAATATTTTGAAGTACTTTCTATTTGGCAAGAAGCTTTTGAATGGACATTTTACAATCAAGCTTTAACTGGCTTACAAGATAAAACGGGTGTAAAAATCTCAGAAGAAACCACAAAATTTCAAGCTTTATTTTGTATGGACGACAGAGAATGCTCATTCAGAAGACATATAGAAGCTTTAGAACCTAGTGTAAAAACCTTTGGAGTAGCAGCATTTTTTAACTTCGAATTTTTCTATCAACCCATAAATGGAAAATTCTTTACCAAATTATGTCCAGCACCGGTTACGCCTAAATTTTTAATTAAAGAATTACCGAGAAAAAAGAAAAGTGCAAAAGATTATCATTACCATAAAAAATCTCATTCTTTAATATTTGGTTGGCTTATTTCTCAAACTTTAGGGTATACCTCAGCGTTTAAATTATTTTTAAATATTTTTAAACCAAGTATGTCTCCTGCTACTTCAGCTTCCTTCAAACATTTGAATAAAAAGTCACAATTAGTAATTGAAAACACCAATCCAGAAGATAAAATAGACGGTTTACAAGTAGGATTTTCTATTGAAGAAATGGCAAATCGTGTAGAAGGCATCCTGAAAACTATTGGTTTGGTTAAGAATTTTGCTCCCATAGTTTATGTAGTAGGACATGGAGCGACTAGTGTAAACAATACTCACTTTGCAGGTTACGATTGTGGCGCATGCAGCGGAAGACCAAGTAGCGTAAATGCAAAAGTATTAAGTTTCGCTGCCAATCATTTGAAAGTACGTGACATTCTAGCCGAAAGAGGTATTATTATTCCAAAAGACACGCAGTTTCTACCGGCTTTACATGATACTACTAGAGATGAAATTGTTTTTTACGATGAGACTTATTTATCTGAAAAAAATAAAATATTTCATGTAAAAAACAGTAAAATATTTACCAATGCGCTTGCAAATAACGCCAAAGAACGCTCTAGAAGATTTGACACCATTAATTCTGACGAAAGTATTTCAAAAGTTCATGAAAAAATAAAAAATCGTTCGGTTTCATTATTTGAACCTCGACCTGAATTGAATCATGCGACAAATGCCATGTGTATTGTGGGAAGAAGAAGTGTTTCAGACCATGTGTTTTTAGACCGTCGCTCGTTTATGAATTCATTTGATTATGAAGTAGATCCAAAAGGTGATTATTTAGCTGGAATTTTGAATGCAGTAGCGCCAGTAGGAGGCGGAATTAATTTAGAATATTACTTCTCTAGAGTTGACAATCAAAAACTCGGTGCGGGATCCAAATTACCACATAATGTAATGGGATTAATTGGAGTTGCTAATGGAATTGACGGAGATTTAAGACCTGGTTTGCCAAGTCAAATGATTGAAGTTCATGATCCATTACGCTTGTTAATTGTAGTAGAACATTTTCCTGAAATAGTAAAATATGCCATAACAAAAGTTCCTGCAACCTACGAATGGTTTATTAATAACTGGGTAAATTTAGTAGTAATTTATCCTGAAACTAAAGAACTTTTCCGTTTTGTAGATGGTGAATTTGTACTTTATAATCCAATTTCATTTGATATAAAAACAACAAATAATTCATTGGAATATGCTATGACTAGTTCAGAAAATTTAAACATAACTCTAATAAAATAAGATGATGACAAATGAATTTTTATTAGTATTTATCATTATTCCTATACTAGGGTTTTTGATTAGTTTTTTTATTCCTGAAAGGAAAGAATCCTGGTTATCTAGGACCGCATTTACAACTGTTTTTGTCCAATTGCTATTGCTTTGTTTTTTTATTTTCTATTGGATATTTAACGGCAGCAAAGATTTAAATTTATTCGAAGTATCGTTAGTCAAAACGAATGATTACGACTTCTTCATAGACTTTTATTTCGACAAAGTAACTGCGGTGTATTTATTCATCGGCGCTTTATTAACCTCAATGATAACTACTTATAGTCGCTATTATTTACATCGAGAAAAAGGATACAAACGCTTTTTTATCACGGTTCTATTCTTCTTTTTTGGATATAATTTAGCCATTTTATCTGGAAATTTCGAAACCTTATTTATCGGTTGGGAAATTATCGGAATTTCATCATTTTTACTAATTGGTTTTTACAGAGAACGTTATTTACCTGTAAAAAACGCCTTCCGAGTATTTTCAATCTATAGAATTGGTGATGTTGGAATTATTTTAGCGATGTGGGCAAGTCATCATTTGTTCCATGAAAACATCACTTTTATCCGACTGCACAATTACGAATTGGTGAACGAACATTTGCAAAATCATACCTTAATTGGATCATTTATTGCTTTGTGTTTAGCATGTGCTGCTGCTGTAAAATCGGCTCAAGTACCCTTTTCTTCTTGGTTACCAAGAGCTATGGAAGGTCCTACGCCATCAAGTGCTATTTTTTATGGTTCACTTTCTGTGCATTTAGGTGCTTTTTTAATGTTACGAACCATGCCTTTTTTGGAACACCAAACATCTATGCGGATTGCCATTGGCATAATGGGCTTCACAACAAGTATCATTACCACTTTAATTGCTAGAGTACAATCCTCCGTAAAAAGTCAAATTGCTTATAGTTCGATTTCTCAAATTGGATTGATATTTATTGAAATTGCTTTAGGATTAGAAACATTAGCTTTATTTCACATCGCTGGAAATGCGTTTTTAAGAACCTATCAATTATTAGTTTCACCATCTGTAGTAAGTTATTTAATCCGGGAACAATTTTACAATTTCGTACCTAAACAAGTAAGCAAAAGTATCATTCCTAAAAAATTAGAAATTGCTTTGTATGTGTTAAGTTTAAACGAATTTCACTTGGAAAAAATTATTAGAATTTTTCTTTGGAATCCATTAAATACAATTGGTAACAAATTAAATTTCTTAAACTTAAGAAAACTATTCTTCTTGTTTTTAAGCACCTATTTTATTGGAAGTATCACTTTGTACAACAAAAATTCAATTCCAAGTTATGTAACTAATTATTTACCTGAAATCTTCGCTACCATAGGATTAGTATTAGTTTTCAAAGCATTTTCAGAAAGAAAAAGTCCGTTTGTAGCTTGGTTACTAATTGTTTTTAACCATTTCTGGATTGTGTTAGCCATTTTGTTTAACGAAAAAGTAAGTTATTACGAAATATCTCTTTATATCACAGGAATTGTAATTGCGGGAATTATTGGTTATATCGCTTTATTGAAATTAAAAACAATGGAAAAAAGAATTTTATTAAGTCAACATTCTGGACACGTATATGAACATCCAAAATTTGCTTTCTTTTTCTTATTAGCAGCACTTGGTGTTACCGGTTTCCCAATTACTTCCACTTTTATTGGCGAAGATTTATTGTTTAGCCACATTGAAAGTCACCAAGTAGTTTTAGCTTTTTTAGTGGCAAGTAGTTTTGTGGTTTCCGGAATTGCTGGCGTTAGAATTTATACCAGACTTTTCTTAGGCACACACATCAAAACCTATCACGAATTACCTAATAAATCATCTTAATTAAAACACATTCATTTATATGAACTCAAAAATAAATAAATTCATCCCAGCAGACGGAATTGCGGGATTAAAAGAAAATTTCTCATCAGATGCCATATCTGGTTTTATCGTATTTTTATTAGCACTACCTTTAAGTTTAGGAATTGCAAAAGCATCAGAATTCCCACCAATTATGGGATTAATTACTGCCATTATTGGCGGGTTGTTAGTCAGCTTAATTTCTGGTTCACGTTTAACTATAAAAGGTCCAGCTGCTGGATTAATTGTAATTGTAGCAAGTGCTGTAGCAGAATTTGGACAAGGCGATCCAATTTTAGGCTGGAAATTAGCCTTAGGCGCCATGGTTATTGCGGGTTTTGTTCAAATTTTATTTGGTGCTTTAAAACTTGGAAAACTAGCCGATTTTTTTCCGCTTTCTGCCATTCATGGTATGTTAGCCGCCATTGGAATCATTATTATTGCGAAACAAATTCCGGTATTATTAAATGACAATCCAGCATTGGCAAAAGGAAAAGGACCGTTAGAATTATTAGCTAACATTCCGAATTTTATTATGAATTTAGACTATAAAGCTACTATTATTGGTGTGGTAAGTTTAGCCATTATGCTAGGCTGGCCATTCATCAAAAATAAATACATCAAAATGTTTCCAGCACCACTTGTGGTTTTATTATTTGCTATTCCAGCAGAATTATATATGGATTTCGCACATACTGAACCCACTTATTCCTTAGTAAAAATTGGAAATTTAGTAGATAATATAAATATCAATGCAAGTTTTGAAGGTATTTCACAAATAGGAACTTTTATCAAATTCGTTATTATGTTTGCTTTAATCGGAACCTTAGAAAGTTTATTAACTGTAAAAGCTATAGATTTAGTTGATCCTTTTAAAAGAAAATCGAACGCCAATAAAGATTTAATTGCAGTTGGAATTGGAAATGTTTTTGCAGCCTTTTTAGGTGGCTTACCAATGATTGCAGAAGTAGCACGTAGTTCTTCCAATGTGAATAACGGCGGAAAAACACGTTGGGCAAACTTCTTTCACGGATTTTTTATTTTAGCTTTTTTATTAGTTGCCTCACCCTTATTAGAAATGATTCCGAATGCGGCATTAGCAGCTATGCTTATTACAGTAGGCATCAAATTAGCACATCCAAAAGAATTTATTCATACTTTTCAAATAGGAAAAGAACAATTAGCCATCTTTTTAGTCACTATATTCTTTACTTTATTTGAAGATTTATTAGTAGGTATAGCTGCTGGTATACTATTAAAAATGATTATTCATTTAATTAACGGAACACCAATTTCATCGTTTTTTAATGCTCCAACAGAAGTTTCCTTTGAAGGAAATGAATATTATGTAAAAATTAGCAAAGCTGCTATTTTTACTAATTTTTTAGGTATTAAAAGAAAACTAGAAGAAATTCCATCAGGATTTAATATTACCATAGATTTAGGAAAAACCAAATTAGTTGATCACTCCGTTATGGAAAATTTGGAACATTTTAAACACGATTATGAATCGAATAGTAATAGTAAGGTTATAATTATAGGGTTAGATAATCATAAACCTTTATCAAGCCATCCATTATCCTCTAGAAAAGTATAACCATGAAAAAATATCGAAATTCCCTAGTAGCTCTAATCGGGCTACTAGTAATTATATTGCCAAATAATGCTATGACACAGACCAAAGCTAGTAATGAGAACATTTGGCTTCATTATGTTGGAAAAAATATGATAACCAACAAGATATCGTTTACACTTGAAGCAAGTACGCGATATGCCAATAGCTTTTCAGAGAAACAACAATACTTTATAAGACCTTCCTTAGATATTCAAGTTACTAAAAAATTTAATGGCAGTGTAGGTTATTCTCATTACAATACCTATGTATATGGCAGTCCCTCTTTAAATAAAACTGATATTCCGGAAGATCATGTTTGGATTCAAGGCTCATTTGTGAATTCTAAAGGTAATTTTAAATTTACACATCGTTTAAGAGATGAAAATAGATTTGTTGGAATTGCAATAAAAAATGGTCCAGAATATTCAATTGATCATTATGATTATAGAAATAGATTGCGTTATATGTATTTATTGAATTATACACTAATTAAAAAAGAAAATAAAGTAAAACTATATGGAATATTGGGAGATGAGGTCTTTTTAAATATTGGATCAAATGCAGGGAAATCTTTATTAAATCAAAATAGAATTATTGGTGGATTAGGTTATAATATTAGTATAACCCAACAAATTCAACTGAATTACATACATCAAAATATTTGGAATTACTCAAATACTTTTCAAGAAAGTAATCCCACTGTTAGGGTTTCTTATATAACAAATTTTAACTTAAAAAAAAATCATACCTGAATTTAGTTACAATATCAAAAGAGCTTGTTGTGAATAATTGAAATTAGACAAATACATTAGATGAATTAAGGTAATTAATTTGTAATTGTATATCTTGATAAACTCAATATGGTTATTCTTTGATAAAACCCAACAACTTTCGTTATTGGGTTTTGTTTTTCATTTCGGCTAATCAAAGCCTAAAAAACTTTGTACCTTTGGACCTTTAAAATTTGCTACTCTATTATGATTGAAGATAAAAACCCACAACGCACCAGCATTTCGCAATTAGGCGAATTCGGATTGATTGACCATTTGACCAAAAACTTTGCTATCACACAAGCTTCTACTTTAAAAGGAATTGGAGACGATGCCGCAGTTTTGAATTTTAAAGACAAAAAAGTTGTCGTTTCAACAGATATGTTAGTAGAAGGAGTCCATTTTGATTTGGCGTATATGCCTTTGAAGCATTTAGGCTACAAAGCAGTGGTTTCGAATGTATCGGACATCTGTGCGATGAATGCCAAAGCAACACAAATCACGGTTTCGATTGCTGTTTCCAATCGTTTTCCGCTAGAAGCCTTAGAAGAGTTGTTTGAAGGAATTACCTTGGCAGCTAATGAATACAAAGTGGATGTTATTGGTGGAGACACAACTTCATCACAAAAAGGATTGATCATTTCGATTACAGCAATTGGCGAAGCCGATGAAACCGAATTAACCTATAGAAATGGCGCTAAATCCACTGATTTATTAGTAGTGACAGGCGATATTGGCGCGGCTTATATGGGATTGCAAGTTTTGGAAAGAGAAAAACAAGTGTTTTTGGTGAACCCCAATTCGCAACCTGATTTAGATGCGTATACCTATTTAATCGAACGCCAATTAAAGCCCGAGGCGCGAAAAGACGTACGTACTTTATTGCACGCTTTGGAAATCAAACCCACTTCTATGATTGATATTTCTGACGGGTTATCTTCGGAAATTATCCATTTATGTAAACAATCTAAGGTTGGATGTAATCTATACGAAGAAAAATTGCCTTTAGATCCTCAATTCATTAATGTGTGTGAAGAATTTGATATCGACAGCACAACGGTTGCGATTAATGGTGGTGAAGATTACGAATTACTTTTCACGATTGCAATGGAAGATTTTGATAAAATAAAAGGCAATCCGAACTTTTCAATAATTGGTCATATGACACAAGAAAGCGAAGGCATACATTTAGTTACCCGTGCCAACACTAAAATTGCATTGAAAGCTAGAGGCTGGAATCCTATTGCAGAATAATCACATTTACGATATACGATTTTGATATACGATTTATTCATTATTAAGTAAATCAAAAAGTCCCAAACTCAATTGAATTCGGGACTTTTTTATATCCTATTTCGACTATTGAAATCGTAGTTTAGTCGTTCATTTTCATCAACCAATTTTTCATTGACACTTCGTTCTCGATAATGTTTTTCAAGTCGGCAATGTTAACGCGATCTTGTTTCATACTGTCTCTATGACGAATGGTAACCGTTTGGTCTTCGATAGTTTGATGATCTACAGTAATACAGAAAGGAGTTCCTAAAGCATCTTGTCTTCTATAACGTCTTCCAACTGCATCTTTTTCGTCATAAGTCACATTGAAATCCCATTTCAAATCGGCAATAATTTGATGTGCAATTTCTGGCAATCCATCTTTTTTAACCAATGGTAAAATAGCGGCTTTAGTTGGCGCCAATACTGCTGGCAAGCTCAATACAGTTCGTGTAGAACCATCTTCTAAAGTTTCCTCTTTTAATGAAGTAGCAAAAACAGCCAAGAACATTCTATCCAATCCTACTGAAGTTTCTACAACATAAGGCACGTAATTTTGGTTCAGTTCGGCATCAAAATATTGTAATTTTCTTCCTGAATATTGTTCGTGTGCTTTCAAGTCAAAATCAGTACGCGAGTGAATTCCTTCTAATTCTTTGAATCCAAAAGGAAAATCAAATTCGATATCAGCAGCGGCATTAGCGTAGTGTGCTAATTTTTCGTGATCGTGAAAACGGTATCTTTCTTTTCCTAAACCTAAAGACAAATGCCATTTCAAACGGGTAGCTTTCCAATGTTCGTACCATTGCATTTCTTCGCCTGGACGCACAAAAAATTGCATTTCCATTTGTTCGAATTCACGCATACGGAAGATAAATTGTCTTGCTACAATTTCGTTTCTAAAGGCTTTTCCTGTTTGAGCAATCCCAAAAGGCACTTTCATTCGTCCTGATTTTTGAACGTTCAAGAAGTTAACGAAAATTCCTTGCGCCGTTTCTGGACGTAAATACAAATCCATAGCCGAATCAGCTGAAGCACCTAATTTAGTTCCAAACATCAAATTGAATTGACGTACTTCAGTCCAATTTCTTGAACCTGATTCTGGACACGCAATTTCTAATTCTTCGATTAAGGCTTTTACATCCTCCAAATCTTCATTGCCCAAAGAACGAGCCATTCTTTCTAGAATTTCTCTTTCCTTGGCTTTGTATTCCATCACACGAGCATTGGTAGTCACAAACTCTTGTTCGTTAAACGCTTCTCCAAAACGCACCCGTGCTTTTTCGATTTCTTTGATGGCTTTTTGATTGAGCTTTTCAGCATAATCTTCAATCAAAACATCGGCTCTATATCTTCTTTTCGAATCTTTGTTGTCAATCAATGGATCGTTAAAAGCATCAACGTGACCTGATGCTTTCCAAGTCGTCGGGTGCATCAAAATGGCCGCGTCCAAACCAACGATATTCTCATTCATTTGCACCATTGATTTCCACCAATATTCGCGAATATTTTTCTTTAATTCTACTCCGTTTTGTGCATAATCATATACTGCACTCAATCCATCGTATATTTCGCTTGACGGAAAAATAAATCCGTACTCTTTTGCGTGCGAAACTACATTCTTAAATAAATCTTCTTGTTTTGCCATAGTACTGCAAAAATATAAAAAGTGTCCTTAAAAAAAAGGAAATAGTTCAAGTTTGAATCACTGATTTTCTTATTTTTATGTTTCCTAACCCAAATCTTATGTTTCAAAGCCTCATTCATCTATTTTTCCCACCTAGCTGCGCAGGTTGCAAAACCGTTTTGATTACCAATGAAAATGTAATTTGTACCAATTGCCGACATGAAATGCCGCTCACTCAACACCATTTGAACCCTGAAAATGAAGCATTCAAGAAATTTTACGGGCGTATTCCTGTTGAACAAGTTTCGGCTTTGTTGTATTTTCATAAAAAAGGAATTGTTCAAGAATTGATTCATAGTTTGAAATACCGAGGCCAAGAAGCCATTGGCACCATTTTAGGCGAATGGTATGCAGAAGAATTAAAAAATCACCATTTGCTCCAAACAGTTGATGCTGTTATTCCCGTGCCTTTACATCCAAAAAAGTTGCGTGAAAGAGGTTACAATCAAGTAACTGAATTTGGAAATGCATTAGCGAAATCACTACATATTCCAGTAAACAATACAATTTTATTTCGGCAAGTATATTCCAAAACCCAATCCCAAAAAAATCGTTTAGGCAGAACCGAAGGAATTGATTCCGTTTTTGATGTTTCGTTCTCTGAAAGTGATCATAACCAACATTTTCTTTTGATTGATGATGTCATTACTACGGGTGCTACACTAGAAGTTTGTGCCAAAGCGTTGTTGAAAATTCCCGGAGCGAAAATTAGTATTGTTTGTATGGCAATGGCCGATTCTTAAATAATAAATTTATATTTGTTTCAATTAATCCCTATTTGATACCCAATCCCAATGAAAACTAAAACTTTCTTTTTCGCCCTATTATTCGCTGGAACCTCAGCGCTTTTTGCCCAACAAACTCAACCAAAAGCAGGTGCCGACAAAGACACCCACGGCTGTATTGCCTCAGCAGGTTACACTTACTCGCAACTAAAAAAAGAATGCATTCGCACGTTTGAACAAAAAATACAATTGAAAGAAATTGCCACCAAAGGCAATTACACTGCCGCAGTCCTTTTTAACAAAAACCAATCCAAGGCTGAAATCTTCTTGAAAGAAGAGAAAACGAGCGTGATTCTTAACCGTTCTTCAAAAGGAATTTGGAAAAATAGCACCTACACTTTATCACAAGACAAAGGTTTTGTGTTGAGTAAAAATAAGAAGGCAGTTTATAGGTTGTAATTTTCAGATTCATTTGATTAAACTTCTTTTAACAAAATTATCACACAATGATGTTTTCTATTTGAAGTTAAATGCCTAATTTTGATTTCACTTATTAATTTTCACTTAAAATAATTATATCATGGCTTTTGAATTAGCACCATTACCTTATGCTTACAATGCGTTAGAACCGCACATTGATGCACGCACTATGGAAATTCACCATACAAAACACCACAATGCGTATACAACTAACTTGAATGCTGCAATTGCAGGTACCGATTTAGAAGGAAAAACTATCGAAAATATTTTGATTAATTTAGACAAAACCAATGCTGCTGTTCGTAACAACGGTGGTGGTTTTTACAATCACAATTTATTTTGGTCTGTAATGACTCCAAACGGTGGTGGTTTACCAACTGGTGAATTATTAGAAGCTATCGAAGCTTCTTTTGGAACCTTTGAAGAATTCAAAGCAAAATTTGCTAAAGCGGGAGCAACTCAATTTGGTTCAGGATGGGCGTGGTTGTGTGTTCACAAAGGCGGAAAATTAGACGTTTGCGGAACACCAAACCAAGACAATCCATTAATGCCAGAAGTTGGTTGTGGAGGAACTCCAATCCTTGGGATGGATGTTTGGGAACACGCTTACTACTTGCACTACCAAAACAGAAGACCTGATTATATCGAAGCGTTCTTCAATGTAATTAACTGGACAGAAGTTACAAGACGTTTTGCTTTAGAGAAATAGTCTTTGTTTAATACATAAAAAATCCGCTGATGACCTCAGCGGATTTTTTTTTGTCTTAATTTCCTAATTTAAGTAAAATAAAAGAGGAGGAAATACTTCCTCCTCTTTTGCCCCAAATCTACCACAAACTTAACCTTCTATTGTTAATGGTAGTGTAAATATAACTTTAGATTTGTTGTCTTTAATTTTATTTAGACGAAAGCCTAAAAAAATCGACAAACGGTATTTTTTAGCTTAATACGCACGTGCATCTTTCCCTTCGTAGAAATTCATAAAAGCTCGATTGACTACTCGGTTCCCTCCTGGTGTTGGATAGTCTCCAGTGAAATACCAGTCCCCTAGATTTTTCGGGCAAGCAATATGTAAATCTTCTACCGTTTGGAAAATAATTTTTAACTCGGCATTTATTTCTGGAGAGCTCAACATCTCTGCAATTTTATCTGAGATTTCCTGAGGTGTAAATGGCTCATAAATTGCAGTAACATAATTCACCACTTCCGCATCTATAAAGTTTTCTTGCGCTTTACACTTAGTATAAACTTCATCAACAATAGAGTATAAATTACGCTCTTTCAATAATTCTAAAGCTGCTCTAAAAGCCACTAGGCCTTCTAGTTTTGCCATATCAATTCCGTAACAGTCTGGATAACGAATTTGTGGTGCCGATGACACAATCACAATACGTTTAGGTTTCAAACGATCCATCATTTTGATGATACTCATTTTCAGAGTAGTCCCCCTAACAATACTATCGTCGATAATGACCAAATTATCCGTTGGTTTTATCACTCCATAAGTTACATCATACACGTGAGCAACTAAATCGTCACGACTACTATCTTCTGTAATAAACGTTCTTAACTTAGCATCTTTAATCGCTACTTTCTCTGTACGAATTTTAACTTTTAAAAGCTCTTGTAAAGTTTGCGCTGTTAACGTATTTCTGTTTTTTAAAATGTAATCATTTTTTCTTTGGTTCAAGAAATCTTGAGCCGCTTCCACTAATCCGTAGAAAGACGTTTCAGCAGTATTTGGAATATACGAAAATACCGTATTATCTGTATCTTGATCTATCGCATTTAATACTGAAGGCAAAATTAATTTTCCAAGTGTTTTGCGTTCTTGGTAAATTTCAGCATCACTTCCTCTAGAGAAATAAATACGTTCAAACGAACAGGCTTTCTTAACGGTAGGTGCTAAAATTTGATTTAACGAAATGTTTCCGTTTTTCTTAATAATCAACGCATTTCCTGGTTCAATTTCTTGAACGCTTTCAAAAGGAACGTTAAATACTGTTTGGATAACTGGTCGTTCTGAAGCTACTACTACTACTTCATCATCTTGGTAATAATACGCTGGGCGAATTCCCGCTGGATCTCTAAACACAAAAGCATCTCCGTGTCCTAAAAGTCCTGCCATCGCATAACCCCCATCTAAATTTTTAGAAGCACGAGTTAAAATTCGGGCAACATCTAATTTCTCAGCAATAACCGGTGACGCCTCTCTTTTATTTAAGCCGGCATTTTTACATTCTTGATACAAATCGGTTACAGCATCATCTAAGAAATGTCCAATTTTTTCCATTACGGTTACCGTATCCGCCATTTCTTTTGGGTGCTGACCCAATTCAACCAAACTTTGGAACAATTCCTTAACATTCGTCATATTAAAGTTTCCAGCCAAAATTAAGTTTCGGTGCATCCAGTTATTCTGACGCAAAAAAGGATGAACGCTTTCAATACTATTTTTACCAAAAGTACCATAGCGCACATGTCCTAAAAACACTTCCCCTAAATAAGGAATATTTGCTTTTTGAAGCGCTACATCATTCGCATATTCTGGATGTGAACTCATTTCTGAGTTAATTCTTTCATTAATTTGAGCAAAAACATCTTGTATTGGTTGTGCTGCATTAGAACGCACACGGCTGATGTATCTTTCTCCTGGCTCTACGTCTAATTTGATACTCGCAAACCCCGCTCCATCTTGACCACGATTGTGCTGCTTCTCCATCAACAGATACATTTTTTGTATCCCGTAAAAAGCAGTTCCGTATTTTTCTTTATAAAATTCAAGCGGTTTTAAAAGCCTCACTAAGGCAATTCCACATTCGTGTTGTAAAGCGTCGCTCATTGTTGTATTGTAATTGGTTGTGTTGTGTTATGTATAAAAAAAGCCCCGAAAATTTCGAGGCATGAGTAATTATAATTGGATATCAAATTGTGTCAATGATTTGAATTGTTGCAATCTAGACACTACTTCTTTTTTATCTAAAGCTAGCATTCTTTCTGTTCCAAATTTCTCTACGCAGAACGAAGCCAAGTTGGAACCATAAATTACTGCGTTTTTCATATTTTCAAAAGACACATTTTCGCTTTGTGTAATAAATCCTGTAAATCCACCCGCGAAAGTATCTCCAGCTCCCGTTGGATCAAAAACTTCTTCTAAAGGCAATGCTGGTGCAAAAAACACTTCACCGTTATGAAATAAAAGTGCGCCGTGTTCTCCTTTTTTGATAACCACATATTTAGGACCCATTGTATGGATTTTAGCTGCTGCTTTCACCAATGAATATTCTCCTGACAATTGTCTCGCTTCTTCATCATTGATCGTAATAACGTCGATACGTTTCATCACGTCCAATAATTCTGGTAAGGCACAATCCATCCAAAAGTTCATCGTGTCTAAAACGACCAATTTAGGTTTTACTTCCATTTGGTCCAAAACGCTGCTTTGAACTAATGGATGCAAGTTCCCCAACATCACTACATCAGCATCTTTAAAATTTTGAGGTACTTTTGGTTGGAAATCAGCCAAAACATTCAATTCGGTTGCCAAGGTATCTCTAGAATTCAAATCGTTGTGGTACAAACCACTCCAAAAGAACGTTTTACCTCCCTTAACAATTTCAAGACCTGAAATGTCTATATTTCTAGCCGTCAATAAATCCAAATATTCTTGTGGAAAATCGTCTCCAACTACGGAAACAATAGCTGATTGCAAATTGAAAAAAGAAGCTGAAAGACCAATATAGGTTCCAGCACCACCTAAAATTTTATCTGTTTTCCCAAAAGGAGTTTCAATAGCGTCGAAAGCAACTGTTCCAACAATCAATAATTTGTTCATTATTTTAGTTTCGAAATTAAGAGGCAAAGATAGTTTATAAGTTTTAGAGTTGCAAAGGTTCAAAGAGGCAAAGTGAAGAGAATTTTACATTCTTCAAAATGGAGTATTACAACAACTTCTCGTCTTCTTTTTCGTAATATTCATCTACCGAAAGTTGCTTTTGTGTTGATGCCATTACAGCTAATTCATCACATCGCTCATTTTGAGGGTGGTTATTGTGGCCTTTAATCCATTTAAAATCGACATGATGTTTTTTGTAAATTACTAAAAACCGTTTCCACAAATCAGGATTTTTTTTGCCTACAAAACCTTTTTTCTCCCAGCCAAAAACCCATTTTTTTTCTACGGAATCGACCACATATTTCGAATCAGAAACTACGAGAACTTTAGTATTGGGATTTTTTAATTTTTCGAGACCCACAATAACTGCTAACAATTCCATTCTGTTGTTAGTAGTATGCCTAAATCCTTCGTAAAATTCTTTTTTATACGGTTTGCCTACCCATTCCATAACCACACCATAGCCTCCAGGACCTGGATTGCCCTTGGCTGCACCATCGGTATAAATATGTACTTGGTGTGACATAGAAAGGTTATGAGGTTATTGGTGTATGAGGTTATGAATATAATCTTGAGAATGCATTTAACTATACGTTAGTGATCAATTTTTCAATCACTTTTGGAAAATGCTCTTGCTCCAGTTCGTGAATTTTAGCAGCAACTACTTCGGGAGTATCGCCAATTAAAACCGCTACTTCTTTTTGAAAAATACTATTTCCTTCGTCATAATTTTCATTGACATAATGAATGGTAATTCCGGTTTCTTTTTCTTTATTTTCTACTACAGCGCGATGCACATGCATCCCGTACATCCCTTTTCCTCCGTATTTAGGCAACAAAGCAGGATGAATATTAATTATTTTATCAGGATAGGCTGCAACTATTGTTTCAGGGAATTTTAATAAAAATCCAGCCAACACAATTAAATCAGGTTGAAATGTATTAATTTCTTGTAGTACTTTTCCTGTTTCTAAATCGTTTTTGGAAAAAATTTCAGTACCAATGTTAAAGTTTTTTGCTCTTTGAATTACCTGAGCATCGGCTTTGTTTGTGAATACTTTTACCACTTTTGCCAATTTAGAACTATCAAAATACCGAATAATATTTTCGGCATTAGTGCCTGATCCCGAGGCAAAAATTACAATTTTTTTCATGTCTTCAAGCTATTTGTTATGCAAAAAAAGGGATAATAAATGGAAAAAAATAGCAATGTCAAACCTTTGTTACAATAAATTTTATATTTTCGTTTGCACATTTATTAACTAAATAGTTGTTTTAAAATAAAGTTTTTTATTTTTGCCAACAAATTAAATTTTAAAATTAAAATATTATGTCAGACATTGCATCAAGAGTAAAAGCGATTATCGTAGACAAATTAGGTGTTGACGAAAACGAAGTTGTAACAGAAGCAAGCTTCACTAACGATTTAGGAGCTGACTCCTTAGATACTGTAGAGCTTATTATGGAATTCGAAAAAGAATTTGATATTCAAATTCCAGACGATCAAGCAGAAAATATCGCTACTGTAGGTCAAGCAATCTCTTACATTGAGGAAGCTAAAAAATAATACTAAGACACCCGTTTCATTTTGTCTCGGGTGTTATTATTTTTATTACATTTAAATTTGTGATTGAAATTCAATCAAAACCATATAAAATCAACACCCACAGCTCTTTATGTACAAGCAACTTAAAGATTAAAGCGTGGGTTTTGTTTGTTTAAAGCATTAAATACATAGACTATGGAATTACGTCGCGTTGTGGTTACTGGTTTAGGAGCACTAACTCCTATTGGGAATACCGTACAAGAATATTGGAACGGACTGATCAACGGCGTTAGTGGTGCAGCACCTATCACTTATTTTGACGCTTCAAAATTCAAAACACAATTTGCTTGTGAATTAAAAAACTTCAATGTTGAAGATTTTATCGAAAGGAAAGAAGCCAGGAAAATGGACCGATATGCACAATATGCTATGGTCTCTTCTACAGAAGCTATGGAGGATGCTAATTTTGATTTAGAAAAGTTAGACAAAGACAGAGCTGGAGTAATTTGGGGTTCAGGAATTGGCGGTTTAGAAACCTTTCAGATTGAAGTTTTAAATTTTGCCGCAGGTGACGGAACGCCAAAATTCAATCCGTTTTTTATCCCAAAAATGATTGGTGATATTGCCTGTGGACATATTTCAATCAAGTACGGATTTAGAGGACCTAACTTTGGAACAGTTTCTGCTTGTGCATCTTCAACTAATGCAATTATTGACGCTTTCAATTATATTCGTCTTGGTCATGCTGATGTAATGGTAACTGGTGGTTCTGAAGCCGCAGTCACTATTGCTGGAATGGGTGGTTTTAACGCCATGCATGCACTTTCTACAAGAAATGATGATCCGAAAACCGCTTCAAGACCAATGGATAAAGACCGTGATGGATTTGTACTTGGTGAAGGAGCCGGAGCTTTAATTTTGGAAGAATACGAACATGCAAAAGCACGTGGTGCCAAAATTTATTGTGAAATTGGCGGAGGCGGAATGTCAGCTGATGCGTATCATATTACAGCGCCGCATCCAGAAGGATTAGGAGCCAGAAATGTGATGTTGAATTGTTTAAGAGATGCTGGTTTACAACCAACAGATGTTGACGGAGTTAACATGCATGGAACTTCTACACCATTAGGAGATTTAGCCGAATCAAAGGCAATCGAACAAGTGTTTGGAGATCACGCTTATACCATGAATCTTAATTCCACTAAGTCAATG
This sequence comes from Flavobacterium ammonificans, assembly GCF_020886115.1. NCBI lineage: Bacteria > Pseudomonadati > Bacteroidota > Flavobacteriia > Flavobacteriales > Flavobacteriaceae > Flavobacterium > Flavobacterium ammonificans. The sequence goes on from NZ_AP025185.1 coordinate 483,293, forward strand.
ACAGGTCACTTACTTGGTGCAGCTGGGGCTGTTGAAACTATTTCGTCTATTTTATCTTTGAAATACGGAATAATTCCTCCAACAATTAACCATTTCACAGACGATGAGAACATTGATCCAAAACTTAACTTTACTTTTAACACAGCTCAAAAAAGAGACGTAAAAGTATTGATGAGTAATACTTTTGGTTTTGGTGGACACAATGCTTGTGTATTGGTTAAAAAATTAGACATCTAAAATAGTACTATGCGTATTATTAAAAAAATATTTAGAAAATCCCGTTCTCTTGAAGACGGGATTTTTTTTGGTGCTATTGAACAAATTTTAGGTTTCCCTCCCATAAATCTCGAGTTTTATAAAAAAGCATTTACCCATCGCTCCTCTAACATTATTGACACTACTGGAAATCCAAGCAACTACGAACGGTTAGAATTCTTAGGAGACGCCATGTTAAGTGCCGTTATAGCCGCTTACCTTTTCGACAAAGCTCCTACTGGTGACGAAGGCTATTTAACTAAAATGCGTTCTAAAATTGTAAGTAGAGACCATCTCAATGAATTGGGCAAGGACCTAAATCTAGTTCAATTTGTAGAAAGCAAAGTCCCTGTTCAACATTTTGGTGACAACATTCATGGTAATATTTTCGAATCTTTAGTAGGCGCCATCTATTTAGACCGTGGCTATGAATACTGCGAAAAGTTCATTCAAAAAAGAGTAGTAGTTCCTTATGTCGATATAACCCGATTAGAAGGCAAAGTCATTAGTTACAAAAGTTTAGTAATTGAATGGTGCCAAAAAGAAAAGAAGCAATTCCATTTTGATATTTTTGAAGACAATGGCATTGACGGCGAACGACTTTTTGGTGTTAAATTAAGCATTGACGAAAAAGTAGTTGGAAAAGCCCGAGCCACTTCAAAAAAGAAAGCAGAAGAAAAAGCATCCCAAAGAGCTTATTTTGCATTTCAAGAAAAAATAGACAAAAAATAATACAATTTCCTTCAATCTATAACGTTTTCGTTGATAATTTAACAAAAACATCAAGGTTTACAAGCGCCAAGCTACATTAGAAATAGTATATTTACACCTCATTTTGTGAAGTAATGGCAATACATAAATTAGATCTTGACGAATTTGATGAAATAGATTACCATCTAATTGCTATCCACACAACATTGGAAGACTACCGATTAGCCTATTTCATTAATCAACATCTTCCAGTAAATTTAAGTAAAAGCAAAGAAGAAATTCTTATCAGTATTAAACAAGGTGATACTCAATTTTCGAGATTTTACTTTGATGATGAAGATAATTTTATCTCTTGGAATCTGATTCAAAACAAGAATGAGGTTGTTGGGAAAAAAGAAATAACAAACCAAGATTTATTTTCAAATAGTACTCAAGAAGTAGCCACAAAAGTGTTCTTACTTCCCGAATTGAAAAAAGTGGACTATTTTTTAAAAATAGAAAGTGACGACGATCTTCAAATAAATGAGATTGTAAAAAACCTGAAATCAATTAAAAGTTTGTCAACTGTTTATGTGGTTGATACTGAAACTATAAAATCTAAAAACAATTTAATTTTTTAATAAAAATGATTAAAACAAACAAAAAAACAAAAATTGTAGCCACACTCGGACCTGCGTGTAATACAAGAGAAATCATCAAAGATATGATTGAGGCTGGAGTTAATGTATTTAGAATAAATTTTTCGCATGCTGATTATGAAGATGTAAAAGAACGAATTAGTATTATTCGCAGCATTAATGAAGAGTGCGGTTATACAACTGGAATTCTTGCTGATTTACAAGGACCTAAACTTCGTGTTGGTGTAATGGAAGAAGGAGTTGTTGTTAACGATGGTGACTTAATTACTTTTACTACTGCTGAAGATATCATTGGAACCAAAGAACGTGTTTTCATGAAATACCAAAACTTTCCAAACGATGTAAATCCAGGAGAAAGAATTTTGTTAGATGATGGAAAATTACTTTTCGAAATTGTGTCTACGGATAAAAAAACAGAGGTAGTTGCTAAAGTGATCCAAGGTGGTGAATTGAAGTCTAAAAAAGGGGTTAACCTTCCAAATACTAAAATTTCACTTCCAGCAATGACTGAAAAAGATATTGCTGACGCTATTTTTGCAATTGGACAACAAGTAGACTGGATTGCGCTTTCATTCGTGAAAACACCTAGAGACTTGCAAGACCTTCAAGAATTAATTGCGGAGCATTCAGAATTTAAAATTCCAATTATTGCCAAAATCGAAATGCCAGAAGCATTAGAAAACATGGACAAAATTGTGGCTTATTGCGACGCTTTAATGGTGGCTCGTGGAGATTTAGGGGTTGAACTTCCTGCTCACGAAGTACCATTGGTACAAAAAGAATTAATTGTAAGAGCTAAAACCGCTCGTATCCCAGTTATTGTGGCAACACAAATGATGGAAACAATGATTACTAGTTTAACTCCTACTCGTGCCGAAGTAAATGATGTGGCTAACTCGGTTATGGACGGTGCTGATGCAGTAATGCTTTCTGGAGAAACTGCAGCAGGGAATTATCCTGTTCAAGTAATCCAAAAAATGACGCAAATTATAGAAGCGGTAGAAGATTCTCCGCTAATTAAAGTGCCACAAAACACACCACAAGTTAGAACGAATCGTTTTATTACTAAAACCATTTGTCAACATGCTGCTCAAATGGCTAACGTAATCAAAGCAAAAGCAATTTGTACTTTAACTAATAGTGGGTATACTGCTTTCCAAATTTCATCTTGGAGACCTTCAGCTCATATTTTAGTTTTTACATCTAACAAAAGAATCTTAACTCAATTGAACTTATTGTGGGGAGTTAAATCTTTCTACTATGCTAAATCAGTGAGTACAGATGATACTGTAACGGATGTAAATGAAATTGCAAGACAAAAAGGATTTGTAGAGAAAGGAGATTTCTTAATCAACCTTGCAGCAATGCCTGTAACCGATAAAGGAATGGTAAACACCTTAAGAGTTTCTGAAATAGAATAATAAGTCTATTATATTTAAAAAAGCCCTCGTGTAGAGGGCTTTTTTATTGTAAAAATTTTATGAATATTTAAACATTTTCATATCAAAATAAATTTTACTTTTGAAGTACTAAATCTAAATTATTATGAGTTCAAATTCTAACAATCCGTTTTTAAACAATAAAGCGTTTACATCAAGTAAAACAGAAGTTCACGAAGCAACAATCATTGGGCATGAACAAACTATGACCATAGCGGGAACTATGAACAAAAGTTTAATTTTGTTTTTACTGCTTACCGCTGCTGCTATGATTACCTGGTGGATGGCAAACAACGGACAAAGTCCTATGGTTCCAATGATAGGTGGTGCTGTAATGGGACTTATTTTAGTAATAATTGCCGCTTTCAAACCACAACTTTCAGGCTATTTAGCTCCTGGATATGCGGTTTTTGAAGGTTTATTCATTGGAGGGATTTCTGCAATTTTTGAAATCAAATATCCTGGTATTGTAACACAAGCTGCAGGTGCTACTTTAGTTACTTTTGCAGTGTGCTTAGGGCTGTATCGTTTTAAAATTGTACAAGTTACTGAACGATTTAAATCTATTATAATCGCTTCGACTTTAGCCATTGGAACCTATTACATTATTTCTTGGCTAATTTCTTTATTCACTAGCTTTACACCTGTTCATCATGGGAATTCCATGTGGAGCATCGGAATTAGTGTTTTTGTGATAGTAATTGCCGCAATGAATTTATTTTTAGACTTTGATCAAATTGAAGAAGGAACCAAGAGAAGAATGCCTAAATACATGGAATGGTATAGCGCCATGGGCTTGATTATTACTTTAGTTTGGTTGTACATCGAATTCTTACGATTATTGTCTAAGTTAAATAGTAGAGACTAATTTTGTCGACCTCATTTTAAAGCTCCATTGTGAATTCATAATGGAGCTTTTTTATTTAAAAGGCAAACTGCAATTGCACCACTACTGTTTTCTTTTGTTCTGTATTCAAATTACTTAATGAAATTCCGAGTAACCGAACCGAATCCTTCATTCGTTCTTGATACAATAACTCTTTTACATTTTCTAGAATCAATGCTTTATCAGAAATAAAATACGGAACCGTTTTGCTACGTGTTTGTTGCGTAAAATCACTATATTTTATTTTTAAAGTAACCGTTTTACCTGCGATTGATTGTTTTTTTAGACGTCGTTCTAAATTTGTCGCTATGGTTTCAAGTTGTTCTAACATGAATATTTCAGATGATAAATTAGCATCAAAAGTATGTTCTGCCGCAACAGATTTAGTAATACGATTTGGTTTTACTTCGCTAGTGTGAATTCCGCGAACAACTTGATAATAAAACGCTCCTGATTTACCAAAATGGGTTGATAAAAACTCCACCGATTTGCTCTTTAATTCCAATCCGGTAAAAATGCCTAATTGGTACATTTTTTCAGTGGTCACTTTCCCTACACCATAGAACTTCCTGATTGGTAATTCTTCTAAAAAAGGAATAACTTCGTCTGGATTGACTGTTTTTTGTCCATTAGGTTTGTTGTAATCACTCGCAATTTTAGCAACAAACTTATTGACCGAAACTCCTGCCGAAGCAGTCAAACCAACTTCGTTCAAAATTCGCATTCGGATTTCTTGTGCTATTAAAGTCGCACTGGGATTTCCTTTTTTATTTTGAGTCACATCAAGATAGGCTTCGTCAAGCGAAAGAGGTTCTACCAAATCTGTGTAATCAAAAAATATGGAGTGGATTTTTTTGGAAATTTCTTTGTACCGATCAAAACGTGGTTTTACAAAAATAAGTTCGGGGCAATTTTTTTTGGCTAAAACACCACTGATGGCACTCCTCACACCGAATTTTCTCGCTTCATAACTCGCTGCCGCTACTACTCCTCTGTTTTCAGAACCTCCAACAGCAATGGGTTTGCCTCGTAGTTCTGGAAAATCCATTTGTTCTACCGAAGCATAAAAGGCATCCATATCGATGTGAATGATTTTTCTATGTTGTGGAGTTTCAGACATGACACAAATTTATACAAAAAGGTTTAGTCAAAATCAACTAACTTTGAAGCAAGAAATAGAATTGGATTATGATTGAAATAGAACGAAAGTTTTTAGTAGCTTCAAACGCATTTAAAAGCGATGCTTTGCGCAAAAACAACATTGCTCAAGGCTATTTGAGTGCGCATACAGAACGTACCGTACGAGTGCGTATAAAAGGCGAAAAAGGTTATCTAACTATTAAAGGAGAATCGAATGAAACTGGATTATCTCGTTTTGAATGGGAAAAAGAAATTTTAGTCGCTGAAGCCAAACAACTTTTAGAATTATGCGAAAAAGGTGTAATTGAAAAAATCAGGTACGAAATACAAGTTGGCGAACACCTCTTTGAAGTAGATGAATTTTTAGGAGAAAACGAAGGATTGGTTATCGCTGAAGTAGAATTACAATCAGAAAGCGAAATATTTGAAAAACCAAGTTGGTTAGGCATTGAAGTAACGCAAGATCATCGCTATTACAATTCGTATTTAAGCCAAAACCCTTTTACCAGTTGGTAATTTAGTTTTCAATAATTTCAATTTTAACACGCAACATTCCACTTCTTTTATTGTCTGCAAGATCCATAAATGCACGCTTTGTTAAATCAATTTCCTTCGAACGGACAAAAGGCCCTCTATCAGTAATTTCTACGATAACGGATCTACCATTAGCTTCGTTGGTCACCTTTACTTTGGTGCCAAACGGTAATTTTTTATGCGCTGCAGTATAACCACTATTACTGAATTTTTTACCGCTAGTAGTTCGTCTTCCATTAAACTTGTCTGCGTAATAAGAAGCAATAACCGACTTTTTAAAGGGCTTTAACTGAAGTGGTTTTACTGGAATACTATCTTCAACAATTACGTCTGTTGCAGCAGGTTTCGTTTTTTTAAGGGTATCTTTTGCAATTGTAGTTTTTTGTTTGTTCAATGTATTGGATTGGCTCCAAGCCAAAGCAACCGCAAGAACTAAACACAATGCTATCAAACCTTTTTTCATGTTTGCTTTTTTTAATTAAAAATTGGGATAAAAAAAGTCCTTTTCAGGACTTTGTATTTTAGAACCATAGACTCCAAGGAATTCTACTCAGAATTAAAACCAAACCTATACCGTAAAAAATACCAATAGACTTGAACTTAGCTTCATTAGTAGCCGCTTTTTTATGTTTAGACCACCCAATGGTAATCAATACAATAGCAATGATATTAATCAAAGGATGTTCTAAAGAAGTCAATCTATACGCTTCGTTTTTCATTTGTCCAAAAACAGCTGATCCTAATGGTGATACAAAATACAACACTAAACCAACTAGTAATTGAATATGAATTCCTATTAAAGCAAACAAGGCAATTTTACGGTCTTTGGCGGTAAACTCTTTTTGAGAGGATTTACCAATAAAAGAATTTACTACAGCTATCACTAAAAGTAGAATGGCTAAATACGCCCAACCGGAATGAAATTTTTGAATGAAATTGTACATGTTTTTATTTTTGAAAATCAAATATAATAAAAAAACCCTTATTTCAATGAAATAAGGGTCTGATTTTAGTTTAAAAAGTCTAGTTAAAAGTATAACGTAAACCTGTTTGAACTTGCCATCTTGATGAATTTAAACCTACATCATCAACTTGATTAATGTTAGCAGCCGTCACTGGGTTGAAACTAAATACTGGTCTAGCTCCTGCAGCAATAGTAGACCCTACTTGTGTTAACAATGGCACTTGATCATTATTTACAAAATATCTTTTACCCCAATCTTTATTCAACAAATTAGTAAAGTTAAAGATATCAGCTGTGAAAGACAATGTATGTTTCTTTTTACCTACTTTAATTGTAAAATCTTGAGCAAATTTCAAATCGATAATGTGAGATGTTTTCAAACGGTCTCCATTACGTTCCGCATACTTACCTCTTCTGCTTCTTAAATAATCATTCCCTTCTACAAATGAATTGAATGCATCCCATTGTTGATCTGGAGTTAATCCATTAGCAGTTACAAATGTAATGTCTGCTTTTGTTGCAGGAACATAAATTAATGCAGAATTAGAAAATGTATCTTGAGATATTCTTCCAGCATCATTATATACGTAGCTGAATGGAGTACCTTGTGCACCTTCATAAAACAATCCTAAAGTTGTTTTAGTAAACTCATTCCATTTGAAAGTAGCGTTACCGTTTGCAATAACTCTTCTTCCTGGATCAAAATCAGAACGTGACAAAACTAAATTATTAGCTCCATTAACATTTTCAACATTTCTCCACTGAGAACTATTTTGAGACGAAGTAGCGTCCATCAATACGGTAGATTTACCATAAGAATACGTTCCAGAAACATTAGCATCAATAAAATCAGATCTAAAGTTTTTAGTCAACGTAAACGATAAATTATGTGATTTACCTTCAGAAGTATTTGACCCTAAGTAAATTCCTAAATATCTTTGATCTACACGAGAGTTTCCATTAAAACGCGGACGTGTATCTGGACCTGTTAAATTAGAACTAGCTGCTCTTATGTTTAAATCTTGGTATAATACCGCACTAATATTATCATTATATATTATTTCAGATGACAATACAAAACCGTAAGGTAATTTTTGATCTACAGCAAAACTAGCTTTAAAAACCTGTGGTAATTTAAAATCTTTTGCAAATAAATCTATGTTACCCCCAGGTAAACCTGATCCAGGTCTTGGATACAAATTAGTGTTAGGTAATGGAGCTAGCTGACTTGCAACACTAGGATTAGGATTAAACACAGGCATATCGGCTGCAGAAGTAATTTGAATTGCTCCTTGCGATAAACCATTATTATTATAAGTTCCTCCTGGCCAAACCAAAGGTAATCTTGAAGTAAATACTCCAGCACCCCCTCTAAACTGAGTAGTTTTCTTACCATTCAAATCATAGTTGAAACCAACTCTTGGAGAAATATGTGCTTGTGTTCTTATAGCTTCACCTACTCTAGCCCCTTGCAAATCCTTACCAGCTGCTGTCAACAAATCAACTGTTCTGGTATTGAAATCATTATTTACTAAACCATCTTCCCATACTGGAACGTCTACACGAACACCGTATGAAACTTTAAGATTGTCATTAACTCGCATGTCATTTTGGATGTATGCTCCAAATTGCATAGTTCCAAACTCAGCCGCTCCTTGAGAATCATCCCCTTCACCACCAATTAATGAGTAGTTTAATTGAAATCTATTTGGCTTAGCATTGTTTAAGAAATCATTTAAATTATTATAACGGTAAGAACCAAAATTATTTCCAAAGAAAACATTTCTAGAGTTAGAAAATTCATTGTGCGTACCTATAGTAAGGGTGTTTCTTCCAATATTGATTTCTAAATTATCCGTTATTGTTAATATTTTTTGTCTCAACAAGTTAGCAGTTGAAAAAGCCTCAGCACCAAAAAATATACTTGGAGCAGCTCCGTCAAAAATCTGAACAGTTGGGAACGGAGATCCTGAAGCATCTCTATCATCATTAACATCAGTATAAGCCACAACTAAATTATTAGAAAATTTATTTCCAAATTTAGAGCTCAACTCTAAAGCAGTAGTATTTGTAGTAGATTCAAATAATTGACTACCATTGATAAAATTGATTGCCGTTGCAGAAGAGCGGTTTGGAGAGAAGTTTTCAGCTTTCACATAACTGTGTCTCAAAGACAATTTATGATTATCGTTGATATTCCAGTCTAATTTTGTAGTTAACTTATCACTAACTAAAGTTCTTACATTATTTTCAAAAGAACCTGGATCGTATCCATAAGAAGCCAACTTAGTTCTCAGCTCTGCTAATCTATTTCTCGAGTCACCTGTATAAGTTGACAACTCAAAAGGTTGTGGAGTTTCATTGTCTTGTCTTTCGTAATTGATAAAATAAAACAATTTATCTTTCTTCAAAGCACCTCCAGCACGAATACCGTAAGTTTGAGCAGTAAAATCTGCTAATTTAGATCTTCTTGAAGTCCCTGCTAATGAAGGAGGTGTCATTCCAACTAAATTTTGATTTCTATTTAAAAAATAAGCAGAACCTTCAAATTCGTTAGTTCCAGATCTAGTAATTGCACTAATTGCACCACCAGCAAATCCTGATAATTTAACATCAAAAGGAGAAACACTCACTTGAAATTGTTCAATTGCATCAATTGAGATAGGACTAACTCCTGTTTGACCACCATTTGTTCCATTTGCAGCAAGACCAAAAACATCATTACTTACTGCTCCATCAATGTAAATAGAGTTGAAACGGTTGTTTTGACCACCAATTGACAAAACATCATCGCCTCTCAATTGAGCTTGTGGAGTTAAACGTGCAAAGTCAGAAATATTTCTTGATAAAGTAGGTAAAGCATTAATTTTCTTAGAATCAATAACTGTTTGAGCACCAGTTCTTTTAGAGTTAAATGTGTTATCTCTAGAACTTGTAACTACAACTTCTTTCAATTCATTTGACTCACTAACTAAAACCACTTTCAAAGTATTAGACTCCCCCAGTTGAAGGAAAGATCCATTATCTTGAAACGATTTAAATCCAACATAAGAAACTGTGATCTTATAAGGACCACCTACTCTCATATTCGAAATTCTGAAACTACCGTCAAAATCAGTAGTTGATGTGTAACGAGTCCCAGAAGGGCCGTGAACAGCTAAAATGGTAGCACCAGGCAAAGACTGTTTGTCAGTGTCATATACGATACCATTAATCGAAGATGTTGTATTCCCTTGAGCAAATAAACTACTTGAAGAACCCAACACAACTAAAAATAAAAATACTTTAAATAATTTTTTCATCGTTGTTTTGTTAATTAATTTTTGGCAAAATTATAACATTTTTAGCTTTATACGTTAAGACAACGTTAAAAAAAATAAACAATTTCGAGTTTTTTTGAACAATTATTGATTTTAGTGCGATTGATGAGTCCAAATTTTTGAGTTTTTTATAACTTAAGCAAAAACAAGAAGATAGAAATCTGCTCTGTAACAAAAAAGCGATTGGAAGATTCCAATCGCTTTTATAATCTAAAAAATATAGTTTACTTGTTTTTCAAAAAATGATTCAAAAGAAATGATGTAGAACTATCGTGGTTATTTATTGTTTTACTATTGATTTCATCCAGAATAGAATTCGCTAATTGTTTTCCTAATTCTACTCCCCATTGGTCAAAACTAAAGATATTCCAAATGATTCCTTGCACAAATATTTTATGTTCGTACATCGCAATTAGAGAACCTAACGACTGCGGCGTTAATTTTTGAATTAATAAAGAATTAGTTGGCTTATTTCCTTCAAATACTTTGAAAGGTAACAATGTCGATGCTTTTTCAGGAGACAAACCTTGTTTGTCAAATTCAGCTTGCACTTGAGATTCGGTTTTGCCATGCAACAAGGCTTCTGTCTGTGCAAAAAAGTTCGACATCAATTTATCATGGTGATTATCGTCTCCATATAATGGTTTCACAAATCCAATAAAATCAGCCGGGATTACTTTTGTACCTTGGTGAATCAATTGAAAAAAGGCGTGTTGCGAGTTGGTTCCGGGTTCTCCCCAAATAATAGTTCCAGTTTGATAATTAACCGGTTCACCATCGCGACCCACACTTTTACCATTACTTTCCATTGTTCCTTGTTGTAAATAAGGCGCTAATTTTTGTAAATACTGCGTGTACGGAATCAAAGCTTCGCTTTCAGCGCCAAAGAAATTATTGTACCAAACGCTCAATAAAGCTAGGGTTACAGGAATATTTTGATCAAAATCAGTTGTCTTGAAATGTTCGTCCATTTCATTAGCACCGCTTAACAAGGCATTGTAGTTTTCAAATCCAATAGCTAAACTAATAGAAAGGCCTACCGCACTCCACAATGAAAAACGACCACCAACCCAGTCCCACATTGGAAAAACATTGTCTGGATTAATTCCAAACCCTGTTACTTTATCTAAATTAGTAGAAACCGCTACGAAATGTTTGGCTACATCTTCTTGTTTGGCTGATTTCAAAAACCATTCTTTAATGGTTTCTGAATTAGTTAAGGTTTCTTGAGTCGTAAACGTTTTAGAAACTATGACAAATAAAGTGGTTTCCGGATTTATTTTTTTGATGATTTCATTGACATGATCTCCATCCACGTTGGAAAGAAAATGAACATTCAAATGATTTTTATAAAACTGTAAGGCCTCTACTGCCATTGCAGGTCCTAAATCAGAACCCCCAATACCAATATTAACTATATCTGTAAACGCTTTGCCTGTAAATCCTTTTCGCTGACCTGAAACCACCTCATTGGTAAAGGCTTTGATTTTATTTTTAACCGCATAGACCTCAGGCATTACGTTTTGACCATCAACCTTAATTACTGCCGATTCTTTGGCACGCAAAGCCGTATGAAGCACCGCTCTATTCTCTGTTTGATTGATCAACTCTCCTCCAAAATAAGCAGTTATCGCTTCTTTAAGACCAACTTGATTGGCTAATTCCAATAACAAAGACATTGTTTCTTCATTAATTCTATTTTTAGAATAATCCAAAAGAAAATCATTCCACTTCAAGTTGAATTTAGCTACACGTGAATCATCTAATTGGAATAATTCTTGCATTGTAGTCGATGCGATTGCATTATAATGTTGTTGCAATTTTGCCCAAGCAGCAGTTTGAGTTGGGTTGATTGTTTGTAAAGCCATTGTTTAGGTAATTGTTTTTATTTTCGGAGCAAAAATACTGAAATTAGTTTGAATACAACTTGTACTCAAATCCTATCACATTTTTCAGTTCAAAAGTGTGATTTATAAATTGGCCACACTATCCAACTCTCTTTTGAGCGGTTCAATTTGTTTTAGGAAGCGTGTTTTAGAAGCGCCTACCATAGACTCGCCTGTAGGTAATTTTAAACGCAGTGCATCTACTTGAACGCCATTTTTCCAGAATCGATAACAAACATGTGGTCCAGTAGCTAGTCCCGTACTTCCCACTTTGCCTATAATTTGCCCTTGAGTTACATATTGACCCCTACGAACTAAAATTTTAGACATATGTAAGTATTGTGTAGAGAAAGTGCCGTTGTGTTTCACTTTTACAAAATTTCCATTTCCTGTGGTATATCCAGTTTGCTCGACAATTCCTGCGGCAGTAGTCGTTATTGGTGTTCCGTGTGGCGCTGCATAATCAGTTCCTTTATGAGCTTTCCAAATTCCTTGAACAGGATGCAATCGGTTCGAACTGTATCTAGAGGTAATTCGGCTAAACTTGATTGGGGTTTTTAGAAAGAAATTTTTCAGTGTTTTTCCTTCATCATCATAATATTCAATTTTCCCTGATGAAGAAGTTGCAAAAGGAAAAGCATATACAATCTTGCCTTTGTATTCAAAAAAAGCGGCTTGCAAACTATCTACTCCATCATAAATGGAATCGTTAATATATCTTTCGGTAAAAGTGAGTGCAAAACGATCGCCTTTTTTTAATTTGAAAAAATCAATAGACCAGGCATATATTTTGGTTATTTTACTAGCTAAAGATCCTTCTACTTTGGCACTTTGAAGAGTTTCAGACAGCGAACTCTTTAACACCCCGCCAATGGTTCTCCTTTTAATTGTAATTGGTTTCGTTTTTTTATACGCCACAACTGATGAGTCACGCAGGTCTACCACGTAGTAATTTACTGCGTCAGGTTGGTAAATAAAAACTTGTAATTTATTTTTTTTGTGTTTAGATCGAAGTAGCACATACGGCTTATTGTAGCGCATAATTCGGACATCAAAGGTGTCTTTAACTTTTGCAATAATATCGTACACTTTTTTGTTGCCAATATTTTGCTTTTCAATGATGCTCCCAAATGTATCTCCGTTTTTAATCGTATCATGAACCACATTGAATTCGGAATACACAAAACCAAACTCACTTTTTTTAATTTTCTTTTGTTCCTGCACATCCTCAATACTCTCTTGTTTTTTATCACAAGAAAACACTAGTACAAGTAGGAAAAAAGAAAGAAAAAAGGTGGTTTTTTTGATTGTCATACACTACATTTTTTCAGATTCACCCCAATGAGTTAATTCCTCAGCCGACCATAATTCAGGAAAAAAGATTCTTCGTTGGTATTTTGGATGCATGTATTTTTTCCAATCGCTTCCACCCGTTGCCGCTCCATCGCCTATGCCACTATTATCAATGTATTTAATAGCTACATTTAAATGTTGCATGACCCAAGTGATGTTAACAGTATAGTCTAAATGGCGCATTGCGTCAATCAAAGCTTGATTTTTTTGATCTTCTAAAGGAAGTTGTTGGAATTTTTGCCAAATATTAATAGTGTTGTATTCTTGCATATGACTCAAAAATACGGGCTTGTATTTTCGTTCAAATTCTTCTAAAAGGAATGACTTTTTCCCGGTAGTATAATCTTTTCCAGCTGCTTGCCAATACAAATGCTCAAATGCATATTCATACGAAGTCGATCTGTCAATTGAAGCTCTAAAACGATAATCAATTAAGTTGATTAAATCCGTTGAGCAAAACTCAATGAGTCGGTATTGCGCACTTTGAAAACCACTTGCTGGAGTTAGTGTATTCCTAAACTTCATATATTGTTCCACTTCCATTCCGTTTTCCATAATTTGAAAGGAGGTAGTTAACATTTCAAAATAACGGCTAATGCGCTGTAACCGTTCTGTGAAAAAAGCGGTGGTTAAATTTTCAGAATAGGAAATTTGACGCATCTCCCACAAAATCATTTTAAAAATCAATTCATTCACCTGATGATACATGATAAAAACCATTTCATCAGGGAGTGTGGTGCGTTGCGTTTGTAAACTCAACAATGCATCTGTTTGGATATAATCCCAATAGGTCATTGGCTTTGACCAAAGTAATCCTTCAAGATGCGTTTCGGTTTTTTGATGTAGTGCTTGGTACTTTGAATCAATAGCATCTAATACTGTTTCCGATTTATTTTTATCTAATGTCATGTTCGTTTTTTTAATGGGAATCGTAAGCCTTTGTAGGATTCTAAATCTGCTTTTATTGAACCTACAACTAAATTAGCTTGAATTCGCAAAGGAATTTTATTATCGTCATCTGAAATCCAAACTGTAACGCTTTCCTGTTCTTTGAAAACTCTGCCTGAAAAAACATAGGGTTTAAAAATCATGGAAGCAACGGTGCCAAATTTAGTTTTAATATTTTCTCGACCAATAAATTTTAACTTAAACTTTGTAGTTTCTTCATCAAAAAACATATCAATTGCAATGTATTCTCCTGGCTTTATGTCATCTATAGTGGCAAAATTTCGCAAATAATAAAACGCGGATAAAATATCTTGAGTGTTTTTTGGTATCGCAAAAGTTTTCTCTGTTTTGTGTTTGTAGTCTTTTACAGTAATCTTATTTTGCTGAGGCGTAAAAAAACCTTCTTGATTTTTAGTGTAGCCGCCTTCATTAATTTTTCTTAAAAATTGATAGGGAACATAGGTCTTTTCATCAATATAACTTTCATACAAATCGTCTACTTTGAAAAAAAAACGAGAAATTCCAGTAGTTTGTCCTTTGCCAATAAGATGAAACACTTTTTCGTTATGAAGCACGGCTTCTTTAACTTCTAATGTTGCATAACCTGCATTTACAAAACCATAATGAATTCGGAATTTAAACCATTCCCCAACACCAAAGGAACTTTCTTTTGGATTGTCAAAACCAAATGTGGTCAATAGTAGTAAGCAAAGAATTGCTTTTCTCATAGTGAAGTTACAGGTTAATAATTAGCCTAAAAAATGATTATAAATATCAAATGTATCAAAACAAAAAAACCCAGTCAAATATTGACTGAGTTTTTGTGCTATTAACTAACCAAAAAACTATAAATTATGAAATTTATATAAAAAACGCAAAGGAAACCACCCCTTCGGTTTTTTCTGATACAAATTTAAATTATGTCTACTATATTATTTTGGTTAAATTTTACTTTAACAGAAGTTTTATCAATTTAAAGTTTGAAAACGCTTATTTTTTTATTTTGTGAAAAAATAATTGTCTTTTTTAATGAATATAATAATTATAATCTGCTGTTTCGATGAAAATTATTCAAAAATTAACATGAAAAAGAGGCTTTTTTTGCGAAAAAACATCATTTAAAACCAAAAACCGACACTAAACCATGTAAATCCTCTCGAATTTTCAGGAGACCATGAATATTTTACTTCGATTGGACCAATTATGGTTTCTAATCCATAACCTACTGCATAGCCTGAATATTTAGGTAGCGAAATCCAATCTGTTGATTGAAATAAATTCTTTCCTAGATTGGCATAATTGGCAGAAAAATTAAGGTGGTTTTTTCTGTAAAATTCAACATCAATTGTACTAGCTAACTTAATGTAGCTATTAGCGGCAATGCTTAAAAAATCATATCCATAAAAAGGTTTAAAATTATTGATGTTATTAAATCCATAACCTCCTAAAACAAAATTAAAGAATGAAATTCCTTCATTTCCTATTGGCAAACCTGCGTCCCCTTGAAATTTTACAGCTACTTTATTGCTCAATTTAACGGCTCTTTCAAAATTAGCTTTTACAATAGAAAAAGGTTTAAAATTATTATTGTAGTCGGATGAAAATAGGTAAGATTGAAAATCGGCTGTTAAATACCAACCTTTGGTTGGGAAAATTTTCTTGTCAAAAGAGTCGAATTTCAAATGCCCAAAAGCACTCCAATAACTACTTTTATCTATATAAATATTGGATAAGGTTGGAGAATTAATGTGTAAATACTTTAACTCAACACCTGCTCCAACCAAAAAACTTTGAGATAATCCTTTTTGTAAATACGCCTGCGTAGTTAAATCTAAAAAATCAACATTTATTGTATTATAACCATTAGGATTCAACAAGCGTTCTGTGATATTCGGTGAAATATTTTTGTTGAATTGGTTCAATTGCGAATTAAAGCCAAAGCTAAAATTAAATCCATTGTCAATATAGTAATCCAAATTATACCTAAAATTATCTCCTAAAACTAGGTCAATGGAGGCCAAATCATTCTTAAAAAAAGTGTTTTTATTGGTAATATTTAGTAAAACCCCACTTTTAAATAAGTCGTCATAATGCAATCCTAATTTCAAATAGGTTTTCGTAGGGTTTTCAATTAAATTCAAGTGAAGACTTTCTCCTTTGTCATCTTTTTCAAAAGAGTAACTGATTGCATTGAAATTCTCCGACGCATGTATCGTGTTGATCCCTGATTGCAAAACTGAATAATCAAACCGCTGACCTGGTTTAAATTTTAATTTACCTAATATGTAATCATCTGTAAAACGACTCAAAGGATTACTCTTTACATGAATAAGATCCAATCGATCTTGCTCAATTTTTAATTTGGGCTTTTTATACGTTGAATTTGGGTCGGCCAAAGCCTTTATTTTTTCATAAACAGAAAAAGCGGCCTCTTCTCCTCTTCTAATGATCTCTTTCCCTTTATCAAATGAAATGACTCCAAAATTCTTAATGTCAGGATTTACATATACATCCGTGTCTAGAATTTTGCTTTTCATTTTCTCTATCGAATGCAAATTATTGATTTGAACTAAAATTTTGGTGGCGTTTTTTAACTGTGATTTGTCCCATAAATCGTCTTGGACATCAACACCAATGACTATATCAGCTCCCAGATTTCTTACCTCATCGATTGGATAATTATTTACGACACCGCCATCAACCAATAACTCTCCATTAATTTCTACCGGCGAGAAAAGGGAAGGAAATGCGGCACTTGCCAACATAGCGTGAGGGAGATTTCCTTTGTTAAGCAGCACTTGCTTACCTGTTTCAATATTAGTAGCGATACATATAAAGGGTATGGGTAAATTATTAAAATCTTTAATATGTCTTACGTTACGAGTAATCCTGCTTAATAAATTATAGTTGTATAATCCCTTGGACAAGGCTGTAGGAATTCCAACTTTAAATTGATTAAACGGCAACACTATTGCATATAAATCGTCGTTTCTTTTTTCATAAAAACTCTTGGATGATCTGGGTATGTAATCGTTTAATAACTCATCGAAATTAGTGGTTTGAAAAATAGAGTCGATTTGGGTAGCATTGTAACCAGAAGCATACAAGCCCCCAATTACGGCACCCATACTGGTTCCGCCAATATAATCAATTTTGACTCCCGCCTCCTCAATTACTTTTAAAACACCAATATGCGCAAATCCTTTGGCACCACCCCCGCTCAGTACTAATCCTATTTTTGGTCGCTTTTGCTCTTGCGCAAACGTGTTTTGAAAACTACATACGAATACTACCGCAACTACTAAGCCCCAGATGGAAGAGGAAAGCTCCGACAGAAAAAATCCTCTTTTTTCTTGAAAAAAAAGAGCGCCAATAGAAGCTCCTTTTTTTTCCTTAGAAAAAAAGAATTTTGAAAGAGGACTTGGAACGGACAGCTGGGATAGGCTCATAAAAATTATTTGGTAGTGTAAAAGTCGGTAATTTTTTTGGCTTTTGACAACCCTACCACCTCAGAAATTTCTTTTTCGGTGGCTAATTTTAATCTTTTAACACTTTTAAAGTGCTGAATTAGAGTGGTCATCGTTTTCTCGCCAATGCCTGGGATAGATTCTATGGACGAATTGAGAGCCGCCTTACTTCGCTTATCACGGTGATGAGTAATCCCAAAACGGTGGGCCTCGTTACGCAATTGCTGAATTACTTTGAGCGTTTCAGACTTTTTATCGAGGTAGAGCGGAATCGAATCGCCGGGATAAAACAACTCTTCTAAGCGTTTGGCAATTCCAATAATAGTAATTTTTCCTCTTAAACCTAAATCATCAATACTTTTCAATGCCGAAGACAATTGCCCTTTTCCTCCGTCAATAATAATCAATTGAGGCAAGGGTTGGTTTTCGTCCAAAAGACGCTTATACCTTCTGTAGACCACCTCTTCCATGGAGGCAAAGTCATTCGGTCCTTCGACCGTTTTAATGTTGAAGTGACGGTAGTCTTTCTTGCTTGGTTTGCCGTCTTTGAAAACCACACATGCCGAAACAGGATTCGTTCCCTGAATATTGGAGTTATCAAAACATTCAATGTGGCGTGGCTCTACAGGCAGACGCAAATCTTTTTGCATCTGTGCCATAATTCGGTTCACGTGGCGATCTGGATCAACAATTTGTAATTGTTTCAACTGCTCAATTCGGTAGAACTTGGCGTTACGAATAGATAAATCTAATATTTGTTTTTTGTCGCCCAATTGAGGAACGGTAATTTTAATATTTTCTCCCAAATCAACTTCAAAAGGAACGATGACTTCTTTGGACAACAACTGGAAACGCTCTCGCAATTCGATAATGGCTAATTCCAACAATTCTTCGTCGGTTTCTTCCAATTTCTTTTTGATTTCCATCGTATGGGAACGAATAATCGAACCATGAGAAATTTGCAAAAAGTTGACATAGGCAGCACTTTCGTCAGAAACAATCGAAAACACATCAATATTGGTAATTTTCGGATTGATAATCGTAGAGCGCGACTGGTAATTTTCGAGGACTTCTATTTTTTCTTTGATTTTTTGGGCTTCTTCAAAACGCATTTCTTGCGCTAGTTCAACCATCAAGCGTTTAAAGTCTTTCATGCTTTCTTTGAAATTACCTTTGAGAATTTCGCGAATTGCATCGACTTGTTTCTGGTATTCGGCAATCGTTTCGTAGCCTTCACAAGGGCCTTTACAGTTACCAATATGATATTCTAAACAGACTTTGAACTTGCCGCTTTCGATATTATTGGCACTCAAATCGTAATTACAAGTGCGCAACGGATACAATTCTTTAATCAAATCCAAAATGGTATGCACGGTCTTGAAACTAGTATAGGGTCCAAAATATTCCGAACCGTCTTTGACCATTCTTCGGGTAGAAAAAATACGAGAAAAAGGTTCTTTTTTAATGCACAACCAAGGGTAACTTTTGTCATCTCGCAACAACACATTATAACGCGGTTGCAAGGTTTTAATTAAATTATTTTCCAGCAAAAGCGCATCGGTTTCGGTAGGAACAACGATGTGTTTGATGGTTACAATTTTCTTGACTAAAACGTTCGTCTTGGCAGTATCGTGAATTTTATTAAAATAAGAAGAAACTCTTTTTTTTAGATTTTTGGCTTTGCCCACATACAAAATCTTCCCGTCCTTATCGTAGTATTGGTAGACACCCGGATTGTCCGGCAGGGTTTGTATTTGTAAAGCAATGCTTGGTGGCGTCATTTTGTATTGGCTCGAATTGTTTTCAAATTTACAAATAACATTCTTGCAAATCAAAATCAGCGGTTTTCTTTTGCAGCGCGAAAATTAATGCTACTTTTAACTTCTATTTTTCATGCAATGACAAAAACCGAATTACGCACACAATACAAAGCCTTACGCAAAAATCTTTCAGAAACCGAAATCGAAGAAAAAAGTTTGGCTATTGCCAATAGCGTATTGGCACTTGATATTTGGGATAAAACTTATTTCCATGTTTTCTTACCTATTGAGGAACAAAAAGAAGTCAATACCGAATTCTTACTCCACTTGCTTTCTGGAAAAGACAAAGAAATTGTGATTTCGAAATCCGATTTTACAACGCGAAAAATGACCCATTTTCTATTAACGGACAATACCAAAATAAAGAAAAACGAATATAATATCCCAGAACCTGTAGACGGAATTGAAGTACCATCATCTAAAATTCAAGTCGTTTTTGTGCCACTGTTAGCTTTCGACACTAAAGGAAATCGGGTGGGTTATGGCAAAGGATTTTACGATCAATTTTTAGCAGAATGCCAATCCGAAACTATCAAAATTGGACTTTCTTTTTTTGAAGCCGAAAACACCATAACTGACGTTTTTGAAAAAGACATTCGTTTGGATTTTTGTATTACTCCAAAGAATTGCTACCGCTTTTAATTTCACCCGAAAAATTCGCTTTTTTTTACTTTCTTTACCACTTCAATTATTTGACATTTTTATGAGATTCAACAAGAAGAAAATAGCAATTACTCTAGGAGTTCTTTTAGTTTTATTCGCTTCCAGTTTAGCTACATTTTATTATTTCAGAGACGAAATTTTAAAAATTACTTTAGAAAAAGTTGCCGTGAAAATGGAACGTGATTTCGATAGTAAGTTTACTATAAAAACAGCCACTTTTGACGGAATTTCAGCTGTGAATATAATCGATGTGGTTTTAGCTCCCAAAAATGCCGACACTTTATTCCGAATCCAAAAAATGAAAACTAGCATAAGTTTTTGGCATTTGCTTATTGGCGATGTGCAATTAGGTACTTTGGAAATCCAAAATGGTTTGGTTCAATTAATAAAAAAAGGCAATGTTCGCAACTTTGATGCTTTTTTGAAAAAGAACAAAACTCAAGAAGTTAGCACTGAAAAAAGAGATTATGCCGCTTTAGCTAAACGAATCATTTTTCGCTTGTTGAATTTGGTTCCTTCGGATATGGATATCAAAAATCTGGTTTTCAAATTAGACGACAACGGGAAAAAAGCCACTATTGACATCAAGAAATTAGTTTTGGATGGTGGCGATTTGGAAAGTGTCATTTATGTAAAGACCAACACTTTTGCACAACGTTGGCGCATTGCCGGAGAAGCTGATCCAAGATACCGCACAGCCGATATTCAATTTTTCAATATGGATGGCGGACCAATAAAAGTGCCTTATTTTGATGAGCGTTTTAATCTAATTTCTAGTTTTGATTCTATTCGTTTAAACGTTGAAAATATAGAAAGTGATGGGGATGAATTCCATATTGATGGATACTCTTCGATTGCCAATTTAAAAGTCAATCATCCTAAAATTGCAAGCAAAGATGTAATTATTCGCAATGCCCGATTTGATTATCGTTTGCTGCTTGGCGAAGATTTTATTTCGGTGGATAGTAGTTCATCTGTTCAATTGAACAAAATAAAAATTCAACCTTATTTGGCCTACGAAACAGAAGAAGATACCGTTTATAAAATGAACATTCGCATCGCGAAAATGCCGGCACAAGATTTCATTACATCACTTCCTGATGGTTTATTTACTAATGTGCAAGGCATGCTGGCCAGTGGTAATTTTGATTATAAACTGGACTTTATGTTCAACAAAAACAAACCTGAAACTATTGTTTTTGACAGTAAATTGAATAAAGAAAATTTACGTATTTACCGTTTTGGTCAAGCCAATTTAAGTAAAATGAATGGCGAATTTGAGTACCGTGCCATTATTAAAAATGTACGTCAACGACCTGTTTTTGTGGGGCCTTCAAATCCTGATTATACACCTTTGGATCAAATTTCTCCGTACTTAAAAAAATGCGTATTAACCACCGAAGATCCTTCTTTCTTTAGACACCGCGGATTTATAACGGAGGCATTCAAACAATCGATTATCAAAAATATTAAGACGCGAAAATTCTCTCGAGGAGGCAGTACGATTAGTATGCAGTTGATCAAAAATGTGTTCTTGACTCGTGAGAAAACATTATCTCGAAAATTGGAAGAAATCCTGTTGGTTTACATTTTGGAAAATAACCGAATTGTTAGCAAAGAACGTATGCTAGAAGTCTATTTCAATATTATCGAATGGGGTCCAGACGTATACGGAATTGGCGAGGCGAGTCGCTTTTATTTCCAAAAAAATCCTGCTGATTTAACCTTTAACGAATGTTTGTACTTGGCTACTATTATTCCTAGTCCAAAGAAATTCATGTATCAGTTTGACGATCAAGGAAATCTGAAAGGGTTTGCTTTGAAAAACCAACGGTATTTGAGTAATTTGATGTTGCGCCGCGGTATTTTAACTAGTAGTGATAGTATCAACCCTTATAGCGTTTCGCTTTCCGGAAATGCGCGTTCGTTTTTAACGATTCGCAAAGCGCAAGATACCACTGGTATCGCTATCGATTCTATTCCTCCAAAAGAAGACTTTGATTTTGAGTTTTTGGAAACGGATGAGGAATAAGTAAATATATGATTTACGAATTTTCAATGTAACAATTGATTGATTTTAAAATGTAACAATTTTAAATTATTTAGAAAAATTAAACCGCAGATTCACAGATTTTATATTGAAAAATCTGCGAATCTGCGATAAATAATTTAATTACGATCGACCCTCGAAACTAAGGTGCTGGATCAGGAATAATTGCTTGAATTCCATCAATCGCTTTCAATACTTCGTCAGAAAGTTTTACTTGAATTGTGTCGATATTTTCTTTTAATTGTTCCATCGTGGTGGCGCCAATAATAGTGCTCGTTACAAATGGTTGTTGTTCAATAAATGCTAAAGCCAATTGTGTTAAAGTCAATCCGTTTTGTTGGGCAATTTCGTTGTACAAGCGAGTGGCTTCTGCTGATTGTGGACTACTATAACGTGCCATTTGAGGAAACAATGCTAATCTTGAAGTAGGATGTTGTTGTCCATTCAAAAATTTGCCTGATAAAAGTCCGAAAGCCATTGGAGAATACGCCAACAAGCCTACCTTTTCGCGTAAACATACCTCAGCATTTCCTACTTCAAAAGAGCGATTCAATAAAGAATAGGGGTTTTGGACTGTTTTGATTTTTGGTAAATTGTGGTATTTGTGTTCTTCCAAGAAGCGCATCAAACCCCAAGGTGTCTCATTAGACAATCCAATATGTTTGATTTTTCCTTGTTTGACAAAACCTTCTAAGCTTGTTAACACCTCGTGAATGTTATCTTCCCAAGCATCGTCTTGCGCTTTAAATCCGCGTTGCCCAAAGAAATTCGCTTTGCGTTCTGGCCAATGCAATTGATAAATATCGACATAATCCGTTTGTAAGCGTTGTAAACTTTGATCCAACGCATACTGAATACTCTCTGGCGAAAAATCAACTTTTTCACGCATATAGGTAAAGGCAGGATTCGGTCCCGCAATTTTTGTAGCCAAAACGACTTGATCACGTTTTCCTGTTTTCTTGAACCAAGTCCCAATAATGCGTTCTGTGCTACCATACGTTTCTTGGCGTCCTGGCACCGAATACATCTCGGCAGTGTCAAAAAAGTTTACCCCTTGTTCTAAAGCATAATCCATTTGGGCGTGACCTTCTGCTTCTGAATTTTGCTCGCCAAAAGTCATGGTGCCTAAACATATTTTACTGACTTTGATTTCGGTATTAGGAATGGTGGTATATTTCATGATTTACGTTGCTTTTTTTGAAAAACAAATATACAAAGGAATGGCAAAAGTCAGGTTCAATTTCAAAATGAATATAATTTGTAAACTTAATGATTGAAATGGATGTATAGTCCACAAAAAAGCCCAACATAATGTTGGGCTTTTTTTGTAATAAATTTTCGAATCTGCGGTAAATACTTAATTTATCTCATTCAACATTTCTGCAATAGCATCTAATCTTGGCGTTAAAATAATTTCGATACGACGGTTTTTAGCTTTTCCTTCCGCTGTTTCATTACTCGCTAATGGAGAGAATTCTCCTCTACCTGCAGCTGTTAAGTTTTGTTTGTTTATTGTTTTGTTTTCGCTCAAAATACCTACAATTGAAGTAGCTCTTTTAGTTGATAAATCCCAGTTATCACCTATAGGCCCTGATGCGGTAAAGGCATCATCATCTGTATGTCCTTCAATTAAGACAGCAATATCAGGATTATCCCCTAACACTTTCCCTAATTCAACTACTGCTTTTTTTCCTTCTGAACTTACTGCCCAACTTCCAGAACTAAACAATAATTTGTTTTCCATAGAAACGTATACTTTTCCGTTTTTTTGTTCTACAGTCAATCCTTTACCTTCAAAACTATTTAGCGCTTTAGACAAGGTTTCTTTTAGTTTTTTCATGCTCGCTTCTTTAGCTGCAATCATATCTTCTAGTTCTTGCAAACGTTGGGCATTTTTGCTTAATTTCTCTTGCTCTAACGCTAATGCTTTTGCTTTTTCGTCCAACTCATCCAGCAATTCACGATTTTTCTTCATGTTGCTTTCTAACGATTCATTGCTGTTTTTTTCGAGCGCCGCGTAAGACTCTTCTAACGCTTTGTACTTATCAAGATTTGCTTCGTGCTCTGCTTTCAGTTTAGTGTGATCTGCTCTAAGTTGATCTAAATCTGTTTTTAGAGCTGCACCATCTAATTCCAATTGATTTTTAGCTTTCGCTAAAGCGGCATTTTCGTCAGCAAGCGTTCTGTTTTCTTTTTTTAAATCAGTGTATTTACTTTCTAAATCGGTATAGATTTTTTTAGACACACAAGAGGTGCTTAGCGCCAATACTAACAATCCGATGGAAATTTTTTTGATCATAATAAATGGGGTTTATATTGTATTTATAACTTAAACTATATTTTTTCTTTTTTATTGCAACGCCCTAGCCCTGATAGAAGCGATATCCTTTTTATAATGGAGGCTGAGGCAGTCAAAGCCGAAATTTATAAAAAGATAAAGCGTATAGCAGGAAATAGCTCCCAACAAAGCTACTCAATTTCTACCATAATCGGACAATGATCCGAATGTTTGGCTTCTGGTAAAATCAAAGCGCGTTTGATTCTATTTTTTAATGGTTCGCTAACCAAACAATAATCAATACGCCATCCTTTGTTATTCAATCTAGCTGTTGGAAAACGCATGGTCCACCAGGTATAATTATCCGGTTCTTTATTTAAAAAACGAAAACTATCGATGAAGCCGCTTTTCAAGAAATTGTCTAACCACGTTCGTTCAGCAGGCAAAAATCCAGATACATTTTTATTGCGTATAGGATCATGAATATCAATGGCCTCATGGCAAATATTATAATCGCCACAAATCACTAAATTAGGAACATCCTTCTTTATTTCATTAATGTAGTTTTGAAAATCATCCATGTACATGAACTTGTGGTCCAATCGCTCTGCATTAGTTCCAGACGGAAGGTACAAACTCATCACCGAGACATCATCAAAGTCCACACGGATGTTACGTCCTTCAAAATCCATATGCTCGATTCCGGTACCGAAAACAATGTTATTGGGTTTTATTTTAGATAAAATGGCCACTCCACTGTACCCTTTTTTGGTAGCTGGAAACCAATAATGATAAGGGTAACCTGCTAATTCAATGTCTAAAGTTGGCACTTGATCAGCTTGTGCTTTAATTTCTTGGAAACAAATGACGTCTGGATTGGCTTGTTGCAACCATTCGAGTAGTCCTTTAGAAATTGCTGCGCGAATTCCGTTGACATTATAGGAGATGATTTTCATAGAAATAGTACGTTTTTTTATTGTCTAAAGAAGCATAAATGGGTTCCCAAATGTAATAAAAAAGTAGAAGTTTGCCTTGTAAAATTCAGAAAATGGACTTTTTTGTTATCTTTGTCACTTGCCTCAAATACAAAAAAACTATGGGTTTAGTAACTGCTAAAGAAGTTGCGAAAGCAATCAACGCCGATAAATACGGATTCTTGGGGACTTTTTCAGGCTGGTTGCTGATGAAAGTGCTTAAGATATCTGAGTTAAATAACGTTTATGACAGAAACAAACACCTAAGCGAAGTCGCTTTTTTGAATGGTGTATTGGACGACTTGCAAATCAAATTTGAAATACCTGAAGAGGATTTAAAACGTATCCCAAAAGAAGGACCTTATATTACTATTTCTAATCATCCTCTAGGGGGGATTGACGGCGTTTTATTGTTGAAATTAATGCTTGAAAGAGAACCTAATTTTAAGATTATAGCTAACTTCTTGTTGCACCGAATCGAGCCCTTAAAAAAATACATCATGCCTGTGAATCCTTTTGAAAACCATAAGGATGCTAAATCAAGCGTGGTGGGAATTAAAGAAACATTACGCCATTTAAGTGATGGAAAACCTCTAGGAATTTTCCCTGCGGGAGAAGTTTCGAGCTATAAAGATGGTAAATTAATGGTAGACAAACCTTGGGAGGAAGGCGCTATTAAAGTCATTCGTAAAGGTCAAGTCCCTGTTGTTCCCATTTATTTTCACGCCAAAAATAGCGGCTTATTTTACATCCTTTCAAAAATCAGTGGCACTTTGCGAACTGCCAAATTACCTTCGGAAGTATTCAGTCAAAAACGCCGTATTATTAAAGTGCGTATTGGTAAACCCATTTCGGTTGCTGAACAAAACGAATATGAAACATTGGAAGATTTCTCTGAATTTTTGAGAAAGAAAACTTATATGTTGGCTAATCCATTCGAGAAAAAAAATAAATTCTTAAAAACAGTTAGTCTTAACCCTACAAAGAAAAATCAAAAAGAAATTGTAACCCCTGCCAGTACAGAAAAAATGATTACCGAAGTGGATGCTTTAAGAGCTTCTGACGCTCGGTTGTTACAAAGTAAAAACTACGAAGTGTTTTTTACAAAGGCCGATAAAATTCCAAATGTGTTACATGAATTAGGTCGTTTGAGAGAAATAACTTTTAGAGAAGTAGGCGAAGGGACCAATGAATCCATCGATTTAGACCAATACGATCAATACTACCACCATCTTTTTTTATGGGATGACGACGCCAAAAAAGTAGCTGGTGCTTACCGAATGGGACTAGGAAGGGAAATTTATCCGAAATACGGAATGAATGGTTTTTACCTCAATAGTCTGTTCCGTTTTGAGCCTGAATTACATGATATGATGAGCAAATCCATCGAAATGGGAAGAGCTTTCATTATTAAAGAATACCAACAAAGACCAATGCCGTTGTTCTTGTTGTGGCGTGGAATCATTCATACTACTTTACATTATCCAGAACATAAATTCCTATTAGGAGGAGTAAGTATCAGCAACCAATTCTCTGATTTTTCCAAATCATTGATGATTGAATTCATGAAATCGCATTATTACGACCCGTATATTGCGCAGTACATTCACCCTAAAAAAGAGTACAAGGTAAAATTAAAAGACGCCGACAAAGATTTTGTTTTCAATGAAACAGAAGCCGATTTGAATAAATTCGATAAAGTAATTGACGAGTTAGAACCTGGAAGTTTACGTTTGCCTGTTTTGATTAAAAAATACATCAAACAAAATGCGCGTTTGGTAGCCTTTAATGTCGATCCATTGTTTAATGATGCTATTGACGGATTGATTTACCTAAGAATCTCGGATATTCCTGAAAGCACTATGAAACCTGTCATGGAAGAATACCAAGCCGAATTAGAACGAAAATCCAACGAGAAAGAAGAGTAAAGTGATTGCAAAATCAATAGCAATAGTAAAAATCAAATTATGAATTTGCTTTGCTACTTTACTTTATAACCTTGCGCCTTTGAGGCAAAATCTAAAACCAGTGCTTTTGCCCAACTTGATAGGTTTGATAAAACTCATCGTCTGATTTAGTCAGGTAAATAATTCCTTCGATTAAACCAAATAAACCAGTCAATGTCCCGCAAGAGCAAATACTTAAAATAAGCCAAAGTATTCCAGTTCCTGTGTATCCTAAGTAGAATTTGTGCACTCCTAGCGGACCTAATAAAATGGCAAAAATACCACAAGCTACTTTTTTATTGTTTTGAAATTGAGGTGTTGGAGTATTCCAAGCTTCGTTTTTTACAGTTTCCATACACTAGTGTTTAATTATGAATAAAGGGCTTTTATTTTATCGACAATCACTTGCGCTAATCGTTCGTGACTTTCAAAGGTCCAACCTGCGATGTGAGGAGTCAAAATAACATTTTTGGCGTTGAGCAAGTACTGAAAAGCTTCGGGTGTCGTTGCGTCTTGGAACAAGGTTTCAAAGGATAATTTCTCGTATTCCAAAACATCCAAACCGGCTCCTAACACTTTCCCTGATTGTAAGGCAGCAACTAAATCAGCTGTAACAATATTTTTTCCGCGCGAAGTATTGATGATCCAAAGTGGTTTTGCAAATCCATTTATGAATGCTTTGTCCACCATTTTATCCGTTTCGGGAGTCCAAGGAAGGTGCAAACTTAAAACGTCTACTTTCTCTTGAAATTCTGCAAAATGGACTTGTCTGGCATTGGCATCGCCTACATTTTCTTGAATATCATAACACAAAACGTCCACATCAAACCCACGTAGTTTTTTGGCGAAAGCCTTGCCCATATTTCCGTAACCAATAATTCCAACCGTTTTACCGTCTAATTCGTGTCCGCGATTGCTTTCTCGGTTCCAGTGTCCCGCACGAATTTCCGCATCGGCTTGATTGAGATTATTAAACAATGACAAAATCATACCCAAACTGTGTTCGGCAACTGCATTACGATTCCCTTCGGGAGCAGCAATCAATGCAATATTTTTGGATTGGGCGTACTCACAATCAATACTTTCCAATCCAGCACCCACTCGTGCTATGAATTGCAAATTAGTGGCTTTATCTAAAAACGTTTGGTCAATTTTAAATCGGCTACGAATAACAATCCCCTGATAATCATTTATTTTAGCTTCAATATCCGCTTTGGAAGACGTAAAATCTTCATGATTCACGAAACCCGCTTGTTCCAACTGGTCCCAAAGCAAAGGATGATTACTGTCGATATGAAGAATGTGTACTGCCATTACTAATTTCTGTTTACTAGTAACAAATTAACAAAAAAATTAGTGTAAAATGCGTAAATTGCAATCTTAATTCCAATCTATGTACATGAAAACTACCCGCCTATTTAAAGATTTTTTCGAAAGTGAAAAAGCCGGAGGACTTCTATTACTATTGGTTACTTTGGTTTCCTTAGCATTAGCAAATTCTCCAATACAATCCAGCTATATCAATTTTTGGGAAACACAAATAGGACATCATTCCATCACGCATTGGATTAATGATGGATTGATGACGATTTTCTTCTTACTCATCGGATTGGAATTGGAACGCGAAATGTATGGAGGTGAATTGTCTGATATAAGAAATGCAACTTTACCTATTTTTGGAGCACTTGGCGGAATGATTGTCCCTGCAGGACTATTTTTAGCATTCAATTGGGGTACGATCACACAAAACGGTGCCGGAATTCCAATGGCTACCGATATCGCTTTTGCCATTGGGATCTTATCTCTTTTGGGCAATCGAGTACCAACTTCCTTGAAAATATTTTTGACCGCTTTGGCAGTCATTGACGACTTAGGCGCTATTCTTGTAATTGCTCTTTTTTATACAGAAACAATCTCTTTTCTATATTTAGGTATGGCGTTTGGTGTCATGGGAATACTATTTATACTCAATAGAAAAAATGTACACAGCCTGATTCCGTATCTTATTGGTGGCGCTGTAATGTGGTATTGTATGCTGAATTCAGGTGTTCATGCTACGATAACAGGAGTACTTTTAGCCTTTGTTATTCCGTATGGAAATGGCGGGAAAAAAACCTCTTCTTACCGATTACAACACTTTTTGCACCGCCCAGTAGCCTTTTTTATTCTGCCTTTGTTTGCTATCGCCAATACAGGAATTGCTATTGATAGTAATTGGCACGAAGGTTTAACCCACGCCAACTCTATCGGAATCATGGTAGGTTTGATTGTTGGAAAACCCATCGGAATCACACTTTTTGCTTTAGTCTGCGTGAAACTTGGTGTTGGATCACTTCCTAAAGATTTAAAATGGAAACACATTCTCGGAGCCGGAATGTTAGGCGGAATTGGTTTTACCATGTCCATTTTTATTACGCTTTTGGCCTTCAAAAACGATGGCGTAGAAGTAATTACTTATTCTAAAATAGCCATCTTAGTAGCTTCGTTTGTCTCAGGCACTTTAGGTTTCATATGGTTAAAAATGAGTTTGAAGAAATAGACTTTTAGGACACTATTTTTTGAATTAGTTCATTTCCACATTAAAAAAATGTCTACATTTGAATTACCCCTGTAACTGCAATAGACCCCAAGTCATTTCCTTTACAGCTATTTGTTTTAAAAAAATTCCCAAATTGGGAAATTATTAATATCTTTGTAAAAATAGTGAGAGTAATAGCCAAAAAAATATTGAGAGACTTTTGGGAAGTACATGCAGATTGCGAACAACAACTAAAATCTTGGTTTAGGGAAACTAGCAAAGCAGAATGGACAAATCCTAACCAGATAAAAAGCGAATATCCAAGTGCTAGTATTTTAAACGACAATCGTGTAGTATTCAATATCAAAGGAAATAAATACCGACTAATTGTTAAAATCAACTTTGAATACGAAATGGTTTGGATTCGATTTATTGGAACACACAAAGAATATGATGCTATTAATGCCACTACGATTTAAATAAGAAGTATGGAAATCAAACTTATTAAAACAGAAAAAGATTACAACCAAGCTTTAAAGCGATTGGAAGTAGTATTTGACGCCAAAAAAGGAACTCCTGAAGGCGACGAATTGGAGCTTTTAAGCATTCTAATTGAACAATATGAAAACACTCATTTTCCAATTGATTTACCAGACCCTATTGAGGCTATAAAATTCAGAATGGAACAAATGGGCTACAATCAAAATGATCTAGCTAAAATCATTGGTCTTAAAAGCCGTGCTAGTGAAATTTTAAGTAAAAAAAGAAAGTTGTCTTTGGAAATGATTCGACAATTACACACCAGCTTGCACATTCCCACTGATGTGCTGATTCAAAACTACTAAACCCCCATTTACAAATTTTCAAATTAGTTCATTTTCACATTAAAAAAAATTGCTACATTTGAAAAGCCCTAAAAACTGCATTGGATTCCAAATCAATTCCTTTACAGATTTTATTTAATTGCAAACGACTCAAATCGTTTGTTGACGCTTGTATGGGCTAGGTATAGCAAAAAAGTAGTTTGACAACGTATTCCGAAAACAGTAATGAACGAAAAAATTTGGTTTGAAATGATTGATAGAAAGTACGGCGAAATATATTTAACAAAATATCTTTCATTACAACGTTCTTTAAAAAAAACTTTTACCATTTTAACACTTTTAATTTCTGTTAGCGGAATTTTGGGTTGGAAATATTTCGAGGATTATGCTTGGATTGCATTTATTCTAATTTCAATAATGCAACTTATAACGTTAATAGAAAATCAGCTTATTCGTTCCGAAAAAGAAGTTGAAGAGATTAGGGATTTAAAAATGATGTACACAAAGTATTTTCACAAACTTGAAAAACTTTATACTGAGTTTTATTTCAACAGAATAACAGAAGAAAATGCAACAAATCAATTTTTCGAACTAAAAAAAAATGATTGGGAAAAAATTGAAGAACTAGATTGTAAACTTGATATTAAAAAGTTTAGCTATTTAATAAATGAGACTGATATTGAAATTAATCAATATCTTAATAAATTCCATAATTATGAGCAAAAAAGATAATTCAACACGTCCACAAAAAACAAGTGGAACTCCAACAAATAATACTGGAGGGAATAGATTAGAATTGAAAGGACATGTACCTACAATGAAAAATCCACCACCACCACCAACTAAAAAAAAATAAGGCAGAAATAAGTGAAATAGATATATAGTTGTTGTAGAAAACAAAACATTGAAAAGCATCATGTGTATTTAATGTTTCTATTCTAAATCATAATTTGACTCAGAAATCATACGCAAAACAGCTACTCATTTAAACGTTACATTTAAAATCATTTTAAAAGATCAATCATGAAAAAAATAATTACAATTGCATTTATATTGATAGGATTTTCAATGAATGATCAGACACCTTTTTTTAGCGCATACAACAAAGGTAAACCACAACCAAAAAATGTAGTTTTTGGCGAATGGAAAAATTACAACGGCTCTGAAACTTTTCTTTACGAGTTAAGCCCAACTGGTTACAATAAAACATTGTCCGAATTAAAAAATGTTTTAGATTTTTATGGTCTAGATATTGATGCCGAAGATTACGACGATTCTTTGTTTTACGAAAATGAAAGTATCTATGATATTCAAAAAATTTACACAAATTGCATTTTAAAATATAGCAATATTGTAAAAATTTATCGAGCAAAATATGTAAATATAACTTTTATAGTTACAGACGAATTTTCAAATATTCAAATTTCCAAAATAAAGAGTTAAAAAATAAAATAAAATCGGTTGCATCTTCGACACAAAAGAAGCAATAAGTCTCTATACCAATGATTTGCAAACGAACGAAGTGACCAGACGAACTAATCCGTACCTACTAAAATAATGAAATAAAAAAGGCCGCTATTTACAGCAGCCTTTTTTATTATTTAAAAATACCTTTACCCCTTAATCTGTTTCAAGGACGTTTTAATTCCTCTAATTAAAGACGAACTAAACCCGTGCATTTCCATTTCGTTCAAACCAGCAATGGTGCATCCTTGGGGTGTGGTTACTCGGTCAATCAATTGTTCCGGGTGGGTTTTTTCTTCTAGTAGCATTTCGGCGGCGCCTTTTACCGTTTGAGCTGAAATCGCCAAAGCCGTTTGCCAGTCAAATCCAATTTCTATTCCCGCTTGCATCGACGCACGAATGTAACGCAAGGCAAATGCGGTTCCACTGGCTGCTAAGACAGTTGCAGCATCCATTAATTTTTCGTCAATGATAGGTGCTGTTCCTAGACCTTCAAAAAGAGCTACAACTTGTTGAGCCGCTTCTTTATTAGTTTCTTGAAACGCAATACAAGTTGCTGAAGCACCAAATTGCGATGCAATATTCGGCATGATGCGCACGGCTTGGTGGGTTTCGCCAATTTTATTTTGCAGGTTTTCTATAGACAATCCACTCACGGCAGAAGCAATGGTTTTATTGGCAATTGCCGGCAAAATTTCTTCCAATACCATATCGACTTGGTACGGTTTGATGGTCAAAATAATAATATCTGCGTTTTGGATATTGTGTTTGTTGTCTTTTGAAACCGTAACGCCTAATTGATCTAGATGTAGAATATTAGTAGTGTTTCTTCGGGTTACAGTAACTTGATTGCCAGTAGTAAATTTAGCAATTCCAATGGCGATAGAGGCTCCTAAGTTGCCTCCGCCAATAATGTGTACGTTCATGTTGTGTAGTTATAGTGGTTGTGTTGTGTTGTTGTGTTTGGATTTTTATTTTAAAATCCTAAAATCATTTTGGCAATAGAAAAATAAATTAGAATTCCGCAAATATCATTGCTAGTAGTAATAAACGGACCAGTTGCCAAGGCGGGGTCTATTCCAAATTTATCCAATAATAAGGGGATAAATGTACCTATTAACGAAGCAATGATAATAACCGAAATCAATGCTACGGTTACAATTACGCCAATAATAATTTCAACATTTAATAGATAATGACTGCCTATAAATAAAATCGTAGCCAAGA
The DNA here is from genome assembly GCF_020886115.1 of Flavobacterium ammonificans. Classification (NCBI taxonomy): domain Bacteria; kingdom Pseudomonadati; phylum Bacteroidota; class Flavobacteriia; order Flavobacteriales; family Flavobacteriaceae; genus Flavobacterium; species Flavobacterium ammonificans. The sequence goes on from NZ_AP025185.1 coordinate 516,598, forward strand.
TTACTCCGTTAAGTAAACTCAAAGCCACTTCTTTAATTAAACGATTGAACAAAGAACCGCTCAAAGTGTTGTTAGCCAAACCTTGCACAATGATAGCCGAAGATTGTACGCCAACATTTCCAGCCATCGCGGCAATCAATGGTGTAAAGAAGAATAAATTGCCATGGTTCAACATCGCTCCTTCAAATAAACCCAATACTCTAACAGAAATAAAACCTCCTAAAAGAGCTAAAACCAACCAAGGCAAACGAGCTTTAGTATGATCAAAAATACTATCATCGGCTTCTACGTCTTGGGAGATACCCGCAGCTAACTGGTAATCTTCATCGGCTTCGTCCTTAATTACATCGACGATATCGTCAATGGTAATTCGGCCTACCAAACGCCCCAATTCGTCCACTACTGGAATAGCTTCTAAATCGTATTTTTGCATGATACGCGCCACCTCAACGTCTTCGGTATCTACATTTACATAATTCAATTTTCGGATGTACACATCGTTAATTGGTGTTCTGGAAGAAGTAGTCAATAAATCTTTAAGTGACAAACGTCCTTTCAAACGGTCTTCGTCGTCCACCACATAAATAGAATGCACTCTTGAAATGTTCTCAGCCTGGATGCGCATTTCTTTGACACAAGTCAATACATTCCAGTTTTCGTTGACCTTCACCAACTCCTTGTGCATGATTCCACCAGCAGTGTCTTCGTCATAACGAAGCAAATCCACAATGTCTTTGGCGTGTTCAACGTCTTGCAATTCCGAAATTACTTCGGCTTTAATATCTTGGGATAACTCGGCAATAATGTCCGCGGCATCGTTCGTTTCTAACTCGTCAAGCTCCTCAGCAATTTCTTTTGGAGAAAGTCGTTTTAAGATATTTTCACGTAAATCGTCCTCTAATTCCAAAAGAATTTCGGCCGTTTTATCACTATCTAAAACTTTAAAAATATAGGTAGCCTGTTCAAAATCTAGCTCATCTAGTACTTCGGCAATATCAGCATGGTGCATGTCATTCAATAAAACTTCCAGCTGTTGGTCGTTTTTTGATTGAATGAGTTGCTCTAATTCTTGGATTAGTTCTTTGCTGATTTTAAATTCCATCGGCTTCGATTTTTTGAGTGAGTGCTATAAAGTCTTCAACACTAAGTTGTTCTGGGCGAAGATCTAAAATTGTGTCTTCTCTTAAATTATCTGACAAATTTAAGGTTTTTAAACTGTTACGCAAGGTTTTTCTACGTTGCTGAAAGGCCGTTTTTACCACTCTGAAGAATAATTTTTCGCCACAAGGCAAACTAAAGTCTTCTTTTCGTCGCAAACGCATTACCCCTGATTTTACTTTTGGTGGCGGATCAAAAACATGTTCATCTACCGTAAACAAGTATTCGGCATGATAAAACGCTTGTGCCAAAACCGATAAAATACCGTAAGCTTTACTTCCTTTTTTCTCGCAAATACGCTGTGCTACTTCCTTTTGAAACATACCCGAAAACTCTGGAATTTGATGGCGGAACTCCAAGGTTCTAAATACAATTTGCGTCGAAATATTGTATGGGAAATTCCCGATGATAGCGTATTGTTTTCCTTCAAAAACCTCATTACAATCGTAACGTAGAAAGTCCTTCGAAATGATTTTATCTTTCAATTTCGGATAATTCGAGTCCAAATACGCCACCGATTCCGTATCGATTTCAATTACGTAAGTAGTGGTGGGTTTGTCCAATAAATATTTGGTCAAAACACCCATTCCAGGTCCTATTTCTAACACATCATTGTACCCTTCCAAACTCAACGTATCGGCAATCGCCTTAGCAATGCTTTCGTCTTTTAAGAAATGTTGTCCGAGATGTTTTTTAGCTTTTACTTTTTCCATTGAGTCATTGCGAGGCACTACGCCATCTCGCTGTTTATTTTAATTGTGTTCAGAAATTAGCTCTAGTTCCGTTCTAAAAGCCAGCATTTTTTCGCCAAATAACTGGTAACTTTCTTGACGAAATCGGGGTGCATCTTCTGTATAATATTTTTCTAAAGTCGCTTTACTATCCGTCGTAAATTGGATAGAATAGGTAGTTCCACCCATTTCTTCTTCAATCAAAACTTTCACAATCTTAGCCGAAGAAAATTTCCCTGTCGCCAAAATCGCCGGAATTCGTGTCTGCTGCATCCATTGTAACCATTGGTCTTGAACGCTTTCGTGTATGTTAACTGTTACGTTGTAAAGTATCATTTTTTTCAGTTTATAAGTTTATAGTTTATGGGGTTAATAGTTTATGGGTTATTCTTAACCAAATAAACTAATAAACATATAACCCATTAAACACATAACCTTTTTTACAAATTACTATCTCCTCTTAATTCTCTAAATTTTCGCCTTGCCTCCACAAAATAAATACTGTCTTGGTGGTTGAAAATTATTTTTTCATAAAATGGCTTCGCTTTCTCGGGCAATTGCAATTGATTTTTGTACAATTCTGCCGAAAAATAAAGTGCTTCATCTACATAAATTCCGTCTGAATGCTGCTCTATTATGCTTTGATATTGGGGCAAAGCCAAAGAAAATTCGCCTATTTTCTCGTATAATTGACCCAATCTCAAATTCGTAACTGCCTCTATCTCTTGTCCTTTGTATTGTTTCAAAATGGCCTGAAAAGCTTGAATGGCTTCCTGATTTCGATTTTGGTATTCCAAATAATCCGCTTTGGCGAAAGATTTCAATGCCACTTGTGTCGAATCAGCAACAGTATTGTCATTGATGAGCAAAAAATACTCCAAAGCGTCATTGGCAATCAGTTGTGTGCTCGCCGATTTCAACTCTTTGAATTGTTTCAACGCCCATTCTAAATCGGTTTTGAAATAACTCGTTTTGGCCGCTTTCAAACTCGCTTCGTGTGCCACGGCATCGTTCTTCAAATCGTTTTCAATTTGCGAATAATACAACAACGCCTGATTGAATTTGGCTTCGTACAGTAAAATATCAGCCAATTCCATTTTAGCTTTCGCCGTTTCGTATTCATCCAACTGCATTTCCAATGCGGCACGAACAATTGTCTTGCCTGCTTCGGGCTTTTTTAAATTGAATGTCAAAAAATGCGCCTGCATCAGCTGCAAAGATAAGGTAAAAGGACTGATTCCGTATTTCGAAATCAGAGCTGATAATTCCGTTTCAAGATTGGGCCACTCTTTTTCGGAAGTTGTGTCGATTTTGACTTGCATCAAATACGTATTGGCTTGTACCAATAATTCGATTTCAGTAGTGTTTTCTAAAACAAATTCCAAAATGGTTGTGGCAGTGGTATCATCTTTCTCATCAATCGCCAATTGTGCCAAATTAATTATCGCATTTAAGGATTCGGGATTGCGTTTGTAAATGGCTTTTTCTTGGACAAAGGCTTTTCCAAATTCTTTTTGCTGGGTGTAGAACCAACTCAAAAATTGGTTCCAATACACGTCTTGATTTTTTTGGGTTCGAGTAATTAATGCTTTACGCAAATTAGCCGAAAATCCCGCATCGCCTTCATCGGTCATAAAACGCGAAAATTGATTTTGAATCAAAATTGTACTTTCTTGATGGACAAAAGCCTCGTCTAAGAAAGTACTAATCATCATATCGGTATTGCCTAGTTGACCATACAACAAGCCCATTTGGTAGTTGAAATTGAAATTAGGTTGCAGTTGCACTGCCGTTTTATAGGCTTGTAACGCATAGTCCAACAAGACTTTTTTCTCAAAAGAATTGGCAATTCCATACACTTCGTTTGGGTTGGATTTGATTTTAGCCAAGGCTTGTTCAAAATACTTTTGGGCTTTGTCTTCCTGTTGTTGGATTTTAAAATTATAACCCAGTTCTACCAAAAGCGAACTTTGTTTGTACTTGTCCAATCGGGTTTGAATGGCTTTTTCGGCTACCTCAAACTGTTTTAGTTGTTGGTAACAATCAATGGTTCTAATAAAGTATTGGTAATTTTGAGGAACGGATTGTAAAAGTTCTTCGTAACTGATTTTGGCTTTTTCAAAATCGCCTTTGTCGTAATAGTATTGAGCTAATTGCTCATTTTGGGAGAAACCAATTAATGAAAAAAACAAGCTGATATGTAGTAGTAGTTTTTTCATTGAATTAGAAATATTTTTTATGAACCATATAAGGCATATAAGGTTTTATAAGTTATTGCTAAATCGTATTTTTTGAATCGAAATGACAAATTTGCAACTATTTATTTAAGCCTTAAATGAACCTATATGCCTTATAAGGTAAATTTTAATGTTTTTTAACCATATAAGACATGTAAGGGAATATAAGTTTTTGCTTTACAGAATAATTACTCTTATTATGTAATTTCTCCTGCGTCGAAATGATTAATTTATTTAAGCTTTAAATGAACTTATATGCCTTATATGGTAAATTTTTAATCTATAATATCAAACCCGCAATACGGACGTAATACTTCTGGAATTACAATCCCTTCTGGTGTTTGGTAGTTTTCTATAATGCCTGCCAAAACTCTAGGCAAGGCCAATGAACTTCCGTTTAAGGTGTGTGCCAATTGGTTTTTTCCGTCTTTGTCTTTAAAACGCAATTTCAAACGGTTCGCTTGGAAAGTCTCAAAATTAGATACAGAAGAAATTTCTAACCAACGGTCTTGTGCCGTAGAAAATACTTCAAAATCATAGGTTAATGCCGAAGTGAATCCCATATCCCCACCACACAAACGTAATATTCTGTATGGTAATTTAAGTTCTTGCAAAATGTTTTTCACGTGTTCTACCATCCCGTCTAATGCCTCGTATGATTTGTCTGGATGCTCTACGCGAACAATTTCTACTTTGTCAAATTGGTGCAAACGGTTCAATCCACGCACATGCGCACCATACGAACCCGCCTCACGACGGAAACAAGGCGTGTATGCCGTACACAAAACAGGCAATTCGCTTTCGTTTAAAATCACATCGCGGAATAAATTAGTCACAGGTACCTCAGCCGTTGGAATCAAATACAAGTCGTCAATGGTAGAGTGGTACATTTGTCCTTCTTTGTCTGGCAATTGTCCTGTTCCATAACCTGATGCTTCGTTCACCAAATGCGGCACTTGCATTTCTTTGTAACCCGCTGCGGTATTTTTATCTAAAAAATAGTTGATTAAAGCTCTTTGCAATCTTGCGCCTTTCCCTTTGTAAACCGGGAAACCAGCTCCTGTGATTTTCACCCCCAACTCAAAGTCGATGATGTCGTATTTTTTGACTAATTCCCAATGCGGTTGCGCTCCTTCGTGCAAAACAGGAATAGTCCCTTCTTCAAAAACGTTTAGGTTTTCTTCGGGTGTTTTCCCTTCCGGAACTATGTCGGCTGGTAAATTAGGTAGTGTATATAATTTTTGCGTTAATTCTTCGGCTAAAGCTTCCGCTTTTTCTCCCAAATCTTTGCTTTTTTCTTTTAAGGCAACGGTCTTTTCTTTTAAAATGCCAGCTTTTGCTTTTTCGCCACTTTTCATCAATTCGCCAATGGCTGCCGACAATTTATTAGATTCGGATAAAGTGTTGTCCAATTCCACTTGGGTAGCGCGACGTTGCTCGTCTAATTGAACTACTTCGTTCACAATTTCTTTGGCATCCATATTTCTTTTTGCTAAAGCTTTGATCACTTTTTCCTGATTCTCTCTAATAAATGCAATTTGTAACATAGCTTGATTTTTATAACTCTCTGTAATTTTTTTGCGCGTTGCGCACGCAAATTTAAGGAAATGTTTGCTAAGTAGGAGACAAAGTTGAGAGTTTTCCAAAGCTTCGATTATGACTTTTAGCCTTTTGTAGGCTAGAAACCTTAGTTGTACCTATGATAAAAAAAGTTATTTTTGCACTCATTCTGAATTCATTTCAGCATTATTAAACTGTTATTATGTTAGAAAATCCAAAAAGATATACCATTACGGCAGCCTTGCCTTACACTAACGGCCCAATTCACATTGGCCATTTAGCGGGGGTTTACGTGCCTTCGGACATTTATTCTCGCTATTTACGATTGCAAGGAAGAGACGTTTTGTTTGTTTGTGGTAGCGACGAACACGGCGTAGCCATTTCGATGAAAGCCAAAAAAGAAGGGATTACACCTCAAGAAGTAATCGATAAATACGATGGCATTATCCGTAAATCGTTTGTTGATTTTGGAATTTCGTTTGATAATTATTCTAGAACTTCGGCTAAAATTCATCACGAAACGGCTTCGGAATTCTTTAAAACTTTGTATGACAAAGGCGATTTTATTGAAGAAGTAACTGAGCAGTTGTATGATGCTAAAGCAGACCAATTTTTGGCTGACCGGTTTGTAACTGGAACTTGCCCAAAATGCAGCAACGAAGAAGCTTACGGCGACCAATGTGAAAAATGTGGTTCTACTTTAAATGCTACGGATTTAATCAATCCAAAATCGACAATTACAGGAGAAACGCCGGTTTTGAAATCAACTAAACACTGGTTTTTACCTTTGGATCGCTACGAAGCATTTTTGAAAGAATGGATTCTCGTTGGACATAAAAACGATTGGAAACCCAACGTGTACGGTCAAGTAAAATCCTGGATCGATGGCGGATTAGAGCCTCGTGCGGTAACCCGTGATTTGGATTGGGGAATTGACGTACCGGTTGCAGGTGCCGAAGGAAAAAAATTATACGTTTGGTTTGATGCGCCTATTGGCTACATCTCTGCTACAAAAGAATGGGCGGCTCGCGAAGGAAAAAATTGGGAACCGTATTGGAAAGATCAAGACACCAAATTAGTTCACTTTATTGGGAAAGATAATATTGTGTTTCACTGCATCATTTTTCCGGCGATGTTAAAGGCGGAAGGAAGTTATATTTTGCCAGATAATGTGCCGGCGAATGAGTTCTTGAACTTGGAAGGCAATAAACTATCGACTTCTAAAAACTGGGCGGTTTGGTTGCACGAATATTTGGAAGAATTTCCAAATCAGCAAGACGTATTGCGTTATGCTTTGACTTCGAATGCGCCAGAAACGAAAGACAATGATTTTACTTGGAAAGATTTCCAAGCGAGAAATAACAACGAACTCGTAGCGATTTTTGGTAATTTCATCAATCGTGTGGTGGTGTTGACTAATAAATACTACAACGGAATTGTACCTGCTCCAAATGAATTTTCTGAAGTGGACGAACAAACTTTAGCCGAGCTAAAAGCGTATCCAGCGGTGATTTCAAGTTCAATTGAACGCTACCGTTTTAGAGAAGCTTTGGGCGAAATGATGAATGCCGCTCGTTTAGGAAATAAATATTTGGCCGACGAAGAGCCTTGGAAAGTCATCAAAGACAATCCAGAGCGCGTACAAACTCAGATGAATGTGGCCTTGCAAATTGCGGCTGCTTTGAGTGCGCTTTGCGAACCATTTTTGCCTTTTACAGCTAAAAAATTAAGCCGCATTTTGAAAATAGAGGAGCCGTTGAACTGGAATACAATTACAGAAAACAGCGATTTGCTAATTGCGGGACACCAAATTGGCGAAGCGGAATTGCTTTTTGCCAAAATAGAAGACGAAGAAATCCAAAAACAAATCAATAAATTGGAAGCAACAAAAACAGCCAACCTAGCCGAAAACAAAAAAGCCGAACCACAAAAAGAAGCGATTCAGTTTGAGGATTTTGCCAAAATGGATTTACGCGTGGGAACGATTTTGGAAGCCGAGAAAATGCCAAAAGCCAACAAACTTTTAATCTTAAAAGTAGATACTGGAATTGACGTTCGCACCATTGTTTCGGGAATTGCCGAGAGTTTTGCGCCGGAAGATATAATTGGTAAAAAAGTTACTGTTTTAGTGAATTTGGCACCGAGAAACCTTCGTGGAGTAGAAAGTCAAGGAATGATTTTGATGACCAACAATGCTGAAGGAAAATTAGTTTTTGTCAACCCAGATGCTGAAGGTGTTGGGAATGGTGAGACGATTAATTAGTACAACACGAATTTCACGAATTTCCACAAATTAGTTTTGTAAAATTAGTGAAGTCTGTCTTTAAAATAAAATTATGCAACCGAAGATAATAGCTTTTGACGCCGACGACACGCTTTGGCACAACGAACCCTACTTTGATGAGGCGCAAGATAAATTTTGTGAATTATTCGGTGGTTATGCTTCAAAACAAGAGTTATTACGACTTATTTTAAATCATCAAATTACCAATTTACCTTTATACGGTTTCGGGATTAAGGCATTTACATTGTCTATGATTGAGTCGGCTTTAGAGTTAACCAATCACAGTATTTCAGGACAAAATATTGAAAAAGTCCTTCAAATTGGGAAGGATTTATTGCAAAAACCAGTGGAATTATTGCCTGATGTAATTTCAGTTTTGGAGGAATTAAAAGGAACTTACAAGTTAATCGTTGCAACTAAAGGCGACTTGAAAGACCAACATCGAAAATTACACGAATCTGGAATTGGTGCTTATTTTCATCATATTGAAGTGATGAGTGATAAAACTGAATTGGATTACGAAAAAATGTTAGGTCGTTTGGATTGTCAAGCAGCCGATTTTTTAATGATTGGGAATTCACTAAAATCAGATGTGTTACCGGTTTTGAATATTGGTGGACACGCTATCCATATTCCTTACCATACCACTTGGGAGTACGAGCAAATCGATTTTGAAGTTGAACATGAAAATTTTCATGCCTTTGAAAAAATAACTGACGTATTGCAATTGCTATAATAACACGAATTTCACGAATTCCTCAAACGGGAAAATCTATAGAAATAATGAAACAAAAGCTCGATCTTAACAGTTGGAACCGAAAAGAACATTTTTTGTTTTTCAAACAAATGGAAGAGCCTTTTTATGGCATTACGACCACAATAGATTGTACTAAAGCCTATACTAAAGCGAAAGCGATTGGTGTTTCATTTTTCAGCTATTACCTTCATAAAACCTTGAGCGCAGTAAATGCGGTGGAGAATTTCAGATACCGCATTATCGAAGACGAAGTTTATGTTTTTGACGTGATTGATGCCTCAGCAACCGTAATGCGAGAAGACACCACCTTTGGATTTTCGTATATGCCTTTTACTGAAGATATCAATGAATTTACTCAAATAGTACAGACTGAAATCGAACGCATGCAAACTACAACGGGGGTTTTTACTAGAGAATATCCTGAAAATTTGATTCATTTTTCGGCTTTGCCGTGGATTAATTTTACTTCATTGTCTCATGCCAGAAGTTTTACTTGGCCAGACAGTTGTCCTAAAATTTCTATTGGAAAATTAACGGATGAAAATGGTAAAAAATCAATGCCAATATCCGTTCATGTGCATCATGGCTTAGCAGATGGGTATCATGTTGGGTTGTTTCTAGAAAAATTACAACAATTAATGAACGAATAAAAAAAGCACAAAGTCTTTTGAACTTTGTGCTTTTTTAGTTTGTGGGGAAAATTTATTTACCCAACAACAGCACTTCGTTAACCACTATATCCGTTACATAACGTTTTTCTCCATTTTTATCCTCATAAGTGCGGTGTGTTAATTTGCCTTCAATGCCTATTTCTTTTCCTTTGGTTACGTATTTTTCTATAATTTCAGCTGTCTTACCCCAAGCAGTTACTCGATGCCATTCGGTTTGCTCTACTTTGTCTCCGTTGTCTTTGTAATAGACATCATTCGTTGCGATTGTGATAGTGGCTACTTTTTTCCCACCTTCTAGGTTTTTAACTTCAGGATCTTGACCTACTCTTCCGATTAATTGTACTCTGTTCTTCATGGCGTATAAATTTAAATGGTTAAATAAATGTGTTAACTGATTTGTTTCAATCAACGATGCAAAGATGGGATGGGTTCCAAAAATTATTCGGTAACTAACTATTTACTTTCGGTTGTAACTATTTGTAAGCATTTGTAAATGGAAAATAATTAATATATTTGATTGATTTTAAATATATTTATTGCGCATTATATACTATTTTAAGTCAAAAAATCCCAATCTTATGAATAAAAGCTGTTTAGAATGCGGAGATAAAATTATTGGCCGCGAAGACAAAAAATTTTGCAGCGATGGCTGTCGCAATGCATACAACAACAAAATCAACAAAGACAGCAACAATTTTATGCGCAACATTAACAACAAATTGCGCAAGAATTACCGCATTTTGTGTGAATTAAATACGGAAGGAAAATCCAAAACTACCCGAACTAAATTACTAAGTAAAGGTTTTGACTTTGAGTATTTTACCAATATATTGCAAACTAAAACCGGAAATACCTATTATTTTTTATACGATCAAGGGTATATGATTCTTGAAAATGAATATTACATGCTTGTCAAAAAAGATATATAATCCAAAACCCAAATCTGCCCTATTCTATGAAAAAAAATTACGCCTCTCTTTACAGTACGCTTTTCATTTTAGTTATTCTTGCGTTAGCCTTTTTTACTATGATGCCTCAATGGACATCGGAAGAAGAAGGTCCGCTAACCGAATTTTCTACACAAAGAGCATTCAAACAAGTAAGAGCCATCTCGCGTCAACCGCACTATGTTGGTTCTAAAAATCACGAAGAGGTCGCGCAGTATTTACTAAAAGAATTAGAAAAATTAGGATTAGAAACTTCCATTCAAGAAGGCTATACGTTGAGCGATTGGGGGAATTTGGTGAAATCCAAAAATCTTTTGGCAAGAATAAAAGGAACCGATAGCACTAAAGCCTTATTACTTTTATCACATTACGATAGCGCACCCCATTCCTATTCCTTGGGCGCCAGTGACGCAGGTTCGGGAGTAGCCACTATTTTAGAAAGTGTTCGAACCTTTCTACACAATAAAACAGCACATAAAAACGATATTATTATTCTCTTTACAGATGCCGAAGAATTGGGTTTAAATGGGGCAGCTCTATTTGTTACCAAGCACCAATGGGCTAAAGAAGTTGGCGTAGTTTTAAACTTTGAAGCACGAGGTTCGTCAGGTCCAAGTTATATGTTGATGGAAACCAATGGTGGAAACGCAGGATTAGTTAATGAATTTGCTGCCGCAAAAGTACCGCTTCCCGCTTCTAACTCCTTGATGTATAGCATCTATAAAATGTTGCCTAACGACACCGATTTAACTGTTTTTAGAGAACAAGGCAATATCCAAGGATATAATTTTGCTTTCATCGACGATCATTTCAATTACCACACAGCACAAGACGACAGCAAACACCTCAACAAAAACACCTTAGAACATCAAGGCACGTATTTAATGCCTTTGTTGCAGTATTTTGCAAATGCCAACTTTGACGCTACCGTTTCCAAAGAAGATTATGCTTATTTTACCCTCCCGTTTACTTTCTTCAGTTATCCGTTTAGTTGGATACTACCAATGGTGTTAATCGCTTTAGTGCTATTTGTACTTTTAGTCTTTATAGGCGTTGGGAAACGTATTTTGTCATTCAAGGAAATCGGAAAAGGATTTATTCCATTTTTAGGTGCGACAATCACTAGCGGATTATTGGGCTTTTACGGGTGGAAATTTTTACTTCATTTCTATCCACAATACAACGATTTACTCAATGGATTTACCTACAACGGCCATTCGTATATTGCAGGATTTGTCTCTTTAACCATTGCGATTTGCTTCGTTTTTTATCAACTGTTTTCAGATGTAAAGACAACAATGAATCATTATGTAGCGCCGCTTTTCATTTGGCTATTGCTAAATTGTGGATTAGCCATTGGATTAAAAGGCGCTGGATTTTTAATCATTCCTGTTGGTTTTGGTTTGATTGCTTTTGGATTTTTTATTTTGACTCAAAAATCAAATGCACTATTGAATATAATTTGCAGTATCCCGGCACTATTGATTATTGCGCCATTCATTCAAATGTTCCCAATCGGCTTAGGACTTAAAGTACTTTTTGGAAGCGCTATTTTGACGGCATTAACCTTCGGATTGCTATTGTCTGTTTTTGGATCATACACCAAAAAAGGAAGATGGTCATTCTTATTTTTGGCGATTGCGGGTATCTTTTTTGCGAAAGCACATGTAACATCTGGATATGAATTAGGCAAAGCCAAATCCAACAGCTTGCTCTACATTTATAATGCTGAAACCAAAAAGGCCAATTGGGTTACTTATGACACCAATTTAGATGATTGGACGAAAAGTTATTTGGGCAACCACCCTAAATCGGCCGATTTTATGCAAGCAGTACCTTTGTTTAGCAAATACAATTCAGGATTTACCTATGCTGCCGAAGCGCCAGTAAAAGAATTAGCTACGCCAACGATTGAATTTTTAAAAGATGAAAAATCAGGAAATCAACGTCATTTAAAAATTAAAATTACACCGAATCGAAATGTAAACCGCTACGATATTTTTGCTTCCGAAGAAATGATTTTGAATAATTTCAAAGCTAATGGAGTACAATCCATTGGTCAAAAAGGCACCAAATACGAACGAAGAAGAGGGAAGAAAATATTGAGCTATTATGTAGTAGCGAACGAAGCTTTAGAAATGGAATTTAGTATTGACGCTACTGCGCCATTTGAAATGGAATTATTAGAAAGTTCTTTCGACTTAATGCGAAACAAATTGTTTCCAATGATTAAACGACAAAACTGGATGATGCCAACGCCATTTGTTTTGAACGATGCCGTTGTAATTCAGAAAAAAATTGTTCCAACTCCAGTGGTAAAAACTGTAGTAAAAAAAGTTATTGAAAGCACTCCCGTTCAAGATAGTATATCGGAACCAAAACCTGAAATTGAACCTGAAACTACTCCAATTCTCTAAGCTAACTATGACACAAATCAGCATTTTAGGTTGTGGCTGGCTGGGACTTCCTTTGGCGAAAGCCTTATTAAAAAAAGGATTTTTGGCAAAGGGTTCTACTACTTCAATAGAGAAAATATCCGTTTTAGAATCAGCAGGAATTGCGCCATTTATAATTCGGTTAGAGGAAGAAAAAATCAGTGACTCCATAACTGATTTTTTGGCTGATAGCCAAATCTTAATTGTAGACATCCCACCAAAATTAAGAGGCAATTCTAACGAGAATTTTGTTGCCAAAATAGCGACTTTAATTCCTTTTATTGAAAACTCAACCATTGAAAAAGTGCTTTTTGTGAGTTCGACTTCGGTCTATGGTGAGGATAATGAATTGGTGACTGATGAAACTCCTTTGAATCCTGATTCAGAAGGCGGACGTCAATTGGCTATTGTAGAAAGTCTTTTGCAAAAAAACAGTTGTTTTGAAACGACCATTTTACGTTTTGGAGGATTAATTGGTGAAGATCGAAATCCGGTTCGGTTTTTATCCGGGAGAGAAAATATTGAAAACCCAGACTCACCTATTAACTTAATCCATCAAGACGATTGTATTGGCATTATTAAAAAAATAATCGAATTGGATTCTTGGAACAAAACCTTCAATGCAGTCGCGCCATTTCATCCGACTAGAAAAGAATATTATACTCAAAAAGCTGCCGATTTGAATTTGGCTTTGCCTAAATTTGTCCCTTCAAACACAATGGCAGGAAAAACTATATTGAGTGATACATTGAAAAACTCTTTGCAGTATTCCTTTATTAAACCAACATTATAAAGTGAGAACCCGAATAAAAAACGCTTTTTCAAACCAGATCAAAACAATTGGGTTGCCGTTTTTGGCACTTTTCTGGGTCAGTATCATTTGGGGTACCACTTGGATTGCTTCCAAAGAAGGCGTAAAACATATGCCTGCTTTACAGTTGGTAGCTATTCGCCAATTCATTGGAGGCATTATTTATATTGGCTATTTCTTATTGAAAAAAACCCCTTGGCCTAAAGGCAAACAATGGAAATTCATTCTGATTTTGAGTGTGCTTAATTTTGTTTTAAGTAACGGGCTCAGCACTTGGGGTGTGAAATACATTAGTAGTGGTTTAGGCGCAATTATTGGTGCCTTGGTGCCATTATGGGTAGTCATAATTAGTTTTTTCAGAGGCGAACGATTAGCTCGATTAGCCATTGTAGGATTAATTGTTGGTTTTTCAGGAATTTGTGTGGTCTTTTACGATCATTTGAATGATTTCTTCATTGCTGATTTTCGTTTTGGAATATTCCTCTCTATTGTCGCTACGCTGACTTGGGCTTTTGGAACTTTATACACTAAGAAAAAAGCGGCCAGTTTTAATCCGTATTTTGGATTGGGATTGCAAATGTTTATTTCGAGTATTTTACTTTTTGCCTTTACAGGCGCAACAGGAACCTCAGTAAGTTTGTCTGAAATTCCAGCTATATCATGGTGGTCAATTGCTTATTTGGTTTTGTTTGGCTCCGTATTTACTTTTATTGCATTTATTTATGCCTTACAGCGTTTACCATCAGAAATTAGCAGTATTTATGCTTATGTAAATCCAATCGTTGCGGTTTTGTTGGGAACAGTTATTTTTAACGAACCGCTCACTATTCCTATAATTATTGGCGGCAGCATCACATTAATTGGATTGTACTTGGTTAATAAATCCATGAGAAAAAGTTAAATTTAAAAATATGATTACCAATATTGAAATTAAAGAAATGCCAAAAACAGATTGGGCATTTGTCACTCATATTGGAGTGGAAGGATTGGATGCAGCTTATGGAAAATTACTCCAATGGGCAATTCCTAAAGGTCTTGTAGGTAATGATTTAAAAATGGGTCGGATTTATCATGACAGCTTTAAAATAACTGATCCAGCTAAAGTAAGAATGAGTGCTTGTATTTTACTGCAAGAACCTGTTCAAACTAATGGGGAAATAGGTTTGGTATCTATCCCAAAAGGTAAATGTATCGTTGGTCATTTTGAAATACCACCTCATGAGTTTGGTAAGTCTTGGCAATCCCTTTTTATTTGGATGAAAGAAAATGGATATGCAAAAGCAGACCAAAATCCTTATGAAATTATGCATAATGATTTCAATAAACATCCAGAGAAAAAATGTATTGTGGACTTATGTATTCCTATCGAATAAAAACAAAAAAACCGATTATTGCTAATCGGTTTTTTTGTATTCAATAATTCAGATTACCAAATTTTAACTCGCTTTTCAGGAGCAATATACATTCCGTCAGTAGGCTGGATGTTGAACGCTTCATAAAAGGTATCTACATTTTGTAATGGTACATAAGCACGATACATTCCTGGTGAATGTGGGTCGGTTTTTACTTGACTTTTCAAAGCCTCGTCTCTCATTTTTGAACGCCAAATAGTTGACCAAGAAATAAAGAAACGTTGTTCTGGAGTGTATCCATCAATTAAACCTGGATTCCCGTTTTCTTTCAAATACAATTGCAATCCATCATACGCCGCATTCACACCGCCCAAATCTCCAATGTTTTCTCCTAAAGTAAATTTACCATCAACAAAAGTCCCTGGCAGTGGCTGTAACTGACTGTATTGTGCTGCCAAAGCTCCCGTCAAAGCCGTAAATTGTTTTAAATCGTCTGCAGTCCACCAATCTACTAAATTACCATCAGCATTGTATCTTGAACCTGAATCGTCAAATCCATGGGAAATTTCATGACCAATTACTGCTCCAATTCCACCATAATTTACGGCTTCGTCAGCTTGATAATTATAAAATGGCGGTTGCAAAATTGCTGCTGGGAATACAATTTCGTTGTACGAAGGGTTGTAATACGCATTTACCGTTTGTGGAGACATCCCCCATTTTTCTTTATTAACAGGTTTTTTAAGTTCTGCAATATTCTCGTTGAAAGACCATTTCGAAATATTTTTTACGTTCTCAAAATAGCTCCCCCCTTCTTCAGGAGACTGAATAGTTAAAGCCGAATAATCTTTCCATTTGTCAGGATATCCAATTTTAACTCTTGATTTGTTCAATTTAGCTATCGCACTTTTCTTTGTCTCTTGTGACATCCAAGCCAAATTATTGATTCTGTTTTCAAAAGCTAGGAATACATTTTTAATCATTTTCTCTGCTTTAGCTTTGGCTTCAGCAGGGAATTTTTTCTCAACATATAATTTACCCAAAGCTTCTCCCGTAGCCCCATTAATAACTTGAAGTGCACGTTCTTGAAGTGGTCTTTGTTTAACAGCGCCCGTTAAGGTTTTGCCATAAAACTCCCAATTCGCAGTTTCCAATTGTGTAGACAACAAACTGGCTGATTTGTTTAAAAGTGTCCAACGCATATAGGCTTTCCAATCGGCTACTTTATTTTCTTTCAAAATAGTTTCTAAAGCCACTAAATATTTTGGTTGCGCAACAATTAATGAATCTGTTTTTGGTAAACCAATTTGAGTTAAATAAACATCCCAGTTAATTGATGGCGTCAATTTTTGCAAATCACTTACCGTCATTGGATTGTACGATTTTCTTCTGTCTCTGCGTTCCACTCTATCGAAGCGAGGTTTAGACATCGCTGTTTCTAGAGCTAGAATTCTATCCGCATTTGCTTGTGCCTCGGCTGGTTTTTCTCCAAGTAATTGTAGCATTTTAGTTAGATGAAGTAGGTATTTGGCACGTTTCTCTTTAGAATCAGCATCTTCAGAAACATAATAATCTCTGTCAGGCAAACCAACACTTCCAGGACCTACATTAATAACATTTCTATTGCTATTTTTAGCATCAACTCCAACTCCAACTCCAAAAAAACCTATTCCGCCTTGAGGCGCCATTTGAATTAACAATGCCTGTAAATCGGCCGTGTTTTTTACTGCATTGATTTTAGCTAAATACGGTTTAAGCGGAGAAATTCCTTGCTTGTTTCTAGCAACCGTATCCAAAATAGATTTGTACAAGTTAATTGCTTTACCTTGATCTGTATTCGACTTATAAATAGGGTTTTTTGCCGCCTCATTTAATATGATTAAGGCATCTGTATCTGTTTTTTGACGCAATTCATCAAAACTTCCCCAACGTGTTTTATCGTTTGGAATTTGAGTATTGTCTAACCAGGTTCCATTAACGTATCTAAAGAAATCGTCTGTTGGTTTTACCTTTGTATCCATAAAGTTTACATTGATTCCTGGCTCTTTTTTCGCAGTGTTGTCTTGGGCTTGAACACTCGATGTAACAATTAAAGCTGGGATCACGAAAAGAACAGCATTCGAAAATAATTTTTTCATTGTTTTTAATTTTTAGTGATAAACAAATCTATTGAATAATTTTTAAAAATTTGAATTACACGCTTTTTTTTAATGCTATCGATATGGTAAATGCCTTTATGATTTTCGTATTTTTGTTTCAAATTTTAAAAATGAAAGCTTTTTTACACCATTATCGTTTCTTTTTTATTGGGTTAATCGTTTTTTCGATAATTACGATTTCCTTGTTTTACTCGGCATTAAAACCTGCTAAAACTTTACCTATATATAACCCTGCAGATGTTAATCCAGAATTAGTAGACAGCACGGTACAATACATTAGTAAATACCATACCATTGCTGACTTTTCTTTTGTCAACCAAAACGGAAAAACCATAACTCAAAAAGAGTATGAGGGTAAAATTTATGTTGCCGATTTCTTTTTCACGACTTGTGGTTCTATTTGTCCAAAAATGACCGCTAATTTAGAAGAAGTTCAAAAAGCAATTAGCAACAATCCTAAAGTCATGTTACTTTCGCACACCGTTTTTCCTGAAACGGATAGTGTACCTGTTTTAAAACAATACGCTATTAAACACCATGTCAACGATAGCAAATGGAATCTAGTGACTGGAGATAAAAAAGCCATTTATACTATGGCACGAAAATCCTATTTAGCAGTGAAATTAGGAAAACCGTCAGCACTGTATGATATGGTACATACCGAAAACTTTGTATTAGTGGACCAAAAAAGACGTGTGCGTGGTTTCTATGACGGAACGAATAAAGAAGACGTTCAACGCCTAATTGAAGACATTGCATTTTTGTCGGAACAATAAATCGCATTTTCTCTTAATTTTAGTATAAAAATGATATTTATCATTTGGTTTAGTATTAAAATCTGTACTTTTGCAATCTTAATTCAATCTAAATAAGACTTGCAAACCACATTAAACATACTCAAAAAAGGGGATAAAGCAATTATCAAAGAATTTGATATTGATGCTGTTCCCTTGAAATTATTAGAGATGGGTTGTTTGCCAGGCAATGTGGTTGAATTACTTCAAATAGCTCCTTTTGGCGACCCTTTGTATTTAAACATTAATGGCTCGCATGTGGCTATTCGAGTAGAAACTGCCAAAGAAATCGAAGTTGATTTAATTGAAAACCACTAATGTTAAGTAGTCACAACATCAATGTCGCGTTAATTGGAAATCCTAATGTAGGGAAAACTTCGGTTTTTAACCAACTCACAGGTTTGAATCAACAAGTGGGAAATTATCCCGGAATTACGGTGGAGAAAAAGATTGGGTTTTGCAAATTACCCAATAACTACAAAGCCAATATTCTTGACTTGCCTGGAACCTACAGCTTGAATGCCAGTTCCATTGATGAGAATGTGGTGATTGAGTTATTGTTGAACAAAAACGACAAATTATATCCTGACGTAGCCTTAGTAGTAACTGATGTTGAGAATTTAAAACGAAACTTACTTCTTTTTACTCAAATAAAAGACTTGGAAATCCCCACCATTCTAGTCATTAATATGGCTGACAGAATGAAACATAACGGTATTTCATTAGACATTCCTTATTTAGAAGAAAAGCTACAAACCAAAATTGCCTTAGTGAGTTCAAGAAAAGGAACTGGCATTGAAGAACTAAAACAATTAATTGTCAATTACAAATCGCTCCCAAAAGAGCCTTGTTTAAATGCTTCTTCTATTGATCCTGTCTATTTTGAAAACTTACGCAAAACATTTCCTAACCAATTGTTATACAAATTATGGTTAGTAATTACTCAAGATGTTAATTTCTTGAACTTAGATCGAAATGAAATCCGAAATTCATTTACTAAATCCCATTCGGATTTAAAACGATTACAACAAAAAGAAACCATTAAGCGCTATCAATTCATCAATGATGTATTAAAAGAGGGACTTAAAATTGATACCACTGTTGCCAAAGATTTTCGTTCTGTTTTAGATCGAGTCCTTACTCACAAAGTATGGGGTTATGCGATTTTCTTTTTCATTCTTTTTGGAATTTTTCAATCCATTTTTGAATGGTCTAAAATTCCGATGGATTTTATTGACAGTACATTTGCTTCATTGAGTGCTTTGGCAAGTGACCAATTACCTGCTGGTGTTTTGACTAATTTAATTGCTCAAGGAATTATTCCGGGTATTGGAGGCATCCTAATTTTTATTCCGCAAATTGCTTTTCTTTTTATGTTCATTTCCATTTTGGAAGAGAGCGGCTACATGAGCCGAGTAGTTTTTTTAATGGACAAAATCATGCGTAAGTTTGGCTTATCTGGAAAAAGTATTGTGCCTTTGATTTCAGGAACTGCCTGTGCAATTCCAGCGATAATGGCTACTCGAAATATCGAAAATTGGAAAGAACGATTGATTACAATTTTAGTAACGCCATTTACAACTTGTTCTGCAAGACTTCCTGTTTATGCTATTATTATTGCTTTGGTAATTCCTGATACTCGTGTATTTGGAATCATCAATATGCAAGGATTGACACTAATGTTGTTGTACTTACTTGGTTTTGGAATGGCAATATTCTCAGCTTATATTTTAAATTCGATTTTAAAAATAAAAGGCAAAACCTACTTTGTAATCGAAATGCCTAATTATAAATTGCCGTTATTCAAGAATGTAGCTATTAATGTAATCGAAAAAACCAAAGCGTTTATTTTTGGTGCAGGTAAAATCATTTTAGCCATTTCTATTGTATTATGGTTTTTAGCTTCTTATGGACCCGGTGAAAAATTCAATAATGCTGAAAAAATTGTAATTGAAAAAAACAGCGCTAAACCTTTAGAAGAAACCGAACTACAAAATGCAATTGCTTCGCAAAAATTAGAAAACTCCTATATCGGAATTATGGGAAAAACTATCGAGCCTGTAATTTCTCCTTTGGGTTACGATTGGAAAATTGGTGTAGCGATTATTAGTTCATTTGCTGCTAGAGAAGTGTTTGTTGGAACATTGGCTACAATATATAGTGTAGGAGATAGCGATAATGACACTACCATTAAAAACAAAATGCAAGCTGAAATTTCCCCAGAAACAGGCCAAAAAATATTCAATTTTGCCTCGGGTATATCCTTATTATTGTTTTATGCTTTTGCCATGCAATGCGCCAGCACCATTGCCATTACTAAAAAAGAAACCAACTCTTGGAAATGGCCTTTGGGACAATTAATTTTCATGAGCGGATTGGCCTATCTCGTTGCTTTAATTGCCTATCAAATTTTAAAGTAAAATTTCTTTATTTATATTTTGTCTAAATAAAATTAATTTTTACATTTGCAATGTAGAATTAATCTAAATAAAAATGAAGAATATAATTATCGCCTTAGTATCCTTAATTAGTACAGCTGCTATTGCCCAAAATTTCCCGCTTTTTAGCACTGATACTGTGAACAAACTAGAGCCTGTTGTAATTAAATCCAAACAACAAAGCCCAGAAAGAATGCCAGAGATAAAAGAAAATGTTTTATTCTCAGGTAAAAAAAATGAAGTTTTGAAACTTTCTAACATCAATGGAAATTTCACAACGAATAATGCCAGAGAAATTTTTTCAAGAATCCCTGGAGTTACCATTTGGGAAAATGAGGGATCTGGAATCCAAATTAATGTTGGGGTTCGCGGACTAAGTCCAAACAGAAGTTGGGAGTTAAATACCCGTCAAAACGGCTACGACATTTCATCAGATGTTTTTGGATATCCTGAGGCATATTATAATCCGCCATTAGAGGCTGTGGAAACGGTAGAATTAGTTCGTGGTGGGTCTGCATTGCAATTTGGACCTCAATTTGGAGGGATGTTAAACTACGTTTTAAAAAGAGAGACTAAAAAACCATTTTCTTTTGAAACACAAAATACAGTTGGAAGTTACGGCTTAATGAGTAGCTACAATGCCATTGGCGGAAAACACAATAAATTCTCTTATTATATCTATAATCATTCCCGTAGTGGCGATGGATGGAGAGAAAACAGCGAGTACACTGTTAGAAATACCCATGCATTCGTAGCTTATGATTTTTCTGAAAAAACGAAGTTATCTGCTGAATACACTAATATGGATTACAAAATGCAACAAGCTGGAGGTCTAACCGATAGTCAGTTTAATGCTAACTCTCAACAATCTTTAAGAGAAAGAAACTGGTTCGGTACGCCTTGGAATGTACTTGCCATTAATTTTGACACTAAACTAAACAATCGTTTTTCATCTAATACCAAATTGTTTGGGCTTGTAGGAGAACGTAATAGTGTTGGGTTTACTGCAACTCCCAATGTTGAAGATGTAATTAACCCTGCTACAAATGATTTTGCAAATAGACGTGTTGACCGTGACTATTATAAAAATTTTGGAATTGAAAATCGTAATGTATTAAAATACAAACTAGGTAATAATGATAATAATCTTGCTTTTGGCGCGCGTCTTTATAAAGCCAATACACGTCGTGTTCAAGATGGTAAAGGAACAACTGGAGCTGATTTTGATTTGTCAATTGACGGAAGGTACGGTAGAGATTTAGATTTTACTACAGAAAATGTGGCTGTTTTTGCAGAAAATCAGTTCAAGGTTTCTGAAAAATTCAGTGTTACTCCAGGTGTTCGTTATGAATATATTAGAAATACAGGAGAAGGAAGATTTGGCATTAGTAATGGAAATGATGTAGCTATGCCTGTTAAATCGATAGCAAGAAACCAACCTTTGTTTGGGCTCGGAATGGAATATAAATTTAGAACTACCAATATTTACGCCAATATTACCCAAGCTTTTAGACCTGTATTGTTTTCAGATTTTACACCGCCGGCAGTGACAGATGTCATCGACCCTAATTTAAAAGATGCGAGTGGGTTTAATGCTGATTTAGGATTTAGAGGAACTCATAAAAACTATTTGAATTTTGATTTTAGTTTATTTTACTTAAGCTACAATAATAGAATTGGTGGAATAAGACAATTTATTAATGATGATCCTACTAAAGGAACCTTCTTATTCAGAACCAATTTAGGAGAAACCATTAATAAAGGAATTGAAGGGTTCTTTAATTTGAATGTGACGCGCTTCTTCCAAATAGAAAAACCATACGGTAACTTGGATCTTTTTGCTTCCATTAGTTTTATTGATAGCCGTTACACTGATTTTAGTATTTTCAGCACTACTGGTTCGGCTCCAAATGTAACAATTAGAGAAACCAATTTTTCAGGAAATAGAGTTGAAAATGCGCCGAGATACATTCATAATTTTGGACTTTCTTGGGGAAATAATAACTTTTCTACCACATTACAATACAGAATGTCTGGTAAAATTTTTACAGATGCTAACAATACGGTGGCGCCTTCATCAAACGGGGTAACAGGTATATTAGAGCAGTATCAAGTAATGGATTTCTCTTCTGAATATAAGTTCTTAAAACATTACAATGTTAGAGCAGGAGTAAACAATCTTTTGGATAAAAACTATGCTACAAGAAGAGCAGGAGGATATCCAGGGCCTGGTATTCTTCCGGGAGAAGGACGAACTTTCTACATCTCTTTAGGAATAAAACTGTAATCTTTAACTAAGAAATAGCCAAGAAAATGGAAAACAATATCATACAAGAAATAATTGCTTTCACTTTCTTGGCTATATCAATTGGATTTTTGTTTAAAAAATACTTTTGGAAGAAAAAAAAATCAGATAAAAATTGTGGCAAAGACGATTGTGGCTGTCATTAACCTAAAGCTACATCTAGCATCATCATCACAATAAATCCACCTATAAACCCTAGCGTTGCAATATCTGTATTTTTATCCTGTTGGGTTTCAGGAATCACTTCTTCAACTACTACAAAAATCATAGCGCCAGCTGCAAATGCTAAAGCATACGGCAATAAGGGTGTGAAAAAGGTAACCGCTACGGCTCCCATAACTGCTGCAATAGGTTCAACAATAGCAGAAGATTGTCCATACATAAAACTCTTCCATCGGCTCATTCCCATTCGGCGTAAAGGCATAGAAACGGCAACTCCTTCTGGGAAATTTTGAATTCCAATTCCAATCGCCAAAGTCAAAGCGCCCGCAATAGAAGCTTCCGGAATTCCGGCTGCCACACCTCCAAATAAAACACCAACTGCTAATCCTTCAGGAATATTGTGTAAGGTAATTGCCAAAACAAGTAAAGTGGTTCGTTGCCAAGGTGATTTCACCCCTTCGGTTTCCTGAAAATTAATGTGTAAATGAGGCAAGACTTTATCCAAACCAAAAATAAATAAGGCGCCTAGAAAAAAACCTATCGAAGCAGGGATAACTTTAGCAAATCCTTCTCCTCCACTCATTTCGATAGCAGGCGCTAATAAACTCCAAAAACTGGCAGCTACCATAACGCCGCCTGTAAAACCAAGCATTCCATCTAAAACTACTCTATTCATTGTTTTAAAAAAAAGAACAAATGAAGCGCCTAAAGCAGTTAAAAACCATGTAAATAGCGTAGCATATAAAGCCGCTAAAACCGGATCAATACTTTCAAAAAAATGAATTATATCTTCAAACATACTTATTGAACATAAAGATTAGTTGCAATTTTATTCGATATTGTTAACTCTTTGCCATCCAATTCGATAACAATTGAGTTGTCAAAAGATTCTTTTTCCAAAACCTTGATATGAGAACCTAAAGTAATTTTTTGTTTATTCAAATATTGTAAAAATTCTACCGAAGAATCTTTTACGCCAACGCACAGAAAGAGTTTTTGATGTGCTACTTCTGACAATAATGATTTATTAATTTTTCGAATCTCTCCTTTTTGATCCGGAATAGGATCTCCGTGAGGATCTGTATTTGGGAAGCCTAAAAACGCATCGAGCTTGTTAGTTAATTTTTCTGATTTTATATGTTCTAATTCTTCTGCAATGTCATGAACTTCATCCCAAGAAAAACCTAGTTTTTCTACTAAAAAAACCTCCCATAATCGGTGTTTTCTAACAATCATTTTGGCTTCTCTAAGCCCCGTTTCAGTTAACGTTACTCCATAATATTTTTGGTGAGAAACCAAATTCTTTTCAGATAATTTTTTTACCATATCCGTCACCGAAGAGGCTTTAGTATTGAGTACAATTGCAATCGCATTCGTATTCACCCCTTTTGGTGTACTAGATGATAAATGGTAAATCACCTTAATGTAGTTTTCTTCAGAGCTAGTCATTGAACAAATTTTTATCAAATTTAAAAAATTATTTTAGATTAATTAAAATTATTTTTAGATTTACCTAAAAATTAGATTTCAATTTGATGAAAAAACTATTGTTTTTTATTGTTGCCTTTTCTACTCAACTATATAGTCAAACAACTGACACCGTTGCAAAAAAAGAAAAAGTGAAACTAGAGCTCGACGAAGTGGTTGTTTCTGGTACGCTTAAACCAATGCGGAGATTACAAACTCCTGTCCCAGTAGAAATAATAACAGCTACATTTTTAAAACAAAATCCTACCGCAAATATCTTTGATGCATTACAAAATGTAAATGGCTTGCGTCCGCAAAACAATTGTAATGTTTGTAATACTGGCGACATTCGCATCAATGGTTTAGACGGTCCCTACACGATGGTAACTATTGATGGCATGCCCATCGTGAGTGCCTTAGGAACAGTTTACGGCTTATCCGGAATACCCAACTCGATGATTGATAGAATAGAAGTGGTTAAAGGCGCTGCCTCAACTTTATATGGAAGTGAAGCGGTCGGAGGATTGATCAACATAATTACCAAAAGACCAAAAACGGTTCCAACTATTACAGCCGATATTTTCTCCACTTCCTGGTTAGAAACCAATATCGATTTAGGGTATAGAGCTAATTTTGGCAAAAAAGTAGATGCGCTAATTGGAGTAAACTATTTTAAATACAACCATCCTGTTGACAACAATAATGACAATTTCACCGACCTCTCCTTGCAGGATCGAGTTTCACTATTTTCAAAATTAAATTTTAGCAGAAAATCTCAAAAAGAGCTCAGCTTGGTTTCTCGTTATTTATATGAGGACCGATGGGGCGGTGAAATGCAATGGAATAAAGGTTTTAGAGGAGGAAACGAAGTATATGGAGAAAGTATTTATACTTCTCGTTACGAATTTCTTGGGAAATATGAACTCCCTGTTCAAGAAAAAATGTATTTCCAATTCTCAATTATTGGTCATGATCAAAATTCTGTATATGGCAATTCTACATTTCTTGCTAATCAAAAAATTGCTTTTGGACAATTCCTTTGGGATAAGAATTGGAAGAACAATTCATTTCTTTTTGGAAGCGCCTTCAGATACCAATACTATAATGACAATACGCCTGCTACTAACAACGCGAATCATTCTAAAATTTACAGCCTATTTGCACAAGATGAAATTACTTTTTCAGACAAAACAAGTACTCTCCTTGGACTGCGTTATGATTACAATTCAGCACATGGCTCTATAGTAACCCCTCGTTTTGCTTTTAAATACAAGCCCACTCCCAATGATATTTTACGATTCAATTTTGGAACCGGTTTTAGAGTAGTTAACCTTTTTACCGAAGATCATCAAGCATTATCTGGAGCGAGAGATGTCATATTGACCTCTAATCTTGAGCCAGAAACATCGTATAACGTAAATTTTAACTACCTGAAAAAATACAGCTTAACAAATGCTGGAGTCATTAATTTAGAATTTTCTTCTTGGTACACCTATTTTACGAATCGGATTTTTGCCAATTATGATTTGAATCCCGATCAAATTGTATACGATAATTTGAACGGCTATTCTAAAATTTTTGGGCTTAGCTCAAATGTAGATTGGATCACACCATTCGGTCTAAAAGCCAGTCTTGGCGCCAGCTATTTTGATCCTTTAACAATGCAAGACGACCAAAGATTTGTACCCCTTTTTACAGAAAAATTTTCGGTTAACTGGGCTGTTAGTTATGAAATTCCGTCTTGGCATTTAGCCATTGATTACACTGGAAATCTTACTGGGCCAATGCGTTTGCCTCTACTTGGTCCACTTGATCCTCGTCGAGAAACTTCTCTTCCATTTAGTATCCAAAACATCCAATTTACATTTAAAAAAATTCATAATTTGGAAATCTACACGGGGATAAAAAATTTACTAAACTGGACGCCTAATCGCAACAATCCGTTTTTAATTGCTCGTGCCAACGATCCTTTTGACAAAAATGTGCAATTTGATCCTAATGGCAATGTGGTACCAACTGTTGACAATCCTTATGGTTTGACATTCGATCCAACTTATGCTTATGGCCCTAACCAAGGGATTCGCTTTTTTGCTGGACTACGATTTCATATTGACTAACATTTTAATCTTATCTTGTTTTTATTACTTATTTTTGAAACATGAAGCAATACGACTACATTTTTACTGGCTCAGGCTTATCCGCTTTAATGACGGTATACAAAATGATTCTGTCTCAAAAATTTCAAACCAAAAGTATTTTGCTTTTGGACGAAAACGCAAAACAAACTAACGATCGAACTTGGTGTTTTTGGGAACAAAAAGAAACTCTTTGGGAAAACTCTATTTCAAAAAAATGGAATTCGGTGCTGTTTGCCAATGCTGATTTTAAACGAAACTTAGAATTACACCCCTACCAATACAACAAAATTCAGGGATTGGATTTTTACAACCAACTATTGGAATTGATTGTAAATCAAAAAAATATTGATTTTGTCCAAGAAAAAGTCCTTGCAATAGAAGAATCAGAAAGTATTGTTTTGGTAAAAACCGAAAGTCAAAGTTATTCTTGTAGCCAAGTTTTCAATTCGATTTACAATCCTTCATTAGTTACCAATCAGTCGAAATATCCTTTGTTGCAGCAGCATTTTGTGGGTTGGTTTATTAAAACCGAAAAGCCAATATTCAATCCCGAGCAAGCTACTTTCATGGATTTTTCGGTGGCGCAAAAAGGAAACACCCGTTTTATGTATGTTTTGCCTACTTCAGAAACCGAAGCCTTGTTGGAATACACTTTGTTTTCAAAAGACTTGCTTTCAAAAGAAGAATATGAAACCAAAATCGAAAATTACATTCAAAAATTAGGTATTCAAAACTATAAAATTGTTGAAAAAGAGTTTGGGAATATCCCTATGACTTGTTACCCTTTTTGGAAACACAATACCCAAAATGTAATTAATATTGGTACCGCAGGAGGTTGGACCAAAGCCAGTACAGGCTTTACCTTCAAAAATTCCGACCAAAAATCAACTGAATTAGTTTCGTTTTTAGAAACTCAAACCGATTTTAGAAAGTTCCATAAAAAGACTAAATTCTGGTGGTACGATTTGCTTTTGTTAGACATTTTAGACCAAAAAAATGAAACAGGAGCTGCCATTTTTTCTGCCCTTTTTCAAAAAGGAAATGCAGCACTTATTCTTAAATTTTTGGATGAAAAAACTTCGTTTTGGGAAGATTTACAAGTCATTTGGAAATGCCCAAAAGGACTTTTTATCAATGCTTTATTAAAACGACTATTCCGATTTTAATTTAGCTATTCAACGATAACAAATCTTTATGATTTGATTACTTCTTTAGACCAGATTTCTATTTATCTTTGCCTAAGATTTTTTGAATCAAATATCGTATATCATTAATTTAATATAAATAATTATGTATCCAGAAGAAATGGTAAGACCAATGAAAGCGGAATTAGTTGACGCTGGTTTTCAAGATTTACATACTGCTGAGGCTGTTGAAAACGCCATCAAAGGAGCAGGAACTACTTTAGTAGTAGTGAATTCTGTTTGTGGTTGTGCTGCAAGAAACGCACGTCCGGGAGCAAAAATGAGTTTAGAAGGTGCTAAAAAACCAGATCATTTGATTACGGTTTTTGCAGGAGTTGATAAAGAAGCAGTTGATGCAGCGCGTCAACACATGTTCCCTTTTCCTCCATCTTCACCAAGTATGGCTTTGTTCAAAGACGGTGAATTAGTTCATATGTTAGAGCGTCACCATATTGAAGGTCGCCCTGCTGAATTAATCGCAGAAAACTTACAAGACGCTTACGCAGAGTTTTGTTAAACTTACCGCTAAGTCGCTAAGTCAGAAAGAAAATTATTTACCGCAGATTCGCAAATTACAATCTTCATAAAAGAAGAAAATTTGCGAATTTGCGGTTTTTTTATGGTCCTTTGAGAAAAATCTTTGTGTGCTTTGTGGTTAAATACTATCTTTGCACATGAGTTCTTCCATTTAGAACTCCTACATAATTTCTCACTTAAACGTTTATAGCATGCAACTGTACAACACCTTAAGCGCAGAAGAAAGAGCCGAGCTGATTGATCAAGCTGGCAAACAAAGACTTACTTTGTCTTTCTATGCGTATGCCAAAATTGAAGACCCTAAAAAATTTAGAGACGATTTATTCGTTGCTTGGAATGCCCTTGACGCCCTTGGCCGAACTTATGTAGCCAAAGAAGGAATCAATGCGCAAATGAGTGTTCCGGCCGAAAATTTTGAAGCCTTTCGCGAAACTTTAGAAGTCTATCCCTTTATGCGCGGCATTCGTTTGAATGTAGCCGTAGAACATGACGATCACTCCTTTTTAAAATTGACGGTGAAAGTTCGCGACAAAATTGTAGCCGATGGATTAAACGACGAAACCTTTGATGTAACCAATATTGGCGTGCATTTAAAAGCCAAAGAATTCAATCAAATTTTAGAAGATCCCAACACCATTGTAGTCGATTTTAGAAATCACTATGAAAGTGAAATTGGTCATTTTAAAGGCGCCATCACTCCCGATGTGGAGACTTTTAGAGAAAGTTTGCCTATCATCAACGAGCAATTGCAAGACCATAAAGAAGATAAAAACTTGGTGATGTATTGCACGGGCGGAATTCGTTGCGAAAAAGCATCGGCATACTTCAAGCACCAAGGTTTTAAAAAGGTATTCCAATTGGAAGGCGGAATCATCAACTATGCTAAGCAAATCCAAGAAGAAAATCTAGAAAGTAAATTCATCGGAAAGAATTTTGTTTTTGATCATCGCTTAGGCGAAAGAATTACTGATGATATCGTTTCGCAATGCCATCAATGTGGAAAACCTTGCGACAATCATACTAATTGTTCTAATGATGGCTGCCATTTATTATTCATTCAATGCGACGACTGTAAAGCCGCTATGGAAAATTGTTGCTCATCTGAATGTCAAGAAATTACCCATTTGCCTTTAGCCGAACAAATAAAATTGCGTCGCGGAAAACAAGTTGGAAATAAAGTATTCCGAAAAGGAAAATCAGAAAATTTAAAGTTCAAACATTCGGGTGACCCGAGAGCTATGCTCGAACAGGCGAAGCAACTTTCTGATACGGCATTGGCTACAGCTTCAAAATCAAAAGATATTCGTCAAAAGATTAAGATAAAAAAAATACTTTTAGGCAAAGTAGAACACTATTATGTGAAGGCACAAGTAGGTCTTTTTGTAATTGAAAACAACGAATTAAACGTTGGAGACACCCTATTTATTTCAGGTCCAACCACTGGAAATCAAGAATTAGTTTTAGATAAAATGTTGGTCAACGGAAGTGAAAGCACTGTTGCTAAAACAGGTGATAAAGTAACTTTTGAAGTCCCATTTAGAGTGCGATTATCGGATAAATTGTACCTTAAGTTACAAAATTAAAGCTATTTATTTTTCAATATAATCTATCCCATTTCGTAACTGAAATGGGATTTTTACTTTAACAAAAACCCTATAAAACTTAAAACTAAAAAATACTATCTTTACACCTTATTCGTTTTATGAACTTAAGTTGCATTCATTGCAACACTACATATAAATTATGGCATGTACAAGTTGTTCAACTTCTGATGGTGGTGCACCAAAGGGTTGTAAAAATAATGGGACTTGCGGCACCGATAGCTGCAACAAATTAACCGTTTTTGACTGGCTTTCTAATATGAGCGCCCCTAACGGCGAAGCTCCATTTGATTGTGTGGAAGTCCGTTTTAAAAATGGAAGAAAAGAATTTTATCGCAATACAGAAAAATTGACTTTAAGCATTGGTGATATTGTTGCAACTGTAGCCTCACCAGGACATGATATCGGAATTGTTACTTTAACTGGCGAATTGGTTAAAGTACAAATGAAGAAAAAAGGAGTCAATCCTGAAAGTGCTGAAATTGCTAAAATATACCGAAAAGCCTCTCAAAAAGATATCGATATTTGGTCGGCAGCAAGGGACCGTGAAGAGCCGATGAAAGTGCGTGCACGTGAATTGGCTATTCAACAAAAATTAGAAATGAAAATTTCGGATATTGAATTTCAAGGGGACGGCTCAAAAGCTACTTTTTATTATACCGCAAATGACAGAGTCGATTTTCGTCTATTAATCAAAGATTTTGCTAAAGAATTCAACACGAGAATTGAAATGAAACAAGTTGGTTTCCGCCAAGAAGCTTCTCGTTTAGGAGGCATTGGTTCTTGTGGAAGAGAATTGTGTTGTTCTACTTGGTTGACTGATTTTAGAAGTGTCAATACTTCAGCAGCTCGTTACCAACAGTTGTCATTGAATCCGCAAAAATTAGCCGGTCAATGTGGAAAATTAAAATGTTGTTTGAACTATGAGTTAGATACTTACATGGATGCCTTGAAAGATTTTCCTGATTTTGACACTAAATTAGTGACTGAAAAAGGGGACGCTATTTGCCAAAAACAAGATATTTTCAAAGGTTTAATGTGGTTTGCATACACCAATAATTTTGCCAACTGGCATGTATTAAACATAGAACAAGTTAAAGAAATTGTTGCCGAAAATAAATTGAAAAACAAGGTGTCTTCATTAGAAGATTTTGCCATTGAAACGGTTGACGAACAAGAAAAAAACTTCAACAATGCGATGGGGCAAGAAAGTTTAACTCGTTTTGACCAACCTAAGAAAAAGAAAAGACCTAACAAAAAACCGAGACAAGCAGTTGAAGGAAATACAGGAAATAATAGACCTGCTAATCCTAACAACAATAAGCCTTCGGGAAATAATAACAGACCTAATAATAACAAGCGTCCGAATCCAACCCAAAAAAGTGGAGAGCCGAGAAAACCGATAATTATTACTAAAAATGAGGATAAAAAATAGTCTTGTTTTTCTTTTAATGGGAATTCTCTTTTTTTCATGTGATAAAAAAAGAGTTTTTGACGAATACCATTCGGTTGGAAGTGCCTGGCACAAAGACAGCACGGTTACTTTTCAATTGCCCAAATTGGATTCGACTAAAAAATACGATTTGTTTGTCAATTTAAGAAGTAATGACAATTATCCGTTTAACAATTTATTTTTGATTGTGGCGTTAGAATTACCCAACGGATTTACCAAAGTAGACACTTTAGAATACCAAATGGCTAATCCAGACGGAACACTTCTAGGCGAAGGATTTTCTGATATTAAAGAGAGTAAATTGTTCTATAAAGAAAATGTAAAATTTAGAGGAAAATACAAAGTATCCATCAAACAAGCGGTTCGTGAAACAGGCAAAGTCCCTGGAGTAGAAGAGCTTGAGGGAATTACAGAAGTAGGGTTTAGAATAGAAAATAAAGAATAGAAAATTATATTATGGCTATTATTAATCGTAAAAAAAATCAGGTTCCTGATTCTGAAAAAGACATTCAATATTATTCCAAATTATTTTGGAAATATTTCTTTTATGGTTTGGGAGGCATTGCCTTATTTTTCCTATTTGCTTCTTGGGGGCTTTTGGGTTCTATGCCTTCATTTGAAGACTTAGAAAATCCAGACTCTAATTTAGCAACCGAAATTATCTCTGCTGATGGAGTGGTTATTGGAAAATATTTTGAAAAAAACCGTTCCCAATTAAAGTATTCTGATTTGCCTAAAAACTTAGTGCAAGCGCTTGTAGCAACAGAAGATGCTCGTTTCTATGATCATTCTGGAATTGACGGTAGAGGAACATTACGAGCTATTTTAAGCTTTGGCACGTCTGGTGGTGCCAGTACACTAACCCAACAATTGGCAAAACAATTATTCCATGGTGAAGGGTCTAAATTCTTACCGTTCCGAATCATTCAAAAAGCTAAAGAATGGATTATTGCCATTCGTTTAGAAAGACAATATACCAAAAACGAAATCATTGCTATGTATTGCAATGTGTATGATTTTGGAAATAATTCTGTAGGAGTCAACTCGGCAGCCAAAACCTATTTTTCGAAAGAACCTAAAGAATTAACTATTTCCGAGTCGGCAATTTTAGTGGGAATGTTTAAAAATTCAGGGCTTTATAATCCGGTTAAAAACCCAGAAGGCGTATTTAATCGTCGCAATGTGGTATTAAAGCAAATGGAAAAAGCAGAGATTATTACCGAAGCCGAAAAACTAAAATTACAAAGTTTGCCTATCAAATTGAACTTCAAATTAGAAAGTCATAAAGATGGAACGGCTACTTATTTCCGAGAGTATTTGAGAGAATACATGAAAAAATGGGTAGAAGAAAATAAAAAACCAGATGGCTCAGATTATAATATTTACAGAGACGGTTTGCGTATTTACACTACTATTGATTCTCGTATGCAATTGTATGCTGAAGAAGCCGTTGAAGCTCATATGGCAAATATGCAAGAAGAATTCTTCGAACAAGCTAAAGATAATAAAAACGCTCCTTTTGTGAACATTTCTCAAGCCGAAACGGATCGTATTTTAAAGAAAGCTATGAAGGCATCCGCACGATGGAATATTATGGAATCCAACGATAAAAGTGAAGAAGAAATCATTGCTTCGTTCAAACAAAAAACCAAGATGAAAGTCTTCACTTGGAAAGGAGAAAGAGATACCATTATGACGCCTTTGGATTCCATTCGTTATTACAAACACTTTTTACAATCCGGTTTAATGGCAATGGAACCTCAAACGGGTAACATTAAAGCTTGGGTAGGTGGTATCAATTACAAATACTTCCAGTACGACCACGTAGGACAAGGAGCAAGACAGGTGGGGTCTACATTCAAACCGTTTGTTTATGCAACAGCAATTGAACAATTGAACATGTCGCCTTGTGATTCTATTTTGGACGGCCCTTTTATGATTCGCAAAGGAGAACATAATGTAACTGCTGATTGGGAACCAAGAAACTCCGATCAAAAATACCGCGGAATGGTTACTTTAAAGAGAGCTTTGGCTAACTCTATTAATACCGTTTCAGCGAAATTAATTGACAAAACAGGACCTGAAGCCGTAGTAGAATTAACGCATAAGTTAGGAGTGACTTCTGAAATTCCTGCACAACCTTCAATTGCTCTTGGCGCAGTCGAAATTACAGTGCAAGACATGGTGGCTGCTTACAGCACCTTTGCCAATCAAGGTGTCTATGTCAAACCGCAATTTTTAAGAAAAATTGAAGACAAAAGCGGTGTTGTTCTTTACGAACCTGTTCCAGAGTCGCATGATGTGTTGAATAAAGACATTGCATTTGCAGTTATTAAATTGTTAGAAGGTGTAACCGAAGGTGGTTCTGGAGAACGTTTACGCACCGAAGGTGGTGGAAACGGAGACAACCGTTGGACTGGTTATCCGTACATGTTTAAAAACCCAATTGCTGGTAAAACAGGAACAACTCAAAATCAATCCGATGGATGGTTTATGGGAATGGTGCCTAATTTAGTAACCGGAGTTTGGGTAGGTTGTGAAGATCGTTCGGCACGTTTTAGAAGTTTAACCTATGGTCAAGGAGCTACTTCTGCCTTACCGGTTTGGGGCTATTTTATGAAAAAATGCTACGAAGACGAAACGCTCAACGTGTCAAAAGAAAATTTTGACAGACCCGCTAATCTTGGAATAAAAGTAGATTGTTATTCTAAACCTAGTGCCGTCGTAAAAGACAGTACTGATGTAGAACAAGATACTGAAGAATTCGAATTATAGAATTTATAAGGTTATACATTACAAAAAGTAATATCATAAAATATGATTAACAAAAAAGTAGCTAACGTAAATCAAGCTCTTGAAGGAATTCAAGACAACATGACTCTTATGCTAGGTGGCTTTGGATTGTGTGGTATTCCAGAAAATGCAATTGCCGAGCTAGTAAAAAAACAAACTATAAATCTCACCTGTATTTCCAATAATGCTGGAGTAGATAATTTTGGTTTAGGTCTTTTATTACAAAACAAACAAATCAAGAAAATGATTTCTTCCTATGTGGGAGAAAACGCCGAATTTGAACGCCAAATGCTTTCGGGCGAACTCGAAGTAGAACTCATTCCACAAGGGACATTGGCAGAAAGATGCCGGGCAGCACAAACCGGAATTCCAGCATTTTTTACTCCTGCTGGATATGGAACCGAAGTTGGAGAAGGAAAAGAAGCGCGCGAATTTAATGGAAAAATGCATGTTTTAGAACACGCTTTTCAAGCTGATTTTTCTATTATAAAAGCATGGAAAGGAGACACTGCCGGTAATCTTATCTTTAAAGGAACGGCGCGCAACTTTAATCCGTGTATGGCAGGTGCCGCAAAAATTACCATCGCCGAAGTGGAAGAATTAGTTGAAGCTGGAACTTTGGACCCTAATCAAATTCATATTCCGGGTATATTCATACAACGTATTTTTCAAGGGGAATTGTTTGAAAAAAGAATTGAACAACGAACGGTAAGAAAAAAATAATTTGAAAATTATTCAATTTGAAAATTTGAAAATAAAATGGCACTAGATAAAAATCAAATCGCAAAAAGAATCGCACAAGAAGTCAAAGACGGCTATTATGTTAACTTAGGAATTGGAATTCCAACTTTGGTGGCAAATTATGTTCGAAACGATATTTCGGTTGAATTTCAATCAGAAAATGGTGTTTTGGGCATGGGGCCTTTCCCATTTGAAGGCGAAGAAGATGCTGATTTAATCAACGCAGGAAAACAAACCATCACCACACTTCCCGGAGCGAGTTTTTTTGACTCGGCATTGAGTTTCGGAATGATTCGTGGCCAGCATGTTGATTTAACTATCCTTGGCGCTATGGAAGTGGCTGAAAATGGGGATATTGCCAACTGGAAAATTCCAGGAAAAATGGTCAAAGGAATGGGTGGAGCAATGGATCTAGTGGCCTCTGCCGACAATATAATAGTAGCCATGATGCACGTTAACAAGGCAGGCGAAAGCAAAATTCTTAAAAAATGTTCGTTACCACTTACAGGCGTAGGTTGTGTCAAAAAAGTCGTAACTGAATTGGCGGTTATGGAAATCACACCAAAAGGGTTTAAACTAATCGAACGCGCACCAGGTGTAAGCGTAGAACATATCATTGCATCAAGTGAAGCTAGTTTGATTATAGATGGGGAGATTCCTGAAATGAAAATTGACTAACCTTAATGAACTGTTGATAAGGTTGATGTTTCATAAGAAGTAGCAAAAGATATAAAGTACAAACCCGACCAACGCCCAAAAAATAAAAACCTGCAAGACAATTATGCTTTGCAGGTTTTGTATTTTAAACCTACAAGGTTTTGGAAACCTTGCAGGTTAGGTCTTTTTAGATTACAAATTCTCAAAGAAGTCGTTTCCTTTATCATCGGTAATAATGAAGGCTGGGAAATCTTTCACGGTAATTTTACGTACCGCTTCCATACCCAATTCTTCAAAATCCACTACTTCTACTTTCAAGATATTGTCTTGTGCTAAGATGGCCGCTGGACCACCAATAGAACCTAAATAGAATCCGCCATAGGTTTTACAAGCATCCATTACTTGTTTGGTACGGTTTCCTTTGGCCAACATAATCATACTTCCACCTGCTTTTTGGAACTCTTCTACATACACATCCATTCTTCCAGCCGTGGTAGGTCCAAAACTTCCTGATGGCATTCCGTCTGGAGTTTTAGCCGGTCCTGCATAATAAATCGGATGGTTTTTAAAATAGTCTGGCATTGGTTTACCCGCATCCAACAATTCTTTGATTTTGGCGTGAGCGATATCACGCGCTACAATCAAAGTTCCGTTTAACTTCAATCGGGTTTTGATTGGATATTGAGACAGTTCTTTTAAAATATCCGCCATTGTTCGGTTCAAATCTACCTCAACTGGCGCTTCCAAATGCGGTGGCGTAGCCGGTAAAAATTGCTTTGGATTGGTTTCCAATTGCTCTAAGAAAATACCATCTTTGGTGATTTTTCCTTTAATATTTCTATCCGCTGAACAGGATACTCCTAAGCCAACAGGACAAGAAGCGGCGTGACGTGGCAAACGAATCACTCGCACATCATGAGCAAAATATTTTCCTCCAAATTGCGCTCCAATGGAACTTTCTTGACAAAATTCTAGTACTTTTTTCTCCCATTCTAAATCACGGAAAGCTTGACCTGACATGTTTCCAGAAGTGGGTAAATTGTCAAAATAACCTGCTGAAGCTTTCTTTACAGCTGCTAAATTCGCTTCGGCAGAAGTTCCCCCAATTACTAAAGCTAAATGGTAGGGTGGGCAAGCCGAAGTACCCAAATCTTTGATTTTTTGACGAATGAAAATCTCCATCGATTTGTCGTTCAGCAGTGATTTTGTTTGTTGGTACAAAAACGTTTTGTTCGCTGAACCGCCTCCTTTTGCTAAAAACAAAAACTCATAAGAAGCTCCTTTTTTTGCATAAATATCAATTTGAGCCGGTAAATTCGATCCTGAATTTTTTTCTTCAAACATCGAAATTGGAACAATTTGAGAGTAACGTAAATTCTTATTTTGGTAAGTATTGAAAATTCCTTTTGACAACCATTCGGCATCATCGGCTCCAGTGTATACGTTTTCGCCTTTTTTAGCCATTACAATCGCTGTTCCGGTATCTTGACAAGAAGGCAACTGCCCTTCTACAGCTACTACTGCATTTTGCAATAAATTGTAGGCCACAAAACGATCGTTGTCTGTCGCTTCAGGATCGTTCAAAATGTTGTTTAACTTTTGCAAATGTGAATTTCGCAACATAAACGACACGTCGTTCATGGCTTCTTGCGCTAGCAATTCCAATCCTTTTGGATCAACAGTTAGAATTTCTCTGTTACCTAACTGTTCTAGTTGTACAAAGTCGGAAGTTAATTTTTTGTATTGTGTATCGTCTTTCAAAATCGGATACGGGTCTTGATATATAAAGTCCATGTAAAGGTTATTTTAGAAAAGTAAAGTTACGAATAACCCACAACGTTTCCAAAACCTTAGACGAGTTATCCGTTTTAAAAAAACCAGCTTGCTACCAAAATCGCTGTAATGACACAAATCAAATCTACCAAAAGCATAGTGCTCAAAGTATAACGGGTGTTTTTTACTTTAATCGAACCAAAATATACCGCAATTACATAAAAAGTTGTTTCCGCACTACATTGAAAAATAGAACTCAATCTGCCCGTAAAGGAGTCTGGTCCAAATGTTCGCATAGCGTCGATCATAAATCCTCTAGAGCCTCCAGAACTAAAAGGTCGTAACATGGCTACAGGAAGCGAATCGGTGATTTGCTTACTAACGCCAATATTAGAAAACACAAAAGAAATTCCGTTACTGATGATTTCAAATAAACCACTATTTCTAAAAAATGAAATCGCTACCAACATACCCATTACATATGGGAAAATAGTAACACCTGTTTTTAGTCCATTATTAGCTCCTGTTACAAAAGTGTCAAAAATAGTAGTGTCATGAGCCACGAATTTTTTCTCGTTTATAAACGAAAAAACCAAGGTAAAACCAATAATAGCCACCAACATTAAACCTGAAAGATTAGAGGTAAAAAAGTTTTTACCAATTAAATCCAAAGTATTAATGTAAAACAAAAGACCCACAATTCCTGCAATAATTGTCATTAAAGCGACCAACAAGGAAGCGCTTTTAAAATTCACCTTTTGGCGAATGCCGACAATCAAAAACGCAGCAATAGTTCCAATAAAAGAGGTCAATATACAAGGTAACATCACGTCGGCTGGATTAGCGGCATTTTCAGCAGCACGATAGCCAATGATAGAAGTAGGAATTAAGGTCAATCCTGCAGCATGTAAACACATGAACATAATTTGTGCATCGCTGGCTTTGTCTTTTTCTGGATTTATAGTTTGCAAACTTTCCATTGCTTTTAAGCCAAAAGGAGTAGCTGCCGAATCTAATCCGAGGAAATTAGCGGCAAAATTTAAGGTCATATACGAAATCGATTCGTGGTTTTTTGGAACGGATGGGAATACTTTAGCAAACATCGGGCTCAATTGACGGGCTAATTTTTCGGCAGCACCAGAAATAATCAACAGTTCCATGATACCGCAAAAGAACGCCAAATAGGCAATCAATGGAATAATCAAGTCCAATAAGCTATTTTTACAAGTAGGCAATAAACCATCTGATTTTTGGACACCACTATAGATTTTAACCGTTTTATTTTGGAAAACATAAGTAGTGTCGGCATTAATGGTATCTCGATTGACAACCATCGTTTGTTCAGGAGCATTCTTGATACTATCTTTCACAAAAGCTGGAACTTGCTCAATGTATTTTTCTGAAATTAAAATGGGGTCGTCTTTTTTCCCATTCAACACGTGGTCGATAGTATAATTACCACCTGAAAACAAACTAAAAACTACAAAAGCAATGGAGGAAATAAAAATAGCCAACCAAAATCTACTTAATACCATAATTTATTTTTTTTGTAAATGTAATAAATCAATTGTAATGACAATTTCAACGGCAACCTCTAATTACAATATCAATATAAAATTGTTATTCCCCTTTTTGTCGTATCAATTTCTTAATCAACGATATTTGCCCTAAATGATAATGTGAATGTTCAATTATTCCCAATAAATTCCTGAAATAATTTCCATACTTTTCTTCAGAAAACACATCATATAATTTCAATTCATCTAGTTTTTCAATCTCTTGAGCAAATAATTCAGCTTCGTCCAATACTTTTTGAACTAATTTTTGCCAATCTTCATTAGAAGTAATTGGAGGACAATCAAAACTATACTTATCACTCGCAATTAAAGGTTCACCTTGTAAAACTTTTAAAACAGGGTTTACATAATAATTGATATGAAATAGCAATGTAGCAATAGTGTTGAAGTCATGTAATTTTGTTGTTGCTTCTTGCCAAGTCACATCAGCCAAAGAATCTTTCAGATTTACAAAAGTCCAGTTACCCCCAAAATGAACGTCTCTAAAATGTTGGGCTAGTTGTTTCGTTGTATTCATACATTATTAAATTAAACATGAATAATCTCGTCTTCAATTAATAAATCCTCCCGTCTCAAACGAAGAAAAATTTGTGCCACAGCAATCGTGTCTTTTTCGCAATAGGTTACAATTCGGTCGATATCTTTTTCTACATAAAAAACATGTCCCACCTGACTACCATCAATATCGCCTTTTGAGGAAGGAATTCCCAATACTTTACACATCAATTTTAAGGAGGTGAAATGTTTGTAATCGCCAAATTTCCATAACTCCAAGGTATCCAAATGCGGAATTTCCCATGGTTTTTTGCCAAATAAATTCAGCTTATTCGGAATCGGAATTTGATTGATAATCATGCGGCGCGCTAAAAACGGAATGTCAAACTCTTTAGCGTTATGACCACATAAAATATGCTGGGCTTGATTGAAATGATTGTTCAACAAATTATTAAAATCGCGTAAGATTTTCTTTTCGTCGCCAAAAAAAGACGTCACTCTAAAATTACGAACATCACCTTTAATTACAAAATACCCCACTGATACACAGACAATTTTTCCAAACTCAGCCCAAATCCCTGCGCGGTCATAAAATTCCTCAGGGCTAAAGTCTTCTTTACGTTGGTATTGGGTTTTGTGTTCCCAAAGATCTTTCATTTCGTCGTCAAGCGAATTAAAATGTTCTTCTTCTGGAACCGTTTCGATATCTAAAAAGAGAATATGATTCAGGTTAATTTTTTCGATCATTGGGATATATGGGTTAGATAGTTAAACTAATTAGATTTTTAGATGGTTAGATTTTTGGATCAATAAATTATTAGAAATCTAAAGTAATAAACTGTAATTATTTTAACGTTAGAAATACATCTAAATTTCTAAAAATCTAGAGATCTAAGAAGTCTCATTCAAAAAGACTCTTTTGTGTACTTGGATTTTCGTGTTCAAGCAACCATTTTTTGCGCCATAAACCGCCTGCATAACCAGTCAATGAACCGTCAGTGCCAATTACGCGATGGCAGGGCACCACAATCCACAACGGGTTTTTACCATTGGCAGAGGCAACGGCGCGAATTGCTTTTACATCGCCGAGTTGTTTGGCTAATTCTAAATAACTTATTGTTTTTCCAAAAGGAATTTCGCATAAGCCTTTCCACACTTTTTGCTGAAATTCGGTCCCAACAGGATTCAATTGGAAATCAAAATGGGTTCGTTTTCCATCAAAATAGTCTTGTAGTTGCGTTACCGCTTCTTGTAAAACCAACGGAATTTCTTCGGAAACAATGCCTTCATCAGCAATAGCGATTACTGCAATGCCATTCTCATTCCCTTTAATAGTGGCTATGCCTAATGGAGTTTGAATATGAGCTAATACTAATTCGGTCATTTATTTTCCAATTCTTTTTTCTAACATTTCTTTGCTAATAGTTAGAGTTCTTCCGATTGATTTTCCATTTCGATAAGATACTGCTCTAAACGTAATATCTCCTTTAGGAATTTCAAAAGGCTGGGTGTATTTTGTCGAATATTGGGCTGGAAAAGTACCATCAATAGTGTAATAAATATCAACATTTGATAAATCATTTGACAGTGTACACATCATTTTTCCATCTTGCTTTTTTACGCTAACAATTGGATCGTAAACGGCTTTACTTATGAGTTTCCCCGCCGTTTCAAATCGGTTAAAATGAGTTTCTAGTCGGGTTGAAAAATTATTCCACTCCTTATTTTCTGAAGGACTCCATACCGATTCAATAATAGCTAATGCTCTTGGATAGGTCATATAAAAAGCGTGTTCAATAGTGGGTATTTTCTCTGTCCAAAGGTTGCCTTGTCCGCCCAAAATATATTTTGGATCTACTCCTTCAGGTGCTGGTTCAAACTCATAGGATTTTTTTAAGGATAATTTGGCATAAACCGGCACTTCAACTGATGGATCGCCTTGCGTATAATCTAGATAAGCAAATGAATTGGGAGACATCACCACTTCGTGACCTGCTTTTGATGCTTCGATACCACCTTTAGTTCCTCGCCAACTCATTATTGCAGCTCCGTCTGCTAAACCGCCATATAAAATTTCATCCCAACCAATAGCTTTTTTACCTTTAGAAGTGATTATATTCACTACTTTTTTAATGAAATAGCTTTGCAATTCTTTGGCATCCTTAAGGTTTTCTTTTTGCATCAAAGCAATACAATTGGGATCTTTTTCCCAAAATCCATGATAACATTCGTCCCCGCCAATGTGAATGTACTGACCTGGAAACAAAGCAGCCACTTCTCCGAATATAGTGTCCAAGATAGTGTATACTTTTTCGTCAGAAGGGTTTAAGGAATTTTCAATCTTCATGGTAAAAGTCCCATCACCATGCCAATCGGCAAAGTTAGAACCTGGATTAACCATCTTAGGTTCTTTTAGAGTGGAGAGTTCGGGATAAGCTGCTAACAAAGCCATTGAATGCCCCGGAATATCAATTTCAGGAACAACTGTGATCTGACGTTCAGCGGCGTATTGTAAAATATCTTTAATTTCCTCTTGTGTATAAAAGCCTCCGTAAGTTGTTGCTTCTCCTTCAGATGGAGCTTCTCGATTGCCAAAAGTCCCAAATCGTTCTACGCGCCAAGCGCCAATTTCAGTAAGTTTAGGTAGGGATTTAATTTCGATTCGCCAACCATTATCGTCAGACAAGTGCCAATGGAGTACGTTGAATTTATATTTGGACATCCAATCGATGTATTTTTTGACATCCGAAGTCGAGAAAAAATGACGACTCACATCCAGCATTAGTCCTCGCCAACCAAACCGCGGATAATCTGTTATAGTACATGCTGATATTGCAATATTCTCTTTTGAAACTGCATTAAAATTGAGTAATTGATCCAAAGTTTGAAGGCCATAAAATATTCCAGCTACACTATTTGCTTTTAGCACAATTATATTTGGATTCACCTTCAACGAATAGCCTTCTTTGCCAATGGAATCATCTGAAATTGGATTTAGTACAACGTTTATTGTTTTTGAGCTTTTCGTAGGTTTCTTTTGAACCACTTCCAAACCTTTTCCCATTAGGGAGCCAAAATACAACTCCGCAACTTGAAGTAATTCAGGATTGCTGTTTTCAAGAACTACTTTTGTAGTTGGGGTTATAACAAAACTTCCTTTTTCAACAATATAACTTACTGGATTTGGGATTATAGTGTGTTGGGCTTGTGCAAAGCAAGAAATCAAAAAAATCAGTGCGGAGGTAAATTTTACTTTCATTATATTGTAGTTAAGTATTCAAATATACAGATTTAATAAAACAAAAAACCACTCGAATAGTCGAATGGTTTTTGTCTTTTCTATAGTTTCCAGCCTTCTAAAGGCTAGAAGCTTTGGCTATTATTTATTTAAAAGTATAGCAGCCTCTTTCGCAAAATAAGTCGAAATCAAACTAGCTCCGGCGCGTTTAATACACATCAATTGTTCCATCATAATTTTGTCGTGGTCAAGCCAACCTCTTTCGGCAGCAGCTTTAATCATTGCATATTCACCAGATACGTGAAAAACGGTCACAGGAACATTCACCGCGTTTTTTACTTCGCGAACAATGTCCAAATAAGCAATTCCAGGTTTTACCATCACCATATCGGCACCTTCCTCCACATCCCAAAGCGCTTCTTTGATGGCTTCGATGCGATTCGCGTAATCCATTTGGTAGGTTTTTTTATCCTTTGATACTACCACGTCCGATTCTCTTGGCGCACTGTCTAGTGCATCACGAAACGGACCATAAAACGCCGACGCATATTTAGCTGAATAACTCATAATGCCTACATTTTGGAAACCTGACGCATCCAAACCTTGACGCAAACGCAACACACGTCCGTCCATCATATCGCTTGGCGCAACAAAATCAGCTCCTGCTTGTGCGTGAGAAACGGCCATTTTAACTAAAGCATCGTTAGTAGCATCATTCACTACATCGCCTTTGTCAATAATTCCGTCGTGACCATAAATAGAATACGGGTCCAAAGCCACATCCGGCATCACAATCATTTCTGGGCAAGCCGTTTTGATAGCACGAATAGCTTGTTGCATCAATCCGTTTGGATTCCACGCTTCTTTACCGGTGTTGTCCTTTAAATCTTCGCTTACTTTCACGTAAATATTCACGGCGCGAATGCCTAAATCGAATAATTCTTGGACTTCTTTCACCGTTAAATCGATTGAACGACGAAAAATTCCTGGCATTGATGGAATTTCGACTTGCACATTTTCTCCTTCTGCTATAAACATTGGAAACATAAAATCTGCCGGACTTAATGTGGTTTCACGAACTAATGAACGAATGCTTTCGTTTATTCTTAAACGACGACCTCTTTGTAATGGGAACATTTTATTTATGATTTATGATTAACGATTGTAGATTTATGATTTGATGTCGATTGCTAAAACTTCTGCAATCAAAAATCGTTAATCTTCAATCCAATTTATAGGTTTCTCTAATACTTGAATTAATTTTTCTTCTTCACTTCCCGCCACAGGATGATGGTCATAATGCCATTGCACATGTGGTGGTAAAGACATTAAAATACTTTCTATTCGGCCATTGGTTTTTAAACCAAATAAAGTGCCTTTATCGTGCACCAAATTAAATTCGACATAACGACCACGGCGGATTTCTTGCCAAGTTCTTTGCTCTGCTGAATAAGGCAAGTCTTTTCTTTTTGCTACGATTGGTAAATACGCATCCAGGAAAGAATTCCCAACTTCAGTAACAAAGTTGTACCAATCTTCCATTGTTTGTTCTTCGGTTTCTTTCAAATAATCGAAGAATAAACCTCCAATTCCACGCGCTTCATTTCGATGTGCGTTCCAAAAATAGGCATCACATTGTTTTTTATATTTTGGATAAAAATCAGAATTATGTTTGTCGCAAGCCGTTTTACACGTTTGATGAAAATGTTTAGCATCTTCTTCAAACAAATAGTACGGAGTTAAATCTTGGCCTCCGCCAAACCAACTATTGATTACCTTTCCATTTTCATCATACATTTCGAAATACCGCCAATTCGCATGAACTGTTGGTACCATCGGGTTTTTCGGATGAATCACCAAACTCAATCCGCAAGCAAAAAAATCGGCTTCGCCTACATTGAATAATTGTTGCATCGAATCAGGCAGTTTTCCGTGAACCGCTGAAATATTAACGCCTCCTTTTTCAAAGACGTTTCCGTTTTCAATCACACGAGTGCGACCACCACCGCCTTCGGGTCTGTCCCAAAGATCTTCACGAAATTGGGCAACGCCATCAATGTCCTCTAATCCTTTACAGATTTGATCTTGAAGGTTTTGTATGTATTGGTAAAATTGGTCTTTCATTTTTTCCTGCTATCTAATATCTGAACTCTGATTACTGACCGTACTCCTTCACCGCTTCCACAAATGCTTTCGCGTGATCCACAGGAATGTTGGGTAAAATACCGTGTCCTAAGTTGACAATATAATTGTCTTTTCCGAATTCGTCAATCATTTCGTGTACCATTTTTTTGATGGTTGGAATTGGCGATAACAAACGACTTGGGTCGAAATTTCCTTGTAAGGTAATATTGCCTCCTGTTAAATAACGAGCGTTTCTTGGCGAACAGGTCCAATCTACTCCTAAAGCCGAAGCTTTTGATTTTGCCATTTCGCCTAAAGCAAACCAACACCCTTTTCCGAAAACAATCACTTTGGTATCTTCCGCAAGTGCCTCTGTAATTTGGTTGATGTATTGCCAAGAAAATTCTTGATAAT
The DNA here is from genome assembly GCF_020886115.1 of Flavobacterium ammonificans. Lineage (NCBI taxonomy): Bacteria > Pseudomonadati > Bacteroidota > Flavobacteriia > Flavobacteriales > Flavobacteriaceae > Flavobacterium > Flavobacterium ammonificans. The sequence continues at coordinate 561,591 of NZ_AP025185.1, forward strand.
CTACCGGAGACAACATGCCTCCCCAAGAATCAAAAATCTGAATCGCATTACAACCTGCTTTTACTTTTTCTTTCAAATATAAAATAGTGGTATCGGTAATTTTTTGTAATAAAACGTGTGCTGCCACTGGATTGGAAAAACAAAATCCTTTTGCGGTATCAAAACTTTTAGATCCTTTTCCTTCTACTGCGTAACAAAAAATCGTCCAAGGCGAACCTGCAAAACCAATTAATGGCACCTCATCGTTCAACATTTGTTTGGTCAATTTAATCGCATCAAAAACATAACCCAACGTTTCGTTTACATCTGGAACAAATACTTGATTCACTTGTTCCATGGTGCGAATTGGATTCGGGATTATCGGACCTAAATTGTCTTTTAATTCTACGTGAATTCCCATCGCCCTTGGTACGACCAAAATATCAGAAAACAAAATTGCTGCATCTGGTTTCACAATACGAATCGGTTGCACGGTGATTTCAGCCGCTAATTCAGGGGTTTCGCAACGTGTAAAGAAATCGTATTTGTCACGCAAAGCTCTGAATTCAGGTAAATATCTTCCTGCTTGACGCATCATCCAAACCGGTGGGCGTTCTACTTTTTCGTTATTTAAAGCTCTTAAAAAAAGGTCGTTTTTAATCATTTTTATTTGTTTTGCCACAAAGGCGCAAAGGCACTAAGTTTAATTATAATAATATTCTTTAACTTCTGTAATTACATTTTCAACCGAAGGATGTTCTGCAATTATGATGTTTTTTATGTGTTTGTTTTCCAAAGCTTCAGCGGTAGTTTCACCAATACAAAAGCACAATTCTTTTTTAATGGGATTGTCTTTCAAATAACTTTCAACTCCTGACGGACTGAAAAACAAAATCGCATCTACAGCCTCCTTAATCTTATGTGGTTTTAACTGCGTTTCGTAAACTTCAATTTCGTTGAACTCAATTCCGGCTTCTTGTAATGCCAACGGCAAGGTCTCTTTTCTCAAATTTCCGCTGAAAAAAGTATAACTCCCATTAGCATAAATCAAACAGATAATCTCGGTTAAATCAGAAGCATAATCAGCGTAGGCTACCACTTCAAAACCGGCATCGGTCAAAATAGTTTTACTTTTTACACCTACACAAAACACTTTTTTCGACTGAAGATCTGATTTATTTTCCTCAAATTGTGGGTGATTTAAAAAACTTCGCACCGCATTCTGACTCGTAAAAATCAAATTGTCTTTAATCCCATTTAACTCAAAACTTTTGGTTTCCACTTCAATGAAATTGGACTCCAAAACCTCAAAGCCAACATCTGTCAGGACTTGTTTTTGATGACTCAAAAGCACTTTTGTCGATAAAATACGCGTTGGAGTTGCCATTATTTTTTCAATTGATTTTTAATTTCAACCATTAATTCGGCACCTCCGTTATTCAAAATTTCTTGAGCAGAATGGAAACCTAATTTTTTCCAGTCCGATATATCCACTGATTTTTCGATTTCTATTTTTTGTTTTCCGTCAACCGAGAACAATACTCCTTTGAATTCAATCGTATCTTTTTCCTCATCGTATTGTGCCAAAGCTCCAATCGGTGCCGTACAACCTCCTTCTAAAGTTTTCAAAAATTGACGTTCAATATAAGTGCAAATTTCTGTTTCAATATCGTTCAACTGACTCACAGCGTCTTTGGTAAATTCGTCATTCGCCATTACCACAACTAACATTGCGCCTTGTGCGGGAGCAGGAATCATCCAATCTAAATTGATATAATTTTCTGGTTTGAGATTGATTCGTTCCAAACCTGCTGCGGCAAAAACAGCTCCGTTCCAATCGCTTTCGGCTAATTTTTGCATGCGGGTATTTACATTGCCGCGCAAATCCACCACTTGGTGATTCGGGTATTTATGCCACCATTGCGCTTGACGACGCAAACTTCCTGTGGCAATGGTTCCTGCTGAAGTTAGAAAATCCAAATTGCCTTTGTGAACCAAAATATCAAGGGTATTAGCGCGTTCTAAAACAGCCGCTTGAACGATCCCTTGCGGCAAAGCAGTGGGTACATCTTTCATGGAATGCACCGCAATATCCACCTGACCATTAATCATTGCAATGTCTAGAGTTTTGGTAAAAATTCCAGTAATTCCTAATTCGTATAAAGGTTTATCAAGAATTATATCACCTTGCGATTTTACAGCTACAATTTCGGTGGTATAGCCTAAATCATTCAGTTTTTTCTGAACGGTGTGCGCCTGCCAAAGAGCCAATTCGCTATCACGGGTTCCTATGCGTATTGTCTTACTCATTATTTTGTGTTGGCGCCAATGTTAAATACTTTCTCAATCCACTCAATACTTTCATCCACCATCGTTTCTTCATCTTTGAGATGATTGGCAAAATGATTGGTGATTTTTTGAATGATTCTATTACTGATGATCTCCGCTTGCTCTTCGTTAAAATCAGCTAATTTTTTTCGTTGAAAATGCAACTCTCCTTCTTTTATGGAATGCAGTTTTTCTTTAAGAGCATGAATTGTAGGGGCGTATTTTCTGCCTTTGGACCAAGTCAAAAACTCCTCTTTGATTTCCTCGATGATAGCCTCAGCCGCTGGAATATGTTTTTTTCTTTTTTCTAAAGTCTCGTCTGTGATTTGAGACAAATAATCCATGTGAATTAAGTTTACCCCATTAACATCTTCTACGTTTTCATTCACATTTTTGGGAATGGATAAATCCAAAATCAACAAGGGTTTCTTCAAATTCAAAATCGTTTTATCCACCGTTGGATTCTGAGCGCCTGTAGCTACTACCAAAACATCCGCTTTCTGAATTTCCAATTGCAAATCAGCATAATCCTTAACTACCACATCTAATTTTTGTGCCAATTTCTCCGCTTTATCTTTAGTTCGGTTAATTAAGGTAATTTGATCGTGTTTGGAGTGTTTAACCAAGTTTTCACAGGTATTTCTTCCAATTTTTCCTGTGCCAAAAAGCAAAATGTTTTTATTGCTAATATCATCTACATTGTTCAGAATGTACTGAACTGATGCAAAAGAAACAGAAGTGGCTCCTGATGAAATCTCGGTATCCGTTTTGATTTTTTTACTGGCCTGAATTACCGCATTAATTAAACGCTCTTGAAAAGCATTCACTAAACCAAACGATTTTGCATGAAAAAAACTGGACTTGATTTGGGAAATAATCTCAAAATCACCCAGAATTTGACTGTCTAAACCCGTACCAACTCTAAATAAATGGCTAACCGCTTCTTTATGTTTGTATACAAATCCATATTTTTGAAAAGACTCTACAGTGCCTCTACTGTTTTCACAAATCAATTTTATCAATTGAAAAGGATGCTCAGCAAATCCATAAATTTCTGTTCTATTGCAGGTAGAAGTTACAATCAAACTTTCTATACCCTCCAGCTTTGCTTGCTCCAGTAAACGGTTCTTGGCGTGTGCATCTAAACTAAAATTTCCTCTTATTTCGGCATCGGCTTTTTTATAGCTTAGGCCAACGGCATAAAAAGAATGAGGTTTTGATGTATGATGGTTCTCCATAAAGTATACTTTTCTAAAAAGTGGGACAAAAATATCATTAAGGGTTTGATAAAAGTAACGCTATAAGTGCTATTTGTGTCGCTGAATGTTTTTTTGAAACGAAATGGTACTTTTACAGTAAAAAAATCTATTTTTGTAGTAAAATCATCTCCATGTAAATTAGTTTTTGGAACGATTTTTAATCCAAATCTTGGATAATAATCCTGTTTAGTTACTTAAAAAATATCGCTATGGGTTCACAAGAGGTAATTAAAATTGAAGAAGACTTTACACTCATCCGCTTTCAAAACGACGGCGCAGAACCATTTCATGCACAACGTGAAGTAGGCAGCGGACTGATTCAGTTTCATTTTGGTATTAAAGGAAATGCTAAATTCATTTTCAACCAAGGGAATTATGCCTTGGAATTAAAGGAAGAAAAATCGCTTCTTTTATACAATCCGCAAAAAGAATTGCCTTTGAATTTAGAATTGGCACCCAACTCTTGGGTGATTTCGGTAATTATTTCCATCAAAAAATTTCACGCGTTATTCTCCACCGAGGCCAACTATATTACCTTTTTAAGTCCCGACAATAAAGATAAGAAATACTATAACGAAGGCAATATCAGTCCGTCAATGGCCATTGTATTGAGTCAATTGTTTCATTACAGTTTACATCCTTCTATCAAAAATTTGTATTACAAAGGCAAAGGCTACGAATTATTGAGTTTGTATTTCAATAAAAGCGAAGACCCAAATGCAGAACAATGTCCGTTTTTAATTGACGAAGACAACGTTTTTAAAATCAAAAAAGCCAAAGAAATTATCATTGCCAATATGGCTGAACCACCTGGCTTGCAAGAATTAGCTGATCAAGTTGGGCTCAATTTGAAAAAATTAAAAATGGGTTTCAAACAAATTTATGGCGATACCGTTTATGGCTTCCTTTTTGATTACAAAATGGACTATGCCAGAAAATTACTCGATAGTGGCTCGTATAATGTCAACGAAGTAGGATTAAAAATTGGATACAGTACCGGAAGTCATTTTATTGCTGCTTTCAAAAAGAAATTTGCCACCACACCAAAAAAATATTTAATGTCAATCAACACCAATTTATAAAAAATGAAAGGAGTATTATTAGTCAATTTAGGTTCGCCAGAAAGTCCAACAGCCAAAGATGTAAAACCGTATTTGGATGAGTTTTTAATGGATAAATACGTAATTGACGTTCCGTTTTTATTACGTGCTTTGTTAGTTAGAGGAATTATTTTGCAAACCCGTCCAAAAAAATCAGCCGAAGCCTACGCCAGAATTTGGACGGATGAAGGATCGCCATTAATTGTGATTTCTAAAAAAATGCACGAAAAAGTGAAAACTTTGGTGGACATTCCAGTGGCATTATCCATGCGATATGGAACTATGACCATCCTAAAAGGATTGCAAAAATTGCACGACAAAGGCGTGACAGAAGTGATGCTTTTCCCTTTGTATCCGCAACATGCTATGGCTTCTACTACCACAATTTTAGTATTAGCAGAAGAACTTCGCGCTAAGCATTTCCCAAACATGAAATTCACAACAGTTCCGGCGTTTTACAACAAGTCAGGATATATTGAAGCGCTATCCAATTCTATCAAAAAACATTTAGAAGGTTTTGAATACGATCATTTGTTGTTTTCGTATCACGGAATTCCAAAACGTCACATTCGTAAAACTGATATTACCAAATCGCATTGTAAAATAGATGGTTCTTGTTGCAATACACCTTCGCCTGCGCACGAATTTTGTTACCGTCACCAATGTTATGAAACTACAAAACAAGTAGTGAAAACATTAGGTATTCCAGAAGGTAAATACAGCCAAACCTTCCAATCTCGATTAGCGGGTGATAAATGGTTAACGCCATACACCGATGTCGAAGTAAACAAAATGCCTGAAAAAGGAATTAAGAAATTAGCGGTTGTAACTCCAGCTTTTGTAGCCGATTGTTTGGAAACTTTAGAGGAAATTGCAATGGAAGCTAACGAAGAGTTTTTACATCACGGAGGGGAAGAGTTTATGGCTATACCATGTATGAACGACGAAGACGAATGGTGTGGTGTTGTGGCGAATTGGATTAAAGAATTTCAAGCGAAATAATTAAATTAAATTAATGTTTTTAACACAGATTCGCAGCTCTAAAAAAATCAACAAATCAACGGTTAACAATTAACACTATGGAATACTATAACTACCTAAAATCGTTGCATCTTATTTTTGTCATCACTTGGTTTGCGGGATTATTTTATATCGTGCGTCTCTTTGTGTACCAAATTGAAGCCTCAGAAAAACCCTCTCCACAAAAAGAAATTTTGCAGGAGCAGTTCAAAATCATGAGTTACCGTTTGTGGTACATCATCACTTGGCCTAGTGCGGTTTTAGCAACTCTGTTTGCACTTTCTTTATTGCACATAAATCCTGCATTTGTAGAAATGCCTTGGATGCAAGTGAAGTTAGGTTTTGTAGTTTTTCTAATCGCATACCACTTTAAATGTCATACTATATTTAAAGAATTACAACACGATAAAGTGAAGTATAGTTCTAATTTTATGCGGATTTGGAATGAAGGTGCAACTATAATTCTTTTTGCGGTCGTCTTCTTAGTAATTCTAAAAGATGCTGTCAACTGGATTTATGGCGTAATCGGCATCTTTTTATTCTCAATTCTGATTATGTTAGGATTTAAATTTTACAAACGAATAAGAGAGAAAAAGTAAAAAAGGCATTAGCCAAAAGGCAAAAGTTACTGTTGCCTTTTACATTGTCTGTAGCCTAAAATATGTTTAAAAACTTCAAAATAACAATGCTTTCTCTTCGAACTAGGATTTTCCTATCGATGATTGTATTGATTATTATGGCTTCTATCATTTTAGCTTCTATATCGATTATTCAGTTTAAAAACGAAGCAAGGGTATACCACCAAGAGCGTCTAGAAGATAAAGAAAATGAAGTAAAAGAGCATATTAATTATGTGCTTTCGACTACTACTTATCCTTTAACACCGACTAATTTACCTTTGATTTTCAAAGATAAAATTCACGAATTGGCGCAAATTCACGCCATCGAAATCAACATTTATACCCTAGACGGAAAACTCCTTAAATCTTCCAAAGAATCATTTTCAGTGGATCAAGTGGCTTTGCCTATACCAAAGTACATTTTGAAATTAGTGCGTTCCTCCATCGAAAAACGCTTCGTTGATATCAAAACCATTGACGGTTTAAAAAACCGATCTTCCTATAGCCAAATCAAGGACGACAAATTCAAACCTCTAGGAATATTACATCTTCCCTATGTAGAAGACGATGGTTTTTACGAAAAAGAATTGAATGGTTTTTTGATTCGATTGGCTCAGGTGTATTCGTTCATGTTGATTGTTGCATTTGGGTTGGCTTATTTTCTTTCGACTTATATCACCAAGTCTTTAAAAACAATTTCTGATAAATTAAGTGAAACCAGTTTAGATCAGAAAAATGAAAAAATTAGGGTTGAAGCTAGTAGTAAAGAAATCAATTTACTGATTAAATCCTATAATGCGATGGTGGACGAACTGGAAATCAGTGCCGTTAAGTTAGCTCAAAGCGAACGTGAAGAAGCGTGGCGCGAAATGGCAAAACAAGTCGCTCACGAGATTAAAAATCCGCTAACGCCAATGCGTTTGACTGTGCAAAGTTTTCAACGAAAATTTGAACCTAATGATCCGGAGATCAAACAAAAAATGAAGGATTACTCCGAAACTTTAATTCAGCAAATAGACACGATGAGTTCCGTAGCTTCAGCCTTCTCTAATTTTGCCTCTATGCCTGCGCAACAAAACGAAACGCTGAATGTGATCGAAGTAGTCGAATTGGCTTTGGATATTTTCAACGAAGACTATTTGGTTTTCGAAAAAGAAACGGAAGAAATTATTGCAGAAATTGACCGCACACAACTGATCCGAATCATTACGAATTTAGTCAAAAACGCTATTCAGGCCATATCAGACCAACAAGAAACCAAATCGATTGTAGTACAGGTCAAAAAAATGGAAAACAAGGTGTTAATCAGTGTACAAGACAACGGAATTGGAATTAAAGAAGAAGATTTAAATAGGATATTTGAACCCAAATTTACTACCAAAAATAGTGGAATGGGTCTAGGTTTAAGTATCATCAAAAATATTATAGAAAATTACAAAGGAAACATTACTTTTGAAACTCAATACGGTCAAGGGACTATCTTTAGAGTGAGTTTGCCGATTTTAAATACTTAAAATATACTTTTATGAACTACGAAAATTTATTGATTGCTATAGAAAACAAAATAGCATTGGTTACATTGAATCGTCCGACTAAACTCAATGCTTTAAATAAAGATACTCTTGCCGAATTACACGCTGCGTTTTCTGATTTAGAAAAAGATGATACTATTCAAGTTATAATCTTAACTGGAAGTGGAGAAAAAGCATTTGTGGCTGGTGCCGATATTGCTGAATTTGCTAATTTCTCTGCTCAAGAAGGAACACAACTCGCTGCTGATGGACATCAAAAAGTATTTGACCATATTGAGAATTTAAAAAAACCTGTCATTGCTGCTGTTAACGGATTTGCCTTAGGAGGCGGATTGGAACTAGCTATGGCCTGTCATTTTAGAGTGGCATCAGACAATGCCAAAATGGGATTGCCAGAAGTAACACTAGGATTGATTCCTGGTTATGGTGGCACACAACGTTTACCTCAACTCGTAGGAAAAGGACGTGCAATGGAAATGATTGTAACAGCCACTATGATTTCGGCTGCCGAAGCGAAAGAATATGGATTGGTGAATCATGTTGTCCCTCAATCCGAACTAATTGAATTTTGCCAAGGTTTAGCTCAAAAAATTTGTAAAAATGCGCCTGTTGCTATTAGTGAAGCCATCCAAGCTGTAAATGCAAATTTTGACAAATCTAAAAATGGGTATGAAACTGAAATTAGTGCTTTTGGAAGATTATTTAGCACCTCAGATTTCAAAGAAGGAACGACTGCCTTTTTAGATAAAAGGAAAGCAAATTTCATCGGGAAATAATTCAACTTTTAAACGAAACAAATGTCTTTTCAACCTGAGTTTGCCCTTTTTTGGGAAAGTGTAAAAGAAAGTATGGCACAGTATACTTTTGCTAAATTAACCTTGGCAAAAACCATTGGCGATACCGAATTAAAAAATATTTATATGCGTCCCGTTCTAGTGGATGACCAAGTGCGTATTTCACTTATTGCGCGTTACAAAACTGAGGAAGTGGAAAGTTTTCATACTCTAGAAGAAGCCTTTTTTGTACTTTCTTCTTACTTGAACAATCCATTTTTGACCGCTTTATTATTTACAACAGAAAACGATTTGACCTTCAAATTGAACAAAAAAAGAGTAGGCAGTATTGTAGAACAGGCGCCTACTTTTAAAAGTGCTTCAGATGTGGTTTTAGAAATGCAAGAGAAACAACTTTCAATAAACTAATCTTTATTTTCTTCCCTCCCATTCAGCATAAAATTGTTCTAAAAAACCTTCCATATAACAGTGGCGTTCTTGAGCAATTTGTTTTCCGGTTTCAGTATTCATTTTGTCTTTCAACAACAATAGTTTTTCATAAAAATGATTGATGGTGGGCGCCTCATTCATTTTATATTCTTCTTTTGTCATAGACAAATTCGGAGCAATTTCAGGATTGTATAATGTTCTATTTTTGAACCCTCCATAATTGAATGTTCTAGCAATACCAATGGCGCCAATAGCATCCAAACGATCTGCATCTTGAACAATATCCAATTCAATAGAAGAAAATTTCCTCTCTACTCTGCCGCCTTTGAACGAAATGTTTTCAATAATTGCAATTACGTGGTCTATAGTTTCGGAAGAAATATTTTGAGCTTCTAAAAAAGTGCGCGCAGTTTTTGGTCCTATGGTTTCATCCCCGTTATGGAATTTACTATCTGCAATATCGTGAAGCAAAGCGCCTAATTGAACAATCTCTAAATCACAATTTTCAGATGCAGCAATCAACAAGGCATTTTTATACACACGCTCAATATGAAACCAATCGTGACCACCTTCGGCTTGAGCTAAAGTAGCTTTTACAAATACTATTGTTTTATCAATCAAGTTAGTGGTGTTCATTTAAAAATAGTTTTATAAAAAAAGCGTCGAAAAAGTACTTATTTTGTCATTCCGAATTTATTTCGGAATCTATAAAAATAATGATTATAGAAACTGAAACAAGTTCAGTTTGACAAGAACAATACTTTTTGACGACTAATTTTATTTAAAAATACTCATTTTTTACAATGTAGCAGGCTCTACCCATTTAAAGACATACGACTCTTGAGGAATCACTATTCTTTCTGAAATTTTAGCCATTCTTGCAGGTAATTTCATTAAATAATCACGCGCTTTTTCAGCTTCATCAGTCAAATTACCAATTTTATCGATTTCCCATTTGTCGATTAACTTTTGCATGATTTCTACATAATCATTCGCAGTGTATACTCCAATACGTTGTGCTGAATCAGAAAAATTTTCAAAAGCCGAACTGATTTTTTGCCCAGACTCTCTTAAAAAATGAGCCGGCATAACGATTTTTTGCTTCATCATGTATTGAAACGCTAACATCATTTCACTAGGATCTACTTGAAAAATTCGGTTCACAAATTCGCTATACGCATGATGGTGACGCATTTCGTCTCCCGCAATCATTTTACACATTTTAGACAGTTTGTTATCTCCGTGTTTTTTAGCAATTTGCGATACTCTATTGTGCGAAACATAAGTCGCCAACTCTTGGAAACTAGTGTATACAAAGTTTTTATACGGGTCTCTTCCTGTTCCAATATCAAAACCGTCGTTAATCAAATGTTGGGTTGTGATTTCAACTTCACGCATGTTCACGCGGCCTGATAAATACAAATATTTATTTAGCATATCTCCATGTCGATTCTCCTCTCCAGTCCATTGACGAATCCAGCTTGACCAACCATTTCTTTCTAAATTATCAACTCCCTCTACTTCCATTAACCAAGACTCATACGTTGGTAAAGCCTCTTCGGTAATGGTATCTCCAACCATAGCTACCCAAAAATCATAGGGTAACTCTTTAGCAATTTCTCTTAGTTCTTTTACTTCTTCAAAAAAGTTTTCACTTTGTGAATCCGGTAAGAAATCAGTTGGTTGCCAAATGTTTTCTACTGGAATTAAGTACTGTTCTACGAAGCTATCCACATTTTTTTCCAAAAACTGCATCACTTCTAAACGAATGTTTTTAATTGACATTATATCTATTGTTAAATTTGTATTCCTTGTACTACTGCGCTTTCCGTTTGTTCCATTAACTCCTCAAATGAAAACTCACTCACCTTTAAAGGCTGGTGAATTGTAAATTTGAGGCGATTGCCTAATCCCATTGGGAAAGCACCAAATCGAACCATTTTCCATGAATTGTTAATGGTAATTGGGACCACATACGCAGACGGAGCGTGCTTACATAATATTTTCAATCCGCTTTGGGCGAACGACTTTGGTTGTCCGGTTCTACTTCTTGTTCCCTCAGGAAAAATTAATGCCGATCGTGTGTGTTTTTCTATGTATTCAGACAATCCTTTTATTAACGGAATGGCTTGTTTTGAGTCTTTCCTGTCTATTAAAACGGAACCCCCGTGGTTCAAATTGTAGGACACACTTGGAATCCCTTTCCCAAGCTCTTTCTTACTTACAAACTTGCAATGAAAATCTCTTAAATACCAAATAATAGCTACAATGTCATACAAACTCTGGTGATTGGCCACAAAAATAATTGGGACATTTTTGGGAATACTTTCGGTGTTTTCAAACTGATAAGTCGTTCCTAAAAGATTCGTGCAACGCACTAAAAAAAAGTTGAGATAATCTACACTTTTCTTATGCGCCTGATAACCAAAAACATTAAAACAAAACCATTGGATTGGGTGAAAAAGAACCAAAAAAAATCCGAAACACAGGTAGTAAATTATGGAAAGGGGATATGAAACTAGTTTTTGCATGCGTTGTAAATGAAGTACAATAATACAAAATAAATTTTTAGGACTATTTAAATCCTCAATAATAACGCCTATTTAGGGTTTAATTGTACCTTTGAACTCTAAAATAAGTGGTATTTTTCCCAGAAATGAATTTTAATTATCCAAAAAACGAAAAACTAAAAAGCAAAATCACCATCGGATTACTATTTTCCGAAGGAAAATCGGTGTCTAAATACCCTTTGCGTTTAGTGTATCATTCGGGTGCTTTAGGAGACGAACAACAATTAAAAGTTGGTGTTTCGGTTTCTAAAAAATACTTCAAAAAAGCAGTTGATCGTAATTATTTTAAACGTCTTTTGCGTGAGTCGTATCGTTTGAATCAACATTTGTTAAAACAACAGCTCGACCAGCCTTATGCATTAATGCTTTTTTACCAAAGCAAAGACCGCTTGTCGTTTGAGGAAATCAACACCAAAACAATTCAGTTATTTGAAAAATTCCTAGCGCAAGTTCAGGATTCAAAACAAGAAGAAGTAAAATAAACTACCACCAAAACGTAGAGTATTCTAATTTATTCTTATTTTAGACCATTCAATCTAAGCTTTCGTTACTATGATTTCTGCATTTAAAAAAAAATATTTTATTCCTGTTGTAGCGGCTGGCTTTTTGTATGTTGGCGCTAGTTTCAAGGAAGATTTTTTTGAAGTAGCCAAGCAAATTGAAATCTTTACCACGCTATTCAAAGAATTGAATAAAAACTATGTGGACGAGACCAATCCCGGCGAATTAATGGATAAAGCCATTAAAGGAATGTTGGCCAGTCTTGATCCTTACACTGTTTTCTTCAACGAGCAAGATGTGGTAAAATTTAAAATCAACAATACGGGAGAATATACTGGAATTGGGGTTTTAATTACTCGTAAAGAAGACCGATTAATCATCAAAGAACCCTATAAAAATTTCCCTGCAGACAAAGCCGGTCTAAAAGCGGGTGATGAAATTATCCAAATTGGAGATGTACTCATAGCCGACTTCAAAGACGATGCATCGCAACTATTAAAAGGGGCAAAAAATACTAAAATTGACATCAAATACATTCGCCAGGGAAAAACCAATACAACGCAAATTGTATTGGACGAAGTCGAAATCAAATCGGTGCCGTTCTATGGAAAAATAGATGAGAGAACGGGTTATATTGTATTGGCGCACTTCAACAAAAAAGCAGGATTAGAAACTAAAAATGCTTTGGAACAACTCAAAAAAGAAGGTGCTGAACGTATCGTTTTAGATTTACGCGATAATCCAGGTGGATTGTTAAACGAAGCGGTGACTATTTGCAATTTATTTGTGCCCAAAAACGAAATTATTGTTACCACAAAATCGAAAATCGACAAACACAACAATGTTTATAAAACAACAAAAGAACCTGTTGATACTGAAATTCCGCTAGCAATTATTGTTAATGGAAGAAGTGCCTCGGCTTCTGAAATTGTTTCGGGAGCTTTACAGGATTTAGATCGCGCGGTGATTGTTGGTAGTCGAAGTTTTGGGAAAGGTTTGGTTCAAAGGCCGGTTGATTTGACCTATGGGACGCAATTAAAAGTAACCATTTCTCGTTACTACACACCATCGGGTCGTTGTATTCAAGCCTTAGATTATACCCGCAAGGACAAAAACGGAATTGCCACAAAACGTGACGAGAAAAATTATACTGCTTTTAAAACTAAAAAAGGAAGAACTGTCTATGATGGTGGTGGTATTCAGCCTGATATAGCAATCGAAGAAACAAAATTAAGTCCTATTGCAGAAGCATTAGAAAGGAATGATGCTATTTTCAATTTTGCAACCCAATATTATTTTAAAAATCCAACCCTAGGCAATACGATTCCAAATATCTCAGAATCGGATTACCAAGATTTCAAACAGTTTTTAAAAACGTCTAAATTTTCTTTTAATACCCAAACCGAATTAGCATTGAAAAATACTTTGGCTACAGCCAAAAAAGAGCAAATCGACGAAGCGATTGCCATAGAATACCAACAATTATTGACTGCGCTACAAAAAAGCGAAAATGCGTTGTTGGATAAAAATCAAAGAGAAATTAAACATTTGATACAAGAAGAACTAATCAAGCGCTACCAATATCAAGATGGTTTGTATCAATTTTATCTTAAAAATAATATTGAAATCAAAAGAGCCACACAAGTGTTAAACTCCACTTCAGAGTATAATACCCTCTTAAAAATGTAATGAATAATTTTTTCAAAATAGGATTGTTACTGTTAGTCTTGAGTGGTTTTGCACAAGATAAAGCCTCACATACTGTCTATTTTGATTTAGATAAAGATCATCTTAAAGAAACTCAAAAAGACCTACTCTGTGATTTTTTTCAAAAAATTGATAGTAGTCACATCGAATCCATTAGTGTTTTTGGTTACTGTGATGATAGAGGATCTTCTTTGTATAACATTGATTTGTCAAACCGAAGAGTTCAGACGGTTGAGGCGGTTTTAATGCGACTAGGTATTCCTCAAAAAAAAGTAATTAACCTAGAGGGAAAAGGTAGAATTATGGTGAATAAAGACACTATTTCCGACTTAAATGAAACTCGATCTAAAAATAGGAGAGTAGTAGTTTTTGTAAAAAAAACATTGCAATCTCAATATTTTATGGGAATTCCGAAGCTTTATACTGAGTTTCAATTTCCGCATACAAAAGGGGATCGTATCTATTTGGAACACGTAAAATTCGAAACAGGAAGTAGCTATTTAGATTTGAATTCAAGAATAATTTTAGATAAAACAATTGCTTACTTGAAAAACAATCCAACTATTGTTTTTGAAATTCAAGGACATGTTTGTTGCACGCCGCCTCAATATACAGATGCTTTAGACAAAGTAACCAGAGACCGGAAGCTTTCATACAACAGAGCAAAAGCAGTTTACCGTTACCTTGTAATGCGAAAAATAGACCCTTCTCGAATGACATTTAAAGGATATGGCAATCGATTTCCGTTGGGTAAAGCTGTTGAATTAGACCGTAGAGTGGAAATAGTAATTATAAAATCTTAATTACTTTTATCCATTTGAATGTGTGGGATATCGTCCTCTAAATACATTTCACTTGTTTGTACAAATCCATGCGATTCATAAAATTTCTTCAAATACAGTTGGGCTCCAATTGTAATTTGAGTTGCTCCATAATGTTCTAAAATTCCTTCAATGGCTTGACGCATTAATTCATGTCCCCATTTGCGCTCTCTGTATTTTGCATCGACCGTAACACGACCAATTGAGGCATGAACAAAAGAAATTCCAGGTTTTAAAAGTCGGGCGTGAGCCACAATTTTTCCTTCGAAAGTGCCAAATAGGTGTAATGCTTTTTGATCTTTACCATCTAGATCAAGATACACACAATTTTGTTCAACAACGAAAATTTCGCTTCGCAAACGAAGAATATCGTACAACTCGTGTACAGAAAGTGATTCAAATGATTTAATCTTCCATTCTAATGCCATGAATTTATTTTTTATGTGGGGTAAAAGTAGTGTTTTTTAGCAGTTGAACCGATTGCATAATAGCATCTAACTCGTGCATAGTATCTCTCTTTTCTTTAGAGGGAGAG
The DNA here is from genome assembly GCF_020886115.1 of Flavobacterium ammonificans. Lineage (NCBI taxonomy): Bacteria > Pseudomonadati > Bacteroidota > Flavobacteriia > Flavobacteriales > Flavobacteriaceae > Flavobacterium > Flavobacterium ammonificans. Next base: position 576,786 of record NZ_AP025185.1, read on the forward strand.
TAACAAAATCCTTCTAAAACAATTACCCTTTTTTGAACAGAATCCATAATAGTGTAATTGATATAAGGACCGGACATATAATCGTTTTGAAGTTGCCAAGTACCTCTGGTTTCGTAAGCTAGTCGATTGTCTATTTTTGTCTTAAAAAAATAAGGGGAATATCCTGTTTCAGAAATCATGTGTGTATTCGGTTCCGTACCTTGAATGTATTTTCCAACCGAGTCGCGCATAGTTCGAATTGAATTTGATATCGCGTTAGCTTTAATGATTGATAATGGGAATTGGTATACTAGTAAACTACTACTACCGCGATTGTTGTTGTGCTTCAACCAGATAAAATTGGGTTTTCGCATCACTAATTCAAAATCCGATGGGACTTGTAAACCAACATGAAATAGTTTCTTTATAATAGAATGCGTACTAGCTGATTTACTAGAGATTCTTTGACTTTCTGCTATTTCACCACCTTCAATACGCTGAATTATTTCTGGCGAATGTTTTTCAAGTAACTGAACTATTTCTTCGGCAGTTGTCCCCGATATATGAAATACATTTTGAGGAGTAGCGTATTGATTTCTCTTGATTTCAAATTGCGTTTTTACCCCTTTTTTAATTACAAGAATGGCACGGCTATTTGTGGCATAACCTTCTAATAATTTGACTGGATATTGATTGATGGTAAACAATGGTTCTTCCTCAGGAAGTCCAATTACAGCTGAAGCAAATTTATTTCTGATGCTATCGCCAATTTCACCATTCCACAATTGATCATCAATAAGTACCGAAATCGTGTTGATTTTACCTGAAGTTTGGCGAATGCTTTCTTGCTCTTTCTTAGCACAAGAAACAACTAAGATGGAAAGTAAAAAGTGTAAAAAATAGGATGCCTTCATCATCCTAAATAGAGTATTAAATCCTGCCCCAATTGAATTTGGCATTCGATTCATCTAATTAACCGTTTATTTTTAATTTCATCCCCGGTTTCAATTCGTCATCTTTGATATTATTCCATTTCTTTAAATCAGAGATGGTAACACCTGGGTATTTTTTAGAAATCGTGTACAACGAATCTCCCTTTTTTACATAATATTCCAACTCTTTTTGGTTTGAACTCGGAAAATTATCTTTCTTTTTAAAACTAGATACAGTCGCTTTATTAGTGCCTATTACAATTTCATTCTTGGCTACAATCAAGCTATTTCCAACAGCAATAGCATTTGATTTTAAGTTATTCCATTGTTTTAATTCTACTACACTTACTCCAAATTTCTTAGCAATAAGGCCTAAATTATCTCCTTTTTGAACGCTGTAAGCAATATCTTTTCTTTCAACGGTATCGGCGACTTCTTCTTTTTCTGTTGGGTTTTGCACAACTTGAAGCGAAGCTCCTAAAGAAACATTTGTACTGCTAAGCTTGTTCCACTCTTGAATATCAGCAACAGTAGTGTTAAATTTCTTAGCAATAGCGCTTAAATTATCTCCTTTTTGAACCACATAGAATGATGCAATAGAAGTTTTAATGCTGTCTTTTATTGTGTCCGCTTTGGCTACAGCCGTAGTTTTTTGTTCTACATCAGTGGCGTTAATTTTGAGATTTTTGCCATAGGCTACCCAATTTCCATTAATGTTATTCCACTTTTTAAGATCCTCAACAGCCACATCGTATTTCTTAGCAATGCTAATTAAATTGTCTCCTCGTTTTACACGATAATAACGCACTTTGGCTTGTGCTATTCGTTGTGATGTATTTACTGAATCTTGAACGACAATTGGTTTAACAATTTGGAATGGTTTCTCGCGTAAATTGGCTTCTTTGTCCACGTAGGCATAAATCTTAGATTCATTAGAAGTAAAAATTGCCATTTTATCTTGCGGCAACCTCAAAAAATGCGTTTGATCTTTGTAGGCAGGAACGATATTTAATTTGTAGGATGGATTTAAAATTTGCAATTGTGCCACTGGAATATCAATCAAATCGGATATTTGTTTGAAAGACATTTGTCTTTTAACCATTACGGTATCAGTTGCAAAATGTTTAATTGGTGCTTTTTCAGGTACAATTCCATGTTCTTTATGGTATTCGTAAATATACATCGTGGCTAGAAAAGCCGGAACATATCCTTGTGTTTCTTTAGGTAAGTTTTTTCGAATGTTCCAATAATTTTGTTGTCCGCCAGAACGACGAATTGCTTTAGCTACATTTCCTGGTCCTGAATTGTACGATGCCAAAACTAAATCCCAATCGCCAAAAATAGCATACATGTTTTTCATGTATTGGGCTGCAGCCTCACTAGCCTTAAGCGGATCGCTTCGTTCATCAATATAAGAATCAATTTTTAAACCGTACTGTTTTCCTGTTTGGTACATGAACTGCCAAAGACCTGTTGCGCCAACTCTTGAAACGGCTTTAGGATTCAATGCCGACTCTACTACAGCTAAATATTTAATTTCAAGCGGAACATTATGCTTATCAAATGCTTCTTCAAAAAGAGGAAAATAAAATTCTGAAACCGCCATCAAACGTTCAAAAGAACGTTTTCTGTTTTTCAAAAATGACTTAATGATATTCTCTAAACCTTGGTTGTATTCAATATGAAATGGCGATTTCTCGTCCATTGCCTGTAATCGTGCTTTTAACAAGTCTGTAGATAATTCATACTCTACTTTCTCATCAATATTGATCGTTTTAATATCTTCTGTAAGATTGTTGTAAATGTCTAAATTGGTTAATTCTTTTAACCACAAACTGTCTACACAAGCTGCTAAATCGTCTTTAACAAAGGTTTTTTTGATAGAATCAAGAGCGGTAATTTTATTCTCTGAAGTAGTACTGGTTTTTTTTAATGCATTTTCCTGCGAAAAAAGAGAAAATGAAACAAGTAATACAAATGGGTATATTAAATTTTTTATAATCATAACTGAAGCATTCAAGGGGCTTAATTTCAAACGATTAAATAATCATTTTTACAAACTTACTAGGTTCTAACTGAAAAATTCTATAAATAGTGTTAAAAAATCAATTTTTAGCCCATTTTTAAACATTTTTGATTGATTTGACTTCAAAAAAAAGCTTGAAATTACATCTTTTATCAAAAATTAAAAAAATTAAAAAAGGAAAAACCTTAGCTAAAATTACTTCGCTAAGGTTTCCTATTGTATTGGATCAAGTCGGATTTAGACTTAAAATTTGTTTATTCTAGAATGGCAGCAATGCCAGGTAAAACTCTACCTTCTAACATTTCTAACATGGCTCCTCCTCCAGTTGAAACATAACTTACTTTATCTTCAAAACCAAATTGTTTTACAGCTGCAACCGAATCGCCACCACCTACAAGAGAGAAAGCTCCGTTAGCAGTTGACTCTGCAATAAATTCTCCTAAAGCAATGGTTCCTTTTGCAAAAGTTGGCATTTCAAATACGCCTAAAGGGCCATTCCAAAGAATCGTTTTTGATTCTAAAATTACTTTTTTGAATTGTTCTAATGATTTTGGTCCCGCATCCATTCCTTCCCAACCATCAGGAATTGCAATTACATCAACCGCCTGTGTATTAGCATCATTTGAAAATTTATCTCCCGCAATTACATCTACTGGAATATGAATTTGAACTCCTTTTTCTTTAGCTAAACGCAAAATTTCCAAGGCTAATTCTTGTTTGTCATCTTCACAAATTGAATTTCCAATTTTTCCACCTAAGGCTTTCACAAAAGTAAAGGTCATTCCGCCACCAATAATCATGTGGTCAACTTTGTCTAAAATATTTTCGATAACTGTAATTTTTGAAGATACTTTAGAACCTCCAAGAACAGCAGTTACTGGTTTTACGCTGTTTTTCAAAACTTTATTCAAGCTTTCGATTTCTTTAGCAAGTAGGCTTCCAAAACATTTGTCATTTGGAAAAAACTGTGCAATAATTGTAGTCGAAGCGTGTGCTCTGTGTGCTGTTCCAAAAGCATCGTTTACATAAATATCTCCTAAAGATGCTAGTTCTTTGGCGAAAGCCACATCTCCAGCTTCTTCTTCAACATGAAAACGTAAATTTTCCAATAACAACACTTCACCTACTTGTAATTTATCTGAGGCTGATTTAGCTTCAGGGCCTACACAATTAGCAGCAAATTGAACGGGTACGCCTAAAATAGCTGAAGCCGTTTTTAAGATATGTTTCAATGAATATTTATCTTCGGCTCCTTTTGGACGTCCTAAATGTGACATTAAAATTACACTTCCACCATCTGCCAAAATTTTATCAATTGTTGGTTTCGCAGCTTCAATACGAGTGGCATCTGTTACATTGAAATTTTCATCCAATGGGACGTTAAAATCAACGCGAATAATTGCTTTTTTATCTTTAAAATTTATATCGTTTACCGTTTTCATTGTGCTCTTTTTTTTTAGTTTTTGCTTGTAGATGAACAAATATAGGACTTTTCGTGTAGCGACAAATTCTAAATCCCTATAAAAAATGAATTTTTCTTAACGAAAACGTTGTAATTAAAGTAATTAATTATTTTTTATTCTGTTTTCTTAAAAACTACCGTTAATCGTGAACCGGACTTTGGGTACAAGGGCAATCACTAATTCCTTGTAGGAAATCAAATCCTAGTGTAATCATGTGTGTGCCAGAATTATAGGCCGCAATTTGGCTCAATGTAATTTGATAGGAATACCCAAAATAAAAATTAGCTTTTTTAAATCCCGCCATTGGGCCTACTGCTAATGGGTTGAGTGCTTGATCGTTCAAAAAACGATACGAAACTCCCGCCCAATAATAGTCGTCATAACTATTGTAACGGCGGTATTTTATATTAATATCTGTTGTCGAACGTTGGTCTCCAGCAAAATATTGAAAAAAAATGGAGGGCTCTATTTCAACGTTTCGGTTATAGCTGTTTTTAATTAGGTAGCCCGAATAAAATTGGTAATTCAAAATCAAGCTAGGTTCAATTCCTGTGAATCTATCGATGCTCTTTGGTAAAACATTTGTCGCGTTGAAACTCATATAAAACCCTTTGTTTCGATACAAAAGACCAACGTCAAAATTATTGTTAGATATTGATCTGTTGTTAATTATACTGGGATCTAAAATTGGTATTTCGTGGGTGGTATTGAATTTGCTAATGTCAATTTTAAAACTATTAATGTTATAAGACAATCCAAAAGACAAATACTGTTTTGAATAATAATCTAAAATGATATGATGGGCAAAAGAAAATTTCGCGCCAGTTTGAGAAGTATTTCCATTGCTATCGTTATACAACGAAAGGCCTATTCCTGATCGATTTCTAATTCTAAAATCAGCATAGAGGGACTGGTTTTGAGGGGCGTTTTTAATTCCTACCCATTGTGTTAAACCGTTGGCACGTATTCGTAAATTATCCCCTATTCCTGCAAATGTTGGGGACAAAACAAAGTGATTATCGGCTAAATATTGAGTAAAAACAGGTAGATGTAATTCTTGGCTAAAGCCAAAAAAACAAAATAACAGAAAGCCATATGTAAATTTTAATTTCATTGAACTTGTTTATTTCTTTATCTGTAAAGTGTAAAATGGCCCACAAACTCCCTGTCGTCTTTTGGATCATTGAGCTTTAACACATACCAATAATCGCCTGAAGGAAGCTCTGCTCCTTGGTACTTTCCATCCCAAGTTTGACCCAAACGATAGCTTCCCAATTCTCGTCCGTAACGATCCAATATTGTATACGTCAGGTTTTTGTAATTAATAGTACATCCAGGTGCCCAGGTATCATTAATTCCATCTCCGTTTGGCGTAAAATAGTTAGGGGTACAAATGTCTATGTAATTGAATTTTTGGGTAGCCGAGCTGATACATCCGTTAGCGTCTTTAACGGTTACTAAATAATCTTGAGTGGTATAATAAATATAATTGGGAGTTGAACCATAATTTTCCCCTTCAAAGGTGAAAGTATAATTGCCTCCGCCTCCACTAGGAACTGCAATAATTTCGTTTAAGCCACCCGATTTTAAACTCAAAACTAAAGGGTCCATTTTTAAAATCGTCAATACAGGAGTGTCTTTAACACATCCATTAATGTGTTTCACTCTAATAAAATGATCTCCTGGACTAAGATTAGAAAATGTATTTGAAGCTTGATAAACCCCTCCATCTAAAGCAAATTGTACCAAAGCGGTATTGGCGATACTTGAGTCTAATTGTACTGTTACCAGATTGTTTTGTGCGTTGCTAACACAATCATAATTGACAGATATTGTTGGGTTTAGCTTTACAGCATTGTCAAGAGCTACTGTCCAATTCAAAATACAATTGTTAGCATCTTTGATATAAACGGTATGATTTCCACCCGTCAAATTAGTAAAATTAAATTGTGTTTGAATCGCGGTGCCAGTTGTAAATGGACCTGATGGATTGTCTACTGAAACACTATACGGCAAAGTCCCACCCGAAGCAACTATACTAAACTGAGCATTTTTATCGTCAAAACAAATTTCTTGTACAATCGAAGAGGGAATTGTCACCGCACTTAATACTGGTGGTTCGGTGATTCTTAAAGTTGTTTTTTCATAACACCCGAGGGCGTCTTGTACAAGCAAATCGTAGTCTCCTGGGGCTAGATTTTGAAAAAGATCCGATTCAGTAAACTGACTTAAATTAGGAGATATCGCATGTTTAATTGTTACCGTTCCTCCCAAAGAAGTAATTTTTACTGAACCATCATTGGATCCAGCACATAATGCGTTTTTTAAAGAAAAGCTAGGATTTAATTTTGCTGCGGGTTCGGTAATTGTGATGATAGAAGATTCCACAGGGTTACAATCAGCGCTTGTTACTTTTACCTTGTACTTTCCGGCAGGAAGTCCTGCAAATATTCCAGTGGGTTGGGCTGTTCTAATTATACTATTTCCCTCATCTAAAAGTGTATAAAAATAATTGCCTAATCCGCCTTGGGCTGAAGCCAAAATAGTCGCAGTGCTTTCTCCAAAACAGTTTACTTTAGCAAATGTAGTATCAACCGCTACTGATAATCCTACTGGGGTTGCCACCACTACATCATTGGAAATATAAGAACCGCAACCATTAGTGTCTTTGATGTAATAACGATTCACGCCTGGATTTCCATTTAAGGGGTTTGAAAGTGTTGGAATGAAATCGAGATTATTACTACTATAACTGAATGGAGGAGTTCCTCCCGTAATTTGTAAATCCAATTGTGCTGGATTCATACATGTTGGAGGAGTTAACAAAGACAATGTAGCTACAACATTATTGGGTTCGTTAATTATAATTTGTGCCGATGTTGCGGTACAAGACCAATTATCAGTAACCGTAACCGTGTAGATTCCTGCGCCTAAGTTTTTAAATTCAGTATCGGTTTGTGGGCCTAAAATCAGCGGATTTGGACTGGTTTTGTTTAAAGTGTACCAATAATTACTACCCTGTCCTCCTGAAACTGTTGAAACTAAAATGCTAGCATTTTGATCTCCAAAACATTGTAATTGAGTTTTGTCAGCAGCAGCGGTTAGTGCAATTGGATTAGGATTGGTTAACATAACCAATTTTTCTACTTCACAGCCTTGAGCGTCTCTCACATAAACTTTGTAAGTGCTTTGTGTTAAATTGCTCAATTCAGAAACATCGCCCCAGTCTTCTATTACCGTTCCTGCTTTTTCCCATTTGAACTCATAAAAATCTGACCAACCTCCCATTGGCAAAGCGGTTATTTTACCGTCGTTATTACCAATTGCGCAGGTAATTGCTGAAAGTGTTGTATTTAAATCAAGAGCTGCGGTAGGCTGACTTATTGTGAAATTTTTAGTTACACTACAAAACGGCGTGTTAGTCAATGTCGCCGTGATGCTATAGACATCTGCTTTTAACCCAGAAATTGGAATTGGACTAGCGTTGGTAGAGGTTGAAGACTGTATTGTTATTCCTGAACTATCTTTAATAGTATAATCAAAAGCACCTGCTTTACTTGGCGTGTTTCTATCTATTAAAGTTATGTTAGCACTTCCATTCGCCCCTCCAAAACAACTAACATCTACGACCGAATCAATGGTTATATCAAACGTATTCGGTTCATTAACGGTATATACTTCTTGTATGGTACAATTTGTTACAGTGTTTCGAGCTGTAATTAGGTATTCGCCAACAGTTAAACCTGGAAAAATTCCAGTTGGATTAGAAGAAAAAGGGGTTCCTACCAAACTTCCCGAAACTGGAATTAACGAATATTCTAAATCGCTTGACGGAATTGTAGTTGGTGTTACTGAAACTTGAATAGTTTCACTTAATAACGAGCAACTAATTTCATTCGTGACAAACACATTAATTGTGTCCAAAACATACAATGGGTCTATAATTGCTGTTGTCGTTCCCGAACAACCTTTGTCATCATATACATTTATAGTATAACTGCCGCCATTTAGGTCTGTTTCGATGTAGATTGGGCTAGACCCAAACTGCACTCGAGTTCCATTTTTTATAAATTCATATTGGGTGTAGGTTCCTGAACCACCTGATACTCCACTAACCGTAATGGATGCGTTGTTTAAATTATTGGTCGAATTACAGCCAAATTCCGTCACGGTTGGTGTTGGAACAACAATTACAATAGGCTCGCTTACAAAAATCGAATCTGTTGCTACACAACCTCTTCCAGAAATTACCTCAACAGTATAACTTCCCGCAGCTAAACCTGAAAAAATATTAGATGTTTGTGGAGTTCCGCCGTTTAGGCTGTATGTGTAAACTGGATTGTCGTTTATTCCTGGCGCTGGCGTTGCTATGGCTACAGTTATGGAGCCATCGCTTCCTCCATGACAACTAACCGATTTTGGTGTTAAAGTTAAACCTGTTACTGCCGTTGGAACTTCCAGATTTACTAAAATACTCTTTTCACAAAGCGTGCTATTGTCTTTTATATAAATTGTATGCGGTCCAGAACTCAATCCTGAAAAAATAGGACTAGTACCATAACTTCCTGTATCGATTTTATATTCAAAACTACCTGAACCACCCACAGGAATAGCTTGAATTTCGCCATTATTAAGTGAGCAAGAGGGTTGTTTAATTACTCTTGAAGACAATCCTAAAGGGCTATAAATTTTTAACAGTTTCGTATCCGAACAACCATTCACATCTTTTACACTAATACTGTAATCTCCTGAGTTTTGATTGGACAAAGTATGAGGGAATGCCGATGTAATGGGCGCAAAAACGCTTCCGTTTACAGTCAAATAATAAGGCGCGATTCCTGCGGTTGTTGTTGTTAAATTGATTGTAAAAGTCCCTTCGGGTTCGCATGGATTGGTAACCGATAAATCAATAACAGGTTTTGGGTCTTTGGGTAAATAAATAGTCATTGATTTAACACAACCATAAGCATCTCTAACAGATACAATATAATTTCCCTCATCAACAGAGAATGTATTATGATTTACCCAATTCCCTGGAATCAAAGAAGGTGGTGGTGGAACGAGGCTAATGCCTGTGCCAGGTCCAATGGATGAACTATCCGTTACAATTTGATATTGATAGGGCGCTGTACCACCTTTGGCTCGAATACTTATTATTCCATTTTCATTACAATTGACTTTTTTTAGAACAGAAGCGGTAAATTCTAATGATAATGCAGATTCAGTAATGTTAAAAGTATCCGAAGCAATACTGCAACCTGCATTTGGAGCACCGGTATCTTCTTTTATCAACACAAAATAATTTCCAAAAGGCAAATCGCCTAAATCAGAAATTGTAATGCTGTTATTTGGATTAATCGAAATGGTTCCTGAAACTCCTGAAACAGGAACTGCCGATTGTGAATTATAAATCTGATAGAATATTGGCATTGCTACAGTATAGTTGTTTGTTACCTTAAACGATACTTTACCATTTGCTTCGCCTTTACAAGTTATATTTTTTACTTGAAGATTGCTCAATACCAAAGTAGAGTTAGTTTTTATTGCAGTTTCAGCTGTTTTATAATGATAACATTTGGTGGTTTCGTCGTAAACAATAAAAGTATATTTTACTCCAGAAATTAATCCAGTGAACGTAGCTGATTTAGCAGTGTCTCCTTTTATCCAAGCGGGATTTAATAAATTAAATACTAAGCCAGGTGTGTAAATTGCAAAATAAAAAGGACCTGCTGAGCTAAATGCAGTATTGTCAGCAATTCCTACTATAGCCCTCCCTCCTAAACTACAATTTATTGTTGAAGTTGAAACATTTATATCTAAATCAGTTGGTGGAGAAGCTACTTTTACATCTTGAATCAAAACAGAACAGCCATTGGAATCGACTACATTAATTTGGTACAAACCAAAATCCACTACGTCAAATGTATGGGAAGTGGATCCTGAATTATTTATCTCAAAATTATTGTATCCATTAACTCCTGTTACAAAGTAATTGTACGAAGGGATTCCACCAACAACACCATCTACTATTACCGACCCTTTGGAAATCCCTAAACTAGTACACGTAATATCAACCGTATGAGATGTTACAATTATTTTAGCTGGTTCAGAAATAATTGTATTCAATTTAGCAGTACACAAATTACTATCCGTAACTGTGACTTCATAATTACCAGCGGGTAAGCTAAAAAGTTGACTGCCATAATTCGTATTCGTTGTTGTATTTTTTACTGAATACGTAAACGGAGCTAATCCCTTAGCTTTATTCAAATTAACCTGAATAGCAGCCGTGTTCTCAGCATGACACAAAATGGATTGAATTTCGGTAAAAGATAAAATTTCAGGATTTACTTTAGAATTTACTATAACTGCATTGGTAGTTTTTGAGCATCCATTAGCATCAATTATAGAAAAACTATAGGTTCCTGGATCGGTTTCTGAAATGGAATATACAAAGGAAGAATCACCAACTGGTATCGTTATGTCGGAGGAAATTGTAGCAGTACCTTTTTTTACTTGATAGCGCAAAGGCCTCACACCTCCTTCAAAAGTTACTTTAATTTTGGCATCTGGACTTGCGGTGCAATCCAAGGCTTTGGTTAAAACAGCCGCTACTTTTAATTCATTGCCAATTGTAATATCCTGAGTAGTCGCTTTACAATTATTGGCATCTGTAACTTCTACTTTGTGTGTACCTGGCGCTACATTTGTAAATGTATTTGAATTTTGTAAAGCGCCACCATTTAAACTAAACGAAAAAGGCGCTGTTCCAGAAGCGACATTTATTTTTATAGTCGCTTGATTCACAGAATCATAACATAAATCAGAACTAAAATCTACAGTTGGAACAGGTATTGGAGGTGGTACAACTATAACAGGAACCAGACTCGTATTACCACAACCATTAGCGTCGAGTCCGCGAACTGTGTAAGTTCCAACTGGCACATTCTCAAAAACACCAGATTGAGCAGGGCGTATTTTGTTTATGTTGAGTTCATCCCACAATTCATATTGATAAAAAGGAGTTCCTCCAGTAGAAGTAGCAGTAATCGTTGCGCCACGACTACAACTGGCTTGAATTGTCACACTAGCCGAAGTCACTATTGGAGATGGAGCTGTAATAGTAATTGAAGGGAAGGATTTAACACAAATTCCGGTTGCGGTAGGATTATAACGGACTTTTACATCATAAGTTGCTCCTCCTAAACCCGAAATGATAAAAGGTGATGTTGTAGCTGTTTGCCAAGTAACGCCTCCATCTTTTGAAACTTGATAGCCAGAAGTGGTGTTGAAATTTTGAGCCGCAATGGTTATTTCTCCATTACTTAATCCATGACAAGTCACATTTTTGGTATTGGTTATTGAAGCGGCAAAATCTTTTCCTGTAGGGACATTAAAAATAACTTTTCGGGAAGAAGCACATAATTTAGGAATTTGGTAGGCTGTAATATCATCAATGGCTAAGTCATTACCGCCACCATTAGGATTATTGTTTCTAACGATAAATCGTAATGAAGAATTATTACCAGGATTTAATGAAACAGGCGTTACTGGATATTTATTCCATAATTCATTTCTTGGCACATTCCCAGTATTTATTGTTGAAATTTCATTACCCAATTGATCAACCAAAGCAATGGTTATATTTGGAGGTGTTGCATTATAAGTTGTGCGTAATAAATTAGTTACATAAAATTCCACAATAATTGGCTGATTGGGAATGATATCAGCAATAGTTTTTTCGTATAAAATAGCTCTTGGATTAAGGTTGGCATCCACATTAACTGCCAAAAATCGTCCCAATGGAGTAACTGGAGAAGTAGGAGGTGTATTGTCTTTTGGGCTATACCAAGCTCCATAAGGCGAGACGATTCTTGAAGTTACAGAGTAGTCACCATCTTGAATAACTATACTCCCTTTACACCGAGTTGCTGTAACCTGTCTCTCAAAACAATAGGTTGCATTCATTCCTGGTGAAGTAGTATCAGCTCCATAGCCAAAGTCTTCCTTCAATAAATTACTATACGTTGGAACTAATAAGGGTTCGTATTTCACTTCAACCGTATGTTGTCCTGGAGGTAGATTGGAAAAATTAGGAGATGTTTGAAAAGCACCTCCATCCAAGGAATACCTATAACTGAAAACGGTATTGGTTGTGGTAGTAGCATTGATCACACTATTTGCCGTTCCATCACAATTAAATGATTGATTTGTTACTGTGACAATTGGAACACCAATATCTTCTACTGTAACTTCTGGCAAGGCCGAAACACATCCGTTCTTATCTTTGATGTAAAACACATATTTCCCCGCAGGATGTAAAGATGTAGTAGAAGTAGTCCAAGAGGCACGATTATCAAAACTGTATTCATACGGCTCAGTTCCTCCTTGCGGATTGGTGATTCGGATTCTCGCCTTATCTAAGTCGGTAGAAATACAGCCTATTAATTCTGAAACTCCTGCAACGGCTGATAGTCCAAACTGAGGTTGAGTTATAGTAACCTCTTTTGTTTCGGTGCATTTGACTCCGCCATAAGTGTACTCAATTACGGTTTTAAAAGTAGTTCCCGCAGGAGTGGCTAATAAACCTTGAAAAACGGGATTAGTTGTAAAATCTTGATCATCTCTAATGCGGTATCTCAAGCTATAGCCATTAGCATTAGTAACATTAAATTTGATTTGCCATGAATTAGGAAAATAGCAGTTTTCGTTTGTTGCTTCAATTTTATAAACTGGAGCAGGTTGTGATGGCACAGTTACACTAATTTGATTTGTTAAGCCATTAGTGTCTACAACTTTAACAATGTAAGTTCCTGCTATAGGAACAGGAATTAAATCGCTAGTTGGCGTCGTATTTCCGTTAAAAAAATACTGATAGGGCGCGGTTCCTCCGGTAACTACAACTTTAATACTTCCTGGTTGGCAAGCAACCGGTTGAACGGTTGGTGTGATTTGAAACGGAGCGGTAGAATTAATGGTAACTTCCCCCGATTTCCAATTACAATCGTCTGTTCTTACCTCCCAAGTATAGGTTCCTGCATTCAAATTGGGAAAAAGGTGTTCGTTATCAAAAGAAGCATTCTTTTCACTTATCAGTAGGCCTCCTTGTAGGATTCTGTAATAATACTGTTCTCTAACTCCCGAAACGCTTAATTTAACATCGCCTTGCTGCCCTGATGTTGCGGATGGAATTACTGATGCAGCAACCACCATATCATTATTGGTTATGGTAACTGGTATATTAAAAACACAATCTGTTGGTGTGGCACCCACTCGTCTTACCTTGACATTAAAAGTTCCCGCTGTTGAAACAGAAAATGTATTGGAAACTTGATAATTCGTTCCATCTACGCTGTATTCATAACCCGTTAATTGCGCCACCCTGATTTCTCCTGGTTGACCACAATACATATCCGTTTTTGTAACTGGAATGTCTAATCCATTTTGGTATACGTTAAAATAATACGTTGTTTGAGTGGTATCTGAATTAGTAATAACAACCTTAAAATGACCTCCTGCTGAGACAGTAAAATTTGGTGATGTTGCGACTAACGTCCAAGTACACGGAGAATTACTATTAGAGCAATCATCTGTAATAGTAGAACAAGATCCTTCGTTAAATTTATACCAACTCACAGTTAGGCCGGGAAAATCAGTTGTAATTAATCGTGTATCTAAACTACCGCATAAGAAAAATTTAGGCATGTCACTATTATCGTCAAAACATGTTGTTGTTACATCAGCTAACGAAATAATAGGATTATTCGATTGAGAAAAACCATTAGAACTATATACAAATAAGCATAACAGCAATACAAATTGCTCTTTTATAATTGTTTTAATTATGGATTTTATCCAATTCATTTTGGGATCGTATTTTTACATTATTTATTTCATTTTTCTGAAGGGCGAGAAAAAAAAACCCAATTATTCCCTCTATTTTTCCATTTTAACAATAGTCATTGCGCCATTATATGGAGCACTTCCTTTTTTATTTAACGCTTGTTTTGCAGCTTCTATAGTCTCAAATGATTCGTAGTAAATAAAATATTTACTTGAATTAGCATCGTAAAAGAAGTTCACATTAGCTTCTCCTGAAGCTACTGTTTTGGTTAAAAACTCATCTCTTTTAGCCACTTCGTTATGCACTGCAATGACTACATAATAGCCCGGCAACACATTTTTATTGCCTTTAATGATTTGTACATCAGGCTGAACTTCACCTGAATCAAAATCACTCGGTTTCAGCGGTACTGTACTCAATACTGTAGTTTCTTTAATTCGTTTCAACGTAGCGATATCTTGGGCTAAACGACCGTCAACATTCACAAAAGAAGCCCTTTTTATGCGGCGTTTTTTCTCAATTTCAGTAGCTTCTTTAATCTGCTCTAAGGAACGATTCAAATCAGCATTCGCTTGCACTGCTGCCAGATGTTCCTCTTTTAAATTTTGGATAGTCGCAGCATATTCTTTCAACAAGATTTCATCTTGCTCATTGCCTTTTTTCATTTTTTCAGAATAGGCGTTTTCTAATTCTCTAATTTTATCTTTCTGCTCTTTGGCAATAGCCGTAATTTCAGTTTGTAATAATTCTAATTCGCTATTTTCTAGAGCACTGCTTTTAAAAGGTTTGGGTTCTGTGTAAATTCCTTGTTCGCTCAAATCATTTTCTTGTTTCATTTGTGCCAAATCGTTTTCTCTTTGGGCAATAGTAACCGTTAATCGATTCAATAAATTATCCTGCTTGGTTTTGGTCACCGCCAATACCGCTGTTAAATTATCAATCGCAACAAATTCTCTGTCTTTAGGTTTTGGCATGATTGCCTTTGTTGTGTCTTTTTGAGGCTGGGCTTTCGCCAAAGCAGATGTAGTCACAATCGCATCTTTTGTAACCAACGATTCAACCACTTGTTTTGGTGGGGCGATAGTGTCGCGTGAAGGTTTCACAACCGCAATTGGCTTTTCTTGAACAGGCTCTTTTAAAACTACTGGCGCCGTCTTTTCTTTTGGTTTTTGAACTGCTTTTGGTTTTGAATAGGCAATCCCTCTCTCAGAAGCCGGAGGGATAATGGAACCCAAATCGTCTTCGTCATAATTCGAATTGCGGTTAGAGAATTTATAAGCAAAACCTATTTCATGCGAGGCTCCAAAATTGGTAAAATTGCCTAATCCTCTTTCATAATTATACTCCAAAGCAATCGATTGACTAATGTTAACCCCTAAACCACCCGAAATTCCAAAAATGGTATTGTATCCTAATTGTGTCCAAACCCCATTAGGTATCGTTAGCATTGCCAAACCAGAAATACCGATTTTATCTTTTCTAAATTCAGACCGTAGTAATCCCGAGAATTTACTTTTATCAAAAAAACCATTCCCCTCTATATAGCCTGTGTGCATCAAATGAACCGAAACACTTTTTTCAGGATCGTCAACTACAAGTTCAGACGTACTTAAATTGTAGACCAAAAAATTATTCACTGACACCCCAAAATCAAGAAAGGAAGTGCCGTAATTAATGCCTGGATTCAATACAAAATAAGAGTTAGAGGGAAAGGTTTCTATAAGAGGATCTGGAAAATTCGTAATCACTTTAGAGGCATTCAAGCCACTTTTGTAAAAGCCTAAATTCAATCCAAAAGTTAGATTACTATCCCACTGTAATTCAATATTATGAGCAAAATTAGCTACCGCGCCAAAAGTAGTTAAGACTCCTTCATTTTGCTGAAACAAGCCTACTGCTATTCCTTCATTTTGTAAAAATCTTCCGGAGTAACTTACTAAATAGGTTTGTGGCGCGTTCTCAAAAGTTACCCACTGGCGCTTGTTATAAAAAGTGACCACTGGCGCTTGTTCTCGCACAAATGAAAAAGCAGGATGAAGTAGAAAGCGATTGAATTTTAATGAATTCCGAATGTGTATTGCAAAAGAAGTCACCACCTCCGACTGCGCAAACAGGGGCTGAAAACAACAAAATAGAACTATTGCAAGATAATTTTTCATTTTATCTAATTAGGGTTATTGACCCCTTTTTTACTGATTCGTTAGGCGATGTGATCCAATAATAATATACTGAATGGCTGGTTTTTAAACTAGCGCTACTTTCTGGCCAATCGTTCTTATACTCCTTTGTTCGCAGCACCTCTTCCCCAATTGGGCTTACAATTACCACTTCTACATTATTGCCCGCAGTATACTGCAAGGGTAGCTGCCAAGTATCATTAAATCCATCATTATTGGGCGTAATTAAATTGGGGATTTCCTTTATGTTCGGATCAATTGAAAATTGAACTTCAAACGGAATTTCAGCCGAAACAGGGCAAGTGGGATGGGTCAATTTTACTTTATAATTTCCTTCTTCACTCAAAACCAAAGAGTTTGAAGTAGCATTCGTAATTGGATTGTCGTTTTTAAACCACGCATAAATTGGATCCACACTATCCGAACTAACCGAAACCGTGGTAGTAGTATTGGGAACAAGTTGAATTGGGCTCGACTCATTTAAACTTCCTTGAATTGAAATGGATTTTAAATCCATACTGGCTTTGGATTCACAGCCGCCAAAGTTGACATTCACCGCATAATTTCCCGCTTGATTGGTTTCAAAAGTAGGATTGGTAGCTCCAGATAGCGCTACATTGTCTTTAAACCATTGGTAGGAATTCCCTTTTTGAGTGCTCAAGACTGTAGTCAAATTAGCCGTACAAAAAGGATTTCCTTGACTGGAAATTATAGTCGCCGTGGTAATAGCCGCTGGAGTGATTGTCACTCGATTTGAACTAAAATTAGCATCAGAGCAGCTTCCATAATCAATTTCGACATAATAAGTCCCTACACCAGAAGCAGAAAGCGTACTCGAACTTGCTCCAGCTATAACCACATTGTTTTGATACCATTTGTATTTTAAATTGGAATAATTTAGTGGAGAAGAAGCCGGAATAGTAGGCGTGGTGTTGTCAATGGGAATAGCAATTATTCCGCCAGGACATAAAGAAGCGGCATTCTCTTTTTTATTGATCGAAAACGAATTTTCAAACGATTTATAATAAACCGGAAACGAATTGTTTGAAGCTGCATTGAGAAAAGGCGCACTTAAAAAACCTGTAGAACTCTTTATTCTCAATCTGTAATTTTCTGACCCAACAAGCGTGGACGGAATGGCAAATCGGATTCGTTTTTGGGAAGATGAAATTGTAGTAGTAGCAACTTTTGTGGTAGCTGTCGGATTATCAAAACTACCGTTAGGGTCGGAAAGTTGCACTTCAAATTCGGTTCCCGCTATAAACCCTGAATGGTTGAAGGTGGCGTCAAAACCATTGAAGTTACCTGCACAAATTCTTGAAAAGACCAATCTTTGCGGACTGATCGTTTGTGCATAAATTGTCCTTGTTATTGGCAAAGCCAAAAACAATAGCATACAAAAAAACTTATTTAAAGATAGAATCATAGTAGGGGGCTTTATCAATTCTATTGTAAATGAGCTTTTTTGAAAGTAGAAGTGGTATTTAGGATACTTTCAATTAGCATTTTGGGACTAGTTAATCATTTTTGGAAGCGGTTATTTTACCAATATTCAATCTAAAATCAGGGCGTTTATCATTAAATGGATCAATAAATGTTTCTATATTTTCTCCTTGCGAATACACATTAAAGAAAGAAGCATTGCCGTACCAACTTTCTAAATCCTCATTATTTGAATTGTTTTCTAAAAAAATATTGCCTTTACAAGCGTTGAAATACATTTCTTGGAATTTCAATTTTTTAAGATTTTCGTCATTAATCGTAATTTTTTCATCCAAAATTATCGCAGGATTAAATCCAGAAATTACGGTTCGTTTAAAATCAACATTCGTGTTTTCAGCGATGAACATAGCTTCGCGGACCAAGCCTTGTCCCATATCTAATTTTATATTTTGACTATTGTTCACTAAGGTCAAATTTGTTGCTGTTATTGAAGTTAATTTCTTACTGAAATCTACCTCTTCCTTTTTATCATAGGAAGACGCATAGAAACAACGAGATCCTGAACTACTTTGCAAATAGGACGCACGAATCACCAATGAGTTTTTAATATTTACCTGAGCGCCATAATTGAATTTGAAATCGTTACTACTGCATTTGTACGAAATCAGTTTGTTCAAAACGACATCCCCACCAAAAACCTCAAAAGAATCTCCGCCTGAGCTGGTTACCATTACATTTTCAATACTGGTTTGATTGCCCACCCCGCCTAAAAACAAGGCGTTAAAATTGCCAAAGCCTTTTACTTTGGCGCCAGCAAATTCTATTCTCACATAGCGTAAAATACCTGAATTGCTTGCGCTATTACTTCCTCCATAGGTTGTAAAAGCAGCATCCAAATCAAAATTAGCTGAGGCAGAGTTTCCAAATTTATTAATTGGCGCATCGCCTAAAAGTAAAATTCCTCCCCAATCACCGGCTTTTCTAATGCTTCTACTGGAAGTGAAAACAATGGGGTCAGTTTCTGTGCCTTCTGCATGAATACTCGCGCCTTTGGTTATAATCAATGATGCTTTAGATTCAGCATCAGCAATGATCACTGTTCCAGGTTCAATGGTTAATTTTGCTTTATTGGTTACATATACATTACCCATTAACAAATACACATTTTTTTTATACAATTTAGAGTCAACTGCAATTGTACCTGTAATGATTTGATTGGGTTCGTTGTATTCTGATTTATTGGGCTTGAACTCCGTCCAATTATTCAGCCAACTATTAAATCCAATAATTCCTTTTTCTTGTTGGGCGGTACCGTTAGAATAAACCAACAGTGATACGACTATAGTTAGTGCAAAATTTTTCATGGTGCATTGGGATAAAATGAAACAATTGGTTTCTTTACAAAACCATCCTTATACAAAAGGAAATTTAATGCCTATTGTTCTTCAAATTCGTGTAGCGATTTGAGTAAATTTTCATAGAATAAAATAGCAGATATAAGCTTATTCTTATCTGCATAAGGGAGGATTTTTCTTTGAAAATTAGTGGTCGTTTCTAGATACGAAAAGGTAGCTTCCTCTTGAGTATCGAGCAGTTTTCTATAGTCTGCTTCATCAGGAATGCCAAGGTCGACTAATGTCACTCCAGGTTTTGTTGCCAAAGCAACATAGGGTAAAGTTTTGGTAATTACAGAAGCCCTTTCAATGCACAACTCTAGAAGTTCTTTTTTGGGCATTGACGACAATTCTTTGTTGTCATGGTACTTGCTGATTAACGCACTACGTTGGATAATGCTTTTAGGAATTACTTTTTTTTGTCCAAAAGCAATAGCTGATAGGAACAAAAAAAGCGTACAGATAAGGGATACTTTTGCTTTCATTATGTTTATTTTATGTTATAAAATCTTTAAAAGCAGGTGGGGAAACTACTTCAAGGATATAAAAGTATACATTTTTTTGAAATTTCAATTGTTCTACTCGAAAAATAATTGGGTTTTTAAAAGGCGACTCTTTCAAAAACGCGTTTGTGTTGGGAAGTCGGTTAGTGTTATTCCATTCTAAATCATTCTATTTTAGAATAGAAGCTAGATGTTCCATTTGAAAAATAGGCGCTTGAAAGTAAAAGTTTAGAACCTAAAATTTTGGCCTCCATCATTTTCTCTTATCTTTGCTTTATGCAATTTTCAGAAATTTTAGGGCAAGAATACATTAAAAGTCACTTGACTAAGAGCGCTAGTTTGGGGCGAATTCCTCATGCGCAATTGTTTGTTGGTCCCGAAGGAAGCGGAACATTGCCAATGGCTATTGCCTATGCCCAATACATTTTATGTAACAATACAAACGGGGAAAATAATGGGGAAAATGAATCCTGTAACCTAAAGTTTGATAAATTATCGCATCCTGATTTGCATTTTGTTTATCCAACAGTAGCTACTGAGGATATAAAAACAAAGCCAAAAAGCATTGATTTCATTGGAGATTGGCGCGCATTTGTCACTCAAAACCCTTACGGCAGTTTATTTGATTGGTACACTGTACTGGGGGTGAATAATAAACAAGGTGAAATTAGAGTTGATGACGCACAAGAAATTCTGAAAACCTTATCCCTAAAATCATATGAGGGGGGTTATAAGATTATGATTGTTTGGATGGCAGATAAAATGAATACTCCTGCCTCTAATAAATTACTTAAACTTCTTGAAGAACCGCCTGAAAAAACCATATTTATTCTGATAACGGAGCAAGAAGAAGATCTTATTCAAACGATTCGATCTCGTTGTCAAGTGCTTCACTTTGGCGGATTGCCTGAAAACACTATTGCAGAGGCTTTGGTTAACCAAAAACAAATTGACCCAAAATTGGCTGCCACTATTGCGCATCAAGCACAAGGAAATTTCAATAAAGCCTTGCATTTATTGCAAAACGATGACGAAAGTTATCCTTTTGACGAGTGGTTTGTTACTTGGGTTCGTGCGGCTTTTAAAGCAAAAGGCAATGCTGCTGCGATTCAAGATTTAATTCAATGGAGCGATGAAGTGGCTGGATTGGGAAGAGAAACGCAAAAGAAATTTTTATCCTTTTGTGTCGAAATGTTTCGCCAAGCTTTATTGCTTAACTATGAAAGCCCTAGTTTGGTGTATTTAGAACCGAATGTGGAAAAATTTCAATTGGCTAATTTTGCGCCATTTGTGAATGGAAATAATATTCAAGAAATTTTCAAAGAATTGTCCGATGCGATGTACCATATAGAACGCAACGGTAATGCTAAGATTATTTTGACTGATCTGTCTATAAAATTAACTCGATTAATACATAAAAAATAGTCCTTATGAATAATACTGCTTCTATCCTTATTTTGGTGTTTTTAACGATCACCTTTTTGCAATCTGGTTATGACAAACTTTTCAATTGGAAAGACAATATTGCTTGGTTATCTGGACATTTTGCTAAAACACCTTTGAAAAACCATGTTCCTTTAGCACTTTTACATGTACTCGTTTTAGAATTGATTTCGGCTATTTTATGCTGCGTTGGAGTGATTGAATTGCTCTTAAATAGCGGCAGAATTTTTGGTTATTACGGAGCCGTTTTTTCTTGTATCACCCTATTAATGCTTTTAGTAGGACAGCGTTTAGCCAAAGATTATGACGGAGCGAGAACTATTGTAATTTATTTTATTCCTGCCGTAATGGCCGTATATTGGCTCAACTAAATACATCCAAATGACACCAAAAACGCCTTCTGAATCTTTAGCGATTTTAACCGATTTGGTTTTGCCAAGTGAAACCAATCATTTGAATAACCTTTTTGGTGGAGAATTACTCGCCCGAATGGATAGAGCGGCTAGTATTGCAGCACAACGACATTCTCGCAATGTATGTGTAACCGCATCTGTGAATCATGTGGCATTTACTAAATCAATCCCTTTAGGAAGTGTAGTGACCATTGAAGCCAAAGTTTCACGTTCGTTCAACAGTTCCATGGAAATTTACATTGATGTTTGGATAGAAGACCGTTCTTCGGGTAACAAAACCAAAACGATGGAGGCCATTTATACCTTTGTTGCTGTAGATGCCACCGGAAAACCTGTTGAGGTTCCTGGCATTATCCCTGAAACCGAATTAGAGCAACAACGTTATGATGCTGCCTTACGCCGCAAGCAACTCAGTTTAGTGTTGGCAGGCAAAATGAAACCCAGCGAAGCTACCGAACTAAAAGCCTTGTTTACCGAATAAAAAAATCCCCTTTTAAAACAAAAGGGGATTTTATGAAAATAATAATTACAACTTTTAAAATCGAAACTGCAACAAAATCTCGTTTGTGTTTCTTGCCGCTGCTAAAGTAGGTTGCGAACTCATCTCATAAGCAAAACCAAAAACAAATCGCTTACTCAATCGAATCGTACTCATTGCCGCATAAGCCCTATCAGTTCTGTACATTCCGCCAATTTCAAAGTTTTTTTCTATTTGCAACATCGCCGTCAAATCAATAGAAACCGGTACTCCATTAACATATCGAACCATAGTCGATGGACGGAAAACCAATCCTGAAAACTCTCCATTAATTGGAAAATCATAGCCTGCGCTTAAATAAATATGTGGTCTATCAGTAGTTACACTTGCATAACCTAAATCATTTGTAGCGCGTTTCGTATCTAGTAATCTTGGTATAGATAGCGATACATATAAGGCTCCTTCTTTATACAATGCTCCAACACCAATGTTTGGATTGAAATTGCTAATAGCTCCTAGTGCAGGATCAGATACAATATTGTAGGTTTCTAGTCCTGTCGCATTGACATTGTATGTATTTCCTCCAGCTTTTATACCAAAATAAACATCTGCCGTAGGACTCATTTTTACTTTATATGAAAAATCAACACTAACATAGGTTTGTTTCTCTATAAAGGTTCTGTCGTGAATCACAGTCATACCAAATCCTAAATTTCTTCCTAAAGGAGTACCAAAAGACACCGTTTGTGTCTCTGGAGCTTCATCAACTCCAGTCCACTGTTTTCTCAAAGAACTTGAAGCTAATGACATACTATCAACGCCGACATATGCAGGATTGACTAAGTTCATGTGTTGACGGTAAAACGAAATTACACTCTCTTGTTGTGCCATAGCAGCACTACTAACTAAAAGTAGTGCTATGGCTGCTATATTTTGAATCTTTTTCATGTTTCTTTATTTTATTTTGTGATGTATAACCAACCTTGAGCATCTATAATGCCGTCTCCGCCTAAATCAATCTGGTAGAAGTAAGAGCCCGATGATGGAAGATTTTCTTTATAGTCTCTATAATGACCATCCCAATCATTTTTATAATCTTTTGAATAGAAGACTTCTTTACCCCATCTGTTAAATACTCGTACCGTTGAACCTGGGTGGTTTTCAATATTATAAATTACCCATGTGTCATTGATGCCGTCTCCGTTTGGTGTGATAGCCTGAGATACATTTAACTCAGAAGTATCACAAACATCTCCTTTTCCATCGCGATCTCTGTCAGCTTGATCTCTATTTGGTGTG
The DNA here is from genome assembly GCF_020886115.1 of Flavobacterium ammonificans. Taxonomy (NCBI): domain Bacteria; kingdom Pseudomonadati; phylum Bacteroidota; class Flavobacteriia; order Flavobacteriales; family Flavobacteriaceae; genus Flavobacterium; species Flavobacterium ammonificans. Next base: position 600,180 of record NZ_AP025185.1, read on the forward strand.
TCTGGACAATTATCTGAAGTATTACTAACTCCATCGCCATCTCGGTCGGAATCACATGCGTCTCCAATACCATCTCCGTCCATGTCTTGTTGACCTGGATTATTTACTGTTGGACAATTGTCTACATTATCAGTAATACCATCACCATCTGTGTCTACTCTAAGTGGATTAGATCCTGCGGTTACTTCAACTCCATCAGAGACACCGTCAAAATCTGTATCTGGATTGAATGGATTGGTTCCTAAAGTTTTCTCTCTTGCATTAGTTAAACCATCGCCGTCAATATCTGGATCAATAGTATCTCCAAGCCCATCTCCGTCAGTATCTAAATCCACAAACAAACTAAATGACACTGTTCCAGTTCCGTCTGAATTAGTTCCAGAAATAATGTAGGTTGAACTTTGTAATGCTACTGTTGGAGTTCCACTAATAATACCAGTTGAAGTGTTAAACAATAGACCAGAAGGTAGTGCTGGAGAAATTGAATACGAATCAGCCACCCCACCTGAATTTAATACCGTAATGGTTGGTTGTGCTACGTTTATTGTCCCTGAATAACTACTTTGTGGCAAACTTAATATTGGCGATTCGTCTACATTAATTACCGAAATGGTTATTGCTTTCTCAAAACTCAAGCCGCCAGCATCTGTCACACGTACTCGTACTGAATAACTACTCTTCGTTTCAAAATCAAATACAGCTGCAGTGATTAGGGTTGTTCCAGAAATGCTAAAACTTGCATTATCTGTACCCCCTGTTCCTGATACCAAAGCAAAGGTGAATGTATCACCCGTATCGGCATCTGTTGCGCTCAAGGTGCCTACAGTAGTCCCAGAAGCTGAATTTTCAGCTACTGCAGCAGGAGTTAACCCAATATTGGTTGGTGCAGTATTGAATACTAGCGTTACATTAGCGGTCGTACTTCCACCTGTATTCGTAGCTGTCACAGTGTAGGTAACAGAACCAGTCTGCGTAGCCGTCAAAGTTCCAGATATTACACCTGTAGTTGCATTAATACTTAGACCAGCGGGAAGTGCTGGAGAAATGGTATAAGTAGGTACTCCACCAGAAATGGTAGGAGTCATTGGTGTAATTGCAGTTCCTTGGCGTACCGTTTGTGTAGCTGGGGAATAACTCAAAGAGCTCGGCGCTACCGCATTGAATACCTCTAAGGTAAATGTAGTCGTACCCACGCAAGATACCGTGGCCGTAGTACCCGTTACCGTATAAGTTTGAGAAGCACTTACTGCTGTTGGCGTACCGCTAATCACCCCCGTACTTGTATTGAATGTCAATCCAGAAGGTAATGTTGGGCTAATTGCATAGGTTGCCACCGTACCTCCGGTAGAAGTTGGTGAAGCGCTACTAATCGTTTTTGTTCGCTCAAAACTATAGCTTGCCGAATAGGCGATTGCTGGCAATGGAATCACGCTAACCGTTACCACTTCGGATAAAGTGGTGTTTTGATTAGTAATCGCTTCTACGGTATATGCACCGGCAGTAGCCACTACTAATTCTCTTGCTGTTTCACCGGATATGGCTACACCATCTTTGAACCATTGGTAGCTTGAAGAAATGCTTGCCTGAAGACGAACAGTTGCTCCCTCGCACAATGCCAAAGAAGCATTCGGGTTGTTTGTGCCCGCAAGTGCAGTCACTCCTACCTGTTGTACATAGCAGTAAGAGGTAAATTCAACTTGTTGAAGGTTGGTAGCGCCACCTGTTGCTCCAGTAAAGCCCCAATACACATAAGAGCGTCCGCCGAATATGTCTTCCTTTAAATCTATGGTAATATTGTGTCTTCTGGTACCATCGTACCATACTTGAAAATTCTTTGTACTAGCATCCCATACAAATCGAGCCGTATGCCATTGTCCATCTTCCATTTGGACTTGAAAAGGGGTTGAATAGGTGTTATGAGCACCTGCTGCATTTCCATTGGCAATTAGGGCAATATGGTCTTGAATAGGTTCAATAGAACCGTTGTTGTAGGTATCAAACTCAACCGCAAAAGAAGGGGTGATACCCGCATAACCTAATCCTCCTCCTGAAGACCCAGCATTAAGGGACTGATTCTGGAGAACAAAGGCAATACCGTCCGCACCCGCATCGCTATTACCCAAATAAACTCTGGCGTTGATGTCAAAATCTTGATCCAAGAACAAACGGTTTTTATTCCAAGCCGAACCGTTTCGATTACCTTGATTCGGGGTTAACGTATAAATATTACCTGAAAGGGTAGCATTTCCATTGGGTTGAAAATCTGCCGCCGCAAATGGGCTACAGGTTGGGTCACCAATCGTAAGCGTGGTGGTTACAGTACAACCAGTCGAAGCTAGTGTCGCCGTAATTGTATATGTTGCTGGAATTACCACCTGAGCCGGAGTTCCGCTAATCACAGCCGTACTTGTATTAAAAGAAAGACCTGTTGGCAAAGCTGGGCTTATAGCAAAGGACGTGCCATTTGTAGTAGGTGTAATTGGCGTAATCGCTTGGCCAGCTACTGCAGTATAGCTAGAGCTTGAATAAGACAGCGTAGGCGAAGGATTCACTGTAATGGTAAATGTTATTGGCGTTCCCGCACAACCTCCCGTTACAGGAGTTACGGTGATCGTAGCCACTACAGGTGTTGTTCCTGTATTGATGGCGTTAAATGGTAGAATATTTCCAGTTCCACTAGCAGCCAATCCTATAGAGGGTGTGTCATTTGTCCAATTATAGGTGGTGTTTTGGTCTTCGAAACCAAAAGCCATAGTAGCGTAAAACTCTTCAACAGTGTAGTTAAAGCTTACTGAGGAAACTGTACCGTCGATACGAATAATATTAAAGCCTTCATTTCCAGTAAACTTATTGTTGGGTAAGTCATAAGTCGTTCCCCAACCGGCAGTAGCATTATCAGTCCAAATCGGTGTAAATGGAGTCGAGACAATTACTGGGACAGGTGTGCTTGGATTCCCAACACTTGCAAAAGCAACCAAAGGATTCGTTACTGGCTGGCTAAATGTGGCTGTAAAGACTCCTGCTTTGGTATTTCTAATTTGATTCCCCGTAGTAGGTACACTGTAGATCGATGGGAATGTTGCGGAACTAAACATTCCATTCGGGTTAGCCTGAAGGCCGCCACCAGCTTGAGTAATAGATACGGTAATGCCATTTTGGCCTGTTCCTGTGGCTGTACCGCTTGCGATACTATTAAGTGTCATCCACTGATAGCCTGCCGTATTTACTGGACTAAAGTTAATCACAGAAGTAGGTGCACCGTTACATACTGTTTGGCTAGTAACTGCAGCTACTTGGGGTGGTGTACAAGTCGTAGCGTTTACCGAATTGGACTGTGTTCCACCACCAATGCTATTTACTGAGCGAATGCGAATTGGATATGCTGTAGCATCATTTAAGCCCGAAATAACAATTGGAGAGGTAATGTCTGCTGGAGACAAGGTTAACCAATTCGTTCCGCCATCAATACTGTATTGGTAATTGCTAATTGCCTGACCTCCATTAGAAGTAGGCGGGGTAAAGTTAATGGTAGCTGTTCCTGTCCCTCTTGTAATAGAGGTGATGGTTGGCGCTCCTGGAGTAGTAGAAGAAGCTGCTCCGTAACCTACAGCGGTAGTAATGTTATCAAACTCAAACCCTGAACCACCAAATACAATTCGAGTAAAATAAATTGTTGGGTCATCCAATTCAAGATTTATATATGCAAAGGGCTCATTCGCGGCATTAGCTCTCTTATAAAGAGAAGTATTGTATGATGTTCCATTCACGGCTGTTACAGTTGAGCCTGCTAATAAGTTAATAACGGTTTGCGCGGTAAAAGTTCCAAGCTGAATTTCATTCCCTCCGCAAGATCCATAAATGGTAACATTATTATTGGCGTTTCCTGCTGCCCACCAAAAACCAACATAACGAGAAGGGTCGGTAAGCGTAATGCTTACTTCACCTGAGTTTACAGCTTGCAAGTATTGCGAACCGCTTCCACCCCACACATCACTTGCCTTAACCTCAACCGATCCTGTATTTGATCTGGTAAATGCTCCCACTGCAAATGTTCCAGTAGCGCCAAGATTTCCTAAATTGAATGAATTAAAATTTTCTGTTAGAGATCCTGTCTGGCCTTGAATGGCAGAAGTTGTTACATCTGGAGCAGATAACTTGAAGCGAACAGATGGTAATGAAGAGACTGTTCCCGATACGGCAACATTATCAGAAGCGGATCCTGAAACCACAGTAATGTTTCCACTTGGTGTTCCTGTTGCATTTGCTTTCATTCTTACAAAAATAGGAGTGGCATTTAATGTGCCTGAGGCAGCAATAGTAATTGATGCAGCATATGTGCCCCCCAATGTTTGACTAATTTCAAATCCCGATGGCGGAGTTACAACTACACTTGTTGTTAAACTTGTTCCAGAAACTGAAAAACTTTGTACGCCAGAAACTGAACCTGCGCAAGAAGAAAATGCGTTTAATTGGGTTGCTGAAAGACCTATTGTTGGAGTTCCTGCAGTTGTAATAATTAACTCATTACTAGTGGAATCACTTAAAGTATATCCTGCTGTGTTAGTAATAGTCGCAACGACCGAATATGTCCCTGTTGCTAAAGTAGGCAACTGTAATGTCCAATTTGTTCCTGCAACTTGTAAACCGTTTGATGAAGTATATAAAACCCCATTTACTGTTACATTAAATGTTTGCCCACTAACTAAAGTTACTGTCCCGCTAATTATTGGCGCTGTAGTTGAAGTAGTTTGAGAAGCAACTGTGACAGGTCCTGCAGGTCGAACTCCAGCAGTAGTAGTAGTACTTAAATAATTATTTAATTCGTTTAATAGATTTTGACCTGTTGCCGCATTTCCATTTTCAGAAGTATTATCAGTATAAACAATTGGTTCATTTATTTTATTCAACATTAAACAACTGTTATTGTCAATAACATATGTCCCGCCTGAATATGAAAAACTAATTGGTGTTATTGAAATGGGTCTAAATGCAAACGATTTAACGGTATTCCCGTTTGTTTGCCTCCACACTATAGCTCCTTGAACATCAATTATTTGTCCCGAAATTAATTGAATTCTAACAGCTCCCGGAATATCGTTCCCTTGTAGCCCTAGTCGAAAACTTGAAGAACTAGACTGTTGAACAAAAAAAACTTTTGTATACCAAGTGTAGCAAAAGTCTTAATTGTATTAGCTGATTGTCCGTTCCCAGCAACGCCTATGAACCCATTACTAAATGGAACGCTTACCTCTGTCTGAGAAAAAGCCGTCGAAAAAAACAATAAGGCAGTTGCCAATATTATTTTCTTCATTACTACTTGAATTGATTCAATTCCTTTTTTACTTTTCATAAATACTTTATAATAAATTAATGATATGAATTGCCTAGGGGTTTAGACAATAGTATGTAAGAAAAGGAATCTAAATTAGAATATAGACGAGTCGCTCGAAAGCAAGCTTACCACCTAATTTGGATGCAAATTTCTTGGAGAAAAAAGAAAATAAAGAAGAGAAACAAGACAAATACGTCCGAACAAACTTAAAATAGGACAAAGTTTGTGTTTTTGTTTATTGATTACATAAAATATTTAAACAAAATCAGCAAAAAGATCTTTATCCTAGGGCTGATTGATTTTTTATTTTACAAAACACAATTTTCTTTAGCAGTAAATTTTATTTTAATTAATGCGTTTTATTAAAATTGACCCATCAAGATTTAAAACTCACAAAAAAATTTACAAATCCTTTTATTATATAATGAGAAATAACTCAAGCCGAGTGCCAAACTACTTATTCATTGAACCGTAAACTGATTTAACATTAGTCTCTTGTTTTGTTATAATCAATTAAGTTGTCCTCATTTATTATATTCAGGACAACTTTTCCGATATGGTAGTGGTCGCGGATTGGTATAATTGCTATTTTTGTACCATAAAAACCCACCTACATGTTGTTGTATCTCACACTTTCAACCCTAGTATTGGCTTTCGTTTTGTTTGCCAACAACTACCGTAAAAACAAGCACGCCATTTGTGTGTCGCTTTTTTTACTGACGGTGTCCTTGTATGGTGTTACACATTACTTTGTGTTGTTTGGAGAATCTCCTTTTTGGTTGGCCGTGTTTTATAATAATTTTACACCCCTCTATTTACTTTCCGGACCGCTATTGTTTTTTTATGTACGAGGCGTTGTTCAGGATACCGAATGCATCAGCAAGAAAGATTTGCTTCATGGTATTCCCGCCTTGATTCAGCTAATTGGAATTGTACCCTATCTCTTTTCTCCCTTCGAATTAAAGTTGGACTATGCCAATCAGATTTTAAAGGATTTTGACTCTATTATTAGCTTGGATTATAACTTGTTTTATAATGCTTCTGTGAGTTTTTTAATTCGGGTAAGTTTGTTCTTAATTTACATTATTTATAGCGCTATTTTCTTGTGGAAAAACAGTTCCTTACTTAAAGCACAAAAAGCAGTTCCTACAAAACAATTTACTATTAGTATGCGCTGGTTGGTCACGCTGCTAAGTAGTGTGTTTGTGATAACAGTTTACTTACTAGCACTAACCCTGCTTTCTTTTGCGTTAAGCCCAACAGAAGCATTTGCATCCAGTTATTGGTTGCATTTGATTTCGGGTATAGCCTACTTTATCATGACCTTTTCTTTACTCGTTTTCCCAGAAATCCTCTACGGTATGCCTCGATCATCTGAAACCAAAACTACAATACCATCGGAAATATCCATCTTTGAAAAACGCTATCCCGAACTTTTTCAAAAACAAGACGACCCGCTCTTTCCGCTTGGTATAGCCATCGTAACGGTCTTAGAAAGCGAAAAACCCTTTGTGAATCCAGATTTTTCATTAGAAAAACTAGCTATTCTATTACACGAACCACAGCACAAAATTTCGTATTGCATCAATACGCTACTGGAAACTTCGTTTTACCAATTGAGATCCAAATTGAGAATCGAGTACGCTATTGAACTGATTAAAAATCAAGCACATACAAATCTAACAGTGGAGGCCGTTGGAATGCAGTCTGGCTTCAAATCCAGGTCCACCTTTTATACTACTTTTAAGGAATATACTCAGCAAAGTCCTGCCGAATTTTTAAATACTTTAACTGACTAAATCGAGAATTATGCTTTTATATCTGTCGATACTTACGCTCCTTTTTTCTTTTGTGTTGGTTTTTTTTAATCGTAAAAAAAATCCGAACCAACTTTTCCTTTCGGGATTTTTTATCATCACCTCTTGTTTTGGTGTAGCGCATCATTTTGTATTTCAAAGTCAAGATGTGTTTTGGATAGCTGTATTTTTTAATCATTTTGTGCCCTTGATGTTCTTGATAGGTCCCTTATTGTATTTTTATGTACGGGGCGCTTTAGAGCCTAACCGACCTTATACCATTTGGCATATACACCATTTAATTTTTCCTGTTTGGAGTTTAATTGGGACGATTCCCTATTACATCAAGCCTTTTTCTGAGAAAGAAGCCATTGCAAAACAGCTCATTGAATCCATCAATGATATTCGGCTTATTGATGTGAATCTGTTTTATGATGCGGGTGAGAGTTTTATGATGCGCACAATACTTTGCTTGTTGTATAGCTTGGGTGCTGGGATTTTAGTCATTCGAAAATACCGTTCGCTTTCCAAGAGGGAGCCAAAAATGAATAGACAAGAACTGCAAGTAATTCGCTGGTTAACTGTTTTGCTTTCCTCTGTTTTTGGTATAAGCTTGATTTTCATTTTGTTGGCTTTTCAAGTGGCGCATTATGAAATTAAAGACATCATTAAAAATCAAACCGAAATCTATGTGCTATCAGGAATTATTTACCTGATTTTAACCCTGTCGTTGTTGCAATTCCCAAATGTGTTGTATGGCTTGTCGCCGAAAAAAATCAAGAAAGAGAGTCAAGAAGCAGTCCCTGAAGTTGAAACAAAACCTGCCAAAACCTACAAAAAGAAAGTCAAATATATTGGAACACCGCTAGAACGCATTACCCAGTATTTAGACGTGGAAAAACCGTATTTAAGTCGGGATTTTTCTGTTTTTAGTATGGCTGTAGCCATCGGTTTAGCCGAGACACAAATTAACAACTGTATTAAAAATGAAATGAAAACCTCATTCGTCAAATTACGCACCCAATTGCGAGTGAACTATGCTTTGTCTCTTTTAGAAAACAAATCGAATGATAAAATCACTATTGAAGCTATTGGAGAGCAGTCCGGTTTTAAAACCAGATCTAATTTTTATGCAGCTTTTAAAGAAGTCACCGGACTAACTCCTACCGAATTCATCCAAAATAAGTAATTCACGGTTGTCTGTTGTCGGTTGTCTGTTCCTTGTTCAAAGTTTAAGGTTTAAGGTTCGTTGTTCAACATTCCTTGTTCCTTGTTCTTTGTTCCTTGTTCCTTGTTCATCATTCTTTGTTCCTTGTTCAAAGTTTAAGGTTTAAGGTTCGTTGTTCAACATTCCTTGTTCTTTGTTCCTTGTTCTTTGTTCCTTGTTCCTTGTTCAAAGTTTAAGGTTTTAAGGTTCAAAAAAATTCCAAATTTCTCCGATTTCTTTAATCAGTGTTGCCACATCACAAATCGTCAATCAACATTCTCCAATCTGCAATCTTTCTTTGCCACAAAGGCGCTAGGGCACGAAGGTAATCTGTTGTCTGTTTTCGGTTCTTTGTTCCTTGTTCAAAGTTCCTTGTTCCTTGTTCCTTGTTCAAAGTTTAAAGTTTAAGGTTTAAAGTTTAAGGTTTAAAGTTTCTTGCTCAACATTCCTTGTTCCTTATTCAAAGTTTAAGGTTCTGAATGTTTAATTGGTTTAACTGTTTATCTTACTTGCTCACTACCACAAAAGTACTTCTTCGGTTTTGTTGGTGTTCTGCCTCAGTACAGATGATTCCATCGGCACATTGATTCACCAATTGACTCTCGCCATAACCCTTAGCTGTTAATCGCTCTGGTGCAATACCTCGCTTGATTAAATAAGCCATAGTGGCATCCGCTCTTCTCTGTGAGAGTAGCTTGTTGTACTTTCTGTGTTGGCGACTGTCTGTATGCGACCCAATCTCTATTTTGATCTCTGGGTATTCTATCATCGCCTCTACTATTTTCTCTAGCGGTGCTATCGCATCTTTTCTAATGTTTGATTTGTCTAGATCAAAGTAGATTTGTGTGATCTCAAATACATTAGCTAAATCCAAGCCCGGTGCAATCTCATAGACATCTTTCTTCAAGCGGATGTCTTTGCTAATGTTATCTCCATACAATCTAGCTATGACTTCTACCCCTGCTGTTGAATACGTTTCCTTGGATCCTTGAATGGTGTACATCGCATTGGATTTGACATTCTCAAAGGCAAAGTTTCCGTTCTCATCGGCTACTGTTCTTGCCACTTCGTTGTTGTCCTTATCTAACAACACAAGGGCTGCATAATCTACCGGATTCGAACTTTTTAAATCCATTACGCGTCCTTTAATAGAAGTTAGGTATTCAAATACAAACGGAGCTCCTGTATTTTTAAAAGCGTATAAATCATCATCTCCTTTGCCTCCTGGTCGGTTACTACTGAGCACGCCTCGGTTGGTGGTGCGATCCCAATTGATTGCAAAATCATCAAAAGGGCTATTAATTGGTTCCCCTAGATGAACCGGCAAGGCATTGGGCGTGTTTAAATCGACCGCATAAATATCATATCCTCCCATTCCTAATCTTCCATCTGAAGCAAATAACAAGATGTTGTCTTGGGTAACAAATGGATAACTCTCCCTGGCTTCGGTGTTGATAGCGCTGCCTAAGTTTACCGGATTGCCAATAGTACCATCGGGATACAGGTCGATTTTATACAAATCGGATTGGCCATAACCTCCTTTGGCATCTGAGGCAAAATACAAGCTGCTTTCATCTGCTGATAAGGCTGGGTGGGCCACCCGTATGCTGTCTAAAGCAAAGATATCTAATACGCCTTGATCAATCCATTTGCCGTTTTCATTAATGGCCTTGTAGATCTTGTTCAGACCGTTGGTGAGTTTTCTTTTGTTGTTTTCTCTGAGCTCATTCTGAGTATAATAGATCGTCTTGCCGTCCTTAGTGAAAATAGGCGTTGCCTCGTGATAGACCGAGAAGACTTTCTTTGAGAATAGTTGAGGTTCGCTATAGGTGTTAGTAGTGTCGTTACTCTTTACACTGTAATACAAGTTAGTAAAGACCTGTCCTGTTCTTTGGTAGATTTGATTGGCGATGATTCTGGGTCTCGCACTTGCAAAGAGTAGGGTGTCTGCTTTGAAAGTACTACTAAAGTCCGAGTACTTCGAGTTGATGTTCAAATTAGTAATGCTAAAAATATCAGATCCTTTCTTGATACTATTCTGTGCTCTGAGTGTTGGGGTTTGGTTTCTAACTCGTAGTTCTGTGGGTTTTTCCCTGGCATACTCTGCCATTACCTTTTGGGCTTCTTCTTGCATTGCTGCCGACTTAAGAGATTGGCTATAGCGGTATAAAAAACCTTCTGGAAAAGGCGCATTGAATGCATAGCGTTTCTCATACCATTTTTGAGCCTCAACATAATTGGCATTGAAGTAATTGGCATCGCCTAATTTTTCATAGATCTCAGCAGTTCCTTTGCCTTTCTTGGCTAAATGCTCGTAAATCTTAATAGCTGAGATATAGGATTCTTGCTCAAATTTAGCATCGGCTCTTCGCAAGGGTTGTTGCGCCAAGGCGATTATGGGGAATAACAATACTAGGATTAGCTGCTTTTTCATAATGTTTTGTGTTTTCAGTTTCATGGCGCTACGAATTAAAAGAATCGTGTGGTTTCTACTGTTTGACCATTTCTCAACAAATCAAACTGTAAAAATAGTTCGTGTGAGCCTGAATTAAAATTGGACAATCTTGTGGTTTCTCGATCGTAACCATAGCCAATCGATAATCTGTCATTTACTCTAAATCCAACCAAGGCCGATACGGCTGCGCTCCATCTATAGGCTAGACCAAATGTCAAGCGCTCATTGTAGAGAAAATTGGTGGTTAAATCTACTTGTAAAGGAGCACCTGCCACTACTTTAGTAACAAAAGCCGGTTTGAATTTTAGATTGTACATCAAGTTGTAGACTTTCCCTCCAACAAAATAGAAATGTTGCTTGCGCTTTGTGTTTGAAAAAGCGATAGCGTCTACAAATCGGGTTTCTAGTAATCTTGGAACGGATAATCCTAAATAACTATTCTGTTTATAATAATACAACCCTACTCCAACATTAGGAGAGAATTGATTGATCATATTGAGCTGTAAAAACGGGTCTTCTGGATTGTAATTGTTTAACTTTTGGTTGTCTATGGCAAAAAGCTCTCCTGCGGCTTTAACCCCAAAAGCCAAGCGGCTTTCATTAGCGAAAACAATCGTGTAGGAAACATCCACTGAGGCAAAAGTAGTATTAGTAGGTCCTATCTGATCATGCAGTAGGTTCACTCCTATTCCTATTCTACTATTCTCAATGGGTTGGTGATAGGCTAAATTTAAAGTGCGTGGCGCTCCTTCGAGACCTAGCCACTGTGCGCGGTACATACTGAAAATAGTTCCATAATCCATCGATCCTGCATAAGCCGGATTAATTACCGTAGGGTTGAACATGTACTGGGTGTACTGGGGCTCTTGTTGGCCCCAAACACTCAGACTCATTAGTACTACTAAACTAAATAGTTTCTTCATCTTTTACTCTTATTTTGTTATATATAAATAACCCGAACGTTGCTTATCTACCCCTTGCTTGTTTTTATATCGTAATATAAAATAGTAAGTACCCTTAGGTAATTCTGCTGTTTGTGAGAAGGTATTACGCCCTTGAGAAATACCTGTAAAGTACTTATTGTCCTGACCATAACCCTCTATATTGTACACCTCTACTCCCCAACGGTTATAGATGTATAAGTTATTATCTGGATAGTTCTCAATACCTCTAATTACAAATACATCGTTCAAAGCATCACCATTTGTTGTCATCGAGTTGAATATCTCCAAATCATCCTCGCTCTGGCTGTGGTTGTTGAACTCCAAATAATCTGGCGTGCCATTATTATCCACATCCGTTGGTAACATTGGATTTAATCCCAATTCCTCACCATTGGTTAATCCATCACCATCACAATCGCCATCTAAAAACAATTGACTCAATGGTACGGTAATACTAGATGGGACTGAATCGCATGCGTTAGTTGGATCTGTGCCGTCGATGAGTTCTTGGCTGTTTATTACTCCGTCTCCGTCGCAATCAAGGTTTAACCAAGTTTGTGTCGCTTCGCTTAAAATTTGACTTGACAGTTCGAAATCACAAAGATCCTTTGAATTCGTACCATCCAGCTCCTCTAATCTGTTGCTTACACCATCACCATCAATGTCTAAATCAGTTGTGTCGCCAACCCCGTCTCCATCTAAATCGCTGTCAATAAAAAGTGTTAGTGTAGCTGTGCCTATACCTTCTGAATTAAATCCAGAAATTGTATACACTTTACTAGTACTAGCTTGTGTTGGTGTACCACTAATTGATCCACTTAAAGTATTCAATACTAGTCCTAATGGTAAAGCTGGAGAAATAGAAAATGAAGTAACAGCTCCGCTTATTGTAGACACATTAATAGTTGGCAAAGGAATATCGATAACTCCTGCTATATTACTTTGAGATATGCTAAAAACAGGTGCTTCATTCACATTAGTTACCGTGATAGTAAAGACTTTCTCAAAACTCAAACCTCCCCGATCAGTAGTTCTTACTCTTATGTTATAGTTCGATTTTGTCTCGAAATCAAATACAACTCTCGCTCTTAAAGTGTTATCCACAATGCTAAAGCTTCCGTTGTCAGTTGCGCCTATCCCTGATACTAAAGTAAAGGTATGTGTATCTCCTATGTCAGCATCGGTACTACTAAAAACACCAACTACTTCATTTAAATTGTTGTTCTCGTTAATTGAACTTGTACTTATACTAATGTTGGTTGGCGCTACGTTTTCTACTAAATCTAAAACCGTAATGGTAAAAGCTTTCTCAAAGAATAAACCGTCTTGGTCGGTGGTTCTAACCCTAACACTGTAACTTGATTTTGTTTCAAAGTCTAAACTCGCTGTGGTGCGTAAACTGTTGCCACTAATGTTAAACGATGCATTATCCGTGTCGCCTGTACCAGCAACCAAGGTATAAGTAAAGGTATTGCCCGTATCTACATCTATACTTGTTAAAGAACCTATGGCCGTGTTGGTCGCAACATTCTCAGCTACGCTAGTTGCGCTTGAGGTAATATCGCTTGGTGTTTCATTGACATCGTTTACCGTGATGGTAAAAGCTTTCTCAAAGAACAAACCATTTTGGTCGGTGGTTCTAACCAGTACGCTGTAACTTGATTTAGCCTCAAAATTCGGACTGGCATTGATACTTAAATTAGCACCTGTAATGGTAAAGGATGCATTATCCGTATCGCCTGTGCCAGCAACCAAACTGTAAGTAAAGGTATTGCCCGCATCTACATCTGTCGTGCTTAACGTACCGATTGTTGTATTGGCTGCTACGTTCTCGGCTACGCTAGTTGCGTTTAAGGCAATATCGCTTGGTGTTTCGTTGACATCGTTTACCGTAATGGTAAAAGCTTTCTCAAAGAATAATCCGCCTTGGTCGGTGGTTCTAACTAGTACACTGTAACTTGATTTAGTCTCAAAGTCTAAATTCGCTGTGGTGCGTAAACTGTTGCCACTAATGTTAAAAGCTGCATTATCCGTGTCGCCTGTACCAGCTACCAAAGTGTAGGTAAAGGTATCTCCCGTATCTACATCTATACTTGTTAAAGAACCTATGGCCGTGTTGGTCGCAACATTCTCAGCTACGCTAGTTGCGCTTAATGTAATATCGCTTGGTGTTTCATTGACATCGTTTACCGTGATGGTAAAAGCTTTCTCAAAGAACAAACCATTTTGGTCGGTGGTTCTAACCAGTACGCTGTAACTTGATTTAGCCTCAAAATTCGGACTGGCATTGATACTTAAATTAGCACCTGTAATGGTAAAGGATGCATTATCCGTATCGCCTGTGCCAGCAACCAAAGTGTAAGTAAAGGTATTGCCCGTATCTACATCTGTCGTGCTTAACGTACCGATTGTGGTATTGGCTGCTACGTTCTCGGCTACGCTAGTTGCGCTTAAGGCAATGTCGCTTGGTGTTTCGTTGACGTTGGTTACCGTAATGGTAAAAGCTTTCTCAAAGAACAAACCATCTTGGTCGGTGGTTCTGATACGCACATTATAACTTGATTTAGCCTCAAAGTCTAAACTCGCTGTAGTGCGTAAGCTATTGCCACTAATGTTAAACGATGCATTATCCGTAGATCCTGTGCCTGCTACCAAAGTGTAAGTAAAGGTCTCTCCCGTATCTACATCTGTACTTGTTAAAGAACCTATGACCGTGTTGACCGCAACATTCTCAACTACGCTAGTTGCGCTTAAGTCAATATCACTTGGTGTTTCGTTGACATCGTTTACCGTAATGGTAAAAGTTTTCTCAAAGAATAAACCGTCTTGGTCGGTGGTTTTAACTCTAACGCTGTAGCTGTTTTTAACCTCAAAGTTAGGACTGGCATTGATACTTAAATCAGCACCCGCAATGGTAAAGGCAGCATTATCCGTGTCGCCTGTGCCAGCAACCAAGGTATAAGTAAAGGTATCTTGTAAATTTACATCCGTACTTGTTAAATCACCAATCACCGTGTTGGCAGATACATTTTCGGCAACAGTTGTTGCACTTAAAACAATATCGGTTGGAGCAGTACTTGACGCAAAAGGCATAGCCGAAACCGAGGTACTTGCAATTCCTACTCCCGCATTATTTACTGCACGAATTTGAACAGCATAAGTAGTGTAGTTAGTTAAACCTGTAATGACTAAAGGAGAAGAAGTAATCAATGGAGTTGCAGCAATCCATGTGGTACCTCCATTTGTGGTGTATTCATAATTGGCAATAGAGCCCCCGCCATCAGCCCCTGTCGTAAAAGCAACAGAAATTTGAGCATTCCCTGCTGTTGCCACTACATTTGTCGGACTAGCTGGAACAGTTGACCTATAAATTGCATAAGAATTGTCTGCTGCTAGCACAGGGCTAAACGTTGTTGTACTCTCATCCGCACTAAAACGAGTATTGGCCAAACCTCCCGCTAATGTTGTCAATCCAGTACTTGCTGATTCACTTCCGCTATAGAGTTTAGCGATACCTCCAATCCCCATCGTAATTGAAGGTGAACCTGACACTAAAATATTCCCTCCAGTAATTGTACCTACTGGGGCAGTTAGACCCGCATTAACAATAATTGCATCTGTTGAAGTGGAAGTTGTCGCCAAGTTTTGGGTAAGCGCAATATCCCCTTCTAATGTCTCTACTCGAATTGTACCTGCAGAAACAATCGCATTTAAGGCTAAGCCTCCTGTACCATCGGTAAATGACAAATCACCTAGTCTGGTTAAATCACCACCATTAATGGATCCAATATTATTTGATAGATTAGTTAAGGTAAATGCACCAGCGCCTTGAAGAACTAAATCTCTAGCAACAATTGGAGCAGTCTGTGTAACAGCTGTGGCAGCTGTTAATTTTACAGCTGCATTGCTTGCCGTCAACGGCTCATTAATGGCAATGGTACCTCCAAAGAAGGAAACATCTCCAGCAATGCTAATTGGTGAGCCATGGGTGATTTGACTGACGTTGGCCGGCTTACCAATCGTCAATCCACTCAAGCTAGAACCAAACACCAAGCCCCCAGTGCTGAAAGCATTACTGAAACTCGAACTGCTTGGTTCAATGCGCAAACGGCCTGGACCAATGAAGCTGGATGTACTAATCGTTGGCGTGTCATTAGACAAAATCAGCACACCATCAGTAATAGTGGTACTACCACTGTAACTGCTATTGGCACTCATCGTCAAGGTGTTGCTGCCCATTTTTATTAGATTGCCACTACCATTGATGACATTGGGTACTATCAAGTCTGTTGACCGGTTGACTACTATGGTGCCAGCATTATCAATATTGCCTGTGCCTAGGGAGCCGGTGGAACCACCGTTGCCCAACTGCACTGTTCCTCCAATAATGCTTGTACCACCAGTGAAGGTGTTTTCACCCACAAATAAGATTTCCCCATCCGTAGCATCCACCTCCAAAGAACCATTCCCGCTGATTAAGCCACTAAGTGTTGTGGCAACTGTGTTTGGGCTCGCACTATCTAAGCCTAAATTGACTGTCCCCGTAATGGTCATGTCATTGGCCCATGCATTAACCCCTGTATTGAACAATAAGCCCGATCCGTTTAACAAATTCACCGTCCCCGAACCTAATGCATTGTTATGACTTAAACCCAATCGACCCATCGATACAGTGGTGTTCCCACTGAAAGTATTGGCAGATAGCAGGTTTAGCCTTCCGGCTCCTCCCTTGGTGAAATTGCCGCTACCGCTAAATGTGCCATTGTAATTTAAATTTTTTCCACTGGCAACATTAATGGTGCCATTACCAGACAATACTATACCACGCAAGCTATTCAAAACGAAAGTCTCAGTAACTAGCAAGCTACCGCCACTCAACATGATCGCATCGGTCACTAATGTTGTCGGAACAGCCCCTAGATAGCTATCCGAAGCAACTGATAAGGTTCCGTCTCGAATGTCGATTTTGCCTTTGTGACCGTGGCTGGTAGTGGATGTCATTGTACCCGTAAAACTATTGGGGATTATTGCCAATGCCACGTTAGCCCCATCGGGAAGTACGCCAGTTTGGCTGAGATTACCGGTAACAGCCCACTTAGTAGCAACAGACCAATCTTCACCATCACTACCCACCCAAGTAGCTGAGGCAAGTTGGGTAATAGAACTTGTGTTATTTCCCACCAGAGTAAAACTGTAATTACTATTGGCACTACTGACCGAAACCAAATCAAGGGTAACCGTTTTATTGCCTGCACCCACATGACGATTGTCAAATGTAATCGTAGCTGCGGTGACTGTTTCGTTGTTGGCAAGCAATCCACTAGTGGTGATATTAGCCAAATCGGCATTACTAGGGATATAGTTGGTTCCACCATCGTAGACCTTAGTCAAATTGGGTACAACCAAGGTTATAGCCAAGGGTAGTATTGTCACAGGGGCATTGACCAAGTTAAGTATAGGTAATTGGTAATTACTTGCTAGACCGTTGTTATTTCCATTAAGCAACGTTAATGCTGTGATGTACTTACCCGTGTCAGTCACATTGCTACTGCTGATAATTGCCCCAGTAAACGTAAGTTGTTCTAATCCAACGGTATTACCAATCGTGAGTTGTTGTGCATTCAAATTCCGCGTACCATCGTACACTTTGGTGGCCGTTAGCGTGACGGTACGAGCCGTGATTTCTAGCGACCCTGACCCATAAGTAATGTTATAGTTGCTCGCTAAGAAGCCACCTGTACCTGTAGCATTGCTAGCAGTGATGTTACCGCTGTACGTTGCCACCGCTTGGGTGGTGCTGGCTGCCATGCCGCTAGTACTTGCTAAAGTCACCGCAGTTGCTAACTCACTATTGGCAAAGCTTCCCGCAGTAAGACTAAAGTCAGATGTGCCCAAGGTTAAGACATCGCCATAAACCTTAGTTCGGTTGCCTGCAGTAAGTGTAATCGGACGAGCTGTGATTTCTAAAGCACCAACAGCATAAGTAATGTCATAGTTGCTTGCTAAGAAGCCACCTGTACCTGTAGCATTGCTAGCAGTGATGTTACCGCTGTACGTTGCCACCGCTTGGGTGGTGCTGGCTGCCATGCCGCCAGTACTTGCTAAAGTCACCGCAGTTGCTGACTCACTATTGGCAAAGCTTCCCGAAGTAAGACTAAAGTCAGATGTGCCCAAGGTTAAGACATCGCCATAGACCTTAGTTCGGTTGCCTGCAGTAAGTGTAATCGGACGAGTGGTAATAGCAAAGTTATCCGCCACAAAAGTAATGGCGTAGTTGCTGTTGGCAAGCGTACCTTGGTTAATTGCATAGCTACCCACATTCTCTCCTGCTGCTCTGGCTAGTGCCCCAGTGAAAGTATCGCTACCTACACGGCCGCGATTGGTGCCTCCCGCTTCGATTGCGTAGGCAAAGGTTGGATCAGTGTTGCCATAAATCTTGCTTTGATTGGCATCAGCCGTGATGGTAATTGGACGAGTGGTAATAGCAAAGTTATCCGCCACAAAAGTAATGGCGTAGTTGCTGTTGGCAAGCGTACCTTGGTTAATTGCATAGCTACCCACATTCTCTCCTGCTGCTCTGGCTAGTGCCCCAGTGAAAGTATCGCTACCTACACGGCCGCGATTGGTGCCTCCCGCTTCGATTGCGTAGGCAAAGATTGGATCGGTGTTGCCATAAATCTTGCTTTGATTGGCATCAACCGTGATGATAATTGGACGAGTGGTAATAGCAAAGTTATCCGCCACATAAGTAATAGCGTAGTTGCTGTTGGCAAGCGTACCTTGGTTAATTGCATAGCTACCCACATTCTCTCCTGCTGCTCTGGCTAGTGCCCCAGTGAAAGTATCGCTGCCTACACGGCCGCGATTGGTGCCTCCCGCTTCGATTGCGTAGGCAAAGATTGGATCAGTGTTGCCATAAATCTTGCTTTGATTGGCATCAGCCGTGATGGTAATTGGACGAGTGGTAATAGCAAAGTTATCCGCCACATAAGTAATGGCGTAGTTACTGTTGGCAAGCGTACCTTGGTTAATTGCATAGCTACCCACATTCTCTCCTGCTGCTCTGGCTAATACGCCAGTGAAAGTATCGCTGCCAACTAAACCACGATTGGTGCCTGCCGCTTCGATTACATAGGTAAAGGTTGGTTCAATATTGCCATAAATCTTGCTTTGATTGGCATCAGCCGTGATGGTAATTGGACGAGTGGTAATAGCAAAGTTATTCGCAACATAAGTAATGGCGTAGTTACTGTTGGCAAGCGTACCTTGGTTAATTGCATAGCTACCCACATTCTCTCCTGCTGCTCTGGCTAGTGCCCCAGTGAAAGTATCGCTTCCGAACAAACCACGATTGGTGCCAGCTGCTTCAATTGCATAGGTATAGATTGGATCAGTGTTGCCATAAATCTTGCTTTGATTGGCATCAGCCGTGATGGTAATTGGACGAGTGGTAATAGCAAAGTTATTCGCCACATAAGTAATGGCGTAGTTACTGTTGGCAAGCGTACCTTGGTTAATTGCATAGCTACCCACATTCTCTCCTGCTGCTCTGGCTAGTGCCCCAGTGAAAGTATCGCTTCCGAACAAACCACGATTGGTGCCAGCTGCTTCAATTGCATAGGTAAAGGTTGGTTCAATATTGCCATAAATCTTGCTTTGATTGGCATCAGCCGTGATGGTAATTGGACGAGTGGTAATAGCAAAGTTATCCGCCACATAAGTAATGGCGTAGTTACTGTTGGCAAGCGTACCTTGGTTAATTGCATAGCTACCCACATTCTCTCCTGCTGCTCTGGCTAATACGCCAGTGAAAGTATCGCTGCCAACTAAACCACGATTGGTGCCTGCCGCTTCGATTACATAGGTAAAGGTTGGTTCAATATTGCCATAAATCTTGCTTTGATTGGCATCAGCCGTGATGGTAATTGGACGAGCTGTAATTTCTAAAGCGCCGGCAGCATAAGTAATGTCATAGTTGCTTTCTAAGAAGCCACCTGTACCAGTGGCGTTTGTCGCTACTACTTCATTGGCGTTTGTACCTACTACACGAGTGGTGCTCGCAGCGTAGCCATTGACACTGGTCAAGGTCACAGCTGTGGCTAATTCACTATTAGCATAAGTACCAGCAGTCTTCGTGAAGGCTGATGTGCCTAATGTGAGAGCGTCACCGTAGACCTTCGTACGATCAGTTGCAGTCAAGGTGATCGGACGTGCGGTGATCGCTAATGTGCCATTGTTATAAGTGATGTCATAGTTAGCGTTATCAGTGTTGGTCACTGTACCTTGCGTGATTGATACATTACCAACATTGGTAGATGATCCGGCCGTTGTTGTTACAGCTCCACTCAAAGTCTGGCTGTTGTACATGCCACGACTAGTGCCTGCGCCATCAGTCGCCACTGCAAATGTTAATACTGGGTTGGCATCGCCATACACACGGGTCTTGTTATCAGCGGTCACTGTCACAGGACGACGGTTGATCGTCAATGTGCCATCAACATAGCTGAACTGGTAGTTAGCAGCAGCCAAGTCATTGGCGGCTGAAGTAATGGCATAGGTAGTTACGTTTGATGATGCTGTTGCTGTGGTGCTGATTGTTGGTGCACCCGTGATACCTGCTGAAGTAGCATCTTGACTATTTAAATAGCCTGTAATGCTGTACGTCAAGCTTGGATTGGTATCACCATACACACGGGTCTTGTCATCAGCAGTCACGGTCAAGGTGGCTTTGTTGATGGTCAATGTGCCTGGTACATAAGTGATGTCATAATTGCTCAAACCAGTACCTTGGGCAGCACTTGCCAAAATACCGTCTGTTGCACCGCTATAAGTACCAGCACCTTGTGTTCCAGGCACTGTGCTGTTACCGTCTTGCAACAAGGTTACCGCTGAAACCGTATCAGAATTCACTAAGCCCGTTGTACTAAATGCACTTGTACCTAAGTTTAGTGCTGTGCCATAAGTGGTGGATTGCGCTGACGCAGTCACACTTAAGGCTTTTGGTGTAATCGTCAACGCAGTATTATTAGCTGCAGCTTGGACAAACTGATAGTTAACTGAGCTTAAACCACTACCAGTGATGGCATAGCTACCCACATTACTTGTACCAGTGGCTGTTGTGCTGAATAACAATGTACCCGTCAACACAGAAGATGTTTCGTTACCCATAAAGCCAGTGACAGTGCCAGCATCGACGCTAGGGATTGATCCATAAACACTGGTTGCCGTCGTCGCGTTATAAGTCAAGGTTGCCGTCGTCACATCTGCTGTTAAACCTGTTTGTTGTACAAGGTTATAGTTACCAGCGTCTGTGCCAGAGATCGTCACGCCAGTGATCGTGATCGCCTTACTATTACCAACGTTCTTATCAGCGAAAATACCTGCTGCTGTGCCACCCACAGTCACCACATCATTGCTCAATGGGCTCACCGTGGCCGTACCACCTAAGACTGCTACATCGGTTGCGTTATAGACACGGTTGCTAGCAGTGATACCGGTTACCGCCAAGTCAGCTTTGGTGATGTTGGCGCTTAAACCTGTTTGTTGTACAAGGTTATAGTTACCAGCGTCTGTGCCAGAGATCGTCACACCCGTGATCGTGATCGCTTTACCATTGCCAACGTTCTTATCAGCAAAGACACCTGATGCTGTGCCACCCACAGTCACCACATCATTGCTCAATGGGCTCACCGTGGCTGTACCATCTAAGACTGCTACATCGGTTGCGTTATAGACGCGGTTACTAGCAGTGATACCGGTTACCACCAAGTCAGCTTTGGTGATGTTGGCGGTTAAATCTGTTTGTTGTACAAGGTTATAGTTACCAGCGTCTGTACCAGAGATCGTCACGCCAGTGATCGTGATCGCTTTACCATTACCAACGTTCTTATCAGCGAAAATACCTGCTGCTGTGCCACCAACAGTCACTAGATCACTACCAAGTGGAGAAACTGCTGCTGTACCGCCTAAGACTGCGGTCAATGTGGTGTCATATACGCGGTTGCTTGCGGTAATGCCCGTTACTAACAAATCAGCTTTGGTGATATTTGCTGTGAGGCCTGTTGGCTGCACCAAGGTATAGTTAGTTGCATCTGCTCCGCTTAAACTAAAGCCTGTCACAGTCACGGCTTTGCCATCAGCCACATTCTTATCAGCGAATGTTGCAGCTGCGCCAGTTTTAACCAATGAAACAGTATCTGTCGTGTAGAACTTATTGTCGTTGGCTGCTGCAGCGCCATTGTTAAGCACAGAATTCGTCGTGACTAAAACTGCAGTTGTATTGGCATTATAGACTTTATCTGAAGCCGTTGTGCCAGTAATCGTGATGCTCTTGGCTGTAACATCAGCCGTTAAACCTGTTTGTTGTACAAGGTTATAGTTGCCAGCGTCTGTGCCAGAGATCGTCACGCCCGTGATCGTGATCGCTTTACCATTACCAACGTTCTTATCAGCGAAAATACCTGCTGCTGTGCCACCAACAGTCACTAGATCACTACCAAGTGGAGAAACTGCTGCTGTACCGCCTAATACTGCGGTCAATGTGGTGTCATATACGCGGTTACTTGCGGTAATGCCCGTTACTAACAAATCAGCTTTGGTGATATTTGCTGTGAGGCCTGTTGGCTGCACCAAGGTATAGTTAGTTGCATCTGCTCCGCTTAAACTAAAGCCTGTCACAGTCACGGCTTTGCCATCAGCCACATTCTTATCAGCGAATGTTGCAGCTGCGCCAGTTTTAACCAATGATACCGTATCTGTCGTGTAGAACTTATTGTCGTTAGCTGCTGCAGCGCCATTGTTAAGCACAGAATTCGTCGTGACTAAAACTGCAGTTGTATTGGCGTTATAGACTTTATCTGAAGCCGTTGTGCCAGTAATCGTGATGCTCTTCGCTGTCACATCAGCCGTTAAACCTGTTTGTTGTACAAGGTTATAGTTACCAGCGTCTGTGCCAGAGATCGTCACACCCGTGATCGTGATCGCCTTACTATTACCAACGTTCTTATCAGCAAAGACACCTGATGCTGTGCCACCCACAGTCACCACATCATTGCTCAATGGGCTCACCGTGGCTGTACCACCTAAGACTGCTACATCGGTTGCGTTATAGACGCGGTTGCTAGCAGTGATACCGGTTACCACCAAGTCAGCTTTGGTGATGTTGGCGCTTAAACCTATAGGCTGCACCAAGGTATAGTTAGTTGCATCTGCACCACTCAAACTAAAGCCAGTCACAGTCACAGCTTTGCCATCAGCCACATTCTTATCAGCGAATGTTGCAGCTGCGCCAGTTTTAACCAATGAAACAGTATCTGTCGTGTAGAACTTATTGTCGTTGGCTGCTGCAGCGCCATTGTTAAGCACAGAATTTGTCGTGACTAAAACTGCAGTTGTATTGGCATTATAGACTTTATCTGAAGCCGTGGTGCCAGTGATCGTGATGCTCTTGGCTGTAACATCAGCCGTTAAACCTGTTTGTTGTACAAGGTTATAGTTACCAGCGTCTGTGCCAGAGATCGTCACGCCCGTGATCGTGATCGCCTTACCATTACCAACGTTCTTATCAGCAAAGACACCTGATGCTGTGCCACCCACAGTCACCACATCATTGCTCAATGGGCTCACCGTGGCCGTACCACCTAAGACTGCTACATCGGTTGCGTTATAGACACGGTTGCTAGCAGTGATACCGGTTACCGCCAAGTCAGCTTTGGTGATGTTGGCGCTTAAACCTGTTTGTTGTACAAGGTTATAGTTACCAGCGTCTGTGCCAGAGATCGTCACACCCGTGATCGTGATCGCTTTACCATTGCCAACGTTCTTATCAGCAAAGACACCTGATGCTGTGCCACCCACAGTCACCACATCATTGCTCAATGGGCTCACCGTGGCTGTACCATCTAAGACTGCTACATCGGTTGCGTTATAGACGCGGTTACTAGCAGTGATACCGGTTACCACCAAGTCAGCTTTGGTGATGTTGGCGGTTAAATCTGTTTGTTGTACAAGGTTATAGTTACCAGCGTCTGTACCAGAGATCGTTACGCCAGTGATCGTGATCGCTTTACCATTACCAACGTTCTTATCAGCGAAAATACCTGCTGCTGTGCCACCAACAGTCACTAGATCACTACCAAGTGGAGAAACTGCTGCTGTACCGCCTAAGACTGCGGTCAATGTGGTGTCATATACGCGGTTGCTTGCGGTAATGCCCGTTACTAACAAATCAGCTTTGGTGATGTTGGCGGTTAAATCTGTTTGTTGTACGAGGTTATAGTTACCAGCGTCTGTGCCAGAGATCGTCACACCCGTGATCGTGATCGCCTTACTATTACCAACGTTCTTATCAGCAAAGACACCTGATGCTGTGCCACCCACAGTCACCACATCATTGCTTAATGGGCTCACCGTGGCTGTACCACCTAAGACTGCTACATCGGTTGCGTTATAGACACGGTTGCTAGCAGTGATACCGGTTACCACCAAGTCAGCTTTGGTGATGTTGGCGGTTAAACCTATAGGCTGCACCAAGGTATAGTTAGTTGCATCTGCACCACTCAAACTAAAGCCAGTCACAGTCACAGCTTTACCATCGGCCACATTCTTGTCTGCAAATGTTGCTGCCGCACCAGTTTTAACCAATGATACCGCATCTCCTGTGTAGAACTTGTTATCGTTGGCAGATGTAGCACCATTAGCGATGGCTGAACTTGTTGTTACCAAAGTGGCGACTCTATCAGCGTTATAAACCTTATCAGATGCTGTTGTGCCAGTGATGGTGATAGCTTTTTGGGCGACTGTCAAGGTGCCGTTGGTTGCAGTAACACTATAACCAAAACCAAGCACGCCACCGCCAACAACTGTGTAGCTACCAGCTTTTAGATTATTCAGTGTTGAATAAGCCGCACTACTAATGGTGTAACTAGCCGCATCACCATTGACTAATCCTGAAGTTGTTCCAGTCAAACTGATTGAATCACCGTGCGTAACAGATTGACTGTCAGTCGTTATCGTGACTGCAATCGCTTGACGGTAAATTGCATTGAGACCAGCTGTGAGGGCTGTTGTGAAGTTTGTTGTTGCTTCATCACTGTTGTATCGGAATCTCCCCGAGCCAATACCCACAAAGTCTGTGAGACCCGTGCTGCCGCTTACACTTCCACTATAGAGTTTAGCAATCCCTCCAGTACCCATGGTAATGGTTGGAGTGCCCGAAACTAAAATATCTCCACCAGTAATTGTTCCTGCAGCGGTATTTTTTCCTGCGTTTAAAATGATGGCATTAACTGAAGTTGAAGTGGTATTCAAGTTTTGAGCAAGGGTAATATTTCCTTGAAGTGTTTCAATTTGAATAGTACCGTTTGTGCCAGACGAACCAGAACTAATGTTATTTACAGTTAGTCCCACTGAGGCGTCAGTAAAGGAAAGATTTCCTAATCTGGTAACATCTCCCCCACTAATGGAGGCAACATTATTTGAGGCATTGGTTAAGGTAATGTTTCCTGCGCCTTGAAGAACTAAATCATTAGCCACAATTGCAGCCGTTTGCGTAATCGCAGTACTAGCTGTTAAGTTTAAAGTGGAATTGGTTGCAGTTAAAGCACTATTAATTGCTAATGTTCCTCCTATTAAAGTAATTGGTCCAGCAATGGTAGTGGTTCCTCCAATAGTGATATTAGCTGTATTACCAACTTTACCCAGTGTCAAACCCGTAATAGAAGATGATAAAGCAAGATTGGATATTGGGAAGGTAAACGCGCTGCCAAAACTGGTTCCAGAGGGCTGAACAGAGACTTTACCCGATGTCGTAATCGCCATACCGCCGTCTGCAAGTGCAATCGTATCACCAATGATAAAAACATTGCTAGTGGAACTTGTGATACTGCCGCCTTGTCCAATATTAATTTTCGATGGCCCTGCGGTTAATCCATTCATAAAACGTGTTGCCACTTGCACGGCTTTTGAATTACCGTTAAGCGTTATGTCACCTGAACTGGCATATACATTTAATATGCCGTTATAATAGCCCCCGGCAACAATACTTCTGCCGGCTCCTAGCGCATTACCATTGATTTCAATATTTCCAGTACTGGAAGAAGTTATGTTTACTGTACCACTTATATGAACTGCATCATCAGTACCTCTACTAACACCTCTTATTGTGATGGCATTACCGGAAGCGGATGATGAGATATTAACTGTTGAAGCAAGGGATAAGTCATGCACTCCAAATAAAATCCCTGTTCGATTTCCTGAAGTATTAGAGGCTTGTCCATCCAACTCTATGGCGCCACTTCCAGCATTGACATTAACCTGTCCAAAGGTGACGATACCCCAATCAGCGTTTCCTGCGTCCCCGGCAATTTTGATGGCCCCGCCAAAAGATAAAATAGAGCTGCCCTCTAAGTAAACGGCCGCAGTTACAGCACTGCCACCTGTTGAAGCGACAAAGGATGTTCCGGGCACAGCATAGCCACCGCCTACACTCAAGCCATTCCACGTAGCACCATCGCTGCCGCCACCCAACCAGATGGAGCCTCCAGTTACAGAACCAGAGCCAGTAACAATCGAGGATCCATTTCTAAGGGCAATGCTGCCGTTGGTAAGTTGGTTGTCACTGTTAGACCACAGCACCACATCGCCCCCACTAGTAGTAATTGATCTGTTTGCTCCAACTAAGATATCCCCAGCTGATTTAAGAAGGACATCGCCACTAGTAGTTCCTGCGGTGGTATTCAGATTTCCGTTAATCGCAATCGTTCCAGCATTAACAGAAACTGGACCCGCCAATGTTAGCGCTGCTGCAGTGAATACGTCAGTAGTGGCAGTGAGGCTAGTCAACGGGGTGGTGTTGCCCAATGAGCCGGTAAAAGTCAGGTCGCCCGTGCCGTGGGTATTGATGGTCAAGGTATTGGCGCCATTGACGGTGGAGCTAAAAGTAACTGTGCCGTTACTGGTCGTTGTTAAAGCAGTATTTGCTGCTAAGCTTACTGCTCCGGTATAGGTTTGATTACCGCTCGTAGCAATGCTATTCGCAATGGTGGAAGTCCCGTTCACTGTCAAGCTAGAAGTTCCAGCGCTTCTAATAATAGTGTTGCCACTGGCCATCGAGAGGCTTGCGATGGTTTGAGTTGCTTGCAGATCCCAGATTGCGGCATTATTCATCACTACGTCTGTGGAAGTGCTCAATGTACCGGTGGTTCTTAGGGTGCCTGCTGATATGATGGTATCGCCGGTGTAGGTGTTGGTATTAGAGAGGATCAAGGTTCCTGCGCCGATTTTTGTGACGCCAAAATTAGTACCCGAAATAATGCCTGAAAGGGTTAATTGGGTACCAGCTACGTTCACCGTGCTATTAGCCCCCAAAGCCACGGTACCGCTATGGCTTGATGTTCCAGTAGAGGCAGCGATTGTTCCTCCATTTAGCGTGATGGCCTCAGCACCAACGGCAATGTTTTGCAAGTCTAGGGTTGCGCTACTAGCCACGGTTACACCACCAGCAGTTGTACCAAGACCATTAGCATTTGCCACAGCCAAGGTGCCGGCATTGACTGTAATTGCGCCAGTATTGGTATTTGCACCTGACACCGTCATCGTACCTGCGCTGGCCTTAGTAAAGCCCATCGCAGAGGCTTCAGTAATAGCAGCACTTATTAGCAAATCATTGGTCGCAGCCCCATCAGCAACGGTAAAAGTGCTTGTACCTAGATCTGAACGTAAGTTAATCCTGCCGGCAATTACAGCTTCAGCAGTTGGGTCAATCACATTCACAGTTACACCACCCCACTCCCAATAAGAGGTTGTACTACTAGAACTAGTACCGCTATTAGATCTTAAAGTGCCACCACCAGTAAAGTTTAGTGTCGCGTTCCAGATATGCTGAACAGTACCTACCACCTCAACCAAACCGCCATTGATGTTAATGGTCGACACACGATTAGCACTCCATCCAAAAGCACTTGAGGAACCAGTTAATTGAACAGTTCCGTTTGCATTGACGTTTAGCACCCCTAAAATGACGCCATTACTATTGTTATATAGGTCATTTAGGATCAAGGTGCCCGCATTGACTGTGGTACCGCCACTGTAGGTACTTTGCCCCGTGTTTAAGGTCAGTACGCCAGCACCCTCTTTTCTCATGCTTCCTGAGCCAGAGATCGCGTTTGCATAGGTCAAGTTATTACTGCGATTAAAGACCAAGGAACCGTTATTGGTCACAGCTCCAGTGCCAAGAGAACCTGTGGTTGAACCGGCACCAATTTGTAGCGTACCCGCTGAAATCGTCGTGGTACCTGTGTAGGTATTAGCCCCTGTGAAAATCACGGTGCCTGTATTTGAGGTAGGTCTATTAATGGTTAAATTAGCTGAACTACTTATGATACCAGACAAAGTCAATGTGTGAGCGGGTGGAGCATTAATTGTTGCAGCGCCACTCATCACAATTGGGTTACTTAATGCCAGCGAATTTACATTTGACAGTAGTATGGAGTTGGTGCCCATGGTAATTGGAGCTGAACTAGAACCTAATGCAGCTGCATCGCTTACTTTTAAAGTACCGCTGTTTAGCGCAATGCTAGCGCTAACCGTATTGGCTTGGTCAAGATCGAATACACCACCAGTACCGGCCAAGGTCAAGGCGGAAATACTGATTGGTTTGGTTTGTGTGACTGTTGCAGTGCTAGTAATTGTTAGTCCATTACCTGTAAATCCATTCACACTTCCATAACTACCAATTTCAAGATTTGACGTTGTTGCAATATTCAAGCTTCCGCTACCAATGTCAGCAGCGAATGCTTTGATTGAATTACTTGCGTTATTTAAGGTGTAGCTTTGATTATTAGCAAGCAAGGCAACGCCATAAGCCGTAACTGCACCTGTGATAGATGGCGCTTTTGCATTAATTAAAACGTAACCTGTTGAGGTATTTGCAGTGACAGCCCCTGTCCAATTAACACCATTAGTTGCAGCACTTGCCATACTTGCTGAATCAGCAATCGCGAATAAAGGCCTTGGTGTTGCACCGTTTAAATTGGCAACTGCATTTGCTAACGTAAACACTGTATCCAATTTTGAGCCTTGAAATGTAACCGAGCCATTGATAGCTGATACAGGTCTTGAAACAGAATCAATACCATAATGGCCCGTATTGGTACTTGTTGTAGTCCCTGACAAAATGACATCGCCATCACTTGATGATATTGATCCAATGCCATGATAAATACCATCACCAGTTGTTGCATAGCCAATAATATTTACATCATTTTTAGCAGACACTGTTCCCTGCCAAGCATCTTGGAAATAACCATAAGCTTGACCAGCAGCCGAAATAGTTACCGAACCTAAAGTCGCGATAATGGGCAGACGAATGACAGAGCCGCCATAAGAAGCATTATTACTTAAGCCATTCATGACAATATTGCCTCTCTCAGCAGTAATTCCACCACCTGTGCTATTTGTAAAAGTTAAATAAAGACCGATACCCTGTCCTGAAACTCCATTCATGGTTAAATCATTGTAAGCTTGAAGAGTCACACCACCGCTATACAAGGTAATGCCGCCTGAAATGCAAGCCCAGTTAGTACAGTCTCCTCCAACACTGCGCGTTGCGTAACCTGTCATGCTTAAATTACCTGCATAGCTTCTAATGACTTGTGCGCCACCCCATAGAATGATGCCATGGCCTTGTTGATTGGCCACATTTAATCCAGCAGCTGCACCATTGGCGAAAATATCAATATCACCATAAGCAATGATCTTGGTGCTGGTTCCATCAAGTCTTAAAGCTGCGCCATTTATATTATTTGCACCTGAGGTGGAATTAATGGTGATGTTGCCGCCTGCCGTTGGCGTAGTGGTATTATTTCCTGCTACCAAGCCACCACCATTGATATATACGCCGTGACCTGATAGAGCTGTTGCTTTGATATTAATATTACCGGTCGTTGATTGTGTAATACGGCTGTCATATTGGTAAAACGCCCATTGAGCCCCAGTATTGGAGGCGTTAATGGTGATATTACCAATGGCTTTTGTGGTGCCCGCACCAGAAAAATTGACTCCATAATAGCCGCCTGTTGCGCTACCATTAATTGAGATTGCGTTATTAGCAAACAGCGAACCAGCTCCGATTTCTAGTCCTTGCTGAGTTCGTCCAGTTGCGTTAATCGTAATAGAACCGCCAGTTGCTGGAACTGTTGTAGCAGAGGTGTCTGTCGTACTTGTACTTGCAGCAATAGTACCGTTAACGTACATACCAAAATTTCCAACTGCAGTAATTAAAATATTACCTGCAGTTGATTGCATGATACGGCTAGCACTGAAATCTAAACCCCAATGGCCGCCGCTGGTGGCGCTATCAACGGTGATGTTACCCACCGCCAAGAAGGTGCCAGCGCCGTAAATATAAGAGCCTTGGTAACCACCGGCCCCACGGGCAGTTAGATTCATTGCACCAAATGAAACCAATGAGCCCGATGCCATTTGAATGCCGTATGCAGTGGAACCGGTTGCATTGATGGTGAGCGTTCCGCCGACAGTTGGCGTTGTCGTTGGACTGGCGGTGTTACTGCTCGCGTAAATACCGCCGGTAGTGCCCATATATAAACCGCCGCCTGTTCCATTAGAGGTAATCGCAATATTGCCACCGGTCGACTGAATAAACGAGTTGTCGTACATGGTAAGACCCCAAGTACCTTGTGTAGCGCTAATCGTGATGTCTGAAGCGGATCTAACTTTTGCTCCCGCACCGCGCAGTGTGAATGAGTGCGTACTAGTTCCAACCACAGTGATTGAAATAGCGCCGTAAGCTATCAGGGAACCAGTGTTAATATCTAAACCGTAATCAGAACTTCCAATTGCATTAATCGTGATGGTTCCACCCGCTGTTGGTGTCGTCTGACTATTCCCTGCAACCAGGCTTGAATTGATATAAAGACCTTTAGATCTCCCCACACCGGTCACAGAAATGTTTCCGCCGGTGGATTGAATCATCTTTGCGCTTTCAAGCACCGTGCCTTGGTTGGCCTGTGCGTTTTGACCATTAATCGTAATATCACCTGCTACTACAAAACTACCTGCGCCATAAATATAAACACCATACTCATTGCTGCCCCCAGTCCCTGCAATCGATAGTGCGCCGTTTGAAGTGATTGCGCTTGCATCCATTCTCACACCAGTAAAAGCATTCGTCGCTCTCGCTGTCCCAGTTATTGAAATCAAACCTGTTCCTGCAGAAATATTACCGCTCACAAAATAGACACCCCGCTCTGCTCCGGTTGAAACACCATTTAGGGTGATGGTGCCTGTTCCTAAAGTACTTAGAACATTACCAGTTACATTAATGTAAATACCGGCACCAGCTGTCGAATCAGTAGCATTACCTCGGCCAAACAGGTTTATATTGCCGCCAGCTGCATTGATTGAACTCAGCAAATGAATTCCTTTAGCATCAGAAGCAACTGAACTAGCAAAGCCAGCGATACAATAAAATGATCCGTTACATCCAGCTGTAATATCCGTTGTACCACCTCCAATAGTAATATCACCACCAAATGTACTTATGGTTGCTGTGGATACAGTAGATTTAAAGCCACCCCCTCCGCTATTATCCACATCGGAATAGAAGTTGGTGGTAAGCGACTTACCTGTTGCCCCAGATATCGGAGCTGATATCAAAATATCACGTGAAGCCATTAAGGTAAGTGTGTTGGCATTAGTATTGTTTGTAATCGCCCCTAAAACTGTGATATCTCTAGAAGCAGAAACGGATTGTAAACGAGTTGCACCGCTCAGGCTACTTGCATTAACCTCAAGCGATGCAGTGGTTTTGAGAATTAACGCACTGTTAGTAATTGCTACTTTAGCAATACTATTGCTTGTGTTTTCAGCAGTTACCCCTACGGCATTTAAAATAGTAACCACATGCGTGCTTGCGGAAACTGCACCAGACATGGTAATCGCTCCAGAACCACCAATTGAAGTTGCCGCAGTAATAGTCACGGATCCAGTTGTCGATGCAGCGGCACCCGAGTTGATCAATGCACCAGCACTGCTTAACCCAACTCCACTTAAACTGAGCGCATTGGCAACTGTAAAACCGTTCATGTCAAGTGTAAACCCTGAGCCAACAGTAACTAAACCGGTACCAAAAGGGCCATTTGTAACTGTTCCTGTTGAAGAAATCCCTGCCCGTAATGTCCCCCCAGACACTGTCGTGCCACCCGAGTAGGTGTTTGCACCTACAAGCGTTAATACGCCAGCAGCATTTTTAACCAAAGCACCTGTACCTGAAATCAGGTTGGTCACAGATATGTCATCACTGCGATTAAATATCAGCGTTGCGTTATTGTTAACATTACCAGTGCCCAATGACCCCGAAGTGCTACCATTTCCAATCTGGAGAGTACCGGTGCTAATAGTGGTAACACCCGTATAAGTATTTTCGCCAAATAAAGTCAGCGTACCTGCACCAGACTTAGTCAACGCTCCTGTTGCACCACTTACATCAGCAATAATGCCACCATAAGTTAAGGTTCTAGCGCTATCAACGTTGAAGGTTCCTCCATTTGTACCAATGCTGATGCCACGGTTACTACTCAATGTAATGTTAGCTGTTGGTAACAAGGTACCGCCATTCAAAATGATCGAACCAGCTGTGGCTGAGCTAGGCAGTGCACCCAAACTTCGCTCAGCTGCGATTGATAAGGTGCCAGCAATAATGAAAGTAGAGGCTGTATAGGTATTACTAATGCCAGTGAAAATCACTGTACCTAATTTACCTGCCTCGCCTATGGTTAAGTTACCTGAGCCACTTACGACTCCGTTAATAGTCAGGGTTGTACCAGTGGCTGTAGATACAGTTCCCCCAAGACTACCAATTTCAAGATTAACCGTTTTAGCTGGGCCTGTTGAATTTGCAGCACTATTAGTAAAAATACCGTTATTCAGCGTAATGTTTGCCAAGTCGTAGTTATTAATAATGCCACCCATATCAACTGTGCCGCCATTATCGACTGTAATTCTTGGGACAGTTGTTGCTGCTGCTCCACCTCCCTGCTGCCAATTATTGTTTGATCCTACAAATCTTAATGTGCCAAAACTCACGACCACCGGCTGGCTGGGCGTTGGAACAAACGCAGCTGACGTCAAACCATTACCAAAAGTTACAGTGCCGGTATATCCAGATGCTCCAACTCTTGGAGCATTAGTTGTAATATTTCCGCCAATGGTTAGCGTACTTCCAGTAGCAGCAGCAATTGTTCCGCCAAAGGCACTGATAGCAATGGTGTTGGAAATCGTGGATGTAGCATTCGCCAACAACATACCGCCAGCCCCAATACTTATTGAACCTGTAGAGAGATTAGTACCACTCGATCCGCCAGAAGCAACTGATAAAATTCCTCCAGAAATTGTAGTGGTGCCTGTATAAGTATTAGCGCCAGTAAGTGTTTGAGTGCCTGTGCCTTCTTTGGTCAGTCTCAGTACTGGAGAGAGAGAATTTGCTATGACTCCACTAAAAGTGGCCGACCCATTGTCATGGCCCAAAGATAAAGAGAATGAGCTTA
This sequence comes from Flavobacterium ammonificans, assembly GCF_020886115.1. NCBI lineage: Bacteria > Pseudomonadati > Bacteroidota > Flavobacteriia > Flavobacteriales > Flavobacteriaceae > Flavobacterium > Flavobacterium ammonificans. The sequence goes on from NZ_AP025185.1 coordinate 633,477, forward strand.
CTTCTCCTGGTGCATCTACTCTACCGTTACCACTTAGCGCACCAATTCTCATCACGGTAGTAGTACTTCTAGCGTAAAGGTTTAGAAAAGTATTTGCGCCGTCCAGAAAAATCGGTGAAGTCGCATTGATATCTGCATTTTCAAGCCAGAAATTGCCATGGTTAGTCACTGTCACAAGGCCTGAGATCGTAGTATTTCCATTCAAGATTAAACGATTCTGATACTGTCCCCTTGCACTAGTCGTGCCAGTCACATTCCATGTGCCAGCACCAGATGCCCCTGTAACAAAGAAAGCACCACCAACCCCTCCATTAGTGCCGTCGAAGATAACATTCGCATTGTTTACTATGCCACCTGTCAACTGTCTATCTGCAGTTGATGATGGTGCTAATCTCAGCGTTCCGGTACTCACTGTTGTGAGTCCTGTGTAAGTGTTAATACCAGTCAGTGATAATGTACCTGCGCCTTGCTTGGTAAGCGTTGTGCCTGTGCCAGAAATAACACCAGTCAATGAGCTTGATGTGTTGTCAGTATTAACGATCAAGTTTGTTAAGTTGGTAATATTTCCAGAACCTGTAATTAATCCAGAGGTTGAAGTTAAAGTTAAACTTCTGCCGCCTGTTGTAAATCCTGAATTAGATGAGAGACCCGTTTCCCTCAGATTTTGAATCTCAAGAGATTCATTCCAAGTATCTTCATTGAGATTATTCCATGTTCTTAGAAATCCATTTTGAGTAGCTCTAAAAGTAATATCAACAAATATGTCATTGAAGTTGTTACGGCCATGATTAGTATTATGGCCTATTGAATAAAGAGTACCATCGTTGGCTCCATGGTCAAATAGAAATGAACCATTATTGACATTGGCATTTGACCAAAAAATAAAGAAATTGTTTTGTCTTGAAGTGGTCGAGGTGCTAAACATCAGCTCTCCCCTCTCGTTGTCCCAAGTATCCCAATACCAGAGTCGTAATGAGTACTCTCGCCCAGCAACAATGTTGGCGCTATAGCCCGTGTCATCCTTACCAGTAGGACCACCCCAACTGATCAGCACAGTGGGTGCTGTGATGCTATATTGAATATTTGTAATCGAAGTAGAGCCGGATCCAAGACTAAGTGAACCAGCCCCTGTATCAAAGCTAACGTTACCGTTACCTGACTGTCTTAGGTGAAAAATATTCGATGAATTAAAACTTAGTGCACCTCCACTAGATGTTATGGATTGAGTACCGCTGGTTTTCTGGAAGTGAACATCTTGGGCGCTAAATGATATACTCCCACCGTTGGTAGAAATATCCCCGTTTAAATAAACTTGATCACCTGTGGCGTTGAAATTGATGTTTAAACGACCTGAGCTAGTTGCAGAAATATTGCCCTGAATATAAATATCAGCATCAGCGGTTAGGGTGAGGGTTCTATTATTTGAGCCGGTATAGGAAAAATTCGCCATAAAGACAATATTCCCATAACCATAACTTTCGGTATTTATACCTCCATTCGTTGTATTAACTGTCGAGATAGTAACATCGCCGTTATTTAAATTAGTAGCAAGGGTGGATAGCTCCCCAGCATCCAAGAAAAAATCATATGGATCTAAGAACCATAGACCGGCACTTCCATCAAAAGCTAGGGTATTTATATTCACACCAACATAATCTAATTTAGCACCAGATGTCTCAACATTTCCACCCTTACCTGAAACAACTCCCCCTTTAGCAAAAACACTACCCTTTACTGCGGTGACAGAGTTTGAATTTTTAATATCAGACCAAAGAACAACTGTTCCACCATTTCCATTTTGAGTCGCGCTTGCGTCTATTACTGCACCGGATTCCATCGTCACAGTGGTGGCTTGATATATCGCCTTGGGATCAGAAAAAACACGACGCTCGGCGCTTGCTCCACCTTGCCAATCGCCCCCAATTAAAATAGCGCCACCGCCTTGCTCCCCTTGAGCTAAAATTGTAGACTGATCCTCCAATTTGATGTGGTCAGATTCAATCACAATTTTTCCTCCATATTGAACTGAAGAGGCGTCTAATTTACCCTTAATAACAATAGAATTAATAGTGCTGTCAGATAAAGACTGTGGGGTTTTCAACGCGCGTAAACGGATGCTACCCCCATTGGTTTCTAATAAGGCTAAATTCGCTACAGCAATTGTACCATCTGTTTCAATGTTAAGGTTTAAGGTTCCGTTGGTTGCGTAAATTTTTGAATTATCTAGAAAAGTGATTGACCCTGAATTCTTATTTACAATAGTTAAATTGGCGGTTCCTGATGAATTTTTGTGTATCTGTCCAGAAAATATAATAGCGCCTTCGCTTTCAACATGTACCTCTTTGTTTTGGTTCAAGTAATTTTCAATCAATGTCGCTGGCAACTCGGCATTGGCTTTAACTTTAATAATTATTGGATTATTTTCTGCTATGTTAGAATCAATAGAAGAAATTTGTTGAGGGCTAGTTTCTGAAATTAATTTATTTTGGGCCACAACAAAAGTGTTGATCAAGATCAAAGAAAAAATAGTTGGAAAGATCTTATGAAGATTAAAATTCATATTTTCAATATAATTTTTACTTTTAAACAATTCTAATTATATAACAAATAATCTCAAACCGAAAACTCTTTGTTAACTGTTAAATCACAGCTTGTATTGTTCACTGTTTGTTTTCCTCGAAGAATAGTAGACATATTTAAACCGGCTCTTGCGCTCAAGAAAAAGAAATAAGAATCATAAAATTGATAGTCAACGGTACTTTGAATTCCCAAATAGGTGGTTTTCCACTCTAGTGTGTTGAGAGAGGTTTCGGCAATAGCATTGAAATCGTTGATAGTGACACTACCGCTGTATTTTAAATCTTTGAAATTTTTGTATTTCAAAACGTCAGTATACTCAAATTCATAGGCGTCACCAACACCGTTAATGTCCAATTTCTCTGTAAAGGCAGAACGATTTTTGTACGAGAAAGTACTGAAGTTTTTTTCCGTGTTGAAAAAAACGCCTTGAGAGTAGATTGAAAAACTGATGAGAAAAAAAAGGATGTGGGGTACAATTTTTTTCATTTTTTAAGTTATTTAGATTTAAGAATTGCGGTTCCGAAGGAATAATTGGTGCCTTCCAATTTGACAAAATATTCGCCTGCGGCAAGCATCAGGTTGTTGATGGTAAGTACTTGATTTGGTGCTTCTTTTTCTTGGTGTTCCAAAAGACGTCCGTGAATATCAAATAATGAAAAAGAGATTTTGCCCGGAACGGGATGATCCATTTTAAAATTTACTTGATCGGTAATTGGATTTGGAAAAACCGTGGTTTTATTTTCTATTGGCTTTATGGGAGCCGCCGAAGAGGATTTACTCTGCTGAAAACCTTGGCTAACGATCATCTTTCCGTTTACCGAGGTTCCAATGGTGGATTGTTGAGCAAATGTTTGGCTCACCACAATACCCTTGGATGTAGTGGCAACCTTACCTTGAGCGGACAACATTTGACGATGTAACTGTTGGCCAAAGGCTACTCCTGTGAAAAAAAATAAAAATAAAAATCGCATGACACTCATTTTTTAGAAATACTTTATCAATAAAATAGGTTTTTTTGCTGAATAACCCGCAAATTTATTGGCTTTGGCAGACAAAATCTATTCGTTTTGACAGAAATATGTCCTAAAAACAAAAAAACAGGACAAGTTTATTTGTTTTTAATTGATTATATTTGTTTTCCTTATCCCCACGTCATGCTTTTAACTGTTTCTCTGTTTACGCTATTTTTATCTTTCGTTGTTTTAAAAAACAATTGGAGCGGAAATAAAACCGCCGTGTATTTATCTTTTTTTTTACAAATTACAGCCATCTATGGCATTACCCATTATTTAATTCTTTACAGTCAATCGGCATTTTGGATTGCGATTTTTTACAACCACTTTACCGCATTAATGTTGCTTCTTGGTCCGCTGTTGTATTTTTATGTGCGAGGTGTAATTAACGACACTTCTTCATTAACTAAAAAAGACTTGCTTCATTTTATACCTGCGCTTATTCACGGCATTGGATTAATTCCTTATCTAATTCTACCGTTTGAAGAAAAAATTAAAATTGCAAACTCCATTATTCTCGATATAGACGTGCTGACTAAAATTAATGTAAACTATTGGTATAGCGCAGGCACGAGCTTTCTCACTAGACCGATTCACTTATTAATTTACGCCATAGTAAGTTGTTATTTGGTTTGGACCAATTACAAAGTAAAAACAGAAGACAAAGACATTCCAAAAAAACAATTGGCTTTCAGTTACAGATGGATTGTAATTTTACTCACTACGGTTATATTACTTACACTAGGTTTTCTTTATATCACTGTATCCTCTTTAAGTTCAAAACCGAGCATAGGTTTAGAAAAATCCTATCCTCTATACCTTGTTATGGGGTTGACTTTTTGTTCAATTTCATTTTTTCTACTCTTATTCCCTACCATTTTATATGGAATTCCAAGACGTTTAAAAAACAGAAGGCCGTTTGAAAACAATGAAAATCAAATCAATTACAAATGGGAAAAGGATACCGCTACAAACGAACCTTTTGCAGAAATAGCGCAACAAATTCTGGAATATATTAAAACAGAGAAACCATTTGTAGACCCGAGCTTCTCGATAAGTGATATTAGTTTTGCCTTGAAAATACCTCAAAACCACGTGAGTTACTGTATTCATGAAATACTAAACACCCGATTCCCAAAGTTAAAATCGGAACTACGCGTACAATACGCAATTGATTTGTTGGAAAGTAATTCCAAAGAAGTGTTAACTATAGAAGCTATTGGCGAAAAATCAGGCTTTAAAACACGCTCCAATTTTTATACAACCTTTAAAGATTTGACTGGCGTTACTCCCTCCGAATATATAGAAAATCAAAAGAAAAAAGGAGTGAGTTTTGTTCAATAACCGCCTTTTTTTCATTTCCATTTCTATTTTACATTTCTAGCCTCCTTATTTTTAAAGAAGTACTAAAAAATGCAAATTGCATCTCTTGTAACTTCAGAAAAAAAAACTATTTTTACGAAAACAAATTAGGGAAACCAATCCCTTCTATTCCCTTAATTGATAACCAAATAGATACATAAAAAATGAGTTCAGAGAAAGAAGCCAAGTTAAAAGCGTTACAACTTACGCTGGATAAGCTAGACAAAACCTACGGAAAAGGAACTGTAATGAAAATGGGCGATAAAGCCGTTGAAGAAGTAGAAGTCATTTCTTCTGGATCGCTTGGTGTCGATTTAGCATTAGGTGTTGGTGGTTATCCAAAAGGCAGAATCATCGAAATCTACGGACCAGAATCATCTGGTAAAACAACTTTGACATTGCACGCTATTGCCGAAGCGCAAAAAGCTGGTGGAATTGCTGCTTTTATTGATGCAGAACATGCTTTTGATAGAAACTATGCAGAGAAATTAGGAGTTGATATTGAAAACTTAATTATTTCACAGCCTGATAATGGGGAACAAGCATTAGAAATTGCTGAAAACTTGATTCGTTCTGGAGCTATTGATATTGTGGTTATTGACTCGGTTGCAGCCTTGACTCCAAAAAGCGAAATTGAAGGCGAAATGGGAGATTCTAAAATGGGTCTTCACGCGCGTTTGATGTCACAAGCACTACGTAAATTAACTGGTACAATTAGTAAAACACACTGTACTGTTTTCTTTATCAACCAGTTGAGAGAGAAAATCGGAGTAATGTTTGGTAATCCAGAAACTACAACGGGTGGAAACGCATTAAAGTTCTATGCTTCAGTTCGTTTGGATATTCGTCGTTCGTCTCAAATTAAAGATGGCGAAAACGTAATTGGAAATAGAACCAAAGTGAAAGTGGTAAAAAACAAAGTGGCACCACCATTTAGAACTGCTGAATTTGACATTATGTATGGCGAAGGGGTGTCTAAAACAGGTGAAATCTTAGATTTGGCTGTTGAATTTGAAATCATCAAAAAATCAGGTTCGTGGTTCAGTTATGGTGATACTAAATTAGGTCAAGGACGTGATGCAGTTAAAGCCTTAATCAAAGACAACCCAGAATTAGCTGATGAATTAGAAGAAAAAATCAAATCGCAAATCAAAGAATTAGCGGCTGAGTAAATTTTCTTCCACACACACAAAAAACCGCAAGTACTTGAATTACTTGCGGTTTTTTTATGCTATTGTATTATCAAAAGTTACTAATTGGTTGTAAATAATTTGATAAACTTCATCTTTAATCGCTTTTCTGTCGTCTAGGGTTTTACCTTTTGTCTCTATGTGTGAGTGGATTTTTACCCTCATTAATCCGGGACTTCCGCTAAAAAAAGTATAGGACAATCGTTTTTTGTTGTCGCCAAAAGAAATAGGAACAATCGGGATTTGATGTTCAATGGCTAATCGGAAAGCACCATCTTTAAATTTGTCCAGTACAATCGACTCGTCATAAGGAACTCCCCCTTCTGGAAAAATACAAACACTCAATCCTCTATTCAATCTTTTTTGTGCACTTTCATATACCGCTCTTCTGCTTTCGGCATTATTTCTATCTACTAAAATGCAGGTTCTCTTGTAAAAAAATCCAAACAACGGAATTGAAGCCAATTCTTTTTTTCCTACAAACACAAAAGGACGATCTACTACGGCCAACATCAACATAATATCGGTCATCGAAGTATGATTGGCCACAATCATATAGCTTTTGTTGGGTACTAGCTTCTCGATGGTTTCCACTTTATAATAAAAACCCATGCTAAACAATATGAACTTGCCCCAAATTCTTGCTAATGCAAAAAAATAGTTATAGCCGCGCTCTGATACTATTGACAATAACAATAATGGCAACATCACCAATATAGGAAAGGCGATCATGATGTAAAACCATATGCGCCACAGCAACCAAAATAGCATTTTAATTCCTCTCATAGTTGCCAAATGTATGAAATGGAACTGCATTTTGAAAATATAATTGAATTCATTGTAATTCCGTTTTATTTCTATCATTATACAGAGAGTTGTTTTTATTCCAAAGCCACATTTTTTTAAAATGATGATTTTTACAATAAATATTTATTGATTATCAATAAATTTATATCTTTGTTGGTATAATTTAAAATTTACTAATTATGAAAAAAAACAATACTACTGTTTTAAAAGGCTTACATATTGCTTCTTGGATCATTTTTATCGGACTTTGTATTGAAGCGGGTGCGCTACTCTTTAATTTTGTTTTTACCTTATTCCAACCCCTAGCAACACAAAATGTTTACAACGGATTAGATCTTTCTGTATTATATGAAAAAGAATTTCCTCACTTTGTGGGAATAATGAGTTGTATCGTTATTTTAGCATTTATGAAATCCTACTTGTTTTATTTGGTGGTAAAACTATTTACTCAATTAAACATCGTTGCTCCATTTAGCGTCGAAATTGCCAAAATCATAGAAAAAATTAGTTACGAAGCTTTTTCAATAGCAATGCTGAGTATAATTACGAAACAATACGCTAAAAGACTGATTCAAAAGGGATACGAACTAAGTGATACAAGTGCGTATTGGAACGATACCGCGGCATTTTTAATGATGGCGGCCATTGTGTATGTCATATCACAAATATTCAAAAGAGGGATTGAATTACAACAAGAAAACGACCTAACAATTTAAAGGATGGCAATTATCGTAAACTTAGATGTAATGATGGCAAAACGCAAAATATCATTAAACGAATTGTCAGAAAAAGTAGAACTGACTTTGGCCAATCTTTCCATCTTAAAAACTGGAAAAGCAAAAGCGATTCGGTTCAGCACCTTAGCCGCTATTTGCGCCGCTTTAGACTGTCAACCAGGTGACATTTTAGAATATACCGCTGACAAGTAATAACGTGCCTTATAAAGATTATTTATATCAAAAAAGCACTACTCTCGTAGTGCTTTTTTTATTTATTAATTCGACAACCAACCCGCAGGATTAATGTACGAAGTGTTTTGATATATCAAGAATTTAAGCACTGTTTTACCTGTTTCTCCATTGGAACGAATGCGCCCTAAAGCTTGTTTTCTAGTTACTTTATCTCCAGTACTCACATTTACTGAGCTTAAGTTTTGATACACAGTAAAATAATCGCCGTGCTGAATCATTACTGCCTTAGTTACTTTTGTTAAATCAAAAACACTAGTTACTACGCCATCAAAAACGGCTCTTGCAGTAGCACCTTGATCGGTGGTGATTTCCACACCACTATTATGTACCATAAGCGATTTGTATACTGGATGTGCTTGATTTCCAAACCCTAAAGTAATTTTGCCTCGTTCTACAGGATATGGCAATCTTCCTTTGTTAGCTCTAAAGTTATCGGCTACAATTTTTGCTTCGGGTGTTAAGTCAATTTTTGTAGACGAAATTGGTTTCTTAGCTTCTTCTTCCGGTTCTTCTTCCACTACAGCTTTAGCCACCGTTTTGATGGTTTTGCCGCTTTTGTTAGCATTCGCTAATTCTTTTGCAGCGGCAGCAGCAGCTGCTTTCTTTTCTTTGGCTGCAGCAGTAGCGGCAGCTTTTTGTTTTGCACGCTCAGCAGCAGCCTTTCTATTAGCTTCAGCAATAGCTTGACGAATCAAACGGTCTATTTGCTTATCAATATTGCGCGCTTCTTGTTGTTTTTTCTTGATGTCGTTTGCAATCTTATTCTTGTCTTTCTTAATTGAATTAACTATTTTTTCTTGTTCTTTCTTTTCTTGCTCTAAAGACAAACGCTCTTTTTCTTTCTCCTCGATTAATTTTTGTTTAGCCGTTTTCTGAACTTCTAGTTTTTGATTGTAGACCGATAGTTCTTTTGACTTCACATTAATTTCCTCGCCCTGGATTTTTCTGAAACTAGTATATTGTTTCATGTATTGCAAGCGTTTGTAAGCTTGTTGGAAATTTTTAGACGATAATAAAAACATCGCCCTGCTCTCTTCTGAACGGCTTTTATACGACTTAACAATCATTTTAGCATAATCTTCTTTAAGTACCTTGAGTTCTTTCTTAAGCTTGTTGATTTCCACCTGATTGATGTACATATCGTTACTCAACAACTTCGCTTGTTTTTCTGTGGTCTTGATCAAGTTCTCTTTCAGCGCTATTTTTTTCTCTTGAATAGCCATGACACTCACCGCTGATTTTTCTTTTTTCTTAACGGATTGCAAGAGTCTTTCATTCTCTTTAATTTCTTGCTGAATTTGAGCTTTTCGTTGTTCTAACTTCTCTTGTTGCGAGTCTTGGCTCCAAACTAATGAAGTAGCGCAAACAAAAAATAAACTGAGGAGAAATTTTGACATGATAGAAGGTTTTTTGCAAATTTACTTAATTAAAATTCTTTTATAGCCATTTGGAATACTATACGGGTAAGAAAGTGCTTCGTTAAAAGTAACTGTGGTGTAATTTAAACTAATTTCTGTTTTTTCTTTGGCTTGTAAAGCATGGATTAAAACGGATAAAGGAAGCGTTCCTTCATTAAAACTAGTCTGGTTGGCATAGCTCACATTAATCATTCTATCTTGCTCTGGCTGAGCAATAGCCTGTCCTTGTATTCTGAAATTCTCTTGATCCAAAATGAAAGATTTCAAGGTCTTTCCTGCTTGCAAATCAGTCAATTCATACCCTTGATCCACTTTGGCTAAAGCGTATTTTCCTTGTTGTAAATTATCAAATGCTTGGCCTAACAACATATTCTGAATTTTAGAAAAATCCAAATCGGTTCCCAACCATTGTGTTAAACCACTGAAATCGCCTTCAAAATAGGTTCCGTTCATTTTTTCGTAATAACTTACAGATGAGGGGGTAATTAAGGCTTTCGCCATTGTGATTCCTAAGAAGCGAATGCTAACTAAAATTTGCTCGTCTTTCTTAATTTTAATTTCTGCCGTTACGTTTTGTGTTTGCTTTTCATCTGAAAAACGCACATTCGATTTGATATAAACAGTCTCAAAGTTGGTTATGTTGTTATAATGATTGGCTATAATATCCTCTGCCGAAACTTCTTTAGTTGAAGTAACTTCAGGCACTGTTGTCACGGCAGCTTGTTTAGTTTTACAAGACGCCAACAACGTTAAAAACACCAATAGTATGACCTTTCTCATTTCTTTTTCTGCTGTATTAATTGATTTGCTTTCGCAAAAAAGCTGTCTTTTTTCTTAAAGTCGCCCAAACCATTATAGGCTTCCGCCAATTGCAAATTAAAATTGATTTCCAAATCCAAATCGTCTATTACAAAATCCAAACCGGTTTCTAATGCTTCCTTCGCTTTATTAAATTGGCGCATTTGATTGTTGGCTAAGCCAAAATAAAAATAAAAATACGCCTGAGAAGGATACAATTCCGTTCCTTCTTCTGCTTTCTTTGCTAGTTTTTGAAACTGTTTAGCCGTTGTATAGGCTTGAAGCAAAAGCAAATTAGTTTCCACTATTCCAACTTCTTTTTGAAGTGCCAATTCATAAAAACGAATCGCTTTCTCTGAATTGTTTTTATTTTGATAGAACTTCCCAATAGCTTGTGCAACGTTGACTTCTTTATCTGAATCGAAAACTGAAATTGCATTTTCCAAAGCGCCTTCATATTGCGGATTAGTATATGCAAAAATCAAAAATTCATTGACCACCCGGTGCTTAACAGCATTAGGAATCTGGGCGTTTGCCAAAATACTATTCATCGTTTGAACCGCTTGGTTTCCGTCATTGGCATCCAAATAATTCTTAAAATCAGACAACTCTTTCCAGTCCGAAGATTGATTTTTGGTCGCCAAAAGAATTTGATTTTTAAACTGCGTGCGCTCTTGTGACTTACCGTATTTAGCATTCATCTCCCCTATCAAAGTCAATGCTTTTTCTAATTGATTGGTTGCCATATACAACGGAATCAAATCGTCTTTATTACGCTCGTCAAACAAAATCAGTTGTTGTACCGCAGTCATCGCACGTTCGTAATTCTTCGTTTGAAAACTCAAGTCATAGATTCCTGTCCAAAACCATTTGTTTTTCGGCTCAATTTGGGATGCTTTTAGAAACGCTTGATACGCGTTTTCGTATTGCTTTAAAGCCAAATAGTTTTTGCCTAATTCAAAATGAACTGTCGCATTATTGGGTTGGCTCACCAAACATTTCTCCAAAGCCACAATCGCTTTGTCGTAATTCTCAATTCCTTTTTGCAACAAGGATTCGTAAAAGGAATCCTGAAATTCATCCGAGACCATAGCAATTTCTTCAGGTTCTGTTTGCGTCCATCCCGAAAGCGGAAGAAACAGAGTGATACAGAAAAGTACTATCGTCTTTGTGTTCATATTGTTTTTATTCTAAAACTGAATAATCTCCGATGCTGATGCTGGTAAAATTCCCGTCAAAACTCGCGTGATTTCCAATCATCGCATTGTCTAAATTGGCATTTTTAATATGCGAATGCGTTTGTACCAAACTGTTTTTAATCGTGCTATTAACAACGTGACATCCTTTCCCTAAAGACACATTAGGTCCAACAGTAGCGTTAATCAACACCACATCTTCACCAATATAACAAGGCGGAATAATCGTAGAATTCTCCGATTTTACTCCATAATCTACCAAATGTTCTCCGTCATTGTGCAAAAATCCTAACATTCTAGAATTGGTTTCTACCGTTACATCTTTGTTACCGCAATCCATCCACTCAGCCACTTCTCCTGGAACAAATTTCATGCCTTTCGCCATCATTTGTTTGATTCCGTCGTTGATTTGGTATTCACCTCCGTGAATGATATTATTGTCTAACACCAATTGCAATTCATTTTTCAACACCGCCACATCTTTGAAATAGTAAATTCCAATTACGGCTAAATCGGAAACAAATTCTTTTGGTTTTTCAACCAATTCGACGATTTCATTGGCTTCGTTCAAGTTTATTACACCAAAGGCTTCTGGTTGATCTACTTGTTTTACCCAAATCACGCTATCGGCATTTTGATCCAAATCAAAATCGGCACGAATTAAGGTGTCCGCATAAGCAATAACCGCTGGGCCGCTCAAAGAATCTTTGGCACACATAATGGCGTGACCTGTTCCCAAAGCTTCATTTTGGTAATATATCGTTCCTTTAGTACCTAATTTTTCAGCAATAGCAATCAAATCGGCTTCAACTTGCTTACCAAAACTTTCGTGGATAATAAAAGCAATTTCTTCAATCTCTTGGTTCAACACCCCCGCAATATCTTCCACCAAACGGTGAACTATTGGTTTTCCAGCAACAGGAATTAACGGTTTAGGAATGGTCAATGTGTGTGGGCGAAGACGAGAACCTCGTCCTGCCATTGGTACTATTATTTTCATGTTAGCCCCCTAACCCCCGAAGGGGGAATTCCTATTAGGGGTAAATAGGATTTTAAAAATTAATTGTTTTTTGTCGAATTTTTCTGTTCCCCCTATGGGGGTTAGGGGGCTTACTTCACCCCAGTACTACCAAATCCGCCTTCGCCTCTAAAGGTTTCAGACAGTTCCTGAACTTCAATCCATTCGGCACGTTCGTGCTTGGCAATGATTAATTGAGCAATGCGTTCGCCGTTTTCAATTACAAAATCCTCATTGGATAGATTTACTAATATCACTCCTATTTCTCCTCTGTAATCGGCATCGACTGTTCCTGGCGAATTGAGTACTGTAATTCCTTTTTTGATAGCCAAGCCACTTCTTGGACGAACCTGAGCTTCGTAACCAATCGGCAACTCAATAAACAAGCCTGTTTTTACAATAACTCGCCCCAAAGGAGCTAAGGTGATGGGAGCGTCTAAATCGGCTCTTAAATCCATTCCAGCCGAAGCAATCGTTTCGTAATTAGGCAACGGATGTTGCGACTTATTGATGATTTTTATAGTCATTTTATTTTTTTCGTTTAATAATAGAGAGTATGGTTGCTTTTTCGTTGTGGTATACAAAATATACAAATACCAACAATAAAGAGATTCCTATAAAATAGTTCTCTCGGAATCCGTAAAAAGAAATAGCAGAGAATACAATCGACAAGCCCAAATAGCCGCCAATCTTTTCCATATCATACGGAATTGGATAATACCGATTTCCCAATACATAAGAAATTAACATCATGCTTCCATACGCCACAATGGTTGCGATAGCTGAGCCGTAATAGCTGAATTTTGGAATTAAAAGGTAATTCAGCACCAAAGTCAAAACAGCTCCTACAATCGAAATATAGGCGCCCATTTTAGTTCTGTCAGTTAGTTTATACCAAACCGAAAGATTGTTGTAAATCCCTAAAAAGAAATTAGCCAAAATAATCAACGGCACCACTTTCATGGCTTCCCAATAGGATTTGTCATCCAAAAGCAAAAACTTCAATACATCGGCAAAAACGATTACACCCAACAAAATCAAAGAACCAAAAATCACAAAATATTTGGTAATCATGGCGTAGGTTTGTGGCGCGTTTTCATTTTTAGAATGACTGAAAAAGAAGGGTTCAATTCCCAATCGGAATGCTGTGGCAAACAACACCATAAACAATCCTAGTTTATAACAAGCTGAATAGGCTCCAACTTCCGACTTAGCAACGCTTTCTGGCAACCAATATCCCAACAGAATTTTATCGAAATGTTCATTGACTGCAAAGGCAATTCCAGCAACCAAAATAGGCAATCCGTAACGCATCATCTTTTTCCAAAGTGCCACATCAAATTTTCGCGTTAAGAAAAGATAATTGGGTGATAACACAACTAAAGTTAATAAGCTTGCTGCTAAATTAGAAACGAAAATATAACCTATCTCATAATTGGCAACATACAAATTCCCAATAAATGAATTAGGACTTGAAGCGGCAATTTTTGGTAAAAGCAATAAGAAGAAAAGGTTCAATGCCAAATTAACGGCTACATTTCCAATTTTTATAACCGCATACAACATCGGTTTTTGGTTGGCGCGCAACTTCGAAAAAGGCACAATCACTAAGGCATCTAACACCAAAATCCAAATAGCATAAGTAATATACTGCACATCAACATTAGCCAATGAAGCTAAAGTGCCTCTGAAAATTAAAGCCCCAAAAATAAAAATAATGGAGGACCAAAAAATAGAAATGGTCGAAGTAGCAATCACATTTTCTTTATCGGTCTCCGAATTATAGAATCGGAAAAAAGCCGTTTCCATTCCGTACGACAATACCACGTTGAAAAAAACCATCCATGAAAGCACAATAGAAACTTCTCCATACTCACCTGTAGGCAAGATTCCGGTGTACAAACGCACAAGTAAAAAACTCAGCATTCGCGGTAAAACCGTTGCTAATCCATAGATTGCGGTTTGTTTGAAAAGACTTTTATATAATCCCAAGTTGGTCTGGTTTAGGTTTTGATAAAAACAAAAATAACGAATTCTTTGGTTTAATTCGGGTTTTGAAATTGGTTTTGTTAACAGCTTTTTTAAGACAATCCGGCTTCGTTCAAGGTCTTAATAAAGTGAAATCCTCTTGGATAATAGCCTTGGTTATAATAAAAACGGTGTGCCGTAAAATTCCCTGTAAAGGCATCTAATACAATCATAGTGCAACCGGCTTCTTCAGCTTTTGCATTGATATAATCGGTCATAAATTTTCCTGCACCTTTAGAACGATGATCTGGATGGACTATAAAATTATCAATCTCAAAATAGCGGCCTGACCACAGTTTAATTCCGGACCATAGACCCGAAAGTCCAATACATTCTTCGCCTTCAAATACAGCGATTTGAATATAGTTATGAGGAAGCATTTCGGTCAAATAGGCTTCGTATTTTTCTATAGTAAAGTTATTGCTGTACAAATGCTTCATAAGCTCAAATTGAGCTAACATCTCTTCTAAAGTTGTAAGTTCTCTAATTTCCAAGTTGTAAATTTTTTTTATAAAAATACTCAAAAAAAAGAGCCCCGCAATGCGAGGCTCTCATGATATATTTCAAACTAATATTATCCGTTCAACGCTTCAGCACCACCAACAATCTCTAAAATTTCGTTAGTAATTGCTGCTTGACGCGCTTTGTTGTAGGTTAATTTCAATTGATCTCTTAATTCCGTTGCGTTGTCAGTTGCTTTATGCATAGCCGTCATACGCGCTCCGTGTTCAGAAGCAAACGAATCTCTAATTCCTTTGTACAATTGTGTTTTCAATGATTTCGGAATCAAAGTCAATACAATTTCTTCTTTAGAAGGTTCAAAAATATAATCTCCTGTTGAAACAGGTAGGTCTGATTGAATTGGAGCCAAAGGCAAAAACTGTTCTGTTTGAATAATTTGAGTCGCCGCATTTTTAAATTGGTTGTACACCAATTCGATACGGTCGTATTCTCCAGCCACAAATTTTTGGGTTAATACCTCTGCAATTTGAGCTACATTATCAAAAGTCAAATCGTCAAAAATGGCGCTTTGATTATCAATAACCGTTAATGTTTTGCTCAAAATATCATTTCCTTTTTTACCAATTGCAAAAACATCTACTTGTTTTCCTGCGTAATAATCAGAACGATTTTTAACTTCTTTAATTACGTTTGTATTAAAAGCACCACACAACCCTCTGTTAGAAGTGATAGCTACAACTAATACTTTTTTGATTTCGCGTTGCGCTGTGTAATCACCCCCAACATCACCATCTAAGGTAGCAGAGAGGTTTTGTAATAATTCCGTTAATTTTTCGGCATAAGGGCGCATCGCTGTAATCGCATCTTGTGCTTTCTTAAGCTTTGCAGCAGAAACCATTTTCATTGCCGATGTGATTTGCATCGTAGATGAAATGGAAGTAATTCTATTACGGATTTCCTTTAAGTTTGCCATTCTAAATATGAAAATTTATCAATTTATCAATGTGCAAATGACTGTCATTCACACATTGACATATTGTTATATTGATTAATTATACTTCGCTGAAACTTCTTTTGCTACTTTTTCGATAACATCAGTAATGTTGTCATCTAATTTACCTGCTTTCAAAGCATCAAGAGTGTCTCTGTGTTTGTTGTTCAAGAATTCTAAGAAATCTTTCTCAAATTCTTTTACTTTGTTTACAGGAACATTTCTCAATAAGTTTTTAGAACCAGCGTAGATAATAGCTACTTGATCTTCAACAGTATAAGGTTCGTTCAAACCTTGTTTCAAGATTTCAACGTTTCTTTTTCCTTTTTCAATTACGTTTAAAGTAACCGCATCTAAGTCAGAACCAAATTTAGCAAACGCTTCCAATTCACGGAATTGCGCTTGGTCTAATTTTAAAGTACCTGATACTTTTTTCATTGATTTGATTTGTGCATTACCTCCAACACGAGATACCGAGATACCTACGTTAATTGCAGGACGAACTCCAGAGTTGAACAAATCTCCATCCAAGAAAATTTGACCGTCTGTAATCGAAATTACGTTAGTTGGGATGTATGCAGAAACGTCACCCGCTTGTGTTTCGATAATTGGTAAAGCAGTTAATGAACCTCCTCCTTTTACAATTCCTTTTAAAGAATCTGGTAAGTCGTTCATATTTTTTGCAATATCATCATCAGCAATCACCTTACAAGCACGCTCTAATAAACGAGAGTGTAAGTAGAAAACGTCTCCAGGATATGCTTCACGTCCTGGTGGTCTTCTTAATAAAAGAGACACCTCACGATACGCCACCGCTTGTTTAGATAAATCATCATAAACAATCAAAGCTGGACGTCCAGAGTCTCTGAAATACTCCCCAATTGCAGCACCTGCCATTGGAGCATATACTTGCATTGGAGCTGGATCAGAAGCGTTAGCTGCTACGATAATCGTATACGCCATAGCTCCTTTTTCTTCTAACATTTTTGCAATACCTGCAACTGTAGAAGCTTTTTGTCCAATAGCAACATAGATACAAAATACAGGTTTTCCTGCATCGTAAAATTCTTTTTGATTTAAGATCGTGTCGATACAAACAGTTGATTTTCCTGTTTGACGGTCACCAATAACCAACTCACGTTGTCCACGACCAACTGGAATCATCGCATCAACTGCTTTTACTCCTGTTTGTAATGGTTCAGTTACTGGTTGACGGAATACAACTCCTGGCGCTTTTCTTTCCAAAGGCATTTCGTATAATTCCCCACCGATTGGTCCTTTACCATCAATTGGTTGACCTAGTGTGTTTACAACACGTCCTAACATTTGCTCTCCTACTTTAAGAGAAGCAATACGTTGTGTTCTTTTAACGATTGAACCTTCTTTGATTCCTGTTGAAGCACCCAAAAGTACTACCCCAACATTGTCTTCTTCTAAGTTCAATACAATAGCCTCAAGACCATTTTCGAATTCAACTAATTCTCCGTATTGAACATTAGATAGCCCGTACACACGAGCAATACCATCTCCAACATTAAGTACTGTTCCTACTTCTTCTAGTGTAGCACCAGATTCAAAACCTTCTACTTGCTTTCTTAATATTGCTGAAATTTCAGCAGGTTTGATTTCCGCCATCTTACTTTATAATTTAAACACTTTTATGTGTAATAACTAATTACTAAACTCTCTTTTTAATACTTGTAATCTATTAGCAACAGAAGCATTGTATTGCTTGTCGCCTATTCTTAAAATAAACCCTCCAATGATGGAAGCATCTATCGTATTTTCAATTGTGATTTTCTTATCTGATAGCGTAGCGATTTTGGCTAAAACTTTAGCTTCTAAAGCTGCGTCCATTGCAATAGCTGTAGTTACTTTGGCTACTTCAATTCCGTTCATCTCATCAGACAATTTATTGTATTCCAAAGCAATTGCTTCTAGGATTTCAAATCGTTTGTTTTCAAACAACAAATGAAACAATCCTTGAGTTACTGCATTTACTCCTGAAAAAACTTCCAACAACGCTTTTTCTTTTACCTCAACTGAAGTAGTCGGGCTTTGAATGAAAGTGTTTAACTCTTCGTTTGCGTTGATTGTAGAAGCAATCAATTTCATATCGTTATTCACAACATCTGCCACCCCTTTTGAATTAGAGATGTCTAAGATTGCTTTTGCATAACGAATTGCTGCTCTTGTACCTGCCATAATTAGTTCAGTTTTACGTCACCTAACATTTTCTCCACTAATTTAGTTTGAGATTCTTTGTTAGACAATTCGTCTTTCAATACTTTTTCTGCAATACTTAATGACAAGGTAGCAACTTGTGCTTTCAAATCAGCCATAGCTGCATTCTTTTCGCTTTCGATAGCTGCTTTAGCTTGGTCAATCATTTTTTGACCTTGCTCTTGTGCTTCACTTTTAGCGTCAGCTACCATTTTCTCTTTCATTTCACGAGCGTCTTTTAACATGGCGTCGCGTTCAGCTCTTGCTTCTTGAAGAATACGTTGGTTATCTGCTTGTAAATTTTGCATTTCGTTACGTGCGTTTTCAGCTGATTCCAAAGCATTTTTAATACCTTGTTCTCTTTCGTTAACCGCATCTAAAATAGGCTTCCAAGCGAATTTTTTTAATAAGAATATTAATCCGACAAAAATGACTACTTGCCAAATAAATAAACCAAACGAAAAATCATTAATTAACTTCTCCATTATATGTAATTATAAAATTGTAAACTTTTTTTTAATTGCTTGTAGCAATTGAATCTGTTTTAATTTTTAAAAACAATAGTTACAACCAACCGTTGTAACTACTGTTTTGTGTTTTAATTAAGCAGCGAATAACGCAGCGAAACCAATACCTTCAATAAGTGCAGCTGCAATAAGCATAGCTGTTTGGATTTTTCCTGAAGCTTCTGGTTGACGAGCAATAGCGTCCATTGCTGAACCACCAATTTTACCAATACCTAAACCTGCTCCGATAACAATTAATCCTGCTCCTACAATAGTTGGAATTTGCATAATATATATATTAAAAATTAAACATTCTTATTTATGGTTTAACTAGGTTAGTTGTTTATGAGGTTAAACTATTAAACAATCAACCATTAAACTTAATTAGTGATGCGCCTCCTCGTGGTGGTGCTCTTCATTTCCTGCACCAAAATACAAAGCAGACAACATCGTGAAAATATACGCTTGTAAAAACGCTACTAATATTTCAAGGATAGAAAGTGCAAATGCCAATCCAAATGACAAGGTGCTTCCAATCCAGCTTTTAAAAATAAACATCAAACCAATAATACTCATTAATACAACGTGTCCTGCCAATATATTAGCATACAAACGAATCATTAATGAAAATGGTTTAATAACTGTCCCCAACAATTCAATTGGTGCCAAAATAAATTTCATTGGTGTAGGCACTCCTGGCATCCAGAAAATGTGTCCCCAATAATTTTTGTTAGCAGAAAAAGTAGTAATCAAATACGTCATTAATGCTAAAGAAGCAGTGATTGCGATATTTCCAGTTACGTTAAATCCTAGTGGTGTTAATCCTAAAATATTCAAGAAAAACACAAAGAAAAAGATCGTAAGCAAGTAGCTCATGTATTTTTTATATGCTTTTTCTCCAATGTTTGGAATCGCAATTTCGTCTCTTACGTATAAAACTAAAGGCTCAAAGAAACGACCTGCTCCAGATGCAATTCCGCCATTTTTAGCGTATGATTTTGCTAATCCTCTAAATAATACAAACATTAAAATAGACACGAATAAAATTCCAACTACACTTTTAGTAATAGATAAATCCAATGGTTTAACATTCGTTGGGTGACCGTGTTCTTCAGTTAGTTTTCCTGAAGCATCTGTTTTGTATATTTTTTCGTGGTGTAATTTATAGAAGTTCCCGTTATGCTCTGCAACATCAGCTACTGGGCCATGATGAAATTCGCCAGAAGAAAAAACTTGCAAACCGTTATCCCAAAGAATAATTGGCAAAGAAAAACCATTGTGTTCTCCTGTTTCTTTATCTGCATTAAAATAAAAAGAATGTGAATCTAATAAGTGATGATTAATAAACTCTTTTATTTCAGATTTAACATCTGTGCTTGCTGTTGGAGTTGCCTCTTTTTCTTCAGTTGAGTTAGCAAAACCTGCCAAAGGAAGCATTGCGACTAAAGCTATAAATAGGAATTGAAGTGGTTTGTTTGAAATCACCATAACAGTTAAATATCTTAGTTTATTTAGGTTTCTAAAATTTAGGTGCAAAGGTACATTTTTTATTAATATTCAAAAGAATATAAAAATTTATTTTTAGGGATATTTAAAATCGTTTTTTAAAATTCCTTCTTTTCATTCAATAAATTAATAGTTATTGCGGTTTCTATTGCTAAAAAAAGAATAAAAATCACAAAAAAATTAATTTTTTCTATTGAAGCGGTCGGACTTTCCAATTGTAAAATTGGACGAACTGCAAAAAAACAGGCAATCATTTTAATTGAGGTTATCGATAGAAAAATAAGCCCAACGGTGTCAAAGTTTTTTTGCTTAATTTTTTGTAAAACAAAAACAATTAAAGCGGATGCTAATGCAAAACAGCAATACTCTAATTCAAGCGAGTAATAGAACGTGGAAGGCTTGACGCTTATAAAATGTAGTACTTGTAAATGAACAAGATAAAACAAAACTGTTAACGGGATTAAAACCAAGAATAGTGTTTTATTTACAAGCTTCATTAGGGTCTGGTCTTATTGTTTGTTAACTTGATTTACTAATCTAATGGTGTTGTACATGGCCAGAAAAACGCCTATAATCAAAAGAACTTTATGATAATATACCCAATCATTAGGGTAGTTGTTGTCCAGCCATTCTCCTAAAAAAGAAAATAGAAAAATAGTGATTCCCATTTGAGCAGGAATAGTAATTAAAACTAACCACTTGTTTTTTTTAGTCGGAAACTTATTCTCCATTTGGGTGAGTAGTTGTTTTTGTTGTCATGGTACAAGTAGCCGAAAAATCAGCGCCAGGTTCAACCGCTAATTTACCAACGGTAACTTCGCCATAAATGGCCGCTGTTGCTTTAACATTGAGTAGTTCTTCTACTTGGATTTTCCCGCTAAATCGACCCTCAATATCGGCACTTTTACATACAATATCTCCCACAACTATTCCGGCAGGACCAATAACAATTTTACCTTCTGTTTGGAAATTTCCGGTTAATTCTCCGTCTAGTCTAAAGTCGGCAACCGAATAAATATTGCCTTTAATTCTTGTTCCTTCTACAATTCGGTTGGTTTTCCCTAAAAGGTCGGTGTAGGATTTGGTTTTTTTGTCAAACATAATTTACTGCTTTTTTGAGGCTAAATAGCTTTCTAGGTTTTTTTTAATTTGAACCACTTTATAATTATCACTCGAAATAATAATTGCGTCTTGGCTAATTGTATATTGCTTGTTCGTTTTCATATACTTTATAACATCCGCTGCATAAGCCTCGGATTTTATGTTGTGAATTACTACAAAGTTTTCTTTGTCAGTATAAACATCATAGGAATACGATCGTTTTTCTATTTTTTCTTCGGCGATGAATTTTTTAATTTTATCTTCAATTTCAATAGTAATTGGATCTGTTCTTAAACCCGCTTTAAATAGTATTTTCCAACTTTTAGCATTCGTGGTAAACTCCATTTTTTCCAATACGGGAATCTGATCGTTAACAATCTCTTTGGCTTGTCTTCCTTCGTCAGTGTTGGGATATTGAGCTGCAATTGCTTCTAGTGTTTTTTTATACGCTTCAATTCCAAATAATTTAGCTTCTGTATTGGCTCGTAACAATTCCAATTTCGGCTCAATTTCATCTCCTGAAAACTGAATAATTGCCGTATTTATTTTTTCTAAAACCGACACAAACTGCCCTTCTTTAAATTCTTGATACAACTGACTGTACGTTTTTTCAGGAGTGTCTAACTTTAAACCATCCGTGTCAGAATTGTTTATAATTTGCGCATACCGCGAAGAAGGAAACTGAGCAACAATTTGACTTTTCATCTCCGATGCTTTATCTAAGTCTGTAATTAAATAGATTTTATAGAGGTTGTACATTGTTGGTAAAACTAGTTTTTCCTCCGGATTTTGTTTTAAAACGCTTTCTAGTTTGGCTGTTGCCAAAGCATATTCTTTAAATTTCTCTTTATAAATAAGTCCCAACTGCAAGTAGGCAAAATTTCGTTCTTGATTAATGCTGTCCAGTTCTCTTTTTTCAGTAGGCAATTGAGCTAAATAATACTTTATTTCAAATTTGTCGGTTGGTTGAGGCGCTTTTGCTGTGGTGGATCCCTCAATTAATTCGCTTTCGCTGGATGGCGAAATTAAAATCTCTTTAGTATTGGCACTCATTCTCCAATAGCCTTTAGCGCTTCTGCTGCCCCAATTCTTTTTAAATTCTAACTGACCGTAGGAAACTGTGGTGGGGTTGTAAAAATAGAAGGTGTTTGTTGAAGTTGCTTGCGATTTTGAAGTAATCAAAGGACTCGAAGAAGGCGATTTTAAAAGCCCTTTTTGATTGCCCATTGGAGCAGAACCTGCATTTTCTATGCTAGCCATAGCTTCTTGTTGCCTCTTCGCCATTAATTGTTTCTTCTCTTCCGCTTTTTTGAGTTTTTCTATGTGATTACCAAAAAACGTTATGCGTTCCAAATCAGAAAAAGCTACGACTTTTAAAATACTATCGTTTTGTTGAGCAAGTGCGTCATACTTAATTACGTCGTCTAAATTTTTTCTGGTTTTTTCAATTTGGAGAAACTCTCTAGTATTCTTTTCTAATTTCACCAATGTACTATCATAGTATTTTGCCGCCAAAGGAAAATCAGCGCTTTTGAAATACATATTGCCTAGATTTCTATAATTAGAAGCGGCTAAATAGCTGTTGTCTTTTGCTTTTTTCAAAGAGAGATTGTAGTTTTTTAATGCTAATTCTGCAGTATTACTTTTTTCGTAATACAATCCGATTTGGTGGTAAATCAGGTCTAGAAAAGGTCGGTTTTCTCGGTTTTCCAAAAGTTTAGCAAACATTTTTTCTATTTGTTCTTTGTTGCCCTTTTGAAAATCAAACAACTGCGCTTTTTTAGCGTAGGCTTGAATCACATAATCTCTATCGGCTTTTCGATGCATATCAATTACGGATTGGTAACAAAGAAGTGCACTGTCTCTTTTACCTAATTCTTCATATAGCTGTCCTAAAATAAATCGATATCGTGCTTTTTGAGTGTTACGGTTGGTTAGCCCTTGTGCTATTTTTAATTTGGAAACCGCACTGTCTTTTTCTTCTAAATTCAAGAAGGCTTCTGCTAAAACAGCATTAGCATCAGCGACATATTGATTTTTTAATTTAAAATCCTTCAACAATTTCGAAAGATTTTTAATTACTAAAGCGTCATTTCCTAGACGCATATTGGTTTTTTCGCGCCAAATTTTAGCTTCATAAATTTTATCGCTACCGGGATATTTATAAAGAATGTAATTAAATGCGTCCAAAGCGGGGATAAAGCGCTGCTCATAATACCTCGCCTTTCCTAACATAAGATAAGCTTCGTCTGTTTGGCTATTTCTTTCTTTTCCGCCAATATTCATAGAATGTTTTTGAATCCCTTTTGTGGCTTTTTTTTCAGCCAAATCAAAATTAGCATTCCTAGTAGTGTCAAAAGTTGAGCCGTCAGACAACTCCATTTTTTCCACGGGTAATCGTTTCCAGAAATTGTTTTTGCTTTTCTCGTTAATTCCAACCAATCCTTTATCATAGCCGATTCCACCATTATACAACACATTATACTTAGTCGTTAATGCATGATAATTCCTGGAAATGAAAGTGTCTTTTTTAGTAGAACAAGCCACTAAAAAAAGAATGGTGAAAAAAATAAAAAAAGGATATGATTTGTTAATTTTCAATTGGAACCGGTTTATAACTTTAACTTCTATACTACTGATTTAGTATACAGAAAGGTAAAATTACGTTTCTTTTTGAAATATGGAAACTTAAACCGCAAAAAAGGCCTCAAGCTCTTGAAGCGTTTCTGCTGATGTTACAATGTCTTTTACTACTTCGCCTTTATTTAATGCCACAATTCTATCGCACACTTCCACCGTATGTTGCAAGTCGTGACTCGAAACCAAAATCGTCACTTGCGGATTTTCGCTTAGTTCTTTGATGATTTTTTTCAAACGATTGACTGTAGTAGGATCTAAATTAGCAAACGGCTCATCTAAAACTACCACTTCCGGATTACCAATTAGAGTAGCAATAATGCCGACTTTCTTTTGATTCCCTTTGGATAAATCGCGCAAATACTTTTTATTGTTCAAAATTTCACCATTGAAAAACTCTTCGTGTTTTGCTAATAACGCATCTACATCGGCTTTGTTTTGACCGCGTAAATCACCAATGAAATAAAAATATTCTTCGGGAGTTAAGTAGCCAATTAAGAAACTTTCGTCTAAGAAAGAGGCGGTAAAGGATTTCCAATTTTCGCTAGTATGTACCGGAATTTCATTATTGATGATTTCGCCAGTTGTAGGTTGGATTAAATCCAAAAGCAAGCTAAAAAAAGTGGTTTTCCCTGCGCCATTATTGCCTACTAGTCCAAAACTTTGTCCTTTTGGAATGCTTAAATTATCGATTTGTAAAACGGTAGTCCCGTTGTATTTTTTTGAAAGTTGATTGACTTGGATCATAGTGAATTAAGGTTATGAGGTTAAAGTTTATGGGGTTAGAAAATGTATATTGCTGCTAACCGGAAACTGAATGTTAATTGTTTTGTTTGTAGGCTTGAATGGTTTTGTATTTCTCTACTTTATAGACTTTTTCAATTTGTGAAAAAACCCGATCGCGTATTGCAAAACCAATTAATCCCGCTCCTGCCACAAGAGCTAAACCTGTATTGGGCCCTTCCATGTATTTGCCTAATGCATACAGCAAAACGGGTAAGACAATCTTTGGTAAAGAAATTAATGTCGTGTGTAAATTAAACGCTTTTTTATCCCCAAAAGCCCCTTTACTCGAAGTTAGATCAATTGGGGTTTTGGTGTAAGCGCCAGCGTACAAAACTAAATGTGAATTGATGCCAATATTATAAATAGCACCCGCCAAAATAATCAAATAGATCTCCCAACCGAGGTAGATATAAAAGGAAGATATTACGGTAGAAATTACTGTTGCAATCACAATTAACCACCATTTTGAAGTCAAATAGTTCTTATATGAAATGTTTTGGGTCATCATTAATGGGTAGTATTGACTGTCCCAACTTGGCACAAACTGACCAAAAGTGAACAAAAAGCCACCTGTGACAAAAATGCCTGCAAAAATTTGCATGAATTGTGGCTGAGAAGGGTTATTAAAAAAAATAAAACCGTAAAACAAAAACAAAATGCTCATTCCTACCGTGGTTTTGGAGCGCTTGTTTCTTTTAATTAATTTGATGTCGTTTTTCAAAAATGTGCCTAAGGTTCCAAACTGATTCAGCCAAGTAAAATTTTCTGTTTTTGCAATCGCTGATTTAGTGGCTAGACCTGCATCGAGATACAATTGCTTTTTAAAGAAATCATAAGTGATTTTATATAATCCTATAAGCACTAAAAGTGGAACTAAAAATAATCCCGGACTGTGAAATAGTCCTTCAAAAAAGGGTGCCGAATAATCTGTAATGTTGAAATAGCCGTAATGTTGTAATCCGCCTAAAACAACTACAATTGCTAGTAAAATTCCAAACAAATTGTCTTTGTTGCTAAATAATACATTGATGAAATTGTTAATGTACACTATCGAAAACATCGCTAAATGCCAAGAAATAACACTCTCTATTGGATGGTTTTCTATGAACAACACTACGGAGAAAGGAAGAAAGAAAAAAGCGTGCATCCAATTAAAATAAGACAAAGCCGTTTTTCCAAGAGAAAAATGAACAATCGTACTTTTTTTAATAGGCAAAATTAACATGGGGCGAATGTTCATTACGGGGATTTTTTGCCATAAAAAACGCAGCGTTAAATCGAAGAGAAAATAGTAAATCAAGAAGGTATTGATTTGAACTAAAGGATCTAAATGATTTTCTTTTAGACCATAATACAACCCAATACCCATCGAAAGCAAAGCGAAAGAATACAATAACGCTACAATGGCCATTAAAATCTTGATGGCGAGATTAGTTCCAAAAGAAGCGGAACGGGAAAACGATTTCCATTCCAGCGAGAGAAAATGTAGAATAAACTTCATTAGGTGTAGATTTGGTGAATAAGTAGTTAAAAATAATAAAAAGTTACCAATTAATTTGCAAATTCATATTCGGGATAGGTTTGTTTCAGATATTCTTCGGCTTTTTTTGGAATAGTAATAATTACAATATAAATAATTAAATAAATTGAAACCGTGAAAAAACTGAGGAGAAATAGAATCACATCTGTTGGAATGTGCGTTTTAAATATAATTGGATCGAGAAAATTAAAAAATTGAATTGGTAAAAAAACCAAAGAAATTCCGCTACCATAGTTAAAAATCATCTTCTCAAACAGCCATGTTCTTCCTGTTTTTTGTTGGTGCTGTTTCCTTTTTCTATTTTTTATAATCGCAACTGGAAGAATCCCAATCAACAATAGCAACATTGAAGCTGGAAAGAAATACTCCCAATATTCAATTCGTAAATACAAGAACAACCCTAATACCAAAGAAGCAGTTAGTATAATTTTAGGGATTGTAAAAAATTCTTTAAAATGTTTTAAAACCAAACGATTGTATTTTTTACCTAAAGCGATTTGGCGTTTTTCTACTACATCCATAAAACCAAAAACACCGAATTTTTTAAACTCTTTGTTCAACACTTCCTCAAAATAAAATTGCGGATTTTGTTCCAATTCAGCCTCAATAGCATGAGCTAAATGATCTACTAATTCAGTTTGTAAATCATAATATTCCACATAATGTTGACGGGTAAATGTGTATAATCGGTCGATTTGTGAGGGGTTGAGTTTCATGATTAGTTTAGTCTGTATTGGTTTTTAATGTTGGAAACAACTTTATTAGTTAAATGTATTCCTGTGATACAAAATAAAAATAGCACAACCCAAAGACAGATAAGTGGTATAATTAAGCTTGGATTTTCATTAACTTCGTCTTTAAGGAATATTCCTAAGTTTCCTAACAAAGGGCCTCCTGATGCTAAACCAAAGGAAATATCTACCGCTAAAAAACGTTCTCCATTAATTTTTCGGTTTTTAAACCAGCTGTAAAATATTGGTATTGTAAGTAAATATAATGATGCGAAAAGTCCCGTTATATATTTAGATGGATTATCGAAATAAAAAGAACCTTGATAAATTAAAATCCCTAATAAAACACTACCTATGATTTTTGGGAATTTTAAAAACTCTGCAACCATTTTTCGCATTTGTCTATTGAATTCTTTTTGCAAAATCATTTTCCTTTCTTTTTCAACTTCCTTAAAATAATTTCTGCCAAAACTTTGCTCAGCTCTATGTTTCACTTGATGAAATGACAGTTCAGGATGCTCGTTCCAAATGTTTTCCATAATCGAAACAAAATGATCTGTCAACTCCACTTGAAGTTCATACCATTTAATGTCGAAGGATTGGATATAATTGAAAACGTGTTCTATTTGTGAGGGGCTAAGTTTCATGAGCTATTGAATTGAAAATATTCTTTGAAATTGTATGTGCTTCATTCCCATAAAAATGATCGAAAGTAAAAACACATAAAAACAACCTATTGTTGCTACAAATAAATTTTGGTTGGTTAAATCATGAGGGATACTTGGATTAATTATAAATGATAAGAAAATAATCAGAAGCGAAAAACGTCTGTCAAACAAATGCTTATACGTAGAAGTGGCTTTAGATTTTAAATTCCATAATTTGATTATAAGTGCTACGGCCGCAGTTGTACAAAAGGCGTAAAACATTATATCTTTCATCAGACGAATAAATTCTAATTTTTCTTGTATATTTTCTACCAACTGAAAACTAATAATTAATAGTATTGACGTTACTACTGATATAATAACTTCTCTTTGTAACTGTTTTTTTAATTTACTATGAACTAGTTTAGGATAAGTCGATTTAATTGAAAAAAAGTCTCTTGTCAATTTGAACTCATCACTCCAATTGTCAAAAACCTGATTGTATGCATCTGGAAAAGTTTTTTTGGTAGTTTTCATTTCATATTCAATTTGTGACGCAATATGATCTAAAACTTCCATTTTCAAATCGTCAAACTTCACTCCTTTTTTAATTAAAGTTTGATTGATGCATTCTATTTGTGAGGGGCTAAGTTTCATTTTTTTTACGATTTAAATGGCTAATTTTGGGTTCACTAAAGTCTGCATGTTGCGGATAAAATCTTCCAATTCCGCCAATCGATTAACGGTTTCAGTGGTTCCTTTTTCCGTTAGTTTATAATATTTTCGCAAGCGATTGTCTACTTTTTCTATTTCTACATCGAGCAATCCTTCGGCCTCCAGTTTGTGCAAGGCAGGATATAAAGCGCCTTCGGTAATAGTGAGTTCCCCTAGCGTAATCGCTTTTACTTTCTGCGTAATTTCGTATCCGTACATCTTACCGTTTTCCTCTAGGAGCTTCATGATAATCGTGTTCAGACTTCCTTTATACAATTGGGAATTTTTCATTTTTCTTGCTATTTAAATACCTTCTAATACTTTCAATGGAAAAACAAATATACATAAGAAACTTATACATAATACTTTTAGGTATGTTTTTTTATCTTTTGTTTTAAAATCAAACTAAAAAATAATCCATTTAAATCCTTTAATCCGAGGCTAAAAGATTGCTTCGTCGTTTCTCCTCGCAATGACATGAAGCACAACATAATTAAAATTACCTTTTGAAATTGATTTTTGAAATTGAAATTGAAATTGCCATTGCAAACCTGATCTTTATCATTTTCTAAAACCCCTATGGTTTACTATATTTGTCAAAAATTACAACTATGTCTTCCTTTTTAAAATTAATCATTAAAGAAGTAAAACGCGAAACCAAAGACGCTGTTTCAATTCTTTTTTCAGTTCCTGAAGAATTACAATCCAACTATACTTTCATTGCTGGTCAATACATTAATTTGCGATTGACTTTGGACAACCAAGAAATTCGTCGTGCCTATTCGATTTGTTCTGCTCCGGATAGTGGCGAATTGCGCATTGCAGTTAAAGCCGTTCGAAACGGACTTTTTTCACAGTTTGCCAATACCAAACTTAAAGCAGGTGATGTTCTTGAAGTGGGACAACCAGAAGGAAAATTCACCTTTGAACCACAAGCGGATCGCCAGCGTAATTATGCCGCTTTTGTGGCAGGTAGCGGAATCACACCAGCAATTTCTATCTTGAAATCGGTTTTAAAAAGCGAGCCAAAAAGCAGCTTTGTATTGGTATACGGAAACAAATCACCAGAAGAAACAATTTTCCACCAAGAATTACACGATTTACAATCGCAATATGTAGGTCGCTTGTTTGTTCAGTATGTGTATAGCCAATCCAAAGCAGATGGAGCTTTGTCTGGACGAATTGACAAAACAACTGTGAATTATATCTTGAGAGAAAAACACGCCAGTTTGGATTTTGACAAATTCTATTTGTGTGGCCCTGAAGAAATGATAAACGCCGTTTCTGATGCTTTAAAAGAAAAGAATATTAAAGAATCCAATATCAAATTTGAATTGTTTTCAACTTCTGCCAAAGAACATACTATCGAACAATCGTTAGAAGGACATGCGCAAATTACGGTAATGGTGGACGATGAAGAAACGACTTTCGAAATGTCAGCCAAACAAACCATTCTGGATGCTGCTTTAAAACAAGGTATTGATGCTCCTTATTCTTGTCAAGGCGGAATTTGCAGCAGCTGTTTGGCACGCGTTACCGAAGGAACAGCCGAAATGACTAAAAATTCCATCCTAACAGAAAAAGATGTAGCGGACGGATTGATCTTGACTTGTCAAGCGCATCCTACTTCGAATACGATTCGTGTGGATTTTGATGATGTTTAATTATTGTCGCGAACCTTTGCCGCTAAGACACAAAGGCGCTAGGTTTATAATTGATTTATATAATAAACGAGAAGTGATTGCTTCTCGTTTTTTGTTTTATACCTACAACTTCTAAAAAGAACTTGCAGGATAAATCCGTTTTCTTTTGTCAAGCTGAACTTGTTTCAGCTTCTAACTTCTTGGATGATTTCTAGATTCCGCCCCGAGCTTGCGAACTGACGAAGTAAATAAATTCGGAATGACAAAGCAATCGATAGTTCTTTTTTGTCAAGCTGAACTTGTTTAACTTCGTTAAATTTTCGATTTCAGCTTCTATTTCCCTGACTTGATTCTATTGTAGTGTTTGCACAACATTTGACAATTATCTGCAGCTGTTTTTCCGCCTTCGTGCCAAGGGGTTATGTGGTCAGCTTCCATTTCATTTAGTTCAAATTTTTCTAGACATTTTACGCAAATTCCTTTTTGGCGCTCAAAAGCTTCTCGTTTTTGTTTTTCGGAAAAAGCACGAATACTTAAATGTCTTTCTTTTCGGTTTAAAACAAAATAATAAATCCCTTTTTTATTGGACACATCTTCGTCTAACATCAAATCAGTAATTTCTTCTTCTAGGGCTTTAGCGTCCCATTTGTCGTTTTTGAATTCGTTGTATAAAGTTCCCCATTCAATGCCTTTCATCTCTTTGCGGTATTTTGGAAACGTGACTTTGACCCAATTTATTACCGATTGAAAATATAACCACAATTCATTGGCATTGGGTTCAAACTGATTTTTAGACATATATTCCTTAATCTTTCCTTCCGAAATCCAGTCAATTGCTTTTTCTAAATATTCTTGGCGATTTGCCGAGCCATTTAAGTATTCATCGCCTATTTTTGGACGCGAATTTTTGGAAAAATAGCGTTTCGCATCCGACACCCATGAACCGGAATAGACTGCGTTGCGTAATTCTTGTTCTGTCAATACTTTTCCGGCAATGTTGATGGTTTCAAACCAATCTAATTTCTCGCTATCGGTTCCTGAACAGAAATACACCATTAATTTGTACTCCAAAATTTGTTCTTGCTTGTCTTTGGGTAAATTATGAAACGCCAAACCATCAATAGAATAATCGCCATTGACATATTGGCAAATAGAAATGGTGCGTTGTTGCCCATCAATTACTTCCAACTCTTGAGCTGAGCTTGTTGAACTATCTCGTACTGCCCAATACATAACATTCAATGGAAAGTTCTTTTGCAAGGTATTAATTACCGCATTGCGTTCTTTTACATCATATACAAATTCTCGTTGGTAAGGCGGACGAATATCAAGTTTACCTCCATAACCTACCACACCATCATCGTTATTGTCTTTGTAACCATTGGTTAATTCTCTTACGGTAATTTCTTTGAGTTCTATGTTCATAGTTTTTTGTTTTTGATAATTATTCGAGAATATGGAACCTCAACTATACCATTCTTCATCATATAGAGATCTCCATCAACCGCACCTCTTTTTTGAACTTCTTTTCTGAATTTTTTGTGCTCCGGTTTATATTTTTGAACTCCAATTTCTAATCCTAAGTTGGCAATACCTAATCCAATTATATCAAATTGATCTGGGTTGTATTTATCCATAAAAGTTAAAGGAACACCTATTAAACCATCATAATCAAAGGGAATGTCTTTAGTTTTATCTACATTAATTGCATTGAAATTCTCATAAACAGAATATTCTTTTGGAGTGTGTTTTTTATGTAAAATCAGGTCTTCGTGTCTTTTATCTATATCCAAATTGGTAAACCAATGAACCCCAGAAACTCGTATCATACCTTCTTTATGGTCTCCCGCAGAAGCATAATCTTCATATTGAGTATTGATAAAATGTCCTGCACCACCTTTAAAACCATAGCCTAACCAAAGTTTATTTTCCTTAATTAATTTAAATATATCTCTATATCCAATGGCATTTTGATGGCCTACGATGATAAACTTTTTATCGTATTCTATCAATTGGGCTACATATTCCCGAAACAAAGAAAAAGGTGGATTGGTGACCACAATATCGGCTTGTTTCAAAAGTTCAATACTTTCAGCACTTCTAAAATCGCCATCACCTTTCAAAGGTTTTACGCCTATTTCATTGGCGTCTGGCACACTATTCCCATTCTTGTCGCCTGTATAAACGAGATACACAGCCTGTTCTGATTCATTGGTACTAAATAAATCAGCATCTTGGTTTTTATAACAAGTAGCTATCAATTTTTTGAGTCCTAAATGCTCAAAATTATAAGAGAAATAATGAAAAAAATTGCTGACTCTGGGGTCGTCGCAATTGCAATAAACTACTTTGTCTTTAAAATGGTCTTTGTAGTGCCGTAACTCGTTTTCAATATCCGAAAGTTGGGTATAAAACTCGTCTTTTTTATTGTTTTTGGCTTTGTGAAGATTGGTGTTGGAAGATTGCTTTGCCATAGTTTAGTTTAAAAGCGAAGCTTGCTCTTAAACTAATAAGCATAAAAAAGGTGTGGTTGCCGTCCGTTAAAATGCTTATTCGTAACTCAGGCTCTGGTAAGACCGTAACAGAAATAAGCACGAACGGTCCACACCAGACTGGTGTGAACCTCCGCGACTTATTCTCCTGTTGTATTTGAAATTTACCAGATTTCGAGTTACGAGAATAAGAGCTAAAAGCTCAACGATATGTTTAAAAATTTATGTTTCTATTTTTTTACTTTTTGTTTTTATGTGTTACAAATATAGGGCTATTTTGGGTTTGTTCAGTTTCAAAACCACTTCTTTTACCCTGTTTTGATCTTCTTTAGAAAGAAATACAGGAAGCAAAATCGCTATTTCAATAGCTAATAATCGATGCATAATTATCAAATCTTTTAAGGTAAACGGCTTAATACCATTCATTAATTCTGACATGTGCGTCTTACTCTTATGCCCAAGAATTGAAGCTAAGTTTTCTTGGGTAAGTTCGGCCGCTTTGAGCTTAGATTTAATAATTTTTTTTCGGGTTTCTATAAACAGTCTCTCTTGTTCTGCAAGACATTCTTGTTTTTCGCTCTCGGCTAATTTTTTAGCGTCTATTGCATTAGCATCGTTCCAATTGACATTTTCGAATTGGACAATCAAGTCGCGCAATTGTGTTCTTAATTTTTTAAAATGAAGACTTTCCTTTGCTAAAAGACGCAATTTCTTATCAGCAACAAGGGCTCTTTCATAATCCAGTCCATTAGTAATTGTACCATTTTGGACTATTTTTTCTATGTCAAAATGTGTTTTCATTAGTCTATGTATCCTTTTTTTCGCAACCATTTCTCAATGGTAACTTTATTGTTTTTAAATGTGATCTCATATTCTTGATGCGTTCCCGCCCAAACAATAGTTGCTTCGCCCTCTTCATCCATTTCTATTAAGATCAATGTCCTATGAACATGAATATTAAAAAAATAAAAACCATCATTGTGAACGCAATCTGCATCAGGTCTAAGGTCACGAAGCGGGACCTCAATGGGATTAAATTGCTCTAAATCAGCAACTAATTGATCGATCGCTTTGCACAATTTTTGATTGCCGCTATTTTTAACTTTTACTTTTACAATAATTTTCTTTCCAATAATTCTCATTGCAAACGGTTTACAAATATAAATAAGTTGCGCTTATATCCGAACTTTTTCTAAAATAATTTAAAAATATTCCATTGGAAGTGCTAATTTGCAATCGAAATGTGTTTAGAGAATTTCTTCCTATAAAAATAGGAAAATTAAGAAGGTTTGAAGCTTTCATTTGGGTTCAGATTTGGGTTGAACAAATATAACTATTTATTAGAATACAAATCTGTGAAATTGGGGTAATTCGTGTTTACCTCTTCAGAATTTCGGCTATTCGGGCAACGACCTGTTCTGGTAAAATCGTACGCATGGCATTTTCATAACCCGCTACTTTTTTATTCCCATACACCGAAGTTGGCAATTGAGGATATTGTTTTCTATCGGACACCAAGGCGTTGTCTAGTGTTTGATTGAACGGTAAAAAACCCGCATACGGATGGGTGGCGCCCCAAAGTGTCACCACAGGCACACCTAACATAGCCCCTATATGTCCGTTGCCAGAATCCATAGACAACATCACGTCTAAGTTGCTTATTAAATTCAACTCGTCTTGAAATGAAATTTTTCCCGCCATATTGATGACATTCTTTTTATCGCCTGCTAAGTTTTGAAGTTGTTCTTTTTCGTTTTGGCCTCCACCAAAGAGAAAAATAGTTTGGTTTTCGTTGGCTGCCAAAGCATCAATTACTTCCTGCATTAAATCCAGCGGATAGACTTTAGAATCGTATTGGGCAAAAGGTGCAATGCCTATTGTGTTTTTTGATTGGGCAACAATTGCTGCTATTTCAGGTTGGGAAATTTTGGCTTTTGGAGGAAATTTCGGCTGAGCCAAATCGATTGGAAAACCTAAACTTTCAAACACGAATTGGTGTCTTTCAAACATCGTAGTCAAAGGCTGAAAAATTTTATTTTCAGCTCGTGTTAAAGCCTTTTTCTCAGCACGACCTTTGTCTACAAAAGCGATTTTTTTGCCGCTTAAAGCAAATAAACTGCGCACTACTTTGGAACGCAATACATTGTGTAAATCAGCAAAAGCATCGATTTTAAATTCTTTTAAATCTTGGAACAGGCGCCACAAACCCAAAATCCCTTTATGACGTTCTTTTTCGTCAAAAGCAAAGAAATGTAGATTCGGAATATCCTTGAAAAAGGGTTGGAAAAACGGCCTTGAAATTACAGTGATTTTCAGCTCGGGATATTGGTTTACCAGCGCCCGTAAAACAGGAACCGTCATGGCGACATCTCCCATTGCGGAAAGTCTCATGACGGCTATATGTTGGATTTTGTGTGACAAATTATTGTCTGGAGTTTACTTTTTGTTTTGGTACAACACCGGATTCAAATCATCGTCGTTGTACATCTTCATTTGTTTGTACACTTTCATGAATTTGTTTCCGTTTTCAATGTCGGTCAACAAATCGTCAATAGCAGTAGATAAATCGGTTCTTTGTTCCAATAAAACGTTTAGCTTTTCTTGGCACTTATCTTTGTGTTCTTGCGAAGCATTTGGACGACTTACCTCCTCTTGCATGTGGTAAATTTTCAAAGCCAAAATTGACAATCGGTCAAAAGCCCAAGCGGGACTTTCTGAGTTGATTTTAGCCTCTGGTTTAGCATTAACATGACTGTATTTTTGCAAAAAGTAGCTGTCAATATATTCTACCATATCGGTACGTTCTTGATTAGATGCATCAATTCGTCTTTTCAACGTTAAAGCCGCAACCGGGTCAATATTCGGGTCGCGAATAATATCTTCAAAATGCCATTGTACCGTATCGATCCAATTTTTTAAATACAATAAATGTTCGAATTGTTCCTTTGGAAAAGGATTGTTAATCGGTTGATCTACATTATCAAATTGATGATAATCTTGGATACTTTTTTCGAATACTGAATAGGCTAGTTTTGAAAACATCTCTTATAAAATTGAAAGACAAAGATACTTTTTTATACATTTATAGTGTGGAAAAAGGATTAAAGTTTTATCCCAATAGCTAAATTTCTAACTATGCAAATTCATCATCTTTCGGATAATAATAGTGTTTTAAATCATTTCTTGGGTCAAATTCGCGATGTGAAAATTCACAACGACAGCCTCCGTTTTAGAAAAAACATGGAGCGCATTGGCGAAATCATGGCCTATGAAATGAGTAAAAAATTCGAGTATAAAGCGGCGGATATTCCAACACCTTTAGGAACAAAGGCGACGCAGTATATTAAAAATCCATTGGTGATTTGCTCTATTCTGCGCGCAGGTTTAACGCTGCACAATGGTTTTTTAAATTATTTTGATGCTGCTGAAAACGGATTTATTTCGGCTTACCGCCACCACCCCAACAACGACGATTTTTTTGAAATTATAGTGCAATACCAAGCGGTTGCAGATATTAACAACAAAACAGTTATTGTTGTAGATCCTATGTTGGCCACAGGACAATCCATTGTAGCGGTCTACAAACAATTGATGGAAAGAGGAGCTCCTGCCGAAATTCATATCGCAGTGGTGATTGCCGCTCCTGAAGGAATTGCGCATTTGAAAGCCGAATTACCCGACACTTGCCATCTTTGGATTGCCGCCACAGACGACCACCTCAACGAGCATAGTTATATTGTTCCGGGATTGGGCGATGCGGGAGATTTGGCTTATGGCCCAAAATTATAATTGGCTCACAAACGAATACAAACTACACAAAAGCACTAATCCAAACGCTATTTCTTGCTTGAATCTCGTTTGAGAATGCTCTAGATGCGCAGTTGCTAAAATGGCTAAAGGCGCAATTGTCAATGCTAAAAAATCACTGCTTTTATTTGCTGATAGAACAAAAACAATAGCTCCTATAAAAAAGGAGGCAACTACCTTTTTATAGGAAGTTTGAGTCATTGAAGGTCGATGTGATAAACTAATGAACATTAAAAACACAAAAAACAAAGCTACTGACACGTAGATAGAAAAGGCAATATTTTCGCTAGTGTTTTTAAAATAATCAATCGCAAAATTAGTTTGACTTGCATTTTCAAGATATTGAAGTGTATTAATGTCAAAAATAGAAGTGAAAAAGGCAAACAATATTCCAACAGCCAACAAGGCGATAAAAGGCAAAACCCAGTTGGTATAATCTCTAGAAACCAATAAAATAATTGAAATAAACACTAAAATCAAGAACAAAATCGACCAAAAATGAAATAATGAGGCTAAAATAATCCATAAAGAAGCATCAAATATTTTTTCTTTAGACGCTTTCATCGACTGCAGCGAAATCAATCGACGCAAGGCTAACAAAACAAAAAAATTAGCGAAAAGAATACTTAAGTTGGAAAGAATTGTTGGAAAGAACAACAAGAGCAACAAGAAAAAAATCGCGGTATAACCGCTATCTTTGGTCAATCCGTTGCGTTTTCCAATAAAGCTGGTCAAGAAAACAGACGCCAACACTAACAGAAAAGTAAATCCTTTTTTTAGTAGTAAAACACCCGAAGACATCCAAGAAGTCTCCTGAATTTGGTAGATAAAAAAGAAAAACAACACTAAAAATACGATTAAAGCGTAATTTAATGGTGTAGATTTTTTAAAAACACTTGCAATCATAAGGATATTTTATACTTTTGTGTCTGTAAATATACTACTTGTTTAAAACAAGTTCAAAAAAGATTCTTTTTAATAAATAGCTTTCTTTTTTTAAGTACTTACTCAAACACTAAATAACACTATAATTTTATATTATTATGAAATCATTTTTCGAAGGAATTCAATTCTTATTTGTAGATGTATTATTTGCTCCTCTTGATTTTTTAAGATCTTTAGAGCTTTCTTCATGGACTGCTGCTAATGCAATCAACTGGATCTTTATGATTATTTGTGCTGCTGCAATCGTATATTGGATCAAACAATTACAAATTTTTGACGAAGCAGGTACTGAAAATCAAGACACTACTGCACATTCATTCTTGAAATAATTAAGAAATATTGGAAACTACTTTAAGTCGTTTCCAATATCTTTTCTAAAATACATCTTATCAAATTGAAGCTTAGCGATATTTTGGTAAGATTTTTTTATGGCCTCTTCGAAGTTATCGCCATACGAAGTAACGGTCAACACGCGCCCTCCGTTAGATAACACTTGATTGTTTTCTAATTTCGTCCCTGCGTGAAAAACAATCGAATCCGTGATGTTTTCTATTCCTGTAATTACTTTTCCTTTTTCAAATTCTTCTGGATAACCGCCCGAAACCACCATTATCGTTGTAGCACTTCTTTCATCCACTTCCAACGCAATTTGGTCTAGTTTTTCATTGGCTACCGCCAAAAACAATTCCACTAAATCGGTTTTTAATCTTGGAATTACAACTTCCGTTTCTGGATCACCCATTCGCACGTTGTATTCAATTACGATCGGTTCGCCTTTTACGTTAATCAATCCAATAAAAACAAATCCTTTGTAGGGAATTCCGTCTTTTTGAAATCCATCAATTGTTGGTTTTACGATGCGTGTTTCGATTTTTTCCATCAAAACAGCATCAACATAAGGCACTGGAGAAACGGCTCCCATACCGCCCGTATTCAAGCCGGTATCTCCTTCGCCAATGCGTTTGTAATCTTTGGCTGTTGGTAAAATTTTATAACTCTTTCCGTCAGTTAAAACGAAACAACTCAATTCAATTCCGTCCAAAAATTCTTCGATCACCACTTTAGCGCTCGCGCTTCCAAATTTTTGGTGTACCAACATATTGCGTAATTCTTCTTTGGCTTCCGCCAAATCTTGAATAATCAATACTCCTTTTCCGGCAGCCAATCCGTCTGCTTTCAATACATACGGCGGTTGTAGTGTTTCTAAAAATTGGCATCCTTGTTCAACGGTTTCAGCCGTAAAACTATCATAAGCCGCTGTTGGAATGTTGTGTCTGAATAAGAATTCTTTAGCAAATTCTTTACTTCCTTCTAATTGTGCGCCAACAGTCGATGGGCCAATTACAGGAATATTTCTTAAATCGGCATCGTTCAAGAAGAAATCGTAAATCCCTTTTACCAATGGGTCTTCTGGACCAACGACAACCATTTCCACTTTTTCTTTTAATACAAAGTCTTTAATAGCTGGGAAATCAGTTGGGTTGATATTGATATTATTGGCTATTGCTGCGGTTCCCGCGTTTCCTGGTGCAACAAAAAGGGTGTCGCAAAGCGGACTCTGAATCATTTTCCATGCAAACGCATGCTCTCTTCCGCCTGAACCCAATAGTAAAATAGTCATGTTGTAGTTGTTTAGTTACTTGTCCGCCTTTCGGAGGATGGTGCAAAAATAATGGCTTTTGAACGGAAATAATAATTAATTTTTAAAAATTATTTTAATTCAAAAGCCAATAAAATAGTTATTTAATATAATTCGAAAAATCTTTGTGTTCCTCTTTCGAGAGTTCTTCTGGAGATAAGGATTTGAAATAGTCGTACGTAATTTTCATTCCCTCGGCACGGCCTACTTTGGCTTCCCATCCTAACAATTCTTTAGCTTTGCTAATGTCCGGTTGGCGCTGCAATGGATCGTTTATGGGTAACGGATGATAGACTACTTTTTGATTCGTGCCTGTTAATTTAATGATTTCTTCGGCAAAATCTTTGATGGTGATTTCGTCTGGATTCCCAATATTCACTGGATACACATAATCCGAATGTAGCAACCTAAAAATTCCTTCCACCTGATCGTCTACATAACAGAACGAACGTGTTTGCATTCCGTCGCCAAAAATGGTTAAATCCTCGCCCCGAATGGCTTGCCCAATAAAAGCTGGGATTACTCGTCCGTCGTTAAGGCGCATTCTTGGTCCGTACGTATTGAAAATTCGAACAATACGGGTCTCTACACCATGAAACGTATGGTACGCCATAGTAATCGATTCTTGGAAACGTTTGGCTTCGTCATACACTCCTCTTGGGCCTATTGTATTTACGTTGCCATAGTATTCTTCGGTTTGTGGATGTACCAAAGGATCGCCATAGACTTCTGAAGTCGAAGCAATTAAAATTCGTGCTTTTTTTACTCTCGCTAATCCTAATAAATTGTGTGTCCCTAACGAACCAACTTTTAGGGTTTGAATCGGTATTTTTAAATAATCTATTGGACTTGCTGGCGAAGCAAAATGTAAAATGTAATCTAACTTTCCTGGAACGTGAACAAATTTAGTGATATCATGGTGGTAAAATTCAAAGTTTTCGAGCTTAAATAAATGCTCAATGTTTTTCAAATCGCCCGTAATCAAATTGTCCATCCCTATAACAAAATAGCCTTCTTTTATAAATCGGTCACAAAGATGCGATCCTAAAAATCCCGCTGCTCCTGTTATCAATATTCGTTTCATAATTGGTATTTGATTATTTTACATTAAAAATTTGTTCCAAAATTTTGATCGTAATCAAATACGTTGGTTTTACTCCTGTAGTTCCTAAACCTCCTGAAGCCAATGTGCTTCCGGTTTCTAATGGATTATCTGAGGCGTAATAGGCATAGCGGACTTTGACATCTTTTGGTACACTTTTTCTAATTCTCGAAGCTGATTGGATGGCTTTTTGATAATAAGCCCCTTCCATTTCTAATCCGATAGCTCTCCAAGTCGATTCGTGAAAGAATTTCAACAAATCCCTGTTTTGCAATGAAGTGCCTAAAACCGTTACCATTGGACCGGCAAATACTGCAATATCATTCCCTTCAAACATCTCGGCAGTTAATTCATTTTCAAAGAAATAATTGTCCGCTGTTCCTTCGTTAATATGAGCATTCGGAATCATAATGTCCCCCTTGCCTCCCTCTAGAATTCCCGCTTTACCCATAATCGAAATCGACTGAGCGTTTAAGAAGGTTTCTTTTTTATACGGCTTGAACAACTCGTCAATCGTTTCATACGCTTGTTCCCCAAAAGCATAATCCATTACGATTAGCACTGGTTTTTCGTCGCCTAAATCCGCTTTAGGGAAAGAGGTTTTGCTCCAATCAATTTTGGCTGTGTCAAATATCTGAACATCAATATTCGTTCCTGAAGTATCGGGTAACGAAATCATTCCTTGTTTCAAAGCTATTGCTTCAACTAAATCTCGCACTTCGTGTGCTCCCGACTTACTCAATTCTTCATAAATAAAGAAATCAGATTGGTTTTTGAACTTCGTTTTCAAAGCCGGAACAGCAAAAATGGAGTTCATCACCGAGTGCATATTGGCACTAATCACATGGATCGGTCTGCCTAACAAATCGTTTTCTTTTAAAACTTCTTTGATATTGGTTGCCCAAATTTCACCATGTATATGGTGTCCCAATCGCTCTCTCAAAACCGGACTGAAAGTGATGGTGCGTTTGTTGTTTTCTACGATTTCTTCGATGGCTAATTTTCCCAACCAATAAATTACGTGTAAGAAACGATCTGGCGAGGTAGCCGAACCAAATGCATCGTAGATGTCTAAAACTTCTTCGAAGGTTCTGCCTAAAATATTAGCGGTGTGAGAAATCGCTTTCTCTTTTTCTATTTGGGTTAGTTTTTTGGGTTGCTGAACCGCAATTTCTAATTTTTTCCAATCGTGTGACACTTCGCCTGCTTCGTCCAACAACACTCTGTTTTTAATTTTGTGCGATTCGATGAAGATAAAGGTCAAGTGCGTCAAAATATCGTAAATGTCTGAACGCCCTCGGGTAATAACCACGTTCATTTGGTCTTCATCAATACGGTAGCAATTACGACGTCTTTTTGGAGGAACAATCGCTTTAAAGTGCGATTTTGAATAGCCTTCTTCTGAAGTTAAATTGATAAATCGGCATTCTTCAATCCCAATAGGAAGTCGTTCAATAACGTACAAAAGTCCGTTGAGTTCTACTTTTTCGTCGGCAATATTTCCGTAAATTTCAGGACGTAAAGCCAATAAAGCTTCGCGTAAAGTGTCTCCCGAAACTCCCATCGGCTTGTAAAAACCGCGGTTAAATAAATGCCTCATTGTAATGTACAGTCGTTCAATAGCTGCTGACGACTCTTGCGCTCGTGAGCGCGAAATGTTTTTGATTTCTATCATCTTTGTATATTATTTAACCTGCAAAAGTACAATTTTATTTTTAGTTGGTTAGGGTTAGATTGATGGCTGGTTCAAAAACCTTATTGTCGTATATTTTAAAATCACCCTTTTGACTTCTTGGTTGTCTTGGGAATCTATACCATCCTTTTGAGGTAAAAACAAAACTATTCTCTTCTTCAACAAGATTATATGACAAACCGGGTTCATATGTTACTGTTTTTGATTTTTGATTTGCAAAACGTGTATAACTTTTATTCGTGTCTAAAAAGAGTGTTTCAAAAACTATAAAAACACCATTGTCTGGAAATACAAGATTGTATTTTTCAAATTTGATTACATTTTCATTTCTTCCTTTTTTAACCGTTACAATAATTTCTTCTTCAATTAAATCTGCATCTGGAAAACCTTTGCTATTGACGCTTAAAACCCGTATTTTAAATTTCGCATTGGGTATTTGTGATTGTGTAACAATTTTCACTTTCTTAATCAATCTTGTCTCACTGAAGCTTTCATTAAAAGGAAAATAACGCGCTTTCAAATTACCAACTTTATCAGAAATTCGTATCGCTTTTTTTTGAAGTTTTTCCCCAATTTCTATTTCTTTTTGAAATTTTGGTCGCTCAATAACCACCTCATTTAATTCGAAAACTTTGGGTATCAAAAAAATTATCTCGTTTTTTGAAGAGGCTCTCTTTATTTCAAAACCCAAAGCTGAAAAAACCAATACTTTTTCTTCTTTTATATCTAATGAAAAGCTACCATCGGTCTCTGAAGTAGTGCCAACTGATTCATTCTCTACCCAAATATTAACATACGGTATCGGTTGGCCCGAAATGCTGTCTTTGACCACGCCTTTGATTTGGGCGGATAGGGAAAATGTGATAAAAAAGAAAAGTACGATTTTCATTAGTTGGTTAGAATTAAATTGATGGATGGTTCGAAGACTTTATTGTTGATATGTTTTAGTGAACCTATCTCACTATTATGCCATCTCTGATGTTGATTCCATTTACCATTTCTAAAATGATACGTGTTTTGCTCATCTACAAGATTACATTCAAAATCAGGTGCATAATAGCTCTTTTTAATCAGCTTTTTACCATTATTTTCAGTGTATTTAAATTCATATTTATTACTTTCAATTTTTAAAACTTCATAAGCAACAAATAAACCTTCTTCTGGAAAAACTAATTTAAACATAGAAATATCAATTACATTATTCTTTTTCCCTTTTTTGACCGTTACAATTATATCTTCGTTAAGTAAATCGTTTTCCGGATAACCTTCCTTATTCACGCTATAAAGTCTAATCTTAAACTTAGCATTATTCACTTTACTTCGAGTTGTAATTTTTATTTTTTTCACAAACTTTGTTTGTTCATAAGTGGTTTCATATTTAAAGAATTTTGCGTTAGACCATTCTAAATCTCCCGAAATATGATAGCCCTCTGTTTTACTAAAATTACCAACTTCAATCTCTTTTTGAAATTTTAGTTGTTCAATCACCACCTCATTCAGCTCAAAAACTTTAGGTTTTAAAAGAATTATTCCGTGTTTAGAAGATGATTTCTTGCTTTCATACCCCAAAGCCGAAAAAACCAATGCTTTTTCTTCTTTTATATCCAATGAAAAACTGCCGTTTTCTTCAGAGGTTGTTCCAATAGTTTCGTTCTCCACCCAAATATTCACATACGGAATCGGTTGACCAGAAATACTGTCTTTGACCACGCCTTTGATTTGGGCGGATAGGGAAAATGAAACCAAGAATAAAAAATAAAACTTATTCATAACTGGATATTAAATTTGTCAAGCTGTACCGAATTGTCGGGATGTTTAACTTCGGTGAATCTTCGATTTCAATTTTTATTTAGATTCTGAAATAAATTCAGAATGACAATATTACTATATAGTATTGCTAAAAAAATCTGCTGTTTTTCTGTCGTTAGACAGTCGTGGAATTTTATTCTGACCGCCCAATTTTCCTATGGATTTCATATAGTCTTGGAAACCGTTTTTAGGAACTTTAGTAATCACTAATTGTCGCAAAACGTTGCCCACAATCAAGTCGTCATAATACACATTTTGCTTGCGCATGGCAGCGTCTATATGTAAAGCAAATGTTTCTAAATTATCCGGTTCGTTTTCAAATTCGATCAACCATTCGTGGTAAGGCAATCCTTCGGCTGGATTGATTTGTGGAGCAACCGTAAACTCATTCACGCGAATTGTTGTTCCTTGCATTGCCTCTTGTAAAGCACTTTCTACTTCTTTACCAATCACGTGTTCGCCAAAAGCAGAAATGTAATGTTTAATTCGGCCTGAAACTATCAAACGATACGGTTGTAAACTTGTAAACTGAACAGTATCGCCAATATTGTATGCCCAAAGTCCTGCATTGGTAGACAAAATTAAAACATAATTCACACCCAATTCTACTTCGCCAATGGTATAGCGCTTAGGGTTGGGGCTCGAAAATTCGTCGCTCTTGATAAATTCGTAGAAAATTCCTGAATTCAACAATAGTAACATTCCTTTTTCTTTTTGG
Organism: Flavobacterium ammonificans; assembly: GCF_020886115.1. Taxonomy (NCBI): domain Bacteria; kingdom Pseudomonadati; phylum Bacteroidota; class Flavobacteriia; order Flavobacteriales; family Flavobacteriaceae; genus Flavobacterium; species Flavobacterium ammonificans. The sequence continues at coordinate 677,550 of NZ_AP025185.1, forward strand.
GAGTCTTGGTAAGCAAAAAATCCTTCCGAAGCTGGGAAAAGCTCAATTGAATCGACTTTTCGGCCAATTAAATTTTCAAATTTTGCACGGTAAGGTTCATAGTTAACTCCGCCATAAATGAACAAATTAAAGTTTTTGAAGATTTCACCAACGGGCTTATTCGCCTTTTGCTGCAGTTTTTCAAAATACATTTGAACCCAAGACGGAATTCCTGAAATCACCGACATGTTTTCATTGAAAGTTTCCTCAACAATGGCGTTGACTTTGGTTTCCCAATCTTCAATACAATTGGTTTGCCAGGAAGGCATGCGGTTTTTTTGTAAATATTTGGGAACAAAATGCGCGACAATTCCAGACAAACGCCCTAATTTTATTCCATTTTTTTCTTCTAAAATAGGGCTTCCTTGCAGAAAAATCATTTTACCATCCACAAAATCGGAATTGCCTGTTTCGTGAATGTAATGCAAAATGGCATTACGAGCCGCTTCGATATGGTACGGCATGGATTCCTTGGTCAACGGAATGTATTTTGCCCCTGAAGTTGTCCCAGAAGTTTTGGCAAAATAAAGTGGTTTTCCTTTCCAAAGTACGTTCTCCTCCCCTTTTACCACTCTCTCCACATAGGGTTTCAGTTCTTCATAATCGCGAACAGGAACTTGTTGAGCAAAATCGGCTGGAGATTGTATTTGAGCAAAATGATGATCTTTCCCAAACTGCGTGTCTTGCGCTTGACGAATTAATTCTTGGAACACCTTGTTTTGGGTTGCTACAGGGTTACTGGCCCAAGCCTGTGTTTTTTTAACCACTTGGCTTGCAAATAATCGAGCCGCAATAGATTTTATAGACATGCTGTTGGTTTTATTTATTCTTTTTGGAAGCTTTTTGCTCTTCTTTGTTTACTGTTTTTCGCAATTCTAATTCTTCTTTTGATGCTGATAGACTTCCCTCTACTGGAGCTTCATCTACAGATGATAAAATAGAATCTTTGTTGAATTTAGCAAACTCTAACTCGCCTGTCAACACTTTTTTAAGTGATTTAATGTAGGCTTCGTTTTGTTCCAATGCGCGCGAAAGAGAATCTGATTTTAAAGCTAATTCTGTAGCGTCTCGTTTTAATTTAGAAGAAGAATATCCCGGAATAAACTCGCGTAAAGGAGTAAAAGCAATAATAAATGTAGTGACAAAAATGATGAAAATAGCGCCTAAACCCAATACTACAAAAACATTCATCAGGGTTAGTTTTAAAGAGAAGGTTTCTTCAAAAGTGTCTTCATTTAAAATGATTAAACGCCTTTTATTGAATAAATTTTCTTTTAATTGCTGTCTTTTTAATCCCTTTTTAGACATTGCTTGTGGTTTATTGAACAAATATAAACAATTATTGTCTTTGATGTTATGACTTGATTTTAGAAGTACAAAGACTACTAAATCACGTTTTAATACAAATTTAACGCTTTTGAAACTAAATAAATGATCAAAAAAGAATTGCTATTCGCTAATTCTATATACATTTGTACTTCATTATTAAACAAATTTGCTTCGGCATAAAAATAATAAATCATGGGAAGAATAGGTTTACCAGAAATACTTATCATTTTAGCAGTAGTTTTATTGCTTTTTGGAGGTAAAAAAATTCCAGAACTAATGAAAGGTTTAGGAAGTGGAATTAAAGAATTTAAAAACGCAGCTAAAGACGATTCGTCTGCAGTTAAGAAAGAAGACTCGAGCCAAAAAGGCGAATAGGCGAAGCAAACTAAAGAGTAATTCTTTATCAATTCTAATATAAAAACCCAAGTTAAATAACTTGGTTTTTTTGTTTTTATGATCTTATGTATTTATTTTTTTATAAATATTTAGCGTAATGTGAATGAATATTTAAAATTGCTGTAATAATATAAATCTGTTCGTGTTTTTTAAAAAAAACATACCAAGTGGTTCTTTGATTGGAATTATAAAAAATATACTTTTCTCCAAAATGCTTTAATTTCTTTGGAGTGGTTTTATGAGGAAAACTGGCAATAGAATTGTTAATGAATGAAACTAATTTGTCTTTATAATCAATGGCATAATCTAGTGATGCAAAATAATCTTTGGAGTACAATTCAAAAACCAAGTCGTTAAAAGATTCTAGTACTTCTTTTTTAAAAAAAATTGTTATTTGCTCCATGATAAGCCCTCTATAAAAGAAGTAGTCTTACTAGAAAACTCATCAATTGTGATGGCATTTTTCATTTCTTTTTCAAAATCTTTTGGCATTTTTGAAATGGAACTTTTCGATGAGCTTTGTTCATTCACTTCAGAAACAGATTCTTCGAAAGTTAAATCATTCACTTTGATAAACTGTTTCAGAGCCAGAAGTTCTTTTTTGTTTCTAGGAGTGATTGTAATTGCCGTCATTAGTATCTGATTTTTAATAAACAAACTTACAAAATATTTCTATTTACAACACCATTGTCAACTGAATTCGTTTGCGGTCTTCGTCCACTTCAGTTACTTTAACCTCAACGTGTTGGTGTAATTTGACTACCTCATTCACATCGCTCACAAAACCTGCTTTAAGTTGGGAAATGTGAACCAAACCGCTTTCTTTAATTCCAATATCCACAAAACATCCAAAGTTGGTAATGTTATTTACAATTCCCGGTAAAATCATTCCTGATTTTAGGTCTTTTATGGATGTAACATTCGGGTCAAACTCAAATATTTTAGCTGATTTTCTAGGGTCCAAACCTGGTTTCTCCAATTCTTTGATAATATCTTTTAAAGTCAGCAAACCTATTTCGGGCGTGGTATAATTTTCGGGTTTGATTAAAGCGGTTCTGTCTTTGTTGCCAATTAATTCGTGTACCGAAAGTTTCAAATCTTTTGCCATTTTTTCTACAATCGGATAGGCTTCGGGATGCACCGCCGAATTGTCTAATGGGTTTTTCCCTTCTTTAATTCGGATAAAAGCCGCGCCTTGTTGGAACGCTTTGTCTCCCAAACGAGGCACTTTTTTCAGTTGTTTTCGATCGTCGAATGGGCCGTTTTCAGAACGGTATTGCACAATATTTTCGGCCAGCTTCTCTCCTATTCCACTCACATAACTCAACAAATGCTTGCTTGCTGTATTGATGTTAATTCCTACTGAGTTCACACAACGAATCACCGTGGCATCCAACTCTTCTTTCAGTTTGTTTTGATCCACATCGTGTTGGTATTGGCCTACGCCAATGGCTTTTGGATCAATTTTTACCAACTCCGCCAATGGATCGCTCAATCGTCGCCCAATAGAAACCGAACCTCGAACAGTGACATCGTAATTAGGGAATTCTTCACGGGCAATTTTACTTGCCGAATAGACCGAAGCGCCCGCTTCTGACACCACAAAAACCTGAACTTCCTTATCGAAAGCGATTTTTTTGACAAAAAATTCCGTTTCGCGCGAAGCGGTTCCGTTTCCAATAGCAATCGCATCAATTTTATAGGAATTGACCATCGAACGGATTTTTTTCATCGCCATAGCGTCTTCATTTTGAGGCGCATGCGGGTAAATCGTTTCGTTGTACAACAAATCGCCTTTTTCGTCCAAACACACTACTTTACATCCCGAACGATAGCCGGGATCAATCGCTAAAATACGTTTTTCGCCCAAAGGTGGTGCCAATAAAAGCTGCCCTAAATTAGTTGCAAAAACCTGAATGGAATTCGCGTCGGCTTTAGCCTTAGCTTCTTGTAATGTTTCATTAGCAATAGCAGGTTGCAACAATCGTTTGTAACTGTCTTCAATGGCTAGTTGAATGTGCGGTGTAGTATCGTTTTGACGTTTCAAAATAATTTCGTCAATAATATCATACGCCTCGTCAATATCCACTTCGATTTTTAGTTTTACAAAACCTTCATTTTCGGCACGCAACATCGCCATTAATCGATGAGGTGGTGTTTTGCTTAATAATTCCGACCAATCAAAATACTGGGAAAATTTTTGAGCCGCTTCGTCATCTTTTTTGGTTTTCACCACCTTGGTAGTAATGGTTGCTTTTCGCTGGAACAAGCGTCGTAATTGTTGACGAACGTGAATGTTTTCATTAATCCATTCGGCAATAATATCACGTGCTCCTTGTAAAGCAGCTTCTTCGTTGATTACATTTTCATTGACATATTGAGTCGAAATAAAGTCAATATTGTCATTGTTTTGTGCGAAAATGATTTTTGCCAATGGCTCCAAACCGTTTTCGCGCGCCACATCGGCCTTAGTTTTTTTCTTCTTTTTGAACGGCAAGTACAAATCTTCTAGCTCTTGCAAATCAAAACTGTCTTGGATTTTTTTGGCTAATTCAGGCGAAAGTTGACCTTGCTCCTCGATGGTTTTGAGAATGCTTTCCTTGCGTTTTAAAATCTCATCGTATTGTTTATTCAATTTAGCAATTTGCTCAATCACTACTTCGTCTAGATTTCCTGTTTGATCTTTTCGATATCGAGAAATAAATGGAATGGTACAATCTTCGTTTAATAATTGAACTGTTTTTTGAATGTTGATTGCGGCAGTTGGTACCGATTTTGCAATGAATTGAATGTTGGTCATGGGTTGTAAATATATTGTAACACGAAAATAATATCTTTACCGCACATATCTATCCCTATGCTACTTTTATATTTTTATTTTTTAGCCATTTCCTTTTTGAGCTTCTTTATAATGGGTTACGACAAGTATTTAGCTCGAAATAAAAAAAGGAGAATCTCTGAAAACACTTTCCTTTTTTTGGGGTTTATTGGCGGAAGTTTGGGCGCTGGAATTGGGATGTGGGTATTTAAACATAAAACTTCCAAAAGAAGTTTCCTTTGGAAGTTTTTGGGTATTGTATTTTTTCAGCTTTTAGTAGTGCTAGCACTCTATTTTACTGATAGTATTTGTGTTTATTGACAAGCAATTTTATTCACGCGGTTTTGGTGTCTTCCACCTTCAAATTCTGTGTTTAAAAAGGTTTCTACCATTTCTACCGCTTGCGGAACAGAAGTATAACGAGCAGGAATACTAATCACATTCGCATCATTGTGTAAACGAGCTAAAGCTGCGATTTCTTTCATCCAACATAAAGCGGCACGCACTTTTTGGTGTTTATTAACTGTCATGGCAATTCCGTTACCGCTTCCGCAAATCACAATTCCAAAATCAGCTTTTCCTTCTTCCACATCTTTAGCTACAGGATGCGCTAAATCTGGATAATCTACAGCATCAAAAGAATCGGTTCCGTAATTAGTGATTTGGTGGCCTTTTGCTTCAAGCATAGCCACAATTGCTTTTTTATATTCTGGACCTGCGTGGTCGTTTCCAATAGAAATATTCATTGTTAGTAGTGTGTTAAGTTCGTGTTCAAAATTAAGGAAAGATTTTGAGTTAGAATTCATAAATAGATTGGTTTCTTTGTTTGTTTATTAACCAAAAAATAAATGCTTTTTAAAAGTGTTACAAATAGCAATAAATCAAGTTAGAACTTGAAAAATAATTTTTAGTTATTTAAAAATCAGCTGCTTTTTTATACTATAAATTTTAAAATTTTGAATTGTTAATAGCAAAACGCAATTGGTTGATTTTCAGATAACATTAAATTAACATACTGTGTTCATAACTCAAGATAGAAAATAAGAAGTTTTTTGAAGAAGAAAAGAAAAAAAGTTTAATCCAAAACCGAGTTTAAAAAACCTAATTTAGTTAGAGTGATTTTTAGAAAAGTTATGAATAGAAAAAACTGCTTTATTAACATATTTTGAAAATTTACTTATCTACAAAAAGAATACATTTTAGGTTATAAACAGCTGTTAATTAAAATCAAGAAAGTGTTTGTTTTTAAATCTTTACCAATAAAAAACCATGTTAATAACTAAAAATAACTAGTTGTAACTTCATTTCAAATCCTTTTTTAAAAAATTTATACTAACTATTAACACGCTATAATAACCATTAAAAAATAATTTTAAATTTCCTTTTCTTTTTATTGTTTTAAATAGATGTTGACAACTTTGAAGTTTTAAAAAAATATTTTTTAAGAATAATTATCCTTTTTCTAAAAGTTATATTTTTAATAAATCTGAGTCTTTAAAAAGGTATTCTGATTTCTTATTTGTAATTTTAGACTTTTAAGAAAAGAAATATGGGAAAGCGTTTAAGAAAACCGCTCAAAAAAGAGAAGACTTACTCTGAAAAAATTGTAAAAATACTATCTCAAAGTGCTAATAAAGTATTCAATTACAAACAAATAGCAGCCAAATTAGATCTAGACGATACACAAAGTAGAAATCAAATTATAAAAGATTTAAAAATTTTAGCTGCTCAAAAAACAATTATCGAATCAGAACCAGGAAAATATCTAATCAAAGCAGTTAGTCAAGATTATTACGAAGGTAAAATTGATATGACAGGTCGTAAAACAGCTTATTTTGTTTGTCCGGATTTAGAAGAAGATGTTTTTATACCAACTAATAATTTAAATCGCGCTTTAGATAAAGACACTGTTAAAGTCTATGTTTATAACCGAAGAAAAGGACGTCGACCAGAAGGTGAAGTTATTGAAGTTATTGAACGAAATAAAACTGATTTTGTTGGAGTTATTGATATTCAAAAGAATTTTTCTTTTGTTGCTACAGCAAATCCAAAAATGTACACCGATATTTTTATTCCAAAAGATAAAATAGGAGAGGCGGAGCAAGGTGATGTAGTTTTAGTTCATATCGAAGATTGGCCTAAAAGAGCCGATAGTCCTTTTGGAAAAGTGATCAAAGTACTTGGAAAACCAGGCGAACACGATACAGAAATTCATGCTATTTTAGCTGAATATGGTTTACCTGCTGAATTTCCTATTGAAGTAGAAACCTATGCTCAACAAATAGATACTAGTATTCAAGCTTCTGAAATTGCGAAACGTCGCGATATGCGTGATACTTTGACTTTTACTATCGATCCAAAAGATGCAAAAGATTTTGATGATGCGCTGTCTTTCAAACAATTAGAGAATGGAAATTACGAAATAGGAATTCATATTGCCGATGTTTCTTTTTATTTAGAAGAAGGAACTATTTTAGATGATGAAGCCTATCAAAGAGCCACTTCGGTATATTTAGTGGATCGAGTAGTACCTATGTTACCTGAAGTGTTGTCTAATTTTGCCTGTTCCTTAAGACCTCAAGAAGAAAAATATACTTTCTCAGCGGTATTTGAAATCAATGAAAAAGCACAAGTGGTGAACCAATGGTTTGGAAGAACAGTAATTTTCTCTGATCAACGTTTTGCTTACGAAGAAGCGCAATATATTATCGAAACAAAAGATGATACAATTCCGCAAGAAATTTCTATTACAGGTGTACCCTATAAAGTTTCAGCAGCAATTGTTGATGCTACTTTAAAACTAGATGAATTAGCTAAAATTTTACGCAGAAATAGAATGAACGAAGGTGCTATTTCATTTGATAAAGTAGAAGTAAAATTCAACTTAAATCAAGAAGGAGAACCTGCTGGAGTGTATTTTAAAATTTCAAAAGATGCGAATCATTTGATTGAAGAATTTATGCTTTTAGCGAATAGAAAAGTAGCGGAATTTATTGGTAAACAAAAGAAAACCTTTATTTATCGTATTCACGACGAACCTAATGAAGATAAACTGATTGCAATGCAAACTGTTATTGCGAAGTTTGGTTATAAAATCGACTTTAGAAACAAAGGTGATATCTCTAAATCATTAAATAATTTATTGACCGAAGTTATTGGTACTAAAGAACAAAATTTAATAGATACGTTGGCTATTCGTAGTATGAGTAAAGCGAAATACTCTACGGATAATATTGGACATTACGGCTTAGCTTTTGATTATTATTCCCATTTTACTTCACCTATTCGAAGATATCCTGATGTGATGGTACATCGTTTGTTGCAGTATTATTTAGATGGTGGAAAATCAGCGGATGAAGAAACATACGAAACCAAATGTTTACATTCTTCGTCAATGGAAAGTTTGGCTACAAATGCGGAACGTGATTCCATCAAATACATGCAGGTAAAATACATGCAGAATCACCAAGATCAAGAGTTTTTAGGAGTGATTTCAGGAGTAACTGAATGGGGTATTTATGTCGAAATTATCGAAAATAAATGCGAAGGGATGGTTCGAATTAGAGATATTAAAGAGGATTATTATACTTTTGACGAAAAACAATATGCATTAGTTGGCGCCACTTCTCACGGTTTATTACAGCTAGGAGATGAGATTTATGTAAAAGTAAAAAACGCCGATTTAGTTAAAAAACAATTGGATTTTCACTTTATAAGAAGAAACGAATAAGCTTATTTTTAAAAACACTAATATGAAAAAATTACTATTTATTTTATTATTAATCAGTTCATTAACCTATGCTCAAACCGATAAAAAAGTAGGTGATTTTAATAAAGTAACTGCTTTTGATCAAATAACAGTGGATTTAATTGCTTCAAAGGAAAACAAAGTAGTGCTTTCAGGAACTAATTCAGATGTAGTAGAAGTTGTAAATAAAAATGGTGAACTTAAACTTAGAATGCCATTAACTAATTTATTAAAAGGAAATCAAGTTAACGCAAAGGTTTATTACACTGATTTAACTGCTATTGAAGCGAATGAAGGTTCTCAAATTTCATCTGATTCAAGTATAAAAGCAATTGGATTTGAAATTATTGCAAAAGAAGGGTCTAAAATTGATATTAATTTAGAAGTGTCGAATTTAAATGTAAAAATCACAAGTGGCGGTATAGTAAAAACAGCAGGAACAGCTAAAAATCAAGATGTAGTGATTTCAGCAGGGGCTATTTATGAAGCTAAAGAATTAATTACCGAACAAACCGTAATTAGTATCAACGCTGGTGGAGAAGCAACAATTTTTGCAACAGAATTAGCTGACGCAAAAGCAAGAGCTGGAGGTGATATTATGATTTACGGAAACCCAAGTCAAGTCAACAAAAAAACGTTCGCAGGCGGCCGAATCAAAATTGTAAAATAACTAGTTTAATCCCAAATTTTAATAGTAATGATAAATGATATTCTAACCGGAATTCCTTGGGGAATTTTTCTCAGTTTTATGATAGGTCCGGTTTTTTTTATTTTAATAGAAACTAGTATTACTAAAGGTTTTAGAGCTGCTTTAACTTTTGATTTAGGGGTAGTTTTAGGAGATATTTTCTTTATTGGAGTTGCTTATTTAGGAAGTTACCGTCTAATTGCTAGTTTAAAGGACAAACCCGCTTTATTTATTTTTGGAGGAATTCTAATGGTTGCTTACGGTATTATTTCATTTATTAAATTAAAAAAACAAGCTAAAATTCAGTACGAATCGATTGATGATGAAATCATTAAAAAGAATTACGGAAGCCTTTTTATCAAAGGATTTTTTCTAAATATTATTAATATTGGGGTATTGGGTTTTTGGTTGGCTATTATTATTTCTGTAGGACCTAAATTAGAAATGCAAACCTCTAGAATGATGACTTTTTTTACCTCTGTTATTGTTTCTTATTTGCTTATTGATTGTGTAAAAATGGTTTTAGCTAAGCAGTTAAAATCCAAATTAACACCTACTAACATTTTTAAAATCAAAAAAGGAATTAGTATTGTTTTAATCGTTTTTGGATTAGCATTAATGGCTCAGGGTTGGTTCCCTAAAGAAAAAGAAATGGTTAAAAACGCTTGGGAGAAAATAGAGGATAGATAAATTTAAACTTCTAAGCATACCCAAGGTTTCGGCTGTATTTTAGTCCCGATGCTTCAGGAGAAACGGAGTATAAGTCTAACTTTATCTAATTTTCAGATTGCTTCGTACCTCGCAATAAGACATAAAAAAACCACTCAAAAAGAGAGGTTAATTCAGAGGCATCGTCCGTCCCGACGCTTCGGGAGAACCGGAGTAGGAGCATATAATTTATCTATTTTTAAGATTGCTTCGTGCCTCGCAATAAAACAAAAAAAAGAGATACATTGCTGTATCTCTTTCAGAGGCATCGTCCGGATTCGAACCGGAGTAGGAGCTTTTGCAGAGCCCAGCCTAGCCGCTCGGCCACGACGCCAATTGTTTATTGGGTTGCAAATATAGCAAAAACTTTAAAGTTTAAAAGGCTTATGGTAAAAACTTTATCGTTAATGACTATATCACTTAGCTATTAATTTCTATACTCTTCCAATTCAATGGTAACTGCTTCAACATCACCACCAATAGGCGGATTGATTTTAGAAACCCCAATTTTAATTCGGGAAACAGCAGGAGCTTCAGCAAAAACACGAACAATTATTCGGTGTGCTACATGTTCTAATAATTCAGAACGAATAGCCATTTCTTCTACTACAATTTGGTTTAAAAGAACATAATCCACCGTATCAGCTAAAGCATCAGATATACACGATTTACGTAAATCTGTTTTAATTTCTAAATCCACTCTGTAATCTGACCCAATTTTACTTTCTTCAACCAAACAGCCGTGATACGAAAAAGTGCGAATATTTTTTAGTTTAATGGTTCCCATTTTTGTTATTTTCTGGATAAATTTTTATCGCTTTGATGGGATAAAAGTACAAAATGTTTTGTTTTTTTAGTTTTAAAGCGGAATTAACCACCCTATAAATCGACGAATCACCAACAATTTTGATAACTTTGCTTTTCAAAATTTTTAAAATGGCATCAGAAGAAAAATCATTGCATTTCATCGAACAAATTATAGAAGACAGTTTAGCCTCTGGTTTCCCTCAGGATCAATTGCGTTTCCGTTTTCCACCAGAGCCAAATGGGTATTTACACATTGGTCACGCGAAGTCGATTTGTTTGAATTTTGGTTTGGGTTTAAAGTATAATGCGCCTGTAAATTTGCGTTTTGACGACACCAACCCAGCTAAAGAAGAGCAGGAATATGTAGATGCTATTAAAGAAGATTTGAAATGGTTAGGTTTCAATTGGACCGAAGAATTGTATTCGTCTGATTATTTTCAACAATTATACGATTGGGCGGTATTAATGATTAAAAACGGGAAAGCCTATGTTGATAGCCAAACTTCAGAAGAAATGGCTGCTCAAAAAGGAACTCCAACTCAACCAGGAGTTGACGGACCGTATAGAAACCGTTCTGTTGAAGAAAATTTAACCTTATTTGAAGCGATGAAAAACGGAGATTTTCCAGAAGGAACTCACGTTTTGCGTGCTAAAATTGATATGGCATCGACTAATATGTTGATGCGCGACCCGTTGATGTACCGTATTTTACACCGCCATCATCATAGAACAGCCAACGAATGGAAGATCTACCCAATGTACGATTATGCACACGGGGAGAGTGATTATTTAGAACAAATTTCACATTCTATTTGCACCTTAGAATTTGTGATGCACCGCGAATTATACAATTGGTTTTTAGACCAAATTTATGATGCCAATAAAGTGCGACCAAATCAATACGAATTTGCTCGGTTGAATTTGAATTACACTGTAATGAGTAAAAGAAAACTCTTGCAATTGGTTCAAGAAAATTTTGTTGATGGTTGGGACGACCCTAGAATGCCAACAATTTCTGGTTTAAGAAGAAGAGGCTATACTCCGAATTCAATTCGTAAATTCTGTGATATTATTGGCGTAGCCAAAAGAGAAAATGTAATTGATTATTCGCTTTTAGAATTTTGCTTACGCGAAGATTTGAATAAAACTGCGCCTCGTGTTATGGCGGTTTTAGACCCTGTAAAAGTAGTAATTACGAATTATCCAGAAGGAAAAGAGGAGTGGTTGGACGCTGAGAACAATCAAGAAGACGAAAGTGCAGGTTTTAGAAAAGTGCCTTTTTCTAGAGAATTATACATTGAAAGAGAAGACTTTTTAGAAGAAGCTCCTGCTAAGTTTTTCCGTTTGAGTTTAGGTAAAGAAGTGCGTTTAAAAAACGCCTATATCATTAAAGGAGAGTCGGTTGTGAAAGATGCTACTGGAAAAATTACAGAAATTCACGTTTCGTATGATGAAGATAGCCGAAGTGGAAGTGGAAGTGAAGCCAGTCAACGAAAAGTAGCTGGAACCCTACACTGGGTGTCAATTGCTCACGCGATAGAAGCCGAAGTGCGTTTGTACGATCGTTTGTTTATTGACGAAGCACCAGACAGTCACAAAGAGAAGAATTTCTTAGAATTTATGAATCCTAATTCACTGCAAATTAGCACTGGATTTGTAGAACCAAGCTTACAAACCGTTCAAGCGGGAGATAAATTCCAGTTCCAACGTTTAGGTTATTTCAACGTTGATAAGGATTCAACGGTTGAAAAGTTAGTTTTCAATAAAACCGTAGGATTGAAAGATGCTTGGGAAGAAAAAGGCAAGAAGGAAGAAAACGTATTGATGAATACGCAAAAAGAAATCAACAAATACGTTAAAGAAAAAGAGGTTTCAGCTGCTGAATTACTATTGAAGATGATTGTCGAAAACATCAAAACCATTGATAATTACAGTTTAGTCAATCAAACGATTGTAAAAAACATCAAAAACGACAACAATTCGTTATTGTTTGCTAATTTAATTTTGGAACATTCAGACAAAGTAAATCCAGCCGACATTGATTCAGAAGCTTTATCAAAATTATATTCGATGTCCATAAAAAGTCAATTGGCTTTAGTTCGAATTGCTGTTTTACAAAATTTGATTCACGACCCGATTCATTTGGATAGTTTCAAATCGATTTTATTTGAATTAAAAGCAACAGAAAAAAACGAAACTGTTTTATCTCTTTTGAACCAAATATAAAAAATCACATGCATAGATTTTATAAATTAAAAACCCGCTGCATAGTGGGTTTTTATTATTATAATTAGTTTTTATTGTTTTATCTTTTTCTATTGATTTAACTAATTAAAAACGACTTAAATAAACCAGTTTTAAAGCGTTTTTTTCTTTTTTACAACCTAACACGTCATTTTGTAAAACAAAAGCCGGTATCAACCTTTAAAAGCGTTTTGTCTTTTAAAAAAAGCACTTTAACGAGTTCTTAACCCACAAAAGAATAAAATTGTTGTATCTTTAAAGTAGGAACCAATAAAAAATAGAAATTATGTCAAATACTTCAGGAAATTCTTTATTAGCACTTTTAACGGGTGCATTAATTGGAGCTGGAATCGGAATTTTGTATGCTCCGGATAAAGGAACAAAAACTAGAGAAAAAATCAAAGATGGTTTTCAGGATGCTAAAGACGATTTGAAACATAAATTAGACGAAGTTTCAGAACAGTTAAAAAGTAAGCTGACGCATTCAAAAGATAATTTAGAAGATTCGTTTGAAGATATGGTTTCTAATGTTAGTCATAAAACCGAAGATCTTATTTCTTTTTTAGAACAAAAATTAGCCGAACTGAAAGAACAAAATGCTAAGTTTCAAAAATAATTGTACCTCAAATCTCAGATTATGGCTTTTGAAGAAATAAAAAATCAAACCGAACAAATTCAAGAACACGCAAAAGGCTATCTTGAAACCAATATGGAGTATTACAAGCTTCGTGGTTTTAAAGTTTTAATGCAATCGACTACTATGATTGTTAAATTCCTTTTGATAGGAATATGTTTGAGTATGGTAATTTTGTTTGGTTCTATTGCTGCAGCATTCGCAATTGGCGCTTATTTAGATAATATTGTTTTAGGATTTTTATCCGTTGGAGGGTTTTATTTAATCCTATCTTTATTGTTGTTTTTAGTGAAAGACAAGATTGTTGAAGGACCTATTTTAGAGAAATTTTCAACCATCTTTTTTAATGAATAACCATGGCAAAAAAATATTCCTCTTACGATCAAATCAATGCTGATTTAGAAATGCTAAAGCTGGAGAAAGAAATCCATTTGCAGCATATTTTGTTAAACATTGATAAAACTAAAGAATCGCTTCAGCCTGAAAATTTGTTTCGGGAAGCTTTAGCATCTTTACGATTAAAGCTTTCTAATTCTTACGGGATGATTTTACAAATCGCTATTCCGTATCTAATCAATTGGCTTATCAATAAAAAAAGAGGCGATTAAGCCTCTTTTTATTTATTCTTCGTCTTCAGTAGCGGTTTCTTCTTCACTAATTATTTCTTGAATAACAGGCGTGTCTTTTTTCTTTTTATTTCTACTTTTCATAACTTCTCCCACCTGGTTACTTGCACTAAAGCTAGCAATCATATTATTTAACATATCGCTACCGGCTTGAGGAGAATTGGGTAATAGAATTAAATTAGAATTAGTGTCAGCCCCAATAGCCTGAAGCGTGTCGTAATGCTGTGTAACAACGATTAGCGCTGAAGCTTCTTGTGAATTTATACCCACTTTGTTTAACACATCTACACTTTCAACCAAACCTCGAGCAATCTCCCTTCTTTGATCAGCAATACCTTGTCCTTGTAGTTTTTTACTTTCGGCTTCGGCTTGTGCTTTTGCCACAATTCTAATTCTTGACGCTTCTGCTTCAAATTCGGCAACTGTTTTTTCTCTATCTGCAGCATTGATTCGATTCATTGCATTTTTAACTTGAATGTCTGGATCAATGTCGGTTACTAAAGTATTAATAATCGTATAACCATAGGTTGTCATCGCTTCATTAAGTTCTCTTTTTACAGCGATTGCAATATCGTCTTTTCTTTCAAATACATCGTCTAGTTTTAGTTTGGGAACTTCAGCACGAACCACGTCAAAAACATAGGAAGTAATTTGATCGTGCGGATATTCTAATTTATAAAATGCATCATAAACGGTTTCTTTCACTACCATAAACTGAACAGAAACTTTAAGCTTAACAAAAACATTGTCCTTGGTTTTGGTTTCGATAATAACATCCAATTGTTGAATCTTAAGGTTGACTCTGCCTGCTATCCGGTCAATCAAAGGAATTTTTAGTTGAAGACCAGACTGTCTAATACTTAAGAATTTTCCAAAACGTTCAATAATTACTGCGGTTTGTTGTTTCACAGTAAAAAAAGAAGAAAACAAAATAAAGATGGCAATAAAGCCAAAAATGATTAAAAATGCATTCATAATATAAAGATTGGGTTAATAATGATTAAATGTACAAAAAAAAGCCTCTATAAAGAGGCTTTGATTTTATAATGTTGCTATTGCTTTTTGAATTCGTTGAATGGTTTCTTGTTTTCCAACCAATTCAGCAATGTCAAATAAGTGAGGCCCTTTCAAAGCGCCCACTAAACTCAAACGGAAAGGCTGCATTATTTTTCCCATTCCAATTTCGTTTGCCGTCATCCATTCTTTTACAACAGTTTCTATTGTTGTAGCAGTAAAGTCTGGAATCCCGTCTAAAACAGCAATTAAATTTTGCATTAAAGCAGGCGTTTCCTCTTTCCAATTTTTAGCTGCTTTTTCATCATACGAACTTGGCGCTTCAAAAAAGTAGTCACTCAATTCCCAAAATTCCGACACAAAATGCGCACGTTCTTTTATTAAAGAAACAATGGTAATTAATTTATTTTCTTCAATTGTAATTCCTTTTTCTTTCAAAATAGGAGAGAAGGCTTTCGCCAAATCAACATCGGACTGTTGCATCAAATACTGGTGATTGAACCATTTATTTTTTTCAGGATCAAATTTAGCTCCCGCTTTATGCACTCGATTCAAATCAAAATTTTGCACTAATTCCTCCAATGAAAACAATTCTTTTTCAGTTCCGTCGTTCCATCCCAATAGTGCTAAAAAGTTAACCACAGCTTCTGGGAAAAATCCTTTTTCTCTGTAACCCGACGAAATCCCCTCTTCGGTTTTCCATTCCAAAGGAAATACAGGGAATCCCATTTTGTCGCCATCTCTTTTAGATAATTTCCCGTTTCCAATAGGTTTTAGAATTAATGGTAAATGAGCAAATTCTGGCGTATCCCATCCAAAGGCACGGTACAACAAAACGTGTAACGGCATAGAAGGCAACCATTCCTCGCCACGAATAACGTGTGAGGTTTCCATCAAATGATCGTCTACAATATTTGCTAAGTGATACGTTGGCATTCCGTCACTTTTGAATAATACTTTATCGTCTAACAAATTCGTTTCAAATTTTACGTCTCCACGAATGATGTCTTTTAGATGCAAAGTTTCATTTACCGGAGTTTTAAAACGAATAACATAATCTTCTCCTGCAGCGATTCTTTTTTCGGTTGCTTCTTCAGAAAGCACTAACGAAGTATCTAATTTTTCTCTATTGTGATGATTGTAGATAAATGTTTTTCCTTGTTCTTCGTGTTGTTTTCTATGTGCGTCCAAAGCTTCTGCCGTATCAAATGCATAATAGGCATTTCCTGAATTAATCAATTGATCTGCATAGTGTTGGTATAATTCTTTTCTTTCGCTTTGGCGATAAGGACCAAATTTTTCATTCTTTCCAACCGTTTCATCTGGAGCTATTCCCAACCAATTAAGTGCTTCCAAAATATATTCTTCGGCTCCTGGAACAAAACGATTTTGATCGGTATCTTCAATTCGTAAGAAGAAAGTTCCGTTATTTTTCTTAGCAAACAAATAATTAAATAAGGCGGTACGAACCCCACCGATATGTAAAGGTCCTGTTGGACTAGGTGCAAAACGCACACGAATTGGCTTTGACATGATAGCTTTTTTTATCTTTTTATTCTTGTGCAAATATAGCTTCAAATTACTTGATATTTTGATTGAATTTTTAACAGCGTTGTATTCTTATAAATTGTTACTTTTATTGGTTAAAAACAAACCGCTCGTATTTGTCAACAGAAGGAATTATATATCAGAAATTAGAAGCTTTCATTAGGAAGTTTTACACCAATGAATTGATAAAGGGAACTATCTTCTTTTTCGGTTTGGGATTACTGTATTTTATTTTCACTTTAAGTATTGAATTATTTCTTTGGCTACAGCCAATAGGACGTACTTTTTTGTTTTGGTTGTTTGTTTTGGTTGAATTAGTTTTATTAATACGGTTCATCTTGTTGCCGACCTTTAAGTTGGTTAAACTACAAAAGGGAATCGATTATCAACAAGCTTCTGAGATCATTGGGAGCCATTTTAACGAAGTGGGGGACAAGCTGACCAACTTTCTTCAGTTGGCACAAAACAAAGAGCAATCTGAATTGTTATTGGCATCTATTCAACAAAAATCAATCGAGTTACAACCTATTCCGTTTACTAAGGCTGTTAATTTTAAAGCTAATAAAAAGTATTTGCCTTGGGCAATGGTGCCATTGGTTTGTATTTTGACGTTTTACGCAACTGGCAACGGAACCCTTCTTTCTCAAAGCCTTGACAGAGTAGTACATTATACTTCGCCGTTTGCGCCGCCAGCACCATTTCAATTTAAAATTTTGAATACTTCTTTAACCACCGAAGAGAATAAAGATTTTACAATTCGGGTGAGAACTGAAGGAAAAGTGATTCCCGAGAAAACAATGATTTTTTTCAATAACGAAAGTTATTATATGGAATCTGTTCGCCCGGGAGAGTTTGAATTTAAAATAACCAATCCCACAAATGACTTGAATTTTCATTTAGAAGCCAATGAAGTTAGTTCCAACGAGCATCAATTAAAAGTTGTTGCAGTGCCTTCAATCACTAATTTTGAAATGCAGTTGCGTTACCCGTCTTATTTAAAAAAGAAATCTGAAATTATTCAAGGAACAGGTAATGCGATTATTCCCGAAGGCACCCAAGTAATTTGGAAAATAATCGCCAAGGCTACACAAAAAATGGTTTGGAAAAGGGCGTCAACTGAGGTTTCTTTTACTAAGCAAGGAAATCAATTTGTTTTGTCTAAGAATATTCTTCAAAATACAGATTATCAGATTAGTAGTTCTAATTCTACTGTAAATCAGCACGAAAAGCTGAATTATCAATTAGCGGTTGTGAAAGATCAGTTTCCTACCATTCAAGTAAACCCCGCTCCAGATAGCTTGAAGTTAGGGACAAATTATTATGTAGGCCAAATTGCAGACGATTACGGTTTGTCAAAGCTACAAATAGTATATTATCAAAAAGACAATCCCACTAATGCTAAACGTGGAACCATCGCAATTAAGTCAGCAGCTTTTGACCAATTTATTTTTTCTTTTCCTAGTAATTTACCGGTTCAATCAGGAATTGTGTATGAGTATTATTTTGAGGTTTTTGATAATGACGCATTACACCAATTTAAGAGCACTAAGACGTCTATTTTTTCTTCTCGTTTAGCTACGACAGAAGAGAAAGAAGAGCAATCCTTACAACAACAAAATGAAAACACGAATAGACTAGAGAAGTCACTCAAGTCTCAAGAAAAGCAATTGTCCGAATTGGATAAATTGAAAAAATTAGGCAAAGAAAAAAACGAGTTTGAATTCAAAGAACAACAACAAGTAGCCGATTTCTTAAAGCGTCAAAAAAGTCAAGAACAAATGATGCGGGAATTTGCTGAAAAGATGAAAGACAACTTAGAAAATTTTAAGTCGGAACAGAAAGATCCTTTAAAAGAAGATTTAGTAAAACGTTTAGAAAAGGCGGCTCAAGAATCCGATAAAAACAAAAAGTTGTTAGACGAACTTCAAAAGTTAAATGATAAAATTGGAGCAGAGGAGTTGCTTCAAAAACTAGACAATTACAAACAGCAAAGTAAAAACCAAACTAAAAATTTAGCGCAATTGGTAGAGCTTACTAAGCGATTTTATGTAGAGAAGAAAGCGGAACAACTAGCCAATAAATTAGACCAACTTTCTAACCAACAAGAGCAGTTATCCAATAAAGGGAAAGATAACAAATCTGACAAGCAGGAGGATATTAATTCTGCCTTTGATAAAATTCAAAAAGAATTGAAGGAGCTTCAAAAAGACAATAAAGAATTAAAATCACCATTGGACTTACCAAAAGAAGAGGCTAAAGAAAAAAGCATTGATGAGGATTTGAAAAAAGCGCTAAACGAATTACAACAAAACAACACTCTAAAAGCGCAATCCAAGCAAAAAGCTGCGGTTAAAAAAATGAAAGAAATGTCTCAAGAAATGAAAGAGAGTATGGAGTCATCTGAGATGGAACAATTGCAGGAAGATGTAAAAATGTTGCGCCAAATCACAGATAATCTTTTAGCATTTTCTAATGCCCAAGAAGCGGTAATGAAACAATTTAAATCCACAAAATCAACTTCTCCTTCATTCAATAAAAACTTAAAAATCCAACAAAATTTAAAACAGCAATTCAAACATATTGATGATAGTTTATTTGCGATGTCTTTGCGCAATCCTAAATTTGCCGAAGATATTACTAAGCAAGTGGGTAATGTTGAATATAACATTAACAATGCTATTGAATCACTAACAAATTCTCGTTTTGCCAAGGGTGTTTCACACCAACAATTTGCAGTTTCAAGTGCTAATATTCTTGCAGATCGTTTGAGCGATGAGTTGTTCAATATGCAAATGTCTTTATCTGGAATGAGCAGTGGAAAACCTAAACATGGACAAGGACAAGGAATGCAATTGCCAGATATCATCAAAAAACAACAAGGTCTAGGCGAACAAATGAAGCAAGGGATGAGAGAAAACGGACAAGAAGGTAAGTCAGGCAAACCACAAAAAAATGGTCAAAATGGCGAACAAGGTGAAGATGATGCAGAATCCATTATGCGAATTTACAAAGAGCAACGCAAGCTCAGGGATGCTTTAGAAGGCGAGTTAGAAAAACAAGGATTGGGCAGTAAGGGGCAGTCGGCTTTAGAGCAAATGAAGCAATTAGAAAAGCAATTGTTAAACAAAGGCTTTAAGAATGAAACCATTCAAAAAGCAACGAATATTCAGCAAGAATTATTAAAGTTAAATACGGCACTACAACAACAAGGAGAAGACAATAAGCGTGAATCAGAAACGAATAAAAAGCAATTCTCAAACCCCGCTAAAGGTCTACCTAAGCCTTTGTTAGAATATTTGAATAGCATTGAAATATTAAATAGACAATCCTTACCTTTGCGCTCGAATTTTAATAAAAAGGTTCAAAATTATTTTAATAAAAAATGATCGATTTCAATTACGAAACCAACTTTACTTTAGAGAATGAAGAGGCTATTTCCTCTTGGTTGTCTCAAGTAATTGTTTCAGAAAATAAGAAGGAAGGAGAGATTAATTATATCTTTTGTGATGATGAGTATCTTTTAAAAATCAATTTAGAATATCTCAATCACGATACGTTAACCGACATCATTAGCTTCGATTATTCGATGGGGAATGAGTTAAACGGTGATATTTTTGTTTCGGTCGAAAGAGTTCAAGACAACGCAAATGATTTCAAGGTTTCGTTTGAAGAAGAGCTAAAACGCGTATTGGTTCACGGTGTGTTACACTACTGTGGTTATAAAGACAAAACAGAAGCTGACGAGCAATTAATGCGGTCTAAAGAAGACGAAAAATTAGCAATGTTTCACGTGGAACAATAATTAATTTTTTTAAATCACAATCAAGATGTTTCACGTGGAACATCTACAAATATATTCAATTCACAATCCTGTTATAAGGGTTAAATCAATAAGAAAATGTTTTTAAACGAGTATGATGTAATTGTTGTGGGTGCGGGTCACGCAGGGTGTGAAGCTGCTGCTGCTGCTGCAAATCTAGGTTCTACAACCCTGTTGGTTACAATGAGTTTGCAGAACATAGCGCAAATGTCTTGCAACCCTGCTATGGGAGGAATTGCAAAAGGGCAGATTGTTCGCGAGATTGATGCTCTAGGTGGGTATTCTGGAATTGTTTCCGACAGAACAGCGATACAGTTTAAAATGCTAAATAAATCTAAAGGACCGGCGATGTGGTCTCCGCGAGTGCAGAGTGATAGAATGCGTTTTTCGGAAGAATGGAGAATGATGTTGGAAGCAACTCCCAATCTCGATTTTTACCAAGAAATGGTGAGCGGATTGATTATCGAAAACGGTAAAATTTTAGGTGTTAGAACATCTCTTGGAATAGAGATTAAATCCAAATCTGTGGTCTTAACTAATGGAACTTTCTTAAACGGATTAATTCATATTGGAGAAAAACAATTTGGTGGAGGGAGAGCGGGAGAGAGTGCTTCTTTTGGAATTACAGAGGATTTAGTTAAGGCAGGTTTTCAAGCGGGAAGAATGAAAACAGGAACTCCTCCGCGTGTGGACGGACGTTCGTTGGACTATTCAAAAATGAATGAAGAAAAAGGGGATGCAAAACCGGATAAGTTTTCATATTCAGACATAACAGCTCCATTGATTCATCAAAGGTCTTGTCATATGACGTACACTTCCTTAGATGTGCACGATATCTTAAGAGAAGGCTTTGATCGTTCGCCAATGTTTAATGGTCGAATTAAGAGTTTAGGACCGCGATATTGTCCTTCTATCGAAGATAAAATCAATCGTTTTGCCGATAAAGAAAGACACCAATTGTTTGTTGAACCAGAAGGGTGGAAAACTTGCGAAGTATATGTAAACGGGTTCTCTACTTCTTTACCAGAAGACATTCAGTTTAAAGCATTGAGTTCAGTAGCGGGATTTGAAAAAGTGAAATTTTTACGTCCTGGTTATGCTATTGAATACGATTATTTTCCTCCAACGCAATTGAAACACACCTTAGAAACGAAGTTGGTAGAAGGCTTGTATTTTGCTGGACAAATTAATGGAACTACAGGATATGAAGAAGCGGCTTCCCAAGGATTAATGGCGGGTATTAATGCGCATTTAAAAGTGCATGAAAAAGCGCCTTTAATTTTAAAAAGAGACGAAGCATATATAGGAGTTTTAATTGATGATTTGATTACCAAAGGAACCGAAGAGCCGTATCGAATGTTTACTTCTCGTGCCGAATATAGAACTTTATTGCGCCAAGATAATGCCGATTTTAGATTGACGCCTATGTCGTATGAGATAGGCTTAGCTTCTGAAGTACGTTTACGTCGAATGGAATTTAAGTTAAACGAGTCAGAAAAAATGGTAAGTTTTTTCAAAGAAACTAGCGTTTCTGTTGCCGAAACAAACCCAATTTTAGAAGCAAAAGAGACGGCGCCGATTACGCAAGGAGACAAGATGTTTAAGATATTTTCTCGACCACAAATTGATTTGGAAGACATGTTGCGTTTTGAAAAAGTTAAAACATATATTGAAGAAAACAATCTAGATCAAGAGATTTTGGAACAAGCTGAAATTCAAGTGAAGTATTCGGGCTATATTGAAAAGGAAAGAAATAACGCGGATAAATTAACGCGTTTAGAAGAAGTTAAAATTCCGGAAGACTTTGATTATAATAAAATCAAATCAATGTCAATCGAAGCGAAACAAAAGTTAAGCAAGATCAGACCTGCAACTATTGCGCAAGCATCTCGAATAAGCGGAGTGTCGCCGAGCGATGTTTCGGTGCTGTTGATTTATATGGGAAGATAAATTGTTCCACGTGAAACTATGTCGTGAAGGCTTGTTTTTAAAAGATGTATATAAAAGAAAATAATTAAAATGAATATTTCAAACAAAAAGCATTTTCTTACCGTAACGGATTATTCTGTTTCTAAAGAAACTTTCGAATTATATCATGACGAAGAATTGGATATGTTGATTACACATCCGCAGCCCTCTTTAGATGTATTGGGGAAGTATTATGAAAGTGCCGATTATATTTCGCATACCGACAGCAAACGTTCATTGTTTGAAAAAGCCTATCATTTTGTAAAAGGCATCGCTTTAAAAAACAAACTGAATTTAATTAATTCGTTGCAACCAAATAAAGGAAAAATTCTTGACATTGGAGCTGGAACCGGAGAGTTTCTTTCAGTAGCACAACAATATGGTTGGGAAACTATTGGAGTAGAACCAAGTGATAAAGCCAAACAAATCGCGATAAATAAAGGAGTTTCTTTTGTTGAAACTATTGCCCAATTAGAAGATCATTCTTTTGATGTCATTACGATGTGGCACGTTTTGGAACACGTTCCTGATTTGGATCACCAAATAAAAGAATTGAAGCGATTGTTAAAACCAACTGGCTCTTTAATTATTGCAGTTCCTAATTTTAAATCTTTCGACGCCCAACATTATGGAAAATTTTGGGCCGCCTATGATGTGCCAATTCACTTTTGGCATTTCTCAAAAACAGCTATTCAAAAATTGTTTCAAAGAGAACAAATGGAATTAGTCAAAATTCTACCAATGAAATTCGATTCTTTTTATGTGAGTTTATTATCTGAAAAATACAAAACAGGAAGAATGAATTTTATAAAAGCATTTTTCATCGGATTATGGTCTAATATTAAAGCACAATCCGATTTAGAGTATTCTTCACACATTTACATCATAAAAAACTGGTAAAAACCATTTAAAGCGCTTTTAAGGCGTTTTTTTCTTTTATAAAGGATTTGTGTTGCCTTTTTCAAGAACTTGCTTTAAAACAAAAAATACGAAGTCGCTTTTAATAGCTTTGATTTATAGCGCATACAAACAACATAATAAAAACTGATGCAGTAAAAAGTGTAGCATTTTTCTAAGTTTTTGTTAGAGCTACCTAATTTTTTATATTTTTGTCTAATACACTTATAAAATTTACAAAATCACAAAATGAAAAAAGTATTAGTAATTATTGCACTTTCAATTTCAGTTATTGCTTGTGACAAAAAAGCAGAGGTTAAAGAAGTTAAAACCGCTTATGTTGACACTTCTAAATTAATGAGCGAATATACAGAAGCAAAAGACTTAGAAGCAAAATACAAAGCACAGGCAGAAGAGAAAGGAAGATTGTTAGAAGCTGAAATTAATCGTTTCAAACAAGATGCTGGAAATTTTCAAGCGCAAGCACAAGCCAATGGTCAAGCTTGGGCACAACAAAGAGGTGCTGAATTACAAAAAAGAGAACAACAATTGGGTTACGCTCAACAACAACTGTCTCAACAATTGCAACAAGAAAGCGGTAAAGAAATGGATTCGTTGGTATCGGGTGTGAAAAAATTCATCAAATCGTACGGAAAAGAAAAAGGATACTCTTATATCTTTGGAACAGGTGACGTTGCTTCGGTTCTTTACGCTGAAGACCAATATGACATCACGAAAGAGTTAATCAAAGCTTTGAACGAAAAATACAAAGCTAGCGGTGCTAAAGAAGAAAAAGCTCCAGCTAAAAAATAATTGATATTTATTTCTTAATAATGCCTTCATCTTGAACTAGATCGAAGGCATTTTTTTTGAGCAAAATTTACTAAGGAAACTTTATTTTCAATATTTTAGCAATCTCAAATCTACACGCCCAATGCAAACTATTTCTGAAGCCGCTTCTTACACCTTACGATTTATCAATCAAACGCAACGCTCTGTTTTTCTTACCGGTAAAGCCGGAACAGGAAAAACAACTCTTCTTCGTGAAATTATTGAAACCACCCATAAAAATACAGTTGTCGTTGCACCTACCGGAATTGCTGCCTTGAATGCGGGCGGAGTTACGATTCATTCGATGTTTCAATTGCCTTTTGGCGGATTTATTCCCGATAATTCGGCACCTGATTTTTCAGAAAGCACGAAGTTTGAAACCAAAGCGACTTTACGCAGACAATTCAAAATGAGTGGTTTAAAGAAATCAGTAATTCGGAATATGGAATTATTGATTATTGACGAGGTGAGTATGCTACGTGCTGATTTATTGGACGCGATGGATTTTATGATGCAAACAGTACGTAAAAGAAACCAACCTTTTGGCGGTGTTCAAGTGTTGTTTATTGGGGATTTATTGCAATTACCACCCGTAATTCGAGATGACGAATGGTATACTTTAAAGAAATATTACAAAGGAAAGTTCTTTTTTCATTCACATGTAGTACAACAAAATCCGCCACTATATATTGAGTTGGATAAAATCTTCCGTCAGACAGATGATGCGTTTATTTCTGTTTTGAATAACCTTCGCAACAACCAAATTTCAAAAGAAGATATTGCGGCTTTAAATCAATACGTCCAACCTAATTTTGATTTGAAAGCCAATAAAGGCTACATCACTTTAACTACTCATAATGCCAAAGCTGACTCAATGAATACAGAAGCTTTGGAAGCCTTAGAAGGAAAAGAATGGAAGTATTCACCCGAAATAACTGGTGATTTTCCAGACAAGATTTTTCCATTAGATGAAATTTTGCGTTTAAAAGAAGGGGCGCAAATTATGTTTGTTAAAAACGATTTGTCTTTCGACAAAAAATATTTCAACGGAAAAATGGGAGTCGTCAAATCGCTTTCCGCCAAAGAAATTTTAGTCCATTTTCCGGAAGAAAACAAAACCATTGAAGTTGAAAAATACGAATGGCAAAACATTCGCTACAAGGTAAACGACACGACTAAAGAAATCGAAGAGGAGGTTTTAGGCACGTTTGTGCATTATCCGATTAAGTTGGCTTGGGCGATAACCGTTCATAAGAGTCAAGGCTTGACTTTTGACAAAGCAGCGCTGGACGTATCGCAAGTTTTTCTGCCCGGACAAGCCTATGTGGCATTATCGCGTTTGCGTTCGTTAAACGGGCTTATTTTACTTTCTCCGCTGCAAATGAATGGTATTTCAAACGATCAGGACGTGATGGACTATTCGTTGAACAAAGCTTCTGAAACGCATTTAGAAAACGCCTTGCATTTTGAAACCAAAAATTTTATTCATCAGTATTTGGTCCAAACCTTTGATTGGGCTGATTTAGCTCAGGAATGGCGTAATCATCAGTTTAGTTATAACGAAAAATCGGAAGTGTCGTCCAAAGCCAAATATTCGTATTGGGCCAAAGAACAAACCGAACGAATTGAAAAAGTGGTCGATCCCGCAAAAAAGTTCATTCAGCAATTGAACGTGCTTTTTAGTCAAGAAACGGTTGATTTGAATCACATTTCAGATCGAATGCAAGCAGCATACACCTATTTTTTCAATCCAATGGACGAGTTGGTTTTTGAGATTTTGTGGAAACTAGAAGAAGTGAAGCGACTTAAAAAAGCAAAGGCCTATTTTGAGGAATTAGTACTTTTAGAAGAACTTCAAACCAAAGCCGTCTTGCGCTTAATGAAAGCCAAACTCTTAATTGAAACGGTTGTGGCAGGAGAAACCATTTCGAAAGAAAAGCTGACTTCACCAGATATAAAATTGTATGTCAGCAGAAAAGTTACTGCGATTCAAGCAACATTTAAAAAGGTAAATGCCAATTTGATTGACGACGACTTAGACGAAGAACGCTATCTTCCAAAAAAGAAAACAAAATCACCAACCAAGAAAACCACGGTGGAAGAAACCTACGATTTGTGGAAACAAAACAATTCGATAGCCGAAATTGCCTCCATTAGGGTATTGACCAAACAAACCATTTACGGTCATTTTGTAAAGTTAATTCAGTCGGAAAAAGTAGCGATTGAAGACATTATCCCTTCGGATAAATTAGACCAACTTGCGGCTGCGTTTAAAGGCTACAAAGAAGAATCTTTGAATGCGTTAATGGAAAAACACGGAGATAAATTCAGTTGGGAAGAAGCCAGAATGTTCAAAGCCAGTTTGAATATATAACATATAAAAAAATCGTCTCGAAAGACGGTTTTTGTTTTATAATGATTCAATTAAAATCCACGCTTGTGGGTTTTCTTTTTCCCTGATTTCGTTTTTCAATTTTTCCGCTTCGGTGTAGGTTGTAAAGCTTCCGTAAAGCACTGGATATAAACCGTGTTTGTTGCGCTCAATTCGTTTGGCTTTGTACCCTTTTTCGCTTAAGTCTTCAAAAACACGTTGGGCATTTTTCTCATCTCTAAAAGCTCCCGCCATAATATGATAGGGCAATTTTCCTTCTTTAACAGTAAGAGTTACTGCAGGAATAGGACTTTCGATGAAGAAAGTGGCTTCTTGTATTTTGTTTTGAACCTGTCTTTGAACAGCCGATTCAACAATGATTTTTTGAGTTTCAATTTCATTTTGTACTATAGGATAAGCCACAGTAGCAGTTAACCCCAATCCTAAAACGAAAATCGCAGCATATTTCAAGAAAGCATACTTGTTTTTATGTTCTGGAACCAATTGAATTGCTTCTGTCTCTTCTAAAGCTTCCAGTTGTTTTTCGAAAATTTCTCTTTTTACAAGAGGAGAAACAAACGGACTCAAACCAAATGAACTACTTAAGTAATTGGTTTGGTCATATGGAGTGAAAATTAAATTTCTATCGGCATTTAAGCAAAAATCACCTACGTTTTTAATAGAAAAAACACCTGTTTCTTGCAAGGTTTTTTTCCAATTAAACACTTCATATTGAATAGCGCTTACTGCGTATTCATAAGAGGTTTTCTCTGTCTGTGCAATATGATTAGCCAATAAGCCATCATTATTTTTTAAATACGAATTAAAAGAGATCAATTTTTTAGGGGGAAAAAACGAATGGGAACTTTCCACTAGTTGAGCGGATTGGATTTCGGTTAAAAAGGCACCAAAACCAGGGACAGTTACACATTGGTAACGGTACAAAAGTTGCGCGATGTAATTTTCGATTTTCATAGTAACAAAGTTAGGCAACCAAAATAGTTATCAAAATTTTATTCACAATTTTTATTAACAATTGGAATTATTTTTACACTTATTTCTTTTTCAATTAGTTAATAAGATTCGGATTGATTGAAAAATTGAGAAAATGAATTTTTAGCATTAATTTTTAGTGGTAAAGAAGTGCATTTCAGACATTATTCCTACATTTAGATTCCAAATTTGCCCCCAAATGAACGATCAAGAATTATTTTACTTGCTAGCCCTACAACGCGTTGAAGGTGTAGGCGATATTGTAGCCAAAAAATTGTTAACCTATTTTGGTAATCCTGAAGCAGTTTTCAAAGCCAAGTCATCTCAATTAGCGTCTATTGAAGGAATAGGAAATGTCCTTTTGAAAAACATTAAAGACCAATCTGTTTTTGCAAAAGCAGAACGCGAAATGCAATTTATCACTACCAATTCCATTACCGTCAACACATTTCAAGATGCCGAGTATCCAGAACGGCTGAAACATTGTTTTGATAGTCCGCTCGTCTTGTTTAGTTCAGGTAACATCGATTTAAAAAACCAGAAAATGATTAGCATTGTGGGTACGCGTCAAATTACTTCGTATGGATTGGAATTTTGCCGCAAATTCATTGAAGAGTTAGCGCCTTTGAACCCCGTTATTGTGAGCGGTTTTGCTTATGGAGTCGATATTGTTGCGCACCAGTTAGCCATGGAAAATAACCTACAAACCATTGGCGTCGTAGCACACGGTTTGAACCAAATTTACCCCAAAGCGCACAAAAAATATGTCGCTAGAATGGAAGAAAACGGAGGTTTTATGACTGAGTTTTGGAGTTCATCCAATCCGGATAAAGAGAATTTTGTGAGAAGAAATCGAATTGTTGCAGGAATGACCGAGGCTACAATTGTGATCGAATCGGCAGAGCGCGGAGGGTCTTTGATTACGGCGAATATGGCCAATGAGTACAACCGAGATGTGTTTGCTGTTCCAGGAAGAGTGACCGATAAGTACAGTCAAGGATGCAATACGTTGATTAAAACCCAAAAAGCCAATGTACTAACCAGTGCAGCGGATTTGATTTATATGTTGAATTGGGATATAAAAAAGGAAACCAAATCGGTTCAAAAACAACTCTTTGTGGCTTTAGACGAAGACGAACAAAAAATATACGATTATCTGGTAAAAACAGGGAAAGAATTACTTGATATTATTGCGTTGCATTGTGATTTTCCTATTTATAAAATTTCGGGAATCTTATTAAATATGGAATTGAAAGGCGTGATTCGACCTTTGCCTGGGAAGTTGTTTGAGGCAATTTGAGGTACGATTTACGATATTAGATATACGATTTCTAACGCAGATTCAAGAAATTTGAGAAATCAAAAAACCGTAATTTCTTATAGGTTAAATAACTTAGCGCCCTAGCGTCTTCGTGGCAAAAATTAATTTTCGAAGCCTAATTTTGCTCTTACTTTTGCCAAAACACCATTGGCTACATTACTCGCTTTTTGAGCGCCTTTTCGCAGTAATTCATCTACCTCGGTTAAGTTTCTCATGTAGTAATTGTATTGTGCTCTTTCGTTTTTGAATTTTTCTACAATCAGTTCAAACAAAGCTTGTTTGGCGTGACCGTAGCCGTAGTTTCCGCCTAAATAATTGGCTTTCATGGTTTCGATTTCACTTTCAGAAGCTAAGAGTTTGTATATAGCAAAGGCGTTGCAAGTATCTGGATTTTTAGGATCTTCCAGCGGTGTGCTGTCGGTTTCTATACTCATAATTTGCTTGCGCAAGGCTTTGTCGTCTAAGAAAATATTGATGACATTATTGGCTGATTTACTCATTTTCCCACCATTAGTACCCGGAATAAGCATACTGTCTTCTTGGATTTTGGCTTCAGGAATAACAAAGGTTTCGCCCATTTGGTGGTTGAAACGAGAAGCCACATCTCGGGTAATTTCAAGATGTTGCAATTGGTCTTTTCCCACAGGAACAAACTCGGCATCATACAATAAAATGTCGGCTGCCATTAACATAGGATACGAAAACAAACCGGCATTGACATCGTCTAAACGATCTGATTTATCTTTGAAAGAGTGCGCCAAAGTCAAGCGTTGGAACGGAAAAAAACAACTCAAATACCAAGACAATTCAGCTGTTTGAGGCACATCTGATTGTCTATAAAACACCACCTTGTTCACATTTAATCCACAAGCTAACCAAGCCGCTGCAGTACTGTACGTATTAGCACGTAAGGTTTCGCCGTTTTTGATTTGGGTAACCGAATGCAAATCAGCAATGAAAAGAAACGATTCGTTTGCTGGATTGTTAGACAATTCAATTGCAGGAATAATTGCGCCTAATAAGTTTCCTAAATGGGGAGTTCCTGTACTTTGAACCCCGGTAAGTATTTTTGCCATTGTTGTTTTTTCTTGTACGCAAATTTCGCAAAGTTTGCGGCATTTTCATAAGCTTTCGGTTCTTTTTTTAAATTAATGAAAATTAATTTAAAACTGATTTACTCGAAACCGCCTCAGATTCGATTTTAAACCACAAAAAAAGGCCTAATTGCTTAGACCTTTTTGATAGTAGTGCGAATGAACTATTTCGCTATAAAACTATTATTTTCAGGTTTCACATCTGCCATTAATCCACTTGGGTCAAGGGAGATTTTTTTGATGCTAACTTTAGGTTTCGCAATGTTTAATTCATAAGTAGGGTAGGCCCAAGCCCAGTCGTTTAGCACTGTTCTTTTAACAGCAGGAGTTGGGTTCTCTTTTTCAAAACTCATCATACGCAACGGAATGTAAAAGCTTTCTGAAGTTCCGTCAGTATATTCAACTAACACGTCCATTGGCATTGGCATTCTTCCAATTCGCTCTAAAGTTACCAAAGTTGTTGCAGCATTTTCTTTTACCTCTTTAATACCGTAATCAATCGTATTGGTTGTTGCTGTCCAATCCGTTAAATACCAATCTAAATTAGCGCCTGTAACTCTTTCAGCAGTGCGTTTTATGTCGTTAGGTGTAGGGTGTTTGAATTTGAAATCAGCATAGTATTTTTTCAAAGTTTTTAGCAAATTTTCTTTTCCAATCAAATACATCAATTGTGTCAAGAACAATTCACCTTTGCTATACGAAGTGATGCTGTATACGCGGTTTTCGTCAAAACGATCAGCGTGGGTGCTTTGAGGTAATTCTTTTCCGGAATTAGCCATCCAAAAATACCCTTTATAAGCCCCACTAAAAGGGTTTTCCACTTTAGTTTCTGCAATTTCATTCAATCCATAATCTTCTAAGAAAGAAGTAAATCCTTCGTCCATCCAACCGTGTTTCGATTCGTTAGACGCCAGAACGTGTTGGAACCAAGAATGTGCCATTTCGTGAGCGGTTACACCAAGCAAACCATCCCAATCTCCTTGCCCTAAAATCAACGTACACATGGCATATTCCATTCCGCCATCGCCCCCTTGAATCACAGAATATTGTTTGTACGGATAATTCCCAACGGTTTTGTTGTACACTTCCATCAACTGAACTGTTTTTGGCTGGAGATTTTTCCAGTTTTGAATGTATTTTGGATTGTTTTTGTACAAAAAGTGCAGGTCTACATCATTAGGTCCTTTCACTACATCGTGAATATAATCTTTGTCTGCAGCCCAAGTAAAATCGTGTACCATTGGCGCAATAAAGTGCCAAGTAAGTGTTTTGTTTTTCTTTGGATGAACTACCTTAATTCCGGCATCTTGGTAACCGTGACCAATTTCGTTTTTATTTTGCAAATAGCCCGAACCACCTAAGATATAGTTGGAATCAATGCTAATTTTTACATCGAAATTTCCCCAAACCCCGTGAAATTCTCTCGCGATGTAAGGATTGGCGTGCCAACCTTCAAAGTCAAATTCGGCTAATTTAGGATACCATTGCGCCATAGATAATTCAACGCCTTCGGCATTATTTCTTCCAGAACGACGAATTTGAACGGGTACTTGACCGTCAAAATCAAGGCTGAAAGTAGTTTTTGAATTTGGTAAAATAGGTTTTGCCAAAGTCACTTCTAATATTGTTCCCACTTCTTTTGTAAAAGCAGTTTGTCCATCTTGTTTGAAATTAGAAACGTGTAAATAGCCAATTTCATTTGGTTTCAAAGTTTTGATTCGGCTTTCTTTAACTTCTGTATCCCCCACTTTTATTTTATGAACCATTCTACCGTCTGGATCTTTGATGCTTTGGATACGCGCATCCATTTCGCTTCCAGGCTGAAAGGCATTATTGAATAAATGATAATACACTTTTCGTAAAGTGTCTGGCGAATTGTTGGTATACACCAATTCTTGTTTTCCTTTGTATTGATAGGATTTCACATCCATTTTCACATCCATTTTATAATCAACGTGTTGTTGCCAATAGTAAGTGTTTTGCGCTATTCCAGCTAATCCAAAAGAAAAAGTAGCGATTAAAAAGAGGTTCTTCATGGTTTAAAATAAAAAAGGAAGGGCTTTTGCCCTTCCAAGTTAGTATTATTTTTCGATTATTTTTTTGACATTTTTTCAGCCATTTGTAACGCATTAAAAGCATTTACAATCTTCCCTGATTTAGAAAGCGCAGAAAACGGACGCGTATCAGAAGCTTTTCCTCCTACGATTACATTATTATCTAAAGCCACCCCTGAATCCATTAAAATGTGTTTCACTTGCTTAGCAGTTAATTTAGGATAATGAGAACGAATCAAAGCAGCAACACCAGCTACATTGGGAGCCGCCATCGAAGTGCCTTGTAAAAAACTGTAGGTGTTTTTTGGAGTAGTAGCATAAATTTTAACCCCTGGAGCAAATACGTCCACGTTTATTTTTCCAATATTAGAAAAACGAGCAACCACTTTGTCTCCAGTTTCAAAATTCAATGCACCAACCGTAATGAAATTATCTGCAAACTCAGTTAGTTTATCGTCTGAATCGTTAGGAAAATTATCGTTATAATCGATGTCTTTGGCATCATTTCCAGCGGCGTGAACAATTAGAACGTCTTTTTTCTCTGCATATTTAATAGCATCGTACACCCATTGTTTTTGAGGAGAAAATGCTTTTCCGAAACTTCCGTTAATTACTTTTGCTCCATTATCTACCGCATAACGAATTCCCAACGCAATATCTTTGTCATATTCGTCTCCATCTGGAACAGCACGAACAGTTAAAATTCGAACATTATTAGCAATTCCATCACCCCCTAAATTGTTGTTGCGTACTTGAGCTACTATTCCCGCAACGTGAGTTCCGTGACGTGCTTCCTCTTTGTCCGGCCCAATAACAGTGTTATTACCGTATTTAGTTTTGGTAATATCGTTTGGATTATCTCCTAGTACTTTTCGGTAATCTGTTTTAAGATTGTCTCCGTTTAACAAAGCCAAGAAACCATCTAATTGTTTTTGCACAACATCTTTCAATTCTGTCATTGACATTCCGTAAGAAAGAATACGTTGCATGTCTGATTTACTTTTTAAAATAGCCGGATCTTCTGATGTTATGGCATTAACTTCCTCAACGGTATAAGTTGTTTTTCCTAAAACTTTACTAATTGTAACCTGACTTTCAGCTAGGGTTACTAACATCTGCTCTAAACGGGTTTTGCCTTGAGCCGCTTCGGCTACTTTTTTATCATTCATCGCTTTGGCGGCCAAATATGTTTTTTCATCAACTAACGATTTGTCTTTGATGATACGTTCGTATTCGACATTTTCTTTGGTAATGTCCCCTAAAAAATTCCATCCGTGAATATCGTCGATGTATCCGTTTTTGTCATCGTCAATTCCGTTGCTAGGAATCTCTTTTTTATTGGTCCAAACCACTGATTTTAAATCATCATGCTCAATGTCAACTCCAGAATCAACAATTCCTACAATTACAGGAACTCCTTTTTTTCCTTTTAATAATTCGGCATACGCTTTGTCAACGCTCATTCCTGGAATAGTGTCTTTGGCTAGATCCAAATGACTCCATCGATTCATTTCGACTTCTGTTAGTTTCGCTTTTTTAGTTAAAGTTTGTGCAGTTGTCGAAAGCGATAAACCTGCCATCACAACAAGTGATAAAAAAGAAATAGTATGTTTTTTCATGGTGTAAATTTTATTAATTATTCAAAAATACTTTTAATTATTAGATAGTAATGCAATGCTTAAATTTATTTTAACAATTCTTCAGCAGAAAACACATCTTTTAAACGCACTCCTTTTTCGGTTTTTTCCACCGTGATGATTTCGTTGTGCGCATCATGTTCTAAAAACAAATAGAAATTGTTCTCTGCCGCCATGTTCATGAATTTTGTTTTTTCCGGCATGGTTAATAGTGGTCGGGTGTCGTAACCCATTACATAAGGAATTGGAATATGGCCAGCCGTAGCCAATAAATCAGCACAAAAAACAATGGTTTTGTCTTGGTATTGGATGTGCGGGATCATTTGCTTTTCGGTGTGTCCATCCACAAATAAAATTCCAAAACCCAGGTCCGATTTCGATAAGAAATCGCTTTCCGGTCTTTGGATAAAACGAAGTTGTCCACTTTCTTGCATTGGGATAATATTTTCTTTCAAAAAGGAGGCTTTTTCTCTCACATTGGGTTCAGTTGCCCATTGCCAATGGTTTTCATTGCTCCAAAAAGTCGCGTTTTTAAAAGCAGGTTCATAGCCCGTTTTATCTTTGTTCCATTGAATGCTTCCTCCACAATGGTCAAAATGCAAATGCGTCATAAACACATCGGTAATATCATCGCGATGAAAACCGTATTTTGCCAAAGATTTGTCTATCGAATGGTTTCCCCAAAGCGAATAATAGCCATAAAACTTTTCTGACTGTTTGTTTCCCATTCCGGTATCGATTAAAATCAAACGGTTTCCGTCTTCAATTAACAGACAACGTGCTGCAATATCAATTAAATTATTATTGTCCGCGGGATTGGTTTTGTTCCAAATGGTTTTTGGCACCACGCCAAACATAGCGCCGCCATCGAGTTTAAAATTTCCGCTTTCTATTGGATATAATTTCATAATTAAAGATTGTTTGTTTTGTAATTTAGCAACTCTTCCGCCATTGATTATTTTAATCGATTTTTTCTATTTCAATATTAGTTATAAAAATCTTAATTTTTATTTCAATTCTTTTAAAAGGTAGTATCTTTGGCGTTTATTTAGAAAAAATAAAAATAACAAATTTTTTGAATATGATAAAAGTTTCAGACACTGCTAGCAAAAAAATCATCAATATGATGGAAGAAGAAGGCTTTGATGCTTCTCAAGATTATGTTCGTGTAGGAGTTAAAAGCGGAGGATGTTCAGGCTTGTCTTATGAATTAAAATTTGACAAAGAGCTGACGGAAAACGATAAAGTTTTTGAAGATAACAAGGTGAAAATTGCTGTTGAAAAAAAATCATTTTTGTATTTAGCAGGAACGATTTTAGAATTTTCAGGGGGATTAAATGGAAAAGGATTTGTGTTTAACAATCCCAACGCAAGCAGAACTTGTGGTTGCGGGGAATCTTTTTCTTTATAAAACCATTCAATGGTTCCAACCCTTCTAAGGGTTAAACGATATAAATTATGAGTAAATATACTGAAGACGATTTAAAAATTGAACTCGAAAATAAAGAGTACGAGTACGGATTTTATACTGAACTTGATTCGGAGACCTTTCCGATTGGGTTAAATGAAGATATTGTTCGCGCTATTTCTAAGAAAAAAGAGGAGCCACAATGGATGACCGATTGGCGAATTGAGGCGTTTCGTGCTTGGGAACAAATGGTAGAACCAGAATGGGCGAATGTTCACTACGAAAAACCCGATTTTCAAGCGATTTCGTATTATTCGGCGCCAAAAAAAGCGGATCCTAACAAAACGCTAGACGATGTAGATCCTGAACTTTTAGAGATGTACAAAAAGCTTGGTATTTCTGTTGATGAGCAAAAAATGATGAACAATGTAGCGATGGATATTGTGGTAGATTCTGTTTCAGTAGCTACGACTTTCAAGAAAACATTGGCCGAAAAAGGCATCATTTTTATGAGTATTTCTGAAGCCATTCGGGAATATCCCGAATTAGTTCAAAAACATTTAGGAACTGTAGTTCCACAAAAAGATAATTTTTATGCCGCTTTGAATTCAGCGGTATTCTCAGATGGTTCGTTTTGTTATATTCCAAAAGGTGTCAAATGCCCAATGGAATTATCAACCTATTTCCGAATCAATCAAGCTGGAACAGGTCAATTTGAAAGAACACTTTTAATTGCTGACGAAGGCAGTTATGTTTCGTATTTAGAAGGTTGTACAGCGCCAAGCCGTGATGAAAATCAATTGCACGCTGCCGTAGTAGAATTAATCGCGATGGAAGATGCTGAAATTAAATATTCAACCGTTCAAAACTGGTATCCTGGAAACAAAGAAGGAAAAGGTGGGGTTTATAACTTCGTAACTAAAAGAGGTTTGTGCGAGAAAAACGCTAAAATTTCTTGGACTCAAGTAGAAACTGGTTCAGCAATTACCTGGAAATACCCTTCAGTAGTGTTGAAAGGCGACAACTCAGTAGGCGAGTTTTATTCGATTGCCGTTACCAATAATTTCCAACAAGCGGATACAGGAACTAAGATGATTCACTTGGGTAAAAACACCAAATCAACCATTATTTCCAAAGGAATTTCAGCAGGAAAATCACAAAACAGTTACCGAGGATTAGTTCAAATTAGTCCGCGAGCTGATAATGCGCGTAACTTTTCTCAATGCGATTCGTTGTTGATGGGAAATAGTTGTGGTGCACATACGTTTCCGTATATCGAAAGCAAAAATCCAACAGCTAAAATAGAACACGAAGCTACAACGAGTAAAATTGGAGAAGACCAAGTGTTTTATTGTAATCAGCGTGGTATTCCAACAGAGAAAGCTATTGCCTTAATCGTAAACGGATTTAGCAAAGATGTATTGAACAAGTTGCCAATGGAATTTGCTGTTGAAGCACAAAAATTACTAGAAATTTCGCTTGAAGGAAGCGTAGGGTAAATAAATTTGTTCAATGTTTAAAGAGTTTAAGGTTTGAAGTTTAATGTTACAGAATTATAATAACTTTAGACTTTGAACAAAAGAAACTTTAAACAAAAAGAATGGCTACAATAAAGAAATTTGAAGATTTAGAAATTTGGAAAGAAGCAAGAAGACTTTCTAAAGTAATTATTACGATAGCTAAAGAATCAGATTTAAAAACAGATTTTAGATTAAAGGATCAAATAAAAGCCTCATCCGGTTCGGTTATGGATAACATTGCGGAAGGATTTGAAAGGAATGGAAATTTAGAATTCAGACAATTTCTATCTATTGCTAAAGGTTCGGCAGGAGAAGCTCGCTCTCAATTATATAGAGTTTTTGACAATGATTATATTAATGAAGACCAATTAAATTCTTTGGTCTTAGAGTATGAAAATTTAAGTGGTAAAATTAATAATTTCATAATTTATTTAAATAATAACGATTACAAAGGAACGAAGTTCAAATAACTTTAAACCTTAAACTTTAAACCTTAAAACAAATGCTTAAGATAAAAAACTTACACGCTTCAATTGGCGATAAAGAAATACTAAAAGGAATCAATCTTGAAGTAAAAGCAGGAGAAGTACACGCAATTATGGGGCCAAACGGTGCCGGAAAATCGACCCTGTCTTCTATCATTGCTGGAAACGAAAATTATGAAGTTACAGATGGAGAAATCTTTTTGGATGGCGAAGACTTAGCCGACTTAGCTCCCGAAGAAAGAGCGCACCAAGGCGTTTTCTTGTCATTTCAATATCCAGTAGAAATTCCAGGTGTTTCGGTGACTAATTTCATCAAAACAGCTATTAACGAAAAGCGCAAAGCCAACGGTCAAGAGGAAATGCCGGCTAACGAAATGCTGAAATTGATTCGTGAAAAATCAGAATTGTTAGAAATGGACAGAAAGTTCTTGTCGCGTTCTTTAAATGAAGGTTTTTCTGGTGGAGAAAAGAAACGTAACGAGATTTTTCAAATGGCGATGTTAGAGCCTAAAATTGCTATTTTGGACGAAACGGACTCTGGTTTGGATATCGACGCATTACGAATTGTTGCCAATGGTGTAAATAAATTGAAAAACGAAAACAACGCGGTTTTAGTAATTACGCACTACCAACGTTTGTTAGACTATATTGTTCCTGATTTTGTTCATGTATTAATGGATGGAAAAATCGTAAAATCTGGTACTGCAGCTCTGGCTTTGGAACTAGAAGAAAAAGGATACGATTGGATTAAGGAAGAGTTGGTTTAAAATTTGTTTCAGGTTTAAAGTTTCAAGTTGCCTACTAAACAACTTTAAACTTTTAAACCTTAAACTTTAAACAATAATGAAAATGGAATTAAAAGAAAAATTACTATCGTCTTTTATGGCTTTTGAAGAGCGCGTGGATGTTCAAACCGAACTACACGACTTGCGTACTTTGGCTATAAAAAACTTTGAACATAAAGGTTTTCCAACTAAGAAAGACGAAGCTTGGAAATACACTTCTTTGAATGCAATTCTTAAAAAAGATTTTACTGTATTCCCAAAAAACGAATCTACTATTGAGTTCAAGGACGTAAAAAAATATTTTTTACATGAAATTGACACCTACAAATTGGTTTTTATAGATGGTGTTTTTGCCTCTAATTTGTCTTCTACTACTCACGAGGGAATTGATGTTTGTTTAATGTCTTCGGCATTGACCAAACCAAAATATAAAATGGTAATTGACACCTATTTCAATCAAATTGCCAGCAAGGATGAAAGTTTGACTTCTTTGAATACGGCTTTCGCCAATGAAGGAGCTTACATTAACATCCCGAAAAGCAAAGTAGCCGATAAACCAATTGAGATCATGTATTTTTCTACTGGCTCAGAAACAGCGCTTTTGGCACAACCAAGAAATCTAATTGTTGTAGGCGAAAATTCTCATGTTCAAATTATCGAAAGACACCAATGTTTGAATGAAAATGCGGTTTTGACCAATTCGGTTACTGAAATTTTTGCTCAAAAACGCGCCATCGTGGATTATTATAAAATCCAAAATGATGAGTTGGAAGCCAACTTGATTGACAACACCTATGTGTCTCAAAAACAAGAAAGTCACGTTTCCGTTCAGACCTTTTCTTTTGGAGGAAATTTGACCAGAAACAACTTGAATTTCTATCAATTCGGCGAACGTTTGACAAGTACTTTGAACGGAATTACGATTATTGGTGATAAGCAACACGTAGATCATTATACCTTAGTACACCACGCGCAACCGAACTGTGAAAGTTTCCAAGATTACAAAGGGATCTTTTCTGATCGTTCTACAGGAGTGTTCAATGGAAAAGTATATGTAGAAAAAGAAGCGCAAAAGACGAATGCTTTCCAAAAAAGCAATAACATTTTGTTAAGCGATAAAGCCACGATCAATGCCAAACCACAATTGGAGATTTTTGCAGATGATGTAAAATGTTCTCACGGATGTACGGTAGGGCAATTAGACGAAACGGCTTTGTTTTATATGCAACAACGCGGTATTCCAAAGAAAGAAGCGAAAGCCTTATTGATGTATGCATTTTCAAATGCGGTTATTGAAAGCATTAAAATCCCGGAATTAAAAAACCGAATTACGACTATTATTGCTACTAAATTAGGGGTGAAGTTGGGGTTTGATTTGTAGAAAATGATAAATTAAAGAATATAAAAAGAGCGCAAGGTTTTATACTTTGCGCTCTTTTGTTTTTATTTTTTGATACTGCGAACAATTCCTCCCAGCAAACCATTAAAATCAAATTCAGGATCTTCTTTTAATCCCATTCGAACGATAACTAAGTCGTGACTAGGGAAAATCGCCACCATTTGGCCTTGAAAACCACTTGCGAAATACAAATCCTTTGGAGCATCAGGAAAACGTCCGCTAGCATTGAGCCAAAATTGACCTCCATAACGTCCGTTTGAAGTGTTGGTTGGTGTGGCAACATATTTTGCCCAACTCGGCTTAAAAAGCTGCTCTCCGTTCCAATTTCCTTGATGTAAATACAACAATCCAAACTTCGCCCAATCGCGAGTGGTTGCCCATCCATAAGACGAACCCACATAATTGCCTGCCATATCGGTTTCCACCAACATCGAGTGCATCCCAATTTTATCAATCAAAGCTGCATACCAAAAATCCAAGTATTCTTGGTGGGTTTTGAATTGTTTTCTCAAAATGCCGGATAGCAAATTAGTCGTTCCTGACGAATAGTTCCAATGAGAATTAGGCTGGAAAGCCAATGGCTTTTCGAGTTGCGAACGTGTCATGTCTTCCGCTTGAAAAAGCATTTTAGTCACATCGGATATGGCGCCGTAATTTTCTTCCCATTCTAAACCGGAGTTCATGTGCAATAAATCGTTAGTGGTGATTTTTTTGCGTTCATCATTAGCCCATTCTGCAATAGGTGCGGGTTGGTAAATATTAAAATTCTTTTGTTTTTCGAGGATTCCAAATAAGGTTGCGGTAATACTTTTGGTCATGGACCAACCTAATATTTTACTGTTTTTTGTAAATCCTGTATCGTATTTCTCGGCAATAATTTTGTCTTTGTAAATCACAATTAGAGAACGGGTTCGTTTGTTTTTTTGACCCTTTTTGTCAAAAGCGTTATCCACGGTTCGGTTTAATTGATCGTAATCGATGTTAGAAAAAACAGTGTCTTTTTGCTCTGCATCTCCAAGAGGATAAACTAAGCTGGCTTTTGAAGCGTCTCTTTTCGGAACCAAAAACGGTTTTGAAGTATCAAAATCATCGTTGATTAAAGTGACTCCTAAACCTTCACGGTAAATGGCTTTGCGTTCTTTCAAGCCTTTAACAGAAGCAGTGGCAAACTGACCCGCTTCGTCGATTGTGTTTTGTGCCAAATCGATGAGGTCAATATCGTTGTCGCCTTGTTCAATCATTTGTTGCGAACGATGGTCGATAAAATGTCCAGAGGCAATGCTTTTTGCCGAAAAACCAGAGATTAAATCGAGTTTAGGGTAGGTGGTAAACCCAAAATACAACAGCCCAATAACAGCTGCAATACCAATAAGTTGGAATATTTTTTTCATTTGGAGTGATTTGAAATTGATGCAATTTAGTAAATAATAAACATAGATTTTACGTATTGAAACAATTTCAAAATCATAACTGTGATAATTTGAGGATTTGTGTTGAGCAAAACTTTAATTTTATTAACATCTGTTTGCTAAAAATCCACTTCAATTTTATTACTTTTGTATTTAGAAAAATTCTAAATAAATGTTTGACATTCAAAAAATAAGAGCCGATTTCCCGATACTTTCAAGACAAGTGAACGGGAAACCTTTGGTGTATTTTGACAACGGAGCGACTACTCAAAAACCGCAAGTGGTTATTGATGCGATTGCGACTTATTATCAGGAAATCAACGCGAATATTCATCGTGGGGTGCATACGTTGAGTCAGTTAGCCACGGATGCCTACGAAGCGTCTCGAACTAAAATCCAAAACCACATCAACGCCCAATTTGCTCACGAAGTACTTTTCACTTCAGGAACGACGCATAGTGTGAATTTGGTTGCCAATGGATTTGCCTCGATTTTGAAAGCAGGTGATGAGGTGCTGGTTTCGGCTTTGGAACACCACAGTAATATTGTGCCTTGGCAAATGTTGTGCGAAAAAACAGGCGCTGTTTTGAAAGTCATTCCGATGAATGAAAAAGGCGAATTGGTGATGGAGAAGTTCGACCAATTGCTTTCGGATAAAACGAAAATCGTAACAGTCAATCATATTTCGAATGCCTTGGGAACGATTAACCCAATCAAATATATGATTGATAAAGCGCATCAATTTGGCGCTGCCGTTTTCATTGATGGCGCACAAGCTGTCCCGCATTTGAAACCCAATGTGCAAGAATTGGATTGTGATTTTTATGCTTTTTCAGGACATAAAATTTGCGGACCAACAGGAACCGGAATTTTGTACGGAAAAGAAGCGTGGTTGAATAAATTGCCGCCCTATCAAGGTGGTGGAGAAATGATTAAGGAAGTTACTTTTGAAAAAACTACTTATGCTGAATTGCCGCATAAGTTTGAAGCTGGAACTCCGAATATTGCTGGTGGAATTGTACTAGGAACCGCGGTTGATTATATGAATTCAGTTGGTTTTGAGAATATTCAAAAACAAGAAACAGAATTACTACATTATGCAACGGAACAACTTTTAGCTATTGAAGGATTGAAAATATACGGAACAGCTGAGGAGAAAACTTCGGTGATTTCATTTAATATTGATGGCATTCATCCGTATGATATTGGAACAATTGTTGATAAATTAGGGATTGCGGTTCGAACAGGACACCACTGTGCACAACCGATTATGAATTTCTTTGAAATTCCCGGAACGATTCGCGCTTCGTTTGCGTTTTACAACACCAAAGAAGAGATTGACGTGATGGTTGAAGCGGTGAAGAAAGCTAAAATGATGCTGTCTTAAAATGAAAAAGAGTCTTCTTTTGTTGTTGAGTATTTTAGTTTTTGCAGGATGTGCAGGACAAAAAGCTGGAGATAAAAACGGATTAAAAATAGAATACAAAGCCTATTCTAGAGGTTTTTATCAATTGATTACAATAGAAAACCAAATGGTTTTTGTAACCAAAAGTAGGGATGAAAAACCAGATGGTTTTAGATTGTCAAATGGCGATTGGAATTACATAAAAATGACTGTTCAAGGATTAAATTTAGAATCGCTTCCCAATTTAAAAGCCCCAACCGAAAAGCGATTGTTTGACGGTGCAGCGATTGCTAGTTTGAAAATAACAAAACAAGGGAAAACATTTGAATCTCAAAGTTTTGATCACGGTTATCCGCCAGTAGAAATAGAAAAAGTAGTAAATAAAATGCTTTCTTTTGTGAAGTAAAAAGCAAAGATTAATATGACAATTAAAGAAATACAAGACGAGATAGTAGACGAGTTCTCGATGTTTGACGACTGGATGCAGCGTTACGAATACATCATTGAGCTAGGTAAAAACTTACCATTAATCAAAGAGGAGTTCAAAACCGAAGAGAACATCATAAAAGGTTGCCAATCTAAAGTGTGGCTGCAAGGCGAACAACAGGGAGACCTTATTGCTTTTACAGCAGACAGCGACGCGATATTAACCAAGGGCATTATCGCCATTTTGATTCGGGTTTTTTCGAATCAAAAGCCAGCGGATATTTTGGAAGCCGATATGGATTTTATAGACGCCATTGGATTAAAAGAACATTTGTCACCCACTCGCGCTAACGGACTCGTTTCAATGATAAAAAATATAAAAATGTATGCCTTGGCATTCAACTCAAAAAAATGATTTAAACATATAAGTCATTTAAGTTTTAAAAATATAGTGATTATAAGTAATATTAAAGGAAAACCTATTTAGTTAAATAAGGCTTTTGAAACTTAAGAAGGAGAAGATTTATAAACTTTTTAAAATTATGAATATAACCAGAACTTATCTTAAGGATTTAGTTTACCAAGTAAATGGTGCGGCTATAGAAGTTCATAAAAATTTAGGGCCTGGACTTTTAGAGAGTGTATATCATCAATGTCTTAAAAAAGAATTAGAATTACGAAATATAAATTATTCATCTGAGTTTTTGATTCCATTAAATTACAAGGGTTATGAATTAGAATCAAAACTAAGATGTGACTTGTTTGTTGAAAACACACTTGTTGTTGAACTGAAATCGGTTGCCGAAACAAATCCCATTTTCGAAGCACAATTACTAACTTATATGAACTTATTAAATGCTCCAATGGGGTTGTTAATTAATTTTAATGTGAAAAACATCTATTACGAGGGACAAAAAACTATTGTTAACGAACTATACAGAAGATTAGAAGATTAAATAATAACAAGTAAAACTTATATGACTTATATGGTCAAAAATATAAAATTATGACACAAGAAATAGACACTAACGAATTAGGAGAAGCGATTGTTAAAAAATTAAAAACGATTTACGATCCTGAAATTCCGGTTGACATTTACGAACTTGGATTGATTTATGATGTAATGGTGAATACCGATT
This sequence comes from Flavobacterium ammonificans, assembly GCF_020886115.1. Classification (NCBI taxonomy): domain Bacteria; kingdom Pseudomonadati; phylum Bacteroidota; class Flavobacteriia; order Flavobacteriales; family Flavobacteriaceae; genus Flavobacterium; species Flavobacterium ammonificans. The sequence goes on from NZ_AP025185.1 coordinate 721,111, forward strand.
ACGAAGTGAAAATTTTAATGACATTAACCTCTCCAAACTGTCCTGTAGCAGAAAGTTTACCAAGAGAAGTAGAAGAGAAAGTGAAGTCAATTGAAAACGTTAAATCGGCTGATGTAGAAATTACATTTGATCCGCCATGGAGCAAAGACTTGATGAGCGAAGAAGCAAAACTAGAGCTGGGAATGCTTTAGTAATTGAGTGTTCAGCTAAAGACTAAACAATAAATTCATCATGGAAGAAATAGTAAATAAAGTAGCCCAGAGTTCTTTGATGGTATTCGATTTAGAAGATTACTATCCAGATGATCATGTGGTTGATTTGGATGTTTCGCAGTGGTTAACCGAAGGGTTTATCCTGAGAGAAACCGATTTTAGATCGCAATTAAAAGAGTACGATTGGTCTCCATTTGAAGATAAATATGTAGCTTTATACTGTTCGACTGACGCTATTTTGCCTGCTTGGGCATTTGCTTTAGTATCGGTTCATTTAGCGCCTTTTGCATTAAAAATTATTCACGGCACTAAGGAATTAGCCACTATAGAATGGTACCAAGACATTTTAAACAAGTTGGATTACACGGATTATTTTGAAAACCCAGTTATTTTGAAAGGCTGTTCCAAAAAAGCTGTTCCAAATCAAGTGTATACCTTGGCGATTCAAAAATTAATCAAAGTATCCAAAAGCGTGATGTTTGGCGAAGCTTGTTCTGCAGTACCGCTCTATAAAGCAAAAAAATAAACAGCTGTGTTTTATAATACCCAAAAGCCCTTTTGATTTTTCAAAAGGGCTTTGTTTTTTATTCTTCTTTTTCGATAGCGTCTTTGTAATCTGGATACAAGAATTTATTGTAAGGGAAACGCGTAATGTGTATTTGTCTAACCGCTTCATACACTCGTTCTCTAAATTCTTCGAAGTTTTCTTTTTGTGTAGCCGAAATAAACAAGGCGTTTTCTTCTCCCACACGATTCATCCAAGTCGATTTCCATTCGTTTAGTGTATAATGACGCGTCGTTCTTTCGGTCATTAAATCGTCCTCGTCAATGGTCAAATGTTGATAAGAATCAATTTTATTGAATACCATGATAACAGGTTTATCACTGGCTTTGATATCCATTAAAATTTGGTTTACCGCCACAATATGATCTTCAAAATCAGCATGAGAAATGTCAACAATGTGTAATAATAAATCCGCTTCGCGTACCTCATCAAGCGTACTTTTGAAAGAATCTACCAGTTGTGTAGGCAATTTTCGAATAAATCCTACCGTATCCGAAAGTAAGAATGGTAAATTTTTGATTACTACTTTACGTACGGTGGTGTCCAAAGTGGCAAACAATTTATTTTCTACAAACACTTCACTTTTTCCAACGGCATTCATCAAAGTAGATTTCCCCACATTGGTATATCCCACCAAAGCTACACGCACCATCGCGCCACGGTTACTTCGCTGAACACCCATTTGTTTGTCAATGGTTTTGATTTTGTCTTTCAAAAGGGAAATTCGGTCACGAACAATACGTCTATCCGTTTCAATTTCAGTTTCTCCAGGCCCACGCATTCCGATACCTCCTTTTTGACGTTCCAAGTGCGTCCAAAGTCCCGACAAACGCGGTAATAAATAAACACATTGTGCCAATTCTACCTGAGTTCTGGCGTAGGAAGTTTCGGCTCGTTGAGCAAAAATATCCAAGATTAAATTGGTACGGTCTAGAATTTTGCAATCAATAATCTTAGAAATATTTTTTTGTTGTGAAGGCGTTAATTCGTCGTCAAAAATAACGGTTGAAATTTCGTTTTCTTTGACATACAAATTGATTTCGTCTATTTTTCCAGTGCCTAAAAAAGTTTTTGGATTGGGTTTGTCCATTTTTTGCCAAAAACGCTTCACCACTTGGCCTCCTGCTGTAAAAGTTAGAAATTCTAATTCATCCAAATATTCTCTTAGCTTTTCTTCGGATTGATTTTGAGTAACTATTCCAACTATAGCGGTTTTTTCGAAATTTAATACTTCTTTTTCTAGCATAATATTGAATAAGCTACAAATTTAGGCAATTGCTTTTACTTCTCCCCATAAATCTGAACATCGTCAATTTGGAATGCTCCATCTAAAGCCAAATTTCTTCCTTCGCCCCTATAACGAAAACCAATATTTATTTTTCCTTTAAATGAAGACAAATCAATTCCTCCCGATCCCACAAATTGGTACCAAGGTGTTGACTGTGTTGGTAGTTTTGCTTTTAGCGGAATCCAGGTAGCTGACGCAACATTCGTTCCGTTAAAATTTGAGGACACAAAAACTTCCAGCGAATTTAAAGGAGAATCTAAATCTAGGTTGTGTTGTGCGGCTCTAAAGGTTAAAATTTCATTGGTATGAATGTCCATATCAATTTTTGGTGAGATTAACCAGCCCACATTGAGCGCAACCCTGGTCCCACTAATCGCATATTCGGCACAACCATTTCCTGAAAAAACAGATCCTTTCCAAAAAAGCCTACCATTTTGAACGATGTTTGCCCAGCCTGGTAGATTTACATTTACATTGTCTGCAACGCTTTCAAAATTTTCAGTAAAAAATGGAACGTTTCTTTTACCCAACATTGAAATGTCTTTATCTGATCTTGGTAGTAATTGATAAGTAGAACCAAATTTAGTTAGGATTCCCTTTACTTTTCCGCTTCCTGATGGAACTTTGTTGGCAGAAAAATTGGCAAAACTACTGGTTCGGAAAACTAATTTATTTCCAAAACGATCTTCTAGAAGCCAATTTGTAGCACCACCAACATCATTGGTGCTTTCATAAAAATTTCTACCGATAGCCTCTTGTGAAAATTGTACATCAGAGACTTCTACTAAAGTATTTAATAACAAGTCGTTTTCTATTTCGTTTAATGAAATTTTGCGAATTAATTCCGATTCTTTCAAAGTAGTGCACGAGACATAAAGGACTTTTTTATAATCATTTTGAGAAAGGCGACCTATACCACCCTCATTAAATGAGTTTACAAAAAGAGTTCCAATACGCAACCCACCATAAAACAGATCGGTATATTGATCTTGAAGCTTGACATAGACTTTGCTCCCTAGTCTAAAATCGATGTAAGTATTATTAACATCGATGGGCACACTAAATCCAATGGCTGGCTGTGTGGCCGTGGCCAAAGTTTGAAAGGAAATGGTCTTGAAAAAATTTCCAAATTCATCAGTTGAAACCACGTAGGCTTCAATCACATCGTTGAATTTGTATTGAGTAACCAAACCGCTAGCGGCATTTCGAATGTCTTCTACGCGCTTATTCACCACTAAATCCGGCTGGTTACATTCTATTGAAGGAAGGGCTATTTCGTCTTTTACACAACTTGTTGCTGAAAAGAATAGCAATACTAACACAATACGATTTAAGTCAAATGATTTCATACTAATTTGGGATTTATAAATTGAAAGATAAGCTAACGAAGTAGGTTCTTCCGTAGCCATAAAAATATTTGTTGCCAAAGTTGGGTGTTCCGTTGGAAACGTCTTGATTCCGTTGCCTAAAGTTGGCATTACGGGCTTGTTCGAACCCTCCTGTTTTAAATGTTGTATTCAATACGTTATTAATACTACAAAATAGATTCAGATTTTTTTTCATCACTCTCCAAGATTTACCGCCAACTAAATTTAGGAGCATTACTGAGGGTAGTTCTTCTTGTTTGAGAAGGGTTTTTCCTCGATCTAAAGTGGCTTCTGGAAACGGAAATCCGCTGACGGGATTGGTAAAAAAAATGGAAGTGCGCGCAATAGGTGAAATATCGACATATCGATCTGCCAGATAATTAGCATTAGCACTAATCCACCAGTATTTTGGATTTCTGTATTCTAAACCCACAGAATAGGCTTGTTGTGGCATGCCCGCTTGACGATAATTTTTGAGTGCAGCAGTTCCAAAATCAAAAATTGGTAATCTGTTTTCTGCAGAGGCTTTGGCATCGTTTGTAATCGTTACATTGGGATTGCTATTATAAATATATTCTCCAAAACCGGCTGCTAAAGTAGCTTTTAATGTTGGATCAATTTGGTATTCAAAACTCAGTTCAGTTCCCCAATTTTTTTTATCCAATTGTGTTAATGTTTGGCTCACAAACGCATTGGTACTATTGTTTCCAGCTCCGTTATCAAAAATCCCTTCGGCATAGAAAAAGGAGTTTTCGGTGCTCCCAATAATTTCATTATAAAAACTAGAAAAACGCAATTTTAATTTTGGCGAACGATACACATAACTAGCATCTAGACTGTTATTGTTTTCATTACTTATTTGGTCTACAATGTTGTTATTTAGTCTTGAGTTAGGAAAAACAGACCTTAAATTAGGGGCTTTAGTAGCAAAGTATCCATTAAACAACACTAATTGTTTTCCAGAAATTTTTAATACGAGACCTCCTTTAAACCCATAATTTTCAAATTGGACGTTGGCGCTTTTACCAAAAGAAGTAGTGGGGTAGAGGCCGTTTTTGTAAAATCCTTCTCGTTGGAAATTGGTAGTTGAAAATTCTTGAGCTAAATAAAAATCAATTTTTTTATATTGAAATTGAAATTGCGTGAATCCTTCCAATTCTTTCACGAGAAACGAGTAATTATAACCATACTGATCACCAACCCGAACTTGTCTATTTGGTTGGTTTAAATCAGATTGAGCCTGATCTCCTCTATAAAAAGGGTCAATGTCCTCAAAATAGCTTCCGCCAAGTAAGTCTACTACGTTTTGATAGTTGTGAGAATACAGCTGATTATACGATACATTGGAATTGAAATGAATATGATCGGTTATTTTTGAGTGCAACTGAGAGTTTAGCGCTACCGTTGTATCATCTGTTCGATCCTCAAACAAGATATATTTACTTTTTCCGGGCTCATAACCCGTTATTTCTCCATTCGAATTAGTAACAGGGTTTTGATTGGCTTTGTAGATTGCCCCCCAGTCGATTTGCTGCTGAGATAAAAACGCGAGTTTATTTAATTCGGCATTCGCTAAGTCAGGAGTAAACGCACCCGAAAACTCCCCCTCATCTCGTGCATATAAAGAACTGAAGAAGCTTGGCATTTTTCTATAATAAGAGGGATCGGGGCTGTTTGCTTTTTGAAAATCGATATTGGTATTACTTATTTTTCCAAACTGAAATAAGGCACCAAGATTTAAGGTGGTTTTATCATTTATTTTAAAATAATCATTCAATATAAAAACGGGTTCTTCTACTTTTTTGATTCGAGAATTGCGTTTTTGCCCATTAAAGAAACCCCAATACGAATTGTATCTTGTTGAGGTTAAGTCCGTAACCTCATCTGTATTTGGTGAATTTTTCCCGCGAGAATTCGGAGTGTAAAACGCAGTGAAATTAAGTGAATTCCGATCGCTTAGTTTTTTTTCAACACTTATAAAAAATGAATTTGCGTCATAGTTAGTTCCATCAAAATACCCTTCTCCGGCATATCTTTTCCCTGCAGAAATCACAAACGCCCATCCGTTTTCATTCATTCCAGAGGCGTAGGTTACCATAGTTCTCCATTGGTAGTTCGTGTTGGTTCCAGAAAATGAGATTCTTGTTCCCTTTCTGTATTGGCTGGCTTGCGTACTTATATTTTGTGTAGCCAAGAGATCGCCAAAACTAAAATCAGAAGGGTTGGTTCCAATTGAAATTTCCTGATTTCGTAACACATCATTGATCCCGCCCCAATTACTCCACTGTGGCCTTCCATCAAAAAATTTGTTCATTTTAATACCGTTCATCATTAGAACAGCATATTTGCTGTCCAAGCCACGAACTCTGTACCGGCTTGTTCCCCAATTGAATGCCGCTGCCTGTTGGTAGGCATCTCGCGTAGCTTGAAGTAGACCTGAACTACTTTCGTTACCTCCGCTATCATCATTTATATCACTGTCTAAAAGGGCAATATTGCCAGCTTCTTTTTCGATTTCATCGTTTTCTTCAAGAGGGATTGTCCCTAAATCAAACGACTTGCCAGGCAGCAAAACGACCTTGATTAATTTGTCTTGATAGCCATCAGAGTGAATTAAAAGCAATTGATTATTTTGAAGTTGAGTTACCAATCGGAACTTTCCATCAGAAGAGGTTAATTGCATTTCGTTAGTGTTTTGGATACTAACAGCAACAGAGTTTAATGGAGACTGAGATTTTTTATCAATAATTTTACCTAAAAGAATACTTTCTTTTTGAGCAAAAAGCGAGACGCAATTACACAGAAATAATAGACATAGGAAATGGGTTTTCATAGAATTTGGGATTAAAATGAAAAGGGGGATTTTCAAAACAATAATGGGTGTATTGTCTTGAAATGTAACGATTAAAAAGGTTGTTTTTGGAAAAAACGAATTGGCTTTGTGGCATTTAAACCTATTCGTTGGTTAAAAATAATAATTTTATTTATTGGTTTAATTTTTTTATTGATTTTTTTTGCCGCGAAGGCGCAAAAGCGCAAAATGTTTCGAACGATTAAGTTAATTAAGAATCTTTGGACTTCTCTAATTTATGACATCTATGTTCCAAATCGTCCTTCGTATATCGTAAATCGTCCTTCTAAAACCTATTCCGCAGTAGAAATTTTAGATACCATAAACGAAATAAGAACACCAAAAACGCCGATAAAGGCAAAAGAAAATTGCAGTCCGAAAGCCTCAGCGATGTAGCCAATAATGGGCGGGCCCATTAAAAAGCCTAAGAAACTTACACTTGAAACCGCTGTTAAAGCTTCGCCTGTTGGTATTTCAGGATGTTTTCCAGCAATGCTATACAAAGTAGGAATAATGGTCGAAACTCCTAGCCCAACAAACATAAAAGCAATGGTACACGGTATAATATAAGGGAAAAAGACAGCCGTAAAAAGACCGCTCGAAATCACCACACCACTGATTTGCATCACTCTTTTTCGACCAAATTTTTGAATGAAACGATCGCCAAAAAAACGTCCGCTTGCCATCATAATCATAAACGAAGTATAGCCCAAAATTACTAAAGGCCCAGGTGCTTTTACTACATCTTTGAAATATACGCCGCTCCAGTCAAACATCACCCCTTCGCTTGCCATACAACAGAAACCAATTATGCCTAACCACAACAATAATCTATCGGGTTTTCTAAATCCTTTTTCTTTTTTGGGTTGTGGTTTTTCGACCGCTTTGATGAGGTATTTGATGTTGAACGAAATCAACGATAAAACGAGAATGCCAACACAAACAAAATGTTGGAAAGGTGTAAGTTCCAATGCCAACATTCCCAGTCCCACAAAAGCGCCAGTGAAACCCGCCAAACTCCACATACCATGGAAAGACGACATAATGGTTCTTTTAAACAAACCTTCGGTATACACCCCTTGAGTATTTACAGAAATATTCGACAAGTTGCCAAAAACGCCAAAAAAGAACAAGCCTAAGGCCAATACCCAAGGATTGGAAGCCAAACCTAAGTTGGCCAAACTTATAGTGTACATGATAATGGCAAAAAGAAGTGTATTGTGGCTGCCGAAACGCGTGACTAATTTTCCTGAAAATGGCATCATGGCCAATTGACCTACCGGAACGGCAAATAAAATAGACCCTAAAGTGGCTTCGCTAAGATGTAAACTGGTTTTGATATCTGGAATCCGACTGGCCCACGAAGCAAAACACAACCCCATTCCGAAGTAGAAAGAACCTACTCCTAACCGAATTCTATTCAAGTAAGATGCTTTGGCTTCGCGGTAGCTTTTCTTATATTTTCCTTTGCCTTTGAATCGGCCTAAAAAGTTTAAATCTATCAAAATGCTGTCTTTAGGATTTCATTGTGTCAAAAATACAAAAACGGATTGTTCGAAAGTGATAAATCTGTAATGACACTCAATTACAACGTTATTGTTTATAATTTTTTTGCCACAGATTCAGCGGATTATTGCGTCATTGCGAGGAGGGACGACGAAGCAATCTTTGTTTTTCCACCACAGATTCACAGATTTTTATTTCACTATTTTTAGAATTTCTTAAATCTGAGTTCTATGTAGTGTATTGTAAACAAAACACACCCCTAGCCCCTCTCGAGAGGGGAACGTGTAGCTTTCGCAAATCCTATATCGTAAATCTAACTTATTGTAATTACTTTTTGCTCAGTATTACTTTGTATCGCCGCTTCAATAATTTGCATCACATTAGCGCCTTCTTGAGCGGTAACGGGTTCAGGTTGGTTTTGAGTTATAGATTGATACACGCCGTCAAAATAATCGTAATAATTCCCTTGAAGTGTCGGGATTTTTTCTCGAACGATTTCTCCGTTTAACTCGGTATGCAGCAAGCCTTCTTTGTCTTTGGGTTCAGTTCCCCAAGTGGTTAAGTTGGGTTTTTTGACTAATTTTAATTCGTCTTCTTGTACATCGCCACGGGGTTTTAGAAACGATCCTTTTTTGCCGTGTAATACAAAGGCAGGATTAGGCTCGCGAACAAAAAATCCCGCTTTCAATCGGACTCTTTTATCTGAATAATACAACAAAATGTCAATGTAATCGTCTACAATAGACTGTTCACGCGTGATACGAATGTCCGCAAAAACGCCTTTGGGCATGCCAAATAAATACAAGGCCTGATCAATCAAATGTGGTCCTAAATCTTTTAAGATTCCAGCGCCACCATTGGCTGTTTCTTTGTGAATTTTAGGGCTTAAAACGGGGTTGTAACGGTCAAAGTGGAATTCGGCTTCAACAATTTCGCCCAACGCATTATCATCAATGATTTTTTGAACCGTTTTAAAATCGCTGTCCCATCGTCTGTTTTGGAAAACGGCTAATTTTAGTCCTTTGGCTTTAGCCAAATCGGTTAATTCTTTCGCTTCTGCAACAGTGGTGGTAAAGGCTTTTTCGACCAAAGCATGTTTGCCTGCCAGCAATACTTGTTTGGCGTATTCAAAATGCGTTCCTACAGGCGTATTCACCACAATTAACGTTGCATCTGATTCCAAAACCGCTTCCAAACTAGGATAACTCGTTACACTTGGATAGTCTTCTTGGATTAATTTTTTGCTTCTTTCCCAAGAACCTACTAATTCGAAACCAGAATGAAGCGTTAAAAAAGGAGCATGAAACACCTTTCCAGACATGCCGTAAGAGAGTAAAGCAGTTTTGATTTTTTGCATGTTTTTTTGTTTTGAATGCGTATGCAAAGTAAAGTTTTTTTCTGCCGCGAAGACTCAAGGACGCCAAGATTTTTGAGATTAAGAATTTCTTTTTTCGCGTTTATTATTTTAAACGAGAAATATAAACACACCCCTAGCCCCTCTCGAGAGGGGAACGTGTAGCTTTCAAAAAACGTCATTTACCTCTTATATCGTACTTCGTCCCGACGCTTCGGGATCGCAAATCGTATATCGAATTAACAAACTTTTAGCAGCCGATGGTTTTTTAAACTATTTATAATACAAAAGAAAACCCTATTTTTGTGCATCAAAATTAGAATTAAAACTAGAACATGGATATTGTTATCAAGCTTTCTCAATTTTTAATGAGTTTATCATTACTAATTATTTTACACGAATTAGGGCATTTTATACCTGCCAAATTATTCAAAACTAGAGTAGAGAAATTCTACTTGTTTTTTGATGTAAAATTTTCGCTTTTGAAAAAGAAAATTGGCGAAACCGAGTACGGAATTGGGTGGTTGCCTTTGGGCGGCTATGTAAAAATTTTGGGTATGATCGACGAGAGTATGGACAAAGAACAAATGGCCTTGCCACCACAACCTTGGGAGTTTCGTTCTAAACCAGCTTGGCAACGTTTGATCATAATGTTAGGCGGTGTAACGGTGAATTTTGTTTTGGCGTTTATCATTTATATCGGGATGGCATTTGCTTATGGCGAAATGTTTGTAGCTACCAAAGATTTGAAAGACGGATTACTAATTGAAAACCCTGTAATGCAACAAGCAGGTTTTCAAACGGGAGATAAAATACTTGCTATTGACGGAGAGCCATTAGAGCGTGTTGACAGCCAAATGAACGCTCAAATTCTTATGGCTAAAGAAGTAGTTATAGAAAGAAATGGGGTTTCAAAAACCATCGCTATGCCTATCGATTTTGTAGACCAATTGTCAAAAATAGAAAAAGTATCACTTGCAACTATTCGTATGCCGTTTGTGGTAGGAGCTGTTTCTGAAGGGTCAAAAAACAAGACTTTACAACCTAAAGATATCGTCTTGCGTTTGAACGAAGAGCCAGCAAAATATATGGATCAAGCTAGAACAATTTTGGAAAAGAATAAAAACAAGCTCATTGTAGCGGGTGTTTTGAGAAACGACCAGGAAATACAAGTACCGGTTCAGGTGGATGCAGATGGAAAATTAGGGGTTCAATTGGGTGCTTTGGATTTAAAATCTCTTGAAAAACTAGGCTATTACAAAGTAAGTAAACACGAATTTGGATTCTTTGAATCGTTCCCGATTGGAATTCAAAAAGGAGCGGATCAATTAGTGGGCTATGGCAAACAATTGAAGATGATTTTCAATCCAGAAACGAAGGCGTACAAACAAGTAGGAGGTTTTGCAGCAATATTTAACATATTCCCAAGTTCATGGAGTTGGGAAGTATTTTGGAACATTACGGCCTTGTTATCTATTATGCTTGGGGTTATGAACTTATTGCCAATTCCGGCTTTGGATGGGGGTCATGTGGTGTTTTTATTGTTTGAAATTATTAGCGGCAAGAAACCAAGCGAGAAATTTTTAGAAAACGCACAAATGGTTGGTATTGTTTTACTTATCAGCTTGTTGTTGTTTGCTAACGGAAATGATATTTATAAAGCAATTGTAGGCAAGTAAATTTTTTTTAAAATTTAGAGCGAATTATTTGCGAAAAACAATTTTAGCCCTATATTTGCACCGCTTTAAAAGTGAAATACACTTTCCTCCTTAGCTCAGTTGGTTAGAGCATCTGACTGTTAATCAGAGGGTCCTTGGTTCGAGCCCAAGAGGGGGAGCAAAAGTCCAGCAGAAATGTTGGACTTTTTTGTTTTTATAACTTTTTGGTTCACTTTCTAATAATTGTTTGCGCATATTTTGTACAGCAAAAGCCATAATTAAAACCAAATTATGGTAAATCTTAAAACACTTCTTGATACAAGAAGAGCTAAATCTGACGGAAGTTTCAATATCATCTTCCGAATCACCCAAAACCGAAAAGTGTACACACTCAATTCTGGAGTATCAATATCATTAACTTATTGGAATGATAAAAGAATTGAAATCGATAAATCACACCCCAATGCCAACTTACTCAATCTAAAAATTACCCAAAAGTACTTCAAGATACAAAAAGCTATTTTACAGTTAGATGATGAGTTTAGTATTGAACAACTTCGGTTTATGATAGATGACAATCCAAAGAAGCAGCTGAATACCACCTTTAAAACGTTTTCTGATAAGCTAATTTCTCAGATGATTGAGGTAAACAGAACAGGTAACGCTATTATATACCAAACAGCGGTTAACAGACTGCTAAGTTTTTATGGTAGAGATGATTTAGGGTTTCAGGAAATAGATTACTCTCTCTTAGATGATTTTGCACACCACCTATCCATGAACGGATTGAAGCAAAACAGTATTTCAAACTACTTTAGGTCTATTCGGGCTATTTACAACAAGGCCATTAAAGCCAAGATCATAGAACGATCAAACTATCCTTTTGCTGAGATTAGTATAAGGACTGAAAAAACAGCAAAAAGAGCCGTTTCTAAAGACGATATCACTAAGCTGATACGTTTAAACCTTGAAACAAATTCTACAGCAGAGAGGTCTTTAAAATACTTCCTTTTGAGCTTCTATCTGCGTGGTATGTCCTTTACTGATATGGCTTACCTTAAGCAATCCAATATAATCGATGGGAGAGTGGAATACAAACGACGTAAGACACATAAAAACTACAGCATAAAGCTCTTTCCTGAAGCACAAGTACTTTTTAAACAGTTCAATGTTGATGGAAGTAAATACTTGTTGCCTATTTTACCAAATGACGCTCTAGAGGATAGTCTTGGAGCTAAAAAACTCATTCGTCAATTCATCAAAACCACCAACAAATACCTCAAACGTTTATCCGAGCAAGTTGGACTAAGTTCTCCTGTAACAACATACACCTCGAGGCATTCTTTTGGTACAATAGCTAAACGATTGGGATACTCCAATGAGTTAATTGCAGAAGCATTGGGCCACGAGTTCGGTAATAAAATTACAAACATCTATTTGGACACATTCGATACTGATGTACTTGATGCAATGCATAAACACGTTATTAGCTAATACTGTCTTTTAATTTCGTCAAATATTGTTGCTAATGACTGTTTCATTTTATGACCTTTTCTAATAATATGCGGATTCACTATGTACACTTTCCCTAATCTTTTGTTCTCCTTCATTATGCCATGGTATATCGCTCCAATCTTTTCTAAGCTCTTTAATTTGAGTTTGACTGATTGTTGTGATGTACCAATCATTTTAGCGATGCTGTCTGCTGTATGGGGCTTATCATCATTTATCATGCAAATGTTACTACCTATCATTAAGTTGTTTGAAACTGTTACTAATAACGCTAATTCAACCTGTGTTATGCCATTAGCTAGCAATGTAAATAGTTGGTCTGTGTCAAGGTAAACATATGCCTTGCTACTAATGCTGATGTCATTTGTACTTTTTCTTTCTATCAAGCCCGCATAGCTAACATCTATTATTTCGCCAGTCTCATGGTCAACAATTTCTTTCGCTTTTGTGTCTTTGTATCTTTGTTTTACAGTTCCCATAGTTTAATTATTTAGTTTACAAAGATATAAATATTGTTGATTTTAAGCAATTTTTTGAATAATTTTTATAAAAAATAAACACTAACTAATTGAATATCAAATATAATTATATTATTCTTTTAAATAATATAACATTTCACTTTAAAACATCAATAAATCCACCTTGGATATATGAGCAAGAGCCTGATATTCTCTAGTACAAGAAACATTGATGTCAGTTCTTTTACAGCTGTATTCACACCTCCTGTAGGAAGACTATTTTTAAGCAGAAACTTGTTATAAGCTTCCAATAGAATTAATATAGCATTGATGCACATTCATCACGAGAAATGTTAGTTATAGCAGATTTGTAACGAGAAAGATTATTTCGCATGTTCAGAACAGTCTTAGCACCAAATTCCAAACACCAATCCAAGTAATCAACTTGGAATACTTACACTATATACAATAATTAGAGCTTTCTTTCCATGAGATAAAATATTCTTATGTTTGTATGGACGTAACACAAAACATTATATAGTATCTAATGGATAAATTCGAAGATGCAGACTACTGGAAAGGGATAGTTCTTTATGGTTTAAATCAAGCCACTTACAAGATTGCTCTTGGTAAAACTATTCTAGAACTTGCTTCTGAAGGTAAAGAGACTATAGAATGGCATCAGCTATCCAAAGTTTATTTGGACACGTATATTGAGAGGCTTAAATCTAGTGATAATCCACAGCAAAGTAATCCCTCGAGAAGAACAAAGATGGAAAGAATTGTTGACTTACTAAAAAAAGAATTAATTGATTATAATGGCGCAGTTAATTTAGTGGCAACAGAAGCTTTCAATGATGTTATTCCAAGGTTTCAAACGATTGGAACTGATAAAGATATTGTTGGGGAGAAGTTCTACCACTTTGATTTTGGAAAAAAGCTCTATTTACATGATGCTACTTTCCAAATAAATGAAACATTGAAACAAGAGCTCGCAGATGAGCTTGATGCTAGATGGAGTTTATTAGAAGGGGCTTTCTCTTTAGCACATGGTGACTTTAAGTTGTCCAATGATGTCAGAGATGTTTATCTAGAGAATAGCTACATGCGTACAAATATAACTTCCAACATTCCGTTCTTACAAGGTTACCAAGGAAATATATGCTTCTATTGCGGAGAAAAAATTGGAGATAAAGACATTCATGTAGATCATGTATTACCAAGACAATTCATCCAACATGATGAAATATGGAATCTTGTGTTGAGTCATAGCATCTGCAACATGAACAAAAATGACTCATTAATAGGTAAGCACTACTTTGAGAAGCTAGTAGCACGTAATGAGAACATCATGGGAAGTAATCATCCATGGAAAAAGAAAATTGCTAACGCTCTTGGAGACACTTCTGTAAAGAGGAATAAATCAATGCTATATCATTATGAGAACGCAAAGATTGTCCTTAAGAACAATTACTGGGAGAACTCTCCACATTATAACAGAGAAACAGATCCCTTTTTTAAAAGACTAATAACCAAACTAAATAATCGATGAGCGTCTTTCAACAGATAGAACCAAAACATTACGTTTTTGAAACAAATTATTTCTTCGCAATCTATGATAGGTTTCCTGTTTCATTAGGACATCTTTTAATCATTTCTAAGGATTTAAAAAAAGATTACTTTAGTTTAGATGAAAAAGAAAAAAACGATCTAAATACAGCTATTGAAAGCGGTAAAGGGGAGATTGAAAAACAATTTTCTCCTTCAGGGTACAACATTGGAATGAATTGTGGTGAAGATGCTGGGCAAACTGTAATGCACTTTCATTGTCACATTATTCCAAGATACAAAGGCGATACGAAAAACCCTAGAGGAGGCATAAGACATTGTATTCAAGGCAAAGGTTATTATTAACTACTTAATTTCTAAATTATCAGCTGTATTATTTACTGTTTATATGAAAGAGTGGAGACCTCCCAATCAATACCCCTAGAGTTGATTTCAAACCGATAGCACCCCCGTTATTGCTTGTTTAAGAAAACAAATAAATCGTTTGGAGTAACATCAAGAGATTTAATGATTTTAAGCATCGTGCTAATCTTCATCTCTTGTTTACCTTTAATGTACTTCCTAAGGTTCTCAACATCCAAATCAGCATCATGAGCAACTTCTCTGGTCTTTAGCCCCTTCTCCTTTATAATCTCCTCTATACGCTTCCCTAAAGAAATAATATCAGCACTCAAATCGTTCTTTCTAACTCTTTTTTCCATAGTTGAAAATTAGCGGTAGAAGATTTAAAACAAGTGATTGTATTCAATCGGTTGTTTGTAACTTAATTTTTATATTTTTGCATCTGAAATAAAATATAATATCACTAAATTTAGTGATGTAGTATTGCACATAAAATAGTTATAATTGTAGATTAATAATTTTTAAACAACCCCACATGAAATCATTTTTATTTACACTAATTACTTTATTAGTATTTGGTAATGTACATTCACAAGATCTTGTAATTAAAAAGACAGGAGAAGAATTAAAAGTTAAGATCACTGAGATTAGTGATACACAATTAAAATATGAAAAACCAGGGCTTACTGTAGCCTTTACAATTCCATTAGCAGATGTTTTAATGGTAACTTTCAAAAACGGAGAAAAGTTTATCCCTCAAGTTTCTGAAAAATCAGCTGCTAAAAGTAATAAGGCTAAAATCAGTGCAGGAACACCAATAATATTAATTGCTAATGAAACATTATCATCTAAGACTACTAAGGTAGGTACTACATTCCAAATGGGTGTTAAAGATGATATTTTTGGTGATGATGGTAAAACTGTAGTAGCTACAGCTGGAAGTCAAGTAATTGCAACTATTACTAAGTCTGAGAAGAATGGTGCTCTTGGTAAAAAAGGATCGATTTCATTTAGTGTAGATTATATTAAAGCTGTTGATGGACAGAGAATTCCAGTTAATTTAAATGTAAATGATGAAGGTAAATCTAGAGGAGCTGGTGTTGTAGTTGCAGCAGCTTTAGTTGCAGCACCATTGTTACTTCTTAAAGGTCAGGCAGCAACAATTCAAGCTGGGACTCAATATAAAGCATACACATCTACTGATAGAGAGATTGAAATAAATAAGTAATTTTAGAAATTTTAAATCCAGTAATAATGAGAAGATTTTTATTTGCTGCAATTGCATTGTTAAGTATTATTACAGTTCAAGCACAATCAAATTATAATATTGATATAACTTGGGATGCGTACTACAAACTTCATCCTTCTGGAATTGAAAGTAATTTTGAATCATCAGATTTTGTAGATGTAATTGAGAGAGTAAATTTCATCCCTGTTAAAAAGGAACTAAATGGAAATCAACAACTACTTAAAAGAGTACTGTTAATGTTTAGTCCAGCTGACTTAAAACAAATGCAGATAACTGGAAACTATTACAGTAGAACCACTAAGCACGACGATTATTTTCGACTTTATAATATGGTTTACAAACCAATTAGTAAAGATGAATGGAACAAATTATGCCCATACCTTATACCAATTATGGATCTTGATGGAACTATAAATTTAAGATAATTCAAAAAGCATACCTAATGAAAAAAAACATTTCTCTTTTATTAATTCTCTTTTCAACATTTGGATATTGTCAATTTAGGCCATACGTTCCCCAAAACCCTGTAAATGCGATGAGTTCGGTTGGAATGTACAAGCAAAGAATTTATGATGAAAGAAAAGATTGGATACAATCACGAATAAATGGATTGATTAACGCAATAGATGAAAATGTTAATGAGGATAATTTTCCAAGTTTGAGGATTTTAGAAACAAGGGAATGGCTAAAAAAGGAATTAATTAAATATTCAAACTCTTATAATCTTAGAAGCAGTGATTTTGCAGATAATTATCAATTCCAAAATATTGTTGATAATTTTAACAGGATTCAAGGTAATATTACTAAAAGCTATCAGTATTTAGTAGATCATGAAAAAGAATAACTTCAACTTCAAAGTAAAACATTATGCTTTAACTCTTGATCATAACTTTACTCGCAATCAAGCGGTCTCTCTCCAATCGTTTGCTTTGTTGCGTTGGGCTGTTCCAGTCGCTTTAAGAAGCTCCGTTTCACAGACCACTTGAAACCAAAACCAAGGGCAGTTATGAAAAATAACAGCCCTTTTTTGCTTTCTGCGCTCCCAATCTTCACACGCGCACTCATTGCGTTCGTAAGAGCTACTTAATCCAACATACAGCTTCATTTCGCTTCTCTGCATTCAGCAGTATTGTTGTCTTTCGCTCTATGATAATTTGGTGGTTGCGCTTTCTCTCAGCTATCAAGGTTAGCTCACTTCGTTTGCTATTAATCAAGGAACGCTTCGTTGTGGTTAATTTATTCCTTGCCGTTACACGCTACTATCCCTACATTCCATTTCGCTAAAGCTGCATTTCATTCTCGGTCTAGTGTAGCTTGTTCGATTGCCACAACACCAACCGTCGCTCCTCAAAATTTATTTCGTTGCTCTACATAAATTTCTGCGGTGCTCAGGGGTGTTATTCTCGTTTAGTAGTAATAAGTCATCAAGATAAAATCCAGCAAATGTAGAGTCCATTCTTCACTACCAGTCGGAATTCTTCCTCCATTCTCGTTCATCATTACCTCTATAGAGGCGCTTTCTTTTTTCTTTTTTTCTTTTGGAAAAGAGATGTTGGGATAGTGGTTGCATCAAATCGAAAAGTTTTGATACATTTGTCTCACACAGATCAAATAAATAATCAACAGGTTTTTGTTTGCACACTGTTTGCACATAACGAGAGTTCTGCTTTAAAAGAGACTTTCCTCCTTAGCTCAGCTGGTTAGAGCATCTGACTGTTAATCAGAGGGTCCTTGGTTCGAGCCCAAGAGGGGGAGCAGGTTAAAAGCCTCAGCTATTACTAGCTGGGGCTTTTCCTTTTTACAGATATTTTTTTATCCAACCATTTATCCAACACCCTTTGTTTTAGTAGGTATAAAAACCTAAAAAAGTTGAAACTATTTCTAATTTTTCATACCCCGGTGGTCAAAAAAGAAGCCGTTTTTCTTTTCGAGAAGTATGGTAAAACCGGTATATAACATAAAGAGTTTATATATTTAACATCTTTATATTTAATGAGGGTTCTAATTATATTTTACGAAGTATTAAATTCATTGGCCGAGACAACTTATCATAAATCCACTTAAGGGAATACTTACATTAAATATATTCAAATAGGGAAAAAATAAAATTTCAAACACAATTCAAATTTATAGTTATAAAATATTTTTTAAATCGATTTAATATCAGCTAGTTATTTTTAAATTATATATTTGAAATTAAAAATGGAATTTATTGCATATTCACAAAAAATGAAAAAAAATCAGTATTTAGTAATAGTTTTCATTCTAACGATTGTATTAGTTTCATGTGAAAATTATTCAGATAAAAGTCCGAAGATTAAAATTGGATTCTCTCAAAGTATTGATAATGATATTTGGAGGAAATCGATGGATCATGCTATGGAGGTAGAAGCTTCACTTCATCCAGGAGTTTCATTAACAATTTATAATGCAAACCGTAGAGCTAAAAATCAGATTCGTGATATCGAAAATATGATTGAGCAAAATGTTGATGTTATTATTGTTGCGCCATATGAGTCTGACTCAATAGTCCCAGTTTTAGAAAAAGCTAATACACTTGGTATTCCGGTAATTATAGTAGACAGGAAGGTAAAAACATCTAATTACACTGCATTTATAGGGGCCGACAATATAGAGGTTGGTAAAATAGCTGGAAAGCAAATAGTATCATTATCTAAAGGTAAAGCAAACATCATTGAGATTAGAGGAGAATCAATTACTTCACCTGGTACAGAAAGGAGTCTTGGATTTAAAAAAATAATTGACCAATATCCGAATATAAAATCATCTAGTGTTGATTATGACGATTTTAACTCCCCAAACAGTAAATATTTAAAATTGTTAACTAGTAATCCTAACATTGATTATGTTTTTTCTTTTAATGACATAATAGCATACAAAGCATGGGAAATAACTAAAAAAAGATTTCCAAATAATCGAATCAAATTTATTGGAGTTGACGGCCTTAATGGTCCAAACGGAGGTTTACAATTAGTGAAAGATGGCGTTTTATCTGGAACCGTATTATATCCAACCGGTGGAAGTGAAGCTATTAAGGTAGCATTAAAAATTATAAATAAAGAAATTGTTCCAAAAAACAATAAGCTTAATACAACGATGATTGACTCACTGAATGCCGATATGATGAGTAGTCAGTTTGATAAAATAACTGTTCAGCAATCGAATATAGAGCAGCAACAAAATATTATTAAAAATCAAGAGATAAAGTACTCAACTCAAAATAATCTTTTGAAACTTTTATTTTTTTTATTTTTAATTGTTTTGGGTCTCGCATTATTTAGTGTCTACTCTAGAATCATAATTAGTCGTAAAAAACAAGAATTAGAAACAAAAAACTTAAAAATTAAAAACCAACGTAATCAAATTAAAAGTTATTCGGAAGAATTAAAATTGAGTAATGAAGCAAGATTAAATTTTTTCACTGGTTTGTCTCATGAATTTAAAACACCACTAACACTAATTTTAAGTTCAGTAGAATCTTTAGAAACGGAATTTAAAAATAAAGGAATTTCTGTAACTAAGGAAATTAATTTGATGTACAATAATTCGCGAAGATTATTGCGTCTTATTAATCAGTTATTAGATTACAGAAAAATGGAGGATCAGAAATTTACTTTAAGAGCATCCAAAACGAATATATTAGATTTTTCAAAGAGTATTATTTCTGATTTTGATAGGGAGGCAAAGAAAAAGAATATTGATTTTTCTTTAACAACAACAAATCCTGATTTAGAAGTGTATTTGGATCGTAATTTAATGGATAAAGTTTATTTTAACCTGTTATCTAATGCTTTTAAATTTACTCCTGAAAAAGGAAAAATTTCTATTACTATTAAAGAAGATAAAAGTAAAAATGCCGTTATAATTTATTTTAAGGATTCTGGAATTGGAATACCAGATCATGAATTAGGCGAGGTTTTTAATGCTTTCTATCAGGGGTCTAATAGCAACAGGAATGGATCTGGAATAGGACTTCATTTATCAAAAAGTTTCGTTGAACTACATAAAGGGAGTATCGAGATTCATTCAAAAAACGGTGCTGAATTTATAATTACATTACCCTTAGGCTCGGCACATCTCAATGAAAAAGAAATTATAAAAGACCCAGTTTTAGATTACGTTCATCATTCGGATTATCTGGATTTAGAGGTAATTCAAAAATCAGAGTTTAAGAACGTTGAAGATAAATATTCTATTTTATATATTGAAGACAACAAAGATCTTTTAGATTTTGTTTCGGCTAAATTTTCAACGGACTATACTTTTTTCTTGTCGGATGGGACCGATGCGATTGATAAAGCATTAGAGTTAATTCCAGACATTATTATATGTGATTTGAATTTGCCAGAAATGAGTGGTTTGCAAATATGTGAAATACTTAAGAAAGATTTAAGAACATCACATATTCCTATTATAATATTGACTGCTTCAGACGATCAAAATTCTTATCTAAAGGCATTGGAAAGTGGCTCAGATATATTTCTGACTAAACCTTTTAATCTAAAAGTTCTTGCACAGTCAATAAAAGGATTACTTTTCAACAGAGAAAAACTAAGGTACTATTATTCCAATAATATTGTCAATTTTCAGGAAGGTAGTTTTGGGATTTCTGAACAAGATTTTTTGAAAAAATTAAACGATTTAATTGGAAAAAACATAGAAAATTCGTCTTACACGGTTGAGGAGTTAGCAAGTGATTTAGCCATATCTCGTGTACAACTATACAGAAAAGTTAAAGCTATAATGGGAATCAGCATTAGTGATCATATCAATAATTTACGATTACACGAATCAAAAGAGTTGCTTAAAAAGTCAAATCTTTCAATTTCAGAAATTGCCTACGCTGTTGGTTTTACAACTCCTAATTATTTTTCTTCTTCATTTAAAAATAAGTTTGGAATGTCCCCAAAAGAGTTTAAAACCTTGTATCTTGACCCAACACTTTAATTACCTAGTATTGGCTATAGAGATTGTGTGATTTAGAGCGTACTAATATTCTTTAAATTAGGATTAATAATTTCCATTGAGTAGGTTTTTACTCTATCCCATTTATTTTACAGTCAAAACGCTTCTATAAGAAAACTGGTATATCTATAAAATTTTGTTTTTAACAATACATATTTTAATTCAAAACACAAGTTTGTAATTAATGAACTAGATTCAATAGTTTAAGTAATTAAGATATCCGTTTTGAAATATAACCTACTTGACCCGCTGTTTAATGTCAATTTTTATATTAACCTAATCGTGTTGTTTTAAAAGAATCCATACCACACGCAATGCTAACTATATTGTACTAATTGACCTCCTCAAATCCAATTTATACTATTAACAATAATTCCTCAACGAAAAAACATTTTTTCCGTTACCAGTGTTGAAAAAGATATATCATAAAATTTGAGCCGTAAAAATTCTTTTTCTAGTATTATCTGATGTAACATCAGTATAACTTGTGTAACATCATTGTAACTACAACGAAATAGTTATTGTAATTTATCAGCATAATGTTCTGAAATATAGCGCTTTATATAAATTTTATTCAAATTATATGTAATTGATACATATACAAATAACTAACATTCATTTTACAAATATTTTAGCATTCGAACTTTAATATTTTAATAATGAACAAAATTGTTGTTTGGTCTTTGATTGCCTCCTTAGCAGGATTTCTTTTTGGTTTTGATACAGTAGTTATTTCAGGAGCCGATAAAAAGTTACAAGAACTTTGGAATTCATCCGATGCTTTCCATGGAACAGTTGTTATGGGAATGGCTTTATGGGGTACTGTATTTGGAGCTATATTTGGAGGAATACCAGCTAATAAAATAGGGAGAAAAAATACTTTAATATGGATTGGAGTACTATTCTTCTTTTCAGCTATTGGATCTGCTTTAGCCAATGACCCAATAGTTTTTGCTATTTTTCGTTTTTTAGGCGGACTTGGAGTTGGCGCTTCAACAATAGCTGCTCCTGCTTATATTTCCGAAATAGCCCCTGCAAAAGACCGAGGTAAATTAGTTGCTTTTTACCAGTTTAATATCGTTTTAGGAATTCTTATTGCTTTTCTTTCAAATTACTTATTAAGGAATGCAGGGGAAAATTCATGGAGATGGATGATGGGAGTACAAGCAATTCCTTCTTTAATTTACACCCTTTTTATTTTTAACATTCCAAAAAGTCCAAGATGGTTATTGTCCAAATCCAAAAATGAGGAAGCGAAAAAGGTTTTGGACTCAATGGGACAGTTGGCTGATTTTGAAGCTATAAAAAGAGAGATAGAACAGGACAATACTTCGGCTATAACAAATGATACTATCTTTTCTAAAAAATACCGCACCCCTTTACTTTTGGCATTTTTGATTGCTTTTTTTAATCAGCTTTCTGGAATTAATGCTTTTTTATATTATTCGCCTAGAATTTTTCAAGAAGCTGGTTTGGGTGAAAGTACAGCTCTATTAAGCAGTATTGGTATTGGAGCGGTTAATCTAGTTTTTACTTTAATTGGTGTTTTCTTGATAGATAGATTAGGGCGAAAAGTTTTAATGTATATCGGATCTATAGGATACATTATTTCTCTCAGTTTAGTTGCAATTGCATTTTTCTTCCATTGGCAAGGGTTAGCAGTTCCTCTCTTTTTATTCTTTTTTATTGCTTCACATGCAGTTGGACAAGGTGCAGTTATTTGGGTCTTCATTTCTGAGATTTTCCCGAATCATTTAAGAGCATCTGGGCAGGCATTTGGAAGCACTACTCATTGGATATTGGCCGCAATTATTCCTTCAATGATTCCTTTTTTGTTTGCTACAATAGGACCAGGAATAGTTTTTTTATTTTTTGCAATTATGATGGTTTTTCAACTTCTTTTTGTTTTTGTCTTAATGCCTGAAACCAAAGGAATTTCTTTAGAGGAGCTAAGTGAACAATTAACAAAAAGATAGATAATGATAAATAAAATAAATATTATTCTAATAGGATCCCTGATGTTTTCTTTGACTGTAAAAGGGCAGCAGCTATTTGATAAAAAAAATACCATGGAAGAGGAATTATATAGGCCAAATTTTCATTTCACACCTAAAAAAGGTTGGATGAACGACCCTAATGGGATGTTTTTCAAAGATGGATATTATCACTTGTATTTTCAGCATTATCCAGATGGAAACACTTGGGGACCGATGCATTGGGGACATGCGATAAGTACTGATATGATCAGTTGGAAAGAGATGCCAATAGCACTATATCCTGATGAAAAGGGATATATATTTTCTGGAAGTTCTGTCGTAGACGTAAATAATAGTTCAGGGTTTTCTAAAAACGGCATTGAACCCATAGTTGCTATGTTTACTTATCATGATATGAAAGAGGAAAAAGCAGGCAAAAGTAATTATCAATCGCAAGCCATAGCTTATTCTTTAGATGAAGGTAAAACGTTTATTAAATATTCTGAAAATCCGGTTATTAAAAATCCTGGTATAAAAGATTTTAGAGATCCCAAAATAGTTTGGGATCCAATACATAACCAATGGTTGATGGTTTTGGCGGCAGGCCAAAAAATTATGTTTTACAGTTCTTCGAATTTAAAAGAATGGAATTTAGAATCTGATTTTGGAGATGGAATTGGCGCTCACGGAGGTGTTTGGGAATGTCCTGATTTATTTCCAATGGCAGTTCAAGGAACAGATGAAATTAAGTGGGTTTTATTTGTAAGTATTAATCCAGGCGGACCCAATGGAGGCAGTGCCACACAATATTTTGTGGGAGATTTTGACGGGACTCATTTTAAGTTAGATCCATCGTTTGAGAAAGACTTAAGTAATTCTGAGCATAAGTCAATTTGGATTGATTATGGAAGGGATAATTATGCTGGAGTAACCTGGGCTAATATTCCTGATACCAATGGGCGTAAATTATTTATGGGATGGATGTCAAATTGGGATTATTCGCAAAAAGTACCAACGTTCAAATGGAGAAGCGCAATGACAGTGGCTCGATCTGTTGAGCTCCGAAAAATAGAAAATAGTTACAAATTAGTGTCTCAACCAGTCAAAGAATTATCTAATTATAGAAGTGTTAAATATAAAAAAGATGCCATTGCTATAAAAAGAACTGAAAAGATAATTGATTCCAAAGCAATCGATTTATCAAGTACAGAAATCAATTTTAAAATTTCAGATTTAAAAAATAGTGGTTTCAACTTCAAACTTTCTAACAAACAAGGCGACACTTTGATTTTTGGGTATGATAATACCAATAATAATTTTTTTATTGACAGAAGAAAATCGGGCAAAATAGATTATTCAGAAAATTTTGCAAATCGTGTTTCTTTTGCTAAAAGAACCTCTTTAAACCCAAATTTGGAGGGGAAAATTATTCTTGACAAAACCTCGATAGAATTGTTTTTTGATAATGGAGAAACAGTAATGACAGAAATATTTTTCCCTAGATCGCCATTCAGCGAATTAATTATTGAGCCAAAATCAAAAGAAATTATTCTTGACAACCTAGAACTTCACCAACTAAATATTAACCAAACTAAATTAAAATGAAATTAAAAAAACTTTTATTTCTGCCAGTATTTGCTCTTTGTAGTATGTTGGCACAAGCACAGATAAAAGGTACTGTTACCTCAAAAGAGGACGGAGTACCATTGCCTGGAGCTTCAGTTATTGTATCTGGTACAAAGCAAGGTACCACGACAGATTTTGACGGAAAATACGTTTTAAATGGCGTATCAAAAGACGCTACATTAATGATTAGCTATATTGGCTATAAAACATTTAAAATTTCAGTAAATAGTCAAACTACAATTAATGTTCAATTAGAAAGCGATATGGCGCAACTAAATGAAGTTGTGTTAACTGGATATTCTAAACAACGTAAAGTAGATGTAACTGGGGCTATTAGTGTTGTAGATATTGGAGCAATTCAAGGACAGGGTATGAGTTCTGGAAATGCGATGCAGGCTTTACAAGGACGTGTTCCAGGACTTTTTGTTGAAAAAACAGGAGATCCAACAGGTGCGGCTAGTAACATTTTAATTCGTGGAATTAGTACTCTAGGAGACAACAGCCCTCTTTATGTGATTGATGGAGTTCCAACCAAAAGGTCAGAAGTTTTTGCGAGTTTGAATCCTGAATCAATAGAGTCAATTCAAGTGTTAAAAGATGCATCAGCATCATCTCTTTATGGATCTAGAGCAGGTAATGGTGTTATTGTAGTCTCTACTAAAAGTGGAGGTAAGAAAGAGCGTGTTACGGTAAGCTTTAACTCAAATACATCCATTCAATCTGAGAAAAAGCAACGTTACGAAATGATGAACTCACTTCAAAGAGGGCAAGTTTTATATCAAGCGTCAATAAACGATGGAGTAGATCCAAATTCGGGTTATGGTTCAATTTACAATTTTGATTGGAACGGAAATTTCAAAAATCCTGTGTTAAACAGCATAACACCAAAGCCATTTGTTGGTGGGGATGAAAATGTACCAGTTGGAGATACTGATTGGCAAGACGTCATGTATGAAAAAGGTTTCGTTTATAATAATGAGGTAACTATTTCTGCAAATTCTGAAAAATCATCCTTAATGATGAATTTCGGCTATTTAAAGAATACAGGAATGTTAAAACATACCAATTATGACAGGTATTCCGCAAAAATAAACGGTAGTACAAAGTTATTTAACGACAAAGTTAGAGTTGGCGTTAATACACAGTTTTTTACTTCTAATGAAACTTTAGTTTCTCCAGATGTTGGTAGTGCTCCAACTACAGGTTTAGCAATTACTTTAGCTCCAACAATTCCAGTTTATGATAGTAAGGGTGAATTTGCTGGTCCTATTGGAGCGGGTTATTCCGATAGAAATAATCCATTGTTAATGCAATACTTAAATCGATGGGATAATGCTGACAAAAACAGTTTTTTTGGTAATGTCTTCGCAGAAATTGATATTTTAAAAGGTTTAAAGTTTAGAACAAATGCAGGTTTAGATTTTAGCGATTTTAAAAGAAAAGATATTGAACGTAAAGTAAACAATGGTTTTATTGTTAGAGGTAATAATCGTTTAATTATTGATACTAATAAGTTTTCAAGTGTTGTATTTTCTAATACTTTAAACTATGATTTAGAAATAGGGAAAAACCATAAAATTACAACCTTATTAGGTTACGAGTATATTAGAAATGACTTTGACACATTTGTAGCGCAAGCGGATGATTTCCCTTTTGAGACGGAAGACTTTTTTGTTTTAAATGCAGCTACTGGAGCTAGAACATCCAGAGGTATCTCAACTGCAAATACAACTCTTTCACAATTTGGAAAAATTAATTATGCTTATTCAGACAGATATTTGGCATCATTTACTTTACGCCGTGATGGTTCTTCTCGATTTGGTGAGAATACTCGATTTGGTATTTTTCCTGCAACAACTGTTGGTTGGAGAATAAGCAATGAGGACTTTTTTAAGAAAAACGATATCGTTTCTAGTTTGAAATTAAGAGCTGGTTATGGGATAGTAGGTAATCAAGAAATTGGTGATGGTGCTCGTTTTGGTTTATTCGAAACAAGATATGGACCTAATCAAAATGTATTTTCACCAGACTTTTTTAATATCTATTATAATGTAGGAACAGCATATGATATTAATGGAAATAATACAGGAACATTGCCTTCAGGATTTGTAAGAATTCAATCAGAGAATAAAGATTTAAAGTGGGAAGAAACAGCAGAATACAATTATGGTGTTGATTTCTCTTTATTTAAAAATAACATTACGGGTTCATTTGATTATTACACCAAAAAAACTACAGATATTTTACGTGCTCCTAGAACAATTGCAACGCAAGGTGAAGGTGCAAATACTGTATTAAATATTGCTGATACAGAAGGACGTGGTTGGGAATTAGCATTAGCTTATGACAAAACTTTTGATAACGGTTTTAAATTAGGGATTTCAACCAATGTATCTCATTTTACAGATAAAATAACGAAGCTTAATAAAGGAGGAGAAACAGATTTTGGAGGTACCGTTGAAAATTCAATTCTTGGACGTTCTTTATTCTCCATTTTTGGATATAGATCTGACGGTCTTTTTCAAAGTCAAGAAGATGTAAATAATAGTCCAACCCAAAGTTTGGCTAGACCAGGAAGTATTAAATATGTTGACATTAACGGCGACGGTGTTATAAACGTAGACGATAGAGATTGGTTAGGCACAACACTACCTAAATTTGAGTATGGAGTTACAATTAACTTAGCGTACAAGAATTTCGACGTATCTTTATTTGGATCAGGTGTTGCAAGTCGTATAGGTCAAGATCCGTATGTTTTCTTTAACAATTTTGTGTCCGGTAGAGAAAATGGAGGTGTTGGGCTCTTAAATGCGTGGACTCCAGATAATAAAAATACAAATGTTCCCGCTGCAACTTTAGCTTTTAATGATACAAGAACTTCAGATTATACATTTAGAAAAAATTCTTATTTCAAATTAAGAAATTTACAAATTGGATATTCTTTACCAAAAGATTTTATTGCTAGAATTGGTAATATTTCAAGTGCTAGATTTTATTTACAAGGAGAAAATTTACTTTGGATAGCACACAAAGATTATATCGGTCCAGATCCAGAACGAACAGATGTAAATAGAATACCAGTTCCAACGGTCCTTTCTTTAGGATTTAACTTAAACTTTTAAAAAAATAAATCATGAGAAACAATAAATTATTTTTAATTGGGCTGTTAGCGATGATTTTTCTATCATCTTGTAGCTCAGAACTTTTAGATTATAAACCAGAAGGATTATTATCAAAAGATGATGTTAGTACAGCCGAGAATTTAGAAGGGTTAGTTATAGCAGCTTACGCAGGTATAGCTAATGATGAAATGGTAGGCCCAATTACACATCAATGGGTGTATGGAAGTGTAAGGGCAGACGATGCCTACAAAGGTGGAGGAGGAATTGGTGATGTAGATGTAATTCACCGTTACGAAATGTATAATCTAACTATACCGGATTATGGAGATTGGATGACGCCAAAAACATGGGTGAACTATTATAAAGCGATTAGCCGTGCTAATTTTGCTTTAGAATTGATTAACGAAACTTCTGAAACTACTTTTCCAAATAAAAAAATCAGACAAGCAGAACTACGTTTTTTGAGAGCTCACAGTCATTTTATGTTAAAGTTGTTGTTTAAAAAAGTGCCTTATATAGTTGAAACTATGTCAGCCGATGAAAAGGCAAAAGCATCCAACGACATGACTAATGAAGAGTTGTGGAATAAGATTGCAGAGGATTTCTTATTTGCTTTCAATACTTTGCCACAAACACAAGCTGAAGTTGGAAGAGCAGATAAGAGCGCAGCAGCAGCCTACTTGTCTAAGTTAAGATTGTATCAAGCTTATGAGCAAAATGACACACATAAAGTGGTGAATATTAATCCTACAAGATTACAAGAAGTTATTTCGTATGCTGATCAAGTAATTGGGGGCTTAGAACCTGATTTTGGAAATAATTTTTTATTTGGGCATGATAACGGACCAGAGTCAATTTGGGCAGCTCAATTTTCTAAAAATGACGGAACTTTGGTTAGTAGAGTAAGTTTTGTTACTGGGCTAAATTCACCTCATGGTACAGGATTATACGGATGTTGCGGTTTTCACTTAGCAAGTCAAAATATGGTAAATGCCTTTAAAACAAATGCAAATGGTTTGCCACTATTGGATAATTTTAATCAGGTGGATATTTTTAACGAAATAGATGGAAGCGGTAAAGCACCATTAGCCTCTGGCGTGACATTAGACCCAAGAATTGATCATACTGTTGGAATTCCTGGAAGACCTTTTAAATATCGAAATAGAATTAACAACCCAAATGATATGATATACAATTTTTCATGGGCAAGAGATCCAGGTGTTTATGGGTATTTCGGTAACATGAAAGAACAACAAGCGCCAGACTGTTCTTGTTATGTAAAAGAGGGGCCGTTCGTTGGAACATCAAAAAACATCGATTTTATTAGATATGCAGATGTACTACTTTGGAAAGCGGAAGCTTTAATTCAATTAAACCAAATCTCTCAAGGAGTTTCAATTATAAATCAAATAAGAACTCGAGCAAATAATAGTAAAAATAGACCAATTAATGCTGGAGCTTCTGACGTTTATAATATTAAAACTTATCCATTAACACTTTCTAAAGATGAAGCTCTTAAAGCTTTAAAGTTTGAACGTCGATTAGAGTTTGCTATGGAAGGGTTTAGATTCTTTGATTTAGTGAGATGGGGTGATGCTGCTGAGGTTTTAAATGGATATATTGAAGTTGAGAAAACTAAAAGAAGCTTTTTATCTAATGCACGTTTTACAGCTGGAAGAGATGAATACTATCCAATTCCACAAAGAGAAATTGACGTAACTGGAGGTTTATATAAACAAAATCCAGGGTATTAATTGAAAATAATATTTTTTTGAGTTTTTAGTAATCCCAGAAGAAATTTTATACAACTAGTTTCTTCTGGTTATTACAAAAATCCAATCATCATTAAAGAAATTATGCAATCAAAAAATAAAATAAAATTCTTTATAACTGTACTTCTGTTGCACCTCTTTATTGGGTCAAGCAGTTGCACATCAAATGATGATCTTAAAGAGACCACTGAAAACCCAGTTAAACCTAATCCAACCGAGCCAACAATTAAAAATTTGAAGTGCACGCAGCAAGCAGAACAATCAGATTATTCTATTTATAAAATGGGATCAAATGATAAGCGCATAGGTGATTTAATGCCTATTTATGATGTTGCTTCTAATAAGTTTTACTTATATTATTTAAAGGATATTTGGGACGATAATTCAAACCAAAGACATCCATGGTATGCGCTATCAACAGTTGATTTTTCATCCTATAATGAGATAAATCAAGAAATATTGAGTTCTAGTTCGCAAAGATGCGATCAAGACTTTGCAATCGGTTCAGGTTCGATTTTTGTAAAAGACAAAGTTTACTATGGTTTTTACACGGGGCATAATCCTAATTTCCCATCAAGTTGTGTTACTACTAAAGAAGGTATAATGCTGGCAACTTCAACTAATCCTGAAGCGGGATTTACAAAAAACAAATCGTTTACAACCATTTATGCGCCTAAAGGCCTTCAGTTTGATGAACAAGATAATTTTCGAGATCCTTATGTTTTTGAAGATTCTGGGACCTACTTCATGCTAATCAGTGCTAGAGCTAGAGTTGGAGGTGTTTTTAAAGGGGTATTAGTCTACTATACATCCAAAGATTTAATGTCTTGGAAATACGACGGTATTTTTTACGATGGTGGTACAAGGAATTACTTTTTTATGGAAACAGCTCAAGTTTTCAAAATGGGTAGTACGTATTATTTACTCTATTCTGATATTGATTCACGAAGAGTTGTATATAGAAAAAGTAGCTCAGCTACCGGTCCATGGGTACAACCCAACGGTTCTGAATTTTTAGATGGGAAAGATTTTTATGCAGCAAAAGCTGTAAGCAACGGAAAAGATGCATTCATAATGGGTTGGACTCCAAAAACCGAAAACAATTTGGATTCTGGTGTAAAAACTTGGGGAGGCAATCTAGTAGTTCATAAATTGTCACAAAAATCAAATACAGATTTGAATTTGAGTATACCTGATGCTATTAGGAATGGTATTTCAACTAATCTTCCTTTAGAAATAAACAGGAAGGTTGGTGGTTTTGAAAAAGTAGACGCAAATAAAGAGTCGTATAAGCTAACTAGTACATCATCTAACAATGTTTCCGCTATTTTTTATGAACCAATTGATGCGCCGAGGTATTTGATATCAACTACAGTATCCTTTTCCAATTCTAATAGGGATTTTGGCTTTTTTCTTGGAGCTTGTGACCAAAGTAACAACGTGATAAGTTTGCGTTTTGTACCTGGAGAAAATAAGATAAGATTAGATAAAACAACAAGATCAACCTTGTCTAGTACAACAACTTCATACAATGAAACTTCTTTCCAATTAGAGCCAAATATAGATTATGATGTTAAAGTGGTTATTGAAAATTCCATAGTGGTAATCTATGTTAATAATCAAGTTGCCCTAACATCAAGAGTTTACAAAGCACCAAATACATCTTGGGGTGTATTTGCAGATAATAGTTCTGTTGTTTTTAAAACAATAACAGTGACTAAGCCTTAGACTATTTACTAAGTATATATAAAAAATAAATTAACAACTAAATAAGAAAAACTATGAATCAAATTATTAAAAGAATATCGATGTTTTTTACATTCTATTTCTTGTTATCGATAGTATCATCGTGTGACAATTTAGAATTAGCCTCAATAACACCAACAATTGCACAAAAAGTGAGTGGATTGAAGGTTGAATTAAAAGGCGACGATGCAGTTCTGACTTGGACTAATCCAGCCAATGTTAAAAGTATAGTAATACTTCACTCAAATGGGACTAGTACAGTAGAAGAAGCTGTTGCCACTTGGAGTTACGGTATAATTGATGTAAATAAAGATTATTTTTTTACTGTAAAAACTAAAGATGTAGATGGTAATTTATCTTTAGGCGAAACAGTGTATTTGCGTAGAGAGGGACCTGAAGCAGTTAAAAATTTTAAGGCTGTTCAGGAAGGAAAAGATTTGGTTTTAACATGGGATTTGGCTCAGTCAGGTCTTAAAAAGATTGAGTTATTAATTAATGGAAGTCTAGTAACACTTCCTGGCACAGCAACTTCACACAAGGTATTAAATGTAAGCGCGGGGAATTATGCTCTTAAAATTAATGTTTTCAATAGTACGGATGTTATCTCTCCTTCAAGAAAATTAGACTTTTTAGTAAGTTTTAAGATTAGAAAAATTGCATTTTTAGGCGCTGCAGCTGAGAATACTCCACAGGCTTGGAATAATGTAAACGGCAGTGATTTTACACTTGATGATGACGAAACAGCTGCACAATGGTTTCCAAGTTTGGCAAATGATTTAACACAGGTTTATTATCATTCATTTACAGACGTAGCTAATGGTGAAGTAGATTTAAGTATTTATGATGCAATTTGGATACAGTTCGATGGCGGCTGGTGGGGAGATAGAGTTGCCCAATTCCCTAAAAATGGTGCCAACTGTATTATTGGCGAAGGCCCTGCAGATGGTCCTCCATGTTCAGACTTAGCAGATAAGTTAATCAACAAAGTTAAGACGTATTATCAAGCGGGTGGTAATATACTTGTGGGTAATTTTGCGGTTTTTATTTTGGATGATATTGGAGTAGTTGATGCTAATGGAATCCCTAATCAAGCTTGGGGAGGAACCGGATATGAGTCTTGGGCAACAGCAGACGCATGGACAGGTACTTGGACGGCAAGTACTTCAAGCCCATATTTTTCAGGAGTAAGTACTAGTACAAGTAGTTGTGCAGGTACAAATTTTGAAACGTTAGCAGCTGGTACAAAAAAGAAAAACAGAGTGGCTCAATATAATATGGATTTTGGCCCATGGAAAACAGGGACATTAGAGCAAACAAGATCTAAATTTGAATCTATGGTTGGAGGTAATATACTTTGGGGTAATTGTGGTGGAAATGAAGTTTGGGGAGTAGAATGGGCTCCAAAAGGAAATTCTGGAACTGTAGTTTGCGCCATAGGTGGTACTTGGGACTGGGAACTAGGTGGTGTGCCTAATGGCAATAATATGAAGATTATTACTAAAAATATTTTAAGTCATTTAGCTGATTTAGGTCTTGCAAACTAGTAACTTATTTAACGGCAGTATAATTCATTTAGAACTGCCGTTATAAATTTTTTGTAAATTATTATTTATAATTAGAAAACCTATAACCCAATATAATTTTTATATCTATATAAAGAAGTGGGTTTATTTAGGAGTATTATTTTGAGTTTTAAATGTTTAATAAATAGGTTTGTTTTGAATTAGGTTAGGGGTAGACTTCGGTTTACCCTTAATTTTTAATTTTTGTTAAAAATGGAAAAAAAATATGCACTTAGTGCGGTTAGTTATGGCGAGGTTTTATTTGATTTATTTCCAACTCATAAAAAAATTGGTGGGGCTCCACTCAATGTAGCAATACGAATGAAATCGTTAGGAGTACAATCAAAAATAATCAGTAAAATTGGTTTAGATCAAGAGGGTCAAGAGATAATTGATTATTTGCAATCTAAAGAAATTGATACAAATTACATCCAAAAATCAAAAGATTATAGGACAGGAGTGGTTCATGTAATGATTAATGAAAAAGGGAATGCTTCCTATGACATTGCCTACCCTTCAGCTTGGGATAAAATTGAACAAGATGAAGATTTACTTTCTTTAGTTTCAAACACAGATGTGCTTATTTTTGGCAGTTTAATTTGCAGAGATGAGGTTTCGAGAAATACCTTATTTACTATTATTCATCATTCAAATTACTCAGTTTTTGATGTTAATTTGAGACAACCTTACTACACCAAAGAAAATTTAATAGAATTAATGAAAGCCTCTGATTTTATTAAACTAAATGATGAGGAGTTGCTTGAAATATCTCAAATGCTAAACTCACCATTTCATTCATTTGAACAGAATATCCGTTTTATAGCTTCCCAAATGGGAACTAGTCAAATATGTGTAACGAAAGGTGCGTTTGGGGCTGTTTTGTTTTATAATGACAAGTTTTATTATAACAGTGGGTATTTTATAAAAGTTGCAGATACAGTAGGGGCTGGGGATTCGTTTTTAGCTTCTTTAGTAACAAAAATTTTGCGTGGAGATTCTCCACAAAAAGCGTTGAATTTTGCATGTGCAATAGGGGCACTTGTTGCTTCAAAAGAAGGGGCTAATCCTGAAATTTCAGAAAAAGAAATTAAAAAATTCATGATGTTGAAAGAGTTTAAAAATAGTGTGCAATAGAGCAATTATAAATTTAATAAATTGATTTTATTAGAGTTAAGTAATTTTTAACAGAATAAAATTTACAGCTTCTGTCAATAAGGGGAGCAACAATGATAAGGGTTTCAAGATTTATTTCTTGGGACCTTTTTTATTTGAATATCGTTTTATTTGCTTTCAATAACAGTAGTAATAAGTTTAGATAGTTTTTGGGATTGTATAGTAAATCTAAAAATTCCTAGTTTGCTTTACAATTATCTTCTCAATTTTCTGTGATAACTATCAAAATATTCAATCTAAAACAAAATGTTTTGTTTTTAAACATAAAAATGTTTTAATTTCCAACTTTTTATTATCTTTGCGCATCAGAATTATGAAAAACCAAACTGAAATGAACACAAAATTGTCAAAGAAGCAAATCGGACAAAGAGTTACAGAGCTTCGTAAAATGAAAGGATTATCTCAAGAGGATTTGGCTAAAAGTGTCAAGATTTCAAGGTCATCATTAGCTCAAATTGAATTAGGTAATAGAGGCGTAGACATACTTGAATTGCAAAAATTATCTTTGAAATTAGAATTTTCATTAGATGAATTTATGTCTAAAGACTTTAATGTAACTCAAGATGTTGAGGGGAAAATAGAATCAAAATCAAAAGAAGATAACGAACGTATATCCGTGCCAACTCTTCAAGTAAATAAATTTAAAAATGTATTGTTATATATCCTTGAAAGGTGTGCAGGAAAGCCGAATGTTGGAGAGACAGTACTCTATAAACTTTTATACTTTTCTGATTTCAATTATTATGAGTTGTATGAAGAGCACTTAACCGGAGCAAAATATCGTAAATTACCATTTGGACCCGTCCCTCAAAAATTGGATACAATTATAAATCAAATGATTGATAAAGAGCAGTTACAAAGGGTAAAAACAGAATATCATGGATATCCACAAACTCGTTATCTTCCTTTAGAGAAAGCAGATTTAACGGAATTGAAAGCAAGTGAAAAAGAAATAATTGATCGAGTAATTGAACAAATGAGTGATTGGTCTGCATCTGCAATTAGTAATTACTCTCATAAAGATATGCCTTGGTTAGCATCTAAAGATGGAGAAGAAATTAATTATGAACTAGCGTTTTATAGAGACACACCTTTCTCTGTGAGAAACTACGGAGAAGAAAATGAAGAATAATGACCTTTGAAGAATTAGCAGAGTTTAAAAAGGATTTAAAAACCCTTACAAAAAAATACCGAACGCTGAATGATGACTTGGGCGTAGTAAAGCGTGTGCTAGAAGTATCTCCTGATGAGAGACCGCCATTCAGTTTTAGGATTGATGATTTGGGGTTGAAAACATGTATTATAAAGGTTAAAAAAATAGCATGTAAATCAATGAAAGGAAGAGGAGTGAATTCTGGTTTAAGATTAATTTATGCCCATTTCCCTGAAGAAAATAAAATTGTTTTTATCGAGTTGTATCATAAGAATACTAAGGAGATTGAAGACAAAGAAAGAATTTTAAACAACTTTAAATAATGTAGTAATGGCAAAAGGGAAAAATCAATACGTTGTTCCAACTAAAGAGGGTTGGGGTGTCAAAGGCGAAGGAAATAATAAGTTAACCGTAAAAACGGTAACTAAAGCTGAAGCAGAAAAAAAAGGCACAAGTATCGCTAAGAATCAAAAATCTGAATTAACAGTACTTGGTAAGAACGGTAAAATTCAAAATAAAAATAGTTTTGGTAACGACCCGAATCCTCCAAAAGACAAAAAACACTAAAATATGATTGATATTAGTAACGAATCTGTAAAAATTGAATGTCCAGACTGTAAACATTTAATCTCAGTAAATCTTAAACAAGTTGCAGAGGAAATTATGGTTAATTGTATTTGTGGACAAGAAATTCAATTAAAGGATAGTAACGGAACAAGTAAAAAGGCAATAGAGGATGTTAACAAATCTTTTAAAGACCTTGAAAAAGCATTGAAAAAACTTGGTAAATAAGTTTAGTCTTCAAAATCTCTGTAAATATAATAATTCTTGTTTTTGACTTTATATAATTTTGAAGGAAGCTTAATACATTAATTTCCTTATAGTTATGTATTCATAAAGAGAGTTTTGGCTGCAGCTTCTGTCAATAAGGGGAGCAAAAAGCAAAAAGCCATCATTTCTGATGGCTTTTTCTTTTACTGCAAGCAATAGAAATGTTGTATCTTTTACTTTTTATTACGTTATATTTGTTTCAAACTAACATTAAAATGAAAAAATCAACTCTGCTTTTTTTCCTGTTAATTCCATTTTTAGGGTTTACACAAAAGTCTGATTATACGGTATCTTCATATTTGCTTGAGGGACCAAAAGCACCAAATACGCATTACATTGGTGAAGCGTGGTTAAATAACGTGCTTCAAGGTGATGCCGAATTGAATTTCAATATTACTAAAGCAACTTTTAGAAAAAATTCCACCCTTGATTGGCATAAACATTCAACACCACAAGTGCTTATAGTTGTAGATGGGGAAGGTTATTATCAAGAAAGAGGAAAAGATGCCATTATTATAAAAAAAGGAGATGTTATAAGATGTGGTAAAGACACCGAGCACTGGCACACAGCCAGTAAGGAAAACCTGATTACTTATTTAGCTTTATATGATGGGTCAAAACCGACTGTATGGACTGAACCATTAACTCAAGAATATTATGATAGCGTTGCGAAAAAATTAAGTGCTGAAAAGAAATAAGTTCAACCCTTCAATTTCCTTACAGTTACATACTCAATCATCGCATTATAGCTGCAGCTTCTGTCAACAAGGGGAGCAAAAAGCAAAAAGCCTTTACAGCAATGTAAGGGCTTTTTTATTTTGGAATTAACACTTATCGTTTAGGACATCTTTTTTGAACGCATCTATTTGCTTTTTCATTTCTTTAATCTCTTTCATCTTTTGTTCAAGGGAAAGTAATTTTTCATCGAGAATACTTAATTTTTCTTCTTTACTGAATCGATTATTGTACCAAGCATCGATGAGTTGTCCTATTTCTCTTATCGTGAACCCAACAGATTTAGCATCGCTAATGAATTCTAATTTTTCAATTGTTTCCTCATCATAGTGAAAATAATTGTTAGAGGTAATTGATTCATCGCGTTTGCCTTCAATTAGTCCAGACTTCTCATAGAAGCGAATGGTATGGGCAGAAATCCCAGTAATTTTAGCTATTTCATTGATTAACATAAAGC
The DNA here is from genome assembly GCF_020886115.1 of Flavobacterium ammonificans. NCBI lineage: Bacteria > Pseudomonadati > Bacteroidota > Flavobacteriia > Flavobacteriales > Flavobacteriaceae > Flavobacterium > Flavobacterium ammonificans. The sequence goes on from NZ_AP025185.1 coordinate 758,181, forward strand.
AAAGATAAAAAATTATAAAAAAATAACAACTATAGACTACGCTCTAAGGTTGTGGGTTTCAATTTATACCACTACGTTTGTTCAAAATTAAAAATACAATTATATGAAAAATACAATTTTAATTACAGGAACCTCAAGCGGGATTGGTAAATCAACCGTTATTGAATTTGCAAAAAAGGGATGGAATGTAATTGCTACCCAACGAAATCCTGAAAAGGAATCTGATTTTAAGACCTTTAATAATGTCAAACTTTTTCCTTTAGATGTAACAAATCTCGATAGTATCACTAAAGTATTTCAGAAAGTTAAAGAAGAATTTGGGACTATTGATGTTGTTGTAAACAATGCTGGTTATGGCGTAGATGGAGCTTTTGAAGCGATGACTGATGCGGTTATTGAAAAGCAATTCGATACTAATGTTTTTGGACTAATGCGAGTGACCAGAGAGGCAATAAAAGCGATGCGCCCTTCGGGTGGCGGAACAATTATTCAAATTTCAAGTATGGGTGGTAAAATTACGTTTCCATTATACAGTATTTATCACGCCACTAAATTTGCCATGGAAGGTTTTACAGAGTCGTTGCATTATGAATTAGCACAATTCAACATCAAATTGAAATTGATAGAACCGGGACCAATTGTAACCGATTTTTATGGAAGAAGTCGTCAATTCATTAAGCCGGATTACACCAATGAGTACGATACTTTTATTGCAAAATTTAATGATGCGGCGGCGAAAGTGATGAAAGACGCTGAAGGCCCTGAAGTTGTCGCCAAGATGATTTACAAGTCGGCAACAGACAATAGTAATCAAATGCGATACGCTGTTGGTAAACCCGGCCCAATGTTATTAGTACTTAGAAAATGGCTTTCGGATAAGTTGTACTTTTTGATGGTTAGAAAAAGTTACAATTTATAAGTAAGCATCATTCAATTTTACACGAAGTTTAATATTTAATTTACTGATTTTCAATTGCTAAATTATCGCATTCAAGTTGCATCTTCTGACAAAAAAAGGATCAAATAGCAAAGTAAAAGGGTTATCCCTGAATGGTGTAACCCTTTTTGTATTTAAATAAAATATACTTAAGTCAGTATCAATTGTTATTCGTACAATATTTGTTGTTTTTCAATAAATTTATTACTTTTGTCATTAAATTTAACACGAAACAATAATGGCTACTCCAAATGTAAAAGTGCTCGAAAGAAGTTCCACCTTATTTTTAAAGTTAATTCTTTTAGTTTTAAGTTTAGCAGTCCTAACTTTCTGCGGATTCCTGCTGTATCAAATTACCCAATCGGATTCTTTAGGGGATTATCAACCAATATTAATTGGTGTTCTTATTTCAACCATTCCCTTTCTATATGTTTTTTATCAAGCGTATAACTTATTGAATAATATTGATGCCAATTTATCATTAACCGATTCATCCGTTAATTCTTTACGAATTATAAAAGTGTGTTCGTTTCTAATCAGTTTAATGTATTTGATGGGTTCACCATTTATTTTCAATGTTGCCCAGCAAGATGATGCCCCAGGAGTCGTACTAATTAATATCATTTTAATTATGGGGCCATTTTCTGTTGCTGTTTTTACCTATATTTTACAGAAACTTCTAATTAATGCCATTGGATATAAATCCGAAAACGAATTAACCATATAATTGATGGAAATTATTGTAAATCTTGACGTGGTAATGGCACAAAGGAAAATGTCATTGAATGAATTATCAGAGAGAGTAGGAATATCTTTGTCCAATCTTTCCATTTTAAAGACGGGTAAAGCAAAAGCAATCCGTTTTTCAACATTAGCCACATTGTGTGAAGTTTTAGATTGTCAGCCATCAGATCTATTAGAATATAAAAAACAGGTATAAAAAATTAGAAATTATGATGAATAAAAAATGGAGTGTTTACTCTCCCTTATTATTGTTGCTTTTCCCATTAGTAGGAACATTGGTATCCAATGAAGTCAATTGGAGTTTTTTTGACTTCATTGTTATGGGTATGCTTATTTTGTTGGTAAGTTTTGGAATCAAGCAAATCATCAAAAGGACTAATTCGATGCATTATCGAATTCTTTTGATTGGGTCAATTTTACTAATATTTTTATTAGTATGGGCGGAATTAGCGGTTGGAATTTTTGGAACTCCTTTTGCAGGAAATTAGTTACAATTAATTGACCTTCTTGTTATTTTATTCAAAGCTAAATATTTAATTTGTTGATTTTCAATTACTAAACCATTGTGTTAAAGTTGCATTTTTTGCTCTTTGGCGGAGCAAAGAACACTTCGAAATCTAAAAAAAGAGGTTACTTTTGTAGTCTAACCTTTTTTATGATGAAGCGAATTCTACTTACTATCCTATTTTTGAGTTTATTGAACAACATGTGTTTCTCAACATACGCACAAGAAAACCCGGCGATGTATCGAATAGCCAAAATCAAAGTCGATGCGAAGCAACTAGACCTTTACCAAGTTGCTTTAAATGAGCAAATGAATACTGCCATACAATTGGAGCCAGGGGTGTTATCGTATACGGTTGTCGCTGATAAAAAAGACGCGAGCTCCATAACAATTTTTGAAGTGTATGCGAGCCTTGAAGCCTATCAATCACATATTGCAACCCCTCATTTTAAAAAATACAAAGAAACGGTTAAGGACATGGTTTTGTCTTTAGAGCTAATAGATACCAAATTAGTTGCAAGATTACAAAAAGAAGAGTATTAATTGATGCATTATAAATTTTTCAAAAAGCCTTTACAGCAATCTAAGGTTTTTTTGTTTTTAGTATTTATGAAACCATTTTATTCAACCTTTTTAGTATCTTCGATAGGAATAATTCACAAAAACAAACATTACTAAACTGAAAGTATGAATAAATTGACACCCCTACTACTTTTTTTCCTATTCGCTAGTTCCATAGCACAAGTAAAAAACAACCTTCCTCCAATTCAAGAGGAGGTAAAAAACTATACTTTAGAAACAGTAGCTTCAGGCATTTCAATACCTTGGGGAATGGCTTGGCTTCCTGGAGGAGCAATGTTAGTTACCGAAAAAAGCGGTATTTTATACCAAATTGAAAACGGGGTAAAAACGGAAATTAAAAACGTTCCAAAAGTATACAATAGAGGACAGGGAGGGTTACTTGATATTGCTTTACATCCCAATTATGCCCAAAATGAATGGATTTATATAACATATGCTTCTTCTGAAGGAGAAGGTGAAGGTGGAAACACCCAACTTATTCGCGCCAAATTGCAAAATGGAGCCTTAACACAAATTGAAACCTTATACAAAGCAGGCCCAAATACGACTAAAGGACAGCACTTTGGCTCTCGAATTATTTTTGATAAAGAGGGGTTTCTCTATTTTTCAGCTGGAGATAGAGGGAATCATTTTGTAAACCCACAAGACATCACTCGTGATAATGGAAAAATATACCGATTGCATGACGATGGAAGCATTCCTAAAGACAATCCTTTTGTAGGGCAAAAGGATGCCAAAGAAGCCATTTATTCGTATGGTCATAGAAATCCTCAAGGACTGGCACTTCATCCTACAACTGGAGAGATTTGGGAACATGAACACGGACCAAAAGGAGGAGATGAAATCAACATCATAAAAAAAGCGGCTAATTACGGATGGCCATTGGTTACGTTTGGGATTGATTATGATGAAACTATTATCAGCACTCAAACAGAAAAACCAGGTATTGAAAACCCTGTTTATTATTGGGTTCCTTCAATAGCTCCTAGCGGAATAACTTTTGTAACAAGTGATCGTTATCCAGAATGGAAAGGACATTTGCTCATTGGCTCACTAAAATTTCAATACTTGGAATGGTTAAAATTGAAAGGAAATGAAATTATTGGACGTCAAAAAATCGCTACTGATATTGGTCGTATACGAAACATTGCTCAAGGCCCTGATGGATTTATCTACATCGCTGTTGAAGGGAAAGGTATTCTTAAAATAATCCCTAATTAGGATGATAAAAGTTAAATACATATTAGGATTAACGGCATTGCTTTTCTATTCTTTTAATTTCTCATCAAAGGAAAATCATTCGACATTTACGAAAGTAGTTCAGGAAAAATCACCTCTGGAAAAAAGCATAGAGAGCGGGAAAGAAATTTATGCTGATTTTTGTATCCAATGCCATATGGCAGATGGAAAAGGAGATTTGAAGAATTTTCCTCCTTTGGATGGATCCAATTGGTTGTCTGATAAAATAACTCAAAGTATTTATGCGGTTAAATTTGGACAAACAGGCCCAATAGTAGTAAATGGCAAAAAATTCAATAATGCTATGCCTCCTATGGGATTGTCAAATCAAGAAGTTGCCGACGTAATGAATTACATTAGAAACTCCTGGAGCAACAAGCATAACAAAATGATTACTTTAAGCCAAGTTGAAGATGTGAAGCAATAAAGTAATTCATTACTACTTTATCAAAACAGATACGAAATGGAGAACCCTCCATAATAATTTATAGGATTACCTGGATAATAATATCGTGGCGGAGCTGCGCCAAAACCTAACGCATTAGGCACGATAGAGGCTGCATATTTCTCATTCAATGCATTGTTGACGCCGGCAGTTAATTCTGCATTTAATTTCTTAAAAATCTTAAAAGCATAGGTCGTTTTAAGATCAAGTAAAGCATAGGCTTCGGTATATTTTGTATTGGCATCATTTATGGGTGTTTTTCCTACGGTTCTATAAGACGTATTTATAATAATCCCAGATTTTGTAATAATATCTAATCCATAATTCAATTGTTTTTGGGGAACTGCGGTAAGTTGATTACCTGAATAATCGACGTTTAAATCAATAAAATCCTTAAATTTAAAATAATTTATTGCGCCTGAAAAATAATGAGTAATTTTAAAACTATCAGATTTCACAATATTGTAATTCACTGTAAATTCTATTCCTGGGTGAGAACTCGAGCCCGCATTTAATCCAACATATTGATCTTCGGCTGTCCGTCGTGCTAGTAATAAATTTTCAATTTGTGCGCTAAACAGAGCTACCTCTGTATATAATTTATTGTCCAACCAATTTCCTTTGAATCCAATTTCGTAATTCCAACCGATTTCTGGTTCCAAATTGGTATTGATTTTACCTTCTGGAGTTAAGGCTTCGGCAAATGTAGGAACTGAGAATCCTTTACTAACAGAGGTATATATGTTTTTTCCATTGCTTACCTTATATGAAAGACCAATCCTTGGCGAACAAATTGTTCCAAAAGTATAGTTTTGAATGTTTGAATTTTGAGGCGGTTGGAATACATCTTTAAATGAATACGCGGTAGAATTTAATGCAAATCCAGTTTCTAAATGAATAGCTTTGGAAAGCCAAAACTCCATTTGTATAAAATAGTTGGAGTACTTTCTTTCTTCGTCAATGGCGCTGAACAAATTCCCTTGTAGGCTGCCTCGTCCAGGCTGAGATAGGTATAGGTTTTTATAAAGGGAATAGTCGTTTTCTTCCAAAGCAATTTCGGTACCAAAACTAAATTCGAAAGGAAAAGAAAGTAATCGGTCTTTGTAATTAATATTTAAACGAATTCCTAAAGAACGGGTGTTTTCATCTAAAATATCAAAAGGTCTGGTTTCGTAAGCCTCTTTATAATTTGAAAAAACACTTGAATTTAATGACCATTTATTGGAGACTTGATAATCATAGCCTAATCCAAATAAATACTTGTCGTAAGACTCATATCCTTGAGCTGCCGCCCATGTTGACGCTGCTTTTTTGGGATTGTTGTTAAAGTCCTTTTCGCTTAAAGAGCTCGGGATATAAGCTTTAAGCTTGGTGTAAATTCCGATAAAAGATAAAGATCCATTATTTCCTAATTTTTGTTTTCCAAACAAGTTGAAATTTTCCCTGTTGTAGGAACTATTTTCTCTTGGTCCGTCAAGGGTTATATTGGAATAACTTGAAATTAAGTTTGATTTCGTATCACTGAAACCTCCAGACAATTGTTGCTGTATCATCCCAAAACTCCCAAAATTGATGTTTGATTTGCCAAACGATTGCAACAATGGTGTTTCTCTTGAAAATAAATGAATTACTCCTCCCATACCGGAGCCAAAACTAGTTGAGTTGGGCCCTTTAATTATTTCTATCTTTTCGATGGATGCAATATCAATATCTTCAATAACCGTCTCTCCATCTCCAGAAGTTATAGGAATTCCATCAAAATAGGCTTTTATCCTATTCGTTCCGTATTGTGCGCGCGCTCCAATACCTCGAATAGAAATTCTATTAGTATTTAATGCGCCTTGCTGCATAAATACTCCCGGTATTTTATTTAAAACGGGAGTGAGTAGTATTCCATCGGTTTTATTGATATCGGCTTTGCTAATTAAAACGATGGAAGAAGCGGTGTTTTGAAGTACATTTTTGATAGGGGAAGCATCTACTATTATTTCAGATAGCGCTGTAGTGTCTTTTTTTACTTGACTATAAACAGGACTGAAGTACAACACAATATGCAAAAAAAGTAAAAGAGGAAGTGCATTTTTACACATTAGTTGTATTTGATCGGGTTAAATAATACGCTAAGTTAGCTTTTTTTTAAATCTGAAAAAACTGAATTTACGACTGATTTTAATTCAACAAAATCAAAAAAGCCTTTACAGCAATGTAAGGGCTTTTTTTGTTGCATTCATCAAAAAGTCTATTTTTGATTTACAAACAAACAATTATGAAAACATCATTTAACAAATTTCTTTACATCGGATTTATTCTCGTTGGGCTATTCCAAGCCTTCTTTTCAAAAGATTATATGCAAGCCGCATCTTCTTTTGCAATTGGTTTGATTTTTGATCCGTTTGATCAAGAACAAAAATGGAATGACAGACCCACTTGGCAGAAAGCCGTTTTATTCGTTCATTTGGCCGTAGCAGCCGCGTTTTTTGGCTATGCTATAGGTTGGAATGATAAATAATAGTGGATTACAAAACCAACTTCATTAAGATGTCGGTTTGTACTTCATTGCCAAAGATAAATTGATGTTGGTCAAAAGCGACGAAACCATTTTTGGTATAGAACTGAAGCGCGCGATGGTTTTCCTCCCAAACGCCTAACCATACATAGTTGCAAGAATTGGCTTTTGCGATAGCAATGGCTTTTTCAAAAAGCCTTTGACCTACATTTTTCCCGTGGAAGTCTTGAAGCACATAAATGCGTTCAATTTCGAGCGAACTCTCATCTTGAAGTTCGGTTTGAGCAGGGCCAAAATTGACTTTTAAATAGCCAATAACCTCTTCGTTATGGTAGGCAAAATAAAATTCAGAGTTCGGATTTTCCAACTCAGCCGTCAGTTTTTCGGCCGAAAAGCTAGTAGCTAAATACAAAGCCATATTGTCTTCGGAATCGGACTCAAAAAAAGTATCATAGAAGGTTTTGCGTCCTATTTCTTGTAGTGGGACCAATTGGTCCAAGCCTATTTTTTTAATTGCAAACGAATTCATAGCCGCAAATATAAAATTTAATTGTATATATTTATCCACTAAAAAAGCATCAAATTTGAAACAGGAAAGTGGAATTTTTAGCAGAATGTTAGCGGGAGGAATTATCGATAAAAACGATCCGGACTTGCCGAAACTTTGGAAACAGGTGTCGCAAACGATCGCTTTGTCTTCGGCCTTGAATAGCGCTACAGATATCAATCAAATTAGACTCCAATTAAGCAAAATTATAGGCAGTACTATCGATTCGAGCACTATTATTTTTGTGCCTTTTCATACCAATTTTGGAAAACACACCACGATAGGTAAAAATGTATTCATCAACCACGGCTGTTCGTTTTTAGACCTGGGCGGCATCACTATTGAAGATGAGGTGTTGATAGGGCCAAAAGTGAGTTTAATTACCGAAAATCACCCTACAGACCCTACCAATCGTAAATCCTTGGACTTAGCTAAAATTGTGATTAAAAAGAATGCTTGGATTGGTGCGGGTGCCATTATATTGCCAGGCGTAACCGTAGGTGAAAATGCCATTGTTGCTGCTGGAGCCGTAGTCAATAAAGACGTAGCAGATAATACTATCGTAGCAGGAGTACCGGCCAAAAAAATTAAAAAAATCAACTAATATGAAGCAAGGAGTAATTGCTTTTTTGAGCTGGTTTTTTGCCATCGTTTTTTCAGCAATAGGATTGATTAATTCCTTCGTTGGCAACGATCCTGAATTTGGAATTTTTATTGTATTTGCTTCTTTATTATTTTATCCGCCCATTCGATTTGCGATAGAGAAAAAGTTAGGCTGGCGTATGCCAAAATTAGGACTCACAGTTTTGGCAATTTTCATTTTGTGGTCTAGCTTAGGGGTTGGAGAATTAATAGATAAAATCCAAATGGCGCTTTCAATGCTACAGTATTTTGGACTCAATTCTAAGCTAGAAAGTTGAAAAAACATAAAAATGCAATTTGAATAGTGTATTTAACATTAAATTATATTCGTTTATAGTATTGCAACTCTTATATTTGTCTCAATGAAAAAAGGAATTTCTGGATATAGCTTTGTATTTACGTTGGCAGTATTGGTATCAATGCTGTTTCAATCGTTGCATAAATACGAGCATATTGCACAGCAACTTCCCGAGAAGCATTGTGCCCATAAAAAAAATGCGGCTGGCGAAATAACCCACCAGCATTATTACCTAGATTTTTGTGGCACTTGCGATTTTAAAGTAAGTCATTTTGTTGTTTTTGGTTTTCCAACCATTACCTCAGATCTGACTTCTAGCTATTCGAATCCATCATTTTTCTCATCAGAGCAATTGATTTCTTTTTTCAAAGGAAGTCAATTTTCACTCCGTGGCCCGCCCTTAGTTTAAATAGTTTGTATCACAATTAGTCGTTTTCAATGATTGGAAACGCAATTAGGTTGATCTATTTTGAACAAGAAAAAAATGCAAAAAAACAGCTTCATTTTCTTTTTCTCTTTGTTTGCTGTTATTGGCTTTTCGCAAAATACAGTTAGAGGGAAAATTACCAATCAGAATGGAGCACCGCTTTCCGGGAGTCATATCCACATAGGAACAAAGTCGGTGTCTTCAAATGATACGGGAATTTATTTTATCAAGCGATTACCATCGGGTGTTACGAAAGTGCACGTTTCCTACATTGGTTATAAGTCAATAGATACCGTATTGACCATCAAGGGAGATGTTGTGCTTGATTTTGCATTGCAACCACAAATGGATGAGTTGAAAGAAGTGGTCATTAAAGAGAAAGCCAATTCCGTAAATACCTCTGTATTAGAACAGAAAATTAAAGGAGAAACCATTGAGAAGTATAGCAATCAAACCTTAGGCGAGCTTTTAAAAAACATTCCAGGTGTTTCTAGTTTAAAAACCGGAAGCACTGTTGTCAAGCCGGTTATTAATGGTTTGTTTGGTAGCCGAGTGCCGGTAATTAACAATTCCGTTCGGTTAGAAGACCAACAATGGGGAACAGAACACGCTCCTAATTTTGACACAAATGCCGCAGGAAAAATTTCGGTAATTAAAGGCGCTTCGGGCTTGCAATACGGCGGTGACGCAGTTGGAGGCTTGGTCATTATTTCGCCGGTAGCTGTTACTAAAGATACGCTTTACGGAAAAACCATTCTGAATTATGCGTCGAATGGAAGAGGCGGGTCCATCAGTTCCAGTTTGCATAAAGGAAACGACAAAGGATGGAGTTGGAATGCCTTAACCACATACAAATATATGGGCGACAGAGAGGCTCCCAATTACGTCTTATCCAATACAGGAAACCGTGAATTTAATTTCTTTGGCGATGTTAAATATTCCGGAGCCCAATACGATCTGACCACTAGTTATAGTTTGTATTCGACCACTATTGGTATTTTAAGAGCTTCTCATACCGGAAATGTGAATGATTTGTATAATTCGATAACCAATAAAGTACCTTCGGTTGTCGCTGATTTTACTCACGATATTGGTAATCCAAAGCAAGAAGTACAACATCATTTAGCCACTACTCATTTGAATTATTATTTTGATGAAACGGCTTCGTTATCGCTTCAATATGCTTTTCAATTCAATAAAAGAAAGGAGTTTGATCTCCGTAGAGGTGATTTTAGAAACCGTCCCGCTTTGGATTTAGAATTGGCTACGCATAGCTTTAACGCGGATTATAAAAAAGTAGTTCACGATTGGATTGTTAAATCAGGAGGCTCAGCTTCGTTTCAGAATAATTTTGCCAATCCGGCAACGGGTGTCCAACCTTTAATTCCTAGTTATACTAAAATTGAATTAGGAGCTTATGGTATAGCAAGTTATGATTGGTCAGATACTTTTACCGTTGATGCCGGTTTGCGTTATGATTTTTACCAATTGCAAGCGACAAAATTTTATTCGAAATCGCGTTGGATTGAAAGAGGATTTACAACTCTTTTTGACCATTTTATTGTGAGAGAGCAAGGCAATCAATGGTTTACTAAACCGGAATTTAATTTTCACAATCTTTCAGCAAGTTTGGGTTTTCATAAGACATTTGAAACAAATTTGGATTGGTATTTCAACCTGAGTTTAGCCAATAGAAATCCGAATCCTTCCGAGTTTTTTAGTGATGGCTTGCACCATTCGACAGGAATAATTGAGTTAGGAGATTTAGGTTTACAAAAAGAACAATCCCTAAAAATAGCGACCAGTTTTATTAAAAAATGGGATCAGTTGAGTTTAGAAATCAGTCCTTTTTTAAATCAAATCCAAAACTTTATGTTTTTGAGACCCATAGCTTTTGAAACCACTATTCGCGGTGCTTTTCCGGTTTGGGAATACCAACAAACGAATGCCCGACTAACCGGAATAGACTTTCAATCGCGCTGGAAAATCAAACCGAATTGGCAATACGATTTTAATCTGGCTTATGTGAGAGGCAAGGATTTGACCAATCGCAGTTCTTTAATTGATATACCGCCATTGAATTTAGGAAATACCATTCAGTTTGCCAAAAAAGAGTGGCATCATTTTAAAGCCGAATTGAAGAGCGAAATGGTATTTCGTCAAAACCATTTTCCGGACAATAATTTTGTTGCCAATGTTATAGAAAATAACAGTTTAGTTCCTGTTTTGGTGGACATAAGCACGCCTCCTCCAGGCTACCATTTGCTGCATTTTTATTCCGAAATGAAGTTCAAAACCACGACCAGTTCGTCGGTAACCGCAGCCTTTTTTGTTCAAAATATGTTCAACACCACTTACCGTGACTACCTCAACAGACAGCGTTTTTTTGCTGACGAAATGGGTAGAAACATTCAAATTCAACTAAAATTTAATTATTAAAAAAATTTATAAAATGAAAAAATTACAATTGACAACACTAGCCTTAATTGCAATATCAGTATTCTCTTCTTGTAGTAATGACGATGGTCATTCACATGGTGCAAACGAAGAGGAATTAATTACAACAGTTGTTACAACACTTACCTCAGGAAATCAAACCATCACTTTGACTTCAAAAGACTTAGATGGGAATGGACCTAATCCACCTGTAGTTTCGGCTTCTGGAGATTTAACGGTAAATACTACTTATACCGGTTCTGTTACATTTTTAAATGAATCTGTAAGTCCGGCTATAGATATTACCAAAGAAATCAAAGAAGAAGGATTAGAACACCAAATTTTTTATCAAGCAGCGACTAGTATAGGTGCGTTTACTTATACTGATGCTGATACAAAAGGAAATCCGATTGGTTTAGCCTTTACTTTAAGAACTGCTGCTTCGCCAACTACTGGAACAATTACTGTGGTATTGCGTCATGAGCCAAATAAAACGGCAGCTGGCGTAGCACAGGGAGCGATTGCTAACGCAGGTGGAGCAACAGATGCCTCAGTTACTTATACTGTTGTTTTGAAGTAATTTAAAAGAACACCAATTAAAAAGGGCTATTTCATTTGAAACAGCCCTTTTTTTATACTTTGAACTTATTGAAAAGTTCTGATTTACTATTGATATTCAGTTTTCTGTAGATATTTTTAATATGACTTCGCACCGAATCGATGGATAAATTATGCCTATCAGCCACTAGTTTATAACTTAATCCGTCTAATATACCATTGGTCACATCTATTTCGCGCTTAGTTAATTTTTCCAAGTCATTTTCCTTTTTTTGAAAGTGAGACATCACTTTTCGAGCAATTTTTGGCGTCATATAGGCACCGTCATCTTTAATGGCATCAAAAACTTCTTGATAGTCCATCTGAAAGCTTTGTTTGTCAATGTAGCCAATAGCTCCCAATTGAATCGCATTAAAAATAGTATCCGAATCTTCTTTGATCGAATTGATGATAATATTGGTGTCTGGATACAGGTTTAGAATTTTTTTAATGGCTTCCAAACCGTTCATTTTGGGCATAACAATATCCAAAAGAAAAATAGTTGCTGCATTTGGATTTTCGAAAAAATCAACAGGATTAGTATAAATTGAATTGCACTGATAATCAGGCAGTTCATTGATTTTTTCTTTCATCAATTGCGCCATGTGAAAATCATCTTCTAGAATAATTACATTTTTCATATTTCAATTAGGGGGGACATTACGTCCAATTAAAGGTTAATTCTATAGTTAATCCTTGAGGCGAATTACAATAAAAACGAGCTTTTCCTGAGTTACGTTCGGTGCGTTTAATGATGTTTCCAATACCGTTTCCTTTGTTATAAATACTATTGACATCGGTTAAAATACCATCGTCTGAAATGGTGATGACCAACTCAGAATCCAATTGAAAATCAACGGTAACTTTTGATGCATTTGAATATTTTAAAGCATTGGCAGTAGCTTCAAAAAGGATTAATTTACAATCTCTAAACAATTCTGGCTTGAGGAGCTGATTCGGAATATCTTTAGTGTAATTAAATTGATAGCTAATGGAAGAATTACTAAATTCTTTTTTCAAGAATTCTAGCGTATCATCAATTAAGTCTTCAATATGGGTTTTTGTACCTGATAGTGCATGGATGGAGGTGCGGATACTAAATAAGGCTTCAGTAATTCCTTGTTTTAACTCGGTATGTTGCTGTGTCACCTCTTTTTTACTGTGGGTTGTCATTAACATTCGAGTGAGTACCGTCCCCACTTCGTCATGCAAGTCCATGGCGATTCGGTCTTTGACTACTGCTTCGGTTTTTCGAGCATGATACACGCTATATACAGTTATGCTCCCAAAAAGAATTAGGATTACCAATAAAAACACAAAAAAGCTTGTTTTATAATAGAAAGGAACCATAGCATTTATAGCAACACTTTTTTTGGTAATTAGATTTCCAAAATTATCATACATTTTAATGGATAAGGAATAAATACCATAGGGCAAGTTCGAGATACGAATCGAATTGTTATATGCTGTTACAGGTTTTTGGTTGTCAATTTGATACGTGAAAAAGTTCGAATACGAAGTGGAGACATCCAGATCAGAAAGGAATAATGTTAAGTCTTCTTCCCCTGTTTGAAACGAAACAGTATTGGAATTGGAATAATTTGTAAACTGCGCTTTTTGTTGGTTTAAAATACTATTCCTTTGAATTCCCGTAATATGAATTGTGTTTTTTTCTTTCAAATTTTGTTTCAGCCTTTCAAAATCAATGACATCGTAACTATTTAGGCCGCCAAAAATAACTTTGCCGTCAGGGAGTAAAGCAGCTGATTTATAGTTGAATTCTAAGTTGCTTAATCCATTCTTTTGTGTGAGTTGAAAAGAGCGATTATTGACAAGGTCAAATACTACAATACCAGTAAATGTACTCGCCCACATTCGTCCTTTTTGATCATTAATTAGAGTAGCTATCGTTTTTAAAACTTTATCTTTTTTTTGTGCAAAACTAAAATTGGCCGTGTTTACTATAAACAAACCATCTTCTTCTGTTCCAAGCCAAATTTTTTGATTTTTTTTATCGAGCTCAATGGTTCGAATGGTTTTTGAGTAAGAAAAAGGGATGCTTTTCCATTTAAAACGACCCTCACTATAAGAAGCACATCTAAGTCCTTTATTGGTCCCTAACCAAATTAATGGACCGTCTTGTGCGATAGAAAACACAATTAAATCAGGTAAAGGTGTCGTAATGGACTTTCTCAATTCAGGATAATAAACTACAATTTTGTTGGTTCCTCCTAAAAAAAGCTCGTTGTTGTATCCTTTTTCTATCACATAGAAAAATTCTCGAAGAGGAATATTTTCTAATTGAATTGGAGTTGTCTTTTTAGTTGCTATATCAAAAGAAACAAATCCGTAACTATCTGTTGTGCAGTAAATTTTCCCATTTAGTAAGCTGCTGTCGTACATGGAGTAGTTTTCAGTAGAGATATTTTTGATTTTCCCCTTAGACCAAACTGCAATTTGAGGATGCCCTAGTAGGTACATACTTTCAGCATCAATAGGGATGATTTTTCTGCGTATCCGAATCATTTCATTCTCCACAAAAGCGTTGTCATCAATCACTTTTACATAGGGCTTAGGGTTAGTTACTCGAATTAAGCCTTGATTGGTTGCTAAAAAATAGGTGTTTGCATCGAGATAGAAAAATTTTCTAATTTCAGCATTTTTTAAACCATTAATCCTGTGATTTACAAATTCTCCTTTGACTAAGCCAAAAAGAGTTTTACTTCTGGCAATATAAAAAGGATCGCTATCTTGACTTTCAAAGTAGTTGGTAATTCCAATAGTTTCACCTAGTAAAGGGTGAAATTCAAATCGATTGTTTTTAAGTACAAATACTTTGTTACCTGTTACATAAACCAGACCTAATTTTTTTGACACAAATAATCGTCCATACATATAAATAAATTCGGCTGGAATTACCGCTTCTTTTATTAAACTATTGGCGTCAAGCTTAATGATTCCGTTGTGGTCGGTTAATACATATATTTTAGAGTTATATACAATCGCGTTTTTTGGAATGAAATTTTTTAAATAAATAGTTTTTTTAGGTTTAAAATCGACAAAAAGAGTCAGTTTTCCAGAGCCAAACAAAACCAAATGGCGACCTTGCTCCACCTGCATACTTTGCACCGCCTCTTGGATAAAATTTTGCACAGTTAATTTTAAACGATCTAAAATTTTGATGCCTTTTTGATTCGATAGTAGGTATATCTTGTTTTGATCAATTATAATTTCATTGACACTATTGTCTTCAAAAAAGCCTTTGCAATTAGCATTAGAAAACGTCACAAAATTTTTACCGTCAAATCGAGAAAGCCCTTTATTTGTGGCAATCCATAAATAACCATCTCGGTCTTTTTGAATGTCATTAATAGAATTGTCTGGCAATCCGTTGACAGTCGTGAATATTTGTGTGGTTTTTTTTATAGACGCCCCACGCGCAATAGGCACCCAAAAAGATAATGTGAAAAAGAGAAGTAAATGCGCGAGAAATCTCATGTGTTGAAATGAATTAATTATGCCAAAACTAATTAAATTTTTTTTATTGCCGCAAAGGCGCAAAGGGGTAAAGTTTAAAAGGGTATATGTTTATGGGTTTAAAAGGGTATGGGGGTTATAGGTTTAAAAGGTTATGAGTTTTAAAAATTGTAAATCGTAAACTGTATATCGTCCCGACGCTTCGGGATCGTACCTCGTAAATTTCAAAACATATAAGTCATATAAGAGAATATCAGGAATTCGCTTCGCTCAATTAAAGAGCATTAAAGTAAATTGTTCTTGAATGGTGGACGTCTAGCATATAGAATATTCAAATTGTCACATTACTACATTTTCAAATTATACAAAGTATATCGTACCTCGTATATCGTACTTCGTAAATTTCAAAACATATAAGTCATATAAGAGAATATAAGGAAGTCGCTTCGCTCAATTAAAGAGTAGTAAAGCAAATTATTCCTTGTTTTAAATTTTGAATGTTGAATAACGAATGTTCAATGTTGAAATAAAACACACCCCTAGCCCCTCTAACTCTCGTTTTTATTTTATTTTGGAATCGTTGAATCTTCGATTTCAAGAGGGGAATGTTCAGCTTACGTTCAGCGCATTACTTCTAAAATCTAAAATAGTTAATCAGCAATCTTAATTCGTACCTCGTACTTCGTATATCGTACCTCGTAAATTTCAAAACATATAAGTCATATAAGAGAGTATAAGGAAGTCGCTTCGCTCAATTGAAGAGTAGTAAAGCAAATTATTCCTTGTTTTATATTTTGAATGTTGAATAACGAACGTTGAATAACGAATGTTCAATGTTGAAATAAAAACACACCCCTAGCCCCTATAACTCTCTTTAATATTATTTTTTGGAATCGTTGAATCTTCGATTTCAAGAGGGGAACGTTTAGCTTACGTTCAGCGGATTACTTTTAAAATCTAAAATAGTTAATCAGCAATCGCACATCGTATACCGTCCCGACGCTTCGGGATCGTATATCGTATATCGCACCTCAAAAACCACATCTTTATGTGATATAAAACGTTTCTCTTCCCTTTTACGAAAACCTAATTTTGCAAGTTGGTGTATACTGCAGTAAACCTAATGTTTACAATGTATCCATATACAAATCAATCCACCCCAATTGGCTTGTATAAAAATCATCTTCCCAAATCTCGAATTAGTATTAAATAATTGTATTTAAGAATATGCGAGAAAGCATTCAACGAATGTCAATACACCCAGTTAAGAGAAAAGCTACACTATCCAAAACAGTGCAGGTTTTCCATCCAACAATCAATACAGATTTAACAGCTAGCGTCCAGCAACAGTGTAAGTCTACTGCTGATTCGAAAGCTACAATAAACCATTCCCAATCGACAGATTCAATAATGACTACTTTATATAGGTTTACTATGACTCAATTTATATACCGAATAATGATGCGTTTAAGTACTATTTTTCAATTCAAACAGAAATCAAGTTCAACAACAACATACAACAGTTTTCATCATGCTATGATTTCTGTGGTCGTGCTAGGATTTCTATTTGGAAGTAGTACAAGTACAAATGCTCAAATTACCAATCTTAAGTTATCCACTGATCCCATTACCTACACCGAAATTTCAGGAGGAACCAACTTAGTTGCTGGTGGCTCGGCAATAGGAGCAGCATCGTCTGTAACGCCTATTGGATTTGATTTTGTTTTTCAAGGAAATACCTATTCGAATTTTTCAGTAAATGCAGCCGGATTATTGAAATTAGGCACAGTTGCTGTGACTACAGAAAGCGCCAACAATGCCAGTTCTACTACCAATACACCAAAACTATATGCTTGGTGGGATGCCACCGCGACCGTAGCAGCTGCTAATGGCGGCGGAGTGACTTTTGCTTTAAGTGGTTCAGCTCCTAACCGTGTATTAACGGTACAATGGAGAGTAGCGTATACCACCAATGCCTCTGCTGGTTTTAGTTACCAAGTAAAATTGTACGAAACCACAAATGTTATTGAGTATTTATATGGAGCAATACCTCCATCAGGAACATTAAGCGCCTCTGTTGGTTTAGGCAATTTTGGTGCCAACGAGTACCAGTCTATTTATACCTTTAATCACATTCCTTCTGCAACATTAAATTACAATGCCAATACCTTTTTTCCAGGAGCAGGCAATGGCATCAAATATATTTTTACGCCTAACTTGGCGGTGGTTACCCCAGCTAATGTAGCCAATAAACCTTCCTTTTGGTTAAAGGCAGATGGCGCGCTCAATGCCACACGTACTTTTTTAAACGTGCCCGCAAATAGAAGAACTGCTACAAGTGAATTAAATGCTAGTTGGGTGGCTGCCAATTCTGTACTCAACGCAACCAATGCATGGATACCAAATGCTGCACAGGGAGCCAGTGCAACTCCAACAGGTAATAACCAATTAGGCGCATTGACCCTAGATTTAGGTTCGGTGCAAACCATACATGGTGTGGCTACTTTAGGTGCAGGCGCAAATGCTTTTCATGTAAAAGATTATGTGGTGCGCGTGTCTACTGACAATGTTACCTATACTGATTTAGGGTTGTTTATGGGGAATGAACTGAACACTGCTTTGCGTTTTGCAGATTTTGATACCCCTATAAGCTGTCGTTATGTGCGTATCATTCCTTCTGGTTTTGAAGGCAATAGAGCGTTGCGTGTAGATGTCTATACTAAAACCCCAGTTGCCATCGCCAATAATTCGAAAGTGGCTGTGTGGGAAGAAACTTCAGGCAATCAATGGCATGCATTCCAAAATAATGTTGCCCCACAGCCTACTTTCAATACCAATCAAATTAACTTTAATCCAGCCGTTAATTTTACTAATAATCCAGGCACTTCTTTAAATATTCCTGACTTGGCCAATATTCGCCAAAGCTACTGGGTGGCACAAGATGCCACGGCAGAAGGGAATACCTATTTCCACGTGCTTTTTGGTAATGAAACTAATTTATATGGTGCCGCAACCACACCAAATTTCCACGGTGGTACAGCTGGTGCGGTACAATTTACCGCTACCATGTCAGCAGCTCAAGGGGGTTGGCGCAAAGACGGAACCTTAGGTTCAGCAGCTTCCCTCTATGATTTTGGTCCGCAAGGTAAACCTAACTTAATGACTTCGTTTGCTTTGCAAGACAATGCGCCATTTAGCGCACAAAGCATTTCGTTTCAAGCTGGGCAGGCCCGTTCTTGGCGAGGGCCCATCGCTGAAATCATTACCTTCCAAAACCAATTTAGTACCAATCAACAAGAGATTGTAGAAACCTATTTGGGTATTAAATACGGAATTACCCTAGGGCATGACTATATAACTCCAAACGGGACGATTGTTTGGAACAGAACTGCTAACACCACATACCACAACAATGTATTTGGTATTGGCCGTTCTGATAGCCAAGGTTTACACCAACGCCAATCGTTTTCAACCAATTTTACAGGTAAATTCATTACCATAGGAAATAACTCGGTGATAGGTGTTACCAATGCAGCGACTGTTGGAAATAATCTTACAACGGATAATACCTACCTTATAATTGGAGATGACAACGCTAATCTATTGTATTCAGAAACTTTAACAGGTGATTATTACCCTTTACTGCGTAAGTGGAGAGTAAGTAATACAGGAATTACTGCGGCTACTAAAATTAGTGTGCCAGCTTTTGGAAATTCTGCTGTAAATGCATTGCCAAATTCAGGTTTTGAAAAATTCGATGCGGAAACAGTGTATTTAGTTTTTGATGCAGATGGAGACGGCAACTTTGCCAATGCTACTTTTTCCGCCATGACTAAAGTGGGAACAGGGGCGAATGCTACTTGGGAAATCAATCGAGTACTACCAAACAATGCGGTAATTGGTTTTGCAGTAAAACAAAACCTAAGAGATACGGATATTGATGGTGTTCTTGATATCAATGACCTAGATGACGACAACGATGGTATTTTAGATAGCCAAGAACAAGTATCTTGTGCGCCTTATGGTGTCAATTTAGAAAATGTAACCTTTAATGGAGTTTCGGTTATAAATAAAACCATCAATTCCATTACTACAAATAACAATGGCTGGAATTCGGCATATTCTACACAAAATTTTTCACTCCCATTATCACTTAAATTTAACCGTAATACAACCGAAGGGTCGTTTATGTTTGGTTTACTCCCAGCCGCTGCAGCACAAACCCCAACCAATTGGAATGATAATGGCGCTAAATTTTACATTGCAGCTACACAAGGATATGGTTATTTCAACGGTGTCGCTTGGAGTTTTAATCACGGAGCTGTTACGGGTAATGAAGAGTACAGCATTGATATTTCTGCAACAGGCTATGTGACCGTGAAAATCAATGGTGTGCAAAAACAAGCCTACCAAGGGGTAAACTCAGCCTATAAGTTAGCAATTTCAGCAAGTACTACATCTGCTTTGATTTCAAACATTCGTTTAACCAATGCTGCTAACCCAGAAAAAACGATTTGTTTGGATCGGGATACGGATGGTGATGGGATTCCTAACCGTTTGGATTTAGATTCGGATGGTGATGGATGTAGCGACGCGTTTGAGGCCGGAACAACAACAAATAGAACGGTCGACTTCGCTCATCCTACAACTGGAGTTGGTACAAATGGTTTTTCTAACAGCTTAGAAGCTACTCCCGACAATGGAATTTATAATGGGACCTACAATTCTTTGCATGTTATTGATAATAATATAAAAGGGTGTATAGATTCTGATGGAGATAATAGTAGCGATGTAATTGACTTGGACGATGACAATGATGGTGTATTAGACGATGAAGAATGTGATGCTCCGTCTTTTTCTAGTTGGACCGATGAAGCAAGATTTAAAACTAAAATAATGAGTTCTGCCTTTCACGGAACCTTATTTAGAAGTAAAAGTGGAAAATATTATGTAGCAGGGCAGTACGCAAAGCCAGATGGGAATGATCAAGTAACACCAACTTTAGTTACACCAGCCAATGGTTATAATTATACCGGTGAGATCATCGACATGGCTGCTGTAGGGTCAAATAGTTGTTATGTTCTTGCTACAACTGATGGAATTTGGGTGTGGGGGTATTTGAATACCAACTTTGTATTGCCCGGAACTACTAATACTGCAGGAAGTCCATTTCAAAAAGTAGCCTTGCCTTCAGAAATTGATCCTAAAAACATCAAGTCGATTAGCGCCTCCACCAATAACTTCATGATCTTATTGCAGGATGGAAGCGTATATACCTACGCAATGACATTTCCTTCTTTAAATGGAGCAGGATTAACTGTAGCGACCAAAGGATTTACCAAAGTTTTAGTGGCACCCAATACACCATTAGCCAATATTGATCAGATTGAGGCTACTTCGGCTGGTTCTTTTGCTGCCGATGTAGCCAATAATAAAATCTATACATGGGGTGACCAAGTGTATTTAGGAAACGGTTCGGCAGCATCAAATAGAAATTTTGCTACCGAAATGACCAATCCTTTACCGAGCGGAACTGGAATTGCGATGATTGACGCGACCTACAATGCCAGTATGACTTATTTGGTTTTGGGCACAGACAAAAAAGTATATGCAATGGGGTCGGGTTCGGCAGGTATTTTAGGTCAAAATAGTGTAGCTAATTCAACAACTTGGGTAAACGTTAGGGGTAGGAACGGTATTGGAATCTTAGAAAATATAGAATATCTAAGCGCTCAAAACTCAACGGATTTATACACCTCAGCTTCAGTAATTACAAACACGGGCCAACCGCTGTCGTGGGGCGATGCTGGTGGAGCCAATATGATCGGATTAGGGAATACAAATGCGCTAGTACCAGCCTTACCTAATGGTATTTCAGAAACAGAATTTATTTATGTGATTGAAAATGGAGGTCACGTGACACCAATGTTGAATGATAAAGGCGAGATTGGAAACGTAGGACACAATGTATCGGGGGCTTTTGGTGATGGATCAACTCAAAACCGAGCCGTTTATATCTTCAATCCGTTCGAAAGAGGAACTGATTTTTCAGACAACATTGCAGCAACCTGTAACCCAGATATTGATAAAGATGGTATCATCAATCGCTTAGATTTAGACACCGATGGTGACGGATGTAGTGATGCCAAAGAAGCTGGTGTTTCAGGAACTTTAATTTCAGGCACTCTTGTCAATAGGGTAAACGGCTCAATAACCAACACAACTGTTACTAATGCTATTGCTCAGGGATCGTATGGGGCTAACGGATTAGCAGACGGCGTAGAAACTTCGGCTAACTCAGGAGCTATTAATTATGTTTCAACCTATGTTGATTTTGCGAAAAGCGCAACGATGAATGTTTGTGCTGATTCTGATAACGATGGTGTACCTGATATCCTAGATATTGACGATGACAATGATGGCGTTTTAGATGCAACAGAATCTCCCGACTGTTATTTACCAGCCACATTTTTTGCAAGTGGCAACAGACAAGCTAGCTTTACTATTTCATCTGAAATCCCAAGAGTTAGCCCAAATAATCAACCCAAAAATTTAATTGATGGTGATGGTACAACGATAGCTATTGGATTTGTTAATAGCTCATCTATTGTAAATAAAGAATTGTATAAAATTACGTTTAATTATCCCGTTCCTTTATCACAATTAACGCTTCGTTTTGCAGATGGAAACAGTCATTTTAATTCAGGAGCAATTGTTAAAGTTCAAGGTAGTAACGATAATACTGCTTGGACAGACTTAAACACAGGAACAACCTTCAATACCCTTACAGATAACACCATTGTTGCTCCATTTTGGACTGCAGCTACCTCTAATGAAGTCTTCACAATTACTCAAAACCAAGCACGATACAAATATTACCGTTTGTATGGTACAGCTGGATCTGTTAATGCAAATGGATATGCTACAGAATTTTATTTCACTACAGCAAGCAGCTATGAACCAAGTTTCTATCCAAAAGCAACGTGTACAGCTACAGATACAGATGGTGATGGAATTGCCAATAATTTAGACTTAGACTCTGATGGTGATGGTTGTCCAGACGCCAAAGAAGCAGGGATTATCGGAACTTTAGCACCAGCTGAAATCATTAATTTAGTCAATGGAACACGTACAGCTACACCAAATGTAGCAGGTGCAGTTGCTTCAGGACCTTATGGTGCCAATGGATTTGCTAATGGCGTTGAAACTGCGGCAGAAAGTGCGGTTTACAATGGAACGTTCGTTTATAAATATGCGCTTTCAACCAAATACAATGGCTGTCTTGATACCGACAATGATGGAGTAGCTAATTTATTTGATTTAGATGATGACAACGACGGGATTTTGGATGCCCAAGAGTGTGCGCCTTTTGATCCTAATAATGTTAATTATTCACCACGGTCATTTGCTGTTACGAATGGTGCCTCAGCATCTCAAACCTTTCCAGCTGCACCAAATGGGTTAGTGGTTAATGTTTGGACCTTAGATAATTCATTCAATGTTCGTATCAATGGAACCTATCTAACAACTCCAAATGAATTAGAATACTGGTCACCAGCGAATACAAATGCAATTGTAGAATTCTTAGACGGAACTTCACATCCAAGTATATGGACAATAACTGGTAATCAAGCACAACCAATTATTCGCATTTATATTGATGAATTAGGAGATGTCAAATTGTATGGTAGTAGAACAACCAATGGACCTTTAGAAGAAATGCGTTTACGCAATGGATCGTTCAATAACATTACTTTAAATACGAATGCTCCGAATACTTTCCAAATTGGACAATTAGTTGTTGCACAAACCTTTATTACAGGAGATTATGGGGTTATCAATAAAAACTGTGACTTTGATAACGATGGCATACCAAACCAGTTAGATTTAGACTCAGATGGCGATGGTTGTTCGGATGCAAAAGAAGCGGGGGTATCAGGCACTTTAAATCCAGGTAGCATTGTTAATTTAACGGCAGGTTCAACATCAACTACCACAACCACAGCTAATGTAGCAAATACAATTGCAAATGGACCCTATGGTACAAATGGTTTTGCGGATGCATTAGAAACATCAGGGAACGGTAATTATACAGGTGTATATACGTATTATTTTGCAGCAAGCTCAGGATTAAATGCCTGTTTGGATTCAGATAATGATGGTGTAATAGATCTTTCAGATATCGATGATGATAATGATGGGGTTCTAGATGCTGTAGAATCACCTACTTGTTTCTCAACAAATCAAGAAGCAAGTTTGCCAATAAGCTTAACAAGTGAATTACTAATACATAGTACTAATTCTATAATAAATGCAATAGATAATAATGCTACAACTTATTCTGCATTTAGTAATGGGCAAAATTGGGTAGGAAAAGAGTTGTTTAGAATAACCCCATCTGTTGTAGGTCCAATCGCTATTAGTGGTGTACAAATGGAGTTGTTCAATTGGGCACTATCTGGTTCACCAACCAGTACCTTTAAATTACAAGGTAGCTTAGACAATGGAACAACTTGGGCAGACTTATCTGCAGCTGTTAGTTCAACTGCTAGTACAGGATTGTTTACGGTTTCAAACACCTTGAACCCAACAGTTAAATATACCTTATTCCGAATTGTTGGTGTAGCAGGAACTTGTAGTTATGGTGGCGTGTATGAATTGCGTTTAGTTTTACCAACTACTTACCAAGCAAGTTTATATCCAAAAAGTAGCTGTACAAACGATACCGATGGAGATACCATTCCCAATTATTTAGACTTAGACAGTGATGGCGATGGTTGTCCCGACGCCAGAGAAGCGAGTGTTATTGGAACATTAACCACAGGAACAGTAATTAACCGTCCTGCTGGGGCAACAACTAATACCACCACAGCAAATGTTGCCAATGCGGTAGCCGCAGGCCCTTACGGCTTAAATGGTTTTGCCAATGGTTTAGAAGTAACGTCAGAAAATGGAGTTTACAACGGAACCTACACTTATAATTTTGCTACGAATGCCTCGATAAATGCTTGTATCGATACTGACAATGATGGCATTGGCGATATTATCGATTTGGATGATGATAATGACGGAATTTTAGATGCCACCGAATTAGTTTGTACGCAACAGCTTACTGCTAAAGCAGGGGTACTCGTTACCCGACCATCTACCATAAATTATTCCTTTAATGGAAACACTCTAGCCAATTTAGTAGATGGCGTTGATGCCAATACGATTGTAAATCACACCCCAACAGGAACATTAAACAATAGTCCGTGGTTAATTTTTGAATTTCCAACGCCAAGAGCATTAAGTTATCTTGAAATTGGACATTTCTCAGGTCAGACTTTGTTTGCAACTACTTCAACCTACAAAATTCAAGGAAGTACAGATAACAACAACTGGACCGATGTTACAGGAACATTAACCTATAACAATGTTGCTACCAGTACAAGTGGTGGTTTATCAACCAATAACTCTAATATTGCTAGTTTCCCTTCTAATACCACAGCGTACAAGTTTTATAGAATTTTTGGTATCGCAGCAACTACTGGTGGCGGTTGGGCAACCGAGGTTTATTTTAGGGAGAATGTGTGTAGTTGGGATTTAGATAATGATGGAATTATCAACTCTTTGGATTTAGATAGTGACGGGGATGGTTGTCCCGATGCAAGAGAAGCGGGTGTTATCGGAACTTTAACCACAGGAACAATAATTAACCGCACGGCAGGAACTTCAACCAATACTACCACAGCAGGAGTAGCCAATGCAGTAGCCGCAGGCCCTTATGGCTTAAATGGTTTTGCCAATGGTTTAGAATTAACGTCAGAAAATGGGATATACAACGGAACATATACCTATAATTTGGCTACGAATGCCAATTTAAATGCCTGTATCGATACCGATAGTGATGGCATTGGCGATATTATCGATTTGGATGATGATAATGATGGGGTTTTAGACACAGAAGAATTCAACTGTACGCCAGCCAGGATGAATAAAACCGGGATTACTGTTTCCTCTACAGTAACATGGGGCTTTAATGGAGCTACTACTTTAGCCAATATGGTGGACAATGCAGAAGCTATTGTTGCCTATTCGGATAGCGAATTTTTAAATCAAACTATATTACAATTCAATTTGCCTACGGCAAGAATCTTGAGCCAAATTGAAATTGGAAACCAAGCAGGCAATAACCCATTGGGTACTACAGGAACCTACAGAATGCAAGCTTGGGATGGGACTGAATGGATAGATTTGACAGCCAATCAAACATTTGGCACACCAACAGCGCCAATCAATGCAGCCAACAATTCGTATAAATTCAATATGCCATCAAATTATACGGCCTATACCCGATACCGAATTTTTGGTACATCCAACCGAGGGACAGTTTCGGGTTGGATTCAGGAGGCTTATTTTACAGAGCGTATCTGTTTGTTAGATATCGATGGAGATGGTGTTCCAAACCATTTGGATTTAGATGCTGATGGCGATGGTTGTGCAGATGCCATAGAAGCTGGAAGTTCAACTACAGCAACAAGCACTTCAAATTTTCCTGCTTCAGCAGGGAACGACACCAATCGAAATGGATTGTTAAACAACTACGAAGGTGGTACAGCAGGAACAATAAATTATACCTCTACCTATACCAGTTTTGCCTTGTCTAATACAATCAATGCATGTACCGATACCGATGGTGATGGAATTACAGATGTTAGAGATTTAGATGATGATAATGACGGTATTTTAGACAGTATTGAATGTCCGTTAACCCAATTAAACACCAACGAAAGTAATGGAACTTTTGGTACTGAAGCAACCCCTCGTAATACTTCAAATACTAATGTTACTGGAGGATATGTGTATTCAGGGACAAATAGTGGGGCTGCTCAATATGCTGTAATCAATCAGGGGACTCCGTACCACCCAGCTGCTGAATTTTGGAGGTATTCAGGCCGCACCACAGGAACTGCTACAGACGCTTATTTAGCTGTAAACGGTAGTACAACTGTGGGTACATTTTACAGAGAAAGTATCAGCTTGCAGGCAGGTGCAAGATACCGAATTTCGTTTTGGCACCAAGCCGCTTCAGCTAATAACGATTACCAATTAGCAGCTGAAGTACTTTCGGCAAGCAATGCGGTTATAGCAACGGCTAATTCCGGCCCGCAAAATTCATTGGGTTGGAAATTAGCTTCTATTGATTTTACATCAGCAACTAACCAAACGGTAAGTTTTATTATTAAAAATGTTTCTACTAATTCAAGTGGCAATGACTTCTCTATCGATGATATTTCAATCACCGCTATTGGATGTCCTGATTCTGATTTGGACGGTACTCCAAATCACTTGGATTTAGACAGTGATGGTGATGGTTGTAGTGATGCACTCGAAGGAGGAGCTACTAATGTTACTACAGCCAATTATAAATTTACTTCTACAGCAGGAACCAACGGTTTTGCTGATGAGTTAGAAACCAGTCCAGGTTCTGGAGTTTTCAGTAGAACCTACAGTTATAATTTTGCGTTGAGCAATACCATTAATGCTTGTACAGATTCCGATAACGACGGGGTTAGGGATATTTTAGATTTAGATGACGATAATGATGGAATTTTAGATTCAGTTGAGATGGGTTGTGATCAAGGTGTAAATATAACTGGAACTAACGGTGGTGTTAGAGCTGAAAATACAGCTCCACCTGGTTGGACAAGTTCTGTATCCTCGCCAGACATTGCTAATGCTGCGGGTCATGTGTATGGCACTTGGAATGTAGGATGTGTAGGAACTGCTCCACTACCTCCAAATGGTCACTTAACATGGATGAGTTTCTTCTCTAATACACAAGAAGCATTTAAGACGACACTCAACAATTTAATACCAGGCAGAAGTTATTCACTAACAGTTTTTTACGGAAGATTTGCTGCATTAGGAGTTGGTTTAGGACAAGTAACAGTTAAGTTAGGGACAACAGTAATTGATCAATATACGCCAACGGTTGGATGCGGTTGGGAAACAAGAACAATCACATTTACTGCTGCGGCATCGAGCCAAGAGTTGCAATTCCAAAATACAGGACCAACATCTGCAACGTGGAACACAAATATTTCGATCAGTGCTAATGCTATTCTACCAGTATGTACTGACATTGATACGGATAACGACGGCATTTCAAACCGGTTAGACACAGACTCTGATGGGGATGGCTGTTTCGACGCAGTGGAAGCAAAAACTACTTATAATGCTGGTTCAGGAATTGTGAGTACTGCTAAATTAACAACGAGTACTATTCCAGGAACTGTTGGGGATAATGGTTTTGTAAATGGTTTAGAAACTGCTGCGGGAAGTGGGATTTATAATGGCACTTATTTGTACTCGAGAGCCACAGATCCTAATATAAAATCGTGTATTGACACTGATTTTGACGGGTTGCCAGATTTTGAGGATGTCGATGATGATAATGATGGAATTTTAGATAGTAATGAATGCGTTTCGGCCTTATCCCAAAATTTCCCTACATCGGGAGGAAATACCAATACGCTTACTGGTTGGACCGTAGGTGGAACTTATGCAGGTTCAGGATCCTGGACAAGTGCTACAGGGAGAATAAATTTAAATACGAATGGGTTAGAATTTAGAAGAGATGCATCCACAACCTCCACAATTACTAGAACAATAACTAACCTTCCTGCTAACAGTGAGATAACCCTAGGTAATTTGTATTGGTTTAATACAAATGCTGCTGATAATTCTGTTGTAGCAACCTTGAATGTTAAATTAAATGGCGTTACTTATGCTACGATAAAAACGGGATCAGCCAATACGGCTTTGCCTTCAATTACGGTTTCAAATGGGGCAACAACTAATTTATCTTCGCTACCAAGTACCTCTGCAAATACAGCATCTGCTAAGTCTAATGTAATTCTTAAATTACCTAATCCTACGATTGCTTCTGCATCATTAATTATCGAATTTATTGCATCATCGTCTGCCGGAGAAGTGGATGATATTGGTTTTGCTTCTATCTCTATCAATAGTTGCGATGCGGATACTGACGGAGACGGTATTCCTAACTCGCAAGATTTAGATTCAGATAACGATGGTTGTTCTGATGCTAACGAATATTACAATTCCGCTACTGCTCAAGGCACAGATGGGAATAGTTATTTCGGAACAGGAAATCCACCAGCAATCAATGCGAATGGGTCAGTTACCGCGGCCAGTTATAGTGGTACATACACTAATGCAGCAGTTGCAGGTTCGGCTAGTGTGATTACTGCTCAACCTGTAGATGCGGGTGTGAGTCCAGGGGCAACAGTAAGCTTTACCGCTACAGTTACTGCTGGATCAGCTCCTGTAGCTTACCAATGGAAATTAAGCACAGATGGGGGAACAACTTGGGCCAATGTGACCAATACAGCGCCTTATTCAGGGGCAACTACTACCAGCTTAACAGTATCAAACATTACTATGAGCATGAAAGGGTACAGCTATAAATTAGTAATTACCCAAGCCAATTATGTGTGTGGTACTGTAGTATCCAACCCTGCTAAAATTGAAATTGTTCCTTTTGTTTCTATAGTTGACGATGCGGTTACCGCTGCCGAAGACACGGTAGTTAGCGGAAATGTTTTGACCAATGATAAGGGGTCAGGAAATACCGCCCTTACCGTAAACAGATTTAAAATTGGAGCGACAACCTACAATGCAGGAGATACTGCAACAATTGCAGGAGTTGGAACAATTCGAGTGAATTCAGACGGAACATTTACATTTACACCTCAATTAAATTATATAGGAACAGTACCTGCAATCGAATATACCGCGACAGACACCGTTGGGGCCTCCGATTCAGGAACCCTGTCTATTGTAATTACACCAACCAATGATCCTCCGGGAGCTACGGATGAGCTTGTAAATGTTACTGAAGATATACCGTTTACAGGGGATGTATTGTCAAACGATACCGACGCTGAAGGGAATAGTTTAGTGGTAAGTACATTTAGCACTACTATTAATAATGTTATAGTAACTTTCAATGCAGGAGTTTCGGCTGCAATTCCAGGGGTAGGAACGATTGTAGTCAACGCCAATGGATCGTTTACTTTTACACCAGCATTGAATTATATTGGAATTGTTCCGGATGTAGATTATACTATTTCTGATGGAAATGGCGGCTCGGATACCGCTAAATTATCAATTGTTATCACCCCAGTTAATGACGCTCCTTTAGCGGCTGATGATATTGTAACGGGATCTCAAGGAACTACTTTAACCGGTTCAGTGCGAACTAATGATTCGGATTTAGAAGGAAATAACTTAACAGTAACTGGATTTACTGTTGTGGGAGTTGCTGGCACACCAGTAATAGGCACACCGTTTTCGATTCCGGGAGTTGGTAGCCTTACTATTAATCCTGATGGAACCTATACTTTTGTTCCATTAAGTACATTTACTGGACAGGCGCCATTGATTACCTATACACTTTCTGATGGCAATAGCACAGATACAGCTGTTTTAGACATTTATGTAGCACCGGTCAATCAGACTCCAATAGCAAGGCCTGATGCTAAAACAATTAATGAAGATACAACAGCTACGGGAAATGTACTTTCAGACGGCACTCCTGACTCAGACCCGGATGCCAATACGGTATTAAAGGTAACGCAATATTCATTTACTATTGGCAGTACGGTATATACCTATCCAGCAGGAACCACAACTTCAATACCTGGAGTGGGTGTGATAGTAGTTAATGCAGATGGTACTTACACTTTTACACCAAACTCCAATTACAATGGAGTAGTGCCCGTAATTACCTATACCATTACAGATGATAATAATCTTGCAGCCACCGGAGCAACGGTTTCGAGTACCTTAACCATTACGATTACACCAGTCAACGACAATCCAATTACAGTCAATGACGACAATAAAGTTACCCCAGAAGACACGCCAATTTCAGGCAATGTATTGACCAACGATAGTGATCCAGAAGGTACCGCTATTACAGTTACGCAATTTACTATAAACGGTACGAACTATCCTGCTGGAACATCAGCTACAATTACAGGCGTAGGAACTTTAATTGTAAATACAAACGGTAGTTTTACGTTTACACCGGCAGCCAATTATTCGGGTGCAGTACCTACAGTTACCTATACTGCTAGAGATGCTGATGGAGGAACGGGAACCGCGACTTTAAAATTAGCAGTAACCCCTGTGAATGATGCCCCAGTTGCAGTTGATGATACGGTAAGCACACCGGAAAACACTGCGGCTACAGGTAATGTAGTGACTAACGATACTGATGTTGAAGGCAACACCAAATCGGTAACTAGTTTTACTATTAACGGAATAACCTATCAAGTAGGAACAATCGTAACCATTCCGAACATAGGGACATTAATACTCAATGCTGATGGAACTTATACGTTTACACCAGCTCCTAATACTAGTGGAGCAGTTCCAGTCATAACCTATACTCTATCAGATGGCAATGGAGGAACAGATACTGCGGATTTAAATATTACAGTTGCAGCTGTAAATGATGCACCAGTTGTGGTGAATGAATCGTTAAGTACTAATGAAGACTCACCACTTACAGGTAATGTTTTAGCTAATGATACCGATCCTGAAAATAATACATTAACAATAACTCGATTTACAGTAGCAGGGCAATCCTATACCGCAGGTCTAACCGCTACTATTGATGGTGTGGGAACAATCCGAGTTAATACCGATGGAACCTTCACATTTACACCAGTAGCCAATTATAATGGTTCAGTGCCGGTTATTGGTTATACAGTATCTGACGGTCAAAGTCCTGCACTTACTACTGACGGTTCTCTTTCAATTAATGTAAATCCTGTAAACGATGCGCCAACCGCACGTCCTGATACGGCTTCAGCTACTATAAATACTGCAGCAACTGGAAATGTAGTAGACAATGACTCAGATATTGAAGGCAGCGCTCTTACAGTAACACAATTTGTTCTTACAATAAATAGCGTCGTTACGACTTTTAACGCAGGTGACACTGCAACCATTCCAGGCGTTGGAACCTTGGTCATTAATGCTGATGGCACCTATACCTTTACACCGGCGACAGATTATTTAGGCCCTGTACCAGTAGCGACCTATACGGTCAGCGATGGAACAGCAACAGCAACAGCTGCCTTAACATTAAGTATTACTGCTCCAGATACCGATGGCGATGGGGTTTATGATTTTAAGGAAACGGCTGACGGTACAGATCCAAATAACTTCTGTGATTATAAACCAACTTCGGTAATGGGAACCCGAACTGGAGCGTGGAATTTAGCTGATTGTGATGGTGATGGAACCCGAAATGGAACAGACACCGCGCCATTAGACCCTTGTATTCACGCAGTCAATGCACAACCCGACAGAACAAATGCTTTATGGCAAGCTGCTGATTGTGATCAAGATGGTGAAACCAATGGATTTGAAGATGCCAATGGAACAAATTATAACAATGCTTGTTCTTTCACCACAGCACCTACAGCTTCTAGTTCAGTATACTCTACTTGGTCTCTATTGGATTGTGATAACGATGGTCTTACGAATGCTTCAGAAATTACAGGAGGAACGAATCCATTGAATTCGGATACTGATGGTGATGGAAACCCTGACAATACAGATACCCGTAAAACGACCCCAACAGCAATTAACGATACTGCTAATGGTTCAGTTGGAGTTGCTTCTGTAGTAAATGTATTAGCGAATGACGATTATTTACCTAATGACGGAAACACAATAACCAGAGTGGGTGGTACCGCAACAGGTACCGTAAGCTTCAATCCAGTTACCGGTCAAATGACCTATACGCCAACCAATGCTGAAGGGGGTACTGCCGTAACAATTATATATGAAGTATGTCAAGGCAGTGTTTGCGCTACAGCTACGGTAACAATTACGGTTGCCATCAACGATGCTGATGGAGACGGTGTGTCAGATAATATCGAAGCATCGGATAACACCAATCCAAATGACGGATGTAATTATTTACCATCTAGTCAAATTAGCGCTAATACAAGTCTAGCTTGGAGAGCGGCAGATTGTGATGGTGACGGAACGCCAAATGGAACAGATAATCAACCATTAAACCCATGTGTGGGAGGTGCAGCCATACCAAATACTTCAAATGCCATTTGGCAAGCAGCAGATTGTGATAGTGACGGAATTCCAAATGGAACAGAAGGTCTTATAGATACGGATGGGGATGGCACACCAAACTATTTGGATGTGGATTCTGATAATGACAACATACCAGATGCAGTAGAAAAAGGCAGTGGAAATACCCTATTAGATACCGATGGAGATGGAACACCAGATTATAGAGATTTGGATTCAGATAACGATGGTATTCTTGACAGTATTGAAGACACAGGCTGTTCAGGAACAACGCCATGTACTCCAACGGATACTGATGGAGATAACATCCCAGATTATAGAGATCTAGATTCAGATGCTGATGGTATTTCTGATGCTATTGAAAAAGGACCAGGATCCACACCTTTAGATACAGATGGAGATGGTACTCCAGATTTCCAAGAAATTGATTCAGATGGAGATGGCATTTCAGACGCAATAGAGAAAGGTTCGGGAGCAACTCCAATAGATACAGATAGTGATGGAACTCCTGATTACCGTGATACCGACTCTGATAATGATGGCATTTCAGATGCGATAGAAAAAGGTCCGGGATCGACACCAATCGATACCGATGGAGATAATATACCAGATTACTTAGATAGAGACTCAGATGCAGATGGTATTTTAGATGCCATTGAAAAAGGACCAGGAGCTACTCCAATCGATACCGATGGAGATAATATTCCAGATTTTCTGGACACCGATTCAGATAATGATGGTATTTCAGATGCCATTGAAAAAGGACCAGGAAGCGGGAATACACCATTAGACACCGATGCCGATGGAATACCAGATTACCGCGATACGGATTCGGATAATGATGGAATTCTGGATTCAGTAGAAAAAGGAAGTGGCAGCACAGTTGTAGATACAGATAGTGACGGAACACCAGATTATCGTGATTTGGATTCCGACGGCGACGGTAAACCTGATGCTCAAGAAGGCAACATAGACACAGATGGGGATACTATTCCTAACTACCAAGACTTGGATTCAGATGACGACGGTGTTTTAGATGCGGTTGATCAATGTCCTTTAGTTGCAGGCACAGCTGCATCCAACGGATGTCCACCTGACTTTGACGGCGATGGTTTAATAGACACAGTTGATTTAGATGACGACAATGACGGAATTTTAGATACAGTGGAAGCGGCGGCTTGTTTACCGGCTAGTCCAAATTGTGACACGGATGGTGATGGTATTCCGAATCGTTTGGATTCCGATTCTGATAATGATGGCATTTCTGATGTGAAGGAAGCAGGAGGAACGGATTCTGATAATGATGGAAGAGTTGACGGAGGAGTTGATGCTGACGGAGTTCCAACGTCTGCGAATGGAGGTCTAACACCTCCAAATACAGACGGAACCGGTGGAACTAATCCGTATGACATTGATTCTGATGGTGACGGAATTCCAGATGCGATTGAAAAAGGAGCTAATGGAAATGCACCTGTTGATACTGATGGCGATAACATTCCAGATTATCTTGATTTAGATTCGGATGGCGATGGTATTTCGGACGCGATTGAAAAAGGACCAAATGGAACTACCCCAATTGATACAGATGGCGACGGCATTGCAGATTACAAAGATCTAGATTCAGACAACGATGGTATTTCAGATGCCATTGAAAAAGGACCTGGAACAACACCAGTAGATACCGATGGCGATGGAACCCCAGATTACCGTGATACGGATTCCGATAATGATGGAATGTCTGACACTATTGAAAAAGGGCCAACCGCAACTCCAGTGGACACAGATAGTGACGGAACACCAGATTACCGAGATTTAGATTCTGACAACGATGGTATTTCAGATGCGATTGAAAAAGGACCTGGAACAACACCTGTTGATACTGATGGCGATAACATTCCAGATTATAGAGATCTAGATTCAGACGGTGATGGTATTTCGGATGCGATTGAAAAAGGTCCGGGAGCGACACCAGTGGATACAGATGGTGACGGAATTCCGGATTATCGTGATACCGATTCAGATAATGATGGGATATCTGACGCAAATGAAAAAGGTTCGGGAGCGACACCAGTAGATACTGATGGTGATGGATTACCGGATTATAGAGACCTAGATTCAGACAACGATGGTATTCCAGATGCAGTTGAGAAAGGCCCAAGTACTACTCCAGTGGATACCGATGGGGATAATATACCAGATTATAGAGATTTGGATACTGATAACGATGGCATTCCAGACAACCAAGAAGGAGTAGTCGATACTGATGGCGATACAATTCCAGATTATAGAGATTTGGATTCGGATGGAGATGGTGTTTTAGACACTAACGACCAATGCCCATTAGTGGTAGGAACAGCACAAATGAACGGCTGTCCAGCTGATTTTGATGGTGATGGAATTGATGATACAGCTGATTTAGATGATGATAACGATGGAATCTTGGATTCAGTAGAAGCGGCAGCTTGTTCACCAACTGATCCAGATTGCGATACTGATGGAGACGGCATCCCTAATCGATACGATGCTGATTCAGATAATGACGGTATTAAAGACACCAAAGAAGCGGGAGTTGTAGACGCTAACAACGATGGAAAAGCAGACGGTGGGGTAGATGCTAATGGAGTACCTAGCTCGACTAATGGAGGCACAACACCACCAAACACAGATGGTGACGGGCAAGCGAATCCATACGACCTAGATTCAGACGGAGATGGTATTTCAGACTCAGTTGAAAAAGGAGCTAACGGAGCTAGTCCAGTGGATACAGATGGTGATGGAGCACCAGATTATTTGGATTTGGATTCGGATAATGACGGTATTCCAGATGCAATTGAAAAAGGAACCGGCTCAAGTATTTTAGATTCAGATGGCGATGGAACACCAGATTATAGAGATTTGGATTCAGACAATGACGGTATTCTAGACAGTGTAGAAAAAGGAACAACAGCCACTCCAATCGATACCGATGGAGACAATATTCCAGATTACCGTGATCTAGATTCAGATAACGATGGTATGCCAGATGCAGTAGAAAAAGGAAGTGGCAGTACACCAGTAGATACTGATGGAGACGGCACTCCAGATTATCGCGATACTGATTCGGATAATGACGGAATTACAGACGCTATCGAAAAAGGGCCTAACGGAGTCACTCCAATAGACACGGATGGCGACGGCACTCCAGATTACAGAGATTTGGATTCGGATAACGACGGCATTCCTGATGCTACTGAAAAAGGAACTGGAAGTACTCCATTGGATACGGATAATGATGGAACTCCAGATTACCGAGAATTAGATTCGGATAACGATGGTATTTCAGACTCAGTTGAAAAAGGGACAGGAACTATTCCTTTGGATACCGATAATGATCAAATACCAGATTACCGAGATATAGATTCGGATAACGATGGGATTCCTGATGCAGTAGAAAAAGGAAGCGGCAGCACACCTGTTGATACTGATGGCGACGGCACTCCAGATTATCTTAATACTGATTCGGATAATGACGGTATTCCAGACTCAGTTGAGAAAGGACCAAACGGAGCAAATCCAATTGATACGGATAATGATGGAACCCCAGATTACCGAGATTTGGATTCGGACAACGACGGTATTTCAGATGCAATAGAGAAAGGACCAAATGGAGCTACACCTGTCGATACAGATTCAGATAATATTCCAGATTACCGAGATGCAGATTCTGATGTAGATAATAAACCTGATAATCAGGAAGGATTAACAGATACAGATGGAGATGGTGTTCCTAATTATAGAGATACTGATTCTGATAACGATGGCGTTTTGGATGTAAATGACCAATGTCCGTATGTGGCAGGAACAGCTATTTTAAATGGTTGTCCGCCAGATTCAGACAGTGACGGAATAACAGATGATATTGATTTGGATGATGATAACGATGGTATCCTAGATACAGTGGAGAATGGAATTTGTAGTCCAGCATCAGTTGATTGTGATACTGACGGCGATGGTATTCCAAACCGATTGGATCCAGATTCAGACAACGACGGTATCTCTGATGCAAGAGAATCAAATGGAACAGATACTAATGGCGACGGCAAAGTAGATGGCAATGTAGATGCTAATGGTATTCCACAATCATCTAATGGCGGGGTAACACCTCCAAATACAGATGGAGATGCTAATCCAAATCCATACGATCTAGATTCAGATGGCGATGGTATTACAGATGCTATTGAAAAAGGAACCAATGGCAATGCACCGGTGGACAGTGATGGTGACGGCACGCAAGATTATTTGGATTTAGATTCGGATAACGATGGTATTCCTGATACAATTGAAAAAGGAACAGGAACCAGTATTTTAGATACTGATGGTGATGGAACTCCAGACTATAGAGATGTAGATTCGGATAACGATGGTATTCCTGATGCAGTAGAGAAAGGACCAAATGGAGCTACTCCAGTAGACACAGATGGAGACGGCATACTTGATTACCGTGATTTGGATTCAGATAACGATAGTATCCCAGATGCAGTAGAGAAAGGACCAAATGGAAATAATCCTGTTGATACTGACGGAGATGGTACTCCAGATTATCGAGATGTAGATTCAGACGGTGATGGAGTAGGTGATTTTGAAGACGATTGCCCGTTAACTATTGGCAGCGTTGTATTAAAAGGTTGCCCAGGAATTGATTCCGATAACGACGGTATTCCAGACGCTGTAGATTTAGATGACGACAATGATGGAATCACTGATGTTGTTGAAAATGCAGCTTGTACGCCAACTGCTTCGAATTGCGATACGGATGGCGACGGAATCATCAATAGTTTGGATTTAGATTCAGATAACGATGGTATTACCGATGCAAGGGAATCTAATGGTATAGACGCGAATGGCGATGGTAGAATAGACGGATCAGTTAATGCAAATGGGGTTCCAGTTGCTGCCAATGGCGGAACAACTCCTCCCGATACTGATGGTGATGGAAGACGCAATCCATACGATGTAGATTCTGACAATGATGGCATTTCTGATTCAGTAGAGAAAGGAGCGAATTCAAACGCACCAGTAGATACAGACGGAGACGGAACGCCAGATTACTTGGATTTGGATTCGGATAACGACGGTATTTCGGATGCCATTGAGAAAGGCCCATCAGCCACTCCAGTTGACACGGACGGCGACGGAACGCTAGATTACAGAGATTTAGATTCTGATAACGACGGTATTTCGGATGCCATTGAGAAAGGCCCGTCAGCCACTCCAGTTGACACGGACGGCGACGGAACGCTAGATTACAGAGATTTAGATTCTGATAACGACGGTATTTCAGATGCGATTGAGAAAGGCCCAACAGCCACTCCAGTTGATACTGATAATGATGGAACACCAGATTATAGAGATTTAGATTCAGATAACGATGGTATTTCTGATGCGATTGAGAAAGGTCCAACAGCCACTCCAGTTGATACTGATAATGACGGCACTCCAGATTATAGAGACTTAGATTCAGACAATGACGGCATTTCAGATGCCATTGAGAAAGGCCCATCAGCCACTCCAGTTGACACTGATAATGATGGCACACCAGATTACAGAGATTTAGATTCAGACGGTGACGGTATTCCAGATTCAGTGGAAGACAGCGGTTGTACAGGAACAGCACCATGTACACCAACCGATACAGATGGTGACGGCGTACCAAACTACTTGGATTTAGATTCAGACGGTGACGGTATTCCAGATACAATTGAGAAAGGACCAAACGGTGCCACTCCAGTTGACACGGACGGCGATGGAACACCAGATTATTTAGACACGGATAGTGATAGTGACGGTATTCCAGACTCAGTAGAGAAAGGACCAAACGGAGCATCACCAGTTGACACGGACGGAAATGGAACTCCAGATTATCAAGATTTAGATTCTGATAACGATGGTATTCCAGACGCAGTAGAGAAAGGGCCAAATGGAGCCACTCCAGTAGACACTGATAATGATGGTATTCCAGATTACAGAGATTTGGATTCAGACAACGACGGAATTCCAGACGCAGTAGAGAAAGGACCAAATGGAGCCACTTCAGTAGACACTGATAATGATGGTATTCCAGATTACAGAGATTTGGATTCAGACAACGACGGAATTCCAGACTCAGTAGAAAAAGGACCAAATGGAGCTACACCAGTTGACACGGACGGAGATGGAACACCAGATTACTTGGATTTAGATTCAGATAACGACGGTATTCCAGACGCAGTAGAAAAAGGACCAAATGGTGCCATTCCAATTGACACGAATGGCGACGGCACACCGGATTATTTAGATTTAGATTCGGATAACGACGGTATTCCAGACGCAGTAGAGAAAGGACCAAACGGATCAACACCAGTTGACACGGATGGCGACGGAACACCAGATTACTTAGACACGGATAGTGACGGTGACGGTATTCCAGACTCAGTAGAGGACAGCGGATGTAC
This sequence comes from Flavobacterium ammonificans, assembly GCF_020886115.1. Lineage (NCBI taxonomy): Bacteria > Pseudomonadati > Bacteroidota > Flavobacteriia > Flavobacteriales > Flavobacteriaceae > Flavobacterium > Flavobacterium ammonificans. The sequence continues at coordinate 797,169 of NZ_AP025185.1, forward strand.
AGGAACAGCTCCATATACACCAACCGATACAGATGGTGATGGAACACCAAACTATTTGGATGCAGATTCAGACGGTGATGGTATTCCAGATACAATTGAGAAAGGACCAAACGGAGCCACTCCAGTTGACACGGATGGTGACGGAACACCAGATTATAAAGACTTAGATTCTGATAACGACGGAATCCTAGACTCAGTAGAAAAAGGACCAAATGGAGCTACACCAGTTGACACGGATGGCGACGGAACGCCAGATTATTTAGATTTAGATTCAGATGGTGACGGTATTCCAGATGCAGTGGAGAAAGGACCAAACGGTGCTACTCCAATTGACACGGACGGCGACGGAACACCAGATTATAGAGACTTAGATTCGGATAACGACGGTATTCCAGACGCAGTAGAAAAAGGACCAAACGGAGCTACTCCAATTGACACGGACGGTGATGGCACACCTGATTATTTAGATTTAGATTCGGACAATGATGGTATTCCAGACGCAGTAGAAAAAGGACTAAACGGTGCAACACCAGTTGACACTGACAACGATGGTACACCAGATTACTTGGATTTAGATTCTGATAACGACAGCATTCCTGATGCAGACGAAAAAGGCCCCGATGGAACTAATCCAATAGATACAGACGGTGATGGCGTTCCAGATTACAGAGATTTACCTAATGTAAATTTAAATCCAGATACCGATGGTGATGGCGTTACAGATTCGCAAGAGTTAATCGACGGCACAGATCCTACGGATCCATGTTCATCAAACCCTCAAAGCATTACCGTACCATTGAGTCAATTGTTTTTAGATGGCGATTGTGATGGTGATGGATTAAGCAATGGCGAGGAATTGGGATTAAATCCAATGTTACCAACGGATGTGGATAATAACGGAACGCCAGATTATTTGGAGTTTAACAACCACAGCCAGAGCGAGGACGATTTGGAGATATTCAATTCGATGACAACAAACGGTGATGGGCTTAACGATGTATTTGTAATTAGAGGCATTGAGAACTATCCGGATAATAACTTATACATCTATAACCGTTGGGGAGTAGAGGTGTATAATGTAGAGGGTTATGGTCAAGATGACAAATACTTTAGAGGTTTGTCAGAAGGGCGTAATACGATCTCACAATCGGCAGAATTACCTAAGGGCACTTACTATTTTATATTACGATATAAAAACAAGCAAGGGGTAGATAAGCAACGTTCAGGGTATTTATATATAACAAAATAATAGTAAAAGATGAAGAAACTATTTAGTTTAGTAGTACTAATGAGTCTGAGTGTTTGGGGCCAACAAGAGCCTCAATACACCCAGTATATGTTCAACCCCACGGTAATTAATCCCGCTTATGCAGGATCGATGGATTATGGAACTATTTTCAGTATGTACCGCGCACAGTGGCTAGGTCTCGAAGGAGCACCACGCACTTTAAATTTAGCCTATCACCAACCCATCGAGAATAGTAGAATAGGAGTAGGAGTGAACCTACTGCACGATCAGATAGGACCTACTAATACTACTTTTGCCTCAGTGGATGTTTCCTACACGATTGTTTTCGCTAATGAAAGCCGCTTGGCTTTTGGGGTTAAAGCCGCAGGAGAGCTTTTTGCCATAGACAACCAAAAGTTAAACAATTACAATCCAGAAGACCCGTTTTTACAGCTCAATATGATCAATCAATTCTCTCCTAATGTTGGAGTAGGGTTGTATTATTATAAACAGAATAGTTATTTAGGATTATCCGTTCCAAGATTACTAGAAACCCGATTTGTAGACGCTATCGCTTTTTCAAACACAAAGCGCAAGCAACATTTCTATTTTGTTGGAGGGAAAGTCTACAACTTGATGTACAATCTAAAATTCAAACCGGCTTTTGTTACTAAAGTAGTGGCAGGTGCTCCTTTACAAGTAGATTTAACCACCAATTTTCTCTACAATGAGCGCTTGACATTTGGTCTAGCCTATAGATGGAGCGCAGCCGTATCGGCCTTGGTTGGATTTAGAGTAAATGACAGATTATCGATTGGCTATGGTTACGATCGAGAAACCACAAGATTGTCCAATTTTAATTCAGGCTCACACGAACTATTTTTACAGTTTGATTTGTTGAGAAATGGTCAAACAGTAGAAACCACACGATTCTTTTAATTCGTAGCGCCATGAAACTGAAAACACAAAACATTATGAAAAAGCAGCTAATCCTAGTATTGTTATTCCCCATAATCGCCTTGGCGCAACAACCCTTGCGAAGAGCCGATGCTAAATTTGAGCAAGAATCCTATATCTCAGCTATTAAGATTTACGAGCATTTAGCCAAGAAAGGCAAAGGAACTGCTGAGATCTATGAAAAATTAGGCGATGCCAATTACTTCAATGCCAATTATGTTGAGGCTCAAAAATGGTATGAGAAACGCTATGCATTCAATGCGCCTTTTCCAGAAGGTTTTTTATACCGCTATAGCCAATCTCTTAAGTCGGCAGCAATGCAAGAAGAAGCCCAAAAGGTAATGGCAGAGTATGCCAGGGAAAAACCCACAGAACTACGAGTTAGAAACCAAACCCCAACACTCAGAGCACAGAATAGTATCAAGAAAGGATCTGATATTTTTAGCATTACTAATTTGAACATCAACTCGAAGTACTCGGACTTTAGTAGTACTTTCAAAGCAGACACCCTACTCTTTGCAAGTGCGAGACCCAGAATCATCGCCAATCAAATCTACCAAAGAACAGGACAGGTCTTTACTAACTTGTATTACAGTGTAAAGAGTAACGACACTACTAACACCTATAGCGAACCTCAACTATTCTCAAAGAAAGTCTTCTCGGTCTATCACGAGGCAACGCCTATTTTCACTAAGGACGGCAAGACGATCTATTATACTCAGAATGAGCTCAGAGAAAACAACAAAAGAAAACTCACCAACGGTCTGAACAAGATCTACAAGGCCATTAATGAAAACGGCAAATGGATTGATCAAGGCGTATTAGATATCTTTGCTTTAGACAGCATACGGGTGGCCCACCCAGCCTTATCAGCAGATGAAAGCAGCTTGTATTTTGCCTCAGATGCCAAAGGAGGTTATGGCCAATCCGATTTGTATAAAATCGACCTGTATCCCGATGGTACTATTGGCAATCCGGTAAACTTAGGCAGCGCTATCAACACCGAAGCCAGGGAGAGTTATCCATTTGTTACCCAAGACAACATCTTGTTATTTGCTTCAGATGGAAGATTAGGAATGGGAGGATATGATATTTATGCGGTCGATTTAAACACGCCCAATGCCTTGCCGGTTCATCTAGGGGAACCAATTAACAGCCCTTTTGATGATTTTGCAATCAATTGGGATCGCACCACCAACCAAGGGGTACTCAGTAGCAACCGACCAGGAGGCAAAGGAGACGATGATTTATACGCTTTTAAAAACACAGGAGCTCCATTTGTATTTGAATACCTAACTACCATTAAAGGACGTGTAATGGATTTAAATGGTTCGAATCCGGTAGAATATGCAGCCCTTGTGTTGTTAGACAAGGACAACAACGAAGTGGCAAGAACACTAGCCGATGAAAACGGAAACTTTACCTTTGAGAATGTCAAATCCAATGCGATGTACACCATTCAAGGATCCAAGGAAATGTATTCAACGGCAGGGGTAGAAGTTATAGCCAGATTGTATGGAGATAACATCAGCAAAGACATCCGCTTGAAGAAAGATGTCTATGAGATTGCACCGGGCTTGGATTTAGCTAATGTATTTGAGATCACACAAATCTACTTTGATCTAGACAAATCAAACATTAGAAAAGATGCGATAGCACCGCTAGAGAAAATAGTAGAGGCGATGATAGAATACCCAGAGATCAAAATAGAGATTGGGTCACATACGGACAGTCGCCAACACAGAAAGTACAACAAGCTACTCTCACAGAGAAGAGCCGATGCTACCATGGCCTATTTAATCAAACGAGGTATTGCACCAGAGCGATTAACGGCCAAGGGTTATGGCGAGAGTCAATTGGTTAACCAATGTGCCGACGGAATCATATGTACTGAGGCAGAACACCAACAAAACCGAAGAAGTACTTTTGTGATTGTAGAATAATAGAATAATAAATTATCAAATCCCCTTTTGAAGAAAAGGGGATTTTTTATAGGAAAATTAAATATACATCTTCATGTAGGGTTATTTTTTTGTTTATCAGTAAACTAGAAACTATATTTGAAAATGTTTATCAGTTTATAACTGAAACAGAGTTCCAAAAAATGATTAAAAAATTTAAAAATAATCAAATAAAAAGCGCTGAAACAAAATGGTCTGAAAAGGAGCTCAAGAGCTTTTATAAAATGCTCTTGAAATTCAAAAAACACCATCCTGCTTTCGATGCGAAACGATTATTTGAAAAATTGTATCCTAATTCAGGTATTAGCTTTAAGGAATAAATTAAAAAATGAAAATAGGCAATTTTACTTTTAAGCCCTCAAAAGAGCAAACGAGACTAATTGATTTGCTACCTAAAACAAAAGACGACCCTTGTTTTTTTGATTATTTACAATCAAGATTAAAACATCTTACAATAGAAATTGTAAAAAAAGACCCCTATTTTTTTTATGCTAAATTTATAGAAAAGAATACAGAATATTTAGTTCGGTTTTCTTTCAATGGTCAATATGCAGGCATTGAGTATGAGTATTGGAAAGATGTAGACCTTAAATTTAATTTTAATGAATTTGGAATTGAAGAAGAAAAAATAGTGAGGAAGAATGCTTTTTGGTTCAGGTTGAAAAGAATAGTAAATCAAGTATTTGCCAAAAATTAAAATAGTAAATTGCTATAGCAATCATTTATTGCCCTTTTAAAGAAGCAGCTTATTTTTATAAGTTGCTTTTTTTTATGGCTATAGTTTGTATGTAATGTAAAAAAAAAATACATTTACTAACCTAATAAGAAGCAAATGAAGTTCTTATCTATTAAATTACCAATTAGAAAGTAAGATTATGAGAAAACGTTTTAGGTTGTGTTGGATTCTTCTATTTTTTGCAACCACTTTGTTGGCTCAAAATAATCCAAAAATAGCGCCATCTTTTATCTATTTGAAAGAACAACAAAGTAATACTAATGTAGCGAATCAATCCACTAACAATAAGTATTCTGGCACAATTACTTCAAAGAAAAATTCTAGCACAGGTATTACAGAGACCGGATTTAATTGTATTATTTATACTAAGTCTCCAGAATTGCTTTTGGCTAAAGGAATTGCTTTAGAGAGTATTCATCCAACATTCTCAACGGCTTGGCTAAGTCTAAGACAACTTGACGAAGTCGCTGCTTTTCCAGAAGTTCAGTTTATTGATATGCCAAAAAATTTCAAAAAAAATAATGATATAGCTGTGGCTGGAACAGGAGCATTTTTATTGCATAGTGGGAGATTAAATAACACACAATATAAGGGAGAAGGAATTATTGTAGCTATAATTGATTCTGGTATAGACTGGGACCATCCTGATTTTAGAGACCCTTTAGATCAAACTAAAAGCCGAATTTTGCGAATTTGGGATCAAACGATAACTGCAGGCCCTGGTGAAAGCGCACCTCAAGGATTTACATTTGGAGTGGAATACACACAAGCTCATATAAATAATGAAATTGACGGATCACCAGCAGGTTTTGTTAGAGAAAAAGACACCGATGGTCATGGAACGCATGTGGCTGGTACTGCCGCGGGAAATGGTGCCGCTTTGAGTCCTATCTACTCGGGATTAGCTCCAAAATCGGATATTGTGGTGGTAAAAGCTGGGAACGGAACTTTTTCAACTTCAAATTTGATTGCAGCCTTAGATTATTTAAAAAATTTAGCGACGAGTTTGTCAAGACCTATCGTAGTTAATATGAGTTTGGGTTCACAGTCTGGAGCTCATGACGGTACTGATCCTCTGGAAGTGGCTATTGATAATTTTACAAATACTGCAGCCGGAAGAATTGTAGTTGTAGCTGCGGGAAATGAAAATGGAGAAAATATACACAAACAAGCCATAGTCAACAGCAATAGTAATGTTACTGTCGATGTAGTAGTGCCAAGTATAACGACGACTCAGTCTAAGGAGGTTTTTCAATTTTCTGCTTATGCTAATGATGCATCAGAAATTGCTGCGGTTGTTACCGCCCCAGATGGAACACAAGTTAGCACTTTTTCGGCTAATGGGACTTTGGTTATGGATGGTTTGGCTACAGTGTATTTGTCAAATTTTATAGACCCAGGAAGTGGAGATAGAAAAATAGAAGTGGAGATTTCAAGAACAAGTTTTTCAGCTAATGTTACCGGAACATGGAGCATCAAATATACCAATTCGACTAATTCAACAATCACGATTGATGGTTGGTTGGACAACAAAGGAAAAGATTATTCTGACGCTTTTGTGGTTGGGGGTGATAACAATTATTTGGTAGCCATTCCGGGTTGTGCTACAAAAGCAGTAACTGTAGGTTCATTTATGGCAAAGATAGATTGGTTTGGAGGCACTTCTACTGGATTTGCAGGATATAGTTATACTTCAGGAACTCAAGATGATATTTCTAGATTCAGCTCTGTTGGTCCGCGAAGAGATAACGTACTTAAACCAGATATTACGGCAAATGGTCAAGCAGTTGTTTCTTGTTTGTCTTCAGATTCTGGATTAGCTAATTCTTCAGCCTATAATGTAGTCAATGGTTTGTATAAAGTAGAACAAGGTACTAGTATGGCCACGCCCGCAGTTGCAGGATGTGTAGCGTTATTACTTCAAATGAAACCGAATGCTACTTTTACAGAAATAAAAAATGCCATAACAACAACTGCAACAAAAGATTCGTTTACAGGACCCACGGCAAATCCGACCTGGGGGAGTGGTAAAATCAATATTTTTAAAGCAGCATCTAGTTTCTCCTACTGCCAACCTTTGACAGTTACTACATTTAATTACGAACAACCCTATAATAATACTCAAAATACAGGAGTTAATTTAAATTCATCTAGAGCAGCAGTTCGATTTACTACTACTACATCTGGTTTAATAGGAGGAGTCTACTTTAAAACGGGCACAAGTATAAATTTAACTAGTTTTTCGGTAGAATTAAGAGCCAATACTAATGGAAATCCAGGAACTTTATTAGGAACTGTTATCAAGCCTCCAACAACCATTTCAAAAAACACTTGGAATTTTATTGATTTGAGTTCTTTAGCAGTTGAATTAACATCTGCAACAGATTATTTCATTGTTTTAGTTCCCAATTCAGGAGGTACTTTATCCCTTGGGCAAGAAGGTTCAAATTCTGGGCGCTCTTATTTTTCTTCGGATGGAATCTCTTGGACTTCTTCTAATAACTTTAGAATTAGAGCCGTGGCATATGGCCTACCAGCTCCAGGAATTCCTACATTAACTCTAAGCTCAGGCGCAGGTACCAATATCCAATCGTTATGTAATGCTGGGGCGATTACCCCAATTACTTTTTCCACTACTGGTGTAACTAGCGCAACTGTGACAGGGCTTCCAGCTGGAATTACTGCTAACTGGCAGTCAAATACTCTTACAATTTCAGGTACTCCAACTGAGACAGGTATTTTTAATTATGTCGTAAAAATAACCTCGTCTTGTGATACCGCAACAGCTACAGGGACAATCACTATCGGAAAAGTCCCAACAGTTGCTAGTGTAGCAATTGCAACAGGCAATACAATTACTATCAATGGGGATCATTTTTCTGTCAATGGAACTACTGTAACAATTGGAGGAGTACAAGCCTTAATTAGTTCGGTTACTAGAACCACAATTATTGCAACACTTCCATCGAGTAATAATGGCGGCCCAATTGTCGTAACCAACTCCTGTAATCTGAGTTCTTCACCCTTTACCTATCCATTTAAGGCTCCAACAAACATTAGTTTAAGTTCTAATTTTATAATTCAAAATAATAGTGTTGGCGCAACAATTGGGTCTTTATCAGCAACCGATACCGACACCACCGATAGTTTTACTTATGCACTAGTAAGTGGTACAGGAAGTACCGACAATGGTAACTTCAGAATAGAAAACAATCAATTAAAAGCAGCAGTAGTTTTTTCAGTTCAAACTAAAGTAAGTCATTCCATTCGAATTAAAGTGACTGATTCTGGAGGATTATCATTTGAAAAAACGTTTACAATTACTGTTGTAACCGACTTAGATGCCGATGGAGTTCGAGATGATGAAGATCAGTGTCCTAATACTATTGCTGGAGTTAAAGTAGATTTTAAAGGATGCGAAATATTCCTTTTACCTTCGGATAACTTCTCGGCTTTGGTAACTGCAACATCTTGTGTGGGACAAAAAAACGGAACGATTAGTGTGAGCGCTAAGAACACAACCTTCATATATAATGTTACGATTAATGGACAAACAGGATTCCAATTGAATGCGGCCAATAGTTTTACCAATCAATTTCAAAACTTAGCACCTGGAAGCTATGAAATTTGTATTAGTGTTCAAGGAAAGCCTAACTATTTACAGTGTTATAACTTAATAGTAAGAGAACCAAGTATTTTAGCCCTGACAAATAAAGTAAGTGCATCAGCTAAGCAAGTTACCTATAACCTAAGTGGTTCATCTAGCTACAATGTCACATTGAACGGACAAACTAAAAAGTATTTTTCTAACGAAATTACCTTAAACCTGGAGGCAGGCCAAAACGTTATTTCTATAGCAACGGACATGGATTGTCAAGGAAAATTTGAACAAACGGTCTTTTTAGGAGACCAAATCATATTTTATCCAAATCCTGTTCTCGATTATGTTACGCTATTTTTTCCAGGGACAGATCAAGAAGTTACCATAACCACTATGAGTCTATCAGCTACAACAAAAGAGGTTGTAAAGTGCAAACTTGACGCCTCAAGAATGGCAAAACTAAACCTAAGTGGTTACGCATCAGGTTTGTATATAGTTCGTGTTAAAGGCGATCAATTTGAGGAAACAATAAAAGTAATTAAACAATAAAACAAGATGAAAAGTATCATTAAAATAACAGCTATTTTTCTTGTAATAGGATTGGTTTCTTGCGGAGGAAGTTCCGAAGACGAAGCGCCAGTAGAGGTTGCAATTAAAATTCCAGGAAAAGCAACTTTAGTTGCTCCAGCAAGTGGCACTACTTGCGAACCGGGAGCCAATGCTACCCCTACACAAAGTTCAGTAGTATTTAGTTGGAATGCTGCTACCGATACAGAAAGCTATGAATTAAAAGTAATCAATTTGAATACTCAAGAAACAGTAACACAAACGGGGATTACATCGGCTACTGCAACAGTAACGTTAAATCGTGGGATTCCGTATTCTTGGTCTGTAACTTCAAAAAACAAAGGGGCTACTACCACAGTCAGTGATACTTGGAAATTTTATTTAGCAGGGGTTGGCGTGACGAATTACGCACCATTCCCTGCGGCGGCAGTTAGTCCATTGTCAGGTACTGTAGTAACGCCAACTAACGGAAAAGTAACACTCAGTTGGGAAACAAGCGATGTTGAGGCCAGTCCTTTAACCTATACTTTATTTTTTGACACAGTAGACGGGAAACAAACGCCAATTGACGCAAACAAGAATTTGACTTCCAAAACTAAAGAGGTTGTTGTGAATGCCAATACGGTTTACTATTGGAGAGTGATTACTAGTGATGGGTTTAATACTTCTACTAGTATCGTTTATACATTTAAAACGCCTTAAATCAAAGCAAATGATCGTCCTAAAACCAAGGTTTTATTTTATTGGATTGCTGAGTCTAATGGCACTATTTTCTGATGCTCAAAATAATTTCCAACACAATGTTTTGAGTCCAGTAGAAGAAGCCGAGGGTTGGCAATTACTTTTTGATGGGAAATCTACTTCTGGCTGGCATTTATATAATGAAGGGAATATCAAGTCCGCATGGACAGTTCGTAATGGCGAATTAGTTTGCGATCCAACTATAGAGAAAGTAGAACGCGGTGATTTGATTTCTGATTCGGTTTTTACCAATTATGATTTTAGTTTTGAATGGAAAATTTCTGAAGCAGGCAATAGCGGGGTTTTTATTAATGTGCAAGAAGCTCCTGAATTTCCCACTGCATGGACAACAGGTCCCGAATACCAATTATTAGACAATGCCAACATGCCTAAAGATTATCTGATTGATGGCAAGCATTCGGCGGGTTGTGTGTACAGTTTGTCACCTTTATTGAATCAAGTTCAGCCGAAACCTGCTGGAGAGTGGAATATTTCAAGAATTCTGCAACAAAACGGCGTCATTACCTTTTGGTTAAATGGCATTGAAACAGGTCACGAAGACATGAAAACCGACCGTTGGAAACAATTAATAGCCGGAAGCAAATTAGGTAATTTCCCTTCTTTTGGAAAGGCAATTCAGGGTAAAATTGCTTTTCAAGATTGGTCAAAAGGAGTAGCCTTGCGCAATATTAAAATTAAAGAAATAAAGTAAATTTTAATTATTTTCTATAATCCAAAGCAGGTTTTCGATCGCCTAGAAGTGGCGTATATTTAAAATCCTTTCCTCTTTTTTCTTCCAATTCAGCTTTGGCTTTTGCAATTTGGTCTTGGTGTAAAAACAAATCAATAGCAGTTAAGGCAATCGTTTTGGCTGCGACCATCATTCCCTTGTTGCCAATATCGGTTCCGCCTGCAGCCACCGCTTGCCAACTATGAGCCGGAGTTCCAGGCACCCAAGTGGCGCTTCCCATTCCTGCTGTTGGAACAGCAAAACTCACATCGCCTACATCGGTTGATCCAAAACTTGGATCCAAATTTTTGTAAGGTTGTACGATTGCTGCTTTATTTAAATCTCCATTTTCAATTCCCAAGGATTGAATGATTTGGTTTCCAAATTCTTTTTCTTTTTCAGTATATGTAACACCTCCCACTTTAACTAGATTCGAATACATCATCTTTTGGAGCGTGATATTTGGCAACAATTCGTGTGTTCCTCCTATAAGTTCGTACTCCATTTTTGTTCCAGTACCTAGCGCAGCTCCTTCAGCAGCTTTAGCGATGCGATCAAAAATATCGATCACCATTTTTCGATTGCCGTGACGTACATAATAATAGACTTCCGCAAAATCAGGTACTACATTAGGCGCCTTCCCACCATTGGTAATCACATAATGAATGCGGGTGTCTGAAGGTATGTGTTCGCGCATCATATTCACCATCATATTCATTGCTTCAACGCCATCTAAAGCAGAACGTCCTTTTTCTGGAGCCATTCCAGCATGAGAAGCGATTCCGTGAAAACGAAACTTTGCTGATTTATTAGCCAAAGCCGATCCCGGATTCGCATCATTGGCGTCGGCTGGGTGCCAATGCAAGGCTACATCAACGTCTTTAAACAAACCTTCGCGTACTAAGTATACTTTTCCCGATCCACCTTCTTCGGCAGGACAGCCATAAAAACGAATGGTTCCTTTTTTATGATTGGCTTTTAACCAATTTTTTACTTCAATCGCAGCAGCGGTAGAAGCGGTACCAAATAAATGATGACCACAGGCGTGTCCTGCGGCTTTTCCGGCCGATTTTTTCTCCGCAACCGCTTCTTGTGACAAGCCTGGTAAGGCGTCGTATTCTCCTAAAATGGCAATTACAGGCAGTCCTTCTCCATATTCGGCAATAAAAGCGGTGGGAATTCCTGCCACGCTTTTAGTAACCTTAAATCCTTCGGCGCTTAAAGTTTCTTGTAACAATGCGGCGCTTTTTTCTTCTTGGTAGCCCATTTCGGCAAAGCCCCAAATTTGTTGAGCTATTGAACTATAGACTTCTTTTTTAGCTTCTAAATTAGCTGTGATTTTATCTGTTTTTTGAGCCAAAACAAAACTTGAGAACCCTAAAAATAAGGGCAGGACATAGTGTATTTTCATGGTAGAAATGCTATTTATTGAAATATAAATGTACTACTTTTTTACAATCGGCCATTACGAATCCGCTTTTTTGGTTAAGTTTGAATCTATAATCTGATTTATGATTCGAGAAATTCCTATTGATGCAGTATTGCAATTACGTCAAAAAGTACTTTGGCCTGATAAAGGCCTTGATTTTGTTCGTACCCCAAACGACGATTGCGGTATTCATTTGGGTATTTTCATCGAAGGCGAATGGGTTTCTTGTATTTCTCTTTTTATTGAGGAGAATCAACACGCGGTTTTTAGAAAATTTGCCACCCTCCCTGATTTCCAAAATAAAGGGTATGGTAGCCAATTATTACATTACAGTTTTAACTACCTCCAACAACTCGGAATTATAACTATTTCTTGTAGCGCTCGTGTTGAAAAACAAAGTTATTATCAAAAATTTGGAATGCAACCCAACGGTTATCCCTATCTCAAAAATGGGTTGCAGTATGTAACAATGGAAATGAACTTAGAATAAAGTAGAGGTTTAAAAAGGATTGGTATAAAATAATTGAATATTCATTGCGTATTATTGACGCAATAATTTATATTTGTCATTCGTATACTAATCAACCAAGATTATTTTCTTCATGAAACCTACATTTTTAACCGTTTTAGCCTTTTTTTGTATCACATTGGCACAAGCACAACATGCTAGTTTTGAAGCTAGTACAGGCGGATTCTCTTTTATTCCCGCATTTACCTCAGAAGACCCGCATATTATTGTTAATGCTGGAACGACTAACACTAAAAGACTTTCGTTCCATTTGTTATCTACCATTCGTCTAGAAAATTTAAACCCAAGGGGCGTAATTTTTATGTCTCGTTACAAATTTATTGACAAAAAATTGAAAGCAAGTTTCGGAATTCACTTGCCTGCGATACAAATCGACGAAAACTTTAATGTCGATACCTTTTTTGCACAAGAAGTTCTTGCGAGCTATCCTTTGTCAAATAAATGGTCTATGGGCTTGTTTTATTTGCATGGTGAAGGAAGAAACAACGACTTTAAGACTAATTTTCTAGCTTTAAGCACAACATTAGTTGAAGGGAAGTTTAGTTTTTTAACGCAAGCGTATGGACTTGATTTAGATACTACTTATGGAGTTTCGGAAACAATAACCTATAAAGTGACTAAAAATATTGATTTCAGAGGCTTTGCCAACAAGACGATTTCAAACGGAAAATTCAATTGGACCCTAGGGGCAAGATATAATTTGTAAATTGCTAATTAAATTAACTACCAGATAAACCACCGATAATGAAAACACAAATCACATTCGCTTCTTTGATGCTACTTCTAGCAACACAAGTGGAAGCACAAAAAAAATGGTCAGAAACACCTAAAGGGAGTTTTAATCGCATTGAAAATACAGGTGGGCAAACCTTGGGCTATTCACCAAAATCAGGTGTAAAAATCATGACCGTTGACGGATTAGCGTTCAAGGATTTGAATAAAAACGGGAAATTAGACCGTTACGAAGATTGGAGACTACCGGTTGCCGAACGTGCCAAAGATTTGGCTAGTCAAATGACTGTAGAACAAATTGCTGGATTGATGTTGTACAGTCGCCATCAATCGGTTCCGGCGCAAGCAGGAGGTTACTTTGGCGGAACCTATAATGGCAAATCATTTCCAGAAAGTGGGGCTAAAGCTCACGATTTATCCGATCAACAAAAAAACTTTTTAACGACAGATAATTTGCGTCACGTTTTGATGACATCGGTGGAGAACCCAACGGTATCTGCACTTTGGAATAACAATGTACAAGAATTAGTAGAAAGCATTGGAATGGGAATTCCAGCTAATAATAGTTCAGATCCAAGGCATGGAGCCAATAAAGATTCAGAATACAATGCCGGTTCAGGCGGTGCAATTTCGCAATGGCCAGAAGAATTAGGCTTAGCAGCCACTTTTGACCCTGCTATTACAGAACAATTTGGAACCATTGCCGCCAGAGAATACCGTGCTTTAGGTATTGCGACAGCATTATCTCCTCAAATTGATTTGGCTACAGAGCCAAGGTGGAACCGTTTTGTGGGGACTTTTGGCGAAGACCCAAAATTAGCAACCGATATGTCTAGAGCCTATGTGGATGGTTTTCAATCGTCACCAAAAACCATTGCAGCTTATGAAGGTTGGGGTAATCAAAGTGTGAATGCCATGATCAAACACTGGCCAAGTGGTGGTCCTGAAGAAGGTGGCCGTGACGGGCATTTTGCGTATGGCAAGTTTGCAGTTTATCCAGGAAATAATTTCGAAATGCATCTACAACCTTTTCTTGATGGGGCATTTAAATTAAATGGCGGGACTAAAAAAGCATCTGCCGTGATGCCGTATTATACGATTTCGTACAACCAAGATAAAAAGTACGGAGAGAATGTAGGGAATGGATTTAGCAAATACATCATTACTGATTTATTGAGAGACAAATACGGATACGATGGAGTAGTATGTACGGATTGGTTAATAACCGGTGACGAAGGAAAAACACCGGATGTTTTTGCTGGAAAATCATGGGGAACCGAGAAAATGACTATTGCCGAAAGACATTATAAAGTAATGATGGCAGGCGTAGATCAATTTGGGGGCAACAACGATATCAAACCTGTTTTGGAAGCCTATCAAATGGGGGTTAAAGAACACGGTGAAGCCTTTATGCGCAATCGTTTTGAGAAATCAGCAGTACGTTTGTTGTTGAATATTTTTAGAGTAGGTTTATTTGAAAACGCTTATTTGGATCCAGAAGAAACTAAAGCTATCGTTGGGAAACCAGAGTTTATGAAAGCGGGTTATGATGCCCAATTGAAATCGATTGTTTTGATTAAAAATCAAAATAAGACCTTGCCAATTGCTAATGGAAAAACAGTATATGTTCCAAAAAGAACTACCCCACCTGGGGTGAATTTCTTTGGCATGCCAACACCAGAAAAAACAGAATATCCAGTGAATTTGGATTTGATTAAAAAATATTACAATGTAACAGATGATCCTACAAAAGCTGATTTTGCCATAGTATTTATCAAAAGTCCAGTTAGTAATGGGTATAGTAGATCCGATAGAGAAGCAGGAGGGAATGGCTATGTGCCAATTAGTTTACAATTGAAAGATTATACAGCAACTGAGGCTAGAGCGCAAAGTATCGCAGCTGGAGATCCAGTAATTGATCCCACTATTACCAATCGTTCGTACTTGAATAAGACCTCAAAATCTAATTCATACCCTGATTTAAATACCATTTTAGACACCAAAAAAGCGATGAATGGGAAACCAGTAGTAGTAGCGATTACCGTTTCTAATCCAATGGTTTTTGGCGAATTTGAAAAAGAAGTGGATGCAATTGTAGGAGAGTTTGGAGTACAAATGGAAGCTTTGTTGGATATTGTTTCTGGAAAAACAGAACCTTCGGGATTGTTACCTTTACAAATGCCGATGGATATGACAACAGTTGAAAAACAGTTGGAAGACGTGCCTCATGACATGATTCCATATCGCGATTCCAATGGAAATGTCTATGATTTTGGTTTTGGATTGAACTGGAAAGGCGTAATCAAAGATGCTAGAACCGAAAAATACAGTCTAAAAAAATAATTGAATTCAAAAGCCATTTACAACAATGTAAAGGGCTTTTGTTTTTTCAATCAATTAATCAACTACTTTTATAAGTAGTAATTAACAACCAATACTTATGAGATTAGTAAACACCTTAATTTTTGCCCTTTTGATAGTTACAAGTTTTGGCCATGCACAAACAACGGTTTCGGGCAAGGTGTTGAATCATAAAAACAAACCCGTTTCAGGTGCAATATTGTATTTGGATACTATAGCAACTAATGTGATTACCAATAAGTCGGGAGGATATAGCTTAATTGTCCCGGATAGTATAAAAAACATAAAGGTTTATTCTAAAAAATTGGGTTGGTTGAGCAGTGCTTACGCCAAAGAATCAACCATGGACTTTATGTATTTAGATACGGCTCCAGCCGACCAATCCTTAACACCGCCTAATGGATTAAATCCTGATAAAGACAAAACTACCGTTTCATTTCGTACTATTTACGACATGATGCGTGGGCGAATTGCCGGCGTTGTCGTGCAACAAGACAATACAATTATTGTAAGAGGAATAAATTCTATCAGAAACAATTCAGAACCATTATTTATAGTCGATGGAAATTTTGTCCAAAGTATTGACTTTGTTGTGCCCAATGAAGTAAAAAGCATTACTGTTTTGAAAGATGCAGAAGCATCCATTTATGGTTCAAGAGGAGCGAGTGGTGTTATTGTAATCAAATTGAAAAAATAACCTCCTTTTATTAGTCTGATTTAGTGCCAATTCTCATTACTTTCATTTCAAACTCTTCTCTTGGTCCTCTAGCCTTATTTTTGATTTGTGAACGATAGTTATAAATCGTGGAGGGAGAATAGCGAAGAAAGTCGGCAATTTTAGCACTGTCTTTAATGCCAAGACGAATCAAGGCAAAAATCCGTAACTCAGGATTTAAGAGTTCCCCTTTTTTGACAACTAAAGTTTCTGGTTCTGTCAATAAAGTTTTGAACTCTTCCACAAAAGTGGGAAAAAGTTGGACAAAGGTTTGATCAAATTGCGAATAGAATTCTTTCAATTCTTTGTCGATAAACGCTTTTGATTTAACGGTACTGATTAAGTCGTTTACTTTACCAGCAGTCGCCATCACTTTTAGTTTTTGGCTATACTCTTCCATTTTTCCAATATAAATGGAACATTGATCCATATAGCGCCCAATATAAATTTCTTTCAGTAAACTCGTTTCGGCAAGTGCTGAATTCGTTTGATTTAATGCCGTGTTAAATCCTTGTAATTGTTGGTTTGCAATTGAAAGTTGGTGATTTGCTTGTTCCACATTTTTTTGTGCTTTAGCCAGTTTGTTCATTTGTTTGAAGAGCAAAATCAAAACACCAATAAGAAACAAAGACAAAATACTAACGCTAATCAAAAAGACAATTAACTGCGATTGATTTGACTTGTTTTTGGCTTCATAACTTTCGTTAATGATGGGTAACATTTTTGATATTTCGTAGGTTCGAAGTTTAGAATTGCAAAAAACTGCATCGTCAAGAGAACGTTTTGTGTATTCATAGGCGGTTTCGATTTCTCCTTCTTCATGCAACAATAATGCTAGTTTTCGTAAAGAAATATTTTCTTTTTTTACTAATTCCAAGTCTGAAATGGCCGAAATAGCGAGCCATTTTTTCTCTTCTTCTTTCGATTTTCTGTACCGAAAAGTTTCCGATACTATATAAGCGATAACCGCTCTATTAGGATCAGTTTTTGGAGTTCTATTAAAAACAGGAAACAATAATTGATAGGCTTGCAGGTATTTTTTTTGATTTAGCAATTGGCCTGAAAGGGCAATATAGTATAGCGTTTCGTTTTTAGGCAAATGTGCAATTGCTTTGGTTCGAAACAACTTAGATTGCTGGATGTATTTCTTTTTCTCATCAGCGTCGTTGGCATAATTGGCTAAGCCGCCATATACGTTCTCTTTAGTCCAAAAAAAACGTCCTTTTTCTGTAGGCATTATTTGGGACTCAACACTATTTAGAACAGCTAGGGCTTGGTCATAAGTACCTAAAGTGGTAAGGATAGAGGCTAAATCAAATTGGGATTGGTGTAATTCTTTTTTAGTCAATAAAGTTGCGGTATTTACCGCCTTTCTGGCATACACAAGAGCCGAATCAGATTGATAGGATCTGTACTCATGGAATAATTTAGTGTATATGGTATAACGGACTTGTGCAGTTGAGGCTTCGTATATAGTGTTTTTAAGACCACGAATTCGATCGTTTTTTATTTTTAAATACTCTTCAGATTTGGCTAAACTGAGGTCGAGTTCTTTTTTAAAATAGGCAAAGTCTTTTTGAGCCAACACTATGCTTGAAAAAAGCAGAGCACTGAAATAAATCCAATTTTTTAAAAAAGAAAAGTTCATAATTAGTGTGTTCTATTGTAAAGTAGTGTCAAACAAGATTCATGAGTATAATCTCAATGCTGTAAATTGAAATTCGTCTTTTGAATCTGCAATGTATGAAAATCTAATAAGAACAAAGATAAAGAGTAAGGCTGTCACAATAGCTCCAGTAGTTGTTAAAAAAAATCCGTTTTCATACTATTGAAAACGGAAATTAAATGTGTTATTCACATTAATTGAAAAGAGTGGGGACACTTTTACAGTACAAAGGTACAACTTAATAGGATTCATTTATCGATTTGTATTTTTCCCGGTTTTTTGTAACCTAACAGAATGAGTAGTAAAAAATCTACTTTATTGATAATCGTGACATTATATAAGACAGACAAAAACAACCCTTTTTTGAAAAAATTCAGGGAAAAAGTTAATTTTTAGAGGGTTTTCAGCAGGCGGGTGCTAGTATTTAAAATTATTTAAATAATTGAAAATCAATTTTTTAAATTAAAAACAAACATTAAATCAACCAATAAATAGTTGCTGATCTAAAAAAAATTTAAAAAAAATCAAAAAGTTGTAAAATCACAACTTTTATTAAAATGATATGAATTTACTTTGGCATATGAAAATCAAGAAAACATAACTCGATCTAAACAGTTAGTTTTATTTGTGTTGGATTTAAAAAAAAAGATTGATAATTTAAAAAAATAATGATTAGAAAAGATGTGGGGACATTTATAACAGTATGCATTTTTAATAAAATCATGTAGTGTTTTTCTAATCATTTCCCGTGGCAATTTACTTTAGTATTGTCGATTTAGTTTCAACAATCGCAAATGCCACGGGAAACCAACCACCATACCGGCTAACCTCTTGCCGGTATGGTTTTGGTTTTTTTGGACAAAACTTAAATTTTACAAATGAATATTTTAAAGTACATCATTAACGAAGAAAATATTCCAATCATTTTTAGTGAAACGATTAGTCATCAAGAAATTCTTCAAACGGGTATTGCCGCAGGATATTTAATTTTATATTATGAGGTAGAATCAAATGTATTCTCTGTTAAATGTTTTGGACAAAGCACTACTTTAAATTTAAGTTCTACTGACCAGGACGAAGCAATAATAACCACATACTTGAATAGTAAATTTATAAACAGAGTTGACTTTTCAGAACTATTAGGTCTTGATTTTTGTAACTCTTAGTTGAATTTATTTTTTCTCCTTGCTTATTATTTTACTCAAATAAGTCGTGTCTACTCCTAGAAAAGATGCTAAGTGTTTTTGACTCAGTCGAGAAAAAATAGCAGCTTGTTTTTCAAAAAGATAGCTGTAGCGGTTCTCTGCACTCATAAAGCGTAAGGTACTTGCTTGTTCTTGGTAATCACAGAGTTTATCAAACAATTCATGATTAGCAAATAAGGCCGCTTTATGGTTGTTTTTCATGATGAAATCAAGAGTGGTTTTCTTAATCGAAATGATTTCGCCATCTTCAAGCGCATCAATATAATGCTCGCTCGGTTTTTGTTTATGGTAACTACTAATTGAGGTAATGAATTCACCTTCTTTTACAAACCAAGTATTCACCTCTTTACCTTCATTAATAATGTAAACGCGTAGTAATCCTTTTTGGACATAAAAGATTTCTTTACATATTTCTCCTTCACGTAATAGAATTTCTTTTTTAGCAATTTTTTTGGTAAACATTAAAGAAACCAATTTTTCAACTACGTGACGTTCTTTTTTTTGAAAGGAAATACCAGATTCTAGGACTTTTTCAATGATATTCATGATAGGGGCTTTTGTTAAATTTGGGTAATTTTTTAAAATATAGAATTAGGTTTATTTAAACTGATTTACAATTTTACTTAAGTAGGTGCTATCTACTCCAATATAAGAGGCCAAATGTTTTTGGCTCAATCGTTCTAAGATTTCGGGCTTTCGCTCTTTAAGAAAAAGGTAGCGCTTTTCGGATGTCATATAACGTAGCATATCGCATTGATCAGAATATTCGCAAAGGTTGTTGAATAATTCATCTATAGCAAATAAGGCAAATTTATGATTGCTTTTCAAAACCATATCCACCACATCTTTTCGAATGCTCAATACCACACTATCTTCTAATGCCTGAATGTATTCAGTAGCAGGTTCTTGTTTGTGGAAACTTTTAACTGATGTAATAAATTCTCCTTCTTTAACAAACCAAGTGTTCACTTCTTTGTCGTCATTAAGTAAATACACACGAAACAATCCCGATTGAACATAAAAAATATGTTTGTTTACATCTCCTGCATGTAAAATATGGTTTCCTTTTTTAATTTTTTTGGTAAAAGGCAACGTAGCTAATTGTTCAAGAAGTGGTATATCTTTCTTTTTAAAGAATTTTTCAAGTCCAATAACGCGGTTGATAATATTCATGGTATTTAGTATTTAGTAAACAAGTTCACTCTTTATGACTTGCAATTATTTTATTCAAATAAGTAGTTTCTATGCCCAAGAAAGAAGCTACATGCTTTTGACTCACTCGCTCCAAGACCTCAGGGTTTCTATTTTTCAAAAACTCGTATTTTTTTTCAGCAGATAGAATTCGTAAATATTGACATTGATCACTGTATTCGCATAACTTTATATACAATTGTTTGATAGCAAAAAGTGCTAATTTATGATTGTGTTTGAGCACCATAGAATAAGTGCTTTTTTTGAACGATATAATTTCACAATCTTCTAAGGCTTGAATGAATTCTTCGCTAGGAGTTTCATTATAATAGCTGTTAACAGAACTTATAAATTCATTTTCCTTGACAAACCAAGTGTTAATTTCTTTTTCCTCATATACCATGTATACTCTCAGCAAACCTTTTTTTACATAAAAAATACGATCGTTGATTTCGCCTGCGCGAAGTAAAAATTCTTTTTTCTTGTATTTTTTGCTAAAAAGAAATTGGGCAAATTTTTGAATAAAAGAAAAGTCAGATTCTTTAGGAGCAAGCTTTGGGTCTTTTTTGTCAGATTGAGATTTCATGGGTAAAAGATTTTGGGTTTGGGTAATTGTAAATCGGTGGTTCAAGCCAATTATTTTTAGCACATAAAACACTCTAAAACGCTTAAAAAGCCGATTAACAACACAAATATATTGAAAAAAATCCTGTTTTTTTCAAAAAGTTGTGATTTCACAACTTTTTAATGAAACCAGCAGTTTATTTTTGGCCAATGAATAAAAGAAGAAGTATTAAAACAACTAATTAGTAACATGAAAACAAGATGGCTTGTAAATTTTTTAAAAGAAAATCAAATTTACTCATCGTGCCCGAAAGCGAGATACTTGTCTTTTATACAATGATAAAAAAAATGAAAAAACGACATCCGCATTTAAATCCGGAAAAAATAGTAAAGAAACTATACCCTTATTATTCAATAAAAAAATAGTTAAAACGATTTATTTATAATTCAATTGTGTTGCCCCTAGACGAAGATCCCAAATCTTTACTGTTTAATCAACAAAAAACTAGTCGCTATTGCGGCTAGTTTATGATTAAAATTGAATTATTTTATAATATTTAGTAGTATTTTTTCAAAAACTTGTGATTTTGCAACTTTTTAATGGAATTTGTATTTTATGTTTGCAAACATTTTTATATTAATTGTAAGAATAATTTGTTTTATTTTCAGTGCAATAGTATTTGTAGAGTTTCAATTTTCATTTTTTTAAGTTTTTTAAATACAAATTAGTAATTGTGCCCCATTAAAAAATAATTCAAATAATGATGATAAAATTAATTCTAGTTGCCCAAAACATTTCCCCCAGTATGTCTTTTATGGCGATTTTGTTTTTTCGAAATATTAAATTGAATATAACTCCACCTTATATGGCAACTAGCCATCACGTAACGCTTTTTCTGAGGCATTACAGTATTAAAAAAAATAAAATATAATTATAAGTTCATGAAAAATTTATTTAGTAAAAATGCTCTCCTTCTAATTGTTGCAATACTTTTTTTCGGTTTGTCCAATGCCCAAGTTAAAATAGGAGAAAACCCTACATCAATTAACCCATCGTCAATTTTAGAGATAGAAAGTGCAAACAAAGGTTTTTTAATGCCTCGTATTGCATTAACGGCTACCAATAGTGCCAGTCCGCTTGCGAGCCATGTTGCAGGGATGGTCATATACAACACCGCTACGGCTGGTACGGCTCCAAATGCAGTTGTGCCTGGTATCTATTATAATGATGGTACACGCTGGATAGCAAGCTCAAATACAATTACCAGTGCAGATACTACAGATGATGCTTGGGTAAATAATCCTACAGCTGGTCGTGTAGAACTTGGTAAAACATCAACAGGTGCCAATAGAGCTAGTAATGGTCTTGCAAAATTCGCAATATCAGATGATGGTAAAGTGGGTATAGGGACTGATCCTCTTCCTATTGCAGAGCTTACTATTGCTACCGATGCCGGTCAAGCGTTGCGATTGACTCCACATAACCTCACAGACCCAAATGGCTCAACCCGTATGCAAATTAGGAATGATCAAACTAGGGTAATCAATTTTGGTATAACAAACTCTGCAGGTACTTTTGCAGGTTCAGCAGTTACAGAAAACTCGGCCTTTTTGTTAACTTCAGGAACTGATACAAAACTAACTTTCGGGACAGATAATAGGCCAAAAATGACCATTTTTGCTGATGGGAAAATGGGAATTGGAACTATTTTTCCTAGTCAAGCAGCTACAGCAGAGCTTGATATCAATGGAAGTTTAAGAATTAGAGGGATAGACCTTTCTACTGATTTTACAGGTAAAAATATATTGTTAACGGATGCCTCTGGAAATGTTAGCCAAATTACTACTCAAAATTTTGTTTCCCAATTGGGTATTCCGAGTATAGTACTTGCAGGAAAAAGTTCGTCTACATCAACAACTATTGAGAACGACTTAATTAAACATAATTTAAATCTAAGCAGTATAGGTATAAATATGGGATCTGGTTGGAATGCTACCAATCGCACCTATACCGTTCCGGGAAATGGTTACTATGAGATCTATGCCTCATCCGACTTTACCCCATTAAATTCTGATGTTAAAATAAGATTAGTCTTAGAAACTACGGGTGCTTCGTCTCAAAAAATTTATCTTTCGAGTGCTGATCCTTTATCAACTGTACCTGGCAATACATCTAGTCTTTCAGGAACTGCTAATTTATCTTTGACTAGTGGCGATGTGGTTAGAATTTACCTTGAAGCAGGTTATAACAATGGTTCAGCACCTAATACGTATCAAATATCGAATCAATTAAGTACAATTACGAGAAAGACCTACAACTAAAAATAAAACTATTTAATTTTTCAAATTATGCAACTCCTTAAAAAAATTCATATTGGTAAATTCTTACTATTAGTAATCTTACTTTCATTTAGCACTACTAAAGCACAACACCTAATTAGCCCACCCTATTTTTATTATGATGGCACTAACACCATTCAGGGTAAAATGGTAACAGGCTTGCCTAACCAGTACCTCACAATAGATCCAACGGGTAGAAATTTAAAATTTATTGATGCAGTGAATTCTACAACTATTGTAAAAAAATCCACGAATTATACTATTCTTCCCTCCGATAATACCATTTTAGCCGATGCTACAACTGCTGCCTTTACACTCACTCTACCACCGGCTAATACAAACCTAGGTAAGATTTTAATTATTCGCAAAATAGACGAAACCGCCAACGCAATAACATTTGATTTACCAATTAAAATTTCTGAAACCACTAGTTTCACCACACTAAACATTAACACTACCATTCGCATACAAAGCGATGGTACAGCTTGGTATAAAATTGATTAATTAACCTTTACAAAGCATTTAAATACTATCTCTCATTCCATATAAAATGAAAAATAAAATTAAACATATCATCGTTGCAATGGCTTTAACCCTAGGTTTAAGCTATACCGCAACTGCACAAACTACTGCGCAAAAAATTGGTAAAAATCCTACTAACATTGCGTCAAGTGCAGTCTTAGACATTGAAAGCGACAACAAAGGCGTGTTGTTCCCTCGTGTGGCTTTAACCTCAACTATTCTTGCAGGGCCGATTGTATCACCAACAACTGGGCTTACAGTTTTTAACACTGTCACGGACGGTACTGCGCCCAATACTGTAACCCCAGGCTATTATTATTGGAACGGTTCAAGATGGGTAAAATTAGCTGTTGAAACACCTCCAATCGCTTTTTCTAAAACCGTATATGTAAATACTGCTTTACCGAGTACTGCTACTATTTTTGATGAAGCTAATCCTCCTTTATCAAATGATAATGCCTTAAAATCAAAGGATGACAATTTATATATTGGTAACGATGGTTCTACTTGGACGTATGACAATACTGGTGCAGGATCTTATAAAACGTATGCTGTAGCTGCTTCAACTCCTTTTAATCTAGCTTACACTGAAACCAATGCAGGAAATAATACAACGGGAAGCATTTGGAGGGCTGGAAACATAGGTATTGGAATTAATAATCCATTAACTACATTGCATCTAAACAATCCTTTAGCTGCTACAAATACGGTGAATGCAAATGCACAAGTTTTTAGAATGCAGCGCACACAATCTCCAGGTATTAAATGGGAAAATATTGCTCAGTTTAATTTAGGAAGCTATGCTTCAACAACTGCACCGAATACTAGTGCAACTAGTAGATTAGATTTAGCAATGAACGATGGCATGGGTGTTCAAACCAATAATATAATGACTTGGCAAGCCAATGGGAATGTGGGTATTGGAACCACTGCGCCTTCTAGATTTTTGGATGTAGTGAACAATTCCAATTCACACAATGGAATAATAGAGGCTGAAGGTCCTGTTTCGAATACCTACACAAGAGCAATGGCCATACGAATGAGAAGAGGTCCGTCTACTGCGCCTACTGCCATTCAAACAAATGATGTGTCAGCCTTTGGATTTGCAGGTTACGATGGTTCAATATTTTCAACAACCTCGGCTGGAATGGCAGGTATAGCAACAGAAAACTGGACAAGTTCTGCGAAAGGTATGGGGTTGGTTTTTAGTACAACAAATAATGCTACATCAACTCTGTCTGAACGTATGAGAATAAATCATAATGGATTTGTTGGAATTGGTACTAATACTCCAATTTCATTGTTATCAAATACAAGTAGCAATATCAATGCTTCTAATAATATGGGGGTATCTACCCAATCTTTAACTTGGCAGCATAGTGGACCAGGTTTTGTTCATGCATTATACAATCCTGATATTACAGGTCATGGTTTGAATGTTAAAGTTCGAGGAAATCTTCCTTCAACAATCGCCTTTGAAGTAGGTCAAGCAAATACAGTAAATACAAGTTCAAGTCCCTTATTTAATGTATTAGGTAATGGCAATGTGGGTATTGGGACTTCAACACCAACATCAAGATTAGAAGTTAATGGTGCTGCAACCAATACAACAGCATTTAATGCAGGAGCTGGCACTACCATAGATTTTTCAAGAAGTAATTTGGCTTATACCACAGCAAGTCCAGGTAATACATTCACCTTATCTAACCTTAAAGATGGGGGTACCTATACTTTGGCCGTTCAAGGTAAAACTGCTGGGCAAGCAAGTTTTACAATAACTGGATTTACTGCATCAAATATCAAAAGTCCGAATAACGGTTTAACAGCTGAAGGTAAAGAGACCCTTTATACCTTTATGGTCATGGGTACTTTTGTTTATTTTTATATGACAACTGGTCTTTAATTTTATATCTAATGATCACAAAATTAAAATTATTTTTAATCGTTGGTATTATCGCAATAGGTCAGAGCAAAAGTTATGGCCAAGTGGTAGGTACCCCCTATATTTTGCCAACAAATAACTTAACTGTAGTTAATTTTATTTATACCGGGGCAGACCAACAATGGACAGTGCCATCTGGTGTTACCGAAATATTTGTTGATGTGATGGGGGCACAAGGAGGAACTCGTGGTTCAGTTCTTGGTGGCTCAGGCGGTAGAGTAAGATGCAAAATTCCAGTTACATCAGGTCAGATTTTGTATTTAACTGTTGGCGGCCAGCCTACAACCAACGTACCTGTATATGGTTTTGGTGGCAATGGCGGTTTTCACATCTCCTTTCCAGCCACACAAAGGGCAATGGCAGGTGGTGGCCTAAGTGCCATTTCTACAGCTTTTCCTTTAACACAGGCTAATGCTTTAGTTATTGCAGCAGGCGGCGGTGGTGCGTCTGGTAACGCTAGTTTTAGTACCGCTGGCGGAGGAGGCCTTATAGGTGGTAGCATATCTGGTGATTATGGAGGTTCGTTGATAGGTGGAAAAGGTGCTACACAGTCTGCCGGTGGGGCAGCAGGAGCAACTTATGACCCAAATTCAACGGCACCTACTGCTGGTAGCGCACTTAACGGCGGTAATGGGGGAATTGTCAATCCAGGTGCTGGCTTATCAGGCTGGAACGGCGGCGGCGGTGGTGGCGCTGGTTATTTTGGCGGCGGCGGCGGTGCTGGTGGTGGTAATGCACAAGCTGGCGGCGGTGGCGGCTCTTCATTTATAAATTTATCTTATGTAACGGTGGGTTCTATAAATATGGCTAATCAAAATAATAAAGGAAACGGTGTAATCAATATTTATTACTAGTAACACTTACTAATTATTGAAATTTATATCGTAGTGCTATATTAAATACACTACAAGAAATTATAATATGAAAAAAATATTTTTGCTTTTGATGTTTTGCATAGTTTGGCTAGACTTAAGGGCTCAATCGCCTACTTACATCAATGGAACTTTTAACATCAATGCAGGTGTTCCAGTAGCATGGTATGGCGATGTCACTTTTGGACCTAATGCTCTTGTTTACATTGAAGATGGGGCTACGGCAATTTTTTACGGTAAAAACATGACAGTCGATGCTGCTGCTAAGTTTATTGCTTTACCGGGTAACAATCAAACGGGCACAGGGACTATTATTTTTAAAGGATCGAATCCTTTATACACTAATTATCCACTTCAGCAAACCTTAAATGGTGGCTACAGCACCGCTTTAGACCCAGCCTTTATCAATATAGAAATAGACAATACCAATGGTTTGGCTCTTTCAGGCAATGTACGTGTAAGTAATTCAATTAAATTTACTAATGGGCATATCTTTTTAAACGACTTTAATTTAGTATTGGATAGCAATACTAATTTGGTAAATTTCGATGTGGATAAACACATAGTTACTAATGGTACAGGTGTGTTGAGCAAAGAAGGTCTAGCCAATAATGCTAATTTCTTGTTCCCTATAAGTATTGCGGGTGCAGATTATACGCCTGCAACTGTAAAAAACAAAACAATAGCAGCACGTACAATTCATGTTCAAGTAAAAGATTATACCACCAGTGTAGCTGATGAAACTACTTTTGCTAACAAAGGAATGGACAGAACTTGGCAAATAACAGCAAGCAGCGCTGGTACGGCCGAGATTGTATTGCAACACAATGCTGCAAACAATGCAAATGGCGCAGGCACTAACCAAAGCTTGTTTAACAATGCTATGTCGTATGCTAGTCAGCAATTAACTTCTGGTGTATGGTCGCAAAGCTGTACGGGTACAAACGGCGGCACACCAACAAGTAGTACTCAAGCCGATTTTATCTTGCCTGACACGGTTGATGCTACTGCCTATTTTACAAAAGCCACGGTTAGTTGTGCTGATTTAAGTATTAGTAAACTAGTAAATACTGTGTCACCAGTTGAAGGCAATGAGCTTAGTTTTAACATTACAGTGGAAAATAGTGGTCCTATCAATGCAACTGGTGTGAATGTTACTTATCTATTACCAAGTGGTTACACTTTTGTAAGTGCAACATCAAGCTTGGGCAGCTACAATAGCATAACTGGGGTTTGGACAATTGGTGACTTTGCAAATAGAGCCACTGCTAATTTAGTAGTAAGAGCAATTGTAAAAGCTAATGGAGATTATAGAAGCGTGGCTGTGATTGCTGGTGCAGAGTTAGATCCAGTAACTACAAATAATACAGCAATTATTACAACAGTACCTACAAAGATTCCAAGTTTACAACCAAAAACCTATCATTTTTGTCTTAATCAAGTGGCGACTAGTGTCAATGTAGATGCAGATTCTGGAGCAGTTGTTAATTGGTATACCGTTCCATCAGGAGGAGTTGCGTCAAGAATTGCGCCAGTGCCTAATACAAAAGTGGCGGGTGTAGTTACATTTTACGCGAGTCAGACTTTAAACGGAGCTGAAAGTGAGCGTACCGAAATTAAGATAGAAGTACATTCTTTACCTGAATTACCATCGGTTATTTCTGGTCCAATTGTAGTAGGAGCAGAAACAACGCAAGATTATAGTGTAGTTTCTAGCTCTAGTATGGTAACCTATAAATGGAGTTTACCAAGCGATTGGACTGGAAGCTCAGTAACCGAACAATTAAATGTTACAGTAGGGAAACAAGGGGGTACAATAAAAGTAAATGCAATTTCTGCAAATGGTTGTGCAGGTCCTGAACAACAATTAGACGTTAGAGTTGTAATTGAAGATGATGTAGAAATGTATAATTCTATTTCGCCAAATGGCGATGGTGTCAATGATGAACTGATCATTAAAAACATTGATTTTTATCCAAATAACACCTTAGAAATATACAATAGATGGGGCGTATTGGTCTATCAAGCTGATGGATACGGACAAAAAGATGTTCTTTTTAAAGGACTGTCAGATGGAAGAACTACAATGAATAGAAACGAGGAACTGCCAGAAGGCACTTATTTTTATACTTTGATGTACCTAAATAGTAAAGGAATACAAAGACAAAAAGCCGGTTATTTGTACATTAAAAAATAATTAGTTTCTTTAAGAATCAAAATAATTCATAATATGAAAAAAATAATTTGCTGGTTACTACTTATCCTCACGACTTGTGTGTATGCACAACAGGAACCACAATACACACAGTATATGTACAATCCTTCGGTAATTAATCCTGCCTATTCAGGTTCTTTAGGTTACGGAACTTTATTCAGTTTGTATCGCACGCAGTGGATTGGTCTAGAAGGTGCGCCTAAAACAGTAAATCTAGCCTATCACCAACCTATAGAAAACTCAAATTTAGGTATTGGAGGAAATGTTTTGCACGATGAAATTGGGCCTAGTACAACTACATCATTTGCAGTTGATTTATCCTACACACTAAATTTTGAAAACGAAAGCAGATTGGCATTTGGGATCAAAGCGGGTGGTGCTTTATTGAATATAGATTACAATAAGTTGAATCATTTTAATCCTAGTGACAACTCTTTTAGAAACAACATTAACAATCAATTTTCTCCAAATATAGGCGCTGGACTATTTTATTACACTAATACAACTTATCTTGGAGTGTCTGTGCCAATGATTTTGGAAACTACTCAGTACGATGAATTTGCTTTTTCGGCAGCGAATAGACGCCAACATTTTTATGTAATGGGAGGTAAAGTATTTGATTTGGCCTACAACCTAAAATTCAAACCGGCTTTTGTTGCCAAAATGGTAGCGGGTGCTCCTCTACAGGTTGACTTAACGGGGAACTTTTTAATCAATGAGAAATTCACAGTAGGGCTTGCTTACAGATGGAGTGCAGCACTATCGGCTTTAGTAGGATTTAAGGTAAGTGATCGTATTTCTATAGGGTATGGTTATGATAGAGAAACAACAAGGTTGTCAAATTTCAACTCGGGCTCTCATGAAATTTTCTTGCAATTTGATTTGTTTAAAATCACCCAACAAGTAGAAACGCCAAGATTCTTCTAATTAATAACAACAATGAAAAAACAATTAGCATTATTACTATTACTCCCAATGGGAATAGTAGCTCAAGTTAGAACACTTAATAAAGCAGATAAGAAATTTGACAGCGAGGCGTATGTATCTGCCATTCAAATCTATGAACGTATAGCCAATAAAGGCATGGGATCAGAGCAGATTTATGAAAAATTGGGTGATGCCAACTATTTTAATGCCAATTACGTTCAAGCAGAACAATGGTACACCAAGCGTTATGAGCTAAAAGGGACTTTCCCAAAAGAGTTTTTGTATCGTTATGCTCAGTCATTAAAATCAGCAGGTAAAACCGATCAAGCCAAGCAAATCATGGTGCAATACGCTAAAGAGAATCCAACCCAATTGCGTACAAAGAATCAGCTACAAACCAAAGCGCAAGAAAGCATAAAAAAAGGTAGTGATGTATTTACCATAACTAATCTTAATACCAATAGTAAGTACTCTGATTATAGCAGCAGTATAAAAGGAGATACTCTTTTATTTGCTAGCGCACGGCCTAAAGCAGTAGGAAATCAAATCTACGCCAGAACAGGACAATCCTACACGAATTTGTATTATGCAGTTAAACGAGCTGACGGGAGCTATAGTAAAACCGCCTTGTATTCAAAGAGCACGTTTTCTATCTTCCACGAGGCCAGTCCAGTGTTTACCCAAGACGGTAAGACAATGTACTACACTCAAAATGAGTTGAAAGAGAACAATCAGAAACGAGTGGTTGATGGCGGGAGATACAAGATCTACAAATCCGTATTTAAAAATGGTAAATGGAATAACCTAGGGGTACAAGACATCTTTGCTCAAGATGCCGCTAGAGTAGCCCACCCGGCTTTATCTCCAGACGGTAAAACACTTTATTTCGCCTCTGATGCAAGAGGATCTTTTGGACAATCAGATTTGTTTAAAGTAACTATCAACGAAGATGGTTCTTATACCGCGCCAGAGAATTTAGGAACAAACATCAATACCGAAGGTAGAGAAAGCTATCCGTTTATCACTAAGGATAATATTTTACTTTTTGCTTCAGACGGTCACCAAGGGATGGGAGGTTTTGATATTTTTGCGGTTGACCTTAATCAAAAAGACGCATTGCCAGTGCATCTTACCAGCCCGATAAACAGTCCGTTCGATGATTTCGGTATCTATTGGAATAGAAATACAAATCAAGGTGTTTTTACTTCAAATAGACCTGGAGGTCAAGGAGATGATGATTTGTATGAGTTCACTAATAATGCGTTACAGCCTTTTGCATTCGAGTACAACACCAGAATTTTCGGAAAGTTAACGGATAAAAACACCAACCACCCTTTAGTTGGAACAGTTGTTTTATTTGACAATTTTGGAAGAGAGATCAATAGGTATCAAACGAATGAATCAGGAACCTTTGTTTTTGAAAAAGTAAATCCAAACCAAACTTATAGACTTCAGGCTAATGCTGCAACCTACACTCCTAACGAGACAACGGCTTCGGTTGCAATTTATGATAAGGAAGCGGAAGCTAATATTGCTTTAGATCAAGATAGTTATAAAATACAACAAGGTTTGGATTTAGCTAAAGCCTTATCATTGAGACATATTTATTTTGATTTGGACAAATCCAATATTAGAAAAGATGCTCGAGTGGAGCTAGAGAAAATCGTTGAGGTTTTGAATCAGTTTCCGTCTCTTAAAATTGAAATTGGTTCACATACAGACAGCCGTCAAAGCAAGTCGTACAATCAAGCTTTGTCTCAACGAAGAGCAAAATCTACCTTGGATTATTTGGTGCAACGCGGAATTAATAAAAACCGTTTAACTGCCAAAGGATATGGAGAGACACAACTAATCAACCAATGCGCTGATGGGGTTAAATGTAGCGAGGCAGAACATCAATTGAATCGTAGAAGTACTTTTGTAATAATTAATCAATAAAACAATTAAGGGGATTGTAATTGGTTAATTAGTGAAATGGCTTGTTGTAATTGACAAGCCATTTTTTATGTTTTTAATTTGTACGACAGCAGGTATTCGGTATTGTAAATTTAGTTTGTAACTTTGCGTTCCAATGAAAATGGTAATGAGACAAATAGTAGTTGTTTTTTGTGCTTTATTTTTGCTTTTGACTTCTTGCAAAGAAGACAATCAACAACGCCTAGCCGAGAATAAAAAAGCCGCTAAAAAAAGAGAAGTAATTTATAAAAACATCAGTAAAAACTGGAATTTTTATGCTACGCCCATCAATACTACTTCAGAACAAAGCGTGGCAAGCTGGACTGAGTTTCGTCAATTTTTAGATGAATTGGCACAGAATCCTGGAAAATCATTAAATGGGTATCAAAAAAAAGCAGCCGAATTGTCTAAAAAAGCCTTGCTTCTCAACAGTAATATTCCGTATCAATTCCAACAACCTCAAATCAAAAGCAGAATTGGAACCTTGATTACTAAAGTGCGTTTACTGGACCTATTTATCCATTTAGACGCTATTCCTGATAAAAAAGTAGTCGTTTTAGTGAGCGAAATCAATGCTGAGCTAGTTTCTTTGCAAAGACAAATGGATAAAATTACAGAGAAAAGTAAAATTCCTGTGGAAGATGGCGAATCTGATATGTTGAGAATGTTGGATACTACAAGAGCCATTTCTACAACTCCAATGCCTACTCCTCCAACAAAACCAAACCTTTCACGCGTTGAGTAAAACAG
Source organism: Flavobacterium ammonificans (assembly GCF_020886115.1). Classification (NCBI taxonomy): domain Bacteria; kingdom Pseudomonadati; phylum Bacteroidota; class Flavobacteriia; order Flavobacteriales; family Flavobacteriaceae; genus Flavobacterium; species Flavobacterium ammonificans. Next base: position 829,606 of record NZ_AP025185.1, read on the forward strand.
TCTATTCCATTTACGATACTTCACCTAAAACAGAACAGATTGTTGCGTTGTTAGCCCAAAATAACAGTCCAAAACTGCATCTTTCAGGCTTGGTGGGATCTTCAATTTCTTTTGTTGTACGTTCGATTTTTAAAAAATCAGAATTACCGTTTTTACTCATTTTAAACGATAAAGAAGAAGCGGCCTATTATTTGAATGATTTGGAACAAATGATTGGCGACCAAGACGTATTGTTTTACCCCGCTTCGTTTCGCCGGCCATATCAAATAGAAGAAACAGACAACGCGAATGTTTTGCTTCGCGCTGAAGTTTTAAACCGCATCAATTCTCGAAAAAAACCAGCCATAATTGTCAGCTATCCCGAAGCGCTTTTTGAAAAAGTAGTGACTCGAAAGGAATTGGACAAAAACACTTTAAAAGTGGCCGTAGGCGACCAAATTTCGATTGATTTTATCAACGAAGTATTGTTTGAATACGAATTTAAAAGAGTCGATTTTATAACTGAACCTGGTGAATTTTCCGTTCGTGGCGGAATTGTCGATGTGTTTTCGTTTTCGAACGACAATCCCTATCGAATTGAATTTTTTGGCAACGAAGTAGATAGTATAAGAACTTTTGATATAGCTACCCAATTGTCATTGGAACAACAAAAGAAAATTGCGATTATACCTAATGTAGAAAATAAATTCTTTCAGGAAAACCGCGAGAGTTTTTTGGATTATATCTCCGAGAAAACGGTTCTTTTTATTCAAAATACGGAAGGGTTTTTAAGTCAATTGGACAAACAATTTGCTAAGGCAGAAGAAGCGTTTGACAAACTTTCCAAAGACATCAAACACGCTACACCTGAGCAATTATTCCTAAATCAAGAACAATTTACAAAACGAGCCTTGGATTTTTCGGTGGTGGAATTGGCTTCCAAAGCCATTTTTAAAACCACTAAAAAATTCGAATTTCATATTCAGCCGCAACCGTCATTTAACAAGCAATTTGATTTGTTGTTGAACAATTTGAACGACAATCATTTCAATGGATACAAGAACTATTTGTTCTGTTCGAATGACAATCAAGCCAAGCGTTTCCATGATATTTTCGAAACCTTAGACGAGGCTAATTCGGAGAATATTCGAAAACAATACAACACCGTAGTACTGCCTTTGTACCAAGGATTTATTGACGAGGAAAACCAAATTACCTGCTATACCGATCATCAGATTTTTGAACGGTACCACAAATTCAGCATCAAAAATGGCTATTCGAAAAAACAGAATATTACCTTAAAAGAGCTGACTTCGCTTTCGGTTGGGGATTATGTTACGCATATCGATCACGGAATTGGGAAATTTGGCGGTTTGCAAAAAATCCAAGTGGAAGGCAAAACCCAAGAGGCGATTAAATTGGTCTATGCCGATAATGATATTGTGTATGTGAGTATTCACTCTTTACATAAAATCTCAAGATACAATGGCAAAGACGGAACGCCGCCTAAAATTTATAAATTAGGCTCGAATGCTTGGAAAGTTTTAAAGCAAAAAACCAAAGCTCGCGTCAAACATATTGCGTTCAATTTGATTCAGTTGTATGCCAAAAGACGTCTGGAAAAAGGATTTCAATATGCGCCCGATAGTTATTTGCAAAACGAATTAGAAAGTTCGTTCATTTACGAAGATACACCGGACCAAATCAAATCAACACAGGATGTAAAAGCCGATATGGAAAGCGATCGCCCAATGGATCGTTTGGTTTGTGGCGATGTAGGTTTTGGAAAAACAGAGGTGGCAATTCGCGCTGCTTTTAAGGCGGTGGACAATAGTAAGCAAGTGGCTGTTTTGGTCCCAACTACTATTTTGGCCTACCAACATTACCGAACTTTTTCGGAACGATTGAAAGATATGCCGGTTTCGATAGGCTATTTGAATCGTTTTAGAACGGCAAAACAGAAAGCAGAAACCCTCAAACAATTGGCCGAAGGAAAACTGGATATTGTCATTGGAACCCACCAATTAGTGAATAAAAATGTGGTTTTCAAAGACCTTGGATTGCTGATTGTTGACGAAGAACAAAAATTTGGAGTGAATGTCAAAGACAAACTCAAAACGATTGCAGCTAATGTGGATACCTTGACTTTAACAGCTACGCCAATTCCGAGAACTTTGCAATTCTCGTTGATGGCTGCCCGAGATTTATCAGTAATCACCACGCCACCACCCAATCGTTATCCTATTGAAACGAATGTGGTTGGGTTCAACGAAGAGTTAATTCGCGATGCCATTTCGTATGAAATTCAACGAAACGGACAAGTATTTTTCATCAATAACCGAATTGAAAACATCAAGGAAATTGCTGGAATGATTCAGCGATTGGTGCCTAATGCCCGAGTGGGAATTGGTCACGGCCAAATGGAAGGCGCAAAACTCGAAGAATTGATGTTGGCTTTTATGAACGGTGAATTTGATGTTTTGGTAGCCACCACGATTATTGAAAGTGGATTGGACGTCCCAAATGCCAACACAATTTTTATCAATAATGCCAATAATTTCGGACTGTCTGATTTGCATCAAATGCGCGGTCGAGTAGGGCGAAGTAATAAAAAAGCGTTTTGCTATTTCATTTGTCCGCCGTATTCGGCAATGACGGATGATGCCCGCAAACGAATTCAGGCTTTGGAACAATTTAGCGAATTAGGAAGTGGATTTAATATTGCCATGAAAGATTTGGAGATTCGCGGCGCAGGTGATTTATTAGGAGGAGAACAAAGTGGTTTCATCAATGAAATTGGGTTTGACACCTATCAAAAAATCATGAACGAAGCCATCGAAGAATTGAAAGAAAACGAATTCAAGGATTTGTATCCAGAACAAAATGATATCGAAACTAAAGAATATGTTAAGGACCTGCAACTCGATACCGATTTCGAATTGTTGTTCCCAGATGAATACATCAACACGGTTTCTGAACGATTACTGCTGTATAACGAGTTAGCAGAAATTAAAGACGAAGCGTCACTTTTGAATTATGAAAATAAGCTGATTGACCGCTTTGGCCCTTTGCCAAAACAAGCTGTTTCTTTACTGAGCAGTATGAAAATCAAATGGATTGCTACCCGTATAGGGATTGAAAAATTAGTCTTAAAACAAGGCAAAATGATTGGGTATTTCGTATCCGACCAACAATCGGATTATTACCAATCCGGACGTTTTCATCACGTACTACAGTTTGTGCAAAAGCAAAGCGCTTTGTGTAAAATGAAAGAAAAACAAACCCCTAACGGATTACGATTGTTATTGACGTTTGACAATGTAAAATCAATTCGAAGAGCTTTGGAGTTGATGGAGTTGATGGGGAAATAAAAAAAGCTTCCAGCCTTTTGAAGGCTGGAAGCTTTGGAGTTTTCTAATTTTTCAAATCCTTAATTACTTTGAAAGCAACTTCTACTTCATTTTCGCTAACTAAAATCGTAAACTCATTCGAAGTTGAGATCACCTCATTGATAATAATTCCTTCCCAAGCCAAGCGTTGAAAAATGAAATAATAAATTCCAGGAACTACGATGTTTTCTTTTGGTAATTTTACCGTAATGGAAGCTAAATTTTCTAGTTTTTGAATCAATTTTTCGTTGGCAAAATGTTTGTCAACCAAATGATTCACACTGTTGCTTACCACAATATTGGTTTCGTTTACTCCTCTTGATGAAGTATAAAAAATATCGGAAAAATTATTGATATCGGTAATTAAATCGGCTTGTTTATTCAAAACAGTTTCTGAGGCGGCAAAAGTGTAATCTGTTAACTGAGAACGCACCGTAATTTCTCCAATATTTTTAATCACCTTATTGATTTTGTGATTCAATTTAAAGTCTAATTCTTCGGTTAATCGTTTCAAGGCCATTACAATAGCGCCTTGTTTTACTTCTTTACCAAATTCGTTTTCTAATTCACTCATAATATTGCGCGAAAGAGAAGTCAAATTAATAATACCAAGTGATAAGGCATTCAACAAAAATGGTTTTGTTTTAATGTAATTTTCTACAATAGAAGAAACTGTTTTCATAGTAGTTGTGTTAAATTGTTTTTTATTAGTAGGTAGTAGTTGTGTTAAAAACACTGCAAATATAAATAAAAAAACAATTTGTTACAATTATAACATGTAAAAACAAATTTAAAAATGATAAAATGCGTCTGTAAGATGTTCAATTTCAAAGTTTTGACCATCCTTTCTGATGGCAATGATGTCAAAACGTACTTCGCTATCTATATCGTTTTCGGTAACATAGGCGTGAACCGCTTTTACCAATAATTGGATTTTTTTTGGCTTAACAAAGTCTTGAGGAAGACCAAAATCAATTGACGTACGTGTTTTTACCTCGACAACAGCTAGAACATTATCTTTTTGCGCTAGAATATCAATTTCTGCTTTTTGGAAAGTCCAGTTGGTTGCTAAGATAGTATATCCATTATTTTGAAGGTACTTAGCGGCTAATTCCTCTCCGAATTTACCTAGTTCGTTGTGCTCAGCCATAATGCAATTAGTTGAATTTACTTTTCAAAAACCACAGTGCTACAATTTTCGGTGATATCAATAGTAACCGTATTTCCTAAAATCAAGGCTCTATTGTCATGAATATGACCCGCTGGGAAATTAAAAATTACAGGAATATTGAGATTTTTAGTTACGTCTTGTACGATTTCAAGCGCATTTTTCCCCCACGGAATATCGTTATCTTTCATATCTGTCATAGACCCAACAATTATTCCTTTCAGACTTTCCAAACAACCATTTCGTTTCAAATTCATCATCATACGATCAATATGATACAAGTATTCGTCTAAATCTTCAATATATAAAATCTTGTCTTTACAATCTATTGCTGATGGCGAACCCAATACACTATATAAGATGGACAAATTACCTCCTACTAGTTCGCCTGAGGCTGTTCCAATACGATTCATAGGATGCGCGTCTATAGCATATTGCAAAGGTTGTCCAAATAAGGACAAACGCAAACTTTCAATCGCAGCTGGCGTTGCTTTTGACAGATTGATTGGCATAATTCCGTGAATGGATTTGTACCCCATAGTATTAAGATGATTGTGTAAAACGGTAACATCGCTAAAACCAACCACCCATTTCGGATTTTTTTTGAATTGAGTAAAGTCAATTAAATCAATTACTCGTACTGTACCATAACCGCCTCTCGCACACCATATTGCTTTGATGTTGGGATTGTCCAATTGCTCTTGTAGATCAGCGGCACGTTCTTTGTCATTTCCCGCCAATTGATTTTTTTCTAAACCTATAGTTTTCCCAATAACAACATTCAAGCCCCAGCTTTCCAATAATGAAATGGTGGGTTGCATACTTTTTACAATATGTTTTCGTGCAGTTGCTAGAATTGCAACAGTATCTCCTTTTTGTAAATACGGTGGTGTAATCATTGATGGTTGAGCTTGAAAAGTGAAGGAAAGTAAACTAATAGTGAATAAAATGAACGTTTTTTTCATAAATCAATTCTGAATTGCTACAGTAATTTATAAAAACAAATATAGGCAAATACCAAATCACTTTTAATTTCAGTTTCAATTTCTTACTTTTACTATACCCACTCTTAAAGATCCTAAATTGAAATAAAATGAGAATTTCTATCTTTCTGTATTGTATTTTGGTCTTGGCTGTATATCCAAAATCTTTCGGCCAAACCAAAAAATTTAAAATTCATACGGTAGCCTTTTATAATTTCGAAAATCTATTTGACACCATCAATGACCCTGAAACATTTGATGAAGATTGGACTCCAAAAGGGTCGCAAAATTGGACATTTGCTAAGTACCAAAAAAAGTTAGCCAACTTATCTCGAGTCTTGGCCGAAATTGGTAATTCAGAAAACTCGGAGTCGCCAACTTTTATCGGGGGTTGTGAAATTGAAAACCGCGGGGTATTAGAAGATCTAATTGCACAGCCTATTTTAGTAGATAAAAAGTACGGAATAATCCATTTTGACTCTCCAGACAAAAGAGGAATTGATGTGGCTTTGTTGTATCGAAAAGAGTTTTTTCAACCCATAACCTATTCTAATATTCCATTATACGTTTTTCAAAAGGAGTCTATTTCCAAAAAAAATAAAGAAGAACTCACAGATGATGTTGAGGTAGTAAGTTCAAAAAACAAACGAGTCTATACTCGTGATCAGCTTCTCGTTTCAGGGTTTTTAGAGGGCGAAGAAATCCATTTGATTGTCAATCACTGGCCATCACGTTCTGGCGGTGAACAGCGATCGAGTCCCTTTAGGGAAGCTGCTGGGGCTTTGAATAGAAAAATAATTGACTCGCTGCAACGCATAAATCCAAACGCCAAAGTCATTACTATGGGAGACTTGAATGACGGTCCCTACAATAAAAGTGTGAAAATTGCTTTAGGGGCTAAGGCGAAAAAAGCAGATGTTCCCCCAATGGGGATTTATAATCCATTTGAAGATATGGCAAAAAAAGGGATGGGAACAATTGCACATCGGGATGCATGGGATATTTTTGACCAAATTTTGATTACCAAGTCGCTTTTGCAGTCAGATTATTCCAGCTATCAATTCTGGAAAGCAGGAATTTATAACAAATCTTTTTTAGTTCAAACTAGCGGTCAATTTAAAGGATATCCTTTACGGCATGGAGCAACCGAAATAGGATTTAGTGACCATTTCCCAGTATATATCTATTTGATTAAAGAAAAAAAATAGTACGAGTAAAAGTGTAACTTTACCATTCTAAATTTAAGGATATGGCTATTGCAAAACCGTTCAATTTGAATCAATGGATTGATGAAAACCGTCATCTACTAGTGCCACCCGTTGGCAACAAAAATATATATACAGAATCAGGCGATTATATTGTCATGATTGTAGCAGGGCCGAATGCAAGAAAAGACTACCATTATAACGAAACCGAAGAGCTTTTTTACCAATTGGAAGGCAGTATTAAAGTAGTCATTCAGGAAGACGGAGAGCGTAAAGAGATGGATTTGAATCCAGGCGATATGTATTTGAATCCAGCCAAAATTCCCCATTCACCAGTCCGTTCAGAAGGTTCTATCGGATTAGTTATAGAACGCAAAAGAGCAGGTTTAGGTTTTACAGATGGATTACTTTGGCATTGTGAAAATTGCAATCACAAATTACACGAAGTTTATTTTGAACTTCATAATATTGAAAAAGACTTTTTAACTCATTTTGAACATTTTTACAGCTCAGAAAAGTTACGAACTTGTTCCCAATGCGGAACAATTATGGATACGGATTCAAGATTTTTGTCCAAAAAATAATTGGAATACTATTTCCAAATCTTTAAAGGAATTACTTGCTCTTGAAATAAATTGTTTTCAATTTAATTATTAAGTTGAAAATAATATCTTTACAAAAATATAACAATTTTTAACAGAAAAGTTACAATGACAACAATAGCATCTGCATTCGGAATGAAAGAAGCCTTAGCTCAATTGGGCGTAAAAGACTTAAATTTAGGAACTTCTACCGGAACTTCTGGTTTTGGTTCAGGTGAAATACTAAAAAGTTATTCTCCTGTGGACGGACAATTAATAGCATCTGTTCAAACTACATCTGCTGCTGATTATGAAAAAGTAATGCAAAAAGCTACCGAGGCCTTCCAGACTTTCCGAATAATGCCGGCGCCTCAACGAGGAGAAATTGTACGTCAGTTTGGAGAAAAATTACGCAAAAATAAAGAAGCCTTGGGTAAACTGGTTTCCTACGAAATGGGAAAATCGTTGCAAGAAGGGTACGGGGAAGTACAAGAAATGATAGACATCTGCGATTTCGCAGTTGGGCTTTCGCGCCAGTTACACGGTTTAACAATGCATTCTGAACGTCCGGGTCACCGAATGTATGAGCAATACCATTCTTTAGGAGTTGTCGGAATCATTTCGGCATTTAATTTTCCTGTTGCTGTTTGGGCTTGGAATACCGCTTTAGCTTGGATTTGCGGCGATGTTTGTGTGTGGAAACCTTCTGAAAAAACGCCGCTTTGCGGGATTGCTTGCCAAAATATTATTGCCGAAGTTATCCGCGAAAATAACTTACCAGAAGGGATTTCTTGTCTAATTAATGGCGATTACAAAATAGGAGAATTACTAACTCAAGATACTAGAGTCCCATTAATTTCTGCAACAGGTTCTACACGAATGGGTAAAATTGTAGCTCAAACAGTTGCAAGTCGTTTAGGAAAATCGTTGTTAGAATTAGGAGGGAACAATGCTATTATTGTTACTCCTGATGCAGATATTAAAATGACGGTTATTGGTGCAGTCTTTGGTGCGGTAGGTACTGCAGGTCAACGGTGTACTTCTACGCGTCGTTTGATTATACATGAAAGTATGTACGATACAGTAAAAGATGCTTTAGTATCCGCTTACAAACAATTGCGTATTGGAAATCCATTGGATGAGAAAAACCATGTCGGACCATTGATTGACGTTCAAGCGGTTGCTATGTATACTAATGCTTTAGCTAAAGCAGTTGAAGAAGGCGGAAAAATCCTTGTAGAAGGAAAAGTTTTGGTTGGCGAAGGGTATGAGAGCGGTTGTTACGTTCAACCTGCAATCGTAGAAGCAGATAATTCTTTTGAAATTGTACAACATGAAACGTTTGCACCAATTTTATATTTATTAAAATATACAGGAGAAGTTACTAATGCCATTGCTATTCAAAATGGAGTAGCTCAAGGTTTGTCCTCGGCAATAATGACCAATAATCTTCGTGAAGCCGAACTATTTCTATCAGTAGCTGGATCAGATTGTGGTATTGCTAATGTAAATATCGGAACTTCAGGCGCTGAAATTGGAGGTGCTTTTGGAGGTGAAAAGGAAACGGGTGGTGGACGCGAATCAGGTTCTGATGCTTGGAAAGTTTATATGAGACGCCAAACGAATACAATTAATTATACCACAAGTTTGCCATTGGCACAAGGAATTAAATTTGACTTGTAGTAAAGAATTATTTAATTTAAAAATCCGCTTGAATTACCTAAATCAAGCGGATTTTTTTAGTTTCTTCCTTTTTCGTTTGGGTATAAAACATCTAAATTTTCACTTTGCCAATAGGCTTTAGAATCTACATCCATAATCGTTAACGGTCCTTTAAAAGCGGCTCCAGTATCTACATTCCATACATTCGCCATCTGAACAGGAATTGTTTTTCCAATTCTTGAAACAGGCGTGTGACCAATATATATTTCGTTATATAGGGCAAAGCGTTTAGGATAAGCAACATCAGTTATTTTCATGGTTTTATCCAAGGCCAATGCTGTTTCCCAGAGGGTTCTGTCCCAATAAAAAAGATTAGGGAAATATTCAAAATCAACACCATTCATATTGGTAAATCCGGCATGAATGAACAATCTATTTTTTTCGTCTAGATGGTAATCTTCTAATGATTCGATGAAAGCGATATGGGCTTCTAAAGTTTTCCCATCTCTTTTTTGATAAGCCGTTACTGTAGCTTCTCCGCCGTGCTGATACCATTGCGGATTGTCGGTTCCGTTTTTGAGCCACTCCAACAATAAATCATCATGATTGCCACGAATACAAATAATGTTATGCGACTTTTTCATGGAAATAAGTAAATCAATCACCTCTGGCGATTGGCTCCAGCCATCTACATAATCACCTAAAAAAATCAATTTGTCATGTGGGCTGACTTTAGCTCTTTCTAAAATTTGATGTAAGGCACGCAAGCCTCCATGAATATCTCCAATAACTAATGTTCTCATATAAATATTTATAAAGAACGATTCACAATTCCTGATGACGCCTGTGCAGTTGGCATAACAATCAAATCTGCAATATTCACATGATACGGTCTTGACACCACAAAATGGATAATATCAGCTATATCTTCTGCTTGCAAAGGAGCAAATCCTTTGTATATATTTTGCGCTTTCTCATCATCGCCTTTAAAACGTACATTACTAAACTCCGTTGAGACCATTCCAGGATGAATGGCACCCACGCGAATTCCAAATGGATTCAAATCCATTCGCATTCCTTGGTTCAAAGCATCCACAGCGTGTTTGGTAGCACAATAGACATTTCCGTTAGGATACACTTCTTTGGCAGCGGTAGAACCAATGTTGATGATGTGTCCTGATTTACGCGCTATCATTTGTGGAATAATCGCTTTGGAAACATACAACAAACCTTTGATATTTCCGTCAATCATAGCGTCCCAATCGTCTAGATTACCATTTTGAATAGGGTCCAAACCGTGGGCATTTCCTGCATTATTAATCAAAATATCAATTGAAGAAAATGCTTTGGGGAGTGATTCAATTTGCTCAGAAACTGCTTTTTTATCGCGCACATCAAATTGTAAAGTATGCACTTCGGTATGTGAGGAAAGTGTTTTTTGAAGTTGATCCAAACGATCTTGGCGACGGCCACAAAGTACTAATTTGTAATTATTTTTAGCTAAAATCTCAGCGGTTGCTTTACCAATTCCGCTTGTTGCTCCTGTAATTAAGGCTATTTTGGTCATTGTTTCTATTTTATTTAAGGTACATTTTTACCCATACTTTCTGTCCAAATTGCAAACCAATCTTCTTTTTCAAGAGGTAATTCAGTTGCTTTCATTAAGGCTTGAATTCGTGCTACATTTACCGTACCGGCAATTGGAATTACTTGGGCGGGATGTTGTAAAATCCAGGACAACAAGATCGTATCTGAACCCACTTCATATTTTGCAACCAATTGCGCCAATAATTTTTTCATGCGTCGGGTCTGCTCATTGTCTTCTCGAAACACACTACCTAATGGGTTCCACGACATAGGACGAATACCATGAGTTTGCATATAGTCTAAACTCCCATCTAACATTGCCTCATGATGGGACGCAGAGAATTGAATTTGGTTAAAACTAACTTCGGTTTTTTGACGAATTAATTCGGTTTGTGACGTAGTGAAATTCGACAAACCAAAATCGATAATTTTCCCATCAGATTTTAATTTCGTTACTGCTTCGGCAATTTCGTCAGCCTGCATCAAAGGACTCGGGCGGTGCAATAAAAGCACGTCTAAATAGTCTGTCGCTAAGTTTTTCAACGAATTCTCTACGGACCAAATAATATAGTCTTTGGAATATTCGTAATGTTTTATAGAATTGTTCCGGTTTTTGGTCACCATTTGGATACCACATTTCGAAATCAATTGAATTTTAGATCGGTCAAATGTGCTTGAAACCAAAGCTTTTCCAAAATCAGCTTCCGTGGTATAATCACCATAAATATCGGCATGATCAAAAGTTGAAATTTTGTTTTCGAGGCAAAGATGGATAATATTATCCATTTCTTTAGTATTGAGTTTTTTATCCCAAATCCCCCAGTTCATTACTCCCGCAATTATGGGAGATAAAGTCGATTTACTCATAGTAGTATTGCCTCTTTTACGTTTTTATTTCAAGTATTTTAATCCGATTTTAATCGAGATTTTAAAAATAGATAAATTTGATCATAAATCCACCTTTAAATTAGGTTTTTAGCTAAAGTTTTAACCATTCTTTAACATCGTACTTCTAAAAAATAATTCAATTTGCACTCGCAAATGGCAACCACATTAAAAATGGTTTAAAATATATCACAATGGAAGAGAATACAGCGTCTTTAGACATTAGAGCAATCAACGAGAAAATAGAAAGAGAAAGTGCTTTTATTGATCTCCTAACTATGGAAATGAATAAAGTAATTGTAGGTCAAAAGCACATGGTGGAACGATTGTTAATTGGGCTTTTGGGTCAAGGACATATCTTGTTAGAAGGGGTTCCTGGACTGGCTAAAACTTTGGCAATTAATACGCTTTCGCAAGCTGTAGCTGGTTCGTTTAGCCGAATCCAATTCACACCAGACTTATTGCCTGCCGATGTAGTGGGAACGATGATTTACAACATCAAGCAAAATGAATTCTCAATTAAAAAAGGACCGATTTTTGCCAATTTCGTCTTAGCGGATGAGATTAACCGTGCGCCAGCCAAAGTGCAATCAGCTTTATTAGAGGCGATGCAGGAAAAACAAGTGACTATTGGCGATACTACTTTTAAATTAGATAAGCCATTTTTAGTTTTGGCTACGCAAAACCCAATTGAGCAAGAAGGAACCTATCAGTTGCCAGAAGCACAAGTCGATCGTTTTATGTTGAAAACAGTGATTGATTATCCAAAAATGGATGAAGAGCGTTTGGTGATTCGTCAGAATTTGAGTGGTAGCTACGAAAAAGTAAACCAAGTCGTTTCTATCGAACAAATTTTACGCGCACAAGAGGCAGTTCGTGAAGTGTATATGGATGAAAAAATCGAGAAATATATTTTAGATATTATTTTCGCTACGCGTTATCCAGAAAAATACAAACTAGCCGACTTGAAGCCGTTGATTAGTTTTGGTTCTTCGCCACGTGGAAGTATCAACTTGGCAAATGCCGCTAAATGTTATGCCTTCATTAAACGCCGTGGGTATGTTATTCCAGAAGACGTTCGTGCCGTTGTTCATGATGTATTGCGACACAGAATTGGTGTTACTTACGAAGCAGAAGCTGAAAACATTACTTCTGTGGATATCATCAACAAAATCGTTAACGAAGTTGAGGTTCCCTAAAAGTAATTAGTCAAAAGCCATTAGCAAGTCTGATGCCTATTGCCTATTGCCTAAATAACAAAATGGATACAAAAGACCTACTCAAAAAAGTCCGAAAAATAGAAATCAAAACCCGAAGATTGAGTGATCATATCTTCTCGGGAGAATACCATACGTCTTTTAAAGGACGTGGAATGACTTTTAGCGAAGTACGTCAATACCAATATGGAGATGATATTCGTGCGATTGACTGGAATGTTACCGCACGTTATAACGAGGCACATGTTAAAGTTTTTGAAGAAGAACGTGAATTGACGATGATGTTAATGGTTGATATTTCGGGTTCAGAGAGTTTTGGTTCCAAAAATCAGTTTAAAAAAGACATTGTCACAGAAATTGCCGCTACTATGGCTTTTTCTGCAACGCAAAATAATGATAAGATTGGGTTAATTCTATTTTCAGATGAAATCGAATTATACATTCCACCCAAAAAAGGCCGCTCGCATGTGTTGCGAATCATTCGCGAACTCATCGAGTTTGAACCTAAAAGCAATAAAACCGATTTGGCACAAGCCCTAAAATTCTTGTCGGGAACACAAAAAAAGAAAGCTATCGTTTTTGTTATTTCTGATTTTATGACTCAGGAATACGAACAAACATTGAAAATAGCTTCAAAAAAGCACGACATTACTGGAATTCGAGTATATGACATTCGCGAAGAAAAAATGCCGAATTTAGGCATGGTTCCTATGTTGGACGCCGAAACAGGAGTAGTCCAATTAGTAGATACAGGTTCTAAATCGGTTCGTTTGAACTATGAAAAACACTATTACGATCGAGTGAATTATTTTAAAGAAACCTTCAGTAAATCAGGCGCTGGAGTCGTGAACACCCGAGTTGATGAAAGTTATGTAACCAAATTATTAGGGTATTTTAAATCGAGATAGAGATTTTAGATTAAGTAGTATTTTAAATAGTAAAATCAAAAATCACTAATCGTTAATCAACAATCAGAAATCAAAATTTCTGAATAGAATAAATGAAAAAAATAGCATACATAGTATTGTTTCTAATTTCCACTTCCCTTTTTGCACAAAAAGTGACAACGGCTTTGGACACAACGCGCAATAAAATTGGCGCCGAGTTCAAATTGACCTTGAAAGCTTCCGTTGATACTGCTGCCAGAGTGGTTTTTCCTAAATTGAAAAACTTTGGAGCATTGGAAGTGATTCGTTCGTATCCAATAGATACTATTTGGAATGACGATCGCTACGAATTGGTTAAAATATATGGCTTAACCCAATTTGATTCTGGGAAATATACTATTCCAAGAGTGCCAATATTGATTAACAAAAAACCCTTTTTTTCCGACTCACTTTTGGTTGAGGTAGCTAATGTGAAAGTAGATACGTTACAACAAAAAATGTACGACATCAAGAACATTGTGGCAGCTGAGAGTCATTGGGGAAATTGGTGGAAGTATTTATTAGCGATTATAATCCTTGCAGGAATAGGAGCTTTCGCGTACTGGTACTTTAAGAAAAGGCAAAACAAAGAGACTGAAGAAGAAGTCTATAAAACACCTATCGAAAAAGCAACCTCTTTATTGACCATTTTGGAGCAAAAAGAATTGTGGCAAAACGGAGAAATCAAAGAATATTATAGTGAATTGACAGACATAGCTAGAAACTATATCGAAGAGGCTATCGAAATTCCAGCGATGGAAAGTACGACTTCGGAACTGATTACTGCTTTGAGAGCGGCTTCTGTCAAAAAGAAAATGACACTTTCTAAAGAAACAATCGAAAACTTAGAACGTGTTTTAAAACAAGCCGATTTGGTAAAATTTGCTAAATCTAAACCGCTTGATTTCGAAATCACCGAGGATAGGAATAAGATTCAAAAAGCGATTTTAACTTTGGATAAGGCGATTCCAGTTGATGTGCCTGAAGAGGAAGATTTGCTATTAAACGAGGCGCAAAGACAACAGCAAATCCAATTGCAATTAAAGAAAAAGAAAGCGAAACAAATTCGTACTGCGATTGTTTCAGTAGTACTTTTACTTGTTTTAGTAACCGGATTTTTTGTGGTAACTCGTGGTTTTGGATATGTTATCGATACTGTTTTTGGTCGTGAAACCAAAGAATTATTAGAAGGCGAATGGGTAAAAAGTGAATACGGAAATCCAGGAATTCTAATTGAAACTCCTCAAGTGTTAAAACGTATTGATGCTGAAAAAGTGTTGCCAAAAAACACCATGGCGTTGATTAAAGAAATGCAGTTGTTTCAATATGGCGACATGATGAATGGGTTTTACATTATGGTTTCTACCAGTCAATTCAAACAACCAACGGATATTGATTTGGCAAAAGCCATGGAAGGAAATTTAAAAATAATTGAAGCCCAAGGCGGTCAAAATATTATCGTTAAACAAGAAGACTTTGAAACCGAAAGCGGTGTACAAGGTATGAAAGGTTATGGGACGATGTCTATGTTAAATCCTTTGACCAAGTCGAGTGAAAAAGTATATTATGAGATTTTATACTTCAAACAAAATCAAGGATTACAACAAATTATGATTGTATTTCCTGAAGGCGATCAATACGGAAGCGCCATTGCAGAGCGAATGTTACAATCAGTTGAACTAAGACAAGCCAGTAATTAATGGAAAAATTAAGTTTTTTAAATCCAGATTTTTTTTGGTTGTTGTTGTTGATTCCAGCGGCAGCTGCTTGGTTGTACTTGAAAAGAGACCAACAAACGGCGACTTTAAAAATAAGTTCAACGGAAGGGTTCTCAGGTTCTAAATCGTTTTTTGTGAAGTTGTATCCCTTTTTAGGGGTATTTCGTTTATTGGCATTGACGGCTTTAATTGTAGCGATGGCTCGACCAAGAACGGTGGATATTAGTAACAAAACCAAAACAACAAAAGGAATTGATATTGTAATGGCGATTGACGTTTCGGGAAGTATGTTAGCCAAGGATTTGAAACCGAACCGAATGGAAGCTTTGAAAAAAGTGGCAGCTAGTTTTGTTGACGAAAGACCCAATGACCGAATCGGATTAGTAGTCTATGCTTCTGAAGCGTATACTAAAACTCCGGTAACAAGTGATAAAGCGATTATACTGCAAGCGATAGAAAGTATCAAATACGATAATGTATTGCAAGACGGAACGGGAATCGGAATGGGATTGGCGACAGCCGTAAACCGTTTGAAAGATAGTAAAGCCAAAAGCAAAGTGATTATTTTATTGACTGATGGTGTAAATAACGCTGGATTTATTGAGCCAGAAACAGCTTCTGATATTGCAAAGCAATACGGAATCAAAGTCTATACAGTGGGAATTGGAACCAATGGAATGGCTGAATTTCCGTATGCGATTGCACCTAACGGACAATTTTTATTCCGTATGATGCAAGTAGAAATTGACGAACAGTTAATGAAAAATATTGCGCGTAAAACAGACGGAAAATATTTCAGAGCGACAAGTAACAATAAGTTAGAAGAAATATATGCAGCCATCAATAAATTAGAAACTACAGAAATTGAAGAGTTGAAATTTTATGATTATGATGAAAAATACAGACCCTTTGTTTGGTTAGCAGGTTTTTTATTGTTGCTAGAATTAGGATTGCGAAATACGGTTTACCGATCATTTATTTAAATTATTTAAACACAAAGATCACAAGGAACGCACAGGGCACACAGTAGATTTTGAATATACAACATAGAAAATAGTGAACTTAGTGTAATTACTTAGTGAACTTAGTGGTTAAAAAGAGAAATTCAATAATGGAATTAGACGAGAAAAAATATTTGTACTTACTTTTCCTACTACCAATTTTGGTGTTGGTTTTTCTTTTCAATCAATATTGGAAGCGAAAAAAGCAACGTGAATTTGGCGACTTAGAATTGGTACAACGATTGAGTCCAGATAGTTCGGTATTCAAACCGATTTTAAAATTAGGGGTCTTACTTTTGGCATTAGCAGCTTTGATTTTGGGCTTGGTCAATCCAAAAGTTGGAACTAAAATGGAAACCGTTAAACGCGAAGGGATCGATATTGTTTTTGCAATAGATGTATCTAAAAGTATGCTCTGCGAAGATGTAGCTCCTAGCCGTTTAGAGAAAAGCAAACAATTGGTTTCTCAAATTATTAATCAATTGGGTAACGACAGAATAGGGATTGTAGCTTACGCGGGGAGTTCGTTTCCTGTCTTGCCTATTACAACCGATTATAGTGTTGCCAAAATGTTTCTACAAAGCATGAATACCGATATGGTTTCATCTGTTGGAACTTCTTTGGATGAAGCGATACGATTGTCAGCCACCTATTTTGATGATAAAAAAACGAGCAAGTTATTGATTTTAGTTTCGGATGGAGAAGATCATTCTGAGGGCGCTGAAGCTGCTGCGGAAGAAGCTAATAAATTGGGCATTAAAATCATAACAATAGGAGTAGGAACTCCAAATGGTGGAACTATTCCGTTGCGTCGTAATGGTGTAATGGAAGGCTTAAAAAGAGATAGTAATAACGAAGTAGTTATTACCAAATTGAACTCAGAAAGTTTGACCGCCATTGCAAAAGCGACTAAAGGTGGTTATGCCAATGGAGCTAATACAAAAGAGGTGATTGACTATGTGAAAAACGCCTTAAACAACATTGAAAAAACCGAATTTGAAGCTACTCAAATGGCCGATTTTCAGTCGCAATTTCAGTGGTTTTTAGGATTTGCATTTGTGTTGTTGTTTGCAGATGTTTTTCTATTGGAACGCAAAACTAAATGGGTAAACCGACTCAATTTGTTTAATGAAAAGGAACAATAAAATGATGAAAAAGGTAATTGTATCGATTTTGCTCGTGTTTTCTTTGGCGATTACAGCCCAAGAGAAAGACGCTCTTTTGCCAAAAGCGAATGAAGAGTTTGCAGCAAAAAACTATGCCGATGCCGAAGCCAACTATAGAATTTCACATTCTAAATTTCCAAGAAGAACGGTTGCATCCTATAACTTAGGAAATGCAATTTATCGTCAAAACCAGTTTTCGGAATCCAAAATAGCATTTGCCAATGCTTTAAAAACAATTAGAACCTATCCTCAAAAACACAAAGCCCTTCACAATCTTGGTAATGTGTTTATGAAAGAGAAGAATTATTCACAGGCGGTCGAAGCCTATAAAAATGCGCTTCGCAATAATCCTGAAGATGAAGAAACGCGATACAATTATGCTTTGGCAAAAAAAATGCTAAAAGACAATCCACCAAAAGACGACAAGAATAAAGATAAAGACAAAAACAAGGACAAGAACAAAGACAAGGATAAAAAAGACGACAAGAAAGACGGAGAAAATAAAGATAAGAACAAGGATAAAGGCGATCAAAATAAAGATAAAAAAGAAAATCAGGGAGATAAAGAAAAGAAAGACGACTCTTCCAAGAATCAAGGTCAGCCTAAACCTAATCCAGGTGGAATTTCACAACAACGCGTTCAAAATTTATTGGACGCCGTGAATAATGAAGAAAAGAAAGTTCAAAATAAAGTTAATGCCCAAAAAGTAAAAGGAAAACCAGTTCAAACAGAAAAAGACTGGTAAGTAATTTGAAATAAGAATGCCATTTTATAAATAATGAAAAAATACATACTGCTATTATTAATCAGTTTCCAAGGACTTCTGGCTCAGGTAGAATTTGAGGCAAAAGTCAGTAGAAACACGCTCGGACTCAACGAAAGACTTCGAGTAGATTTTATAATGAATGTAGACGGAGATAATTTTGTTCAACCCAATTTCGAAGGTTTTCGAGTAATTGCAGGACCCAGTCAGCAAATTAGTCAATCGTGGATTAACGGACGAAGTTCGTTTGAAAAAGTATACTCTTATTTTTTATTGCCTTTGCAAAAAGGGAATTTGGTGATCAAACAGGCGGTCATTGAGTTCAATGGACAATTGTATAAAACGGCTCCTGTTCGAGTTACAGTTACTAGTCCAGTACAACAACAAGCCGATCCAAACGATCCGAATGCACCACAAATTTCAGCCGACAATAATATCTACCTTGTCGCCGATATTTCTAAAACCAATCCGTATATCAACGAACCGATAACGGTGGTGTACAAATTGTATTTCAGCTACAATATTGGAATCTCCAATTGGCGTGAATTAGACAAACCGAAATACAATGATTTTTGGAGTCAGAATATTGACATCAAGCAGTTAGTTGCCGAAGAAGGAATGTTCAAAGGACAACGTTATCGTTATGTAACCTTACGTAAAACAGTATTGTATCCTCAAAAATCAGGGCGTCTAAAGATTGAACCATTAGCACTAGATATTGATGTGCAATTGCCAACTAATCGTAGAGATATGTTTGGTCGTGTAATGATTACCGAAGGCAACAAACGCGTTTCAGCAGGAACCAAAACGATAATGGTAAAAGCACTTCCTGAAGCTGGAAAACCAGAAGGATTTACTGGAGCAGTTGGTAATTTTGATTTTAAAGTAACGCCTACTAAAACGGATTTAAAAAACGGAGAAAGTTTAGATTTGGTTGTGAGTGTTAGTGGGAAAGGAAATTTAAAATTATTTGATTTGCCTAAACCAGTAGTTCCTAATGCTCTCGAAATGTACGATGCGGTTCATAAAGAAGCAGTCAATACTGGTTTATCAGGAATGTTAGGAAAAATCTCGGATAGTTATACAATTGTACCTCAATACAAAGGAAAATATATTGTTAAGCCAATGCAGTTTAGTTATTTTGACTTAAGTTCAGGAAGCTATAAAACGCTAACATCAAAGGAAATACTGATTAATGTTTTGGACGGACCTACAGCTACAAATGCGGTAGCATCGAATTCAGCTGGAAATAAAAACAAAATTGAAAAAGCAGAGCAGTTCAAATTCATTAAATTGAAAACAGAATTAGAACCATTAAAACGCCAAGATTTCTTTGGATCGCTATGGTATTATATTTTGTTGGCAGTGCCATTTATTGCATTACCAATACTAGTACTTCTTAGAAAAAGAAAAAAAGCATTAGATAGCGATGTGACTGGAAACAGAATCCGAATGAACAACCGATTGGCTAAAAAATATTTGTCAGAAGCCAAAAAACAAATCCATAATAAAGAGCCGTTTTATGTGGCTTTGGAAAAAGCAATGCACAATTTCTTGAAAGCCAAATTGCATATTGAAACTTCGGAAATGAGTAAAGACAACATTCAAGAATTGTTGTTGTCTCGCAATGCCAATCCAGATGTAGTTACTGATTTTATTGCCTTGACAGAAAGTTGTGAGTTGGCTCGTTATGCACCAGCCTCAAGCACGTCAATTCAAAATGATTTTGATAAAGCAGTGGTGATTATTTCAGAATTGGAAAAACAGATTGTTTAAACACTAAGGACACAATGAAACATTTAGTTTACATATTTTTGTTCATCTCTTCTTTTTTATTCGCTCAAAGCGGATTTGAAAAAGGGAATGTTTTGTATCAAAAAGGGCAATACGAACAAGCGATTCAAGCCTATGAAAGTGTGTTGGATTCGCGTCAGCAATCAGCGGACTTGTATTTCAATTTAGGAAATTGTTACTATAAATTGAATAAAGTGGCGCCCTCAATCTACAACTATGAGAAAGCATTGGTGTTGGCTCCTGAAGATGCAGATATAGCAAACAACCTAAAATTTGCTCAAAAACTAACCATTGATGAGGTAAAAGAAGTTCCGAAAGTGGGTTTTGCCAAACTACTTCATGATTTTACAGGGATGTATCATTACAATACTTGGGCTTGGATTTCTATTGTCTTTGGATTGATGTTTTTAGGATTTTTTATTGGTTACTATTTTTCGCTTGCTGCCGTATTAAAACGCATTTTCTTTTTTGGAATGTTTGTATGGGTTTTATTTTTATTAGTTAGTGTTGGAGCTGCTATTTTTGAAAGAAATCATTTTGTAACGGACCGACCAGCCATCGTTTTTGCGGAAGTTACTGAAGTGAAGAGCGAACCTCAAAAAGCTAGTCCAGCTACTTTTATTTTACACGAAGGAACTAAAGTCTTTGTAAAAGAAATCTTGGGGAAATGGAAAAAAATTGAACTTACAGACGGCACTGAAGGTTGGATTGAGTCTGGAGCTATCAGAGAAGTGAAATAAGGGTTTATTTCATATTAATATTTGGTTTAAATGAAGATTTCCTAATAATTAGATTTGTTTTTATCTCTATTGTTTTATGAATTATTGTGCTTGGGGAGTTAATCTCTTCAATCAAATAGTCTACAGAAAGTTTCCCAATTCTATTTCCAGGCTGATCAACACTAGTAAGATTTGGTTTAATTATTGTACAAAATTTTGAATTACTAAAACCAACAACTGCTATTTCTTCAGGAATTTTTATTTTATGTTTTTTCAATTCTTGAATAGCACCAATTCCGGCTTCATCGCTTATTGTGAAGATAGCATCCGGAACTTCTTGACAGCTTAAAAGATTTCTTGTAAGTCTCCTTCCTTCTTCAATTGAAAGATTCTCGCTACTCATAATCAAATCTTCATTAATGATAATCTGATTTTCTTTTAATGCTTTTAAGTAGCCTTGGTATCTTCTCTCAGATATATTCGAAGTGTCTGATTCTTTAATAATTGCAATTTTTGTTTTACCCACATTTATTAAATGTTGAACAGCTTTATAGGAGGCGTCTTCATCGTCAATTACAATTTGAGTACAAGGAACTTTAGATGAAATTCGATCAAACATAATCAATGGAATATGTTCCATCATTTCTAGAATTTCATCTACGTTTTTTGTTTTTTTTGTTAATGACAATAAGATGCCATCTACTCCAAATTGAATCATTGTTTCCATTAATTCCGATTGTTTTTGTTCGTCATTAAATGATTCGCAAATAATAACCCGGAATCCATTTATCTCGGCATTTTGAATAATTCCTCGCAATAAAGTAGCGGTAAAGCTATGCTCTATATTTGGAATTATGACACCTATAATATTTGATTTATGGGATCTAAACCCTTTTGCAAATAAATTGGGGATGTATTTAATTTTATTGGCATACGATTTCACTCTTTCTTTAGTTTCGTCACTAATGTCTGGATGATCATTTAACGATCTTGAAATAGTAGATATAGATAAGCCTAGATCGGTAGCTATCTTCTTTAAAGTAACAATGTTTTTTTTAGACATAGAATCAAATTAAAAATCTAAATTATGTAATTCTTTTTATTTCCGCAAACGTTTGTGCAAACGTTTGCGTAATTATTTTGCAATAATTGAGAATCTTTTTATGTTAAACCCACATAGTTTTGACAAGCAAATAGCATTAATTTAATCAACCAAAAATTATGAAAAATTTTATCAAAGTAATTATTCTTTTGATAGGAATTAGTTCCTACTCACAAACAACAGTCAAGGGAGTCGTGACTGATGAAAAAAACAATCCTCTCCCACAGGTAAATGTTCTTATTGTTGGGAGCAATGCTGCAACTTCTACGGATGTTGATGGAAAATTTTCAGTAGTAACCAATTTAAAGGGAATCCAAAAAATTAAGGTAACTTACTTAGGTTTTTTATCTCAAACAAAGAGTTTAGATGTGTCTTCTAATAGTACTTTAAATTTCGTAATGAAAGAAAGTTCAGAAACTTTAAACGAGGTAGTAATGACTGCTACATCGGTTAAACGTTCTCAAAAAGAAACACCATTGTCTATTACTTCATTTAGTGCAAAAGATTTAATTAAGTTAAATACAAGTAGCCAAGCTAATATTTTAAGAAGTGTACCTGGAATCACAACAGAAAATGGTGGTGGTGAGGTTGCGTCTAACGTTTTTGTTAGAGGTTTACCATCTGGAGGACAATTTCAGTTTAACCCATTGCAAATTGACGGAATGCCAGTTCTTTCTACTTTCGGTTTGAACTCATCTGCGCATGATGTTTATTTTAGAACGGATATTGGGATGAAGAGCTTGGAATTTGTTCGTGGAGGCTCTTCAGTTCTTCACGGAGCAGGATCAGTAGCTGGTATTATTAACTATACAAGTGAAACGGGTTCAGAAGAGGCAAAAAATATTTTGAGAGTTGAAACAGGTAATAATTCAAGATATAAAGCAGACTTTCTTTCTAGTGGTCAATTAGGAGGGAAAGATTCAAATTTATTTTATGCATTAACAGGATTTTATAGATATGACGAAGGCCCAATCAAAACTGGTTTGCCAACGGAAGGGTATCAAATAAGAGCTAATGTGAAAAAAGTTACCGAAAAGGGTTCGATTACTTTCTCTGGTCAAATTATTGATGACAAAGTTCAATTTTTTCTACCTTACCCACTTATCGGAGGGTCAAGAGAAAGACCTATAGGAAGTGATGGTAAAGAGATTATCACGCTTCAAACCGCTGCAGTTTCTAATATTTCTTACGCTACACCAGATGGTATATTTACATCTAGAATAAGAGATGGTGTTGCTACTAAGGGTGGATACTTTATGACAAACTTTATACATAATTTCTCTGATAGCTTTACTATAGACACTAAAGTTAGAAAGTCTAAATACGATCATCAATTTAACTTTTTTACTGATGGAAGTGGTGTTTCAGGAGCGAAAGCGGTAGAAACTCAAAGCCAATATAAGGCTGCTAGAAGATTAACATCAGGAAACTTCACTTATTTAAATGGGCAAGCATTACCAGCTAGTGCACGTTTGTATGAGAACAGAATTGTAGATAGAATTCGTCCTTTAGATGAATTGGTTTCAGAAGTTAAAGTTATTAAAAAGATCAATAATCATACATTAACAGGGGGGACATTCATGTCTAGATCTTCTGCTGGAGATTTAAATATTACAACTAGTTATTTGAGTGAGTATACTAATACACCTCAGTTAATTAATCTATCTGGTTACACTAGAAACGGAGTTACTAATACAGGAACATCGTATTTGAATAGAAATCTAACTAGCAATAAATTAGCATTCTTTTTAACAGATCAAATTAAATTAGAAAAATGGAATTTTGATTTTGGGATTAGACACGAATCGGTTTCGGGGACAATTGAAAATGAAAAAACAGCCAATTTTACTTCAGGAAATACGGGTATACCAGGAATAGATGTAGTTCAATGGGGAACAGGAGCATTTCAGCGCGCTAAAGTTTCAACTGATGATTATGCAATCTCTTTAGCAGCACTATATAAAGTAAACTCAAATTTAAGTGCTTACGCTAACTACTCTAAAGGGTATTTCTTTCCTGAATTACGTTCTGTGAGATTCAATGCTTTAGATCAACCAGCTACATATTCTCCTGAAAAAATCATTCAATCTGAAGCAGGGGTAAAATATGGTAATGGTACTTTTTCTGGGACACTTGCTTTGTACTCTGCGAATTTATCAGACAGAAGGAATGTACAATTTATAAACGATCCTGCAAATCCAGGAGGCTTTATTGAAAAAGTAGATATGCAAGACACTGAATCCTATGGAATTGAAGGAACATGGAATTGGAGATTCACTGAGGGATTCTCTTTTAATGGTGGATTTACTTATCAAAAGCATGAGTTAACAAAATCTGAAAACAATCCTTTATTTGTAGGAAATAAAATTGCAAGACAGCCTGATTTTATGGGAAAACTTGGGTTTTCTTATGACAAATCTAACTTTGATTTAAACCTTGATTATAATTATGCAGGGGATAAATTCACTAACGATGCTAATACAATCAAATTAGACGGTTTTGGAATTGTTGATTTAGGTATAGGATATACTTTTAAAGTTGGCAATGAAAAAGAAACATTAAGATTAGGAGTACAGTCATTTAACTTATTTAATTCAGCTGGAATTACAGAAGGATCTCCAAGACTTGGTGAGAACCAAACGGAAGAAGAGTTTTTCGTAGGCCGACCAATCATTCCTAGAACAGCAGTTGTTAATTTAACTTTTAACTTCTAGTGTAATAATTTAAATAAATTTTTAAGATGCCTAGATATTATATCTAGGCATCTTTTATAAAACCTAAATACTATGTCAATTGGATTAATTGAACAAGCTCAAAACATTCTAAATACAAATTCTCAACCAGGAGGCTATACAATTCCATGTAAAGGTTTATATCCATTTCAATGGAAATGGGATGCGGGATTTATTGCAATTGGATACGCACACTATGACATAGAGAAAGCCAAAACGGAAATCACTAGTTTGCTGAGCTCCCAATGGTTAAATGGATTTATTCCACACATCGTTTTTCATCAAGAAAGCGACACCTATTTTCCAGGTCCCGATTTCCATCAAGCAGAGTTAAATCCTTTGTCAAATAAAAATTATCCATCAACAGGAATGACTCAGCCACCTGTAGTAGGATTTACACTTGAAAAAATATATCATATTGCAAAAGACAAAAAGGATATTTTAGATTTTATAAAAGATAATATCGATAAAGTATATAATAGTCATAACTATTTTTACAGCTGTAGAGATCCAAAAAATGAAGGATTAGTATACATTTATCACAATTGGGAATCAGGTACAGATAACTCGCCTGTATGGGATGATATATGGTTAACAATGAATCCTCCCGAATATAAAGTTGAAAGGAAAGATATTAAAATAGTAGATCCTTCAGAGCGACCTACCAACAGAGAATACGATCATTATTTACATATTATCGATATAGCTAAAGAGCATAATTACGATGATAAAAAAATTGCAGAACTTTCACCTTTTTTGGTTCAAGATCCTCTTTTTAATACCTTGTTAATCAAATCAAATCAATCCTTGATTAATCTTTATCAAATTATTGGAGGGAATGAAGATAAAATCAAACAATTGAAAGAATGGCAAACGAAAAGTATAAATTCATTTAATGATAAATTATATAATGCTGATTTAGGGGCTTATGTGTATTATGATTTAAGAAATGAAAAATACATCAATCAAATAAGTTCGTCTTCTTTTGCTCCATTATATGCAGGAATACCTTCAAAAGAGCAAGCTGCAAATATCGTAGCAACCATGTTAGATAAGTTTGGCGGTGAGAATCGCTATTTATGTGCATCATTTGATCCAGAAAGTGATCGTTTTAATCCAAAGAAATACTGGAGAGGTCCTGTTTGGATTAATATGAATTGGTTTTTGTATTATGGGTTGTTGGACTATGGCCACGATGAGTTGGCAAATAAAATTAAGTCTGACAGCTTAGAGTTAATTTCAAAAGCGGGATTTTATGAGTACTTTAACCCCAATAAAGAAGTATATGAATTTGAAAATGGCGGTTATGGCGGAAGTGATTTTTCATGGACGGCTGCTTTATATTTAGATCTAATTAACAATTAAAAATAGGAAATATGAATTCGATTGATTATCTAATTGTAATTATCTATTTAGCCTTAATGGTCTATTTAGGAATACGGTTTAAAAAAAATTCAGAGAGCAATGATTATTTTCTAGGAGGTAAAAGTTTTGGGTGGTTTAGCCTTTGCTTATCTACTATGGCAACACAACTTTCCGTAATCAGTTTTGTTTCTGCTCCAGCATTTGTTGGATTGAGAGAAGGAGGAGGGATGCAATGGCTCACTTTTGAATTTGGAGTTCCTATAGCAATGATTATTTTAATTACTATTATTGGACCTGTTCTTTATAATTCGGGTATTGTAAGTGTTTACGAATTTTTAGAAAAAAGATTTAATAGAACATCAAGGCTTTTAATTAGTAGTATGTTTTTAATTAGTAGGTCTTTTGCTACTGGGGTAACCATATATGCAGTTGGATTAATTTTGTCTTCCATTTTGCAAATTTCTTTTTGGCAAACTATGGTAATTGTAGGATTCATTACAATTATTTATTCTCTTGAAGGAGGAATGAAAGCTATCGTTTATAGCGAAGTGGCACAAATGATTATAAAATTTATGGGAATAATCATTATCATTATTGCAGGACTATATTATATTGGTGGCTGGGGTAATTTCCTAACCCATTTAGATTATGACCGACTTACTGTTATTGACTTTTCAAAGTCAGGATTTGACGGATCAGAGTATGGTTTTTTTCCGATGCTTTTCGGGGGTATATTTCTATATACTTCTTACTATGGAACTGATCAAATTCAGGTTCAAAGATTATTATCTGCTAAAAACGAGTTGACAGTAAAAAAATTATTACTCTTCAACGGTTTATTTAGATTTCCTATCACTTTAGCCTACTGTTTTGGAGGATTAATTTTAGGAGCATTTGCGAATTCGAATCAAAATTTCGCCAATCTTATTCCGGCAGAAAAACCAGATTTAATGATTCCATTATTTATCACTAACTATCTTCCGCATGGTATAATTGGAGTTATAGTGGTTGCAATAATTGCAGCAGGAATGTCTGCTTATAGCTCCACATTGAATTCTCTTAGTGCAGTTACTATGGAAGATTTTGTTACCAAAAAATGGGATACTTCTGGAAAGAAATATGTACTATATAGTAAGTTAACTGGTTTAGGATGGGGTTTATTAACCATGTTTTTTGCTTTTTATGTTGGCGATATTGCTAAAACGGTAATTGAAGCAATAAACAAAATCGGATCCATGTTTTATGGTCCAATCCTAGCGATGTTTTTATTGGCAATTATTGGGAACAAGATTAAAGCTACGGCAGCGAATATAGGACTTGTTTGTGGGGTATTAACTAATGTAGTGATTTGGTTGTTTTTTGAAAATATTTTCTGGTTTTGGTGGAATGCCATTGGTGCATTAGTAACCTTATTTTTAGGGACTTTAATTAGTTTTATTTTACCTCAACAAAACAACGCATCAAATTCTAAGATCACTTTAGGAAAATTATTAGTTAAAGAGAATATAATTTTGTTTGTGTTTTTCTTGTTGATTCTTACGTTCTGTTATTTATTGCCAATTGTGTTAGTTAAACCCTAACTAAAAATGAAAATAATATTAGCTCCTGATAAATTCAAAGGGTCACTCTCTGCAGTCGATGTATGCAATGCTATCGAAAAAGGCATAAAAAGGTTTGATCAATCCGTTGAAATTATCAAACATCCATTAGCCGATGGCGGCGAAGGTACTTTAACAATTCTAAATGATTTTTTCAAATTAAAGGAGAGAAACGTAATTGTAAATAATCCCTTATTTCAGCCTTGCGAGGCAACGTATTTGGTCAGTAATGATACTGCTTACATTGAAATGGCCACCGCTTCAGGACTTCAATTACTTTCTGAAAATGAGAGAAATTGTTTTTATACAAGTACCTATGGAACGGGAGAATTAATTCTAGATGCAGTTAATAATGGGTTTAAAAATATAATATTATTTATTGGTGGTAGCGCTACAAATGATGCCGGTATTGGAATGGCTTCAGCATTAGGTTATGAATTTTATGACATTAACAATCAAATAGTTGAGCCCATAGGGAAAGAACTTATTAATATTAATAGTATAGAAAGAAAAAATCTGAAGATTGACCTTAATTCTATTAAATGCACGGTTATCTGTGATGTGAAAAACGAATTATACGGACCTAATGGGGCTGCCTATATTTATGCATCTCAAAAAGGAGCTACATCATCACAAGTGGATCAATTAAATCAAGGATTAATTAATTTTAGTAATCAAGTAGAATTGTTTTTAGATAAAAAGATTGCTACAATTCCAGGAGCTGGAGCTGCTGGTGGATTAGGAGCTGGAGCCATTTGTTTTTTAAATGCAAAACTTCAATCGGGAATTGATTTTGTTATGGAGCATACTAATTTTAATACAATAGTTAATTCTGATATTGACTTAATTATTACAGGAGAAGGCAGTGTAGACAAACAAACAATAGAAGGTAAGGTAGTTAGTGGAGTTGCTAGTAAAGCTTCTTTATTTAATATCCCTTTTATTATTGTTTCCGGCATCGCTAAGGACGTCAAACAAATACAAAATGAATTGAATCCAAACGCAATGTATTCCATAATGGAGACAGGCGTTACTCAAAAAGAGGCAATAGCAGAAGCTTCAAAATATTTAAATGACATTGGATTTCATTTGATTCAGCAATTTACTAGTAATAAAAATAATTAATAATGATTTTAGAAATACATTCAGAAGACAATAAAGACTCAGTATTTAATAAAGTACAGCATTTTTTAAAGCAAAATGAATTTAAAATATCCAATCAAGATCAGTCCAGACCTTGGGGAGGTTTTTTTGTAATTGATGAAAATCAAGCCAGTTATTTTGCATCCGTTTTCTTTCCTCATTTAAAAATGTCAGAAATCCAAGTTACTGCTAAATTGAGTCCTAAAATATTAATCGTAGCTCCAAAAGAGCGTTTGTCCTGGCAATTTCATTACCGAAGGTCAGAAATTTGGAAAGTAATTAACGGACAAGTGGGTTTTGTGAGTAGTATGAATGACAGTGAAAATCCAAGTCAAATTCTTGTTACGGGCGATTGTGTTATGTTAGAAAAAGAAGAGCGCCATAGACTAATTGGTCTTGAATCTTGGGCCGTTATTGCAGAAATATGGCAACATACAGATTTAGAAAATCCATCTAACGAAGAAGACATAGTTCGACTTCAAGATGATTTTGGGAGATAGTTCATTTTTATGGTTATGGTTTGTTTAAAATGAATTGATTATACCCGTTATTTATAACGGGTATTTTTATTTCGTAGTCGCTTTTTGATACAATTTCTGAATTGAAGGAAAAATAAAATCAGCTGTTTTTTGAATTGGATTAAAGAAAATAGAACGATCTAAAGTTTCTTTTTTGGCTAAAAAATGATTGTAATTGATCTTTTCGAAAACACTAAAAAAGATACTCACTATTAAAACTGTTTTTAGCACTCTGAAAAAGCCACCACCAGCCTTGTTGATCCAACCCAAATAAGCGAAACTTACCAATTTAGTCAAAAACTTTCCTGCTAAAGACACACCAATTATCACTACCAAAAAAGTAAGGATAAAAGCAATAACTTGGATGGAATACGGATTCCACTTGACTACTCCCGCAAGTGCCGTTTTTGCCATAGACGAAAATTGGAAAGCCAAATAAATTCCTACAATTAAAGAAAAAAAAGAAGCTAGTTCTACAAAAAGTCCGTTTTGAATGCCTTTGAACGCTGCATAGATCAATAATGTCCCAATAATAATGTCTAAAAAACCCATAGTTGAATTGTATAAAAAACCCAAAGATAAAAGAATTGTCGATTGTCCATTCTCAATTTTCTACTTCTTATCTTTGTAGCTCAAATTTGGTTTCTTTTTGCAATTCGTAAATCGTAAATCGTAAATCGCACATCCAATGTCAAGAGACGCACAATTAAAAGAACGCTGGGAACAGCTTGTAACTATATTATCCGATCGGTTTTCGCAAGGCGAAGATTTGGATTTGGATGCCATTATTTATTTAATAGGAATTCAAGAATTAGGAAAATTGCATCGCGAATTCAAGAAAGACGAAAAACTCAATCTGATGCACATTGCTATTTGTAGATTGCTAGAACCGTATGGCTATTACGAATTTGAATTTTTCGACGAAGAAGGTTGGCCTCATTACAAAGTAAAAGAGGAATTACCGCCTTTAAAAGCTGGAGAACAATCGGTATTAATGAAAGAGGCGATTGTGAATTATTTTCTGGAAAGAGAATTAATTAAGTAAGAGCGTTAGTAGTAAATACCAATCGAGGTTTCACTTTTCACTAAAAAAACGTAATTTT
Source organism: Flavobacterium ammonificans (assembly GCF_020886115.1). Classification (NCBI taxonomy): domain Bacteria; kingdom Pseudomonadati; phylum Bacteroidota; class Flavobacteriia; order Flavobacteriales; family Flavobacteriaceae; genus Flavobacterium; species Flavobacterium ammonificans. Next base: position 859,910 of record NZ_AP025185.1, read on the forward strand.
GCACCTTTACCAAAAGACGGATGATAGATAAGATAAAAGAATATATTAGCGAAGCACAAGGGTTTTCCTCACAAGATCCAGCAGAACTAGAAGCTTTCAGAATTAAATTTTTAGGAAGTAAAGGACTTTTAAAAGAGTTATTTGCCGAATTTAAAAATGTTCCTAATGAACAGAAAAAAGAATTTGGACAAGTAATTAATTTATTAAAAACCTCTGCTGAAGACAAAGTAAAGTCTATTCAAGAAGCCTTAGAAAGTAAAGAAGAAAGCAAAGGATTTTATGGTGATTTAACTCGTGCTGCTGAGCCGGTTTTGATAGGATCACGTCATCCAATTTCATTGGTTAAAAACCAAATCATCGATATTTTTTCTACTGTTGGTTTTAACGTGTCTGAAGGTCCAGAAATCGAAGACGATTGGCACAACTTTACTGCCTTGAACTTGCCAGAATACCATCCGGCTAGAGATATGCAGGATACTTTTTTTATTCAAACCAATCCTGATATTTTATTGCGTACGCATACTTCATCTGTTCAAGTGCGTTATATGGAAAATAACAAACCGCCAATTAGAACTATTTCTCCTGGGCGTGTTTTTCGTAACGAAGCGGTTTCGTCACGTTCCCACTGTATTTTCCACCAAGTAGAAGGCTTGTATATCGACAAAGACGTTTCTTTTGCTGATTTAAAACAAACCTTATTGTATTTCACCAAAGAGATGTTTGGCAAGTCAAAAATTCGTTTGAGACCGTCTTATTTTCCTTTTACAGAACCAAGTGCCGAGATCGATATTTATTGGGGCTTGAAAACGGAAACGGATTACCGTATTACTAAAGGAACAGGTTGGTTAGAAATTGGAGGTTGCGGAATGGTTGATCCTAATGTTTTGAAAAATTGCGGTATTGATCCAGAGGAGTACAATGGTTTTGCTTTTGGAATGGGAGTGGAACGTATTGCCATGTTGCTATACCAAATCGGAGATATTAGAATGTTTTACGAAAATGACGTTCGTTTCTTGGAACAATTCAAATCAATAGTATAAAAAAATAATTCGCCCTTTTTGAAGTAATATTTAGAAAGGGTTTTTTACAATATGAAGAAAGACATCATCATCCCCGAAGTAGAAAATGTTTTCATGGCGGTCGTTCAAGAATGGAGCGATGAGTTCATGGAAAAAGTCTGGTATGCTTATTTAGTAAATGATTCTGATTTCCAACTAGACGGAGTAATGGTCGTTTCTAAAGCATTTGGAACCATTGATGGAGAAATGAAAAAAACCTCGCTTTTGCGTCATGCTTTTGCTGAAATCCCTGAGGTTTCGGTGGCTAAAATCGAATTGATTGAAAAAAGCGTATTGGCTTTAAACAATGAGTTTATGGTCACTTTTTTTATAGGCAATACTTTGTATGACAAGAAATTTATTTTCAAAGCAAATAGTATAAACGAAGCGAATCAGGAAGAAGTGCCAATTCTATTTGTAGACGGCGTAATTGTTCGATAATATATCCTACAACAAACTGCAGATCAGCGGAATTAGTATAATCAGTGAATCTGCGGTTTTTCTTTTATATGGTTTAAAATTCTATTTTCCTTCACGGCGTTTTTTAGCGGTCCAGCTAGAATAGCCCAACACAAAAACCCCAAAAACAATATAACCAACGGCTCTAAAATAGTAACCATAGTCTGCTAATTGGACTGCAAGCGGCGTGGTTTCAGACAGGTACCAAGTAGAAAACCCTATCATGAAAAGTCCCCAAAAAACGCCTGTTTTAACCTGATATTTCCATCTGTCGCTCATAATTATTGTATTTAATCCAGTTGATCTGTCAAATTTTTGAATACTTTTTTGGCATTTTTTCCTTCGTATAAAACACTATACACGGCGTCAATAATGGGAGTTTTAGCGCCATAGCCTTGATTCAATTGGTAGGCACTTTTAGTAGCATAATAGCCCTCAGCCACCATACTCATTTCCATCATAGCACTTTTTACAGTATAGCCTTTCCCAATCATATTTCCGAACATTCTATTTCGAGAAAAAACGGAATAACCAGTAACCAATAAATCGCCTAAATAAGCCGAATCATTGATGTTGCGTTTCATTTTATGGACTTTTTTGATGAACTTTTTCATCTCTCGAATCGCATTACTCATCAAAACCGATTGGAAGTTATCTCCATAGCCTAGACCGTGAGCCATACCTGCAGCTACTGCGTAAATGTTTTTTAACATCGCTGCATATTCAGTGCCAATAATGTCATCGGTAATTTTAGTTTTGATGTAATTGCTGGATAGATTTTTAGCTACAATGGTTGCTTTTTTAGGATCTCCACATGCAATAGTTAAGTAGGAAAGACGCTCTAATGCTACTTCTTCGGCATGGCAAGGGCCAGTTATAACTCCAATATTTTCAAATGGAATTCCGTAATTGTTGTGAAAATGTTCTCCAACAATTAAACTGGTTTCAGGAACAATACCTTTAATAGCTGAGAAAATGATTTTGCCTTCAAGCGAACGGGTCAAATTACCCAATTCAGTTTCCAAAAAAGCTGAAGGAATTGCAAAAATTAGATAGTCGGCATAAGCAACGGCTTCGTTAATATCGTGGGTTAATTTTAGTTTATTGGTATCAAACTCAACCGAACTTAAGTAATTCGGATTGTGTTTTTCGGTTTTGATATGTTCAATTGCAGCTTCGTTACGCATGTACCAAGAAATCTCAGGTACATTAGCACATAACATTTTTGCAATAGCGGTAGCCCAACTACCTCCACCAATAACTGCAAACTTTAAATTTTCGGTCATTTTGTGTTTTGGATTTAATCAAAAGTAGGAAAAAAAATAAAAAGCACCAATTTATTAGTGTTCTTACGCCAATAATAGAAGGCTGTTTAGAATTGTAAGCAGTTGAATTGTAAAAAAATAAATATCCACACACAATAAAAATGTACTATTTTACGTTATAAAGTATTAAGTGTCATTATTTTGTATTTAAATCTACTTTGAGTTAATTAGTTTTGTTTTTTGTATTTGAAAAAGGCGTTCCACAAATGAGCTAGTAGAACGTCTTTTTATTATTTACTAATAGCTCAATTCTACAATTTCACGTAGTTTTTCTAAAGTAATATTTTGTCTTTCTCCTAAAGCTTTCCAGTCCCTTTCTTCAAATCTGTTGACAATAAAATCAGCAGTATTTTCAATATTGGAAGCGTTTTCAGAGATTTTAGTTTTCATACCCATTGTATGGTAAAATGCTACTGTTGCTTCAATGGCTTGACGTGCAATTTCTTCATCAGTTCCAGTCAATTGGAATACTCTTTTACCGTATTGCGTTAATTTTTCTTTTTTGGTTTCAAACAAAACACGGTAAAGATTAGGACCAATAATAGCTAATGTTCTAGCATGGTCAATATTGTACAACGCAGTTAATTCGTGTCCAATCATATGTGTTGCCCAATCTGAAGGAACTCCTTTTTGTATCAATCCATTTAATGCCATGGTACAACTCCACATAAAATTAGAAGCTAAGGCATAATCTGTTGGATTTTCAACCACATCAGGACCTATTTCAATTAATGTTTGTAAAATACTTTCGGCGATGCGGTCTTGTAGAAATCCTTTGTGAGGATAAGTTAAATACTGTTCCAAAACATGAACATATGCATCAATCACGCCATTTTGCAATTGTCTTTTTGGTAAAGAAGCAATTACAGTTGGATCACAAATAGAAAATTTTGGAAACATGGCTGAGCCTCCAAAGTCGCGTTTCTCTTGAGTCGCTTTTATGGAAACTACCGAACCTGAATTCATTTCACTTCCTGTAGCAGGTAAAGTCAGAACGGTTCCAAAAGGCACCACATCAGCACCTTCTTTGAAGATGATTCTTTTTTGAAGAATGTCTAATGGATTGCCTTCAAATTTGGCAGCAGCCGAGATGAATTTTACGCCATCAATTACACTTCCGCCCCCAACAGCTAGTATGAAATCTATTTTTTGTTCGCGAATGATTTCCACCGCTTTCATTAAGGTTTCGAAATACGGATTGGCTTCAATTCCACCAAATTCCACCACGTCAAACCCTTCTAATGCCGATTTTACTTGATCGTAAATTCCGTTTTTAAAAATACTTCCGCCGCCATAGGCTACTAAGATTTTTGATTTTTTAGGAATTAAAGTGCTTAATTTTTCTATTTCTCCTTTTCCAAAAACTAATTTGACAGGATTGTATAATTCAAAGTTTAACATAAGAGTAAGTTTTAATTAAAGATACACTATTGCATAGTTGTTTATGATGAACGACTGTTAATTGTAGTATTTTATTTTTTGTAAAAATTGTTGTGATCAATGTATTCCCAAACTTTTGGAGTGAGCAAAGGCAATACATTTTTTCCTTTTTTGATATTTTCTCTAATAGATGTAGAAGAGATTTCTACAACCGGAGCATCAATCAAATGGATTTTCGAATGGTTTTTAAATAACGTATTTTCAGCTGTAGCGTCTAATCTTGGATAGACATAGATTTCGTGATGCACCAAAATAGCTTCGTAATTTTTCCATTTATGAAACGACTTCAAATTGTCTTCGCCCATAATTAAGGAGAACGCATGCTCAGGATATTTTTCTTCTAAGTGAACTAAGGTATTCACCGTATAATTGGGTTGCGAAAGTTTGAATTCAATATCGGAAGGTTTGATTTTCGGAAAATCTTCCGTTGCCAAAAACACCATTTCTAATCGGTGATGATCAGCTAAAAGAGTACTTTTCTTTTTTAACGGATTGTGTGGAGTAACCACCATCCAAACTTGATCTAAATCGGCATGCTCCGCCATGTGATTGGCAATAATCAAATGCCCCACATGAATGGGATTAAACGTTCCGAAATAGAGACCTATTTTCATTTTTCAAAAACTAATTTTACAAATTATCACGAATCCAAAATAATTAAATCTCACAAAATTTCTACTAATTCGTGGCAATAAAATTTTTAACTAATTCATTCGCCTCCTCTAAAGCTACTTCTAAGTCGTAGTTTTTAATTACAACATCAAATTGAGGAGCAGTAGCCAATTCTACGTGAGCTTTTGCAATTCGCATATTGATTTTTTCATCACTTTCTGTAGATCGTTCTTTCAATCTGCGCTTGAGTTCGTCAACGCTTGGTGGTTTTACAAAAACAGCCAAAGTTTCTTTTGGAAATTTAGACTTAATACGCAATCCACCTGCAACATCAATATCAAAAATCACATTTTTTCCTTTGGCCCAAATGCGTTCTACTTCGCTTTTTAAAGTCCCGTAAAAATTATCGCGGTACACTTCTTCCCATTCGACAAAATCTTCATTTTTGATATGTTTTTTGAATTCGGGAATGGACATAAAATAATAGTCTTTTCCATTTACTTCTTCGCCACGGGCTTCGCGAGTAGCTGCCGAAATGGAGAACTCCAAATTCAAATCATCTTGCTTTAATAAATGCCTAACTATGGTAGTTTTTCCTGAACCCGATGGCGCCGAGAATACGATTAATTTTCCTTTCATACTATTCTAATTACAGTACATTCAATACCTGCTCCTTAATTTTCTCCAATTCGTCTTTCATTTGAACGACTAATTTTTGCATCTGTGCATGATTCGATTTAGAACCCATGGTATTGATTTCACGTCCCATTTCTTGGGTGATAAAACCTAATTTTCTACCATTGGCTTCTGTCCCTTTGATAGTTTCTAAGAAATAATCCAAGTGATTCGTCAAGCGCACTTTTTCTTCGGTAATGTCTAATTTTTCTAGATAATAAATCAATTCTTGTTCGAAACGATTTTCATCAACAGCAACTTTTAACTCAGTTATCGCATTGTGCAAACGGTCTTTTATAGTTTGAACGCGTTCATGATCTAATGCCAAAGCTTCATTCATGTACTGGCGAATATTAGCAATACGCAATTGAAATTCTTTTTCTAGTGATTGTCCTTCGTCTTTTCTAAAGTTCAAGATGTTTTGTATGGCTTCATCTATAGCGGTTGTGATTTGTGCCCAATCATTTTCGTTAATTTCTTCACGCTCAATTTTCATTGTATCCGGCATACGAATTGCCATTTTCATCAATTCCACTTCATCCGCCTCAGCATAAACAGCTCTTAATTGTTCCATATATCCTTTCACAATTGGTACATTGACTTTGGTCGAAGTTTGTTCGGCAGTACTTTCGATGAAAATCGAAAAATCGACTTTACCTCTTTCTAGTTTAAGCGCAATTTGGTTGCGTAAGCCCAATTCCATTTCGCGGTAAAGCGAAGGCATTCGTACATTTAAATCGAGTCCTTTACTATTTAAAGATTTTACTTCTACCGTGATTTTTTTGGTTGGCAATTGCAAGGTGGCTTTGCCAAAACCAGTCATTGATTGTATCATATATGAATTGTGTAATAGCTACAAATGTATTGAAATTTTAGGATTTCTTTATCGTAACTAGATAAACCCCACTAAAAATTAGGGCTGCCGAAATTATTTTAATACTGTTCAACTCGTCTTTCCCTAATCCGATGGCAAAAATAGAAGCAAAAAGGGGTTGTAAATAAATGAAAACGGCTACAGTGGTTGGGCTTAATTCTTTCATAGAAAGCAGGTTCAATAAATAGGTTAAGAAGGTAGAGCAAAACACTACAAAACCTATTTTCCAATACATTTCAGTAGGAACTGCAATCCATTGAACGGATTGAAATTCTTCCCATCCAAAAGGTAAAACCATCAGAAATCCAGCGAGATAAATCCATTTTACAAAAGTGAAAGCTTGGTATTTATGCATTAATTTTTTAACAATAATTAAATAATACCCATAAGAAATGGCATTTACTAAAACTAAAAAATTACCTAAGCCTGCTTGTTTTAAATTACCAATAGATTTTCCGTAAAGAATTAATAAGGCGGTTCCTAACAAACCCAAAAGAAGTCCGAAAATCATTCGTCTCTTCATTTTTTCTTTAACCAAAATTGCCGAAAGCACCATAACGATCATTGGAGTAGATACCATTATTACTGCGGCGCTTATTGGTGATGTCAAACTTAATCCTTTGAAAAAAGTAAGCATGTTGAGCGCTACCCCAAAGAAAGCGGCTGCAATTATTCTTTTGTAATCGGATGGGTCTATTTTTTCTGCCGGCGATTTTTTGAATGCATTTATAGCTATCGATACCATCCAAAATAAAGCCATGGTTCCGCCCACTCGTATCGCAATAAAACCAAAAGCGTCTATGTATTGAGGCATCACATCTTTAGCAATAGTGAATGTTACCCCATAAATTATGGAAACAATAGTAGCGGCTAGTAATGCGAGATTTCGTTTGTACATTAACTCAATGCTTTATGAACTTGAAGTATGTTTTGTTGGCTGTTGCCAATATATATGGCGCCCTTAATAATAAAAACGGGACGACTCAAAAAAGTATAGTGTTCTAAGATGTATTTTTTGAAATCAGCTTCGGTCAAGGCTTTGTCTTTTAAACCTAAAGATTTGTACAATTGTGCTTTTTTACTAAAAAGAGCTTCGTAACTGCCTGAAAGTTGATACATCTCATCCAATTGCTCTTCGTTAATAGGGTCTTGTTTGATGTCGTGAAAAACTAAATCATGTCCTTTTGGTAAGGCTTTAATGATTTTTCGGCAGGTATCGCACGAGGCGAGGTAGTATATTTTGTTCATTTTGAAACGAGATTACTTTTTTGCAAAGAAAATTCATTTGATACTTAAAATGATTATTTTTAGCAAAAATTTCAAATCAAACCTAATGGAACAAATATTCGAACTGAACCGAACCCTACGAAAATTAATTGCTCCTTTTTTAGAGGAATTGAGCCTAGACCAACTGAATACAATTCCTGAAGGATTTACCAATAATCTATTTTGGAATATTGCCCATGTCGTGGTAACTCAGCAGTTATTAGTGTATAAACTTTCAGGTTTGCCTATGTTAATTTCGGATGAATTGGTTGATAAATACAAGAAAGGCTCAAAACCTGAACATGCTGCGTCTCAGGAAGATGTAGATCAAATTAAATCATTATTATTTGATACAATTGATCAAACACAAGCCGATTATGGAAGTGGAGTATTTACTCAATTTACCGAGTATCCAACCTCTAGTGGTTTTGTTTTAAAAAGTGTTCAGGACGCGATGGCATACAATAATTTCCACGAAGGACTTCATCTGGGAATACTAATGAGTATGAAGAAAATAGTATAGTTTTAAATAACAATTATTTTTCAACATTATTTGCGAAAACCATATCATTTTCGTGAAAAGCTGTGTTGTAAATGCATATTTCTTCAGTATAGCTTGTTAAAATTGTAAATCGTCAAAAAAAGTCAAAAATATAGAGGAATTTATTTATCAATTACAACTATCTTTGTTGTAGTTACGAAATCGATTTCTTAAAATTGTCATCGGAACCCAAAATCAAGTATATAGACCTAAACTTAGTACCTAAACTATGGAAGATAAAATAAATCAATTTATGGCTTTGGTGGAAGCCAAAAATCCCAACGAACCGGAATTCATTCAAGCGGTGAGAGAATTTGCTGAAACGGTAATTCCGTTCATCTCAGAACGAAAAAAATACGACGGGAAAAACATATTACTTCGAATTGCTGAGCCAGAGCGTTCTATTATTTTTAGAGTGCCATGGGTAGCAGATAATGGAGAAATTATCGTAAATCGTGGATTTAGAATTCAAATGAATTCGGCTATCGGACCGTATAAAGGCGGAATTCGTTTTCATCATACTGTGAACTTATCGGTATTGAAATTCTTGGCTTTCGAACAAGTATTCAAAAATAGTTTGACTACACTACCAATGGGTGGTGGAAAAGGAGGTTCTGATTTTGATCCAGAAGGAAAATCAGATGGTGAAATCATGCGTTTTTGTCAATCATTTATGACGGAATTGTGTCGTCATATTGGACCCGACTTGGATGTTCCTGCGGGAGATATTGGAGTTGGAGCCAGAGAAATTGGTTACTTATTCGGACAATACAAACGCATTCGCAATGAATTTACTGGGGTATTAACTGGAAAAGGATTGGCTTACGGAGGTTCGTTAATTCGCCCAGAAGCAACAGGATACGGTGTAGTGTATTTTACAGAGCAAATGTTGCGTTCTATAGGTCATGAAATTAAAGGTAAAACGGTTGCTATTTCAGGTTTTGGAAATGTAGCTTGGGGAGTTGCTTTAAAAGTAAATGAGCTGGGCGGAAAAGTAGTTACCCTTTCAGGTCCTGACGGATATATTTATGATCAAGATGGAATTTCAGGTGATAAAATTGAATTTATGTTAGAGTTGAGAGCGCGCGGCGATAATAAAGCCGAAGCCTATTTAGAGAAATATCCAAATGCAGTTTTCCACAAAGGTAAAAGTCCTTGGGAAGCAAAAGTAGATATCGCTATTCCATGCGCGACTCAAAATGAATTGAACGAAGAAGATGCTAAAAAATTGATTGCTAATGGAGTAATTTGTGTTACTGAAGCGGCTAATATGCCTTGTACATTAGACGCTATTAAACAATTTTTAGATGCTAAAGTATTATTTGCTCCAGGAAAAGCTGCGAATGCTGGAGGAGTTGCCGCCTCTGGGTTAGAGATGACTCAAAATTCGATTCGTTTGAACTGGACGAGCGAGGAAGTAGATGAACGATTAAAAGACATTATGGTGGGTATTCACAATCAATGTAAAAAATATGGTGCGGAAGAAGATGGGTATGTTAACTATGTAAAAGGAGCTAATATCGCTGGATTTGTAAAAGTGGCTGACGCCATGCTTGCACAAGGAGTGGTATAAGACTATTAATTCAAATACTTAAAACCTTCTTTCGATTTTCGAGAGAAGGTTTTTTTTATTTTGTGTGGTAGAGTATATTATATTTGTGAATCAAAATTCAAACGATGCAAGTCAAAACCAAAGCGATTGTTATTTCGGCATTAAAATTTCAGGAAAAAAGCCTGATTGTAAAATGCTTTACGTTGACTCACGGTTTGAAATCCTATTTTGTTCGGGATGCTTTTTCGGCTCGAAAATCGAATCAGAAAATTGCGTATTTCCAGCCGTTGAATATTTTAGAAATTGAAGCGGTGCATAAGAATAAAGGTACCTTGGAGAATTTCAAAGAAATTAAAATTGCCACGCCTTTTCATTCAATTCATACCGACATTGTCAAAAGCACCATTGTGTTGTTTCTGTCAGAGATTTTGCACCATTCCATTCACGAAGAAGAAAAAAACGAACCGCTCTTTGCCTTTTTAGAAGCGGCCTTACAGTGGCTCGACAATCATAATGAAACGGCTAATTTCCATTTGATTTTATTGCTTGAAATGACCAAGCATTTTGGATTTTACCCGGATGTTTCCGACAAGGATCAAGCCTTTTTCGAATTGATAGAAGGTGTTTTTTCTCCGTTTCATGCAGTAAGTTCACTTACTGAACACGAAACACTTTTATTCAAAAAACTGATTGATTTAAAATGGGATTCGGATCAAAAAATCTTCCATGTGATTGAAAGACAAATCCTCTTGAAAATCCTAATGGATTACTACAGTTATCATTTGGACGGCTTTCGAAAACCCAAATCTTTGGATGTGTTGAAGGAGGTTTTTGCTTAAAAAAACACGAATTTCACGAATTGGCACAAATTTCTCAGATGTAGTATGTCTCTTTGATAATATGCGAAATCTGTGTTTTAATTTCCTTTGAAAATCACACATTAATCAGTATCAATAACTTTTAGCTATTGCCTTTTGCCTTTTGCCTATAAATCATTACTTTCGCAACTCGATTTAGAAAAGCATACCATGAGCACAAAATTTACTGAATACAAAGGACTTGACTTGCCAAAATCGGCAGAAGAAGTGCTGGATTTTTGGAAGAAAGAAACGATATTTGAAAAAACGGTAACTACCCGCGAGGGGAATCCGCCATACGTATTTTTTGAAGGGCCGCCTTCGGCAAATGGTTTACCAGGAATTCACCACGTGATGGCACGTGCTATTAAAGATATTTTTTGTCGCTATAAAACTCAAAAAGGGTTCCAAGTAAAGCGTAAAGCTGGATGGGATACTCATGGTTTGCCTGTCGAATTGGGTACCGAAAAAGAACTCGGAATTACCAAAGAAGACATCGGTAAAACCATCACAGTAGAAGAATACAACGAGGCGTGCAAACGCACTGTAATGCGCTATACGGATGTTTGGAACGACCTAACAGAAAAAATGGGGTATTGGGTAGATATGGAAGATCCGTATGTGACGTACAAACCCAAATACATGGAAACCGTGTGGTGGTTGTTGAAACAAATCTACAACAAGGATTTGATGTACAAAGGCTACACCATTCAGCCGTATTCGCCAAAAGCGGGGACTGGATTGTCTTCTCACGAGGTGAATCAGCCGGGTTCGTACCGCGATGTAACTGATACAACTATCGTAGCACAGTTCAAAACTAAACCAGAGTCATTGCCAAGCTTTTTACAAGGATTTGGAGAGATTCATGTTTTGGCTTGGACAACTACTCCTTGGACTTTGCCATCGAACACGGCTTTGACCGTAGGACCAAAAATTGATTATGTGTTGGTGAAAACCTTCAATCAGTATACTTTTTTACCATCGAATGTTATTTTGGCTAAAAATTTAGTTGGAAAACAATTCGGAAAAACCTTCTTCGAATCGACAGATGCGGCTGATTTTGAAAACTTCAAAGCAGGAGACAAGAAAATTCCATTCCAAATTTTGGCGGAAGCCAAAGGAGCGGACTTGGTTGGGATTCGTTACGAGCAATTAATGCCATTAGTGTTACCGTATCAAAATGCCGAAGATGCTTTCCGAGTGATTGCAGGAGATTTTGTAACTACCGAAGACGGAACAGGAATTGTGCATACCGCACCTACTTTTGGTGCAGATGATGCTAAAGTAGCCAAAGAAGCTACTCCTGAAATACCGCCTATGTTGGTTTTGGACGAAAATGGTACACCAGTTCCTTTGGTAGATTTGCAAGGTAAATTTGTCAATGGATTGGGGGATCTTTCAGGTAAATACGTTAAAAACGAATACTATAACGAAGGCGAAGCGCCAGAGCGTTCTGCCGATGTGGAAATTGCCATTCAGTTAAAAGAAGAAAATAAGGCGTTCAAAGTAGAGAAATACGTTCACAGTTACCCACATTGTTGGCGAACAGACAAGCCTATTTTATATTACCCATTGGATTCGTGGTTCATCAAGATTACCGAAGTGCGTGACCGTATGTTTGACTTGAATGATTCCATCAACTGGAAGCCAAAAGCGACTGGAGAAGGTCGTTTTGGAAACTGGTTGAAAAACGCTAACGATTGGAATTTATCCCGTTCTAGATATTGGGGAATTCCGTTGCCAATATGGAGAACTGAAGACAAACAAGAAGAAATTTTGATTGGTTCGGTTGAAGAATTGTACAACGAAATTGAAAAATCAATTCAGGCTGGTTTCCAAAAAACAAATCCGTTTGCGGGTTTTGAAATTGGAAATATGTCAGAAGCGAATTATGATTTGATTGATTTGCACAAAAATGTAGTAGACGAAATCACTTTGGTTTCGGCTTCAGGAAAACCAATGCAACGCGAAAGCGATTTGATAGACGTTTGGTTCGATTCTGGAGCTATGCCTTATGCACAATGGCATTATCCATTTGAAAATAAAGAGTTGATTGACCAAAATAAATCATTCCCTGCAGACTTTATCGCTGAAGGAGTGGATCAAACCCGTGGTTGGTTCTATACTTTACACGCTATTGGGACTTTGGTTTTTGATACAGTTGCCTATAAAAATGTGGTTTCTAACGGATTGGTATTGGACAAAAATGGACAGAAAATGTCGAAACGTTTAGGGAATGCCGTTGATCCTTTTGAAACTTTGAAAGAATATGGTCCAGACGCAACGCGTTGGTACATGATATCTAACGCGAATCCTTGGGACAATTTGAAATTTGACTTGGAAGGAATTGCTGAGGTGCGTCGTAAATTCTTTGGCACTTTATATAACACTTATTCATTCTTTAGTTTGTATGCTAATATCGATGGATTTACTTATTCAGAAGCTGAAATTCCGTTGGCAGAGCGTCCAGAAATTGATCGTTGGATTATATCCGAATTGAATACATTAATTAAAGATGTGGATGGTTTCTATGCTGATTATGAACCAACAAGAGCTGCTCGTGCGATTTCTGATTTTGTTCAAGAAAACTTGAGTAACTGGTACGTTCGTTTGTGTAGAAGACGTTTTTGGAAAGGTGAATATGCGCAAGATAAAATCGCGGCCTATCAAACTTTATATACCTGTTTGTTAAGCATAAGTAAATTGGCTGCTCCAATTGCGCCATTTTATATGGACAAATTATACAGAGATTTAACACAAGCGACACATTTAGAAGGTTTTGAGAGTGTACATTTGGCAAAATTTCCAGAATTCGTTGAAAACTTTGTTGATAAATCGTTGGAAAGCAAAATGCAAAAAGCACAAACGATTTCATCATTGGTATTATCGCTTCGTAAAAAAGAGATGATTAAAGTACGCCAACCTTTGCAAAAGGTAATGATTCCAGTACTTGACAGTAATCAAAGAGCTGAAATTGAAGCAGTATCCGATTTAATTAAAGCGGAGGTTAACGTAAAAGAAATAGTGCTTTTGGATGATGCCTCGGGTGTTTTGGTGAAGCAAATCAAACCTAATTTCAAGGCATTAGGACCTCGTTTTGGCAAAGACATGGGCTTGATTTCTAAGGAAATTCAAGGGTTTTCTCCAGATCAAATCAACGAACTGGAACAGCAAGGAACTTTAGCTATTGTTATTGCAGGGAATACTGTATCTTTAACTTTAGAAGATGTAGAAATTACGTCTCAAGATATTGAAGGATGGTTGGTAGCTAATTCTAACGGAATTACGGTAGCTTTAGATATTACAATTTCGACAGAATTGAAACAAGAAGGAATTGCCAGAGAATTGGTTAACCGAATCCAAAATATCCGTAAAGATTCAGGATTTGAAGTAACAGATAAAATTAAAGTAACCTTACAACAGAATGCTGAATTAAAAACCGCAGTTGAAGCGAATTTAGACTACATCATGTCGGAAACGCTAACTGAAAGTTTGGTTTTTGATGATGAGGTAACCAATGGATTAGAAATAGAATTTGACGATATAAAAACAAGAATACTAATTACTAAATAAGGGATTATGATAGATGAAATTGCAAGATATTCAGAAGCTGATTTAGCAGAATTCAAAGAATTAATTTTAAAGAAAATACAAAAAGCTCAAGAAGATTTAGACTTGATTAAAAGTGCTTATATGAATGATTTGAATAATGGAACTGATGATACTTCTCCAACATTCAAAGCGTTTGAAGAAGGTAGTGAAACCATGTCTAAAGAAGCCAACTCACAATTAGCTATTCGCCAAGAAAAGTTTATTCGTGATTTGAAAAATGCGCTTTTTAGAGTTGAAAACAAAACTTACGGAGTATGTAAAGTTACGGGTAAGTTAATTAGCAAAGAGCGACTGTTGATTGTGCCTCACGCTACAATGAGTATCGAAGCCAAAAACATGCAGCGATAAGAACAGGCTCATTTTAAGAATAGTATTCCAAATTCCAGGATCTTTAGATAAGAAAACTTGGAATTTGGAATTTTTATTTTAGAATTTATTTACTTTTGCCGCATGAAACAGAATTTTATCTCATTACGTCTAGCTTATCTTTTAGTTATTTTGATTTTAATAATAGATCAATTGTCTAAAATTTACATAAAAACTAACTTCGTTTTAGGGGAAGAAGTGGAAGTGTTTTCTTGGTTTAAAATTTATTTTATTGAAAACGAAGGAATGGCTTGGGGTACTAAAATACCTGGCGAATATGGGAAGTTGTTTTTAACTTTATTTAGATTAGTTGCTGTTGCAGGCATAGGGTATTGGTTATGGGATTCTATTACAAGAAAGAACAGTTCTAACTACCTTATAGTTGCGATAATATTAATTATGGCAGGAGCTTTTGGGAACATAATTGATTCTGTTTTTTACGGAATATTTTTTGATGATAGTCAACAAAATGTAGCTACTATGTTTTCCAATCAACCCTACGGAACCTGGTTTCATGGTAAAGTAGTGGATATGTTCTATTTTCCCATCTGGCAAGGTAATTTACCTTCTTGGATTCCTTTTTGGGGCGGTAAAGAATTTACTTTTTTCAATGCTATTTTCAATGTTGCTGACGTAGCCATTTCTACCGGCGTGGGGATTTTACTTTTTTTTAACGCAAAAGCATTTCCAACACAAAATTAAAATTATCCAAATAATTCGCCAGCCACATCTTCAATTTTGGCAACCAAACGGATTTTAATTCCTGTATTTTTCAAGGCAATTTTGTTGTATTTGGATACAAAAATAGTTGAAAATCCCAATTTTTCAGCTTCTTGGATGCGTTGATCTACGCGGTTTACAGGTCTAATTTCGCCTGAAAGGCCTACTTCGCCTGCAAAACAAAAATCTTTGTTCACAGGAATGTCTTCATTAGAAGATAAAATAGCGGCCACCACTGCCAAATCAATAGCTGGATCATCCACGGAAATGCCTCCAGTGATGTTCAAGAAAACGTCTTTAGCACCCAAACGGAAACCAGCACGTTTTTCCAAAACCGCCAAAATCATATTCAGTCTTTTGGCATTGTATCCCGTTGTACTACGTTGCGGTGTTCCGTATACTGCCGTGCTGACTAAAGCTTGTATTTCGAGCATCAAAGGACGCATACCTTCCAAAGTAGTAGCAATAGCAGTACCTGACAATTCTTCGTCTTTGTGTGAAATCAAAATTTCAGAAGGATTGGATACTTCGCGTAAGCCGCTGCCTAACATTTCGTATATTCCGATTTCGGCAGTGGAGCCAAAACGATTTTTTAACGAACGTAAAATACGGTACACATGATTTCGGTCGCCTTCAAATTGTAAAACCGTATCGACCATGTGTTCCAAAATTTTCGGTCCAGCTATGGTTCCGTCTTTAGTGATGTGACCAATTAAAATAACAGGTGTATTGGTTTCTTTGGCAAACTTTATTAGTTCAGCTGTAGTTTCTCTAATTTGAGAAATACTACCTGGTGTAGATTCAATATAATCGGTATGCAGCGTTTGAATCGAATCTATAATGACGATTTCAGGTTGGATGGCTTCAATTTGTTTGAAGATATTCTGTGTTTTGGTTTCGGTCAGAATATAGCAATTATCGCCATTTGGCGTAATGCGTTCTGCACGCATTTTGATTTGTTTCTGACTCTCTTCCCCCGAAACATATAATGTTTTATAGGGTAAGCTAAGCGAAATTTGTAATAAAAGCGTACTTTTTCCAATACCCGGTTCGCCTCCCAAAAGAATTAAGGAACCCGGGACAATTCCGCCTCCTAAAACGCGATTCAATTCGTTGTCTGTAGTGTCTAGACGAATTTCTTGCGCTGAGTCGATTTCATTTATTCGCAAGGGTTTTGGTGCTTTTCCAGCGCTTGTCGGTTCGCTTTTCCATGCTACTTTTTCTTGTTTCTGAACAATTTCTTCCGCAATGGTGTTCCATTCTTTACAGGCATTGCATTGCCCTTGCCATTTGGCATATTGCGTTCCGCAGTTTTGACAGAAAAAAGTAGTTTTCACTTTCGACATAATTCTTGGAATAAATTGAATTCAAATTTACAGTAAAGAATCGTTTAAAAAAATTATTGGAAATAGATTGTTGATAAAACAAAAAACCACTCCTTTTGAGAGTGGTTTAGTTGCGTATATTAATCCTTGATTAAGTCAAAGAATTGTCGTTTTCATTTGGAAAAATAATCCAAGGTTTAAAGGTTTTTGCTTCTTCAAATTCAAGTGTTGCATAGGAAATAATGATGATAATATCATCTTTTTGTACTTTTCTTGCAGCGGGTCCATTCAATGTGATAGTCCCTGAATTTTTTTCTCCTTTAATAGCATAGGTTTCAAAACGTTCGCCATTATTTACGTTCACAATGGCTACTTTTTCTCCTTCAATTATATTAGAAGCCTCTAACAAAGCTTCGTCAATAGTAATACTGCCGATGTAATTTAAATCAGCTCCAGTTACCTTAACGCGGTGTATTTTTGATTTTACAACTTGAATTTGCATAGTACAAAAGTAAATTAATTTAATGAAATGGTATCAATCAAACGAATATTGTTGACAAAAACTGCTATAAAAGCACGATAGTTTTTGTTTTTATCTTTATTATGGCATGTGATTAACTTTTCTTCATCGGCTATAACGAAGTATTCTAATTCAAAAAGTGGATGATTTTCAAATGTCTTTTGGACAAATTGATTCACTTTTTCAATATCTTCATTTTGGAATTTAATTTTAGCCTGAGCCAATGTTTGGTATATAAGTCCAGCTTGTTTCCTTTCTTCTTCAGATAAGCGTTCGTTTCTTGAACTCATCGCTAGTTGATTGGCCTCTCTGAATATTGGACAGCCAATAATTGTTACAGGAAGATTGTATTTAACAGCTAGTTTTTTTACAATTTGTAATTGTTGAAAATCTTTTTCTCCAAAATAAGCCCTAGTAGGATTCACTATTTCAAATAAACGCTTAACGATTGTTCCTACGCCATTAAAATGACCGGGTCTAAATTGACCTTCCATTTGATTTTCTAATCCATCAAAATCAAAAGATTGTGAGACAGGATTTCCACTGTAAATATCTTCTACTGTGGGAGCATAAACAATTATATTGGTACTTAATGCGGTAATTTTTGTTAGATCAGCTTCAAGATTGCGGGGGTATTTTGCTAAATCTTCTGGATTATTAAATTGAGTTGGATTGACAAAAATACTAACTATAGTATGTGTGTTTTCTGTAAGCGATTGTTGCATTAAAGCAAGATGACCACTGTGTAACGCGCCCATCGTAGGAACAAAACCAATTGAAGAATCAGCAGTACTGATAAGCTCTAAGTGTGCTATTAATTGTTCTTTCGCGTAGAAAATTGGCATACCAGTTGTTTTAAATGGAGTGCAAACTTAACATATTTGTTATAAAGTGCATAAATTTTTGTAATTTTGCTCGGTTTTTATTGCCAAAAAATTTAGTTAATTATAATATGAAAGACAAGAAGATATTATATGTATCATCTGAAGTAGTTCCTTATCTTGCTGAAAATGAGGTTTCTTTGATGTCCTATGACGTTCCTAAAATGATAAATGATCAAGGAGGGCAAATCAGAATTTTTATGCCTAGATATGGTAATATTAATGAAAGACGACATCAGTTGCATGAAGTAATTCGACTTTCAGGGATGAATTTGGTAGTAAATGATTTAGATATGCCACTTATTATTAAAGTTGCATCTATTCCAAAAGAAAGAATTCAGGTTTATTTCATCGATAATGATGACTACTTTAAGAGGAAAGCTACTTTCGCCGATGAGAATGATGTGTTGTATCCAGACAATGACGAACGCGCAATATTTTTTGCTAAAGGAGTTGTAGAAACAGTCAAAAAGTTAAATTGGGTACCAGATATTATTCATGTTCATGGTTGGTTAGCTGCAATGTTACCGGTTTATATGAAGCATTTTTATAAAAACGAAGCTTTATTTTCTGATACAAAAATAGTTACGTCTGTTTATAGTCAATCTTTTGAAGGTGCTTTAGACACTCAAATGATGCAAAAAGTGAAGTTTGACAATGTTCCTTTAGAATCTATTTTGGATCTTGAAGTGCCAAATTATGAGAACATTATCATGACAAGTCTCAAGCATTCGGATGCAATTATTGTTGCTAGTGAAAATGTTTCACCAAGTTTAACAAAATATATTGAATCTTCGGGAAAACCTTTTTTACCTTTCCAGTCAAAAGAAGTATTTGCAGATGCGTATACTAATTTTTACAAAAACGAAGTGCTTAAAGTTTAAAATTCAACCCAATAATATGTACAATAATTCTTTTGCAAAGAGAACACTGCTATTTTTTATCTCAATCTTTTTTCTATACTCTTGCGATAAAGAATATAATTCAATAGGAGCTGATTTACTTGGTCAAAACAATTTTGATTTTTTACAATATACTTCTGATGTTGTAGCCTATAACCAAAAAGTTGGACCAGTAGATGCAATTAATTTATCTGTAAATTCGTTAGGGATTGCCACTAATTCTTCATTTGGCAAAACAATATCTCATTTTGCAACACAAGTGAATTTGTCAACTGTTTCCCCTTCCATAGGAGCTAATGCTGTAATCGATAGCGTTTATTTATCTGTACCCTATTTTAGTACTTTAAAAACAACCAATGCAAATGGCAGTAAAACCTACGAATTAGATTCAATATATGGAGGGCAAGCACCTATAAAGTTGAGTGTTTTCGAATCGGGTTTTTTTATGAGAGATCTAGATCCATCGACTAATTTTCAGACTCCACAGCCTTTTTTTACCGATCAAAACAGTACTTTTGATAATGCAAAAATCGGTTCTAGACTGAATAATTCTTCAGATGCTTCTCAGAATGATGCCTTTGTATTTAGCCCAAAAGAAATAGTTCAAAAATCCATTGCTACCGATGGGAAGGAAGTTTTAAATAGATCAGTTCCCGCAATGCGTTTGCGATTAAATAGCAATTTTTTCACTTCTAAAATTTTGAATGCACCAGCAGCTAAGTTAGCTGCAAACGATGTTTTCAAAGAGTATTTTAGAGGCCTTTATTTTAAAGTAGAAACAGTTCCAGGAAGCGAAGGAAGCTTGGCTATGATGAATTTCAAAGCAGGACGAATTACTATTAATTATAAAGAAGATTTGGTCACCAATGGAGTAACAACTAGAGTTTCTAAATCTCTAGATTTAAATTTAACAGGTAATTCGGTTAACTTATTTGAAGATACTAATACAGTTGCATCGTATTTAAATACGGTAAATAATCCAAACACCACTGAGGGAGATGATAATCTCTATATTAAAGGCGGGCAAGGGTCAATGGCGGTAATTAATTTATTCAATTCAGCGGCTGAGTTGAACAGAATAAGAACTAGCGGTTGGTTAATTAACGAAGCGAATTTAATTTTTCATATTGATGCAAATAAAATGAATGGTTCTGAAGAGCCTAACCGTTTGTATCTTTATGATCTTACTCATAATATACCAATAGCTGATTTTAATTTAGACCCCACCAGCTCACCTGATGTGAAAAAATCTAAATTTATTTTTGGAGGACTACTTACAAAACAAGAAGGAGCTAATGGTCGAGGCCTATCCTACAAAGTTAGAGTTACTAATCAGATTAGAAATTTAATCAAGCATTCTGATTCTACAAATGTAAAGTTAGGCTTAGTTGTTACAGAGAATATCGCAGAACCTACTTTTTCGAAATTAAGAAGCGCAAATGCATTTACATCAAAGTTTCCTAAAGCAGCAGTTATGAATCCTCTTGGAACAGTACTTTACGGTACCAGCTCCAGAGTACCTGCAGATAAAAGGTTAAAACTTCAAATTTATTATACAAAACCTAATTAGACTAAAT
Source organism: Flavobacterium ammonificans (assembly GCF_020886115.1). Lineage (NCBI taxonomy): Bacteria > Pseudomonadati > Bacteroidota > Flavobacteriia > Flavobacteriales > Flavobacteriaceae > Flavobacterium > Flavobacterium ammonificans. Next base: position 880,472 of record NZ_AP025185.1, read on the forward strand.
ATATGTGTGGAATAGTTGGATATATTGGATATAGAGAGGCCTATCCTATAGTAATTAAAGGATTGAAAAGATTAGAATACCGTGGCTATGATAGTGCAGGTGTTATGTTATATGATGGAGTAACCTTAAAATTGTCTAAGACAAAAGGTAAAGTTTCTGATCTTGAAGCTAAAGCCGCTTCTGAAATTACAACTAATGGAACAATTGGAATGGGTCATACACGTTGGGCTACACATGGTGTTCCAAACGATGTAAATTCGCACCCTCACCTTTCAAATTCAGGAAATTTAGCCATTATTCATAATGGGATTATTGAAAACTATGCTCCTCTTAAAGAAGAATTGATAAAAAGAGGATATGTTTTCCACTCTGATACGGATTCAGAGGTTTTAGTTAATTTGATTGAAGATGTTCAGATTAAAGAAAATTTAAAATTAGGAAAAGCAATACAAGTAGCTTTAAACCAAGTGGTAGGTGCTTATGCAATTGCAGTTTTTGATGTTAAAAACCCTAATGAAATTGTTGCAGCTCGTTTAGGCAGCCCTTTAGCAATAGGGGTAGGCGAAGGAGAATATTTTATAGCTTCAGACGCTTCACCATTTATAGAGTACACTTCAAATGCTATTTATTTAGAGGATGGAGAAATGGCAAATATCAGGTTGCATAAACCTATGAAAGTTCGTAAAATCAAAGATGATTCGCTTGTAGATCCTTATATTCAAGAACTTCAAATGAATTTGGAGCAAATTGAAAAAGGAGGTTACGATCATTTCATGTTAAAAGAAATATACGAACAGCCAAGTGTAATTAAAGATACCTACAGAGGAAGACTTCATGCTAATGAAGGAATTATCAAAATGGCTGGTATTGAAGATAATTTAGAAAAATTTTTAAATGCAGATCGAATTATCATTGTGGCTTGCGGAACTTCTTGGCACGCAGGACTTGTAGCTGAATATGTTATTGAAGAATTTGCAAGAATCCCAGTAGAAGTGGAATATGCTTCCGAATTTAGATACCGAAACCCAATTATAAGCAGTAAAGACGTTGTTATTGCCATTTCACAATCTGGTGAAACAGCGGATACAATGGCCGCTATTAAGTTGGCAAAAGAAAACGGAGCATTTGTTTTTGGGGTTTGTAATGTGGTGGGATCTTCTATTTCTAGAGAATCGCATGCGGGTGCTTATACCCATGCTGGTCCAGAAATTGGTGTTGCTTCTACAAAGGCATTTACCACACAAATTACAGTTTTAACCATGATTGCGTTGCGTTTGGCTAAAGCCAAAGGTACCTTGTCAAAATCTGATTTCCATCAGTATTTACAAGAATTAGAGATTATTCCAGAGAAAGTTAAAGAAGCTTTAGATACGAATGAAAGAGCAAAAGAAATTGCAGCTACTTTCAAAGATGCAACGAATTGTTTGTATTTAGGAAGAGGTTATAATTTCCCTGTTGCTTTAGAAGGGGCGTTAAAATTAAAAGAAATATCATACATCCATGCTGAAGGTTATCCTGCAGCAGAAATGAAACATGGTCCAATTGCTTTAATTGATGAACAAATGCCTGTTATTGTTATTGCTCCTAAGCAAGGACATTATGATAAAATAGTTAGTAATATTCAAGAAATAAAATCAAGAAGTGGGCGTATTATTGCGGTAGTAACTAAAGGTGATACTCAAGTTCGCGATTTAGCTGATTTTGTGATAGAAATACCTGAAACTTCAGATGCTTTATCGCCACTTATTACAACAATTCCTTTGCAATTATTGTCATATCATATAGCAGTAATGAGAGATTGTAATGTAGATCAGCCTAGAAATTTAGCAAAATCGGTTACAGTGGAGTAAAAATTAGCACATATAGTTAGTAAAAAAGCAAGATTTATCTTGCTTTTTTTATTTTTTACCCAACGCTATTTTTTTATGATTTTTTCAATAACGTTCCGTTTTTTGAAAAAATACATTCTTTTTTTTCAAAAACCACATCAAATACTGACAATTATTTAACGAAGGCAAATGCTAAATAGCTAGAATTTTGGGTATTAGTTGTTAAAAATGAAATTTTTATACGATTTTTCTATTAAAAGCAAAAAATATTTGTATTTTGGCTGCATAAACCAACAAAATTTAAACCAATGAGAGTATACTTACTTTTTTTGACCTTGTTTTTTTGCAGCATTTCTTTTGCTCAAAACACAATTTCAGGTACTGTTTTAGACAGTAATAAACAATCTGTTCCCGGAGCCAACATTAAGGTTGTTGGAGACAAATCAGGTGCTATAACTGATTTTGACGGAAAATTCATTTTGAATACAACTAAAAAATTACCCTTCCAAATTGAAATTACCGCTTTAGGTTTTGGATCTAAAAAAGTGTCAATTACTACTGCTAATCAAAAAGTAGAAGTTACACTTATGGATGAAGAAACAAAGTTAAATGAAATAGTAGTTTCTGCTTCAAGAACACCAGAGCGTGTATTGGAATCTCCAGTAACTATTGAAAGAATGGGTATTGCAGAGATTAAGAAAACTGCATCGCCTTCTTTCTACGACGGACTAGAGAATCTTAAAGAGGTTCAAATGAATACGAGTAGTATGTCATTCAAGTCCATTAATACTAGAGGTTTTGCTACGGTAGCAAATACACGTTTCATGCAACTAGTAGATGGTATGGACAACTCTTCTCCATTGTTGAACTTTGTTTTAGGAAACCTGATAGGTGTTTCAGAAATAGATACACAAAGTGTAGAGTTACTTCCAGGAGCGTCTTCTGCTTTGTATGGAGCAAATGCCTTCAACGGGATTTTATTTATGAATAGTAAAAATCCATTCACAAGTGAAGGAATCACGGCGTATGCAAAATTTGGTCAAACTAGTCAACAAGCCGCTGGTGTTAATGATTATTTGGATTATGGTGTAAGAATGGCTAAAGCATTTAGTCCTTATTTAGCAGCTAAAGCTAATTTTACTTATATGAGAGCAACCGATTGGTTTGCTACAAACACTAATGGTATAAATTCAGTAAATGGTGATGAGATCGTTGGAATTGACAGATCTAACATAAATTATAATGGTATAAACGTCTATGGAGATGAGGTTTCAACCAATATTAAAGGAGTTGGAAACTCATTGGCTGCACTTGGAAGAATTCCAGCATCGGCAGTGAATTTATTGCCAAATACAAATGTAAGTAGAACTGGATACAATGAGACAGATTTGACAGATAATAAAGCTTCAAATACAAAAATTGACTTCTCAGTTCATTTGAGACCTTTTGGTAATGAAAAATTAGAAGTGATTTGGCAAAGTAAATTCGGTTTTGGTAATGCCGTTTATCAAGGTGCCAATAGGTATTATTTGAATAATTTCTCTATGCAACAGCATAAGCTGGAATTCAAAGGTAAAAACTTCTTTCTTAGAGGATATACCACTACAGAAGATGGAGGACAATCGTATGATATGTTGTTTACAGGTATTAATGTTAACCGTAAATGGAAAGCAGACAGTCAATGGTTTGGGGAATATGCAGGAGCATATATCCAATCAACTTTGGGAGGAATGACGCCAGAGAACGCTCACAAAGCAGCTCGTGCTACAGCAGATACTGGAAGATTATTACCAGGAACACCGGGATTCGTTAATGCTTTCAATCAAGTAATTGCTGATCCAAATGTATTATCAGGATCCAGATTAGTAGATAATTCAAGAATTAATCATTCGGATGTGAATTATAATTTTAAAGATCAAATCAAATTTGCAGAAATTCAAGTAGGGGGATCTTTCAGAGAATACGTATTGAATTCATTTGGTCGTATTTATACGGATGCTGATGGTCCAATTCGTTATAATGAATATGGAGCTTACACTCAAGTTATGAAAAAAGTAATGGATGATCGTTTAAAATTTACAGGATCTATTCGTTATGACAAAGCTCAAAATTTTGAAGGCAACTTCTCTCCTAGAGTTTCTATGGTATATACAGGAGGAGAAAGCAGAAGACATAATTTTAGAGCGTCTTTTCAAACAGGATTTAGAAACCCTACCACACAAGATCAATATATTGGGTTTAACGTAGGTAGTGCTATTTTATTAGGATCTGCTCCTGATAACTTGACTAGATATAGAGAAACTTTGCAGATTCAAACACCGATAGGGCAATTGTTTGCGGGTGGTTCATCAGTAAATATTACAGGTCTAAATGCTTATAACAACTCCTATACTGCGGCTTCTGTAGCTCAGTTGAGTGCTACTGGAAATCCTGCTGTATTAAGAAAAACAAATTTACAGTTCGTAAAACCAGAAGAAGTGAAAGCTTTTGAATTAGGATACCGTTCATTTATTAAAGATATGTCAATAGATCTTAATGGTTATTATAATGTGTACAACAACTTTATTGGAAACTTAAATGTAGTTGCGCCATTATATGGTAAAGCACAAGACGCTCCAAATCCTGGTGCTGGAGCTGCTGATCCAGGAGTGCAGTCGCTTCATGCATTGCAGAATGGGAACATCAGAGCTTTCCAATTGTATACTAATACGGATGTTGAAATCCAATCACTTGGTTTTGGTGTTGGATTATCTAGAAAAGTATACAAGGATTTTGAAGTAGGAATGAATTATAACTTTGCTGAATTTGATTTTGATCGCACAGCAAATCCAAGTTTTGAAGCAGGATTTAACACACCAAAACACAGAGTTAAAGCTTCTTTTGGAAACGAAAAACTATTCAAAAACTTTGGGTTCAATATTAGTGGAAGATGGAATAGTGAATACATATGGGAATCTACAATGGTGGATGGGGTAATTCCTTCAGCTACAGTTATTGATGCTCAAATTAACTATTTGATACCAAAATTGAAGTCTACGCTTAAAATTGGAGCGGCTAACTTAGGAGGTAGAGAGTATATCCAAGTGTTAGGTGCAGGTGCAATCGGGCAACAGTATTTTGCTTCATGGACAATTAATCCATAATTGATTTAATAATATAAAAAATACAATCATGATAAAAAATTTCAAATGGCTATTATTAGTTTCGTTAACTTTTGTAGCTTGTAATGATGATGAAGATATTATTGTTGAAGAGCCAGTATCTGCTGGTTCTGCAGTATTCTCAAAATATGTTGCTTTAGGAGATTCTTTTGCGGCAGGTTTTAGCGATGGCGCTTTATTTATTGAAGCTCAAAAAGGAGCTTATCCTAACATATTAGCTCAGCAATTTTCGGAAGCTGGTGGAGGTGCTTTTACAACTCCTTTTACAGCTGATAACACTGGAGGCTTACTATTAGGAGGAAATGTTATTGCAAATCAACGTTTGTTTTTTAACGGAGCTGCTCCAACTCCTGTTTCAGGAACGCCTACAACTAATGTTGCTACTAAAGTAACTGGTCCGTTTGGAAACTTAGGAGTGCCTGGAGCTAAAAGTTACCACTTAGTTGCTGCTGGTTATGGTAATGTTGCTGGAGTTGCTGCGGGTTTAGCTAATCCTTACTATGCTCGTTTTTCAACTTCTGCTACATCAACTGTTTTAGGAGATGCCGTGGCGCAAACACCAACTTTCTTTTCATTATGGATTGGAGGAAATGATGTTTTAGGATTTGCAACATCTGGAGGAGTAGGAACTAACCAAACTGGAAATATGAACCCAGCTACATACGGTTCAAATGATATAACTGACCCTACTGTTTTTGCTAGTGTTTACAATACTTTAGTAAACGGTATGACAGCTAATGGAGCAAAAGGAGTGGTGGCTAATTTACCGTATGTTAATACCTTGCCATTCTTTACTACAGTACCTTCAAGTCCTTTGTCTCCAGCTGCATTAGGGGCTAACCTTGCTACACTAAATGCACAGCTATACGGACCTTTAAAACAAGCGTTAACTGTTTTTGGAGCTGGGGATAGAATTAATTTACTTTCTGCCACAGCTGCAAATCCTCTTTTAATTAGAGATGAATCATTACCTAATTTGTCAGCTCAATTAACCGCTGCTTTTACTCCTACATTAGGGGCTACAACCGCTGCTTTTTACGGGGCTGTTTTTGGTCAAGCGCGTCAAACAACTTCAGCTGATTTGGTTTTATTGACTACACAATCTGCTATTGGTGCTGCACCTACAGCTGCAAATTCAGGGCTTGGAATTGCTCCTCCAGCACCTTTAAATAGTTTTGGGATCTCATATCCATTACAAGATATGCATGTATTAATTCCTTCTGAAATTGCTGCGATTAGAGTAGCAACAGACGCTTATAACACAAGCATTAAGGCTATTGCAGATGCTAAAGGGTTAGCTTTTGTTGATGCTAAAGCGATAATGAACCAATTGTCAAGTACTGGTATTGTTGCTAATAATTTTACAATGACATCTCAATTTGTATTTGGAGGTTCGTTTTCATTAGACGGAGTTCATCCAAGTCCAAGAGGATATGCTTTAATTTCAAATGCTTTTATTGATGCAATTAATGCTAAATACGCTTCAACTTTGAAAAAAGTTGATTTAGGTAAGTATAGAATTTTATTTCCAGCTAGTTTATAAATAAACAGCTTTAAATTATTAACCACTGCTCAAAAGGCAGTGGTTTTTTTATGGGTTAATATTTATGTAGTTTTTTTAACAAAAAATTATTGATTTTATATTTTAAAAATTATCTTTGCACTCTGTAAAAAGGATTTATTTGATAACTTTCAATTAAGTCAATTTCATAAACCTAAATAGCTATTTAATAAATACATAAGTAATGTCTAAAGTAATAGGAAAAGTTGCCCAAATCATTGGTCCAGTAGTTGATGTAGTTTTCAACGGTAAAGATGTTGAACTTCCAAAAATTTATGATTCGTTAGAAATCACAAGAAAAGATGGAACTATCTTGGTTCTAGAAGTACAATCGCACATTGGTGAAAACACTGTACGTACCATTTCGATGGATTCAACAGATGGTTTGAGCAGAGGTTATGAAGTAGTAGGAACAGGTAATCCAATCCAAATGCCAATTGGACCAGACGTTTACGGACGTTTATTCAATGTTATTGGAGATGCCATTGACGGTTTAGGGAACTTACCAAAAACAGGAGAAAATGGATTGTCAATCCACAGAGCTGCTCCAAAATTCGAAGATTTATCAACTTCTTCTGAAGTTTTATTTACAGGGATTAAAGTAATCGATTTGATTGAGCCTTACGCAAAAGGGGGTAAAATTGGATTGTTTGGTGGAGCTGGAGTAGGTAAAACAGTATTGATTCAAGAGCTAATTAATAATATTGCAAAAGGTCACGGTGGACTTTCAGTATTCGCAGGAGTAGGAGAAAGAACACGTGAAGGGAATGACTTACTTCGTGAGATGTTAGAGTCTGGAATTATTAAATACGGAGAGGAATTCATGCACTCTATGGAAAATGGAGGATGGGATTTATCTAAAGTAGATATGCCAGGAATGAGAGAGTCAAAAGCTACTTTCGTTTTCGGACAAATGAATGAGCCACCAGGAGCTCGTGCTCGTGTAGCACTTTCTGGATTATCTATCGCTGAGTATTTCCGTGATGGAGCTGGATCTGATCAAGGTAAAGATGTATTATTCTTCGTGGATAACATCTTCCGTTTTACACAAGCAGGTTCTGAGGTATCGGCACTTTTAGGTCGTATGCCATCTGCAGTAGGTTACCAACCGACATTAGCAACTGAAATGGGAGCTATGCAAGAGCGTATTACTTCTACTAACAAAGGATCTATTACATCTGTACAAGCGGTTTACGTACCTGCGGATGACTTAACTGACCCGGCGCCAGCAACAACATTTGCCCACTTAGATGCTACAACAGTATTGTCTCGTAAAATTGCTGAGTTAGGTATTTATCCTGCGGTAGATCCATTGGATTCTACTTCAAGAATTTTAACTCCACAAATTTTAGGAGATGAGCACTATGATTGTGCACAAAGAGTAAAAGAAATTTTACAGAAATACAAACAATTACAAGATATCATTGCGATCCTTGGTATGGAAGAGTTATCTGAAGAAGATAAATTGTCTGTATCTAGAGCACGTCGTGTACAACGTTTCTTATCTCAACCATTCCACGTTGCTGAGCAATTTACAGGAATTCCAGGGGTATTAGTTGACATTAAAGATACTATCAAAGGATTTAACATGATTATTGATGGTGAATTAGATCACTTGCCAGAAGCTGCTTTCAACCTTAAAGGAACTATTGAACAAGCAATTGAGGCTGGAGAAAAAATGTTGGCAGAAGCATAATTCAATTAACAATGGATAATTAACAATTGACAATGTAAAAAATTATCAATTATCAATTATCAATTATCAATTATCAATTATCAATTATCAATTATCAAAATGATTTTAGAAATAGTATCACCAGAGGCAAAGTTATTTTCAGGAGAAATTACTTCATTATACCTTCCAGGAGTTGATGGAGATTTTCAAATCTTGAATAATCACGCGCCAATTGTTTCTTTACTTAAAAAAGGAACTGTAAAAATTGCAGCGCCAAGTTTTACGCTTTCTAAAGAAGCAGCAGCTAAATTAACGAAAGTAAATGACCAATTGTATACTTTATCAGTGGAGTCAGGAACAATCGAAATGAAAGACAATAAAGTAATTCTATTAGCTGACTAATACGAATTAAGATTCATAAAAAAAGCCTAACATTCGTTAGGCTTTTTTGTTTTAGATTGCTCTATAGATTAGTTGAAAATAAAACAAACCACTTATTTAAATTTTCAACTTGAATGTAATTTATTCTGCTCCATCAACACGGGCTCTTGCTATTGCAAATTTCCCAACCGTTTCTCCCAAAAGCAATCCTTTTTCGCAATCACTTCTGTAATGGATTGCGCCAAACAACCGTGAGTTGGACGCGTCTTTTGCCATAGCCTTAAATTGGGTAGCCTTTTCAGGTATAATATGAGACAAAACAGTAGCGGCTGCACCACTAAATGTAGAGTGTCCAGATACATAGGCTGGGAAGTTTGGAATCCCTGTTAATGTTTTTATAGACGGGTCTATTTGTGTTGGTCTAGGATTAAAATAATAATATTTAGCATCCCAACAACTAATTGCGGCATCCATAAGAGAAAGATTCAATAAGGCCATATTTCTAGCCCAACGTACCTCACTATAATTTTTTGTTACAAAGGCATCTGCTGCAATTGCGTTCCAATGACCCGGCGGCGTATAAGTTCCTACACCATCTGCCCAAAATGTTACAATATCCATTTCTTTGCGACTAGCATTTTGACTGAATTTTTTTACTTCAGCTAGTTCTTGTGCAAACTGTATCGATTTAGTTGATGGTGGCGGGACAGGACGACTAGCAATAACGTCAGCAGTAGACATCAAGAACGAACGTACATTTCCAAACAAAGGCAACATAGGAGGCCGAGCAGGTAAATCTAAAGATAACCACGGAATTTCGCCTTTCGCTATTGTTTGAGTTTCGAGTTGCGACCAAATAGTTTGATTTCCAACAGCAGCACCCATTCCGTCAGCTGCTGCTCTTGTGATGTATTTTGCCGCAATTTTTCTACCTAAAGCAATACCGGCTTCTACATCGCTTCGCACATTGGCACCGCTGATAATTCGGTATAATTTTTCTTCTTCTGCTTTTCCATTGATATAAGCAATTTCAGTTGGGAATAATAGTTTTAATAATTCTACAGTTACACCAGCTAATACTCCATCCTCTGACGGATATGAAGGCATTCCGTTTTTAGGGATGTGCACTTTTATTGCATTGTCTACAACATAGGGTGCTGCACGGTTGTATAGCTTTTTGTAATGCCAAGTTGCGACCAATGCATCATACTGGGCAGCACTAACATAAGCATAAGCACGAGCGGCATAAGGTGGATTTGAAAAGGGAAAAGGAGTATTGGCAAACGGATTAGTAGCCGAAGGCGTAGGATAGGTTCCATCTGCATTTTGGTAAGGAGGTAAATTATATTTGGCTACCAAAGTGCGCATAATTTCGTTCCAACGTAAAACACTACCGGCACTCCAGTATTGGATGATGCCTTTTTGTTCCTTATTAATATTGGCTTGATAGCTCTTAATTTCGTTTAATTCTCTAATAAAAGCAGTGCTGTTTGTTGCTGCAGGAGCCTCCAAGCTGAATTCATCAGGAGCAGAAAGTAAAATAGGTTTCCAATTTCCAGCCATATCATCATTATTGGAAGGATTTAACATTGGATAGTTTTCTGAACGATCATCAAATTCATTACTACAAGATGATATAGAGATAAATGAAACAAATCCTAAAAGGGTGATAATTATATTTTTCATTGAATTTTTTTATTGAAATTGATGATGTAAAAGAAGCCTGCATAGATGGCATTTGTTTGACCCACATTTCGTCCGTCTAAAACGTGATTGAAACCACCAACAAGCGAAAGTGCTTCTTTACCAGGGAAAGTATATTTAGAATGCATTCCAATTCTAAGAGCATTCATTGTATTACTTGGAAAAGGCATATTGTTTTTTGTAATGTCAAAACCGCCTTGCGTTACTTGGTTATCCAAAATAGCTTCAGCAATTAAACGACCGGAACGGTACCCCGTGCGTAAGTTTATATTAATTACATCAGGCATCGCTACCTCATTGGAGTAGACCATTTCCGTTGTAAAATAGGCATTTCGGTCTATTGTAATTGCAGCTCTTTTTTGATAAGCTGCAGACAGTGTGGTAAAAAAGTTACCTCTTTGATAGTCACCCATTAAACGGAAAGTAGCGGTTCTACTTTGTAGACCAATACTTAAGGGTAAATAATCGGCAACATAGTTGGTCGTTGGAATTGAGACGCCTGCTATCGTGTACACTGAATAAATACCTTGCCCAATCGTTTTTTCAATAGGCATGTATTTTATCGTAGCGGATAAATCTTGCAATCCATTTTGTCCTTTCAAAGTGCCTGCCGAAGCTTCGGTAGCAATATAAGGCAAACTCACAATCACGTTCAATTTGTCAGTAACTCCGTAGTTTCCATTGATGCTAATATTGTTGTTAGAAACCGTTCCTAAATTTTGATTGTCTCTTTTGAAGGTTCCTTCCCAATAATTGCTCCAGGCTCCGTATTGAAAAATCGCTCCTGTACAAAGTTGGTTTTTACTCATCATGATGCCGTCAATCTCAGTTTGCGCATTTGCAATAAAATGGCATAATAATAGACAGCAGAAATATATTTTTTTCATTTTAGATAATTAATAGCATCTTACAAATGAATAGCCTCAACTCAATAGCGTTGATGAAATGAGTGATAACAAGACACCATTACTTTTAGGTAACGTGATGGCATATTCATTCTAAGAAAAATAAATAGTAAATAAGATAGGATACTATATTTGACGTGTAGCATTATACCCTAAATGGGTTTTACGTCACGAGTGTAGCCAATAATTTTACAGAATGAAAGAATACCTTGTTGTAAAATAAGGTGTATTAAACAGACAATTCAATTGAGTAAATAATAATTGGTTAACCCAAAATTAAATACAATCCGGAGGAGAATAGGGTAATGAAAGATGACCTGGATTAGTAAATTCAGCGTCATTGGTATAAAAAGAATCAGTTGAAACAACCGCCTGAGTTGGCATAGGAATGCTGACTTCAGGATTATCGATATAATCTTTGATAAATGATTTCAATAATTTTTTTGTAGGCGATTCTTTCGAAGATCCTGTATTGAATAATTGACTATGAACAAGGTCGTTTAAGTCTTTGCTTACGGTATTTTCATTAGCGTTAGGCAGATAATACAAACTTAATACATTGTCCTTTATTTGCTTTTTAAAGATATGATAGCTTTTATTATTGATGACTACATCTTCGTTTACATCTTCAAATTCTGTGTCATCGACAAACGAATACAATGAGGCATTTAATCGTAAAACTCGAAAATCAGAAGGGCTTGTATTTCCCATACGCGCAACCCATGCTTGCTGCTCTTTGAACGCAAACATTAAATAATAACCTATCATGTTGTAGAATAAGGTTACTACTAAAAAAAGGGTGGCTAATCTCTTCATCGGTAACGAAAATAGAAAACTATTCAATCGCCAAATCTTCTAACTAGATTATTTTAACATTTTTTTAACAAAAATTGAACTGTTGCTACAACGAAAACCTTTTCGATTTTGCCTCAAAAATTTGAAGAAACCAAAAGATCAAAAAATTGCCTTATTTTTGTAGCGTATGAAAAAGCTGCCAGAAATACTTTTTAATAAATTAAATGTTCGTTTGCAAAACAACGCATTACGTAAGTTGCCACAAGAAACTGACTTGGTTGATTTTTCATCGAACGATTATTTGGGTTTTTCTAATTCTAAATTAATTTTTGATACTACACATCAGTATTTGTTAGAACATAATCAAATACAAAATGGCGCTACAGGATCTCGTTTGCTTTCTGGCAACCATTCTATTTACAAAACTGTGGAGGATTATATCACTCAATTTCATCAAGCACAATCAGCTTTGATTTTCAATTCTGGTTATGATGCGAATGTTGGTTTTTTCAGTGCTGTTCCTCAAAAAGGAGATTTGATTTTGTATGATGAATTATGTCATGCTTCTATTCGGGACGGGATTCAGCTATCCAATGCGAAAGCCTATAAGTTCCAACATAATGATTTAGAGGATTTAGAACGATTATTAGTTCGGAATTCAGAAAAGACAATTTATATCGTTACTGAATCCGTTTTTTCAATGGATGGTGATACGCCTAATTTGGAAGAATTAGTTCAGTTGGCTGAAAAACACGATGCTTATATGGTAGTTGACGAAGCACATGCTTTAGGTGTTTTAGGTGACAAAGGGGAAGGTCTTGTTCAAAGTTTACATCTACAAGATATAGTTTTTGCGCGAATCATGACTTTTGGTAAAGGATTGGGCTGTCATGGTGCGGCAATTTTGGGAAGCCAAGAATTAAAAAGTTATTTAGTCAATTTTGCTCGAAGTTTTATTTATACGACAGGTTTATCGCCTCATTCGGTGGCTACTATTTTGATGGCTTATCAGCAGTTGGAAAAAGCAACAGATAGTCAACAACAATTAAAAAATAACATTGCTCATTTCAATCAGGAAAAGAATCGATTGAGCTTAAAGCCTTTGTTTGTATTTAGTAAATCAGCCATCCAGTCAGCTATTATTCCTGGGAATGAAAGAGTCAAAAGCATAGCCCATCAATTACAAAGCAAAGGATTTGATGTTAAGCCTATTTTGTCTCCAACGGTTCCTGAAGGCCAAGAGCGCTTGCGTTTTTGTTTACACAGTTACAATTCAGAAAATGAAATTACTCAATTAGTACAATTATTATCTAATTGTATAATTTAACTTTTTTCTATCATTTATTTCCTGATAACTTATCGATATTTGTACTCAAATTGTATAAAAAATGAAACTATTTATTACAGGAATTGGTACCGATGTGGGTAAAACTATTGCCTCATCAATTATTGTTGAAGCACTTCAAGCTGATTATTGGAAACCGGTTCAAGCGGGTGATTTAGATAACTCAGACAGTCATAAAATTCAATCTTATATTTCTAATTCTTCAACAGTTATACACGAAAATAGTTATAAATTAACTACGCCAGCTAGTCCACATTTAGCTGCTAAATTAGATCAAATCACGATTGACATTCAACAAATTGTTGAGCCAAAAACAGCTAATCATCTTGTTATCGAAGGTGCAGGTGGCGTTTTAGTTCCCCTGAATAACTCCGATTGTATCATCGATTTAATTAAAGATGATTACAAAGTGATTGTAGTTTCTAGACATTATTTGGGCAGTATTAATCATACATTATTAACTTTAGAAGCCTTGCGCTCCCGCAATATTCCTGTTGCGGGTATTGTATTTTCAGGTGATGAATACCCTTCTTCTGAAGAAATTATTTTAAGCAAGTCAAATGCTAAACTTATTGGAAGAATAGAAAACGAACCTTATTTTGATCAGAATGTAATTCAGTATTACGCGGATAAATTTAGAGAGCCATTGCAAAGTTTATAATTCATTTGTCAATCTGCTAATTTTTCTCGGTGTATCTTTGTTCTTTAAAATGTAAATATGAGTTTTTCATTAAGAGATAAAAAACACAATTGGCATCCCTATACCCAACACAAGACTGCACCCGAATTCCCTGCAATTGTTAAAGGGAATGGAGCTTTACTTTGGGATGAAAATGGGAAAGAATACATTGACGCAATTGCTTCTTGGTGGGTCAATCCGTATGGGCATTCAAACCAAGTTATGGCAGATGCTATTTACAAGCAATTGACAACTTTAGAGCATGTCTTGTTTGGCGGATTTACACATAATGTAGCGGTTGAACTCTCAGAAAAGCTCACTCAAATTTTACCAATAAACCAACAAAAATTATTTTATTCCGATAACGGTTCTACTGCAGTTGAAGTTGCTATTAAAGTGGCCTTGCAATACCATTACAATAAGGGAGTTAAAAAAACTAAAATCATTGCTTTTGAAGACGCCTTTCATGGAGATACTTTTGGTGCCATGGCTGCAAGTGGAATTTCTTTTTTCACAGAAGCTTTTGAAGGATCACTTTTAGAAGTTGTTCGAATTCCTATTCCAGTCGAAGGAAAAGAAAATGAAACCAAACAGCTGTTAGAGGAATTGCTGACAACCAATGAATTTGCGGCATTTATTTTTGAACCCTTGGTGCTTGGTGCGGCGGGAATGATTATGTATTCTCCACAAATTTTAGATGAGTTGATTGCGTTGTGCAAAAGCCATAATGTCTTTACCATAGCCGATGAAGTAATGACCGGTTTTGGTAAAACAGGAAAAACATTTGCCTGTGATTATTTATCGCTGCAACCTGATATGATGTGTTTGTCCAAAGCACTTACAGGAGGTACAATTCCTATGGCAATTACGACCTTTACTCAGGAAATTTTTGATGGATTTTATGACGATGATACTTCAAAAGCCTTATTTCACGGACATACTTTTACTGCAAATCCAACAGGTTGTGCTGCAGCTTTAGCCAGTATTTCTATTTTACAAACAGAGGCAATTCAAAAAAATATTCAAGAGGTAAATCAATCTCATTTGCAATTTGAACAACATATAAAAAAGCATCCAAAAGTAGTTGCCACTCGAGTCTTAGGAGTAATTTTTGCATTAGAAATAAAGTCAGATGTGAAAGAGAGCTATTATGGGACTATGCGCAATACATTGTATAATCATTTCATTGAAAATGGAGTAATATTACGTCCAGTTGGGAATGTTGTTTACATTTTACCTCCTTACATTATCTCTAAAGAGCAATTACAAAAAGTATATCAAGTCATCGAAAATGCTCTTGAAATAGTTTAATTTTGCATAAAATAAATTCTTTGTCACAAACCATCTCCATAACGGCCATTGCTTCTGTTTCTCCTTTGGGAAATGATTCCGAAACTATTTGGAAGAATTACCAAAACCCTGAACCTAGTTTTCATATTCAATTATTAGATCAAAAGAATACTTGGGTAGGGGCATTAGATGAGGAATCAAAAGCAGAAGTTTCCGCTTTAAGACAATCCGATACTAAATACAATTCACTAGATAATTCTGTTTTATTTGCAATGCTGGCTTCTCGTAAAGCCATTGCCAAAGCAGGGTGGTCAAAGCAGGATGTTTTCGGAATAAATATTGGATCGTCTCGTGGCGCAACGGATCTGTTTGAAAACCATTTTAAAGAATATATTGCTACAGGTAGTGCGCCAACCTTAACGTCTCCTACTACAACCTTAGGTAATATTTCCTCTTGGGTAGCACACGATTTACAAAGTTCGGGACCAGAAATTTCTCATTCAATCACCTGTTCGACCGCTTTACACGCAGTGTTGAATGGCGTTGCTTGGTTACGATCTGGAATGGCAGACAAGTTTTTAGTTGGGGGTAGCGAAGCTCCTTTGACTGATTTCACTATTGCTCAAATGCGCGCCTTAAAAATTTACTCTCGAAGTCAAGATGAATATCCTAATCGCGCATTGGATTTTGAAAAAAAACAAAACACATTAATTTTAGGTGAAGGTGCTGGCGTTTGTTGTTTGGAAATTGGAAAAAAAGAAAACGCTTTAGCTTATATTGAAGGTATCGGCTATGCTACAGAAATTTTAGAACACAATATTTCCATTTCGGCTGAAGCAGACTGTTTCCAAAAATCAATGAGAATGGCATTAGCAAATACGGATTTGTCCGAAGTAGGCGCCATAGTAATGCACGCTCCTGGAACTATCAAAGGCGATTTGACAGAATACAAAGCCATTGAAAAAGTATTTGGCAGCAAACTTCCTTTATTGACTTCCAACAAATGGAAAATAGGACATACTTTTGGTGCTTCTGGGATTTTGAGTATGGAGTTGGCTATTTTAATGCTGCAACACAATCAATTCGTGGGCGTTCCTTTTGCGAAAAAGCAAGAACAGACGCAATCCAATAAAAAGGTTTTGGTGAATGCAGTTGGTTTTGGCGGCAATGCAGTGAGTATTTTATTGTCCTTGTAGTTGGAGCTTGTCTGAGCTTGTCGAAGACTAATTTTTTCTAGCTTCTAATTCCTTCACTTTTTCGTACACTAAATTACTTTCGTAACCTTTACGCAATAAAAAATCACAACATTTTTTACGTTTTTTGAGCCCGTTGGATTCTTTTATGGAATGCCAATTTCGTTCGGCTAGTGCATTGAAATTAGTATCGTATTCTTCGGGTGTAATTTCTTTGAGTGCCAAATTGATGTTGAAAGTAGAGATATTTCTAAATTTCAGTTCGTTGATGATGCGCACTTTGCCCCAAAATTTAATGCGGTGTTTTCCTCTGGCAAAGCTACAAGCAAACCGACTTTCGTTGAGGTAGTTTTCTTTAATTAAATGAGCTACTATTTCGTCAATTTCATTCGCATCCATTTTCATAGCGCGGAGTTTTTGCATCACTTCATCGTGGCAACGCTCCTGATAGGCACAAAAATGTTCTATTTTATGAATCGCTTCTTTAACGGAATTGACTTCGTTCATTGGGTTAGCTTTTATACTTGAAAAGTAAGTATTTTAATTGGATTCAAAACTTACAATTTGTCAAAAATCACTAAATATAGGTATTTTAAAATATTTCTTTTTAGGTTAAATTTGTTTTAACTAGTTGAATTCATTAACGTTAATCATAATAATTGTGCCCCCTTTATGTATTCTTTTTTCCAAATCAAGCACGGAAAAGCGATAGCTTTTTGGCTTATTCATTTTACTTTATTCATTGGCTATAGCCAAGAAGTTCAAGTCGATTCCAATTTTAACAAACAAGATGATGGTCAATCAGGAGATGGCTTTGACGGCACCGTTAGATCTGTCGCGATTCAAACTGATGGGAAGCTACTCGTTGGAGGAGAGTTTCTTAATTTCAACGGAAATGCCACCCCTTATTTTTGCAGATTATTGACAGATGGGTCCAAAGACCCTACGTTTATTTTGGGATCAGGGTTCAATGGCAGAATAAACGCATCAGTTATCCAACCCGATGGAAAAATTATTATTGGAGGTAGTTTTACTTCATTTAATGGAGCTCCCGTAGGGCGTTTAATCCGATTGAATGTTGACGGATCAAGAGATAGTAGTTTTGACACTTCTGTTGCGGTCGGAAGTGGAATTATTTATGGATTAGCATTACAAGCTGATGGGAAATTGATTGCGGTTGGGAGTTTTACCAAATACAATGAGTCTACCGTTAACAGAATAGCAAGACTTTTACCAAATGGTACTTTGGACAGTTCTTTTGTCACCGGAACAGCAGCTACGAGTACTATTGATGATGTAGTGATTGGTGCCGATGGTAAAATAGTCCTTTCGGGAACCTTTACTTCTTTTAATGGAAATTCGAGTTATTCCAAATTAGTTCGGTTACACTCCAATGGAAGTATTGACACTTCGTTTTCAATAGGTGCCGGATTTGACGACTCTATTGAAGCGATAGCGGTTCAGCCCGATGGTAAAATAATAGTAGGCGGTAGTTTTCTAAACTACAACGGATCGACTCAAAATAGAATTGTTCGTTTGAATTCAAATGGAGTTGTTGATTCAAGTTTTCTTTCAGGTACAGGTTTTAATAATGGAACAGTCCATACCATTCTTGTAGCATCAAGTGGTATTTTGATTGGGGGTAATTTTTCTGATCAATACAAAACAACTGATGTGAATCGTTTGGTTCTTTTAAAAAGTAACGGAACTATTGCTACTGATTTTACTATTGGCGAAGGTCCCGCAACATCAACTGTTTATGCTTTAGCTGCATCATCCGATAGTTTTTTTGTAGGAGGTTCATTTTCTGTTTTTGATGAGTTAAAACAAGGCAGATTAGCTAAGATTAGTTTTAAGGGAGAACTAGATAATGAATTTCTAACTTCTGGTGTTGGGTTTGATAAAACGGTCAATAAATTGATTCCATTAGCTGATGGGAGTTGTATAGCTTTTGGAAGTTTTACTCAATTCAACGGAAAATTAGTGAGTCGAATAGCGAAGATTAATTCAAAAGGAGAGTTGGACACTACCTTTAATTCCAATCAAATAGGAGCAAACAATACAGTAAAAGAAGTGTTAGTGCTCCCCGATGGTAAATTATTAGTTGCTGGAAATTTTACAAATTACAATGACTCTTCTATTAGGCGTATGGTTCGGTTACATGCCAATGGCACGGTGGATTCGTCATTCAATATAGGATCTGGGTTTAATTTAATGGTTCATTCTATTATATTACAAAATGACGGTAAAATTATTGCTGCGGGAAGTTTTTCTAGCTACAAAGGAGTATCGGTAAATAAAGTCATTCGCTTGTTAGCGAATGGTGATTTGGATAGTAGTTTTAATATAGGTACAAATCCAAACGACAATCCTACTTTAGTAGTACTACAAGCTGATGGGAAGGTTTTAGTAGGTGGAGAGTTTAGTACTTTTAATGGGGTAGCTTCGAATAGATTAATTCGGCTCAATGTTGATGGCTCTGTTGACACAAGTTTTAATGTTGGGAATGGATTTGCAGGGTTTGTATATGCAATTACTTTGCAAAATGACGGAAAAATTCTTGTTGGTGGTTCTTTCACAAGTTTTAATGGTCAGTCAAACAGGCGAATTATTCGTTTAAATCTAGATGGAAGTCAAGATACTTCTTTTAATTCTGGGTCAGGATTTAGTAATGGAATTGTGAGAACAATAGCAGTACAAACCAATGGTAGTATTCTTTTAGGGGGTTCGTTTTCGAACAAGTATAATGGATTAAATGTAAAAAGAATGCTTCGTCTTTTTTCGAATGGGACTTTTGATTCCTCTTTTCCAATTTCAATAAATGGGGAAGTTTTAGCTATTGCATTAGTCAAAGGGGGTGCCCTGATTGGGGGTAATTTTAATTCAATTTCAGGAATATCTAAGCATCGAATTGCTAAGCTACTCTTTTGTCAAGAAGGTACAATTTGGGACGGTACAAATTGGAGTAATGGATTGCCAACGATAGATAAGACCGTTATTTTTAATTCCAATTATAATATTGAAACAGATTTAAAAATCTGTTCTTGCGTTGTTAATTCCGGAGTTAGAGTTGGAGTAAAAAATTCGGCAACCCTTGAGCTGACTCTACATCTTTCAGGTCAAGGAAAGTTAATTTTTGAAACCAATTCGTCACTCTATCAATTTGATGACGCTATCATCAACTCCGGTTCCATTGAATACATTCGCAAATCTACACCTATGCGGAAAACGGATTATACTTATTGGTCTACACCTGTGGCGGGTCAGCAATTAAAACTCCTTTCTCCTAACTCACCCAGTGCTACATTTTATTCCTTTAATTCACAATCCAATAATTGGCAAAACGAATCTACTAATGCAAAGATGATTCCAGGTAAAGGGTATATTTTTCAAGCGCCACAAAATTTTTCAGAGACTACTCCTTCGGTTTTTGATGCGGTTTTTTCAGGAATCCCAAATAATGGTTTACTAATTATTCCAAATATAAAAACAGTCAATCCTATTTTAATTGGGAATCCCTATCCATCTGCACTAAATGCTGATGCGTTTATTTTGGAGAATCAAAATGTCCTTCAAGGAAGTCTATATTTTTGGACACATAATACACCAATTACAAATGGTCAATATACTTCAAATGATTATGCAGTTTATAACATTTTCGGCGGAATAGGAACAGCAGCTAAAAATAGCGGAGTAAATAATAAAATTCCTAATGGTAAAATTGCATCAGGGCAAGCGTTTTTTGTTGTAGGAACCAACCAATTAGGTGCGATTACGTTTAAGAATTCTATGCGACTAAAAGCAGATAATAACTTATTCTTTAAAATTGGAAATTCACAAAAAGCGATCATAAATTCTAATTTTGAGAAACATCGAATTTGGCTTAATTTGTCCAATAAACAAGGACTTTTTAAACAAATTTTATTGGGATATGCCACAGGAGCCACCAATGAAAGAGACGTGTTGTTTGATGGGTTTTCATTGGACGGAAATGAATGGTTGGATTTTTATAGCTTAAATAATGGGGATAAAAATTCGATTCAGGCGCGCGCATTGCCTTTTGACATAAAAGACGCTATCAAAATTGGCTATCGAGCAAAGCAGGAGGGTAGTTTTACAATTGACTTGGACGATTTTGATGGCTTATTTGTAAATCAATCCATTTATTTAGAAGACCTTCAAGAATCAAAAATTCAAGATTTGAAGAAAGGACAGTATTCTTTCTTTACAACTAAAGGAACTTTTGATAACCGCTTTAAATTACTTTTTCAAGACAAAAATGCAGTTCTTGAAAATACAGATATTGAGGTGCAAGTTGTAGCACAAAACAATCAAATCCAGATAAGTTCTTCAAAAGAAACGATAAATAAAGTAGTGTTATATTCACTAGATGGGAAACAATTATACAAAGCTTCAGAATTAAAAACAAAAACGCATTTAATTGAAGCAGCGATTTGGAAATCTAAAATACTTATTGTTCAAATTACTCTGGAAACTGGAGAAGTAGTCCGTCGTAAAGTTTTGTTTTAAAATGAAAAAGCTTCCAGTCTTTTCAGGCTGGAAGCTTTTATATAGTTGCAATTCATTTTTATTTTCCTTTTATAGAGGCCTCTAAATTTCTTTCGATTTTGTGTCCTGGACGAGACCATTTTGGTTTTTCGCCTAAGGCAACAAATTGAGAATCTTCGGCTTCTACCGTTGGCGGTTGTACCATTTTTGTAAATGGTTTTTGTGGTTTCAATCCTAGTAATTCAAACATTTTCATGTCTTCATTCACATCTGGATTAGGCGTAGTCAATAATTTATTTCCTGCAAAAATGGAATTGGCACCTGCAAAGAAACACATCGCCTGGCCTTCGCGACTCATATTTGTTCTTCCTGCTGATAAACGTACTTGAGTATCCGGCATTACAATTCGAGTTGTGGCTACCATTCGAATCATTTCCCAAATTTCAACTGGTTCTTCATCTTCCAATGGAGTTCCGTCTACAGCCACCAAAGCATTAATTGGCACTGATTCGGGTTGAGGATTCAATGTAGAAAGAGCTACCAGCATTCCGGCTCTGTCTTCAATACTTTCTCCCATTCCGATGATTCCCCCACTACAAACAGTAACATTTGTTTTACGAACATTCTCTATAGTTTGCAAACGGTCTTCAAAACCGCGTGTCGAAATAACTTCTTTATAATATTCTTCAGAGGTATCTAAATTGTGATTGTAAGCATATAAACCCGCTTCGGCTAAACGTTGTGCTTGGTTTTCTGTAATCATACCTAAAGTACAACATACTTCCATGTCTAATTTGTTGATGGTGCGTACCATTTCTAACACTTGGTCAAATTCTGGTCCGTCTTTTACATTACGCCAAGCGGCTCCCATACAAACGCGAGATGATCCAGCAGATTTAGCATTTAAAGCTTGCGCTTTTACTTGGTTAACAGTCATTAAATCATTCCCTTCAACGTTGGTGTTGTAACGTGCTGCTTGAGGGCAATACCCGCAATCTTCAGAACAACCACCCGTTTTGATGGATAATAATGTAGAAACTTGAACCACATTAGGATCGTGATTTTCTCTATGTATAGTGGCTGCGTCATACAATAAATCCATTAACGGTCTATTGTAAATCGCTATAATTTCTTCTTTAGTCCAATCGTGTTTTGTAATGCTCATGGGTATAATTTTATGTATCAAAAGTAATCAAATAGTTTCAAACAAGCAATGGTATTATCTCACACCAATCCACCATTTATAATCCGCTAAGATAGCGTAACGAATACTCTTTGTCTTTTTGAAGTTGCTGGATTAGTAATGCTACCGACTCAAATTTTTGTTCTGACCGAATAGGATGAATAATAGATACGGTAATTTTTTGGTCGTAGATGGTTGATTCAAAATCAAATAGATGTACTTCAATCGTTTTCTCTTTGCCCTCAACGGTTGGATTAAATCCAATGTTCATCATCCCAAAAACTGCCTTTTCCTCAATAAGTGCTTGCACAATATAAACGCCGTTTATAGGAATTAGTTTATAATCTTCACTTAATTGAATATTAGCTGTTGGAAACCCAATGGTTCTCCCTAATTGTTTTCCTTTTACAACGGTTCCGCTAAAAACATAATCATAACCTAAATAATCGTTAGCGAGATGAATTTCTCCTTCTTCGAGTGCAGTTCTGATTTTGGTTGAGCTAATCGAAATTGCATTAATTTCTTGTGCTGATATTTGTTCGACTTCGAAACCATATATTTTACCAAACGCTTCTAAATCTTCAAAATTAGCGGTTCTGTTTTTTCCAAAACGATGATCATAGCCAATAATTATTTTCTGAATATGCAATTGGTCAACCAAAATAGTTTTGACAAATTCTTCAGCAGTCAATTGAGAAAAAACCTCATCAAAAGGATGGATGATTAAATTTTCAATCCCTATTTTCTCAAATAACCCTATTTTTTCATCAATGGAATTTAATAATTTCAAATCTGTTTTTCCTTGTAATACCATTCTAGGGTGAGGAAAAAAAGTGAGAACGGTACTTTCAAACTCTCCATTATGAGTGTTTTGAATCAATTTTTTAAGAATTGCAGTATGTCCAATATGCACACCATCAAAAGTGCCTAACGTAAGAATGGTTTTCTTATCTGATTCAAAATCGTGTATGGAATGAAAAATTTTCAATATTTTTTCGTTTATTTTGATTGCAAATTTACGTTAATCTATTTGAAATTTTGAAGCAATGCGTGTTGGTTTTATCTGAAATTTTAAACTATCAATCAAAAGTTTAAAAAAAATTGTTTTTATGTGTAAAATTATATAGCTCCCTAATTTAATTCCGTTAAAATAAGCTAATTTTGGTCATCCAAAGCTTCCAAATCCATGAAAAGAAATTGTATTGTATTCTTTTTATTTACTTTTTATACACTTGTAAATGCCCAAGTTGTTTCTCCATGGAAACGAGTCCCTAGTTCCGATTTTACCCTAAAAAACGATGCTGGAGCTAATCCATCAAGGAAGAGTAAGTTGCTATTTTATTTAGATCAAGAGCAACTTAAGACCTCATTAGAAGTTTTGTCTCATAAAAGGAAAGGTGATTTCGTACTAATTGAGTTTCCTAATTCCAATGGAGACCTAGAACAATTTGTAGTGAAAGAATTATCTAATTTTGCTCCTGAATTACAAGAAAAATATCCAGAAATCAGAGCTTTTTCAGGTAAAAGTAGTGGTGATAAAACAGCTGTTATTCATTTTAGTTTTTCGCCCTATGGATTTCAGTCTATGATACTTCGCGCTAATTCTGGGTCAGAGTTTATAGAAGGGTATTCCATTCCGCAATCCATTTATACTATTTTTTCAAGTCGTGATAATGAATCGGAGGCACGTTTAATTTGCACTTCTTTTGAATCAATGGCTAAACCGATACGGTCTCTATCATCAAAGACTGTTTCTTCTAACGGTATGTTCAAAACACTTCGTTTGGCACTCGCATGTACAGGAGAGTACACTGCTCATTTTGGAGGAGTGCCACAAGCTTTGGCGGCTATGAATGCAACCATGACAAGAGTAAATGGAGTTTTTAATAAAGATTTAGCATTGCATTTAAATTTAATCCCCAATACAGAAATTTTAATTTATCCCAATGCCGCGACTGATCCTTTTTCGCCTGCAAATATTGGCGCTCAAGGCGCTTGGAATATGCAACTTCAAAGAGATCTTTCTGCAAAAATCGGAAATTCAAATTACGATATTGGACATTTACTTGGCGCTTCAGGTGGCGGTGGAAATGCTGGCTGTATAGGGTGTGTTTGTAACAATCCACAATCACAGAATGATTTAGCTAAAGGCAGTGGCTATTCCTCGCCTTCAGATGGTAAACCCGAGGGAGATACCTTTGATATAGATTTTGTAGCGCATGAAATCGGACATCAATTAGGTGCTAATCATACTTTTTCTCATGAAATAGAGGGCACTGGAGTTAGTGTTGAACCAGGTAGCGGTTCCACTATAATGGGTTATGCTGGGTTAACAGATTACAATGTTCAATTGAATTCGGACGATTATTTTTCTAAAGTTAGCATCGAACAAATTTTAACTAATCTTTCCGCTAAAAGTTGTCCCGTAGTTACCACTTTGTCTAGTCAGACTCCAACAGTAAATGCCGGTCCTGATTATGTAATTCCAAAAAGCACGCCATTTTATTTAAAAGGAACCTCTACAGATCCAAATGGAGATAGCATTAGCTATTGTTGGGAACAAATAGATTCTGCTATCAATACTTCTGGAAGTTCTAGCGTTGCATTTCCAACAAAAGAAAACGGACCCCTTTTTAGATCCGTTTATCCCTCTTCATCTCCAATTCGTTTTTTTCCTTCATTTTCGAATGTTTTAAACTCAGTTTTAACATCAAAGTGGGAATCTGTTGTAGACATTTCAAGAGAATTAAATTTTGCATTAACAGTTAGAGATAATGCTTTAGGTAATGTAGCACAGACTAATTCAGACACTATGAAAGTTCAGGTTGATGCGACTACAGGTCCTTTTGAATTTTTATCGCAAAGCGAAGCTGATTTGTCATGGCCTGCTTCTAGTTTTCAAACCATAACATGGGCTGTAAATAACACTATGAAGTTGCCAGGAGCTTCTCATGTCAATATAAAATTATCAATAGATGGTGGTCAAACATTTCCGATTGTTTTAAAATCAAATACTCCAAACGATGGTTCAGAATTAATAGTAGTTCCTAAAGGAATTGTTGGTAAAAATTGCAGACTCTTAATTGAACCGGTATCCTCAATTTTTTACACCGTAAATAAAGAATCGTTTGCAATAGGATACTCTTCTGTTACCACATGTAGCACCTACGATTTTCCTACGCCATTCGTGATACCAGAGTCTATTACTCCGTTAACTAGAACAATTTCAGTTCCAGTTAACTCGTCAATGGTTTCTGATGTTAATGTAAAAGTAGAATTGAGTCATGAATATATTTCAGACGTTCAAATTGAATTAATAAGTCCGCAAAGGAGAGTAATAAAACTGTTAGAAAACAAATGTGGAGATACTAATTCTAGTTTAAAACTTAATTTTGATGACCAAGGAACAGAACTTAATTGCACCTCTTCGCTGCTGCAAAATGTAGTTCCAATAGATCCGTTAAATGTATTAAATGATAGTAATCCTTCCGGAAATTGGTCCATCAGAGCCAGAGATTTGTTTAGTGGAGATAGTGGGTCTATTCAGTCAGCTTCTGTAACCATTTGCACCAAAGCATTTACTCCGATCGCTCCATTTGAAATAGATTTAAGCTCAGTTTTAGTGTATCCAAATCCAAATCAAGGAGAATTTAATGTTATTTTTACAAGCGATCAAGTCGCAGAAAAAACAATTATGGTACATGATTTACTAGGAAGAAAAATTTACGAAAAACAATTCCTTAGTACTACCATTTTTTATGAAACAATCCAACTAGTCAATGTTCAAACGGGAGTCTATATTGTAACAGTAAAAGATGGTCCAAGACAATTAACCAAGAAAATAGTAATCGAGTAATTAGTGGTTCTTATTTTCCATTGTAGCTAGTCATAGTGTTTTCTAGACCAGCAGTTCCAAAAGATTGTATAATTGTAGCTGCTAATTCAAGTCGTTCAGGGAGTTTAGCTTTTTCTTCTTCATCCCATTCGCCTAAAACATAATCCACCTGTTGTCCTTTTTTGAATTGGTCACTAATTCCAAAACGGAAACGAGTATAGTTTTGAGTATTCAAGATTAAATTGATGTTTTTGAGTCCGTTATGCCCGCCATCACTTCCTTTGGGTTTGATGCGAATTGTGCCAAAAGACAAGTTCAAGTCATCGGTAATTACCAATATATTTTCTAAAGGAATATTTTCTTTATCCATCCAGTATTTAACCGCTTTCCCGCTTAAATTCATGTAGGTGTTGGGTTTTAACAAAAAGAAAGTACGCCCTTTGAATTTGTATTCGGCAAGAGCGCCTAATTTAACCGTTTCAAAAGAAAGATTTTCCTTTTTAGCCAAAAAGTCCAATGCTTTAAATCCAATATTATGGCGTGTATTGACATATTCGGCTCCGATATTCCCTAGCCCAACAATTAAAAATTTATTACTCACGCTTTTCATATTGTCATTTGTGTGTTCGTGAACCTCCGGTTTCTTACTATCTGTATCACTTACTGTTTTACTAGAGGCAAACAGTTGTTTTATCCATTGAATCATACTGCAAAAATAAACTTATTTAAAAGAATCAACCAAAAAAAAAGCACCAGTTGTAGAACTGATGCTTTTTCGTAGGATTGAAAAAAAATTATTTTTTTCCTTTTGGTGCTTTTGCAGCCTTTGCAGCTTCTTGAGCCGCTTTCATAGCCGCACGAGAAATTCTTACTTGACAAACTACAGTATTGTCTGGGTGCATTAATTTGTATTTGTCAGAAACTAATTTCGTAACATACAATTTGTTACCCATTTCAAGTGGAGTGATGTCAGCCTCAACAAAATCTGGAAGATTTTTAGGTAAAGCTTTCACTTTTAATTTACGAGTGTTCAAACGTAAAACACCACCTGCAAGAACACCTTTAGATGTACCAACAATTTTCACAGGAACTTCCATAGTGATTTCTTTATTGTCAAACAATTGGAAGAAGTCAATGTGTAAAATTCTGTCAGTTACTGGGTGAACTTGAATGTCTTGCAAAATTGCATTGAATGATTTTCCTTTACCCAAATCAATCACAACTGTGTGTGCGTTTGGAGTGTAAACCAAGTTTTTAAATGCTTTTTCTTCTGCTGAAAAATGAACTGGTTGATCTCCTCCGTATAAAACGCAAGGAATCGCTCCAGCATTACGTAAGGCTTTAGTAGCAACTTTGCCCACGCTTTCTCTTTCTGATCCTTTGATTGTAATTGATTTCATTGTAAAAAAATATAGTTATTAAAAATATTACATAATAAACTTTCCACTAATGGAATTGTTGTGGTGCACCATGTGCATTACTTCTGCGAAAAGAGGCGCACAACTCAACACTCTAATCTTGTCCGATTTTTTCTTCAACGGAATAGAATCGGTAACTATTAATTCACTCAATTTTGAGTTTTCTATTTTTTCGTAGGCGTCTCCAGATAAGATTGGGTGAGTACAAATGGCTCTTACGCTCAATGCTCCTTTTTCAATCATTAAATCGGCTGCTTTCGCCAATGTGCCTCCGGTATCGATCATATCGTCTACAAGAATTACATTTTTGCCTTTCACCTCTCCAATTAACTCCATAGTGTCAATTATATTGGCTACTTTTCTTTGTTTGTAACAAACCACCACATCTGATTCTAAAAATTTAGAATACGCATAGGCTCTTTTAGAACCTCCCATATCAGGGGAAGCAATCGTTAAATTATCCAAACCTAAACTTTTTACATACGGTAAAAAGATAGTAGAAGCAAAAAGATGATCTACTGGTTTTTCGAAAAAACCTTGGATTTGATCTGCGTGTAAATCCATAGTCATTACTCTTGTTGCTCCTGCGGCATCCAATAAGTTGGCTACTAATTTAGCTCCAATTGGCACCCTTGGTTTGTCTTTTCTATCCTGTCTTGCCCAACCGAAGTAAGGAATGACAGCAGTAATATGTCTAGCTGATGCACGTTTAGCCGCATCAATCATTAATAACAATTCCATCAAGTTGTCCGCACTTGGAAAAGTCGAACAAACTATAAATACACGTAATCCTCTTATAGACTCTTCAAAAGAAGGCTGGAATTCACCATCGCTATAGGTTGAGGTAATTACTTTTCCTAGTGGCACTCCATATGCTTGCGCAATTTGTTCTGCTAGGTATACACTTTTTGAACATGCAAAAATTTTAGCTTCTGGTTCGTGGTGCGACATTCGTATTGTTTATTAGTCCGTGACCTTTTTATAGTTATACTATTAATTTTATAATAGTTGTAGCTACTTTATACGCCTCGGTTGTAGTTAGTTAGTTAGCTGTGTTTTAACGAGCTGCAAATTTATAAAATTTATCCAACTCTGAAAGGAAAAATTTAAGTATTTTTTGTAGCACGTTTAATTTTATTTTTTACATTTGCACCGTGTTAAAGGAATCGAGGCTTGATTTTGTATTAAACTCCTCTTTTATTGCGTTAAAATAACTGTTGTTATTTTATGTCTGCTAAGCCCGGATGACTGTTTTACTTTTATTTTTTTTAAAAATAAATCAGAAATTTCGAAGCTACAATTTGCCCGGATGGCGGAATTGGTAGACGCGCTGGTCTCAAACACCTGTGGGAAACCGTGCCGGTTCGACTCCGGCTCCGGGTACAAAAGCCTCTTCGAAAGAAGAGGCTTTTTTGTTTTGCTAACTTTTCTAATTGATATTCACTTTTTACTTTTTTGTGAGACGAAAAACAGTACATTTGTTTATTATTTTTAAAGAATAATTAAACAAAAAATCAATCTATTTTTCTTTCTTGAAAAAACAGTCCCTACATATTGTTTGGTTCAAACGTGATTTCCGTTTGGTGGATAATGAAGCCTTGTTTCATGCGCATCAATCGGGTGTGCCGCTGTTGTTCATTTGTTTTTTTGAACCTAGCGTTATGAGTTATCCCGATTCGGATGTTCGCCATTGGCGATTCATTTACGAATCTATTCAGGATTTGAATAAAAAATTAGCGCCGTCGAAAGCAAAAATCTATTTTTTTCATGACGAAGTCAAAACTGTTTTTTCCAAATTAATTCAAAAATATGAAGTAAAATCTGTTTTCTCCCATCAAGAAATCGGAAATAAGTTAACCTACGACCGCGATTTGGAAATGAAAGCGTTTTTCGATGACAATGACATCATTTGGAAAGAGTTTCAGATGCACGGTGTCATTCGTAAATTAAAATCAAGACAAGATTGGGACAAGCGCTGGGAACAAGTCATGCGTGATACCCCAAAAATTATAAATGAATCCGATTTAAAAACGATAGCATTAGATTCGGAGTTTTATGACAAAATAAAAGGCGCGGATTTATCAACTGAAATCACTACTCCAAATCCTAACTTTCAACGTGGAGGCGAATATTGGGCCTGGCGTTATTTGGATAGTTTTGTTAAAGAACGGTATGTCAATTACAGCAAACACATTTCAAAACCGGCCTTGAGTAGAAAAGGCTGCAGTCGCTTGTCGCCTTATTTAACGTATGGAAACATTAGTATGCGGATGATTTATCAGTATACGAATCAGCATTACGAGTCATCTAAAAATAAACGAGCGATTCTCAATTTTGTTTCGCGCTTGCATTGGCATTGCCATTTCATTCAAAAGTTTGAAGACGAATGCGAAATGGAATTTGAAAACGCCAACCGTGCCTATGATTCTTTGGTAAAACCAAAAAACGAGACCTACATCAAAGCTTGGCAAGAAGGAAAAACGGGTGTGCCAATTGTCGATGCCTGTATGAGATGTTTGGTAGCAACGGGCTATATTAATTTTAGAATGCGCGCCATGGTAGTGTCATTTTTCACTTTTAATTTATGGCAAGATTGGCGTGAATTGCATTTCTTGGCAAGGCAGTTTTTAGATTACGAACCTGGAATTCATTATCCGCAAATTCAAATGCAATCTGGGACCACGGGAATTAATACGATACGAATTTACAGTCCGATTAAAAATTCTGAAGAGCATGATCCTGATGGAATTTTCATTAAACAATGGCTCCCCGAATTAGCTGAAGTACCCGTGCATTTGCTTCACGAACCTTGGAAAATGAACGAAATGGAGCAGCAATTTTATAATTGCATTATTGGCACAGATTATCCAGCTCCTATTGTTGATATTGAAGCAACTCGAAAGTATGCCAGCGATATCGTTTGGAGCTTTCGCAAAAAAGATGAAGTGAAACAAGAAGGAAAACGAATTTTGCAAAAACACGTGAGTAACCCCAATAAACCAAAAAATGCGAGGAGTAAAAAAACAAAACCTACCAACTAAGGTTTGTGTCGTTTGCCAAAAACCATTCGCTTGGCGTAAAAAATGGGAAAAAGTGTGGGACGAAGTAAAATACTGTAGTGATAAATGCAGAGGAAAAAAATAAATTAATAAATGTCAAAAACGTTACGATTAGTTCTCGGAGATCAATTGAACAGCAATCATTCTTGGTTCAAAACCATTGATGATTCGGTGACTTATGTGATGATGGAAATCCGAACAGAAACGGATTATGCCACGCATCATATTCAAAAAATAGTTGGGTTTTTTTCGGCGATGCAAGAATTTGCTGCCGAAATACAATCGCAACAACATCGAGTAATTTATATTCGTTTGAATGATGGCAATAATTTACAATCGTTTGAGAAAAACATCAAATCATTAATAGAGAAAGAACAGTTTACCCATTTTGAATACCAATTCCCAGACGAATACCGATTGGACGAACAGTTGAAAAATTTATGCCAGTCGCTTTCTATTACAAGTTACGTATGCGATTCGGAGCATTTTATGAGTTCAAGAAACGAATTAGGTGATTTTTTCGAAGGTAAAAAAACCTTTTTAATGGAGAGTTTTTACCATATGATGCGTAAAAAACACCATATTTTAATGGAGGGCGACAAGCCTTTGACAGGAAAATGGAATTACGATGGAGAAAATCGAAAAAAATTACCCAAAGATCACAAACCCACTTCGCCTTTGGTTTTCCAAAATGATGTAACCAAAATCGTTTCAGAAATTCAAAAAACAGATATCAAAAGCATTGGAAACATCGATGCAGAAAATTTTGTTTGGCCCATTAACAGAAAGCAATCACTTGAATTACTCGATTTTTTTGTGACGGAATGTTTAGCACTTTTTGGGAGTTACCAGGATGCGATGACGCCTAACGAATGGTCGTTGTATCACGCCCGACTTTCGTTTTCTATGAATGTGAAACTAATTTCACCTTTGGAAGTGATTCAGCGAGCAATTACAGAATGGGAAAACCGTCCTGAAGCAATTGCCTACCATCAATTGGAAGGATTTGTGCGCCAAATTATTGGCTGGCGCGAGTATATGAGAGGTATTTATTGGAACAAAATGCCCGAATATGCCACGATGAATTATTTCAATAACGAAAACTCACTTCCGGAATGGTTTTGGACAGGAAAAACCAAAATGAATTGTTTGAAAGATGCAATCAATCAATCTCTGAATTACGCCTATGCACACCACATTCAGCGCTTGATGGTTACAGGTAATTTTGCACTTTTAGCAGAAATTCATCCTGATGAAGTGGACGCTTGGTATTTGGGCATTTATATCGATGCGATTGAATGGGTAGAAATTACGAACACGCGCGGGATGAGTCAGTTTGCAGATGGCGGCATCGTAGGTACAAAACCCTATGTGAGTTCGGCAGCATACATTGACAAAATGAGTCATTATTGTGGAAGTTGCTTTTATAAAAAGGCTGTAAAAACAGGAGACAAAGCTTGTCCTTTCAATAGTTTGTATTGGAATTTTTATGATAAAAATGAAGACAAATTAGGTAAAAATCCCCGAATTGGTATGATGTACAATGTATGGCGCAAAATGAAACCCGATGACAAAGTTGCCTTATTGGAACAAGCCGATTATTATTTGAAAAACATCAATAATTTATGATAAAGAACGCATTAGTTTGGTTTAAAACCGACTTACGAATTGAAGATAACGAAACACTTTTAAAAGCCATTTCACAAAGCGAGAAGGTAATTCCTGTGTATTGTTTTGATGAAGCTCATTTTGAAACTTCGGTTTACGGATTTAAAAAAACGGGGAGTTTTAGAGCGCAGTTTTTATTGGAATCGCTTGAAGATTTAGATGCCAAATTGCGAACTTTAGGTTCAGGTTTGCGCATAGTAATGGGTAAGCCTGAAGTTGAAATTCCCAAATTAGTTCAAGAATATAAAGCGCAAAAAGTCTTCGCCAAGCGCGAGGTAGCTTTTGAAGAAAAACAAACTGAGAAAAAAGTGCAAACGGAATTGTTCAAATTGCGTTGCGAATTGGACACTTATAGTACCAGTACATTATACCATGCCGAAGATTTGCCTTTTTCTATCAAAAATATTCCGGATGTATTTACTAATTTCAGAAAAAAAACAGAAAAGGATGCTGAAATTAGGCCACCATTTACAGCTCCAAAACAAATTAATTCGCCTGAAATCCCTGCTATAGAATTACCAACATTAGAGGACTTAGGTATTTCGAAAACTACTATCGATTCTCGTGCCGTTTTAGCATTTAAAGGAGGAGAGAGTGAGGCCATTCAGCGGTTACAGCATTATTTTTATGATACGCAGTGTTTGTCTACTTACAAAGAAACCCGAAACGGAATGGTAGGTGCGGACTATTCGTCTAAATTTTCGCCATGGTTGGCTATGGGTTGTATTTCGGCACGATACATTTATGCCGAAGTTAAAAAATACGAAATGCAATTTGGCGCTAATGATTCGACTTATTGGTTGGTTTTTGAATTGCTATGGCGTGATTTTTTCCGATTTATGTTTAAGAAATACCAAACCAAATTTTTCTTGTATGAGGGAATCAAATTAAAAAAAGGCAACTCCAAATCTTTAAACGAAAAACTACTTTCTCAGTGGGTCAATGGAACTACGGCTTCTGATTTTATAAATGCAAATATGCTCGAATTACAACAAACAGGATTTATGAGTAATAGAGGACGACAAAACGTAGCGAGTTATTTTTGTAACGAATTGAATATGGATTGGCGACTTGGAGCAGCCTATTTTGAAGAGCAATTAATCGATTATGATGTGTGCAGCAATTGGGGCAATTGGGCCTATTTAGCTGGAGTTGGTAATGACCCAAGGGGACACCGTTACTTTAATATTGAGAAACAAGCAACTGATTATGACAAAAACAAAGCGTTCAGAAAACTTTGGTTAACCGAGTAAGTTTAGTCGGTTTTTGTTTCTAAAACCACCCATTTTTTATCACTATTGAGTTTGAATGAAGCGATGAATTCTTTGTTCCATTCATTGGGTGCAATCAATGATAAAAATTCAATACCATCATCACCCAAATACATATGATAGGTTTCGCCAATGACTGGTTCGAAGGAAAATTTAGCGTTGTAGACTAATTCATTCCATTTGTAATCGTCCATTAATTTTTGGTATGCCGATTGTAACTCCTGAAATTTGTTTTCAAATTCCTTATTGACACTATGGATTCCACGGGATTTCCAAGCAACAACATCATCCGTTGTAATAACGGGTGCACCTACACTCGTAGCATACGGAAGTAAACTTGCGTTGTATCCTTGCTCTTCAGAATATACAATGTTGTCAGGTTTTTTATTGTCCATACTTTGTTGTTCGTGTTTTTAATGTGGGAATCGCTAAAGAGTTCAAAATTACACTATTTCAAATTTTATATTGGTTAAACAAAACAAAAAATTAGGATAAAATAAGATAATTTGAAGCAATGAAAGAATTTGATAGGTATTCAACATCATTTAAACCAAAACCACTATATTTATTTCCGCTATTTAACCAAAAAAACTATGAACCAAAACAGCCTTGAATTAACCGATTATATTGTATTTATTACCTACTTTTTAGTAGTATCCATTTATGGATATGTTATTTATCGCAAACGCGAAAAGAACGAAAACGATGCCAAGGCTTATTTCTTAGCTGAAGGTAAATTAACTTGGTGGGCTATCGGGGCTTCTTTAATTGCTTCTAATATTTCGGCAGAACAATTCATTGGAATGAGTGGCGAAGGCTTCTTTTTGGGGATTGCTGTTGCCGCTTACGAATGGATTGCGGCCATCTCTTTATTGATAGTTGCCATTTGGTTCATTCCCGTCTATTTGAAAAATAAAATTTACACTATGCCCCAATTTTTAAAGACGCGTTATAACGAATCGACGGCTTTGATTATGGCGGTGTTTTGGTTGTTTTTGTATGTTTTTGTGAATTTGACTTCCATTTTATACTTAGGAGCTGTGGCTATTAATGGTTTGGCTGGAGGCCAATACTTGCATATTATAATGATTGGATTAGCTTCCTTTGCCTTAGTAATTTCACTTGGCGGAATGAAAGTAGTAGCTTATACCGACGTGATTCAGGTGGCGGTTTTGCTGATTGGCGGATTGGTAACTTCCTATATTGCTTTGACTACGGTAAGTCATTATTTTGGTTTTGGTCACGATGCCATTGCTGGTTTTCAGGTATTGATGGAACAGGCGCCAGAACATTTCAAAATGATTATGCCTGAACCAACAGCCACTTCGACTCAAGAAGAGATTAATAAATATTTGACTATTCCAGGAGCAATGGCCTATTTGGCGGGGATTTGGATTATCAATCTGAATTATTGGGGTTGTAACCAATACATTACCCAACGTGCTTTGGGTGCCGATTTAGACACGGCGCGTTCGGGAATTTTATTTGCAGGTTTTATTAAATTATTTATGCCTCTCATTGTGATTTTGCCTGGAATTGCGGCTTATGTTTTACATCAGGGAGGTCATTTACCACAATTAGTGGGAGGGAAAGACGGTGCTTACTCGGCAATTTTAACTTTCTTGCCTACGGGTTTGAAAGGACTTTCAGTAGCCGCATTAACTGCAGCGATTGTGGCTTCTTTGGCAGGAAAAGTCAACAGTATTTCTACAATTTACACCTTAGATATTCATAAAAAATATATTCAAAAGGAAGCAACAGATACGAAACAAGTGAACGTTGGGAAATATGCTGTTATTGCTGCTTTATTGCTGGCAGTACTTTTTACTTGGAACGATACTTTAGGCATTGGAGGTGTGGGCGGATTTACCTACATCCAAAAATACACTGGTTTTATTAGCCCGGGAGTTTTTGCGATGTTCATTTTAGGAATGTTTTGGAAACGCACTACAGGTGCTGCAGCTGTTGTAGGTGTATTGGCAGGATTTGCCTTGTCTGTGGTATTTAACGAACTGGCACCGGCTTGGTTTGGCAACGACACTTGGTTGTACACAGCTTACCCTAACGGCAAAGGCGGTTACGAAATACCCTTCTTAATTTGCATGGGTTTGTCTTTTATATTTACTATGCTCTTAATGATTATAGTAAGTTTGGCTGGACCTAAAGTCAACGAAAAAGCCTTTGAATTGGACAAAGTGATGTTCAGAATGAAACCACAAACAACTGTTTTAATTGTGGCCTTAGTCTTGATTATTTTTGCCTTGTATGTAAGGTTTTGGTAGTAGGATATGATTCAATAAATAAAAAAAACCTCTAACAGTATGATTTAATGTTAACGTTTTTTAAGTAAGGCCTTAAAAATTGTAACAACTACAAGGTCTATTATCTCTTCCTTCAATATTGAAGTTTATATAAAAAGAATGAATTCCGTTATTTTGAGAATTAAATTTTGTTATCGATTTATCAAATGCATATCCAAATAAGTAGTTTTCATAAATTCTAATTCCTGCAAAAAGACCTATTGAAGATTTGAATTCAAAATTTGCACTTGCATATATTTCATTTTTACTATTAAAGTTCATCGAAATTAGAGTACTAACTGGTGCCCCTTTTACTAATCGAGTTAGAAATGTAGGTTGAATGTATATATTTTCATTTGTATAAATTTTGTAACCTGAACTTAAATAATAATTCATGGATTGTTGAGAAATAATTGAATTTCTTGAATCTAATAAATTAGGTTTAATTAGATTAGGAATTGATGCACCAATAAAAAAATTCTTATTATAAAGATAAAACCCTGTGCCAAAAATGTAATTTAATGTTTTTTGTTCTCCAATTCCAGC
Source organism: Flavobacterium ammonificans (assembly GCF_020886115.1). Lineage (NCBI taxonomy): Bacteria > Pseudomonadati > Bacteroidota > Flavobacteriia > Flavobacteriales > Flavobacteriaceae > Flavobacterium > Flavobacterium ammonificans. The sequence goes on from NZ_AP025185.1 coordinate 916,779, forward strand.
AATGAATTCAGAGGGATTCTCAATTGATAGAAGACTATAGTCTACAACATAGTTTTGAACTCCAGCTTTAATACCCATTGAAATTTGCCAATAGTTATTTAAGTATAAATGGTAAGCATAATTGGCAACTAATTTTGTTTCTTCTTCAGTTCCTCTTTTGTCAATTTCAGCATTGACACCTAATCCCATTAATCTGTCAGAAATTGCTTGATGACCATTAAAAAGAATTGTTTTTGGTGCGCCAGGAAATCCTACCCACTGTGAACTATATACGCTAGTTAGACTTATGCCTCCATTACTCCCTGCATAGGCTGGATTATATGCTAAAGGCGTTAAGCTAAAATTAGACAACTTAAAATCAGCCTGAGCAGATAAGCGCATAAAACCAAATGCTATAAACAAAAAAAGAAATTTTGATTTAATTATGTGCATATTAATTTGTACTGTCAATTTGTAAATAACCGGTTAATTCGGTTTGTTTATCTACAAATGTATTATTGTAAACTAAAATGAAAAAATAGGTTCCAGAGGGTAAAAAGCTGTCTTTCATATACACCCCCGAAACATTAGCTTTGCCTTTAAAAGAGTTATTCATATTGTCATATCCGGTAGTTTCCCAAACTAATTTTCCATATCGATTGTAAATTTTCACCGAATTATCTGGGAAATAGGAGATCTCATCAAAAGTTAATTGGTCGTTTAATGAATTTCCATTAATGGTAATTAAGTTGTATGCAGTAATATTACATTTAAAAAGATCTACTTTAACAGCTAATCGTTGTGAACTTTCACAACCAGTTGCTTTATCTAGAGTTGTTGCATAATACGTTGTATTGTCTTGTAATAATGTTGGATTGTCAATAATCATTCCATTTGTAAGGGCATCAAACCATAGGACAGAGTTGCCTGTTATAATTAAATTTGAAATAACAGGATTCTCTTCAGTACAGAATTTTTGGATTCCATCTCCTTCGGGTGTTGGTAATTTTTGGATTGTAACAGTGGTTTGAAAACGATTAGCACTTTCACAACCATCAATAGTTTGAGTAGCAAAATAGATAGTTCCGTTAGTTAAATCGTCATTATTATTTAAAGTTGTTGAACCCGTAGCTGATGCATACCATTGAATAGCAGTTCCTGTTGCAGTTAAATCTGAAATCAAAGGTGTTGGATTAGCACAAAATACTTGTATAGGGTTGCCTGTTGGGGGTGAAATGTTTGAAATAACATTTATGGTCATGGTAGTTGTCGTTGCACATTGACCTGAATTTGGTGTAAAAGTATATGTGGTAGTTGCAGTATTATTAAGAGCTGGTGACCAAGTTCCTGTAATTCCATTTGTTGATAAATTAGGCAAATCTACTAATGGATTCCCATAACAAATTGTAGGTGCTTGAGTAAAAGTAGGAGTAATTGGTTTTGACACTAAAGAAAAATTAAAAAAATTATTTGAATAATCACACTCATTAACTGAGTTATATGGAAAAAATTGATTTGAGTTATTAAAATTAATTATTGCAAATACATCCGTTAAAGATAAATTTGATAGTTCAATAGTAACAGTTGCTTGTGTTGATGGAGCTATTGAAAAATTAACCATTTCACTTTTAATTAAGCTACCTGGATTAGTGTTATTGCCTTCAAAAATCAATATGTTGAATTCTGTTAAAACAGTTTTAGATCCTTGATTTTCAATTGTTAAATCAAAACTAGTAATCTGGTTATTACAATCATAAACTATATTATCTACTTGGCTAATTATTAAATCTGGAGCCGGATATATTGGACAGCCCGAAATGTCTCTAATTGTTTCTTGGGCCATAAAACTATTTAATGGTCTTAAAGTTGCGCCTAAACAACTTCCTAGAGAATTATAAAACTGTAATCCGTGATTTTGTTGTTGAATCGGTATGGTTAAGTCATCATTGATATTGACATTAAAATAGGCATATTGATTCCATATCTTTCTAGAAGGAGCCCATGGTTGTCCATTACTTTTAAAAGATTGAATTCTTCCCTTAAAAGGGCCAAGTGTTGGGTCGTCTGAGGTGATTATTATGTTTGATTGATTATCATTATTTATATCACAAATTACAGGTCCTTCAAATGCTGTGCCAGACAATGAAGAAAAATTTGATAATACTATAGGTGTTGTGCCAGAACCATTAATTATTCTTAATTGGGTTTCATCACGATAAATAATTTCTTGAATTCCGTCTTGATTAAAATCAAACATAGAAATTTTTGTAGCTCCACTATTATCAGTTGTAATTAATTCCCATTTCAAGACTAAATTGTTATTAATAAATTTGTAAGTAAGGAGTTTATATGGCCTACATACCCCTATTTCTGGAGCTCCATCTCCATCCATATCTCCTATAAAAGGCACTCCAACCAGATCTAAATTGGTGCCAGTAGGTATATTAATGCTAGAAATAATATTATTTGTGATTGGGTTCCATATATATAATAAACTAGAGGAGGAGTTACCAGAGGTTGAAACTACAACATCCAATAGACCATCTAAATTGATATCAGCAATTGAAGTAAATCCATCCTTATTTAAAGGATTATTAATTGGTGACATAGTATTTCCAGAAGTGCCGTTAGTATTGGTAATAATTATATCATAAACTGTTTTACCTGCAGCTAATTCTAATCCAAAATTATTGGTTAAATCTGCTGCTACAGTTAACGAGTAGACCCCATTAAGTAAATTGTTTAGTGAAGTTTCCATTCTTCCAATACCGTTACTACCTCCATCAATTAATTTAATTCCTGTTTGAGCATTAAAGATTTCATTAAAAATATATACTTCAGGGATTCCATCTAAATTAAAATCTGCAATACCTAGAGTTCCACCTCCTTTATTATTACCAGGGGTATTTGCGCCATATTGTACATTAGATTTCCATATTAAATTCCCATTAATATCATAACAAAACAAATACCTTTGATTAATCGCATTATTACCTGAAGTACTTGATGCAAAAATGATTTCCCCTAATCCATCATTATTTACATCCGCAATAAGTATACTACCGGGGGCTTCCCAATATATATATGGTGTTGGAAAAGTTGAAATTAAACTTCCATTTGACCCATTAAAAATATTTATTCCAGATGTAATTCTAGGGTTATTTACAGTCATACCTGTTGTTCCTAGAGCAACAATTTCAGTCATACCATCATTATTTATATCACCACTAACTATAGAAGACATTGTAATAATTGGCGTATTAGTTGACCAATTCTGAATTATAGATAAGGGTTCAGGAGTAAAATCAATTTGGCATTCTGGCTGACAAATATTAAAATAAGTATTATCAACACATGGGCAATCAGAATCAAATCCATCCACAAATCCATCATTATCATTATCTAAACCATCCGCACAAATTTCACTACATTGTAAAACTTCGATGGTCATCGTAGCTGTAGTACTACATGCACCAGCTATTGGTGTAAAAGTATACATAGTTGTAGCTGTATTATTTAAAGCTGGAGACCATGTTCCTGTTATTCCATTGTTGGAAGTTAATGGCAAACTGATTGTGCCACCTGAACAAATAGGCGCTATTTGATTAAAAGCAGGCGTTGTAAGTGATATAGGGGGTAAATTTAAAACGCTTTGAATCACACATCCTTCAGGACTTCGTATCCAAATATTTTGATTTCCTGGACTAATTGTAAGTGAATTAGAAGTTGAGTAATTGGTGCCATTAAGCGAATATTGAGCAGTATTTACATTGGACAATAATTCAACAGTATATTGACTGCAGGTTGAACTTAGTATAGTATAACCAGTATAATTAAAAGTGTTAATTGAGGTTGCTTCATTATCATATTGAATTGAACCTACAGCAGCTCCATGATTTATATTAGCTATCTCATTTAATAAACTAGAATTGAATTTATAATACCCTTTAAGTCCAACTTGAGTAGATGGATTGGGTAGAGTGTTCATGTTGTTTTTAATATCATTTTCACTTCTACATACATTCCATATTCGCACTTCATCAATAGAGCCAAAAAATTGTTCAAACTCTTGAAAGTTTGAAGTTCTATTTCCAATTCCAGTGTTTATATTATTTTGCAATAAATTCCCAGTGGCAGGATTTTTAATTACCAAGCATCCATTCACATAATACCTCACAAATTGACCGTCATAAGTGCCTGCAACATGATACCATTTATTTAATTCTAAAGCATAGGGATTGTTCATTAAGTAAAACCCATTGCTTGTGCTAATTTCAAATGTTTTAGGTCGTAATAAATAATTTAGATTGGAGGAGTCAGTATGTTTTGAAACAATATTCATAGCATAGGCTGAAGTTGCAGATATGAAAATTTTTGCTTCAACGGTGAGTTGGTTACCTGAAATATCTAAATCACCAATATTCACATATTGATTCGTATTAGTCAGTTTAAGACTTTGCCCAAAAACTAAATGTGTAAAAAGGAAGCTAATCCAGAGCAGTATTTTTAGTTTCAATTTCATATTTGTTGGGAGTATTTTAAATTTTATGATGTATCAGTAAACAAGCTACATAAACCGAAAATTTGTTATTAGGACATTCTTGCGATTTAGGTTGGTTGTACAACGAAGAGCGAAAGTGGTATATTTCTTTATCTGTTTTTTTGACTTGATTAATTCGTTCTTTAACACTTTCAACACTTTCGTTTTTAACAGCTAAGAAATAATTCATTTTTCCAAAACGAAGTAGTAAAACACCATTCTCAATTGCATAATCAAACGAAGATCTTTTGCCTAAGGTTAAATGGGTAAAAATGGGTGCGGATATAGTTTCTTTTGTTCTTTTCATTTATTTTGTAGTTCATTAACTAATACTTCAGCTTTAGCAAAAAGTAACATTTCTATTGTTGATATATTAGAGTTTAACTCTTTTGCGACGGATTTTAGAAGTTTTATGTATTCTTCATAAAATATTCTATTTGAAAGTCTAGACCAATTTTCAATTCTTGAAATTTCTTTTATTTCTGAATTACCTTTTTTTATTAAATTATTGCGGCTAGAAAGAATAGGAAACAGAATTTTAGCCTCGTTATTGGATAAAATCTGTAGAATATTTAAAGAACAAGAAACTCTTGCATCAAAAATGGCATAATTATTCCAATCGTGAACAACCAAAGCCTTTGACCATGAAGCAACACCTTGGTTTCCTTTCAGAATAAGTTCTTCTGCATTGTTTGATCTATATATATTTAGAGAAGCAACTCCGTTAGTTTTAATTCCACCCCATTTTACAATATAATACTCGATTAAATCACCTTTAATAGTTTCATTTTTTTCATTTTTCCATAAAGTATGAAGCTGTTTTTTTAAACTAATGTTCTTACTGTAGTTATTACCGTCTGGCAGTATTATATTTTTTGGTAAATGATTTTCATTTACGCACCAATTGAACCAACCGTTATTTTCAGTTAAATGTGTTTGTGAAAATTCAAGTAAAATATTTTTTAATTCTTCCATTTTGTTTAAGTTTTATTTTTTATCATACTAATTTTCAGTAATGTTTAGTATTAATCCTGACACTATTGTTAAACTTTGGCCAGAGTTTAGTACGATTGGTAATGAGATATTCAATTCATTTTGCAAGAATGTATCTGATAAGTTTCGCGTACTTGAACTAGTGACCCCATTTTGTCCAAATTGAAAAACCTCGGCTTTATATTTTTGTATTAATATATTTCCAAAATCTGCAATTATCCAATTTCCATACCCACTCCAATCTACCCCAGATGAAATGTATCTAACAAAATTACCTGTCCAATTTATTGTTGGTGGAGTAGACCCAACAATAATATTTGTTATAGTCCAAGTTTTACCTGACGGGACTTGGTAAGTACCCTGGCTATTAATTGCAAATACTCTTCCTGAATTTTGAGTTGTTTGACAAATATATTTTGTTTTACTATTTTCAATTTCGTTACTTTCTAGTATTCCATTATTATTTAAATCTAAACCAACTTCAATTTTTATTCCGCCGTTAGGACAATCATTGCTAGCTAAAGGTACAGTAGTTGTGTTTATTAGTGAATTTTTTCCATTGACTCCAGCTGCACCTTGTGGTCCTACTAAAGCAATACCGCTCCCCCAAGCCCCACTAGTTTTAGGGCCAAACAACAAATTAGTAGTCGTGTTAATGTAAAAATCACCATTGTTTCCAGTGCTATTTGTCGGGTCTTGATTACCGTTTAGGATAGTTTTTCCATCTAAGCCATTGGTGCCGTTTGTTCCTGCTATGCCTTGCTGTCCTGTAGCACCTTGTATTCCTTGAGCTCCAGTTGCCCCGCGTAATGCTGTTAAAAATTGTGCTTCTGTTCCGGTATTACCAGTATTTAGCCAAATTTGGTAAGCACTTAATCCGTTAGTTCCATTGGTTCCATTAGTCCCTGCAATTCCTTGCGGTCCTGCAATTCCTTGTGGGCCAACTAGTGGTACACCACTTCCCCAAATCCCATTTGTTTTTGGTCCAAAAAGACTACTTGAAACAGTATTAATATAAAAATCCCCATTGGTTCCAAGGCTAGCAATTGGATTAGTTGTTCCATTTAAGAGAGTTTTACCATCTAATCCGTTGTTTCCAGCAGGGCCTTGTGTTCCAGCCACTCCTGTATGTGCAGCATAGAGCGCAAACGGAACATAAGTAAAAGGCTGATTGCTAATTTCTATAAAATGAGTTGATTGACCACTTGGATCTAGGGATACAATTAAATTTTTAGCAGAACCATCCCAATTGATGGTGCTAAATTGAGTTGCTATTCCAGCTTTTCGTGTACCGGTACCAATGACAACATTGACCATTCCAAATTCATCAGTTTGTGTGTTGATGGTTTCTTGATAGTCTAATGAAGAAGAGGCATTAAGAATTTTAAATTCTAAAGTAATGTCTTGATTTACCAAAGGCAAACGGGAGTTGTCTGCACCTGGCAATTCTTCTGTATTTGGATTTAAAATTACTGCTTGATAGGTAATTCCATTTTGAGCATAGCTCCAAAATGTAAATAATAAAATAAGGAAGGTGTAGTGTTTTTTCATTTTGATGTGTTATTTAATAACATAGTGTAATCCAAATTGTAATTGATGGGTCGTAAAGGCTAATTTTTGTGTGGTTGAATTACTTAAATTGATTCCTTTACAATAATCATATCCTAAACTGATGTAACCCGCAGCAGCAAGGTTGTATTTTACCTGTATACCTAATGCTGGAGTTGCTAATAATCCACTGAACTCTTTTTCTTTAGTCAAGTCAAAATAGGTTCCGTTGATGGTCTGCTTACCACTAATGATAGTTCCTAAGTTCATACCTAAATGAGGCATAATGTCAAAACTACTACGTCTGTCTAATAGAGAGTAGGATAGACGGGATTGAATTCCCAGATATTGTGTATCCCAGCTATAACTATTACTTGTGTTGCCGCCTACGCAATTGTATTCATTCAGGGATAAGCCTATATGCACATTTATTTTTTCATTAGATAGTGGCTTAGTATAACCCAATTCATAAAAATTACCTGTTCCATTTTTTAAGTTAGGATTGGTAGCGCCATTGGAATTTTTAAAATCATAAGTAGTAAAATTTTTCCCTGTATAGAAATAGACTTCTTGTGCGAAACTATTTTGAGAAATTATATAAAAGCTGATAATTAGAAATAGTTTTTTCATTTTGATTGTATGATTTGAGTGTAATAATTCAATTTATCTGCAGTTAAACGTACTAGATAAGTTGCGGATGGTAGTTGTAGGTTTGTAATAGAAAGTATTTTTTCGTTTGGTTTTTTTGTTTCTTGATATACTATTTTACCTGTTATGTCAAATAGTGTAATCTGAATGCTTGTATTTATTAGTTGTGAAAATTGAAAATAGACTGTGTCAAAGAAAGGATTGGGATAAGTTTTTGTACTTATAATCGAAGCGTCATAGGTTTTAATATAATTGCTCCACAGACTTTGTTGGTATCCTTGCGAAATAGTAAGATTGTTTTTTTGAGAAGTACCAGTTAAACTCTGCTGCCCTATAGACTGAGATATGTACATTCCATTAGCAATGGTAAAACTATTACCTTGAGCAGTTACCATTTGGCGTTGTAAGTTTTGACTATAAAGAGTGCTACCAATTGCTAGAAATACTACTAGTATTGTTTTTTTCATTCGTGTTTTTAGTAAAATTGAAAATGCGGGGACAGTTCGAATTAAAAATAGCCTAACTCATTTAAGCATTTCAAAATATCGTTGGAAATCATTTTTTCCACTATTTTTATTAAGTCAATGATTTGATTATTAATATTATATATAAAAATAAAAACGCCTAATTGAAGGCGTTTTTTGATGTATTTCTACTATATATTATACTTTTTTAAGCAGTTTTGGGAGTAAAAGTAGGTCTTTAAGTCGTTTGTCTTCCAAGTTTTTTTGTTCCAACTGTAGTTGGTTCTCTGGTATACCGGTCAATTTAGAAACTTTATTGAGCAAGCCATTAATGGCTTGTTCTCTTCGTTTAATAACGGCTGAGGTAGTTTGAGGTTGCGCTGGGTTTTCAAAGAGTTCGTTGATTTGGTTCAAAGAGACAAATTCATCTATAGAATCCATTAAGAAATACAACAGCTTTTTCTCGTTTTCTTCAAAGTGTTGTATCGGTTTTCTATTGTATAAAAACTGGTCTTTATTGCTGTCATAAACAATTCCTTTGAAAGGTTTTTGGAATGAAATGATTCTTTTTTTATAGCCTATTACAACTAAACCCAAAAATAGTATTCCAATGAATCCAATTATAAGATAATTATTAAAAGTTGTATTATCCTCAACAAAAAAAGGAACTGTTTCAATGTATTTTCCTTTTAAATCAGTGATGGTCGTTTTTTTGAAATAGTATTTATTTTCAGTTGTTGAAAATATACCGTGAATTGTATCTCCAACTACGTAATGTTGTTTGATCAACTCGTAATTTTTAAATTGATATTTCTTTGCGATCTTATTAGTAAAATCTATTTCAATAATATAAGCATCAATTAAATACAGTTTATTTTTAATTTGGATATTTTTTGTAAAGTCGCTTAAGATGGTAGGATTATATTGCCCAACATTTGTCCAAGACATAGTAGGTAAATGGAGTTTCCAGAGTTTCGCCTCAACGGGTTTGCTTATTAATACGTCCTCATCATCACCTGTATATCCACCAAACACAAATAGATTATTGCCATTTCGATAGGTAAATGCATGTGTTCTTCCTTCTGGTTTTGATTTACCAATTGTTTGTATTTGATTCCACTCTCCACTATTTAAATCATACTTGGTAATTATATTTTTATAAGTAAATAGCCCATAACCGCCAAAAAGATACATTTCGTTGCCATATGAAAATGGTGCACTTTTATATTGGTTTTTTTGTAAAAAAGAATGGTCAATTCGTACTATAGAGTCATTTCTAAATTCTAATACAGGGCCACAACCTTTATGTACTAAGTATGTTTTTGTTCCAATTCCAAAAGGAATATACTCACTAATTTTATCAGGATATTCGGTATGCTTGAAAGGAATAAGCTGCTTTCCTTTGTAAACAAGAGAATCGTTGATGATAATAATGGGTTGTTTTGATTTTGCTTCTTTGAACAATAGCAAATCATCATAGCGTTTCAATTTTTGCCCCTGACTTGTGGTAGCAATCAATAGAGAAAATAGCAGCAGTAGTATATTTTTTTTGACCATGTTGTGAGGGAAACTTATGAGTATGAAATAAAGTCAAATATCTAATTTAATTGGTAGCTATGTAAAATAAATTACTAGAAAATGCAATTTCCACTAATAAAGTAATATTAAAATCCCGCATTTCAAGCAGGTTGTTCTACAGCATTTAAATTTATATTGATAAGAAATTTTAATAATTTAACTTTATTTCTTCAAGTAAATCAGGCAACAACAACACGTCTTTTAAGCGTTTGTCTTCAGCGTTTTTACGTTCTAATAGTAAATCCGATTCAGGAATATCAGTAATCATTGCAACTTTTGCAATTAAACTATTTACCGTTAATTCTCTTCTTTTGATTATTGCGGTAACAGTTTCGGTTTGTTTTGAATTTTCAAATAGTTCATTTAATGTGTTTAACGAAACATATTCGTTAGGGTGTTCTAATAAAAAGTGAAGCACCTTTTTTTCATTCTCTTCGAAGGAAGTTATGGTTTTTTGTTTGAATTCAAATTCGTTTGTTTTTCTATTGAATATAATTTTAGCACTCGTATTTTTTTTACTTTTTCTTATAAAAAAGAAAATCAAGACAGCACTAACACATAACACAAGCACTCCCAAAACACCATATTTTTCAATTGGTATTCCACCATAAGGCAAAATAAACGGCTCACTACCTAAATATTTGCCTTTAATATCTTCGATTGCCTTTTTTGAAAAATAAAGTTTTCTGTTGTTGTTTTCAAAAACACCGTATATAGAATCATTTTTTGCCAACATAGCTTTTGGAACGATATGGTTAGAATAATCGTATTTTTTAACTGTGTTGTTTTCCAAATCTACTTCTAGAAGAATTTGATGAAATAGATATAATTTGTTTTTTATTTGCACACCATCATATTGGGAAGTAATAAGTGCGGAATTATACGTACCCATTTTTTTCCAGGTCATTGTTGTTAAATCTAAGTCCCAAACAATTGGTTTGACGTCATTAACCTCTCTAATGTTTTTAGGGTCGTTTGCAACCCCACCAAAAATATACAAATGATCATTTTTCCTATAACTAACTACTTCACAACATCTTGCTTCAGGAAATTCTTCTCCATAAGTTTGCTCTTGGTTCCACTCTCCGTTCTTAAAATCATATCGTGTAATGATGTTTTTGTAGGTAAAAAGACCATAACCGCCAAAATAATGAATCTGGTTGTTGTAAACAAATGGAGTGGTGCCAAACTGGCTATTGTGTAAATAGGAATTGTCTATTCTAACTAAAGAATCATTTCTAAATTCCAATACGGGTCCGCAACCTGAGTGTGCTAAAAAAGTTTTCTTACCAATATTTAATGCAAGATATTCGTTTAATTTACCTGGAAAAGAGGTTGATTTTAATTGAAATCGTTTCCCATTTTTATAAAAAAGGGAATCGTTAATGAATATAATAGTTTTTTGTGTTTTGGCTTCAATAAACAAAGAAATACGATCATTGTAATTCCAAGTTTGCCCATAATTATTGAGTGAAAATAGTAAAGCAATAAGTAAAAATTGGATTTGTTTCGTTCTCATTTTTTTGGGGATAAAAAATTAATGTAGGAAATGTAGCAATAATTACTTTATTAATTATAATAAATCAAAAGAAAGTATGGTTTCTAGTATTTTCATTATAGCTATTTGGCTGTTAATCAATTGAAACATCAACTTTAGAGACTAACTTCATTTTTTAAATTAGTCTGCAAATTAGTGGTCAAACTTATTTGTACTTTAATAAAGTGAAGCATCTTACTTTTAAAATCATAAATGCCTTATATGGTTCAAATTTTTTAATTTGTCTGTGAATCATTGGCTGGATTGCTTCGTCGTTCCTTCTAGCAATCACTTCGTGCCTTGGTGCCTTCGTGGCATAAAACAATAATAAAAAAACCCGCCAAAATCACTCTTGACGGGTTATACTATATAATGTAAATGGATTTATCACAATAAGTTTAATACTAATGATGGGAACATTCCAATAATGATATTCAAAGCAATAGCGGTAAAAGCCACAGCATAGATTAAGAATGGTTTTCCTGTGCGTTCTTCGTTAGATTCTTTGGTGTACATGGCCAAGATCAATTTGAAATAATAACCCACACTAATAATCGAGTTGATTACAGCCACAATTACTAAGGCAATAAATCCATTTTCGATGGTTTGAGAGAACAAAACCAATTTAGCAAAGAATCCCGCGAAAATTGGAATACCTGCCATAGAAAGCAAAGAAGCCGTTAAAATAGCTGCTAAAAAGGGATGTGTTTTTCCTAATCCGTGGAAGTTAGTAATGTCTTCGTTGTGTTGGTTTTTGCAAACGTATAAAATCACACTAAAAGCAGCAATTCCTGAAAGCGCATATGCAGTGGTATAATACAATAAACTACTTGCCGAAGTCGATAAACTCAATAAGGTCATCAACATAAAACCAGCATGTGAGATTCCTGAGAAAGCCAACATACGCTTTACATTGGTTTGTTTCAATGCCATAATATTTCCTACCGTCATAGAAGCCATAGAAACGGCTACGATAACCATTTTATAGGCTTCAGAGATATCAGCGTTCATAACAGACAATAATTTGTATAGGGTAGCCATAGCAACTACTTTAGCTAAGGTACTCAACAAGGCTGTTGTTAATGCTGGAGAACCTTCGTAAACATCTGGCGCCCAGAAATGGAATGGTACGGCAGCAATTTTGAAAAACATACCTACGGTCAACAATGCAATTCCAATTGGAAACCATATTGGCAATTCAGCTGATTGTGATAATTCACTTATTTCAGTTACGTCAAAACTTCCCATGGCTCCATATACCAAGCAAATCCCGAACAATAAGATCCCTGAAGCGAAAGATCCCATCAAGAAATACTTCATTCCGGCTTCGTTACTTTTTAAATTTAATCGGTCGCTGGCTGCCAAAACATATAAAGAAATAGACAATACTTCGATACCTAAGAAAAACATCGCCAAGTTGCCAAAAGAAACCATGGCTACAGCTCCCGATAATAAAAATACCTTGATAGCAATGTAATCCGAGATTTTGTTTTGATGATTTTCATAAAAATTATGTCCTAATGCCACTAAGAAAATTGTCAGTACAATGAACAGAGAAGAAAATGTAGTAGAGAATTTACTCACCACAATCATATTTCCATAGTAAGATTCTGTTGAACCAAATTCTGAGATATTCAATCCCAATACCGCTAACAAACCAATGATGGTAACCGGTACAATTGCTTTTCTTTGATTTAGAATTTCAAATATAAGGCATAAAACGCCTAATCCTATTATTGCTATTAATGTATTCATTTTTGTAGTGGACTTATTTGATTCTATTAATTTGATTTACAATTTCTTCAATGCTTGGTGCAATTAACTCTACGATTGGTTTTGGATACAATCCAAAGAAGAACAATACTGAAATAATTACTACCAAAACAATTCCTTCATTTGCCGTAACATCTGCAAAGGGTTTAGCATTGGTTTCGCCTAACATAACCGATTGGAACATTTTAAGCATATAATAAGCTCCCAAAATAATTGTTGTTCCACCTACAATGGCAAACCCCATATTAACTTGAGACAAACTATATAAAACGGTAAACTCTCCCACAAAGTTAAATGTTCCTGGCAAAGCTACTGAAGCCAGCACAAGGATTAAAAACAAAGAAGTGAATTTTGGTGCTTGTGAACGAATTCCCCCCATATCTGTAATAGCTCTGGTGTCATAACGTCTAAAAATGATTTCAGCTGCAAAAAATAAACCTACTACCACGAAACCGTGAGCAATCATTTGTAATACGGCACCACTCATTCCGTCAGTGGTCAAAGTATAAGCTCCCGCAGCAATTAAACCAACGTGAGCCAAAGAAGAATAGGCCAATAATTTTTTTAGATCCTTTTGTTTTAATGCTACAATGGAACCGTAAACCACACCTGCTATTCCTAAAACTAACATAATAGTAACGTGAGCTTTGGCAGCAAAAGGGACAATAGGCAACTGCCAACGAATTACGCTATACAATCCCATTTTCAACATAATACCAGACAAAAGCATCGTTCCAACTGTTGGTGCTTTTTGGTACACACTAGCCTGCCAAGTATGGAAAGGAATGATTGGAATTTTAATGGCATACACCAAGAAGAAAGCTGCAAAAAGCCAAATTTGTTCTGTTCCGTTTAAATTTAATTGGTATAAATCTTCAATTAATAAACTTCCCGCTTTTTGATACAAATACACAAATCCTATTAGCATGAACAACGAACCTGCTAAAGTGTAGATGAAGAATTTCACTACTGCTTTTTTACGTTCTTCGGCATCTCCATTCCCCCAAACTAAGGCAATAAAATAAATTGGTAACAAAGCCAATTCCCAGAAGATATAGTACAACAATCCGTCAGCGGCTAAGAATGTTCCCGCCATAGCAAATGCCATAAATAGAATCAAGGCATAAAATGTTTTGGCATTTTTCACTTCGGTTCCAAATGATGAAAAGATAATTATCGGCGTTAAAGCTGTGGTTAACAAAAGCATAGATAAAGCTAATCCATCTGCTTGTAAAGCAAAAGAAATATTCGGTTTTGCAATCCATTGTGTAAAGAAACCGATATTTTCACCTAGATTGTAGTGATTTAATAAAAGGATAGAAGCGCCTAAGGAAACTAATCCAAAAAGCAAGGCGATTTTAGATGCAAATTTGTCACCAACCATATAGGTTGCTAAAGCACCAATTAAAAGAATAATTAATATTAGAGATACGTTCATAGTAATGTATTATTGAGCTAAAAATAAAAAGGAAATAATGGCACATAAACCTAAAACAAAAGCAAACAGGTATAGACCAACACTTCCGTTTTGTACTTTTTCCCCTTGAACACTAATTTCATTGGTTACTTTTCCAAATCCAAATACGAATGAAGACAAGCTAGTTTCTACTTGGTCTCTAAAGAATTTAGACATTGCATTAATCGATTTAACAAACAAGAAATCGTAAATCTCGTCTAAGTAGTATTTGTTATACAATACTTTAGCAAATCCTGTGATAGAAGCATCCTCTCCAGGAACCGTATTTTGTTTGTTGTATTTGGCATAAGCCAATCCAATTCCTACTAATCCACCTACAACAGCAATAGCCATTAGTATATATTCAGTAGTTCCTAAATGGTGTTGTGCAGTTGCTAATTTTGGTAAAATTGGAATCAAGTAGTGATTCAACCAAGAATTTCCAGGCAAGCTAATTACTCCACCAACTGTTGCTAAAATAGCCAAAACAATTAATGGGAACGTAATCAAAGCAGGACTTTCGTGTAAGTGGTGTTTTTGTTCTTCTGTTCCTCTAAACTCGTTAAAGAAAGTTAAGAACATCAGACGGAACATATAAAAAGCGGTCATAATAGACGCCACCGAAGCGACAACCCATAGCGGAATGTTATGATGAAAAGCCGTTAACAAAATTTCGTCTTTAGAGAAGAATCCTGAAAATACCGGCACTCCTGAAATAGCTAATGAAGAAACTAACATCGTGATGAACGTAATTGGCATTACTTTTTTCAAACCACCCATGTTACGCATGTCTTGTTCACCATGTAAAGCGTGGATTACAGAACCTGAACCCAAAAACAAACAAGCTTTAAAGAAGGCATGAGTGATTACGTGGAAAACAGCTACTTCATAAGAGCCTAATCCTAATGCTAAAAACATTAAGCCTAATTGCGAAACAGTAGAGTAGGCCAATACCTTTTTAATATCGTTTTGTACCAAACCAATTGTAGCTGCTACTAAGGCCGTAATGGCTCCAATGACAGCAATAATGCTTTGTACGTCTGGTGTTAAATCAAATATAAAATTCAAACGCGTAATCATAAAGATACCCGCTGTTACCATCGTAGCAGCGTGAATCAAAGCCGAAACTGGTGTTGGTCCAGCCATTGCATCGGGTAACCAAGTGTATAATGGAATTTGAGCTGATTTTCCTGTTGCACCAATAAACAAACACAAGGCAGCTGCAGATAACCAATATAAATCAAGGTTAGTTGCACCTGCAATTGCAGTTTTTAATGTTGCATAATCCAATGTAGAGAACAAATGCCCTAAAATGAAGATTCCGATTAACAATCCTAAATCTCCAATTCTATTCATGATGAAGGCTTTTTTAGCCGCATCATTGTAGTCTTGGTTTTTGTACCAAAATCCAATTAATAAATACGAGCACAAACCAACTCCTTCCCATCCTATAAACATCACTAATAAGTTGCTACCTACTACCAAAGTAATCATAAAGAATACGAATAAGTTGAGGTAAGCAAAGAATTTGTGCATGTTCTCGTCGTCGTGCATGTAGCTAATCGAATACAAATGAATTAGTGAACCAATTCCAGTGACAAATAGCAACCATAAAATTGACAATTGGTCTAACAAGAAGCCAAATTCAACTTTGAAATTGCTAATTTGAATCCAATCAAAAAGACTTATTTGAAATCCATTAGGGTTGGCTGCTAGCGCATCAAAGAAATAAATTGAAGTAGCAAAAGAAATCGCTACCGAAAGTGTCCCGATAATTCCTGAAACGGTTTTCCCTAAACTTTTCCCAAAGAAAACATTGATTAAAAATCCCGCGAAAGGAGCAAGAACTAAAAGTAAAGCTATATTGGTATTCATTTCCATTTATCCTTTTAAGTTTTTTAGGGCATCGATACTAATCGAACCAGAATTTTTAAATATCGATACTAAAATCGCTAGTCCCACCGCTACTTCGGCAGCAGCAACAGCCATAGAGAAAAACACGAAAACCTGTCCTTGAGCATCTTGATGGTAGGTTGAAAAAGCAACAAACAATAAGTTTACAGCATTCAACATTATCTCAATGGACATAAAAACGATAATGGCATTTCGTCTGTACAATACTCCGAATATTCCAATACAAAAAAGGATAACACTCAGGAAGATATAGTTTTCTATACCAATTTGATTTAAAATATTATTCATTTTATTTCTCTAGTTTTTCTTTCTTAGACAATAGAACTGTACCAATCATAGCTACCAAAAGCAAAATGGAGGCAAACTCAAAAGGAACCATATATTCGTTCAACAAGATTTTACCTAATACATTTATTGATTGGTAATCTTCGCCAGTAGCAATATAATCTCCAGCAATTGGTTTTGAGTTGATGAAAATTGCAATCAAAATCAAACAAACCAAACAGAAAGAAACAATAGCGCCTAAACGAGTAATTCTCGGTTTGTGCACTTCGTTTTCTTTGTTTAAGTTCATCAACATAATGGTAAATAAGAACAAAATCATGATTGCGCCTGAATATACAATGATGTGTACAATGGCTAAAAATTGCGCGTTCAATACTAAATAATGACCTGCTACTGAGAAGAAACAGATTACTAAGTATATAGCACTGTGAATTGGATTTCGACTAAAAACGGTTAAAAATGCCGTTGCTAAAGTGATTGCGGCTAAAACGCAAAAAATAATTAATAATACTGACATTAGTTAGCGTTTTTAAGTTGAGCATTTTGAATTGCCATTTCTAGAGGCATGACCAATTTGTCTTTTCCAAAAATAAAATCTTCTCTATCATAATTAGAAGGTACTAATTCTTTAGACATAGTCAAATAAATAGCATCTTTTGGACAAGCTTCTTCGCACAATCCACAGAAAATACAACGCAGCATGTTGATTTCGTAGATCTCTGCATATTTTTCTTCTCTGTATAAATGTTTTTCGTCTGGTCTGCGTTCTGCTGCTTTCATTGTGATAGCTTCTGCTGGACAAGACAAGGCGCATAAACCACATGCCGTACAGTTTTCTCGTCCTTGTTCATCACGTTTTAGCATGTGACGACCACGGTACACCGGACTCATTTCACGCACTTGTTCCGGATAATGGATAGTTGCTTTTTTAGTAAAAAAGTGTTGAATAGTAATCCACAATCCTTTAATAATTGCGATCAGATACATTTTTTCCAAAAAAGTCATCTCTTTGTTGGAGACTACTTTTTTTCTTCCCGATAAGGATATTGTTTCTATTGACATTTTTTATTTTTTTATTTTTTAAGGTGATTTTAATTTCACCTCTAAAATTGATATAGTTTAGAATCCTAAATAAGCTGCGATATCCGCTCTTAAAATTACAATCCCTGTAATCATGATATTAATAATGGATAGTGGGATTAATATTCTCCATCCCAAATGCATCAATTGATCGTATCTGAATCTTGGAATCGTCCATCGAACCCACATGTAGAAAAAGATAAACCCACATATCTTGATGAATAATACACCAATTCCAATGATGTTTCCAATATTTACACCCACGTTTTCTACTACCCAACTCATTCCTGGATAATTGTATCCTCCGAAGAATAAAATGGCTAAAATCGTAGAAGAGATGAACATATTAGCATATTCAGCAAACAAATAGAATCCCATTTTCATCGATGAATATTCAGTATGGTATCCACCAATTAATTCACTCTCACATTCTGCTAAGTCAAAAGGAGTACGGTTGGTTTCAGCAAAAGCACAAATCAAGAAAATCAAGAAAGAAACGGGTTGGTAAAATACATTCCAGTTCATTCCTTCTTGTTGCGCCGAAATTTCACGTAAGCTTAATGTTCCTGTCATCATTAATAAAGCAATCATAGACAATCCCATAGCTATTTCATACGATACCATTTGCGAAGCAGCACGAACCGCTCCCATCAAAGAGAACTTATTATTCGATGCCCAACCACCAATCATGATTCCGTACACTCCAACAGAAACTACTCCGAAGAAGTACAACAGACCAATATTTAAGTCGGTAGCTTGTAATAAAATATCACGTCCAAATAAGTGTAATTTATCTCCCCAAGGAATAACGGCACTGGTCATTAAAGCCGTACTCATTGCAATAGCTGGTCCAACGAAGAATAAAAAACGGTTTGGGGTATTCGGTTCAAATTCTTCTTTTGAGAATAATTTTAAACCATCTGCAAGTGGTTGAAGTAAACCTCCAAAACCGGCACGGTTAGGACCTACACGGTCTTGTAAAAATGCTGCTACTTTACGTTCTGCCCAAGTGGAATACATGGCCATAATCATTGTTACAGCAAAAACCACTACAATAACAACACTTTTCTCTATAATAAAGGTACTATCCATTGCTTACGATTTTTGGTTGTTAGTATCCAATGGGAATTCAGCCATACTGATTTTTTTACGGTCTTCTTCTCTACCTAAAAGGATTTTCTCTTCGGTATTGATAACCACTTTTTCTAATTTGTGGTTGTATTTGTTTTGATTGATAACCGAATCTTTTTCAAATGCTCTAGGCCCTTCGATAGTCCAATCTTTTACATCTTTATGGTCAAAACGACATCCGTTGCAAATGAATTCTTCCACTTCATGGTATTCGTCTTTTCTTCCTGTAACTCTTTGAATTTCGTCTCCAAACATCCAAACAGTTGTTTTTCCGCAACATTTATCACAATCTCTGTGCGCGTTGTACGGTTTGCTGAACCAAACTCTCGATTTGAATCGGAATGTTTTGTCAGTCAATGCACCTACTGGACATACGTCAATCATATTTCCAGAGAATTCATTGTCAATTGCTTTTGAGATACAAGTAGAAATATTAGCGTGATCACCACGATCCATTACTCCATGAACTCTATCGTCAGTCAATTGATCAGCCACCTGAACACAACGCTGACATAAAATACAACGGTTCATGTGCAATTGAATATTTGGTCCAATATCTTCTGGCTCAAATGTTCTTTTGTCTTCAATATAACGGGTTTGTGATTTTCCGTGTTCAAAACTTAAGTTTTGTAAATCACATTCACCGGCTTGGTCACATACTGGGCAATCCAAAGGGTGATTGATCAATAAGAATTCAGTAACTGATTTTCTAGCCTCAGTAACTCGCTCCGAAGATTTTGAGTTCACTTCCATGCCGTCCATACATCCCGTTACACAAGACGCCATTAATTTCGGCATAGGTCTTGGGTCGGCTTCACTTCCTTTCGAAACTTCGACTAAACAGCAACGGCATTTTCCACCGCTTCCTTTTAGTTTAGAATAATAGCACATCGCTGGCGGAACTACATCTCCACCAATCATACGAGCTGCTTGCAGGATCGTTGTTCCTGGTTCTACTTCTATTGACTGACCGTCTATTGTTACTTTCATATTATTAGTTGTTGGTTGTTGGTTTTTAGTTTTTGGAATGTCCTTTAACTATTGGCCTTCAACTTTTATACTGTTTGTTTTGCTACTAAATGTCTCACTTTTTCAAATGGTTCATTGACAAAATGGTCTCTATTTTTTATTTTTTCTGGGAAACGAATGTGGTATTCAAATTCTTCTCTAAAGTGACGAATTGCTGCGGCAACCGGCCAAGAAGCAGCATCACCTAAAGGACAAATTGTATTTCCTTCAATCTTACTTTGAATACTCAAAAGCAATTCAATATCTTCTTCACGACCGTGACCGTTTTCAATTCGGTGTAATACTTTTTCTAACCAACCTGTTCCTTCTCTGCAAGGGGTACATTGACCACAACTTTCGTGGTGGTAAAAACGAGAGAAATTCCAAGTGTTTCGAACAACACAAGCAGTGTCATCATACACAATAAATCCTCCTGAACCCAACATTGATCCGGTGGCAAAACCTCCGTCAGATAAACTTTCGTAAGTCATCAATCGGTCTTCACCATTAGCAGTTTTGTAAATCAGATTAGCTGGTAAAATTGGCACTGAACTTCCTCCTGGAACAAAGGCTTTCAAAGGTCGGTCAGAGCTCATTCCTCCTAAATATTCATCAGAATTCATGAATTCATAGACGCTTAATCCCAATTCAATTTCGTAAACCCCTGGATTTTTAATATTTCCTGAAGCTGAAATTAATTTAGTCCCGGTAGAACGACCTACTCCAATAGCGGCATAATCAGCTCCTGAATTGTTGACAATCCAAGGCACAGCAGCAATAGTTTCCACATTGTTTACAACCGTTGGGTTTGCCCAAAGTCCTGATACCGCAGGGAAAGGCGGCTTAATACGTGGATTACCACGTTTTCCTTCTAATGATTCAATTAATGCGGTCTCTTCACCACAGATGTAAGCACCTGCACCACAATGAACATAAAGCTCTAAGTCGTAACCTGTGCCTAATATATTTTTTCCTAACCAACCGGCAGCTTTTGCTTCGGCGATGGCTCTTTCTAAAATTTTATACACCCACATGTACTCCCCACGAATGTAGATGTACGAGCGGTTGGCACCCAAGGCATAGCTTGAAGTAATCATTCCTTCAATTAATAAGTGCGGAATGTACTCCATCAAGAAACGGTCTTTGAAAGTTCCCGGTTCTGATTCGTCAGCATTACATACTAAATGTCTTGGTTTACCTGATTTTTTATCAATGAAACTCCATTTCATTCCGGCAGGGAAACCGGCACCACCACGACCACGTAGTCCTGAAGTTTTAACTTCTTCAACTACTTCGTCAGGGGTTAATGTTTTTAGGGCCTTCTCTACAGAGGCATAACCACCATTTTGACGGTATACTTCGTAGGTTTTAATCCCTGGAATATTGATTTTGTCTAATAATATTTTTTGTGACATCTTATTTATCGTGTAAGATTATTTTACCCGCTTTAGCCTCTTCAATTATTTGATCGATCTTTTGTTCGTTCAAATGCTCTTTATAGAAATCGCCTAATTGCATCATTGGGGCATACCCACAAGCACCTAAGCATTCTACACCGCGAACTTCAAAAAGACCGTCAGAAGTGATTTCGCCCACTTTTACGCCTAATTTATTACAGGTGTAATCCATTAGATTTTCAACTCCATTCAAACAACAAGGAGACGTTTGACAAAACTCAAACATGTATTTTCCAATAGGCTTTAAATTGAACATGGTGTAAAAAGTAGCTACTTCGTATACTTCAACAGGTTTAATGTGAAGTATTTCGGCTACTTTATCCATTAATTCAATACTCAACCAGTTTTGGTGTGCATCTTGTACTTCGTGCAAAACAGGAATCAAGGCTGATTTTCTGTTCTCTTCAGGATAATGACCAATCAATTCGTTGATGCGATTCATCAACGTTTCGGTCATATTTATTTCTTGTTTGTGTATTGTACGTTCCATAATTTATGCGTCTAATTCTCCGGCAATAACATTTAAACTTGATAAAATTACAATGGCATCCGAAAGCATGGCACCTTTTATCATTTCTGGATAAGCTTGGTAATAGATAAAACAAGGTCTGCGGAAATGCAATCTATAAGGAGTACGACTTCCATCAGTTACTAAATAGAATCCAATTTCTCCATTTCCACCTTCCACAGGATGGTAAATTTCAGCTACTGGAACTGGAACTTCACCCATTACAATTTTGAAGTGGTAAATTAACGATTCCATATTATGGTATACATCCTCTTTTGGAGGCAAGTAGTATTCTGGAACATCAGCGTGGTATGGTCCTTCAGGCAATTTCGCCAAAGCTTGACGAATAATGCTTAAACTTTCCCATACTTCGGCATTACGAACGCAAAAACGATCGTAGGTGTCTCCTGATTTTCCAACCGGAACAATAAAGTCAAAATCTTCGTAAGAACTATACGGTTGTGCTACACGAACGTCATAATCAACACCTGCAGCACGCAAGTTAGGTCCAGTAAATCCATAAGCCATCGCTTGTTCAGCTGAAATAGCACCTACATTTACGGTTCTATCAATAAAAATTCTATTTCTTTCGAATAGGTTTTCAAACTCTTTCCAAGCTACTGGAAACTCTTCTAAAAACACTTCTAATTTACGGAAAGCTTCTGGTGACCAATCTCTTTCGAAACCACCAATTCTTCCCATATTTGTTGTCAAACGCGCACCACAAATTTCTTCGTAGATTTCGTACACTTTTTCTCTGAATTGGAATACATATAAAAATCCTGTATACGCTCCAGTATCTACACCTAAGATGGAATTACAAATCAAGTGATCTGTAATACGAGCTAATTCCATTACGATAACACGTAAGTATTGCGCTCTCTTTGGCACTTCAATATCCAATAGTTTTTCTAATGTCATCCACCATCCCATATTGTTAATAGGAGAGGAGCAATAGTTCATTCTATCAGTAAGTGGTGTAATTTGGTAAAAAGGACGGTTTTCCGCAATTTTTTCAAAAGCTCTGTGGATGTATCCAATAGTAGGTTCAGCTTCTAAAATTTTCTCACCATCCATTAACAAGATATTTTGAAAAATACCGTGTGTTGCCGGGTGAGTTGGCCCCAAATTCAGAATAGAAAGTTCACTTCCGTCTTCATTTTGGCGCTCTTTGATTATTTTAGCATAGCGATGCTCTGGTGGTAATAATAGTTCTGACATTTAATGAATGTGAAAAATTATATGTTGTTGTTTTAGCAATTTGCTGTTGTTCTTCCGAAGAAACGATCGTCTTTGTCTGTTCTTCCGCTGTCTTCCATCGGGAATTCTTTTCGCATTGGAAATGAAACCATTTCATCCATATTCAAAATACGTTTCAACTGTGGGTGACCAATGAAATTGATACCGTAGAAATCGTAAGCTTCTCTTTCCATCCAGTTTGAACTTAAGAAAATAGTTGATATCGTTTTAATTTCAGGATTGTTTCCGCTGATGAACGCTTTAATTTTAATTCTCTTGTTTTCGTACCAATTGTGCATATGGTATACCACTGCAAACTGTCTTGTTTCTTCATTATCTGGATAATGAACTCCACATAAATCAGTCAAGAAGTGAAAACGTAAAACAGGATCGTTTTTTAAGAAAAGGATAACGGCTGTGATTTTGTCAGCAGCTACTTCAAATGAAAAAATATCTTTCTCTTGATTGAATTGAAAAACATCGGAACCAAAAGTGGCTACTAATTTTTCTTGTATTTCGTTTGTTTCTAAAGCCATCTTGTTATTTGATATTATAAGAAGCTAATAATTCTTGGTACTCAGGAGAACTTCTTCTTCTAACCGATTCGTTTTTAACGATTTCTTGTAATTTCATTACACCGTCTACGATTTGTTCTGGTCTTGGAGGACAACCTGGAACGTATACGTCAACAGGAATTACTTTGTCAATTCCTTGCAAAACAGAGTAGGTGTCAAAAACACCTCCTGAAGAAGCGCAAGCTCCTACAGCAATTACCCAACGAGGTTCTGACATTTGTTCGTATACCTGACGCAAGATTGGAGCCATTTTTTTAGAAATAGTTCCCATTACCATTAACATATCGGCTTGACGAGGAGAGAAACTCACACGCTCAGAACCAAAACGCGCTAAATCGTAATGCGAAGCCATTGTGGCCATAAATTCAATTCCGCAACATGAAGTTGCAAAAGGCAAAGGCCAAAGTGAATTGGCACGAGCCAAACCTACTACATCATTTAGCTTTGTAGCGAAGAAACCTTCTCCTACAACTCCTTCCGGTGGCGCTACCATTGTTGTTTTTGAATCACTCATTTCGAATTCGTAATTTTTGAATTTATAATTTTGAATTAATTATTCCCAGTCTAATGCTTTTTTCTTGATGATATAGAAAAATCCAACCAACAACAAAAGCATGAAGATGACCATCTTGATCATTCCTTCGATTCCTAATTCTCTAAAGTTAATAGCCCAAGGATATAAGAAAATAACCTCTACGTCGAATAAAACGAATAGGATAGCAACCACAAAATATTTAACTGAGAAAGGGATACGTGCGTTACCCACGGATTCGATACCGCACTCGAAGTTTTTATCTTTGGATTGTGAATTTCTTTTTGGACCTAATTTTCCAGAAGCAAAAATGGTTCCTGCTACAAAACCAACAGCTAAAAGTAGCTGCATGAAAATTGGAATATAATTCAATTGTTCTGATTGCATAATAAATTTGATGTTTTTAATGAAAATCAGGCACAAAGATAACTTTCAAGTATTTAAAACACAAGTGTAAAACTGAATTTAATGTTAATATAAAACTAAATTACACCTTATTTTTATTAATTATAAATAAAGAGATAATTTAAAACGTGTTTAATAAGTTAAAAAAAACTATAAACAAAAAAACGCCTCGATGTTAATCGAGGCGTTTTGACCATTCTCAGGCTAAAAAAATATTTTCTAGCTTAGATAACTGCTACTTGTGCAGCTACTTTTCCTTTTCTTCCTTCTTCTTCTTCGTAGCTCACTCTGTCACCTTCGCGTAATTCTTCCGCTGTGATTCCTGATGCATGAACGAAGATGTCTTTTCCTGTTTCTTCGTCCGTAATGAATCCATAACCTTTTGATTCATTAAAAAATTTAACTGTACCTGTACGCATTGTAATAGTAATAATAATTTATAATAGAACAAATGTAGTATTAAATACAATACGAAATGCGTTTTCGATTTTTATTTTGCAAAAATATTGATTTTCAACGCATTCGGTATAAAATAATTGCCGAATTACGCTTTCAAATCCAATTGAATATGCAATTCTTTCAATTGTGCTTCATCAATCGTTGAAGGTGCATCAATCATCACATCGCGACCCGAATTGTTTTTTGGGAAGGCAATAAAATCACGAATGGTTTCTTGCCCACCTAAAATAGCAACTAATCGATCCAATCCAAAGGCCAATCCACCATGAGGGGGTGCGCCAAATTGGAAGGCATCCATTAAGAAACCAAATTGTGCTTTTGCTTCTTCGGGAGTGAATCCTAAATATTTGAACATCAATTCTTGTGTCGCCTTATCGTGAATACGAATAGAACCTCCGCCAATTTCGTTTCCGTTCAACACCATATCGTAGGCATTGGCACGAACTTTTCCTGGATCAGTTGCAAGTAAATTAATGTCTTCTGGTTTTGGCGATGTAAACGGATGGTGCATGGCATGGTAACGACCACTTTCCTCATCTAATTCTAATAATGGAAAATCGACTACCCATAATGGAGCAAATTCGTCTGGTTTTCTCAAACCTAAACGTGTAGCTAGTTCCATACGTAATGCCGAAAGTTGTGCCCTAGTTTTATTAGCAGGTCCTGACAAAACAAAAATCATATCGCCTACTTTTGCTTGTGTCGCTTTTGCCCATTGAGTCAAATCGTCTTGATCGTAAAATTTATCTACTGATGATTTGTAAGTTCCGTCTTCGTTACATTTTACATACACCATTCCCGAAGCGCCAACTTGTGGACGTTTTACCCAATCAATCAAAGCATCAATCTCTTTTCGGGTGTAATTTCCAGCGCCTGGAACGGCAATTCCTACTACTAATTCAGCGGTATTAAAAACTGGAAAATCTTTATGTTGTGCGACGGCATTTAATTCGCCAAATTCCATTCCGAAACGGATGTCCGGCTTATCATTTCCGTAGGTTTTCATAGCGTAGTCGTAGGTAATTCTTGGGAATTTTGCTACTTCAACGCCTTTAATTTCTTTTAATAAATGACGAGTAAGTCCTTCAAAAACATTCAAAATATCTTCCTGTTCTACAAAGGCCATTTCGCAGTCAATTTGAGTAAACTCAGGTTGTCTGTCGGCACGTAAATCTTCGTCACGGAAACATTTCACAATTTGGAAATACTTATCCATTCCACCCACCATTAATAATTGTTTGAAGGTTTGTGGCGATTGTGGTAAGGCATAAAATTGTCCTTCGTTCATTCGCGAAGGCACCACAAAATCTCGAGCTCCCTCAGGAGTTGATTTGATTAAATAAGGCGTTTCCACTTCGCAAAAATCCAAATCAGAAAGGTATTTGCGTACTTCCATGGTTACTTTATGACGGAAAAGCAAACTGTTTTTTACTGGATTTCTTCGAATATCCAAATAACGGTATTTCATTCGGATGTCTTCACCACCATCTGTTTCGTCTTCAATCGTGAAAGGTGGGGTTAAGGCAGCATTCAAGATGGTCATTTCTGAAACCAAAATCTCAATTTCTCCTGTAGTCATTGCAGCATTTTTAGACTCACGCTCAATTACAGTCCCTTTTACTTGAATTACAAATTCACGTCCAAGAGTTTTGGCCAATTCAAAAACCGATTTTTCGGTGCGACTTTCGTCAAAAATCAATTGCGTAATTCCATAACGGTCTCGTAAATCGACCCAATTCATAAATCCTTTATCGCGTGATTTTTGAACCCAACCGGCTAGTGTAACTTCTGTATTGATATGTGAGGCGTTCAATTCGCCGCAGTTATGACTTCTGTACATGATTAAAAATATTTGTGTGCAAATTTAGGACTAATTATGAATATATGCAGAATAAAATTGTGGGAATAAAAAAACCTGCAAATAGTACTTTGCAGGTTTTTCATTTTCGCTATTATATTTCTTTATTCTCCTATTGTATCTTGATTTCTACGGTCACGTAACCAGTATTTAGTTCGTTTCACTAAATAGAACATTACAGGCACCATTATTAAAGTTAAAACAGTTGCGTAAGTCAATCCAAAGATAATGGTCCAAGCCAAAGGTCCCCAGAACATTACGTTATCTCCACCCATAAAGAAATGAGGGTTGAAATCGGTTACCAAAGTAAAGAAGTCAAAGTTCAATCCGATAGCCAAAGGAATTAATCCTAAGATGGCGGTTAAAGCAGTTAACAATACTGGACGTAATCTTGATTTACCTGATTCGATAATCACTTCTTTAATTTCTTCTAAACTTAAATCATCGTGGCTTTCTAATTGTTTATCGGCAACTTTTTTGTCCAATAATAAAACGAAGAAATCCATTAATACGATTCCGTTTTTCACTACAACTCCAGCCAATGAGATAATTCCCATCATAGTCATTAGGATTACAAAATCCATATTCGCAATTACATAACCATAAAATACACCACTAAAGCTTAATAACACAGTAAACATAATAATCATCGTTTTTGAAACTGAATTAAATTGCAACACAATGATAATAGTAATACCCGCTAAGGCTAAAAATAACGCGTACATCAAGAAACTTTGGTTTTTACCTTGTTCTTCTTGAACTCCTGAGAATGAATAACTCACACTTTTTGGAAGATTATAACTGTTAAGTTCTTCTTTAATTTGTTTCGTTATTTCATCTCCATTATATCCTGTAAGTACATTCGAATAAATGGTCATGATTCGTTTGTAATTCTTTCTTTTTATCTGATTATAAGTATTGGTTTTTTCAGTATTAGAAACAGCAGAAATAGGGACTTGCATAATTTGTCCATTATTTGGGTTTCTGAACGTCATCGATTGGTTGAAAAGGATGTTTTCGTTTTTACGTTGATCGTCTTGCATACGCATCACGATATTGTAATCATCATCTCCTTCTTTATAAGTCGAAATCTCTTGTCCATACACCGAACGTCTTAGGTTGAAACCTAATTGTCCAGTAGAAATACCCATACTTCCTGCATTGGCACGATCTACTTTTACTTCTAGTTCTGGGCTTTCTTTGTTGATGTCGATACTTAATTTTTCGATACCAGGAATGTTTTTAGAATCGATAAAAGCAATCATTCTATCTGCTTCTTTCAACATTTGCTCATAATCAGCACCGGTTAATTGAATGCTAATTGGATACCCTGCAGGCGGCCCGTTAGCATCTTTTTCAACGGTTACAGTAGCGCCAGCAATTCCAGTTACTTTAGCTCTAATTTCTTCTAAAATCACCGAAGTGTTGATGCCTTTTCTGAATTTAAATTCGGAGAAACTCACCGTCACTTTTCCTTTGAATGGCGTTTCAGAGGCTGAACCAGCATCTACATTTGGATTTCCAGCACCAACCCCTACTTGCGAAATAATTGATTCCGCCATAAAGTTTTGGTCCGTACCAGGTTCAACATATTTCTCTAATATCTGGATGATTTGTTTCTCCACAAATAAAGTAGCTTTATTCGTCTTTTCGATTGAAGTTCCTTGAGGATATTCAATGTAAGTAATCACTTGATTTGGAATATTATCAGGAAAGAACAATACTTTTCTTGGGAAAATTCCTAAAAGCACAAATGAAAAAATTAATAAGACAATAATTCCGCCGAAGGCTTTCCAAGCGACTTTTCCAGATAAAATTTTTGCTAAGAAGATTTTGTATTTTTCTTCCATTTTTGGGAAAAAGCTGTACTGAAAATCTTGGGTCCATTGGAAAATTTTCCAATAATACAACCACATCAATCCTACCGAAATTAGCAATAAATGTCCTAGACCTCTTAATAGTTTGCTGTCATATATATTTCCAGGAACGGCAAATAGAATTCCTAAAGCAATGAATAGTATGGTGTAAAAATGCAAGCTTTTTTTCTTGATGTTTTTATCTTCTAACGCCATAGAACCTCCCGTCATAGCAGCGTTGATTACCATTGCTACAAATAAAGATCCTGTTAAAGTTACTGTCAATGTTATTGGGAAATATTTCATGAATTTACCCATTGTCCCTGGCCAAAGGGCAAAAGGTAAAAAGGCCATCAAAGTGGTTGCTGTTGACGAAATTACCGGCCAAGCAATTTCTCCAATTCCTACTTTAGAAGCTTGAATTCGAGTCATTCCTTTTTGCATATTGGCATAAACATTATCTACAACCACAATACCGTCATCCACCAACATTCCTAATCCCATTACTAAGCCAAAAAGCACCATAGTGTTTAGGGTTAAACCAAACATAGATAAGATGGCAAAAGCAATCATCATAGATAATGGAATGGCAGCACCAACAAATAAAGAGTTACGCAATCCCATAGTAAACATCAACACAATCATTACGAGAATGATTCCAAAAATAATATGGTTGGACAATTCATCTACTTGGTGTTCTACTCGAGACGATTGGTCGCTAGTTAATTCTACTTTTAAGTTTTTAGGCAAATAAGTTTCTTGCGCCAAAGCTACTTTTTCTTTTACCTGATCAATTGCGGAAATCATATTCTGATTGGAACGTTTTTTAACGTTCAGCATCACTACTTCCGTTCCTTTTTCACGAGCATAGGTGGTTTTTTCTTTTTCTTTGAAACTCACCGTAGCAATGTTTTTAAGATAAACAGTTCCGCCGAAGGATTTTACAATAATGTTTTCTAACTCTTTTGGGTTTTTAAATTCTCCTACAATTCGAATGTTATTACGTGATCCTTGCGAAGTTAAATTTCCACCCGAAAGTGTCATATTTTCATATTTCACTGCGTTTTGAATGTCGTCAAAAGTAACTTGAGCAGCAGTCATTTTAAAGATGTCTACAGCGATTTCAACTTCTTTATCATCAACACCTAAAATGTCTACTTTTTTGATCTCTGAAATTTCTTCGATATCATCTTGTAATAATTCACCATATTTTTTTAACTGTTGCGTGGTGTAATTACCCTGCAAGTTGATGTTCAAAATTGGCACTTCCTCAGAGATGTTTAATTCAAACACATTAGGCTCCACCTTGCTACCATTGTCCATATTTGGCCAATCGGTATCTGCTTTGGCATTATCTACTTTGTCTTTAATTTTTTGTTTGGCTTGTTCTACCGAAACATCATCTGAAAACTCAGCGATAATCATTCCGTAATCTTGAAATGAACTGGAAGTGACTTTATCAACTCCACTGATGTTTTTGATTTGTTTTTCAAGCGGTTTAATCACCAATTTCTCTACATCCTCAGCCGAGTTTCCTGGGAAAACAGATGAGATGTAAATTTTGTTTTCGATGATTTCAGGAAAATCTTCTCGAGGCATATTAATGTATGCAGTCAAACCTGCAATGACAATTATAAAAGTCAAGATATAGACCGTGACGCGATTGTCAACTGCCCAACTTGAAATGCCGAATTCTTTATTTTGATGTGACATAGTAGCCCCCTAACCCCCAAAGGGGGAACTCCTATTAGGGGTCAATAGGAATTTATGTTAATAATCAATAAAATAATTTTATGCCTTTCTACTTTGTTTACAAAGTTGCTAATTCCCCCGTTGGGGGTTAGGGGGCTTTAAAAGTTCAATTTCATTCCTTCAGAAATAGTATTTACTCCCTCGATTACAATGATATCGTTAGCAGATAAACCGCTTAGTATTTCAGTTACATTATCAGATGACTTTCCTGTAGTTACCATTGCTTTTTTAGCAGTTGCGGTTTTACCATTACTATTAGATGCTACGAAAACAAATTGATTTCCTTTTCCATCTTCTTGAATAACATTTGATGGCAC
The DNA here is from genome assembly GCF_020886115.1 of Flavobacterium ammonificans. Lineage (NCBI taxonomy): Bacteria > Pseudomonadati > Bacteroidota > Flavobacteriia > Flavobacteriales > Flavobacteriaceae > Flavobacterium > Flavobacterium ammonificans. The sequence continues at coordinate 947,671 of NZ_AP025185.1, forward strand.
TACAATTGCATTTTTAACTGTGTAATCAATTACTTTTAGTTTCGCTACTTGGTTAGGGCGCAAAAGATTTTCTGGGTTTGGGATACTCACTTCAATTCCGAAACTTCTGTTGTTTGGGTTGATGAAATTTCCTATTTGACGTACTTTTCCTTTGTAATTTTTATTTAATGAAGTTAAGAAAACATCCACTTGAGTACCTACTTTTAGCTTGCCAATATAACTTTCTGGAATAGTAGTCGATACGTACATATTATTCAAGTTTACAATTCGCATTAAACCTTGAGGTCCTGCCGCAACTACTTGTCCTCTTTCAACGAAAACTTCGTCAATTGTTCCTGAGAAAGGCGCGCGAATTTCCGTTTTAGACAACATAGCTTTAGCTTGAGCCACAGAACGTTGTAAACTCAACATTTGTGTTTGAGCTTGTAAATACTGAATTTCAGAACCAATTTTTTGATTCCAAAGATTTTTTTGTCTTTCAAAAGTAGTTTTAGCTAATTGGTATTGGGTTTCTAAACTAGCTACTTGTTGGCTAGATCCACCATCGTCCACACGTGCTAAAAGTTGTCCTTTGCTAACACGTTGTCCTGCTTTTACATTGAGTGCTATTAAAGTTCCAGGCATTTCAGGTTGAATTAAGATATTCTCTTTGGTGTTCACACTACCTTGAATGTCCAAATAGTGATTGAACACAGTATCTTTTAAAGTTAATACTGAAACTAAAGCTTCTTCTTTTCTAACATTCAATGTTGCTAGAGCAGCATCTATTTTGGCAAGATCTGCCTGAATATCCGCTTTTCTTGCTTGCAATTCTTTATTGTTTTTTGCAGCAATCAGTTGGTCAACAGTTTGATCATTTTGTTTATCACCACAAGAGACTATAAGCGATGTGGCTACCAGTAGAGGGAATATTAATTTTGTCATTGGTGTTCTATTATATTTCATATTGTTAAGATTTAGTTCTTGGTTATAATTTTTTCGAGACTTGCTTTTTTGTTGATTACGTCAAGCATAGCTTGTAAATAATTTTGTTGTGTAGCATATAATTGGCGCTGTGCTTCGCTCAAATCAAAGCTAGAAGACAGACCTTCTTTTAATTTGATTTGTTGTTTATTTTCAATTCGTTCAGCAAGAGTCAAGCTGCTTTTTGTGGTGTTCAATTGTTCTAAACTGTATTCGTAATCGCTTTTTGCTTTCTCAAATTGCAGTTTTAAACTTTGCTCTACTTGTGTCATTTGTGTTTTGGCTTGTTCTAAGGCAATTTTGGCTTGTTGTGTTCGAGCGCTTCTACCTAAACTACTAAAGATAGGGACGTTTAAACTTAATCCTACATTAGAAAAATTAAGCCATCTCTGATTGTTAGTGAAAAATTGAAATTGGTTTCCAAAGGCATTGTATCCAAAATTATAAGCAGCAGCTAGAGAAGGGAGTGCGTTACTTTTTTCTAACAAAAGCAATAGTTTTTTACTTTGAACAAGATTCTCCTGAATTTTGAAATCAATCGAATTTTCAACTTGAAATGGAGTAGTGCTTAATTCAAAATTGATATTGTTTAAGGCAAGATTATTTAGATTTTCAGTTAGAATCAATTCTTTTTCTATAGTAATTCCAAGAATTAATTTCAACATATTGGTAGCAATTACCTTTTGTCTTTTGATGTTTTCCTGCGCACTTTTGATTGTAGTTAATGTAATCTGAAGTTGTTCTACATTTTCTTCTTCGATCAAACCATTTTTGAAAATTTGAGTAGTCTCATTTAATGTTTTCTCCAAATTGGTTTTATTTTTTTCTAAAATAGCAATACTTTCGTTAGCTAATAAAACATTTCCATAGGCATTGACTACCATTTCGCGAATCTCTTGGTTGGTTTTGATTTTGGCATTTTCTGAGATTTGCAAATACACTTTAGCCGACTGAAGCCCTACAATATAGGAACCATTAAAAATTAATTGGCTAACTGTTGCGTTTCCAATCATATTGTGTCGGGTTCCAAAAGCTACTTCTGCAAACTCTCCTGGTTGTCCTCCAAAAAATTCCGCCGGAATCAAAGATTTTTGCAATTCAATATTGTTTTGGTATCCAAGCGACGCATTAATTTGAGGCAAACCAATAGTAGTGGTTTCCCATTTTTTCTTTTTTGCAGCATCAATATCACGCGCAGCGTTGATTGCAGCGTAATTGTTTTTTAGTGCGTGCTCTATAGCTTCGTTTAAGCTAAAAGAATAGGATTCTTTTGTGAGATTAGTTTGCGCATGAAACACAAAGCTAATAGTTAAAAGGACAATTAATTGAATTTTCTTCATTGTATGATTAAGATTGATTTGAATTTAAATAGTTGTTTAATTCTGAAATTCCTTTTGTTGTTGCCATAGCTCTGATATGGTATTCTAAGGCTTCTAGTTCCAATTTTTTAGCTTCTTTTTCGGAGCTAATATTTTCATTAATGGTGAAAATAAGTGCATAATAAAAATAAACATAAGATTCTACATTGATATTGTTTCGATATAGCCCTTCGTTTATTCCTTTCTCAATATTCTGTTTGAATAAAGAATTGCATTCTAATTGCAATTTTTCAGTCAACTTTTCATGTATTTCAGGATAATGTTTTTTAAGTTGATAGGATGGAGATGTTTCTATAGAAACAAACATTTCTTTAATCATCTTAACGATTTCAAAATTTTCTTGTATGGCATTATGATTTTTAGCTACTATTTCATTTATAGTAGAATAAATGGTATTAGTCATAATGTAGGTAGACTCAGCAACTAGTATTTCTTTATTGCAAAAATATTTATAGATTGTTTTTTTTGAAATACACATTTCATTGGCAATATCGTCCATAGTAACGCTTTTGAAACCGAGTTTCAAAAATAGTTGGGTCGCTTTTGCAATAATTTTTTCTTTCATGTTTATTTTAGGAGGTGCAAATATAAGACGGAAACTTTGAATACCAAAAAAGTTTCCATTGTTTTTTCTGATAGTGTGATTGAGAAATTGTATTTATAAAATCTCGGCCTTTTTTGGCAGTAATTATTCCGATTGTAATTGTATCTTTGGAGCTTTGTTAACCAGAATAAAAGTAGCTATGCATTCTATTCAACAGTATCAAGAATTTGTTTTGGAGTTTCTAAATGCGCAACAGCAGGAGCGAGAACCTAAAAATTTGTATGAGCCTATTCAATACATTTTAGGACTTGGAGGAAAAAAAATGCGTCCAGTACTTACTTTAATGAGTGCTGAAATTTTTGATGCTAATTATGTAAAAGCACTACCAGCAGCTTTAGCAGTTGAGGTTTTCCATAATTTTTCTTTAGTTCACGATGATATTATGGACGATGCTCCTTTGCGAAGAGGAAACATAACAGTACACGAAAAATGGAATATTAATACTGGAATTCTTTCTGGGGATGCGATGTTAATTTTGGCCTACCAATATTTTGAGCAGTACGAACCATTTATTTTCAGAGAATTAGCGAAGTTGTTTAGTAAAACGGCATTGGAAGTTTGCGAAGGTCAACAATGGGATGTTGATTTTGAAACTCGTTCAGATGTTACCATTCCGGAGTATTTAAAAATGATCGAATACAAAACAGCAGTTCTAGTGGCGGCAGCTATGAAAATGGGTGCTATTGTAGCAGAAACGTCGGCTGAAAATGGCGATTTAATTTATGATTTCGGACTGAATTTAGGTTTGGCTTTCCAATTACAAGATGATTATCTGGATGCTTTTGGTAATCCTGCTACCTTCGGAAAACAAATAGGTGGAGATATCATTGAGAATAAAAAAACCTATTTGTATTTAAAAGCAATTGAGTTTGCTTCTGCCGAAGAGAAAGCTAAATTATTACAATTGTTTTCGGTATCACTAGAAGAAAATGCCACTAAAATTGAGGAAGTTAAAACTATTTTTAATACAACTGGCGCTACTAAGGCTACGCAACAAGCTATACAAGATTATACATTAATGGCTTTTGCAACCTTAGACAAAATGAATATTAGCTCAGAGAAGAAATCGATGTTGAGGTCTTTTGGGGAGAATTTAATGAATCGCAATGTCTAGTTCTTTCGTCGCCCCATTAAATACAGATGTATTGCTTACCGAAGCTAGTAACGAAAATTTGTACTTCAACTTAATTGAGCAAATTAATAAAGATTTCAATTTAGCGAACGAATCCATTGATTTACCTCAGGACATTCAACCCGAAGAACTAAAATCGGCTTTACACGAAAAAATCTATCGATTGATTCAGTATAAGTTCGCCGAATACTTGAACTTACTTTACATTGTTGATGTGCCAGAAGATCAAATAAAGAAATTGGATGGTTCTGACATTGCAGAATTAGCTAAGCAAGTTGCTTTCTTGGTATTGAAACGCGAATGGATGAAAGTCTGGTTTCGAAATAAATACTAAACTATTCTAGTTCTGATTTTAAGATTGTTTTATTCCACAACTCAGCGCCGTCTTTATCAAACAAACTCATTTTCATTTGGCGGGTTTCTTTTTCGCCAGAAAAAGACAAAGTCCCAAAAACATGTTGCGCAAATAAGCTGCCAGGCACTCTATTAGTGTTAGGTTCTTTAGTTATTCTTTCAACGTTTCCATGCCCAGAGGTTAAAGGTGAAACCGTCCAATCGTACAATGGATAAGTGTTAGGTCTTTTTAAGATGGATAATTCTGTAAAATGCCTGTCTCCAGAAATAAATACAACTCCTTTTATTTGGTTCGCCAAAATCTCGCTTAACAAAAAGTCTTTTTCAGATTTGTAGTTTTCATAGTTTTCAAAAACAGCTTCGGTATTTAAAACTTGTCCGCCAATAACTATGATTTTAAAACTCGCTTTTGAATAGGTTAAGGCGTCAATTAGCCATTTGATTTGTGCTGATCCAAGCATAGTTTTTTCTCCAGTTAAACGTTTGTTCGGCGATTTGAAAAAACGATTATCTAACAAAAAAAGTTCGGCATCACTCCAATTATAGCTCGAGAAAATGCCTTCTTTTTGCTCGGCATCCATCCCGTAAGATTTATTGGCCCAAAAATCTTTGAATGCTTGTTGGGTAATGTATTTGTTGTAAAAACTACGATCACTATCATCTGGTCCAAAATCGTGGTCGTCCCAAATGGCTATGTTTTGTGTACTTGCAAGCAAAGGTTGCATTTCTTTTAATGCTCTTGAATGTGTGTAACGATGATAAATTCCGGATTTACTATCCCAGTCCGCTTCTCGTAAATACACATTGTCTCCTCCCCATAGCATTATATCTGGATTTTTTTTAGCAATACTTTCAAAAATCGAATAGTTAGAACCATAAGGTTTTCCTGGTCTATCTAATGCTTCTTCACTAATGTAAGAGCAACTTCCTAAAGCAATCGTAAAATCAGGCGCTTTTTCGCGCCATTGCCATAATTTTTTTGATGAAAATGAAGTGTCATAAGGCAACGCAATTTTTTGATTATTAATCAATAAATCGTAATGGTATTCTTTGCCTTGTTGCAATTGCGTTAGTACAATATGATTGGTAAAATAATTATTCTCTGATGATTTATACGTCTTCGATGAAAAAACTTCTGCCGGTTTGTCTTTTGCATAATAATCAACTCGAACATCTGCCTCTTTTGAAGTTTGTGCCCAAATAACGGCTTCAGTCATTTCGCAATAACCCACCATTGGACCGGACTGCAAAAGAGTTTTTTGAGAATATCCAAAGAATGAAAAGCTAATTAAAAGGGAAAGAAAGATATTTTTCATAATGTATTTATTGAGTGCTAAAGTAGTATTTACGGGTCAAATAAAGGTAATTAATTTAAAAATAAAAACGAATGAATGGCATAAGCGCATCGCTGTATGTACTTTCATTTTTGTCAAATAATAAGTTGTATCGAGCTCCAAGGGTTACATTTCCATTGCGATATCCGGCTCCAACATACAGACCAGTATTCCAATATTTTCTTGATTCTTGATTTGAAATAAATGATGATGTTGTATTGACTCTAATTTGTTCCAGCTCAAGAGAAAGTTGAATTTTTTCAATTGGATTAAATAAGCTAATTGCACTCACGCCATAAATAGAAGAACTGTATTGATTTTTTAATCGGGTATAACTTCCAATCAGCCCAGAACCAATACTTATATAACGGTTTAAAGGATAAATTGCGCTTGGAGCAACAGCTATTTCTGTGTAACCTGATCCTAAATTCAATCCAAAACCACCGCCAAACTGGACTTTTTCCCAGAACATAGTAGGAGTTTTATTCGCAATCGTTTGCGAGTAGCCATAATCAAATCCGATTAAAACAAACAAAATTACAATTGAATTTAATTTGATAACCTGGCTAAAATTAATTTTGCGCATAATTTTTTTCGGTATTTTTAACAAAATTTAACGTAAAAGTAGATAAATAATAGGATTAAATAGATTGGTTTATTGTACTTTTGTCAACAAAATAAACAAAAAGCATATTAATCAATAATTATGGATAGGTTTTCCTTTTTAAACGCAGCTCATACCGAATTTTTCGCTCAATTATACGATCAATATTTAGATAACCCTGATAGTGTTGAACCAAGTTGGAGAAGTTTTTTCCAAGGTTTTGATTTTGGAATGGCAACCTATAATGAGGAAAATGTCATTGATCAAATGACTTCTTTCGCTTCTAATTCTGTTTCTAATGGAACCGTTTCTGAGAAATTACTGAAAGAATTCAACGTAATTAAATTAATTGACGGATATCGAACTCGTGGGCATTTGTTTACTAAAACAAATCCTGTTCGTGATAGAAGAACCTATTCTCCTAATTTAGATATTGAAAATTTTGGATTGGCTGCGGCCGATTTAGAAACGGTGTTTGATGCAGCTAAAATTTTAGGAAAACAACCGACTTCGCTTAAAGAAATTATTCGTCATCTCGAAAATATTTATTGTCAATCTATTGGTGTGGAATACATGTACATTCGTAAGCCAGAAGTAGTACAATGGATTCAAGATCGATTGAATATTAATGAAAACTTACCCCATTTTAATGTTGAACAAAAGAAAAATATTCTAGATAAATTAAATGAAGCAGTTTCTTTTGAAAATTTCTTGCATACCAAATATGTTGGTCAAAAACGTTTCTCATTAGAAGGAGGAGAAAGTATTATTCCAGCTCTTGATGCTTTAATTGAAGCTGCTGCCGAAAAAGGAGTAGAGCAATTTGTAATGGGGATGGCCCACCGTGGGAGGTTAAATATCTTAGCCAATATCTTCGGCAAAGCCACTCAAGACATTTTCTCTGAATTTGACGGAAAAGATTACGATCAAGAATATTTTGACGGTGACGTTAAATACCATTTAGGATTAACTTCTGAAAGAAAAACTAAATCAGGCAAATCAATCAATATTAATTTAGCGCCAAACCCGTCTCACTTAGAGACTGTTGGGGCAGTTATTGAAGGAATTGCGCGTGCTAAACAAGACAAATATTTTCCAGACGATTTCTCAAAAGTATTGCCAATTGCCGTTCACGGTGATGCTGCGGTAGCAGGACAAGGGATTGTGTACGAAATTGTTCAAATGGCACAACTAGACGGTTACAAAACGGGTGGAACGATTCATTTAGTGATAAATAACCAAGTTGGTTTTACTACCAATTACCAAGATGCACGTTCATCGACTTATTGTACGGATGTAGCTAAAGTTACTCTTTCACCAGTATTACACGTGAATGCAGATGATACTGAGGCGGTAGTGCACGCTATGTTGTTTGCACTTGACTATAGAATGACTTTTGGTGGCGATGTGTTCATCGACCTTTTAGGATATAGAAAATACGGGCATAACGAAGGGGATGAGCCTCGTTTTACGCAACCCGTTTTATACAAAATCATTGCGCGTCATAAAAATCCAAGAGATATTTATGCTGAAAAATTGATTGTTGACGGAATTATTGATCAAGCCTATGTAAACAAAATTGAAAGTGATTACAAAGCGAAATTGGACGAAAATTTACAAGAATCGCGCAAGAAAGATTTGACTATAATTAAGCCATTTATGCAAGATGAGTGGCAAGGATTTGTTCAAGTGTCTGATGACGTGATGTTGCAAAAAGTAGACACTACTTACGACAAGAAAAAATTAGACGGTATTTTAGAAACAATTTCCACATTACCATCGGATAAAAAATTCATCAACAAAATTTCTAAGATTGTAACCGATAGAAAAACAATGTACGACAACAATCAAATCGATTGGGGTACTGCCGAAGCTTTGGCTTACGGTTCGTTGTTACAAGAAGGATACGATGTTCGTTTGTCAGGACAAGACGTAGAAAGAGGAACGTTCTCTCATCGTCATGCTGTGGTAAAAGTAGAAGATAGCGAAGAAGAAGTAGTTCTTTTAAATTCAGTGAAAGATAAAAAAGGACAGTTCAATGCCTTTAACTCGTTCCTTTCAGAATATGGTGTTTTAGGATTTGATTACGGATATGCTTTGGCTAACCCAAATGCTTTAACGATTTGGGAAGCGCAATTTGGAGATTTCTCAAACGGTTGCCAAATTATGATTGACCAATATATTTCTTGTGGAGAAGATAAATGGAACAACCAAAATGGTATCGTACTATTATTGCCACACGGTTACGAAGGACAAGGTGCTGAGCACTCTTCGGCAAGAATGGAACGTTATTTACAATTGTGTGCTCGTCATAATATGTATGTAGCTGATTGTACTACACCAGCCAACTTCTTCCACTTGATGAGAAGACAAATGAAAACGAAATTCCGTAAACCTTTGGTGGTTTTTTCTCCAAAGAGTTTATTGCGTCACCCATTATGTATTTCTACTCAAGAGGAATTGGCAAACGGAAGTTTCCAAGAGACAATTGACGATACATCAGTAGATAAATCAAAAGTAAAAACAGTAGTTTTCTGTACTGGTAAATTTTACTATGATATAGTAGCTGAAAGAGAAAAACTAGAACGAAATGATGTAGCTTTGGTTCGAATTGAGCAATTATTTCCGTTGCCAACAGAACAATTGAAAGCGATTATTGCGAGCTATCCAAATGCAGATGATTACGTTTGGGCACAAGAAGAGCCTAAAAACATGGGAGCTTACAGTTATATGTTAGTGAACTTTGATTTGGTTCCTTGGCGTTTAGCCTCATTGAAAAATTATGCAGCACCAGCTTCAGGAAGTCACACTAGAGATAGAAGACGTCATGCTGATGCCATTAGAATGGTTTTTGACAAGAATTTATTTAGATAAAATGCCAACTGTTTTTTACATAAACGGATTTAGATTTTTCTTTTATAGTAATGAACATTTGCCAAAACACATTCATATTGAAATTGGAGATAAAACAGCAAAGTTTTATCTTGAAAATGCTGAATTAGTAAAGTCTTTTGGATTTAATCCAAATGAATTAAAGCAAATACGTATTTTAGTCGAAGAAAATCAAGAACTATTAATTAAAAAATGGGATGAGTATTTTAACAATTAACAAGTCAAAAAACGCAGTTGATATAGCTTTTGAAGATTCAAAAATGATTGTTTTTTTAGAAGACGGAAGAGAATTGTCAATACCTCTTGAATGGTTTCCAAGATTAAGAAAAGCTACTTCTGAACAATTAAGTAAATGGAGGCTTATTGGAAAAGGAGAAGGAATTCATTGGTCGGAAATTGATGAAGACATTTCAGTAGAAAATTTATTAGAATAATATTAGAACAATAACAATATAAAGTTACAAACGATGATTTTAGAAATGAAAGTCCCTTCACCTGGGGAATCAATCAAAGAAGTAGAAATCGCAACTTGGTTAGTAAAAGATGGCGATTATGTAGAAAAAGACCAAGCCATTGCTGAAGTAGATTCAGACAAAGCAACTTTAGAATTGCCAGCAGAAGCAAGTGGTGTCATTACACTTAAAGCTGAAGAAGGAGATGCAGTTGCTGTAGGTGCGGTAGTTTGTTTGATTGATACAGCTGCGGCAAAACCATCTGGTTCAGCTCCAGCTCCAGTTGCGGAAGCACCAAAAGCTGAAGAAAAGAAAGCAGAAGCGCCAAAAGCGGCTCCAGCTCCAGCAGCAACTTATGCTGCTCAAGCGCCTTCGCCAGCGGCACGTAAAATATTAGACGAAAAAAACATCCAACCTTCTGACATTGTTGGAACAGGAAAAGATGGACGTATCACTAAAGAAGATGCTGTGAACGCAGTACCTTCAATGGGAACTCCAACAGGAGGTTCTCGTGGTACTGAAAGAATTAAATTATCGATGTTGCGTCGTAAAGTAGCGGAACGTTTAGTAGCTGCTAAAAATGATACGGCTATGTTGACTACTTTCAATGAAGTGAACATGACACCAATAAATAATTTGCGTAACGAATACAAAGATGAATTCAAAGCAAAACACGCTGGTGTTGGTTTAGGATATATGTCTTTCTTTACAAAAGCAGTTACAAGAGCGTTACAATTGTATCCAGATGTAAACTCTATGATGGATGGAGATTATAAAGTGGCTTATGATTTCTGTGATATTTCTATCGCAGTTTCTGGTCCAAAAGGATTAATGGTACCGGTAGTTCGTAATGCAGAAAACTTAACTTTCCGTGGAGTAGAAGCTGAAATCAAACGTTTGGCAATCAAAGCACGTGACGGGCAAATCACAGTTGATGATATGACAGGAGGAACATTCACTATTACTAATGGAGGTGTTTTTGGAAGTATGTTGTCTACACCAATTATCAACCCACCACAATCAGGAATTTTAGGAATGCACAACATTATTGAGCGTCCAATTGCTGTAAATGGTAAAGTAGAGATTCATCCAATGATGTATGTGGCACTTTCATATGACCACAGAATTATTGATGGTCGTGAGTCTGTTGGATTCTTAGTAGCAGTAAAAGAAGCGCTTGAAAATCCAGTAGAATTGCTTTGCGATAACAATCCTAAAAAAGCATTTGAATTGTAAGACTTCGATAAGATCAGTCTAAATAATTGTCATTCTGAACTTGTTTCAGAATCTAAATCCTAAACTCTCTAAAGAGTTTAGGATTTTTCGTTTATTTGCCAAACCTAAAAATCAAACTATGTCATCCAATAAAAAGTCGGCCGCAATAGGGTTTATCTTCATTACCATGTTAATCGATATTACGGGTTGGGGAATCATTATCCCAGTTATCCCTAAATTGATCAAAGAATTGATTCATGGTGATATTAGTGAAGCAGCCAAAATTGGAGGTTGGTTGACATTTGCTTATGCGATAACTCAGTTTTTGTTTGCGCCATTAGTAGGTAATTTGAGTGATAAATTTGGGCGAAGACCTATCATTTTGATTTCGCTGTTTGCGTTTTCATTGGATTATTTGTTATTGGCTTTTGCGCCAACAATTGAATGGTTATTTGTAGGACGAATTATTGCTGGACTAACAGGAGCAAGTATTTCAACAGCAACTGCTTATATTGCCGATGTGAGCACACCAGAAAACAGAGCGAAAAACTTTGGGATGATAGGTGCGGCATTTGGATTAGGATTTATTATTGGACCTGTTATTGGAGGTTTGTTAGGACAATTTGGCGCCAGGGTTCCGTTTTATGCTGCAGCAGGTCTTTGTTTATTAAACTTTTTGTACGGTTACTTTATTTTACCTGAATCATTGGTTAAAGAAAATAGAAGAGAATTTGATATCAAAAGAGCCAATCCTATTGGTGCTTTATTGCATTTAAAAAAATACCCTAAGTTAATTGGTTTAGTAATAGCTACTTTCTTATTGTATGTTGCGTCTCACGCAGTGCATAGTAATTGGAGTTTCTTTACCATGTATCAATTCAATTGGGACGAAAAAATGGTAGGAATATCGTTAGGTGTAATTGGACTGTTAGTAGGGCTAGTTCAAGGTGGTCTGATACGCTGGATTAATCCAAAATTAGGAAATGAAAAGAGTATTTATGTAGGAATGGCTTTATATACTTTAGGTATGTTTTTATTTGCCACTGCTACCGAAAGCTGGATGATGTTTGTCTTTTTAATTCCGTATTGTTTGGGAGGAATCGCCGGACCTGCTATGCAAGCCGTAATTTCAGAACAAGTCCCTGCCAATGAGCAAGGCGAAATCCAAGGAACAATGTCGAGTTTAATGAGTGCTTCGGCAATTATTGGACCCCCAATGATGTCTACTGTTTTTTATTACTTTACTCATAACGAAGCTCCATTTAAATTTCCTGGAGCGCCATTTGTTTTAGCAAGTATTTTGATGTTATTGAGTACAATTATTGCCTATTTATCTTTTAAAAAGCGCGACTAAATTTTATAAATTCCAATTCATGATTATTACAGATACCCATACCCATTTGTGTTCAGAAGAATTTGACCAAGACAGAACGGAGACGATTCAGCGCGCAATTGCGGCTGGAGTTTCTCGATTTTTTATTCCTTCAATTGATAGTTCTGGAACGCAAAAAATGTATGATTTGGAAGCGCAATTTCCAGACAATGTGCGTCTGATGATTGGTTTGCATCCTTGTTATGTAAAAGATAATTATTTGGACGAATTGGCTCATGTAGAAGCACAATTAGCTCTTCATAAATTCTATGCTATTGGCGAAATTGGGATTGACTTGTACTGGGACAAAACAACTTTAGCTATCCAAAAAACCGCTTTCCAACGCCAAATACAATTGGCAAAACAACATAAATTAGCCATTAATATTCATTGCAGAGATGCTTTTGACGAAGTTTTCGAAGTGTTGGAATTAGAGAAATCTCCTGAATTATTTGGAATTTTTCATTGTTTCTCGGGCGATTTGGAACAAGCCAAAAGAGCTATTTCGTTTGGATTAAAATTAGGAATTGGAGGCGTTGCGACATTCAAAAATGGTAAAATTGATCAGTTTTTAAATCAAATCGAATTAGAACACATAGTACTTGAAACGGATTCACCTTATTTAGCTCCTGTACCGCATCGAGGCAAACGCAATGAAAGTAGTTATGCTGTTTTGGTCGCTCAAAAATTAGCGGAATTATACAACATGCCGTTATCAGAAATTGCACGTATCACGACTGAAAATTCCAAAGCTATTTTTGGGATTTAACTCAGAATCAGACTTAGTTTGATATTTTTTTTGTTCTTTTGTTCTCAATAAAATGATTTCAAAATGCAAAAGTTTGACGCAATACGCCCTTTTTATGAAACGGAAGTAAATGAGGCTTTACAAAGTGTAATTCCCCATCCGATGATGAAGGCGTTGATGAATTTTACTTTCCCTGATGTGGAGGATGAGGTATGGAAAGAGCAATTGAAAAAAACCCACTCCATACGAGATTTTCAGTGTAATTTTATTTATCAAACAGTTCAAAAAATTCTTGAAAATAGTTCCGACGGACTTACTACTTCTGGATTTGAGCATTTAGAAAAAAATAATTCCTATTTGTTTATTTCGAATCATCGAGACATTCTTTTAGATACTACACTGTTAAACGCCTCTTTGTTTCAAAATGGCCATTTGATGACGGCCTCAGCCATCGGAGATAATTTAGTAAAGAAATCATTTATCAAAACTTTGGCGCGATTGAATCGCAACTTTTTAGTTTTAAGAGGTTTGTCGCCAAGAGAGATGTTGCAGAGTTCTAAATTATTGTCAGAATATATGGGTCAGTTGTTGTTGCACGAAAATCGTTCGGTTTGGATTGCGCAGCGAGAAGGTCGAACCAAAGACGGAAATGACGAAACCAACCCAGGAGTTTTAAAAATGATTGGAATGGCATCAGACGAAGCCGATGTAATGAAGTACTTCAAAAAAATTAAAATTGTTCCTGTTTCTATTTCTTACGAATACGACCCAACAGACGTTTTAAAAATGCCTCAACTTTTGGCGGAAGCCAATAATGAAGTCTATGTGAAATCTAAGAATGAAGATTTTAATACGATTATGAGTGGTGTAATGGGGCAAAAGAAACGCATCCATTTGCATATCGGAAAAGTATTGGACACAGAAATTGACCGAATTATAACAGAAAATGATTCGTCAAACAAACAAATTCAGGCACTAGCACAAGAAATTGATGATGCTATTTTGAGTAATTATAAGTTGTGGCCCACTAATTTTATTGCTTACGATATTGTGAATAAATCGAATGCCTTTTCTCATTTGTATACGGAATCTGAGAAATCTCTTTTTGAGCGCCGTTTAGAAATTCGAATTGGAACTGACAATCCGGTTGCAATAGATGGATTTTTAGCTATGTATGCGAATCCGGTTGTTAATAAATTAAAATATACCAATGCTTTCTAAAGCAAAAATACTGTTGATTTATACCGGAGGGACTATCGGTATGAAAAAGGACTTCGTAACAGGTTCTTTAAAAGCGTTCAATTTTAGTAAATTGTTGCAACGCATTCCTGAGCTTAAATTATTGGACTGCGAAATCGAAACCATTTCTTTTGAAAATCCAATTGATTCTTCCAATATGAATCCGGAGAAATGGGTGAAACTCGCTACTATTATAGAAGAAAATTATAATTCATTTGATGGGTTTGTAGTGCTACACGGATCAGATACGATGTCTTATAGCGCCTCGGCTTTGAGTTTTATGATGGAAAATTTAGGCAAGCCAATTATTTTTACTGGGTCTCAATTGCCCATAGGAGATTTACGTACCGACGCTAAAGAAAATTTAATTACTGCTATTCAAATTGCCTCTTTGCGGGAAAATGGTGAAGCATTAGTGAAAGAGGTATGTTTGTATTTTGAATACAAATTGTATCGTGGCAATAGAACTACTAAAATCAATGCCGAACATTTCAAAGCATTCACCTCGCCCAATTATCCTTTTTTAATAGAATCAGGAGTGCATCTCAAAATTAATTCGGACTTGTTTTTGTCTTTAAACGTGGATACGAGATTGCAGGTTCATAAAGAATTAGACACCAATGTTATTATTCTAAAATTGTTTCCTGGAATCAGCGAACAATTAATTGATGCTGTCGTGGCAATTCCTAATTTAAGAGGAATCGTTTTGGAAACCTATGGGTCTGGCAATGCTCCTACTGACGAATGGTTCTTATTGGTTTTGAAAAAAGCAATTCTGAATGGAATTCATATAATTAATATAACGCAATGTTCAGGCGGAAGTGTTAGAATGGGACAATATGAAACCAGTGCCGCTTTACTTGAAATTGGCGTTATATCAGGGAAAGACATGACTACTGAAGCGGCTATTACAAAATTGATGTATTTATTAGGACAAAATACACCACCGTCTAATTTCAGAAATAGATTTGAAACACCATTGCGTGGTGAAATTCAAGAATAGTCTAGTTTCATTTTTATACCTCATTTTTTTTTAAGTTATTTGCAATCCCAATTAGAGAGGTGTCCGAGTGGTTGAAGGAGCAAGCCTGGAAAGTTTGTATATGGGTAACTGTATCGTGGGTTCGAATCCCATCCTCTCTGCAAAATTAAAACTCAAGAGCGATCTTGGGTTTTTTTGTTTTAATTTAGATAATTTTCAACCTTCAAAACGGTATCTTTGTTATTAGGAATAATTAATACAAACCCTATGAAAGAAATGAATAGCTATGTAAAATCGATTTTGGTTTTCCAATTATTTTTACTGTATTGTATTCCTATTTTTGGTCAGGAGATTCAAAAATCAGAAATCATCTCTGAAACTAAAATCGATTCGTTGTACCGAGAAGATCAGTTTTTTATCGGGCTTACTTATAATCTTTTAAACAAAACACCTGTCGGTTTTTCAAATGATAAATTTGCTGCCGGTTTAACTGCCGGATTTTTGAGAGACATGCCAATAAATGCAAAAAGAAATTTAGCTATTGCACCAGGATTAGGTCTGACTTTTAATAATTACAATCAAAATATTGGCATATCAACCAGTAACGGAATACCCTCTTATTCTTTATTGAGTGATCCGTCAAAATATTCTAACAATAAGTTTTCACAATTATTTTTAGATGTTCCTATAGAGTTGAGATGGAGGGGTTCTACTTTTCAAAATCATACTTTTTTTCGCATTCATGCAGGACTAAAACTAAGTTATTTGGTATTTGACAGGTCTGTATTTACTAGTAATTTGGGTGATGTAGTCATTAATAACAATCCTGACTTCAACAAAATCCAGTACGGATTATTTGCTGCAGCAGGATATGGTAGTGCTAATTTATACATTCAGTACGGTTTGAATTCTTTGTTTAAAACAGCTCAAATTGCAGGCAATCCAATTAATGCAAGGTCATTAAATATAGGGTTGGTCTTTTATATTTTATAGTATAAAGCTCGAATTCGAAAAGAAGTACTATTTTTGATTCACTAAGACCTGAGTTTCTTAATTTGATACATGAAAATATCCATCCAAAATAGCATTTCAAATCTCAATGCCCAATTCATTGGAGATTGTAGTGATTACACGATTGATTCTATATCGATAGACAGTCGGTCATTGCAAAATAGCGCTACAAGTTTGTTTTTTGCACTTGTAGGGCCAAATAACGATGCTCATCATTACATTGAGGATTTGATTCGTCAAGGAGTTCGTTATTTTGTAGTCAATCACATACCTGAAAATTGCCTTGGTAAAGCTAACTTTTTAGTAGTCAAGGATACTTTAATCGCCTTACAACAATTAGCAATTAGCTATCGAAGTCAATATGATTTTCCAATAATTGGCATTACTGGAAGTAACGGAAAAACGATAGTTAAAGAATGGCTTAACTTTCTATTAAGCCCAGATTTTAATATCATAAGAAGTCCCAAAAGTTATAATTCTCAAATTGGAGTTCCGCTCTCAATTTTAGGGATTAATAGCCAGCACAATTTAGGGATTTTTGAAGCAGGTATTTCCACAGTAGCTGAAATGGAAAAGTTACAAGATATTATTCGTCCAACGATTGGTATCTTAACTAATATAGGATCTGCACATGATGAGGGATTTGCTTCCATAGGAGAAAAAATTAAAGAGAAGCTTAGATTGTTTAGTAATTGCAACACATTAATATATAATAAAAACAAAACAATTGATGCTTTCTTAAATCCTAGGTTGAATACTTTTTCTTGGAGTTTTAATGATAAAGAAGCAGACGTTTTTATCCAAAAAATTAGTGGAATCGAAAACACTCAATTTCAGGTAAAGTATAAATTAAACAGTTTCGATTTTACCATACCTTTTCAAGACAATGCTTCTATTGAGAATGCGATTCACTGCGTGATGGTATTGTTATATTTTAACTATGATCCTTTAATTATTGAGAGTAGAATACGATTGCTTTATCCTGTAGAAATGCGACTTAAACTAAAGAATGGAATTAACGGAACTACCCTTATTGATGATAGTTATAGTTCCGATTTTCAGTCTTTAAAAATAGCATTAGATTTTTTAGAAAGTCAAAAGCATCACAAAAAAAAGACAGTTATACTTTCTGATATTTTTCAGAGTGGACTGTCTAATGAGGAGTTGTATTCTAAAGTGTCACAATTAATTATTGCTAATAAAATAAATAGGGTAATCGGAATTGGAAAAACAATTTCGGAGTTCAAACACAAGTTTGTTAATTGCTCAACTTATGCCACCACTCATGAGTTTATTGAACAATTTGATAGTGATAATTTACGAAATGAAACGATTCTGATAAAAGGTGCTAGAAGTTTCCATTTTGAAGAAATTGTTACTGCTTTTGAAGAAAAAACGCATGAGACGGTACTAGAAGTGAATTTGAATGCGATTAGCAATAATTTAAGTTTTTATAAATCAAAATTGAAGCCAGAAACCAAAATGATGGTAATGGTAAAGGCTTTTAGTTATGGCAATGGCGGAGTAGAGATAGCTAAATTATTAGAGCATCATTGTGTTGATTATTTGGGAGTTGCATTTGCAGACGAGGGTATTGCATTAAAAAATGCAGGAATTCAATTGCCAATTATGGTTTTGAATCCAGAAACAACCAGTTTTGAGGCAATCATTCAATATCAATTAGAACCAGAAATATACAGTTTGAAAGGGCTTAATGCTTTTCTTAAACTTGCAGAACAAAAAAACTTAAGACATTTTCCTATTCATATCAAGTTGGATACAGGCATGCATCGTTTGGGCTTTGAATCCAACACTATTGAAGAGTTAATTGCTGCCTTGAAAGGAAATCAACATGTAATTGTCAAAAGTATTTTATCGCACATGGCCACGAGTGATGCAGTCGAACACCTTGATTTTTCATTACATCAAATTAAGTTATTTGAAATCTTATCTCAACAATTGATGGTTGAATTAGATATTCAACCTATTCGTCATATTCTAAACACTTCTGGGATAAGTAATTTTACTCACGGGCAATATGATATGGTTCGGTTAGGGATTGGATTGTACGGAATTTCTAACGATCAGGAAGAACAAAAACAGTTAGAAAATGTTAGTACTTTAAAATCAGTCATTTCACAGATTAGAACAATTTCAGAAGGTGAAAGTGTAGGGTACGGAAGGAGATTTGTTGCTAATTGCTCAACAGATGTAGCCACGATCCCTATTGGATATGCTGATGGAATCTCCAGGTTATGGGGAAATGAAGTAGGCTATGTTTCGATAAACAAACAAAAAGCAGCAATTATAGGTAGTATATGTATGGACATGTTGATGGTTAATGTTACTGGAATTAATTGTGTTGAAGGTGATCCGGTTATTATTTTTGGAGATTCTCCAACGGTAATTGAGATAGCACAAAAAACACATACGATTCCGTATGAAATTTTAACCAGTATTTCACAACGTGTGAAACGTATTTTTTATAGAGAATAAGATTTTATAGTAATTATTTATGGGATTTTTTACAGATTTTAAAGCCTTTTTAATGAAAGGCGAGATAGTTAATCTAGCCACTGCGGTAATTGTTGGAGGTGCTTTTGGAAAAATAGTTACCTCATTTACAAATGATGTTTTAATGCCTCCTATCGGGCTGCTTTTAGGAAAGGTAGATTTCAAGAATTTAAAATTAATACTTCAAGACGGTGTTCCTGCGGTAACTGAGAATGGTATTCAAAAAGCGCCAGCTATTGCTGAGGTTACTCTTAATTACGGAGCTTTTATTCAAACTGTTTTTGATTTCGTAATTATCGGTTTTTGTATTTTTATAGTTTTAAAAGCCTACGAAAAAGCCCAACAAAAAATCATTAAAAATGAAGTTCCTAAAGAGACAAGCGGCCCTACGCAAGAACAATTACTTACTGAAATCCGCGATTTGTTGAAAAACAAATAAAAATGTTATAAATTTAACAATTTGTTATTTTTTGTGAACACACTTGTTCCAAACTCTTTATTGGTTATTTTTGTCCAATAAAATTACAATTCAACTCTAATTATATACAATGAGAATAGCAGTAGTAGGAGCTACCGGAATGGTTGGCGAAATAATGTTAAAAGTTTTAGCAGAAAGAAATTTTCCGGTATCGGAGTTAATTCCTGTGGCTTCTGAAAAATCAGTGGGTAAAGAAATTGATTTCAAAGGAACTAAGTACAAAGTAGTGGGTTTACAAACAGCGGTTGATATGAAAGCAGATATTGCTTTATTTTCTGCTGGTGGAAGCACGTCGTTAGAATGGGCTCCAAAATTTGCTGCTGTAGGAACTACCGTGATTGATAATTCATCGGCTTGGAGAATGGATCCTACTAAGAAATTAGTTGTGCCTGAAATCAATGCAGGAGAATTAACAGCTGAAGATAAAATTATTGCTAATCCCAACTGTTCAACAATCCAGATGGTATTGGCTTTAGCACCTTTACATAAAAAATACAATATCAAACGTATCATTGTTTCAACGTATCAATCCATTACAGGAACGGGAGTAAAAGCCGTACAACAATTCGAAAACGAATGTGCTGGTATCGAGGGAGATATGGTATACAAATATAAAATCAACCGAAATTGTATTCCACAGTGTGATAGTTTTGAGGACAATGGTTACACTAAAGAGGAAATGAAATTAGTGAACGAAACGAAGAAAATCTTAAGTGATAATTCCATAGCAGTGACCGCAACCGCTGTTCGTGTTCCTGTTGTTGGTGGGCACAGTGAAGCTTTAAATGTTGAGTTTACTAATGATTTTGATGTAAATGAAGTGCGAACTATTTTGAGTCAAACAGATGGTGTAGTGGTTCAAGATAATTTGGATACGTTTACTTATCCAATGCCGCGTTATGCCGAAGGTAAAAACGAAGTTTTTGTAGGTAGAATTCGCCGTGACGAAAGCCAACCCAACACAATCAATATGTGGGTTGTAGCAGATAATTTAAGAAAAGGAGCTGCTACAAACACCATTCAAATTGCAGAGTATTTGATTGCAGCTAAACTAGTATAGTTGAATTTATATTTATTAAAAAGCCATTTACTCATTGAAAGTAAATGGCTTTTTTTATGTTTCTCTCTTAATTTTAGTAATTATTGCTCTCATTTTTATAGTTTTACAGAACCACAATAACTATTATTTTATACCAATATGAAGAAATATATATTCTTTGGACTATTGAATTTTTATTCTTTATCTTTTTTTGCTCAAAATGAATCGCAAAAAAATGATGTTAACCAATTAGTGGATTTATGGCACAAAGCAGCTTCAGAAGCTAATTTCAAAAAATACTTTGATGTAATGGCAGATGATGCAATTTTTATTGGGACTGACGCTACTGAATATTGGAATAAACAAGAATTTGAAAACTATGCCAAACCTCATTTTGATAAAGGAAAGGCTTGGTCTTTTACTACTTTAGAGAGACATATTTATTTTGATTCAACAGGAAATACCGCTTGGTTTGATGAATTATTGGATACACAAATGAAAATTTGTAGAGGTTCAGGAGTACTTGTTAAAACGGGAGGCCGATGGAAAATTAAACATTATGTTTTATCAATGACTATCCCAAATGAGACTAGTAAATCAGTAATAACAATTAAGTCTCCTATTGAACAGCCCATAATAACACGTCTTCGATCTAAATCATAACATTTTAAACTATCTTTTCTCTAAGATAATTCTAATGAAGCCTACTTTTATCCTATATATTTCCTTAATTTTGCCAAAATATTTTAAATAAAGTGGGAAGTAAAAACAAATTAAAAAGGTTCAAGGAAAACGAGACGTTTAACAATGTTTTTCAGCCAACAAGAGAAGAAGTTGTAGGTGATTTATTTCCGTTAAAGGGCAAATGGAATTCAGATTTTTTTAAAAATGACAATCCAATCGTTTTAGAGTTGGGCTGTGGAAAAGGAGAATACTCTGTAGGTCTAGCCGAAAGATATCCAAATAAAAATTTTATTGGAATTGACATTAAAGGCGCGCGTTTTTGGCGTGGGGCTAAAACAGCTGTTGAAACGGGGATGCATAATGTTGCTTTTATTCGAACTCAAATCGAACTCATTAATCATATTTTTGCTGAAAATGAAGTAGATGAAATTTGGATTACGTTCCCTGATCCACAAATAAAATACAAACGCACGAAGCACCGAATGACTAATTCAGAGTTTTTGAAGTTGTATAAAAAAATATTGAAGAAAGACGGTGTGATGAACTTAAAAACCGATAGTGAATTCATGCACGGATACACCCTTGGATTATTGCATGGAGAAGGTCATGAAGTGGTATATGCTAATCATAATGTATATACAAATGAAGGAAGTCCAGAAGAGGTTACTGCTTTTCAAACATTTTATGAGAAACAATATTTAGAAATTAACAAAGCAATTACGTATATTAGATTTAAAATTAAATAGTGTCGTTTCAGTTTCAGGATTTGGAGTAAAAGCAACACATTGGTACTGAAACAAAGGCTATATGACTATAATTTCCACTTTATTTTTTGGGTTTATCAGTGCGGTAATAGGGATTCTTCCACCTGGATTAATCAATATGACTGTGGCTAAAGTAAATAGTAAAGAAGGTAAGAATGCTGCTCTTTGGTTTGTTTTTGGAGCAGTAATTGTAATTTTCGTCCAAGTTTCACTTGCAATTTTATTTGCTCAATTTATTGGAGCCCGTCCAGAAGTTGGTCTTTTGTTTAGAGAAATAGGCGCTGTTATTTTTTCAATTTTAGCGGTCTACTTTCTATGGATTGCTTCGCCACCGAAAAAAATAAAAGGTAAGGTGATTAAACAACGAACTTCTACTCGTTTTTTTTTAGGGATGTTGTTATCGGCATTGAATTTTTTTCCAATCCCATATTATGTTGTAGTAAGTCTTTGGTTAGCTTCTTTAAATTGGTTTATTTTTGAACCTCTTTCCATACTAATTTTTGTTTTTGGTGCAATTCTTGGATCTATTCTAGTTTTTTACAGTTACATTCTGTTTTTTGTAAAAATTGAAACGAAAACTGATTTTTTCATGAAAAACATGAATAAAATTATCGGAAGTATAACTGCTGTAGTTGCAATTATAGCATTATTCAATATTGTTCAATATTATTGGACTTAACTAGTGTATGACTAAGTCAAACGATAATTTTTTCCAACGCGTTTACGATATTGTAAGGCAAATCCCTTATGGGAAAGTAACTTCTTATGGAGCCATTGCTAAAGCTTTAGGCACAGCCCGTTCTGCTCGTATGGTTGGTTGGGCTATGAATGCATCGCACCATTTAGATGATGTTCCAGCCCATCGTGTTGTAAATAGAAAAGGATTGCTTACGGGTAAATTACATTTTGACGGAACCAATTTAATGCAGCAATTGCTCGAAAATGAAGGAATTGAAATTAAAGACAATCAAATTGTTGATTTTGAAAGTCATTTCTGGGAGCCAATAACAGATAATTCTTCTGATTTTACAATTTAAAATCAAATAATAAGTATTGATTTTCATATCAATAAATCCAATCTAAAAACACGGAATTACGAATAGAATCTGCTATATTTGCAATTCATATTCAGTTTAAATAAAAGGAATATAACCCATTTGCTAAGACGAAGTATTTTTAATAAAAAAGAAAATGAAATTAGATAGAAAAGAGATCCTTAAAGCATTAGAAACTATTTCAATTGCTGGAGAAGGGAAAAATATGGTGGAAAGTGGTGCAGTAGCTAATGTAATTACTTTTGGCGATGAAGTGGTGGTAGATTTAGTTTTGCACACCCCAGCAATGCACATTAAAAAAAGAGCTGAAGACGATATCAAAAAAACAATTCATGATTTGATTTCGCCTGACGCTAAGGTGAAGGTGAATAGTAAAGTAGAAGTAGCGGATAAACCTGAAATAAAAGGCAAAGCGATTCCTGGAATTAAAAATATTATTGCAGTCGCTTCTGGCAAAGGAGGTGTAGGGAAGTCTACAACTACAGCTAATTTAGCTGTTTCTTTAGCTAGAATGGGATTTTCGGTCGGGGTTTTAGATGCTGATATTTATGGTCCGTCGATGCCTATTATGTTTGATGTAGAAAATGAGAAACCAATTTCTATTGAGGTAGATGGTAAATCTAAGATGAAACCAATTGAAAGTTACGAAGTAAAGATTTTATCAATAGGATTTTTTACCTCTCCAAGTCAAGCAGTTATTTGGCGTGGACCAATGGCAGCTAAAGCATTGAATCAAATGATTTTTGATGCTAATTGGGGTGAATTAGACTTTCTTTTAATTGATTTACCTCCTGGAACAGGTGATATTCACCTCTCCATCATGCAATCGCTCCCAATAACAGGCGCTGTTGTTGTAAGTACGCCTCAAGCTGTAGCTTTGGCGGATGCCAAAAAAGGAGTTTCCATGTTTTTATCAGAAGCAATCAATGTTCCAGTTTTAGGAATTATCGAAAATATGGCCTATTTCACACCGGAGGAATTACCTAATAATAAATACTATATTTTTGGACAAGAAGGAGCTAAAAACCTAGCTGCAGACTTGAATGTTCCGTTCCTTGGAGAAGTGCCAATTGTTCAATCTATTCGTGAAGCAGGAGACTATGGTCGCCCTGCCGCGATGCAAGAAGGTTCAGTGATCGAAGCAGTTTTCCAAGAAATTACTCGTAATGTTGTGCAACAAACGGTTGCTAGAAACGAAAGTTTACCAGCGACTGAAGCAATAAAAATTACAACTATGGCAGGTTGTTCAGCAGTTAAAAAATAATTTAAAGATATGACAACAGAAGAAGTATTGGCGAATGTGCTAAAAGCCCTAGAGGAAATTAGACCTTTTTTGAATTCGGATGGTGGAGACATTTCATTGGTAGAAATTGAAGATGATAAGCATGTAAAAGTTCGTCTTGAAGGGGCATGTACAAGCTGTAGTGTCAATCAGATGACATTAAAAGCGGGTGTTGAAACTACCATAAAAAAATACGCGCCTCAAATTGAAACAGTCATAAATGTACTTTAGCTTGCTTTTTTGATAACAATAAATACAACTAAAGAATAAATTACAAATGGACGTTTTAATTAAAATTAAAGACAGAGAAGGAGTGGTCCATGAATTGCAGGCGCCAACAGATATGGCGATGAATATCATGGAATTGTGTAAAGCCTATGAGCTTCCAGTTGAAGGAACTTGTGGAGGAATGGCGATGTGTGCTTCTTGTCAATGTTATGTACTAAACGATGTGTCTTTGCCAGAAAAAGGAGAAGATGAAGAAGCTATGTTATCTGAAGCTTTTTATGTAAAGTCAAATAGTCGTTTAGGATGTCAAATACCCATAACCGAAGATTTAGATGGATTAGAATTAGAATTAGCTCCTGAAAATTAATAAAAAAAGCGAGAATTTTTTCTCGCTTTTTTGTGTTTTGAAAATTTCTAAATTAGGCCATTTCAGTTTTTAGTGATAAACTTTCTTCAATAGCATCCCAAAGGCCGATGCGTTTTTCTAGAGCTAATATGGAAATCTTTTCTACTTCATTCCATTTTTTAGCATCATTGCCACACAATTCAGTTACCATTCCCATAGCCATAGGTCCATGTTCATCAGCATCTAATTCAATATGTCGTTCAAAATAGTAAATTAGTTTTTTCAAATCAGTTTCAGGGAAATTCGCTTGAAAGTTTTTCAAAATAGCAGTAAACATACTCGGAATTAAATCTTCTCTTCCAAATGTGAATGCTGCTACAATTTCATGAGCTTTACCTTCTTCAATAACTCTGAATGTAAAATCTAAAAACGCTTTTATATTAGGATGTAAATTACTTGTTTTAATGGCAACAAAAATATTGTTTAAGGAACTGAGATTAGTTAAAAAATCTTCAATTTCTTTAGTATTCGCTCCGCAATCTTGCATAGCTTCTAAGTACATTTCAAAATGACTTTGGCGACGGCCATCTAAAGTTAAATCACTCTCTTCGGCTACCACAATTTCATTAATCAAATAACGAGTTTGGGTGTTGGCTGTTGGAAACCATGGAGTTGTTGTGCAAGTTAACTTAGATTGTAAGGCTTTCAATAAAGACATAAAATCCCATACGGCATACACATGATTTTCTAAAAAATGATGTAAATCCTCTAGAGTTTGTACTTTATTGTAGAGAGAGTGTTGAAGTAAAGTTTCTTTTTGAGACTGAATGCTATTGTTTATAGTTTCAATATTCATTTTTCTAATTTTTTGTAAAAGTAAGAAAGCTTCTTATTTACAAGAAGCTTTTACTATCGATTTTATGAATACTTTAATAACTGTTTGTTCTTATTTGAATGCCGAAATTCCTGTAATATCCATACCTGTAATTAGTAAATGAATATCGTGCGTCCCTTCATAGGTAACAACCGATTCCAAGTTCATCATGTGACGCATTATAGAATATTCGCCTGTGATTCCCATTCCACCTAGCATTTGTCGCGCATCGCGCGCAATTTGAATAGCCATTTCAACATTATTCCTTTTTGCCATTGAAATCTGAGCGGTAGTAGCTTTTCCTTCGTTTTTTAGCACACCTAAACGCCAGGTTAGCAACTGAGCTTTAGTGATTTCTGTAATCATTTCGGCTAATTTTTTTTGTTGTAATTGAGTTCCGGCAATGGGTTTGTCAAACTGAATTCTTTCTTTAGCATATCGCAAAGCTGTATCATAACAATCCATTGCAGCTCCAATAGCTCCCCATGCGATTCCATAACGTGCAGAATCCAAACAGCCAAGCGGAGCTCCCAATCCTGATTTATTAGGCAGTAGGTTCTCTTTAGGAACTTTTACATTGTCAAAAATCAATTCACCAGTAGAAGATGCACGAAGAGACCATTTGTTATGTGTTTCAGGAGTTGTAAAACCTTCCATACCGCGTTCAACAATTAACCCATGAATACGACCTTCTTCATTTTTAGCCCAAACCACAGCAATATCTGCAAACGGGGCATTAGAAATCCACATTTTGGCACCATTTAATAAATAATGGTCGCCTTTGTCCTTAAAGTTGGTCGTCATTCCGCCAGGATTTGAACCATGGTCGGGTTCAGTCAAACCAAAACATCCCATTAATTCACCTGTTGCTAGTTTAGGTAAATATTTTTGACGTTGTTCCTCGTTTCCGTATTTCCAAATAGGGTACATCACTAATGACGACTGCACTGATGAAGTGGAACGAACTCCAGAGTCACCGCGTTCTATTTCTTGCATAATGAGTCCGTAGGATATTTGATCTAATCCTGCTCCGCCATATTCTTCAGGAATATAAGGGCCAAATCCACCAATTTCACCTAGACCTTTAATGATTTGTTTTGGGAACTCTGCACGTTGTGCATAATCTTCAATAATTGGGGAAACTTCTCGTTTTACCCATGCTCTAGCAGAGTCACGAACTAATTTGTGTTCCTCAGTCAATAAATCATCTAAATTGTAATAATCAGGTGCTTGAAATAAGTCTGGCTTCATTATATTCGGTTTTTATGAAAACAAATTTACACAAAGTAATATAACAAAATAAAAATAAAATGTTATAATTTCACGAAACTACATTTTTAAATAAAACTCTTTTGTCAGTTCGATGTATTCTGGGGTGTATTGATGGCGGGCTGTTTCGATGATTAACTCGTCTGAGTGTAAAGTAGGTAATTCAAAACGTTTAAAAGCCAATAAACTACGTTTGATTTCAGTAGTTGGGGTTCCTTTAACGCGTGTGATTTTTATTGGATACAATTCAAATTCCTTGGCGATAGCTAAAAATCGTTCTTCTTCTTTATAAGGTATAATAACGGCCAAAATTCCGTTTTCGGATAATAATAAATCAGCGGCTTCAATTAAATCCTCGAAAGGAAGTGCGTCTTGAAAGCGCGCTAAATCACGTTGTTCGTCATTTGTTTTATAATCTTCAGCATAAAACGGCGGATTAGATACAATTAAATCATACTCGTCTTCCGGCTCTTCCATGAATTCGTCTAAGCCTGCATGAAAACAAAATAAGCGATCGTTCCAAGGCGAATTTTCAAAATTATCTGTGGCTTGTTCGTATGCGTTTTCTTCTATTTCTAAAGCGTCAATTTGGGCTGCATTAGAGCGTTGTGCTAGCATCAAAGCAATAATTCCAGTTCCAGTTCCGATGTCTAAAATGCTATATGGATTGTGTAAAATTGGAGCCCAAGCGCCTAGTAATACACCATCAGTGCCAATTTTCATAGCACATTGATCTTGCTCGAGTGAGAATTGTTTGAACTGGAATTTAGACAACTTAGATTTTTTAGAATATTAGATAACTCAGATTTTTTCTAAAGTCGCAGACGTTTCTATTAATCTAAAAGCGCAGCGAATCTAAAAACGGCTTAAAGGTACATCTCAATCAAACCTTCTGGCAAATTCATTACGACTTTTTTATTCTCGCGATCAATTTTCACCAAGAAATGGTCAATCATTGGAATTAAAATTTCAACAGCACCGTTGAGTACTTCAAAAAGAGGTTGTGCAGTTGAATCGTTAACGGATTGAATTTTTCCAACTACACCAAGGCGTTGGTCTTCTACTTCAAAACCTATTACTTCGTGAAAATAAAATTTATTACCACTTAATTTAGGTAACATACTTAATGGGAGGTATAGGTCATTGCCTAAAAGGGCTTCGGCCTCTTCTTCTGTAGTTACATCTTCAAAACGAACTCTAAGAAAGTCGTTTTTATGTAGGGAGGAGGTTTCAATAAAAAAAGGAACCAAGTGTTTGTTGCATTCAACAAACACTGATTCCAAATTTTCGTATAACTCAGGTTCGTCTGTGTCTAAATAGGCTAAGACTTCACCCTTGAAACTAAATTTTTTAGCGATTTTACCTAAATAGAAACAATCTTCTTTACGCATTGTCGCTTAGAGAATTTATGCTTCAGTTGTTTCGTTATTTTCTTCTTCAGCAGCAGGAGCTTCTTCAGCAGGAGTTTCAACAACTTCTTCGGCAACAGCTTCAACAGCTACTTCCTCAGCAGGAGCTTCAACAACTTCTTCAGCAGCAGCCTCAACAGCTACTTCTTCTTCAGCAACAAC
This sequence comes from Flavobacterium ammonificans, assembly GCF_020886115.1. NCBI lineage: Bacteria > Pseudomonadati > Bacteroidota > Flavobacteriia > Flavobacteriales > Flavobacteriaceae > Flavobacterium > Flavobacterium ammonificans. Next base: position 976,056 of record NZ_AP025185.1, read on the forward strand.
TTCTTCTTCAACAGCAGGAGTTGCAGCAGCAATAGCATCAGCTTCAGCTTGAGCCGCTGCAGCTAAACGTTTTGCATTTACTTCTTTTTCTGCTTTTAAAGCTTTTGCTTTAACATCTGCTTGCGCTTTTGATAAACCATCTTTTTTAGCATTTACTTTACCAGCTTTTGCTTCTAACCAAGCAGCTAATTTTGCATCAGCTTGTTCCTGAGTTAAAGCGCCTTTACGAATACCTCCATCAAGGTGGTGTTTCAATAAAGCACCTTTGTAAGAAAGAATTGCTTTTGCAGTATCTGTTGGTTGTGCACCATTGTGCAACCATTTTACAGCGCTATCCAAGTTTAATTCGATAGTTGCAGGGTTAGTGTTTGGATTGTAAGTACCGATTTTCTCTAAGTATTTACCATCTCTTTTTGAGCGAGCATCAGCTGCTACTACCCAGTAAAACGGTTTTTGTTTTTTACCGTGTCTTTGTAATCTAATTTTTACTGACATAATCTTATGATTAAATTTTGAGGTACTCGACCTCGGTTAATTAAGGGTGCAAAGATACATTTTTTATTTAAAAATGCTAATTCGAATTCTATATTTATTAATTTATAAATGTGCAACTGTTATTAGGTCTAATTCATTGACCTTAAGGACGTTTTTTGATAATTATATCATAAATAAGTGCAATCATAGTAGATTAGGATATATTAAGACTACATTTGTCGCTTAATTAAATAAGTTTATATGAACATTTTTGTGGGAAGTCTTCCATTCAGTATTGAGGAAGCAGATTTAAGAGAGTCTTTCGAGGCTTACGGAGCAGTAGATTCAGTAAAAATTATTACTGATAAGTTTACTGGTAGAAGTAAAGGTTTTGGTTTTGTTGAAATGCCAAGCGATGAGGAAGCTCAAAAAGCAATTGACGAATTGAATGGTGCTACTGTTCAAGGACGTTCAATCGTAGTAAACAAATCTGAGCCTAAACCAGAAGGCGAAAGAAGAAGTTTTAACAACAACCGTGGTGGAGATTCACGCGGAGGTTACGGAAACAACCGTGGCGGTGGAGACCGTGGAGGTAGAGGAGGATATTAATATTTTTTCTTTATATATAAAAAGGTGTCAATGAAAATTGACACCTTTTTTATTTTAAATCGGATTGTAAATTACAAATTCGACACTAACCAATCGCCAACTTCACTTGTTTTGTAAGCTTTTGATTCTTTTGGAGCTAAATCTTCCGTAACAACTCCTTGTTCTAATGATTTGTTGACTACTGCTCTAATGGCATCTGCTTCGGCTTTTAATCCGAAAGCATCTTCAAACATCATCGCCGCTGATAATATAGTAGCCAAGGGATTAGCAATATTCAATCCGGTAGCTTGTGGATATGATCCGTGAATGGGTTCATATAAAGAAGTATGTTCTCCCACAGATGCCGACGGCATTAATCCCATTGATCCTGAAATCACAGAAGCTTCATCCGTTAAAATGTCTCCAAATAAGTTTTCAGTAATTAATACATCATACGAATTAGGCCATTGCACCAATCGCATCGCAACAGCATCTACAAATTCATACGATACTTCCACTTCTGGATAGTCTTTTTCCATTGCTTGAACGGTTTCTCTCCATAAACGAGACGTTTCTAATACGTTGGCTTTGTCCACACAACATAATTTTTTAGAACGCGTCATGGCTAATTCAAAACCTTTTTTAGCCAAACGTTGTACTTCGGCTCTAGTGTAAACACAGTTGTCAAAAGCTGTTTCGCCATTGTCTTTTCTTCCTTTTTCACCAAAGTAAATTCCGCCCGTTAATTCTCTTAAGAAAACTAAATCAGTGCCTTCAATACGCTCTCTTTTTAAAGGAGAATTGTCAATTAAAGAAGGGAAAGTAAAGGTTGGTCGCACATTGGCAAATAAACCTAATTTTTTACGCATCAACAACAATCCTTGTTCTGGACGTACTTTTGCCGATGGATCGTTATCGTATTTTGGGTGTCCAATAGCACCAAATAAAACTGCATCGGCTTTCATACAAATTTCGTGTGTTTCATCTGGATAAGGAACGCCAACAGCATCGATAGCGCAAGCACCTGTTAATGCTGGCGTCCAGTCAATTTCGTGATTGAATTTTTTTGCAATAGCATCCGAAACTTTTACAGCTTCATTAATTACTTCTGGTCCTATTCCGTCTCCGGCTAAAAGAGCAATATTGAATTTCATTGAGTATTTTTTGTTATAATTTTTAATTTGTTGCTTTATACGCTTACGACATTCAGCATTTTTTGAGTCGCTACAATTGCGGCTACAGTTTGATCTGAATCCAATCCGCGGGTTTTGAATTCTTTTCCGCTTTTGGTCCAGGTGATGATGGTTTCGCACAATGCATCAGAGCTACTACCAGGAGGGATTCGCACGGCGTAGTCAATTAATTTGGGTAAACTCATTTTTTTGCTTTTGTAAATTTTAGCTAACGCATTCATAAAAGCATCAAATTGTCCGTCACCTTGTGCATTTTCTTCGATAACTTCCCCGTCAATTTTTAAACAAAGCGTTGTCGAAGGGCGAATACCTTTCGCGTGAACTAATACGTAAGATTCCACAGTAATACGTTCTTCATAGCTTTGGCTATCCAAAACATCCGATATAATATAGGGTAAATCTTCTTTGGTAACGGTTTGTTTTTTGTCGCCCAATTCAATAATTCTTTGGGTAACCAATTTTAAATCGTCTTGATTGAGCTGTAATCCTATTTCTTGAAGATTCTTTTCGATGTTGGCTTTTCCTGAAGTTTTTCCTAAGGCATATTTTCTTTTCCTTCCAAAACGTTCTGGAAGTAAATCGTTGAAATATAAATTGTTTTTATTGTCACCGTCAGCGTGAATTCCTGCGGTTTGCGTGAAAACATTGTCTCCCACAATAGGTTTGTTAGCTGGAATTCGATAGCCTGTAAAAGTTTCAACCAATTTGCTCACGGAGTACAGAGACGATTCTTTAACATTGATATCCACGTCATGCATAAAATCATTGATTACCGCAACGGTACTTTCAAGTGGTGCATTTCCTGCTCGTTCTCCCATTCCGTTTACGGTAACATGTAGGCCATGAATACCCGCTTTAACTGCTTCGATTGCGTTAGCAACACTTAAATCGTAATCATTGTGAGCATGAAAATCAAAATGGGTGTTAGGGTATTTTGCCGTAATTGTTGAAACAAAATCAAATACTTCTGACGGAATCAATACTCCTAAAGTATCCGGTAACAGGATTCTTTTAACCGGTTGTTGTGTCAAAAAATCTAAGTATTGAAAAACATAGTCAGGAGAATTGCGCATTCCGTTGCTCCAATCTTCCAAATAGACGTTGGTTTCAATATTATTTTCTTTTGCCAATGCGATTGCTTGAGCAATTTCATCGAAATGTTGTTCGGGTGTTTTCTTTAATTGATATGTCAAATGGTTGAGCGAACCTTTAGTCAATAAATTTTGGACTTTTGCTCCTGCTTTTTTCATCCATTCAATTGAAATGCCATTATCTACAAAAGATAAAACTTCAATTTTATCTGTGTATCCTTTATTAGCAGCCCACTCCATGATGCCTTTCACTCCTTGAAATTCTCCTTCGCTTACCCGCGCTGAAGCAATTTCGATACGATCAATATGAAGTTCTTCAAGCAATAATTGTGCAATGGTTAATTTTTCTGCAGCAGAAAATGATACTCCCGATGTTTGTTCCCCATCGCGAAGTGTCGTGTCCATTATTTCAATTTTTCTTTTCCCCATTTTTCATTTGATTCGGAAAGCAATTTATTTCAAATTAAAGAGCCATCCAGAAACCTAATTTTATTCTGAATTTATATTTAGTAAGGCAATTGGTTGGCAAACTCAACAATTTCTTCCTTCATACTTTGTAAGTAATCAATATCATCAAAACCATTGATCATATTGTTCTTTTTGTATCCATTGATATCAAAAGACTCACTTTGACCTGTAGCCAATAACGTAATTGTTTGTGCTGGTAAATTGATTTCCAATTCCGTGTTGGGATCCGCTTCAATTGCACTAAAAATAGTAGCAGCAAATTCTGGACTTACTTGAACAGGAAGTACTCCAATGTTCAAACAATTTCCTTTGAAAATATCTGCAAAGAAACTCGATACTACCGCTCTGAATCCGTAATCGTATACTGCCCAAGCAGCGTGTTCTCTTGAAGAACCTGAACCGAAGTTTTTTCCACCCACAAGAATTTTTCCGCTGTACGTTGAATTGTTTAATACGAAATCTGCTTTTGGAGTATCGTCTCCATTGTATCTCCAGTCTCTGAAAAGATTATCACCAAAACCTTCACGTTTGGTCGCTTTCAAGAAACGTGCTGGTATAATTTGATCAGTATCTACGTTTTCTATAGGTAGTGGCACCGCACTACTTCTAAGAACATTAAATTTATCGTATGCCATTTGATTTTTGATTAGCCCCCCAACCCCCAAAGGGGGAGTTGCAGGAGGACGTATGTTTTTATATTTTTTTTCTATTTCGTTTGTTCCCCCTTTGGGGGTTAGGGGGCTTATAACAACTCTCTCGGATCAGTCAATTTACCTGTAACTGCAGCTGCAGCAGCCATAATTGGACTTGCCAATAAAGTTCTAGAGCCAGGACCTTGACGTCCTTCAAAGTTTCTGTTAGATGTGCTTACTGCATATTTTCCAGCAGGTACTTTGTCATCATTCATTGCCAAACAAGCTGAACAACCTGGCTGACGCAATACAAATCCTGCTTCGGTAAGAATATCTAACAATCCTTCTTCTTTGATTTGTGCTTCCACTACGTGGGAACCTGGAACTAACCAAGCCGTAACGTTGTCTGCTTTTTTTCTACCTTTTACAATTTCGGTAAAAGCTCTAAAATCTTCAATACGACCATTTGTACAACTTCCTAAGAAAACGTAATCGATTGGTTTTCCAATCATCATATCATTTTCTTCGAAGCCCATGTAGGCTAGTGATTTTTTGTAGGTTTCCGCGCCACCTTCTACTTGGTTAGCATTGGGAATATGTTTAGAAATACCAATTCCCATTCCTGGATTTGTACCATAAGTAATCATCGGTTCAATGTCAGCTGCGTTGATGTTCAATTCAGCATCAAAAACCGCATCAGCATCTGTTTTTAATGTTTTCCAATAGGCTACCGCTTTATCCCAAGCTTCGCCTTTCGGAGCGTGCAATTTTCCTTCTAAGAAATCAAAAGTAGTTTGGTCAGGAGCAATCATACCGCCACGAGCACCCATTTCGATACTTAAATTACACACAGTCATACGGCCTTCCATGGTCATGTTTTCAAAAACATCACCAGCATATTCCACAAAATATCCAGTTCCACCAGAAGTAGTTAATTGTGCAATAATATAAAGCGCTACATCTTTTGGACCCACGCCTTTGCTCAATTGACCATTTACGTTAATACGCATTTTCTTTGGTTTGGGCTGCATAATACATTGCGTAGACAATACCATTTCCACCTCAGATGTTCCGATACCAAAAGCAATGGCACCAAAAGCTCCGTGAGTAGAAGTGTGTGAATCTCCACAAACAATGGTTGCACCCGGTAAAGTAATCCCGTTTTCAGGACCTACTACGTGAACAATTCCATTTTTTTGGTGACCCAATCCCCAGTGAGAAATCCCATATTCTTTGGCATTGTCTTCTAAAGCTTTCAATTGATTAGCAGAAAGCGGGTCTTCAACAGGTAGGTGTTGATTTATTGTTGGTGTGTTGTGATCAGCAGTTGCAAAAGTGCGTTCTGGATATAAAACCGAAACACCTCTTGATTTTAAACCTAAAAAAGCTACGGGACTAGTAACTTCATGAATGAAATGACGGTCAATAAAAAACACGTCCGGTCCATCTTCAATTTTACGCACAACGTGCGAATCCCATACTTTGTCAAATAATGTTTTACTCATTGTAACTTTTTTTAATGTATTTCTCTGTATTACAGTTGGTTTATTAGATAACAATTGTAATAATAGTAGCAAAATTAGAAAAAGAAATTAAGTAGACTTAGTAGTACTTATGCTATATACGATACCCAAATTAACTTTTGCTTTTAAAATCAAATATTACTTTACGCTAATTGAAAACTATTTTCTTAAATTTTAAAAAATGGGGTTCTTATTTACCTCTTTTCAGGAGCGCTTTTTTGTTTTTAAGATTTGAAAATTTTAGAATAATTTCGCTAATAATTCGTCAATTTTAAACAAAAACACCTCATTATGCAGTAAAAAACAATAAAAAAGGCAAAAAAAAGTCAAATTATAATTTACATTTTATGCCTTGTTTAAGGTTATTTTTTTATGAGCTTGCTTGAAAAATAATAGTTGATTTTATGAATTCATTTTACGACATCCAAAAAATCACAACTTTACTTTTTTGTTAATAACTTCCCTCATTTTTTAGACCAAAAAAAACTAAATTTGAAACTCATTTTTTGTGAGTTTTTCTAATTTTAAAATGTTTACAACCAGTTAAATAAACTATCAAAATCGATGTGATTTTGGTTCCCGAATACTGTTTTCGGGCTGGAACGATGAAGTATGTATTTAATATTTGATACCGAAACCACAGGTTTACCAAAGCGTTGGGACGCACCCATTACCGATACTAACAACTGGCCACGTTGTATACAAATTGCTTGGCAGTTGCACGATGATATGGGAAAACTCATCGAGCATCAAGATTATTTGGTCAAACCAGAAGGCTTTAATATTCCCTATGATGCAGAACGAATTCACGGTATTTCAACGGAGTTAGCGGAGGCGGAAGGAATTCTTATAGCTGAAGTTTTAGAAAAATTCAATAGTTCTTTGGCGAAAGCCAAGTTCATTGTAGGTCAGAATTTAGGTTTTGATGTCAATATTATGGGATGCGAATTCCACCGAATGGGAGTAGAATCGCCAATGGCATCGTTACCGGTTTTAGATACCTGTACTGAAGTAACGGCTTCCCTTTTAAAATTACCCGGCGGTCGTGGAGGGAAATTCAAATTACCTACCCTAACCGAATTGCACAGTTATCTTTTTAATCAGCCATTTGCAGAGGCCCACAATGCCACTGCCGATGTGGAGGCTACAACACGATGTTTTTTAGAATTAATTCGACGCGAAATATTTACTAAGGAAGAATTAGATGTACCCGCTTCGTATTTCCAAGATTTTCAAAATAGAAACCCGAGAACGATTGAACTAATTGGATTACAACACATCAATTTAAAAGAAGCTTCAGATCGAATTCGTCAACAGTTCGGAGAGAAACAAGCACCTACGGTTTCGAAACAAACACTTTCAGACAATAAAAAAGCATTAATTGATGCTGATTTTGTGCACCTTCATAATCATACTCAGTTCTCAGTTTTGCAATCTACCATAAGTGTTGCTGCATTAGTAAAAGCTGCAGCTAAACATAAAATGCCTGCTGTGGCAATGACAGATCACGCCAATTTAATGGGAGCGTTTCATTTTGTTCGCGATATTTTAGCCCATAATAAATCAGCTGCAACCAAAAACAAAGAAGCGGTTGAAAAAGGAGAAGAACCAACAGAGGTTCCTATGAAACCCATTGTAGGCTGTGAGTTTTTTGTTTGCGACAATCATAAAGACAAGTCTCGTAAAGACAATGGTTACCAAATTGTTCTTTTGGCAAAAACCAAAAAAGGCTATCATAATTTGGCTAAAATGTCTTCGATTGCGCATACCGAAGGCTTTTATTATGTACCTAGAATTGATAAAAAAGTAATTCAAGAGTACAAAGAAGATATTATTGTTTTATCAGGTAATCTTTATGGCGAAATCCCAAACAAAGTTTTGAACTTGGGTGAAAACCAAGCCGAAGAAGCCTTGCTTTGGTGGAAAAATGAATTCCAAAACGATTTTTATATTGAGGTTATGCGCCACAATCAAGAAGATGAAAATCGGGTGAATACCGCTTTGATTGCTTTGGCTAGAAAGCACGAAGTGAAGCTGGTTGCGACCAACAATATTTTTTATATCGATAAAGAAAATGCCAATGCCCACGATATTTTATTGTGTGTGCGCGATGGTGAAAAACAAACTACACCAATAGGCCGAGGTCGTGGTTACCGTTACGGTTTGCCCAATCAAGAATATTATTTCAAGTCGGGCGATGAGATGAAACAACTTTTCAACGACTTGCCTGAAGCGATTTCCAATATTGCTGAAATTGTAGATAAAATTGAAATTTATGATTTAGCCCGTGACGTTTTATTGCCAAAATTTGAAATTCCATCGGAGTTTTTAGTTCCAGAAGATGAGGCAGACGGTGGAAAACGAGGTGAAAATAAGTATTTACGTTACCTTACTTATGAAGGAGCAAAAAAACGATACCCCGAGATTACTCCCGAAATACAAGAGCGTTTGGACTTTGAGTTGATGACGATTGAAAATTCAGGTTATCCAGGTTACTTTTTGATTGTGCAAGATTTCATTGCCGAAGCCAGAAATATGGGCGTGTCTGTTGGTCCTGGAAGGGGTTCGGCAGCGGGTTCAGTAGTAGCCTATTGTTTGAAAATTACCAATATCGATCCACTGAAATACAACCTGCTTTTTGAGCGTTTCTTAAATCCGGATCGTGTGTCTTTACCCGATATTGATATTGATTTTGATGATGAAGGGCGAAGCAGTGTGATGGACTATGTGATTCGAAAATATGGTTCCAAACAAGTAGCTCAGATTATTACCTATGGTAAAATGGCAACGAAATCGGCTATTCGTGATACAGCACGTGTATTGGATTTACCCTTATTTGAGGCCGATAAAATTGCGAAGTTAATTCCAGGCATGATGCCGTCGAAATGGAATTTGGCTCGTTTTTTAAACGAAGACGATGCGTTAATCAAGAAAACGGTTCGTCCAGAAGAATACGATAAAATCAAAGAATTAATTGCCTTAGCTGGTGGAACAGATTTAGGAGGACAAACCATACAACAAGCTAAAGTTTTAGAGGGAAATCTTCGAAACACAGGAATTCACGCTTGCGGTGTGATTATTACCCCTGATGATATTACAAATTTTGTACCGGTTGCAACTGCTAAAGATTCGGATTTGTACGTGACTCAATTCGATAACTCGGTGGTAGAAAGTGCCGGTTTGTTAAAGATGGACTTCTTGGGGTTGAAAACCCTAACCTTAATAAAAGATACGGTTAAATTGGTGAAATACAGATCTGGAATTGATTTGAATCCAGATGAATTTCCTATTGATGACCAAAAGACATATGAGCTTTTTCAACGTGGTGAGACAGTAGGGATTTTTCAATATGAGAGTCCTGGAATGCAGAAATACATGAAGGAATTAAAACCTACGGTTTTTCCTGATTTGATTGCCATGAATGCATTATATCGTCCGGGACCAATTGCGTATATTCCAAGTTTTATTAAACGTAAAAACGGAGAAGAGCCTATTGTGTATGACTTAGATGATTGCGAAGAGTTATTGAAAGACACCTACGGAATTACGGTTTACCAAGAGCAGGTAATGCTTTTGTCGCAAAAATTAGCTGATTTCTCGAAAGGCGATGCTGACGTTTTGCGTAAAGCAATGGGGAAAAAGATGATTGATGTCTTGGCTAAAATGGAACCGAAATTCATTGAGCAAGCCATGGCAAAAGGACACGCCAAAGACAAATTAGAGAAAATTTGGAATGACTGGAAGGCTTTTGCCGAATATGCGTTTAATAAATCGCACTCTACTTGTTACGCTTGGATTGCCTATCAAACCGCTTATTTGAAAGCCAATTATCCTGCCGAATATATGGCTGCCGTACTTTCAAACAATATGAGCGATATCAAACAAGTGTCGTTTTTTATGGAAGAATGCAAGCGAATGGGATTGCAGGTTTTAGGTCCAGACGTGAACGAGTCGTTTTATAAATTTACTGTAAACGATGATTATGCTGTTCGTTTTGGAATGGGAGCGATAAAAGGAGTAGGGTCGGGTGCTGTAGCAACTATTGTCGAGAACAGAAAAGACGGAAAATACAAATCGATTTTTGATTTGACTAAACGTATTGATTTGCGTGCCGCGAATAAAAAAGCATTAGAGAATCTAGCTTTAGCCGGAGGATTTGATTCGTTTGAAGGTACGACTCGTGCACAATATTTTCATGATGATGGCGACGGAATTACTTTTTATGAAAAAGCAATGCGTTACGGAGCTAAGTTCCAAGAAAACGAAAATTCATCACAAGTGAGTTTGTTTGGAGAAAGTAGCGATGTGCAAATCGCCGAGCCTGTAGTGCCGCCTTGTGAGGATTGGAGTACCATGGAAAAATTAGCCAAGGAGAAAGAAGTCGTTGGAATTTATATTTCTGGACATCCTTTAGATGATTATAAATTTGAGATGAAACACTTTTGCAATGCCAAATTGGAAGCGCTGAAACATTTAGAGCATTATGTAGGGAAAACGCTTTCTTTTGGAGGAATTATCAATAACGTCCAACACAGAGTGGCTAAAAACGGTAAAGGTTGGGCTTCTTTTTTTCTGGAAGGATACGATGAAAGCTACGAGTTCAGAATCTTTGGAGAAGAGTATTTGAAATTTCGTCACTTTTTGATTCAGAACAACTTTACTTATATGCGTGTTTTGGTAAAAGAAGGATGGGCTGATAAAGAAACTGGTAAAAAAGGAGAACCTCGATTACAATTTACATTAATCCAATATTTACAAGATGTCTTACCGTCATTTGCCAAAAAATTAGTTTTGTTATTGAATATCAACGATATTCAAACTGATTTCATCCAGCAATTGAACCAACTTTTTCAAGAGAACAAAGGAGATAACACTGTTACTTTTGAAATAATGGAATTGGAAAAAATCACAAAAATTGTAGAAACCACTTCTGAAATTTCGGATACTGAAGAAGAAATTTTTGTAGAAGAAACCGATGGCGATGAGGTAGATGTTCCATTAATGGAAGCACAAAAAATCAGCTCAACTACTGAAGTGGAAGAAATCAATGTGGTAACTAAATTAAGTATGCCAAGTCGAAAATTAAAAGTCAAAATATCCAATGAATTGCTTTTTGAATTGGAAAAAAGACAAATTAATTTTAAATTGAATTAGTAAATAAACAAAGGCAATACTTTCATAACCAAAACTAATTTGGGAATGATAAGAAAATGATTTTTAATTAATAGATTTGCAGAACATTAATAAACAAACAAAAACATAGATATTATGGCATTAGCAATAACAGATGCTACTTTTGACGAAGTAGTTTTAAAATCAGACAAACCGGTTTTAGTAGATTTTTGGGCGGCTTGGTGTGGACCATGTAGAATGGTTGGACCAATCGTTGATGAATTGAGTAATGAATACGAAGGCAAAGTAGTTGTTGGGAAAGTGGATGTAGATGCTAACCAAGAATTTGCTGCAAAATACGGTGTTAGAAACATTCCTACAGTTTTGATTTTCAAAAATGGAGAAGTAGTAGGTAAGCAAGTTGGAGTTGCTCCAAAACAAACCTATGCAGATAGTTTAGACGCATTGTTGTAATCAACTGATTGCATTATTTTAAAAAAGGGTTGGCGAAAGTCAATCCTTTTTTATTGTATATAAAGTACCAATCGTTTTCCTATATTTGAATTATGAAGATTGAATCAAAAAGAGATATTGTTTCTAGCTTTCATCATTTGGAGTTGTTAGCTCATCAAGTGGTGGAAGGATTTATTTCAGGGATGCACAAGAGTCCTTTTCATGGTTTTTCTGCAGAATTTGCAGAGCATAAATTGTACAATTCTGGAGAAAGCACCAAACATATCGACTGGAAATTATTTGCCAAAACCGATAGGCTGTATACCAAGCAATATGAAGAAGAAACCAATTTGCGTTGCCACTTAATTATAGACAATTCGTCTTCCATGCATTATCCTAATTTAAATGATGGGCAGTCTTTTTATGAAAATAAAATTGGATTTTCAGTACTTGCTTCAGCTGTATTGATGAACGTTTTAAAAAAGCAACGTGATGCAGTGGGATTAAGTGTTTTTTCAGATCAATACGAATACTATGCGCCAGAGAAAGGAAGTGATCGCCATCATCGAATGTTACTGAATACCTTAGAAAGTCTTTTGGAACGCCCCAAAGTAACCAAAACTACTGATACGATTACGTATTTACATCAAATTGCGGAGAAGATTCATCGCCGTTCTATGATTATTTTGTTTACCGATATGTTTCAATCAGAAAATGAAGCGGCTTTGTTTAGTGCCTTACAACATTTGAAGCACAACAAACACAAAGTAGTTATATTTCATGTTTATGATGCTAAATCAGAGTTGGATTTAGATTTTGATAATATACCCCGAAAGTTTGTGGATATTGAAACAGGTGAAGAAGTTGCTGTTTTTGCTGATTCAGTTCAGAAAGAGTATGAAAATTCAGTTTCAAACTATTTCAAAAAATTAGCATTATCATGTGCTCAAAATAGAATTCAATATGTTCCAGTGGAAGTAGGGCAAAATTTTAAAAAAATATTACTTACCTATTTCGTTGAGAAACAAAACTTTGGTTAATTCTAGTTTAGAATATTTAATTTTTTTATCAAAACACTTGTATAAAAGGAAATCTGTTGTATATTTGCAACCGCAATTAAGCAGAGGTTTGGTAGTTCAGTTGGTTAGAATACATGCCTGTCACGCATGGGGTCGCGGGTTCGAGTCCCGTCCAGACCGCTAAATTGGGAAAAGCACTTCATTATGAAGTGCTTTTTTGCCCAAAAACGGTATCTAAAGCTAGTTGTGTTGTTTGGTCGGCCTTGTAAGCTGACCTGGTTTAGTAGTTAGACCGATGAAAAGCTTTCCAGAAATTCTGATTTTCAGAACTAAGGATAGCTTTTTTGATTTAAGACTGTACTAAAACGATATAGTGGTTTTATTTTACTCTTCAATATTAGTTTTTCAGAAATCCATTCTAAAAGAAAACCAACTTTACTTTCCTTTTTTTTATTCTTTCTATCAAGATTTGGTGCTTAATAAAGCTACTCAAAAAAATAATTGTATTTTTATAAAAAATTAGTTCTATTCAAAACCTTTACATTGAAACATTTTTTTCTTTTTTTAGTAGTCCTATTGTTCAATTCATGTCAGTATTTTGATAGGCTTGTGCCTTCTGAAAAGGAATTATTGGCAAAAGAATTGAAAGAAATCAACTGGAAAGAAGTAGATGAATTTCCTTCGGTTGCAGATTGCGAAAAAATCGATGATAAAACTCAACGACAACAATGTTTTTTCGAAATACTAACCCAGTTAATTCAAGAGAAATTGAGTGTTGATACTTTATCAGTTCTTTACCCAGAATTAGATACTATTGAGGTGAAAGTAACTGTTTTTCCTAATTCAACGATGCAATTTGAACCGCAATTTCCTAAAGATTCAGTGGCGTATGATACGATCAAAATTGACAGTATTTTAAAAGCACGTCTAGTGGATTTTCCAAAAGTGAATCCAGCAATTAAACGCGGCATTCCTGTCAAAACACAATTTGTACTTCCTGTTATATTAAAAGTCGAGTAGCTGCTACCCTTAAAAAACTTCAATTGGCAAACGAACGCATCATATTAGGAATTGACCCTGGAACCACTATTATGGGTTTTGGATTGATTAAAGTAGTCAATAAAAAGATGGAATTCTTGCAATTGAACGAACTACAATTATCCAAATACGACAATCACTATCAAAAGTTAAAAATCATTTTTGAACGTACTATTGAACTCATTGAAACCCACCATCCGGATGAAATAGCTATTGAAGCGCCATTCTTTGGAAAGAACGTGCAATCGATGTTGAAACTAGGTCGCGCACAAGGAGTAGCTATGGCAGCGGGACTTTCTCGCGGAATTCCCATTACAGAATACGAACCTAAAAAAATAAAAATGGCCATCACTGGAAACGGTAATGCTAGTAAAGAACAAGTAGCCAAAATGCTCCAACAACTGTTAGGTCTTAAAACCTTGCCGAAAAATTTAGACTCCACTGATGGATTAGCTGCGGCCGTTTGTCACTTCTTTAATTCGGGCCGACTAGAAATTGGAAAAAGTTATTCGGGTTGGGATGCTTTTGTGAAGCAAAATGAGGAACGAATTAAGCAATAGTGTTCAGTGTGCAGGTTTTAGTGTTCAGTCAAACTAATTTTATTCTATGAGATTTCAAGATTTATTAGCCTACAAAAAAGGATTTATTGTTGCGATGGAAATTTTTGAATTAACGAAAAATTTCCCAAAAGAGGAAATCTATTCTTTAACGGATCAAATTCGTAGAAGTTCTAGAAGTGTTACAATAACTATAGCTGAAGCATATAGAAAAAGAGAGTATCCAAAATATTTTCATAGTAAATTAACTGACGCTGATTCAGAAAATTCAGAGACGCAGGGTTGGTTAGAATACGCTTTAGCTTGTAAATATATTTCACAAGAAATTCACGATTCTATTCTTGAAAAGTCAAAAGAAGTTGGTAAGCTTATCAATTTTATGATATTAAATCCAGGTAAATTTGGTTCTAAATCTGAAAACTAATATTTTCTTAATCTCGTCTGACCACTAAAATCTGACCACTGACCACTTTAAAAATGAGCGGAATATACATTCACATACCTTTTTGCAAGCAGGCTTGCCATTACTGCGATTTTCATTTTTCGACCTCAATGCAGAAAAAAGAGGAAATGGTTTTGGCTTTGGCCAAGGAATTGCAATTGCGAAAGAGTGAGTTTGAAAACGAATCAGTCGCAACAATTTATTTTGGAGGAGGAACGCCGAGTAGATTGACTATTGCGGATTTACAATTGTTGATTGCTTCAATTTATGCACAGTATACAATTGTAGAAAAACCAGAAATTACTCTCGAAGCCAATCCTGATGACTTGTCAGAATCCTATTTGTCCGATCTTAAAACTATTGGAGTTAATCGCTTGTCTATTGGAATTCAGTCTTTTTTTGAGGATGATTTGAAGTTAATGAACCGCGCTCATAATTCGGCAGAAGCCAAAAAGTGTTTGGAAATAGCTACCCGTTATTTTGATAATATTTCATTGGATTTAATTTACGGAATTCCTGACCTGAGCCAGAATGGCGAACAGGCGAAGCAAATGTCGAACGAAAGATGGCAGCAGAATATTGAAACGGCGCTGTCTTTTGGGATACCGCACATTTCCAGTTATGCTTTGACTGTTGAACCTAAAACGGCTTTGAACAAACTGATTCAAACCGGAAAAATAGCTTCACCGAATGATGAGGTAGCCCAAGAACATTTTATGATTTTGGTCGAAACACTTGAAAAAAATGGATTTGTTCATTATGAATTGTCCAACTTTGGTAAAGAAAACTATTTTTCTCAAAATAATTCGGCCTATTGGTTGGGCAAAAAATACATAGGAATTGGCCCTTCGGCACATAGTTATGATGGTATTTCGAGGAGTTGGAATGTTGCAAATAACGCCTTGTATCTGAAAGCGCTCCAGAATGATGAATTACCCAATGAAGTCGAAAAATTAACTTTGGAAGATCGGTATAATGAATATATTATGACAGGTTTACGAACCATTTGGGGTGTTTCTTTGGTCCGAATTGACCAAGATTTTGGCATAGATTTTTTAAATTATTTGAAAAAACAATCACAAAAATTTATTGACGATGGGTTGCTTTCTATCACTGACGACATTTTGAAGCCAACATTGAAAGGCAAATTTTTAACAGATGGAATTGCAAGTGATTTGTTTTACTTAAATTTGGAATAATTCTTAACCACTAAGAACACGAAGAAAGCATAAAGAAGTACAAAGCTTTCTGAACTTAGTGAAAACCTTTCGCCCTTTGCGGTTAAATAATTATGATAACAAAAATCCATAATTCCGAAATAGACTTATCAAAACCCATTGATATCTCGATTCCTATAACGAATGACGAGCAAAATCCTATTGCTTGGTACCAAAATGCGCCAGAAATTAATCCTGTCGTTATGGGAGATTGGATTGGGAAAGTGTCAGAGGGTAAATCGTCAACTAATTTCAATAACCTGTTTTTTAATCCACATGCTCACGGAACACATACCGAGTGTTTGGGACATATCACGAAGGAATTCTATAGCATTAATCAATGTTTGAAACAGTTTTTCTTTTGGGCGACACTAATTTCGGTTCAACCAGAAAAAGTGGGAGAGGATTTAGTCATTTCTAAATCGCAGATTGAAAAGGCGTTGCAATCTGTTCAAAATTCAGAAATTAAATCTGAAGCGATTGTAATTCGGACATTGCCCAATGAGGCTTCTAAAAAATCATTAAAGTATTCGAATACCAATCCGCCTTTTTTATCAGAAGAAGCGGCATTGTTTCTTCGCGAAAGCGGAATACAACATTTATTAATTGATTTACCTAGTGTCGATAAAGAGAGAGATGAAGGGAAATTAGTAGCGCACAAGGCGTTTTGGAATGTTACTGATGTGAACCATTTGAACGTGGACGCAAGACTAAATTCTACAATTACTGAGATGATTTTTGTTCCCAATGAAGTTCATGACGGAAATTATGTGTTGAATTTACAAATTGCTTCTTTCGAAAATGATGCGAGTCCCAGCAAACCTATTTTGTACTCGATACAATAATAGAACAGTTTCAAAGTTATTTTATAAACAACACAAATTAGGTAGTATCTTTACTTAAATTAATATTCCCAAACAAAGTTATTATGAATGAGCAGCTTAAAAAGTTTTTAAACGAAGAACAAGATCCTAAAGCCATCGAAAAAGTCATGTCAAAATTGAGTGATTTATTGATGAAAAATGAAGAGATTGGTTATATAGCCGTACAGAAAAAACCAGCTATTACCGTTTTGCCAGATAGTATCGTAGTGACGAATAAGCGAATCATTATTTGCCAACCAAAGAATTTAGGACTTTCAATGAATTTCACTGATTATTCTTGGGACGAAATCGAAAGTACGTTTGTTAAAGAAGGGATTTTGGGTTCTGATTTTTCATTTGTAACCAAAACAGCTCTTTCGGTTACAATAGAATATATTCCAAAAGTTCAAGCGAGAAAAATGTATGCTTTTGCAAAAGAACAAATCGATTTGTTAAAAGGAGGTTCAGGGTCTACTACCAACTTGGCAATAGAAGAAGTAGATACGGAAGAAGTCACTTCATTTGCAGAGATTATGCCTACTCAATCCACTTCGTTTTCTGAACTCAGCTCTATGGATGCAGATAAGCCACTCAACGAATTGTCATCAGACGAGCTTTTTGAAAAATTGCAGAACTATAAAAAGTTGCTCGATAACGGCTTGATTCTCCAAGGCGAATACGATGCCTTGAAAAAGGAAATTCTGAGTTATATGTAATAATAAGTATGTCATAAAAGTCTTGTCAAACTGAACTCGTTTCAGTTTCTATAAATAATTTTATGCTATTTTATAGATTCCGAAATAAATTAGGAATGACAAAACACTTGCTTTTGGACAGACTTATTTTTTATTTTCTTGTTTTTAAAATCGAATACCCGAGTATTCCCCAGGCTACTATAAGCAATAATCCACCTATAGGAGTTATGAAACCGATAGGTTTAAAATCAATACCAGTAATCCTCGTTGTGGACAACAGATAAATTGATCCTGAAAAATAAACTATTCCAAATAGATTTAGTCTGTATATTATTCTTTTTGTTTTCTCCTGAATATCATTTTGTGTTGCTAAAAAGAACAAAAAGAAGGCTTGATACATTTGGTAGCGAACTCCCGTTTCAAAACTAATCAATTGTTCTGGGGTCAATACTTTTTTCAAAGCGTGAGCGCCAAATGCTCCTAAAATAATCGCTATCATTCCTAAAAGTGCTCCTGTAGCTACGATTTTCTTATTCATTTTTTCTTTTTTATACAAAAGTATTCTTTATTAGATTATTCTAAAAGGCTTTTTTAGGGAAGTTCTAGTCATTTTTTATGAAATATTGTTATAAATGAAACAAAAATGTATATTTGTGTTATATATAGTTATAAATGAGAACGGTTTTAATTTTTGGCGCTGGTAGATCTGCTTCTTCTTTGATTCAATATCTTTTAGTGAAATCAACAGAAGAACAATTGCATTTAGTGATTGCTGATTTATCTATAGAGTTGGCTCAAAAGAAAACGAATAATCATCCTAATGCAACTCCAATTGCTTTGAATATTTTAAATGAGTTGGAACGGCAAAAGGCAATTCAACAGGCTGACATTGTGGTTTCGATGTTGCCTGCGCATTTGCATATTGAGATTGCAAAAGATTGTATTTTGTACAAAAAAAATATGGTTACAGCCTCGTACATCAGTGATGAAATGCAAGCATTAGACACTGTAGTAAAGGAAAATGGATTACTGTTCATGAATGAAGTAGGATTAGATCCAGGGATTGATCATATGAGTGCGATGAAAGTGATTGACGAAATCAAGGAGAAAGGTGGTAAGATGTTGTTGTTTGAATCCTTTTGCGGTGGTCTTGTAGCACCAGAAAACGATACTAATTTATGGAACTATAAATTCACATGGGCACCCCGAAATGTGGTACTTGCAGGTCAAGGCGGTGCGGCTAAATTTATTCAGGAAGGAACTTACAAGTACATTCCATATTGTAATGTGTTTCGCAGAACAGAGTTTTTAGAAGTGGAAGGATTCGGAAGATTTGAAGCGTATTCCAATAGAGATTCGCTAAAATATAGAACTGTTTACGGATTAGAAGATGTGTTAACTTTGTATCGAGGGACTATTCGCAGAGTAGGTTTTTCAAAAGCTTGGAATATGTTTGTTCAATTAGGGATGACAGACGACTCTTATACTATGGATGGATCAGAAACGATGTCTTACCGTCAGTTTACCAATTCATTTTTACCGTATCACCCAACAGATTCAGTTGAGATTAAAACGCGTTTGATTCTTAAAATTGACCAAGATGATAGTATGTGGGATAAATTGGTGGAGTTAGATCTATTCAATCCCAATAAAATTGTCGGATTAAAAGACGCTACTCCAGCTCAAATATTACAAAAAATCCTTTCGGACAGTTGGACACTACAAGAGCAGGATAAAGACATGATTGTGATGTATCACAAATTTGGGTTTGAATTAAATGGAATTAAATCTCAAATTGATTCAAAAATGGTGAGCATAGGCGAAAATCAAACGTATACCGCCATGTCAAAAACAGTCGGGTTGCCAGTAGCTATGGCTACTCTTTTAATTTTAAACGGTAAGATTAATAGTAAAGGAGTGCAGCTCCCAATAATGAAAGAAGTATACCAACCCATTCTAAAAGAACTAGAGGAATATGGTATTGTATTTAAAGAAGACGATGTTCCTTATTTAGGATATAATATAGATCAAGAATCTGTATAATATTATTTAAAAAAACCGCTTCGTTTAACTTGAAGCGGTTATGTTTTATTTACTCATTTCAACAAAATACTTATAAAACAACGGAATAGTCTCGATTCCTTTTAAGTAGTTGAAAATTCCGAAGTGTTCGTTTGGTGAGTGAATGGCATCGCTGTCCAATCCAAATCCCATTAAAATGGTTTTACTTTTCAATTCTTTTTCGAATAAGGCTACAATTGGAATACTTCCGCCAGAACGAACTGGAATAGCTGGAACGCCAAAAGTTTCGGTGTAAGCTTTATTTGCTGCGCGATAACCAATGCTGTCAATTGGAGTTACGTAGCCTTGTCCGCCATGGTGCGGTTTAACTTCTACAGTTACTCCTGCTGGAGCAATGCTCAAGAAATGTTGGGTAAACAATTCGGTGATTTCCTCCCAATCTTGATTTGGAACTAAACGCATTGAAATTTTGGCGAAAGCCTTACTTGCAATAACGGTTTTGGCACCCTCGCCTGTATAACCACCCCAAATTCCGTTCACGTCTAGTGTAGGGCGAATCGAGTTTCTTTCGTTAGTTACATAGCCTGTTTCACCATAAACAGCATCAATGTCTAAGGCTTTTTTGTAGTTCTCTAAACTAAATGGTGCTTTGGCCATTTCAGCTCTTTCGGCAGCAGAGAGTTCTTCTACTTTATCATAAAAGCCAGGAATGGTAATATGATTGTTTTCGTCATGTAATGAAGCAATCATTTTGCTCAATACATTAATTGGATTAGCTACAGCGCCACCATACAGCCCAGAATGTAAATCGCGATTAGGTCCTGTAACTTCCACTTCAACATAACTCAAACCACGAAGGCCCGTCGTAATAGAGGGTTGTTGATTTGAAATCATTCCAGTATCCGAAATTAAAATCACATCATTTTTTAGTTTTTCTTGGTTGCGTTCTACAAACCAACTCAAACTTTTGGACCCAATTTCTTCTTCGCCTTCAATCATGAATTTTACATTACAAGGCAAGCAATTCGTAGAAACCATGTATTCGAATGCTTTAACATGCATGTACATTTGTCCTTTGTCATCGCAAGCTCCACGAGCGAAAATAGCTCCCTCTGGATGAATTTCGGTAGTTTTGATTACAGGTTCAAATGGAGGAGAAGTCCATAATTCCATTGGATCTGGTGGTTGTACATCATAATGTCCATACACCAATACGGTTGGTAAATTAGGATCGATGATTTTTTCGCCATAGACAATTGGATAGCCGGGAGTATCGCAAATTTCGACTAAATCACAACCTGCCTTTTCTAAACTTACTTTTACGGCATCGGCGGTATCGAATACATCTTGAGAGTAAGCAGTATCAGCACTTACTGATGGTATTTTTAATAATTCAATTAATTCATTAATGAAACGTTCTTTATTTTCCTGAACGTAAGAAGTTATATTTTCCATAATTAGGTTTCAAATTATAGAATCAAAAATACGAAAAAGGACTGAAATATTTTTTGTTTAATTTACTTTGAAAATTAGAACTTATGTGTATATTTGCACCCACAATTACGCGGATATGGTGAAATTGGTAGACATGCCAGACTTAGGATCTGGTGCCGCAAGGCGTGTAGGTTCGAGTCCTATTATCCGCACAAAAAACCTTAAAAGTGATTAACATTTTTAAGGTTTTTTTATTTTATATACTATCTTTCCCTTAAATTTACTTTTTTAAAAACCCATCACATGATACAAAAAACTTTATTTGTTTGCTTGGCTATCGGGAGTATGCTAACTACAAATGCACAAGAAATGACTACTATGAATCCATTTTTTCAGTCGTACAACACCCCATTTAACGTTCCTCCTTTTGAACAAATTAAAAACGAACATTTTAAACCGGCTATTTTAGAAGGAATTAAAAGAAATGCCGCCGAGATTGATGCGATTGCAAACAATACAGCCGCACCTACTTTTGAAAACACCATTTTAGCCATGGAAAATGCGGGAGAATTATTGTCTAATGTCAATACGGTTTTCTCTAATTTGAATTCGGCACATACCAATAAAGAAATTCAAACCATTGCTAAAGAAGTTTCACCTAATTTATCGGCGCACCGCGATAACATTTATTTGAATGAAAAATTATTTGCAAGAGTTAAAGCACTTTGGGACAAAAAAGAAACCTTAGGATTGAACTTGGAGCAAGCTAAAATTTTAGAGAATGCATACAAAGACTTTGTTCGTTCAGGTGCTAATTTGTCTTCTTCAGAGAAAGAAACACTTCGAAAAATTAACGGCGATTTGTCTTTATTGAGTTTGAAATACGGTCAAAATATTTTGGCAGAGACTAATAAATACCAATTAGTAATTACCGATAAAAAAGATTTAACAGGACTTCCTCAAAGTGTCATTGATGCTGCTGCTGCAGACGCCAAAGCAAAAGGAAAAGCCGGAAGCTGGGTATTTACTCTAGCCAATTCTAGCGTGATGCCTTTCTTGCAGTACAGTGCTAACAGAAAATTGCGTCAAGAGATTTGGAACGCTTATCAAACTCGTGCCAATCACGATGATGAAATGGATAATAAATCAAACGCTATTCAGTTAGCCAATCTTCGTGGACAAAAAGCCCGTTTGTTAGGCTATGCTTCACATTCTAATTATGTTCTAGAAGAATCGATGGCTAAAACGCCAGAAAATGTCAATAAATTATTGAATGATTTGTGGAAACCTGCTTTAGAAAAAGCGAAGGTGGAAGCTGCCGACATTCAAAAAATGATGGCTAAAGACGGAATCAAAGAAGCAGTACAACCTTACGATTGGAGGTATTATACAGAGAAAATCAGAAAAGAACGTTTTGATTTAGACGAGCAAGAATTGAGTCCGTATTTCAGTTTGGAAAATGTAAGAAATGGCGCTTTCCAAGTAGCTCAAAAATTATACGGATTGCAATTTAAAGAATTAAAAGACATTCCAAAATACCACGAAGCAGTAACTGCTTTTGAAGTTCTTGAAGCTGACGGGACTCATGTTGGTGTACTTTATACTGATTTCCACCCACGCGAATCGAAAAGAGGTGGAGCTTGGATGACGTCATATAGCGCGCAAAAAACAGAAAATGGAGTACGTAAAGCCCCTGTGGTTTCTATTGTGTGTAACTTTACTAAGCCAACTGAAAACAAACCCGCTTTATTAACTTTTGATGAAGTGAGTACGCTTTTTCATGAATTTGGACATTCATTGCACGGATTGTTATCTAATGTAACCTACAAAAGTTTAGCGGGAACAAGTGTGCCAAGAGATTTTGTCGAATTGCCTTCGCAAATTATGGAAAACTGGGCTGCAGAAGATGAAGTGTTAAAAATGTTTGCTAAACATTATCAAACAGGAGCAGTCATTCCTGATGCTTTAATTGCGAAATTGAAAAAAGCAGGTACGTTTGATCAAGGTTTTGGAACTACTGAATATCTAGCGGCTTCCTTATTGGATTTGGCATACCACTCACAAACTAAAGACATCACCATTGACGCCAATACTTTCGAAAAACAAGCGATGAATAAAATTGGCTTGATCGAATCTATTATTCCAAGATACAGAAGTACGTACTTTAGTCATATTTTCTCAGGAGGTTATTCTTCAGGATATTATAGCTATATCTGGTCTGGAGTATTAGATACAGATGCTTTTGAAGCGTTTAAAGTGACTACACTTTTCAACCCAGAAAAAGCGAAGTCTTTCCGTAAAAATGTTTTGGAAAAAGGAGGTACAGAAGACCCAATGGTATTGTACAAACGTTTCCGTGGTGCTGAGCCAAGTATCGAACCTTTATTGAGAAAAAGAGGTTTAGATAAGAAAGAAGAAACGCCTCTTAAAAAGATAAAAGGATAATTAATGCCTCTGAAAAACAAAAAACCTGTAAATTACTTTGCAGGTTTTTTTTATAAAATAGATTTGAAAAAATTATACGTTTTTCAAATTGATAATTTCTTGTTCCGTAAGCATTCTCCAATTGCCTCGTGGTAAATTCTTTTTGGTTAAACCAGCAAAAGCCACACGATCAATTCGCAATACATTGTAATCAAAGTGCTCAAAAATAGAACGCACCACCTTTACATTTGAAGAACGTAATTTTAGACCGATTTCACTTTTAGGTTCGTTGTCGATATAACTTACTTCTTCAACAAATACTCGGTGTCCATCTAAAACTAAACCCTTGCTAATTTTTTCTAAATCTTCGTATTTCAAGTTTTTATCTAAGGAAACTTGGTATATTTTTGATGACTTTTGATTAGGTAAAGTAAACTTTCTAATCATATCGGTGTCATTAGTAAACAATAACAATCCCGTTGTATTTTTGTCCATTCTACCTACCGCTCCAATTTTTGCTGTAGTTGCACCGCGAACTAATTCTAAAACATTACGAAACTCTTGACCTTCGTCTAAAGCTGTAGTGAAATTTTTAGGTTTGTTCAACAAGATGTATTCTTTTTTCTCTGGAGTTAAAAGCACTCCGTCAAAATTAACTGTATCGGTAATTTTTACTAAATACCCCATTTCAGTTACAGGAACGCCATTTACTTTTACGTTTCCTGATTGGATGTAAATATCCGCATCACGACGCGAACAAACGCCTGAATTGGCAATGTATTTATTCAAACGAATTTCGTCAGCTGCTTTGGATCTTTTTGGCGCTTGATTTGGTTTTTTAACCACTTTATTAGCTTCCACTTCGGCTACTTTGGTATTGATTTTAGCCTTTTTAGGACCTTGCGCACGCTTTTGCATGGCAGGTTTAGCTCCGCTCCGTTCGCCTCTGGCTCGGGTGGGCTTATTTGAACTCGGTCTAGAACTATTGGTTCTTCCGCCTCCTCTGGTAGTACTCATAATAATTGTAATTTATTGCTGCATTCGGACAGCCTTGTCCTTCAATTGGCAAAGATAGTATTTATATCCTTGAGAAACGAAATTCCATTCAAAGACTTACTTTACAGTAGGTTTTGACTAGTAGCTTATTCCAGCTATTCGCTCTATCTTTTTTAGTGCCTTCGAGTACCTCAGTCACCTAAAAAGGATGCCGCTCCCGATACTTCGCGATTAGGGCTAGGGATTTGTATTCAAAACATTTTTTGTGTACTCCCGAATAAATTCTATATTTACAAAGTTTAGTTTTTAACCGAAAATTGATGCTTCCTTAATCTCTACTTCGCCAAGCTGCAAAACGTTAGCAATCATTTCATAACGACAGCAAAAACGGTTAAGCAAAGACGGAAAAAACTAAAAACGGATTCATTAATTTAAAATAAGATATAGGATATTTATTAAATAGAACATAAAACAATTAAGGATACATTCATAAACTAAAAATTCAGCAATTATGAAAATATTTGGAATCACAATCAACGGTAATTTAATCGGACAAGTTTTAATTAGTATTTTTATAGGTTGGCTTATTGGATTTGGCATAAGTTGGATTAATGTTTTTGGGTACAGCGGACAAGCACCTTTAATTTGTGCTATGACGGCTGGTATTTCTGCCGTTGGACGACTTGTTAGACAAAATATAAAGTTGACATAGGACAACAATTATTAACTTTTGAACAAGCTGACTTAGCGTTAGATAGTTTTTGGAAGCAGAAAGTTATGTGCATCTAATGAAGTTAAGTGCTGCCTCCGGCTCCCACGCGATAATGAAATATAATCGAAAATAAATCACCTATCGCAACAGTAATTTACCTCAAAAAAACAATCGTTTTCCGTGCCAAAGCACTTCAGGATTAATAAGTACAATACAAAAAACGCCTGCTACAATTAAAAATTTAAGTAGGTTGTGTAATCGAAGAAATGCTTCTTTGGTAATTGCTTTTTGTAAGGATAATAAAAAGAAAATCAATACGATTAAGCAACCGTAAAAGTAAATATCCATATAACCCACATCATAAATTTCAATTAAAATATAGACAGGAAGCACAGTGCATAAAGCCAAAGCAGTTATAATTTTTTTAGCAGTATTTTCACCGTAAACAATTGGAATGGTTTTGTAATTATTAGCTAAATCGCCTTTTAGGTTTTCTAAATCTTTAATCATTTCTCGAATAAGCAATAACAAAAACAGGAAGCTTGCGTGTGCAAAAATGACCGCCAATTGACTGCTGTAGTTTTCAATTTCTTCAAAAGGGATTTGGTTGTAATAATACAAAAGGATGGCAAAAAAAGGCAAAACCGCTAAAAAAGCCGACATTAAATTACCAATTAGTGGTTGCTTTTTGATTTTGTGAGAATACAACCAAATCAGGAAAATATACACCGAAAAGAATAAAAAAGCGCGCCAAGAAACAAATAACGCCATTAAAGCTACAATGAAATTGAGTGAAAAATAGACGTTTAATTTTGTTTTTTGACTTACAAATCGATCCAACATCGATTTGTTGGGGCGATTAATTAAATCCTTACGACTGTCGTAAAAATTATTAATGATATAGCCCGAAGCAATAGCTAATGAAGAGGCAAATACTAAAATAAATAAATGGAAATCGAAAAGTACATTTAATGCTCTTTTCTCAGGAGCCAAAATAAATATAGCTGATAAATACTGAGCCAGAATGATAATGGGAATATTATAGCCTCTTACCACAGAGAACAAGCTGATAATTTTCTTAATCACCAATTTGTTCGCTCTGCTTAGCATTATGTTTTATTTAGCGTTAAATGTTTTGGACTAAAATTGGTAGACTACTTCTAACTTGTAGTCTTTCAAAGAAGTTTTGGCGCGTTCTAAATCTTCAGTAAATCCTAAGATATAACCACCACCGCCTGAACCACATAGTTTCAAATAGTAATCGTTAGTGTCAATTCCTTTTTGCCAAATAGCATGGAATTCTTCCGGAATCATTGGTTTGAAATGGCTCAAAACCACTTTGGATAATTTTTTAGTGTTGGCAAACAAAGATTTCATATCGCCACCTAAGAAGTTCTCTACACACGAATCGGTATATTTTACAAATTGTGTTTTTAGCATGTTACGGAAACCTTGATCTTTTAAGTTTTCCATGAAAATGTTCACCATCGGAGCAGTTTCTCCTACAATTCCAGAGTCGATTAAGAAAACAGCACCTTTGCCATCCAAACTTTGTGTAGGGATGCCAGTAGCTTCGATATTATCTTTGGAATTGATTAAAATCGGAATGCTTAAATAACTATTTAAAGGATCTAAACCTGAACTTTTTCCGTGGAAAAAACTCTCCATTTGGGAGAAAATAGTTTTCAGTTCCAATAACTTCTCACGCGTCAAGTTTTCTAAAACGGTGATTTTGTTCTGAGCATATTTATCGTAAATCGCAGCGACTAAAGCACCACTACTTCCCACACCATATCCTTGCGGAATGCTGGAATCGAAGTACATGCCGTTTGCAACATCAGCTTCTAAAGTAACTAAATCGAACTGAACTAAATCAGGTTGTTCGATTTCTAAATTTTTCAAATGAGCCACAAAACGTTTCAAATGTCCGTTAGAAGCAATAGCTTCTTCAGAAGGATTTACATCGCTTTTTAGAGCACCATTATAAAAATTATAAGGAATAGAAAGTCCTTTGGAGTCCTGGATAATTCCGTATTCACCAAAGAGTAATATTTTTGAATAAAATAAAGGTCCTTTCATAGTTTTGTTTAATCAATTAATTGACTGCCAATTCCAATTTCATCACAAATATACTGACCATTTTGACAATAGCCAACTAATTCGTCCTGAATAAATTGCAATACTTTTTCTTTCACATGATTTGGATAAAGAACATGAACATTGGCACCAGCATCTAAAGTGAAGCAAACAGGAATTTTAGTTTCATTTCTAAATTGCCAAATACGATTGATAATTTCCAAAGTATTGGGTTTCATAAGTATGAAATAAGGCATTGAAGTCATCATCATAGCATGTAGTGTCAAGGCTTCACTCTCCACAACCGCGATGAATTGCTCTACATTTCCTGATTCAAAAATCGAAATCATTTGGTCTAAATTTTCATGCGCTTGTGCAAATCGCCTTTCGGCAAAAGGATGGTTGTGCATTAAATCGTGCCCCAAAGTACTCGATACTTGTTTTTCACCTTTATCTACTAGTAGAATTGTGTCTTGGTAGTTCTTGAAATTTTCGTGAAAAGTGTGTGGGAATTCCACTCCAAACAAATCAGAACTTCCAGGAATATTAGCTTGTTTCCCCCAAACGACAACTTGACCTTGTACACTTCGGCAAGCACTACCGGATCCTAAACGCGCTAAGAAAGAAGCTTTTTGGTAAAAATAGTCTTCGGTCATTGCGGGATTTAATTCCTTTTCCAAGCTCATCAGGTTCATAGCCAAAGCTGCCATTCCTGAAGCAGAAGAAGCAATTCCAGAACTGTGCGGAAAAGTATTTCGAGTGTCAATCGTAAAATGGTAGTCTTTCAAGAAAGGCAAGTAGGATTCAATTCGCTCCAAAAATTTCTGAATTTTTGGTTTAAAATCCTCTTTCGGTTTACCTTCAAAAAGCAAGTCAAAAGAAAAATTTGAATTGGTATTTTGTCTTTTGGCGAAAGCCAATTGGGTAATTGTTTTACAATTATTCAGAGTAAAACTAACCGAAGGATTAGCGGGAACTTGATTTTCTTTTTTGCCCCAATACTTTACCAAGGCAATATTACTTGGCGCACTCCATTGAAAAACACCTTTTTCAATAGACTTTGTATACGGAGCTGGAATAAAATCGTTTGCGGTTACCATAAATAAAAATTTTAGCAAATATACTGATTTCTATGGCTAATTTATGAGGTTATTATAACCGCAAATTCGCAAATTTTTATTTTTGATAAAAATTCCAAGTGCTACTTTTCGTTTAATTTGCGAATTTGCGGTAATATAAATGAAATTGGTAATCAATGCTAATTCCTTTATTTGTAGAACATGGAAAGTTTTGATTAATTTTGATAAAAAAATAAGATGAATAAAGTTACTCGTATTGCAATTGTTGTCGTTATTTGTTTAGTAGTGGGGTATGTATCTGGGATGGTTACTCGTGCATCCATAACGACTTGGTATCCTACTTTAGTAAAACCAAGCTTTAATCCGCCCAATTGGATTTTTGCACCTGTTTGGACATCTTTGTACATCATGATGGGTATTGCTGCAGGCCTAGTTTGGAATCAAATAGGTTCAAATAAAGAAATGGTTGTTAAAGCGCTACGTTTTTTTGCTTTACAGTTGGTATTAAATGCGCTTTGGTCGTATTTGTTTTTTGGATTGCATAATCTGATGTTGGCAACTATTGAAGTAGTTTTGCTATGGCTTATGATTTTTGAAACCTATTCTCAGTTTGCCAAAATCAACAAAACGGCTAGTTATTTGTTATTGCCGTATTTGGCTTGGGTGAGTTTTGCTTCAATATTAACCGCTAGTATTTGGTGGTTGAATAAATAAGTTTAGTTAATTTCTGCATGAATTAAATTTTCTAGGAGATTTTTATAATTGTTCCAAAAAAGTTTAATAAAGTAAATGGAATAGAGTATAAATGGAATTTTGAAACAGTTTCCATATTCAAAATTCGAACTTGTTACATAATTTAGCAGTAAACAAATTAGTAATAAACAGATTGCTAAAACTACTGTTTTAGTTGTAAAAGGTGTGTTTAATTCTTTAATTATTTTTTGTAAATTATCATTAATTTCTCGATCAATGAATTGATCTGAACTTTGATTTAAAAAGCGAATGTGTTTTAGTAAAAGGTATTGAAACACGCTATTTTGAAAACTAATACTGTTCAATATTAGTACAATCATTATCAGTCCACTCTTGTTCCATCCAAAAAAATCTTGAATTCCAATTAATTCCAATATAATTGTCAAGTAACCATACCCAATTAGTGTTACTAAAGAAATACTACTAATTATTAATGAAATTGTGCAGTTACTTAATTTTTGATTTAAAGGTTTCTTTTTGGAAAAAACAAAGGGTTTAAAATTGTTTATGAGCTGGATACGGTA
This sequence comes from Flavobacterium ammonificans, assembly GCF_020886115.1. Classification (NCBI taxonomy): domain Bacteria; kingdom Pseudomonadati; phylum Bacteroidota; class Flavobacteriia; order Flavobacteriales; family Flavobacteriaceae; genus Flavobacterium; species Flavobacterium ammonificans. The sequence goes on from NZ_AP025185.1 coordinate 1,005,441, forward strand.
GCTGGTGGTAGTCATTGGGTAAGTGTAGGGGCTAAATGGGACAGTAATCAATAATTTGTAAGCCAAATTTACAAACCTTTTTTTGTAAAACAAAATAAATTTAAAGCATAAGTCTTAAATTTTAAATTATCAGTAATTTTAGTTTATTATTGCATCTGCAACTATAAAACCACTAGTCCACGCATTTTGGAAGTTAAATCCGCCAGTTATGGCATCAATATTGACAATTTCACCAGCAAAATACAGGTTAGGGTGCAATTTGCTTTCCATGGTTTTGAAATTGATTTCTTTTAAATCAATTCCACCGGCGGTGACAAATTCTTCTTTAAAAGTGCTTTTCCCATTGACTTGAAAAAGACCCTTTGTGAGTTGGTTTGCCAAGTTTTGCAATTGGATTTTTGATAAATCAGCCCATTTGGTTTCGTTACTAATTCCTGAGGCTAAAACTAAACTTTCCCATAATCTATTTTGTAATTCAAATGGTGATTTTTTGGCCACTGTTTTTTTAGCATGTTCTTGTTTGAGCTCTTTTAAAAGCATTTCTGCCTCTTCAGATTCGATATCATTCAGCCAGTTGACTTCGATAGTAAATTGGTAGTTTTTATCGTGTAAGATTCGCGCTCCCCAAGCCGATAATTTTAATATAGCTGGCCCACTCATTCCCCAATGGGTAATTAATAAAGGACCTGTCGATTCTAGTTTTGTGTCTTTGACTTTGACAGTTGCCTGGGTGGCAATACCAGGTAATTCCTTGATTCTAGAATCTTTGATGTTAAAGGTAAATAGGGAAGGGACAGGGGTGACAATGGCATGCCCAAACGTATGTAACAAATCCCATATTTTCGGATTGCTTCCTGTAGCTAATATGAGTTTTTCGGCTAAGTAAGTTTCAGTTTGAGTTTCAATTTTCCAATAATTTCCATCCGAGCCTCCGGTATTGAAAATGGATTGGACACTTTGTCCTGTTAAGATAGAAATGCCTAATTTTTTACTGGCATTTAAAAAACAATCGATGATGGTTTGAGAAGAATTGGAAACAGGAAACATTCTGCCATCGTCCTCAATTTTCAGTTCGACTCCGTGTTTTTCAAACCATTCAATTGTGTCCCCTGCCCCAAATTGATGAAATGGACCACGCAATTCTTTTTCGCCCCTAGGATAGAATTTGACCAATTCGTTGGGTTCAAAACAAGCGTGGGTAACATTGCAACGTCCTCCTCCAGAGATACGAACTTTAGAAAGCACTTCTTTTCCGCGTTCAAGAATTGCCACTTTGAGTTTTGGATTGCGTTCTACAATGTTGATTGCAGAAAAAAATCCTGCAGCACCACCTCCCACAATTAGTATGTCAAAGTCTTGATTCATTTTTTGTTTTTGAACGACAAAGTTAAGCATAAAAAAACGCCTTTATTGCTAAAGGCGTTGCTATAATTTGAACGGATGTTATTTTTTCAATTCCAAAAGAACCAAATCAAATTCTGAATCAATTGTTACTTTTCCATTAACAACAACCGTTTCTTTTCCAGAATAAGCATCTTTTACTTTGGCTCCGTTTTGGAAGATAGTTCCAGTCGAAATTGTTTTTTTGCCTTTGGCTAAATCCAATCCAATAACTACTTGATCGCTGTAATTTTCTTTAGAATAACTACGGCTAAATACATACGGTTTAGCAGTTATTTTTTGGTGAACTCCAGCACCAACTGATGGATGATTTTTTCTAAACTGACCTAATTTTTGCCAGTGTGCTAGTGTTTTTTGAGTAGATGGGTCATTTTTAATATCGTCCCAATTCATAAATGAACGCAAGGTAGCATCACCTTTTGTGCCTTCAATTACTAAGTTTCTAGCCGATTCATCTCCATAATATACTTGTGCCGTCCCTGGAGTCAATAATAATTTTGTAGCGCTCTCAAAGGTTTTTTCTCTTTTTCCGTCAAAAGGTGTTGAGTCATCGTGTGACGAAACATAATTCAGTACGCCAAAACCTTTTAATTCTTTTTGCAATGTATTTGAGTAGTATGAGAACAAACTTTCATAGTCTTTTTTAGCTTCATTTTTAAATTCGAAATTGATTAAACTATTGAATCCATTGGCAAAATAATTTACTTTCTTGTCACCAAAATCATAGTATAAACCACCGCTAATGTTGTAACCAGACACTTCACCTGTGGTGTAAAACGAATTGCTGTCTAGAACTTTTTCAGGATTGTTTTTCTTCCAATTGGTAAATGCGTAATCGCATTGTTTTCTAAATTCGGCCCAAACACCTTCTTCAAGATGTTTTGTTGTATCAGCACGGTATCCATCAATTCCATATTCAGTGATGTAATCTGTCAACCATTTGATGATGTAATATTTGGGTGCTCTTGGGTAGCCTGTTCGGGCAAAGAAAGCATCTAATTCTTTTACTTCTTGTTCGTAACGACCTTCTTTTTTCCATTTCTCTACTAAAGCAGCAGGTAATTCCACGTTTTGTTCACTCTCAGTTAGAATATCTGGAAGATTGGCTACTAAGGTACAAGCGGTTGTGTTTTTGTAATTTTTATAATCGCAAGCTGGAGTAGTTCTTACCCAATTTTCTGGCCAAACCGCATCTTGTGGTGTAACAGGACCAGTATGATTGATAACTCCGTCAAAAACAATACGAATTCCATGTTGGTGCGCTTTTTCTACCATATTCTTCACCTCTTCAGCAGTTCCGAAATTAGGATCCAAGGCTGTCCAATCTTTTGTCCAATAACCATGAAATCCATAACTAAAACCAGTTCCTTCATCCGTTCCTTCGTGAATTTGTTCAACTAAAGGTGTCATCCAAATGGCATTGATTCCCAATTGGTCAAAATAGCCTTCCTCAATTTTTTGAGTAATTCCTTTGACATCGCCACCCATAAATCCGCGTAGTTTACCCGTTTCTTTATTTCGATTGTAATGGATGTCATTGCTCGGATCTCCGTTATTAAAACGATCGGTCAATAAGAAATACAAATTGGCGCCTTCCCAAACAAAAGGAGTTGTATTCGATTGGGGTTGGTTTTGAGCTTTTGTTTCATTTGACGAAATGAAAACAGTCAAAAGAGTTAGTAATAAAATATTTTTTTTCATGGTCTTGATTATTTAAGTTCTAATATCAAAGCTGATTTAGCCTCGATAGTAATGTTGTTTTTAATATTAATACTTTGTCCCGAAATTACATCTTTTCCTGTTGAATAGTGTTGGGTATTTTCTTTAAAACGAGAAACGTTTACTTCTTGTTTTTCATCCGAATTGTTGATGATTACCATTACACTTTCAGCATCATTGTATCTAAAATAAGTGTAGACATTATTTTCAGGAACATAATGTGTGGTTTTTCCGTTATGAATTACCGATTTTCCTTTCCTCCAGTTGAATAATTTGGAAGTAAAATCGAAGTATTGTTGTTGTTCTTTAGTGCGACTTTCAGCAGAAAAAGCGTTTTTAGAATCGTCTTTCCAACCACCAGGAAAATCACGACGGATATCGCCATCACCCACATTTTTATCGCCTTTCATTCCAATTTCAGAACCATAATACAATTGTGGAATACCTCGAACAGTTGCCACCAAACTCATTGCCATCTGGTATTTTTTCAAATCCCCTTGGTAAATTTGGTTAAAACGGTTAGTGTCGTGATTTTCGGCAAAAACTAAGATATTGTTAGTATTTGGATACAAGAAATCATTGGTGAAATTTTCATAAACTTTAATTATTCCTTTGTCCCAACTGGCTTTGTCTTCATTAAAAACACCTCCGTTAATAGCATCGTGTAGCGTAAAATCCATCACCGAAGGCAGGTTAGAATTATAGCTTTGAATAGCACCAATTTTACTATCTTTCTGCCAATAGGCCATTTGAGCTTGGTCGTGCATCCAAACTTCTCCCACGATATTGAAATGCGGATATTCGTCTGTAATGGCTTTGGTCCAGGTTGCAATTCCTTTCTTATCGCAATACGAATAAGTGTCCACTCGGAAACCATCTAAATCAGCATATTCAATCCACCAAATGGCATTTTGAATTAAATAATTCAAAACTAAAGGATTGGTCTGGTTCAGATCGGGCATTGACTTGACAAACCACCCGTCCATACACATTTGAGCATCTGTTTTGGAAGCATTGGGATCAAATTGAGATGTCATTCGGTAATTGGTTGGCGCAAAACCAGGGAATTGGTGAATCCAATCATAAGTAGGTAAATCATTCATCATCCAATGTTTGTATCCCCAATGATTGGTCACATAATCCATAATGTTTTTCATACCGCGTTGGTGTAATTCGGCACTCAAACGAACATAATCTTCATTGGTTCCAAAACGGGAATCAATTTTGTATACATCGGATTGCCCGTAGGTATGATACGAACCTCTTTCATCATTGTCTTCGCAAAGTGGTGTAGGCCAAATAGCAGTAGCTCCGAGAGACTTAATGTAATCTAAGTTATTGATAATTCCTTCAATATCACCACCGTGACGACCGTCTTTATTAGCGCGATTGGCTTTTTCAATCGTTTCATTGGTACTGTCGTTATTCGGATTACCATTGGCAAAACGATCGGGCATGAGTAAATAAATCATATCCGAACTGTCAAATCCTTTGCGAAAGCGAGAATCTTTTCTTCTTGATTTTAAGCTGTATGACTTTGTAAAAACTACTTTTTTATTTTTTGAAAAAGAAAAAATAAGTTCTTGCGCCGCTATATTTTTGGTATCAATAGTTACAAAAAGATAGTTTGGGTTTTCAGTTTTTTGAATGTTTTTGATAACCACTCCATTGGAAACCGTTACCTCATTTTGAGCAATATTTTTCCCATAGAACATAATTTGCACTTCTGCTAGATTCATGTCGGTATACCAAAAAGGAGGTTCAACTCGGTCTATTTGAGCAAATGCAAATGTTGTAGTAAGCAGTAAAAAGAAGACTTTCTTCATAGCAATATTATTTTTTACCCAGGCAACCAACGGATTAAAATCCGTTGTTAAAAAATGAGTCGTTCCTACGGAACTTTGGGATATTTCCGAGAGCCGTAGGTTCGGCCTATATTCAAAGGCTGGATTTTAATCCAGTCTTGTTTGGTTATATGTTCACCAAACCATTAGCTTCAACAGCAACCTCTTTTCCATTCACCACAACAGTAATTGCAGTATTTCCTTCCAAAGCAATTTGAGTTGCTTTTTGGTTCACGGTTACTTTTACAATTTGGTTTCTGAAATTGATTTTAAACGAATATCCTTGCCATTCTTTCGGAATTTTTGGAGCAAAATGTAAGGTGTTGTCTTTAACACGCATACCGCCAAATCCTTCCACAATGCTCATCCAAGTACCCGCCATAGAAGTGATGTGACATCCTTCTTCCACTTCTTTGTTATAATCGTCTAAGTCCAAACGTGACGTTCTTAAATAGAAAGTATATGCCATATCCATTTTATCCAAAACAGCCGCTTGAATAGAGTGAACACAAGGCGAAAGTGAACTTTCGTGAACCGTAAATGACTCGTAAAACTCAAAGTTATTTTTCAATTGTTCTTTTGAGAAATGATCTTCAAAGAAATAGAAACATTGCAATACATCGGCTTGTTTGATGTATGGCGAACGTAAGATTCTGTCCCAAGACCATTTTTGGTTGATTGGGCGTTGGCTTCTATCCAAATCGGCTACGCGAACTAATTCTTTATCCAAGAAACCGTCTTGTTGTAAGTACACTCCCAATTCTTTGGATTCTGGAAAGTACATATTGTCGGCTACTTTTTTCCATTCTTGCAACTCAGCATTCGATAAATTTACTTTTTCAATAATGCGTTTGTGATCGGATGGGTATTCTAAAGATACTTTCTGAATTTGTTCAGCTGCATAATCAATACACCATTTAGCAATATAATTGGTGTAGAAGTTATTATTAACGTTGTTTTCGTATTCGTTAGGACCTGTAACCCCTAAAATCACATATTGATTTTGGTTAGTTGAGAAAGTAGCTCTTTGGTGCCAAAAACGAGCAATACCAATCAGAACTTCCAATCCTTTTTCAGGAATATAACTGTAATCTCCCGTAAAACGGTAATAGTTAAAGATAGCAAAGGCGATCGCGCCATTTCGGTGGATTTCTTCGAAGGTAATTTCCCATTCGTTGTGGCATTCTTCTCCGTTCATCGTAACCATTGGGTACAAAGCTGCGCCATTGGTAAAGCCTAATTTAGCTGCATTCTCAATCGCTTTGTCCAATTGATTGTAGCGATACGTCAATAAATTACGAGCTACTTCTTGATCTTTGGTTGCCATGTAAAAAGGAATACAATAAGCTTCGGTATCCCAATACGTTGAACCACCATATTTTTCTCCGGTAAATCCTTTTGGTCCAATATTCAAACGAGAATCTTTTCCTAAATAGGTTTGATTCAATTGGAAAATGTTGAAACGAATTCCTTGTTGCGCTTTCACATCGCCCTCGATGGTGATGTCTGACATTTCCCAAATTTTAGCCCAAGCTACTTTTTGTTCTTCTAAAAGAGCTTCGTATCCTTTGGCTAAAGCCAATTTTATTACATTTTCAGCGGCCGTTTGGGTGTTAGCATGATTCATTGAAACGGTGTAGCCACCAATTTTTTGAATAGCAGATGTTTGTCCTTTTGCAATTACAGTTTCGTAACTGTGTTGTATTTTTTCGTTGGTAGCATCAATAGCAACTGGCGAAATGTTTTCATTTTTTCCATTGGCCCAAATACTATTGTGCATGAAAGTAGTTGCTTTGAAATGCGTTTTGAACGTTTGTGCCGTTACAAAAGCTTCATTACTTCCTTTTTTAACTTCTAATGGTTCCCAAAATTTCTCTTCCCAATTCGCATCTTCATTGGTTACTCCAGCGTCGATATAAGGTTTGTAGACAATTTTAGCATCTTTATTCAAAGGAGAAATTTCGTAATTGATGATTCCCACTTCGTCTAAATCTATAGATAGAAAACGTTTTACATTGACTGCAATTTCAGTTCCATTTTGCAAAGTAGCTTCAAAAGAACGTTGGTACCAACCTTCTTTCATATTCAATTCACGACGGAAATCTCGAACTGAACTACAATTGTGTAAATCTAAATTTTCACCATTGATTTCGATATCAATTCCAATCCAATTGGGTGCGTTCAATACTTTGGCAAAATATTCTGGATAACCATTTTTCCACCAACCCACTTTGGTTTTGTCAGGGTAGTAGATTCCGGCAATATAACTTCCTTGGAAGGTTTCGCCAGAATAGCTTTCTTCAAAATTGGCACGTTGCCCCATGGCGCCGTTTCCAATACTAAAAAGACTTTCGGATGATTTTACTCTTTCTACATCAAATCCTTCTTCAATAATCGACCAGTTGTCTGGTTTAATATAATCTTGGTTCATAATAGTAGCCCCACCTAACCTCCCCAAAGGGGAGGAATACAACGCGGGAATTTTATTTGTTAAACATATTTTATTTACTCCCTAATTTCCCCCTTTGGGGGTTAGGGGGCTTATCAGTGAATTTAAAAAAGCTTCATCTATAAAAGTGAAGTCTTTAAAATTGTATTTGGCTTCGTTTAAAATGGTTGCATCTCCAATGCCAATACTAGTCATTGTCGCAATATTAGCTGCTTGAATTCCGGCAACTGAATCTTCAAAAACTATGGAATTTTCATTGGTAACGCCCAATTTTTGCGCTGCTTGAAGAAAAACTTCAGGGTCTGGTTTAGCGTTGCTTACGTCATTTCCATCAACAATCACATCGAAGTAAGATAGAATACCTGTTTTTTCTAAAATAGGTCGGGCATTTTTACTTGCCGAACCCAAAGCGATAGGTTGTTGGTTGGCTTTCAAGAATTCTAAAACCGACATTACGCCAGGAAGTATTTCGCTTTGATCCATATCTACTAGATAAGTCAAATACTCCTCGTTTTTTTGAACTAACCATTGGTCTTTTTGATCCTGAGAAGCTTCAACGTTTCCAAGACCTAAAATGATATCGAGTGAACGCACTCGGCTCACTCCCTTTAATAATTCGTTGTGTTCGTGTGTGAATTCGATACCCAATTCGTTTGCGATTTTTTTCCAAGCCAAATAATGGTATTTGGCCGTATCTACAATTACGCCGTCAAGGTCGAATATAAATGCTTTTTTTGTCATTATTTATTTTTTTACTACATCATCGACATCCTTAACTCTTGTAACTAAAAGTGCGGCAATAATAAAACTAACTCCGCTGGTTACAATAGCATAGATGGCGTTGTCTTGATACACATATTTTACAAGAGGACCTCCAATTAAGGCATTCACAATCTGTGGTAATACCACAAAAAAGTTAAAAATTCCCATATATACTCCCATTTTGAAAGGAGAAATCGAACCTGCAAGAATGGCAAATGGCATCGATAAAATACTTGCCCAAGCAATTCCTACGGCTACCATCGAAAGAATTAAGAAATCCTCATTAGGTGCAAAATAAATGGAGATTAGACCTATGCCGCCTATAATTAATGAGATGGCATGAGTTGATTTTCGTCCAATTTGTTTGGCGATGTAAGGCAAAGCAAAAGCATAGATGGCAGATACTAAGTTGTACACCCCAAATAATACACCAACCCAATCACCTGCGGTTTGATAGGCATCACTTGAATTGTCACTAATAGGTAAACCGTAAATGTGATGTGCAATGGCTGGAGTAGTAAAAACCCACATGCCAAATAGTCCAAACCAAGAGAAAAACTGAACAAAAGCCAGTTGTCTCATTGTGGATGGCATTAGTCTGAAATCATCAATTACATCAAAAAGGCTAGATTCTTTTTCTGAAGCTGGTTTTTCATCCGAAAATTGGGCTAACTCTTCCGGTGAATATTCTTTAGTACTGAAAATAGAAATCAATACGGATCCTACTAAGACGATTGCACCAATTATAAAGGATAAGATTAAATTATAAGGAACTCCGCCTTCTTCATTTTTATTGGAAACGCCAAACCAATTGGTTAAAACATAAGGAAGCCATGATCCAATAACTGCTCCAAAACCAATTAAGGCGGTTTGTACACTAAATCCCGCAGTTCTTTGGTCGGTTCTTAAATTATCACCTACTAATGCTCTGAAAGGTTCCATAGCTATATTAAATGAAGCATCCATAATCATTAACATTCCAGCGCCCACCCATAAAGCGGGAAGTACAGCAATGAAGATTTCGGCTTGTGGCATCAAGATTAAACCAATAGAAGCTAGAATCGCACCTGCAAAGAAAAATGGTTTTCTTCTTCCAAAACGGCCCCATGTTTTGTCACTATAATACCCAATTATAGGTTGTACAATTAACCCCATTAAAGGTGCAATTATCCAAAACCAAGAGAGTTCGTGCACATCGGCACCAAAGATTTGAAGAATTCGGCTAGCATTAGCATTTTGCAATGCAAAACCCATTTGGATGCCTAAAAATCCAAAACTCATTGTCCAGATTTCAGCGGTACTTAATTTACGCTTTTCCATAGTAATTTACTTTAAAAAATGGGTTTGTTTTATACTTAAAAACAGCCATTGAATCGTAAAAGTAAAAATATATTTGTAACTAAAAAGAGCCAAATTGAATTTTGGATAAATAATTTTAACTACAAGGTTGTAGTTGCGATAGAAGTAACATTTTTAATTTAAATTGTAGATTCCCGTTCAATTAAATGGGTAGCAATAACCTCTGTTCTATAATTTTCTTCCCCTTCTTCTTCCTCTTCAGATTCTAGTCTATTGATTAGAATTTTCGCAGCTTTTGCACCCATTTTTTTCCCTCTTTGAGAGACAGTAGTTATTGTTGGGGTAGAATATTTAGATATAATACCGTCTGTAAATGCTATTACTGCAATATCATTTGGAACATTCAATCCCATTTTAGTAGCTGTTTTAATTATGGTAACAGCAAAAAGTTCGTTTACAGCAAAAACAGCGTCTATTGCCTTATCCTTTAAAAATGTACTAATCGTAATTTCGCTATTTGCTATGTCCTCAATTTTGAGTATTAAATTTTCATCAAAGGCGATGTTGTTGTCAAGTAATGCTTTGGTGTAACCATCGGTTCGCAGTTTTCCAACGCTTACATAATCCATTGTGGTGACAAGAGCTATTTTTTTTCTTCCTTTATCGATTAGACTTTGTACTGCTTCATATGCGGCAGCTTTATCATTAATGATGACTTTGTCACACAAAACTTCATCTGTGACTCTATCAAACATTACAACAGGCATTCCTTGATTGATCACTTCGGTAATGTGATTAAAATCGCCCTTAAATTGGGTTTCTTTAGATAATGACATTATAAATCCGTCAATACTACCTTTAGCAAGCATTTCCATATTCAAAACCTCTTTGTCAAAAGACTCGTCAGACAAGCAAATAATAACATTGTAACCATTTTCATTGGCTACATGCTCAATGCCATTAATTACGGTTGAGAAAAAATGATGCACAATTTCAGGAATAATGATTCCTATAGTTTTGGTTTTTCTGTTTTTTAAACTTAAAGCAATATTATTAGGTGTATAATGGTGCAATTTAGCGTAAGCTTGAACTTTTTGACGGGTTTCTTCTCCAATTTCAGAGCTATTTCTGATCGATTTTGAAACGGTCGAAATGGAGACGTTGAGGTCTTTTGCAATCTGTTTTAGCGTTACTTTTCTCTTCATGATTTAAATAAACGGAAATAATAATTGCGTATAAAGGTAAATTTAATTTTCACAATTAAAATACTATTCAGAACAAACAAAAAAGCTACTCCATTCAAGGAGTAGCTTTTTTTAACTACAATTAACACCTAAACTAAAAACTAAATTTTTCCATCTTTAATTTCATCCACAATTTCTGGATTTAATAAAGTGGTGATGTCTCCAAAGTTTGAGAAGTCGCCTTCTGCAATTTTACGCAAGATTCTACGCATAATTTTTCCAGATCGTGTTTTTGGTAAACCCGAAACGAATTGAATCTTATCCAATTTGGCAATAGGTCCAATATGATCTGAAATATGTTGGTTAATCTCTTTGCTTAAGTTATCTCTATCACGGTTTTCTCCTGATTCTTTTAAGATGACAAATCCATATAGGGCATTTCCTTTGATGTCGTGTGGGAAACCTACAATAGCTGATTCAGCTACTGCTGGATGTTCATTGATAGCATCTTCAATAGGTGCAGTTCCTAAATTGTGTCCAGAAACAATCACTACGTCATCGACACGACCTGTGATTCTATAGTAACCCACTTCGTCACGCAAAGCTCCGTCGCCAGTAAAATATTTCCCTGGGAAAGCACTAAAATAGGTTTCTTTGTAGCGTTGATGATCTCCCCAAATGGTTCTTGCGATACTCGGCCAAGGGTATTTAATACATAAACTTCCGGTTACTTGATTGCCTTCAATTTCGTTGCGTTTTTCATCCATTAATACCGGTTGAATTCCTGGTAATGGAAGCGAAGCGTAGGTTGGTTTTGTAGGCGTCACAAAAGCCAAAGGCGAAATCATAATTCCTCCTGTTTCTGTTTGCCACCACGTATCTACAACTGGACATCTTTTTCCGCCTACGTGGTCGTTGTACCAATGCCAAGCCTCTTCATTGATTGGCTCACCAACAGATCCAATGACTTTTAACGATTGTAAAGGATATTTTTGAACGTATTCTACGCTTTCTTTAGCCAATGCACGAATAGCTGTTGGGGCAGTATAGAATTGAGTGACTTGGTGTTTTTCAATTACTTCCCAGAAACGACTGAAGTCTGGATACGAAGGAACTCCTTCAAAAATAACAGTAGTAGCTCCATTTAATAAAGGTCCGTAAAGAATATACGAGTGACCTGTAATCCAACCAATATCTGCGGTACACCAGAAAACATCATTTTCTTCGTAGCTAAATACATTTTTGAAAGTATAAGCAGTATACACCATATAACCTGCTGTAGTGTGAACCATTCCTTTTGGTTTTCCTGTAGAACCTGAAGTGTAAAGAATAAACAAAGGATCTTCAGCATCCATAATTTCAGCAACGTTAGTATTCATTGCATCGTCTAAAAGTGGTTGCAACCATTGGTCACGTCCTTCTTTCATATTCACGTTGGTGTTGGTTCTTTTGGCAACCAAAACCGTTTCAACGCAAGGACATTTTTCTAAGGCTTCGTCCACAATGCCTTTTAAGTCAATCGCTTTGTTCCCGCGGTAACTTCCGTCAGAAGTGATGACCATTTTACATTCGCAATCATTGATTCTTGAAGCCACTGCCGAAGCAGAGAATCCTGCAAAAACGACCGAGTGAATCGCTCCAATTCTAGCACAAGCCAATAATGAAATGGCAAGTTCTGGAATCATTGGCAAATAAATACAGACGCGATCTCCTTTTTTGACGCCTTGCTCACGCAAAACATTAGCCATTTTTGAGACTCGTTCGTACAATTCGTTATACGAAATGTGTTGCGCTGCCTCTGAAGGATCATTCGGTTCAAAAATAATGGCTGTTTTTTCTCCTCTTTTGGCAAGGTGTCTGTCAATACAGTTCTTTGTAATATTTACTTTGGCATTGGTAAACCATTTAATTTCGGCTTCAGCCATATTAAAATCAATTACATTGTCCCATTCTTGGTACCAAGTGAAATTTTCAGAGGCAATTCGGTCCCAGAATTTTTTAGGTTCACGAATCGATTTTTTGTAGTGTTTGAAGTATTCTTCTAAATTTTCAATTTTATAATAACTCATGGTATTCTATTTTATATGTTCTAATTCTGTTTGTTTTATTTGCTGTAACTTCCAATTTTGTATTTTTTCAATACCTCGATAATTTCGCCTACAATGGCTTCGTCATCAATAGTGGACGGAATTTGGAAATCTTCACCGTCAGTTATGCTTCGCATTAATTTACGAAGAATTTTACCCGAACGGGTTTTTGGTAAACGATTTACAATAACTACATTTCGCAATGAAGCAACGGCACCAATTTGTTGGCGTACTAGTTTTACAATTTCTTGTTCCAATTGGAAATGCTCCATGTCATCTCCGTGCTTTATGACTACCAAAGCCAATGGTGTTTGCCCTTTTAGTTCATCGTGAATTCCAATAACGGCACATTCTGCTACAGACGAATGTGAAGCTACAATTTCTTCCATTTCGGCAGTAGAAAGACGGTGACCCGCTACGTTGATTACGTCATCCACACGACCGGTAATAAAAATATAATCATCGTCATCCTTGAATCCGCCATCACCTGAGAAATAGTAACCTGGAAATTTTTCTAAATAACCTGCTTTGAATCTTAGGTTGTCTTTCCATAAATCCAATAAGGTTCCTGGAGGCAAAGGCAATTTGATAACTACATATCCTTCTTCGTTGGGTCCTACTTCTGTACCGTTTTCACTAAAAATTCGGATGTCAAATCCTGGAACTGCTTTTCCAACAGATCCCGGTTTGATTGGTAAATATTCAATCCCCATCATATTAGCTACAATTGGCCAACCTGTTTCTGTTTGCCACCAATGGTCAATAGCTGGAACCGGAATGTGTTCTTGGTACCATTCTAAAGTAGCTACATCACAACGTTCACCCGCTAAAAACTGAATTTTTAGCGAACTTAAATCGTGTTTTTTGATGAATTCTCCGTTTGGATCTTCTTTTTTGATAGCACGAATTGCTGTTGGAGCTGTAAACATAACGCTTACTTTATGCTCTTCAATCATTCTCCAAAACGTACTTGCATCGGGAGTTTTGATTGGTTTTCCTTCAAAAATAATAGTTGTATTTCTATTGATTAGTGGGCCATAAACAATATAGCTATGTCCTACAACCCAACCCACATCAGATGCTGCCCAAAATACTTCACCTTCTTTGGCATTATACACATTTTGCATTGAATATTTTAGAGCCGTTGCATAACCACCTGAATCACGAACGATTCCTTTTGGTTTCCCAGTAGTCCCAGATGTGTATAAAACATACAAAGGATGTGTGGAGTTCAACGGAACACAATCGGCTTCTTCAGATCCGTATACCAATGCGTCATAATCCACATCGTATTTTTTAAATGGCACTTTTGCCCCTAATTTTCGGTTCAGAATAATTACTTTTTTAGGTTTGTGTTCGGCCAATTGAATAGCTTCATCAACTAACGGTTTGTAAGCAATCAATCGGTCAATTTCAATTCCTGAAGAGGCAGTGATTATTGCTCTTGGTTTGCAATCGTCAATTCGAATAGCCAATTCGTGAGGAGCAAATCCTCCAAAAACAACTGAATGTGTCACTCCAATTCGCGCACATGCCAACATGGCAAATGCGGCTTGCGGAATCATAGGCATATAAATTACGGCTGTATCTCCTTTTTTTAATCCCAAAGATTGCATTCCTCCAGCAAGTTTAGCCACTTCAGTTTTTACTTCTAAAAAAGTATATTTTTTTATGGTTTGAGTAACAGGTGAATCATAAATTATAGCCACTTGATCACCAAAACCCTCTTCAATATGTTTGTCTAATGCTAAATAGCATACGTTTAATTCTCCGTCTTTGTACCAAAGCGGATAACCATTCTCATCAGAAGATAAAATGCTTTCAGGTTGTGTAAACCAATCAATACTTCCGGCTTGTTTTTTCCAAAACGCTTCCGGATTTTCGGTGCTTGCTGCGTAGGTATCTTTATAATTCATTGTAACTTTTTTATATAAATTGGGGCTAGTTTTCTAATAATTCGTGTACTTGTTCAACTAATTTTTTTGCTGAAAATGGCTTGACGACATACAAATTAGCGCCTAACATCATCCCTTTTTCAATATCACTTTCTTTGTTTTTTGCCGAAAGGAAGATGACTTTACAATGGGCTAATCGATCGTCTTTTTTGATTTCTTCTATGGTGGCATATCCGTCAACCATTGGCATCATTACGTCCAAAATGATTACATCTGGAAGTTGTTTTTCTAAAATTTCCAGCGCCTCTTTTCCATCGCGCGCAATAAATACTTCAAAATTGTTCTTTTTGAAGGTGTATTCTAAAGCCATTACGATATTCGGTTCGTCGTCTACGATTAGTATCTTTTTCATCCTCTTAGTTGTTTTCTGTTGTGTTGTAGTTGGGTAGTGTGAAGACAAAAGTGGCTCCTTCTTTTACGTTATTTTCGGCCCAGATGGCGCCTTTATGATGTTCAATTATTTGTTTGCAAATGGCCAATCCTAATCCGCTACCAATTGGTTTTTTGACATTTTGGTTTCTAGATTGATAAAATTTGTCGAAGATGGCTTCAAAATCTTCTTTTTTGATTCCTTTGCCGTTGTTATGAATCGTTACAGCAACATTGGATTCGTTTTCGGTAATTTGAATGTGAATTAAACCATCTGTTTCAGCTGAAAATTTAATTGCATTCGACAATAAGTTATGAATCACTTGAATGATGCGTTCTTCGTCATAAAAAGCTCGAATTTCTTGGCCAGCATCTTCAAATACCACCTGTATTTTTTTATTTGCAATTAGTTGCTTAACCGATTCTAAGGTTTTTTCAACTGTTGAAACAATGTTATTTTTAGAGAGATAAATCTTTTGTTTGCCTGTTTCAAATTTTTCTAAATCTAAGATTTTATCAATCAAACGATTCAAACGATCGGATTCTGAAATGATATTTTGCAAAAATTGTTTGCGCACTTCAAACGGCACATCTTCGTCATCATGTAAAATTTCACTAGCGGCTCTAATAGCTGTTATTGGTGTACGTAATTCATGAGTAACGGTATCTAAAAATTCATCTTTTTGAATGTCTTTCTTAACAAGTTCTTCATTGGCCACTTTTAATTGCTCGGATATTTTTTGCAATTCATTGGAAGTATCGGTCAATTTTTTATTGATGATGATGTTTTCTTTGGACTCTTCTAAGATTCGCAACACCTCTGGCAGACTTATTTCGTCTTCTTTCACCACACTTGCTATTAAAATTTTGGCGGAAGCCGTACCAATATGTCCCGTTAATAAATTCTCTGCAAATTTTATAAAACGTGGGTCTGCTGTGGTAACATTTTTGTCAATGTTGTACTTTAAATTAAATATGGATAAGGCTCGTTTGGTTCTTTCTTCACCAAGAAAACGCTGCAAAACCTTTTCAATATCAGAGACATAGGCTGTTCCTTTCCATACAAAAGCATCTTCGTGATTGGTGATGTACTTGTCAATATCAACAAACATTTCGGCATAATTTCGTTCTCTGTAATTTCCTTTAAAACTAACAGAAATCGAAGCAAACCCAATTATATTAAAAAATAAACTCCAAAATAAAGCATGTGGGATAGGGTCTAAATAATCCAATCCAAAAAGTTGTAAGGGTTGTAATAAATCAAATCCCCAAGGGCCTTCTTTTATGAATTGGCTAGTAGAATTAGATATCCCTAAAGCATAAGGAATTAATAAAGTATAACAACAAATAATGAAGCCAAGAATAATTCCGGTTATTGCCCCTTTATTGGATCCTCTTCTCCAAAAAAGAGCGCCGAAAAAAGCAGGGGCTAGTTGCGCTATAATTACAAAAGAAACAAGTCCAATGGAAACAAGGGAGTAATCTAAAATGAAAATTTTGTAAATCGCATAGGACAAAATAATCAATAAAAAGATACCTATTTTCCTGCTTCGTAAAATTCTTGTATTGTTTTTATCTTGTGACTTGTTTCTCAGCCTGCCAACAAAACCATACGGAATTAATAAGTTATTACTAAGCATGGTTGCCAATGCAATAGACGAAACAATAATCATCGAAATGGCGGCAGAAAACCCTCCTAAAAATACTAGAACGGTTAGTGTGTTGTTATTGAAAAATTGTGGAATCAATAAGGAATAAGTATCCGAATTTAATCCTTTGCCTTCAAATAAAATATTTCCTCCCCAAGCAATTGGGAAAACAAAAATATTGAATAGCAACAGGTAGAGTGGGAACAACCACATGGCGGTTTTTAAATGAGTTTCTTTGTTATTCTCTACAATTGCGGTATGAAATTGTCTTGGTAAAAGAAAAATGGCAAACATAGAGAGTATGCAAAGAAAAAACCAGTTGATGGCGCCAGTCAAACCTCCAATAGAATTTTTCTCGGCAAATTTTTCTAGTCCTGAAGCTTGTGTATAAATGTCATCAAATCCGTCAAATACAAAGTAGGTGACATAGATTCCAATGATCAAAAAGAATACTAATTTCAATACCGACTCTAAGGCTACCGCAGTTACAATACCTCGTCTTTTCTCTGATGCATCTACATAACGGGTTCCGTAATAAGACGCAAATAAAGCGAGTGCGATACACGCATAGGTAGAGGTGTCGTAAAAAATGTTTGAACTAGATTCCGTTTTAGTAACGATATGAAAAGTGTCCGAGATGGACTTGAGTTGCAAAGCAATGTAAGGTACAATACCAAAGATACAAACGATGGTAACTAAAGCACCTAAAAATCTGTCATTACCATAACGTAATGAAATAAAATCAGCAATACTTGATATTTTATTCACTCTTGAAATGCGAATTATTTTTTTTAAAATAATCATCCAAGTAGGAATAATAATGATAGGTCCTAAGTAAATAGGTAAGTAATTTAAACCAGAATTGGCTGCAACGCCAATACTTCCGTAATAGGTCCAAGCTGTACAATATACGGCAAGGGACAGCGAATAGATATAAGGATTGTTTGTCCAACGAGAATGTCCTCTTTTTTCTGCCCAATAGGCAATATAAAAAAGGATTAGCATATACAATACTAAAATTAACAAAAGGGCTACACTACTCATAATATCTTTTAATAATTAAGTAGGTTATGCCTATAGAAAATAACCATATAGAAAACACGTAAATATACACAATAGGAAAGCCTAAAAAAGGTTCAGAACTATCAAACAATAACAATAATGGCATGTTCAAAGCTAAGAGTAATAGCATTGAAAGGATTACCAATTTTTGTTCATGTCTTTTTTTCATATTGTATACTACTAGGTATTCAGTAAAGTTATTGGTCTAGTATATTTTATTTTCAGTAGTATTTCATAAAATATACAAACGCTGCCATAAATGACAGCGATTGCATAATTTTAAATAGAAATTACTAATTATTTATCACTGTATTCTCCTGTCAATGAGTAATAACCAAAGATTCCTAAACCTCCAATAATAATTGGAGCAAGAACAAAGGTATAAATAATGGCAGGAATCATATCTTCTGGTTTTCCAGATTCAAATTTTGGTAAAGCTTGGTTTATGATTAGATAATATCCAGCCAACTGAGATAAATCTATCCAAACAATCCCTAATATTTTTTTTATTGCGTTCATAATATTTTTTTTAAAGTTAAAACTTATTTGATTTCTTATGCCTTGTGAGCTTTACTTTTTCCGTCTATATATATTGCTCCAATTACAAAACAGATACCACCAATTAAGATTGGATACCAAAGACCTTCTAAATAAGGTTCGGCTACTGCAATGGCTGAACCAGTTTCGGCTGCAATTTCATTCTTTTTTGTAGCTGCCGCTACCAATGATGTTGCCACTGCTGGAAGCAAACCTCCAAAGATTCCATTTCCAATATGGTACGGTAATGACATTGAAGTGTAACGAATTTTTGCTGGGAACAATTCAACTAAGAATGCTGCTGTTGGTCCGTACACAATAGTTACAAAGAAAATTTGAATAAATACTAACCAAATCAAAGTCCATTTGTCTGATTCATTCACTACCATAGTTTTCTTAACTTCTACTTTAGGTTTTCCATCGTCACCAATTTTAGCTACTCCATTTTCTAAAGTTACGGTTTTAACTTCTTTCCAAGTTGCACCATCAGTATACTCTTTAGTTGTCGTGTACACAGAGTCTAATGCTTTTGCTTTATTCTCTTTCGTTTCAGCTACTACAACTGTTTTAGCCTCAATTTCAGTTTTGTTTTTGATACTAGCAGTTTCATACATTGCACTGTAAATTGGTCTGTATGCGATCACTGCAATTAAAATACCTGCAAGCATTAACCATTTTCTACCGATTTTATCAGACAACCATCCAAAGAATACGAAGAATGGAGTTGCCATTAAAATAGCATACATCATGATATCACCTACTTGGTCAGTTAAGCCCATTACTTTTTCTATAAAACTCATAGCATAGAATTGTCCTGTATACCAAACTACACCTTGACCCATAACTAATCCAAATAAAGCTAGCAACACAAACTTAAAGTTCAATTTATTACCAAAGCTTTCTTTCAATGGATTTTTAGAAGTTTTACCTTCTGCTTTTACTTTTGCAAATTCAGGAGATTCGCTCATGTTTTTACGAATCAAGTAAGAAACTAAAATCATAAGGATTGAAACCCAAAACGGAACTCTCCATCCCCAATCTTCAAATGCCTCTTTACTCATGGCGCTTTTAGTAGCCATAATAACAAGTAATGATACAAATAATCCAATTGTAGCAGTAGTTTGAATCCATGAAGTCCAATAACCTCTTTGTCCCGGACCAGCGTGTTCAGCTACATAAGTTGCTGCACCACCGTATTCCCCACCAAGAGCTAAACCTTGAAGTAAACGTAAAATTAATACTAAAGTTGGCGCTAAGAAACCAATCGTTTCATAACTTGGAATACATCCAATTAAAAAAGTGGCTCCTCCCATTAATAAAAGAGTAACCATGAACGTATATTTACGTCCAATCAAATCGCCTAAACGACCAAAGAACAATGCTCCAAAAGGGCGCACAACAAAACCTGCAGCAAAAGTTGCCAATGTAGATAGGAAGGCAGCAGTTGGATTGTCTGAAGGGAAAAATTTAGTTGAAATTATAGTAGCTAAACTACCAAAGATGTAAAAATCATACCATTCGATCATGGTACCTACTGAAGACGCTCCAATAACTGTCCATAAGGAGCTTTTTTTGTTTTCATTCATAATGTAATTGTTTTTGGGTTGATTGTTAATAATTTTTTAAAAACTGTAAACTGCTGAAACAGTCGCTCTAAAATTTGCTACTTTGTTTTCTATTCCAGAAATAGAAAGGTCTTTTTGAGTGTTTCCATGTGTAGCAGCTGTATATTCGATTTCAGGAGTAAGTCTAAATTTGTTCTGTTTGAAATCAATTCGAGCTGATGCTCTTACTATATCCTTAACTCCTCTTGTGCTATTAATCCCTCTGCCATAAATACCAAGAGCTGATGTGTTCGTCGATGTACCATCTTGGTTAGTGAATCCAAAGAAAAAACCAGGTGCTGTTGTTGCACTATTGCTTGCAATATCCAACCAAAATGAGTTAGTTCGAATTCCTTCATAGGTAACCGGATTAGTTCCATTTGCATAGCTTGCATAGCCGCCAAGCATAACTAAATGATGTAAATTTTCTCCAGATATTCCATATGCTTTAATATGAAATTTTTCTGCATTGTATTTAAAATAAGCCAGAACTGAAGTTGAATTTAGAGTCTCGTTAGATTTAACACCATTACTCTCAATTAATGGTTTGTTTGGGTAAAGCTCAGCTCCTAAACCAGCAATTACCGATTTGTTTCTGAATTCTATTTTTCCATGCATCGCTGGAATAACGCTATTGTAAACAGGAGAGTTTTGCTTTCCATCAATTGGGAAAGCTCCAAATTCTCTGTCTTTATAAGCAATGAACGAAAATTTAAACTGATTGCTTAATTTTTGATCTAATCTAAATTGAGTTGCCCATCCAAAAGGATTGAAAGGAATACCCGTAGAGAAGTTAGCCACCCCCGGGAATACCTCAGGTATAAATTGAGGGTACCAAGTTTGACCAAATGTTAATGATGTTTTTTCCCAGTCTAATTTAGCGTATGCATGACGTAATCTAAAAAGGGCAATAGATTGTTCTGTATTTCCAAAGAAATCGCCTTCTAAAACACCAGAAGCTTTTGCCCCCCATACATCTGGGCCAGACGCTTTAACTCCAAGTCGAGACACTACGGAAAGAAAATTAGAAGCACCGCTCGCATTGATATCTGCTCCTTTTGAATCAATTTTTTTATCAAGTGGCCAAAGATTAAGATGGAATTCTCTTACTTGTGCAGATTGTCTCGTGTCTATACTATAGTCTACTCGAGCAAAACCGTACAGCTCTGTTTTAAATGGTTTTGGAGGGGTTTTCTCTTGCGAAAAAACAAAAGCTGTACATAATAGTGCAGCAATAAAAAGTGTTTTTTTCATAGTAATAATTGGTTAAATAATAAAATGGTTAGTTTTCACAGTGCCAAATTCAATTATTTTTCCATTAAAAAAAATTACTATATATTTTTTTGTAAACTACTATAGTTAGTCTTTAAAACGTTCCCATTTTATTAGCATAAATTTATCTCCAAGTTCAGTAATTATCATTCCGGCACCGGAGAGTAAATCTTTATTTTTTAAATATTCTACAAGTTCTAAATGATTAAAGATCTTGTAAGTAGGGTGGTAGTTAGTATGGGTTGGCTTTTTGATATTGAAGCTTTTTACCCAATTACTAATGGTAACGTGAGAAACGCCTATAATGCGTTCGATTTCTCGATAACTAAGACCTTCTAAGTAGAGTTGCAGAGCTTTAGTGACATAATAATCATCTATCTTTTTTCCTATTTTATTAACAGTAAAGAAATAGTTGCATTTTTTACAAGCATACCTTTGTTTATGGTTAATTATGCCACTTTTAACAATATGATCGTTTTGGCATTTTGGACAGGCAAGAATTTCCATATATATAAATTTTGCATAAATATAGTAAATTAGCAAATATACAAATCATAAATCAATAAAAAAACATCTAAAAAATTAGAGAGACTTTATTTTTAATAGAAAAACAGTAAACTTTTAATAGTAAAATGGGTGATTATTAAAAAAGGTAAATTTCACTTTGAGTAATAACCTGATATTTTTAATTGAAGAAGTCGCAGTTGTTTAATAAGTTTAAAAAACAAAAAACCCACTCGTTAGAGTGGGTTTTGTGGTACCTCCAGTCCCGACGCTTCGGGAGAACCAGGGACACATGTGTTTTTATTTTTTCGATAAAATATCTTTAAGTATTTCAGGGTTTTGAATAATTTTTTCAATAAAAATTTTACTTTTCATTTTTTTAATGAAACCTTCAAGAAAGAGCGCTT
This sequence comes from Flavobacterium ammonificans, assembly GCF_020886115.1. NCBI lineage: Bacteria > Pseudomonadati > Bacteroidota > Flavobacteriia > Flavobacteriales > Flavobacteriaceae > Flavobacterium > Flavobacterium ammonificans. The sequence continues at coordinate 1,027,545 of NZ_AP025185.1, forward strand.
CGTTTCGGTCAATACATTCAAAATTTAAAGCTAATGTCCAGTCATTGGCAATTTTAGAATAAGCATTAGCATATTTATGTTGGTTGTGTTTGAGAATTCTCTCTTTAACATCATGAGTTTCGCCTACATAATATTTTGTGCTTGTTTTTGAATGTAGTATGTATAGGAAATGGGACATGGTTTGGGAGTTTAAAAAACAAAAAACCCACTCGTTAGAGTGGGTTTTGTGGTACCTCCAGTACCATATTTATTAAATGTCTTTAATTTTTAATATCCATTAATAAATCTGTTAAACCTTTGTTTTATTAAGTTTTATATCTTAATATGTTTTAATTGATCAATTTAAATTTAAATTAATACAATTTTATAAGCACCCTATCAAGCACCCTAATATTATTTTTTTGTATCTTTGTATAAAGATGTATAAAATGAAAACAACTATTGATAATTTTAATGGGGTAGTTAGATTTGCTTTTAAAGATCCAGTATATATGCTTGAAGCATCTAAGAAAAAGGAAAGTTTGATTTTTCTCCATTTTTCGTATGGGGCACGTTTTAAGTACTCAACTGGTTATAAGTCATGTTTTGAAAATTGGGATTTTGATAAACAAAAGATCAAAGAGACAAAATCGAATATTATTAATGCAAGAGAGGTAAATGAATTTTTGAGTAATATTGAAAACGCTATTAAAAAAGAGTACTCTAGACTTATTGCTGAAAATATCATCGTCACTAATGAAGTTTTAAAACAATTTTTGGACAACTTTTTAAACAAAAATGTTAAAAGTGAAAAGATTGCCCCAATTACTTTTTTTGATTTTGCCGATGCTTATCTTGAGTTAAAGAAGAAAGGTATTACTAAAATCACATATACATCTTATAATCAAACTTTAAAGAAAGTAAAGGCTTTTTCGGAGTCAAACAATATAAAAGTTGATTTTAATAGTTTTGATAAATCGTTTGCATTGAGCTTTATAACATATTTAGAGGAGCTTGATTTTGCTCTGAATACAATTACAAAACATTTAAAAAATTTAAAGACATTTCTTATAGAAGCCAATAGAAAGAAGTTTATAGATAATGTTGATTTTAACTTGTCTGATTTTAATTTGAAAGCCGAAGAAACAACAGCTATTTATTTAACAGATAATGAATTGGAATTGATGCTAAATAAAGATCTTTCTAAATATCCTGAACTTGAATTGGCAAGAGATATTTTTTTAATTGGATGTTACACAGGTCAAAGAATTAGTGATTATAATGGATTGACTAAGGAATCTATAAAGCGAATTAATGGGGTTGATTATTTCAAAATTAAACAGAAAAAAACAAAAGCCGAGGTACAGTGTCCAATTACAAAGGAGATTCGAGAGATAATGGATGAGAGGCATGTTGGGAATCCTCCTAAAAAAATGTTTGAGCAATTGTTGAATCGTTGTATAAAGGAGGTAGGACAGGCTATTGAATTGAATGAGCCTATTGAGTTTTCAATCACAAGAGGAGGTGTAGAAGTAAAAGATTTTATTCCCAAGTATAAATTAATACACTCGCATACTGCTAGAAGAAGTTTCTGTACAAATATGTATAAAAAGAAAATGCCGGTGTTTGATATAATGCATTTTTCGGGACATAAAACCGAGAGAGAATTTTATAAGTACATTAGAATTCAAGGAGAAGAAAGGGCTTCTCATATTGTAGGTCAAGGTTTTTTTAATGTTTAATAAGATAATTGAAATGGAAAAATTTGAAATTGATTTTTTTCAACTGAAAGCAAGATTTAATAGATTGGTTAAACAACAATTTATCGAAGGGTATGTATATTCTTTTTTTGACTATTACGATGAAAAAACTAAAGAGTATGACAATCTTTTGAAAAAGGAAATAACGGTTCTAAATGGTTCTTACATATCCTTTTCTTCTCAGAGAGATTCGAGTTTGTATGACGTAAATAATAATGTAATTACGTTACACCATAAGGAAGTTTTACTTATAAATAACTCATATTTTGTTGATAAAACCAATTCGTTATATCAAGGTTTGCTTTTAGATTTAGAAACATTTTATTATGCCAACTATCTTAATAATCAATTTTCAATTATCGATAAACTAAAATATTTTAGAGATTATATGAATACCAACTTTTCTAGTTATTCGGATGGTAAAATTTCAAATTTAGATTTATTAAATATTGCTAACTTCAAAGATTATATCCAAAGTGAAAACATAAAAATAACTTCGAGTATTGATCAAAAACTTGAATATCTGAGTAGGTTGACTGAGAGGGTTCCGAATTTTAATGTCCCGGCGTGGAAAAAAGTGGCTGTAATGTTTGCAAATGGAGATATTAGAGTTATTTCTGAAAAGAGGAGTAACCCAAGGTTTTTTTTTAAAGATTTAGAGTTTACAAATATTAACAAAATGTCTCATCACATAGAAGATGTTTTATGTTTAAAAAAAGATTCACTTAGACCTTATATTTCTGAAACAATAGGAGAAAATTCAAATAAGAATATTTTTGAGCCTAGAAATATAGAAACATTACAGAATATTAAATTTGATTTACTTGCAGATAATAAGGAGGTTTCTTCTTATTATGAATTACGTTTACAACAACTTTCTGAACGAAATAATTAATCTCGTACTTTTCTCGTACAGGTACAAAAATACGTACCTAAAAAAAAATCGGACCTTTGCAAAAGAAATTTGATCGATCAATTTCTACAATCTTTTTAATGCATTAAAACAGATTTTTTACCCATCATACAAATCAGATTTGTATATCAGAAAAACAAAGTAATTTTTCGGAGGTGGGGTTATTAATTATTAATTTTAAAAAAAAGTAGGAGTATGGAAAACCATATCAATTTAGTCAATGTGCCTATAGAGGTCATGGCTAGTACTATCCGTGAGATAGTTTCATCAGAGTTACAAAAAGTTAAAAATTTATTTACCGAAGCTCCTAAGGATGTTTTGGTACCGACATTAAACAGAAAACAAGTATGTATACTTTTAGGAGTATGTGAAGGTACTTTGTACAACTGGAACAAAAATAAGATTTTAGTAAACTTCAAAGCTGGAAGAAGAGTTCTTTATAGAGAATCAGATGTTTTAGCCATTCTTAACCCTCTTAAAGAAGTATCCTAATGGTAGATAATATAAAAATTTTCGCATCTGATAAACAGAGGCTAGAAAATCACATTGTAAACAATGGAGTGATTCAGCTAGTTAGTCCATTTGATATTGCGACAGGCGAGATAATGGAGTACCCCAAAAGAGGTAAAGATTCTAATCTAGATATCAGTTTGACTAAACAATCCTCATACATAAAAGGCAGTCTTCACAAATATCATAATATTAGAAATGATAAAGGCGACCAAAATTATGATGATTTTAGTTACCCTGATATTGAGAACGAGATTAACAGTTTATTAATTAAGTACGAATTAGGGGATTCAAATTATCTGACAAATCTTGAATTTGGACTAAATATAGCTGTGGGCAAAGACCCCCAGTTAATCATTGACAAGAATATTTTGATGAATAATTGCAAAGCTCCCAATAAAGACTTAAAGTTCTCCGGCAGGGGGGATTATAAAGAGTTTCATACTGATAGTCACTGGATAAAGACTTATAATAAGTCTAAACCCTTTAAATTGGATAATTTTATATTGCGATTGGAACTTAAAATTATTAAGAAAGTATATTTAAATAAACTTGGAGTATTTAAACTTGAAGATTTAACCGATAGAAACACCCTTAGAAGGCTGTATTTTGATTTTAAGCGAAATATAGAGGGGCTTGTGATAGTAGATGAGTTTGAGGGTAAAACTATCCCTCTCCAGCACTTAAATAGACTTAACGAGTATATGAACCCTAACTATTGGATAAGGTTGAAATCAAGTAAAACTAGTAACCAAATTTATAAGTTAAAGAAAGATTTCAAATTACTTTTAGAGAAGTACCAGCTTTTAGAAACAAAGAAAGAAATTCTACTTAAAATGGAAATTAAATTCTTGGAATTGTTATTAGCAAGTGGTTCTAAAAAAGTTGCCTAGAGAGAAAATACCTGTAATATATTTATTGGCATTCTCTTTATTAAAAAAAAACAGCTCTATTGACGGGGCTGTTTTTTTTGTTTCAAACTTACCTAAAAAAGACCGCCAAAAACAATGTTGCTCCTCAATCAAAATTTAGATTAAGTTTAAAAAGCAAAATACTTCACCGCTACACTAAAGCACCTAAATTTACATTCTAAGGCATCAAAATCAAAAATACTTAACATCTTATATTAAAGAGGAAACACTTGATATTATGACTGATTTCAATTTTTCACTATCTCAAATTTTTATAAGTAAAATAGCTACTAAAGACTTTGCTTAACAAATAAAAAATAGGATTCCATAAACATAATCTCATCTTACTCATACTTACTAACTATTATTATTGATACTATGATATAATTTTTTACTTAAATTTTCATTTTATATCAAATTATGAGATAATAAGTACTATATTGTAACGAAATTCCCCACAAAAATGAATCGTATAAAAGAGGTGCTTAATCAGAAGAATATCAAACAAGTATGGCTTGCGGATAAACTTGGTAAGTCATACAATATGGTAAATGGTTATGTGACAAATAAAAGACAGCCTTCAATAGAGGTGCTTTTTAGAATTGCTAATCTTTTAGAAGTGCAAGCAAAAGAATTATTAAGTGATAATAAATTGAATTAAATAAATGAAAAACGTTAAAGAATCAGCAAATTTTATTTGGTCAATTGCAGACCTACTTCGAGGTGACTATAAGCAAAGTGACTATGGGAAGATTATTTTACCGTTAACAGTAATTAGACGATTGGATTGCGTGCTAGAAAGCACCAAAGTGGATGTACTTAAAAAGTATGACCAGCTGAAAACAACCAACTTTGAGAACCTTGACCCGATTTTAAACAAAACGGCTGGATTCAAGTTCCATAATAAAAGCCAATTCGACTTTGAGAAGCTAATAGCTGACCCAAATAACATAGCATCAAATCTTAGAAACTATCTCAACGGATTCTCAGAAGATGCAAGAGAAATCATTGAACAATTTGAGTTCGAAAACCAAATCAATAAAATGGATGATGCCAACTTGTTGTTTATGGTGGTGAAGCGTTTCCAAGAAATCGACTTGCATCCAGACCGTATTTCAAGTATGGAGATGGGTTATATGTTTGAAGAACTGATTAGAAAATTCGCTGAGATTTCGAACGAAACTGCTGGGGAGCACTTTACACCTAGAGAGGTAATCAAATTGATGGTGAACATTTTGTTCTTGAATGACCGTGATATTCTAACCAAAAAAGGTATTACCAAAACGATATACGATTCTTGTGCGGGAACAGGTGGTATGCTTTCTGTAGCAGAAGAGTACTTACACGAATTGAATCCAGATGCACGTTTGGAGGTGTTTGGTCAAGAACTGAATCCAGAATCGTATGCTATTTGTAAGTCGGATTTATTGATTAAAGGTCAAAACGCATCCAACATCAAAAAAGGCAACAGTATATCTGAAGACCAATTATCCAACGAGAAATTTGATTATCTGATTACTAATCCACCGTTCGGTGTGAAATGGGAAAAGTTTGGAAAGAAAGTTAAAGAGGAACACGAACAGCTGGGACATGGTGGACGATTTGGAGCTGGATTACCATCGGTTGGTGATGGTTCGTTCTTGTTCTTGATGCACTTGATGAGCAAGATGAAACCAGAAGGTTCTCGATTGGCTATTGTATTCAATGGCTCACCGCTTTTCTCTGGTTCTCCAAGCAAAACCAAGAACGAGAGCAGTATTCGCCAGTGGATAATCGAAAACGACTTCCTAGAGGCTGTAATTGCGTTGCCGAATCAGTTGTTTTATAACACAGGGATATCAACGTATATCTGGGTAATATCCAATCACAAACCCAATAACAGAAAAGGTAAAGTTCAGTTGATAAACGGTGTTGATTTCTTCAAGAAAATGAGCAAATCGTTGGGTGATAAACGAAACGAGTTATCCGATGACCACATTGCTCAAATTACAAAAATATATGGTGAATTTAAAGAAGGAGACTACTCAAAAGTATTCGACAACAAAGCTTTTGGTTATGCTAAAGTTACGGTAGAGCGACCAGAACGAAATGCTGAAGGTCAAGTTGTGACCGATAAAAAAGGCAATGCAAAACCAGATTCATCTTTGCGTGATACGGAAAACATTCCGTTGCTAATGGATGTACAGGAATACATGGAAAAAGAAGTGTTACCACATGTGCCAGATGCGTGGATTGACCATAGTAAAACCAATGTAGGATACGAAGTGAACTTTACTAAATATTTCTATCAGTACAAGCCTTTACGTTCGTTGGACGACATAAGAAAGGACATAATGGCTATTGAGCAAGAAACAGACGGATTATTAAAAGAAGTTATCGGATAGACTATGAAAAAGTACGATAGCTATAAAGATTCGGGTGTTGAATGGATTGGAAATATACCAAGTAACTGGGAAGCTAAAAGGATTAAGCTTTTTAGTCCTGTAAAAAGAGGTGCTTCGCCCCGTCCAATTGATGACCCAAAATATTTTGATGAAAATGGAGAATATGCATGGGTAAGAATAGCTGATGTAACAGCAAGTGACCGTTATTTATTAAATACAACACAACGATTATCTGAATTAGGAGCATCATTAAGTGTGAAAAGACATGAAGGAGATTTCTTTTTAAGCATAGCTGGGAGTGTAGGTAAACCAATGATTACAAAGATAAAATGTTGTATTCATGATGGTTTTGTATATTTTCCAAGTCTATCTATTAACCCAGAATTTCTGTATTACATTTTTCAAACTGGACTACCTTATTTAGGACTTGGCAAACTTGGAACACAGTTAAATTTAAACACAGAAACTGTTGGAAATATTTTTATTCCTATTCCAACAGATGACGAAATTGAGGTTATTACAAAATACCTCGACAACAAAACAACTCAAATTGACCACCTAATTGCAAAGAAAGGGCAGTTTATTCAATTGTTAGAAGAAGAACGTGTTGCGGTAATCAACCAAGCAGTGACTAAAGGTCTTGACCCGAATGTTTCGATGAAGGATTCTGGGATTGAAATGTTGGGCGAGATTCCAGAGCATTGGGAAATAGCAAAAATTAAACGTTTAAGTACATTAATTTCTAAAGGAACAACGCCATCAACAGTTGGAAAAGAAGTAAGTGATAATGGTGAAATTCGGTATTTAAAGTCAGAAAACATAGTAGATAATCAACTTCTTAAAACACCAGAATTTTATATTGATAATGAAACAAACCAGATATTAAAAAGGTCTATGTTGGAATTAAACGATGTTCTAATAGTTATTGCTGGTGCTTCGATAGGTAAAGTGGCAATTTTAACAGATGATTTTTGTCCTTCCAATACAAACCAAGCAGTATCATTTATTAGACTTAAAAATCCAAATTCCTCTTGTTTTGTGTGGTATTGGTTACAAAGTTCTTACATTAAAGAAAGAATTTCACTAGATGCAACTCAATCTGCTCAACCAAATCTATCAATGGAAAGTATTGGTAACTTTTACATTCCAAAAATTAGTATTGAAGAAGAACAAGATATAATAACATTTTTAACGCAAAAGACTAAAGATATTGATGTAATTATATCAAAGACCAAACATGAAATTGAGTTATTAAAAGAATACAAAATGGCATTAATCAGTGAGGTAGTTACTGGTAAGGTGGATGTTAGAAACGAAAAATTGAACTGATATGATAAAAAGTGTTCACATAAAAAACTTTCGCTCTATTAAGGAAATTTATATTGAACCTAACTCCCTTTGTGCGATTTTAGGAGCTAACAGTGCTGGAAAAACAAATATTTTAAAAGCAATAGATTTAGTTCTAGGTGAAGGTTGGGCAACAAAAGCTAAGGTTGCAAAAGAACTATTTTACGACACAGGACAACCTATTGAAATAAGGATTGATTTTAGTGAGCACATTATTCATGAATATTTCGGCACTAATTATAAAATTCATTACATAACACTTAAAATGGAAATGATACCCGATTTTAAATGTGAAGTTAGGTTAAAGAGTAATGATTCAACCAAAGATTTTTATTTAAATGACGATTTTAAAAGAAATTGTCATTTTATATATATTCCTTCGAATAGAGATTTAAGTGGACAATTAAGAGTGAGTAATTGGACATTACTTGGTAAGCTCATGAAAGAAGTTTACCAGAACTATATTAATTTTTATCATAATGATGAACAAAAATTAAGGGAAACATTCAAAGAAATAATAAGTCCAGCTAGAGAATTTTTAGAGGATGATTTTGATGCTAATAGTTTAACTTACAAAAAATTTTCAGATTCTTTTGTAAAGAATTGTAGTATTAATTCTCTAGGATTAAGTAATGGAATGAATCCAGAATTAAACATCTATAATTTAAATTGGTTTTATAAAACTTTACAAATTACTTTAACTGAGAATCAATCAGATAAAGTTTTTGATTCAGAAGAAGTAGGTTCTGGAATGCAAAACATGATTTTAATTTCAATTTTTCAAACTTATGCCGAATTAATGGGGGGCAAAGTAATATTTGGAATTGAAGAACCAGAAATTTATTTGTATCCACAAGCACAAAGAGCATTGTATAAAAGTTTTCAGAATATATCTGAAACATCACAAATATTTTACACTTCACACAACCCAAATTTCATAGATGCTTCTCGAGCTTATGAGATAGAAATGGTTTATAAAACAGCTGAGGATGGAACTATAAATACTCAAAAAAATACACATTATATTAATATTGTTCAAGCTGATAAAGAAAGATTTAAAATTTTCACACAATTTAATACTGAAAGGAATGAAATTTTCTTTGCAAAAAAAGTAGTATTGGTTGAGGGTGATTCTGATAAAATATTTTATCAGACAATTTCTGAAAAACTTTGGGGAATTGATTTAGATAAAAATGGAGTATCTATCTTAAGTTGTGGTGGCAAAGGTGGGGTATCATACTTTACTGGTTTATGCAAAGCAATGGGTATTGAAAATTTTTTTTCAATATGGGATTCAGATGAAGAACTTGCTAAACCTCAATTACTCGAAGGAATCAAAAATGAAGACAAAGGACTTGAATTAGAACCAAATTTAGAAGCTTTTTTAAGTAAAGAACTTGGGCTTAGATTATCAAGTGAAAGTAACAATAAAGTCAAACAAGCTTTTGAAATTGCTAACGAGACAATATCAAAGGAGCAATCAGAAGAACTTTTCAAAGGGTTATTAAAATTTTTAGAGAAATAATAATGGCAAAAGGAATACATACAGAACTAACTTTTGAACAGGCAATCGAATCCAACTTGTTGGAGCACGGTGGCTATGTAAAAGGTAGTTCAACAGACTTCGATGTGCAACAGGGTTTATTTCCTAGCTACATCACTGATTTTTTGAAGCAATCACAACCGAAGGCTTGGGATAAACTAGTTACTATCCACAAGGACGAAGCTGAGAAAAAAGTAATACTACGTTTGGTCAAAGAAATTGATTTGCGTGGTGTATTGGACGTTATTCGCAAAGGATTTACTGATTATGGAGTGAAGTTCCAGATGGCATATTTCAAGCCAGAAAGCACGCTAAATCCAGAAGCAGACGAATTGTATCTTACCAATCATTTGTCAGTTACTAGACAGTTGTATTATGAGCGTGTAGGCAAGAATTCATTGGATATGGTGCTTTCGTTAAATGGATTACCAATTGCTTCCATTGAGCTTAAAAATCAGTTTTCTGGACAATCTGTAGAGAATGCCAAAAAGCAGTATGTATATGACCGTGAGCCAAACGAACCGATATTTCAATTCAAGAAAAGAACATTGGTTCACTTTGCTGTGGATACCGATGAGGCTTTCATGACAACGAAACTGGACGGAAAGAAAACAAGATACTTACCATTTAATTTAGGTTATAACAATGGAGCTGGTAACCCACCAAACCCAAATGGATATAGAACATCATATCTATGGGAACAGGTTTGGACAAAAGATAGTTTCATGGATATTATTGGCAAGTTCCTTCACCTTAGCGTGGAAGAATTTGAATTGAACGGTGTTAAAAAGAAAAAAGAAACCATCATTTTCCCACGTTTCCACCAGATGCAAGTCGTTCGTAAAGTGACATCTGATGCAAGACAAAGTGGTGCTGGAAAAAACTATTTGATTCAACACTCAGCTGGTTCTGGCAAATCTAATTCAATCGCTTGGCTATCTTATAGACTATCTAGTTTGCATGATGAGGCTAACAATAGAATCTTTGATTCGGTGATTGTAATTACTGACCGTAAGGTTTTGGATTCACAGTTGCAGAATACTATTTACCAATTCGAACACAAAGACGGTGTTGTTCAAAAAATTGATAAAGATTCAACTCAGTTGGCAAATGCCATTTCAGCTGGTTCGAATATCATTATCACAACACTTCAAAAGTTTCCTTTTATTCTGGATAAAATCGGAGAAATCCCAGCTAGAAAATATGCTGTAATCATTGATGAGGCTCATAGTTCACAAGGTGGTGAAGCTACCAAAAAAATGAAGGAAGTATTATCAGCTAAATCATTAGAAGAAGCTGAAAAGGATGAGGCTTATACAGGATTGGAAGAAGATGCAGAAGATGAAATAAGAAAGTCTATGTTAGCCAGAGGTAAACAGAACAACCTTAGCTTCTTTGCGTTCACAGCAACACCAAAACCTAAAACTGTTGAAGTATTTGGGACGATGGGTGCTCATGGAAAGCCAGAACCGTTTCACCTGTACTCGATGAAACAAGCTATCGAAGAAGGATTCATTCTCGATGTGTTAAAGAACTATACTACATATAAAACCTACTTCAAATTGTCCAAAGAAATTGAGGACGACCCGAAAGTAAATAAGAAGAAAGCATCAAGAGCCATTGGACGATTCATGTCATTGCATCCACATAACTTGGCACAGAAAACCGAAGTGATGGTGGAGCATTTCCGTCAAGTGGTTTCTAAGAAAATTGGTGGAAAAGCAAAAGCAATGGTGGTGTCAAGTTCACGTTTGCATGCAGTGAGATACAAAGAAGAATTCGACAAATACATCAAGGACAAAGGATATAACGATGTGAAAACCATTGTAGCATTTTCTGGAAAAGTAATTTACGGAAACGCTCCAGAAGGTGTGACCGAGGTTGAGCTAAATGGTTTTGCAGAAAAGGAATTACCTAGAAAGTTTGCATCGGATGAATACCAATTGTTATTGGTTGCAGATAAATACCAAACAGGATTCGACCAACCGTTGTTGCATACCATGTATGTTGATAAGAAATTATCTGGCGTTAAAGCTGTACAAACACTATCCAGATTGAACAGAATGTGTGCTGGTAAAGAGGACACATTTGTATTGGACTTTGCGAATGATACCGATGAAATATTGGAATCGTTCCAACCCTATTATGAACTAACTTCCATCAAGGAGAATTCAGACCCTAATTACCTGTATGACCTCAAAGCGGAATTGGATAAAGCAAATGTGATATGGGAAACAGAGGTGAACAATTTCTGTAATCTATATTTTAAATCGGCAAAATCGTTGACAGTTTCTGACCAAGCAAAGCTGAACGCATACATTGACCCAGCGGTAGAACGATTCAAACAGTTACCAGAAGAAAGCTCAGATAAGAACGTAATTGGCACGGAAGTTACACAAGAAGACTTCAAGAACACGATGCAGAGTTTTAACAGAACATATTCGTTTTTAACTCAGATTATGCCTTTCTCAGATGTTGACTTAGAGAAGCTATTTACTTATACTCGATTCTTGTACAAAAAACTACCAAGAACCAGCCAGAATGATAAATTCAAGTTGGGTGACGAGGTTTCTTTGGAATATTATAGACTACAAAAGATTGCAGAACATAACATCGTTATGGAAAGCCAAAGTGTTTATGAACTTGAAGGTGGTGGTCAAGCTGGATTGCGTTTAACTAAAGAAGATGAAGCTAATTTATCTGAAATCATTGAAGTTTTGAACAAGAAGTTCCAAACAGAATTTAATACAGCAGACAAGCTATTCTTTGACCAAATTGAGGAAGATATGGTGCTGGATGAAAAGTTAGCAGAACAAGCCAAAAACAACCCAATTGAGAACTTCAAATTCGGTTTCGATGACATATTCATGGATGCACTAATTAGTAGAATGGAGCAGAACCAAGATATATTCGGTAAAATGATGGATGATAAGGAATTCGGTGGATTGGTGAAAGGGTATATGTTGAAGAAGGTTTATGAGAGATTAAGTAAATAATCAAACATATTTTTGAGATTAAATAAAATCGATAAATTTTAATTAAAATCCTTTAAAGTTTTGTTCCTGAAAATCAAATAAATAACTAGTAAGAAAAATTCAGTTATCACAAAATGACTGTAAGTCCTAATATCATAGCCTTTCCCATAGGATTCTATGAGAACTAATAAAGTGAACATACTTATTATTATAAAGCTGTCTTTTCTAATAGTATAATGAAGTATATGACTAAAAATTAATTTAACTAATAAGAAAAAGTAAAACCAAACAACCCAACCAGTTACATGATGGTCATAATGTTCTAAGAAAAACCCTTGTCGATTTAAATAGTGATCTTCTTTATTAACAAATTGATTATATAACAATCTTAGACTTTTGGTGAAGTAGTAAGTCAATATCGGAATAGTAACTATATAAGTTAATATAATTAATAGAACATATTGAATTGTATTTCTTGCTACAGGAATTTTAATAATTTGAGTTGACTTTTTTTTAAGTAAGTAACGCCTAACAACAATTATTAAACTATACAAAATATAAGAAAGTAATAAGTAGCCACCCAAAGCATATTTGTAATCAAAATAATCCATATAATCATTTAATTTTTTAAGGCTTTATTTGTATTTATTAATCAATACTAAAAGATAATCAATACTTCCATTTCCGAAAAATTAACTTCAAAAAATCTATTTATTTTATCTAAATTAATAGAGCCAGCTACATTAACATCAAACCATTGAATGGAACAATTTGTATCAATACATAGATTTAGTTGGGCTTATAGTCCAAAGCAAGTAATAGCATTAGTTATTTTCTAATATCTGTAAGATTGAATCTCTACAAAATTGCTAAATTTAGTACTTTCTTTGTTGAAATATTAACATTTTAAGATTGCATCTATTTATAATATTTGATTTAATCGGTGGTTGATTTATCATTTACTTCTTTAAGCCATTCTTTTAGTTTTCCTTTAGTAACATTTTTATTTTCTTTTTCAGTAAAGTAGAGTATTCCTTTATCTTCTGACAAGATTCCAACAGATATTACATCATTTACAAAATCAATCTCAACACAAGCTTCCTCTGAACCAAAATTATGTGGAGCACCACCACTTACAAAAGCATATTCATCATCAATTATTTCTATTGGCACTTGAACTTCCATATTTTGAATAAATAAGTTATAGTTTTCTTCTCCCAAAAGTTTTAATAACTGGATTTTTAATATGCCGGTCTCAAATAAATTTTCATCAGCCAAATACTTTCCTTCAAGAGTTTTGATGTATGAATACTTTGATTCAATTTGATTTTTTTCAATTTGATTATCAAGTCGAGTTGATTCAGATATTTTATCAATTCCTTGATTATTCTGTAATGAATTTGAATCATGAGCCTTTTTAGGCTCTTTAAAACAAGAGTAAAAAACTATGCAGCCCATAAAAATTAACCCTTTTCTCATGTTATACAAATTTGAATTTGAAAGTTGAAAAGAAGATTGACATTAAAAAAAGTGTTAAAGAGATATATACTCCATAAATATAATCTTCAGTTAGTGCTTTGGTATAATAGTAACTTTTAACAGTATAGTTTTTAAATTCACCTTCTGACCAAACCATATCAGCAATAGTAAATCCGTTACCGCCAGTTTTAACCTGATTTTCAAAAAAAGTGTGAAATGTAATTTCTCTTAATTTTGTACTGTATGGAACACTTACTGTGAGAGAAGGTTTTACTCCAATTGGGTCTTCTACATCGTAATCATATTCAAATGTAAAACTTCCAAAATGTTCTAAACCAAATAAAATAATAAAGCCTATCAAAAAGGATAAGACAAAATATTTTACATCTCGTTTTTTTACTTGAATTGTTTTTTCTAACATAATAATAATTTTTACCAAGAGTTAAGTTCATCTTCAACTTCTCTCATATAGTTCAAAACTTTATTAACAGTTACGGTGTCTGAAAAGTTTATTTTATTAATTTTTTGTAAACTTTCTGTATAACCAGTAAGATATTCTCTCCTTTGATAAGTAGAAATTGATCCTGAATTGGTTAACCTTGCAACTATTCGAGCAATATCCTTGACTTTATCTTCAACTCTCAAATAATTATTCTCATATTTTGATTGCATTTGTGACTGAACACCACCAATATAACCAGCTAAATCTGTAGTTGGAATAGTATTGCCATAATTTATTCCTCTACGCTGGTTATCAGTTCTTCTGATTTCATATGTTTGAGAAATTGCAGTCGATGAGCAAATAATCATAATAACAAACAGGCATTTTTGTAATTGTTTCATTTTTAAAAATTTTTAATACAATATTAAATAAAATCTGACACATAGGCAAATTTGCCTATTTAAAATAAATGGTTTATGAGCAATTTTGAATTGTGAAAAAATCTAAAGACAAACAATTTTTAATCAAGCTAGGCATGAACCTGAAGTCACTAAGACTTCGGGCAAATTTTACACAGGAACAGTTAGCTAATGAGATTGGTGTTGAAATTTCACAAATAAGCAGAATAGAAAGAGGACTAATTGCAACTTCAGTAGTCACTTTTTATGATATCTCGATAGCACTAAACATACCTCTTAGATCTTTTTTTGATCTAAATTTAGAAGACTAGATATATTTACTATTAAATATCAGCTTGATTTCTTTAGGCATTTTGTCTTCATTATAAGAATACAGATTAAACGCATCAGCAATTATATGTTTGTACAAAACTCTAATTTGGTTGTGAAATTGACTATATTCTCTAAGTTGTTCTAAATAAGTTTTGTCCTGAACTATCAGATTGTGCTTAATAGCTAATTTTAAATCTAACTCATATAACAACTCATTAATTGTCATATTGGAAGTGTTAATCCCCAGCCAGTGAATTTCTTTAAGGATTACTTTGTATGAAGAATTACTGTCAATCCTTTTACCTTTGTGATTAATGTAAAATAAATTCTCCGGATCCATCAAAATGAAAATGATTAAATATTGAATTGGCAGAATTACTTTAAAAAAATGACTTAAACAAAATTATTTTATAATTTGGAGATTCGGTGTATGTAGTCTGACTAGATTTTTACAATACTGCTCATATTAAAATTAATCTATGTACTGAATATGATTTATATATAGTAAAAAAGATAATTTTTAATTTACATAACCCTGACTGTAACCATCCTGCCGTAAGATTGGGCTAGTAGGGAGCTGTTTTTGGATACCCCCTCCCTTTTTAAATAAGAAGCTGATTTTTTAAAAAGTTATCTAAAAAAACTTTTGAAATTTAAAGAGATCAAATAAGATGTAGAAATGGGGTTCTAGACTTTAAAAACACCCTGACAAACACCCTGTAAAATAAAAAAAACCCATAAATAGCTGTTATATTGCCAGTTATGAGTTTTTAAAGTGGTACCTCCAGGGATCGAACCAGGGACACATGGATTTTCAGTCCATTGCTCTACCATCTGAGCTAAGGTACCTTGCTTATGCGGGTGCAAATATAGAATCATTTTTAATTTATCCAAAACAAATATTAAAAAAAATCAATTCGTACCTTCGCCTTGTAAATTAAAACTATATGATTCTAACAATCGATGTTGGGAATACCCGAATTAAAGGTGCTGTTTTTGAGAACGATACCTTTGTTGAGCAATTTCAATTTGAGCCAAAAGCACTACAAAATGGTATTGAAAGTATTTTAAATAAATATCCCAGTGCCTCCGATTTGGTAGTTGCAAGTGTCGGAAATTTTGACAAAAACGACTTTTTATCCTTTTCAAATCAGATTGCAATTCACTTTGTATCGCATCACGACCCTTTCCCATTTCTGAATGCATACGCTACTCCAAATACTTTGGGGATTGATAGAATGGTTTTGGCCTCGGGCGCAACAATTCGATATCCAAATCAAAATAGATTAGTAATTGACGCTGGGACCTGTGTGACTTACGATTTCATAAGTCAAGATGATGTGTATTTGGGCGGTGCTATTTCTCCGGGTTTACGCTTACGATATCAGTCTTTAAATAGGTTTACGGCAGCTTTGCCTTTATTGGAGTCAGAATGTCCAGATTATTTTATCGGAAACTCAACGGCTAATTCAATCCACTCGGGTGTTGTAAACGGATTAGCTCATGAGATAGATGGCTTTATTGAAGAATACCGAATGCGTTACCCAAATTTTATTATAATTTTAACGGGTGGAGACGCAGAATTTTTGGCTAAACGATTAAAAAATACCATATTTGCCAATTCAAATTTTCTGTTGGAGAGTTTGAATCAAACCTTTCAATATAAAATGAAAAATGATTAAAAGAATTGTATTTAGTATTTGTCTTCTAGTTTCTGCTTATTCTGTTGCTCAAGAAGGAACAGCCTCACCGTATTCTTTTTTTGGAATCGGGGATGTTCGTTTTAAAGGAACCGTTGAAATGCGAGCTATGGCTGGAATAGGTGTAGAACAAGACAGTATCCATATTAACTTAGATAACCCTTCAAGTTTTGCTAATTTGAAACTTACCACATTTGCGTTGGGCGGTGGTTTTAATCAAACTAATTTAAAATCAGCTAAGGAGTCGGCAGCTGTTCAAAGGGTTGCGTTAGATTATTTAGCAGTTGGATTGCCTTTGGGTACTAAGGCAGGGTTAGGTTTTGGTTTAATTCCGTATTCTTCTGTTGGATACAAAATTGAATCAATTGCAACAGATGCGACGCAAAACAGTAGTCGTTTTGACGGTAAAGGTGGTCTTAACAAAGTGTTTCTAGGTTTCGGATACAAATTGCTCCCACAATTAAGTTTGGGCGCAGATGCTCATTATAATTTTGGAACAATAAACACATCCAGTTTGGAATTTTTATCTACAATTCCTGTGGGAACTAGAGAGATAAATAATGTTACCTTGACGGGTTTTAACTTCAATGTTGGTTTAATGTTTCAAACAAAGCTAACCGCTAAAACTAATTTTTATAGCAGTTTCAATTATTCGTTGGAGAGTAGTTTGAAATCAGTTAATCTAAGTTCAATTTCTACAGTTTTAATTGACGCTGAATTTAATAATTCATTAGTCGATACTTCAGACCAAATTGAAACTACCACTAATTTAACTACTCCAAGTAAAATGACTTTAGGTATTGGCTTTGGATCTTCTAAAAAATGGTTGTTAGGAACACAAATTAGTTTTAGAGATCCGGCTAATTTTGTTAATACATACAATGACTTTAATGCAGTTTCTTATGGTAAATACCAAAAAGTAAGTCTTGGAGGGTATTACATTCCAAATTATAATTCCTTTACGAGTTATGCTAAAAGAATAGTGTATAGAGGAGGGTTGAAATACGAACAAACAGGCTTAATTGTGAACTCTAAGTCGATTAATGATATAGGAGCTACAATGGGTATCGGTTTTCCTGTGTCAGGATCTTTCTCGAACATAAATTTAGGATTTGAAATTGGTAAAAGGGGAACTACATCCCAAGGTTTAATTCAAGAGAATTATGCTATTTTGAGTCTTAGTTTGTCGTTAAATGACAGATGGTTTCAGAAGAGAAAATTTGACTAAACTTAATCTCACCTACACTGTTTAATTTGTACTTATGAATAAAACCTGTCAATTTTTATTTTGTCTTTTTTTAATTTCGCTTACTGCTTGTGAGAGTAATTTTAAAGACATTCAAAAAGACAATTTTTCAGATTTTGTTCCAAGTAACAATGCTGATGAGGTTAATTTAAAATACACTGATTCAGGAAGAATTACAGGGATTTTAGTCAGTAAAAAAATGTTGGATTATGCAGTAGTTGATTTTCCATTTACTGAATTTCCTAAAGGGATTCGCGTCACTCTATTTGATAAAAATGCAAAAGAAACGGTGATTACATCAAATTATGCGGTATCGTATAAACAAACAGGAATCATTGATTTGCAAGATAAAGTTAAAATAGTTTCAACTGATGGTCAAATTCTAGAAACAGAACAATTGTATTTCGATCAAAAAAATTCTTGGTTTTTTACTGAAAGAAAATACAAATTTAGCTCTCCAAGGGGAGTTTCTAATGGACAAGGAATAGATTTCAGCAAAGATTTTAAAGTAATTAATTCACAAAGAATAACAGGCGAAGTTGACTCCGCCGATTAAACATATATAGTATGAGCTACCTTAAGTATACCCCTTATTTGTATCTAATTTTAGGAATTTATCTTATTATTGATTCCGTTATTAATTGGAATAATCCGGCTGAAAATGCCGAATTAACTTTGATTTTCGCAGCAATTGCTATTTTCTTATTTGGATTTAGAAGACGCTATGCGAAACGTTTTGAAGAGCGAAGAAACAATAGAAATCAAGAATAGTAGCAAAGCAATCATAAAGTATTTTCATAGTCTATTGTTTTTATTTGAAAAAATTAAAAAAAACTTTCAAAATAAACTACTTGTACTATAAATATTAACTAGATAATTGTATTTTCGCAAACTGAATATAAATTAATTAGAATAAAATGGCAGTTTTAGCAAAAATTAGACAACGTTCCGCATTATTAATTGGTGCAATAGCACTTGCTTTATTTGCATTTATCATTCAAGATTTGATTGGTAAAGGTGGTATCGGACAAGATACAAAAGATGTAGGAACTGTTAATGACAAAGATATTTCGTTTGAAGACTTTAGAGTTAAAGTAAGTAATGTTGAGAAAAGTGGTCAAGGAATCACATCTACCCAAGCAGCAAACCAAGTTTGGGATCAAGAAGTTTCTATTGCTTTGTTAACTTCAGAGTTTGAAAAATTAGGATTAAGAGCTGGTGAGAAACACTTAATTGAAGTGTTGAAGGCCGATCAAAATATTGGAGGTAATCCTTTGTTTTTAAATGCAGCAGGATTATTTGATTTGGCAAAATTTAAAGAATATTTTAAAGCAAATCCAGAGCAAGCTCAATTTTTACAAGAGAGAGAAAAGTCAGCTGAATTAAATGCTAAATTCCAAATGTATAGCACTTTGGTGAAAGCTAGTTTATATACTACTGAAGCTGAAGGGAAATTGAAATACGAAATGGAAGCAAATAAAGTAAATTTTGCTTACGTTGCAGGATTATATTCTACTATTAAGGACAGTGAAGTTAAAGTAACTGATGCTGAAATTGTAGATTTCATGAAGAAAAATGAGAAAAAATACAAAGCTGATCCATCAAGAGAGATTGAGTATGTTTTGTTAGAAGATAAAGCATCGGCGCAAGATGAAGCTGATGTTAAAGCTAAAATAACAGCATTATTGGCTGGTAGCGTAGTTTACAACTCAAAAACCGGAAAAAATGATACAGTAGCTGGTTTTAGAACTGCTGCTAACGCAATAGATTTTGTAAATTCAAATTCAGATGTACCTTACGATTCTACTTATGTAGCTAAGAAAGACTTGCCTGCAGTTGATGCAGATCAGTTATTCAACTTGGCTCCTGGATCTGTTTACGGGCCGTACAAATTTGGAAATTACTATTGTCTTTCTAAATCTTTTGGAAAAAGAGCCGGTGTAAATGCTAAAGCAAGTCATATCTTGATTAGCTATGAAGGAACTCAAGTGCCAAACAAGAGAGAGAAAAGAACAAAAGAGCAAGCCTTAGCAAAAGCACAAGCTGTTTTAGCTCAAGTAAATGCAAATCCAGATAGTTTTATGATGTTAGCATTTTCTAACTCAGATGATTCTTCTGCACAACAAGGTGGTGATTTAGGATATTTTGGTCCTAACCAAATGGTTAAACCATTCAATGATTTCGTTTTTGGAAATGCGATTGGAAAAGTTGGTTTAGTTGAAACTCCTTTCGGTTTTCATATTATCAGAATTACAGATAAACAAGATGGTGTGCGTTTAGCTACAGTAGCTCAGAAAATACAGCCTTCTGAAGCAACTTCAGACAAAATCTTTACACAAGCTACACAATTTGAAATGGATGCGGCTAACAAAGACTTTGCTAAATTAGCGAAAGACATGAAATTAACGATTGCTTCTCCTGTTACAGTAACTGGTATGGAAGAAAATTTTGCTTCTTTAGGAAACCAAAGAGCTATCGTGAGATGGGCGTTTGAAGAAGGTTCTAAAGTGGGTTCAATTAAGCGTTTTGAGTTGGCTAATATTGGTCACGTAATTGCAAGAGTAAAATCAATTGACGATTCAGGTTTAGCGCCTGTAACTCAAGTTAGATCTTATGTAGAGCCAATTCTTAAAAACAAGAAAAAAGCAGAGTTAATCAAAGCGAAGATGACAGGTTCTTCTTTAGAGGCAATTGCAAAAGCAAATAAAACTAAAGTAGAACAAGCAGCCAATATTACAATGGAAAATCCAGTATTCGGTTTAGTAGGAGCAGAGCCTAAAGTGGTTGGAACTGCTTTTGCCTTAACTGCTAATAAAGTGTCTGCGCCAATTGAAGGTGCAACTGGTGTGTATGTTGTTAAAAATGTAAGTACTGTAAAAGCACCTGCTTTAAAGAACCACTCAGCTTATGTAGCTAAATTAAAACAACAAACTGCTGGTGATGCAGGAAGAATTCTTCCAGCGTTGAAAGCGAATGCTACAATTGAAGACAACAGAAGTAAGTTTAATTACTAAGTTGTACATTATATATAAAAAAAGCCAAGACATTGTCTTGGCTTTTTTTGTTGGTTATATTTTGAGAAATTATACTATCATTTCTTGATAAGGAATCACCGTTTCATATCCTTTAGCAACAAAATAAGACTTTGGGTTTTCTTTTGAAACTACTAAAACAAAATCACCACCCCAAGCGCCTAAACTTTTTACGGCACCGTCAAATTCAGGGAACAAAGCATTTTTCACCGTTTCTGTATTTAAAAGCGCACTTAAAAGAGTTTCGTGTTGGTTAATTATCTGTGTAAATACTTCTAAGTTGTCAGCATCTATAATAGACTGGGTTATTTTGTCAATCGTTGCAATATAGTCTGTTAATTGATTTGTTTTATTAGAATGGTATTCTGCTATTGCCGATTTACTATTGCGTTTTTTGTTCAAATACACAAAATAGAGGTTTTTAGCGAATTCAGGCTCAAAAACTACTTGTGCTATCTTGGGTTTCCCATTTGCAATAGAGTAGGTAATAGGGGTGTTGTTTTGCGCACAAGCAATATCATAGCCGCTGCCGCCAAAACTTTGATGTAGCAATTCAAAAGCGTCTATTTGAAACCATTGCGCAATATTATTAATTAAGGTGGACGATGTGCCTAATCCCCAATTTCTTGGAAAACTTAATTGTGTGGTAACTGCAAGCCCTTCTGAATTAGAAAACACATTGGAATTCATAGTATTAGCCACTTGCAATATTTTGATGAGCGTTGCTTTTACTGATTCAGTAGTAGTGGTGTTATCTTGAATTTCTTGAAATGAAAGAAATTCTTCAAACCAAATACTTCCATCGGCATCATAACTTTTCCAATGAATACTTTTTGTTTGTGTTTCTTCTACAATGAGATTTTGTCCCATTTTGGTAGGCAATGCCAATCCTTTGGCACCATCCAAAATAAGGTATTCCCCTGAAATTAATAATTTGCCGTTACTGTAGAAGGTCTTTTGCATTCTAATTAGTTTCTCAATTGTTTCATCAATTCAACAACTGCACTGTGCGAAACGGTTTGGTGTTTAAAGTGTTTTTGAACAGCGATACGTTCCTCTTCTGTTGCGTCGAATTGATTCAAAATATTATTCAAATGCATTTTCATATGTCCGTCTTGAATTCCTGTTGTGGTTAAAGAACGCAAAGCAGCAAAGTTTTGAGCCAGACCTGCAACGGCAACAATTTGCATCAATTCTTGAGCAGATGGTTTTTCCAGCATTTCCAAAGCTAATTTTACCAAAGGATGTAAACTTGTCAAACCACCAACGGTTCCTAAAGCCAATGGAATTTCCAGCCAAAAACTAAAAATGCCATTTTCTATTTTAGCATGAGATAAACTCGAATATTGACCGTTGCGTGAAGCATAAGCGTGAATTCCAGCTTCTACGGCTCTAAAATCATTTCCAGTTGCCAATACCACTGCATCAACGCCATTCATAATCCCTTTGTTATGCGTAACGGCTCGGAAAGGTTCTACTTCGGCAATGCGAACAGCCAGCACAAATTTCTCGGCAAACTCCTGCGGATTCGGGATGTGTTTTTCTTCTAAGTCGGCAATAGGACACGAAACTTCTGCGCGAACTATGCAATTGGGAACATAATTCGACAAAATGCTCATGACAACTTGTATGTCTTTTTCTGTTTCAGAGAACAATTCGTATTGGCTTGCTTTTTCTTTTAAGGTTTTGGCAAATTGTTCTAAACACGAGTTGATGAAATTGGCGCCCATACTATCCTTAGTCTCAAAACTTACATGAAGTTGATAGTAATTCGGAATTAAATCGGTTTTGTCTTTTAAAATAATATCCAAGATTCCGCCGCCACGCGCTTGCATGTTTTTAGTAATGCTTTCGGTTTCAGTAAAGAAATTAGCTTTGATTTTGGAAAAGAAAGTATGTAATTTTTCAGTATCTCCTTTGAAAATGAAATGGACTTGCCCAATTTTTTCGGTGTCAATTACTGTAGCCGTAAATCCGCCACGAGTGGACCAAAATTTAGCTGCTTTAGAAGCCGCTGCCACTACCGAACTTTCTTCAATAGCCATCGGAATGGTTTTGTACTTTCCGTTAATTAGAAAATTAGGCGCAACGCCTAAAGGGATATAGAAATTTGAAATCGTATTTTCGATGAATTCGTCATGCAGTTTCTGGATTTTTTCGTCTGAATTCCAATAATTTTTCAATAATTGAATGGCAGATTCAGGAGTTGAAAAATAGGTTTGGGCAATCCAGACTATTTTTTCTTCTTTGGATAATTTTGAAAATCCGCTTACGGCTTGATTCATTCTCAGTAGATTAAAATGATTTTGTTGCAAAGATACACTTTTCAACCTTTTCAGTTATAACTTGATAACTTCAAATAAAATGAGCAAGTGTAATTGCTTTAACATTTAACAACACAAATGTGAAATAATTGTAAAATTTTCACTAAAATTGGGGTCTATTAAAAACCGATTTTTTATGAAATTAAGTTTATCCTCTATTTTATTTTTTGTACTCACGCTATCTGTTTATAGCCAACAAAAAATCACTGTTGAAGAAATTTATTCTGGAGCTTTTAGAACCAAAGGAATGGATGAATTACAGTCCATGAAAAACACCAATCAATATACTGTTTTAAATTTTGACGCCGCTTCAAGAAGCATGCAAATTGATTTGTTCGATTTTGCTACATTAAAAAAAGTAAGTACGTTAATTGATACAAAAAATCATTCCGTATTAGCGGATGGAATTGACAGCTATACATTCTCACCAGATGAGAAATTGGTTTTGATAGCTAATAATACGAATCAAATTTTCCGTCATTCTTTTACAGCTGATTATTATTTGTATGATATCAATTCTAAAAAGGTATCTAAATTATTTGATTTCCAAGTGCAAGAGCCTACCTTTTCGCCAGACGGGAAAAAGATAGCTTTTGCGAGAGAAAATAATTTATATGTATATGATATTACAACTAAGGAAATAGTTGCATTAACCAATGATGGTAAAAAGAATAGCATCATTAACGGAATTACTGACTGGGTGTATGAAGAAGAATTTGCTTTTGTTCGTGCCTTTGATTGGAGTAAAGACAGTAAAAAAGTAGCTTTTATTCGTTTTGATGAAAGTCAGGTTCCAGAATTCTCAATGTCTATTTTTAAAAAGGATTTGTACCCAACAGTAGAAACATTCAAATACCCTAAAGCGGGAGAAAAAAATTCAGAAGTGTCTTTACATATTTATGATGTAACCTCAAAAGGAACACAAAAAGTGAATTTATCTCAGTACTCTGATTTTTATATAGCTAGAA
This sequence comes from Flavobacterium ammonificans, assembly GCF_020886115.1. NCBI lineage: Bacteria > Pseudomonadati > Bacteroidota > Flavobacteriia > Flavobacteriales > Flavobacteriaceae > Flavobacterium > Flavobacterium ammonificans. The sequence continues at coordinate 1,051,789 of NZ_AP025185.1, forward strand.
TGCAATGGACAAATGAGGCGAACGTACTTTCGGCTCAGGTCTTGAATCGTCATCAAGATAATTTGGATTTGTTGTTTGTTGATGGAAATTCAGGTGCTACCAAAGTAGTATTAAATGAAAAAGACAAAGCGTATGTGGATGTAACCGATAACTTGACTTTTTTGAAAGATAATAGCTTTATTTGGACAAGTGAAAAAGATGGTTTCAACCATATTTACTTGTATGATAAAACAGGAAAATTAAAAAATCAAGTAACCAAAGGCAATTGGGAAGTGACCAATTATTATGGTTTTGACGAAAAAAATAATACAGTTTTCTACCAATCTGTTGAAAACGGGTCAATAAATAGAGATGTGTATAGCATTAGCTTGAATGGGAAAAACAAAGTACGTTTGTCCAAATCTACTGGAACAAACGCGGCTACTTTCAGTCCGAATTTCCAGTATTTTATCAATACGTTTTCAAGTGCAACTCAACCTACTACCTATACTTTGAACGAAGCTAAAAAAGGAGTTCAAGTGCAAGTGATTGAAAATAACGAAGCATTGGCATCTAAATTAAAAGGCTACAATTTGCCAGCTAAAGAATTCTTTGTGTTAAAAACAGCAAAAGGGAACGAACTGAATGCTTGGATTTTGAAACCAAAAGATTTTGACCCAACTAAAAAATATCCCGTTTTTATGTACCAATATTCTGGTCCAGGATCACAACAAGTAAATAATGATTGGAATTCAAATGATGATTATTGGTTTCAAATGTTAGCGCAACAAGGTTATATCATAGCCTGTGTGGACGGGCGTGGAACAGGTTTCAAAGGAGCTGCCTTCAAAAAAGTAACTCAAAAAGAATTGGGTAAATACGAAGTAGAAGATCAAATTGATGCGGCTAAAGTAATTGGTAATTATCCTTTTGTAGATAAAAGCAGAATTGGAATTTGGGGTTGGAGTTATGGAGGATTCATGGCGTCCAATTGTCTTTTGAAAGGCGCAGATGTATTTAAAATGGCTATTGCAGTGGCTCCGGTAACCAACTGGCGTTTTTATGATAGTATTTACACAGAACGTTATATGCAAACGCCACAAGAAAATGCAAGTGGATATGACGAAAATTCACCTATCAATCACGTGAATAAGTTAAAAGGGAAATATTTATTGATTCACGGATCTGGTGATGACAATGTACATGTTCAAAATTCTATGCAAATGATGGAAGCTTTGATTCAAGCTAACAAGCAGTTTGATTCGGAAATTTACCCAGATAAAAACCATGGTATTTATGGTGGTAAAACGAGAATTCAATTGTTTACTAAAATGACTAATTTCATCAAAGAAAATTTATAATATGACAAATACAAGTTTGCAACAAGAAACCATTTTTGGACATCCAAAAGGGTTATTTATTTTATTTTTCACCGAAATGTGGGAACGGTTTTCTTTCTATGGAATGAAGGCTTTATTAATATTCTATCTAACAAAGTACCATCTTTTTTCAGATGATTCAGGAAATTTATTAATTGGAAGCTATGCTGCTTTAGTGTATGCTGTTCCTGTTATTGGCGGTTTTATTGCTGACAAGTATTTAGGGTTTAGAAAGGCAATTATTTTTGGTGGTATTATGTTAGTCTTAGGTCATTTAGGAATGGCTTATGAAGGGAATGCTGCTACGCAATCCATGACGGGTGAAATTGTTCGGGATAATTTTGCTTTACAAGTTTTTTACTTTTCATTGTCCTTAATCATTGTAGGAGTTGGCTTTTTGAAAGCTAATATTTCTTCTTTAGTGGGGGAATTGTATGTTAAAGGAGATGCACGAAGAGATTCTGGATTTACCATTTTTTATATGGGAATTAATTTAGGTTCTTTCTTTGCTACAATTATTTGTGCTTGGTTAGGAGAAAATTACGGATGGAGTTATGGTTTTGCTGCAGCTGGAGTTGGAATGTTTTTAGGACTAATCACTTTTATTTCAGGGAAACGATTTTTAGAAGGCAAAGGAGAATCTCTGGTTCCTGAATTACTAGCTAAAACTTCTTTTGGTATTAAGAATGAATGGTTAATTTATGGCGCTAGTGCTTTATCAGCTTTCTTTTTTTGGCAAATGGTTCAAAGTCACGAAGCGGTTTCATGGATTTTAAAAATCGCAGGTGGTTTGTCCTTTTTGTATATCGTGTATTTTGCAGCAACTCAACTTTCAGGAAAAGAGAGAGATCAATTAATTGCATTGACGATTTTAATTGTTTTTACCATTGTTTTTTGGGCTTTATTTGAACAGGCATATACTTCTTTGAATTTATTTGCAGACAGAATTTTGGACAGAAATGTACTTGGTTTTGAACTTACTGCTGGACAATTCTTAAGTTTTAACGCTTTGTTCATTATTCTTTTAGCGCCAGTTTTTGCTTGGCTTTGGGTTAAATTAGGGAAATACAATCCCAATACTGCCGTAAAGTTTTCTATTGCATTAATTCTTGTAGGATTAGGTTTTGGTTCCTTAGTTTTAGGAATCAATTTGTCAGATACAGGAAAAGTGGCTGCATTTTGGTTAATCTTAACCTATTTATTACATACTTGTGGTGAGTTGAGCTTGTCTCCTGTTGGTTTATCCGCAGTAACGAAGCTTTCGCCAGTGAAGATCGTAGGATTTATGATGGGAGTTTGGTTTTTGGCTACGGCGAGTTCTGAGTTTATTGCTTCTGTTTTGGCAAATATTGCCTCTATCGATACTTCAAATGGTTTAGCTCCAGATTTGAATTTGGCTAAACAGAGTTACCTGAAATTATTTGAATACCTTTTCTATACAGGAATTGGTTTTGGATTACTTTTATTGATATTATCTCCTGTAATTAAAAAGTTAATGCATGGAGTTGATAAAGAACTAAACAATTAATATTATGACTGAAAATTCAACTGATCAATTTTTTAAGAGTACCGTTTTAGGACATCCTGCTGGACTTTTTGTACTATTTTTTACCGAAATGTGGGAACGTTTTTCGTTTTACGGAATGCGCGCTTTACTTGTCATGTTTTTTACATCAACAGTGGCTAATGGCGGTTGGGATTGGACTAGGGAACAAGCGATGGCAATCTTTGGATCGTATGTAGGTTTAGTTTATTTGTCTACTATGCTTGGTGGTTATTTTGCAGATAAAATAATTGGGTATCGATGGGCAGTAGTTATAGGTGCTTTATTAATGACCTTAGGGCACGGCTCTATGGCATTGGAAACTCCTTTCTTCATCTATTTAGGATTAATTTTATTGGTTTTTGGTAATGGATTCTTTAAACCTAATATGGTTTCCATCGTTTCAGAAATGTATAAAGATCGTCCTGAGAAAAAAGATGGCGCTTATACCATATTTTATATGGGTGTAAATTCAGGAGCCTTTTTCGGTATCGTTTTATGTGGTTATCTTGGAGAGCAAGTAGGATGGAATTGGGGATTTGGTTTGGCTGGAATTTTTATGCTCTTCGGATTAATTCAATTTTGGCTTTCTCGAAATATCTTTGGGGATATCGGTTTGAAACCAGTGAAAAAAGAAGTGGCATTGACAGATGAAAATAATGACACTCTTAATCCTTTTTCAATTTGGCAATTGGCTTTAATTGGCATTATGATCGTATTAGGTTTGGTGTGGATTATTTTTGAACCTGCTAAAATTATTACAGATGGAGGAGTAGATCTATTCAATTTTGAAGTAATGGGTTTAACAGGAAATAATTTCACCATTCTTTTAGCGGTAGTCTTATTTTTATTTCTTTTAACCTATCGTTTGTTGACCTATTCTCAGATTACCAAAGAGAAAATGATTGCGGTTACTTTTTTTGCTTTCTTAACTATTTTCTTCTGGGCTATTTTTGAGCAATCTCCGGGGACCTTAACGATTTTTGCTAATGATTACACGAATCGTATTTTAGAGGGCAACGCAGGTACTATTTTTATGATTGTAAATGCAGCTATTACTTTAGTTCCTCTAGGAATTATTACTTGGGTTTTATTTCTATTATTTAAGCAAACTTTTGCAAAGTATGCAATGGCTAACATTGTTTTGGCTATAAGTTTTATCATTATTTGGGGAATTGCATTTTGGATGTTGAATGATCAGTTTTCTGGGGAGACACTGGAAGTGCCTGCTTCATGGTTCGCCTCTTTAAATTCGCTTTACATTATCACTTTGGCACCTTTATTCTCTAAATGGTGGGAGAGTAAATACAATCCTTCGGCTAATATGAAATATGCAATCGGAATGTCTTTTTTGGCAATCGGAATGATATGTGTTGCTATTGGATCGGACGGAATTGTACCAGGCGCAAAAACGGCATCAGTAAGTATGATTTATCTTATTTTAGTGTATCTTTTTATTACTATGGCTGAATTGTGTATTTCGCCAGTTGGTTTGTCGTATGTGAGTAAATTAGTGCCAGCTAGAATGATTGGAATGATGTTTGGAATTTGGTATTTAGCTGTTGCGATTGGAATGAAAGGTGCGGCTAAATTTGGAGAAAATATTGACAAAATTGCCGATGAAAAAGGCTTGAGTTATTTCTTTTGGATGTTAGCAATTGTATCTTTGGCAGTAGCTTTTATTTCTTTAGTTATGTCACCGATTATTAAAAAGTTAATGCACGGGGTACGATAAAAAAATTATAGTATTTTTGTAAATAAAATTAGCAATAAAATGAAAAAAATAATTATCACTATACTTTTTGTTTTAGGTTCTGTTTCTCTACAGGCACAAGAATTGTATTGGGAAACCAATGTTACTAAAGCTATCGAAGTTTCTAAAAAGACCAATAAACCTATGCTCTTATTTTTTACAGGGAGCGATTGGTGTGGATGGTGCATTCGTTTGCAAAAAGAAGTCTTGAAAACACCTGAATTTGCTACTTGGGCAAAACAAAATGTGGTTTTAGTTGAATTGGATTATCCAAGAGCAAAAGCTCAAACCAATGAAATCAAACAACAGAATGCACAATTGCAACAAATATTTGGTATTCAAGGCTATCCAACGGTTCATTTTGCAACCGTTACTGAAACTAAAGGGAAAGTTAACTTTCAATCTTTAGGAAATACTGGTTATTTAGCAGGAGGCCCAACAGCTTGGTTAGGTGTTGCAAATGGTTTTTTGAAGAAGAAGTAAAAATGTTAATTTAGGATATAAAATCCCTTTTCACTTGTTGAGTGAAAAGGGATTTTTGCTTTTACACAGCTTGTTTCCCAATGCTTTTGAACTGTTTTGTAATTGGATGCATCGGCAATGATTACTTTTGGATGAATGGTTTGTATAAGCCGATCTAAATTTATTTTAGGAGATTGTCTTAATAGAAGAATATCTGGGTGTATGTTTTTAGGATATACTCCTGTACTATCTACAATAAGAATCCTTTTTCCATGGAAGAATACAGTGTTTTTTAATTGTTTGGCTGCAGCCAAATGACTAAAATTTCCAACAAGATAGGCGTTCAAGTTATTGTTTTTCGCACCTATTTTTTGAAGACTATCATTGGCAAATAGAGTTACTTTCTTGCCGTTGCGTTCAGTAATTAAAGTATTCTTTTTTATATTAAAAACGACCCACTCATTTTGATTTTCAACATTCCACTCGTTCCATAAATACGAACATTGGATGCCAATAACGGAAAATAGAAGAGCTACTAATCGAGAGTAATTTCGTTTTTCGAACCAAAGAATGCCAGCTAAAATCAATGAATAACTTCCAATTAACAACAATGTATTAAACGGAATATCCTTCAGGATAAATTCTTCGAAAGAAGCAATCGTATGGATAATTTGGTTAATTAGATACAGACTCCATTCTAATGCCTTGGATAAAATTAACGGACAAAGATTAAAATAAGCTAATACCATAACCACTAATCCCAATCCCATAATGATACCTGTGAGCGGAATGATAACCAAGTTAGTTATAAAAAATAGTCCTGGAAATTGGTGGAAATAATACAAACTTAATGGTAATGTGCCGATTTGAGCCGCAAAGGAAACACTAATTATATCCCAAACGTATTTTAAGAATTTATTTTTAGGTTCCCAAAGTTGCGCGAGTAATGGCTGCAACCAAACAATGAAAAATAATGCCAAATAGCTTAATTGAAACCCAACATCAAATAAAAAAGCCGGTTGCACTACTACTATTAGCAATATAGAAACCAGTAAAGTGTGGTAAATATTTACGCTACGTCTTAAATGTTGTCCAATAGCAACAAACGAGAACATGGTAACAGACCTTACCACTGATGGCGATAAACCTGCCAGAATCCCAAATAACCATAGCGAACTTATAATTACAAATAGTTTTAATAAAGATCCTTTTCTATTGTTTGGAACTGGTTTAAGTATAAAGGTTACAAATAATAAGATGAAACCAATATGCAAACCAGATACCGACAAAATATGTACTGCACCTGCATATTGATAATCTTGGATAATTTGGGGGTCAATTTCCTGTTGTTGTCCCAAAAGGAGTGCAATTGCTACATTTAGCTCAGTAGTAGTAAAGCCGTCTTTTTTTAGATTGTTAATGATCGTATTTCGAATTTGGGCGGCATAATACCAAATGTCTTTTTCAATTAGCGTACTTACTTTAGTTTCAGTAGCATCAGCATAAAGCTGACCATAAATTTGTTTTTTTTTCAGGTAGTTGCTATAATCAAATTGATTAGGGTTTTTTGGAGCACTATTGGGGTTTAAATTGCTTTTGATTTGAAGTCGGTTGCCAATGCTAAAGGAATGATTTAAGCTGTCTTTTTTGATGTTGATGAGAATTTTCCCTGAACAATTTATTGTATCAATTTGTTGAACTAATCCCACATAGCGATGACTAAAGGCGTTGCTTTTTAATTTTTCGTGGAGAATTACCGTAATGGTATGTGGATGTTCATACACATTTGGAATTTTGGAATAATGATTATTTTGGTTGGTAGCAGTGTGAATAGTTTGAGTGGTCATACCAATACAGAAACCGGCTACTAACACTGTCCATCCAAAGGGACGAACAAAATGATATTTTTTGGAATACCAATAATAAAAAATCCCCAAAAGAAGTGAGGAAATAAAAAGGGATGTGAAAACAAGATTGGGACTTGGCTGAATAGTATTAGCATATAAAATGCCTACAATAAAAACCAATGTAACTCTTGCTAGGGGGAATTGCAAAACTTTCATTGTACTAAAATACAAAAAAATGAAAATGAAATGATAATAAATTAAAAAAGCTTCCTGCTTTTAAAAGTAGGAAGCTATGTGGGTATTTATTTTAAAAATTAGCTTAGATCTTTTACTATTAATTGTGCTGTTTTTTGACTTGCTCCGATACCTCCTAATTTTTTTTCTAGTTGGTCGTATTGAGCCAAAAGTTTTGCGCGATAGTTTTCTTCAAGAATTTTAGTTAATTCCTCTTTAATGCGTTCTGTTGTACAGTCGTCTTGAATTAATTCAGTCACAACTTCTTTATCCATAATGAGGTTTACTAATGAAATGTATTTCAAAGTAATGATTCGTTTAGCAATTTGGTACGAAGCCCAACTTCCTTTGTAGCACACTACCTCGGGAACTTTAAAAAGTGCGGTTTCTAGAGTAGCAGTTCCAGAAGTGACCAAAGCAGCAGTTGCGATTCCTAATAGTGAATAGGTTTTATTAGAGATGAATTTGATATTATCATTCGTAATAAACTTTTCGTAGAAAGAAAAATCTTGACTTGGCGCGCCTGCAATTACAAATTGGTAGTCAGGAAAATCATTGGCAACACTCAACATTACGGAGAGCATTTTGGTAATTTCTTGTTGGCGACTTCCAGGTAAAATAGCGATTATGGGTTGGTCATTTAATTGATTTTCTTTTCTAAAAACAGCATCGTCAACCTTGGGTTGGTTATGAATTGCATCAATCAACGGATGCCCCACAAAGTGAACTGGATAGTGGTGTTTGTTTTCATAAAACTCTTTTTCGAAAGGTAAAATCACATACATCTGATCTACATCTCGCTTAATGTCTTTAATTCTATTCTCTTTCCAAGCCCAAATTTGAGGTGAAATATAATAATGAGTTTTGATGTTTAAGGTTTTTGCCCATTTAGCAATACGCAAGTTAAATCCAGGGTAATCTATAAATACAAGTACATCAGGTTGGAACTCCAAAATGTCTTTTTTGGCAAGGGTAATATTGTTTAAAATGGTCTTTAAATTGAATACCACTTCAATGAAACCCATAAAAGCGAGTTCTTTGTAATGTTTTACTAAAGTTCCGCCCACAGATTGCATCAAATCGCCACCCCAAAACCTAATATCAGCTTTTGGATCTTCTTGATAGAGGGCTTTCATTAAATTCGATCCGTGTAAATCTCCAGAGGCTTCTCCTGCTATGATATAATATCTCATTGTTTCTTCTTTTGCGGAAGGTTAAACTAACAGCGTAATCAAGGTGAGTGTAATTACGGCTAAAATTACGCCGCGTGCCATAAACTCTTTATTCAATTTTAATAGTCCCCAAAAAAGCACTAAATCTAAAACAGTTCCTAAGGTAATTATTTTTCCTAATTTACCGTCAGCTTGTAGTAATTCAACTCCAGCGATAAAAGTAAATTTTGTAAACAATTGAATGAATAAAAAACATCCAAAAACAGAAGTTATTATTCCTATTGTAAATCCAAGTAGAAGGTCGGTTTTGTTTTTCAAAAGATATCGGTGTTGGTTTTTAATACACTTTAATCAAAATAATGAACAAAGAAAAACAAAAAATACCAACTTCATTCATTTAATTCTTGCCAAAAAGAACAATTTTATATCTTTAACAAAAAATTATGCACGCCTTATCATTGTTAAAATAACTTTTACTGTAATTTAGACAAAAAACCGGATGAATACCATTTTACAATTTATGAAAAAAAATTATAAACTACTCTTAGTAGTCACCTTTGTATCTTTATCCTTACTAGCTTTTAAATCTAATTTTAGTTCTTCTTCAGACCCTGAGAAAGACAAGCTATTGATAGAGCTATTAACCTTTGTTTTGGAAAAAGGACATTATAGTCCCGCAACTATGGATGATGAGTTTTCTAAAGGAGTGTACAAGGATTATATCGAAGCTTTGGATCCATCCAAACGTTTCTTTTTGCAAGCAGATATTGATGAGTTTTCTAAATATGAATTGGAACTTGACGATCAATTATTGAATAAAGACTTGACGTTTTTTGACTTAACCTACACGCGATTAATTCAACGTATTGAGGAAAGTAAGTCAATATACAAATCTATTTTGAATCAACCTTTTGACTATACTATTGACGAATCATTCAATACAGATTATGAAAAAATGCCATACGCTAAAAACACTTCCGAGTTAAAGGAAAGATGGCGCAAGCAAATCAAATTATCTACATTGTCTTCTCTTGTTGATCGTCAGGAAATTCAGGATAGCAATGGTGTAATTGATAAAGATTTAAAGGCAGTTGCGGCTCCCTTAGACGAGGAATCTGATTTTCAGGATGCAGCAGAAACTGAAAATAAGAAAGAAGTTGCAGTTACTAAAGACAAGAAAAAATCTTTTGATGAATTAGAAAAAGAAACAAGAGAGAGTTCTCTAAAATCGTTAGATGAATATTTTGGCTTTATTAAAGATTTAACTCGAAAGGATTACTTTTCGGTATATCTGAATTCAGTTACCTCAAAGTTTGATCCACATACAAATTATTTGGCACCAGAAGATAAAGAACGATTTGATGTGAGTATGAGTGGTAAACTAGAAGGAATTGGCGCTCGTTTACAAAAGAAAAATGACTATACTGAAATATCAGAGTTGATTTCAGGAGGCCCTGCTTGGAGAGGAAAACAATTGGAGGCTGGAGACATTGTTATAAAAGTAGGTCAGGGTAATCAAGAGCCTATTGATGTAGTAGGAATGCGATTGGATGATGTGGTTAAGAAAATCAAAGGAACCAAAGGAACTGAAGTACGACTTACGGTTAAAAAAGTGGATGGAACCATCAAAGTAATTTCAATTATTAGAGACATTGTCGAAATAGAAGAAACCTATGCCAAGTCAAGTATTGTTGAAAAAAACGGAACGAAGTATGGCGTAATCTATTTGCCTAAATTTTATATTGACTTTGAAGATAGAGACGGTAGAGACGCTGGAAAAGACATTGCACTCGAAGTAGCAAGATTAAAGAAGGAAAATGTTAGCGGAATTGTTTTGGATGTCCGAGATGATGGGGGAGGATCTTTGTCTACTGTGGTTGATATTGCAGGACTTTTTATAGAAGAAGGTCCAATTGTACAAATTAAATCAGCAGGTAAAAGAAAAGAAGTACTTTATGATCGTGATAAAAAAATTGAGTGGGATGGTCCGTTAGTAATTATGGTGAATAGTTTTTCTGCTTCGGCTTCAGAGATTTTAGCTGCAGCGATCCAAGACTACAAACGCGGAATCATCATTGGAAGTAAACAAACATATGGTAAAGGAACAGTTCAAAATGTGATTGATTTAAACCAATTTGTTAGAAGTAGTTCTGTAGGGGATTTAGGAGCACTTAAAACAACTACTCAAAAATTTTATAGAATAAATGGTGGTTCAACACAATTAGAAGGTGTGAGTAGCGATATTGTTATGCCAGATCGTTATTCTTATCTTAAAATGGGAGAGCGTGATATGAAAAATGCGATGCCTTGGGATAAAATTGATCCAGCGTCTTATTCTACTTGGGTAAACAATAAAAACTTCAACCAAGTAATTATGAATAGTAAAAATAGAATCGCCAAAAATGCCCAATTTCAATTAGTAGAGGATAATGCTAAATGGATAGACAGCAGAAGTGAGGATTATGTATATAGTTTGAACATTGATAAATTTAAATTGGCACAAAAGCAAATTGAAGAACGCGCAAAAATGTACAAGCCGCTTAAGAATTATTCTAATAAGTTAAAGTTCAATTCGCTTCCTTATGAAATTGAAATTATGGCAAAGGATAATTCCTTGAAAGAAAAAAGACAGCGTTGGCACGAATCTTTATCCAAAGATATTTATGTAGAAGAAGCGCTAAATGTATTAGACGATTTACAAGGCAAACCAATTGTCAAAAAACCAATGAATGCAAAATTAAAAGATGGTAAACTAGTAAAATCGTAACCAAAAGATTTAAATAAAAAGCGCTTATAAAGCGCTTTTTATTTAAACTACCATTCATTAACTTTATTGGCATCCATTTTTAAAAAGATAAAGAGCAAAATTGTAAAGCCCCAAAGTCCTGAACCTCCATAAGAAAAGAACGGCAATGGTACGCCTATAGTTGGGAAAATACCTACTACCATCGCTATATTCACAAAAAAGTGGATGAACAAAATACCCGCAACACAGTATCCATATACACGACTAAATTTAGTTTTTTGTCGCTCCGCTAAATAGATAATACGCAATAGTAAGGTTACAAAAAGTCCAATTACAACTAAAGAACCTAAAAATCCCCATTCTTCTCCAACGGTTGTAAAAATATAATCGGTATGTTGTGCTGGAACAAAACCTCCTTTAGTTTGGGTTCCTTCGAGGAAACCTTTTCCAAAAAAGCCTCCTGAGCCAATCGCAATTTCAGATTGATTTGTGTTGTATCCAATCCCCTTCATATCTACTGTTTTTCCAAGTAAAATATTAAAACGATCTCTGTGATGTTGTTTAAAAATACTTGTAAATACATAATTTACAGATAGTACAAAACCTGAAATTATACCCAATAATATTCCGCTAAGAACAATATTTCTATCTGCTAAACGCGATTTAAAGTGAACAAATACGATGACAATTAACGCTAAAAGAATAACATAAACGGGTTGGAAAAGTAATGTTAATACAAATAAAAGTATTGCTGCAAAACCTGTCCAAATATACCATGAAGGTAAACCCTCTCGGTACAATACTAAGAAGAATGCGCTATAAATAAGCGCACTACCTGGATCTGGCTGAGGTAGGATTAATAATACAGGTAAAAAAACAAGTGCTAAAGCTTGAATTTGTCTATTGGTATGAGACAGATTAATTTGACTGTCACTTAGGTATTTAGCTAGCGCTAATGCGGTCGCTGCTTTTGCAAATTCAGAAGGCTGTAATGTGAAACTTCCGATACCATACCAACAACGTTGTCCAGCTATCGTTTTTCCAAAAGCAAATAAACCCAAAAGAGAAATTAAACCTACACCATAAATAATTGAGGCGTATTTTTCATAAAATTTACCGTCTACAAAAAGCACAATAAATATTAATGGTATAGATAAAACAATAAATAAAAATTGCTTTTCAGAAGTTCCTTCCATTGATGATAAAGAAGAGGAATAAATATTTAGCCATCCTAAAAGAACAAGGATGGTATATATAATTACGCAACTCCAATCAATATTATTGGTTATACTTTGGTTTTTCATATGTTTAAATTCTATTTTTTAGCGGTAACATATGGTTTCGCTTTTTTATCATTGTGTTTGCTTGCGTAAAATTGTTGTAAATGCCGATTTCACAATTTAACGAGCCACTTTTTTAACGGATTGTATTGTGTCTTTTTTTAATTTGGGACTACTCGTTTTACTTTTTATAATAGAGTCTTGTTTTCTCATTTCTTTTTTAACAGTTTCCGAAAGCCCGCCCAGTTTTGCATATTGACCTTGTAAACTTTTATTTAGAATACGAGTTTCTAGATCAGTTCTTGTTATTTTATTTCTAAGGTATTTTTCAATCATCAAACTGGCAATTGGACCGGCAATTGTTGCCCCATAACCACCATTTTCTACCATTACGGCTATTGCAATTTTTGGATTATCTTTTGGTGCAAAGGCAACAAATATTGAATGATCTTCAAGTTGAGTTCTAACTCCTCCAATCTTAGCAAAATTCTCCGCAGTTCCAGTTTTTCCACAAATATCGATTCCTTCTACTTTAAGATGATAGGCCGTACCTAAATTATATACATCAAATAAACCATCAATAATTGGTTTAAAATATTTTCTATCAATTGTGGTATAATGTTTCGTTGTGAATTTTTTTTCTATTTTTCTCCCTTTAATATTTTTAATAATGTGAGGAGTATAATAATAACCTTGATTCGCTACTGTTGCCATCATATTCGCTAATTGAATAGGTGTCATTAACACTTCTCCTTGACCAATTGCATTAGATACAATAGCTGTACTTCGCCAACCTCCATTTGGATAGATTCTTTTATACGTTTTTGAATCCGGAATGTTGCCTTTTCTCCCAGTTGGAAGGTCATATCCCATAAATTGTCCAAGTCCAAAACTTTTTACATGTTTACTCCAAACATCAACCGCATAAGCTGGTTTTACATATTTATTGATTGTTTTCATATAAGAAGTTCCGAAAAAGGCATTACAAGATTCATAAATTCCTCTGTGTAATTGCAACATTCCACCATGACAGTGACATCTCATGAAACGACCTCTTGCATAACTAAATCCATGATTACAGGCAACAGCTGTCTGTTCATTAATAACGCCTTCTTGTAAAGCAACTAAACCAGTTAAAATTTTAAAAGGTGATCCTGGCGGATATTCTGCAAGTAGCCCTCTATCATATAATGGTTTGGCAATGGAATCTCGATACAACTGGGTATAATTTTTAGAACGTTGTCTACCTACTAATATGGATGGATCATAGGAGGGTGCTGTAATTAATGATAATATTTCTCCTGTTTTGGGTTCGATTGCTACAATACCACCGCGTTTATTGATCATTAACTCTTCGCCGTACTTTTGAAGTTCTGCATCAATTGTTAAGTTGATGTCGCTTCCTTGTACTGCAATAGTGTCGTATTTTCCTTCTTTGAAAGAACCTATTTCTCTGTTGTATTTGTCTTTTTGAATGTATTTTACCCCTTTAATTCCTCGCAAAACTTCCTCATAACTTTCTTCCACCCCTTGTTCGCCAATTAAATCACCGCTATTATAATAGGGGTTTTTTGCAATTAAGTTTTCATTTACCTGGGTGATAAAGCCAAAAATATTTGCGCCATAATTTACTTCATAATCTCGAAGAGAACGTTTTTGAAAATAAAAACCTTGAAATTTTCTAATTTTTTCTTGGAAAGCAGCAAATTCAATTTTGTTAAGTTGAGTTAAAAATACCGAAGGTAATCTTGGGCTGTATATTGTAGCTTTCTCGATTTTCTTGATAAAATCCTCTTTTGTGATATTGAGAAGTTCACAAAATTCGGTTGTGTCAATTTTTTTAACCTCCCTTGGGATTACCATAATATCATAAGAAGCTTGGTTTGAAACCAAAAGTTTGCCTTTTCTATCAAAAATATAACCTCTCTCCGGATAGTCATATTTTATCTTGATGGCATTGTTATCGGATTTCAATTTAAATGAATCATCGACAACTTGTAGAAAAAAAATACGTAAAACTAATAATGAAGCTCCAATAATAATTAAGGTAGGTAGCAAGACTTTTCTCATCGCTTATTTGGCTTAATTAAATAGATTATAATAACTGAAATGATAATTGTTAAGGCTGTACTAGTAATACTTCTCAATAGAATATCAAAAATTAAACTGAATTGAAAAGCTTCTAAAATAAATAAAATCAAATGATGCAATAAAATTGCAACAAAAAGAAATGAAAATCTCTCTGGAGTTAGAGTATCGTTTAGTTTAATGGTTTGGTATTCATAACTCACTCCAAAAGCAAATTTAAAAATACTAGGTCTGAAGTAAGCTAATAGTATACTTGCAGTTGTATGTATTCCTCCAGAATTACTAAAAATATCTAGCAATAAACCAAGAAAAAAACTACTAATTAAAAGCGCCGATTTATTTCCGTTTACAGGAAATAAAATGATGAAAAGTACATAGGGAAACGGACTTACAAAGCCAAATAGATTAATGTTATTGAAAATAATTATTTGCAATAAGAACAAACTGATAAATCTAAAAATATTTAAAAAAAAGCTGCTATTCATCTTCTTTACTTTTTTCTAGATTGATAATTTCTTGTCGGTCTTTTCCTTTAATGATGTATACATGTCCTAGATTGGTCATGTCATTGAATAATTTGATATCTAAAGTATAATAATTTGTCTCATTGTCGATATACACTTTATCAATAGTTCCAATATTGATATTTTCTGGAAAAATTACAGATTGTCCTCCTGTTACAATAGTATCTCCTTTTCTAACCGAAGCTAATCTTGGGACATCAATTAATTGCACATATCCTGTACTTTTTCCATTCCAAATTAATGAACCAAAGTGATTTGATTTTTTTACTTTCGCATTTATTTGCGATTTTTTATTCAAAATACTTATTACAGTTGCATAGTTTGGAGACGTATTATCAATTATCCCAACAATTCCCAAACTATTAATAACACCCATGTCGGGTTTAATGCCTTGACGTTCTCCGGAATTGATGGTTAGATAATTCTCATATACACTGTACGAGTTACGAATAACTTTGGATACAATTATGTCTTGAGAGCGTACTCCTTTTATACTATCTAATCTTGCTGCTACAGAAGAATCAGCTGTCTTAAATAGTAGGCTTTTTAATGTGGCGTTTTCTTGTGCTAAAGCCTCGTTTTGTGATTTTAAATTCAAGTATTCATCAAATTCGCTAAGTTGTTCGTATACTCCTCCGCTTAAGAAATTAGCTGAACTAATTACTCTACTTCTATGAAAAGAATGGGATTGAATAGTTAGTGATAACGAAATACCTAAAAGCAGCAAAAACAGTAAGCGATTACTGTTTTTAAATATAAAAGATACTATTTGCTGCATTTTTTAAATGTATAATTGATGATTTTCTTTTAAAAAAATATTATTTAATCAAGATACTTTTGAATCTATTGATATTTTTTAATGCCATTCCAGTTCCTCTTACCACAGCTCTTAATGGATCTTCGGCTATGTAAACAGGCAGGTCAGTTTTTAACGAAATACGTTTATCAAGACCACGTAACATAGATCCACCTCCAGCAAGATAAATACCAGTATTATAAATATCAGCGGCTAATTCAGGTGGAGTTTGAGATAGCGTCTCCATGATCGCATCTTCGATACGTTGAATAGATTTATCCAAGGCTTTTGCAATTTCACGGTGAGAAACTTCAACTTGTTTTGGTTTTCCAGTTAATAAATCTCGTCCTTGTACTGACATATCTTCTGGAGCAGTTTCCAAATCGTCTAAAGCAGCTCCAATTTGAATTTTAATTTTTTCGGCAGTACTTTCTCCAACAAATAAGTTGTGTTGGGTACGCATATAATAAATGATGTCATTGGTAAATACATCTCCAGCAATTTTAACCGATTTGTCACAAACAATTCCGCCAAGCGCAATTACTGCAATTTCAGTAGTACCACCACCGATGTCGACAATCATATTTCCCTTAGGTTGCATAATGTCAATACCAATACCAATAGCAGCTGCCATTGGCTCGTGAATCAAATATACTTCTTTTCCATTTACTCTTTCACAGGATTCTTTCACCGCGCGCATTTCTACTTCTGTAATCCCTGATGGAATACAAACGACCATTCGTAATGCTGGAGTAAACATTCTTTTTTTCAATGCAGGAATGCTCTTAATAAACATATTAATCATTTTCTCTGACGCATCAAAATCAGCAATTACTCCGTCTTTTAGAGGGCGAATTGTTTTAATGTTTTCGTGAGTTTTACCCTGCATCATGTTGGCTTCTTTACCAACAGCAATTATTTTACCAGAAATTCTATCTCTAGCAACAATAGAAGGGCTATCTATAACAACTTTATCGTTGTGAATAATTAGTGTGTTTGCGGTACCAAGGTCGATTGCGATATCCTCGGTCATGAAATCAAAAAATCCCATAAGCGTAATTGGGTTTTAAATTTAAAATTAAATAACAAGCAAAGTTAAACAAATTAATGTTTAAAATGACGTGTTCCTGTAAATACCATTGCTAATTTATTTTCGTTACAATAGTCGATACTCAATTGGTCTTTAATTGAACCTCCTGGTTGAATTACAGCAGTGATTCCAGCTTTTTTAGCCAACTCCACACAGTCAGGAAAAGGGAAAAAAGCATCACTTGCCATGGAAGCTCCGTTAAGGTCAAAACCAAAAGCACTTGCTTTATCAATAGCTTGCATTAGCGCATCAACTCGAGAAGTTTGCCCTGTTCCAGAGGAAATGAGCGTTCCGTTTTTAGCAAAAACAATCGTATTCGATTTAGTGTTTTTACACACTTTTGATGCAAAAATTAAATCTTCTACTTCTTGAGCTGTTGGTGCTGTAATTGTAACTGTTTTTAAATCTTCTTTTGTATCGGTAATATTATTTCTATCCTGAACTAAAATTCCGTTCAAACAAGTTCGAACTTGTCTTTCTGGCAAGGCAACTTTATTTTGAACCAAAATAATTCTGTTTTTCTTTTCTTCTAAAATAGTAATGGCTTCTGAATCAAATTCAGGTGCAATAACAACTTCACAAAACAGATGATTAATTTCAGTTGCTGTAGCAACATCAATTTTGGTATTAGCAATTAGCACGCCTCCAAAAGCTGATGTTGGATCGCAAGCCAAAGCAGCTAAATACGCTTCACAAATTGTTTTTCTTGAAGCTAACCCACAAGCATTGTTGTGTTTTAGAATAGCGAAAGTTGGTCCGTCATTTTGAAATTCATTAATCAAATTGACTGCAGCGTCTACATCAAGTAGGTTGTTGTAGGATAGTTCTTTTCCGTGGACTTTATTGAACATTTTCTCAAATTCGCCAAAGAAAAATCCTTTTTGATGAGGGTTTTCTCCGTAACGCAATACTTGTCCATTGGCAATACTTTCTTTATAAATCGTTTCGTCAGTATTGAAATAATTAAAAATTGCTCCATCATAGTGAGAAGAAACGTGAAATGCCTTGGTTGCTAAAAGTTTTCTATCTTCTAATGAAGTTGTACCATTTTGATTGGTAATCATATCTAAAAACAAGCTATAATCGTCAACCGAAGCTACAATAACAGTATCTTTAAAGTTTTTTGCAGCGGCACGAATCAATGAAATTCCGCCAATATCAATTTTTTCAATAATATCTGCTTCACTTGCTCTTGAAGCAACTGTTTTTTCAAAAGGGTATAAATCAACAATGACTAAATCAATTTGAGGAATGTCAAATTCTTTCATTTGTTGCACATCACTTTCATTATCCTGACGGTTCAAGATGCCTCCAAAAACTTTCGGATGTAATGTTTTAACTCTTCCGCCAAGAATCGATGGATATGAAGTTACATCTTCAACAGGAATTACTGGAATGCCTAAATTTTTGATAAAATCTTCTGTTCCACCAGTTGAATAAAGTGTTACATTTTGAGAATGCAATTTTCTTACAATTGGTTCAAGACCGTCTTTAGAAAATACTGAAATTAATGCAGATTGAATGGATTTAGTTGTGCTCATTGTGTAGTTAAAATTATAAAGTGCAAAAATAGTTTTTTTTTGATTATAAATATCCATCTAGAGCTGTAACATTCTACTAATTATGAAGACAAATTGGAGGGTTAATTTATATTAGGTTTTTGAATAAAATTTGTTCAATTTTACAATAATACAAAAGTGAAATAGTATGTTAGTATATCTTCGTTTATTAAAAGAGAGTTTTGGGTTTGCATTGAATGCTTTACGCAATAATAAACTCAGGACCTTACTTTCTTTACTGGGGGTTACTATTGGAATATTTTCTATTATAGCAGTGTTAGCTGCGGTAGATTCTTTGGATAGAAAAATTAAAAAAGACCTGAGTAGTTTAGATAAAAACACCATTTATTTAATGCGCTTTTCTTTTGGACCCTCTGAAATTCCTCAATGGAAAAGAGAACAATTCCCAAATGTAAAGTATGATGAATACGAATATTTAAAAAGTTCATTAAATGATCTCAATCAAATGGCTTTTCAATTTTTTGTTAATAGAGAAACAATAAAATACCAGTCGGCTACAGTGAGCGATATTAATGTAGTTCCTGTTTCTCACGAATTTATAGAAATTGAGGGATTAGAATTTGATGAAGGGCGTTTTTACAATGAATCCGAGTCCAATTCAGGTTCAGCGGTCATCGTTTTAGGAAATGAAATTGCATCGGGTCTTTTTGAAGGGGCTAGTCCTATTGGCAAAAATGTTAGACTTTATGGACAACGATTTACGGTAATTGGAGTGTTAAAAAAACAGGGCGCTGGAATTTTTGGGGATAGTAATGACACTTCTGTATTTATTCCAGTTAATTTTTTAAGAAGAATGTATGGTGATAATAACGATGCTTTAACTCCGGTAATTTTAATAAAGCCTGAAAAAGGAGTCGATATGGATGCTTTTAAAGCAGAACTTACCCAGAAGTTACGTAATTATCGCGGTATGAAAACCGATGAAATAGACAATTTCTTTATCAATGTTTTGTCTGGTTTTACCGATTTAATTGATGGAATTGTTGGGCAAATGAATGTAGTCGGTTGGATTATCAGCGGATTCTCATTATTGGTAGGAGGATTTGGTATTGCTAATATCATGTTTGTTTCGGTAAAAGAGAGAACCAATTTGATTGGAATACAAAAATCTTTGGGGGCTAAAAATCGATTTATTTTATTTCAATTTTTATTTGAGGCGGTAATTCTTTCAGTAATTGGAGGTGTAGTGGGATTGTTTTTAGTTTGGATTATATCTATAGTGCTAAGTAAAGCTATGGATTTTGAATTTGTGTTAAGCATGGGTAATGTAATTTTAGGGACAAGCTTAGCAGCTATAATTGGTTTGATTTCTGGAATTATGCCTGCAATTACAGCATCTAAATTAGATCCCGTAGAAGCCATTAGAACTGGAATGTAGGACTATTTTAAAGTATAAAAAACCCCAAAAAGCAATTTGCCTTTTGGGGTTTTTTCTTATTGTTATTTTTCGACTAGCGAATATCGTTATTCTGAATTAAATCGATATACAAGTTGATCTTGTCTTTTAATTCTTTTCTTGGTGTAATAAAATCAAGGAAACCATGTTCTAAAAGAAATTCTGCAGTTTGAAATCCTTCAGGCAAATCTTTTCCAGTAGTATCTCTCACTACACGAGGTCCCGCAAAACCAATTAGCGCGCCGGGTTCAGAGATGTTGATGTCTCCAAGCATGGCATAAGAAGCAGTAGTTCCTCCGGTTGTTGGGTCAGTACATAATGAAATATAAGGCAATTTAGCATCTGCTAATTGAACCAATTTTACAGAAGTCTTAGCTAATTGCATTAAAGAAAATGCCGCTTCCATCATACGCGCTCCACCTGATTTCGAAATCATTACAAAAGGCATTTTGTGTTGGATTGCGTGTTCAATTCCTCTAACTATTTTTTCACCTACAACTCCTCCCATTGATCCTCCAATAAAAGCAAAATCCATACAGCAAACCACTATGTCTTTTCCTTTGGATTTCCCAACAGCAGTTCGAACTGCATCGTTCAATTTTGTTTTTGCCGTGACATCTTTAAGACGGTCTGAATATTTTTTGGTATCCACAAAATTAAGTGAATCCTTAGAAGTCATATTTTTATCTAATTCAACAAACTCATTATTGTCGAATAAAATTTCGAAATAAGTTTCACTTCCAATTCGAACGTGAAAATCATCTTCAGGGCTCACATACAAGTTGCGTGCTAATTCCTCTGCGTCAATAATTTTTCCCGTTGGAGATTTGTACCAAAGACCTTTTGGAACATCCATTTTGTCTTCAGTAGGAGTAGTAATTCCTTTTTCCTGTCTTTTAAACCAAGCCATAGTTGTACTAAATAAAGAACCATTGACAATTAAATAAATCGTCAATGGTTAATTGTTAATTATAGAGTATTTACATTGTTCAAGTCAGCAAATGCTTGCTCTAATCTTGTGTTGAATGTAACTTCACTTTCGCGAATCCATTTTCTTGGATCGTAGTATTTTTTATTTGGAACATCTGCCCCTTCAGGATTACCAATTTGAGTTTTTAAATAATCAATATTGGTAACCATATAATCACGAATTCCTTCTGTATAAGCAAATTGTAAATCAGTATCAATGTTCATTTTAACTACACCATATCCAATCGCCTCTCTGATTTCTTCCAAAGTAGAACCTGATCCACCGTGGAAAACGAAATCAACTGGATTAGCACCTGTATTGTATTTGTTTTGAACGAAATCTTGAGAATTTTTTAAGATTTTTGGAGTTAATTTTACGTTACCTGGTTTGTAAACTCCGTGAACGTTTCCAAAAGCAGCAGCAATAGTAAATTTAGGACTTACTTTTGATAATTCTTCGTAAGCATATGCTACTTCTTCTGGTTGAGTGTATAATTTTGAGCTGTCAACATCAGAGTTATCTACACCATCTTCTTCACCACCAGTAATTCCTAATTCGATTTCTAATGTCATTCCCATTTTACTCATACGAGCCAAATATTCTTTACAAATTTCGATATTTTCTTCAATTGGCTCTTCTGACAAGTCAATCATATGCGATGAAAACAAAGGTTTTCCTGTAGCTGCAAAGTGTTTTTCAGACGCGTCTAATAAACCGTCAATCCAAGGTAATAATTTTTTAGCGCAGTGGTCAGTGTGTAAAATTACAGTAGCTCCGTATGCTTCTGCTAAAGTATGGATATGAAGAGCTCCAGCAATTCCGCCAGCGATAGCTGCTTTTTCTCCTGCATTAGATAATCCTTTTCCAGCATTAAATTGTGCACCTCCATTAGAAAATTGAATAATAACAGGTGCGTTTAATTTTGCAGCCGTTTCAAGAACTCCATTAATTGAGCTTGATCCAGTAACGTTAACCGCAGGAAGCGCAAACCCTTTTTCTTTTGCATAGTTGAAAATTTCTTGCACTTGGTCTCCGGTTGCAACCCCTGGTTTGATGTTGTGTGACATTGTAATTGTTTTTAGTTGTTTTTAGTTTTTAGACCGCAAAAATAAGAATTTATTAGCATTAGAAAGGATAATTTATCCCAAAATTTAAAACAGAGCGTCCAATACCAAAGTCCTTTAGCCATCTTCTATTCATTTCGTTGGCTGGATTATAAGTTTTAAATCCTAAATCCAATCGAAATACAAACAAACCAAAATCATATCGCATACCAAAACCAGAACCAATTGCTATATTTTCCAGATCCTTTAAGCCAGTAAACTGCGCTTTTCGATCTTCTGTGTTGTCCAAAACATTCCAAATATTTCCTGCATCAACAAATAAAGCGCCTTTAAGATTGCCTACCAATTGAAAACGAAATTCAGCACTAACTGCTAATTTCATATTAGCCTCATTAAAGTCATTTACGCCTCCTGTACTTCCTGGACCCAAACGAAAAGGATTCCAAGCTCTGTTATCGTTAGAACCTCCAGAATAATAACTTCGAGAAAAAGGAATATTATTAGAGTTCCCAAAAGGAATCGCAATACCAAAAAAACTACGTAGGGCAAAAACAGTCTCTTTTGAAAACCCCCAATGTTTGATATAATCAAATTCTGTTTTAATGTACTCTGAATATTCTAAATCGAACAATTCAAAGCGACCATTACTGGATTTGTCCATATTGCTTGCATTCGCAAAAAGTGATAATAGTGAACCGGCAGATTCTATTTTTGTTTTAAATAAATAGAAGTTATTATCGCTGATGTCTTTTTTTGTGGTTTTTGAAAAGCTAAAACTTGTTGCTAAAATAAAATCATTTTCAATTAATCTAATTCGTCTTTCTTCAATACTTTTAATTGCTGAAAAATCAGTTGGAGTTGTGTTTATCGACGGAGTAGCGCTTAGTACATTTTGAATAAAACTATTCGTCCCATTTTCAACAATCAAATTTTGCTCTTGATCAAAATAACTAGGGTTAACATTATATTCGGGTTTCTTTGCTATTTCATTTAATGCATCATACGAAGAAGTATACACATTAAAATAATTCGTAGGATTTAAGTTTCTAACAAATTGCACGTTGAATAAGTCAAAGCGCGCTGTATTATTTTTCTTTGGTGTCCAATTGTAGGCAATGGCACCAATTAAATTTTCTTTATCCAAACCTATATTCTTTTGAATGGAATATCCTGTTGAAATTAAAGTAGAAGGAAACATATTTTTAGGTATGATTCTTTCTGTTTTGAAAGGAAAAACAATTCTTGGAAAATTTAATTTTAAGTCCAATCCTAGTTCGGAGGCATTGAAAAACACATCGTTAGGATTTGCAAAATCTTGAGAGGAACCTACATTGGCTCTGCCTGAAAATTCTAACGTTTCAGCTCCGTTGAATACATTTCGTATCGAAATTGAAGGGCTAAATCCTATTCCTAAATTTTGAATGTTAGAATGCGTAATATCAATAGATTGTCCAAAACTGTATTTTTTCTTAGGAGTTAAATAAATTTTAGCAATCAATGATTGAGAGGTTGAGTCCCTTTTGTCATTTTCATAAATAATAGATGGATAATTAAATATCTTAAGATTACTTATATACCTACTTGTTAGCGATGTGTTGTTATCTGAAAAAAGACTTCCTTTATAAATAAAGATAGCATTTGTAATTGCTTTTGGTCTGTATTTTAATTTTTGCTTACTCAGCAATGTAAAATTATTGTAGTTTGTACTATCAGTTATACTGTAGTTTGCTTCAGCGGCTTTATAATCAGTATATATTTTTACCTCACTAATTTTCATCAACTTAAAAGGAGCTGTTTTAGACGAATCATTTTCTTGGAAACTAAAATCACTTATTTTTAAATTGATATTTGCTTTGTGGTTTTTATTAATGGTATCTACATTGAACGTAATATTGTTAGGTTGAAAATGATATGCCCCATTATTTCTAAAATAACTAGTTAGCCTGTTTTTTTCATTCTCAAAATCCTCTGTTTTATATTGGATCCCTGATTTTATAATAGAACTTTCAGCAGTTAAACGATACAACGAATCTATTGCAGGGGATGTTATAAAAGGCGTTATTGAGTCTAATACATAAGGCTTTCCTGTGGTGATAAAATAATTGACCCTTCCTTTCTTAGATTTCAAGCTATCAATGGTATAATTTGCTTTAATGTCAAAAAAACCTTGGTTGAAATAATAGTATTTTAATCTAAGTAAAGATTTGTCTGCTCTAGTTTTATCAATAATTTCAGGAGCATCTCCAATTTTTTTTAATACGTTGTGAATCCCTTTATAAAAAAATGAATTTCCTAATTGCTCTACTTGTTTAGCAGACAACCATTTGGTCATTCGCTCTAATTTTTTTGGATTATTCTTGAATTTTAAAAGGTAGGTAGAGTCTGGATTTGGTTTAGCCCAATTGTAAAGTGTTAGCGCTAAGGGGAACCCAAATAGTTTAGCATTCGGATTTTGAGACAATTGATTTGAAGTAATTTCGGTCTTAATTACTTTATTATTTTCAAATATCTTATTTTCGGTCAATAATAATTTGCCATCTGGAACTCTTTTTACAGAATTACAAGCGGCAATGGCTATTGCAATTAAGATAAATGCGCTTACTTTTGCGGTATTACTTTTCAAGTGGAATAAAAATTTAATTCAAAAGTACATTTTTTTATGGTTAGTAAAAACCAAATAAAGTTTATATCGGGTCTTCAGCAAAAAAAACAACGTTTAATTCATAAAATGTTTGTAGCAGAAGGGGTAAAGGTTGTTCAAGAATTACTAGATGCCGATTTTGAATTACATCAGTTATATACCACTGAAGATGATTTCAAATCTGTTAACGACAGTAAAAAACAAATTGTTTCAGCGGATGATTTAAAAAAAATCAGCGCCTTAACAACAGCTAGTTCTTGTTTAGCAGTTTTTAAAATTCCTGAACAAAAGGAATTATATCAGTCGGGTTTGATTGTAGCCTTAGATGCTATCAGAGATCCAGGCAACTTAGGAACTATAATTCGCTTATGCGATTGGTTTGGCATACAACAATTGATTTGTTCAAATGAAACGGTTGATGTTTATAATCCGAAAGTAGTCCAAGCGACTATGGGTTCAATTTCTCGTGTCAATGTGAGTTATATTAATTTAGAAGATTTTATTTCCACAACTTCACTCCCTGTTTTTGGAACGTTTATGAATGGCGAAAATATTTATTCTACAACCTTACCTAAAGAAGGGATTATTGTGATGGGTAACGAGGCAAATGGAATTTCAAAAGAAGTAGAAAATAGCATTCAACATCGATTAACAATTCCTCGTTTTGGAACTCTTCAAAAAACAGAAAGTTTGAATGTTGCCACAGCCACAGCTATAATTTTAAGTGAATTTAGAAGGGTTTCGCTTTAAGTTAATGAAAAGTAAAGTTGATAAAGAGTCCTCTTGTTCTCATCGATTCTATATTTCCGGTCCATGGACTCATAGGGTCATTGTCTCGGATTAATTCGTCTTTTAGACTAAATACGCCTCTAATTGAGGGTGAAAAAATAAAATACTCAGAAAAAATATCTATTCCGAAGCCTAATTCGTAATTCGGACTCCAAGCTTTTACTCTAAACCGTTGGCCAAGATTATCGTCGGTGGATTTTGAATTGCTCGATAAATTTAGAGTTGTTGAAACGCCTCCTAGTATGAAAGGACGAATATTTCCAGTTCGTAAAGCTGAAAATTTCAACAATAACGGAAGATGAATATAGGTGCTGTTTACCTCTCGAATAGTGTCAGATGCTTTTGGAACGAACGAAAAATGAGTAGTGGGGTAATTTAAAATTCGCTTGGTATAATACAATCCGGGTTCGAAGCGCAAATTAATATATTCTTGTAACCTCAAATCGGCTACCAAACCCACATTGAATCCAGTTGTTTTTTGAACTTGAATATCTTCGATTTCATTTTTGTAATCAAACTTAAAATCATAGGAGTTCAAGCCCAAGAAAAAACCAAAATACAAAGGCTGTTGTTGCCAAGTCTCAAGGTGTCTAACAGGGTTTTTGCTAAAAATACTCTCTCTAAATTGAGCCTGAATGCTCATAGAGCAAACTAGTAAAATAAGAGAATAACGTTTTTTCATATTATTTTTTAGATGCTGAATAAATAGTAGCTACCCCAAAGGTTTGTGGTAAAGCTACAACATCTATAAACCCAATTTTTCGTAAAATATTGTTTAACTTTTCACCGTAAGGGAAAGCTGCTGCAGATTCTGACAAATATCCGTACGCCACATTGTCTTTTGAAAATAATTTTCCAATTAATGGTAAAATATTTTTACTGTAAAATTCATAACCTTGTTTATAAGGTGTTTTGTCAGGCACAGAGGTTTCTAAAATCACGAAAGTACCATTAGGTTTTAAAACGCGTAAAATTTCAGACAATCCTTTTTCTAGATTCTCAAAATTACGAACCCCAAAAGCAACAGTTATTGCATCAAAATAGTCATCCTCAAAGGGTATGTTTTCTGAATCTCCTAAAACCATCTCGATAGTTTTGGATAAGTTTTTGTTGGCTATTTTTTGCACACCTACTTCTAACATTCCAGCAGAAATATCCAGACCAATGATTTTGTCTGCTTTGGTTTGTGCCATCAAAATGGCTAAATCTCCGGTACCAGTTGCGATGTCTAAAATGGTTTTTGGATGAGATTTCCCTATCATTTTTAGCACTTTTTTGCGCCATTTTACATCGATTCCGAAAGAAATGACACGATTTAAATTATCGTAGTTTCCCGAAATAGTGTCAAACATTTGAGCAACCTGTTCTTTTTTACTTAAAGAAGAGTCTTTGTAAGGGGTAATTTTGCTGGCCATTTTTAAAGTTTGTGCAAATATAAGCAAACAACTTTAAATTAAAGGATTTAGTGGGTTTCTAACTCGCTTTTTTAATTCTAAAATATCACTAAATGTTGGTATTGTAGCCTTTAAAATTTATTATGAATTTTACAAAATGAAAATTATTTTCAATGATTTATTGGGAGAGGAAAAAGAAAGCAAATAATAATTTAGTGTTATTGTTATTTGTGTCTTCAGGTTTTACAAACTCCTATTCTTTTTAAGGGGTTTTTAACGCTAATACGTTCTTAAGAATTAATTTGTTTTTGGAAACTTTAATTTATTACGATCTATTGCCTTTGTGGTATTTGGTAATGGAATCAGTATAAACCAAAAGACATTTACTCTCCCGATACATTGAAAGTAATTATTTTCTGAGATAAGTTTGATAAGTGAAGGAAAACAAGTGTTTTTCGTCTTTTTCGTTAAACTTTGATGTTACCAATTCCCAATTAGATAAATCAATTTCTGGAAAAAAAGTATCGGCATCAAAATGGCCGTGTACTTTTGTAATTTCTATTTTATCAGTATATTCTAATCCTTGTTGGTAAATTTCTCCACCACCAATAATAAATACGGGAGCATCTTTTGGACACACTTTAATTGCATTTTCGATACTATTGACTACTATACAGCCTTCAGGCGAATACTCTTTTTGTCTTGTAATTACTACATGGGTTCTATTTGGTAGTGGTTTAGGAAAACTTTCAAATGTTTTTCTCCCCATGATTATGTAGTGACCAGTCGTAAGCTCTTTAAACCTTTTAAAGTCATTTGGCAAATGCCAAACTAGTTCATTATCTTTTCCTAAAGCATTGTTTTCGGCTACAGCCGCAATCATTATAATCATGCTACTAAATATATAGATGGATTTCTTAAAAGTTTATTTATACCGCCACACTTCCTTTAATTGCCGGATGTGGGTCATATCCTTCTAATGTGAAATCATCAAAGATAAAATCAAAAATATTTGTAATTGCGGGATTTAAAATCATTTTAGGTAAAGGCTTCGGTTCTCTAGAAAGCTGAAGTTCTAATT
This sequence comes from Flavobacterium ammonificans, assembly GCF_020886115.1. Taxonomy (NCBI): domain Bacteria; kingdom Pseudomonadati; phylum Bacteroidota; class Flavobacteriia; order Flavobacteriales; family Flavobacteriaceae; genus Flavobacterium; species Flavobacterium ammonificans. The sequence continues at coordinate 1,079,597 of NZ_AP025185.1, forward strand.
GTTCAAAATGATTATTGTAAATATGGGCATCACCAAACGTATGGATGAATTCTCCAACTCCTAAATTACACACTTGAGCAATCATCATCGTCAGTAAAGCATAGGAGGCAATGTTGAATGGCACTCCAAGGAAAATATCAGCTGAGCGCTGGTATAATTGACACGAAAGCTTACCATCTGCTACATAAAATTGAAAAAAAGCATGACAAGGTGGTAAAGCGGCTTTATTATTTGCTACATTTTCAGTAAATGATTTAGTGGTATCTGGAAGCACAGATGGATTCCATGCAGATACTAAAAGTCGTCTACTATTCGGGTTTGTTTTTAATTCTTTGATTAGGTCTTCAATTTGATCAATTTCTTCACTATTCCAGTTGCGCCATTGATGACCATATACTGGCCCAAGATTTCCATTTGCATCTGCCCAATCATCCCAAATTTTAACTCCGTTTTCTTGCAAGTATTGAATGTTGGTGTCGCCTTTTAAAAACCATAGTAATTCATGTATTATGGATTTCAAATGTAGTTTTTTTGTTGTCACCATTGGAAAACCCTCATTTAAATCAAAACGCATTTGGTAACCAAAAACACTTTTGGTTCCTGTTCCTGTTCGGTCTCCTTTTTGGCAACCATTTTCCATTACATGCTTTACTAAGTCTACATATTGTTTCATCTGAGGAAATTTAATTGTCTTTTAATTGGGATAGAATATATTAAAGGTTTTTATATACCACCCCATTTTTCATTACAAATTGAACGTTTTCTAATGTTTTAATATTGTTAAGTGGATTTTCGTCAACTGCAATAATGTCTGCAAAGAAATTCGGTTTAATTTGACCAATTTCGTTTGAAACTCCTAAAAGCATTGCATTAGTTGTAGTAGCAGATTGAATCGCTGCCAAAGTCGGCATTCCGGCTTCCACCATATAGCCAAACTCTTTACCATTTTTTCCATGGTCATATACTCCAGCATCGGTGCCAAAAGCTATTTTAACCCCTTTTTTATATGCTTTTGCAAAAGTAGACTGTATTTGAGGTCCAACTTCCTTCGCTTTAGGCACAATAATAGCTGGATAAAACCCTTCAACTTCCGCTTTTATAGCTACTTCTTTTCCTGCAGTAATTGTGGGAACTAAATAGGCATCGTACTTTTTCATTAATTCCATAGTCTCTTCACTCATAAAAGTTCCGTGCTCTATAGTTTTAATTCCGCCAAGAATCGCTCTTTGCATTCCTTCGTCGCCATGAGCATGAGCTGCAGTTAGCATGTTGTAATCTTTAGCAGTTGTAGTTATTGCTTTTATCTCTTCAATTGAAAATTGAGGATTTTTTCCATTTTTTGCCACACTTAAAACACCGCCTGTTGCTGTAATTTTAATGACATCAGCACCTTCTTTGTAGCGTTGGCGTACTGCTTTTACTCCGTCTTCTGGCGAATTTACAACACCTTCATGAGGTCCCGGATCACCCATCAAAGAACGATTACTTCCATTGGTTGGATCAGCATGTCCACCAGTTGAAGCGATAGATTTTCCTGCGGTGTACACTCTAGGCCCTTTAGCAATTCCTTTATTAATTGCATTTCGTAACGCAATATTTACTCCGGTTCCTCCCAAATCACGAACAGTTGTGAATCCGGCAAGTAAGGTAATTTCGGCAAAGCGAGCTGCTTCAAAAGCCACGTCTGCTTCGTTATTTGTATACTTTGCAGCATAGCTTTTTGGATTTTGTTCACTTTCCAAATGTACATGCAAATCAATTAAACCAGGAAGTACGTGTTTATTTTTTAAGTTGATTTCAATATCAGATGCATTGTCTTTAGAAACAAACCCTTCTTTAATTGTACTAATTTTATTGTTTTTAACAATAATAGTAGCATTTTTAGTTGATTGACCTGTTTGCGTGTCTAAAATAGAACCACAGTGTAGGTAATAATCTTGGGAAAATGCACTAAATGAAACGAATCCAATAAAGAACAACGAAATTACATTTTTGACTTTCATAGTTTGTATTTTTAAAATTTATAAATCTCTTTTTGAAATTTCGTCTCTGATTTTAGCTGCTTTTTCATAATCTTCATTTTCTACAGCACCATCTAATAAATCATTTAAATCATTTAAACTCAATTGGCTATAAGTATCGCCAGAACGATTTGATTCCATTTCGTTCGCGTAATTTTCTGAACGGGACAGGAAATCATCAACGGTTTGAGGCTCATTGTTGGTTTCTGCTGCGTTTGGGTTTAGAAATATACCAGCCTTGTCTAAAATATTTTTATAAGTAAAAATTGGAGCTCCAAATCGAAGTGCCAAGGCAATTGCATCTGAAGTTCTTGCGTCAATTATTTCTTCAATTTTATCACGCTCACAAATTATGCTCGAATAAAACACACCATCTACTAGTTTGTGAATGATAACTTGCTTTACAGCGATGTCAAAACGATCTGCAAAATTTTTAAACAAATCGTGTGTAAGTGGGCGAGGAGGTTTAATTTCTTTTTCTAATGCTATAGCAATGGATTGGGCTTCAAAAGCACCAATAACAATTGGTAATTTTTTATCGCCATCCACTTCATTTAGGATTAGAGCATAGGCTCCATTTTGTGTTTGACTATACGAAATTCCTTTAATTGATAATTTTACTAAACTCATAACATTTGAATGTGATTTGAAGGTATTCAAAAAAAAGACTACCTAAAAAGCAAATATACAAATATCCAACTTTTTAGGTAGCCTTTTGACCAATAATTTAAAATTACTGTTGCGCTTTGAATGTTTTAAATTTCTCAATCAATTTTGGCACAATTTCAAAAGCATCTCCTACAACTCCGTAGTCAGCAACCTTAAAGAAAGGCGCTTCAGGATCACTATTGATTACCACTTTGATTTTAGACGAATTGATTCCTGCAATATGTTGAATTGCTCCAGAAACACCAATAGCAATATATAAGTTAGTTGCAACAGGTTTTCCTGTTTGACCAACGTGTTCTCCATGTGGTCTCCAACCTAAGTCAGATACCGGTTTTGAACAAGCTGTAGCGGCACCAAGAACTCCTGCCAATTCCTCAATCATACCCCAATTTTCTGGCCCTTTTAATCCTCTACCTCCTGAAACAACTACATCAGCATCAGCAATTGAGATTTTTCCAGAACTTTTTTCTACAGAATTGATTTTTACATTAAAATCAGCAGCATCAATTGAAGGATTAAAATCTTCTTCAGAACCAGTTACCGCACTTTCGAAAATACCAAAAGAGTTTTTCGCAAGTCCGATTATTTTAGTTTCAGAAGTCATTTCAGTAACTGTAAATGCTTTGTTAGAAAAAGCAGTTCTCTTTACTTGAAAAGGCGAAATGCTTATTGGAAGACCAACTACATTGGATGCTAAACCCGCATTTAATTTCACAGCCAAAATGGATGAAAGATAAATACTATCCGTTGTTGATGATACAACAACTATAGTGCTACTTTCTTTTTTAGCAGCTTGAGCAATTACATTAGCATAAGCTTTTGCAGAAAACCCTGATAAAGATTCGTTAGTTACTTTAAGGACTTTATTTACACCGTACTTTGATAATTCTGATACGTCATTCATATTGATAGTGACTGCAGTCACAGTAGTTCCAGTTGTTTCGGCTATTTTTTTAGCGTAGGAAGCCAACTCAAAAGCTACTTTTTTAAATTTTCCATCTGATGATTCAGCGAATAGTAATACAGACATGTTTATATTTTTAAATTTTTTATACTAATTTAATTATTTGTAGGACTAAATTACTTTAGCTTCATTGTGTAACAAATTGATTAATTCATCAAGGTTGTCAGCATCAACAAGTTTTACAGCAGATTTAGCTGCCGGTTTTTCAAATTGGATTGATTTGGTTTTTGCGTCAGCATGAACAGGTTCTAAAATAGTTAAGGCTTTAGTTCGTGCCGTCATAATTCCTCTCATGTTTGGAATTTTTAAGTCTTTTTCTTCCACCAATCCTTTTTGGCCACCAATAATTAATGGTAAAGAAGAAGATAAAATTTCTTTACCTCCGTCAATTTCTCTACTTGCAGTAGCACTAGCACCATCTACAGTTAATCCAACACAAGAATTAATAAAGTTATAGTCTAGTAATGAAGCTATCATCCCCGGAACCATTCCACCATTATAATCCAAAGATTCTTTTCCAGCAATAATTAAATCGTAGCCTCCGGTTTGAATAACTTGCGCTAATTGTTTAGCTACAAAAAAACCATCTGTTGGATTAGCATTGATTCGAATTGCTTCATCTGCACCAATAGCTAGTGCTTTTCTCAATGTAGGTTCGGTTTCTGGTCCACCAACATTAATTACAGTAACGTGAGCGCCTTGTTGCTCATGAAACCAAATAGCTCTTGTTAAACCAAATTCATCGTTAGGATTGATCACAAATTGAACCCCATTAGTATCAAATTCGGTATCGCCGTTAGTAAAATTAATTTTCGAAGTAGTATCAGGTACATGGCTGATGCAAACTAATATTTTCATAAGAATACGTTTTTTTTATCTTTTGTATTGTACAAATCTATAGAATAAAAATGAATATTTACTATGCGCGCATAATATTTTTATTTAATTTATTATTTTTTTAACTTTTTACCTAATTTGCCTTATTTCAACTATTAAACTAGTTGAACAAATCCAATAAATAGTGAAATACAACTTTTGATATTTTAGTAGATTTTATGCATTTAAGTAATATAAAATATTTATTTTTGCGCTTTCGAAATTACATATATAACTAAACAATTATGAGAACGATTCAATTTAGAGAGGCTATTTGTGAGGCGATGAGTGAAGAAATGCGCCGAGATGAATCCATATATTTAATGGGTGAAGAAGTTGCTGAATACAATGGTGCTTATAAAGCTTCTAAAGGAATGCTAGCTGAGTTTGGCGAAAAGAGAGTTATAGACACTCCAATTGCAGAACTTGGTTTTTCTGGGATTGCAGTAGGTTCAGCAATGAATGGTTGTCGTCCAATTGTAGAGTACATGACATTCAATTTCTGTTTAGTGGGAATTGATCAAATTATAAGTAATGCTGCTAAGATGCGTCAAATGTCTGGTGGTCAATTTAATGTGCCAATAGTTTTTAGAGGACCAACAGCCTCTGCAGGACAGTTAGGAGCAACTCACTCTCAAGCTTTAGAGAATTGGTTTGCCAATACACCGGGTCTTAAAGTGGTAGTACCATCAACTCCTTATGATGCTAAAGGTTTATTGAAAGCAGCCATTCGTGATAACGATCCTGTAATTTTTATGGAATCAGAACAAATGTATGGTGATAAAGGAGAGGTGCCTGATGGAGAATATACCATTCCACTTGGAGTTGCAGATATCAAACGTGAAGGAACCGATGTAACAATAGTTTCTTTTGGAAAAATTATTAAAGAAGCTTTTATTGCTGCAGATGAATTAGCAAAAGAAGGAATATCTTGCGAGATAATTGATTTAAGAACGGTACGTCCAATGGATTATGATGCTATTTTAACTTCGGTTAGAAAAACAAATAGATTGGTTGTTCTTGAAGAAGCTTGGCCGTTTGCAAGTGTTGCTTCTGAAATTACGTACATTGTTCAAGAACGTGCTTTTGACTTTTTAGATGCCCCGATTCAGCGTATCACAACAGCAGATACTCCTGCTCCATACTCTCCTGTATTATTGAAAGAATGGTTGCCTAATGCTGATGATGTTATCAAAGCAGTAAAAAAAGTGCTAAATAGATAAATACAATTCATTTATTGTTTTTTAAACAATGATATAAAGATTACCTTTGAATCTTCATCAGATGTTCTATTTGATGGAGATTTTTTTTAAATTATGACAGCCAAATTCTCTAAAATCATTCTATTTGTTTTTCTGATTCTAAGTCAGTGGATTGTAGCACAGACCAAAGTCAGCGGAATTGTTTTGGATAAATCAAAACAGCCAATTCCTTTTGCCAACGTTGTGTTCAAAAAATCAAATATAGGTGTAGTGGCCAATGAGGATGGGCGATTTTATATTGAGTCTCCTCAAAAACATAGCGTTTTAATTATTTCGTCAGCGGGATATTCAGAAAGAGAAATTATCCTAGAAAATAGTGTTGTTTACAATTTAAAAGCAATCTTAAATGAAGCTGAATCTTTAAACGAGGTAGTTATATTTACTGGTAAAACGTCTAAAAAAAATAATCCGGCTTTGGATATTCTTCGAAAAATTTGGGAACGAAAACGTAAGAACGGCTTGTATCAGTTCAATCAATACCAATTTGAAAAGTACGAGAAGGTAGAGTTTGACATGAACACTATTGATAGTGCTTTCATGAAAAATAAAATTTTCAAGGGTATGGAGTTTGTTTTCAAACATGTGGATACTTCTAAAGTTACGGGGAAAACCTACTTGCCTATCTTTATCAACGAATCTTTATCTGATGTTTTCGGGGATAACCGCCAAAAAAAGGTGAAAGAAAAACTGAAAGCAAATAAAACTTCAGGCTTTGAGGGAAATCAACAGATTTTATCTTTTATCAAAGATTTATATACCGATTATTCGATTTATAACAATTACTTGACTTTTTTCGACAAGAGTTTTACAAGCCCATTGTCTCGAACGGGTATTGATGTCTATAATTATGTATTAAGAGACAGCGCTTATATTGACAATAAAAAATGCTACAATATTTTATTTTATCCAAGACGCAAAAACGAATTGACATTCAAAGGTGATTTTTGGGTGAATGATACTACGTTTGCCATTAAAAAAATTAATATGGCAGTAACTAAAAGTGCTAACATTAACTGGATTAAAGACATTTATATTGAACAAGAATTTGAAGTTGTTAACGATTCTGTTTTCTTGTTGACAAAAGATTATATGATGTCTGATTTTGCCTTAAATAAGAAAGAAGACTCAAAAGGGGTGTATGGAAAAAGAACTACTTTGTATCGCAATCATGAATTCAATAAAGAAAAACCGCTCGCTTTTTATAAAGAGGAAGTGAATTTCATTGACAACGATGTGTACAAAAAGTCAGAAGAATATTGGCATGAAAACCGTTTCGAAAAATTAAATAAAGACGAGGCCGGAGTCTATAAAATGCTGGATACGCTTCAAACCGTCAAAAAGTTCAAACAGATGTACAGTTTGGTTTCTATTTTGGGTAGCGGTTATGTCGAGTTTAAGAATTTTGATTACGGACCTATCTTTTCTTCATTAGGTTTTAACGAAGTAGAAGGAGTTCGATTGCGTGTTGGTGGAAGAACCTATTTTGGACCTAATGATCCATGGCGAATTCAAGCGTTTACCGCTTATGGATTGAAAGACCAACAATTTAAATACGGCTTTTCAGGGAAATGGATGGTGGATAAGAAAAACCGACTTATTCTCTCAGGAGGTAATCGACGTGATATTGAGCAAATAGGAGCGAGTTTAACTACTACTAATGATGTGATGGGGCGAAGTTTTGCTTCATCCGCTTTATTTACTACTGGAAATAATGGGAAGTTAACCAATATCAATCTAACGACCTTTTCAGTTGAAATTGAGCCAGTGAAAAATCTAATCTTTCAAGCAGGGATTTCTCATCGTACTTTAGCATCCGCATCGCCTACTTTTAGTTTGGATTATTATACAGATGCTTCGAGAACGGCTACTCAGAGTGAGGTAAAACAATCGGAAGCCAATATTCAAATTGAGTTCATGCCTAAAAGAAAGACGATTGGTTACGGAGTAGAAAGAGATGTCGTAGACAATCCTTACAGTCGCTTTTTTGTCAATTACAGTCACGGATTCAAAGGAGTGTTGAACAGTGATTTCAAGTATGATAAATTGCAATTGTATTATAAACAACCTTTCATCATTGGTCCATTGGGTAGAACGAATATTACTATGGAGTTAGGGAAAACTTTTGGCACTATTCCACTTGGATTAATGAGTGTGATTCCTGGGAACCAAACCTATTTTATAATTGAGAACACCTTTAACAATCTTAATTTTTACGAATTTTTAAGCGATCAGTATGCCACTTTTAAATGGGATCATAATTTTAACGGTCGCATTTTTTCTCGCATTCCTTTTATGCGAAAGTTAAACTGGCGCGAAATCATAGGAATACGAGCTGTTTATGGAACAATATCGGAGGAGAACCGATTGATCAATGCTTCTGGATTGGCTTACAATGCTCCTGAAAATGTCTATTGGGAATACAGTGCGGGCATTGGGAACATATTTAAAGTATTTCGTATTGATTTTTCATGGCGAGGCAGCTATTTAAATACTCCAGATGCCAATAAATTTGCCATTAAAGGCGCTTTTGGATTTCACTTTTAATTATAACAGACTATTTATACACAAAGCTTCCAACCTTCACAAGGCTGGAAGCTTTGTTCGTATTTTGAATAATGGAAGCGTTGTTGTTTTTTCTAATTATTGGCTAAAATGCAACGGTTTTAAAATATTCTAGAGATATCTTCAATTTACTCTTGTAAAAACGTATAGTTTCCTTACTTTTGCACCAAATTTTAAAAGAAAAATACAACAAATACAATGACTGCAGACAAATTAAAAACTTTCGATGTTTTAATCGAAATACCAAGAGGAAGTAGAAACAAATACGAATACGATTTTAAGATTAGAAGAATGCGTTTTGATAGAATGTTATTCTCGTCTATGATGTACCCAGCTGATTACGGATTTATTCCTGAAACCTTAGCTTTAGACGGAGATCCACTAGACGTTTTGGTATTGATTAACGAGCCTACTTTTCCGGGTTGTGTAATGGAAGTAAAACCAATTGGTGTTTTCCACATGGCAGACGATAAAGGACCAGATGAGAAAGTAATTTGTGTTCCGGTTTCTGATCCAATTTGGAATTCATTAAATGATTTAAGCGATGTAAACCCACACTTAATCAAAGAAATTGAGCATTTTTTCCAAGTCTACAAAGACTTAGAAAACAAGCAAGTTGATGTTGAAGGTTGGGGAGATGTGAACGAAGCGTACGCTATCATTAAAGAATGTACAGAGCGTTTCGATGCGATTGAAAACAAACCTAAAAACTTATTTAGTATTAAATAATTTTTTTAGTTAATTGATATAAAAAAAGCAATATTCTGAAAAGAGTATTGCTTTTTTGTTTAAATTCGTTCGTTATCAATGAATTATTAATTAAACCAAAATTATTTTTTATGAATGCATTTATGATTTATTTGCCAATAGTAATGGCAATTATTGGACTTTTGTTCATGGCGGTTAAAAGAGCTTGGGTACTAAAACAAGACGCTGGAGATGGAAAGATGAAAGAGATTTCAGATTACATTTACGAGGGTGCATTAGCTTTCCTTAAAGCAGAGTACAGATTATTAACTTTCTTCGTTATTGGCGCAAGTGCCGTTTTAGCGGGGATTTCTTTTATAGTGCCTACTACACATATTTTAATAGTAGTCGCGTTTGTTTTTGGTGCATTCTTTTCTGCTTTAGCAGGAAATATGGGGATGAAAATTGCTACCAAAACCAATGTAAGAACAACACAAGCTGCTCGTACGAGTTTGCCTCAAGCCTTAAAAGTTTCATTTAGCGGTGGAACCGTAATGGGATTAGGAGTTGCTGGTTTAGCAGTTTTAGGTCTAACAGCTTTCTTTATTTTCTTCTTTCATTTCTTTATGGATGGAGTTTGGGGAGTTGATGGAACTGAAAAAATGACTATTGTATTAGAAACCTTAGCAGGATTCTCATTAGGTGCAGAATCAATTGCTTTATTTGCTCGTGTGGGTGGTGGTATTTATACTAAAGCTGCCGATGTTGGTGCTGACTTAGTTGGTAAAGTAGAAGCAGGTATTCCAGAGGATGATCCGCGTAACCCAGCGACTATTGCTGATAACGTTGGTGATAATGTGGGTGACGTTGCTGGAATGGGTGCCGATTTATTTGGTTCGTATGTAGCGACCGTTTTAGCTGCGATGGTGCTTGGAAATTATGTGATTAAAGATATGGGTGGTAAAATCGAAGATGCTTTTGGCGGAATCGGACCAATTTTGTTACCAATGGCGATTGCTGGTTTCGGAATTTTATTTTCGATCATCGGAACGATGTTAGTGAAAATTTCAAGTGATGATGCTAAAGAGGCACAAGTACAAAAAGCGTTGAACATTGGAAACTGGGTTTCTATAGCATTGACTTTAGTAGCCTGTTACTTTTTAGTTGCATATATGTTGCCTGCTACTATGAAAATGGAATTCTATGGCGAAGGATTGAAAGACATTTCATCTATGCGTGTATTCTATGCTACTATTGTAGGTTTAATTGTGGGTGGAGCGATTTCATCAGTAACCGAATATTATACAGGATTAGGTACAAAACCCGTTTTGGCGATTGTTCAAAAATCTTCAACAGGTGCTGGAACTAACGTAATTGCAGGTTTGGCAACAGGAATGATTTCTACTTTCCCAACTGTGATTTTATTCGCTGCAGCCATTTGGTCTTCTTATGCTTTTGCAGGATTCTACGGGGTAGCTTTAGCAGCTTCGGCTATGATGGCTACAACAGCTATGCAATTAGCAATTGATGCTTTCGGACCTATTTCAGACAACGCTGGAGGTATTGCAGAAATGAGTGAATTACCAAAAGAAGTACGTACACGTACTGATATTTTGGATTCTGTTGGAAACACAACTGCAGCAACCGGAAAAGGTTTTGCAATTGCTTCGGCTGCCTTGACTTCCTTAGCTTTGTTTGCGGCCTATGTAACCTTTACAGGTATTGACGGAATCAATATATTCAAAGCACCAGTTTTAGCTATGTTATTTGTAGGAGGAATGATTCCAGTTGTATTCTCTGCTTTGGCAATGAACTCGGTTGGAAAAGCGGCTATGGATATGGTATATGAAGTGCGTCGTCAGTTCAAAGAAATTCCAGGAATTATGGAAGGAACTGGCAAACCAGAATACGGTAAATGCGTGGAGATTTCTACTAAAGCGGCTTTACGCGAAATGATGTTGCCAGGAATCTTAACGATTGGTTTCCCAATTGCGATTGTTCTTTTAGGTAAATTAGTATATGCAGATAACAACCAATTGATCGCGGAAATGTTAGGAGGTTATATGGCGGGAGTTACCGTTTCAGGTGTGCTTTGGGCAGTGTTCCAAAACAACGCTGGAGGTGCTTGGGATAATGCTAAAAAATCTTTTGAAGCAGGTGTAGAAATCAATGGCGAAATGACCTACAAAGGTTCTGACGCACACAAAGCAGCTGTAACTGGTGATACTGTTGGAGATCCGTTTAAAGACACTTCTGGACCTTCAATGAACATTTTAATTAAATTGACGTGTTTGATTGGATTAGTAATTGCGCCAATTTTAGGCGAAGGAAGTACAACTCACAAAGAAATGACTTGTACAGTTGAAATGAAATCGTGTGAAGAAGGAGAAATGATGGGTAATTGTGATATGAGCAAATGCGCTACTATGACTAAAGACGAATGTGCTAAAATGTGCGACAGTCTTAAATGTACTCCAGAGCAAAAAGCAATGTGTTTATCTAAATATGATGCTAATGGTAAATATATAGCGAAAGAAGAAAAAGCCTGTTGTGCAAAAAAAGGAGAGGCTAAAAAGCAAGTGAATGTTCAAATGACCAATGAAAATGGTAAAGTAAAAGCAACAGTTACTGTTTCTGAAAACGGAAAACAAATTGTTCAAGTTTTTGAAGGAACAGAAGCTGAAGTGAAAGCCAAAGTTGAAGCTATTAAATAGGTTTCAATTTTAAACCAATAAAAATGCCTCAATTTCTTGAGGCATTTTTTTATGAATATAATTTTGATTTAGATTAAAACAAACCGTTGATTTCAGCGTCAATTCGGTTAATGATGTTTCCTAAATCTTCTGGATTGTCAACAAAATTAATATTGTCTACATCGATAATTAACAATTTTCCTCGGTCATAGGTATGAATCCAAGCCTCATAACGTTCGTTCAAACGGCTTAAGTAATCAATTGAAATCGAGTTTTCGTACTCGCGACCACGTTTGTGAATTTGACCTACTAAATTAGGTATAGAACTACGCAAATAAATCAATAAATCAGGTGCTTTTACCAAAGATTCCATCAACTCAAAAAGCGAAGAGTAGTTTTGGAAATCACGATTGGTCATCAAGCCCATCGCGTGTAAGTTGGGAGCAAAGATGTGAGCATCTTCGTAAATCGTTCTGTCTTGAATGATTTTTTTACCGCTTTCGCGAATTTGCATTACTTGACGAAAACGACTGTTTAAGAAATAAATTTGCAAGTTGAATGACCAACGCTCCATTTGGTGATAGAAATCATCCAAATACGGATTGTCAACCACGTCTTCAAAATGCGGTTCCCATTTGAAATGTTTAGCCAATAAATTAGTTAATGTTGTTTTTCCTGAACCTATGTTTCCTGCTACTGCTATATGCATTACGGTAGTGTGATTTAATAATTGATAAATTTCTAAAGGGGTAAAAATAGATAAAAATTAATGTTTGCCACACATTTTATCGAATGATTTATTCACAATTGAAGAATTAAACACTTAGTTTTTATTTTGCTGTTATTTTATGTATTGGTATTAAACCATTTGATTTTCAACTAGTCTAAAATATGTATTTAACATTTTTTTGGTAACAAATCGAAGTTTATTCGACATATTTGCACAAATAACCCATAAATCAATACCTGATGAAAAAAACAATTCTACTATTTTTCTTTGCATTAGTTTACACTAATTCTTTCGCCCAAAAAGATTTCCAAGGGATGGCGGTGTACGAATCAAAAACCAGCACCTCAGATTTTAAAGCGCGCTTTGAAGGAAATAAAAGCATAACTCCGGATATGCAAAAAATGATGGAAGAGCGAATGAAAAAAATGTTTGAAAAAACCTTTGTTTTAAATTTTGACAAATCGGCTTCAATTTATAAAGAAGAAGAAAAATTAGAGGCTTCAAATCAAGGAGGAGGATTTCGTATGATGAGTTCAATGACAGGTGGCGGAGGTACTTACTATAAAAACGTAAAAGATAAAACGTATAGTGTTGACAAAGATTTTATGGGTAAGGAATTTTTAGTTAAAGATTCGTTAGCCAGTTTGAATTGGAAAATGGAAGCTGAAACCAGAGTAATTGGCGGATACACCTGTTACAAAGCTACTGCAGTGAAAGCCGCTAGTAAAACAGATTTTAGAAACTTCCGTCCAAAAAAAGAAGAGGCAGCACAAAAAGATTCGCCTAAAAAAGAAGAAACTGCACAACAAGAAAAACCAAAGGAAGCACCTAAAACTAGTTTTATGGACGCCCTTGAATTGCCAAAAGAAATTACGATTACAGCTTGGTATACTCCTGAAATTCCAGTAAGTCAAGGACCTGAAGGATATTGGGGTTTACCTGGTTTGATTTTAGAGGTAAACGATGGTAAAACAATTATTCTTTGTTCTAAAGTAGTTTTGAATCCAAAAGAAAAAACTGAAATTAAAGCGCCTTCAAAAGGCAAAACAGTCTCTCAAAATGAATATGATGAAATTGTAGTGAAAAAAATGGAAGAGTTTAGAGAAATGAACCAAGGTCGTAGTGGTGGTGGCGGATTCCAAATACGAATGGGGCAATAAAATCTAAAAGACTTTAATTAAAAATTGATTGGAATGAAAAAAATAATTCTGTTTATCATATTGTTCGTAATGCCTTTCGTTTACGGTCAGAATGTACGTTTTGAAGGGATTGTTCTCGACTCTGAAAAAGCGCCACTCGAAATGGCTAATGTTATGGCAGTCAATCAAACGTCTAAAGCGATGGATGCCTATGCCATTACTAGTGATAAAGGGAAGTTTGTTTTGAATCTAAAATCGAATACGTCTTACATTGTAAAGCTGAGTTATATTGGAATGCAAAACAAAGAAATTTCAGTTACTACAAAATCAGAAAATATAGTTCAGAATATCACAATGGAATCGGGCGGAATTGAATTGGCAGGTGTTGAAATTGTTCGTGAAATGCCTGTTTCTATCAAAGGCGATACTATCGTTTACAACACAGATTCATTCAAAACTGGGGAAGAACGAAAATTAGAAGACGTCTTTAAAAAACTGCCTGGATTTGAAGTGTCGTCAGATGGACAAATTCAAGTGGAAGGAAAGCAAGTCAAAAAACTTTTTGTGGACGGAAAGCCATTTATGGAAGGCGATACAAAATTGGGTTCTAAAAACATTCCTTCTGATGCGGTAGATAAGGTACAAGTGATGCGTAATTTCAATGAAGTTTCGCAAATGAAAGGGATTGAAAATAACAATGATGATATCGCAATTAATATTAAACTAAAAAAAGGAAAAGATAAATTTTGGTTTGGAGATATAAGTGCTGGTGCAGCTAATGATAGAGGATATATTGTTAATCCAAAATTATTTTATTATTCTCCAAAAACGAGTGTCAATACTATTGTTAACTTGAATAATATTGGAGAAGTTTCTTTAACATCCGCTGATTTTTTCAGAATAACAGGAGGAGCAAGAAATACTATCGGTAGAAACGGGACTTCATTGAATTTGAATCGAAACTTCTTCGGTTTATCTGGTGGAGATAATGTGGCTAAAATGACGGATAAATTCGGGGCACTGAATTTGAATCATTCGTTTTCAAAAAAATGGACGGTTTCAGGATTCGGAGCCTATTCTTCAACCTATAATCAGTCCATTACTAATTCAGAGCGCGGTATTTTTCAACCCAATACTACTCAAATCGCAACCCTTGAAAATAGAAAAAATCAAACCGATTCAAAAAATATAGCCTTTATTTCTAAATTCGGATCCAAGTTCAAACCCAATGATAATTTTCAATTGGATTATGATGCCTTTTTAAGAAAAAATGGGCAACAAGAAGACAACGTTAACCAAACGAATTATACGTCATTTATTAATTCAACTCCAATTAACAGCTCGAATTCTATTTTTTCTTTTCAAGAACAAGATCCTATTTCATTCAATCAAAGTTTAAACTTGTTTTATACTCAAAATCCAAAAAGCACTTGGGTAGTTGAGATGCAACATCAGTATGAGGATGAAGATCCATTTTACAATCCTCAATTGTCAGTAAATCCATATCAAAACTCAAATACATCAAACCCTAATGATCCTAGCTCTATTTTTGTAAGGGAAAGCACCTTAAATATAGAGCAATCCAGATTTGTTAAAACGAATAAGTTGGATGCTAAATTGGATTACTTCTATCAAATTACCAATAAAAGTATTTTGAACTTAACGGTGGGGAATACCAATGCTTTCCAATCGTATAACTCCAGTTTATTACAAATATTACAAGACAAGTCTGTCGTTGAAATAGACAATGCATTATATAGTAATCAAGTTCGTTATTCATTTAACGACTCTTTCTTAGGAGTTCACTACAAGTTCATGTTAGGTAAATTTACCTTTAATCCTGGGATATCCTACCATCAATACCGTACCAATAACACTCAGTTTAACAGACCGTTTCAATTGAATTTCAATCGATTTTTACCAGATGTGTTTGCGAGATGGGATATGAAAAAATCAGAAAACATTACCTATAATTATAGTGTTAAAAACGGCTTTAACGACATTAACTCTTTGGTTGAAGGATATGTATTTACTAATTTTAATAGTATAGCAAGAGGGAATTCGGGATTAGAAAATTCATTAATTACCTCACACCGATTGAATTATTCAAAATACAATTTGTATAATTTTACCACTATTTTTGGGAATATATCCTACACTACTACTAAAAATCCTGTTGTCAATGGAATTTTATTCCAAGGGATTTATTCTACTTCTGATCGATTGAATTTAGATGCTGAAAATGAAAATTTGAATAGTACTCTTTTTTATTCTAAAAGTTTTAAAAAATATTACAAGATATCTGGTGGAGTAAATGCCAGTTGGAATAGAAATTTTGTCCTTAACAGAGCTATTATTGGTGGAGCCGTTAAAGAATTTATTCAAGGAATTGAAAATGTTAATCACGGGTACAATCTAACGTTGGGTACTCAATTCAAGAAGTTACCCAATATAGATTTAGGGTATAGAATCAATTTTTCTGAACAAGCAAATAATGCATTTACCACTCAGAGTCCAAATGTGAAATTGAATTATTATTTCTTAGAAGGATTGAATATCAATTGGGATTATTCGTTCAACCGATTTAGAAATGAAACATCTGGGTTAACCAATGATTTTAAAATTATGGCAGCAAGTATCAATTATGCTAAAAAAGATGCCAAATTGGAATACAGAATTCAAGCGAATAACTTATTGAATACCAAGTCAAGATTGAACAATTCATTTAGCGTGAATGGATACAATGCCAATGAGACGATTATCCTTCCTAGGTTTGTTACATTCGTATTGAAATACAACATATAAAAAAAACGAGTTTTCTTAATTTAAGAAAACTCGTTTTATATTTTTGGATAAAAAGATTTATAATTTGAAAGCTGTTTTTACAGCATCTACAAAATCTAATTTTTCCCAAGTAAATAAATCTACAGTAACGGTTTTTGTTAATCCGCCAGGAGCAGAGAAAGTTTTAGTAACTGTTTCAGGAGTACGTCCCATATGTCCGTAAGCTGCTGTTTCACTATAAATAGGATTTCTTAATTTCAAACGTTGCTCAATAAAGTACGGACGCATATCAAAAATACCTTCCACTACTTTACTTATTTCTCCATCTGTCAAACTTACTTTAGAAGTTCCGTAAGTGTTTACGTTGATTGATGTTGGTTTTGCCACACCAATAGCGTACGATACTTGAACTAAAACTTCGTCACACAATCCCGCTGCTACTAAGTTTTTAGCAATATGACGGGTTGCATACGCTGCAGAACGGTCAACTTTAGATGGATCTTTTCCGGAGAATGCCCCACCACCGTGAGCACCTTTTCCACCATAAGTATCCACAATGATTTTTCTTCCTGTCAAACCAGTATCTCCGTGAGGTCCTCCAATAACGAATTTTCCTGTTGGGTTGATATGATAGGTAATATTATCATTGAATAAATGTGCATATTGTGGGTATTTAGCTTTAATACGCGGAATCAAAATACTAACCAAGTCTGATTTGATTTTAGCTAACATTTTAGCTTCTTCATCAAAATCGTCGTGTTGTGTAGAGATTACAATCGCATCAATACGAACGGGTTTATTATCATCTGAATATTCAAGCGTTACTTGCGATTTAGCATCTGGACGCAAGTATTTGATTTCGTTGTTCTCTCTTCTCAAGTTCGCCAACTCGATCAAAATTGCGTGAGATAAATCCAAAGCCAAAGGCATGTAGTTCTCCGTCTCATTAGTAGCGTAACCAAACATCATTCCTTGGTCACCTGCTCCTTGTTCTTCTTTACTGGCTCTATCCACTCCTTGATTGATATCAGCTGATTGTTCGTGAATAGCTGAAAGAATTCCACAAGAATTCGCTTCAAACATGTATTCGCTTTTAGTGTAACCAATTTTCTTGATCACATCACGAGCAATTTGTTGCACATCTAAGTAGGTATTGGATTTAACTTCTCCAGCCAAGATTACCTGACCGGTAGTTACCAAAGTTTCACAAGCTACTTTTGAATCGGCATCAAATGCCAAAAAATTATCGATTAATGCATCGGAGATTTGGTCAGCTATTTTGTCTGGATGTCCTTCACTCACAGATTCTGACGTAAATAAATAAGCCATAATGATTTAATTTTATTTAAAATTAAGCGAGGAAAAAAGGGTATTGCCACGAAATGCTAAAGGGAAGTTCCTGCTTTAGCATTTTTTAATGAGGTTGCAATCAGTTCAAATTTTTCCTCTGAAATTAGAGTGCAAAGTTATAAAACGATTTTGATTTCCAAATTAAACTTTCTCTTTTTTTTAAAATTTAAATAGTTTAACTAATACGAAATAAAAAAAAATGAGTTCATTTTTAATTTTCTTTCATTTTGATGAATTCATAATAAAACGATTTGATTCTGTTGTAAAGTTGTATTATAGGGGTAAAATTGATTCTTATAAATGAAAAATAACTAAAATTTTCACAGTTGGCAAGAGAAACATTACCGCTATCAGAGCTATGTTAGGTTGAATATAAGTCGGCGAGATTTGTTTCTTTAATAATTATGACGTTAATTTGCAATTCAAAGTTCAAATAAACGTATTGAAATGTTATAAAGAAAGGTAGAGGGATTAGACCCAGTGAAGCCTTAGCAACCCTTCGGTAAATCGAAGAAGGTGCTGCATTCTACCACATTAATGTGGAAAGATAACACGAGATTTTTTCTAGTTTACTTCTAGATTTTCTTTCTAATATTTCCAGCACAAATCAATATTTACAACCGATTTGACATTGGAAAATAAATTCAACCAAATACAAATACATAATTTCATCACAGAAAGTGGTGCGCATTATCCTATAATCAATTTAAGTTACCAAGTTTTTGGACCTCAATTGAATACAGCGCCTGTTGTTTTGGTCAATCATGCCTTGACGGGAAATTCTCAAGTTATTGGAGAACAAGGTTGGTGGAATGATCTTATTGGCGAAAGCAAAACCATAGATACATTGAAATATACTGTTTTAGCTTTCAATGTTCCAGGAAACGGATATGATGGTTTCCTGATAGAAAATTACAAAGATTTCAATGCAAGAGATGTTGCACGGTTATTTAACCAAGGAATTAAAGACTTGCAAATTAAACAGTTGTTTGCGATAATTGGAGGTTCTGTTGGTGGTGGAATTGCTTGGGAAATGGCAGCTTTAGAAACTAAAATTACCCAACATTTAATTCCGATTGCAACTGATTGGAAATCGACAGATTGGTTGATTGCGAATTGTTTTTTGCAAGAGCAAATTTTAGCCAATTCGTCAAAACCAATTGAAGACGCTCGCATTCACGCTATGTTATGTTATAGGACACCAGCCTCTTTTTCGGCTAAATTTCAACGGACACTAAATGAAGAATTGCAAATGTATAATGTAGAAAGTTGGTTAGCGCATCACGGAAATAAGTTGCAAAAGCGTTTTCAGCTTTCGGCTTATAAAATGATGAACCAGTTATTAAAGACGATTGATATTACAAGAGGAAGAGATTCTTTCGAAGCAGTAGCCTCAAAAATTGAAGCGAATATTCATATTATTGGAATTGATTCTGATTTGTTTTTTACGGCAAATGAGAACCGAGCTACCTATGAAGAATTAAAAAAATATAAAGAAAGTGTATCCTATCAAGAGATTGTTTCCATTCACGGTCACGATGCTTTTTTGATAGAATACCAACAATTACATAATTTATTGGCTACCATTTTTTAGTGGTATAACCAAAAATCAAATACTATGAAGATTTTAAAATTTGGAGGAAAATCATTATCCAATGGAGAAGGATTAGATAAAGTAGTTGCAATTATTTTAGACAAGGTGAACCAAGGCGAAAAAATTGCTGTGGTGGTTTCGGCACGTGGCAATGCCACTGATGAATTGGAGGGAATATTGGATAGTGCTGCTAAAAATGAAAGTTATAAGATAATGTTGGACCAATTCAAATTGGAACAGCAAAATGGTTTTATAGATGTTGATTTTTCAGAGGAATTTACTGTTCTTGAAAAATTATTTGAAGGTGTAAGCTTAATTGGAGATTACAGCAGCAAAATTAAAGACCAAATTTTGTCGATTGGCGAATTACTTTCGGCAAAATTACTGACGGCTATTTTGCTAAATAATGGAGTTAACGCGCGTTTTGCTGATAGTAGAGAATTGATAAAAACCGATTCGAAATTTGGCGATGCACAACCCATCGAACAAGCCTCTAAGAAAAATGTAATTCAGTATTTCAAAGAGAATGAAGATGCGGTGAATATTGTAACCGGTTTTATTGCTTCGAATGCTAAAAACGTTACGACTACTTTAGGAAGAAACGGAAGTAATTATACCGCTTCTTTGATTGCTAATTATTTGGATGCGGAAGAATTACAAAACTACACACACGTAGATGGAATCTACACTGCAAATCCTGATTTAGTGCCTGACGCCAAGAAAATTGATTATTTGACGTTTAACGAGGCAAATGAGTTGGCTAATTTTGGAGCTACCATTTTACACGCTAAAACGATCATTCCGTTATTGGAAAAAAATATTCCACTTCGTATTTTGAATACTTTCAATCACGAAAATAAAGGAACCTTAATTCGTTCTACAGCAAGCAAAGAAGGAATCAAAACACTTTCTGTGCTTGAAAATGTAGCTCTGGTCAATTTAGAAGGACGCGGATTACTTGGTAAAACAGGTGTCGATGCCCGAATTTTCAAAGTAATGGGCGATAATGATATTAGTGTAAGTATCATTTCGCAAGGTTCTTCAGAGAGAGGAATTGGTTTAGTAGTTGATGCGGATAAAGCATCTTTAGCGATGATCCAATTAGAGAAAGAATTTGAAAATGATTTCTATTCGAAAGACGTGAATAAAATTTCGGTGACGGATAATGTGTCGGTGATTTCTATCATTGGACAAGATTTAAGCACTTTCCACAAACCATATACCGCTTTGATTAAGAACAAGATTGTTCCGATTTTGTTCAACAACACGGTTACGGGTAAAAACGTGAGTTTGGTAGTAAAGAAATCCGAATTGAATCGTGCCTTGAATGTAATTCACGGAGAGATTTTTGGGGTTTCTAAAAAAATCAACATTGCTATTTTTGGACACGGATTAGTAGGCGGAACTTTGATTAATCAAATTTTGGAATCGGCTACTGCAATTGAGAAACGTAAAGATGTGAAGTTGAATATTTTTGCTATCGCCAATTCACAAAATGTACTTTTAAATAAGAATGGAGTAACACCCAACTGGAAAAACGAAATCCAAAACAAAGGAACTTTATATACTATTCAAGATGTAATTGATTATGCTAATGAGCACCATTTGGAAAACCTAATTGCAGTAGATAATACTGCTAGTGCTGAATTTGTTGAGAATTACATTCCGTTGATAGAAAGTAGTTTTGACTTAATTTCGTCAAACAAAGTAGCGAATACCTTGAGCTACAGTTTCTACAAAAAACTGCGTAAAGTATTGGCAGACAATCAAAAAACCTATTTGTATGAAACCAATGTTGGTGCTGGTTTGCCATTGATTGATACGATTAAATTATTACACCTTTCAGGAGAAAATATCACTAAAATTAAAGGAGTGTTTTCAGGTACCTTGAGTTATTTGTTCAATAATTACTCAGCCAAAGACGTTCCGTTCAGTGACATCTTGAAAGAGGCTATTGATAACGGTTATACAGAACCCGATCCAAGAGAAGATTTATGTGGAAATGATGTGGGTAGAAAATTGTTAATTTTAGCGCGTGAATTGGATTTGCAAAATGAATTTGAAGAAATTGAAATTCAGAATTTAATTCCAGAACATTTGCGTGAAGGAAGCGTATCTGAATTTTTGACTAAATTAAAAGAATTTGATGCGGTCTACGCCAAAATAAAAGCAGAACAACAACCGAATCACGTGTTGAGATATATCGGCGAATTGTCAGGCGATTTGCAAAGCGACAAAGGAAATTTAGAAGTAAAATTAGTTTCAGTTCCATCAGATACGGCATTAGGCGGATTGAAAGGATCGGATTCATTCTTCGAAATTTACACAGAATCCTATGGAGATAGACCGATTGTAGTTCAAGGCGCAGGCGCAGGGTCGGCAGTAACTGCAAGAGGTGTTTTTGGAGATATTTTGAGGTTATCGGATAAAGGATAAGATTTCAAATTTCAGATTTACGATTTTAAAAACAAACAAATGAAAATAACATTAGAAAGAGTAAATGATAACTTTCATTTTCAATTAAAAAATGATAGAGGGCATCTTGTCAATGTGGATGCGCGTCCAGAGTATGGAGGAAACGATATGGGGCCAAGTCCAATGGAATTGGTTTTGATGGGTGTTGCGGGTTGTAGCGGAATTGATATGATTTCAATTTTGAAAAAACAACGTCAAGAAATCACGTCTTTTAAAGCTGAGGTAGAAGGGGAACGAGTTCCTGTTGGAGAGGCAAATCCTTTCAAAACAATCCACGTGGTTTTCTTTTTGGAAGGCCCAATTAATGAAGACAAAGCAGCTAAAGCGGCAAAATTATCCTTTGAAAAATATTGTTCGGTTTCCAAAACATTGGAGCCAACGGCAACCATTTTGTACAAAGTAGTATTGAATAACAAACCATTGTAGTTTAGGCAAGATGTCTGGATTTAATAGTCCAACAACTTTAAACCTTAAACTTTAAACAAATAAATGAAATGAACGAACACGATTTTGGTTTTGAAACTCAAGCGATACGCGGTCAATTAGAAAGAACACAATATTTGGAGCATTCAGTGCCTTTGTACTTAACCTCTAGTTTTGTTTTTGAAGATGCTGAAGATATGCGCGCTTCTTTTGCAGACGAAAAAGAGCGCAATATTTATAGCCGTTATAGTAATCCTAATACGATTGAATTCATTAATAAAGTGTGCCAAATGGAAGGTGCCGAAACCGGTTTTGCTTTTGCATCAGGTATGGCAGCCGTGTATTCTACTTTTGCCACTCTATTGAAATCTGGAGATCATATTGTTTCAGCAAGTAGTGTTTTTGGAGCAACGCATTCGTTGTTTGTAAACTATTTTCCGAAATGGAATATTGAAACTACTTATTTTGACATTAATGCTCCAGAGACAATAGAAAGTTGTATCCAACCCAATACTAAAATTTTATTTGCAGAGTCGCCAACGAATCCTGCGGTAGATATTATCGATTTGGAATTGTTGGGAAATATTGCCAAAAAACACAATTTGATTTTAATCATTGACAACTGTTTTGCAACGCCGTATTTGCAACAGCCTATCAAATGGGGAGCAGATTTGGTGATCCATTCCGCTACTAAATTGATGGATGGACAAGGGCGTGTTTTGGGCGGAATCACAGTTGGTAGAGCTGATTTGATTAAAGATATTTATCTTTTTTCTCGATTAACAGGACCTACTTTATCTCCGTTTAATGCGTGGGTTTTGTCAAAAAGTCTGGAAACATTAGCCGTTCGTTTAGAGAAACATTGCGAAAATGCGTTAAAAGTAGTCGAGTTTTTAGAAAACCATCCTCAAGTAAATAAAGTTAAATATCCCTTCTTGAAATCGCATCCTCAGCACGCTATTGCGCAAAAGCAAATGAAGTTAGGAGGCAATATTGTCGCTTTCGAAATCAAAGGCGGAATCGAAGCTGGAAGAGCCTTTTTGGATAAAATAAAATTATGCTCTCTGTCGCCAAATCTTGGAGACACCAGAACAATTGTTACTCATCCAGCATCAACAACACATAGTAAATTATCTGTTCAAGAACGTTTAGCGGTAAGCATAACTGATGGTTTAGTTCGTGTTTCGGTAGGTTTAGAAACGGTTGCGGATGTAATTGCTGATTTGGAACAAGCCTTGTCTTAAAATTTACGATTTGAATATTGGATTTACGATTTAGTGTTATAATTTAGCACATCGTAAATCCCACATCGTAAATCGTACATATAATTCATGTTATCAAAGAAAACAAAATACGGAATAAAAGCATTGACTTTCTTGGCGCGCCAAGAGAATCAAACGCCAGTGCAAATTGCTGAAATAGCAAAGAGCGAGCATATTTCGATTAAGTTTTTAGAAAGCATTTTATTATTGTTACGTCATTCCGGTTTTTTGGGTGCCAAAAAAGGAAAAGGGGGCGGATATTATTTAATTAAAGATCCCAAAGACATCAATATGGCGCATGTGTATCGTATTTTAGAAGGCCCCATTGCATTACTACCTTGCGTAAGTCACAATTTTTATGAAAAATGTGATGATTGTGTGGACGAAGCTAGTTGTTCAGTACACAAATTAATGACCGAAGTCCGCGATAACACGCTGATGATACTCGAAAACAACACCCTCGCAGACGTCTCTTTTTAAATCTAAACTTTTTTAAATTTCATTTTGTATTTAGTAAAAAAGTACTATTTTTGCACTTTAATCTACTAGTCCGATAGGGAAATAGATTTTAACGAATCAATTTTATGAAAAAGTAGTACTAATGAGTCAAGAAGTTAAAGAAAATACAGTTTCAGTAAACGCAAAAGTACCTTTCAAACAACGTTTGTGGGTTATTATTCCAGTTGCTTTATTGGTAGGCTTGATTTCTAATTTAATCTACAACCATCATGCGGAGTTTTCTTGGGATGGTTTAGTCGCAGATTTTGATCAAGAATTTTTAATCTTTTTCTCAATTGGAGTATTTGCTCAGTTAGTAGACGGCACTTTAGGAATGGGGTATGGAGCTACTTCCACTTCGTTTTTATTGGCTTATGGTATTCCGCCTGCAATCAGCAGTACAGGAGTTCACGTTGCAGAGATGTTTACTACGGGAGTTTCGGCTATATCGCACCATCGTTTTGGAAATATCAACAAAAAACTAGTGCGACATTTGTTAATTCCTGGAGTTTTGGGTTCTGTTACAGGAGCCTATTTGCTGTCTGATGTGATTGACGGAGATGTAATAAAGCCATTTATTGCGGTGTATATGATTGCATTGGCGATCATCATTATCAGAAAAGCAGCTCAAAAGAAGATAGTCAAAAAGAAGACCAAACGATTAAGTATTCTTGCTTCTTTTGGAGGTTTTATGGACGCTGTTGGTGGTGGTGGTTGGGGACCAATTGTAACCTCTACATTGTTAGGACGTGGTAGAAATCCACGCTACACAATTGGTTCTGTAAATGCTGCCGAGTTTGCTGTTTCTTTCGCCAGTGGGGTAACTTTTATGCTTTTTGGTGGAATAGAAGGTTGGCAGGTAATTATTGGTTTGATTTTAGGTGGCGTAATTGCAGCACCTATTGCAGCAATTTTAGTAAATAAAATTAAAAGGCAACCCATGATGATTGCAGTAGGAATTTTAATTATCATTTTAAGTTTACGAACCTTATATAAATTACTATAATGAGTACATCAGTCGTAGCCAGTTTATTGGAAAAAACAAAGGACTTCTCTATTGAGGAAACGCTTGCTTTTTTGGCTAAGGAATATCCAAATCAAGTGGTTTTTTCTACTTCTTTTGGGCAAGAAGATCAGGTAATTATCGATTTTATTGGTCAAAATCAGTTGCCAATAACGGTTTTTACTTTAGATACAGGACGTTTGTTCCAAGAAACCTACGATGTTTTTCATAAGACTGTGAAAAAATATAAAACGGAAATTAAAACCTATTTTCCTGATACTGCTGCGGTAGAAACTTTGTTGAATCAGAAAGGACCGAATAGTTTTTATGATTCGGTAGAAAATAGAAAAGAATGTTGTTTCATTCGAAAAGTAGCGCCCTTAACCAAAGCTTTGAAAGGCAATGCCATTTGGATAACCGGTTTAAGAGCAGAGCAATCAGAGAATAGAAGTGATTTGAACTTTTTTGAATACGACGCCCATTTTGATATTGTCAAATTCAATCCATTGTTAAAATGGACGTTACAAGAAGTGGAAGCACATCTAGAAAAGAATAACGTACCTCAAAACACCTTGCACAAACAAGGCTTTGTAAGTATTGGTTGCGCACCTTGTACCAGAGCGATTTTGCCAGGAGAAGATATCAGAGCAGGAAGATGGTCTTGGGAATCGAGCCACAAAGAATGTGGGTTACACCAAAAATAAATTATGAATTATGAGTTTTGAAAGGTGAATTCTAAATCTTTCAATCTTTTAATTTTTCAATATTAAATTAATAAAATGAGTTCAATAGTAAAAACAAATGCTTTAGAATGCGAAGCGATCTATATTTTTAGAGAAGTAATTGCTCAATTTGAAAAACCCGTATTGCTTTTTTCAGGTGGAAAAGATTCAATTACATTAGTACGTTTAGCACAAAAAGCCTTTTTTCCTGCCAAAATTCCTTTTCCATTGTTGCACGTAGATACTGGACACAACTTTCCTGAGACGATTGAATTTAGAGATAAATTGGTAGCCGAATTAGGGTTAGAATTAATTGTTCGCAATGTACAAGATGCTATTGATCAAGGAAAAGTAGTTGAAGAATCTGGGAAATATTCGAGTAGAAATAGCTT
Organism: Flavobacterium ammonificans; assembly: GCF_020886115.1. NCBI lineage: Bacteria > Pseudomonadati > Bacteroidota > Flavobacteriia > Flavobacteriales > Flavobacteriaceae > Flavobacterium > Flavobacterium ammonificans. The sequence continues at coordinate 1,105,703 of NZ_AP025185.1, forward strand.
ACAGACGACTACACTTTTGGATGCGATTGAAGAATTCAAATTTGATGCTTGTATTGGAGGAGCGCGAAGAGATGAAGAAAAAGCAAGAGCGAAAGAACGAATTTTTTCGGTACGTGATGATTTTGGTCAGTGGGATGAAAAAAACCAACGTCCTGAATTGTTTGATTTGTTGAACGGAAAAATTGAGTTGGGACAAAACGTTCGTGTTTTCCCAATTTCGAACTGGACAGAATTAGACGTTTGGAGTTATATCGAACAAGAAGGAATCGAAATTCCATCGATTTATTTTTCACACAAACGTAAAGTATTTTTGAGAGACGGGTTGATTTGGTCGCATTCGCCATTTGTTTACCAAGAGGAAGATGAAGAAATTGAAGAGAGAATTGTTCGTTTTAGAACGGTAGGTGATATGAGTTGTACGGCGGCTGTTGAATCATATGCAGCTACTATTCAAGAAGTAGTAGGAGAAATTCGATCCTCAACCATTTCTGAAAGAGGGGCTAGAATTGACGATAAACGTTCAGAAGCGGCAATGGAGAAAAGAAAACAACAAGGGTACTTTTAAGCCACCTAACCCCATAGGGGGAACGAAGGAGTAATATACAATAAACAAAATATTAATTTAAAATCAAAACTCAGCTCCCTCCCTTTTGGGGAGGGCTGGGGAGGGGCTTATGGAAGTTTTAAAAATAGCAACAGCAGGAAGTGTAGATGACGGAAAGAGTACTTTAATCGGGAGGTTATTGTATGACACCAAATCATTGACTACGGATAAAATTGAAGCAATAGAAAAAAGCAGCAAGCAAAAAGGCTACGATTATCTTGACTTTTCTTTGGCTACGGATGGTTTAGTTGCCGAAAGAGAGCAGGGGATTACGATTGATGTGGCTCATATTTATTTTTCGACTGCAAAGAAAAGTTACATTATTGCCGATACTCCAGGTCACGTAGAATATACGCGTAATATGGTAACAGGAGCTTCGACTTCTCAAGTGTCGATCATTTTGATTGATGCTCGTAAAGGAGTGATTGAGCAAACTTACCGACACTTCTTTATCAATAATTTATTGCGTGTGAAAGAGGTAATTGTTGCAGTAAACAAAATGGACTTAGTCGATTATTCAGAAGAAGTTTTTAACAAAATCAAAGCCGACTTCCAAGCTTTGAATGCCAAAAGTTCATTCAAAGAACAAAACGTAAGTTACATTCCCTTAAGTGCTATTAACGGCGGAAATGTAGCTGATAAATCAGAAAATATGCCTTGGTACACTGGGCAAACAGTTTTGGAACATTTAGAAGATTTATCTCCAGAAGATGTGTTCGAAACTGGTAAAACACGTTTTCCTGTGCAAACAGTGATTCGTCCAAAAACCGAAGAATACCACGACTTTAGGGGTTATGCTGGAAAATTATATGGAAACTCAATTCAAGTTGGCGATGCCGTTACGGTATTACCTTCGTTAACCGAATCTAAAGTGTCCAAAATTCACTTCTTTGACCAACAATTTGATGAAGCCAAAGCGGGTTCGTCTATTGTAGTTGAATTGGAAAACGACATCAATGTGACTCGTGGCGACATGATTGTAAAATCAGGAGAATTACCGCAAGTAGAAAAAGATATTAATGCGACTATTTGTTGGATGGACAGCAAGAAATTAGTGCCAGGAACCAAGTATTTGGTGCAACACAATACGAACAGAGTTTTGGCTAAAATTGACGCTATCAAAAATGTAATTGCAACGGATTATTCCGGAGCTGTTCCTGCTACACAATTAGCCATAAACGAAATTGGAGAAGTGACTATCAAATTAAGCAAAGCATTGTATTTTGATAAATACAACGATAATAAATCAAATGGAGCGTTTATTTTAATTGACGCTAATACCAACACAACAGCGGGAGTTGGATTTATAAAATAACAGCCCCCTAACCCCCAAAGGGGGGATGAAGGAGCTACACAAACTAAAGAATAGTAATTTAAAATCAGAACTCGGCTCCCTCCCCTTTGGGGAGGGCTGGGGTGGGGCTTATGGAAAGTTTTAGAACCGAAATAGAAAATCCGATTGTCCAAAAAGACATTATCGATTTAGAAAGAAAAATTCGATTATTCAAAGAAGGAAAAATTGATGACGAACGTTTTCGTAGCCTTCGTTTAGCCAGAGGAGTGTATGGTCAGCGTCAAGAAGGGGTGCAAATGATTCGTATCAAATTGCCTTTTGGTAAAGTGAGCAGCGAACAATTAGTGCGAATTACTAAAGTGTCTGACGAATATTCGACAGGACGTTTGCACATTACTACGCGTCAGGATATTCAAATCCACTACGTAAGTTTGGATAGAACGCCGCAGCTTTGGGCTGATTTGGAAAAAGACGATATCACGCTGAGAGAAGCTTGCGGAAATACGGTTAGAAATATTACAGCGAGTGAAAATGCGGGGATTGATCCGGAAGAACCATTTGATGTGTCGCCTTATGTACACGCTTTGTTTCAGTTTTTCTTAAGAAATCCAGTGTGTCAAGAAATGGGACGTAAATTCAAAATGTCTTTTTCTTCTTCTGATAAAGATACAGCTTTGAGTTATTTGCACGATTTAGGATTCATTCCAAAAATTGTCAATGGAGAGCGCGGATTCAAAGTGATGTTAGGCGGTGGGTTAGGTTCACAACCAAGCCATGCCGAATTACTTTCTGAATTTGTTCCGGTCAATCAAATCATTCCGATGACAGAAGGTGTGTTGCGTATTTTTGATCGCTATGGCGAAAGAGCCAAACGCTTGAAAGCCCGTATGAAATTCTTAATTAAAGATATTGGTAAAGACGAATTCTTGCGATTGGTAGAAGAAGAGAAAAAAGCCTTGTCTTTTCAGACAGTAGAAATTGACACTACTGCTTTTGAAGGTCCAATTCCAGCACCATTAGTAACTGCTCCAAAAGTAACTATCGAAGATGTTGCAGCTTTTGAGGCTTGGAAAAAATCAAACGTCATTGCTCAAAAACAAGCGGGATATGTGGCTATCGGAATCAAAGTAGCGTTAGGCGATTTTTATACGGATAAAGCAAGAGCTTTAGCTGATTTGATTAAAAATTATGGTGCCAATGAATTGCGTTTTACCTTGCGTCAAGACATTTTGATTCGTAACATTAAAGAAGAAAACTTGCCATTCTTTTACCAAGAATTAGCCAAGTTGGATTTTGTTACTTTAGGGTACAACACCATCAATGATGTTACGGCTTGTCCTGGAACCGATACCTGTAATTTAGGGATTGCCAGTAGTACTGGAATCGCAGTAGAATTAGAACGCGTTTTAGCAACAGAATATCCGCAATACAGCAACAATCAAGAAATCACGATTAAAATCAGTGGTTGTATGAATGCTTGTGGACAACATAATATGGCAGAAATTGGTTTTCAAGGAATGTCAATCAATTCTGGAAAATTAGTAGCACCAGCCCTTCAGGTATTGTTGGGTGGAGGAAACTTAGGAAACGGTCAAGGTCGTTTTTCAGATAAAGTAATTAAAATTCCAAGTCGAAGAGGACCTGAAGCCTTGCGTTTGATCTTAAATGATTTTGAAGCAAATGCCAACGGACAATCGTTCTTGAATTATTATGATGCCAAAGGAGAAAAATATTTTTACGAATATTTGAAACCTTTGGCTGATGTAACCAATTTAACAGAAGCTGATTTTGTCGATTGGGGAAATGCAGACAACTACGTAAAAGCAGTTGGTGTAGGTGAATGTGCGGGAGTTGTTATTGACTTAGTAGCTACATTATTGGTAGAAGCCAAAGACAAATTGACGTTTTCTCAAGAAGCGGTGAACGATCAAAAATGGTCGGATTCCATTTATTTGACTTACGCAGGATTTGTGAATGCTGCCAAAGCGTTATTGCTTGCTGAAAATCAAAAAACAAACCACCACGCCGGAATCATCGATTTGTTTGACACCGTTTTTGTGGAAACCAATACCATTCAACTAGCAACTGCTTTCAAAGATTTGGTGTACCAAATTAAAGCGAACGAAGCTTCAGAAGTATTTGCGAAAGAGTATTTAGAACAAGCAAAAGCATTCTTCGAAACGATTGAAAAATATAGAGAAAAAGATTTAGCTGATGCATAAAACAATACAACCCAAAGTAACTTTAGTTGGTGCTGGTCCAGGCGATCCAGACTTGCTAACTATCAAAGGAGCCAATGCTTTAGCAGAAGCTCAGGTGGTTTTGTATGATGCCTTGGCAAACGAAGAAATTCTAACCTATGCACCAAAAAAATCAATCAAGATTTTTGTGGGAAAAAGAAAAGGATGTCACGCGTATTCGCAAGACGAAATCAATCAATTGATTGTGGACAATGCCCTGACTTATGGACACGTAGTGCGTTTAAAAGGAGGCGACCCGTTTATTTTTGGTCGTGGAAGTGAAGAAATTGATTTTGTTGAGAGCTTTGGAATTCCTACAGCCGTAGTGCCTGGAATATCTTCTTCGGTAGCAGTGCCGGCTTATCAAGGAATTTCATTAACTAAACGCGGAGTTTCAGAAAGTTTTTGGGTAATTACAGGAACTACTTCGGATAGAAAATTGTCAACTGATGTAGCTTTAGCTGCACAATCATCAGCCACGGTGGTGATTTTGATGGGAATGAGTAAATTGGCGCAGATTGTGAGTTTGTTCCAAAACGAATCAAAAGGAACAACTCCGGTAGCCATTATTCAAAACGGAACGACTCCAAAAGTAAAAATAGGAGTGGGAACCATTGATACGATTCAAAACGTAGTAGCAGAAAAGAAATTAAGTTCACCTGCCATTATTGTTATTGGCGAAGTGGTAAGAGAAAGTAATAAACTAAAAGATTTCTATCACGACTATTTGATAGAAAAAAGATAAACAGCGTTCCTTTGGCGAAAGCTAAAAAAATATGGAAGAAAGAAACGAACTATATCCTGTGTTTTTAAAACTACATCAATTGAATGTGTTGATTGTGGGTGGCGGAAATGTAGGTTTAGAGAAGTTATCATTTATGTTGAAATCCAGTCCGAATGCCAATGTTGAAGTAGTAGCGCCACGATTTCTTCCTGAACTGGAAGCTTTGGTTGCACAACATCCTTCGGTTAAGCTAACAGCAAAGAAATTCAATCGTTGGATGCTTCGCAAACGCCATTTGGTAATTGCGTGTACGGATGATTTGAAGGTAAATAAAAGAGTATTTGATTTGTGTCGCAAGCGTCATTTGATTTGCAATATTGCCGACACACCTCTGTTGTGTGATTATTATTTGGGGGGAATTGTAACCAAAGGAAATGTAAAAATTGCTATTTCAACCAACGGAAAATCACCCACAACAGCTAAGCGATTGCGAGAATTTTTTGAAGAAATAATTCCAGACGACATCAATACAATGGTCGAAAATTTGAATGAATACCGAAAAACCTTAAAAGGAAATTTTGAAGAAAAAGTCCAAAAAATGAATGAAATTACCGAATCGTTGAAAAATAAGAAATAGTGATTGAATTGAAAAAGTGATAAATGTTACCTTTAAAAACTAAAATCATTCGTTCATTTGCATAAAATTAGATAAGAATAATTAAAGGATAAAACCTAATAGCATGATTAAAACAGACATACTTATAATTGGAGCAGGCCCAACAGGTTTATTTGCCGTATTCGAAGCGGGATTATTAAAATTAAAATGTCATATTCTAGATGCTTTGCCACAACCGGGTGGACAGCTTTCCGAATTATATCCTAAAAAACCCATCTATGATATTCCAGGTTTTCCTGAAGTATTGGCAGGTGACTTGGTAGATAATTTGATGGAGCAAATCAAGCAATTCGAACCAGGATTTACGCTTGGGGAGCGTGCTGAAACCATTGTAAAACAAGAAGACGGAACCTTTATCGTAACCTCTAATGCAGGAACACAATTCCACACACCAGTAGTTGCCATTGCAGGTGGTTTAGGAAGTTTTGAACCTCGTAAACCCTTAATTGAAAATATCGAATTCTACGAAGATAAAGGAGTAAAATACTTCATTAAAAATCCAGAAGAGTTCAGAAATAAAAGAGTCGTAATTGCTGGTGGAGGAGACTCGGCTTTGGATTGGAGTATTTTCTTGGCTGATGTAGCTTCAGAAGTAACTTTAATTCATAGACGAAATGAGTTTAGAGGTGCTTTAGATTCAGTAGAAAAAGTACAAGAGTTGAAAAACGAAGGTAAAATCCGAATGATTACGCCTGCAGAAGTAGTGGGTATAAACGGTGCGAATCATATTGAATCGATTGTAATTGAAGAAGATGGAGTGCAAAGAACGATCGAAACAGATTATTTCATTCCGCTTTTTGGTTTGACACCTAAATTAGGTCCAATCGCTGATTGGGGATTGGAAATCGAGAAAAATGCGATCAAAGTAAACAACGCTTTGGATTACCAAACGAACATTCCCGGAATTTTCGCCATTGGTGACGTTAATACTTATCCGGGTAAATTGAAATTGATTCTTTGTGGTTTCCACGAAGCCACTTTGATGTGCCAGGCGGCCTACCAAATCATCAACCCAGGAAAACGTTATGTGTTGAAATACACTACCGTTTCTGGGGTAGACGGATTTGATGGAACTCGTAAAGAAGCGCCAAAAGCAGTAGTAAAAGCGATCGTGTAAAAACTTTTGCATAACAATACAAAGCGCTATTACTTTCGAGTTTTAGCGCTTTTTGTTTGTTGGCAACTGACGCAATTCCAAATTTTTAAAAGGATCGTTACTAATATTTTTTTAAAGCAAAGGAATGGCGTATTTTTGCCAAGATTTTTTCCTGCTGTACGCTGTATCTTTTTTCTGAAACCCAGAATAAAAGGATGCCGCTTCCACCTGCCTTTCGGCAGACAGGTCAGGGCTAAAGGGCAGAAAGGGATTTTTTGCCAAGAAATAAACAACATAATAGTTTGATGAAGTGCCTTTTCGGCCAAAATAAAAAATATGTCAAAAATTCAACAAGCCATAAAAGAAAGAATCTTAGTCCTAGACGGGGCGATGGGAACCATGTTGCAACGTAACAATTTCTCTGAAGATGATTTTCGTGGCGAACGCTTCAAAGATTTTCCACATCCGTTAAAAGGAAATAACGATTTACTTTCGATTACACAACCCGAAGCCGTAAAACAAGTCCACCGTTTGTATTTTCAAGCGGGAGCTGATATTGTAGAAACCAATACATTTTCTGGAACGACTATCGGTATGGCCGATTATCATTTGGAAGATTTAGTGTACGAGTTGAATTACCAATCGGCTAAAATTGCCCGAGAAGTAGCTGATGAATTTACAGACCGTCCCCGATTTGTAGCTGGTTCTATCGGACCAACTAACAGAACGGCTTCGATGTCGCCTGATGTAAACGATCCGGGTTATCGTGCAGTTACTTTTGACGATTTGCGTGTGGCGTACAAGCAACAAGTAGAAGCCTTGATTGATGGTGGTTGCGATGTGTTATTAGTAGAAACTATTTTTGATACTTTGAATGCTAAGGCTGCTCTTTTCGCCATTGAAGAAGTAAAAGAAGAACGTAAAATAGATATGCCAGTAATGGTTTCAGGAACGATTACCGATGCTTCAGGAAGAACACTTTCGGGCCAAACGGTGGAGGCTTTTTTAATTTCGATTTCACACATTCCGTTATTGAGCGTTGGTTTTAATTGTGCTTTAGGAGCCGACCAATTGAAGCCGTATTTGAAACGTTTGTCGATGAATACGCAATTGAATATTTCAGCTCATCCGAATGCAGGTTTGCCTAATGCCTTTGGACATTACGATCAAACCCCAGAAGAAATGCAGGCTTTGATTAGAGAGTATTTACAAGATAATTTAATCAATATCATTGGAGGTTGTTGCGGAACGACTCCAGATCACATCAAAGCAATTGCTGATGTAGCGAGAGAGTTTAAACCCAGAACTATTGAATTAAACTAAACCGGAAAGGTTTTCAAAACCTACTAGGTTTTTATACGATATGAGTACACACGAAAAGAAATATTTACAATTATCCGGTCTAGAGCCATTAATTATTACCCCAGAAACTAATTTTGTGAATGTGGGGGAACGAACTAATGTTACCGGTTCCCGAAAATTCCTTCGATTAATCAAAGAAGAGCAATACGAAGACGCCTTAGATATCGCTAGAAATCAGGTTGAAGGTGGTGCGCAAATCATTGATGTCAACATGGATGAAGGAATGTTGGACGGGGTGTATGCCATGACCAAATTCCTGAATTTAATTGCTGCCGAACCCGATATTTCTCGTGTTCCTGTAATGATTGATAGCTCTAAATGGGAAATCATCGAAGCGGGATTGAAAGTAGTTCAAGGAAAAGGGGTGGTGAATTCTATTTCGCTTAAAGAAGGAGAAGAAAAATTCATTGAATACGCTAAAAAAATCAAACGTTACGGTGCTGCGGTAATTGTAATGGCATTTGACGAAAAGGGTCAAGCTGATAATTACGAGCGACGTATCGAAATTTGTAAAAGAAGTTACGATGTATTAGTCGATAAAGTTGGTTTTCCTGCTCAAGACATTATTTTCGACCCGAATATTTTCCCAGTGGCAACAGGAATGGAAGAGCATAAATTAAATGCTTTGGACTTTTTCCGTGCGACCAAATGGATTAGAGAAAACTTGCCGTATGCTCATATTTCGGGAGGAGTAAGTAATGTTTCTTTTTCGTTTAGAGGAAATGACAAAGTGCGTGAGGCAATGCACTCCGCATTTTTATACCACGCCATTAAGAATGGAATGACAATGGGTATCGTGAATCCTGAAATGTTAGAGATTTACGACGAAATTGATCCTGTTTTGTTAGAACATGTAGAAGATGTTTTGTTAAACAGAAGAGAGGATGCTACAGAGCGTTTATTGGATTTAGCAGAAAGTTTCAAAGGGGATTTCAAAGCCAATGAAAAAGCAATTGCAGAATGGCGTTCAGGAACAATACAAGAACGTTTAACTCATTCGTTAGTAAAAGGAATTGACGAATTTATAGAAATAGATGTAGAAGAAGCAAGACAAGCGGCTTCGAAACCCATTGAAGTTATCGAAATCAATTTGATGGCAGGAATGAATGTGGTAGGCGATTTATTCGGAAGCGGAAAAATGTTCTTGCCACAGGTAGTTAAATCAGCACGTGTAATGAAAAAAGCGGTAGCGTATTTATTGCCTTTCATTGAAGCGGCTAAAGACGGTTCGGCTTCCTCAAGTGCTGGAAAAGTATTGATGGCGACTGTGAAAGGTGATGTTCACGATATTGGAAAAAACATTGTTTCAGTTGTTTTAGCTTGTAACAATTACGAAATAGTCGATTTAGGTGTAATGGTAGCGCCTGAGAAAATTATTGCAGCAGCTATCGAGCATAATGTAGATGTTATTGGATTGAGTGGTTTGATTACGCCTTCGCTGGACGAAATGGTATATTTAGCCAAAGAATTGGATAAATTGAATGTTCAAATTCCAATTATGATTGGTGGAGCAACCACTTCGCGTGCGCATACAGCCGTGAAAATTGCACCTCAATATAAAGCGACAGTAGTTCACGTAAACGATGCTTCTAGAGCAGTAACAGTTGCTGGAAACTTATTGAATTCAGAAACTAAAGAAAAATACACACAAGACATTCGTACCGAATACGATGCGCTTCGTGAAGGCTACTTGAATCGTAGTAGGGATAAAAATTTCCTAACGATTGAGCAGGCAAGAGTAAATAAATTAAAGTTAGATTGGAGTACCTATACGCCAACAAAACCTAATTTCATTGGTACAAAAACCGTTGAGGTTGCGATTGCTGATTTAGTAGATTTTATCGATTGGACACCATTTTTCAATTCTTGGGAATTGTACGGAAAGTATCCAGCTATTTTAACCGATGAGGTGGTTGGAGAACAAGCTACGTCTTTATTTGCGGATGCACAAAAAATGTTACATCAGTTAATTCAAGAAAATTGGTTGACTGCCAAAGGTATTTTAGGAATTTACCCTGCCAATACGATTAATGATGATGACATTCAGTTGACAACTAATAATGGACAACAATTCACTTTTTTAACGCTACGTCAACAATCCCAAAAAACGGCTGGCGCGCCTAATATCGCCTTAGCTGATTTTATTGCGCCAAAAGATTCAGGAGTTCAAGATTATATGGGTTGTTTTTGTGTAACCACTGGTTTTGGAGTAGAAGAAAAAGCCAAAGCATTTGAAAAAGACCTAGACGATTATAATTCGATTTTGGTCAAAGCCTTAGGCGATCGTTTGGCGGAAGCCTTTGCTGAATATTTGCATTTGCAAGTTCGTAAGGAAATTTGGGGTTATGCCTCTGAGGAAAATTTATCAAATCAAGATTTGATCGCTGAAAATTATAAAGGAATTCGTCCTGCACCAGGATATCCAGCTTGTCCAGACCATTTAGAAAAACCAACGATTTGGAAACTCTTAAATGTGGAACAAGAAATTGGAGTAACTTTGACTGAAAGTATGGCCATGTGGCCGGCTTCATCGGTCTCAGGGTATTATTTTGCCAACCCAGAAAGTAAGTATTTTGGTTTGGGTAAAATAAAACAAGATCAAGTAGAAGATTATTCGAAACGAAGAAATACAACACTGGAGCAAGCTCAAAAATGGTTGGCTCCGAATATTGCAGATTAATTCAGTTCTCGGTTGACTGTTGTCAGTTTTAAAGTAAAACGACAACTAACAACCGACAACCAACAACCAACAACCGATACTATGAAAGTAACAGACCATATAGCAGCAGCCAAAGGAGAAACTTTATTCTCATTTGAAATTGTGCCGCCTACCAAAGGAACAAGTATCCAGGAATTGTATGATAATATAGATCCGTTAATGGAATTCAAACCGCCATTTATAGATGTAACCACTTCTCGTGAGGAATATGTTTATGTGAATAAAGGCAATGGTTTACTAGAAAAAAAATTAACCAGAATGCGTCCAGGAACTTTGGGAATTTGTGCGTCTATTAAACACAAGTATAATGTGGATACTGTACCTCACGTACTTTGTGGCGGATTTACCAAAGAAGAAACGGAGTACCTTTTAGTAGACTGTCATTATTTGGGTATTGATAACGTAATGGCCTTGCGTGGCGATGCCATGAAAGACGAACAATCTTTTATTCCGAAAGAAGGCGGAAACCATTATGCAGCTGATTTGGTGAGCCAAATTCACCAATTGAATCAAGGGAATTATTTACACGGTTTGAAGGATATCGAACATAAATCCGATTTTTGTATTGGAGTAGCGGGTTATCCAGAAAAGCATTTGGAGGCACCATCGTTAACTTCTGACTTGAAACGTTTGAAAGAAAAAGTAGATGCAGGAGCTGATTATGTAGTAACTCAAATGTTTTTTGACAATTCAAAATTCTTTGAATTTGTTGCCAAAGCAAGAGAAATTGGAATCAACGTTCCTATTATTCCGGGGATAAAACCGATTGCAGTACAAAGGCATTTGCAAATCTTACCTCAAATCTTTAGAATTGACTTACCAGAAGATTTAATCAATGCAGTGGAAAAATGTAAAACACCAGCTGATATTAGACAAGTAGGAGTGGAATGGGCAATACAACAGTCATTAGAATTAAAAGCTGCTGGAGTGCCGTTTTTACATTATTATTCTATGGGTAAATCAGAGAATATCCGTCAAATAGCGAGTAAAGTTTTTTAATTGAAACCTATAGATATTTAAAGCTTCTAATCTTTCAAAGGCTGGAAGCTTTTTTATTTTGTAACCTCTCTGAACACCGTTTCTAGGTTTTTATTTTTCTGGTTGAGTTGTAATGTTTTCAATCCGTTGGCAGTAGCAAAATCAAATACTACAGGGCGCATGTCTTTATCGGCAGCAAAAGTCAATTCCCAAATAGTACCATTGGTATTGGTATACGAACTAATGTTTTCAATCGTGGCAATTTGGGTTTCGGTTACTTCTTGGTCAAACTCTACTTCGATAATTTGAGTAGAGGTTTCTGAGATTAATTTTTCCAATTTTGTATCGGCTACAATTTTCCCTTTGTCAATAATAATGACACGGTCGCAAATCGCTTCTACTTCTTGCATAATATGCGTAGAAAGGAAAACAGTTTTGTCTTTACCTGCGTTTTTAATCACATTTCGAATCTCTATCAATTGATTGGGATCCAAACCTGTTGTAGGTTCGTCCAAAATCAAAACGTCAGGGTTGTGCAATAATGCATTGGCTAAACCCACACGTTGGCGGTATCCTTTAGAGAGTTGTCCAATTTTTTTATGACTTTCACTAGCTAATCCAGTCAATTGAATCACTTCTTCAATTCGTGATTTGGCTACTTTATATACATCAGCATTAAAAGCTAAATATTCCCGAACGTACAAATCCAAATACAACGGATTGTGTTCTGGCAAATAGCCAATAGAAAGTTGGACGTCTTTTTGTTGCGAATTGACATCATAGTCGTTCACTTTGGCACTGCCTTCATCAGCTGTCAGATAGGTAGTTAGAATTTTCATCAAAGTCGATTTTCCAGCTCCGTTGGGACCTAAAAAACCCACAATTTCTCCTTTTTTGATAGCAAATGAAATAGCATCTAATGCTTTTTGTGTTCCGTAACTTTTAGAAAGGTTCTTAATTTCTATTGACATTGCTTATTATTTACTACAAAAGTAAACAGAAAAAGCAATTATTTATTATTTCTTTAGATTTCAATTTGGTTACTATTTTCAAATTCACAATTATCGATTATTAAAACACTACTTTTTTAGCCAATTTGTAATTATTTTATAGTTTGATAAAGAATTCTGTTTTTGTTTTATAATATCCTTTATTTTACTTGGTTGAGTTAAAATTAATGCTAATATTTGCAATGTTAAACAAGGCAAAAAAAGCATCATATGTGTAGTAACCGTTTTTATTTTAGCAATACTTATTACTTCTTTTTTAGGAAGTAAGGATTGTTATATGGTTATTTGAAAAATTAAAAAGCAAATTAAAACAATATACAATCCTGATGAAAATCAGGATTTTTTTTTGAATTTATGGCAGCAAAAATTGCAATACAAGGTATTAAAGGCTCGTTCCATCATCAAGTGGCTCAAGAGTATTTTGAGAAAGAAGTTGAAGTAGACGAGTGTTTGTCATTTGAAGAGTTAATAGCAAGTTTGTTGACTGAAAAGTCAACTCAGGCAGTTATGGCGATTGAAAATTCGATTGCAGGTCCGATTATTCCTAATTATGCGTTGATTGACAAGAATAATTTGCACATAATTGGCGAACATTATTTAGATATTCATCAAAATTTAATGGCGTTAAACGGTCAGAAAATAGAAGATATTGAGGAAGTGCATTCGCACCCGATGGCCTTGTTGCAATGTATGGAGTTTTTGAAACAGTATCCTCATATTAAAATTGTTGAAGATAAGGATACAGCAGAAACAGCTCGAAGAATTCACGAAAAACAATTAAAAGGAATTGCCGCCATTGCTAGTAAAGTTGCTGCTGAAATGTATGATTTGGAAATTTTGGCGCCAGAGATTCAAACGATTAATAATAACATGACACGTTTTGTAATTATTAGTAAAACACAGTCACTTTTATCGACAGATGAAATTAACAGAGCTTCTCTCAAATTTGAATTGGATCACAAACGCGGTAGTTTGGCTGCGGTACTAAATGTAATGAGCGATTGCAAATTGAATTTGACCAAGATTCAGTCGTTACCCAAAATTGAAACGCCATGGAAATATTCGTTTTTTGTAGATGTGACCTTTGAGAAATACGAAGATTATGCCAAAGCAAAAGCCTTAATCGACATTATGGCCGAGTATTTCAAAGTTTTGGGAGAATATAAGAATACAAAACCTTGAGGTTGATATAAAATTAGAATAACTGAGATGATTACAACGGCAAAACGTTTAGATATAGTAGAAGAATATTATTTCTCCTCCAAATTGAGAGAAGTAAGGCAATTGGCTGCAGAAGGAAAACCCATCATCAATATGGGAATTGGAAGTCCCGATTTGAAGCCTTCGCAAGCGGTTATTGAAGCTGTGGTTTCGGCAATGCAAGAAGAAAATGCGCACCAATACCAAAGTTATCAAGGCATACCTGAATTGCGTCAAAGTATGGCTGATTTTTATCAGAACAACTTTGGAGTGGTTATGAATCCTACCACTGAAATTTTGCCTTTGATGGGATCTAAAGAAGGGATTATGCATATTTCTTTGGCTTTCTTGAATGAAGGAGACCAGGTGTTGATTCCTAATCCAGGATATCCAACTTATACTTCGGTGACGAATTTAGTAGGAGCGGTTCCTGTGTATTATGATTTAAAAGAAAGCACGAATTGGGAACCTGATTTTGAGGCGTTGGAACAATTGGATTTATCCAAAGTGAAGATTATGTGGGTGGGTTATCCGCACATGCCAACGGGAGCGAGAGGAAGTTTAGCTTTGTTTGAAAAATTAGTGGCTTTCGCCAAAAAACACAGTATTTTGTTAGTTAATGACAATCCGTACAGTTTTGTTTTGAATGACAATCCGATGAGTTTATTACAAGTCGAAAGTGCAAAAGAAGTAGCATTGGAACTGAATTCATTGAGTAAAACCTTCAATATGGCCGGATGGCGCGTTGGGATGGTTTTAGGAAACGCTGCTTGTATTGATGCCGTTTTGAAAGTAAAAAGTAATATGGATAGCGGAATGTTTTACGGGATACAAAAAGGTGCTATTGCAGCTTTAAAAAGTGATGCTTCTTGGTTCGAATCGATGAACGTTATTTATAGAAAACGTCGCATTTTAACCGAACAATTGGCAGAGAAATTAGGTTGCGAAGTGTATAAAGAAGGAGTAGGCTTGTTTGTTTGGGCAAAATTGCCAGCAGGAATTTCTTCTTCAGAAGCATTTATCGACCAAATTTTATACGAGAAACATATTTTTATTACCCCGGGAACAATTTTTGGAAGTAATGGAGAAGGTTACATTCGATTTGCACTTTGTGTAAAAGAAGAAGTAGTACAAGAAGCGATTGATCGATTTTAGATTTCAGATTTTTCTACATCATTATTTATAATTGGAGTAGGAATAAAAAAACAAAAAATGAAAGTAGTTGTAATAGGTATAGGTTTAATAGGTGGTTCGATGGTTTTAGACATCAAAGCGCTGCATCCGGATGCGACTATTCTAGGGATAGATGCGAATGAGAACCATTTGCAAGAAGCCATTGATTTAGGCGTTGTTGAAAAAGCAGGAAGCACTGAAGATTTAGCCGATGCAGATTTTGTGATTGTTTCGGTTCCAGTAGATATTGCCTTGGTAGTTTTGCCACAAGTATTGGATGCTGTTGGTGAGAATACAATTGTTTTTGAAGTAGGTTCCACCAAGTTACCTATTTGTGAAGCAGTGGCTAATCATCCCAAGCGTCGCAATTATATTGCAACACATCCCATTGCAGGAACGGAGTTTTCAGGACCTTCGGCAGCCATAAAAGGATTGTTTCAAGAAAAGACGAATATCATTTGTGAGGTAGAAAAAACAACTTTTAAATTACAAGAAAAAGCCTTGCAATTGTTTACGGCTTTAGGAATGCGCATCCGCTATATGGATCCCGAAGCGCATGACAAACATATTGCGTATGTGTCTCATTTGTCGCACATTAGTTCGTTCATGTTAGGAAAGACTGTAATTGATAAAGAAACAGAAGAACAAGATATTTTTGATATGGCAGGCAGTGGATTTGAAAGTACAGTGCGTTTAGCTAAAAGTTCGCCAGCGATGTGGACACCGATTTTCAAACAGAATAAAGAACAAGTGGTGAATACCTTAGAAGAATACATTTCTAATTTAACTAATTTTAAAGAGTTATTAGAAAATGGTGATTATGATGCAATTTATAATGAGATGCAAAGTGTCAATAGAATTAAAGAAATATTAAACGGAATAAACATAAAAAAGTAATTTTAGTAAAGATGGAAAATAGTAAAGAAATGAGAAGTTGGTTGGAGGCATTCAAATTGGATCATCCATTAGTAATAGCTGGTCCATGTAGTGCTGAGACTGAAGAGCAAGTTTTAAAAATTGCTCACGAATTAAAAGATTCAGACGTAAGTATTTTTAGAGCTGGTATATGGAAACCTAGAACTCGTCCAGGAGGCTTTGAAGGTGTAGGTGAAATTGGATTGAAATGGTTAAAAAAAGCCAAAGAAGAAACAGGTTTACTAATGGGTACTGAAGTAGCTACTGCAGCACACTGTAAATTAGCTTTGGAATATGATATTGATGTTTTATGGGTGGGAGCACGTACAACAGCGAATCCATTTGCGGTTCAAGAAATTGCGGACACCTTAAAGGGAACTGATAAAATAGTGTTGATTAAAAATCCAGTAAACCCAGATATGGCTTTATGGTTAGGTGGTGTAGAACGTTTGCATGCTGCTGGAATTAAGAAATTAGGAGTAATTCATAGAGGTTTCTCTACCTACCAAAAAACAAAATATAGAAACATTCCAGAATGGCAAATAGCTATCGAATTGCAAAACAAATTCCCTGATTTGCCTTTGATTATTGATCCATCTCACATCACGGGAAATCGTAATATGATATTAGAAGTGACTCAAGAGGCATTAGATTTGAATTACGACGGTATGATTATCGAAACGCATATTGATCCAGATAATGCATGGAGTGACGCAGCACAACAAGTTACTCCTGATACTTTGAAACAAATTTTTAAAGATTTGAAAATTAGAAAACAAACTGGAGATACTGCTGATTTTGACAATAAAATGACTAAGTTAAGAGCGAATATTGATGTTTTAGATGCTAATTTATTAGAGGTTCTTGGAAAACGTATGCAAGTCGCGGCAGAAATTGGCCAAGTGAAGAAAGAAGCTAACGTAGCGGTTTTGCAAAACAGTCGTTGGAATGAAATTCAAGCAAAAATGACAGCTGAAGGCGCTAAAAAAGGATTGTCAGAAGAATTTATCATTAAATTGTTCAAAGGAATTCACCAAGAAAGCATCGAACAACAAGAAAAAATATTGAATTCATAAAATGATTTGTTATCGAGGATTAACGATTTAATATTTTAGATTTCTTGAGTTATAAATTAAAATTTATTAAAATCCCAAGGCTTATACTTTTGGGATTTTTGCTTATTAATAAGTCATCTTTTTTTAAATTTTATAATAAACTGTCTGTATAAACATAATGTATCATTTATCTTTGTAACTAGTTTTAGGTTTTTAAATCATAAGTCTAATATCGTTAATCTACATTCAAAAATCCTTTATGACAGGAATCGTTTATAAATCTACAGGAAGTTGGTACACTGTAAAATCTGAAACAGGTGATTTTATGGAATGTCGTATGAAAGGGAAGTTCCGTATGAAAGGGATTAAAAGTACCAATCCAATTGCTGTAGGAGATGTGGTAGATTATGAATTAGACAATAGTTCAGATACTGTAACGGGAACTATTCATAACATTCACGATAGAAAGAATTATATTGTTCGTAAATCGGTAAATTTATCCAAGCAAATCCATATTATTGCATCCAATATTGATCAGGTTTTTTTATTGATTACGATTGATAACCCGCCTACAACAACTAGTTTTATTGACCGTTTTTTGGTTACAGCCGAAGCCTACGGTATTGAAACGGTTTTGGTTTTTAACAAAATTGACACCTTAACGGATGCTTCTTTAGACGAGCAATTGTACATGCAACATATGTATCAAGAAATTGGGTATCGTTGTTTGCGTGTTTCGTCAACTGAAGGAAAAGGAGTCGAAGAATTAAAACAATTGATGTTAGATAAAGTGAGCATGTTTTCGGGACATTCTGGTGTAGGAAAATCGACTTTGGTTAATGCATTAGAACCTTCCTTACATTTGAAAACAAAAAATATTTCGGAGCAAAGTAAACAAGGACAACATACGACCACTTTTGCCGAAATGTATGATTTGAGTTTTGGGGCCAAGATTATTGATACGCCAGGAATTAAAGGATTTGGGATTGTAGATATGGAAAAAGAAGAGGTTGGAGGTTACTTTCCGGAATTTTTCAAATTACAAGACCAATGCAAATTCAATAATTGTTTGCACAAAGAAGAGCCACATTGCGCTATAAAAGCCGCTTTAGAAAATGATGAAATTGCTTGGTCGCGTTACAACAGCTATTTAAAAATTTTAGAAGGCGATGACGAACATTACCGCACCGATGTGTATAATGAAGACCGAATAGCTAGCGATAAAACCAGAAATTAATTATGAATTATAAATGGTGAATTATGGCTGAAAATATTATAAAAACCAAATCATTTGCTTTTGCTTTGCGAATTGTAAAATTGTATCAATTTTTAAGTTCAGAAAAAAAAGAATTTGTTTTGAGTAAGCAATTATTGCGAAGCGGAACTTCAATTGGAGCGTTGGTTAGAGAATCCGAACATGCTGAAAGTAAACAAGATTTTATTCATAAATTAGCTATTGCTCAAAAAGAAGCTAACGAAAGTGATTACTGGTTAGAATTATTATTTCAATCTGATTATTTAAATGAGTCTCAATTTCAATCATTAAATTCAGATATTGTCGAAATAAATAAAATACTAGCTTCCATTATTATTTCAACAAAGAACAATTTAAAAAGATAATTATGATTGGTTTCGAAAATTTACAATTCACAATTCATAATTTATAATTTTTATGAGAGTAGTTTTACAAAGAGTTTCTTCGGCATCAGTTTCCGTTTCTGAAAAAATAGTAGGAGAAATCCAAAAAGGATTGTTAGTCTTAGTAGGAATTGAAGATGCCGATACCCAAGAAGATATTGATTGGTTGGTTACCAAAATTACACAACTACGTATTTTTGGTGATGAAAATGAAGTAATGAATTTATCCGTAGAAGAGGTAAATGGAGATCTACTTGTACTAAGTCAGTTTACGCTCCATGCAGCTACCAAAAAAGGCAACCGTCCTTCGTATATCAAAGCGGCTAGACCAGAAGTGGCAATTCCACTTTATGAAAAATTTGTAACTGCATTAGAACATAAATTAAGTAAAAAAGTACCAACAGGTATTTTTGGCGCAGATATGAAAGTAGCTTTACTGAATGATGGCCCTGTGACTATAATTATGGATAGTAAAAATAAGGAATAATGGATTTAAAAAACGCACAACTAGACGTAGATACTTGGATTAAAGAACACGGAGTTCGCTACTTTAACGAATTGACCAATATGGCGCAATTGACAGAAGAAGTAGGTGAAGTCGCTCGAATTATTGCCCGTCGTTATGGGGAACAATCTGAGAAAGAATCGGATAAAAATAAAGATTTAGGTGAAGAACTGGCTGACGTGGTTTTTGTAGTCTTGTGTTTGGCCAACCAAACCGGAATTGACTTACAAGCGGCTTTTGACAAGAAAATGGATTTGAAATCGGTTCGCGATAAAGACCGTCACAAGAATAATGAAAAATTGAAATAATTTGCACCCAATTACTGAACAACACACAACAGAATGAAATTACTACTACAATCTGCGCTATCTGAAATCAATGCTGCAATAAAAATTACGGGTTCCAAAAGCGAAACCAACCGTTTGTTGTTACTGAAAGCTTTGTTTTCCAATATTACTTTAGCCAATACTTCCAATTCAGATGATAGCGAAGTGATGGAAAAAGCATTGATTGGATCAGATGCAATTGTAGATATTCATCACGCAGGAACAGCAATGCGTTTTCTTACCGCTTACTTTGCTGTAAATGAAGGTCGTGAAGTAGTGTTGACAGGCTCTAGCCGAATGCAAGAGCGTCCGATTAAAATTTTGGTAGACGCCTTAGAACAATTAGGTGCTGTTATAACTTACGAAAAAGAAGTGGGTTATCCACCTATCCGAATCAAAGGTCAAAAAATCACGGCTTCTAAAGTGAATTTAGCTGCCAATGTTAGTAGTCAATACATTTCGGCTTTACTGTTAGTAGCCCCAAAACTTGAAAATGGTTTAGAGTTGACTTTAGAAGGAGAAATTACTTCCATTCCTTATATTAAAATGACTTTGGCGTTACTCAATGATTTAAATATTCAAACTAGTTTTGAAGGAAATGTCATTACCGTTGCGCCAAAACCAGCAGTCAAAACTAAAGAAATGACCGTGGAGTCCGATTGGAGCTCGGCTTCGTATTATTTTAGTATTGCCGCTTTAGCAGATGCTGCTTCCATCACCATTTCAAGTTATAAAGAAAATAGTTTACAAGGCGATTCGGATTTGGTAAACCTTTACAAAGCTATGGGAGTGAAATCTCAATTTAACGGAAACCAATTGACTTTAAACAAACAAGCCAATTTCAATTACCAAGACGTTACTTTCGACTTGAACAATACACCTGATATTGCGCAAACTATTGTCGTTACCTGTTTAGGTTTAGGAATTGGTTGTCATCTAACTGGTTTGCATACTTTAAAAATCAAAGAAACAGATCGTTTAGAAGCACTACGAATTGAACTTACTAAGTTGGGAGCCAATATTTCGGTAACCAATGATAGTTTGACTTTGGTTGCTACCAAAAAAATTAATCCAAATATTACTATCGCTACGTATAATGATCACCGAATGGCAATGGCATTTGCGCCTTTGGCTTTGCGAGTGCCAATTTATATTGAAAATGCCGAAGTAGTCTCAAAATCCTACCCTGATTTTTGGGAAGATTTGAAAAGTTTGGGCTTTGCAATAGAAGAAACCGCTTAAATTAGATTATTGAATAGTCGAAATCCCTTTCTATCATTGGGTTGGTAAAAATAAACACCAAAACACTTGACAACGCCTCTTTCGCAGTCGTATATTTGCATTCCAAGTTTAAATGTTTATAGTGTATAAACATTTAAACTTTTAAACACATAAACTTTATTCAATGAAATTATCACACTTTCAATTCAATTTACCAAAAGAACTTTTAGCTGAGTTTCCAGCAGAGAACAGAGACGAGTCTCGTTTAATGGTTATTGACCGTAAAAAACAAACGATAGAACACAAAATGTTCAAAGATGTTATCGATTATTTTGATGACGGAGATGTAATGATTTTGAATAACACCAAAGTTTTTCCAGCACGTTTGTACGGAAACAAAGAAAAAACTGGAGCAAGAATTGAAGTATTTTTGTTACGTGAGTTGAATGCTGAACAACGCCTTTGGGACGTATTAGTTGATCCAGCTCGTAAAATCAGAATCGGAAATAAATTGTATTTTGGAGACGATGATTCATTAGTAGCTGAGGTTATTGATAACACAACTTCTCGTGGTAGAACATTGCGTTTTCTTTACGATGGTTCGTATGAAGAATTCAGAAACAAATTAACTGAATTAGGAGAAACCCCAATCCCAAAATACATCTCACGTGACGTAACTCCAGAAGATGCAGAACGTTACCAAACTATTTATGCCAAAGAAGAAGGTTCGGTTGCTGCGCCAACCGCAGGATTACATTTCTCTAAGCATTTACTTAAAAAATTAGAAATCAAAGGAGTTAATTTTGCCGAAGTAACACTTCACGTTGGTTTAGGAACTTTTAACCCAGTTGAGGTGGAAGATTTATCGAAACACAAAATGGATTCAGAGGAGTTAAAAATTACTCAAGAAGCTTGTGATGTTGTTAACAATGCAAAGTTGAACAAGAAACGAGTTTGTGCAGTTGGAACTACTTCTATGAGAGCAATTGAAAGTGCTGTTTCTTCACAAAGAACATTAAATCCTTTTGACGGTTGGACTAATAAATTTATTTTTCCTCCTCACGATTTCAGTATAGCCGATTGTATGATTACCAATTTCCATACACCCAAATCGACTTTATTAATGATGATTTCTGCTTTCTGTGGTCACGATTTAATGAAACGTGCCTATGAAGAAGCAATCAAAGAAGAATACAAATTCTATTCGTATGGAGATGCTATGTTAATCTTATAGCTAAATCATTTTAAATATTATAAAATCTCGTCAGTCATGGCGAGATTTTTTTTGGGGGCGTGACCCTTACCCTTCCTGGATCCAACACTTGGGTCGGGCTATACACTTCAAGTCCTCGTGCTGTTCCGCATTCGCTACACACCACTGTGGGCTTTTCGTTGCTATCCCTCACGCAAACCCAATGCTTTATTTTATTCGTTTAATTTGTGTAATTCGTTTAATTCGTGTTTTAATTCTTCGTTCAAATTCGTGTCATTCGTGTTTTTTCATATTAGTTTGCTATTTTTACTTCATAAAATACGTATAAATGAAATTCGAAAACAACCTAGCTTTTGCACAGCAACTAGATTCTCAAGATACATTAGGTCATTATCAGAATGAATTTTATTTCCCACAAGTTAATGGAAAGAAAGTGATTTACTTTACAGGAAACTCTTTGGGATTACAACCCAAAAGAGCCAAAACCTATGTAGATGAGGTAATGAACGATTGGGCAACGTTAGCTGTTGAAGGTCATTTTTATGCCAAAAAACCTTGGTGGGAT
The DNA here is from genome assembly GCF_020886115.1 of Flavobacterium ammonificans. Lineage (NCBI taxonomy): Bacteria > Pseudomonadati > Bacteroidota > Flavobacteriia > Flavobacteriales > Flavobacteriaceae > Flavobacterium > Flavobacterium ammonificans. Next base: position 1,128,217 of record NZ_AP025185.1, read on the forward strand.
TACCACGAACGTTTTGCAAATCCGTTGAGTAAAATAGTTGGAGCATTGCCTACTGAAGTTACTGTAATGAATACTTTAACAGTAAACCTTCATTTACTAATGGTTTCGTTTTATCAACCAACATCCAAACGATATAAAATTATTTGCGAAGAAAAAGCCTTCCCTTCAGATCAATATATGTTTCAAAGTCAAGTCCGTTTTCATGGGTATGAACCAGAAGATGCTATAGTAGAAATTAAGCGTAGAGAAGGAGAACATAATATTCGATTAGAAGATGTATTAGCAAAAATTCAAGAAGTGGGAGATGAGTTGGCTTTGGTCTTAATTGGCGGGGTCAATTATTATACCGGACAGGTTTTTGACTTGAAAACCATTACCGAGGCAGGACATAAAGCTGGGGCTTATGTCGGATGGGATTTAGCGCATGCCGCTGGAAATATCGAGTTGCAATTGCACGATTGGCAAGTAGATTTTGCTGCTTGGTGCAGTTATAAATATATGAATTCAGGGCCCGGAAATGCTTCAGGCTGTTTTATCCACGAGAAACACCACACTAATTCTGAATTGCCAAGATTAGCCGGTTGGTGGGGACATAATAAAGAACGCCGATTCAAAATGGAACCTAATTTTGACCCAGTTCAAGGCGCAGATGGTTGGCAAATTAGTAATTTACCTATTTTATCTTTAGCACCCTATTTGGCTTCGGTGGAACTTTTTGCCGAAATAGGTATGGCGACTTTAATTGCAAAAAGAAATACAATAACCTCCTATTTAGAGTTTGTATTACACGAAATTGACCGAGAAGTAAAGGGTAATTTCGAAATTATTACACCTGCTAATCAACTGGAAAGAGGCTGTCAACTCTCGGTTTTTTTACATGGAGAAGGCCGAAGTCTATTTGATTATCTAATGAAAAATGGAGTAATTGTGGATTGGCGCGAACCGAATGTAATTCGATTTGCTCCAGTTCCTTTATACACCTCTTACGAAGATATTTATCGATTTGGGCAAATTTTGAAAACGGGAATATTGAATAAATAAAAAATTGTTTATTTCAAAAAAGATTCTGTTGGTTGATTTTTTCTAGCATATTTTAAACGGTCTACTAATTTAGGTAAGCAATAACCATCTAAACCATTTACGGTTACAACATTTCCTTTGTCTAATTGTAACCAGCCGTCTTCATGTTGTAATACTTCATCAAAAAATAATTCTTCAATAGAAGCAATAATGTGAATAGTATCATTTTCTTTAATGTGGTATTCATTGAGATATTTGCAATACAATTGCACAGGACTACCTTTTACAAATGGTGTTGCAATACCTTCTTTGTATTCTGCTTCCAGATTCGTTTTATCAAACTCAGAAATACCTAAATCATAATTAGCCGAACTATGATGGGCATCTTCAATCATATCAACAGTTACGTGATTAATTGTAAAGTAACCAGTTTCCTTGATGTTTTTGTACGTATCACGAGGAACAGTAGTAGGTCTCATAATAAAACCAATTAAGGCTGGATCGCTTCCTAGGTGAGTCACGCTGCTAAAAATAGCGACGTTCGATCCGCCATTTACAGACTGTGTAGCAATCAAATTAGTTGATTTGTATCCCGTACACGAATTAATTAAATTCAAGCGAGGTACTTTGTCCATCTTTGTTATTTCTTCTTTCGAAATATTTTTCATGCGGGCTGTATTTTGCACAAAGATAAATTTTGTTTAATTAAAATTACATTTTTGTTAAACAAAATTTAGTTAAATAGGCACTTTGTTCAACAGTATTTGTGAATTATTCTTTTATATTTGTTATATTAATTGATATCAATATGAAAATTTTCAAAAAAGCACTTATCGTTCTAGTTTCAATCGTTGCTCTTCTGGTTCTAGGTTTAGCAGGGTTTGCATTTTATTCCAAGCCAAAATATGAAGGCGAAGTACCGCTAAATAACCTACAGAAAGAAACAACCGTTTACTTTGACGAATTTGGAGTTCCTCATATTTATGCCGAAAATAGTTTGGATGCAATGGAAGCTTTGGGTTATGTTCATGCTCAAGACCGTTTGTGGCAAATGGAGTTAATGCGCCGAATTGCACCGGGACGTCTGTCTGAAATTTTCGGATCGGCAGCTTTAAAGAATGATAAATTCTTTGCTGGTTTAGGAATTGAAGAAGCTTCTGCAAAAGCCATAGCTCAATTGGATAAAAACAGTCCGAGCTACCAGTTGACACAAGCTTATTTGGATGGAATTAATCAATATTTAGAAGAAGGAAAAACCCCAGTCGAATTTCAATTGCTAGGCATCCAAAAGCAAAAATTTGAGGTTAAAGATGTCTACAATATTTTCGGTTATATGGCTTTTAGTTTTGCTATGGCGCAAAAATCAGATCCTTTGATGACTGATTTACGCAATAAACTTGGAATAGACTATGTAAAAGAATTTGGATTAGAAGGTGAATTCAACACTACTAAGATTAAAAATGCTAAAGAAAATGTTCAAGAATACTCGGCTATTTCAAAATCGGTTGCAGCTTTAATAGACCAATCACCAATTCCACCATTTATTGGAAGTAACAGTTGGGTAATTGCTCCTCAAAAGACCAAGAACGGGAAAGTAATTTTTGCAAATGATCCGCATATTGGATTTTCGCAACCGGGCACTTGGTATGAAGCGCATTTGGTTACGCCTGACCATGAAATTTATGGCTATTACTTAGCAGGAACTCCGTTTCCTTTGTTAGGCCACAACCGTCAATATGCCTATGGCTTAACCATGTTTGAGAATGATGATATTGATATGTATCAAGAAGAGAATAGTCCTTCAGATCAGAGTCAATACAGAACGCCAACTGGATTTAGTAAATATGAAAATAGAACAAGAACAATCAAAATTAAAGACAGTTCGGATGTAATTGTAAATGTCAAGGTAAGTCGTCACGGACCTATTGTCAATGATTTGATTGAAGGATTGCAAAAGGACAAACCAGTTGCCTTATCTTGGATTTATACCCAACAACCTATTTTAATTTTGGATGCCGTTTATACACTTTCGCACGCTAAAAACATCGCTGATTTTCAAAAAGGGGTACAACTAATTGCTGCTCCTGGTTTGAACGTAATGTATGGAGACACTAAAGGAAATGTAGCTTGGTGGGCAACTGGAAAATTATACAAGCACAATAAGGGCGTAAATCCTAATTTCATTTTAGAAGGTGCTAGTGGTAAAGAAGATATCAAAGAATATTTGGATTTTGCCAAAAACCCATCATCGGTTAATCCGAGTTGGAATTATGTGTATTCTGCCAATAACCAACCCGAAGCAGTTGACGGATTTTCATATCCTGGATATTATTTGCCAGAAGATAGAGCCAAACGAATTGTTCAATTGTTAGATTCCAAATCCAACTGGGACAAAGAATCAGCAAGTAAAATGATTTTTGATAATACTTCTTCGGTAGCGCCATCAGTAGTTCAAAATTTAATCCAAGCTATTGATGCTTCTACCCTTTCTAAAAATGAAAAAGAAGCAATTGCGATTTTAAAAAGTTGGAAGGGGTCAAATAATTTGCAAGACGTTGCGCCTACAGTTTATAACAAATGGATTTATTGTACCTTAAAAAATACATTTAAAGACCAAATGGGCGAAGCCAATTTCAAGCAGTTTTTAGGAACTCATATTTCAAAACAAGTAGTGGCAAGACAAATAGCAAATAACAACTCGCTTTGGTGGGATAATAGCGCCACTAAAAATAAAAAGGAGACCAAAAATGAAATTGTTACTCAATCGTTTAAAGAAGCGATTAACGCTTTAGAAAAACAATTAGGTAAATCAGTTACTTCTTGGACTTGGAATAAAGTCCATACTGCAGAACACCAACATCCATTGAGTAAAGTTGAGGCTTTGAAACCATTTTTCAATGTTGGTCCATTTGAGGTTTCAGGTTCTATGGAAGTGATTAATAATTTGTTTTTTGATTTTACAGAAGACGGAAACTATGTTGTAAAAGGAGGTCCGTCAACAAGACGAATTATTGACTTTTCGGATATTGAAAACAGTTGGAGTATTTTGCCAACAGGACAATCTGGAAATCCAATGAGTCCTCATTATAAAGACCAGGCTGAAATGTACAATACAGGAAAGTTCAGAAAGATGAAATTGAACAAAGCAGAAATTATTCAAACTTCAACAAAATTGGTTTTTATTCCCAATAAAAAGTAAATAGATAATGGTTAGTGCATTTTTATAATTAATTTTGCCCAACTTTTAAAAATAGTAATGCAGACTCCCCAAAAAATTGCAGTTGTAGGTTCCGGATTAGTTGGTTCATTATTGGCCATCTATTTGAGAAAGGCTGGTCATACCGTTCACGTTTACGACAGAAGTCCGGATATTCGCCAAATTGAATTTTCTGGCCGCTCGATAAACTTAGCGATGTCAAATCGAGGTTGGAAAGCCCTAGATGTTGTTGGAGTAGGTGATGCCGTCCGCGAAATCGCCATCCCTATGGACAAGCGTGCTATTCATTTGGTAGACAAACTCAATTTTCAAGCTTATGGACAAGAGGGTGAGGCCATTTATTCCATTTCAAGAGGTCTTTTAAATCGGAAAATGATTGATTTGGCTGAAGATGTGGGAGCTAAATTCTTTTTCGAACAAAAAATCTGGGATGTTACCCTTGCAGATGCTACGCTTCATATTGGTGAAAGCGAACGCGGAGCTTGGGAAGAGAAAAAATACGATATGGTTTTTGGTGCTGATGGCGCTTTTTCTAGAATTCGTCACCGAATGCAACGCCAGAGCATGTTCGATTACTCACAAGAGTTTTTAAAAATTGGCTACAAAGAATTGAATATTCCTGCTAATGAAGATGGAACACATAAATTAGATCCGAATTCCTTTCATATATGGCCAAGAGGCGAATACATGTTGATTGCTTTGGCTAATTTAGATGGAAGTTTCACCTGTACTTTATTCATGCCTTTTGAAGGTAAAAACTCTTTTGAGGAACTGAAAGATATTCAGCTAGTAGAAACCTTTTTCGCTAAAAACTTTCCAGATTCAATTGATGTAATACCTAAATTAACAGAGGATTTTTTTAAGAATCCTACTAGTACTTTGGTTACTATGAAATGTTTTCCTTGGACCTATGAGGATAAAATTGCTCTAATTGGTGATGCATGCCATGCTATTGTTCCGTTTTATGGACAAGGGATGAACTCTGGTTTTGAAGATATTTCGATACTAAACGACATGATGCAGTTGTATGGAAATGATTGGAAAACAATTCTTTCCGAATATCAACTATCAAGAAAACCCAATGCTGATGCCATTGCAGAATTGTCCTATCGCAATTTCATGGAGATGAGTAGTAAAACTGCAGATGAAAAATTCTTACTACAAAAGAAAATAGAGAAACTTTTTTCAGACAAATATCCAGATTTATGGATTCCATTATATAGTAGAGTAACGTTTAGCGACCGCCCTTATACAGAAGCATTAGCCATTGGAGATGCTCAAAATAAAATTATGGAATCTGTTTTGAAAATGAATGATATTGAGTCGAATTGGGATTCAGTTGAAGTAGAAAATAAAATTCTGGAATTACTCCAAAAACAATAATTAGTATTCTTCTCGGTGTACTTTAGTGAAATCAAAAGCAGGGGTACAAATAGCAATGTATTCACATTCTTCTTCAAATGGGTTGGAATATTGAACTCGTGTGTTTTTATCAATACGGATAGATTGTCCAGCTTCTAATACTACCACTTCGTCTTCAATAATAAATTGTTTTTTTCCACGTATTATATAAGTGTATTCATCAAACTCTGGTGTCTGAAAAGGTTCGCTCCATCCGGCAGGAGCAATCATATGCGCTAAAGACAGTTCTGGATTTTTTGTACTTGCTAGACCATGATGTTCTTCAATTAGTTTCCCATCTGTTGTAGGAACAATAAATGGAGATTTTTGTAGGGTATACTTTTTCATAATTAGGAATATCTTTAATTGAATATAATAGTGTTTAACTTTACAATGCAAACATAAATAAAATAAGAAATTTGGGGGATTAATTTTATACATAAATGTGTACTTAAAATCCTAATATTTCCAAGATTTAAATGAACTACATCGTTTTTTTTAAAGAAAATGAAAATTTTGTATTCAAATTTTATTTTCGGTTTTATTAACAAATTACCTATTTTAAACCTTCTTGAGTGAGGTTTTGCTATTAATTATTCGATTTCTCTGTTTATTTTCTAGCAAATACAAAGTTAAGAGTTCTACGTGTTAATTGTATGTGAAAAATTAACATCAATAAAATTAAAAAAAGTTTTTTTATTTAAACTAAAAATATAAATTTGCTCCACTACAAGTTTATTTAAACACTAAAAATTAAATTATTTAAAACTATTAAAAATTAAAAAAAATGGCAAACGTTAAAAAAGAAAACGGAACTCAAAAAGGTGGAGGAGCAATTGCAGGTATAATTATTGCAGCTTGTATTTTTGTAGGTTGGATTATTTGGGAATTTATTATGGGTAATGGTGCAAACTTCGAAGGAGGAGTAAATACAGGACACCCACTTCCAGGAAACTATTTAGCAATGGTTTATAAAGGAGGACCTATTGTACCAATATTATTAGGATGTTTATTAATGGTTATTGTATTTTCATTTGAGCGTTTTGCTGTTATTTCTAAAGCTGCTGGTAAAGGTAACTTAGATGTTTTCATGAAAAACATTCAATCTAGTATTACTAAAGGAGATATCGATTCAGCTATTGCAGCTTGTGATAAACAACAAGGTTCTGTAGCTAACGCAATCAAATCTGCATTATTGAAGTATCAAGATGTTAAAGCTGAAGGTTTAGATAGTGAAGCCGCTGCTGAGACAATTCATAAAGAAATCGAAGAGGCTACATCATTAGAAATGCCAATGTTAGAGAAGCACATGACTATTTTGTCTACAATGGTTTCTTTAGGAACATTAGCTGGATTGTTAGGGACTGTAACTGGTATGATTAAAGCGTTTGGTGCATTAGCATCTGCTGGTACTCCTGACCAAGCTGCATTGGCAAATGGTATTTCTGAAGCCTTGATCAATACTGCTACTGGAATCTCTACATCTGCTTTAGCAATTATTACTTACAATTTGTTTACATCTAAAATTGATACTTTGACTTATTCTATTGATGAGGCAGGTAATACAATTGTTAACACGTACAGACATTTCAGAAGTTCAAAAAAATAATTAATTAATTAATTAAATACTTTACTAATTGTATCGTATTCAATTATAAAAAATAAAGTAATGGCTGTAAAAATGTCCAAAAAAGCTGCGTCAATTGATATGACCGCTATGTGTGATGTTGCCTTTCTATTGTTAACTTTTTTTATTTTGACTGCTACAGCCAAAATACCTGAGCCGTTACCAGTAGATACGCCTGCATCAACAGTTCAAACAAAATTGCCAGACACTGATTTAGCTACAATTACCGTAGGAAAAGGAAAGGTTTTCTTTGATCTTAAAGGTAGAGAAGTTAGAAAAAGAGCTTTAGAGTTAATGGGTCAAAAATATAGTGTTTCATTCACTGAAGAAGAAACTGCTAAATTTGCTTTGATGGAAGGTTTTGGTGTTCCAATTACCAATCTTAAAGAAATTATAGCAATGAAAAGTTCAGACAGAAGTAAGACTGGTTTGCAACCTGGTATACCTAAAGATTCTTTAGATAATCAATTGTCTCAATGGATTCAATTCTCAAGAATTGCTAATATTGAAATTCAAGATAAAGAATTACAAATTGCAATCAAAGGAGATGCTAAAGAAGAGTATCCTGCTATTAAGAAAGTAATGGATATTTTACAAGATCAAAAAATCAATAGCTTTAATTTAGTTACGGGTTTAAGAGCAAAAGATAAATAATATAAAAAGATACTAAGATGGCTGAATTAAATACCGGCGACGGTGGTGGTAAAAAAGGCGATGGTAAAGTAAGAAGTAAGAAATCCAATTCTAAAGTTGATTTAACAGCGATGGTGGATTTAGCGTTCTTGTTGATTACTTTCTTTATGCTTACTACGACCTTGTCAAAACCCCAATCGATGAGTTTGGGATTGCCAGATAAAGAGGATAAACCAGATCCTAAAAATCAAGTTAAGGTAGACGAAAACCGAACTATGACTATTTTATTGGGTGATGATGACAAACTAGTTAGGTATGTAGGTTTACTTGCAACTCCGGTTAGTGGAGGAACTCCTAAAGATTTTACATACGGAAAAGATGGTATCCGTAAGGAGTTACTATCAAGAAAAAAATTAGTTTTAGAGTATACTGGAAATAAGGATAAGGGGATGATTGTTATTATCAAACCAAGTAAAAAGTCTACATATAGAAATCTTGTGGATATTCTGGATGAAATGGCTATTGCTGATGTACCTACCTACGCAATTGTAAATGAGTATACTCCTGAAGAAAAAAAATTGTTAGAAGGTAAATAAGATTCGTCTTAATACTCAATAACCTAATAACTAAGAAATATGAAATTAGATATATTTACAAATCAATGGTTAGATATTGTATTCGAAGGTCGAAATAAAGCCTATGGTGCTTACGATCTTAGAAAAAACAATACTAAGACCACTGTTAGAGCTTTAATTATTGGAGCAATTGTTTTTTCTGTTACAGTTGCCGCTCCATTAATTATGAGTTTGCTACCTGATTCTTCTGGAGACGACGATAGTTTAGATACTAAAATAGTAACTATGAAGTTGCCACCAAAGAAAGAAGAGCCTAAAAAAGATCTTCCGCCACCTCCCCCACCTCCACCAAAAGTGGATCAAGTGAAATTTGTTAAGCCAGTTGTGGCAAAAGCAGAGGAAGTAACTGAAGAGCCACCAAAAATTACTGAAATTAAAGATAAAAAATTAGGTAATGAAACCATTAAAGGTGATCCAGATGCTGAATTAACTGTTGAACCTGTTGGTACTGGTACTGCAGCAGTAGTAGAAGAAGATAATACGGTATACAACACTGCGGGAATTGAAGTAAAGCCAGATTTTCCTGGTGGAATGGAAAAGTTTTACAAGTTTGTAGGAAGCAATTATCAAACACCTGAAGAAGAAGGATTAAAAGGTAAAGTTTATGTTACCTTTGTAGTGGAAAAAGATGGTTCTTTAACTGATATCAAAGTATTAAGAGATATCGGATACGGTACTGGAAAAGAAGCTATCCGAGTTTTAAAGAAATGTCCAAAATGGACTCCAGGAGAGCAAAATGGTAAGCCAGTTAGGGTTTTATACTCACTACCTATTACTATTCAATCTGCTGAATAATGATTAAAAACTTTGTTACTAGTTTTTTGAAGAAATCGCTCAAAGAGCGATTTCTTCTCGTTATGGGAATCTTGTTTTTAGTATCCTATTTAGTCCTTGGATTGCTAATTATTTTTCTAAAACAATTGCCATTACAAATGGAATATAATTATCGAGTTGCATTTGGAACACTTCTGATAGTATATTCTGTTATCCGATTTTTTAGAATCATTAACGATAATAAAGATTAATTTATGAATACCTTTTTCAAATCTGTATGTTTGATTGTACTTGTTTTTTCTTTTAATGCTTGTAACAATTCAAACAAAACATCCCAAGAAACTATTCTTAAAGGGAATGCAACTTTACTTGTTGATGCTACTTTGATGCCCGTTATGGAAGATCAAATCGAGATATTTGAGAATAGGTATGATGCTAAGATTAAAATGATTGTTAAGTCTGAAGTTGAAGTTGTACAAACTCTAGTCAAAGATACTTCAAGTATTGCTGTTCTTTCAAGGAAATTGAATCCAGATGAACTTAAAATATTTTCTAATAGAAAGATTATTCCTAAAATTACACCAATTGCTTTAGATGCAGTTGCCTTAATTATTAATAAGAATTCGAATGATACAATTGTTGATATTAAAGATGTAATTAGTTTTATGAATGGAAAAAACACACCTGGCATTAAAGGGTTGGTTTTTGATAATCCTAACTCTAGTACAGTGCGATATATGAACAATTTAGCTGGAATTTCATCAATTCCTCAAAAAGGAGTCTTTTCTTTTGGAACTAACAATGAAGTTATTAAATTTGTAAATGATAATGAAGGAATGATTGGAGTGGTTGGTCTTAATTGGTTAACACAGCCAAGACCTGAAATGCAAAAGTTTGTTGACGGCATCACTATAATGAGTGTGAAGGGTAAAAATCAATCTGATTTTTTTGCTCCAGACCAAAATAATATTGCCGAAGGGAAATATGCATTAGCTCGTGAGATTTATATTGTGAATTGTCAAGGATTTTCGGGTTTAGGCATGGGTTTTGCTTCATTTGTAGCGGGAGACATTGGACAGCGTATCATTTTGAAATCCGGATTATTGCCTTATAAAATACCCCCAAGAAAACTAAGTATTAGAAATCAAATTACGAATGATAAAAAATAAATTAATTATATAACTAAAGATGAATACATTTAAAATTTTCGGACTAATTCTTTTAGCTACTGTTTCAACAGCAAATGCTCAAGATATTAATCAAGCAAAAAAGGCTATAGATGCCGAAAAGTACGAGGAAGCCAAAACTATTTTAAAATCAATTTTACAGGTAAAACCATCTAACGGTATGGCCTCTTTTATTTTGGGTAATGTATATTTAACTCAAAGTGTTAAGGATTCAGCTAAATTATCTTTTGAAAAAGGTTTAACTGCTTCTGAGTTTGCTCGTTTTAACAACATTGGTTTAGGTCAAATGGATTTAGATCGAAATGATACAATTGCTGCAAATGCTAAATTTATTTTAGCAACAAAAGACATGCGTAAAAAAGATTTTGAAGAATACATATATGTTGCAAGAGCATACATGAATGCTGAAAAGCCTAATTACAAATCAGCTCTCGCTGTTTTAAAAAGAGCCTTAGTTAACAATCCTATGGATGCACAAGTTCAATTGGCCTTAGGTGATGCTTACTATGGTTTGAGTAATCAAAATGATGCTTATAAATCGTATAGAGATGCATTTACTGCTGATAATACTTTATTAAGAGCAAAAATGCAATTGGGAGTTTTATTAAAAGGTGCAAAGTCATACGATGAAGCATCAAAAGCTTACAATGAAGTAATTGCAATTAATCCAAATTATGGTCCAGTTTATAGAGAATTGGCAGAGACCTATTATAAAATTGCAAGAAACAAACCGTCTAAAGCGGCTGAGAATTTCAAAATCGCAATTGATTATTACCAAAAGTACATGGACTTGACTGATTATTCTATCCATTCAAGAATGCGTCGTGCTGACTTTTTAATTTTAGCTAAAGAATACAAAGCCTTAGAAGAAGAAGCTAATAAGATGATTGAATTGGACAAAGTAAATCCAAGAATTTTCCGTTATTTAGGCTATGCTGCTTTTGAGAATGGAAATGCGGATAAAGCAATTCAATCGTTGGAAACATTTACTTCTAATCCATCTAATAAAATTATTGCTAGAGATTATCAAGTTTTAGGATTGGCTAAGATAAAAAAAGGAACTAGTGCTGATGGACTTTCAATTGATCCAGCTGCTTTTGAAATGGGTTTAGCCTCTATAAACAAATCTATAGAAATGGAACCTTTAGCGGTTGAGGATTTAAATGAGGTAGGTAAGAAAATGTTTAGTCAAAAATTGTACAAAGAAGCTGCTGCAATTTTTGAATTAGGTGCAGCTAATGTAGAGTCTAAAAGTTATCTTGATGACAACTTATATTTAGGTTTATCATTGTATTATGCTAATAATAAAAAAGATGTTAAGCCTGAGATTGCAGATCTTCAAAAAGCAGATGCTGCCTTTGATAAAGTTTTAGTTGCTTCGCCAAGTTATTACGAGGCTTATATTTTTAAAGCTAGAACAAATAGTTTAATGGAAAACGATGAGAATACCATTAAATTTTATGAGGCTTATGTAGCTGCTGTAACTGCTAAAGGCGCTGAAGAAGTTGCTAAGCCAGCTGTAATTAAAAAAATTGCAGAAAGTTACAATACGATTGGAGCAACTTATGCAAACACGGATAAAGTCAAAGCTGTAGAATATTTCAATAAAACATTAGTAATTGATCCAACAAATGCATACGCATTAAGTTCAATCAAACAATTGAAATAAGTTAGCTATTCAGATTATATAAAACCGACAATTAATTGTCGGTTTTTTTATGCTCAATTTTAGGCAAATGAAGATAGGAAATGAATTTTGTAAATGACTATCTTTGCCCCTTCAAAAGAACTAGATGTTATCAAAAGAAATACAATTAGAAGTTAATAAAGGAGCCATGTTGCCTTTGATGGAAGAATTCTACACCATTCAAGGCGAAGGGTCACATACAGGAACAGCAGCTTATTTTATAAGAATAGGAGGTTGCGATGTAGGTTGTCATTGGTGCGATGTGAAAGAAAGTTGGAATGCTGAATTACACCCACCAACTAATGTGGACTTAATTGTGGCTAATGCCATTAAGTATGCTGATACTGTAGTAGTAACAGGTGGAGAACCGCTTACATGGGACATGACCTTGCTAACTCAAAAATTAAAAGATAACAAGGTAAAAGTACATATTGAAACTTCCGGCGCGTACCCGCTTTCAGGGACTTGGGATTGGATTTGTCTTTCGCCAAAAAAATATAAATTACCTACACAAACGGTATACGACAATGCCGATGAGTTGAAGGTGATTATTTACAACAAACACGATTTTATTTTTGCAGAAGAGCAGGCTGAAAAAGTCAATAAAAATGCTATTTTGTTTCTGCAGCCAGAATGGAGTAAAAGAGAAGAAATGACCCCTTTGATTGTTGATTATGTGATGAACAATCCTAAATGGAGAGTATCCTTACAAACACATAAATATTTGAATATTCCGTAAATAAAAAAACTCCAAACAACTGTTTGGAGTTTTTTTATTGCCAGCCTTTTCTTTTTTTCAATTCGGTTATATGTGCCAAATGGTGTAATCCATGCCAGGCATAGGTGCCGATAATTTCTTTGATTTGGAACGATGCGTTGTGTTCGGGATGAATAAATGATTTGTTTAAATCCGATACTGATAGACTATTCATTAAATAAGACAAACGGAAATGCAATCCTTCTAATAAAGTTAGACTCGATTCAATAGGCATTTTTGTATTGTCTACCATTTCGCCCCAACGGTCTTCATAGTAGAATTTAATAGTAGGACTGTCTTCTGTTAAGGCCCATTTGATTCGGATGAAACAATTCATATGACTATCAGCACAATGGTGTACCACTTGTCGAATAGTCCATCCGCCATCTCTATAGGGTGTTTCTAATTGTTCATCACTCAATTGTGAAACTTCTTTTTTAAGTAATGTGGGAAATTCGGCTATTTCTTGAATTCGCTTAGATAAATATTCTGTTGAATAAACTTCAGGAGCTGTAAATTTTCCGATAGGGTAGCGAAATTTATTTTCCATTTTTAGTAAAGTTATAAAATTGTAAGTTGTGCTAAATAATCAAAATGGTCGCCTTCCATAAGGAGTTGGCATTGTAGCTCATTAGCTAAAGCTGCATTTTGAAGCGTATTGTAATCTAAATATAGCCAAGGGAAATCAACTTCTTTTTCTTTTTTATATTGAAGGCTAAAAGTCAATTCTCCATAGTAATTGTCACTCGGAATCCATTTTCCGCCATCTTCGTCTTCATCAAACATATAAATTATGTCTGAGGAATCAATTAAAATTTGCCCGTTTGGATTCAGTATGCTTTTTAGCTTTTGCAGATAAATTGTTGATTTTTCCAAAGTTTCAAAAATACCTGTGCCGTTCATTAATAAAAGAATCGTGTCGTATTTTTCGTTTTCTAAATCTAATACGTCGATAGCTCGTATATTTTTCAAACCACGAAGTGAGCATGCTTGAATAGCATTTTTTGAAATATCAATAGAATGAACATCAATAGTCCGTTCGTTTTGCAAATACAAACTATGACTACCTGCGCCACAACCTATATCTAAAGTTTTTCCATTGGCTAATTGTAAAGCTTTTTGTTCAATTGCTGGCATTTCGTCAAAGCTTCTGAATAAATACGCCACTTCCATCTCATCTTCTTCCGAAATAGAAGTCGAGGTAATGATATTTTCAGGTAAAGAATTGGTTTGATAATCGAGTATGGCTTTTCCGAAAAGGTCTTTCATAATGTCATTGCGAGGAACGAAGCAATCTTTCCTCTTTTTATAGTTTATAGTTTCAAGTTGTTTAACTTTGCATTAGAAATACAATAGGATGTTAAAGCCAAATTTAAATGAACTCGGGAAACTTGCCAAAGATAAGCATATCGAAAACAAAAAGTATTTTGATAAGCTGAAAAAGAAAGCCCCTAAGAATTTAGATTATGTGATGCAAGAGCTACATGATGCCGAATTTAAAAAAACGGATTGTTTGACTTGTGCCAATTGCTGTAAAACGACTGGGCCTTTGTTTACTTCGGCAGATATTGAACGTATAGCTAAACATTTAAGGCAAAAACCACAACAATTCATCGAACAGTATCTTCGCATTGACGAGGACAATGATTATGTATTACAATCATTACCTTGTACGTTTTTGGATAATGACAACACTTGTTTTATATATGATGTTCGTCCCAAAGCCTGTCGTGAATTTCCGCACACTGACCGAAAAAAGTTTCAGCAAATTTCCGATTTGACTTTAAAAAACATTCCGATTTGTCCAGCAGTCTACAATATTGTAGAAGAAATAAAAAAGAAAATACCGCTTTAGTAAAGTAAATATTTTTTTCTAATTTCTTTGAATTGCTCCAGACCTGGTTTCCAACTTTTTTTGATTTTTCGTTCAGATAGTCCTGCTTCAATTTGAAGTTGCAAGGTTTTTGTTCCGGCTAATTTGCTAAAAAATGGAATGAAAAATTGACTTGTGTCTTGTGTTGTTTTGTAGGCTTTAATTAGCCATTTCAATTCAATTTGGTGGACAGGTTCAACTGTTGACAAATCTTCTCCATAACACAAAACGCCTTTATGCATAGGTTCTTTGGCGCCAATATTGGGTTCTGGAGTAAAACTAAATCCAGTTTTGGGTAAAAATGGTGAACCATAAATTTGAAATTGTTTATCCGTACCGCGGCCACTACTGACATTGGTTCCTTCAAAAAAGCACAAACTTGCATACAAATTTATCGATTGATCATTAGGAAGATTTGGCGAAGGTTTTTCAAGAATAGCATACGAAGCATTGCGGTCATATTGAACACAAGGAATCACTGTTAAATTGCATTGCAGCGCTTGCCCTGAATCTTTAGAAGAATGCAACCAGTTTTCGCCATTGATCATTTGAGCATATTCCCCAATTGTCATTCCATACAAAACCGGAACAGGATGCATCCCAACAAAGCTTGCGAATTCTTTTTCTAAAATTGGACCATCAATAATGAATCCATTAGGATTTGGACGGTCCAAAACCAGTAGCGGAATGTTATTTTCGGCACAAGCTTCCATAACGTAATGAAGACTAGAAATATAGGTGTAAAATCGGGCGCCTACATCCTGAATGTCAAAAACTAAAATATCAATCCCTTCTAATTGTTCGGGTTTCGGTTTTTTATTCGCGCCATAAAGAGAAATAATTGGCAATCCTGTCTTGGTATCTTTACCATCTACGATTAATTCGCCAGCATCAGCAGTTCCACGAAATCCATGTTCTGGTGCAAATATTTTTTGAATAGTAATCGTGTTAGCTACCAAAAAATCTACTAGATGTGTTCTGTTAGTTAAAAGTCCAGTTTGATTACTAACCACTCCCACTTTTTTATCCTTTAATAAAGGTAGGTAGTTTTCAAAATTGTCTGCCCCTGTTTTAAAACCTAGAGGTTGAAATCTGTTAAAAACATCTGATTTTTCTGTGTTGTTTGAATTTGAATTTACTTTTGGGAGTGAGATATTCTTGTTTACTGAACAAGAGACAATCAATAAAAGTAAACTAATAAATGAAAAATATTTTTTAAATTTTGTAATCATAATGCATCGAATAAATAGATGGTCAATTAGTGTAATTCGTGTTTTAGCTGTATTTTTGGCTCAAGTAAATACCCAATCATTTGAATTTAGAATATTTCATAGCCAAAAGACTAGTTACTGCTAAAGAATATAAAAGTAGTATTTCTGCTCCAATAATAAAAATTGCTATCGCAGCTATTGCTATTGGAATGGTAATGATGATTATTTCGGTAGCTACCGGAATTGGTTTGCAGCAAAAAATTCGCGAAAAAGTATCTGCGTTTAATGGGCATATTATTATATCAAATTATGATAATAACCAATCGGAAGCAACACTAACTCCTATTTCCAAAAATCAAAAATTTTATCCCAAGTTCAATTCGGTAGATGGTATTAGCCATATTCAAGCTGTGGCTACTAAAGCTGGAATTATTAGAACAGAAAAAGCGTTTGAAGGAATTATTTTCAAAGGAGTAGGAACAGATTACAAATGGGATAATATTCAGGAATATTTGATAGCAGGACATTTGCCTAATTTGTCAAGCCAACTTAACTCAGAAGTTGTGATTTCTCAATTCTTAGCTGATAGATTAGAATTAAAAGTTGGAGACGCTTTCAATACTTTTTTTATCAAAGAAAATCAAAACCAACTTCCCAACATTCGACGATTTAAAATCACAGGAATCTTTAATTCGGGATTTCAAGAATTTGATGCTACTTATATAATAGGAGACATTCGGCACGTGCAACGAATGAATAAATGGACTCCAAATCAAATCGGTGCGTTTGAGATTTTCGTACAAGATTTCGATCAGATTCAATCTGTTGGAGAGGAAGTGTATCAGCAAACACCTTCCAATTTGGATTCTAAGACTATAATCGAAAAATACAGTTACATCTTTGATTGGTTGCTTTTATTTGATTTCAATATAATTATTATTTTGGGAGTTATGATTTTAGTTGCAACAATTAATATGGTGGTGGCTTTATTAGTGCTTATTTTAGAACGCACCCAAATGATAGGGATTTTAAAAGCACTTGGTGCAAACAATTGGTCCGTGCGAAAAATATTTTTGTACAATGCCTTTTATCTAATTGTTCGAGGACTCTTATGGGGTAATTGTATTGGAATAGGAGTACTGCTTATCCAAAAATACTTTGGAATTATTGAACTCAATCCCGAAAATTACTATGTCAACCAAGCTCCAGTTTATTTTAATTTAGGATATATCGCTGCATTAAACCTGCTTACAGTGGGAGTTTGTTTCCTGGTTTTGCTGATTCCGTCCTATATTATCACTAAAATTTCTCCTATCAAAGCCATTCGCTACGAATAAATAATTGTAAACACTTAGCTTTTTTAACTTGGGCGTTCCCTTTCAGGTCGCGCTATGCGCTGTATCTTTTTAAAAGTGGACTTCGAGTTCCTCAGTCTCCTTTTAAAAAGGATGCCGCTACTATCCCTAACGCGGGTTAAACTTCAATAATAATTTCAATTTCAAAATTCAAAATTCCTTGTTCAATATTCCAAGTTCAATAACATTTCAAATTTCACAAAACCTTATATTTTCTTATATTCCTTATTTGGTTATTAAATCTGCGAATCTGCGGTAAATATCAATAAAAAGCATTTACAACTATTGAATTCAAAAAAAAACTTTCATTTATAGAAAACGGGTTATCAGTGAGTTAAGAAAAAGAATAAAAATAAAGTGTAGAAAAGCTTGTGAGAGCGGATTTAGGTTGTACTTTTGCACCCGCAATAAAGCAGACGTTCTTACTTCAATATTGAAAAGCAAACCAAATAAGATAAAAGAAATTTTGCTTTAAAAATTTGCCAGAGATAAAAAAGTAATTATCTTTGCCCTCCCGAAAAGGAGACAAGTTCTTGAATAGATTGAGTGAGTAAAAAGAGAGAAAAAAGGAAAAGTAATTTTCTTAAAAAAAACTTTTAATAATACTTGCGAGATAAAAAAGAAGTTGTACTTTTGCACCCGCTTTGAGAAACAAGCGACAAACAAAAAAGACACGTTCCTAGACATATTGAATTGACAGCCGTTTTGAAAGAGATTTCAAAACAAATTAAAGAGTAATAGAATCGTAAGATTCGAAAAAGACCATTAGATCATTGTCATAATACATAGAAGTAAATTTATTTGCTTCGCATAATATACGATGAAGAGTTTGATCCTGGCTCAGGATGAACGCTAGCGGCAGGCTTAACACATGCAAGTCGAGGGGTATAGTTCTTCGGAACTAGAGACCGGCGCACGGGTGCGTAACGCGTATGCAATCTACCTTTTACAGAGGGATAGCCCAGAGAAATTTGGATTAATACCTCATAGTATGTGAGAATCGCATGGTTTTCACATTAAAGTTCCAACGGTAAAAGATGAGCATGCGTCCCATTAGCTAGATGGTAAGGTAACGGCTTACCATGGCGACGATGGGTAGGGGTCCTGAGAGGGAGATCCCCCACACTGGTACTGAGACACGGACCAGACTCCTACGGGAGGCAGCAGTGAGGAATATTGGACAATGGGCGCAAGCCTGATCCAGCCATGCCGCGTGCAGGATGACGGTCCTATGGATTGTAAACTGCTTTTGTACAGGAAGAAACACTCCCTCGTGAGGGAGCTTGACGGTACTGTAAGAATAAGGATCGGCTAACTCCGTGCCAGCAGCCGCGGTAATACGGAGGATCCAAGCGTTATCCGGAATCATTGGGTTTAAAGGGTCCGTAGGCGGTTTAATAAGTCAGTGGTGAAAGCCCATCGCTCAACGGTGGAACGGCCATTGATACTGTTAAACTTGAATTATTAGGAAGTAACTAGAATATGTAGTGTAGCGGTGAAATGCTTAGAGATTACATGGAATACCAATTGCGAAGGCAGGTTACTACTAATGGATTGACGCTGATGGACGAAAGCGTGGGTAGCGAACAGGATTAGATACCCTGGTAGTCCACGCCGTAAACGATGGATACTAGCTGTTGGGAGCAATCTCAGTGGCTAAGCGAAAGTGATAAGTATCCCACCTGGGGAGTACGTTCGCAAGAATGAAACTCAAAGGAATTGACGGGGGCCCGCACAAGCGGTGGAGCATGTGGTTTAATTCGATGATACGCGAGGAACCTTACCAAGGCTTAAATGTAGTTTGACCGTTTTGGAAACAGAACTTTCGCAAGACAAATTACAAGGTGCTGCATGGTTGTCGTCAGCTCGTGCCGTGAGGTGTCAGGTTAAGTCCTATAACGAGCGCAACCCCTGTTGTTAGTTGCCAGCGAGTCATGTCGGGAACTCTAACAAGACTGCCAGTGTAAACTGTGAGGAAGGTGGGGATGACGTCAAATCATCACGGCCCTTACGCCTTGGGCTACACACGTGCTACAATGGCCGGTACAGAGAGCAGCCACTGGGCGACCAGGAGCGAATCTACAAAACCGGTCACAGTTCGGATCGGAGTCTGCAACTCGACTCCGTGAAGCTGGAATCGCTAGTAATCGGATATCAGCCATGATCCGGTGAATACGTTCCCGGGCCTTGTACACACCGCCCGTCAAGCCATGGAAGCTGGGGGTGCCTGAAGTCGGTGACCGCAAGGAGCTGCCTAGGGTAAAACTGGTAACTAGGGCTAAGTCGTAACAAGGTAGCCGTACCGGAAGGTGCGGCTGGAACACCTCCTTTCTAGAGCTTGAATGTTAGTTGCCTTGGTAACACTTTCAAGAAAGAAGACGATAGATCGACATGGGATTGAATTTCATGATAATATTACTCTTGCTGTTAGTTCAAATAATACAAATAAGTAAAAAACAGAGTCTCGTAGCTCAGCTGGTTAGAGTACTACACTGATAATGTAGGGGTCCCCAGTTCGAGTCTGGGCGGGACTACTATTTTTTAACTTATGGAAATTTTAGAAGTTGAGTCATCCGATGGATGTTGTCTTTATCATTATACTGTCAACAGACGACTGATAACTGACAACTAAAACACGGGGGATTAGCTCAGCTGGCTAGAGCGCCTGCCTTGCACGCAGGAGGTCAACGGTTCGACTCCGTTATTCTCCACAAAAACAGTGGACAGTCCACAGGACTTAGTTATCAGTAGTAACTGAATACTAAAATCTGAATACTGCACACTAGTTTAACGTTCATTGACATATTGAGATAAGAAAATAATAAAGTAGAAAACATTTTTGCTTGTTTATCATTAGACAAGTAAAAGAAACGGCTTATTTTAATTAATAAGTTGGTACAATAAGCAAAATAAGGGCGTATGGGGGATGCCTAGGCTCTCAGAGGCGATGAAAGGCGTGATAAGCTGCGAAAAGTTACGGGGATTGGCACACACGATACGATCCGTAAATACCTGAATGGGGCAACCCACTATGTTGAAGACATAGTACACCGATAGGTGGGCAAACCCGCTGAACTGAAACATCTAAGTAGGCGGAGGAGAAGAAAACAAAAGTGATTCCGTAAGTAGTGGCGAGCGAACGCGGATTAGCCCAAACCAATGTTGTTACGGCAATGTTGGGGTTGTAGGACCACGAGATTTCTTGCACAAAGAACTAGAATCTACTGGAAAGTAGGACCGTAGAGGGTGATAGTCCCGTATAGGTAATGAGTGTAAAGGATAGTGGTATCCTGAGTAGGGCGGGGCACGTGAAACCCTGTCTGAATTTGGCGGGACCATCCGCTAAGGCTAAATACTCCTGAGAGACCGATAGTGAACCAGTACCGTGAGGGAAAGGTGAAAAGAACCGTGAATAACGGAGTGAAATAGATCCTGAAACCATACGCTTACAAGCGGTCGGAGCCCTTTCGTGGGGTGACGGCGTGCCTTTTGCATAATGAGCCTACGAGTTAACGTTGCTGGCAAGGATAAGTGGTTAAGTCACGGATCCGTAGCGAAAGCGAGTCTGAATAGGGCGCTTTAGTCAGTAGTGTTAGACGCGAAACCGTGTGATCTACCCATGGGCAGGATGAAGCTGTGGTAACACATAGTGGAGGTCCGAACCGGTTGACGTTGAAAAGTCTTCGGATGACCTGTGGGTAGGGGTGAAAGGCCAATCAAACTCGGAAATAGCTCGTACTCCCCGAAATGCATTTAGGTGCAGCGCTGGATTTAAGTTATATAGAGGTAGAGCTACTGATTGGATGCGGGGGCTTCACCGCCTACCAATTCCTGACAAACTCCGAATGCTATATAATGTTTACCAGCAGTGAGGGCTTGGGTGCTAAGGTCCAAGTCCGAGAGGGAAAGAACCCAGACCATCAGCTAAGGTCCCCAAATCTATACTAAGTTGAAAGAACGAGGTTTGTCTGCCCAGACAGCTAGGATGTTGGCTTGGAAGCAGCCATTCATTTAAAGAGTGCGTAACAGCTCACTAGTCGAGCGGACGAGCATGGATAATAATCGGGCATAAGTATAGTACCGAAGCTATGGATTTGTATTATATACAAGTGGTAGGGGAGCATTCCAGCAGGGTTGAAGGTGTATCGTAAGGTATGCTGGACTGGCTGGAAAAGAAAATGTAGGCATAAGTAACGATAATGCGGGCGAGAAACCCGCACACCGAAAGACTAAGGTTTCCACAGCTATGCTAATCAGCTGTGGGTTAGTCGGGACCTAAGGCGAACCCGAAAGGGACAGTCGATGGACAACGGGTTAATATTCCCGTACTACTTATTACTGTGATGGGGTGACGGAGTGATGAAAGCGCCGCGAACTGACGGAATAGTTCGTTGAAGTACCTACCTATAAGATCTGCAGGCAAATCCACAGATCTTGGGGAAATACGATAGTACTCGGAGACTTCGGTCAAAGAGATAGTGCGCCTAAGGGCTTCCAAGAAAAACCTCTAAACTTCAGGTAATAAGTACCCGTACCGCAAACCGACACAGGTAGTCGAGGAGAGAATCCTAAGGTGCTCGAGAGATTCATGGCTAAGGAATTAGGCAAAATAGACCTGTAACTTCGGGAGAAAGGTCGCCAGCGCAAGCTGGCCGCAGTGAAGAGGTCCAGGCGACTGTTTATCAAAAACACAGGGCTCTGCAAAATCGTAAGATGAAGTATAGGGCCTGACACCTGCCCGGTGCTGGAAGGTTAAGAGGAGATGTTATCTTCGGAGAAGCATTGAATTGAAGCCCCAGTAAACGGCGGCCGTAACTATAACGGTCCTAAGGTAGCGAAATTCCTTGTCGGGTAAGTTCCGACCTGCACGAATGGTGTAACGATCTGGACACTGTCTCAGCCATGAGCTCGGTGAAATTGTAGTAACGGTGAAGATGCCGTTTACCCGCAGTGGGACGAAAAGACCCTGTGCACCTTTACTATAGCTTAGTATTGACCTTGGATAAATGATGTGTAGGATAGGTTGGAGACTATGAAGTGGCGTCGCCAGGCGTTGTGGAGTCATTGTTGAAATACAACCCTTTGTTTATCTGAGGCCTAACCCCGCTTAAGCGGGGGACATTGCTTGGTGGGTAGTTTGACTGGGGTGGTCGCCTCCAAAAGAGTAACGGAGGCTTCTAAAGGTTCCCTCAGTACGCTTGGTAACCGTGCGTAGAGTGCAATGGCATAAGGGAGCTTGACTGAGAGACATACAGGTCGATCAGGTACGAAAGTAGAGCATAGTGATCCGGTGGTTCCGCATGGAAGGGCCATCGCTCAAAGGATAAAAGGTACGCCGGGGATAACAGGCTGATCTCCCCCAAGAGCTCATATCGACGGGGGGGTTTGGCACCTCGATGTCGGCTCGTCACATCCTGGGGCTGGAGAAGGTCCCAAGGGTTGGGCTGTTCGCCCATTAAAGTGGCACGCGAGCTGGGTTCAGAACGTCGTGAGACAGTTCGGTCTCTATCTACTGTGGGCGCAAGAAATTTGAGTGGATCTGATTCTAGTACGAGAGGACCGAATTGGACAAACCTCTAGTGTATCTGTTGTCCCGCCAGGGGCACCGCAGAGTAGCTACGTTTGGAAGGGATAAGCGCTGAAAGCATATAAGCGCGAAACCCACCACAAGATGAGATTTCTTTTAAGGGTCGTGGGAGATGACCACGTTGATAGGCTATAGATGTAAAGGCAGTAATGTCATAGTCGAGTAGTACTAATAACCCGTAAGCTTATGTACGTTTTCCCTCCTCCCTTCGAGTCACCTCAGGGGAAGGAGGGGAGAAATTTTCTAATTACTTTTCTTTATCTCAGTATGTTAAGATATTTGCAGCGAAGCTGCGTTTGAAGTTCAATGTTTAAAGTTCAAGGTTACAACCTTAAACTAAAAAAACTTGAAACCTTAAACAATAATCTTAAGGTGGTTATTGCGGCGGGGCTCACCTCTTCCCATCCCGAACAGAGTAGTTAAGCCCGCCTGCGCAGATGGTACTGCAGTTATGTGGGAGAGTATGTCGTCGCCTTTCTTTTTAAAACCCTGTTTCTAACGAAACGGGGTTTTTTGTTTTTATACCTGAAGCCCACCGGGCTTCCTCCTCTTAATCTCAAATGTCGCCTTTGCTTCGCCTGTTCGGCTATAGCCTCGGGTTTTTTGTTTTAAATATTTTTGAAAAAAATAAGATAAAATTTAGCCCGAACAGAGTAGTTAAGCCCGCCTGTGTCCCGACGCTTCGGGAGTACAGAAGTTATGTGGGAGTCCCGATAGCTATCAGGAGTCGTCACTTTTATTTAATCTGAACTTGTTTGCTTCGCCTATTCGCTTTGCTCGAGCCAGATTCTTTAAAAACCCTGTTTCGTTGGAAACGGTTTTTTTGTTTTATAATGATTGTGTTTTGTTATAGAATACAAAGGTCTTTATTAGCCCCGATAGAAGCTAGCTACCTTGTAGCGCGGATAGCGGGACAGCTCGTGTTCAGGAAGTAAAAATAGGTGCTACTAAAAAACAGCAAAAATAGAATGTCAAATTGATGAAGTGAAATGTCGTAAGTAAAAGAGATTCCGAAATGAGTTCGGAATGACAAATTAAGAAACCACCTAATTTTTTAACCGTGAACGGTTTCTTGATTACCGTATTTGGTAATAATGGAGGATTCGTAGGCTATCCATTCTTTCCAACGTATATCTACTTTAATATTCTCTTGGTACTGTTTGGCAAAGCCTAAGAAAGTGGTGTAATGTCCTGCTTCGGAAATCATGAGGTCTCTATAAAATTTTGCCAATTCAGGGTCTTGTATGTTTTCTGATAGCACCTTAAAACGTTCGCAACTTCGAGCTTCAATCATCGCTGCAAATAATAATCTTTCTACCAAAGCATCATTTCGGCTTCCGTCTTTTTTGGCAAATTTGACGAGATCATTCACATAATTGTCTTTTCTTTCTCTGCCTAACACCAATCCTTTTTCTTTAATGATCGTGTGAACCATTTGGAAATGTTCCATTTCTTCTAATGCAATTCGGGTCATTTCGGTAACCAATTCTTCTTTTTCCGAATTGTTGACAATGATGTAAATGGCATTAGAGGCCGCTTTTTGTTCGCACCAAGCATGGTCGGTTAAGATTTCTTCAATATTTGATTCTACGATATTGACCCATCTTGGATCGGTAGCTAATTTTAGGCCTAACATGAATTATTGATTTAGATATGTAAAATTACTCTTTTTATGTTCAATTTTTATTAAATATGGATGGATTTCCCGTTTAATTAGTATTATTTTGTATTTCACTTTAAATCGACATGATTACAAATAAACGTCTCTTAATTATTGGTTTTGTTTGGCCCGAGCCTAATTCTTCTGCTGCTGGTGGAAGAATGATGCAGTTGATTTCCTTATTCAAGAAACAGGGCTTTTTCATTACTTTTGCGAGTCCGGCTCAGGATAGTGATTTTATGGTTACTCTTTCTGATTTTAACGTTGATAAGGTGGCGATTGCATTGAATGATTCAAGTTTTGATTTGTTTTTGAAAGAGTTGCAGCCTTATATAGTTTTGTTTGATCGTTTTATGATCGAAGAACAATTTGGTTGGCGCGTTGCCGAGATTTGTCCTGATGCTATTAGGGTTTTGGATACCGAAGATTTACATTGTTTGCGTTTGGCTCGCCAGAATGCTTTTAAAGCTAAACGAACTTTTGAAGTGTCAGATATAGTAATGGAAGAAGTTTCCAAAAGAGAAATTGCCAGCATTTTGCGTTCGGATGTATCTTTGATGGTATCTGAATATGAAATGGAAGTTTTGCAAACCGTTTTTAAAATTAACCCATCGCTTTTGTATTATTTACCTTTATTGGTTGAATCGGTTGATTTGAATCCTTTACCCTTTGATGAAAGACAACACTTTGTATTTATTGGAAATTTTCTTCATGAACCGAACTGGAATTCCGTTCAATATTTGAACGAAACGATTTGGCCACTAATTAGAAAACAGCTTCCCACTGCAGTGTTAGATATTTATGGTGCGTATCCTACTCAGAAGGTTTTTCAATTGCATAATGATAAGCAAGGTTTTGTAATTAAAGGGAGAGCAGAAAGTGCTAAAGAAGTTATTTCAAATGCCCGAGTAGTATTGGCACCACTTCGCTTTGGCGCTGGAATTAAAGGTAAATTATTGGAAGCAATGGAATATGGAACGCCTTCGGTTACAACTTCTATTGGTGCGGAATCGATGCGTGCTGATTTAGATTGGAATGGAAGCATTGAAGATCATCCACATCAATTTGCAAATGCAGCAGTACAATTGTATCTAGATGAAATTAGTTGGAAACAAAGTCAGCAAAATGGTTTTGAAATACTTAATAAAAGGTATTTGAGAGAGTTGTTTGAAGATGAGTTTGCCGAGAAATTGTCTTTTTTGAAAACTAATTTGGATAGTCACAGGAAAAATAATTTCTTAGGTCAAATGTTGTATCATCACAGCATGCAGAGTACAAAATACATGTCACGTTGGATTGAAGAAAAAAATAAAAAAGTAGTCTAATTTTTTATGTTAGTTTGGCTAGCAATTAATTCGGTTACCAATCGTCCAGATTTCATTGCTGCATTAATTGAACCATTCATTAAGTGATCACCACAAATAAATAAATTTTCATTGATTTGTAGTTCAGAATTAGAAATTTCATTGCTAACTGTATCTTGGTTGGGCAAGGCGTAATTAATTCGGTAGGTTTTTAAAAGCTTCCAATCATCCACTTGTTTTCCATACCATTGTTTCAGTTCAGCTTTCATATTTTCTGCTAGACTTGCATCGTCAATTTCAGGTATTCCATTGTAAGAAACAGACAGAAGTACTTTGCCTTTAGGCGCGTATTCATTTGAAACATTAGACATCACTGTTAGGTTGTTTGCCCATTTTTTATTTGAAGCAGCATTTAAGACTACAATTTCTTTTGAATTAGGTGCAATTTTAGCTTCAAAATACACATTAGTAACTTGATGGAATTGTTGTTTTTGTTTTTTGATATAGTTTGCGGCTATACTAATTGCCTCAGTAGCAATTATAATTTTATCTGTTTGGAAAACAGCACCATTTTCACAGTGTATCGTGTTTTCCACAATTGACGTCACTTTGTGATGGCAATATATCGAGTTTTCGGGTAACATTGCTGCAAGTTGTTTTGGTATTTCTTCCATACCAAGTTCAGGAATTGCTGCATCACCAGTAGAAAATAATTTCATAACAAAGTCAAACATATTACTAGAAGTCTTTAACTCATTGTCTAAAAAAATTCCAGAGAAGAAGGGTTTGTAAAAACGATCAATCATTTTTTGACTAAAGCCATACTTTTTTAGCTGGGAATTAGTATCTGTTTCAGCTTGCTTAAATATATCCGAATTGGAAATTCGTATTAATTTATTCTTTACTAGAAATGTTTTGAATTTGTCTTTTAGCGATCCAACTGGAGCAAATAAAGTTGAGAATAATGCACTAGGTCTTCTAAATGGGTCGGCAATATCGAATTGACCTCCGTCATAAAGTATTGTTGCTCCTGGTAAAAACCGTTTCAAATTTAATTTGTTGTAATCTAAAAGTGCTTTTGTTTCAGGATAATCTGTTAATAAAACTTGAAACCCTCTATCGAGTTTAAAACCCTCAATACAATCCGTTTTAATTCTTCCGCCCACACGGTCTGTTGCTTCTAGAATTTGAACTTTATAATTTTTTTGATGTAAATAAACGGCTGCTGTTAAGCCTGAAATCCCACCGCCAATAATCGTAATAGTTGGTTTCATTTTTTTAAATTTGACTTTAAAATTACTAAATCTATTGTTTTAAAAACAAAAAAAATCCCGTTTTGAGAAATCAAAACGGGATAAAGTATTTTAACTCATTATTATGCCAGCATAGTAACTGGATTTTCAATGAATTGTTTTAATGTTTGTAAAAACTGAGCTCCAGTTGCTCCGTCAATAGTACGGTGGTCGCAAGCTAAAGATAACATCATTGTATTCCCTACAACAATCTGTCCGTTTTTAACTACTGGTTTTTCTACAATAGCTCCTACAGAAAGAATAGCCGAGTTAGGTTGGTTGATAATTGAATTAAATTCGGTAATACCAAACATACCTAAGTTAGATACTGTAAATGTACTTCCTTCCATTTCGTTAGGAAGTAATTTTTTGTTTTTAGCTCTTCCAGCTAAATCTCTTACACTTGTTCCAATTTGAGATAAACTCATAGCATCTGTAAATCGCAATACAGGAACCACTAATCCGTCTTCAACAGCTACTGCTACACCAATATTTACGTGATGATTGATGACAATAGCGTCTTCTCTCCATTGCGAATTGATAATTGGGTGTTTTTTCAATGCAGTTGCACACGCTTTAATTACCATATCATTAAATGAAACTTTGGTATCAGGAACACTATTAATAGCAGCTCTTGATTTTATAGCTTCATCCATTGATACTTCAATAGATAAATTGTAGTGTGGTGCTGTAAATAAGGATTCAGCCAAACGTTTCGCAATGATTTTACGCATTTGCGAATTTTTAATTTCTTCTGTAAAAACTTCTCCCGCAGGAACGTATACTTTTGGCGCTTCTGTTTTAGCAGTTTCTTGCGGTTGAGCTTGGCTAACTGCAGAAGGTGTGAAGTTTTCAACATCACTTTTTACAATACGTCCGTTTTCACCTGAGCCTTTCACTTGTGATAGTTGTATTCCTTTCTCATTTGCAATTTTCTTTGCTAATGGTGAAGCCAAAATACGGTGTCCGTCTGTTACTGCATCTTGCGTAATTGGCGCTGCTTTTTCAGCTGGTGCAACAGTAGTCTCTACCGCGGCAGGAGTTTTAGTTCCTCCAACTTTAAAATTATCAGCCACTCCGCTAATATCTGTCCCTGCTGGGCCGATAATAGCTAAAAGACTATCTACAGCGGCAGTATTTCCTTCTTGTATTCCAATATATAATAGAGTTCCAGCATTAAATGACTCGAATTCCATAGTAGCCTTGTCTGTTTCAATTTCGGCAAGAATATCTCCTTCACTTACTTTATCACCCACTTTCTTCAACCAAGTAGCAACTGTTCCTTCCGTCATCGTATCGCTTAAACGCGGCATCGTTACTACAATTACCCCTTCAGGTAGTTTTGCTGTTGTAGCTTCTGCTTTTGTTTCAACTACTGAAGTAGTTTCCACTACTGGAGTTGTCGGCGTAGCGCCGCTAGCTAAAAAAGCAGTAATATCTTCTCCTTCATTACCAATGATTGCTAATAAAGAATCTACTGGTGCAGTTTCTCCTGCTTGAATGCCAATATGTAAAAGCGTTCCGGAATTAAATGATTCAAATTCCATTGTAGCTTTATCAGTTTCGATTTCGGCTAAAATATCCCCTTCATTAATTTTGTCGCCTACTTTTTTAAGCCAAGTAGCCACAGTTCCTTCTGTCATAGTATCGCTCAAACGCGGCATTGTTACTAATGTAGCCATAATTGATTATAATTTGTGAGGTAAAAATGGATAATTTTCTTGTTCATACACAACATCGTACAGTTGTTGAATTTCCGGATAAGGAGATTCTTCAGCAAATTTTGCGCATTCTTCTACTAAATCTTTCACTCTCTGATCTATAGTTTCAATTTCTTTGTCAGAAGCATATTTTTCAGCTTTAATAACGTCAAGAATTTGAGTAATAGGGTCTATTTTTTTATATTCTTCTACTTCATCTTTAGAACGATATAATTGTGCATCAGACATCGAATGACCTCTATAGCGGTACGTTTTCATTTCTAAGAATGTTGGACCATCTCCACGACGCGCTCTTTCAATAGCTTCAGTCATTGCTTCGGCTACTTTTACTGGATTCATTCCGTCAACAGGTCCGCAAGGCATTTCATATCCTAAACCTAGTTTCCAAATATCGGTATGATTAGCTGTTCTTTCAACAGATGTTCCCATAGCATAACCGTTATTTTCAACGATGAACACTACAGGTAATTTCCATAACATAGCCATGTTGAAAGCTTCATGAAGAGATCCTTGACGAGCCGCTCCATCTCCGAAGTAAGTTAATGTTACTCCTCCTGTTTCAAAATATTTATCAGCAAAAGCTAATCCTGCTCCTACAGGGATTTGACCACCAACTATTCCGTGACCACCATAAAATCGATGCTCTTTTGAGAAAATGTGCATCGAACCGCCCATACCTTTGGATGTTCCAGTTACTTTCCCTAAAAGTTCAGCCATAACAGCTTTAGGATCAACCCCCATTCCAATAGGTTGTACGTGGTTTCTATAGGCTGTAATCATCTTGTCTTTGGATAAATCCATTGCATGAAGTGCTCCGGCTAAAACAGCTTCTTGTCCATTGTACAAGTGAAGAAAACCTCTAACCTTTTGTTGAATGTAAAGTGCTGCAAGTTTGTCCTCAAACTTTCTCCAAAGCAGCATGTCTTCGTACCACTTTAAATAAACTTCTTTTGTAACTTCTTTCATTTTAATAATGTTGTGTTAACAATTCTATCTATTAACGCAAAATAGTTTCCTCACACAAATTTGCGAAATGCAAAAATAAGACATTCCAACTTAGCACTAAAATTAATAGGCTACTTTTTAAATAATTTACAAGAAGTTTTTGTCAAAAAGCAGGGGAAGTAAATTTTTTAATGAATCTGATTTATAAATAGAACCAATTTCTCCCATAAAATATATTTCAATAGGCGTGTTTTGTTTTATTTCATATTCAGCAATTGATTGGCGACATGATCCACATGGTGGAATAGGTACGCTTGTAGTTGAATTTCCTGATGCTGCAGAAATGGCAATTTTTATAATTTTAGCTTCAGGATAAAGAGTTCCTGCTTGGTATATTGCTACTCTTTCTGCGCAAAGTCCTGAAGGATAAGCCGCATTTTCTTGATTTGAACCTAAAATAATTTTACCATTGTCCAATAACAATGCGGTTCCAACTTTGAAATTTGAGTAGGGTGCGTATGCTTTTTTTCGAATAGCTATAGCTTCTTGCATCAAATATTGAATAATTTCAGGTAATTCTTGAATGGATTCAAAAACATCGAAATCAGTGGTAATTGATATTTTTTTCATTTTTGTTTGTTGAAAAAATTCAAACTAATATAATAATTCATTTAGTAAATGTAGCGAATTAATTGGAACCGTAATTATCACCAAAATTAAACGTTAATGAAAAACGCAGCGTATTTTCTAAAGGGTTTCGGACTTTAGATGCCGAAAACAAATAGGAAACATCAATTTTAGCAGAAGTATATTTGAATCCTGCACCCAATGAAAAATAGCGACGAGCTCCTTTGATCGGACTTTCGTTAAAATAGCCTAAACGCATAGCGAAAGCATCTTTGTAAACATATTCAGTACCTAAAGCGTATGTGATTTCTTTAATTTCTTCGCTAAATCCATCTGGTGCATCTCCAAAAGATTGAAATAAGCCCGACACCCAGCCTATGGTTCTGTAATTATTAAAATTTTGATTGTTTTCTTGCCCCGTTATAATGCCGTCATTATTTAAGTCTGCATTTTGAGGGGTTGGTACCAACAATTTATTAAGTTCAAGATTTACCGCAATTTTATTGTCTCCATCCAAAATAAAGTCAAAACCAGAACCTATTTTTAAATTAGCAGGTAAAAAATTAGTATTAAACTCATCATTATCATAGCTGATTTTAGGGCCTAAATTTTGAATATTAAAACCTGCCCTCCATATTCCATTAAAATTGGTATATGCTTTTTCTTCTGACTGATAATATCCTGATATATCAACAGCAAATGAGTTCGCTGCAGAGGCATCAGTATTCTCATTTGGAATTCTAAGATTTGAACGAATGTATCTTCCAGCAACAGCCATAGAAAAAGTTTTGCTGAGTTGTAATGAATAAGAACCATCAAGAGCAAGTTCATTTGGTGATACAATCCTTGGTTGATCATTTGCATCGTTTCGAAGTTCAATATTACCCAAACCGAAAAAACGTAAACTTCCAGCCCAAGCACTTCGTTCGGTTATTTTATTGTAATATGTTATTTGTCCTAATGAAATATCATTAACCAAATCTGTTAAATAAGGCGTATAGCTAACTGAGAATCCTTTTTGTTCGTTAGCAAAAGCAAATTTTGCAGGATTCCATTGTTGGGAAAATGCATCTGGAGAAGTTGCCACACCAATGTCTGCCATTCCAGCTGCTCTTGCATCGGCTGCAACCATCAAAAAAGGCACGGCAGTTGTAATGACTCTTTGCTGGCCTTGAAGCAGAATGCTTGAAAGAAATAAAATAGTGTAAAGAATATTTTTATACATTTTAATCATTGTTTGGTAAGCAAAAGTAAAGATAAATCGATTGTTTCTTATACAAGGTATTAATTTATTCAACTTAAATAACATTAAAAAGTTAGTTTTTCAATTTGAAATCAAAATTACTTCTTACTATTTGAGATAAATAGTTAAAACAATCTTTTTTTGACTTTATTGTGCTAAAATATTTTTTAGTCTTAGTTTATATTTTTTAGTTGGATTTATGGGCAAAAATGCAATTGAAAGTTAAATATTAATAATAAAAATTATAAATTTGCGTTTTATTTTTGTCAGTAAGTACTTAAAACCTATTTTTGAACTTTAATCAATATTAAAAACGTTGCAATTATTTGTTTTGAGAGATCAAAGACAAAGTTATTTTATAAAATAAATATGAAAGTGAACAAAAGCAATTTTTTACAACTAGTACTTTCTTTGATGATTATCATTAGCGTTTCTAGTTGTAGTAAAAAATCTTCAAGCTCAAGAAAAGGTTCTTCACAGGCCACGGGTTGGAACGTAAATAACAAGAAAGGTGGTTTTAAGCAGGCTGGCGAACAAGAAGCTGGACCAGGCTTAGTTTTTGTTGAGGGAGGTACCTTTACCATGGGAAAAGTTCAGGATGACGTCATGCATGATTGGAATAATTCTCCTAATCAACAACACGTCCAATCTTTTTATATGGATGAAACAGAGGTTACTAACTTTATGTATTTAGAGTATTTACAATGGTTAAAAAATGTTTTTCCGCCAACAGAAGAAAATTATAGAGCAATATATGAGGGCGCTTTACCAGATACATTGGTATGGAGAAATAGATTAGGCTATAGTGAAAACATGACTAATAATTATTTGAGACATCCTGCCTATTCAAATTACCCTGTAGTTGGAGTTAATTGGATTCAAGCGAACGAATTTAGTAAATGGAGAACTGATCGAGTTAATGAGGCATTATTAGAGCGAAATGGATATTTAAAAAAAGATGCTAAGACCTTAGATGTTACAGCTGAAAACTCATTTAACACAGAAACATATCTTAATGCCCCAACTGAAACTTATGGAGGAGATGATAAAATCGTTCTTAAAGGTAGAAAAGGTTCAGCAGCGAAAGGTTCTAAAACTACAAAAGATGGAAAAGTAATTGAGCCAAAAAACATTTATGTTCAACGTTCATCAGGTTTGCTTTTGCCAGAATATAGACTGCCAACTGAATCGGAGTGGGAGTATGCCGCTGCCGCTGATGTTGGTCAAAGAGAATACAATATTTATAAAGGACAAAAAAAATACCCATGGTCGGGTCAGTATACGCGTTCAAATAAACGTACAACTAGAGGAGATCAATTAGCCAACTTTAAACAAGGTAATGGTGATTACGGAGGTTTGGCAGGTTGGTCTGACGACGGTGCGGATATTACTAATGAAGTTAAAAAATACCCTGCAAATGATTTTGGATTGTATGATATGGCTGGAAATGTAGCAGAATGGGTTGCTGATGTATACAGACCGATAGTTGATAATGAATTTAATGATTTTAATTACTTTAGAGGAAATCAATATACCAAAAACAAAATAGGTAAAGATGGGAAGGCTGAAATTGTTACTAAAGCAACAATGAAATATGATACTTTAAGTAATGGTAAATTAATTGCAAGATCTTTTCCTGGTCAACTAGTTCAAGTTCCTGTAGATGAAAATGAAACTTATCTTAGACAAAATTTTGATAGAAGTAATAATTTAAATTACAGAGATGGTGATCAACAGTCTTCTAAAGATTTTAAATTTGGATCATCGGAATCAAATAAAGATATTAAAAACATGTACAATTCTCCTAAACACAATGTTACCATTGATAGTTTAGGCAAAATGGTAAGAAAATTTGATAAGTCAAATAAAAGAACCACATTAGTAAATGACAATGTCAGAGTCTATAAGGGAGGGTCTTGGAAAGATAGAGCCTATTGGTTAGACCCAGCACAGAGGCGTTATTTCCCTCAGGATATGGCTACAGATTATATTGGATTTAGATGTGCTATGTCAAGAGTTGGTTCTAAATCACAAAATAAAAAAAGACCTAGAAATTAGTTTTTATTTCATTCTAACAAAAAGCCCTTTTTAGGGCTTTTTGTTTGTAAAATTTTCCCTATTATGGATATTGCAAAAATTCATGAGTTATTTTTAAAATGTACATCAGTTTCAATTGATACTCGAAAAATTCAGCCGAATTCTTTCTTTGTGGCAATTAAAGGAGATAATTTTGACGCAAATACTTTTGCCAAAGAAGCGCTAGAAAAAGGAGCGTCTTATGTCGTAATTGATAACCCTGATTATTGTATTGATCAAAGAACTATTTTGGTTAACGACAGCCTAAAAACACTTCAGGAATTAGCACAGTATCATAGGAATTTTTTAAAACTTCCAATAATTGCTTTGACTGGTAGTAATGGTAAAACAACTACAAAAGAGTTAATTTATGTCGTTCTTTCTTCAAAATATAGGACTAAAGCAACTGTTGGTAATTTAAATAACCACATTGGGGTTCCACTAACTTTACTCTCATTCAGTACAGATACTGAAATTGGAATTGTAGAAATGGGGGCTAATCATAAGAAGGAAATTGAATTTCTTTGTGAATTAGCTCAGCCTGATTATGGCTATATCACAAATTTTGGCAAAGCTCATCTAGAAGGTTTTGGCGGTGTTGAAGGTGTTATTGAAGGCAAAAGTGAAATGTATCACTTTTTATCAGATAAAAATAAGTTAGCGTTTGTGAATTTAGAAGATCCGATTCAAGTTGAGAAAACAAATTCTTTACAGCATTATAGTTTTGGAATCAATAAATCGGAAGCTAATGTTTCTATTTCAGAAGTTACTGCGAATCCATTTGTAACTGTTGGATTTGAAAATTTAAAAATCGTATCGCATTTAATAGGATTGTATAATGCCAATAATATTAATGCAGCAATAGCTATTGGAAGTTATTTTAAAATCGATAAAGAAGCAATTAAAATAGCATTAGAAGGATATATTCCTGAAAATAATCGATCACAATTAGTTACTAAAGAGACGAATCAAATCATATTAGATGCTTACAATGCCAATCCAAGTAGTATGGCAGTCGCAATAGATAATTTTAAACAATTGGATAAGTCAAACAAAATCGCAATTTTAGGAGATATGTTTGAATTAGGTGTCGAAAGCCTTCAGGAACACAAACAACTTGTAAATTCTTTATCAAATCAAAAAGATATTATTTGTCATTTTGTTGGACCTGATTTTTTTGCTAATTCTATAACTGGAGAAAATTTATTTTTTCATAAAGATTTTACAGATTTAGTGTCTTACATGCAAATTCATCCAATAGACAAATCCACAATTTTAATTAAAGGTTCACGAGGTATGGCATTAGAACGTACTTTAGATTATTTATAATATTTTTTACTGTTCAATTCAACAATTCATTTATGAAATTTAGCATTTTAGTCACTCTTGCTTGTTTAGTTTCATTAAGTTTATTTGCACAGACTAATCAGTTGAAGGATTTGATTTGGGCTGATGAGTTTAATGTGAATGGAGCTCCAGATGCAACAAAATGGGCGTATGACATTGGGACAGGTGATTGGGGATGGGGTAACAATGAATCACAGTATTATACCAATAGAGCCGAAAATGTAAAAGTTGAAGGCGGAGTTTTAAAAATCACCTCAAGAAAGGATACTTTCAGCGGAAGTAATTATACTTCAGCAAGAATTAAAACTCAAGGCAAATTTTCGTTCAAATACGGAAGAGTCGAAATTAAAGCAAAACTTCCATCAGGAGGTGGAACTTGGCCGGCTTTATGGATGTTAGGTAATAATATCACTACAGGGGGATGGCCAGCTTGTGGAGAAATTGATATAATGGAACATGTAGGTAATGTGCCTAATAAAATTCATGGAACCCTTCATTATCCAAATTTTTCTGGTGGTAACGCTGTTTCTAGAACTATTAATATTACTAACGCTTCCTCTGAATTTCATATTTACACTTTAGATTGGAGAGCGGATACTATCAAATTCTACGTAGATGGTACTTTATTCCATACATTTAATAATAGTGCTTCTTTACCATTTAATCAGAATTTTTTCTTGATTGTTAATAGTGCAATGGGAGGAAATTTTGGGGGAAAAATCGACCCTAATTTTGTATCGTCTACTTTTGAGATTGATTATATAAGAGTTTACAACTAATTTATTTATTTTTCGTATTGTAAAACTACTTGCGATTACGTAATTAAACAGGTTAGAGTAGTCATTAGGTTTTTTTGCTATATAATAACTTAATAGGATTGCGTAAATTAATTCATTGATTAAAATAATAAATATGGTTCTATTTTCAATATTCAGTTGGATTGTAATGTTCTTTAATGGGTCACTATATACTGATGCTTTTTCGTTTTCAAATAGCTCATTTCAATATCCTGTGTTTGAAAATAAAGTAGATTGTTGGGTTACAAATGCAAATAGAAGTATTTATTTACAAAAGCAAAATGGTTTTTTGACATTTCAAAGTGGTAAATTAGAAAGTGTTAATATACAAGTTGACGATTCTCATACTTACCAGACTATAGACGGATTTGGTTACACATTAACAGGAGGGAGTGCACAAAGTATCAACAAATTAAATTCTCAAAAGCGAAAAGAATTATTGCAAGAATTATTCGGTTATAATGAGAATTCCATCAAGATAAGTTATTTGCGAATTAGTATTGGTGCATCTGATTTGAATGCTACGCCTTTTACTTATAATGACTTACCTGCTGGACAAACGGACGTTAGTTTATCTCAATTTAGTTTATCGCCCGATAATGATGATCTAATTCCAATGCTAAAAGAAATTATAGCAATTAATCCTCATATTAAGATTTTAGCCACCCCATGGTCCCCACCAACTTGGATGAAAAATAATAATAGTTTCATTGGCGGAAGTCTAAAGCCTGAGTATTACGGGGTATATGCAGCTTATTTTGTCAAGTATATTCAAAAAATGAAAGATGAGGGTATTTCTATTTCGGCAATTACTCCACAAAATGAACCTTTACATCCCGGAAACAATCCAAGTATGTTTATGTCAGCAGAACAACAAGCTAGTTTTATTAAAAACCATTTAGGGCCTGCTTTTGCCAATGCCAATATAACAACAAAAATAATTATATACGATCACAATTGTGACAGACCTGATTATCCTATGTCAATTTTAAATGATCCTATTGCCAATGCTTTTATTGACGGTTCAGCTTTTCATTTATATGCTGGTGATATAAGTGCTTTAACGACTGTTTATGATGCTTATCCTAATAAAAATTTATATTTCACTGAGCAATACACAGGAACTTCAGGAACTTTTGTAGGTGATTTAAAATGGCATATGAAAAATGTAATTATTGGCTCTATACGTAATTGGAGTAAAGTGGCTTTGGAATGGAATTTAGCTAATGATGCTAATTTTGGTCCACATACGCATGGAGGATGTACAACCTGTAAAGGAGCAATTACAATTAATAGTTCTGATAGTTATGAGCGTAATGTGAGTTATTATATTATAGCACATGTTTCAAAATTTGTTCCTCCGGGTTCCGTTCGTATTGCATCTACTCAAAAAGGCAATATAAATTCGATTGCATTTAAAACACCAGAAGGGAAAAAAGTGCTAATTTTGGAAAATGATGGAGATGCCAATGAAAAATGCACAATTGAATACAATCAAAAATTATTTTCAACTTCGCTTGATGGAGGGTCTGTAGCTACTTTTATTTGGAATTAATTACGCTATCGTCTAAATCAAATACCAAACAATCTTAATGCAAAAAACACTAACAAAACCATAAATTTAATTCAACACAAATGAAAAATACGACTATTCTTGGATTATTATTAGTATCCTTTCTAGGCTTTTCACAACAGAAAACAATTGACCAAAGAGTAGAGGCTTTGCTTAAGCAAATGACTTTGGAAGAAAAAATAGGTCAGTTGAACCAATATACAGGCAACAATCAGGCTACGGGCCCAATTACTATTAATCCTAATAAAGAAGCCGAAATCAAAAGCGGTTTGATTGGATCGATGCTAAATGTGATTGGAACAAAATATACCCGTCAATATCAAGAATTAGCCATGCAATCGCGATTGAAAATTCCATTGTTGTTTGGTCAAGACGTAATTCATGGGTATAAAACTACGTTTCCAATTCCTTTAGCCGAAGCGGCAAGTTGGGATCTAGAAGCTATTGAGTTAGGTGCGCGAATTGCAGCTGTTGAAGCTTCGGCTAGTGGTATTCACTGGACTTTTGCACCTATGGTTGATATTTCTCGTGATCCAAGATGGGGACGTGTTATGGAAGGTGCTGGTGAGGATACCTATTTAGGATCTAAAATTGCTTTTGCTAGAGTAAAAGGATTTCAAGGAAACTTAGGCGATGTGAATTCGGTGATGGCTTGTGTGAAACATTTTGTTGGTTATGGTGCTGCTGTTGGAGGAAGAGATTATAATTCAGTAGATATGAGTGATAGAATGTTGTGGGAAACGTATTTACCTCCATTCAAAGCCGCTTTGGATGCGGGTGCTGCAACGTTTATGAATTCATTTAACGATTTGAATGGTGTGCCAGCTACGGGGAATAAATTTTTGCAAAGAGACATCTTAAAAGGCAAATGGAATTTTCAAGGATTTGTGGTTTCCGACTGGGGTTCAATTGGCGAAATGGTCAATCACGGGAATGTAAAAGACAATAAAGAAGCCGCACAGTTAGCTATTACAGCTGGAAGTGATATGGATATGGAAAGTAATGCGTATCGTTATAATTTGGCGCAATTAGTACAAGAAGGGAAAGTTGATGTAGCTTTGATTGATGATGCAGTAAAGCGTATTCTTCGTAAAAAATTTGAGTTGGGGTTATTTGAAGATCCTTATAAATATTCCAATCCAAAGCGTGAGGCTAAAGAATTAAATAATCCGTTGCACCGAAAAATTGCACGTGATATGGCAGCAAAAAGTATTGTTTTGTTGAAAAATGAAAAACAGCTTTTGCCTTTGTCTAAAGACGTAAAAAAGATTGCTTTTATTGGGCCATTAGTAAAGGAGCATAAAGAAAATATAGGATTTTGGGCAGTGGAATTACCTGAATTAGATTACACTAAAGAAGTGGTTTCGCAATGGCAAGGTTTACAAAATAAAGTAGGGAAGAACACACAGCTATTGTATGCTAAAGGATGTGAAATCGAAGGAAACAATAGAGATGGATTTGCTGAAGCAATTGCTGTGGCAAATCAAGCAGATGTGGTGATTGTAAGTATTGGAGAAAGAGGCAATATGAGTGGTGAAGCCAAAAGCCGAAGCAATATTCATATTCCTGGAGTTCAGGAAGAATTAGTACAAGCACTTCAAGCTACGGGTAAACCAGTTGTTGTTTTAATCAATGCTGGTCGACCACTTGTGTTTAATCAAACTGCAGATACTGCTCAAACTATCTTGTACACATGGTGGTTAGGAACTGAGGCAGGTAATGCTATAGCGGATGTGCTGTTCGGAGATTATAATCCGTCGGGTAAATTGCCAATGACTTTTCCAAGAGAGGAAGGACAGTTGCCAATTTATTACAATCACTTCAACACTGGAAGACCTGCTCCAAATGAGACAGCTTTCAATTATGTTTCAGCTTATACCGACCTGAAGAATAGTCCAAAGTTTGCTTTTGGACACGGTTTAAGTTATACTACTTTTAATTACTCTGATTTGAAATTGTCAAAAAATAAAATTATGGATACTGAAACTATAGAAGTTAGTTTTCAGTTAACCAATGGAGGGAAATTTGCAGGAAATGAGGTGGTGCAATTGTATTTAAGAGACAAAGTAGGGTCGGTAGTTCGACCAATTATTGAGTTGAAAGATTTTCAAAAAGTCTATTTGAATGCAGGGGAAACCAAAACCATTCAGTTTACAATTGACAAAGAAAAATTAGCATTCTACAATGAAAAATTAGAGTGGAATACAGAAGCTGGTGATTTTGATTTGATGATCGGAACCTCTTCATCTGGTATTCGTTTGAAAGCGGGTTTTGAATTAGTAAAATGATTTAAATAGTCTACTTTTAAAGAGAGTACTATTGTATAGTGTACAAAGGGATGTTAATTTTTTAAACATCCCTTTGTATTTTTATGATTATTTATAAATTTTGTCCGTTTGGGTTTATATAGTATATTCGTTGCACCCAAAAAAACAGACAACAAAACTAAAATTAATTCCATGTTAAAAGAGGTTATAGCTAACAAAGAAAATTACCAACCTGGTTTATCTACGGATTGTGTTATTTTTGGTTTTCATGATAACCAATTGAAAGTCTTGTTGATCAAAACAAAATACTCCGAGGATTGGGCTTTACCTGGAGGGTTTGTTCGCGTCGATGAAAGTATTGACGAAGGAGCGGTAAATGTCTTGCAAAGAAGAACCGGTTTAAAAGGAATTTTTCTACGCCAGTTTGCGACTTTTGGCAAAGTGAATCGAAATCCGATAGCGTTTAGTCAAAAAGTAGTCAATTTTTTTGGTATTCCCAAAGAAGAAGCGCTATGGTATCAAAGACGTTTTGTAACTATAGGGTATTATGCGTTAGTCGATTTTTTACAAGCCGTTCCGCAACCGGAAGGAAATAGTGAAGTAGTGGAGTGGATTGATATTAATTGCATTCCTTCTTTGATTTTAGATCACAAAGAAATTTTTGACAAAGCGCTCGAAACTCTTCGAATGGAATTAAATCTAGTTCCTGTGGGCTATAATTTATTACCTGAAAAATTTACGATTCCTCAATTGCAAAAATTATACGAAACTATTTTAGGGAGAAAACTAGACCGTCGAAATTTTCTAAGAAAAATAACTTCGATAGGTATTTTAAACAAGTTAGACGAAAAGAAAAGTAATGTGGCACACAAAGCACCTAACTTATATTCATTTGACAAAGAACGATACAAAACGGTTTTAAATAATGGTTTGCACCAAGGTTGGTAAAATTAATTGTTTAATAAAAAAGGCTTGTCTTATTAGACAAGCCTTTTTTATTTATAATGTTTTCACTTCATCTGATTCTGTATATTGAATCGAAAATTCGTGCGTGGTTAGATTTGCTTTCAATTGTGCCAATTCGGCTCCGTTTCTCCAAATTAGATTCAATTCGTTTTCAGAAGTTTGACCAAATTCTAAAGTTCCTGAGAAGGCTTTACATGTGTTACGCAAACGCAACATGTCCAATTGTTTTAGGACTACTTCTTTTTTTAATCCTTCTTGAATAGCTTCTAAACTTAAGGTGGTTCGGTTGATTTCTTTGTGACCGTCTTTTCCTGCTTTTTCAACTCCAACATAATCATTCTTCCCTGCAAAAATATCCAAATACCAGATTTGAGGAATTCCAGGCATAAAGAGTTGGATTGCTCTAGCTAAGGCTAATTTTTGTTCGCTTTCACCCAAAGCACTAAAGTAAGTCGCATTCACTTGGTAATACGATATTTTTTTACCATCTGCACCATATAAGTTTTTTACCAATCCGCCGCGTTCGATGATGAGGTTCATCAAGTCTTCGATTTCATTGTCTTCCAATAATCCTTTTTGGTACACGCCATCCACTTCTTTTCCTTTCAAATCTAGAACAGGAATTCCATCGTGGCAACCCAACATGTTTACTGTTTTTAAACCTTTGGTAATTATATCCTTTGCCCAAGTCACAATTGCTTTGTTTGATCCTTTTTCAATGGCATGAATACACAAACCAGGTAAGAAGAAATCATAAATAGCATAACCTTCCTTGGCTACTTCTTCGTGTAAATGCAAACCGTATTCAGCATGGATTTCCGGTAATAACTCTAAATTATTTCTTTTGGCAATTTCATTGATTCGTGCTAGATAATCCCAAGTTCCCGGTTTGTTAAAGAAATTACTTTCCCCAATAGCTTTGTGCAAATACGCAAAGGCATCCAAA
The DNA here is from genome assembly GCF_020886115.1 of Flavobacterium ammonificans. Classification (NCBI taxonomy): domain Bacteria; kingdom Pseudomonadati; phylum Bacteroidota; class Flavobacteriia; order Flavobacteriales; family Flavobacteriaceae; genus Flavobacterium; species Flavobacterium ammonificans. Next base: position 1,169,945 of record NZ_AP025185.1, read on the forward strand.
CGCAAAATCTGTCCGCCGTAACTCGCTACTTTTGCCAAAACATCTTCATAAAACTCCCAAACCAAAGGCGAATTAGCGTTTACGTCCATCTGGCCTAAATATTCTCTTTTGTTGTTTACAATTTTTAGTACTTCAGAAGTTAGTTGAGCATTTAAACCTAAATCAATAGTTTGAATATCATTGTTCTCCTCAATAGCACGGTTTATTGTTTCACAAATCACACTAGCTTGATCAGTTGTAATTTCAGTTAGCGATTGTAGATCGGATACCGTTATTTTTTGAAGGGTTACTTTTTGATAAAAAGTGTTCCAATACGGGCGTTCTTGGCCGTCAGGGAAAACAATATTTAAAATGGGTAATCCTGATTTTCGCATGAACAATTTGTCCAAATACTCTTTGTTTGGAATAATGACGCCATCTTCTCCAAGTGTTCCGTTGCCTTTCCAAAATTCATTCCAGTCAATGAAGAAGTCTTTGAATTTTGATTGATCTCCTTTGGCAATTAAATCTTTAAATTGGGGAGAGGCTACCGATAAGTGATTTAAAACAATGTCAAATTTCAGTTGAATATTTAATGCTTTCAAAGCTTCAATATCTTGTTTTGAAACTAATTCTTCATTGATATCATAATTAACAATAGAAAACCCTCGATCTAAGTCACTATTAAAAAAAGTGGGTAGCACATAAAAAAGAGAAAAAGTATCCTTGAATTCGGGTAGTTGCAGCATGCTGACAATATCCTTTAGATTTTTTCCAATACTATCAGGATAAGCGTTCAGCATGACGCCTTTGGCTATACTATTAGGAGTTGTGTTTGATGCCATTGTCTAGTGTAATTTGTTGTGTGTTGTTTTGCTTTGAGAATTTTGATGATTTGCTCTGATCGACGTAAAGTTAATAATAAAAAGTGCGAACTTAAAGCTGTGAAATTTATTTACTGTAAAATGAGTAATTAGAATTCATAAAAAAAACTCCTTAATTTCTTAAGGAGTTTTAATCGGTGGGCGATGAGGGGTTCGAACCCCCGACCCCCTCGGTGTAAACGAGGTGCTCTGAACCAGCTGAGCTAATCGCCCGATTGCAATTCGTAAATTTTCATTCCCTTATTGCGAGTGCAAATATACAGCTGTTTTTTGTATTTGCAAGAAAAAATGTAAAAAAAATTATAAAATTTCTGCAACAACAAAAGTGCTTCCTCCTACATAGATAAAATCAGTAGGTTGTGCATTTTGCTTGGCTTTGGCGTAAGCCGCTGAAACAGAATTGTATATTTTTCCGTTAAGTCCAAATTGAGCTGCTTTTTGTGCTAAAACAGTAGCTTCAAGTCCGCGTGGAATATTGGGCTTGCAAAAATAATATTCTGCTTTTTTTGGAAATAAAGGTAATACTTCGTCCAAATCTTTGTCATTAACTACTCCTAAAACAAAATGAAGTTGGTCAAAAGATTCTTTTTGAATTTGGTTCAAAACAATAGTAAGCCCATGTGTATTGTGTGCTGTATCGCAAATTGTTTTTGGCAATTCGTTCAATTTTTGCCATCTCCCTTGTAAGCCAGTGTTTTTTACTACTTGAGATAATCCTGTTTTCCAATGCGCTTCAGTTGTTTGGAAAGCTGTGTGTTGATTTAAAACGGTAAGGGTTTGAATTACTGTTTTTTTATTATGAACTTGGTAATCGCCAATTAAGTCGGATGGGAAAGTAGTTGCGATCAAATCAGAGGCAAAGTAGAGGTCGCTTTGATTTTCTTTGGCTTTAGCCAAAAAAACGGGCTGGGTTTCAGTTGTAAATTCTCCAATAACAACAGGAATATTTGATTTAATAATTCCGGCTTTTTCAGATGCAATTGCTGCCAAAGTGTTTCCCAAGAATTGGGTGTGGTCTAAACCAATATTGGTAATCACTGAAACGAGAGGTAAAATAATGTTTGTAGCATCCAATCGTCCGCCCATACCCACTTCAATAATAGCAATGTCTATTTTTTCTTTGGCAAAATAATCGAAAGCCAATCCAACGCTCATTTCAAAGAAACTCATATCTTTGGCTTCAAAAAACGATTGATGTTGGTTGACAAAATCACAAACAAAGTCTTCAGGAATCATTACACCATTAATCTTGATGCGTTCCCTAAAGTCTTTTAAATGGGGTGAGGTGTACAAACCTACTGTGTATCCTGCTTCTTGAAGAACAGAAGCCAACATATGTGAACAAGAGCCTTTGCCATTTGTGCCAGCTACGTGAATGCATTGTAATTTTTTCTCAGGATGCCCCAAGTAATCCATTAGTATATGAACGTTGGTTAGATCTTTTTTATAGGCAGAAGCTCCTTGCAATTGGTACATTGGGAGTTGATTAAAGAGCCAATCTAAAGTTTCTTGATAGGTCATTTGTTGAGAAAATTATCTTTGTTAAAAATATTTTTCGATTTTTTTAGTTTACTATTGCATCGAAAAGTATCTTTATTGCAAATTTCAAACAAATTTTAGAATTAAAGCTCAAAAAACAAGAATAATATATGTTTAGTTTACTACAATTACAATCGGACACCCTTGCTAATACTGCCTCTAATGTGGTAGTTGAAAAAATCGCTACCAATACTGAAATCTCTGTATTGGAGTTTATATTTAAAGGAGGTTTCTTTTTGATTCCAATCGCTATTTTATTGTTCTACACCATTTATGTGATAATTGAACGTTACTTATATATTAGTAGAGCATCTGTTATTGATAGTCGTTTGATGGCTGATGTTCGTGATCAATTGCATTTAGGAAATTTAGATTTAGCGAGAAGCATTGTCGAAAGAAGTAATTCGGCATCTGGTAATATTTTAAAAGAAGGTATTTTAGTAATTGGAAGACCAATTTCAGAAATCGAATCGAATATGGATCGTGCTGCTGATATCGAAATTGCACAAATGGAAAGTAAATTAGGACATTTAGGTTTAATTGCTGGGATTGCCCCAACATTAGGATTTATTGGAACTATTTCGGGTGTAATTAAGATTTTTTATAGTATTTCTGTAACTGAAAATATTAGTATTGGAAACATTTCAGGAGGTTTGTATGAGAAAATGATTAGTAGTGGTTCTGGATTAGTTGTTGGTATCATTGCTTATAGTGCCTACCACTTATTGAATGGTAAAATTGATAATTTTGCCTTGAAAATTCAGAAACAAATTTTAGAATTTGTCAATATTATTCAAAAAGCATAGGTATGTCAATTAAACGTAAAAGAAGATTTCATGCTGAAGTGGCGACTTCGTCACTGAGTGATATTATGTTTTTTTTATTGTTGTTTTTTCTAATCATTTCTACACTAGCCAATCCTAATGTAATTAAAATGACTTTGCCGAAAGCACAAGCGAACGAAAAGACAAACAAACAATTCATTAGCTTATCTGTTACAGAAGATAAGCAGTTTTATATCGATAAAGAGCCGGTTACTTTTGAGGCATTAGAGAGTACACTTATGTCTAAGATGAACGCTCAAAAAGACCAAACGGTTGTGGTGCGAATTCCGTTTAATTTGCAAGTACAAGATTTAGTGGATGTATTGCAAATTGGGGTTAGAAATAATTTGAAATTTGTAATTGCTACGAGTCCTAAGTAGAAGTTTTGTCATTCCGAATTTATTTCGGAATCTATAATAAAATATAAATCAATTATTTTAAGAAACTGAATCAAGTTCAGTTTGACAGAGTAGGGTTTTAAAAGCGTCAATTCAAATTGAAATTATACACAATTTTCCCCACTTGTTTTTCAGGGGCATCACTACTAGCATCCCATTTGGTATTCATTGCGGCCAATTTGGCTTGATCTAGCAAACATTTGGCAGTATTTGTTGTCCCCTTAATTCCTGCTATTGCGCTGATGGTTCTTCCGGTTCTATCAACTGAAACTTCTACAACTACTTTTCCTTCCTCATTACAGGTATATTTAGGTGCCGGTTTTGATATTGCTTTCCGATTACCTAAAGAATAACCTCCTCCATTACCATTGCCTGATCCACCGCCCGAACCTGCTCCGTATCCGCTTCCATTGCCTATTCCGTTTCCAGTTCCATTACCACCACCAGTTCCGCCACCGGAACCACCATTGCCATAATAACTAGCGGCTGTTAAACTACCATTAGACTTTCCTTTATTACCAGCAGTTTTGTCGTCTCCGTCACCTCCCTTGTTTGATCCTTTTAATAGACTTGATAAGGCATCATTAGTAGTGTTAGCGATTTTGGGTTTTATTACTTCAGGTTTTGCTTCGTCTTTAACGACAGTTGGTTTTTTCTCCGTTTTTTCTTTTTTCGGAATCACAACGCTTTCTTCAGTACTATTTTCTTGGGAAATAATTGCTTCCTCTGAACTAGTAGTTGTTGGAGTTTCTTTTGTTCGATTCTGAACTTCTAGTACTTCACTTTCAAAATTACTACCCGAACCCAAATCACTGTCTCCAAAATTAACAGAAACACCACCGCCTCCACCACCAGTAAGCTCTGCCAAATTAGAAGGTGGCCAAAATCGGATAAAAAATAAAATCAACAACATGGCTGCATAAATTAGCAACGAAAATGCTAATGACTTTTTTTGATCTGTCGAAGGAGTAAAACCCATGTATTTTGCTTATTTTTAATACGGTATTCAAATAACGTCGAAATGTACTAAAAATTGTCAAGAGTGAAAAGGAAAAGTTGCACTTTTGACTGCTATTTTTTTAAACTAAAATATGATAATTACGTATTAAAAAGTATCTTTGACTGATTATTTAATAATTTAAACTATTAATTTTAACCTTATATGGATTTTAATTTAACAGAAGAGCATAAAATGATTCAGCAAGCAGCAAGAGATTTTGCTCAAAATGAATTATTAGCTGGCGTTATTGAGCGTGACGAAAATCAAATTTTCCCTGCGGATCAAATAAAGAAGATGGGTGAGTTGGGTTTTATGGGAATGATGGTAGATCCTGAATACGGTGGAAGCGGATTGGATACTATTTCTTATGTATTAGCTATGGAAGAAATTTCCAAAGTTGATGCTTCAGCTTCAGTGGTGATGTCTGTCAACAATTCTTTGGTTTGTTGGGGCTTACAAACTTATGGAACTGAAGAACAAAAACGAGAATGGTTACCCAAACTAGCTTCAGGAGAAATTCATGGTGCTTTTTGTTTGAGTGAACCAGAAGCAGGAAGTGATGCAACCTCGCAAAAAACTACTGCTATAGATATGGGAGATCATTATTTGGTTAACGGTACAAAAAATTGGATCACTAATGGAAATTCCGCTTCATTTTATATCGTAATTGCACAAACAGATATTGACAAAAAGAGTAGAGGAATCAATGCCTTAATTATGACCAAAGATATGCCAGGGTTTTCTATTGGTCCGAAAGAGCAAAAAATGGGAATCAGAGGATCAGACACACATTCATTGATGTTCTCAGATGTTAAAGTACCCAAAGCTAATCGTATTGGTGAAGATGGTTTTGGATTTAAGTTTGCTATGAAAACATTGGCTGGTGGTCGTATTGGAATTGCTGCGCAAGCTTTAGGAATCGCTTCAGGTGCCTATGAATTAGCTTTAAAATATTCGAAAGAACGTAAGGCTTTCGGAACTGAAATTTGCAATCACCAAGCGATAGCATTTAAACTTGCTGATATGGCAGTTGCTATCGAAGCCGCTCGACACTTATGCATCAAAGCCGCTTGGGATAAAGATAACCATCATAATTACGATGTAAGTGGTGCTATGGCAAAATTATATGCTTCTCAAGTAGCTATGGATACTGCAATAGAAGCGGTTCAAATTCATGGCGGAAATGGATATGTAAAAGAATACCACGTAGAACGAATGATGCGTGACGCAAAAATTACGCAAATTTATGAAGGGACTTCTGAAATTCAGAAAATTGTAATTTCAAGAGCCGTTTTGGCAGATTAATTTTTATTCAAAATTTACTAAGGTTCTTATTCTTGTTTTTAAAGAATAAGAACCTTTTTTTATTTTTATTAAATAAAGAGATTTATTTGAGTTTGATTTTGTTTATTTTCGCTTTATGAAAAATATTATTGTAACCGGAACGAGTAGGGGTATAGGTTTAGAATTAGCATTACAATTTGCTTCAAAAGGGCATCATGTTTTAGCACTTTCTAGAACAATTCCTCAAACTCTTTTAGGTAATAAAAACATCAGTTGCTTATCAGTTGATTTAGCCATTGAATCAGACTTACAAAAAGTATCCGATTATATTTCTACAACATGGAAACAGGTTGATGCAATTGTACACAATGCGGGTAGTTTGTTATTAAAACCTTTTTCCGAAACTTCACAAGCTGATTTTGAAAGCATTTATAAAGTAAATGTTTTTGGTGTTGCCAATTTAACTCGCGTAGCATTACCGTATTTACAAAAAGGAAGTCATGTCGTAACGATTAGTTCGATGGGCGGAATTCAAGGTAGTTTAAAGTTTGCAGGTTTAGCAGCTTACAGTTCGAGTAAAGGTGCTGTCATTACACTTTCTGAATTGTTAGCCGAAGAATACAAAGAAAAAGGAATTGCATTTAACGTTTTGGCACTTGGAGCAGTTCAAACCGAAATGTTAGAAGAAGCGTTTCCAGGCTATCAGGCCCCAATTTCTGCAGCTAATATGGCTCAATACATTGTGGATTTTACGCTAACGGGTAATCGATATTACAACGGAAAAGTGTTGGAAGTTTCATCTACAAATCCTTAAATCAGTTTAGTTTTGAATGATACCCTAGCAAGATATATTCCGGAGCATGCAGTACGACCTGTTTTTGAATTAATTGTATCGAATCAAGTGCATCTTAAAATTGTTAACGAAAGACAAACCCGTCATGGCGATTATAGAAGATCATTAAATGGTAATCACGAAATTACGGTCAATGCTAGTTTAAATCAGTACAAGTTTTTGATTACGTTAATTCATGAAATTGCACATCTTGCAGCTTTTGAAAAATTTGGAAGACACATCAAACCACATGGCAATGAATGGAAAATTACTTTTCAACGTTTGATGGTTCCTTTCATTCGTCCAGAAATTTTCCCTCAGCATTTGTTGCCTTTATTAGCAAGACACTTCAGAAATCCATCTGCAAGTAGCGATACGGACACTACTTTATCATTGGCACTCAAACAATTTGACCAACAAAATGATAAAAATTATGTTTTTGAAATTCCATATGGAAGTATATTTCGAATTTCAAACGGCAAAATTTTCAAAAAAATAGCGGTGAGAACCAAACGCTTCGAATGTTTGGAAATTAGTACTGGTAAAACCTATTTATTTAATCCAAATGCAGAGGTAGAGTTGTTGAAAATTAATTAATGTCCGTTTAAAACGGCTTCTCTAACTTTTTTAAATAAATTAGAAGAATACACAAAATCAACCACTGCTTTATTATCGGTTTTGAAAATTTCTTCTTTTGTTCCTTCCCAAGCTTTTAATCCGTTTTTTAAGAATACAATTTTTTCTCCAATTTCCATAACGGAGTTCATATCGTGGGTGTTGATTACAGTTGTAATATTGTATTCTTTTGTGATTTCTTGAATTAAATTGTCAATTACCGTAGCTGTTTTTGGATCTAATCCAGAATTGGGTTCGTCACAAAATAAGTATTTTGGATTGTTTACAATGGCACGAGCAATAGCAACACGTTTTTGCATACCACCAGAAATTTCAGATGGCTTTTTGTGATGTGCCTCAACAAGATTAACACGATCAATTACAAAATCAACACGATCTTTAATCTCTTTTGGCGATTTATTGGTAAACATTTTTAATGGGAATCCAATATTTTCCTCAACGGTCATACTGTCAAAAAGTGCACTCCCTTGAAATACCATGCCAATTTCACTGCGCAGTTCCCGTTTTTCATCTTTATTCATTTGGCCATAAACTCTTCCATTAAAAGCAATAGTGCCTTTATCTATTTCATGAATACCCAATAACGATTTTAAAAAAACAGTTTTTCCTGATCCACTTTGTCCAATAACTAAACTTGTCTGTCCAGCTTCAAAATTGGTACTAATTCCTTTAAGTACTTTTTGACTACCAAATTTCTTTTCAACGTTTGTAACTTCAATCATTAGCTTAATAAAATTTGAGTGAGTAAATAGTTGACAATAATGATGACTACAGAAGTCCAAACAAATGAAATTGTACTTGCCTTACCAACTTCTAACGCGCCACCCTTCATATAATAACCATGAAAAGAAGGGATAGTTGCTAATATAAAAGCAAAAGCCAATGTCTTAATGAACGCATAAGTAATATGAAAAGGAATAAATTCTACTTGGAGTCCGTTTATAAATTCCGTTTCTGTTGCAAATCCGCCAAAAACGGCAGCTAAATACCCTCCAAATATTCCTAAAAACATGGCGATTCCAATAATAAAAGGATACAGGAATAAAGCTACAATTTTCGGGAATACTAAATAATTTAATGAGTTGACCCCCATTACTTCTAAAGCATCTATTTGTTCCGTAACTCTCATCGTTCCAATACTTGATGTAATAAATGAACCCATTTTACCTGCCATAATAATGGAAATAAAAGTGGGTGCAAATTCTAAAATCACGGATTGTCTGGTGGCAAATCCAATTAAATATCTTGGAATTAGCGGATTGGTTAAGTTTAAAGCCGTTTGAATGGCTACAACTCCACCCACAAAAAACGATATAAAACATACAATACCCAAAGAATCAATAATTAAATCTTCAATCTCTTTTAGGATGAGCTGTTTCATCACGCTCCATTTTACAGGTCGGTTGAACATGTCTTTCAACATGAGAAAATAACTTCCTATTTGGGTTAAATATTTGATGAGTATCATAATTTTTTAATTGTAAGCTAAATTACAAAAAATGAAATAGCTTTAGTCTAATTGATTTAGGAGTTTGAACTTTCTATTATTGAAAAAGTTTATTCTTCATTTTTTGAAGTCGATATTTTCTAATGAACTTCGCTTGTTCATCAGTAACTAACATAGGTTTGTTTGCTAATTTGGCTTTCCAAAAACCAAGTAAATAGTCTAAAAACAATAACGGTTTTCCCTTTCGGAGGGCTAATTTTAGTGAAGCAATTGCGGTAATAATGAAGCCGTAGCCCAAAGTATAAAATGCCTCGCCTTGTTTATATCGTGCGGTTTTATTGTAATTAGCTCCCGTTGGTTTTAAGTGTTTTACGTGTAAACTTTCATTAGTAACTACTTTCCAATTGTAAAATTTACACAATAATTCATCTACCGTATCCCAACCCATTTGTGCTCTCAATCCACCTATTTGTTTAAAAGTTGCTTTTCGATAGGCTTTTAAAGCACCCCGAATATGATCTTTATCGGTTAAATTTTCTAAAATCCATTCGCCATTTTTTTCGATGTAACAAAAACCACCTACCATTCCAATAGAGGAATCAGAGTTAAAATGCTGAATTATCGTTTCGAAATAGTTTGTTGGAAAAATCAAATCGGAATCTACTTTTACAATTAAATCATAGTCTTCGTCAATAGATTCTAATCCTTTTTGAAAAGCTTGGATAACTTTACTTCCGGGTAAATGAACTGCACTAGAGTTTTTGGTTACCAATGAAATCCAGGGGTATTTTTCGGCGAAAGCCAAAACTATTTCTGGAGTACTATCTGTTGAATTGTCATTCACTACAATTACTTTCGATGGAAGAACGGTTTGATCTGCCAACGATTGTAATGTTAAAGCAATAAATTGTTCTTCATTGTAAGTAGGAATAACGATATAATACTTCATTATTTAATTTTTTCGGCGTAAACGATGTAATATCTTGGCGTAAAGAAACGCAACAATGGTCTAAAACCAATCTTTTTCACAGGATGAGTAAATTTCTCCCTTGCGATGATTTTCCATCCCGTTTTTTCTAACAACCAATCCAATTGCCAATCTTCAAACTCGTGATAATGCCTATCCCACATATCTGTTTTGCTACGATAAGCGGGAGAAAACCACAATCGAAGCGGAATTGAAATCAACAATTTATCTGATTTTACATTTTGTAAAATAGTGTACGGATTTAATAAATGTTCGAAAATTTCAAACGCAGTAAAAACAGTGTAATCTTCGTTTTGTATCGCAGTTTGATTGTTATCTAAATCCTCTCCACTAGTATTTTTTACAGTATATCCATTTTCAATCATAATTTTTGAGAATGGATTAGGAACCCCTAAGTCAAAAATGGTTTCTGAAGTAGTAATGTGTTTTTGTAAAAATTCTAAAGTGTGTTTGAATCTTTTATTGGGAAACGTTTTTTCGTACATAGTATTGATGTGGGACAATTTGAAATTTCGTCCAATTTTGTTAAAGTAACAAAGATAAATAAAGTTTTGAATTTTGAACTTTTATGGAGCAGGATATCAATAAGAAATTCGCGGCTTTGAATGTAAACCGCGAATTTTTATATACTTATTAATTGCAATTAATATCGGTATACAAACGCATTGATATTCATTCCAGCTCCAACCGAAGCAAAGATTAAAACATCTCCTTTTTTGATTTCTTGATTTTCTATTTTACCTTGAAGTACTTGATCAAAGAGCGTAGGAACAGTTGCAACACTACTATTTCCTAGATCGTGAATGCTCATTGGCATAACGTCTTTAGGAGGCGTTTTTTCATATAGTTTGTAGAAACGATGAACAATGGCTTCATCCATTTTTTCATTGGCTTGGTGAATCAATATTTTTTTGACATCATCAATACCTAAACCGCTTTTGTCTAGACAACTTTTCATTGCTGATGGGACATTACTCAACGCAAATTCATAGATCTTTCTACCATACATTTTAATGTATTTGGTTTCTGGATCTAAGTCTGGATTGTATGATTTACCGAAGAATAAATAACCTGCTTCGTCATTGGCAAAAGTAGCGCTTTCGTAAGATAAAAGTCCGCTTTCATCGTCTGAAGCCTCAATTATAGAAGCACCTGCACCGTCAGAATATATCATTGAATCACGGTCGTGATCATCTACTACTCTTGATAAGGTTTCTCCTCCAATTACCAAACAACGTTTTGCCATTCCTGACTTAATAAATGCATTAGCTTGCAAAACGCCTTCTATCCAACCTGGACATCCAAAAAGAAGGTCGTATGCCACGCATTTTGGATTCTGAATTTGCAATTTATGTTTTACTCTCGTGGCTAAACTTGGCAACATATCCGATTGTACAGTGCCGTGTTTTACATCGCCAAAGTTGTGTGCAAAAATGATATAATCTATTGTTTCTGGATCTATTTTAGCGTTTTCAATAGCTTTCTTGGCTGCAAAAAAACCTAAATCAGATGAGGTATATTGGTCGTTAGCATAACGTCTGTTTTCAATTCCAGTGATATTTTTGAACTTGTTGACTACTACTTCATTTGGATAACCAAAAGGACTTCCATCTTCGTTTAAAAAAACATGATCGGAAAAATCAGTGTTACTAACGCTTTTTTCAGGAATATAACTTCCTATTCCGCTTATTTTGATATTCATAAAATTCTATATTATAGTACGAATTTATCTTTTTTATCTGAAATAACTATAGCAAAACAGAAACTAAGTTAATTTATTATCATTATTTTAATAAAAACATTTGAAAAATGACAATTTAGTAGTTATTTATCTTGTTGCGCAATTTTTATTTGCATAATGGTGGATAAATTATGGGCTTGGTTTTTCATTCGTTCACAATTGAAGCCTTCAAAGTTTTCGTTGATGGCTGCTTCAAAGTGATTGAGCCAAATGTCAAATAATTCTTTGGTTAGATAGGATTTTGCGTTCACATCCAAATGAATTTGAGTTAAATTGTTGACATAACCACCCGTTCCTAAAATGGCTTGTGACCAAAAAGTAACCAGAATGGGTAAGTGTTCTTCTAGCTTTATCTTTACGACATCTGTGAAGATGTAACTAATTGTATCGTCAGCCAATAATTTTTTGTAGAATTCATCTACTACAATATATATTTCTTCTGGAGTTTGAATATCTTTCATTTTGGTTACATTTTAATTTTAAAGTTAGGTGATTTCAATTGTAATATAAAGATTAAAACCACAATTCATATGTATGAAAAAGGTTTCAAGGATTCTGAACTTAATTCAAAATGACACTTGAAACCTTATTCTTCGTACTTTAAGCTCGTACTTCTTATATTGATTTACATATATGCTTCAATTGGTGCACAAGAACAAACTAAATTTCTATCTCCGTAAGCATCATCTACACGACGCACACTTGGCCAAAATTTATTTTCTGCAATGTATTCTAGCGGGAAAGCTGCTTGTTCTCTAGTGTATGGAAAATTCCAAACATCAGTCGTAAGCATTGCTAGTGTATGTGGCGCATTGTGTAAAACGGTATTGTGATCGTCTGCATTAGCTACTTCAATCTCTTTTCGAATAGCAATCATAGCATCACAAAAACGATCTAATTCTGCTACATCTTCTGATTCAGTTGGTTCTATCATTAAAGTTCCTGCAACTGGGAAAGAAACCGTTGGCGCGTGGAATCCATAATCCATTAAACGTTTTGCAATATCGGTTACTTCAATTCCTTGTTGTTTAAATGCACGACAATCTAATATCATTTCGTGAGCCGCTCTTCCCATTTCTCCTGAATACAATATTGGATAATGAGCTTCTAAACGCGCTTTCATATAATTGGCATTCAAAATAGCATATTTAGTTGCATTAGTAACGCCTTCTGACCCTAACATTGAAATATAACCATACGAAATTAAACATACTAAGGCTGATCCGTAAGGAGCTGCTGAGATAGCTGAAATGGCTTGATTACCTCCTGTTGGGATAATTGGATTAGTTGGTAAAAACGGCACTAATTTCTCGTTCACACATATTGGTCCAACACCAGGTCCACCACCACCGTGAGGAATGGCGAAGGTTTTGTGTAAGTTTAAGTGACAAACGTCAGCGCCAATTGTAGCAGGATTGGTTAAACCAACTTGCGCATTCATATTGGCACCATCCATATATACTAATCCTCCATTTTCATGAATTAAATTAGTGATTTCAATAATCGAACTTTCAAAAACACCGTGAGTTGAAGGATAGGTTACCATTAAAGCAGACAAACGGTCTTTGTATTCTATAGCTCTAGCACGTAAATCTTCAACGTCAATATTTCCTTCTGGAGTAGTTTTAGTTACAATAATTTCCATTCCTGCCATCGCTGCCGATGCTGGATTGGTTCCGTGTGCCGAAGAAGGAATTAAACACACATTTCTGTGATGATCTCCTCTTGATAAATGATAGGCTCTAATGGTCATTAAACCAGCATATTCACCTTGTGCACCCGAATTTGGTTGCAAAGTAGTTCCTGCAAAACCTGTTACCACATTCAGTTGCTGTTCTAATTTTTTCAGCATGATTTGGTATCCTTCGGCTTGTTCAATTGGAGCAAACGGGTGAATACTGTTCCAATTAGCCATAGATAATGGCAACATTTCGGCTGCAGCATTCAATTTCATGGTACAAGAACCCAAAGAAATCATCGAGTGATTCAATGACAAATCTTTACGTTCTAGCTTTTTGATATAACGCATCAACTGACTTTCTGAATGATGGTTATTGAATACCTCGTGTTGCAAGAAAGATGAAGTTCTTTCTAGGTTTTTAGGAACCATTGTTTCATTTGCAAATTCATTAATTTGCACATTTGACTTCCCTAAAGCTTCCGCAAAAATGGATACAATTTGGTTTAGGTCTGTTAGTGAAGTGGTTTCGTTTAATGAAATCGAAATCGTTTCGTTGTCAACATAGAAGAAGTTTACTTCGTTTTTCTCTGCAACAGTTTTAACCTTCGCAGCATCCACTTTTACTAAAAGGGTATCGAAGAAAGCAGAATTGGTTTGGTATACACCAAGTTTATTTAGGGCTTCCGCCAAAGTTACTGCCGAGGCATGTACTTTATTGGCAATATATTTAAGTCCTTTTGGTCCGTGATAAACAGCATACATTCCAGCCATAACCGCCAGTAAAACTTGTGCAGTACAGATATTTGAAGTTGCTTTTTCACGTTTGATGTGTTGCTCACGAGTTCCTAAAGCCATTCTCAAAGCGCGATTTCCATTGGCGTCAATTGTTACACCAATGATTCTTCCTGGCATTGAACGTTTGTGTTCTTCTTTGGTTGCAAAAAATGCTGCGTGAGGTCCACCGTACCCCATTGGAATACCAAAACGTTGTGAAGTTCCCACCACTACATCAGCTCCCATTTCTCCCGGAGGAGTTAATTTGGCTAATGATAAAAGATCTGCTGCAACGGCTACTTTTATTTCGGTAGCATGTGCTTTGGTTATAAATCCAGTATAATCGGTTACTTGACCAAATTTGCCTGGATATTGTAAAACAGCTGCAAAAAAGTCAGTCGAAAAATCAAATGTTTCGTGATTTCCAACTACTATTTCTATTCCTTTTGGAGTAGCACGTGTTTGTAATACGGATAGGGTTTGCGGTAAAATTTCTTCAGAAACGAATAATTTATTTACATTATTTTTCTTTTGGTCTCGAGTACGAACATCAAACAATAAAGCCATGGCTTCAGCCGCTGCGGTACCTTCATCAAGTAATGAAGCATTGGCAATCTCCATTCCTGTTAATTCAATGATAGTAGTTTGGTAATTTAAAATAGCTTCTAAACGACCTTGTGCAATTTCTGCTTGGTAGGGTGTATAAGCAGTATACCAACCTGGATTTTCAAAAATATTTCTTTGAATTACGGCAGGAATTGCTGCAGGGTGATATCCTAAACCGATATACGATTTAAAAACTTTATTTTTGCTTCCCAATTCTTGAATATGATTTAAGTATTCAAATTCAGTCATAGGTTCGTCAAGTTGAAGTTCCGATTTAAGTCTAATATCTGAAGGAATTGTTTCATGAATTAGTTGGTCCAAAGAATCTACACCAATGGTTTTTAACATCAAATTCAAATCGGTTTCTCTTGGTCCGATGTGTCGTAAAGCGAATGCGTCTGTTCTCATTTTAGCGCTATATTTAAGAATAAATAGTTGTGTTTAGTTTGTTTTTTAAAAAAACATGAGCAAAAGTAATTATTAAACTTGTATTTTAAGGTTCAACAAATGGTAATATTTTAAGAATTTGTTAACCAAAAACAACTCTTATTAACAGATTGATTAATATTGCAATATGTCTAAAACTAAAAAATATTTAGATTTTTATATTAAATCCTCTTTACATGTTGGATTAGCAGTTTTTTCTTTGGTTCAACTAAGTTTTACCCAACTCAACTCGTATGCCTTTTTAGTTTTTTTTGGAACTATAGTAGGATATAATTTTCTGAAGTATTCACAATGGTTTGGATTTAAGAATGTATTTGATAAAAAAGTAAAAGCTATTCTAAGTGTTTCTTTAGTAGCTAGTATTGTATGTGTTTTTTTATTCTATAAACAAGAATATTATATTCAGATTCACCTATTTATTGCTTTGCTTTTGGTTGTATTGTACCCAAGTTTTAGGAAAATAGGCTGGATAAAACCATTTTTCGTTGCTTTTGTAGTGACCTTCATCACGGTATATATTCCGTTAATGAATCATGAAGAAGTAATTGTAATTTATTTACAACGATTTTTATTGTTGTCTAGTGTGATGATTCCTTTTGAAATTTCAGATAGCACAACTGATTCGGTTGCTTTAAAAACACTCCCTCATTGGTTTGGCATACAAAGAACAAAACAAATAGGATATGTATTAGTAGTTCTATTTTGTGTAGTATCATTTCATGCACTAGACTGCCTTTATCCATGCTTTATCTATGCTTTATCTTCAGTAGTTGCTATTTATTTTTCTACTGAAAAAAGGAGTTGGTATTATACATCATTTTGGGTCGAAAGTTTGCCTGTTTTTTGGTTACTTATTTTCCTTTTTAGCTAATAATCAACTTTCAAAACAGAATTTTATTAAATTAGCTAAAAATACCTAATTTATGAATCCGAATTTTACCCGAAGAAATTTTCTTTCAACTACTGCTGCTGCAGGTTTTGGAGCACTTATTTTGCCTAATTCTTTATTTTCCTATAATGCTAATTTTCAAAGCGATAAAAAAGTCCGTTTAGGATTTATAGCCATGGGGTATAGAGGACAAGCACATTTAGAAGAAATGCTTAAACGAACTGATGTTGAAGTAGTAGCTTTTGCCGATCCAGAACCAAGAATGATGGCAATGGGTCAAAAATTAATGGCGAAGTACAAACAACAACCTGCGAAAGAGTTTGGCAACGGAGATTATGATTATAGAAATCTATTGAAAGATCCTACAATTGACGCTGTAATTATTTCATCTCCTTGGGAGTGGCATAAAATTCAGGGTGTTGAATCGATGTACGCAAAAAAAATTGTCGGAATGGAAGTTTGTGGCGCTATGACAGTTGAAGATTGTTGGGAGTATGTGAAGGCTTATGAAGAGACGAAGGTTCCTATTATGATGATGGAAAATGTTTGTTACCGACGCGATGTAATGGCAGTTTTGAATATGGTTCGAAAAGGAATGTTTGGCGAATTGATTCACGGACAAGGCGGTTATGAGCATGATTTAAGAGGCGTATTGTTTAATGACGGCCAAACGGCGTATAATTCGGGAGTAGAGTTTGGTGATAAAGGATTTAGTGAGGCCAAATGGCGAACCAATCATTATGTTAATAGAAATGGCGAACTGTATCCAACACATGGACTAGGTCCAGTAGCGGTGATGTTTGACGTTAATAGAGGAAATAGGTTGTTACGTCTTTCTTCTTTTTCTTCTAAATCAAGAGGATTAACAAAATATATTGAAGAACACCCAAAAGGGGGCAAGAACCATCCCAATGCAAAAGTAAAATTCCAACAAGGAGATATTGTAACCACACAAATCCAGTGCGCTAATGGGGAAACCATTTTATTAACCCATGATACTTCATTGCAGCGCCCTTATAATTTAGGATTTAGAGTGCAAGGTACCGATGGAATATGGCAAGATTTTGGTTGGGGCGAAAATAATCAAGGATTTATCTATTTTGAAAAATTGATGAAACATTCTCATCGTTGGGACAATACCGAAAAATGGTTGCAAGAATACGACCATCCACTTTGGCAGCGCTATTCTAAAGATGCCGAAAATTCAGGACATGGCGGTATGGATTTCTTTGTGGACAATACTTTTATTGAGTGTATCAAACGCAATATAGAATTTCCGTTAGATGTATATGATTTAGCGACTTGGTACGCCATTACTCCTTTAAGCGAAAAATCAATCAAAAAGAACGGACAAGTAGTGGATATCCCAGATTTTACTAAAGGCGCTTGGCAAACAAGAAAACCAGTATTTGGATTCGATGGGGCATTTTAGACCGGCAAAAACACTGCTCATTATGGCAGGTGGATTGGGGAGTCGTTACAAAGGATTAAAGCAAGTGGATGGCATCACTCCAAACGGAGAGACTGTTTTGGAATTCTCCATCTACGATGCGTTAATGGCAGGTTTTACCAAAATAGTGGTTGTGGTAAATTCACATCTTCCAAAATCATATCTTACTAGATTAGAAAAAATTGCAGTAGAAAAACAATTTGAACTTCATTTAGCAGAACAATCTCTTGAAAAATTTATTCCAACAGAGTTTTATTATTTGTTACAAGACAGACAAAAGCCTTGGGGAACTGCACATGCTATTCTGTGTGCGAAAGAATGTATCCGCGAACCTTTTGTGGTAATCAATGCAGATGATTATTACGGAAAACAAGCGTTTGTTAATATGGCTGCATGTATTGACAATGGCCAAATTCAGCACCAACAATTTGCAATGGTTGCCTTTCCGGTTTCAGCTACTTTAAGCGAAAATGGAGCTGTTTCTAGAGGAATTTGCACACTTACTGATGATGGCAGTTTGCAAAAGGTAATCGAAAGAACCAAAATTGCTCGTGAAGGAAAAGATATTGTATTTATAGAAAATGGTAAAAAGGAAATTATTGAATCAGATACTTTAGTTTCAATGAATTTTTGGGGTTTCCACCCCGCCATTTTTGAAAATTTAGAAAAGGCATTTTATGCTTTTTTGGAATCGGTTCCAGATCCAACTTCAGAACTATATATTCCCACTGAAGTACAACGAATGATTGATTCTAAAAGTGTTAAAGTGAGTGTATTAGATACGACGGATTGTTGGCACGGAATTACCTATCCCGAGGATAAAGTACAATTAGTTGATTTTATTTCAGAATGTGTTACTAATAAATTATATCCGAGCGAATTGTGGAAGTAAATCCAATACTCAATAAAATAATTTGTCATTTTTTGCCTTCTGCAAAAGCAGTTGTTATTTCTCCTATTACAAACGGCTTAATTAATTCGACCTATAGCGTTGAGGCAGTCATAGAAACACAGAGAAAGAAGTACATTTTACAAAAAATAAACACCCTAGTTTTTCAAAAGCCAAAAGCTATTCAGTCTAATATTGTTTTAGTTAGCAGCTTTTTAAAAATTAATAATTACCCACATCCAATATTGGAATTGTGCGAGACTTCTGAAGGTGAAAATGAAATCAATTTTGAAGGAGACAGTTGGCGGATGATGGCACAAATTGAAAATAGTTACACTATTAATGTTGTGGAAAATCCGGAACAGGCGTTTGCAGTAGGTGCTTTTTTTGGTCAATTCTATACCTTTCTAAACGGAATTGAACTAAATCAAATTCAAGCAGTTTTGCCTCATTTTCTAGATACAAAGAATAGAATTGATGCTTTTCAACTCGCTTTGCAATCAGCAAATTCCGACCGATTAATCAAAGCCCAAGAGCAAATAGTGTGGATGGTAAAACACCAAGACTTACCTCAAAAGTGGATGCAATTACAACAACAAAAAGAGTTGCCAATCCGACTCATACATGCCGACCCTAAAATTAGTAACGTTCTTTTTGATTCCGCCACAAACCAACCCAAAGCGATTATCGATTGGGACACCTTAATGCTTGGGACAATTTTATATGATTACGGCGATATGATTCGTTCATATACTAATACAAAATCAGAAGATGAGCCCGATCCGGAAGGTGTATTTAATTCAGATGTTTATCACGAATTAACGAATGGTTTTTTGTCAGAAGCAGGTTCTTTTTTAACCGATATCGAATTGCAATATTTATCCTATGCGCCGCAGGTTATTGTCTATATTCAAGCTTTACGTTTCTTAACCGATTATTTGAATGGAGATATTTATTACCAATGTAATTATCCTGAACAAAATCTAAATCGAGCTAAAAATCAAATCAATTTATTACAACAGATTTTGAAAATTTAGCTTTTGGGCGTTTCCTGTTTGCTTCGTGCCTCGCAATGACAGGGTCGGGCTTTCAGCTGTATCTTTTCATGGTGGACTTCGAGTACCTTAGTCCACCATGAAAAGGATGCCGCCTCTATCCCTAACGCAAAAAAAAACGGTTTAAATCAACCCAGCGCGTTTCAATAAGGCTTCTGGTTTTGGTTCTTGTCCTCTGAATCGTTTGTATAAAATCATTGGATGTTCCGTACCGCCTTTTGAAAGGATATTGTCTTTGAATTTCGTAGCGACCTCCTTGTTGAAAATCCCTTTTTCTTGGAAATAAGCAAAGGCATCAGCGTCCAGGACTTCGGCCCATTTGTAACTGTAATATCCAGACGAATAACCACCTTGGAAAATGTGAGAGAAGGAAACACTCATGCAGTTTTCGGCTACAACAGGATACAGACTGGTGCCTTCAAAAGTAGCTTTTTCAAACGCTTTGATATCCATAATTTCAGTTGGATTATTACTGTGGAAAGCCATGTCTAATAAGCCAAAACTCAATTGGCGTAAAGTAGCCATTCCTTCTAAAAAGCTAGCGCTTTCTTTGATTTTTTCTACAAATTCCTGCGGAATAATTTCGCCTGTTTCGTAATGTTTGGCAAACAAAGCCAAGGCTTCAGGTTCGTAACACCAATTTTCCATCACTTGGGAAGGCAATTCTACAAAATCCCAAAATACGGAAGTACCTGATAAACTTGGATAGGTGGTATTGGCTAACATACCATGTAAACCGTGTCCAAATTCATGAAACAAAGTAGTCACTTCGTTAAATGTTAAAAGAGAAGGTTTGGTTGGAGTAGGTGGTGTAAAATTACATACATTGGAAATATGTGGTCTTTCGTTTACGCCATTCTGAATGTATTGCGGTTTGAACGATGTCATCCAAGCGCCATTTCGTTTGCCTTTTCTTGGGAAAAAATCGGCGTAGAATATCGCAACCAATTCGTTTTTCTCGTCTACTACTTCAAAAGTTTGTACATCTGAATGGTATTTGTCGATGTCAAAAATTTCTCTGAACGTCAATCCAAATAGTTTGTTAGCAATCGTAAACGCACCATTCAACACATTTTCTAATTTGAAATAGGGTTTTAATAGTTCGTCATCCAAATTGAATAATTTTTGTTTCAATTTTTCTGAATAATAAGGTCCGTCCCATTTTTCTAATTGGTCAATTCCGTCCAATTCTTTCGCGAAAGCAGTTAATTGTGCAAATTCTTTTTCAGCTGCAGGTTTTGCTTTGGCTAATAAATCACTTAAAAACGTTGTAACTTGATTAGGATGCTGAGCCATACGTTCTTCTAAAACGAAGTGTGCGTGAGTTTCATATCCTAATAAATTAGCGCGTTCGTAACGTAGTTTAGCTATTTGTAATGTAATTGCTTGATTGTCGAATTCGTTATTTTGAAAGGCTTTTTTTCCTGCGGCAATGGTGATCTCTTTTCGCAATTCACGATTGTCAGCATAGGTCACAAAAGGCAAGTAACTTGGAAAGTCTAAAGTAAAAATCCAACCTTCTTTTTCTTTGGTTTCAGCCAAAGAACGAGCCATTTCGATAGCGCCTTCAGGCAACCCTTTTAAATCGTCTTCGTTAGTAATGTGCAATTCGTAGTTGTTGGTTTCAGCCAAAACATTTTCACCAAAAGTTAATTTTAGTTTGGCTAATTCAGTATCAATTTCACGTAAGCGGGACTTTTTATCTTCGCTAAGTAAGGCGCCGTTTCGGGCAAAACTTTTGTATTTTTTATCTAATAAAGTGGCTTGCTCAGGTGTTAAAGTCAATTCGTCTTTTTGATCGTATACTGCTTTAACTCTTTGAAACAAAATTTCATTCAACGAAATATCATTACTAAAAGCAGTTAGTATAGGCGATACTTCTTGAGCAATTTTCTGCATTTCGTCAGAAGTCTCAGCCGAATTTAAATTGAAAAAAATAGATGATAAACGATCTAAAGGTTGTCCTGAATAATCCAAGGATTCGATAGTGTTTTCAAAAGTTGGCTTTTCGGTGTTGTTTGTTATGGCATCAATTTCGGCACGCGCTGCTGCAATTGTTGTTTCAAAAGCAGATTGGTAATCGCTCATTTGAATTTGAGAGAAAGGCGCTGTGTTATATTTGGTATTGTATGTTGAGGTTAAGATATTCATTATTTTTAAATAGCGGTCCGAAGCGTCGGTAGCACAAAGTTTTATAGTTTAAAATTTTCTAAATCTTGATAATTATTCCAAAAACGTAAAAGTTCAATGTTAGTTGAAGTAATTCTGTAATAAAGTGTAATCTGCTTTGTAATTACTACTTTATGAACGCTTTTATAATTTGTTGTGGTAAATAGGGTGTTGTTTTTTGCAATTAATTGAATTGTGTAGTCTACTTTTTCAATGAAATTTAAGACATCTTGAATTGACCATTTCAATTCTAAATAATCAATATTTTGCCAATAGTCTCTTTTGGCTTGGGGCGACCAAACAATCATTATTTAAAATATTTTGAATATCGATTTTTTGTTTCTTCCATAACTATGTTATGAGAAATTCCTTCATTATTTTCTAGTGAATAAATTGCATCATCAATGGCTGATTTTTGTTTTTCAGTTAATTCAGACTTTGACTGAATCAAATTCAAAATTTCTTCTATTAAAATCGGATTCTCAATATCCAAAACAATTTTTGCAAGTTCTATTTTAGTTGAATGGATGTTCATAACAATTGTTTTAACCAAAGGTAATTATTTTTTCAATCCTTCTGACGCTTTGATTACAGCTTCTTTTAAGGATTGTTTGTAAGTGATAATTCGGTTTAAAATAGTAGCATCAGCACTCCCGATGATTTGAGCAGCCAAGATACCTGCGTTTTTAGCTCCGTTCAATGCTACGGTTGCTACCGGAACTCCGCTTGGCATTTGTAAAATAGATAAAACCGAATCCCAACCATCAATTGAATTGCTTGACTTCACTGGAACGCCAATTACAGGAAGCGGACTCATAGATGCTACCATTCCAGGTAAATGTGCGGCACCACCAGCGCCTGCTATAATTACCGAAATACCTCTTTCGTGTGCCTTTGTGCTAAAATCAAATAACTTTTCGGGAGTTCTGTGAGCTGATACGATATCTACTTCGGTTTCTATTCCAAATTCTTTTAAAATGTCGATGGCGTCTTGCATTACTGGCATATCCGAAATGCTTCCCATTATAATGGCTACTTTCATTTTGGTTGAGGTGTTTATGGTTTAGTTGTTTAAAGATATTGATTTCATTTTCAAATTAGTAAATTTTCAAATTAACAAATTACTTTGATCGTGTTTTTTACTTGTTCGGCAATTTTACGTGCCTCGTTTACGTCATTATTTACTATGGTGACGTGTCCCATTTTTCTATATGGACGTGTTTGCTTTTTACCGTAAATGTGTGGTGTAACACCATTCCATTCAAGTATTTTTTCAATATTTTCGTAAATTACTTGGCCAGAATACCCTTCTGAACCAACTAAATTAACCATAATTCCGGCAGCTTTGCTATCGGTATTTCCAAGAGGTAAATTCAATATAGCACGTAAATGATTTTCAAATTGTGAGGTATAACTCGCTTCAATTGAATAGTGCCCTGAATTGTGTGGTCTCGGAGCGACTTCATTAACTAAAATTTCGTCATTTTCAGTTTGGAACATTTCTACAGCCAATAGACCTACGTGATTGAATTGTTGTGAAACATTCAATGCAATAGCTCTGGCTTTTTTGGCAACTTCCTCGTCAATACGCGCTGGACAAATTACATATTCCACTTGATTGGCTTCGGGATGAAATTCCATTTCCACTACAGGATAGGTTTTGATTTCGCCTGAAGGATTGCGACAGACAATAACTGCCAATTCATTTTTAAAGGGAATCATTGCCTCAGCGATACATTCTACGTTAGGTAATTCGTCTAAATCATTAGCTTTTCTGACTACTTTTACGCCATTTCCATCGTAACCATATTCGGTACACTTCCATACAAATGGCATTTGGATTACTGATTGCTGATTGTTGATTGCTGATTTTAGATCTTGAAGATTTTCAAATCGCGAGTAGGGTGCAGTTGGAATGTTATGTTGGGTATAAAAATCTTTTTGAATTCCTTTATTTTGAATTAATTTCAAGGTTTTTGGTGAAGGATAAACGGGTAGTCCTTCTTCTTCTAATTTGACAAGAGCATCTAAGTTCACCAATTCGATTTCGAAAGTTAATACATCCACTTTTTTTCCGAAGGTGTACACCGTGTCAAAATCCATCAAGTCGCCTTGGTAGAATTCATTGCAAGCGATTTTGCATGGCGCCTCATCACTTGGGTCTAAAACGTAGGTTTGAATGTCAAATTTTCGGGTGTCAAATAATAGCATTTTGCCTAGTTGCCCACCACCAAGAATTCCTAATTTAAAATCAGAAGAAAAATAATTCATTTGTTTTCTCTTTTACTTCAATTGCTGGGCTTTTGTAGCCTAACTGTGCAAAGATACTTAGTCCGTTGATAATTAACAATTGATAATGGATAATTCGTCATTTTTAAAATACAAATTCACATTTATTATATAGATTGTCCAATCCGAATTCAGTATATTTGCTCTTTGTTTTATACTAAATATAATGATTCAATTACACGATAAGCAATTTGTGCCATTTATTTCTGCTAAAGAAATTGATTTTGCGATTACCAAAATGGTAACTCAGATAACGGCTGATTTTTCTAGTGAAACTCCCGTTTTTATTGGGGTTTTGAATGGTGCTTTTATGGTAGTTTCTGATTTATTGAAACGCTATACTTCGCCTTGTGAAGTTAGTTTTATCAAAATGGCTTCTTATGAAGGTACTTCTTCTACAGAAAATGTGAAACAATTACTTGGTTTGAATCAAGATTTGTCAGGAAGATCCGTAATTGTAATTGAAGATATTGTGGATACTGGCAACACTTTGGTGGCTTTGAAAGCTTTATTCGAAAAAGAAAATGTGAAAGAGTTTAAGATTGCTACTTTATTTTTCAAACCAGAAGCCTATAAACAAGACTTGCCTGTAGATTATGTTGGAATTCGAATTCCGAACAAATTTATTGTTGGCTACGGATTGGATTATGACGGATTGGGTCGTAATTTACCCGAAGTATATCAATTGAAAGACTAATTAATAACCATATTTACAACACACAAAAATAGATTTAGAAAATGATTAACATTGTTTTATTTGGGAAACCAGGTGCAGGAAAAGGAACTCAAGCCGAATTTTTAAAAGGAAAATACAATTTAACACACCTTTCAACAGGAGATATTTTTAGATTCAATATCAAAAACGAAACCGAATTAGGAAAGTTAGCCAAAACCTATATGGACAAAGGCGATTTAGTACCGGATGAAGTAACGATTCAAATGTTGCAATCAGAAGTAGATAATAATCCTGATTCTGCTGGTTTTTTATTTGATGGTTTTCCAAGAACTTTAGCACAGGCAGGAGCATTGGATCGTTTTTTAGAATCAAAAGGACAACAAATTACGGCTACTGTAGCTTTAGAAGCAGACGATGAAATTTTGGTGCAACGTTTGTTAGAAAGAGGAAAAACTTCAGGAAGACCGGATGATCAAGATGAAGAAAAAATCCGAAATCGTTATGACGAGTACAATGAAAAAACTGCTCCATTAATGGATTATTACAAAGAACAAGAGAAGTTTTATGCTGTTGACGGAATTGGTTCTATCGCAGATATAACAGAACGCTTGAGTACTGTAATCGATAATCTGTAATCAAAAACAGTTCAAAACATCTGTTAAATAATTTTTTTAGCTTGATTTTTTCAACCATAATAAAATAAAATTGGAACTACTTATTATATTTTTATTAATTCTACTGAATGGCGTCTTTTCTATGTCGGAAATTGCGTTGATTTCTTCACGAAAAAGTAGGTTAGAAACTGCTGCTAAAAAAGGAAGTAAAACGGCTAAAACCGCACTTGATTTAGCTAATTCTCCTAATAAATTTCTCTCGGCGGTACAAATAGGAATCACTCTTATTGGAATATTGACGGGTATCTATAGTGGAGATAAAATTACCGAAGATGTGGAATTTTTTGTAAGTGGATTTTCTGCCTTACAACCTTATGCGAATTCCATTGCAGTAGGAATTGTAGTTGTGATTTTGACTTTTTTCTCATTGGTTTTAGGTGAATTGCTTCCAAAACGTATTGGTTTAAATCATCCAGAATCTATAGCTAAAGCAATAGCAATGCCAATGAAATTCGTTTCAGTTGTAATGGCGCCATTTATCTGGTTGTTAACTAGTTCTACTGATTTTTTACTGGATATTTTACAAATTAAGCCTACTGCTGACGGTAAAGTCACTGAAGAAGAAATCAAGGCAATTATTAAAGAGGGTACAGAGGTAGGAGAAGTTCAAGAAATTGAGCAAGATATAGTGGAACGAGTATTTCACATTGGAGACAGAAAAGTAAATTCGTTAATGACGCATCGTAGTTCAATGGTGTATTTATCACTTGAAGATACGGTAGAAGAAATTAAATCCAAAGTATTAGATGAATTGCATTCTGTTTATCCTGTGTGCGAAGAAAATCTAGATGAGGTAGTTGGAGTTGTGTATTTAAAAGATTTGTTTGCCAATTTTGAAAAAGGTAATTTTCAATTGAAGTCAATTGCTAAAGAACCCGCCTATTTTATTGAGCATACTTCGGCATATAAAGCTCTTGAGAATTTTAAAAAGTCTAAAATTCATTATGCTTTCGTAACCGATGAGTATGGTGTTTTTCAAGGAATAATTACGTTGAATGATATCTTAGAAGCGCTGGTAGGAGACGCCTCAGATTTTGATGACGATGAGTATAAATTAGTGGCTAATGAAGATGGTTCTTGGTTAGTAGACGGACAGTATTCGTTACATGACTTTTTAACTTATTTCGATATGGATGAGTTGACTACGGACTATGAAGTAACCACTGTAAGTGGATTCATTATAACCGAACTTGGTGCGATTCCTAAAGAAGGAGATAAATTGATTTGGAATAAATTAGAGTTTGAAGCTCAAAAAATGGATGGTGTTATCATCGATAAAGTATTAATCACAACACTTAAAGAGTAATTACTTTTTAGATTGTACTTGATAACAATAGCGATATTGTTACTAATAAAAAAGAAAAAATGACAGAAGGAAACTTCGTAGATTACGTTAAAATATTTGTTTCTTCAGGAAAAGGAGGAAAAGGTTCAACGCATTTGCATCGAGAAAAATTTATTGAAAAAGGGGGGCCTGATGGAGGAGATGGAGGTCGCGGTGGTCACGTATACTTAGTTGGAAATAAAAGTCTCTGGACTTTGTTTCACTTAAAGTTTGCACGTCACGTCAAAGCTGGACATGGAGGAGATGGAGGTGGAGACCGAAGTACAGGAGCTGATGGGGATGATAAATACATTGAAGTACCATTAGGAACAGTGGTTAAAGACAAAGAAACCGGAGACGTATTATTTGAAATTACAGAAGACGGAGAGAAACGCATCTTAGCTCAAGGAGGTAAAGGAGGTTTAGGAAACTGGCACTTTAGAAGTTCTACGAACCAAACACCACGTTATGCACAACCTGGATTACTAGGTATAGAAATGGACGTGATTCTAGAATTAAAAGTTTTGGCTGATGTAGGTTTGGTTGGGTTTCCCAATGCTGGAAAATCTACTTTATTATCCGTTTTGACTTCGGCTAAGCCAAAAATTGCTGATTATCCGTTTACGACTTTAAAACCGAATCTTGGAATTGTAGCCTATCGTGATTTTCAATCGTTTGTAATTGCTGATATTCCTGGTATTATTGAAGGTGCAGCTGAGGGGAAAGGTTTAGGCCATTATTTCTTAAGACATATTGAGCGTAACTCTACCTTATTGTTTTTGGTACCTGTAGACACACCAGACATTAAAGCAGAATATGATATTTTGGTTAACGAATTGACCAAATACAATCCAGAAATGTTAGACAAAGAGCGTTTGTTAGTCATTTCAAAAATTGATATGCTGGATGAAGAATTGAAGGCAGAACTAAAGATAGAGTTGGATGTTGCATTTAAAGATGTTCCGTATATGTTCATCTCTTCTGTGGCACAACAAGGTTTGACCGAATTGAAAGATAAATTATGGTCTATGTTGAATAACTAAGTTTCAACTTATTTAAAATACAAATCCGTTTCAATTGAAACGGATTTTTTTATAAAAACCTTTTCAGTTTGAGTGAAAAGCAAGTGTAAATTTCCTTATTTTTGGAATATGAATCGAGTGGTATTTTTTTTATTGTTTGTTCCAAGTATGCTTTTATCTCAATCTAATTTTGAAAAAGGAGCTCAGTTATTGGCTTCTGGAAAAACTGAGTTAGCGCGAATAGCGTTTGAGAGTGTGATCAAAGAAAACCCATCACATAGTAAATCGTTAGAGTATTTAGGAGATATTGCAGGGCAAAACAAGAATTGGGACAAAGCAATTTTATATTACAAAAAGATAAAGATAATTCAGCCCAATAATGCCGATTACCACTACAAGTATGGTGGCACTTTAGGTATGAAAGCTAAGACCGTGAATAAATTTAAAGCATTAGGAATGATTGATGAAATTAAATCCTCCTTTGAAAAGGCTGCGGCTTTGGATCCTAAGCATACTGAATCGCGTTGGGCATTAGTGATGTTGTATTTGGAATTGCCTGGTATTATTGGCGGTAGCGAAACAAAAGCAATGGCTTATTCAAATGAACTAATGCGATTGTCGCCTTTAGAAGGATATCTGTCTAAAGGATATATTGATGAGTATTTTGGTCGAAATAAAAAAGCGGAGTTGAATTATAGTAAGGCTTTGGAGTTGACCAATTCTAAAGTAGCTTTTCAGAAATTATACAATTTGTATTTAAATAGAATGAAAAATTCGGATAAAGCACAACAGTTAAAAGCACAATTTGAAAAATAAGCCTCCCCAACCCCTCCAAAGGAGGGACTTAAAAATGAGGTAAATAAATAAACTTAAGATGATTGATACAAATAATACTAAAAGTATTCCCCCTTCGGGGGTTAGGGGGCTACATTTTATCGCCATTGGCGGAAGCGCGATGCATAATTTAGCTTTAGCGCTACACAACAAAGGATATCAAGTTACAGGTAGTGACGATGCTATTTTTGAACCTTCAAAATCACGATTAGAAAAGAAAGGAATTCTACCTACTGAAATGGGTTGGTTTCCGGAAAAAATAACAACTGATATTGAAGCTGTAATTCTGGGGATGCACGCTAAGGCAGACAATCCTGAGTTGTTGAAAGCACAGGAATTAGGATTGAAAATTTATTCGTATCCTGAATTCTTATACGAACAGTCCAAAAACAAAACCCGAGTGGTTATTGGTGGTTCTCACGGAAAGACTACTATTACTTCGATGATTTTGCATGTCATGCATTATCACAATATTGCGGTCGATTATATGGTAGGGGCTCAATTGGAAGGATTTGACACCATGGTACATCTTACCGAAGAAAATGATTTTATGGTTTTGGAAGGTGATGAATATTTGTCATCGCCAATAGATAGACGCCCTAAATTTCATTTGTATCAACCTAATATTGCCTTGATTTCAGGGATTGCTTGGGATCATATTAATGTGTTTCCAACCTATGATAACTATGTAGAGCAATTTGAAATTTTCATCGATAAAATTACGAATGGTGGGATTTTAGTATACAATGAAGATGATGCTGAGGTGAAACGCGTTTCAGAAGCCGCTACGAATCCAATTCGGAAATTAGCATATAGTACGCCAGCGTATTCGGTAAGTGATGGAGTAACACTTTTGGAAACTCCTGAAGGACCAATGCCTATTGAAGTTTTTGGCGCACATAATCTAAACAATTTGGCTGGAGCCAAATGGATTTGTCAAAATATGGGTGTAGATGAAGCTGATTTTTATGAAGCCATTGCCAGTTTCAAAGGTGCTTCCAAGCGTTTGGAAAAAATTGCCGAAGGAAAGGGAAGAGTTGCCTATAAAGATTTCGCACATTCGCCAAGTAAGGTAGCCGCTACAACCAAAGCTGTAAAAGAACAATATCCTAAACGTACTTTGGTGGCTTGTTTAGAATTGCACACCTACAGTAGTTTGAATGCTGAGTTTTTAAAAGAATACGAAGGTGCCCTAGAATATGCTGATGAAGCGGTTGTTTTTTATTCGCCAGATGCGGTAAAAATAAAACAATTGGAAGAAGTGACCTATGAGCAAATTGCTAAAGCGTTCAATAGAGAAGATTTGATTATCTATACCAATCCAGCCGAGTTTAAAAATTATTTATTCAACCGAGAATTAGATAATTCCGCATTATTATTGATGAGTTCTGGAAATTATGGAGGTTTGAATTTTGATGAAGTAAAACAATTAATTGAATAAGAAACACCCAAATTAATGCATATGGAAAACGCCCCCTTTCCCATTAGTAGTTGGTCCGAAGATGATAAACCTCGGGAAAAACTCATGCTCAAAGGCAAAAATGCCTTGAGCGATGCCGAATTAATTGCTATTTTAATTGGTTCTGGTAGCCGAAACGAAACTGCAGTTGATTTAAGCAAACGTATTTTAGCCAATGTTTCTAATAATTTGAATGCCTTAGGAAAACAAAGTTTATCGCAATTGATGCAGTTCAAAGGAATAGGTGAGGCCAAAGCTATTACAATAATTGCTGCATTAGAGTTAGGTAGGAGACGAAGAGCAGAAGAGTCTGTTGAGTTGCTTAAAATTACATCAAGTAAAATTATTTTTGAGTTAATGCAACCGATTATTGGCGAATTACCTCACGAGGAATTTTGGATAGTATATCTGAATAATTCCAATAAGGTGATTTCAAAAACACAATTGAGTAAAGGTGGAATTACAGGAACAGTAGTGGATGTGCGTTTGGTTTTTAAAGTAGCATTGGAAATGGGAGCCACTTCCTTAGTTTTGTGTCACAATCATCCTTCTGGGAGTTTGAAACCCAGTGAGGCTGACAAGCAAATTACTCAAAAGTTAAAACGCGCAGGGGAGAGTTTAGAAATAGCTATTTTAGACCATGTAATAGTAACTGAGACCAGTTATTTCAGTTTTGTTGATCAAGGAATTTTGTAAAAAGGGGAATGAAAAATAATACTATACAGCACATTTTTTTTGATTTGGATCACACACTTTGGGATTTCGATAAAAATTCTGAAATGGCGTTTGCTACTATATTTGAGAAAAACCATCCTGAAATTGCAATAAATGATTTTATTGAAGTGTATGCGCCTATTAATCAAGCCTGTTGGAAATTGTATCAGTACGATAAAATTACCCATGAAGAGTTACGTTATAAACGATTGAAAGATTCTTTCGATGCTTTAAATTATGCTATTCCAGATAGTTTAATTCATCAAATTGCGGAAGATTATATCTCGATTTTACCAGACAATAATCATTTGTTTGATGGGACAATTGAATTATTAAATTATTTAAATACAAAATATCATTTGCATATAATTACCAATGGTTTTGCTAATGTTCAGTATAAGAAAATTGCTAATTCAAAGATTGATACGTATTTTAAAACGATTACCAATTCTGAAATGGCAGGAGTAAAGAAGCCCAATCCTATTATTTTTCAATATGCTTTAGATTTGGCTCAAGCCAAAAAAGAAAATAGCATTATGATTGGGGATAGTTTAGAAGCGGATGTTCAAGGCGCAATAGATTTTGGAATCGAAGCGCTATTTTTTAACCCAAATAAAGAAACTAGCCCAGAAGGGATAATTGAAATTAACCATTTATTAGAACTAAAAAACTATTTATAATTATGAAAAAATTAGTATTTGTATTCATCTTGTTTTCAACAGTTGCCTTTTCGCAAAATATCAATAACTATAAAGCTGTTATTATTCCACTGAAATACGATTTTTTGAAATCAGAAAATCAATATCGTTTGGCTACCCTAACGAAACTAAACCTTCAGAAAGCAGGTTTTGTTGCTTTTTATAGCAACGAAGCTATTCCATCTGAGTATAAAGATCGATGCAGTTTATTAACGGTAGATGTAAAAAAAGAAAGTGGTTTTTTGATGACTAAATTAGCTGTAGTCTTTAACGATTGTTTTGGCAAATTGGTATACCAATCGGAGATGGGTAAAAGTAAACTAAAAGAGTATGAAGCGGCTTATTCAGAGGCTTTAAATGATGCATTTAGATCAATAAATGCTTTGAATTATAAATACGAGTTGAACCAATCACCTGCTAAACAACTTACACAAGTTAGTCCGGTAGAATCGGTTAATTCTTCAATTTCAAGTTCGGCAACTGTCGTACAAGATTCTCCTAATTCAAACGCTGAATTACTGTATGCGCAAGCAACCCCAACAGGCTATCAATTAGTTGATGCGAGTCCAAAAGTAGTATTTAAGTTGAACAAAACATCTGTTCCAACACTTTACACTGCAATCAAGGACAATAGACAAGGTGTTCTAATTCAAAAAGAGAATCAGTGGTTTTTTGAATACTATGAAAACGATAAATTATTTTCGGAATTAGTACGAGTTAAGTTTTAGTAACCGTACTTGTCCTTCCATCTGTTTTTCAGGAATTCTCTAGTCGAGTTTTCTCGAGAATTATTTCCAGGCTCGTAAATAGCTGAACCTGCAATAGCTTCGGGTAAAAACTCTTGTTCGGCAAAATTATTAGCATAATCATGCGAATATTTATACTCTTCTCCATATCCTAATTCTTTCATCAATGGAGTAGGAGCATTGCGTAAATGAATTGGAACGGAAAGATCACCTGTTTGTTTTACGATTTGTTGCGCCTTGCCAATAGCTTGATAAGAGGCATTGCTTTTTGGAGAAGTAGCTAAATAAACGGCGCATTGGCTTAAAATAATTCGGCTTTCAGGATAGCCAATAGTGGCGACCGCTTGAAATGTATTGTTGGCCATTATAAAGGCAGTTGGATTGGCATTGCCAATATCTTCGCTAGAAAGAATGAGCATACGTCTTGCAATGAACTTTACATCTTCACCACCTTCAATCATTCGAGCAAGCCAATAGACGGCTCCGTTAGGGTCACTCCCACGGATGGATTTGATAAAGGCCGAAACGATATCATAATGCTGCTCTCCAGTTTTATCGTACAAAACCGTGTTTTGTTGTACTAATTCCAGTACACGGTCGTTAGTAATGAAAATTTCATCTTCATCGGAGGCGTTTACGACTAGTTCAAAAAGATTCAATAGTTTGCGTCCGTCTCCGCCAGAAAGTCGCAACAAGGCTTCTGTTTCTGCTAAATTTATTTTTTTCCTTTGTAAAATAACATCCGTTTGCATTGCTCTGTGAAGCAAGGTCTCTAAGTCTTCTTTATTAAAAGCATTCAAAGTATATACTTGACAGCGCGATAATAATGCCGGAATAACTTCAAAACTTGGATTTTCAGTTGTCGCACCAATTAAGGTAATCCAACCTTTTTCTACAGCTGCTAATAAGGAATCTTGTTGTGATTTGCTAAAACGATGAATCTCATCAATAAACAAAATAGGATTTTTAGAGGTAAAAAGTCCGCCACTTTGTTTCGCTTTTTCGATAACGTCCCGAATATCTTTCACTCCAGAATTAATTGCGCTAAGGGTGTAAAAAGGGCGTTTTGATTCTTGCGAAATAATTTGGGCCAAAGTAGTTTTCCCGGAACCAGGAGGTCCCCATATAATCAAAGAAGGAATAATTCCTTTGGCAATTTGTTGCGTTAACGAACCATTTGGTCCAACAAGGTGTAGTTGACTAATATAGTCTTCTAGTTGTTGTGGACGAATTCGTTCTGCTAAAGGAGCTACCATTGGATTAATGGGTTATTAGTTTATTTGGTTATGAGTTTATTTGTTGATTCGGTTATTTGTTTAACCGGATTACAAATTTATTTTTTTGGAATAAGGGGTTGATATATCTAACTTCTTTGTCTTACTGCTTCGTAAAGAAAGGCACCACAAGCAACAGACACATTTAGAGAACCAATTGTTCCAAACATAGGTAGTTTTGCTTTTTCATCTACAATTTTTAATACTGATGGATTGATTCCTCGGTCTTCAGATCCCATGATGATGGCTACCGGTTCGTTCAATGTGATATCGTAAATGTTTTGCTCCGTTTTTTCCGTAGCGGCTACTGTTTTGATTCCAGAGCCTTGAAGGTAAAAGATGGCATCTTTAATATGTTCCACCTTACAGATTGGCACATTGAAGACAGCGCCAGCAGAAGTTTTTACTGTGTCTCCATTTACAGGAGCGGAACCTGCTTTTTGAACAATGATACCATTGACTCCAGTACATTCAGCAGTTCTAATAATCGCACCGAAATTACGTGCATCAGAGATTTGATCCAATATCAAGAATAATGGTTTTTTACCCGATTCTACAGTGGATTCCACTAAGTGTTCTAATTCCATGAAACCAATAGGCGAAATACTTGCCACTGCTCCTTGGTGATTGTTAGGTGTTAAACGGTTTAGCTTTTCAACTGGAACATAGGAAAAATTAATATTGGCACGTTTCATCACCTTCATTAAATCCTTCATCAGTTCGCCTGCAATTTCTTTTTGAATAAAGACTTTGTCAACTGCAGTTCCTGCTTGTATGGCCTCAATAATGGCGCGTATCCCGAATATTATGTTTTCTTTTTCCATGGCGTAAAGATACAAAAAAAAACCACCAGCCAAAGGCTGATGGTTTTTACTATAGTCATTAATTTAATTCTAAACGAATTGATTTAATAACCTGAATTTTGTGAAATCTTTTTATTACTATCAATTTCTCTTAATGGAATTGGGAATAGCAATCTGTCAGAAGTCCAAGGTAGACTAGAAGTTACACTTCCACCCGTTCTTCTGATATCATGAATTCTAAATCCTTCCATTCCTAACTCTAATTCTCTTTCTCTTAGAATTC
The DNA here is from genome assembly GCF_020886115.1 of Flavobacterium ammonificans. NCBI lineage: Bacteria > Pseudomonadati > Bacteroidota > Flavobacteriia > Flavobacteriales > Flavobacteriaceae > Flavobacterium > Flavobacterium ammonificans. The sequence goes on from NZ_AP025185.1 coordinate 1,204,253, forward strand.
TAGCTAAAGTTAGTGTAGTAAAATTAACTGCATTTGCTCTTGTTCTTAGCTTATTAATATCGGCTAACGGAGTAGCTCCAACAGTAGTGTTTTCTCTAAAATTAGTTTCAGCTCTAATCAAATACATCTCAGCCAAACGAATAATTCCTACATCACCAAATTGAGACGTAAATTTAGAAGTAAGTCTTCTATTATTTGCTGGATTTATTTTGTTGAAATTTCTTCTATCATCATTTACATCATCAAATTTATTTAAATAATTTGAAGTAATGTGAATATCTCCACCTCTTCCTCCGTTTGCTTCAGAGGCATAATGATTCACAACCTGATTGTCTCCGGTTTGTTTTGTAATTTGAATAGCGAAAATATCTTCAATTTGATTTACATCATGATTGAAAGCATCTGCATATTTACTTGATAAATCAGCACCACTATTTTGAATTACATAATTAGCAGCATCTCTTGCAGCAGGATAGTTTTGCATTTGCAAATAAACTCTTGCTAAAAGAGCTTTTGCAGCATACTTGTTTGCATAAAATTCATTATCTTCAGGAAGATCGTCAAATGCTTTATTAAGTCCTGAAATTACTATCGCATAAACAGCTTCTACACTACTTCTTTCTGCTGAAAGGTCAATTGTAAAATCACTAATAGCTTTGTCTCTAATAATAACACCTAGTTGAGTATTATTCTTACCTGCTTCATATTGCTTTCCAAAGAAACGAACTAAGTCAAAATAAGCTAGAGATTTCAAAAAATTAGCTTCGCCAATCATTCTTTTTTTATCATCCGCGCTTGCAACTTTACTTATGTTTTCAATTACTGTATTTGCAGCATTTATCATTTCGTAATTTCTAGCCCATATTTGTTGTGCAAATTGATTGTTTACTAACATCGTTTTTGCATACATATGTCTAAAATCAGCAAAAGTTCCGCTCCATCTTAAATCCGTAGTAGCAGTTGAACCTGTCTGCCCAAGTAAATCGGCAGCCACTAAAATTCTACCTCCATAAACATCACCGGTTGCTGCAATTGCATAAGTTCCAGTTAAAATATCTTTTATACCTTTTTCTGTACTAAGAGAAATTGTTGCATCTTCTCTTTGTCTAGGTTGAACATCTAACTCACTTTCGCAACTAATGAAAAGAGCTGCGAAAAGTGTATATATTATATATTGATTTGCTTTCATATTTGAAATTTTTAGAAATTAATATTTACACCTAATGCTATTGTTCTGGCAGGAGGAGCTGAGTAAAATTCTTCTCCAATTCCTGTATCATCTCTTCTAGCTTCTGGATCATATCCAGAATAGTTCGTAAATGTAAGTAAATTTACACCTGTTGCATAGAAACGCACACTACTCATACCTAGATCTTTTATTACTTTATTTGGTAAAGTATAGCCGATTGTCATATTTCTTAAACGAACAAAATCAGAATTATCTAAGAAACGAGTTGAGTGACCTGTACCATTTCCTCCATAAAGTCTAGCTTGTGGAACATTTGTAATATCACCCGGTTTTCTCCAACGGTTTAATTGGTCAATACTTTGGTTGTCGAAATAGTCTGCAGCAACTGATTGATAAAGCCCTGCTGAATTATAGATACTAGCTCCCCATTCTCCTTGAAATGTAAATGTAAAATCTAAACCTTTATAGTTAATAGTATTTGTTAAACCAGACATTAAAGTTGGAAAAGGATTCCCAGCTATAACTCTTTGAGCTGCACCATAATTGTTAGTAGTAGCTCTGTTTAAAGTACCATCAGCATTTTTTGTGTTAAGATAAAATAAAGCATCTCCATTAGCAGGATCTACACCAGCATATTCTTTCAAGTAGAAAGACGATACATTTTCGCCAACTCTGTTGATGGTGAATGTATTAATGATGTCAGCATTATTATTTGGTAAAGCATTAACAATTGAATTGTTAGTTGTAATATTCAAACTAGTATTCCATTTGAAATTTTCAGAGTCAATATTTTTTGTGTTGATTACAAATTCAACTCCTTTACTAACTAATTCACCAATATTTTGGTTAATTGTTGTAGTACCTGAACTTAAAGCAAGTGGTACATTAAACAATAAACCATCTGTTGTCTTTTTGTAGTAATCAAACTCTAAATTTACTCTGTTAAACAACCCAATTTCTGTACCAAGGTCTATCTGAGCCGACTTTTCCCATGTTAAGTTTGGATTTCCTGCTTGAGCAAATGTAAGTCCTGTTCTTAAATTATAAGAATTAGGCCTGTAAAATTGTCTTGATGCAAAATTTCCAATTTCAGCATTACCAAGTTTTCCCCAGCTACTCTTAATTTTTAAATAAGATAAAACTTTATTTTCTTTTAAGAAACTCTCTTCTGAAACTACCCATCCAGCAGATACTGCAGGAAAAGTCCCAAAACGATTGTTTATACCAAAACGAGATGAACCATCACGTCTAATACTTGCTTTGAAAAGGTATTTGTTGTCAAATGAATAACTTACCCTTCCAAATTGAGATACAAATGTATAATCAGTTTCATTTCCACTTCCTCCATTTACTTCGGCTCCACCATCGATGGTTTGAAAGTTATCATTTGGGAAATAGATACTAGTAACATCTTGGTATCTTCTGTTAAATTTGTTAAACTCCATACCTACAACTGCATTAATAGAATGTTTATCTGCTAATGTTTGATCGTATGTAATATAGTTACTTGTAATATAAGTTTCATTATTTACTGAACTTGCAAAAACATCTCCATCGGTTGCTTGGAAAGGGGTGTTTTTACCATTCCAGTTATCCTCTGATTGTGACATTAAATCATAAGAAAAATCACTATTTGCTTTAAAATGTGAAGAAATTTTAAACTCTCCATACACTTTTCCAGTTACTCTTCTAACTAGAGTTTTCCAAAATGAATTATCAATTGCTAATAAATAGTTTGCATATAAAGTGTTTGGATTAGCCGTACCATCTTCCAATCGAATTGGTGAAAGAGGAGACTGAGCAACCGCTTGTAATGGTGTAGTAAAGGCATTATCATCCTGAACACGATTAATTTCAGCTCTAGAAAAACTTAAGTTCATACCAACAGTAAATCGATCAGTCACTTTGTGGGAAACGTTTGTTCTAGCAGTTATTCTCTCCAAAGAGTTGCTGTTGATAATACCATTAGTATTGTTATAAGCTCCTGAGAAAAAATATTTAGTATTTGCATCACCACCTGAGGTTGAAAAATCAACATCTTTTGTATGTCCTCTTTGAAATGCTGTATCTTGCCAATCAGAGTCTACTTCATTATTTCTCCAATCAGTTCCTTGTGCTAAGAAATCAAACATATCTTCTGCTTCAGCAGCATCACCTAATTCATTAATAGAAGCTTCTGTAAACAACTCTACATATTGTTTAGCATTTAACCATTTTCTTTTTTTGGTTGCTTCACTCACCCCTTGAGACATATTAATAGTAAAAGTTCCCTTTCCTTCTTTACCTCTCTTTGTAGTAATAATTACAACACCATTTGCACCTCTTGCTCCATAAATAGCAGCAGATGATGCATCTTTAAGCACGTCAATGGATTCGATTTCATTAGTACTTAATGTTAATAATGGGTTTGTTGGTGCTCCATTACTAGACTCATTTGTAGTAATAAGTGGAACTCCATCTAAAACGTATAAAGGTTCTTTACCAGCACTTATACTAGCAGCACCTCTAACTCTAATGCTAATTCCTCCCTCAACTTTTCCGTTTGTTTGAGTAACTTGAACTCCAGCTAACTTTCCAACTAAAGCATTTTGAACGTTTGCAACAGGGATTTGTTGAATGTCCTTAGCAGTTACTCTCGATATTGCATCTGTAGATCTTTTCTTTGTTTGTGTACCATACCCAACGACAACAACAGCGTCTAAAACATTTGTTTCGTCTTTAAGTTTTACATTAACAGTTACAGAATTTGCAGAAACTTCTTGAGATTTCATACCAATATAGCTAAATACCAAGGTTTGACTTGGTGTAGCTTTGATAGTAAATTTACCATCAAAATCTGTTTGAGTTCCAGATTTACTTCCTTTAACCAATACACTCACGCCAGGTAAAGGCAATCCAGCATTGTCAGAAACAGTTCCTGAAACGGTTCTCTCCTGAGCAAAAGTAATTTGCGTCACAAGTGCTACTAATAGCACTAAGAATCCTTTTAATTTTAGTTTCATTTTTTTAATTATTTTGAATTAGTGAAGCAAAACTCTTAATAATTTGTTAATAATCCTAATTATACCTTAATTTTTTAATTATTCCATTGCCAAATTTGCTGTTTTTAAGTAAAGTTTAGTCAAAATACCTTTTTATTGAATACAAAAAAAACCACCAGCCAAAGACTGATGGTTTCTTATCAACTAATCAAAAAAAACTTAAAATTTATCCCAGAATATTTTTGTTGTTTGAGTATCTCCACCCATTGCAGTTTTAGCTGCTTCATAGTTGGTTTTATTTAGTGTTGGCTCATTCAACGGGTAAGTATATCTAGTTGGTAAAGGTAAACCAGATACAGCAGCAGTATTGAATGAAGGAGCATCGTATTTTCTTTTTACAGACCAACCTTCAAAGCCTCTATTATACATTGCTAACCAAAATTGTAAACCAATTTTTTGTCTCCAAGTCCCTGTTGCAGTTGCATAAGCAACATCGGTTCTAGCTATGTAAGTTGCAATATCTGCAGAAGCAACACCCCAGTCAGTCATATTAGCTTCTATAGCAGCAGTATAATGCGCAGCTGCGGTACCTCCTACAGCATAGCCTCTTTCTATAGCTTCAGCTAATAAAAATCTAACTTCAGCATAGTCTAACAACACTCCTCTGAATGTTGGTTGATGCATCACTTTGCCAATATGTGAATAACTTAAAAAGTTACTAACTGCTCCATAAGTTGCACCAGAATATACATTAACTCCCATATTATTGTCAAAGTAAAATGCTCTTCTTGGATCATTTTTAGCATTCATATGATCAACAATTGTGTTAGCTGGTAAAAAGTCGCTTCTTCCAGATTGAACTAAATCTAACCAAAGTGGATTTGTATTTGGAGTAGATCCAAGATAATTTAAAACAACATTGTCGCTATTTGAATTTAAAACTCCAGAATTTACTGCCTCTTGAGCTGTTGTTTGAGCAACACTGTTATTTGCATCTGCCATTCTCATGGCAATTTTTAGTTTAACAGAATTAGCAAATTTCTTCCATTTTGCAATGTCTCCGTTAAAAATAATATCTGCAGATGTGTATCCTGTACCAGCTCCGTTTAATTTGGTTATTGCATCATTAATTCTTACTATTAAGTCAGTATAGATTGCTGCATCATCATTATAAGCGGGTGTTGGTTCCACTGCTCCTTTTAAAGCATCAGTATATGGAATGTCTCCATAAGTATCTACCATTTGTTGCCAAGCATATACTTCAATTACTGAAATCATTGCTTTTTGTTTATCATTTGAAGCTAATTTTTTTGCATCCTGCAAATCAAATAGCACATCTCTGCTAATTCTACTCCAATGATTTTGAGGAATAGCTCGAGTGTTAAAATCGTAATTACTTTCGTCAACATAAGTTGTTTCAGTCCAATATTGAGATAAAAGACGGTATATGTTATTATTGACATTTGTACTTTCCATTTGATCAAATAATGCTTTCGTTGCTGAAGTAAATAGTGCTTCCGAAGACACAGATGTTGGATTGTTAGGGTCTTTATTCAGTTCTTCAAATTTTTCATCACTAGCACAACTAGCAATGATTATTGAAGCTAATATTAATAAATATTTTTTCATATTTTTCATTTTTAAAATTCAAATTTTAAACTTGCTCCGATCTCTTTTACTGCAGGGTAAGCTCCAGATTGGTATCCTTGAACGTTACCTGAACCTAAACCTGCTTCTGGATCTGAGTATGGTGTGTTTTTGTGAATTATCCACAAGTTTCTTCCAATCAATGAGAAAGATAAGTTCTCAATAGATAATTTATTAATTAAGTCTTTTGGGAAAACATAAGATAAACTAACTTCTCTTAGTTTAACAAAAGAAGCATCGTATACGTGTTGAGATTGCGCTGCTCTAGCATAGCCCCATGGATTAGCATAGGTATCGGCTGCCGCTCTAACTGTATTTGGAGATCCATCAGCCTGAACACCTGGCAGTATAATTCCTCCACCTGAAGCTTTTGAATTACGTACTGGATTTCCTAATTCGTTAGTCCCTGCAGTAAAGTCATACAATCCTGTTGCGTAACCGTACCATGTGTCTAATGAAAATACATCTCCACCTTTTTGAACATCAACTAATGCACTTAAACTAAAGCTTTTGTACTTGAAAGTGTTTTTTACACCCCCAGTCCAATCTGGAGTTATATTTCCTATTTTTTCTGTTGTTCCACTTGTTAATTGGTAATATCCATTAGTTTTAACAATTGGTTGTCCATTGGTATGATAAACCAAATCTTTTCCTCTAATAACCCCAAAAGGCTCATTTAAGGCTCCACCTAAAGTTACACCACCTTGAACTGATGCTAGTTGCATGAATTCAATTCCTTCAGCTAATCTTGTAATAATTCCTTTGTTGGTAGACCAGTTTACTTTAACATCCCATGAAAAACTCGATGTTTTAATTGGGGTAGCGTTTAGCACAACTTCGTATCCTGTGTTTTCCATATCCCCACCATTTAACCAAAGGTTTGATGCTCCTGTAGAATTAGATACCGTAATTGGTGTAATTAAATCGATGGTTTTTCTTTTGTAGTATGAAAAATCAATTCCTAATCTATTATTTAAAAATTGTGCCTCTAATCCTAATTCAAATTCTTTACTGGTTTCGGATTTTAGATTAGCATTATTTAAAGCACTTGGATTACTTGCAGAAGCATTTCCATTAAAGGCAGCTCCAACATTATAGGTATTCAATACTTGATAAGGAGAAGTGTCGTTTCCAACCTCAGCATAATTAGCTCTAAATTTTCCAAATGTTAACCAATCTTTTTTAATTAAATTTGAAAAGATTAATGTTGATGCAACTGCAGGGTAATAATATTCGTTGTTGCTAGAAGGTAAGGCTGATGATTTATCTTTTCTTATCGATGCATCTAGGTAATAAGTCTCTTTATACCCAATCCCGGCTTTTGCGAAAACTCCTTCTACTCGTTTGGTATAATCTACTTTGTTATAATCTAATGATGTAAGAGGATTTACTGAGTTTGAAAGGGTAAATAAACCTGGCGTTACTAATCCTCCATTAGCTGAAGCAGCTAAGGAATTATTTTTGTTAACACGTACGTTATAACCAACTAAACCATTAAAATTTAAATCACTGCTGAAATCATGATTAAAGTTACCCATGATGTCGTAATTAATTTCAGAAGCTTTTCTGTTAGTAACAGTATAATCTGAAACGTCAGCTGAACCAACATCGATTCTTTCTTCTCTTATTTCTGAGTGACTATCAAAAGCAAATTTTCCAACAATATTAAACCAATTGTTTACTTTTTGTGTTGCTCCAAAGTTACCAGTGTATCTATCTCTACTATCACTTTGATAGTTTTTATAGGTATTCCAATATACATTATCTGTATAAATCGGAGACAAATCTATATGAGAATTGGTATTCCAAGTAATATTTTTACCAGTGTTAAAAAATGCTTCTTTTTGTTCTTGTACGTCAACATTAGTCTGCCACCATTGTCTAAAGGCTTGCATAGGATTTCCAGAACTATATCCAGTTCCATTTCTACCTCTACCGTTGTTGTTTGTAAATGAAAAATCTCCTGTTATTGTTAATTTCTCATTTAACTTTTGTGAAGCTGAAAAAGTTAATGTATTTCTTTTTAACAATGCATTAGGCGCAACCCCTTCCTGCATTTTATTAGTAAATCCAACTCGGAAAGTTGTTTGTTCGGTACTTTTACCGAAAGAAACCGAATTTGTTGTAGTCAAAGCATCTACAAAAAATGAATTTGGATTATTTTTTCCTGCAACCCATGGAGTAGCCTTGCGGTAACCAGGTAACTCAGGAAAGATAGAGTTCCATTGATAAACATTTAAATTTGGATCAAAAGCTGCTCCGTATGAAGCGTCTTCTGTAAATGGGACTGACAAGTCATTTGTACCGTCTCCATTAATATCAAATTGATCGTTAAAAAATTTATCTTCATCTGCTCCATAAAACGCTCCATATCCTGCGCCATATTTATTTTGATAAACAGGTAACGTATTCTTGTCTACTGTTCCAACTGTTATGGATGAGTTTACAGTAACTCCAATTCCTTTAGCGTTTTTACCTTTTTTTGTGGTAATAATTAACGCTCCATTTGAAGCTCTAGACCCATAAAGTGCTGTTGCTGCAGCGCCCTTTAGTACGTTTATGTTTTCAATGTCATCAGGGTTTATGTCAGATGCAGCATTCCCATAATCGTATCCGCCTCTTCCTGATGTAACGTCAGAACTGTTGTTTGTTTCGTTCAATACGGGTGTTCCGTCAATTACAATTAGGGCTTGATTACTTCCGTACAAAGATTTAAATCCACGAACGATAATGTTAGCAGAACCACCTAATGTACCAAATGATTGAATATCTAGTCCAGCAACTTCTCCAGATAGTGCATCTGCAAAGTTGGTGACTGGAGTATCAGCTATCTCATTACCCTTAACTTCTTGAGAAGCATAACCTAAAGCTTTTTTAGATTTTTTAACACCCATAGCCGTAACTACAGCGCCTTCTAGTTCAATAGCTCCTCCAGATAATTTAACATTAATTGAAGTTGATCCGGCTTTAACTTCTTGAGTGGTCATCCCGATATAGCTAAATATCAAGATTTGACTTGGTGTTGCTTTGATAGAGAATTTCCCATCAAAATCAGTTTGCGTTCCTGATTTAGTTCCTTTAACTAATACGCTTACCCCTGGTAGAGGTAAACCTGTATTGTCAGAAACAGTTCCTGAAACGACTCTTTCTTGCGCAAAACTAATTTGCGTCACTAGTGCTAGTAACAGCACTAAGAATCCATTTAATTTTAGTTTCATTTTTAATTATTTTGAATTAGTGAAGCAAAACTCTTAATAATATGTTAACAATCCTAGTAAATATTAAATTATTTTATAGAAATCATAAATAATTATTATTATTGGTTTTTGTGTTTTTAAAAATTCTACATTTTTTCAGGCAATTAATAAAGCTTTTTTTAATATTCTTAGTATTCGGACTTTGTTTATTTAATTTATCTAATAATTTATGTTAAAAAAATATTTTACTGTTAAGGACAGCATATTCTCTTACTAAAATAAGTTGGTTTTTAAATTAAATTTTTAAGACTGTTGAAAATTAATTAATTATGGTTTGCAGAGTTCAAAATTATTTATACATTTGCAACCCCGTAAAAAGCGGGAATTTAATATAATAAGAAATTTTTAGTATTAATTATGCCAACAATTCAACAATTAGTAAGAACAGGAAGAACTCAGATAACTAAGAAGAGTAAATCGGTTGCTTTAGATTCTTGTCCTCAAAGAAGAGGGGTTTGTACGCGTGTTTACACTACTACACCAAAAAAACCAAACTCTGCAATGCGTAAAGTTGCGCGTGTACGTTTGACAAATGGTAATGAGGTAAATGCCTACATCCCTGGAGAAGGACACAATTTACAAGAGCACTCGATAGTATTAGTTAGGGGTGGAAGGGTAAAAGATTTACCAGGAGTTAGATACCACATCGTTCGTGGTGCGCTTGATACATCAGGTGTAGCTGGAAGAACGCAAAGAAGATCTAAGTACGGTGCTAAACGCCCAAAAGAAGCAAAAAAGTAATTTGAACTAAAAGTTTAGAAGTTTATAAGTTTAGAAGTGTAGTTATTACTATACCTATAAATATATAAATGAAAAAATTTTTATTCTAAAAACAAAAAAGACATGAGAAAAAGAGCGGCAAAGAAAAGACCACTTTTACCAGATCCAAGGTTTAATGACCAATTGGTAACTCGTTTTGTGAACAACTTAATGTGGGACGGTAAGAAATCAACAGCTTTTAAAGTTTTTTATGATGCAATTGATATCATTGAAACAAAAAAGCAAGATGCAGAAAAATCATCATTAGAAATTTGGAAAGATGCGTTAACTAATGTTATGCCTCACGTAGAAGTACGTAGTCGTAGAGTTGGTGGAGCTACATTCCAAATTCCAATGCAAATTAGACCAGACAGAAAAATTTCTATGGCAATGAAGTGGTTAATACTTTATTCTAGAAGAAGAAATGAAAAATCGATGGCTCAAAGACTAGCTTCTGAATGTTTAGCTGCGGCTAAAGAAGAAGGAGCTGCTGTTAAGAAAAGAATGGATACTCACAAAATGGCAGAAGCTAACAAAGCTTTCTCTCACTTTAGATTTTAATTCATAAGAAATGGCTAGAGATTTAAAATATACAAGAAACATAGGTATTGCTGCTCATATTGATGCTGGTAAAACAACAACAACAGAGCGTATTTTATTCTATACAGGAAAATCACACAAAATTGGTGAGGTGCATGATGGTGCTGCAACAATGGACTGGATGGCACAAGAGCAAGAAAGAGGTATTACAATTACTTCTGCTGCTACAACTTGTGAGTGGAATTTTCCAACTGAGCAAGGTAAAATTTTACCTGAAACTACAGGTTACCATTTTAATATTATTGATACCCCAGGTCACGTTGACTTTACTGTAGAGGTAAACCGTTCATTACGTGTGCTTGATGGTTTAGTTTTCTTATTTAGTGCGGTTGATGGTGTTGAGCCACAATCAGAAACTAACTGGAGATTAGCCGATCAATATAGAGTTCCACGTATGGGATTCGTAAATAAAATGGACCGTCAAGGTTCTAACTTCTTAAACGTATGTCAACAAGTTAGAGATATGTTGAAATCTAACGCTGTTGCAATCACTTTGCCTATTGGTGAAGAGAATGATTTCAAAGGAGTAGTTGACTTGGTAAAAAATCAAGCTATTATTTGGCATGATGCTACACAAGGAGCGACTTTTGATATTGTTGATATTCCTGCTGATATGGTAGATGATGTAAAAGCATATAGATCTATTCTTATTGAAGCAGTAGCTGACTATGATGAAAATCTATTGGATAAGTACATGGAAGATGAAAACTCTATTACAGAGGATGAAATCAACACTGCTTTGAGAGCTGCTACAATTGATATGGCGATTATTCCTATGATTGCAGGTTCTTCTTTCAAAAATAAAGGAGTTCAGTTCATGTTAGATGCAGTTTGTAAGTACTTACCATCTCCATTGGATAAAGAAGGTATTGAAGGAATTCATCCTGATGATGCTGATTTATTAGAAGAAGATCAAACTAAAATATTACGTCGTCCAGATGTAAAAGAGCCGTTCGCTGCTTTGGCATTTAAGATTGCTACTGACCCTTATGTTGGTCGTTTGGCTTTCTTCCGTGCGTATTCTGGTCGTTTGGATGCAGGTTCTTACATCTTGAACACGCGTTCAGGAAACAAAGAAAGAATTTCTCGTATCTACCAAATGCACGCTAACAAACAAAATCCAATCGAATATATTGAGGCTGGAGATATTGGAGCGGCTGTTGGATTTAAAGATATCAAAACTGGGGATACTATGTGTGATGAAAAACACCCAATTATCCTTGAGTCTATGAAATTCCCAGATCCTGTAATTGGTATCGCTATTGAGCCTAAAACTAAAGCTGACGTTGATAAAATGGGTATGGCTTTGGCTAAATTGGCAGAGGAAGATCCAACATTTACTGTAAGAACTGATGAAGCTTCAGGTCAAACGATTATTTCAGGTATGGGTGAGTTACACTTAGACATTCTTGTAGATCGTATGAAACGTGAATTCAAAGTTGAAGTAAACCAAGGTGAGCCTCAAGTAGAATACAAAGAAGCGTTTACAAAAGAAGCTCAACATAGAGAAGTGTACAAAAAACAATCTGGAGGTCGTGGTAAATTTGGAGATATCGTTTTCCGTTTAGAGCCTGCAGATGTTGTTGATGGAAAAGCTCCAGTTGGATTACAATTTGTGAATGAAGTTAAAGGAGGAAACGTTCCTAAAGAATATATTCCTGCTGTTGAGAAAGGTTTCAGAGAAGCTATGAAGACAGGACCATTAGCTGGTTATACTGTAGATAGTTTAAAAGTAACTTTATTAGACGGTTCTTATCACCCAGTGGATTCTGATGCATTGTCATTTGAATTAGCTGCAAGAATGGGTTATAAAGAAGTGGCAAAAGCAGCTGGTGCAGTTATCCTTGAGCCTATTATGAAAATCGAAGTGATTACTCCAGAAGAAAATATGGGGGATATCGTTGGGGATTTGAATAGAAGAAGAGGTCAAGTAAATGACATGGGAGACAGAGCAGGTGCTAAAACTATTAAAGCAAATGTTCCTTTATCTGAAATGTTTGGATATGTTACAACATTAAGAACATTATCATCAGGTAGAGCAACTTCTACTATGGAATTTTCACACTATGAACAAACTCCTTCTAATATTTCAGAAGAAGTGATCAAAAAAGCAAAAGGTAACGCTTAATTTTTAAGAAAATGAGTCAAAAAATCAGAATAAAACTAAAATCTTACGATCATATGTTGGTAGACAAGTCTGCTGAAAAGATTGTAAAAACGGTGAAAACTACCGGTGCAGTTGTAACAGGACCAATTCCATTGCCAACTCACAAAAAATTATTCACGGTATTACGTTCTCCACACGTTAACAAAAAAGCGAGAGAACAATTTGAAGTGATGTCATACAAGAGATTAATTGACATTTATTCATCTTCATCTAAAACTATTGATGCTTTAATGAAATTAGAATTGCCTAGTGGAGTTGAAGTAGAAATCAAAGTTTAGGTAGCTGTATTTTCGAAATACAAGAGCATTCCGTTTAAGCGAAAACTATTTTTTGGAATATCTGCAAATAAGTTCTACTTTTGCACCTCATTTTAAAAAAATAGAATCCGCTTAAATGGGTGTTCTATATTTATATTTAATAATTAATAATTAATATTTATGTCTGGGTTAATTGGTAGAAAAATCGGCATGACTAGCATTTTCGACGAAAACGGGAAGAATATTCCTTGTACAGTAATCGAAGCTGGACCATGTGTTGTTACCCAAGTCAGAACCAAAGGTGTTGACGGGTATGAAGCGTTGCAACTTGGTTTCGATGACAAAAACGAGAAACATTCCACAAAAGCGGCTTTAGGTCACTTTAAAAAAGCGGGAACTGTTGCTAAGAAAAAAGTCGTTGAATTCCAAAATTTTGCAACTGAACAAAAATTAGGAGATCTTATTGATGTTTCTATTTTTGAAGAAGGAGAATTTGTAGATGTACAAGGTGTATCTAAAGGTAAAGGTTTCCAAGGTGTTGTTAAACGTCACGGTTTTGGTGGTGTTGGACAAGCTACACATGGTCAGCACAACCGTTTAAGAGCGCCAGGTTCTGTAGGAGCTTCTTCTTATCCATCTAGAGTATTCAAAGGAATGCGTATGGCTGGAAGAATGGGAGGAGATAATGTAAAAGTTCAAAACCTTAGAGTTTTAAAAGTAGTGGCTGAAAAGAACCTACTTGTTATTAAAGGATGTGTTCCTGGTCATAACAACTCTTATGTAATCATTCAGAAGTAATGGAAGTAAAAGTATTAGATTTCAACGGAAAAGATACTGGAAGAAAAGTTCAACTTTCTGATTCAGTATTCGCAATTGAACCAAATAATCACGCAGTATACCTTGATGTGAAGCAATATCTTGCTAATCAAAGACAAGGAACGCACAAAGCAAAAGAAAGAGCTGAAGTTGCGGGAAGTACACGTAAGATTAAGAAACAAAAAGGTACCGGAACAGCTCGTGCTGGTTCTGCAAAAAACCCATTGTTTAAAGGTGGAGGAACAGTTTTCGGACCTAGACCAAGAAGTTATTCATTCAAATTGAATAAAAACTTGAAACGTTTAGCTAGAAAATCAGCTTTCTCAATCAAAGCAAAAGAGTCAAATATCATCGTTTTAGAAGACTTCAATTTTGAAACTCCAAGCACTAAAAATTTCATTAACGTTTTGAAATCGTTAGGCTTAGAAAACAAAAAATCCTTGTTCGTGTTGGGTGATTCAAATAAAAATGTATATTTGTCGTCACGCAATTTAAAGGCTTCTAACGTAGTAAGTAGCTCAGAATTAAGTACTTACGCCATCTTAAACGCTAATAATGTAGTGCTTTTAGAAGGTTCTTTGGAAGGAATTGAAGATAATTTAAGCAAATAAATAGGAAAATGAGTATTATAATCAGACCTATAGTAACTGAAAAAGTAACCAAAGAAAGTGAAGTTTTAAACCGCTTCGGATTTTTTGTTAACAAAAAAGCAAACAAAGTTGAGATTAAGAAAGCTGTTGAAGCTACTTATGGAGTAACTGTTGTTAGTGTTAACACAATTAACGTAAGACCGGATAGAACTACAAAATACACTAAAAGTGGTTTGATCAGTGGTAAAACAAATGCTGAAAAGAAAGCATTTGTACAAGTAAAAGAAGGAGAATCAATTGATTTTTACAACAATATCTAATAGAGAACAATGTCAGTTAGAAAATTAAAACCTATTACCCCAGGTCAGCGATTTAGAGTTGTGAATGGTTATGACGCCATTACAACTGATAAGCCGGAACGCTCTTTGATAGCGCCGATAAAAAACTCTGGAGGTAGAAATAGTCAAGGAAAGATGACCATGCGTTATACGGGTGGTGGTCACAAGCAGAGATATCGTATTATTGATTTTAAACGTACTAAAGAAGGAATTCCTGCTACGGTTAAATCAATCGAATACGATCCAAATCGTACTGCGTTTATCGCTTTATTAGCTTATGCTGATGGAGAGAAAACTTATGTTATTGCACAAAACGGATTGAAAGTGGGTCAGAAATTAGTTTCTGGACCAGAATCTCAACCTGAAATTGGTAATACATTGCCATTAAGCAGAATTCCATTAGGAACTGTTATTTCATGTATTGAGTTGCGTCCAGGTCAAGGAGCAGTTATTGCTCGTTCAGCTGGAACATTCGCTCAATTAATGGCAAGAGATGGAAAATATGCTACAATTAAAATGCCATCAGGAGAAACAAGATTAATCTTGTTAACCTGTTCAGCTACAATTGGAGCAGTTTCTAATTCTGATCATCAATTAGTTGTATCTGGTAAAGCAGGTAGAACAAGATGGTTAGGAAGAAGACCTAGAACAAGACCTGTTGCAATGAACCCTGTCGATCACCCAATGGGTGGTGGTGAAGGACGTTCTTCTGGTGGACATCCACGTTCAAGAAATGGAATACCAGCTAAAGGTTATAGAACTCGTTCTAAGAAAAACCCGAGTAACAAGTATATCGTAGAACGTAGAAAGAAATAATAAGATATGGCACGTTCATTAAAAAAAGGACCTTTCGTTCATTATAAGTTAGACAAGAAAGTTCAAGAAAACATTGAAAAAGGTGGTAGTGGAGTTGTTAAGACATGGTCTAGAGCTTCAATGATCACTCCAGACTTTGTTGGACAAACAATCGCAGTTCATAACGGTCGTCAGTTTGTACCAGTTTACGTTACAGAAAACATGGTAGGTCACAAATTAGGAGAATTTTCACCAACAAGATCTTTTAGAGGTCACGCTGGAGCAAAAAATAAAGGTAAAAAATAAGAAGCAATGGGAGTTCGTAAAAGAGAAACAGCAGACGCAAGAAAAGAGGCTAATAAGTCACTAGCTTTTGCAAAATTGAATAACTGCCCTACTTCACCTAGAAAAATGCGCTTAGTTGCGGACTTGGTAAGAGGTCAGAAAGTGGAAAGAGCACTTAATATATTAAGATTTAGCTCAAAAGAAGCTTCAAGAAAATTAGAGAAACTATTATTATCTGCAATCAATAACTGGGAGCAAAAAAATAGTGAAGGTAATGTTACTGAAGCAGGCTTATTTATAAAAGAGATCAGAGTAGATGGTGGTATGATGTTGAAAAGACTTCGTCCAGCTCCACAAGGTCGTGCACACAGAATTAGAAAACGTTCTAACCACGTAACAATCGTGTTAGGAGCTATTAATAACACACAAAGCAATTAATAAAGATGGGACAAAAGACAAATCCAATTGGAAATAGACTTGGTATCATCAGAGGATGGGACTCTAACTGGTATGGTGGAAATGATTATGGCGATAAATTAGCCGAAGATCACAAAATCAGAAAGTACATCCATGCTCGTTTATCAAAAGCTAGTGTATCAAAAGTAATCATCGAGAGAACTTTGAAACTTGTAACCGTTACTATCACAACTGCTAGACCTGGTATCATTATCGGAAAAGGTGGGCAAGAGGTAGACAAGTTGAAAGAAGAACTTAAGAAAATTACTGACAAAGAGGTTCAAATTAACATCTTTGAAATCAAAAGACCTGAACTTGATGCTTATTTAGTTGCAACAAGTATCTGTCGTCAAATCGAGAGTCGTATTTCTTACAGACGTGCAATCAAAATGGCTATTGCTGCTTCTATGCGTATGAACGCTGAAGGTATCAAAGTTTTGATTTCTGGTCGTTTGAATGGAGCTGAGATGGCGCGTTCAGAAGGTTTCAAAGAAGGTAGAATTCCTCTATCAACTTTCAGAGCCGATATTGATTATGCTTTAGCAGAAGCGCATACTACTTATGGTAGAATGGGTATTAAAGTATGGATCATGAAAGGTGAAGTTTATGGAAAGAGAGATCTTTCTCCGCTTGCTGGAATGGACAAAAAACAATCTGGTGCAGGTGGTAAAGGTGGAGATGCTCCTAGAGGCAAATCTAACTTTAATAAAGGTGGAAAACCAGACGCTCGTAAAAGAAAGTAAATTTTTAAACTAAAGAAAAATGTTACAGCCTAAAAGAACAAAATACCGTAAGGTACAGAAAGGTAAAATGAAAGGAAACTCTCAAAGAGGGCATGAACTTTCTAATGGAATGTTTGGTATTAAATCTGTACATGAAGATGGAATGTTCTTAACCTCTCGTCAAATCGAAGCTGCACGTATTGCTGCAACTCGTTACATGAAGAGAGAAGGACAATTATGGATCAAAATATTTCCAGACAAACCAATCACTAAGAAACCTCTTGAAGTACGTATGGGTAAAGGTAAAGGAGCCGTTGAATATTGGGCTGCCGTTGTTAAACCCGGAAGAATCATGTTTGAAGTTGGTGGAGTACCTTTGTCAGTTGCAAAAGAGGCGTTACGTCTTGCAGCACAAAAACTTCCAGTAAAAACTAAATTCGTTGTTGCGAGAGATTTCGAAGCATAATCTAATTATATTATGAAACAATCAGAAATAAAAAATCTTTCTGCAGCTGAGTTGCAAGAAAATCTTAGCCAGACTAAGAAAGCTTATGCTAACCTAAAATTGGCTCACGCTATCTCACCAATTGAGAATCCATTACAGATTAGAACTGTAAGAAGAACAATTGCAAGATTGGCGACTGAGCTTACAAAAAGAGAGTTACAATAATTGTAATCTGCTGAAAGATGGAAAAAAGAAATTTAAGAAAAGAGAGAATTGGTGTTGTTACTTCTAACAAAATGGAGAAATCTATTGTTGTTGCTGAAGTACGTAAAGTAAAACACCCTTTATACGGTAAGTTCGTGTTGAAAACTAAAAAGTATCACGCACACGACGAAAAGAACGACTGTAACATTGGAGATACTGTAAGGATAAGTGAAACTCGTCCTTTGAGTAAAACAAAATGTTGGAGGTTAGTTGAAATCATTGAAAGAGCTAAATAATTATGGTACAACAAGAATCAAGACTAAAAGTAGCAGATAACACAGGAGCTAAAGAAGTTTTAACTATCCGTGTTTTAGGAGGTACCAAAAGAAGGTATGCCTCTGTTGGTGACAAGATTGTAGTTTCTATCAAAGATGCAACTCCTAACGGAAACGTTAAAAAAGGAGCTGTTTCAACTGCAGTTGTTGTACGTACCAAAAAAGAAGTGAGAAGAGCCGATGGTTCATACATCAGATTTGATGACAACGCATGTGTGTTATTGAATGCTGCTGGTGAAATGAGAGGAACTCGTGTTTTTGGTCCGGTAGCAAGAGAACTTCGTGAAAAACAATTCATGAAAATTGTATCATTAGCACCAGAAGTGCTTTAATTCGTTTTAAGATGATAAAGCTAAAAATAAAATCAGGAGACGTAGTAAGAGTTATTGCAGGTGACCATAAAGGTGCTGAAGGTAAAGTTTTACGCGTGTACCGTGAGAAAAACAAAGCGATCGTTGAAGGTGTAAACATGGTTTCGAAACATACTAAACCAAGTGCTAAAAACCCTCAAGGTGGTATCGTTAAGAAAGAAGCTTCTATTCAAATTTCAAATATTGCTTTAATTGATCCTAAAACTAAAGGAACAACTAGAGTTGGTATTAGAGTAGAAGGAGATAAGAAAGTGAGATTTTCAAAAAAATCTAATCAAGTACTATAGTGATGGCATATACACCTAGACTAAAAGAAGAATACAAGAGCAGAGTTATTGCTGCTCTTAAAGAGGAATTCGGATATACAAACGTAATGCAAGTTCCAAAATTGGAAAAAATCGTTTTGAGCCGTGGAGTTGGTGCAGCTGTATCTGATAAAAAATTAATCGACTATGCAGTTGATGAATTGACAAAGATCACTGGACAAAAAGCAGTTTCTACAATTTCTAAGAAAGACGTTGCGTCTTTCAAATTGAGAAAAGGAATGCCAATTGGAGCAAAAGTAACTCTTCGTGGAGAAAGAATGTATGAGTTTTTAGACAGACTTATTACTTCTGCTTTACCACGTGTTAGAGATTTTAGTGGTATCAAAGCTACTGGTTTCGACGGAAGAGGTAACTATAACCTTGGAGTGTTAGAGCAAATCATTTTCCCAGAAATTGATATTGATAAAGTAAACAAAATATCTGGAATGGATATCACATTTGTTACTACTGCTCAAACAGATAAGGAAGCAAAATCGTTATTGGCTGAACTAGGATTACCTTTTAAAAAGAATTAAGACATGGCTAAAGAATCAATGAAAGCCCGCGAGGTGAAAAGAGAAAAAACGGTAGCAAAGTATGCTGAGAAAAGAAAAGCTTTGTTAGAAGCTGGAGATTTCGTAGGTTTGCAAAAATTACCAAAAAATGCTTCACCTGTTCGTTTACACAATCGTTGTAAATTAACTGGAAGACCAAGAGGATATATTCGTCAATTTGGTATTTCACGTGTAACATTCCGCGAAATGGCTAACAACGGGTTAATTCCTGGAGTTAAGAAAGCTAGCTGGTAAGAATAAAGAATTATAAATTGGTTTAAGGTTCGATGGCAGGGTGCCATCGAAAACCAAAACCGCAAATTGATACATATGTATACAGATCCAATTGCAGATTACTTGACGCGAGTTCGTAACGCTGTGGCTGCAAACCACAAAGTTGTTGAAATTCCGGCATCTAATCTAAAAAAAGAGATTACAAAGATCTTATTTGATCAAGGGTATATCTTAAGTTATAAGTTTGAGCAGAATACCGTTCAGGGTTCTATCAAAATTGCTTTGAAGTATGATAAAGATACTAAAGAGCCTGTTATCAAAGATATCCAAAGAATTAGTAAACCAGGTTTACGTAAATATGCAGGTGCTTCTAAAATTCCAAGAATCCTTAACGGATTAGGTATTGCGATTGTTTCTACTTCAAAAGGTCTTATGACTGGGAAACAAGCTAAGCAATTGAATGTGGGTGGTGAAGTAATTTGTTACGTATACTAATATTAAAGACTATATAAGATGTCAAGAATAGGTAAAAATCCAATTGTAATCCCTGCTGGTGTAACTGTAGAAGTTGCTGAAGGTATCGTTACAGTAAAAGGAAAGAATGGTCAACTAACACAGGAGTTTTCGGACGTAACTGTAAAAGTTGAAGACGGTCAAGTTCTAGTAGAAAGATCGTCTGATCAGAAAGACCAAAGAGCAAAACACGGTTTATACAGATCTTTAATCAACAACATGATTCAAGGTGTATCAACAGGTTTTACTAAAGAATTGGAATTGGTTGGAGTAGGTTATAGAGCTTCAAACCAAGGTCAAAAATTAGATTTAGCTCTTGGATATTCACATAATATCATTTTAGAAGTAGCTCCAGAAGTAAATGTGGAGACGATTTCTGAAAAAGGGAAAAACCCAATTGTGAAATTAACATCATTTGACAAACAACTTTTAGGTCAGGTAGCTGCGAAAATCAGAGGTTTCCGTAAGCCTGAGCCATACAAAGGAAAAGGTGTTAAATTCGTAGGTGAAGTATTAAGAAGAAAAGCAGGTAAATCAGCTTAAAAAATAAGATTATGTCATTAACAAAATCTGATAGAAGACAGAGAATTAAATTCAGAATTAGAAAGATTGTTAGCGGTACTGCTGCTAAACCTAGACTTTCTGTTTTTAGAAGTAACAAAGAAATTTACGCTCAATTAATTGATGATGTAAATGGAGTTACTTTAATAGCTGCCTCTTCAAGAGAAAAAGAAATAGGTAAAGGTACAAACGTTGAAGTTGCTGCAGCAGTTGGAAAACTAGTTGGCGAAAAAGCGTTAAAAGCCGGTATTGATGCAGTAACTTTCGATAGAGGAGGTTATTTATATCACGGTCGTATTAAATCATTAGCAGAAGGCGCGAGAGCTGCTGGACTTAAATTCTAATATAGTATGTCTAATAAATACAAAAATATAGAGTTAGTAAAATCAGCTGGTCTTGAATTGAAAGACCGTTTGGTGAGTGTAAATCGTGTTACTAAAGTTACAAAAGGTGGTAGAGCATTTGGTTTTTCTGCTATTGTAGTGGTAGGTGATGAAAATGGAGTGGTAGGTCACGGATTAGGAAAATCTAAAGATGTTTCTGAAGCAATTGCGAAAGCAGTAGAAGATGCTAAGAAAAATTTAGTTCGTATTCCTTTGAATGGACAATCAGTTCCTCACGAACAAAAAGGTAAATTTGGTGGTGCACGTGTATTCTTAATTCCTGCCTCTCATGGTACAGGAGTTATTGCTGGTGGAGCTGTTCGTTCAGTTCTTGAATCAGTAGGTATTCACGATGTATTGTCTAAATCTCAAGGATCTTCAAATCCTCACAACGTAGTAAAAGCAACTTTTGATGCTTTGTTACAAATGAGAAGTGCTCACACTGTTGCAAAACAAAGAGGAGTATCTTTAGAAAAAGTTTTTAAAGGTTAATATTCAAGGAAATTATGGCTAAATTAGTAGTAAAACAAGTTCGAAGCAAAATTAACTGTCCTCTTTCTCAAAAGAGAGGTTTAGAAGCTTTAGGTCTACGTAAAATGGGACAAGTTGTAGAGCATGATTCAAATCCTGCAATCCTTGGTATGATAAATAAAGTTAAACACTTAGTTTCCGTAGAGGAAGTTAAATAACAATTATAGTTATGAATTTAAGTAACTTACAACCTGCTGAAGGTGCTACACACAATCAAAATAAAAGATTAGGTAGAGGAGAAGGTTCTGGTAAAGGTGGTACTGCTGCACGTGGTCACAAAGGAGCTAAGTCTCGTTCTGGTTATTCTAAAAAGATTGGTTTTGAAGGTGGTCAAATGCCACTTCAAAGACGTGTACCTAAGTTTGGTTTCACAAACATCAACCGTAAAGAATACGAAGGTGTTAATTTAGATACTCTTCAATTATTAGTTGATAATGGAGTAATTACTGATACTGTTGATATGGCAGTATATGTTGCTAATCGTTTGGCTACTAAAAATGAAATCGTTAAGATTTTAGGTAGAGGTGAATTGAAAGCAAAATTAAAAGTAACTGCTCATAAATTTACTGCTACTGCAAAAGCGGCTATTGAAGCTGCAGGTGGAGAAGCTGTAACATTATAATTTTCAATTAAGATGAAGAAATTTATTGAATCAATAAGTAATGTTTGGAAAATCGAAGAGTTAAAGAATCGTATTCTTATGACTCTTGGTTTGCTATTAATCTATCGATTTGGAGCTCAAGTTACGCTTCCAGGGATTGATGCTACACAATTGGCTAAT
This sequence comes from Flavobacterium ammonificans, assembly GCF_020886115.1. Lineage (NCBI taxonomy): Bacteria > Pseudomonadati > Bacteroidota > Flavobacteriia > Flavobacteriales > Flavobacteriaceae > Flavobacterium > Flavobacterium ammonificans. Next base: position 1,226,329 of record NZ_AP025185.1, read on the forward strand.
TTAGCTGGTCAAACAAAAGACGGAATAGGTTCTATTTTGGATATGTTTACAGGTGGAGCTTTTTCTCAAGCGTCTGTTTTTGCTTTAGGTATTATGCCTTACATTTCTGCATCTATTGTAGTACAATTGATGGGTATGGCTATTCCTTACTTGCAGAAGCTACAAAGCGATGGTGAAAGTGGTAGAAAGAAGATCAATCAAATTACTCGTTGGTTAACAATTGGAATTACTTTACTTCAGGGGCCTACTTACATTTACAATTTATACAGAACCTTACCTGGTAATGCTTTTTTATTAGGTTTTAATTCTTTTGAATTCTTATTTTCTTCAGTGGTTATTTTAACTACAGGAACCATATTTGCTATGTGGTTAGGAGAAAAAATTACTGATAAAGGAATTGGTAATGGTATTTCTTTGTTAATTATGGTAGGTATTTTAGCTCGTTTACCACAAGCTTTTATTCAAGAATTTACAACTAGAGTAACTAACAATAATGGTGGACCAATGTTATTGGTAATTGAAATTATTGTTTGGTTGTTGGTAATTATTTCTTGTGTATTACTTGTTATGGCGGTTAGAAAGATACCTGTTCAATATGCTCGTCGTACATCAACTGGTGACTATGAACAAGACGTTATGGGTGGTAATAGACAATGGATTCCTTTGAAGCTTAATGCTGCTGGGGTTATGCCAATTATCTTTGCTCAGGCGATTATGTTTATTCCGGCTGCTGTCGCAGGTCTGTCTAAATCAGATGCATCTCAATCTATTGTTGGTGCTTTTAGTAATATGTTCGGATTGTGGTATAATATTGTTTTTGCAACATTAATTGTTGTGTTTACATTCTTTTACACTGCAATTACAGTTCCTACTAACAAAATGTCTGATGATTTGAAAAGAAGTGGTGGATTTATTCCAGGTGTTAAACCAGGAGTTGAAACTTCAGATTTTCTTGATAAAGTGATGTCTTTAATTACTTTCCCAGGATCTCTATTCCTAGCTTTGATTGCTGTGTTCCCAGCTATTGTAGTTAGTGTGATGGATGTTCAACAGTCTTGGGCTATGTTTTTTGGAGGTACCTCTTTAATTATTATGGTTGGTGTTGCTATTGATACGATGCAACAAATTAATTCTTACCTATTGAACCAACATTATGATGGTTTAATGAAAACGGGTAAAAATAGAAAAGCAGTAGCGTAACCTATGGCAAAGCAATCAGCAATAGAACAAGACGGAGCCATTATTGAAGCATTGTCAAATGCAATGTTCCGTGTGGAGTTAGAAAATGGACACATTGTAATTGCTCATATTTCTGGAAAAATGCGTATGCATTACATCAAATTATTACCTGGTGATAAAGTGAAACTAGAAATGAGTCCTTACGATTTGTCAAAAGCAAGAATTACTTATAGATATTAAAAGATATTTCAACAATGAAAGTAAGAGCATCAGTGAAAAAGAGAAGTGCCGAGTGCATTATCGTTCGTAGAAAAGGAAGATTATACGTAATCAACAAAAAGAATCCTAGATTTAAACAAAGACAAGGATAATTATGGCAAGAATAGCAGGGGTAGATATCCCAAAAAACAAGAGAGGTGTTATAGCACTAACCTATATCTTTGGATTAGGAAAAAGTAGAGCAATTGAGATTTTAGAAAAAGCTCAAGTTAGCCAAGATAAAAAAGTTCAAGATTGGAATGACGACGAGATCGGAGCAATTCGTGAAGCCGTTTCAGCTTTCAAAATTGAAGGAGAATTACGTTCTGAGGTTTCTTTGAACATCAAACGTTTAATGGATATTGGTTGTTATAGAGGTATCCGTCATAGATCTGGTCTTCCATTAAGAGGACAAAGAACTAAAAACAACTCTAGAACAAGAAAAGGTAAAAGAAAAACTGTTGCTAACAAGAAAAAAGCAACTAAATAATAAGTAATATGGCTAAAGCAACTGCAAAAAAACGTAAAGTTATCGTTGAATCAACGGGAGAAGCTCATATTTCTGCTACTTTTAACAACATCATCATTTCTTTGACTAACAAAAAAGGTGAAGTTATTTCTTGGTCTTCAGCTGGTAAGATGGGTTTCAGAGGTTCTAAAAAGAATACTCCGTACGCAGCACAAATGGCAGCAGAAGATTGTACTAAAGTAGCTCTAGAAGCTGGACTTAAAAAAGTAAAAGTGTATGTTAAAGGACCTGGAAACGGACGTGAGTCTGCTATCCGTTCTTTACATAACGGTGGGATTGAGGTTACTGAAATCATTGATGTAACTCCAATGCCTCATAATGGATGTCGTCCTCCTAAAAGACGTAGAGTTTAATACTCAAAAATTAATTATAGTATAACTAGATAGGTTATAGATTATCGAAGGATATGACCTGAATTCATAATCTCTATCTTAAACAATTTAAAATGGCAAGATATACTGGTCCAAGTACAAGAATCGCACGTAAATTCGGCGAGGCAATTTTCGGAGACGATAAAGCTTTCGAAAGAAGAAATTACCCACCTGGTCAACACGGGATGGCTAAAAAAAGAGGAAAAAAATCTGAATATGCTGTCCAGTTGATGGAAAAGCAAAAAGCTAAATATTCTTATGGAATTTTAGAAAAACAATTCAGAAATTTATTCGAAAAAGCATCAGCTACTAAAGGTGTTACTGGTGAAGTTTTATTACAATTGTGTGAAGCAAGATTAGACAATGTTGTTTTTAGAATGGGTATTGCTCCTTCTAGAAGAGGTGCTCGTCAAATCGTTTCTCACAGACACATCACTGTAAATGGTGAAGTGGTTAATATTCCTTCTTACCACCTTAAGCCTGGTGATATAGTTGCAGTTCGTGAAAAATCTAAATCATTAGAGGCTATCGAACGTTCTTTATCTAATTCAAGTCATGTTTATGAGTGGATTACATGGAATAACGATCTTAAGCAAGGAACTTTTGTTTCTGTACCTGCAAGATTGCAAATTCCAGAAAACATTAAAGAACAATTAATCGTAGAGTTGTACAACAAATAATAATTGACTTAGTCGAAATTTATGGCAATATTTAATTTTCAGAAGCCCGATAAAGTTATCATGATCGATTCAACCGATTTTGAAGGTAAATTTGAATTTAGACCTTTAGAACCTGGTTACGGATTGACTGTTGGTAATGCACTTAGAAGAGTTTTGCTTTCAGCATTGGAAGGTTATGCAATCACATCGGTTCGCATCGAAGGTGTAGATCATGAGTTTTCTACTATTTCAGGAGTTGTTGAAGACGTTACCGAAATTATCCTTAATCTTAAACAAGTACGTTTCAAACGTCAAATTGAAGATATCGATAATGAATCTGTTACTATTTCAGTTTCTGGTAAAGAGCAATTAACAGCTGGTGATTTTCAAAAATTTATTTCAGGTTTTCAAGTTCTGAATCCAGAACTTGTAATTTGTAACATTGATAGTAAAGTCAAACTGAATTTCGATTTAACAATTGAAAAAGGTAGAGGATATGTTCCTGCTGAAGAGAACAAAAAACAAAATGCTGCAATTGGAACCATTTTTACAGATTCAATTTTTACTCCGGTAAAAAATGTAAAATATGCTATTGAAAACTTCCGTGTAGAGCAAAAAACAGATTATGAAAAATTAGTTTTTGAAATTAAAACTGATGGTTCTATTAATCCTAAAGATGCACTTACTGAAGCGGCTAAAGTTTTAATTCACCATTTCATGTTGTTCTCAGACGAAAGAATCACTCTTGAGGCTGACGAAATAGCACAAACAGAATCATACGATGAGGAATCATTACACATGAGACAATTGCTTAAAACTAAGCTTGTTGATATGGATCTTTCTGTTAGAGCATTAAACTGCTTGAAAGCGGCTGAAGTTGATACACTTGGTGATTTAGTATCGTTCAATAAAAATGACCTAATGAAATTCCGTAATTTCGGTAAGAAATCGTTAACTGAACTTGATGAGTTAGTAGCGGTTAAAAACTTGACCTTCGGAATGGACTTGGCAAAATACAAACTAGATAAAGAATAATCTAATCTCCCCTTTAGGGTAGGTTACATTTCATAAAGCAATGAGACACGGAAAAAAATTCAATCACTTAAGCAGACAGACTGCACATAGAAAATCTATGTTGGCTAATATGGCTTGTTCTCTTATTGAGCACAAACGTATTAACACTACTGTTGCTAAAGCAAAAGCGCTTAAACAATTTGTTGAGCCATTAATAACAAAATCAAAAGCAGATACGACTCACAATCGTCGTATTGTTTTTTCTTACTTACGTAGCAAATATGCAGTAACTGACTTGTTCAGAGATGTAGCTGCTAAAGTAGGTGACCGTCCAGGTGGATACACTCGTATCATTAAAGTTGGAAATCGTTTAGGAGATAATGCTGATATGGCGATGATCGAATTAGTAGATTTCAACGAACTTTACAACGGAGGTAAAAAAGAAGTTAAAAAAGCAAAAAGCCGTCGTGGTGGAAAAGCTAAAAAAGCGGATGAAGTTGAAGCAGCTCCTGTTGCAGAAATTCCAGTTGCTGATGCTGAACCAACTACTGAAGCTGCTGAATAGTTATGATGTTAATCATTCAATAATAGAAAAGGATAAACTAATTTTAGTTTATCCTTTTTTTTTGATTTTTTTCAAAATCATAACTTTTCAAAATCTTCTATAAAATAATTGCAATCGCTGCTTTTATAATTTAAATTTGCAGCATATTTAACTACACATGAAATACACAACTAGACAAAGTGCCATTCTATTATTAAGTGATGGAACTATTTTTCACGGAAAATCTATTGGAATTAGCGGAACTACTTTTGGTGAAGTTTGTTTCAATACCGGAATGACAGGATACCAAGAAATCTTTACAGATCCTTCTTATTTTGGCCAAATCATGGTCGCTACTAATGCTCACATTGGTAACTACGGTGTGAATGACAAAGAAATAGAATCGCAAGGAATAAAGATTGCTGGCTTAGTATGTAAAAATTTCAGTTTTAATTATTCTCGTCCAGATGCTACCGAAAGTTTAGAAGAGTATTTTATCAAGCAAAATCTCATCTGTATTTCGGATGTAGACACTCGCGCTTTAGTAAGTTATATTCGTGATAATGGCGCTATGAATTCTGTTATCTGTACTGACGGAACTCCTATTGAAGAATTGAAAGCCGCTTTAGCTCAAGTTCCAGATATGAAAGGATTGGAGTTGGCCTCTAAAGTATCTACTAAGGAACCTTATTTCTTTGGAGATGAAAATGCTAGTTATAAAATTGCTGCGTTAGATTTAGGGATTAAAACCAATATACTTCGCAACTTTGCTAAAAGAGATTGTTACATCAAGGTATTTCCTTATGATGCCACTTATACCGACTTAGCTTCGTTTAATCCGGATGGTTACTTCTTATCAAATGGCCCTGGTGATCCCGATCCTTTGACGAGTGCTATTGGAGTAGCAAAAGAAATTATTGCTAACAACAAACCTCTATTTGGAATTTGTTTAGGACACCAAGTAATTGCTTTGGCAAATGGTGTATCTACTTATAAAATGTTTAATGGGCATCGAGGGATCAACCATCCTGTAAAGAACGTTATTACGGGTAAAGGAGAGATTACTTCTCAAAACCACGGTTTTGCTGTCAATAAAGAAGAATTAGAACAACATCCTGATTTAGAAATTACCCATTTGCATTTGAATGATGCAACCGTTGCTGGTATGCGTATGAAAAATAAAAACTGTTTTTCAGTACAATACCATCCTGAAGCAAGTCCTGGTCCACATGATTCATCGTATCTGTTTGATCAATTTATTGAGAACATGAAAAAATAAAATAAAAGGCGAAGTGATACCACTTCGCTTTTTTTATAGGCTTATTTTCAAAATACAAGCTTATTGATTGATCTTAATTTTTCTTGCGAGAATTACAACGTTTTCGTTAATAAGATTGATTTTTTTTATATTTTCATTAACTAAAGATGTAATATATTTGCCATAAAATAATAAAGTTCAACAATTTAAAATAAACCAATTATGAGTATTATTGTCAAAATTCATGCAAGACAAATTTTTGATTCTAGAGGAAATCCTACTATTGAAGTTGATGTTATCACAGAAAATGGTGTTTTAGGTAGAGCAGCAGTTCCATCTGGAGCTTCTACGGGAGAACACGAAGCTGTTGAGTTACGTGATGGTGGAAAAGCGTTCTTAGGAAAAGGAGTTTTGAATGCTGTGAAAAATGTTAATACTCTTATCGCTGATGAGTTAGTTGGGACTTCAGTTTTTGAACAAAATGTATTGGACCAAATGATGATTGATTTAGATGGTACGCCAAATAAATCTAAATTAGGTGCTAATGCTATTTTAGGAGTGTCTTTGGCTGCTGCAAAAGCGGCTGCAAATGAATTAGGATTGCCATTATACCGTTACGTAGGTGGTGTATCAGCCAACACTTTGCCAGTACCAATGATGAATATCATCAACGGTGGATCTCACTCTGATGCGCCTATTGCTTTTCAAGAGTTTATGATTTTCCCTGTAAAAGCAACTTCTTTCTCACACTCTATGCAAATGGGTACTGAGATTTTTCATAGTTTGAAAAAAGTGTTACACGATAGAGGTCTTTCGACTGCAGTAGGTGATGAAGGTGGTTTTGCGCCTAATCTAGCTGGTGGAACGGAAGATGCTTTGGATACAATTAAAAAAGCGGTTGAGAATGCAGGATATACTTTTGGTGACGAAATTATGATTGCTTTAGACTGTGCTGCTTCAGAATTTTATGTAAACGGAAAATACGATTATTCTAAATTTGAAGGCCCTACTGGAAAAGTAAGAACTTCAGAAGAACAAGCTACTTATCTAGCTGAATTAGCTGCTAAATACCCAATTATTTCTATCGAAGACGGAATGTATGAAAACGACTGGGATGGATGGAAATTATTGACTGAAAAAATTGGTGACAAAGTACAATTAGTTGGAGACGATTTGTTTGTAACTAATGTAGAGCGTTTGTCAACAGGAATTGAAAAAGGAATTGCCAATTCGATTTTAGTAAAAGTAAACCAAATTGGTACCTTGACTGAAACGATCGCAGCAGTAAACATGGCAAAAAATGCAGGTTATACTTCAGTAATGTCACACCGTTCAGGAGAAACAGAAGACAACACTATTGCTGATTTAGCTGTGGCGTTGAACTGTGGTCAAATTAAAACAGGTTCGGCTTCACGTTCTGATCGTATGGCCAAATACAATCAGTTGATTCGTATTGAAGAAGAACTAGGAAATACAGCTTACTTTCCTGGAAAAAATGCTTTCAAAATTAAATAATCAACTCATTTGATAGTAATTAACCATTCGCTTATAGTGAATGGTTTTTTTTTGTAAAAAAATTAACACTTTCAATACGGGATTAATTTTCAAATTAATATTGAATTCCCTAAATTTGAGAAAAATATTTTATAAATTTTTATTTCTATTAATAATATGTCAAAAATAGCAACATTAGAAATCGATGGCAATCAATTTGAACTCCCACTTATTGTTGGAAGCGAAAATGAAGGTGCTGTTGATATAAGTAAATTACGTGACGCTTCGGGTTTAATTACATTAGATCCAGGCTACAAAAATTCAGGATCATGTAAAAGTGAAATCACTTTCCTTGATGGAGAACTAGGTATATTACGCTACCGCGGTTATTCTATTGAAGATTTGGCTGAAAAATCGAATTTTCTAGAGGTTTCTTATTTAGTTATTTTTGGTGAACTACCTACAGCAGAGCAATTGCATCAGTTTGAGGAAGACATTAGAAAATATACTTTGGTGAACGAGGAAATGAAAAATATCATTGATGGTTTCCCAAAAACAGCTCATCCAATGGGTGTTTTGTCAGCTTTGACAAGTGCTTTGACTGCGTTTAATCCAAAGTCAGTTAATGTTGAGAATAGTAAAGAAATGTACGAAGCGGTTTGTAAGACTATGGGTAAATTCTTAGTTATTGCAACTTGGACGTATAGAAAGAGCATGGGCTTCCCGTTAAATTATTATGATAATACAAAAGGATACGTAGAAAATTTCATGCATTTGATGTTTGAATTGCCTACAGGACCTTATGCTGCTGATCCAGTAGTTATTAATGCTTTGGATAAATTATTCATTCTTCATGCTGATCACGAGCAAAACTGTTCTACTTCTACTGTACGTATGGTAGGTTCTTCACATGCTGGTTTGTTTGCTTCTATTTCTGCAGGGGTTTCTGCACTTTGGGGACCACTTCACGGCGGAGCAAATCAAGCGGTACTAGAAATGCTTGAAGAAATTTACAAAACAGGTGGTGATGCGGATAAGTATTTGGCTAAAGCCAAAGATAAAAATGATCCATTCCGTTTGATGGGATTTGGTCACCGTGTGTACAAAAACTTTGATCCAAGAGCTAAAATTATCAAAAAAGCGGCTGATGAAGTATTGGGAACACTTGGCGTTGAAGATCCAATTTTAGCAATTGCTAAAAAATTAGAAGAGTCTGCATTAGAAGACGAATACTTCAAATCAAGAAATTTATATCCAAACGTGGATTTCTATTCTGGAATTATTTACAGAGCCTTAGGAATTCCTACGGATATGTTTACCGTAATGTTTGCTATTGGAAGATTACCTGGTTGGATTGCGCAATGGAAAGAAATGCGTGAAAACAAAGAGCCTATTGGTAGACCAAGACAAGTTTATGTTGGACATCCTTTAAGAGAATTTAAACGATAATTCGAATACGAATATTTCTAAAGCTTCACTTTCTAGTGAAGCTTTTTTTGTTATCTTAGCTCACTTAAATCCCGAATTTATGTTGCAATTAAATGTGAAAGATGAGTCGTCAAGACTTCGAGCTGTAGTGCTGGGGACTGCAAAAAGTAATGGGCCAACTCCAAAAATTGAGGAGGCATACGATCCAAAATCATTGGAACATATTATAGCAGGGACCTACCCAATTGAAGCCGATATGGTTCTTGAAATGGATGCTTTCGAAGCAGTTTTCAAAAAGTATGGTGTAACCGTGTATCGTCCTGAAATAATTGAAAATTACAATCAGATTTTTACTCGTGATATCGGTTTTGTTATTGAGGATGTATTTGTAAAGTCTAATATTCTACCTGATAGAGAGCGCGAATTGGATGCAATTCAATATGTGATTGATCAAATGAATCCTACTAAGGTAGTTCGCCCACCCGAAGAGGTTCATATTGAAGGAGGCGATGTGATGCTTTGGGGGAATTATATTTTTGTAGGTACTTACAAAGGAAGTGATTACAAAGATTATATTACGGCACGCACTAATTGGCAAGGTGTGGAATACCTTAGAAAATTGTTCCCAAACAAAATAGTAAAAGAATTCGATTTGGTTAAATCCAAAATTGAAGCGCGTGATAATGCCTTGCATTTGGATTGTTGTTTTCAACCTGTGGGTGAAACAAAGGGAATTATCTACAAACGTGGCTTTCGAGAGGAAGCAGATTATATGTTCTTAGTACAATTGTTTGGTAAAGAAAATCTATTTCATATCGAGAGAGAAGAAATGTATCATATGTATTCGAATGTGTTTTCGATTGCTCCTGATGTGGTCGTTTCTGAACGAAAATTTACACGTTTGAATAACTGGCTTAGAGAAAACGGATTTACAGTAGAAGAAATACCCTATGCTGAAATAGCCAAACAAGAAGGATTATTGCGATGTTCGACATTGCCTTTGATTAGAGAATAAATGTGTTTAAAGTTTAAAGTTTAAGGTTGTTACTAACTTTAAACTTTAAACTTCTAACTTTAAACAGTAAAAAAACATGAACCAAACTACTAACGCTATACTAATGATTCGCCCAGTGGCGTTTCGAATGAACGAACAAACTGCTGTTAATAATTACTACCAAAAAGTGTTGGACGGATTATTACCTGCAACGGTTAATGCTAAGGCACAACAAGAATTTGATGCTTTCGTTGCGCAATTGCGTGCTGTGGGGATTCAAGTTATTGTGGTAGAGGATACTACTGATACTGATACGCCCGATAGTATTTTTCCGAATAATTGGATTTCGTTTCACGAAAATGGCGATGTGGTTTTGTATCCTATGTTTGCTGAAAATCGTCGTTTGGAGCGTCGTGAAGATATTTTAGATGTATTGGAAGACGAGGGTTTTGTGGTCAACGAAATAATGGATTATACTTCAGCTGAAACGGAAGGGTATTACCTAGAAGGAACAGGTAGTATTGTCTTAGACAGAGAAAACGGCAAAGCCTATTGTGCTTTATCTCCGCGTGCTGATGAAGAATTATTCATTGAGTTCTGCGAAGATTTTGAATACACACCGGTTATTTTTGAAGCCTTTCAAACAGTTGCAGATGAGCGAAAGCTAATTTATCATACCAATGTGATGATGTGTATTGGCGACACCTTTGCAGTGATTTGTGCGGATTGTATTGATGATAAAAAAGAGCGCAAAATGGTTTTGGACAGTCTACGCGGTGACGAAAAAGAAATTATCTTGATTACAGAAGCGCAGTTGAACAATTTTGCAGGCAATATGTTGGAGGTGATTGGAGCGAATGAACGTCGCTATTTAGTGATGAGTGCTTCGGCCTACCAATCTTTAACCAAAAAACAGATTGCGCAACTAGAAGAGCATTTGACTATTTTAAAGGCAAATTTAGATACCATTGAAGCTTGTGGAGGGGGAAGTGCACGTTGTATGATGGCTGAAATTTTCTTACCTATGGCAACGGTTTAGTCGGAATAATTTGACACAAACGTTTCTTTTTTGATTACTTTTGCAGCATACAATTCAAATCGATGAAAAATAAAAAAACTTTGGTGCTTGGCGCTACTACTAAACCGGAACGTTATGCTTTTAAAGCGATCACCGCTTTGGTGGGCAAAGGGCATTCTGTATTGGCGATTGGGCAAAATGCAGGTGAGGTGGCAGGAGTTAAAATCCAAACCAAAGCACTGCCTATAAAAAGTATAGACACAGTAAGTTTGTATCTTAATCCAGCACGACAAAGGGAATATTATAATTATATAATTGAAGCCCATCCTAAACGGGTGATTTTTAATCCAGGAACGGAGAATCCAGAATTTTACCAACTGTTAGCACTGAATGATATTCAGGTAGAAGTTGCTTGTACTTTGGTTTTATTGGCTACCAATCAATATTAAGCCAATTCGTTTGTTCAATTCACTACTTTTGTATCCATGGAATTTTCTTCAAAATTATTAGAAAAAGCAGTCAACGAAATGTCTCAATTGCCAGGAATTGGTAAGCGTACGGCTTTGCGATTGGTTTTGCATTTGTTGAAACAACCACAGGAACAAACGCAGTATTTGTCCCAAGCTTTGACAAGCATGCGCGAAGAAATTAAACATTGCACGAGCTGTAATAATATTTCGGATACTAATTTGTGTGAAATTTGTGCCAATGTGAGTCGGAACCATCAAATGATTTGTGTGGTAGAAGACATTCGCGATGTGATGGCAATAGAAAATACAGGACAGTTTAGAGGTATTTACCACGTTTTAGGAGGTAAAATATCACCAATTGACGGGGTAGGACCTAGCCAATTGTATATTAGTCCTTTGATTGATAAAGTAAAGCAAGGTGGCGTAAGCGAAATCATTTTTGCGTTGAGCTCCACTATGGAAGGTGATACAACCAATTTTTATATTTACAAACAAATTATGGATTATCCAGTGGAATTGTCTACGATAGCCAGAGGGATTTCGGTGGGAGATGAATTGGAGTATGCGGATGAAGTGACCTTAGGACGTAGTATTTTACAACGCGTTCCTTTTGAAAAATCCATCAAGAACAATTAAAATAAAGTCGAACGACTAAAGATAGAATCAATGAAGATTACAAAAATTTGTTGCATTGGAGCGGGATATGTAGGCGGACCTACTATGGCAGTAATTACTCAAAAATGCCCACACATTCAAGTGACGGTTGTCGATTTAAATGCAGAGCGTATTGCCGCTTGGAATGACGAAAATGTCGATAATATTCCGATTTATGAACCGGGTTTGAGCGCTGTTGTAGCAGAAGCCAGAGGTAGAAACCTCTTTTTTTCTACCGATGTGGAAAAAGCGATTGATGAAGCGCAATTGATTTTTATTTCGGTGAATACGCCAACCAAAACTTACGGAAAAGGAAAAGGAATGGCGGCCGATTTAAAGTACATCGAATTGTGTGCGCGTCAAATTGCTCAAGTGGCCAAAGACAACAAAATTGTGGTGGAGAAATCTACTTTGCCGGTGCGTACTGCCGAGGCGATTAAAAATATATTAGACCATACCGGAAACGGAGTGCAATTTCAAATTTTGTCCAATCCAGAGTTTTTAGCGGAAGGGACAGCGGTTCAAGACTTATTACATCCAGATCGTATTTTAATTGGAGGTGATACTACTCTCGAGGGACAAAATGCGATTCAGGCCTTAGTAGATGTCTATGCTAATTGGGTGCCAACAGATAAAATCTTGACGACTAATGTTTGGTCTTCCGAATTGTCAAAATTGACAGCTAATGCTTTTTTAGCGCAGCGTATTTCATCGATTAATGCGCTATCCGAATTGTGTGAAAAAACCGGAGCTGATGTCAATGAAGTAGCTCGTGCTATTGGAATGGATAGCCGTATTGGTTCTAAATTTTTGAAATCTTCTGTTGGTTTTGGAGGTTCTTGTTTTCAAAAAGACATATTGAATTTGGTCTACATCGCTAAGTCCTATGGATTAAACGAAGTGGCGGATTATTGGGAGCAAGTGATTATCATGAACGACCATCAAAAAAGACGTTTTTCGGCTAAAATTGTTCAAACCTTATACAATACGGTGGCATCCAAAAAGATTGCATTTTTGGGTTGGGCGTTTAAAAAAGATACGAATGATACTCGCGAATCAGCTGCAATCTATGTAGCTGATGATTTGATCAATGAACAAGCTCAAATTGCGGTTTATGATCCCAAAGTTTCGCCTACTAAGGTGATTGCCGATTTGGATTATCTAGAAACACGTTCGCATGATGCGAATGTGGCTCAAATACAATCTTTCTCTAATGCGTATGAGGCCTGTCAAGGAGCACATGCCATTGCAGTCTTGACCGAATGGGATGAATTTACTACTTACGATTGGCAAAAAATATACGATGGTATGCAAAAACCGGCCTTTGTATTCGATGGTCGTAATTTGTTAAATCGTAATGAGTTGGAAACCATTGGCTTTGTATACCAAGGTATTGGAGCTTAATTTTTTTTGACTTTTAAATTATTACTAACCTAGCGCCTAAGTGTCTTTGCAGCAAAATAACATGAACTGGTACGTACTCTATACTAAACCCAAATGGGAAAAGAAAGTGGCAGAGCAATTGCAAGCGATCGGAATTGATTGCTATTGTCCTTTAGTGGTCAAAGAACGTCAATGGTCTGATCGTAAGAAAAAGGTCGAAATGCCTTTGTTCAATTCCTATGTTTTTGTGCACCTTGATGAGAAAGACCGTTCTTTGGTGTTTCAATCACCGGGTGCTGTGCGCTATTTGTTTTGGTTACAAAAACCTGCTATTGTGCGCGAAGACGAAATTACCACCATCAAAAAATGGTTGAATGCTCCAGATGTTGCCGAAATTGAAGTGAGCACTTATCAAGTGGGAGATACTATTGAAGTCGATTCAGGTCCTTTTGTGAACCACAAAGCCGTAGTACAAAAAGTAACCAACTCCCATTACATTCTCGTATTGGAATCCATGGGATGCGTGCTGAAGATGAAGCATAAGTAAGAGTTGTCGGTTGTCGGTTGTCTGTTATCGGTTATAAGTAATTGTAATATACTGACTATTTCTAATTTACTACTTTTTTATTCCCCTTTGGAGAGGGGTTAGGGGTGTGTTTTTCCATTTAAAGTATTTTTTCCGATTTTGTTTCTTGAACTAGTAACAATTTGTGACTAGTTGTTTTTTTATTTTAAACATCATTATTCATTCGGAATTATTCCCCTCTTGAGAGGGGTTAGGGGTGTGTTTTTTGTTCTACTACTTACTTTCACTCTTCTAAAGATGTATTCGTCTTCTCAAATTCTAAAATATAGAATTCAATAGCACGAATTACATTTTCCATATCCCTCAAAACTTCAAAGTCACTGAAACGTAAAATAGTTATTCCTAATTCGTTCATTCTTTTTTCTTTGACTATGTCTTTGTTATGCACTTCTAGAATTTCGTGTGAATAACCATCTACTTCAATACCTAACATTAAATCGTAACAGAAAAAATCTAAAATGTAATTGTCAATAGGTTTTTGTCTGTGAAAGTCATAACCGTACATTTGTTTTCCTTTTAGTTTCAACCAAAGGTAGATTTCTGTTTCAGTTGATTCGTTTCGGAGTTTTTTAGCTAATTGAGTTAGCTTTGGGTTGTAGGGGATGATTTTTCGTTTTGTCATTTGGGATGGGATTTGGGATTATAAATGTAATTATAATTTAATAATTACACATTCATTAATTCGAAACGTATAATTAATTCTATTTCTAATGCCATAATTGTTTTACAAAATTACACACCCCTAGCCCCTCTCAAGAGGGGAACGTTTAGTGTAAAAAGATATTTTGTATTTATTGATGATATATCCATTATTATTATAGATTTTAAAAGTCACACACCCCTAGCCCCTCTCAAGAGGGGAATAGTTTAGTGTGAAAATATATTTTGTATTTATTGATGATATATCCAATATTATTATGGTTTATATAAATTACACACCCCTAGCCCCTATAACTCTCGTTTTTATTGATTTTTTGGAATCGTTGAATCTTCGATTTCAAGAGGGGAATGGTATAGTGCTATTTATGCGAATTGTTACATTTTCAAATTATTGAATTACTATATTTTGTGAGACTTTGTGCTATTATCCTGAGCTTCGTGAAGGGCTTTGAGATCTTTGTGGTTAAATAAATTTGAAACCATATAAGTCATATAAGAAAATATAAGAAAGTCGCTTCGCTCAATTCAAGTTCAGATAAGTTAATTAAAACATTAAGAATATTCACTTTGTGAACCTTAGTGCTATTATCCTGAGCTTCGCGAAGGACTTTGAGCTCTTTGTGGTTAAATAAATTTGAAACCATATTAGTCATATAAGTCATTTAAGAAAGTCGCTTCGCTCAATTCAAGTTCAGATAAGTTAATTAAAACATTAAGAATATTCACTTTGTGAACCTTAGTGCTATTATCCTGAGCTTGCCGCAGGACTTTGTGCTCTTTGTGGTTAAATATATTTGAACCATATATGTCATATAAGAAAATATAAGAAAGTCGCTTCGCTCAATTCAAGTTCATATAAGTTAATTAAAACATTAAGAATATTCACTTTGTGAACCTTAGTGCTATTATCCTGAGCTTGCCGAAGGACTTAGTGCTCTTTGTGGTCAAACAAATTTAAACCATATAAGTCATATAAGTCATTTAAGAAAGTCGCTTCGCTCAATTCAAGTTCAGATAAGTTAATTTAAACATTTAGAATATACACTTTGTGAACCTTAGTGCTATTATCCTGAGCTTGCCGAAGGACTTAGTGCTCTTTGTGGTCAAACAAATTTGAACCATATAAGTCATATAAGTCATTTAAGAAAGTCGCTTCACTCTATTGTAGATCATTCATGTAGTAAGCCCTGAACACTTATTTCTGAACACTGATTACTATACCGTCCATCGTATATCCTCTCTCACTAAATTTAGTGATATTTCAAACTAATTCGTTTGATTTGATAGTGTTTTTAAATTGATTATTAGTATTTTAGGACTTTGTAAGGTATTGTTGATAATAAAATAGGGGTTGATTGCTTCAAACGCATCCTACCATTCGTTTATTTTTATTACTTTTGCCAGGTTCTAAAATACGCCAATTTTCCAGCACCACTTGTGACTGGAAATGGCGAAGCCGTGAACTGAAATTAACAATTGTTTATTTTAAATTAGATTCAAATTATGAGTGCTAAACATAGAGTTGGAATTACTTTCAGTGCCTTTGATTTGCTACATGCGGGGCACATCACCATGTTAGAAGAAGCTAAAAGACAATGTGATTATTTGATCTGTGGCTTGCAAACGGACCCTACCATTGATCGCCCAGAAAAAAACCGCCCAGTGCAATCTGTGGTGGAGCGCTATATTCAATTAAAAGGCTGCAAGTTTGTAGATGAAATTGTACCCTATGCTACCGAGCAGGATTTAGAAGATATTTTACGTGCTTTCAAGATTGATGTGCGCATCATTGGAGACGAATACCAACATAAAAATTTCACCGGTCGCACCTATTGCGAAGAAAAAGGCATCGAATTGTGTTTTAACATTCGCGAACACCGTTTTTCAAGCAGCAGTTTGCGTCAGGAAGTAGCGGATAAACAGGTTAAGAAGTAGTTATCAGTTGTCTGTTTTCGGTTGTTAGTTGTCAGTCATTGCGAACCTAGTGAAGCAATCTATATTACTACCTAAAATAGTATCTTTTCAGTTTTATGTAAAAAACGAATACTGAAAAATTAAAAAAACACATGAGTCAATCCATTATACATGTTATTCTTACTGGGGGAGTAGGTAGCCGATTGTGGCCGCTCTCTCGTAAAAGCCAACCCAAACAATATTTGGAATTGTTTGATGGTAAGTCTTTGTTTGAAATGACTGTGGCTCGCAATAGTCATTTGGTGGACCAAGTGATGGTGGTGGGAAATGTCGATAATTGTCATTTGAGTCGCAGAGTCTTGGATAAAACTCAAACTCCCTACATTGATATTGTTGAGGCTACGCCCAGAAATACCGCTGCAGCAATCGCTTTTGCTGCCTTTGCCGCTCAGCCTGAAGACATTTTAATTGTAACCCCTTCTGATCATATTATTGACGATACCGAAGCTTACGAGAGCGCCATTACAGATGCTATTGCCAAAGCAAAAGAAAATTCAATCGTTACTTTTGGTATTGTGCCGACCAAGCCCGAAACAGGATATGGGTACATTCAATATCGTGGCGATACCGTACTTGCCTTTCGAGAAAAACCCAATAAAGCTACCGCCATTGATTTTATCTCCAGAGGCAATTTTTTATGGAATAGTGGGATGTTTTGTTTTAAAGCAGGGGTGTTATTGAACGAATTGAAAGCTTTTGAACCGGAAGTCTATGCCAAAGCACAACAAGCTTGGGAAGCGAATCTAGAAGGAAAATTGGATTACGATTTGTCAATGGCCATTCCGTCTATCAGTATTGATTATGCGGTGATGGAACGTTCTAAAAAAATAAAAGTAGTGGCTTCGCAATTTGCTTGGTCGGACTTGGGTTCATTCGAATCGGTTTATGATTATTTGCTAGCTCAAGGTCATCCGGTTGATACGTTCGGCAATATGATCATTGGAACGGATGTTTTTTCCACCTTTATTGGAATGCGTAACACCATTTTTGTGAGTACTCCTGATGCCAATTTGATTTTGCAAAAAGAACAATCACAGGATGTGAAATACATCTACAATGAGTTGGAACGACAGGGCTCGGACTTATTGAATTAAAAAAATAACTTACGATTTACGATCCCGACAATTCGGGACGATTTACGAAATACTAATTTGAATTATGAAAAAATTACTCTTTATCGCTTTTTTATTTGCTGCTGTATTGCAAAGTACAGAATCTTCAGCTCAAGATTTATTGAAAGCACAAGATTTAAGTACTTTGAAAGTGGATTATTTATCTGATGCGGATGTGGCTAAAATCCGTACACAATTAGAAACCAACAAGGTCACTATTGAACAAGCAGAACAAGCGGCTTTGGCAAAAGGAATGCCCGCCAATGAGTTTGCCAAGTTAAAAGCACGTTTGGGAATGAAAAGTACCAATGCTAAACCCAAACTTAAAAAACCATCCTATTCTTTTGATAACGACACCCTTTCTGAAGACGAATACGCTAGAAAACAAGAAAAGATTATCAATAAAAAAGTAAAGGATAGTTTGAACGCCCTGGTTTTTGGATCGGAATTGTTTGATAATCCGACTTTGAATTTTGAGCCGAATTTAAAATTGGCTACTCCCGTGAATTACGTTCTTGGCCCAGGCGATGAATTGCAAATTAGCGTGTATGGCATTCAAGAATTTAGTGATGCTGTCCCCGTTTCTCTAGAAGGAAAAGTCAACATTCAGTATGTAGGACAAATTGCGGTTTCAGGAATGACTATTGAAGCAGCTACTGTAAAAATTAAAAATGCAATCGCGCGCGTCTACAGTACGGTGCGTTCCGGACAATCGCAAGTAGGAATCAGTTTGAGTCGCATTCGCACCATAAAAGTGACTTTAATTGGTAGTAAACAACCGGGTAATTATTCGGTTTCCTCTTTAGCAACAGTGTATAATGCCTTATTTTTAGGAGGCGGTCCAGCCAAAAACGGCAGTTACCGTAACATCGAGTTGATTCGCAACAACAAAGTATACCGCACCATCGATCTATATCGTTTTTTGGTGAATGGAAACCAATCGGATAATATTGGATTGAAAGACAATGATGTCATTCGTATTCCAGCCTACAACCAAAGAGTTACTTTAGAAGGGGAAGTGAAACGACCTGGAATTTTTGAAATGAAGTCAGGCGAGAGTTTTCAAGACTTGTTGACTTTTGCTTCCGGATTCAATGAATTTGCTTTCACGGCTTCGGTGAATGTACTGCAAAAAACGGATAAAGAATTCAAAGTAAAAGACGTCAAAGCGACCGAATATAAATTGTACAAACCTCGTTCAGGGGATGTATTTACGGTAACTAAAATCCTAAACCGATTCGAGAATCGTATCAAAATTGAAGGTGCAGTGTTCAGACCTAATACCTATTCGTTTTACGAAGGCATGCGAATTGCTGATTTAGTGGCTAAAGCTGATGGTTTGAAAGAAGACGCTTATACAGCTCGTGCTACTATTGTCCGTTTGAAATCGGATTTTACTAAAGAAGCGGTGGCTGTGAATTTGGGCAAAGCGTTAGCGGGTGATGTACAAGCTAATATTCTCTTGAAAAAAGAAGATATTATAACTGTTTTTTCTATTTTGGATTTCAAAGAAGAGTTCAAAGTGACTATTGATGGCGAAATTAAAAAACCAGGAGAATACGACTACAATCCTGCCTTGACTTTAAATGATTTATTGGTGCAAGCAGGAGGATTAATTGGTTCAGCTTCCAAAAGAGTGGAAGTAGCCCGTATGATCAAGTCAGAAGAGATTGATCAAACCAGTTCGGCTCGTGCCGAATTGTTTAATATCGAAATTACTCCTGGCAATAACGAGCAAGCCGAGAACTTTGTTTTGGCTCCTTTTGATGTGGTGAACATTCGTAGAATGGCCGTGTACGAGAAACCAGAAATGGTTACGATAACCGGAGCGGTGCATTATCCTGGAAAATACGTACTGGCTAACAAAAAAGAAAAATTGTATTCTGTAATTCAGCGCGCCGGTGGTTTAACTCCTTTGGCGAACAATAAAGGAATGAAAATCAAGCGTCCTATCAAAGCGAAGCAAATTGAAGAATTAGAAAATGTCAATTTTGATGTTGATAAAAATGTAGTGGACGAAACTTTAGCTAAAAAAGACACGGTGAAAAATTCTGCACTTAAAAAACTAAAAGAAGAGCTAAAATACGCTACTATTCCAGTAGATTGGAACAAAATTGAACGTAATCCAAACAACCGTACGAATATTACTTTAATGCCCGGCGATGAGATTGAAGTAGTGGAGTATAGCGAAAGTGTAAAAGTAACCGGAAGCGTATTGTTGACTTCTGAAATCCCATATAACAATGGTAGAAGTTTGAATTATTATTTGAATTCTGTAGGTGGAACCGATGCTAAAGCTTGGAAAAGAAAGGCGTATGTGATTTATCCCAACGGACAAGCGGCTGTAACGGGTTCGTTCTTGTTTTTCAAATCCTATCCAAAAGTAACCGCTGGTTCTCAAATCGTAGTTCCTGAAAAACCATTGACTAAGAAAATGTCAACTGGCGAATGGGTAAGTATTGGTAGTGTGATTACGAGTTTGTCGTTGTTAATTTTAAATGCGTTTAAATAAGATATACGATTTTAGTTTCGCTCCGTTCGGCTTCGCCTCGGGTCGTTTTTGAAATGTATCAATTTAAAAATGTAACAATTCCTGATGTTAATTTAAAAAAAGTGTTCAGTATTCAGCTGTAAGTGTTCAGTATGTTCTATTTAACTGCACTTTAATTTTGCGAAGCGACTGTCTTATACGACCTTAAATGACTTATATGGTTTAAATTTAACCACGAAGCTCACAAAGAAGACCCAATGTCTCACTAAAAATGTAGCAATTGAATAATTTGAAAATGTAACAATTCGTGTAAGTAAATCTACACGTTCCCCTCTTGAAATCGAAGATTCAACGATTCCAAAAAATCAATAAAAACTAGAGTTATAGGGGCTAGGGGTGTGTAATAATTTAAGATTTATGACCTACGATTTACGAATTAAAACATTCAAAATTCAAAATTCCATGTTGAATATTCAACATTAGAATAACGAATATTGAACAATAAATAAAGTACAATAAATGTTGACTTCGAGTGCCTCAGTCAACCGACAACGAATAACAAATAAAAACTTGGCGCCCTAGAGCCTTCGTGGTAAATTAAAGATTGCTTCACTGCGTTCGCAATGACAGACAACCAACAACTGACAACAAAGATGACCTACAGTCTCCAACCTTTTATTGACAAAGAAAAATGCATTTCCGTAACCGGATTAGGTTATGTGGGCTTGCCTTTGGCCTTAGAGTTAGCGAAGCAGTTTAAGGTCATTGGATTTGATATCAATCAAGAGCGTATTGCCTTGATGCAACAAGGGATTGATCCTTCTAAGGAATTGGAGAGTACTGCTTTTGAAGGTTGCGATATCACATTTACATCGAATGTTGCCGATTTACAACAGGCGCATTTTCATATCATCGGCGTACCTACGGATATTGATTCTAATAAAGTACCGAATTTGAATCCGCTTTTAGGAGCTTCTAAAAGTGTGGCTTCGGCCTTGAAAAAAGGGGATGTGGTGGTTTATGAATCGACGGTGTATCCAGGATGTACAGAAGACGATTGTTTGCCTATTTTAGAATCAGTTTCTAGATTGCAAGGCGGAAAAGATTTTAAATACGGTTATAGTCCAGAACGCATTGTTCCTGGCGATAAGGTGAGAACTTTAACCAACATACTTAAAATAGTATCGGGTAATGATGCTGAAGCCTTAGAATTGATTGCTGGCGTTTACGGCAGTATCATCAAAGCAGGTTTGCATCGCGCCGAATCCATCAAAGTGGCCGAAGCAGCCAAGGTGATTGAAAATACGCAACGCGATATTAATATTTCGTTAATGAACGAATTGGCGATTATTTTTGATAAAATGGGCATTGATACCCAGGCGGTGCTTGCTGCGGCAGGAACCAAGTGGAATTTTCATCAATACCAACCCGGTTTGGTAGGTGGACACTGCATTAGTGTAGATCCGTTTTATTTGATGCACAAAGCCAAAATGATCGGCATTGAGCCACAAGTGATTGCGGCAGGCCGACGAGTGAATGATTTCATTCCGTCGTTTATAGCCAAACGCATTGTACAATCCTTGATTGAACAAGATAAAAATCCAGGAAAATCGCGAGTCTTGGTGATGGGCATCACCTTCAAAGAAGAGGTGTCGGACATTCGCAACTCAAAAGTAGTGGATTTAATCAAAGAATTAGAAGACTATTCAATTACCGTTGATGTGGTTGACCCTTTTGGCAGTCCAGCCGAATTGGCACACGAATACAACATTCAATTAAAAGCAGCTCCCGAAGGCAAATACGACAGTATTGTCTTAGCCGTAGGGCATCAAGCCTATCGCAACATGCAACCCAAAGATTTCGAAGCCTTGTCCAACGGACCGGTCTATCTTTTTGATATCAAGGGCGTGTTGAACAAAAGCGATTATCAAAATTATTGGAGATTGTAGGATGTAAGATATTAGATTTACGAAGTACGATTTAGGAATGTACCAATTCATGTTACAAATTAAATAAAGTGTTCAGTATTCAGCTGTAAGTGTTCAGGGAGTACTACTTAAATGTTATTAAATAGAGCGAAGCGACTTTCTTATACGACCTTATATGACTTATATGGTTTAAATTTAACCACAAAGCTCACAAAGTCCTTCGGCAAGCTCAGGATGACAGCTCAAAGTCTCACTAAAAAGAAGCAATTGAATAATTTGAAAATGTAACAATTCGTGTAAATAGCTTATCACAATTTGTGATAACTTTTACAATTAAAAGTTTCTATTTAACGAAACTTAAATTATATTTGTTCCCAATAATAAAAAAAGATGAAGCCCCAATTTGAAATCCTTTTTTTAGAAGACGCATTTGAATTTTTGAAGCAATTGGAACGAAAGCATTACGAAAAAGTGCTGTACAATATTCGTCGTGCACAAAATGAAACCAATTCTGATTTATTTAAGAAATTATCTAATGATATTTGGGAGTTTAGAACTTTGTATCAAGGATTACAGTATCGACTACTTGCTTTTTGGGATAAAACAGCAACAACAGAAACAGTAGTAATTGCGACACATGGGTTCATAAAAAAACAAAGTAAAGTCCCAGACAAAGAAATCCAGAAGGCCATTCAATTGAAGCTTTATTATTTTGAAGAACAAAAAGTAGTAAATAAGAAAAAATGAAAACATATACCTTAGATCAAGTACAAGATGAACTTATCGGTAAGATAGGTACTCTATCGCGTGACATTTTTGAGTATGAACTTCAGATGGACTTAATTGGCAAGGCAATCAAGCAAACTCGAAAAGAAAGAAATTTAACCCAAGAACAACTTGGAAAGTTAATTGGAGTTCAGAAAGCTCAGATATCTAGGATTGAAAATAATGCTAGTAATGTTACCATGGATACCTTATTGCGCGTTTTTACAGCATTAAAGGCAACTGTTAAATTGCAGATTGAATTGCCTAATTTAAATATTAGCGTAGGCTAGGATAACTATTTACGATATTAGATCCCGACGCTTCGGGACGAGCTACGATTTAGAAATGTATCAATTTAGAAATGTAACAATGTGTGAATACAAATTAATAAAAGTGTTCAGTATTCAGCTGTAAGTGTTCAGAAAAACTACTTAAATGTTCCTAAATAGAGCGAAGCGAATTTCTTAAATTAACTTATATGACTTATATGGTTTTAAATTTACGATTTATGATTTACGAAATACGAAGTATGATATGTGTCAATTCGTGATGTTAAATAAATAAAGTATTCAGTATTCAGCTGGAAGTGTTCAGGAATAACTACTTAAATGTTCTTAAATAGAGCGAAACGACTTTCTTATATTTACTTATATGCCTTATATGGTTAATTAATTTTAGCTTCGCTCCGTTCGGCTTCGCCTCGGGTCGAAGTACGATAGTAGAAGTACGAATTAAAACATTCATCATTCAACATTCCGTATTGAATCCCGACGCTTCGGGACAAAATTTTAACAAAGAACATTAGAACAACGAATGTTGAACAAAGAACCAATAGAGATTGCTTCACTGCGTTCGCAATGACAGATTGCTTCACTACGTTCGCAATGACAGATTGCTTCACACTGTTAGCAATGACAGAAAACCGATAACAGAAAACTGACAACACTATATGGAAAACGACGAAATCACCCTCAAAGAACTACTCGAAAAAGCCAAAGAATGGTATTCTTATTTGTTATCACAATGGAAGATCATTGTTTTAGCTGGAGTAATAGGAGCAGCTACAGGATTGACCTACTCCATTTTTAAGAAACCGATTTACACGGCTACCTTATCCTTTGCTTTAGAAGATGAAAAAGGTGGAGGAATGAGTGGTGCTTTAGGACTGGCTAGTTCTTTAGGATTGGATTTAGGTGGTGGCAGTGGTGGAGGAGCTTTTTCTGGAGCCAACTTGACCGAATTATTCAAGTCTCGTTCGATGGTAGAACAAACTTTAATGCAACCCGTACAAGCAGGAACCGATACCATTTCCTTAGCCGAAATGTATATTCGTACGCAGGAATGGAGAGACAAATGGAATGAAAAATCGAAATTGAAAGCCATCCAATTTCCTCCTTTGACCAAAAGAAAGTACTTTACCCGTGAACACGATAGTATTATGGGTAAGATGTATGAAGACTTGTCCAAGACTAGTTTGACAGTAGCCCAGAAAGATAAAAAAATATCGATTATTAGTATTGATGTCAAATCAGAGAATGAGGCGTTTGCTAAAGCGTTCTCAGAAACCTTAGCCAAGCAAGTCTCTGACTTTTATGTGAATACCAAAAGCAAGAAAGCCCGAATGAATATGGCAATTTTACAACACCAAACGGATTCTATTCGTGCAGAATTGAACGGTGCGATTACTGGTGTAGCAGTAGCGAATGATAACACCTTTATGTTGAATCCTGCTTTGAATGTAAACCGGGCACCATCTGCCAAACGCCAAGTCGATGTACAAGCCAATACGGCTATATTAACTGAATTGATAAAACAAGTAGAATTAGCGAAGGTAACCCTGCGAAAAGAAACACCATTAATTCAAGTCATTGACCGACCTATTTTACCTTTGCCTAAAGAAAGATTCGGCAAAGCCAAAGGAATTGTATTGGGAGGTATTTTAACTGGATTTTTAGTAATTCTAGCTCTGATAATAAAAAGAATATTAAATAATTTAAAGTAATGAGAATTCTAATAACTGGAGGAGCAGGTTTTATAGGTTCCAATCTTTGTGATTATTTTATTGAAAAAGGGCATCAAGTTATTTGTTTGGATAATTTTGCAACTGGACATTCACATAATTTGAAAGCTGTTATCAATAATCCAAATTTTACTTTAATTGAAGGTGATATTAGGAACATTGAAGATTGCCAAAAAGCTGTTCAAAGGGTTGATTTTGTATTACATCAAGCTGCTTTAGGGTCTGTTCCTCGATCCATTAAAGACCCTAACACAACTAACGAAGTGAATGTGACTGGTTTTTTGAATATGTTGACCGCTGCACGAGATGCAAAAGTAAAACGTTTTATATATGCAGCTAGTTCATCGACTTATGGTGACTCTCAAGGTTTGCCTAAAGTCGAAGATGTAATAGGAAAACCACTTTCTCCATATGCTATCACCAAATATGTCAACGAATTGTATGCTGAAATATTTAGTAAAACGTATGGTATTCAAACGATAGGTTTACGTTATTTCAATGTTTTTGGAAGAAAACAAGATCCAAATGGAGCTTATGCTGCAGTGATACCCTTATTTGTTAAACAATTCATGAACTATGAAAGTCCTATAATTAACGGAGATGGTAATTATTCAAGAGATTTTACTTATATTGATAATGTGATCCAAATGAATGAATTGGCAATGCTAACAGAGAATCCACAAGCAGTAAATACGGTATACAATACAGCTTTTGGAGATAGGACAACGCTAACACAATTAGTACAGCTACTAAAAGAAAATTTAGCACAGTTTGATCCTAAAATTGGAGAGGTAGAAGTACTTCATGGTCCCAACAGAGCAGGAGATATTCCCCATTCATTAGCAAGTATCGAAAAAGCAAAAAATAATTTAGGGTATAAACCTCAATTTTCTATTGAACAAGGCATTAAAGAAGCGGTTTCTTGGTACTTTCATAATTTAAAGTAATAGATAAATGAAAAAAATAGCAGTTATAGGATTAGGCTACGTTGGTTTACCTCTTGCACGTTTATTTGCAACTAAATACAATGTAGTGGGTTTTGATATCAATCAAACTCGAATAGAAGAGCTCCGAAATGGACATGATGGAACATTAGAAGTCGAAGACCAAATTTTGCAAGCTGTTTTGAAGGCTACTAACAATGAAGATACAGGACTTTTTTGTTCCTATGATTTAGCAGCTATTAAAGATTGTACTTATTATATAGTAACGGTTCCTACTCCTGTAGATAAAAACAATCGTCCTGATTTAACGCCTTTGCATAAGGCAAGTGAGACAGTTGGTAAAGTATTAAAAAAAGGGGATATTGTCATATATGAATCTACTGTATTTCCTGGCGCAACCGAGGAAGAATGTATTCCCGTTTTAGAAAAAGTTTCCGGATTACAATTCAATGTTGATTTTTTTGCTGGCTACTCTCCAGAACGTATCAATCCTGGCGATAAAGAGCATACAGTAGAAAAAATATTAAAAGTAACCTCGGGTTCTACTCCTGAAATAGGGAAAAAAGTTGATGAATTATATCAATCTGTCATTACGGCAGGGACTCATTTAGCACCGAGTATCAAAGTAGCTGAGGCTGCCAAAGTGATTGAGAACTCTCAAAGAGATATTAACATTGCTTTTGTAAATGAGTTAGCGAAGATATTTAATTTAATGAATATTGATACGCATGCCGTGTTAGAAGCAGCAGGTACTAAATGGAATTTCTTACCCTTTAAACCAGGTTTGGTTGGTGGACATTGTATTGGTGTAGACCCCTACTATTTAGCACAAAAAGCACAAGAATTGGGCTATCATCCCGAAATTATTTTAGCAGGGCGTCGTTTAAACGATAGTATGGGAGAGTATGTGGCTTCTCAGGTGGTAAAGTTGATGATTAAAAAAGGGATTACGGTAAATGGTGCTTCTTTGTTAATGTTAGGGATTACTTTCAAAGAAAATTGCCCAGACGTTAGAAATACAAAAATTGTTGATGTGATAGCGGCTTTAAAAGAGTACGGTATAAATGTTACCACTTATGACCCTTGGGCTAACCCGAAAGAGGTACAACAAGAATATAAACTAGAAACTACTAATTCGATGCCCATTGAAAAATTTGATGCAGTAGTCTTGGGAGTGGCACATAAAGTGTTTTTAGATTTAAATTTATCTTTGGTTCAAAATAAACAAAGTGTGTTGTACGATATTAAGGGTGTGTTAAAAGTTGAAACTGACGGAAAATTATAAAATATGTTTAAAAATAAAATTTTATTAATTACGGGAGGTACAGGTTCTTTCGGTAATGCTATGCTTAAAGGATTTTTAAATTCAGAACTGAAAGAAATCCGTATCTTCAGTAGAGACGAAAAAAAGCAGGAAGATATGCGTATTGAATACAAAAACGATAAGCTTAATTTCGTGATTGGTGATGTTAGAGATTTTGATAGTATCAATAATGCAATGTCAGGAGTTGACTACGTTTTCCATGCAGCAGCATTAAAACAAGTGCCATCTTGTGAATTTTTTCCAATGCAAGCAGTACATACTAACATTACAGGTGCTGAAAATGTTTTAGAAGCAGCAGCAAGAAATAACGTTAAACGTGTGGTAGTATTGAGTACAGATAAAGCAGTTTATCCAATTAATGCTATGGGTATTTCTAAAGCGATGATGGAAAAATTAGCGGTTTCAAAGGCTCGAGACCCTAGAGTTCAAAATGTAAATGCCGTATATACTGCTACTCGTTACGGAAACGTAATGGCTTCAAGAGGTTCAATAATTCCTTTATTTATCAAACAAATTAAAGAAGGGAAACCACTGACTATAACAAATCCAGAAATGACACGATTTATGATGTCATTAGATGATTCGGTTGAATTGGTTATGTATGCTTTTCAAAATGGAAATCCAGGAGATATTTTTGTACAGAAATCACCAGGAGCTACTATTCAGGTTTTAGCAGAAGCTTTACAAGAATTATTCAATGCCAAAAATGAAATTAATATTATTGGGGAGCGACACGCTGAAAAATTATATGAAACCCTATGCTCGAAAGAAGAAATGTCTAAGGCAGAAGATTTAGGAAGATTTTATAGAGTTCCCGCAGATTTTAGGGATTTAAATTACACGAAGTATTTGCAAATGGATGGCCCCAAGTTAGTTAATGATGAATACAATTCGCATAATACAAATCGACTAACAAAAGAGGAATTAAAAAAGTTGTTATTGACTTTAGATTATGTTCAAGAGGAATTGAAAAACTATACTAATTAATTTATGTTACCATTAATCAAAACATATATTCCACCTCGAGATATATTAATGCCAAAATTAGAAGAGGTATTATATAGCGGTTATATAGCTCAGGGTGATGTTGTAGAAAATTTTGAAAGAAAGTTCGAAGAATTTATTGGTAGTGGTCATACCTTGTCGTTAAATTCTGGGACAGCAGCTTTGCATATTGCTTTGATTTTAGCTGGTGTAAAAGAAGGGGATGAAGTAATTAGTACAGCTATGACCGCTGAACCTACGAATGTTGCTATCAAAATGGTAGGTGCAAAAGTGAGATGGGCAGATGTTGATTATGAAACAGGTAATATTTCGCCAAAAGCTATTAAAAATGCAATTAATTCAAAGACAAAAGCTATAATTGTTGTTGATTATGCAGGAACATCTGTAGATGTAAAAAACATTCAAGAAATTTCAAAAAAGTATAGTATTCCAGTTATTGAGGACGCAGCACATGCCTTAGGGACAACTTATAATGGAAAAAAATCAGGTAATCATTTTCCTTTTACTGTATTTTCCTTTCAAGCCATTAAACATTTGACAACTGTTGACGGAGGAGCATTGCAAATTCAAGATAAAGAATTATATGAAAAAGCGAAGTTAATCAGATGGTTTGGTTTAGATAAAAAGCTAAGTAGATTAGACAATGATATTCAGTTTCAAGGATATAAATACCACATGAATAATGTCAATGCTGCAATTGGTTTAGTACAGCTGGAAAATATTCAAAATATTTTACAAAAATATATCACTATAGGTAAATATTTAGATGTTGAGTTAAATGGGATACCAGGAGTTGAAACAGTTATTCATTACCCAAATACAGAATCATCATATTGGCTATACACTTTAAAGGTGGACAGAAGAGAAGATTTCATTAAAATGATGACAGACAATGGTTTTATGGCTTCTGAAATTCACAAGCGAAACGATTGGCACACCTATTTAAATGATTATCCATCAGAAATGCCAAATTTAGATAAGTTTTATTCTAAATTGGTTCACATCCCTTGTGGATGGTGGGTTACAGAAGAAGATTGCGATAAAATGGTTGAATTGATAAAACAAGGCTGGTAATGATACCTATTTACAAACCTTATATGTCTGAAAATTTATTGCCTGAATTGAATGAAATTTTATATTCTGGTCAATTAAGTTATGGAAAGTATGGTAAGCAATTTGAATCACAATTAAAAGAATTTATTGGTTGTGAATACATATTAACAATTAATTCTTATAACACAGCTATGCAGGTGGTTTCATCCACTTTAGGGTTGCAATTTGGCGATGAGATAATTGCCAGCCCGGTAAGTTGTTTAGCATCAAACCAACCATTTGCAACCAAAGGGTTAAAAGTGATTTGGGCTGATATTAATCCTGCTACAGGAACATTATGCCCTGAAGATGTTGAAGCTAAAATAACTGATAATACAAAAGCCATCTTTCATAATCATTTCTGTGGGTATGTTGGAGATATTGATGCCATTAATAATTTAGGTAAAAAATACGGTATTCCTATTATTGATGATGGCATTGAAGCTTTTGGTTCTGAATATAAAGGCAAGAGAGTAGGAAATCTAGGGACAGATGTAACCATTTTTTCTTTTCAAACCGTTAGATTGCCGAATACCATTGAAGGAGGTGCTATAGCATTTAAGGATAAAGCGTTATATGATAAGGCTGTATTAATTAGAGATTACGGTATTGATAGAACTAATTTTAGAACGGCTGATGGAGAAATCAACCCAGAGTGCGATATACAATTAGAAGGCTATGGAGGACTAATGAGCGAAGTAAATTCGTTTATTGGTACGAAGCAAATGTTAGATATTAACCAATTATTAAAACAACAGCAGCAGAATGCTATCAAATGGCAAAAAGAGTTACAAAATAGTACTGACATTAAACCATTAGAGATAGAAAGTAATACCCAGCCTAATTATTGGGTTTTTGGTACGCTTTCAAAAAGCAGTAACGAAACAATAGCTTATTTTAAATCGATAGGTTATTTTGCAACAGGAG
Organism: Flavobacterium ammonificans; assembly: GCF_020886115.1. Taxonomy (NCBI): domain Bacteria; kingdom Pseudomonadati; phylum Bacteroidota; class Flavobacteriia; order Flavobacteriales; family Flavobacteriaceae; genus Flavobacterium; species Flavobacterium ammonificans. Next base: position 1,256,410 of record NZ_AP025185.1, read on the forward strand.
TACACATCAATAATAATATTTATTCTGTTTTCAATAATAAAGTAAATTTAAAAGGAGTAAATAAATTTAAAAAACAATTTGTAGCTATTCCTTGTGGGTGGTGGTTTAACAATAAAAGACATTAATTATGAATACAAATGAAATTGACAAATCAGCAAAGATTCATCCTAATGTTATTTTGGGTGAGTATAATAGAATTGGAAAAAATGTTGTAATTGAAATTTTAGGAAGTAATCCTAATGTTATCGCACTAATAGGTGATAATAATATTATAAGTGATAATACAAGAATTTATATTCACGGTGAATTTATCGTTGGAGATTGGAATGTTTTTCATAATGATATGCTAATAATGCCGGAAGATTCAATGAGAATAGGGCATAATTGCTGGTTTGGACAAAATACGATTTTAGATGGTGCGGGAGGACTGGAAATTGGAAATGGTGTAAGAGTGGGTATGTATTCTCAAATTTGGACCCATGTAGCAAGTGGAGAACAAATTGAAGGATGTATACTTTATGCTAAGAGAAAAACAATCATAAATGATGATGTTTGGTTGGTAGGCAGTTGTGTTGTTGGTTCAGGAATTGTTCTTGGGAAAAGAAGTACAGCTTTAATTAATTCTGTAATTACAAAAGATACTTTGCCAGATAAAGCATATTCAGGTAGTCCGGCGAAGATTATGGAGCATGTTAAATTTTACCTTCCAAAAACAATAGATGAAAAATTTGATATGCTAAAATTATGGTTGTATGAGTTTGTTGAGCTAAGCAACGGAATTTTTAAATTAGAAGTAGACAAAAGTGAATTAAATCTTTTTAATTTGAAAGAAAATCAAAATGTAATTTTTACAAAATCAAAAACTAAGTCACTTGATTTGTCTCAGAGTATTTTTTATTTATTCGATAAAACATTTAATAAAACTAATTCGATATCCGAGAGAGCTATTTATAAGTTTTTGTACAATAACAAAGCAAGATTCATCCCTAATAATTAATTTATTTTACTTTTAGTCATAATAAATATCTAATTATATAAATACTTAATTTAATAAATGGGGGCAGAAATTAAGAATATAAAATATGTTTTTCCTAATCAGAAGATCACTAATACTGATTTAAGTGATCAATTTACAGATTTTGATTTTGGAAAATTTAAGGATAGTAAATTAAATCTAGGGGATTTTAATAAAATGACTTTACAAGAAATATATAATTTTATTAAATGCTTAACAGATCCATATCCAAATGCATTCTTAGAAGATAATAAACTAATATTTAAAAATGTCAGCTATATACCTTCAAAGAAATAAAGATATTAGTAAATGTTAAGAAACATATTAGCAAATTTTTTAGGAAGATTTTGGGGGTTTTTATCCGCTTTTTTGTTTACTCCTTTATATATAAAATTTCTAGGAGTTGAATCTTATTCTATAATAAGTTTTTCACTAGTTTTGTCAGGCTTTATGTTTGTTCTGGGAGCGGGTTTATCTACTACACTTACTAGGGAATTTGCACTAAAAACCAATTCAAATAATGATAAAGTTAATACAATAAAAACATTTGAACTTTTCTACTATTTTATTAGTCTAGTTATTTTGTTATTATTTTTCACTTTTTCAGGATTTATTTCTCATAATTGGTTAAATCTTGATAAAGTCTCACCTGATGATGTGTCTTTTTTTATAAAAATTATTGGATTTGGCATTTCATTTCAACTGTTATGTGAGTTTTATATAGGAGGTTTTATGGGTTTGGAGAAACAAATAAAAGCGAACACATATCAGATTATATGGGGTATTTTTAGAAATGGAATTGTAATAATACCAATTTATTTTTTTCCTAGTTTGAAATTGTACTTTATATGGCAATCAATAATTACCATAATTTATGCATTAGTTTTGAGATATAACCTATTAAATGAATTAAATGTACAAATACCAATATTTCGTAAACCTGTTTTTGATAAAAGTGTATTAAACAATACATGGAAGTTTGCAGCTGGAATTTTTTTAGTGTCTTTAGTGGCAAGTTTTAATACACAAATGGACAAACTTGCAATTAGTAAGCTATTGCCAATTAATATTTTGGGATATTACACTTTAGCAATTTCATTAGCTCAATCTATTATTTTATTAGTAAATCCAATTTCATCAGCTGTTATGCCAAGGATTTCTTCTTTGTTTTCTCAAGACAAATATGTTGAGGTCAAAGATTTGTATGAAAAAATGACTTTATTTATTTCAATTTTAGTTTTTTCATTTGGACTTAATATTTTATTTAATGGCAAAAATTTAATTTGGATTTGGACAAATAATTTGGGTTTAGCAAATAATTCTTCAATATATATACCGATTTTGTCAGTTGGAATGATTGTGTATTCTTTTCAAATTCTTCCATTTAATTTAGCAATAGCAAATGCCTACACTAAACTTAATAATATATTAGGAATTTTAAGTTTAATAGTTACATTGCCAGGATATTGGATCATGACAAATATATATGGTGCAATTGGAGCAGCAATAACTTGGTGCATAGTTCAGTCGTTAATAACAATTATTTATGTTTACTTAGTACATAAAAAATTCTTGCCAGATATTATTCAATTAAAATTTTCAATAAACAATTATATTAAACCATTAATAATTATATTGATAATTACATATATCTTTAATCAGTTTACTAATTTTTGGCCAAGTCGTTTTGGACAGTTTTTTTGGATAGGATTATCTACAATAGTTTCAATATTAGTTGCTATAGTCTTTTTATTTAGAACAAAAGATTACGAGAAATACATCAAAAGATTAAAAAAAATATTTAAATGAGTAATATAGCTTTATCAATCGTTATTCCAACAAAAAATAGGGTTGAGTATGCAAAAATCTGTATTTGTTCTATTTTAAATTTTGAATATAATAATTTTGAGTTAGTTGTAGTAGACAATAGCGATGAGGATTTGTTGCAAAATTGGATTTATTCAAATATTTCAGATTCACGATTAAAGTATATTAGAAAAAATGAATTTCTCACTGTAGTAGAAAATTTTCAAATTGGTATTGATAATGCTAATGGAGAATATGTTTGCACCATGGGCGATGATGATGGGCTAAACCCTGAAATAATAGAATTGGTAAAATGGGCAAAAAAAAATAATATTGATGCAGTGACACCTAAATTTATAGCTGATTATATATGGCCAGATTTAAATCATTTAAAAGATAATTCTACAATTGGTGGAACTTTAAAGATAAAAAAATTCAATAATAATTTTTCTTTTTTAAATGTTAAAAATGGATTAAATCAATTAAGTAGAACTTGTGGTATGGATTTAGCAGATTCATTTTATATTCCAAAAATATATTATGGGATCATTAAAAATGATGTTTTAAAAAAAGCAAAAAATGAAATAGGAACAAATTTTCCTGGTGTCAGCCCAGATCTTTCAGGAGCAATTGTAGCTTCAGCATATATAAATAAATATTGTGTAATTGATTATCCGATTTTTATTGCTGGAAGTTCCATAAAAAGTACTGCAGGATCAAGTAATCTAAAAAAGCATCATGGATCATTAAACGATCAAAAGCATATTTCTAGAAATGCTATTGTTTCATGGCCGAAACAAATACCTAATATTTTTTCGGTTGAAACTGTTTGGAGTCAGTCAGCTTATATGTCTTTAAAAGCGATTAGAAGAGATGATTTAGTAGCTAGTTATAATTTTCCAAGAATTTATGCTAGTTTATTAATGTTTAATAGAAGTTATTACAAATATGTAATTAGTTCTTTTTTATTTACTTTTCAAAAATCAATAGTATTAAATTTATTTAAAGTTCTAATTGAATATATAAATTTAATATTTAGAAGAGCTAAGTACTTAATATTAAATTTAAGAAATAAATTTTTTGGAAGCGCATTATTATATAGCGAAATTCATAATATTGACCAAGCTAATTTAAAACTTTCAGAATATTTGAAGCGCAATAATTTCTCTATAAATAAAATATTATACAATGATTAAAGTTTGTTTTCCATTAGAGGGATTAAATAATTCAGGAGGACTAAGGGTAATAACCGATTTAGCAAACTATTTATCAGAAAATGGATTAATTGTGGATGTGATTGTTCCTGATTATAGAAGTGATTGTTTTTATCAATTTTCTGAAAAGGTAAATTTGATAATTGTCAATACAAATTCCATTTTTGGAAAAAGACTTTTTTATCTTTTTTATTTTATTCGTTATTCAGCAAAAAAAAAATATGATTTTTCTTTCGCAACAGGCTATAAAACTCCATTATTTGTTTATTTATCTAAATTATTCAACTTTTCTAACACCAAAATAGTTTACCTAATACAACATTATGAAATTTCAAGTCAAATTAATTTCACTAAAAAACAAAATAAATTATCTAAACTAATAAAAATCGGGATTGCAAATATTGGTTTTATTGTGCCATCCATTAAAGTTGCTGTTTCAGATTGGATTAAATTACAAATAAAAGATCCTAAAATAAATGTTATACCAAATGGAATAGACCTTGATGTCTTTAAAGTTAAAGTATTACCTGAGCAAAGAGAATTCTACTCGATTGGTATAGTTGGTTCAACTAAACCTATTAAAGGTTATGATTTAATTATTGAGGCAATTTCTAATTTGAGATGTGATTTGCGATCTCAAATAAAATTATTTGTACTTTCAAATGAGAACATTAAACTTCCTTTAAATATTAATTCTCAGCATAAAATTCCTAAAACAAGTGAAGATATTTCTAATTTCTATAATTGCTGTAATATATTCATATTTGGCTCATATGAAGAGGGTTTTGGATTACCTCCTTTAGAAGCAATGGCATCAGGATGTGCGGTTTTAAGTTCTGATTGTGGTGGTGTTAGAACTTTTCTTGATGAAACAAACTCGTTTCTGTTTGATTCTGGAGATACTAAGCATTTAGAAAAAAAATTAGATTATATGCTTAATAATCCGACTCAAATAAATGAGGTGAGACAAATGGGCATTTTAAAATCAAAAGAATTTTCCTTAGAATTAATGCTAAATTCATATATTAATCTTTTAAAAAAATAGTATAATTGAAATTTTTAAAAGATTTATTGATCTATACAGTTCCTTTTGTTTTAATAGTTGGAACTAATTTTAATTTAAGTGGTTTAATTGGAATTAACATTGCAATAGGATATTCAGAGTTTGTAATTTTTTTATTATTAATATGTTTATTAATTGATAACAAAGTTATTTTTCCTAAAAGGTTGATTTATGCCTTTCTTTCATATTTAGCAGCAATTATATTATCATTAATTTTTTCTTCAAGATTTATTTCTATAATTTCAATTATTGAATTAATAAGATGGATTGAATATTTTATTTTATTTGTTTGTATATATTCTTTGGCAGATAGGAACAATATATATAAATCTCTATATTTATTAATGATGGCCTCAATTTGGTTTATTAGTACCGCTGTTTATCAAACTTTTACATTTAATTTTTATGAGAAAAGAATTTATGGTACTTTTCTGTCAGCCGCAGATATTGCAGAAGAATCTGTTTCAAATCCAAATGTTGCTGGGGCTTTTTTAGTAGGTTGTTTTCTTTTTTTTTACTCTTTTAAACGATATGATTTTAAATCGATTACGCATAAGTATTGCCTAGTTTTTTTACAAAATGTTAGTTTCGTTTTAGTTCTTTATACTTTATCAAGAAGTGCATTCATTGGAATGATATTAGGTTTATTTGTTTTATTATATTTTTTTAAAAAAAATATAATAAAAACTATTTTATTTATATTCTGTACATTTATTATTTTATTTTTAGCTATAATTTCTTTTATATCAGATTATGAAGAGTTTGCTATAATAGAAAGAGCAATAAGTACTTTTGATAGTTCAACTAATTCTGGAGCGTCTGTTGTAGCTAGATTTGAAAACTCATCAACAACTTTAGATGTTGTATGGGATAATTTTGTTTTTGGAATTGGTTTTGGGGATTTAGAAAATCAATTTAATCTTGTACCGGATAATTATTATATACACAATTTTGCCGAAACAGGTATCGTTGGTTTTGTTACTTCTGCCATATTATTGATTGTAATATTTTTAGACTTATTGAAAATGAAAAAAAGCAATATAGATAGTTATTTTTTTTATTTTATATGCGCTTTTATAGCTTTTTATGTTTCGTTTTTGTTTGAAAATTATGCTGCAAATCTTTTTAGAAGTCCAAGGTTACTTGGTCTTTTCTGGTTTGTTTTAGCAATCATTTACAAGTATTATTATATTATTAAAAATAATACAATTTCTAATAAGGTTATAAATGAATAGTATAGTTTATTTTACTAAATATACAGAAAAAGGACCAAGCAGTAGGTATAGGTCATTTCAATATAAGGATATTCTAGAGAAAGAGTTCCATATCCAATATTATCCATTATTTGATGATGATTATATTAATAATCTATATGCCAACAAAAAAATAAATTATTATCAAATACTGACATCCTATTGTTCACGAATTTTTAAAGTTTTAAAATATCTTAGAACAGATAAAATAGTTTTTATTGAATATGAGTTATTGCCCTATTTTCCACCTATTTTAGAATATTTGCTGTATAAGACTAATGTAAAAATAATTTTGGATTATGATGATGCTATATTTCATAATTATGATTTACATTCAAAGAAGATGGTCAGATATTTGTATGGAAATAAAATACCTTCAATAGTTAAATATGCAAATACGGTAATTACTGGAAGCCCATATCTTTCATCATATTTAAATAGATTTACAACTAAAATAGTTGAAATTCCAACGAGTGTAAACTATGCAAATTATAAATCAAAATGCCAATTTAAAACTAGTAATAATTCAATATCTATAGGATGGATAGGTTCTAAATCTACTTCTATAAATATTATTAATATTAAAGAAGTCATAAAAAAAATATATGGGATAAATCCTAAAATCACATTTAAATTTATGGGATTTGATAGCAATTTGAAATCTCAATTGGATCTCCCAAATGTTGAATTTTATAATTGGTCTGTGAAAGAAGAATTGATTTTTTTAAATGATATTGATTTGGGAATTATGCCATTAGAAGACACGCCTTTCAATAGAGGAAAATGCGGTTTTAAACTTATCCAATATATGGCAATGGGAAAGCCAACTTTATCAACACCTTTGGAAGCAAATGTGAAAATAAATAGAAATAATAGTAATTTATTTGCAACCAATAAAGACGAATGGGTAGAATGTATCAATAAATTTATTTCTAATGAAAGTTTTTATAGAGAAGTCGGTTTTAGGAATCAAAAAATTGTAGAAGAATATTATTCCGTTGAAGCCAATAGTATAAGTTATATTAATATATTTAATCAGTTATTCAATGTGCGGAATTAATGGTTTTTTAGCACTTAATAAAGTAGAAAATCTATCTGAGCAATTAACAGCTATGAATAATTTTATTATTCATAGAGGCCCAGATGCAAATGGTGAATTTGTTGCAATAGAGTATCAATACTCGATTGCAATGGGAATGCGCAGGCTTTCTATTATTGATTTAAATACAGGAAATCAACCTATTTATTCAGAAGATCTGTCTAAAGTAATTGTTTTTAATGGTGAAATATACAATTATCAAATTTTAAAAAATCAATTAATTAATCAAGGATGTGTATTTAAAACCAACTCCGATACTGAAGTAATTTTGAAACTTTATGAAAAAGAAGGAGTAAGATCTTTTGGTAAGTTAGACGGAATGTTTGCGTTTAGTATTTATGATAAAACGATTGGTAAGGTATATATAGCTCGTGATTTTTTTGGGGAAAAGCCATTGTATTATTCTCAAACTAAAGATGGTTTTATTTGGGCTTCCGAATTGAAATCAATCATTCGAACATTAAATAATAAACCAGAGATTGATACAACTGCCTTGACAATGTATTTTCAATTGACATATATTCCTGCACCTCATACTATTTATGAAGGGATTCATAAATTGGAAGCTAATCATTACATTGAAATAGATTGTGTAGAAAATAGTTATAAAGTACTTGAACTAGTTGAATCTACTTCTAAATTTATGATTCAATCAAAAAAGGAAGCGATTAAAGTAACTAATGAATTAGTACAAAAAAGTGTTGCATCACGATCTATATCAGATGTTCCTCTTGGTACATTTTTATCGGGAGGGGTAGATTCTTCTATTGTCTCTTTATGTTTGGCACAACAACAAGAGCAAAAAATTGATACCTTTTCAATTGGTTTTGATAAAAAATCTTTTGATGAATCCGATAAATCTCGATTAGTATCCAAGTTAATCAATAGTAACCATCACGAGTTCATAATTTCAGAAAAAGACTTAACTGCTAATATTGATGAAATCATATTGAATTTTGACGAGCCTTTTGCGGATTCTTCTGCATTAGCAACCTATTTGGTTTCTAAAAAAACTAAAGACTATGTAAAAGTAGCTTTGACTGGTGATGGAGGCGATGAGGTTTTTGGTGGATATAACAAATACTATATGGGTAAGTTAAATCAAAAATATACTAGCCTAATTCCAAAAAGACTTCATGAAAATGGTTTGAGTTTTGTGAATAAATTATTAGCTTCTAGAGAAGATTCAAGAGGATTGAAATTTAAAGCAAATAGATTGCTTCAATCGATAAACTATGAAGGTGATTTTTATTACAATATTATTTCTTTAGGATTTAATGAATCCGAATTGAAAGATATATTACAACCCAATGTTTATATGCCAGCGGTTTTAAATTACTATAAGAATTCTACGTTGGCAAAAAGTAATACAATAGGTAATTTTAGAGCTATTGATAAGAAGTTAAGTTTAGAAGGAGATATGCTGGTTAAAGTAGACAGAACGAGTATGTTAGCTTCTTTAGAATGTAGAGCTCCGTTTTTAAACAAAGAACTTTGGGATTTTACCAATCAATTGCCTGATTCCTACCTTATTAATGGTTGGGATAAAAAACACATACTTAAAGAAGCTTTTAAAGAATATTTTCCAAATGACTTTTTAAATAAATCAAAAAAAGGTTTTGGTGTTCCTGTTGGAGATTGGTTACGTTCTGACTTACGATCAGAATTATTATCATATATTGATGAAGCATTTATCAATAAACAGAATATATTTCAGTTTGATATAGTTTCAAAAATAGTAGAAGATCATTTGAATTTAAAAAAAGACAACACTTTCAGGGTTTGGACTTACTATTGTTTTCAAAAATGGTATAAAAATACATATGAAGCCTAAATTATTTAGAGTTACAACAGTATCGGAATCCCTTAAAATATTATTAAAAGGACAACATAAATTCATGTCTGAAAATGGATTTGAAGTAATTGGAGTTGCATCTAATAGTAAAGCTTTAGATGAAACGAGTCAAGATGAGAATATTAGAGTTATAGGCTTAAATATGACAAGAAAGATTACGCTATTTAAAGATATCTTATCTGTGTATTATTTTTTTAAAATATTAAAGAAAGAGAAACCAATAATAGTTCATTCACATACTCCTAAAGCGGGTATTGTTTCAATGTTAGCCTCAAAGTTAGCTAATGTCCCCATTAGATTGCATACAGTTGCAGGATTACCGTTAATGGAAGCTAAAGGAAATAAACGTAAATTATTGAATTTTGTTGAAAAAGTCACCTATGTTTGTGCTACTAATGTTTATCCTAACTCAAAAGGTTTGTATCAATTTATTGTTAATGAAGAATTAGTATCGTCTAAAAAATTAAAAGTGATTGCCAACGGTAGTTCAAATGGAATTGACACATCTTATTTCGACTCAGAAAGCATATTAGAAGTACAAAAAGAAGATTTAAGAACAAAGTTAAATATTCATAATACGGATTTCGTATTTATCTTTGTTGGGCGTTTAGTTGGTGATAAAGGAATTAATGAATTAATTGAGGCTTTTTCAAGAATAAATGATTATAATGTAAAATTAGTTTTAGTTGGAGGGGCTGAATCTGATTTGGATCCTTTATTTGAAGAAACAATTAATAAAATAGAAAAAAATCCAAATATTATATCAGTTGGTTTTCAAAGTGATGTACGACCTTATTTTGCTATAAGTAATTGTTTAGTTTTTCCTAGTTATCGAGAAGGGTTTCCTAATGTGGTCATGCAAGCAGGAGCTATGGGATTGCCAAGCATAGTTTCTGATATTAATGGATGTAATGAAATTATTGAAGAAGGAATTAATGGAACTATAATACCAGTTAAAGATCCTAAATCTTTATTTGAATCAATGCTAAAAATGGTCAATAACGAGCATTGGAGATGTCAATTAGCTGGTAATGCTAGAGATAAAATAGTCTCACGTTTTGAACAACAAGTAGTTTGGGATGCTATATTAAATGAATATAAGAGTTTGTTAATTGAAAAAGGGTTGCAGAATGTATAAAATTTATATAAAATTCTTAATTGATTTTACAGTCTCTTTTGTTATTTTAATTATTACTTTTCCATTTTTGTTCATCGTTACCTTGCTTTTGACTTTAGTTAATGAAGGTAAACCTTTCTTTTTTCAATTACGTCCTGGTAAAAACGAGCAACTATTCAAAATAATCAAGTTTAAAACGATGAATGATAAAAGGGATAGTGATGGAAATTTACTTCCTGATGCGAAACGTTTAACAAAAGTTGGTCAATTGGTTCGAAAAACTTCGTTGGATGAAATTCCACAATTATTGAATGTATTAAAAAGCGAAATGAGCTTAATAGGCCCAAGACCTTTACTGCCGGAATATTTACTGTTATATAACGAAACGCAAAAGAGAAGACATGAAGTAAAGCCAGGTATTACGGGTTGGGCACAGGTAAATGGGCGTAATGCTATAAGTTGGCAACAGAAATTTGAGTATGATGTTTGGTATGTTGACAATGTATCATTTTTATTAGATTGTAAAATTGTGTTTTTAACAATAAAAAAAGTGTTTAAAAGAGAAGGTATAACCGCTGAAAATTCAGTTTCGGCAGAAGCTTTTAAAGGAAATTAATATGGGTTCAGTTATTAAAGGTATAGAATATGTTTATCCAGAGCGAAAAGTCACAAATAAAGAATTAGCTATTGAATTCCCTGATTATGATTTTTCTAAATTTGAAGATAAAGTAGGGGTTAAGAATAGATATTGGGTGAAAGAAAACGAAACAGCTCTTGATTTAGCAAAAAAAGCATGTGATAAATTGTTTAAAAAATTTTCAAAAGACAATGTAGATTATATATTATATTGTACGCAAAGTCCAGAATATTTTTTGCCCACTACAGCTTGTATTTTACAAGATTACTTAAAAATTAATAAAAACGTTGGAGCTTTAGATTTTAATCTTGGTTGTTCTGGTTTTGTATATGGAATGAGTTTAGCAAAAGGATTAATAAATTCCGGACAGGCAAAAAATGTACTCTTAGTTAGTGCAGAGACCTATTCAAAATATATGCATCCTAAAGACAGATCTAATAGAGCTATTTTTGGAGATGCCGCAGCCGCAACATTAATTACATTTGATGATAAAGAATACTTTGGAGAGTTTCTTTTTGGAACAGATGGTTCGGGGTATGATAAATTAATTGTAAAAAATGGTTGTAGTAGAAACCCTACGGATACTGACGCAAAAGAAATCACTTATGGAACTAATAATGTCTATACTGATAATCATTTGTATATGAATGGACCAGAAGTGTTTAATTTTACTAATGAAGTAATCCCAAATTTCACCAAAGAAGTTTTAGAAAAAAACAAAGTAGAATTTGAAAAAGTAAATCAATTTATTTTCCATCAAGCCAATGCTTTTATGCTAAATTTTATGCGTAAAAGATTAAAAATTGAAGCTAATAAATTCTTTGTTGATTTAGAAGATGGAGGTAATACAGTATCATGTACCATTCCGATTGCATTAAAAAAATATGCGTCAACAATGGAAGAAAACAAATCAGAAACCATTGCCCTTGTAGGTTTTGGTGTTGGGCTTTCTTGGGCAGGAGGAATAATTAAGATTAATAGTAAATTATAAATAAAAATAAAATTATGGAAAAATCAGTGTTTTTGTCTAGATTACAAGAAGAATTAGAATTTGAGTCTGAGTTAGAAATAAATACAAATATTAAGGATTTAGAAGAGTGGGATTCTATGGCTGCAATGGTTCTTATTGGATTTGTTTCAGATGAATTTGGAATGACTTTAAATGCAGATGATATTACAGCCATTACTACAATTGAATCTTTAATAGAAAAAATCGGTCAAGATAAATTTAATTAATTTATTATGTTTCAAAAATTCAACGGTGTAGCAATTGAACATATTTCTTCTTGTGTTCCATCAAGAAGAATCGAAAATTCATTTTTTAAATCTTTATTAAATGAAAAAGAAACGAAAATGTTTGAAAAAACAGTTGGAATCCTTGAAAGAAGATGGGCAGATAAAAATGTGACAGCTTCTGATTTAGGTTATCATGCAGCCATTGAAATTTTGAATAAGAATGATATTGATAAAAAGAGTATAAAAAGTATAATTTTTTTATCCCAAACATCAGATTATAGAATACCATTTACTTCGAACATCTTACAACATAGATTAGGTCTTGAAAATCAAACCTTGTGTTTAGATGTAAACGCAGGTTGTGCTGGTTTTATACAAGGTTTAAGTACGGCATATTCAATTGCAAATACATTACAAAAAGATCAAAAAGTATTATTAATAGTATCTGAAACATTATCTAAAATACTTTCAAGTGCAGACAGAAGTACCACTATGTTATTTGGTGATGGCGCATCCGCAATTTTAATTTGTAAATCAGAAAATGAAACTGAAGAATCGTTTTTTAACTTTTATTCTGATGGAGGAAAGTCAAATGCAATTATGATTCCCGATGGTGGATTTCGAAATGTTGTTACTGAAGATAGTTTTAAAACAATTTTTGATGAGAAAAATAACACAAAAAACAGGTTGCAATTAGCAATGGATGGACCAAGTGTTTTTGATTTTACTTTACGAGAAATATATCCAAGTATTATAGAATTATTTGAATATTATAAACAAGATTTAGATAAAGTTGATAAATTTTTGTTTCATCAATCTAATAAATTTATAATAAAACAAATTGCAGCAAAGTTAGAAGCTGGAGAAGATAGAGTGCCTATAAATATTCAGGATTATGGCAATACTAGTGGTGTTTCAATACCGCTATTGATTTCATCCTTTAATGAGGAGTTTTCTAAAACATCTAAAGTGGTTTGCAGTGGCTATGGTTCGGGATTAAACTGGGGTAATTGTATAATTGATATCTCAAAAACAAAAATCGAAAGAATAAAAGAAATATAAATACAATATGAAAGCACTAATTTCACCAAAAGAATATTGTGATAAAACAGTTTTAGAAAATGAAAATAAGCTATTATTTTCTAATATTTGGAATTTTGTTGGGTTTAAAAATGATTTCTCTCAAGTAAATGATTTTAAGACGCAAGATATAGCAGGGATCCCTGTAGTTGTCCAGAATTGTAAAGGTGAAATCAGATGTTTTAAGAATATATGTTCTCATAGACATTCAATAATTCAAGTTGATACTAAAGGAAATAGACCACTTTTATGTCCTTACCATGGATGGGCCTACAATGAAAAAGGGGTGCCTTTTGGAATACCAAAAAAGCCCTTGTTCAGCTTTAATAAAGAGGAAATGGAATGTTTAAAACTGAGAGAATATAAAGTTGATTTTTGTGGCGATTTAGTGTTTGTAAATAGCAATAATGATTCATTAGAAACTTTAAAAGATTATTTAGGTTCATTTTATTCTGAAATTGAAAAAATGAGTCAAAATTTTGGAGAATTGATTGATATTAATGAGATGGTCATTGATGCTAATTGGAAAATTTTAGTGGAAAACACACTTGAAAGTTATCATGTAAATTTAATTCATGAGGAAACTTTTAAAAGATTAGGTGCTGATGGTTTGGATTTTGTTTTTGAAAATGTTCATTCTGCTTGGAATGCTTCTGTGTTATTGAAAGAAAATGAAGGTAAACAGAAAAAAGTACATCAACCTTATCAAAATAGAATGTATAAAATTGAAGGATATAAGCACTTAATTGTTTTTCCTAATATATTAATTTCTACAACTTATGGCGTTTCATTTAATTTATCTCAAATACTTCCAATAGATGAAAATAAATCTCTTTTTAGAAGTTTTGTTTTTTTAACCAAAAAAGATGATGAATACAAAAATGAGGCGATAGAATCGATGTATAAAAATTCTTTGATAAATTTTAATAGAAAAGTTTTTGAAGAGGATAAAGTAATATGTGAAAAGGTTCAAATAGGCGTAAAAAATTCACATTATCAAGGCGAGTTGAGCGATGAAGAAAAGCGCGTTTGTGAATTTCAAAAAAGCTATAATAAATATTTAAAAAAATAAAAATGAATATTCTATTAACAGGTGCCACTTCTGGAATTGGCTTAGAGACATTAAAAAGTTTACTTGACGATAAAAATAAAGTTTTTGCGGTAGCTAGAGATTTTTCTAAAATATCCAATTTATTGGAATTACATTCAGATAGTCTTGTTCCTATTACATTTGATTTAAAAGAAACTGAAAATATTGAAAAAATATTTAATGAAATTAATTTAGTTGATGAAAAATTAGATGCTTTAATTCACTGTGCTGGGATAGAAGAAACAATTCCTTTAACATTATATTCGCCAGCAAAAATTAAGAATATTTATGAAGTAAATGTTTTTGCTGGAATAGAATTATTGAGGCATTTCACTAAAAAAAAATATAGTAATGATGGCGCTACCGCTGTTTTTGTTTCGTCAGTAATGGGTGTTTTGGGACAACCAGGTAAAATTGGTTATTGTTCTTCAAAGGCGGCTGTTTTGGGAATGGTAAAGGCTAGTGCATTGGAGTTTGCAAAAAGAAAAATTAGAGTAAATGCAGTATTGCCTGGGGTTGTTAATACTCCGATGACTCAAAATTTATTTAGTCAAATTAGCGCTGAAAATGTGGAAGAAATTAAGGCTATGCATCCACTAGGAATTGGAGAAGTTAGTGATGTAGTGCCTACAATTGAATTTTTGATTTCTGCTAGCTCAAGATGGATTACTGGACAAAATTTTATAATTGATGGAGGATATTCAATACAATAATTTAGAATTAATAGTTTTTGGTGCGGGTGGTTTAGCTAGAGAAATCACAAGTTGGAATAATTTATCTGAAAACAAGTTAAATATAATTGGTTACATGGATGATTTTTATAATCTAGATCAACCAAATCCATATGGTTTAAATGTGGTAGGTAAGATAGGGTACGATAAGTTTTCTGAGAATATTAAAGCAATTTGTGCGATTACCAATTGTGTTAAAAAAGAGGATTTATTAAAACATTCTGAAAATCATCAAATTATATTTCTTAATTATATTCATAGTACGTGTTTAATTGGAGAAAGAACATCGCATGGAAAAGGTATTGTTATGTTGCCTTATTCAATTATATCTTGCGATGCTATAATTGGGGATTTAGTTTTTATAAATAATGGTTCGCAAATTGGACATGACGTTGTTATAGGTGATTTTACTAGTATTATGGCGAATGTGGATATAGGAGGAGGGGCTCAAATTGGGAAAAATGTTTTTATTGGTTCAAATGCGGTTATACTTCCAGGTGTAAAAATACCCGATAATACTATAGTTGGAGCAGGTTCTGTAGTATTTAGATCCATAAAACAACCAGGTACCTATTTTGGGAATCCAGCAAAGAAAATTTTTTAAAATGAATAATTCAAAAATATGGCTTTCCTCTCCACATATGGGAGGCACCGAACAAAAATTTATACAAGAAGCCTTTGATGCCAATTGGGTTGCCCCATTGGGTCCTAATGTGAATGGGTTAGAAAATGATTTAGAAGTATATTTAGATAACCAAGCTTACGTAGGTGCATTGAGTTCAGGAACTGCAGCAATACATTTAGGTTTAATCTTGTTAGGCGTGAAAGCGGGTGATGAGGTAATTTGCCAGAGTATGACATTTTCAGCATCGGCAAATCCTATTTTATATTTAGGAGCAACACCAATTTTTATTGATAGTGAGGAACAAACTTGGAACTTGTGTCCTATTGCTTTGGAAAAAGCTATTCAAGACCGTATGAACAATGGCAAGAAACCAAAAGCAGTTATTGCCGTACATTTATACGGAGTGCCGTATCAAATAGAATCAATCAGAGAAGTTGCGGATAAATATTCTATTCCAATTCTTGAAGATAGCGCAGAAGCATTGGGTAGTTCGTACAAAGGACAAAAATGTGGTACTTTTGGGGATATTGGTGTACTATCATTTAATGGTAACAAAATTATCACCACATCTGGAGGAGGTGCTATTGTAACGAAAACAGCTGCTCAAAAAGATAAAGCCGTTTTTTATGCGACACAATCACGAGATAATGCTCCGCATTACCAACATAGTCACATTGGGTACAACTACCGTATGAGTAATATTTGTGCGGGAATTGGTAGAGGGCAAATGGAGGTTTTAGATAAGCATGTTGCCTTACGCAGACAAATGCATGATTTTTATGTAGCAGTTTTTTCATCGATTGAAGGCGTTGAAGTTTTTTCTACTCCAAATGACGATTATTTTGCCAATTACTGGTTAAGCGCCATTACTATAGATGCCACAAAAACCAAAGGCATAACTGCTGAAACACTTCGCTTAGCACTTGAAGCCGAAAATATCGAATCGCGTCCGTTATGGAAACCCATGCATTTGCAACCCATTTTTGAAAAGTATCCGTATTATGGAAAAAAGGTTTCAGAAGAATTATTTGACAATGGTTTGTGTTTGCCATCAGGTTCTAATTTAACTGAAGAAGATAGAAAAAGGATAAAAAAAGTCATTGAATTACTATTTAATTAGGTAAATGAATATATTTTCGGAGTACAATAAATTACTTACTGATTCAAGTTTTACTATTTTATCATTTGATAAACACCGCCCATGGGGTGGTTTTTTTGTTATTGCTGAAGACCAAGCGCAACAATTTGCAGACACTTACTTTGATGGATTGGACTTATCGACAATAAATAAGTGTAGTATATTGAGTCCAAAAATATTAATAGTAGCCCCTGAGAAACGACTGTCTTGGCAGTACCACCAACGTAGAGCTGAAATATGGCGTGTTATTCAAGGACAAGTTGGGTTAAAACGGAGTGCTAATGATATTGAAGGAGAGTTGGAACTATTAAATGTAGGCGATACCATTACTTTACAACAAGGAGAACGTCACCGTTTAATTGGGCTGGACGATTATGCTGTAATTGCTGAGATTTGGCAACATACTGATGCCAATCATCCTTCGGATGAAGACGATATTGTACGAGTGCAGGATGATTTTGGACGATAAGTCAATTTACGAGGTAAGATATACGATTTACGTTAAAGGAAGTGTTCAGTGTTCAGCTGAAAGTGTTCAGTTGATTTAGCTTAACCGAATCGATTTTCTTATATGACTTATATGGTATAGATATATTCGATACTAGATATACGAAGTGCGATTTAAAAATGTAACATTTTAAGATAGTAAGAAATTCCATAACTACATTCGCAATGACAGACAACCGACAACCGAAAACAATGACAATAGAAACCACACCCATACAAGATTTAGTAATTATCAATTCCACTGTATTTGAAGATGCTCGTGGGTATTTTTTTGAGGCCTATAATCAAAATACTTTAGCAGCACAAGGAGTTAACATATCCTTTGTGCAAGACAACCAATCGTTTTCCAAACGCGGTACTTTGAGAGGTTTGCATTATCAAAATCCACCTTTTGCTCAAGCCAAATTGGTACGAGTGCTCCAAGGTGAAATCATTGATGTAGCCGTAGATATTAGAAAGCAATCGCCTACTTACGGTCAGCATTTTGCTATTAAACTATCCGCCGAGAATAAAAAACAATTATTGATTCCGCATGGTTTTGCCCATGGATTTTCGGTTATCAGTGAAACCGCAGTCGTTATGTACAAATGCGATCAGTTTTATAATAAAGCCAGTGAAGGTGGTATTCGTTTTGATGATCCCAGCTTAAAAATCGATTGGGGCATGGATTTAAAGGACGCTATTGTGTCGGATAAGGATTTAGTATTGCCGGGGATAGAGGGGTGTAATAGTGAGTTTTAATATTTACGATATACGAGGTACGAGGTACGATATAGAAAGTGTTCAGTGTTCGGCTAAAAGTGTTCAGTTGATTTAACTTAACCGAAGTGTTTTTCTTATATTTTCTTATATGACTTATATGGTTTAGATTTATTTAACCACAAAGATCGCAAAGAAAGACGCGAAGGTTCACAAAGTAAATATTCTTAATGTCACTTAACTTCTTAATGGTTGAACTAACTTATCTGAACTTGAATAGAGCGAAGCGACTTTTTATATTCCCTTATATGACTTATATGGTTTACAAATATACGATTTACGATATAGGAAGTATTCAGTACTCAGTTGTTATTGTTCAGTTGATTTGATTCCAGAGAAGCGAATTCTTATATTTTCTTATATGACTTATATGTTTTTTAAATGTACGATTTGTTATATACGAAGTAAGATATATTAAGTACGATTTGATAATGTAGCAATTTGAAAATGAAACAATTCATTATTATATTATTTACCATAAACGTAGTTCAATATTCAGTTTAAGAATAATGAATTTTCAATAAGGAATAATGAATTTTGATTTTTTTTAACCACATAGGAACATAGATTTAAAAAAAAGAAGAAGAGATAGTAATAACACTATTATTCACATAGTTTAATAGCTGATACTTATCTGTTCTTAAATAAGTGAAGCAATTTCTTTGATTTTCTTATATGACTTATATGGTTTTTAAATGTACGATTTATGATATTGGATCCCGACGCTTGAGGACAAAGTTAGAAATACAAAATGTAAATTAGGTTTAAATAAATCTTTAAGGAACCAGTTGGCTTCAAATTGTAGTCAACTGAAAATGCCTTCAGCAGGTAGTAAGAATTTCATACTAAATGCTTTTGATAATAAATAATTAAAAATTGTGACCTGTTAAGATAATTTGTAATTTTATAAAAAAATACAATGGATTTACAAACTCGAAAAATAGCTTTTGTTCAAGATTTCCTAAAATTAGAAAGTGAAAAAGTAATAGTTCAATTTGAAAAATTATTGCAAAAACAGACTGATTCTAACGCTACTTTAGAGCCTATGAATGTTGCTGATTTTCAAAAAAGAATCAAACAATCGCTATCGGATTCAAACGAAGGTAAATTAACTTCATCCGAACATTTTCTGGAAGAAATAGCTGAATGGAAATAAAAATCCTTTGGACTGATTTTGCTAAATCAGCAGTTCGTTCTATTTATGATTATTATCTTGAACATGTTAGTCGTAAACTGGCTAGAAAATTAGTTATTGGAATTGTAGCTGAAACAAAACAACTTCAACTTCAACCTACAATGGGTACTTTAGAGCCATTGTTAGAAAAAGACCCTAGAAAGTTTCGTTATATTTTGTACAAATCCTACAAAATTATCTATTGGTTTAACGAAGACCGAAAGGCAATTGAAATAATGGATGTCTTCGATTCTCGTCAAAATCCGATTAAGATTAAAAAAGGAACTGTTAGATAATTTGTTAACATAGGAATATACAAGCGACGATATGCGATCAAGACGTTTCGGGACGATTTGAAAATGTAGCAATTTGAAAATGAAATAATTCATTACTATATTATTTACTATAGAAGTAGTTCAATATTCAGTTTAAGAATAATGAATTTTCAATAAGGAATAATGAATTTTGATTTTTTTTAACCACATAGGAACATAGATTTAAAAAAAAGAAGAAGAGATAGTAATAACACTATTATTCACATAGTTTAATAGCTGATACTTATCTGTTCTTAAATAAGTGAAGCAATTTCTTCGATTTTCTTATATGACTTATATGGTTTAGAAATTTACGATGTACGATGTTAGATCTACGATATTTAAGTATTAAGTTTCAACCACAAAGAGCAAAAAGTCCTTCGCTAAGCTCAGGAGGACAGCACGGAGGTTCGCAAAGAAATTTTTTAATTTAAAAATGAAGCAATGTACCAATTGCAAAACAGTAGATCTTAATTGTTAAATTAGGTATATATTCATTAATACAACAAATAAACTTTCCTATATTTCTTAAAAATGCACTACATAAGTGCAAATATTTATATTTTTTGATTTATCGTAGTGCAAATTTTGTATTTTTGTTCAAATAAAATAAAAAATGGAAGCATTATTTGAATATTCAAATCGACTAATTGCCAATATCAATAGTGGATTTACACGTTATATGTACGATCAAATCAATTGGGATAGCAGACTCATTGGCTTGTTCGGGCCACGTGGAATAGGGAAAACTACATTAGTTTTACAACACATTAAAAATAATCTAAGTCTTAAACATACGTTATACGTTACTGCAGAAGATTTTTATTTTGCGAAAAACCGACTTTTGGATGTTGCTTCCGATTTTGTTAAATTAGGTGGTACACATTTAATTATTGATGAGATTCATAAATACCCTGATTGGTCTACCGAATTGAAACTAATTTACGATTATCATCAAAATTTACAGGTTGTATTTACGGGATCATCAGTATTAGATATTAAAAAAGGAAGTTCGGATTTGAGTAGAAGAGCGGTGCTTTATTCTATGCAAGGGTTGTCATTTCGGGAATATTTACAATTGTTTCATGAGATAGCCATTCCAAAGTTTACATTGGATGAAATTCTAACTCACAAGGTAGCCACTCCTCAATTAGCGCATCCATTACCTTTATTTTTAGATTATCTCAAAAGAGGCTATTATCCTTTTGCATTAGAGCACGACTTTGATATGAAACTATTGCAAGTAGTCAATCAAACACTAGAAAGCGATATTCCTGTGTATGCGTCTATGAATGTTTCGACAGGAAGAAAGTTAAAACAGTTAATGGCAATAGTAGCAGATAGTGTTCCATTTAAGCCAAATATGAGTAAAATATCAGAAATGTTGGCAATAAGTAGAAATAATATTGCCGATTATCTTTTGTATATGGAGGAAGCGGGAATGATAACCCAATTGCGATCTGAAACGAGCGGAATTAGAGGTTTAGGAAAAATAGATAAAGTGTACCTCGACAATACAAATTTAGTCTTTGGCTTAGCCCAAGAAAGTCTTAATAAAGGGAATGTCAGAGAAACATTTTTTATTAATCAACTACGGGTTGGTTATCCTATTGTCTCTTCTAAGATTGCTGATTTTACGATTGACACATTCGAGTTTGAAATTGGAGGTAAAAACAAAAGTAACAAGCAGATCAAAACAGCAGTTAACGGCTTTGTTGTAAAAGATGATATAGAAAGTGGTTTTATTAATACAATTCCTTTATGGCATTTTGGGTTATTGTATTGATTGCTTTGGCATACAATTTAGGAGTTAGGATTGCGATGCTTAGGACTAAGTGTTCAGTGTTCAGTTTTAAGTGTTCAGTTGATTTAGCTTAAGTGATGCGATTTTCTTATATGACTTTTTAATGTACGATTTGGGATATACGATATACGAGGTACGATATAGGAAGTGTTCAGTGTTCAGTTGTAAGTGTTCAGTTGATATGACTTAAGCAAAGTGAATTACGTATTACGATTCACGACCCGAGGCGAAGCAAAAAAGAGCAATGTATGGAGTTAATTCGTTTTAATTCGTGTAATTAGAGCAATTTGTAAAAAAAATGAAAAAAATACTAGTAACAGGTGCCAACGGGCAATTGGGTTCCGAATTGAAGGAATTGTCAGTTTACTATTCGCAATTCGAATGGGTGTTTGCAGATCGTTCGGTTTTGGACTTGAGTGATTTAGGATCGATATCGAATGTATTGGATACGATTCAGCCGCAAATAATTATTAATTGTGCAGCCTATACGGCTGTGGATCAAGCGGAAACGGAAACCGAATTAGCCGATGTTTTGAACCATCAAGCTGTGGCGGTTTTGGCGCAATGGTCACAATCTCACGGCAGTCAATTAGTACATGTTTCCACCGATTATGTGTTTGATGGGACTTCAAGTACGGCATTGACAGAAGATGCCCCAACCGGACCGATCAATGTCTATGGACAAACTAAATTCGCAGGTGAACAAGCCTGTCTTCGTGAAAATCCCAATGCAATTGTCATTCGCACTTCGTGGGTGTATTCTCGTTTTGGGAATAATTTTGTTAAAACCATGTCTCGCTTGATGCAGGAACGCGATAGTTTGAATGTAGTGAACGACCAAATTGGCAGTCCTACTTACGCAGCCGATTTGGCGCAAGCCATTCTAACTATAATTACACATTCGCATTGGCAAGCGGGGATCTACCATTATTCAAATGAAGGGGAAATCAGCTGGTTTGAATTTGCTTTAGCCATTCAAGAAATAGGAGGATTTAATTGCGCTATTTCGGGTATACCAAGTACGGATTATCCTACTCCAGCACAACGACCTCATTATTCCTTATTGGATAAATCCAAAATTGCAACTACCTTTGGGGTGGTGGTGCCAGGGTATCGAGAGAGTTTGGAAACGTGTATGGGATTGTTACGAATTGACACGAATTGACACGAATTGACACGAATTGACACGAATTGACACGAATTGATGCGAATTCATACAAATTAGAAGAATTTAATTTTACTAATTTCTTAATCGTATTTATAAACTTAGTGCCCTAGCGACTTAGTGGCAATAAAACAAATAGAATGAAAAAAATACTTATCACCGGTGGTGCCGGATTTATTGGATCTCATGTAGTGAGACGATTTGTGAATCAGTATCCGAATTATCATATATTTAATTTGGATGCTTTGACCTATGCAGGAAATTTAGAGAACATAGCTGATATTGAAAAGGCGCCTAATTATACTTTTGTAAAAGGAGATATTGTTGATGCTCCGTTTATTGATGCTTTGTTTGCTGAACACCAATTTGAAGGAGTGTTGCACCTAGCAGCGGAGTCGCATGTGGATCGCTCCATTACGGATCCTTTGGCCTTTGTAAAAACCAATGTCATCGGAACCATGAATTTATTGAATGCCGCTAAAACCATTTGGAAAGACAATATGGAAGGCAAACGTTTTTACCACATTAGTACCGATGAAGTCTATGGTAGTTTAGGCGCTGAAGGTTTGTTTACTGAAACCACATCTTATGACCCCAATTCGCCTTATTCGGCTTCCAAAGCGAGTTCGGATCATTTTGTTCGTGCCTATGGTGAAACTTATGGTTTGCCTTATGTGTTAACGAATTGTTCGAACAATTACGGGCCGTTTCACTTTCCTGAGAAATTAATTCCGTTATTTATTAATAATATTATTCATAACAAACCTTTGCCAGTCTATGGTGATGGGAAATATACGCGTGATTGGTTATTCGTAGAAGACCATGCCGTAGCGATTGATTTGGTTTTTCATAAAGGAGTCAATCACGATACCTATAATATTGGAGGCTTTAACGAATGGCAAAATATTGAATTAGTTCAATTGTTGTGCAAAATCATGGACGAAAAATTAGGCCGACCTGAGGGGACTTCTGCTCAATTGATTACCTATGTCAAAGACCGTCCAGGTCATGATTTGCGTTATGCAATTGATGCGACCAAAATCAACCAAGAGTTGGGTTGGAAACCATCGGTTACTTTTGAGGAAGGTTTAGAGCGAACTGTGAACTGGTATTTGGACAATCAGACATGGTTGGATAATGTGACCTCGGGAGCGTATGCGAGTTACTATGAAAAGCAATACGCGAATTAAAAGACGAATTATCACGAATTGATGCAAATTAACACGAATTAAACGAATTAACACGAATTGTAATGGATGCCCCTCCAAAATACTCTATAAAGACGAAAGCTATGCTATTGTTGGCGCTTGTATGAAAGTACATCGGGCATTAGGTGCTGGATTCCTAGAAGCAGTGTATGAAGAAGTTTTAGAAAAAGAGTTTATCATTCAAAATATTCCCTACAAAAGACAAGTACAATTGAAATTGTATTATGAAGGGGTACAACTAAAAAAGCACTATAGAGCTGATTTTGTATGTTATGACAGCATCATTGTGGAATTGAAAGCAGTAGCTCAGATACCTTCGGTATTTTATGCTCAACTGCAAAATTATTTAAAATGCACTAATATGGAGTTGGGAATGTTGATTAATTTTGGCACTCCGTCCTTAACCTATAAAAGAATAGTAAACTCAAAAATTTAGACTAATTCGCACAATTCGATATATTAGCGTAATTCGCGAAAATTCGTAAAATTAGAAACTATGAAAGGAATTATACTCGCCGGAGGATCCGGTACACGACTACACCCATTGACATTAGCAATGAGTAAGCAAATGATGCCTGTCTATGACAAACCGATGATTTATTATCCTTTGTCGACTTTGATGATGGCTGGAATCCATGAAATTTTGATTATTTCAACGCCTCATGATTTGCCTAATTTTCAAAAATTATTGGGTGATGGATCGCAAATTGGTTGCCAATTTAGTTATGCCGAACAAGCTGTTCCTAACGGGTTAGCACAAGCTTTTGTAATTGGTGCTGATTTTATTGGGAATGATTCGGTGGCATTAGTTTTAGGGGATAATATCTTCTTTGGTGCACACATGCAAGAATTATTGCAATCCAATACGAAGCCTGATGGCGGAGTGGTTTTTGCCTATCATGTTTCAGATCCAGAGCGCTATGGAGTAGTAGAGTTTGATGCTGATTTAAAGGCGCTTTCTATAGAAGAAAAACCATTGGAACCGAAATCGAATTATGCCGTACCGGGTTTGTATTTTTATGATAATTCGGTGGTTGAAATAGCTAAGAATATTCAGCCATCAGCCCGAGGAGAATATGAGATTACCGATGTTAACAAGGAATACTTACAACAAGGGAAGTTGAAGGTGGGTATATTAAGTCGTGGAACTGCTTGGTTGGATACCGGAACTTTTGCCAGTTTGATGCAAGCTGGACAGTTTGTACAAGTGTTAGAAGAGCGTCAGGGTTTAAAAGTAGGTTGTATTGAAGAAATTGCTTGGAGACAAGGATTTATTTCTACGGAACAGTTAAAGGCTTTAGCAGAGCCATTGCGTAAATCTGGATATGGTGACTACCTTATGGGTGTGATAAAAAATAAATTGTAAGATTAGGTTGAAATAATTTAGAAATTAGTAGTCTTAGATTCCATTTATTTGTTTAATTTTGAATGAAATGAAAATGTATTTGTTAAAAAACATTTAGAATAAGCTAGTCATTTGATTACCAATATATGTTAAATAAAAAAGACAATTCGGTTTCTATTTTTTCTAAAAAAAATTTGAAATTTAGCATCAGCAGTTTGAATTATTTACCAAGATGGATTATCCTGGCAATAGATTTTACCGTTCTAGTTGCTGCTTGTGTTTTTAATTTTTTGCTTTTTAGGGGTACTGGTTTGAAATTTATTTTCACCCCTTATTGGAGAGAACTAGTCAGTTTCTTTCTCATAATGAATGTCTTTTCTTTTTGGTTGTTTAGAACCTACTCTGGAATTATTCGACATTCCTCTTATATAGATGCTGTGAAATTATTGTTTTCACAGATTTCAATTTTAGTATTCTTTTTAGTATTCAATTTGGTTTACGAATTGAATTTTAATGAAAAAGCCTACTTAAATACGGCTTTATTTGTCAATACGGTTTTTACATTTTGTGGCTTATTTCTGTATCGAGTTACAGTAAAACGCACCTTTGAATTGTACTTTTCAGAAAATTCAAAAAATCAATTGGTTCGCACTATTATTTATGGTACCGATGCCAATGCCATTTCTGTTGCCAATGCCTTAAATTTTGAAACTCCAGCCCGGTTTAAAGTAATTGGATTTGTAGATCATCGCAATCAAAACGCTTCCAAAAGAATGTTGGATTTGCCTATTTTGGCCCAAAAGAAAAAACTGCCTGCTTTAATGCGATCAGTTGGTGCAGAGGGAATTATTATAGCTGATAAGGCATTAACAAAAGAAGAACAAATTGTAATTGTAGATCAATGTTTGGAATACAATTTTAAAGTATTTACTGTTCCATTGATTACCAATTGGGAGAATCAAAAAGAAATCTCTCAGAAAATCAAAAATATCCAGATTGAAGATTTATTGGAGCGTAAACCGATCGTTCTTGACGATAAATCCATTTCCAAACAATTAAAAGACAAAACAATTTTAATCACTGGGGCTGCGGGTTCCATTGGAAGCGAAATAGTACGTCAAGTACTTAGTTTTGAGCCTAAATCTATAATTATGTTAGATCAAGCTGAAACTCCTTTGCATGAATTAACATTAGAAACCCAAGCTTTAGATACAAAATGTACTTTGCACAGTGTCATTGCTGATGTGAGAAGTAAAAAAGCCATGGAAGCTGTTTTTGCAGCTTACCAACCCCAAGTTGTCTACCATGCTGCTGCCTACAAACATGTTCCTTTAATGGAAGAAAATCCAGCTCAGGCTATCATTACCAATGTGAAAGGAACTAAGAATTTAGCTGATTTATCTTGTAAGTATGGCGTAGTGAAATTTGTAATGGTCTCAACTGACAAAGCGGTTAATCCATCCAATGTAATGGGTGCGAGTAAACGTATTGCAGAAAAATATGTGCAGTCTTTACAATGGAAGCATAGTAATGAAACTACTGGTGTTGTCACTCGATTTATTACGACTCGTTTTGGAAATGTATTGGGTTCCAACGGATCAGTAGTGCCTTTATTTACCAAACAAATTGCTGAAGGCGGCCCTTTAACTATTACACATAAAGATATTATTCGTTATTTCATGACGATTCCAGAAGCTTGTCAATTAGTTCTAGAGGCAGGTGCTATGGGTAACGGAGGAGAAATTTATATATTTGATATGGGTAAACCGGTCAAAATATACGATTTGGCAAGAAAAATGATTAAACTCGCTGGTTTTATTCCAGATGTAGATATTAAAATTGACATTGTAGGGCTTCGACCAGGGGAGAAGTTATATGAGGAATTGTTAAATGATAATTCAAAAACAATTGCTACACACCATGAGAAAATCATGATTGCTCAAGAGAAGGAAGAAGAGTTTGAAGAACTGCATCAAGACATAATCGAATTGATTTCTGGTTCAGTGGTGTATGACAATGAGGCTATTGTAGCTCAAATGAAGAAAATTGTTCCTGAGTTTAAGAGTATGAATTCAACTTTTGAAGTGTTGGATAAGTAATACTTTTTTTAATAATAAATGAATCCCTAGAGAATATTTCTTTGGGGATTTTTTTGTATATAGCCACTAAGGCGTAAAGGGTTGTTGTCGGTTGTCAGTTGTCTGTTCTTGGTTAATGGTAGTCGGTTGTTGGTTATCAGTTGTCAGTTGTTTGTCATTGCGAACGCAGTGAAGCAATCTCAAGTAAACATTCTTTGTTTTTTGTTCAACATTCATTGTTCTACTATTGAATATTCAACATTGAATTTTGAACCTAAGTGTCGAGATTGAAGTTTTTACTTCGAATATCATAAATCGCATACCGTAAATTTTAAACACACTCCTAATCCCTCTGTAGACGGGAATGTATACTGCTACTTACACGAATTGTTACATTTTCAAATTATTCAATTATTATATTTTTAGTGAGTCTTTGAGCTGTCATCCTGAGCTTGCCGAAGGACTTTGTGCTCTTTGTGATTAATTTGGAACCATATAAGTCATATAAGATAGTATAAGAAGTTGCTTCGCTCTGTTACAGTTCATTTAAGTAGTTTACCCTGAACACTTTTTTTTAAATTGATCCTTCCCTTAATCGTACTTCGTATATCATAAATCATATAACACACCCCTAGCCCCTATAACTCTAGTTTTTATTGATTTTGTTTGGAATCGTTGAATCTTCGATTTCGAGAGGGGAACGCATTGTAGTTTGAAAATCGTCCCGAAGCGTCGGGATCGTACTTCGTACTTCGTACCTCGAATATTTTTAAACCATATAAGTCATATAAGATAGTATAAGAAGTTGCTTCGCTCTGTTACAGTTCATTTAAGTAGTTTACCCTGAACACTTTTTTTTAAATTGATCCTTCCCTTAATCGTACTTCGCATATCTAATATCGTATATTTCTAAACCATATAAGTCATATAAGATAGTATAAGAAGTTGCTTCGCTCTGTTACAGCGCATTTAAATAGTACATCCTGAATACTTACCGCTGCATTCTGAACCCTTCCTATATCGCAAATCGTAACTCGTATATCCGAAATCAACTAACACACCCCTAGCCCCTATAACTCTCGTTTTTATTGATTTTTTTGGAATCGTTGAATCTGCGATTTCAAGAGGGGAACGCATTGTAGTTTGAAAATCGTCCCGAAGCGTCGGGATCGTACTTCGTACTTCGTACCTCGAATATTTTTAAACCATATAAGTCATATAAGATAGTATAAGAAGTCGCTTCGCTCTGTTACAGCACATTTAAGTACTACAACCTGAACACTTTTTTTTAAATTGATCCTTCCCTTAATCGTACTTCGTATATCATAAATCATATAACACACCCCTAGCCCCTATAACTCTAGTTTTTATTGATTTTGTTTGGAATCGTTGAATCTTCGATTTCGAGAGGGGAACGCATTGTAGTTTGAAAATCGTCCCGAAGCATCGGGATCGTACTTCGTACTTCGTACCTCGAATATTTTAAACCATATAAGTCATATAAGATAGTATAAGAAGTTGCTTCGCTCTGTTACAGTTCATTTAAGTACTACAACCTGAACACTTAGAGCTGAATTCTGAACCTTTCCTATATCGTACCTCGCATATCAAATATCGTAAATTGCTAAACCATATAAGTCATATAAGATAGTATAAGAAGTCGCTTCGCTCTGTTACAGTTCATTTAAGTACTACAACCTGAACACTTACAGCTGAATCCTGAACACTCTCTTAAATCAAACATTATAAATTGCTACATTTCTAAATCGTCCCTCGTAAATCGTATATTGTTAGTTTGTAAAAAGAATATATCTTAATTTTGCGGTTTTAATTTCGACACCCCACATTTATGTTTTTTAATTCGTTGTCTTTTGCGGTTTTTTTACCCATCGTATTTGTGCTGTATTGGTTTGTTTTTAACAAAAGCAAAGCCAGTCAGAATGCAGTGCTGATTGTAGCGAGTTATTACTTCTATTCCTGTTGGGATTGGCGTTTTTTGTTCTTGTTGGTATTTTCAACCTTCTTAGATTATTATACGGGGCTCCGAATCGAAAAGGGGAAAACGGATTTGGGACGAAAGTTTTGGTTTTGGTTGAGTATTGGGGTTAATCTTGGTTTTCTAGGCGTATTTAAATACTTTAATTTCTTTGCTAGTTCGCTATCCGAAGCTTTGAATGGGATTGGGTTGTCAACTAGTCCGTTGTTACTGAATGTTGTATTGCCTGTTGGGATTTCGTTTTACACCTTTCATGGTTTGTCCTATGTAATTGATATTTATTTGAAACGCATCAAGGCCGAAACGAATTTTGTGGATTATTCACTATTTGTAAGTTATTTTCCGTTGTTAGTAGCTGGACCTATTGAACGAGCGACCCATTTATTACCTCAAGTAAAAGTCAAACGTCATTTTGATTTTGAAAAAGCCAAAGAAGGCGTTTATCAATTTTTATGGGGATTAGTCAAAAAAGTGGTCATTGCCGATACTTGTGCTACCTACGCCAATGCTATTTTCGATAATTATTCGGCGATGAATTCACTGTCGCTGATATTGGGAGCGGTCTATTTTGCTTTTCAGATTTATGGTGATTTTTCGGGCTATTCGGATATGGCTTTAGGAATGTCAAAGTTGTTCGGGATTGACTTATTGCGCAATTTTAATTATCCGTATTTCTCCAGAGATATCGCCGAGTTTTGGCGCAGATGGCACATTTCGCTTTCGTCTTGGTTTCGAGATTACTTGTATATTCCGTTAGGAGGGAGTAGTGGAGGCATGGGAATGAAAATTCGCAATACCTTTATTATTTTCTTGGTGAGTGGTTTTTGGCATGGTGCCAATTGGACCTTCATCGCCTGGGGATTGATTAATGCCATTTATTTCTTACCCTTATTGCTACTGAATAGAAACCGTTCTAATATGGAAACGGTGGTCTTGCAACGCAATTGGGATTCCGTTCGCGTTTTTGGAAGTATACTTACTACTTTTTTAATGAGTTGTTTGGCTTGGATTTTCTTTAGAGCGAGTTCTATTAGCCAAGCGTTGCAGTATATCCAACAGATTTTTACTGACCAACATTTCACCTCCCAATTTCTTAAAAATCAGCGATACAATTATGAGTTGCTCTTTTTGATTGCTGCTTTTGTTGTGGTAGAGTGGAATTATAGAACTCAAGTAGAACCGATTTCAGGAAAGTATAGTGGTATTAAATTAGTCTTGTGTTTGGCCGCAATTTTGGCTTTGGGTACTTTTTCTGATTATAAAGAATTTATATATTTTCAATTTTAATGCAAAAATTCATCCGTTTAATCGCCTTTATACTAATCGCTGTCTTGTTTTTGGCAGTAATACTAGATTGGGGATATACTACCATTTTTCAGCAATCGTCAACTAGAGGAAAAATCGAATATGTCTATCATGCTGGTCCGCAACAGTACGATGTGGTTTTTTTAGGTTCCTCCCGAGCCAATAATCATTTTGTGGCGCCACTCTTTGAAGAAAAAGGAATTAAGGCCTTTAATTATGGCATGAGTGCTTCGCATTTGTTTGAAGCCTCCTTGTTGTTGAAGCTGATGGTAGAACGAAAATTTGTAATTAAAAAATTGATTCTGGAAACCGATATGAATTTGGCTAACGAAACCCGTGACGCTGGAATATCCGCTCAATTTCTACCTTATTTGCACGATTCTGAAATTATAAAAGATCATTTTTCGGTAGAACAAGATTTCTGGAAGTTGTATTTTATTCCGTTTTACCGTTATTTGGCTTTTGATGCTAAAATTGGTTTTCGCGAAATGAACCGTAGTTGGCGTCAAGTGCCAACGAATTATTTAGATAATTTGGGATATCATCCTTTGGGCGGTAAGAAAAAGGGGAATATGAAAAATGATATTCGTAAGATGCAACCTTTGGATAATCGCTATTACAAAGAGATAAAAGCGATTTGTAAAGCCAATAATATCGAATTAATTGCCTTAATGACTCCTATGTGCTCCAACGTAAAGGGGATGGATTATTTTGATAGAGTGAAATCCAAATATCCTGAAATTCATAATTATGAGAATGCAGTTGAAGGAGACCAGTATTTTTCTTCTTGCGGGCATTTGAACGATGAAGGCGCTCGAAAGTTTACCGAGATTATTTTGCAAGACTTCTTTGGGAAATAAAATCAGTTATCTGTTTTCGGTTGTCAGTTTTCCATTCTTTGTTCAGCGTTCCATGTTCTAATGTTCACTATTCGACAAAGATTTTTATCATGAAGTTCTAAATAAACTTCGTAAATCGTACTTCGTATATCCTAAATCAATTAACACACCCCTAGCCCCTCTGTAGAGGGGAACGCCTTGTAGTTTGAATATCGTAAATCGTAAATTGTATATCGTAACTCGTATATTTTTAAACCATATAAGTCATATAAGGAATTATAAGAAAGTCGCTTGCTCTGTTACAGTTCATTTAAGTAGTACAACCTGAACACTTTGAGCTGAATCCTGAACATTCCATATATCGCAAATCGTAACTTATATATCGTAAATCAAATAACACACCCCTAGCCCCTATAACTCTCTTTTTTATTGATTTTGTTTGGAATCGTTGAATCTTCGATTTGAAGAGGGGAATGTACTGCTAATTAGGCGAATTGTTACATTTATAAATTATTCAATTGCTATATTTTTAGCGAATCTTTGAGCTGTCATCCTGAGCATGCCGAAGGACTTTGTGCTCTTTGTGTTTAATTTGGAACCATATAAGTTATATAAGAAAAAATAAGAAAGTTGCTTCGCTCTTTTACAGTTCATTTAATTAGTACAACCTGAACACTTAGAGCTGAATCCTGAACACTCTCTTAAATCAAATATTTTGAATTGTTACATTTTCAAATTGTTAGATTATTAAATCGTATATCTAATGTCGTAAATCGTACATTTTAAAACCATATAAGTCATATAAGATAGTATAAGAAGTTGCTTCGCTCTGTTACAGTTCATTTAAGTATTACAACCTGAACACTTACAGCTGAATCCTGAACACTCTCTTAAATCAAACATTATAAATTGCTACATTCCTAAATCGTACATCGTATATCGTATATCGTAAATTATATTTCTTTTTTCCAAAAACCTCTTACTAATACAACACAACTAGTAATAATCAATGGTGCTACAATCCAAAGATGTGCTTTGTTAAGTAGTAGTAGGGTGTAGGTTACTAGCGCAAACAAGTTGAGCCAAAGTGTATATCGTATTCCGTTTACATTTTTAGCTTTTGCAAATGCTAGTAGAATGAGTAAAATAGGATTGAATAACAAGATGTTGTAGTTGTTACCTAGTTCTAAATGGGTAGAGTAGAGGCCTAAAATGATAAATACAATTCCTAGGATTCCCATAGTAGCCAAATAAATAGTGTCAATTGTTTTTTTGTTTATGAGAAGTACAAATGCTAATACGATTAGGTAAGTATACGGATTGTTCCACCAAGAGGAATTCGTTTTTGGTTCAAATTCCAAAAGGGTTTTGTTTTCTTTTACGATAGGAAGTTGGTTAATTTGAATCTGATTCAAACTTTCTTTTAATTCAAATGGCAGAAAAATAGCAGTTCCAGCTTGATCTGTTTTGGTACCGAAAAGAATACTAGTTCCTAGTTGCTCATAAAAATGATTATTGAAATAAGGGAATAAAATGCTTCTATAAGTTGTAGTTGTATCTCCTTTTTTTACAATTATATTTTTAGTAAGCGCTTTGTTAATTACGTCTACTGTCATTGACGTACAGTTTTGGTCGATGAATTTATAGGTGTATTCGCGATTTTCTAGTAATAATGATTCATTTAACAAGTCAAATAATCGTTGTTTTTCAGTGGCCGAAAGGCGGAGTACTTGTTCGTATACGGAACGTTTTTCGTAGCTATAATTAGTAATAAAATCAGTATATGAATTGGCTACTGCAAAATATTGGAGATTGCCTTTGGCGAATTTTAAGGCAAAATTTGGGGTACCAAAATCAAAGGCACCATAATTATATACCACATCTATCCCATCTGCTTTGTCCTTTACTCGAATGGCGGTATGACCAAATAAGGCATACACTTCAGTACTGGTTCCGCAGGTCAATACACTTATTTCGGCTTCTTTCGAAAGGGAAATTGTTTGTGAAAAACTCAACGGAATACTCATCCAAAAGAGTGTGAATAGAATTATTTTTTGCAGATTAAGAAATTTCATAGTTGGGTATATTGCTATTGTTTTCAAAATTAAACTTTTTTACAAAGAGTTACTATTTATAGCCTACAAATAATAATAAAGGAGTAGTTCAGGAGAAAAAACAGGGGTCAAAGGTTTTAGCATTCACTAATTGTATTAAATTTGCCTCCCAAGACAGTTATATAAATAGTATGATGACGATAAAAAAACAGGTGCCAAATACGATTACCTTACTCAATCTTTTCTGTGGTTGTATTGCCATGGTATTTGCGCTGAACAAAGAGTTCGAAATGGCTTTTTATTTTGTAAGCTTAGGTATTTTCTTGGACTTTTTTGATGGTTTTTTTGCGCGCTTGTTTCAAGTATCTAGTCCCTTAGGATTGCAATTGGATTCATTAGCCGATATGGTTACCAGTGGTGTTGTTCCAGGAATTGTTATGTATCAGTTGATGGGAAGCTCGAGTGGGTATCCTAAATTAGGTTGGATCGTTGAGCCGTTTCCATTTGTAGGCTTTTTAATTACTTTAGGGTCTTGTTATCGTTTGGCCAATTTCAATATTGATACCCGTCAAACCGATTCGTTTATTGGCTTACCAACCCCTGCGAATGCCCTTTTTATTTTGAGTTTACCTTTGGTGTTACGTAATTTGGATTCTTTTTTTGTATTGGAATTGCTAACGAATCCTTTCGTTTTGATCGGAATCACCTTGCTTAGCGTGTATATGCTGAATGCTGAAATTCCGTTATTCTCATTGAAAATCAAGCAAATGAGTTTGAAGAAAAATGCATTTCAAATTGGATTTTTGCTAAGTTCGGTAGTTTTAATCGCTAGTTTTCAATATGCCGGAATTCCTTTGGTAATAGTATTGTATGTTCTACTATCGGTAATTACCAATGTACTAGTATCAAAATAACAAATCTTTTAGTTGGAATGTCCTTTTTTTGTTGCTAACAGCACAATGAGTAGGAAGAAAAGAAGCATAAATACCAAAACCAAAACCGACTTTGGATTGGCAAAATTAATTGTTAATCCCATTCATTCTTGACGTTTAGGAGGTAATAAACGTTGGTCTTCTTTGTTGTAATACAAGCAACACCATTTCCAATTATTCGGATCTTTGTGCCATTTTTCTAAAGTTTCTTTGTCCGGTTGCTCCATTTGTTCTGGATGACGAATTAGAATTCCAATTTTTTCTTTCTCAATTCAAAGTTCTGTCCCAAATACACTCGGCGTACCATTTCGTCTTCTACTAATTCTTCCGGAATTCCTGCTTTAAGAATACCTCCTTCAAACATTAAGTAAGTTTTGTCAGTAATAGCTAAGGTTTCTTGAACATTATGATCGGTAATTAAGATACCGATGTTTTTATTTTTCAATTGCGCAACAATTCGCTGAATATCTTCTACCGCTACTGGATCTACACCTGCAAAAGGTTCGTCTAGTAAGATGAACTTCGGGTCGGTAGCTAAACAACGTGCAATTTCGGTACGACGTCTTTCTCCTCCTGAAAGTAAATCACCTCGATTGGTACGAATGTGTTCCAAACTGAATTCGGCAATTAAACTTTCCATCTTAGCTTCTTGTTCAGCTTTTGACAGGTTGGTTAATTGCAATACGCTTAAAATGTTATCTTCAATACTTAGTTTTCTAAAAACAGAGGCTTCTTGTGCTAAATACCCAATTCCAGCTTGGGCTCTTTTGTACATCGGATAATCAGTTATTTCCAAATTGTCTAAATGAATACTGCCTGAATTGGGTTTCACTAAACCTACAATCATGTAAAATGAAGTCGTTTTCCCAGCACCATTAGGACCTAAGAGACCTACGATTTCTCCTTGGTTTACTTCCACCGAAATCCCTTTTACGACGCTACGGCCTTTATAGGTTTTCACCAAATTATCTGCTCTTAATATCATTTTAAATGTGTAAATTAATCAATTAGTAAAATGTAGCAATTGGTTTATTGTTACATCGATGCATTGGTACATTATTTATTATTCTCTAAAGCCTCCCAAAATTCGTAGGCTCTACGTAAATGAGGGACTACAATGGTTCCGCCAACCAATGTCGCAATTCCCATAGCTTCCATCATTTCTGCTTTGGTTACGCCTTCTTTGTGACTAGTTTCCAAATGATACTTAACGCAATCATCACAACGCAATACTGCTGAAGCAACAAGGCCTAAAAGTTCTTTTGTTTTTACATCCAAAGCGCCTTCGGCATAGGCATTGGTATCCAAGTTAAAGATTCTTTTGACAATTTTGTTATTGTCTGCCAATAATTTCTCGTTCATTTTAGAACGATACTCATTAAATTCATCTACAATATCAGCCATTTTCTTTGTTTTTATTTCGGATTACAATTTTAGAAATTAAAATACTCGCTTCGTATATAATTAACATCGGAATGGTAACTATAATTTGACTTACCACATCAGGCGGAGTAACAATCGCGGCTACAATTAAAATGATAATTACAGCGTACTTCCAGTATTTTCTTAAAAAAGTAGGGGTGACCAAACCTAATTTAGTTAGAAAGTAGATAATAATTGGCAGTTCAAAAAACAAACCACAGGCAATAACGCTAGTTTTAAGCATCCCAATATAAGAGTCTACACTAAACTGATTTTTAATGACATCACTGACAGTAAAGGTGGCAAAAAAGTTGACCGACATGGGTACAATAACAAAATAACCAAATAATACTCCTAAAAAGAAAAGAATAGACGAGGTGAACACAAACAATTTAGCATGCTTTTTTTCTTTTTCATACAAAGCGGGACTGATAAATTGCCAGATTTGCCACAAAATAAAAGGAAAAGCTAAAATGAAACCCGCGGTGATACAAGTCCAAATTAAAATATTGATTTGGCCTTCCATATTCGTATTTTGAATGATGAAAGCCATTTCAGTTACGCAAATGCTATCGGCAAAACCCAATTGGTGTGATAAATCACAAAAAAATCGGTAAGTAATAAAATCCGCTTTGGTTGGCCCAAAAATGACATCATTAAAGATAAAGTCGCTCACAAAAAAAGTCAAAGTTGCCATTACTAAAATACCAATAGTACTCTTAACCAACAACCATCGTAGTTCTTCTAGATGATCTAAAAACGACATTTCGTTCAAATCTTTCTTTGCCATTATATAATTCCTTCTTTTAAAATATCGTGTAAATGCAATACGCCTTTGAACTCTGAATCGTCTACTACAATCAATTGGGTAATTTTAAAATTTTCCATCAAATGAAAGGCATCAATTACCATCGCTTCAGAAGAAGTAGTTTTTGGATTTTGGGTCATGATGTCTTTTGCTGTT
Organism: Flavobacterium ammonificans; assembly: GCF_020886115.1. Lineage (NCBI taxonomy): Bacteria > Pseudomonadati > Bacteroidota > Flavobacteriia > Flavobacteriales > Flavobacteriaceae > Flavobacterium > Flavobacterium ammonificans. The sequence continues at coordinate 1,293,235 of NZ_AP025185.1, forward strand.
AAATCGGAAAAGTTATCTCTTTCGTTCAACATGCGTCGGATATCGCCATCAGTAATGATTCCGATTACTTTATTGTTTTCTACAACGGCGGTTACTCCTAAGCGTTTTTCCGAAATTTCGAAAATAACTTTTTTAATTGGAGCATCTGGAGCCACCATAGGTTTCAAGGAGTTTTCGAGCATGTCCTTTACGCGAAGTAATAATTTTTTACCCAATGCGCCTCCTGGATGGTACACGGCAAAATCTTCTGCTTTGAAGTTGCGCATCTCCATTAGGCAAACTACTAAAGCATCTCCCATAACCAATTGAGCAGTGGTGCTATTGGTAGGCGCTAAATTATTTGGACAAGACTCGCTGTCTACAGTTGTGTTTAACACTATATCAGATCCTTGTGCTAAAAACGAACTCATATTTCCAGTAATCGCAATCAAAATATTGTCAAAGCGTTTTAATAACGGAACTAAAACTTTAATTTCAGGACTGTTGCCGCTTTTTGAAATACAAATAACAACATCTTCTTTTTGAAGCATGCCTAGATCGCCATGTATGGCTTCGGCAGCATGTAAAAAAAGTGATGGTGTGCCAGTCGAATTGAAACTAGCCACCATTTTTTGAGCAATGATAGCGCTTTTGCCAATACCTGTAACCACTAATCGGCCTTTGGATTGGTATATTTTTTCTACCGCAGCAACAAAATTAGCATCGAGTAAATCGGCTAATTTTGAGATGGATAGGCTCTCAGAGAGTATCGTTTTTTTGGCACTTGCCAAAATATTTGATGTTGTTGTCAAAACAGAATAGTTAAATTTGTGTTTGTAAAAGAAAATAGTATCTTTATGTGGTGCAAATTTATACAAAATACCACACAGTAAATAATGAATTCAAACGAAATTGATATCCATAAAGAATTAAAGAAGTATTTTGGCTTCGGACAATTCAAGGGACTGCAAGAACCAGTAATTAAAAGTATTTTGAATAAAGAAAATACTTTTGTTATTATGCCCACGGGAGGCGGTAAATCACTTTGTTACCAATTACCTGCTTTGATTCAAGAAGGGACAGCCATTGTGGTGTCTCCATTAATTGCTTTAATGAAGAATCAGGTAGATGCTATTCGGAGTTTATCTTCTGAAAATGGAATTGCTCACGTATTAAATTCTTCATTAACTAAAACAGAAATTACTCAGGTTAAAAATGATATTACAGCGGGTATTACAAAATTATTGTATGTCGCTCCAGAATCCCTTACCAAAGACGAATACGTTCAATTTCTTCAATCGGTTAAAGTCTCTTTTGTAGCTATTGACGAAGCGCATTGTATATCCGAATGGGGTCATGATTTTAGACCGGAATACCGTAATTTACGTTATATAATAAAACAGTTAGGTGATGTGCCTATTATTGGGTTGACCGCTACGGCGACTCCAAAAGTGCAGGAAGACATATTGAAAAATTTAGATATGTCCGATGCGACTACCTATAAAGCGTCTTTCAACAGACCGAATTTGTATTACGAAGTTCGTACAAAGACTAAGAATATTGAATCGGATATTATTCGTTTTATCAAACAGAATAAAGGAAAATCAGGAATTATTTATTGCTTAAGCCGTAAAAAAGTAGAAGCGATTGCCGAGGTGTTGCAAGTGAATGGCATTAGTGCAGTTCCGTATCATGCTGGATTGGATGCCAAAACACGTGCCAAACATCAAGACATGTTCTTGATGGAAGATGTGGAAGTAGTCGTAGCAACTATTGCTTTCGGTATGGGAATTGACAAACCGGATGTACGTTTTGTAATTCACCACGATATTCCAAAATCTTTAGAAAGTTATTACCAAGAAACTGGTCGTGCTGGTCGCGATGGGGGCGAAGGTCATTGTTTAGCCTACTATTCCTACAAAGATGTAGAGAAATTAGAAAAGTTTATGTCGGGTAAACCCGTTGCAGAACAAGAAATTGGATTTGCTTTATTGCAAGAAGTTGTGGCCTATGCTGAAACTTCTATGTCCAGACGTAAATTTTTATTGCATTATTTCGGAGAAGAATTTGATAGCGAAACAGGAGAAGGTGCCGACATGGATGACAATGTTCGCAATCCGAAAAATAAAGTAGAAGCTAAAAATCAAGTAGTGAAATTACTTGAAGTGGTAAGAGATACGAAACATTTATACAAGTCTAAAGAAGTAGTGTTTACTTTGATTGGCCGAGTAAATGCTGTGATTAAAGCGCACAAAACAGATTCACAATCCTTTTTTGGTTGTGGTGTTGATCATGATGAAAAATACTGGATGGCGCTGTTAAGACAAGTTTTGGTTGATGGCTATTTGGCGAAAGATATTGAAACCTATGGTATCGTAAAAATTACGGATAAAGGCTTGGATTTTATCAAAAACCCGATTTCGTTTATGATGTCTGAGGATCACGAATACAATGAAACTGAAGACGATGCTATTGTAAGCGCTGCCAGTTCTTCTGGAACTGCCGATGAGGCTTTGATGGCAATGTTACGGGAGTTGCGTAAAAAAGAAGCGAAAAATCTAGGGGTACCTCCTTTTGTAGTTTTCCAAGATCCATCTCTAGAAGATATGGCTTTGAAATATCCAATCTCACTTGATGAATTAACAAACATTCACGGTGTTGGAGAAGGGAAGGCAAAAAAATATGGCGCGCCATTTTTAGCACTAATTAGCCGTTATGTAGAGGACAATGATATCATCCGACCAGATGATTTAGTAGTCAAATCTACGGGTGTGAATTCGGCCAATAAATTGTACATCATTCAAAATATTGATCGTAAACTTTCACTAGATGATATTGCTTCCGCAAAAGGAATGACAATGGATGATTTGATAAAAGAGATGGAACAGATTGTTTATTCTGGAACCAAATTGAACATCAAATATTGGATTGACGACATGTTAGATGACGATCAGCAAGAAGAAATCCATGAGTATTTTATGGAATCGGATTCGGATAAAATAGAAGATGCACTGAAAGAATTTGATGGAGAATACGATATTGATGAACTGCGTTTGATGCGTATTAAATTCATTAGCGAAGTGGCTAATTAATTTATTTTTCTTCATATAGTTCGCCTCGATGAGGTTTTAAGGCATCACGAACCGAGATCATATAGTCGTCTGTTACCACCATAAAGGCAATTGCATGCATATCATTGAGTATTTGATACCCAGTGATATTGATTGGTAACTTTTCAATAGTACTATATTCTTTTAAATGAATTTCATGATGTTCTGCAGTTTTAGCAGCAGCGGGTCCTCTAAAATCCCAAATTAATTTAATTTTTCTTTCCATTTTTTGCAATTGAGTTGCAAAGGTACAAACTCTAAAGTAAAATGGTTGGTATTTTGATTGACCGAATTCACTTCAAAATGTTATTTTTGCCAATTGTTTTGCTAAATAGGCTTTACAATAATTAATCCATACCCAATGCCTAAAGAACTTTTACTTCAAGTTAGTCCCGAAATAGCTGCAAATACTGCCTTGTTGCAAGAGCATTTGTCCAAACAAATAAAGGTTGGAGTAAATGATATTCAACATATTGCTATAGTAAAACGTTCTATTGATGCGCGTCAAAAAGCCATCAAAGTCAATTTAAAAGTTGTAATTTATTTGCAAGGCGAAACTTTTCAAGAATCATCGATAGCGCTTCCGGATTATCCAAATGTTACAAATAAACAAGAAGTAATTGTTATTGGCGCAGGACCAGCGGGACTTTTTGCAGCACTACAATTGATAGAATTGGGATTAAAACCCATTGTGGTAGAACGCGGAAAAGACGTTCGTGGGCGTCGTCGTGATTTAAAAGCGATTAATCGAGATCATATTGTCAATGAAGATTCCAATTATTGTTTTGGCGAAGGGGGAGCAGGAACCTATTCTGATGGGAAGCTGTATACTCGTTCTAAAAAGCGTGGAGATGTTACAAGAATATTAGAATTGTTAGTCGCTTTTGGTGCCACACCCGATATTTTAGTGGAGGCACATCCGCATATTGGAACCAACAAATTGCCTCAAATTATTCAAGATATACGAGAAAAGATAATCGAATGTGGCGGACAAGTTTTGTTTGAAACCCGTGTAACGGATATTTTGATTAAAAATAACGAAGTCCAAGGTGTGGTAACCCAAAATGGCGATACTATATCCGCCAATAAAATGATTTTGGCAACAGGGCATTCGGCTCGTGACATTTTTGAAATGTTGGATCGCAAAAAAGTACTGATTGAAGCCAAACCATTTGCTTTAGGAGTGCGAACAGAACATCCACAATCGTTAATAGATAGCATTCAATACAGTTGTGATTACCGTGGTGAACATTTACCTCCAGCGCCTTATTCGATTGTCAAACAAGTGGGCGGTCGTGGCATGTATTCTTTTTGTATGTGTCCGGGTGGCGTAATTGCACCATGTGCTACAAGTCCGGGTGAGGTGGTGACCAATGGATGGTCGCCTTCTAAAAGAGATCAGGCTACCGCTAATTCGGGTATTGTCATCGAATTGAAGTTAGAAGATTTTAAACCTTTTGCAAAATTTGGTGCTTTGGCCGGAATGGAATTTCAAAAAAGTATCGAACAAAAAGCATGGCATTTGGCTGGTCAAACACAGCGTGTTCCTGCCCAACGAATGATTGATTTTACTCAGAATAAAGTGTCTGCAAGTATTCCTCCTACGTCTTATGTACCCGGAACTACTTCAGTAGAAATGGGGCAGGTGTTTCCCGGATTTTTAAGTCAAATTCTACGTGAAGGATTTACCGAATTTGGAAAATCGATGAAAGGATATTTGACTAATGATGCCATTTTGCATGCGCCTGAATCGCGAACTTCTTCGCCTGTTCGAATTCCGAGAGATGGAATTAGTTTAGAGCATTTACAAATCAAAGGATTGTATCCTTGCGGTGAAGGAGCTGGTTATGCAGGCGGCATTATTTCAGCTGCTATTGATGGCGAAAAATGTGCTTTGAAAATTGCTGAAAGTTTACATCAATAGTTATTTATCTCGTACAGTAACTGCAATTTTTGAGTCAGCAGTACCGTAGTATAAAAACCATTTATTTTTAAAGAAAACTAATCCTTCAACAAAACAAACTTCGTTGACTTCGCCTATTTTTTCATAGGGTTTATCAGGGTGAATAAAATGATTTTGAGTACGATCGATTAATTTATAAGGTTGGTTTCTGTCAAATAAAGCTTGACCCGCAGCATAAGTGAATTTTGGTAACTCGGCAGTGTTGTAATTGGCCGCATTACTACCGTTGTAAATTAGCAGAATACCTTCCTTTTGCAACAACGCAAATGGACCAGGTTCTACTAATCGACTATCAAAATACCCCATTCTAGGATGAAGTACACTAATCATTTTTTGACTTTCCTCATTGACAGCGGCTTGCCAATGAATCAAATCTTCAGAGTAGGCCATGAACAAATCGGTATCTCCAAAATACATCCAATACTTATTGTTAATTTTAGTGGCAACGATTTTATTTCCTTTTTTTTCGCCCACAACTGCACCAGATTTTGCCCAAAGATCTTTGTATTTTTCGTCTTTTAGCACCAATCCTTGTTTGGTCCAATGTTTTAAATCTTTAGAAGTTGCAAAACAAAGACGTGCTATTTTCCCATCATAAGAAGTATAGGTCATAAAATAGCTTCCGTCTGGACATTCAATCACTCTTGGATCTTCTACACCACCTTTCCATTCGTAGCCATTCATGGTATCATTATCAGGAAAAAAGATAGGTTCGGCTTCTTTTTTAAAATGCAAACCATCTTCACTAATTGCCAATCCTAAACGAGAAGTCATTTGGTTATCCTGCGCTCGGTAAATTAGATAGATTTTATTGTCTTTTACAATAGCAGATGGATTTAGAACATTGCGTTCTTCCCAATTGACCAATGATTTGCTCACCGGACAATTAAAAGTTTGTTTAGCGTTAGGCGATAAAATAGGATTAATACTATCTATTTTTATAAAATCAACTAGCGTCCAACTGGGGCTGGATTCTTGTGCCTCACTATTGTTGCAGTTTACAAATACAATAAGAACTAAAAAACGAATTAACTGTTTCATAAATTTGGGAAGTAATTATTTTGAGGCCTTATCCATATAATCAATGGTAAGATTGGCCATAGACTTCATCCCCAGAACAAACCCACTCTCATCGATATAAAAATCAGGGGTATGATGTGAAGGCATTTCTTCGGCTTTTTTCCCTTTTGGCATTCCCCCAAGGAAAAAGAACAAGCCTGGAATTTTATCCTGATAGAATGAAAAATCTTCAGCTCCAGTTACGGCTTCCGTTAGAATTACATTTTCTTTTCCTGCTGAACTTTCTAATGTTGGAACCATTTTTTCAGTTAAGCTAGGGTCATTATAAGTTATCAATGTTTTCTTTGTAATGTCTACTACTGCGGTTGCTCCAGCGCTTTCGGCAATGTTAGTGGCGATTTGTTTCACTCTGGAGTGTATATAGTCTTGCGCTTTGCTGTCAAGAGTTCGAATGGTACCACTCATATTTAATTCTTCAGGAATAATATTACTTCGGATACCTGCATTCACTTGACCTACACTTACCACAGCAGCATTTTCAGTAAGCGCCATGTTTCTGCTTACTATCGTTTGCAAACCAAGAATAATTTGAGATGAAGTTACAATTGGGTCAATCCCTTGCCATGGAGTCGCCCCATGAGATTGTTTACCACTTACTTTTATTTTGAACCAATCCGAAGACGCCATGGTGCCTTTTGGGCGGTATTTTATCTTACCTACCTCGGTTTGTGCGTTGATATGAAGTCCAAAAATTACATCTACTTTTGGATTTTCCAAGACTCCTTCTTTCACCATAAGTTCGGCACCACCTTCTTCTCCTTCTGGAGCTCCCTCTTCAGCGGGTTGAAAGATGAATTTTACAGTACCTTTAATTTCTTTTCGTAATTCAGCAAGAATAGTCGCCGTTCCCATCAACATAGCAACATGCGTATCATGTCCACAAGCGTGCATTACTGCTACCTTTTGATTGTTATATTCGCCTTCTGCTTTAGATGCAAAAGGAAGGTTTACTCTTTCTTTTACTGGTAATGCATCCATATCTGCGCGAAGTGCTACAACGGGACCTGGTTTACCTCCTTTTAATAGTCCGACAACACCTGTTTTTGCAACTCCAGTTTGCACTTGTATGCCAATACTTTTTAAATAGGTCGCAATTTTTTCGGCAGTTTGAAATTCTCTATTGCCTAATTCAGGATGTTGATGAAAGTCTCGTCTCCATTGAATAACTTGTTGCTCAAGAGCTGCTGCTTTTTGAGCTATTTTTGATTTAAGAAGCGTATTTTGAGATTGAGCAATAGGGGTTATTGCTAGGAAAAAAAAGAAGATTAGTTTTTTCATTTGGTTTATTATAAGAATGTGTAATAACCAAATGTACAAAAACTAATCTTTTCTTTTACTTAAAACCAAAAAGCAGTTCGGATAAGTTACTCTTTCTTCAATCTGCTTTTAAATAATTTTTCAAATTTTTCAATTTTGGGTTGAATCACCATTTTGCAGTAGGGTTGACTTTTGTTGTTATTGTAATAGTCTTGATGATAGTCTTCGGCTTTATAGAATTGAGTAAGTGGTTCAATTGTAGTTACAACAGGACTGTCGTATACTTTAGATGTTTCTAAGGCGTTAATGATGTTGTGTGCCTCTTGTTTTTCTTTTTCATTCGTATAAAAAATAACCGAACGGTATTGCGTTCCTACATCAGCACCTTGACGGTTCAGTGTGGTTGGATCGTGAACGGTAAAAAATACTTTGAAAATTTCATCCGTATTGGTTTGAGTTGGATCATAGGTAATTTGAACAACTTCTGCATGTCCTGTTGTTCCTGAGCAAACTTCCTCATAGGTTGGATTTTCAGTGCGACCACCAGCATATCCTGAAACAACTGATTGAACCCCTTTTAGATTGTCGTATACTGCTTCAACACACCAATAGCAACCTCCTCCAATAGTAATCGTTTTAAAGGCTCCTTTTTTTGCTACGGGTGCTGCATCTGGAACAAAATCAAGTGAAATAGCATTCATACAATATCTTTTTCCTGTTGGTTCTGGACCGTCATTAAATAAATGTCCTAAATGGCTGTCGCATCTGCCACATAGCGCTTCGGTGCGAATCATTCCGTAGGATTTGTCTAATTTAAAAACAATACTTTCTTTATTTTCTTGTTCAAAAAAACTTGGCCAGCCGCAACTGCTAGTAAATTTTTGATTGGACTGAAATAGTTTGTACCCACAAGTAGCACAATAATAAGTTCCTTTGGTTTCGTCATTCCACATCGTACCGGTAAAAGCTCTTTCGGTATCGGCCTCACGTGCAACTGCGTACAAATCAGGAGAGAGGATTTTTTTCCACTCGGCATTAGAAACAGTTAGTTTTGCAGTATCAGTATTGGAATAGTATGGATTTTCAGGTTTAGAAATAGTATTTGACATAACAGTAGTTTTGGATTTTTTTTGTTTTGTTGTTTGACCACATGCAGAAAAAAATAGCAAGGGAACGAGCAATAGAAAGTAATATTTCATAGTATTGATTGTTTGTTTTTTTACTGGTTGGTGATTTATAGGTATGTAAATTTAACACTTTTGTAGATTAGACATTCGTTAAACTTTGTTTAAAATAAAAAATCAGCGGTTGTACCCCTTCTTTTTTGTATTTTTGGGAACCAATAGTTTTGTATGATTGAAGAGAATGTAATTTTAGTTAACGAAAGAGATGAGCCCATTGGCTTAATGCCAAAAATGGAAGCCCATGAAAAAGCGGTTTTGCATCGTGCTTTTTCTGTTTTTGTATTGAATAGCAAAAACGAAATCATGTTGCAACAACGTGCGCATCACAAATACCATTCTCCGCTTTTATGGACGAATACTTGTTGTAGTCACCAACGTGAAGGCGAAACTAATATTCAAGCGGGTAGTCGCCGACTTTTTGAGGAAATGGGTTTTAATACGGAGCTCAAAGAATTATTTCATTTTATTTACAAAGCGCCTTTTGACAATGGTTTAACTGAGCATGAATTGGATCATGTGATGATTGGCTATTACAACTATGCTCCTCATATCAATACCGAAGAAGTAGAGGATTGGAAATGGATGCCTATAGAGGCAGTTAAATCCGACATTCAGAATAATCCTGATTTGTATACCATTTGGTTCAAAATCATTTTTGACGAATTTTATCATTTTTTAGAAGAACACACCCTATAAAACACTTACCAATGAGAGTTACGATTTCAAGAAAAGCCCACTTTAATGCGGCACACCGATTGTACAGAAAAGATTGGTCATTTGAACAAAATAATGCCGTTTTTGGGAAATGTAACAATCCGAATTTTCACGGTCACAATTACGAATTGATAGTGAGTGTAACTGGCGAGATTGATCCAGAAACGGGTTATGTAATGGATGTTAAGATTCTTTCAGACATTATTAAGGAAGAAGTCGAAAACCAAATGGATCATAAAAATTTGAATTTAGATGTTCCTGAGTTTCAAGATTTAAATCCCACGGCCGAAAATATTGTTGTTGTAATTTGGAATAAAATCAGAAAACGAATTCCTGCAGCTCACGACTTAGAAGTGGTTTTGTATGAAACGCCACGTAATTTTGTAACCTTTAAAGGATAAGTATGGCATTAGCAATAGGCGATAAAGTGCCTCAATTTACTGCAACAGATACTAATGGAGCTAACTTTGATAGCACTACTATCATTGGTAAAAAGCCATTGGTACTTTATTTTTATCCAAAAGACAATACGCCAGGATGTACTGCACAAGCTTGTAGTTTTAGGGATCAATACGAAGATTTTTTAGATCTTGGTGCTGAGGTAATTGGTGTAAGTGGCGACAGTTTAGCTTCTCATCAAAAGTTTACTAAACAATATAAGTTGCCTTTTTTACTGCTGTCTGATTCAGATAGAAAACTCCGAAGATTGTTTGGTGTTCCTACCTCTCTTTTCGGAATGTTGCCTGGAAGAGTTACTTACGTAATCGATACGGAAGGTGTTGTTCAATATGTTTTTAATAGTATGTTAGCAGGTCAGCATTTACCCAAAGCACTTGCCGCAGTAAAAAAAATAGTGGCTCAGTAAACCAATAACATTTTGATTGAGACCTATTCCAGCTGCGCTAACTAAGTGTAGGTTCAATGGAAAAGCTTCAATTTTAGAAATTTACATTTCGTAGTAAGGAATAGAAAGATTATGTGTACTTTTGCACACGCAAATTAAAATTAAAAATAAAATGGCAAACGTTAAGAATTTAAAGAAAGACATCAACTACGTTTTAGGAGATATTATTGAAGCAGTATATTTATTTGAAATTTCTACTTCAGGAGTTCCTACACCTGAGACTAATGCTTTAATCGATGAAGCTATTGCGGCTTTCGATTTATTGATCACAAAAGTTAACGCTAAAAACGTTGAAAACAAAAAAGCGCATTTCAAACAAATCAATGTTGAATTGGAACAAACTGCTAATCAATTGATTGCTAAAATCAACGAATTATAGTCGAAAAAAACCGTAAAAAAGTGCTTATTTATTTTGGAAAATAGAAATTCAGAATTATATTTGCACCCGTAATACGCTGCCAGCGTAGCTCAGTTGGCTAGAGCAGCTGATTTGTAATCAGCAGGTCGTGGGTTCGAGTCCCTCCGCCGGCTCCAAAAACCATAACGGAAGTTATGGTTTTTTTATTTCATACTATTTCACAAAAAAAACCGACAATTAATTGTCGGTTTTTGTTTTTGTATTAATTACTCCTTTATTGCTGTTTTTTAATAGAAGCAATATAATCCGTCAATTTTTTCCCGTATAGCGATTTGGCTACTTTTGGTGACATTGATTTTTGAATCGTATCTAAGTATTTCAAATTGATGTCATAAATTTCAGAAAGTGCGATATAAGGAGCTACTTCATACTCTTTGTTATTGATAGCAAAATTAGCTGCGTGCAGGTACTTTCTTTTTATGTTGGATTCCTGTAAGTTGATGATTCGGTCCACTTCTTTAGCATTATTATTCTTCTGAGCATTGAATTTTTTTTCAATTAGAGTTAAATTTTCTTCTTGAAAGCGGCGATCTATCTTTTTGAAATCATAATATAAATCTTGGTTTTTAGAACCTGTTACTTTTGCATCGGCCAAATAGTTCTCTAAATTAGTTTCAATGTTTACATTGCCAGGTTCAGCAAAAAAGTAAAGGTTATTATCCATCGAATTGGTTACTCCTCGATCTAAGAAAAGATACAACATCTCTGGAGATTTTAATTCTATATCAGTTTCAAAACTGGAGTTTCCCTCAATTTTAATCGTATCTATTGCAACAAGTTTGTTGTCTTTTTCTCTTTGAACATATAAAGTTCCTTTTTTTAATCCTTTTATTGTTCCTGTAAGGTGGAGGTTGTTTTCTGATTTCTTTTCAGAACAAGCAAATAATAGTGAAGCGGCTACTAAAGCGATACTTATTTTTTTCATGGGTATTTGTATTTTGGCGCAAAATAACGAAAATTGTTGGAAAGCGAGTTTGAATTATAAAAAAAATCCCAATCTATTTCTAAATTGGGATTATTGTAGGAAAAACTATTTTTTTATCCTTTTAACCAAGCATTTTTCATATTGGTTTTAGCACTGTCAGTTGCTTTTAAACCTTCTACTTCTTCATAAGGCAAGCTTACTTTTCCAGTTAGGATTTGTTCTTTACCGTCTCTTTTGATTTTTACAGAAATAGCATCGTTTTCTTTCCAGTTTTCACTCTCGCCAATCATTTCATAAATGTTATCCAATGTGTATGCTTTATCATTAATAGCTACAATAATATCATTGGCTCTTAAATCCAATTTTTTATAGAAATCGATTAGTTCTGTATCAGGTCGTACTAAAATTTCTTTAGTGGCTTGATTAACGGTAATGTAAGGCGATTGCCCTTTTAAGAATACGTTACCCGCTTTTTTATCATTAGTTTTAGTTACGCCCATTTTGGCTAAGAAAATCTCATAAGGAATAGGTGTTGGTCCCGATACATAAGTACTTAAAAAATTCCCTACTTCTGGATAGCTTAGTGCAGTGATTTTTGCAAATAATTCGTCGTCATTGAATGCTTTTTCTACACCATATTCTTTTGATAGTTGTTGCATTAAGCTCAAAATACCTCTTTCTCCATTGCTTTTTTCACGAATAATGATATCAATACACATTCCAATTAAAGCACCTTTTTGGTACACATTTAAGTACTGCTCCTTATACGGACTCTTCAATACATTGGCACTCATAGTGGTGAATGGCATTTTATCGTCTAAGTTTTTTGCTTGTTCGATTTTTTCTGCCATACGATTTAGAAAGTCAGTTTCGTCAATTAATCCTTGATTGATTTGGAACAAATTAGCAAAATACTCCGTTACACCTTCATACATCCATAAGTGTTGTGACATTTTAGGAGCATTGTAATCAAAGTATTGAATTTCGTTAGAATGGATTGTTAATGGGGTTAGAATATGAAAAAATTCATGAGATACCACATCAATCATTGATTTTTGTAACTCATCAAGAGGCATCATTTCAGGTAGTACAACAGTAGTAGCTGTAGGATGTTCTAATGCTCCAAATCCTTTTGCATCTTCGGGTTTCATAGACGATAAGTACAATAAAACAGAGTATTTTTTCGTAGCATTGATATCGCCTAAAAATGTTTTCTGAGCCGTCATCATTTTTTTCATTTCAGGAGTAATGCTTTCTGCTGTTACTTTTCCTGAAGGCGAATAGACTGCAATTTGAATTTCCATTCCGTTTACATTAAATGAGGTGTAATCCGGTTTGGCATACATAATTGGATTTTCTACTAACTCAGCATAACGAGGTGTATTGAAAACATCTTTGGTTGCACTGGCGTCAGTATCAATCATAGAAGTTGCTCCCCAAAGTGTCTCCGGATGCGTGATAGTAACTTGATAAGGCAAGTCTTTTTTGTCTTGGAAGTACCCTACAAATCCATGTGTGTTGATTACAAAATTAGTTCCGGCATCGATATTGGTTCCGGCAGGAGAAAAAATATCAGTTCCAAAGCTGCCGCCTTTTTCAGTGTCGAAAGTGTCATTTACCAAATAGGTAATAGTTGCTAAATTTTTAGCATTGGAAATAGACCAGGTATTGTCATCGGTTTTTGTTACCGCTAGTGCAGTTCCTTTTGCATCAAAGGCTTTAAAATCTTCTATGTATTTTCCGTAATTATCCTCAGAATACGTTCCTGGAACAATTTTAGGAATACTATAGGTAATTTTATCCGCAGTAAATTTCGGAGATTTTACAGTCACTTTTACTTTATCGTCTTTCACATCGATAAGGTCAATGCCTACTTTAATATCTTGTTTTGGAGTAGCCTTTTTTTGGGCGTTTGCCACTTGGTTGTTCCAAAGAAAAGCCACTAGAGCTAATGCAATAATTGATTTTTTCATTTTGAATAATTTAGATTGGGTTATTAGTATCAGGTCTGCTGTAATTGTTACAGTTTACAACGAGCGAATAAAAGTAGTAATTATTGAAGATAATTCAATGCTAATAGGTAAATCAGGATTCGTGTAAGCCGCTTTATTTTCTGCATCGTCCCCTTTTATTTCTTTAAATACATGATTCATATTCTGAATAATATGGAGTTGAGCATTCAGTTTGGCTTGTTGTAATAATTGAGCGTCTTGCACACTTACTTGAATGTCTTTGTCACCGTTGATTAGCAGGGTTGGAATCTGTAGTTTTTTGATTTCAGTTTGCGGATTGTATTTGATCCACGAAATCATATAGGGTTGCACACTCGCTCTAAATAAAGAGGCTAGCATTTGATTTTTTAATTCGAAGGTAGTGCCGTTTTTTAGTGTTTCTAAATTTTTCTGGACTTCCTCTTTTAAGAAAGGGGCTTGCTTTTCAATTTGTTCCAACAGAACTTCATCAATAGGGCGACCCGCTCCAGCAATTGAGATGTACCCATCGGCATTGCCATTAGCTGCCACCATTCCGATTAAAGCGCCTTCGCTATGTCCTGCAACGGTAATGCTGTTGTATTTTTTTTGATTTTTGAAATATTGAATTACTGCTTTAGCATCGTCAATAAAGTTGTCGAAAGATAAACTCGCTTCGTCTAGTTTACCACTAGCCATTTGAGCAAATATTCGTTTGTCATAACTGTACACTGCAATACCATTATTGGCTAGCGCTTCGGCTAATAGTTTCAAGGAATTATTGACCAAGCCCATTTGATTGCCATCGCGATCTGTTGGACCTGAACCAGCTATGAGAATGACTAAATTTAGTTTTTTGTTCTGTTGGTTTGGAGTATACAAACTACCGTTCAATAAGGAATTTACTGTTATGTTCTCTTTAGTAAAGGCTGCAGTGACTTGCGAAAAAGAAGATGCAGATACTATAAGGAATAATGAAATAAAGATTTTTCTCATGGGTTTGCTGGATGTATAAAAAAAACTCCTGTTGTTCAGGAGTTCTGTATTTTAGTCTAATTTATTTTTGATATAATATTTACCATCCAATTCATCGTCAAAATCATCAATTTTTACAGGTTTTGGTTTTGGTTTGTTGGCAGCCGCTTTCTTTTTCCACATTTCGAATTTTTCTGCGGGCATTTTCTTTTTCATAATTTCTAAAACCTCTTTCTCTACCAGTCCAAATTCTTTTTTGATAATTTCAAAAGGGTTTCTTTCTTCTAGGGCTAAAGTCATCAGTTTTTCCGTCTCTTCCCAATTTAATTCTTTACGGCTACTCTTTTTCATGAGGTGAAAATAATTCAGATCAATTTAATTAATAATTTATTTAGTTGTTTAGTTTTTAAATAGATATCAATATTAATAAAAAAAATAATGACTTCAACTTGTCCGTTTACTTTTTTTTCTGAAAAGGTATTTTTAATAAATTCTTCAAATCATTGTGCTCATGAGGTTGCATATGAGTATCCACACCAAAGACAATTTCTTCCCTTGGTAAAACCTTAAAAGTGCCAAATAAGCGATCCCAAATAGAGAAAATATTACCATAATTACTATCTGTATACGGCATCACATAATGGTGGTGTACTTTGTGCATATCTGGAGATACTATGAAGTAACTCAAATACAAATCCACTTTTTTAGGTAAAGCAATATTGGCATGATTGAATTGAGTGGCTACTACAGAAAGTGTTTGGTATAAAAAAACCAACCACATTGGTGTTCCAACCAAAAGTACTCCTAAGGTGGTAAATACAAATCGAATCACACTTTCGCCGGGATGGTGACGGTTAGCAGTAGTCGTATCTATCCAAGTATCGGTATGGTGAATCAAATGAAAACGCCACAGTATTTTTACTTTGTGTTCTACCAAATGCACCAAATAAGCACCAATTAAATCAAGTAATAACAGCCCAACTAAGGCATAAACTCCAATTGACATTTCAGGTAACCATTGTAAAATTCCAAAATCATTATTTACCGACCAATCGGCTACTTGCAGTAAAATGAAAGCCAAACAAAAGTTAACGATGATGGTGGTTAAAGTAAAGAAGATATTAATTCCAGCATGATGAAATCTACGGTATTTAAAATTGAATAACGGAAATGCGTTTTCAATTAACCAGAAAATAGTAATTCCGCTCACTAAAATTAAGCTTCGATGCGAAGAGGGAATGGTCGAAAAGTAGGATATAATAGTGTCCATAATTGTATAATTTGAATTCAAATATAAACAATTATTCAATTGAGCGAAAGGTTAGATTAATTCTTGTGCCAACAGGTTTAGCTGTTTTTGGAATTTGGTGTTTCCAAAAATGTTGGGTGCTTCCTTTCATCAATAAAAGGCTTCCGTGTTCTAATGTAATGCTCTTTTTTGCATCAACTATCGTGTTGTGTTTGAGTTGAAAAACCCGTTCAGCACCAAAACTAAGTGAGGCAATAATAGGGTTGTGACCCAATTCTTTTTCGTTATCGGCGTGCCAACCGTTACTGTCTTTACCATCTCTATATTGATTAAGTAAAACGGTTGTGAATTGGCTTTCTGTGGTAGCCTCAATGTAGTATTTTATTTTTTGCAAAAGTGAATTCCAAGGCTGCGGATGCATCGTGATATTGGAATAGGAGTAGGGTTTTCCTTCATTCCCATACAAAGCAGTCAAACGCGGTTGCGGATGTGTTTTGCCGTAAATCGTAATAGTATCTTGTTGCCAAGCTATTTCTTGGAGTAATTCGGTATATATTTTGTCTGCTTGTTCTTTGTCAAAAAATTGAGGATAATATATAATCTCAGCGTCTGGCAAGTCGAGTATAAGGGGTTCTGATTTGAAATTAAATAGCGACTCCAAAATACTAGTCTTTTTTATAATTGACATTCATAATGACAATAGCCAAGATAATTAGCACAATTCCGATCCATTGCCAAGTGTTGATGTTTTCATTCAAAAGGAAATAAGCCATTAATACGGAAACAGGTAGTTCTAAAGCCGATACAATACTTCCTAATCCAATTCCTGTTAGTGGAAAGCCTGCATTGAATAATAAAGGCGGAATAATAGTACCAAAAAGCGCTAGAATAATTCCCCATTTGGCAAAGATTTCGAATTGGAAATCTCCCGTTTGGTTGGCGATGGCAAATCCGAATACAATGACGGCACCACCTAACAACATAAACAAACTGCGTTGTGCCGATGATACACCAATACCTACTCGGTTTGCGGTAAACATGGTAGTAGTGAACGAAGCTGCAGATAGCAATCCAAGTACAATACCACGCCAATCTGTTACCAATTTATTTTCGATGATATTCGTTGCCAAAGCAGTTCCTACAAGTACCACAAAAACCGAAATGATTTTTTGAGCAGAAGGCATTTTCTTTTCCAGCAGCATTTCAAATAGTACGCCCATCCAAACCGTTTGCATTAGCAATACAATTGCAATAGAAACGGGAATGTATTTCACAGCCAAATAGTAAAAAACACTAGTCATACCAAGCGAAGTTCCCGCTGCCATGAGTTGGATGATCGTTTTGGTTGAAGCTGTAGTCGCTTGATTTTTATTTTGTGATTTTTGAATCGTATTGATAAGTACAATTCCTAAAATTCCATAGGTAAATTGCGCTATTGTCACTTCGGGAGTGGTAAATCCTTCCGAATAGGCCATTTTCACAAAAGTAGCTAACATGCCATAGCTTGAAGCTCCAAGTGCAATAAGTAAAACCCCTTTTAGTTTTGATTTGCGCGTCATTTTAATGAATTTGTTTTTTTTCCATTTCAGATAAATCGCTTAGATGCAAACGCAAAGCATTCACAGAAATACTGATTTCCCAAAACGACAATCCTAAAGAAATTAATAAGCTTAACAAACTCATACCAAAGAAATAAATACTAATATTTTGTTCGTCAAAAAACAATAATAGCATAGCAAAAACGGATAAAAACAAGCACAGCACACCAGCCATTTGCATGTAACGAATTAGAGTTAATCGCAGGTTGAGGTTTTTGATTTCCAATAAAATCATGCTGTTTTCTTTTTCTTTATAGACTTTCTTTAAACCACGAATGATGCTTGCTATCGTTAAAAAACGATTGGTGTAAGCTAGCAAAATCAATGAGGTAGCAGAAAAAAGTAGTGCTGGAGTTCCAATTTCTAGTGTCATTTCGTTTTGAATTGTATTGAACGACAAAGTTCGCTAATCTTTTTTATTAAATGAATTGAACTCCAAACTTAATTTTATAAATAAAAATTATTTATACATAACATTGTAAATATGAATAAAAACTTATGAATAATTTTTACGAAATTTGAAAATAAAAAAAATACCATGAAAAAAATTAGTTTGATTTTAGTAATTAGTTTAGCTGTTAGTAGTTGTGTAACTATTAAGCCAGGAGAAGTTGGGTTAAAGCAAAGATTAGGTAAACTTTCTAATGAGATCTATCCTCAGGGGCCTGTTTTTTTTAATCCATTTACTTCTAAGATTGTTAGAACATCAATCCAAACAAGAAATTTAGAACTGACGCTCAACCTACCAAGTAAGGAAGGTTTAAGTATTATGTCTCAAATTTCTATTTTGTATCGATTGGAAAAAAATGAAGTGGTAAAAATCGTCAATGATTTAGGTTTAAACAGTGAGAGTATCATTGCTAACGTTTTTAGATCAGCTTCAGCAGATGTTTGTTCGCAGTATTTTGCCAAAGACATGCACTCTGGGAAAAGATCTGAAATCGAAACAGATATTCTTAAGAAAATGGCAGGCAATCTTTTAGCCAAAGGAATTGTTATCGAATCTGTTTTAATGAAAAGTATTCAATTGCCTCAGGGGCTTTCTCAGTCAATTGAAAATAAATTACAAGCAGAGCAAGATGCTATGCGAATGGAGTTTGTGTTGCAACAAGAAAAATTTGAAGCTGAAAGAAAAATTATTGAAGCAAAAGGAACCAGAGACGCTCAAAAAATTCTTTCAGAAGGATTAACTAACGAAATAATTAAATTAAGGAGTATTGATGCGTTCAAGGAACTATCCAACTCACCGAATGCAAAAATAATTGTTACCGATGGTAAAACACCTTTTTTAATTAACCAATAAATGAATGGTTTGTTTTTGATTATTTAGTGAATTAGTAAGCTAAGTAGTAGTCGCCTTTTCGAGTTCTCTTGAAAAGGTGACTTTTTTTATGATTAATTGTATTCAAGTTCTTTTACATTGTTTTTAGTTGTTGTTACTTTTTTTTCAATTTTCCAGCTTAATTGTGTAACAAAAAAGGGAAATTGCTACTAAATCATCGAACAATAATTTTAAAATGAAAAAGATAATTATTTTACAAGCCTTATTATTTGGTGCAGTTTTCCAACTTACGGCTCAAGAAACCTCAAAAAAAGCAGAAGAACTCAAGGAAGTTACTATTACAAAAAGTAAAAAAGCCATTGAGCAAAAAGCCGATCGTACCATTTTTGATTTTGCTAGCCAGCCGAGTTTGAACTCAGGATCGGTTTTAGAAGGATTGAAAAAATTGCCGGGATTAATTGCTTCAGATATTGCCGGAATGATGTATCAGGGAAAACAATTAGAGGTGTTCATGGACGGACGTCCGTTAAATATTTCTTCCAATGAACTGAACGGATTTTTAGAAGGAATGCCAGCCAATGCAATTGAGAAAATTGAAATTATTACCCAACCCGGTGCCGAATTTCCAGCTACATCTGGTGGAGCTATTTTAAATATCATTACCAATAAAAACGCCAAAAAATTCTTAAGTGCTACCTACTCTAATAGTGTTAATACCACTAATTATGATCGCCTAAGATGGAGAGTCAACAATAGTATTTTGCTTAATGCTAAGAACAAGTATTTTGGGTGGCAATTAAATATGGGTCAAAATTATAGAGAGAGTGCTACTTGGGGTTCATTTACTAAAAATGAAAACCAGCTTAGTACTTTACTTTCTAAGGTTAATTCAGATCGACTTGGGAGGTCTAACTTTATGAAATCGTCTTTGACATTTGATTTGAAAAAAGACCGCTTGTTATTGAATTACGATTTGAATCTAAACAACAACAATAGTGATACGGAAGCAACCGGTTTAGGTTTTTCTTCAATAGATGCGACGAATTCAAAAACGGTTAGACAAGATGCTGTAGCCACTTATCAAAAACGATTTGATGACAAGTCAAAGAAGTTGGATTTTGTCCTGAATTTCAACCAGAATACCAATGAATTTTTGTTAAATACTGCCGGAATTGTTGCGCCAATACTTGACAATTCTTCCTTTCAAAAATACTTGAATCTTAAATTTGATTATTCACAGCCCATTTCTTTTTCTGATGAAGGTAAACTTAGCTTTGGAGCACTTCGTGATGATTTGATTTTTCAAACTCAAAGTAAAGGAATTACGAATTTAGATTATCAAAGAAGTACTACTGCAGGATATTTTGAATTACAGACCAAGTTTAAAAGCTTGAGTTTTATTGTAGGTGGACGCGCAGAAGATTATGCTATCACTGGAAAGACATTGACTACTGAATTAGTTCCGTTCCAGCAATTTCGTTTCTTCCCCAACGCAAGTGCTCAGTACAATTTGAACAAGAATGTTTTCTTTAATGTGAACTACAATAAGAAAATTACATTGCCAAGTACCTCTGCTTTGAATCCAAACAACACCAGTTATCAAAATCAAAATATTGATAATACAGGTAACCCTAATTTACAGCCTACTATTTTTGATAATTATGAAGTCAAGTTAAGTGCTTACGATTATGCATTTATCGGGTATTCTGTTAGTAATGCCAGAAATCAAGTAGTACAAAGAGTAAATTTGAATCCCCGCTCGAATGTGGTAATCAACACTTTTGAGAATGTACCAGAGCTTAAAGTGCATAACTTTAACATAGGAATGCCAATTCCGTATATGTTGTTTACCAAAGGAATTGCCGAAACAATGAAAATGAATGTCAATCCAGATGAGATGAACTTTCTATTTGTATATGCAGCCTATCAGTTGCATCAAATTCCTAGCTTGGATACTCGTGGCTTTTGGATTTATAATCTAATGTCACAATTGGTTTTACCAAGTAAAATTAAGTTTGTTACCAATTTTAGTTATATCACTGCTAATGGGAATTACTATTATTTCCTTGCAGAAAAACCTTTTAATAACTCGCTGGATCTTTCCTTCTCAAAGAAGTTTTTCAATGATCGATTGTCTGTTTCAATCAATGTGGATGATTTATTGAATACGAATCGCATTGTATTCAATTCGGTAAATACTCCTTTATTTTTGAATAATAAACAAGATACCCGTCGTTTTGGATTTAGTATAAATTACAAGATTCCAACGAAGAATAAATTAGCGAGAGAAACTCCAATTTTATTGAATAAGGACAAAAAAGAAGAAGCCGGAATTATAGGAAACTAAACAAAAAACCCTACTAGTATCTAGCAGGGTTTTTTATTGTTATTTAAAGGTGAGAAACATTGATTTCGGGTTTTTACAATTGAAAGACACACAATTATGCAGCGTTATTTTCCATAGGTTTTATGTTTTTGAAATCATTTTTCTTTAAGTTGTTTTCTTCTTCTAGATCATAATCATCTTGAAGCCCAAGCCAAAATTTAGCACTAGTTCCAAAATATAGAGAAAGTCTTAGCGCTGTGTCAGCAGTGATTCTACGTTTACCTTTTACTATTTCACTAACTCTTGTTTGAGGAATAAATGTTTCTTTGGACAAACGATAGGCAGATATTCCAAGCGGTTCAAGAAATTCTTCTTTTAAGACTTCTCCAGGATGTATGTTTTTCAAATTTTCCATAACACTTATTTATTAATGATAATCAATAATTTGTACTTCGTATGCATTGTCGTTTTCCCAATTAAAAATAATTCGCCACTGATTATTAATTCTAATGCTATAAAGGCCAGAGAGGTTGCCACTCAATTTTTCTAAATGATTAGCGGGTGGAATTCTCAAATCAGTGATGTTTTGAGCATTATTAATCATTCTTAATTTTCGTCTAGCTACATTTTGGATTTCGGAAGGCAATTTTTTTGACTGTATGCCATTCCATATTTTCTCTGTCTCTTTATTGCTAAAACTTTTTATCACTACTCACGTGTTACAATACTAACGCCAAAGATAAGTAATTGTTTTTTATAATCACTAAAAGTTGTTGAATTTTTGAAGTGGGATAAACAGAAAAAGAGGTTTTAGAAAAAAACACTGTTTTTAACATAGTACTAATGTGAAGAGTGAAACGTCTAGATTAATCTTTTATTATAGATTTTGCTATGTTTCTATGTGGTTAAAAAATATTAAAAACAAAAAACCCTGCTAGTGTCTAGCAGGGTTTTTATTTTATACGAAGTTCGTAATTATTTAATCAACTCAAAACTACGTTTCACAAAAGCGGTTAAGGCTTCTCCTTTCAATAAGTTTTGAGACAATTTAGCCAAGTCTAAGGCTTGTTTAACTAAGCTTTCTTGAGTGTTTTTGTCTTCGGTGTTCAAAATGGTTGTAGCCAAATCGGAGTTGGTGTTCACTACCAAATTGTACATTTCTGGCATATTGCCCATACCAAACATACCACCGCCAGTTTGACTCATTTCTTTCATTCTACGCATAAACTCGGGTTGCGTAATGATGAATGGTGCAGACTGACTGTCTAAGGCTTCCAATTGCACGGTATAGTTTTGTTTTGGAACAATCGTTTCTACTACGGTTTTCAAACTCGTTTGTTCGTCTTCAGATAATTTAGAAATCGCGGTATCTTCTTTCTTGATTAAATTATCAATGTGGTCTGAATCGACACGTACAAAACGAATCTCACTATTGTCTCCTTCAATTTTTTGGATTAAGTGAGAGATAATTGGCGAATCCAACAACAATACTTCGTATCCTTTTTCTTTAGCGATTTCAATGTAAGAGTGTTGCGCTTCTTTGTTGCTTGCGTACAACACTACTAATTTATTGTCTTTATCGGTTTGCTTTTCTTTCAGTTGTTCTTTCAACTCCTCCAAAGTGAAGTACTTGTCATCTACCGTTGGGTACAAAACAAAAGCGCCTGCTTTTTCATAGAATTTATCTTCAGACAGCATTCCGTATTCCAAAACAATTTTGATGTCGTTCCATTTTTGTTCAAAATCGGCACGATTGTCATTGAATAATGCTTTTAGTTTATCAGCTACTTTACGAGTGATATAATTCGAGATTTTTTTCACCGCAGCATCCGCTTGTAAACCTGAACGTGATACGTTCAACGGAATGTCTGGTGAGTCGATTACTCCTTTTAACATTGTCAAGAATTCAGGAACAATGCCTTCTACATTATCCGTAACAAACACTTGGTTTTGGTACAACTGAATTTTGTCTTTTTGGATTTGCAAATCCGAGCCCAATTTAGGGAAGTACAAAATTCCTGTTAAGTTGAACGGATAATCTACATTCAAGTGAATGTTGAATAACGGCTCTTCAAACTGCATTGGGTACAACTCGTGGTAGAACTTTTTGTAGTCTTCCTCGTTTAATTCAGCCGGTTGTTTCGTCCAAGCTGGATTTGGGTTGTTGATGATATTATCTACTTCGATAGTTTCTGGTTTTGCGTCTTCGGCAGCACCTTCTGGTAACGGAAGTGTTTCAGTTTTGGTTCCAAATTTAATTGGAATCGGCATGAATTTATTGTAACGGTTCAGTAATTCTCTGATTTTAGCTTCTTCTAAAAACTCTACAGAATCTTCGGCGATATGCAAAATAATTTCGGTTCCTCTGTCGGTTTTGTCAGCTGGTTCCAAAGTAAATTCAGGACTACCGTCGCAAGTCCAATGCGCTGCTGGTTCGTCTTTGAATGATTTAGTAATGATTTCTACTTTTTCAGCCACCATAAAAGCGGAGTAGAATCCAAGACCAAAGTGTCCAATAATTCCAGAATCTTTAGCCGAATCTTTGTATTTGTCCAAGAATTCTTCAGCTCCTGAAAAAGCTACTTGGTTGATGTATTTTTCTACTTCGTCAGCAGTCATTCCCAAACCTTGATCAATGATGTGCAGTTTCTTGCCTTCTTTGTCAATTTTTACTTCAATAATGGGATTGCCATACTCTACTTTGGCTTCGCCAATACTTGTTAAGTGTTTTAATTTTAAGGTAGCGTCTGTTCCATTTGAAATCAATTCGCGCAAGAAAATTTCGTGATCGCTGTATAAAAATTTCTTGATTAATGGGAAGATGTTCTCTACCGAAACATTAATTTTTCCAGTTGTCATAGTGTATAAATTTTAAGTTTAAATTGATGAAATGCTAGTTTTCAAATAGAGTACCATTTTATTAAAATGTGACAAATTGTCGCAACCCTTCCAGGATTCAAATTAAACATTGTAAATTTGGCTTCTTTAAACTCAACTATGCTCGAACTCAAGGACATTTCGTTTACTTACATTGATCAAGCCGTAATTAACGAGCTTAGTTTTGTGGCGCAACAAGGACAAAATATTGCTGTCATTGGCGAAAGCGGTTGCGGTAAAAGTACCTTGCTCAAGTTGATTTATGGTTTGTACGATTTGGATTCGGGTAGCATCAGTTATAACGGAAACCCTATTTTGGGTCCGAAGTACAATTTGATTCCGGGAGAAGAGTACATTAAATATTTGGCACAAGATTTTGATTTGATGCCGTTTATCACTGTTGAAGAAAATGTGGGCAAGTTTCTTTCCAATATCTATCGCGATAAAAAGAAAGCCAGAGTGCGTGAATTACTCGAAATGGTCGAAATGACAGAATTTGCCAAAGTCAAAGCCAAATACTTGAGTGGCGGTCAACAACAACGCGTCGCTTTGGCTCGTGTTTTGGCCTTAGAACCTCAAATTTTATTGCTGGACGAACCTTTTAGTCAAATCGATTCTTTCAGGAAAAATGCCTTGCGCAGAAATGTATTTCAGTATTTAAAAGAAAAGAAAATCACTTGCATCATTGCTACACACGATAGTACGGATGCGTTGTCTTTTTCCGACAAATCGATAGTGATGCAACACGGGAAAATCATTGCCGAAGAGGCTCCTCAACAACTCTATCTTCATCCAACAAATAAATATGTGGCCTCACTTTTTGGCGAAGTCAATGAATTAGAATTGGATGGCAAAGTCCATTTAATCTATCCACACCAACTCAAGTTGGACCCGAAAGGCTCATTGAAAGGGATAGTGCAACAGTGCTATTTTAGAGGTAGTCATTATTTAGTGGAAGTTGCAATAGACAAGCAAAGCGTTTTTTTTGAATCATTAACGCCTTTAGAAAAAGGGCAGCCGATTGCCTTAAAAAAGAGCATTTTCTAAAATTTACTATTGCACTTCAAATATTTTGCTACTTTAGTGCTCCATTTTGAGATCAAATAATACAATTTAAAGACTAAAAATAAATATATGTACCACTCAAAAATTACAGGATTAGGATTTTATGTTCCTGACAATGTTGTAACTAATGATGATTTATCGAAAGTTATAGATACTAATGACGAATGGATTCAGGAGAGAACAGGGATTCAAGAACGTCGTCATATTATTCCGGGTCAAGACACGACTACTTCTATGGGGGTTAAAGCCGCAAAAATTGCAATTGAGCGCGCTGGAATTGATAAAAACGATATTGATTTTATTGTATTTGCTACGCTAAGTCCGGATTACTATTTTCCAGGTCCAGGTGTTTTAGTACAACGTGATTTAGGTATAGGAACTGTGGGCGCTTTGGATGTTAGAAACCAATGTTCTGGATTTATCTATGCCTTATCTGTAGCTGATCAATACATCAAATCTGGAATGTACAAGAACGTATTAGTGATTGGTTCTGAAGTGCATTCAGCGGGACTAGACATGACTACGCGTGGTAGAGGTGTTTCGGTTATTTTTGGAGATGGGGCAGGAGCTGCTATAGTAAGCCGTGAAGAAGATTTGACCAAAGGAATTCTATCTACGCATTTGCATTCAGAAGGAGTTCATGCCGAAGAATTAATTGTAAAAGCTCCAGGAATGGGCGGTCGTTGGGTAACGGATATTTTGAAAGACAATGATCCAGACGACGAAACTTATTTCCCATACATGAACGGTCAATTTGTATTTAAAAATGCAGTAGTTCGTTTTGCTGAGGTAATTAACGAAGGTTTGGAAGCCAACAATCTTCAGGTTTCTGATATTGATATGTTGATTCCGCACCAAGCGAATTTGAGAATATCACAATTCATTCAGAAGAAATTCGGATTGAATGACGATCAAGTCTATAACAATATTATGAAATACGGTAACACTACTGCTGCCTCTGTTCCAATTGCTTTAACTGAAGCTTGGGAATTAGGTAAAATCAAGTCGGGAGATACGGTAGTTTTAGCGGCTTTTGGTAGTGGCTTTACTTGGGCAAGTGCTATTATAAAATGGTAGTCCAAGTTGTATTATGATACAATAGTTGCAAAATAGCAAAATCAGAAAGCCGAAGGATTCAATTCTTTCGGCTTTTTGTTTTGCGGACCAAAACCGATAGAAAAAAGGCTATTCTATTTCCTTCTGAAATCCTTATATTTGCACTCTTAAAAAAACAGATTCAATGTCATTACAACACATTCTTACCCCATCTATAGCAAAAGCGATTCAAGATTTATTTGAAGTATCCGTTGATAAAGTAGAGTTTCAGGCTACCCGCAAGGAGTTTGAAGGCGATATTACAATGGTTATTTTTCCTTTGTTGAAATTGGTAAAAAGCAACCCGGTGGAGTTAGGAAACAAAATTGGGAATTATTTGGTGGAGAATGTTCCAGAAGTAGCCCGTTTTAATGTGGTGTCTGGATTTTTGAATATTGTAATATCGGATTCGTATTACTTGAATTTCTTTAACGGAATCAAAGACGATGCAAAATACGGTTTTGTAACGCCAAATCCTTCCGACAAGGCGGTAATGGTGGAGTATTCTTCGCCCAATACCAACAAGCCCTTGCACTTAGGACACGTTCGTAACAATTTGTTAGGCTATTCAGTGGCTGAGATTTTGAAAGCATCGGGTAAAAAAGTCTATAAAACCCAAATTATCAACGACCGTGGGATCCATATTTGCAAGTCGATGTTGGCTTGGAAAAAATTTGGGAATGGTGAAACGCCCGCTTCCACAGGATTAAAAGGAGATAAATTAGTTGGTAATTACTATGTAGCTTTTGATAAAGCCTACAAAGAAGAAATCAACCAATTAATGGCTGCGGGTAAAACAGAAGAAGAAGCCAAAAAACAAGCGCCAATCATTCTAGAAGCGCAAGAAATGTTGCTGAGATGGGAAGCAGGAGATGAGGAAGTGAAATCCCTTTGGGCGATGATGAACCAATGGGTGTACGATGGTTTTGCGACTACTTACAGCAATTTAGGAGTGAATTTTGATAGCTTTTACTACGAAAGCAATACCTATTTATTAGGAAAAGACGTGGTTCAAATTGGTTTGGAAAAAGGCGTTTTTGAAAAAGATCCAGACGGTTCGGTTTGGATTGATTTGACTGACGAAGGTTTGGACCGAAAAATCGTGTTGCGTTCCGACGGGACAGCGGTCTATATGACCCAAGATATTGGTACAGCGATCCAACGTGTGAAAGACCATCCCGATGTGGGAGGTATGGTATACACGGTGGGTAACGAACAAGATTACCATTTCAAAGTCTTGTTTTTGATTTTGCAAAAACTAGGTTTTGATTGGGCTTCAAGCTTGTATCACTTATCGTACGGAATGGTGGACTTGCCTTCAGGGAAGATGAAAAGCCGTGAAGGAACCGTAGTCGATGCGGATGATTTAATGCAAGAAATGACGAGTACAGCGCAAAACATTTCAGAAGAATTAGGGAAATTAGAAGGCTATTCAGAAGAAGAGAAAACCAAATTATACAATACGATTGGTTTGGGTGCTTTGAAATACTACATTTTGAAAGTAGATCCTAAAAAACGCATCTTGTTCAATCCAGAAGAATCTGTTGATTTTGCTGGAAACACAGGGCCGTTTATTCAATATACTTATGCGCGTATTCAGTCGATTATTCGTAAAGCGACTTTTGATTTTTCGGCTACAGCCAAAACTACCGACTTGCACGAAAAAGAAAAAGAACTGTTGAAACAAATTGAATTGTATCCAGAAGTAATTCAGAATGCAGCTCAAAATCATAGTCCCGCTTTGATTGCCAATTATACCTATGAGTTGGTGCGTGAATACAATTCGTTTTACCAAGCGGTGCCTATCTTGGGCGAAGAAAACCAAGAAAAGAAAATATTCAGAGTCCAACTGTCTAAAAAAGTAGCCGATACGATTGCTTCTTCGTTTAGTTTGTTAGGAATTAATGTTCCGGAAAGAATGTAAAAACTGAAACTCTATTATAAATGAAAACGACCTTTAGGGGTCGTTTTTTTGTTTTAAAATTATTGTTATTTAATTATTTAGCAGCTGACGCGAATTTTTCGGTTCCCTTTTTTTACCAATTTAATGGAATAGAATAGGGCAGCGATGAGCTGCCCTAGTATGGTTTTATTGCCAACCTCCACCCAATGCTTTATACAAATTGATGGATGCTTTGTATTGCGATTTTTTGGTGTTGATCAAATCTATTTTTGATTCTAAAGCCGTTCGTTGTGCCGTTAAGACTTCTAAGTAATTGGCTCTACCTGACTTGAATAAATCATTGGCTATTTCTACAGATTTCTCATAGGAATACACTTCTTTATTTTTAAGGTCAAGGGTTTTTTCTAGTGTTTCAATAGTTGCCATTTCATTAGCGACTTCAATATAGCCATTCAAAACTGTTTTTTGGTATTTGAGAAGACTCTCCGTTTGAAGTGCTTTGGCTGTATTGAATTGTACTTTGATTGCTCTTCTGTTGAGCAGTGGCGCACTAATGCCTCCTAAAATGGTATAGGCAAAAGAGGCTGGCGTTTGAAACAGCAAAGCCGATTGAAAGGCCTGAAAACCAACTGTCCCAGTCATCGTGAAGGAGGGGTAAAAGGCTGCTTTGGCTGCTTTCACATCGCATTTGGCTGCTGCTAATTCCAATTCTACTTCGCGAATATCAGGTCGTAAGGCCAAAAGCTGTGAGGGAATTCCGGTGCTGATTTTGAAATCAAAAGAGCTAAATGTTGTTTTATCTCTTGCAATTGCTTGTGGAAATCGGCCGCACAAAAAGTTCAAATGGTTCTCGGTAATTTGAATCAACTGAAGGATATTCAACTCGAAAGATTTAGAGTTAAACACTTGGCCTTCAAATTGTTTTACCGCTAATTCATTGTACACGCCCGCTTCTTTTTTCAATTTAATAATATCCAAAGCAGCTTGTTGCAAGACAGCAGTTTCCTTGATAATATCCAATTCGTTATCCAAAGCGATTAATTCATAATAAGTAGCAGCGATTTCTGCAATTAAAATAGACTGAATGGCATTCTTCGCTTCTATGCTTCCGCTGTATCGCGCTAAAGCGGCTTTCTTTTTGTTTTTCAATTTTCCCCAAACATCGGCTTCCCAGCTGGTATTCAATCCAACCTGATAATCAGGTAAGTGTTCCGGTACGATTTGATTCGGGCGAATATTAGTAGAGGCGTTTCCGGCTCCATCCATAGTGAATAAACCAAATTTTCGCTGTGCAATTCCTGCACCTGCATTTACCAGCGGCAAGAGCTCGCTTTTCTTCAATCGGAATTGATTTTGAGCGATTTCTATTTTTTGTACCGCAGCCAAAAGATCAAAGTTATTGCTAAGCGCCGTTTCAATCAGTTTTTTCAGATTATCATCTTTGTAAAAAAGCTGCCATTGTAAGCTGCCCGAGTTGACAGTGTCTGATTGATTTGTATACCTTTCGGGCAACGGTTTTTGGTCCTTATCAGTTGGTATTGCTTTTGTTTTGCACGCCATAAAAGCCAGCAAGACAATCATCAAACCCATTATTTTTTTGAATTGTGACATAGTGTATGAATATCAGTTGATTTAATTCGTTGTTTTTTTGGATAGTTTTTCAGCTATGAGTGCAAAAATCAAATACAGTCCCGGAATAATTAGAATTCCAAAAACAGTTCCAAAAAGCATTCCTCCTGCAGCAGCAGTTCCAATAGTTCTGTTTCCAATTGCTCCGGCTCCTGATGCGATCACTAACGGAATTAATCCGGCGATGAATGCAAAGGAAGTCATCAAGATTGGTCGCAAACGCGCTACTGCTCCTTCTATAGCTGCTTTCAGTGGCGAAAGGCCTTCTTTGTTTTTCAAAACCGCAAATTCGATAATCAAAACGGCATTTTTACCCAAAAGACCAATAAGCATAATCATAGCAACTTGCGCATAAATATTGTTTTCTAAACCTAATGTTGCCAAGAGAAAGAACGCCCCAAAAACACCCGTTGGAAGTGATAAAATCACAGCAAGCGGAAGGACAAAACTTTCGTATTGCGCCGAAAGCAATAAGTAAATGAACAACAAACAAATCAAGAAGATGTACACCGCTTCGTTTCCGGCATTGGCCTGTTCTCTCGATGAACCTCCCCAATCGAATCCATATCCTTTTGGGAGTTTTTCTTCGGCTACTTTTTTGATAGCATCAATGGCTTGACCACTACTGTAGCCTTCTTTTGGCTCTCCATTAAGCATAGCTGCAGGATACATATTGTAGCGGGTAATTTGTTCTGGACCATATACTTTTTCGATAGTCAAGAAAGAAGACATCGCTACCATTTCTCCTTCTGAATTTTTGGTGTACAATTTTAAAATATCTTCAGGTTTCGATCTGAACTCCGGCGAAGATTGCACCATCACTTTGTACATTTGGTTGAACCGAATGAAATTAGTGGCATAATCACTACCTAGATAGGTTTGTAAAGTACCCAAAACCTCATTGATGTTTACTCCTTTCTGAGCGGCTTTAGCATTATCAATATTCACCATAAACTGAGGAAAACTGGCATCAAAAGAAGAAAACGTATTTTTGATAGCTTCATTTTTATTCAGTTCATTGGCAAAATCGGTAGCTACAGTTTCTAATTTTTTCAAGTCACTTTTTCCGGTTTTATCCAAAATTCTAAGTTCAAATCCACTAGAGTTACCATAACCAGGCACTGGTGGCGGAGTGAAAAATTCGATTTTAGCATCTTTAATGTGACGGGTTTTCTCCTTTAATTCAGTAATAATGTTTTGATCTGTTATTCCCTTGCGTTCTTTCCAGCTTTTTAAACTAATCAAGTTCATTCCATACGAAGCTCCTGTTCCATCCGTAAGAAAATTGTAACCCGCTAATGTAGAAACTGAGGCTACATTTTGGTTTTCCAAAGCGGCTTTTTGAATCGCATCTACTACATCTTCAGATCGTTCTAATGTTGCTCCAGATGGAGTGGTAATACTGGCATAAATTGTTCCTTGATCTTCATTAGGGATAAACCCTGAAGGGACAATTTTACCCAATCCAAAGGTAGCCACACAAAAGGCTAACAAGGCTACAACAGTCACCACTCTTCGATTAACGATTATTTCCAATAGTCTTCGGTAGCGTTCTGCAACTCGATTGTATTTGGAGTTGAACGCATCAATAAATCGGTTGATTAATGTAGGTTTTCTTTCTTGCCCATGGGTGTTTTTTAAAAGCAAAGCACACAAGGCAGGTGTTAGTGTCAATGCACTAATTCCGGATAGCACAATTGCAATAGCCATAGTCAAAGAAAACTGTCTGTAAAATACCCCTGTTGGTCCAGGTAAAAAAGCAACTGGGATAAATACTGCCGACATTACGAGTGTAATGGCGATGATAGCACCTCCAATTTCTTTCATCGCTTCTTCGGTAGCCGCTTTTGGATCCAGATGCAGTTCTTCCATTTTGGCGTGTACCGCTTCTACAACTACGATGGCATTATCAACTACAATTCCAATTGCCAATACCAAGGCGAATAGCGTAATTAAGTTAATGGAGAAACCAAATAATTGCATAAAAAAGAAGGTTCCAATTAAGGAAATGGGTACCGCAATAGCAGGAATTAAAGTGGATCTAAAATCTCCTAAGAAAACAAATACCACTAATGCAACCAATAAAAAGGCTTCAATTAAGGTATACAAAACGCCTTCGATGGATGCGTTTAGAAAGTTGGAAACATCATAGCTATACGTATAAGAAATTCCAGAAGGAAAGATTTTTTGCAACTCATCCATCTTGCTTTTGATGTTTTGGATTACATCGCTGGCATTACTTCCAGGTCGTTGCTTCAATACAATGGCTGCAGAAGGTTTTCCGTTTTCTTTAGAAAGCACATCGTAATCCAATGAACCAAATTCAATCTCAGCTACATCTTTTAAGCGCAGCAATTCCCCTTCAAAATTGCGCTTAATTACCACGTTTTCATATTGCTCTTTGGTGTTGTATTTCCCGGCATACTTCACAACATATTGTAAAGATTGTTCTTTTTTGCCCGAACTTTCACCCACTTTTCCTGGTGCGGCTTCTATATTTTGTTGTTTCAAACTTTGAACTACATCTTCAGTCGAAATTTTGTAAGCCGCCATTTTTACAGGATTTAACCAAACACGCATGGCGTATTCACGTTGTCCCATTATGTCTGCAAATCCAACTCCTTCAATTCGTTTTAGTTCGGGTAGAATATTGATATCTGCAAAGTTGTACAAAAACTTTTCGTCCAAGTTGGGGTCAGAACTCAGTACGTTTAAATAGAGCAACATACTGTTTTGTACTTTTTCTACAATTACTCCTGACTTGATTACTTCTTCAGGGAGCTCATCCAAAACGGAAGAAACACGGTTTTGAACATTTACGGCAGCAATTTCAGGATCGGTTCCTGCTTTGAAAATGATATTTATGACACTGGTTCCGTCGTTACCAGATACAGAGGACATATACGCCATTCCAGGCACTCCATTTACAGCTCTTTCTAGGGTCACTACAACGGCTTTTACACAGGCTTCGGCATTGGCACCGGTATATTTAGTTGTTACAGTTACTTCAGGAGGAGCAATATCCGGGAATTGGGTCATAGGCAATTGTGTCAGCGACACTACTCCTAAAAGTACAATCATGAGCGAAATTACAATTGAAAGTACGGGTCTGTGAATGAATTTTGAAAACATAAGTTGGTTTTTATTTATTTCTTATTTCAGTTTAGACATTAGTGCTTTCATAGCAATAACTTGTGGGCTAATTGTATCCCCTTCTTTAAGGTTTTGGATTCCTTCATAGAGTACTTGATCTTCTACTGAAAGTCCGTTTTTGATGATGTACAGATGTTGTAATCGTTGCTGAACTTCGATTGCTCTTGAACGAACAACATTTTTTTTGTCAATTACAAAAACATATTGTTTGTCTTGAATTTCGAAGGTTGCTTTTTGAGGAATTATCAACGCATTTTGTATTGAGTTGGTCAATTGTATTTTCCCACTCGATCCGTGTTTTAATAATAAATTCGGATTTGGGAATTTGGCTCTAAAGGCTATATTTCCGGTGTTTTGATCAAATTCGCCTTCTATGGTTTCAATAGTTCCTTTGTAATCGTGAGGTTTATTGTTTGCCAAAAGGAGCGTAATATCATCATGAGATTTCTCGCTTCGCTGTTCTTTAATCTGCAAATATTCTTTTTCCGATACATTGAAATAGGCATAAACCTGATTGTTGTTTGAAATGGTGGTTAGCAATGTGCCTTCATTAATTAAACTTCCAATTTTGAACGGAATTCTATTGATTATTCCATTGAACGGAGCGCGTATTTTAGTCATTGCCAAATGAATTTCGGCCGACTCTTGATTGGCTTTGTGTTCTTCTACACGGGCTAGAGCAGCAGAATAGTTGGCCTGAGCTTTTTCCAATTCTGTTTTTGAGACTACATTTTTACCAGCTAATAATTTCACATTCTGTAAATCCAACTCTGCGTTTTTTGCCTCCGCAATAGCATTTTTTACCATAGCCTTTGCTTTCAAAAGATCTTTTTGAAAAGTTTGGCTATTGATTGTAAACAAGAGCTGACCTGCTTTTACCGGTTTTCCTTCATCAACATGAATTTTTTCGATAAAGCCATTAATTTTTGTTCTAATTTCCACATTTTGAATGGATTGAATATCAGCTACATATTCATTCGTTATGGTAGTATCTACAAGTATTGGTTTTGTTGTGGGATATTTTTCAAAACCAATTTTTTCGTTTTTATTAGAATTGCAAGCAACTGTTAGGCCTAACAATAAAGTCAGACTAACACACATAGTAATTTTTTTCATTTATAGAATAATTAAAAGGTATTGTTAATGTAAATAACAAGAAGAATGGGTTACACGTTCAAAGTACAACCGAAATAACTATTTAGTAAATGCTACACCTGAGGCGGTGGAGATACAATGTCAATTTGAAATTGCAATTGGTCTGATTCTTTGTAATTGAAAGATAAAGAATTAGATATAAGTTGTTTTGGAACTTTAAATTCGAAGAAATTTTTTGAAATCCAGTAATCAGTGGTGTCTTCTATATCAATATTAGTTAACTGATTATTGTCTGTAGAATTGTCGTTGCCCGAGTTGTTGTCAGCATCATGCATTGCAATTAAATTGAACGCAGACTCTTTCTCTAAAGAAATTTCAAAGGTAGTAAGACCCACCATAATTGCATAAATTGAAAATGCAATCAAGGAGAGTATTTTGCCTGTATTTGAAACTTTGTTTTTCATATTTGAGTGCAAATATATCTCAATACAATTCCTGAAATAATTTTTCAAAAAAATTTAATTTTTTTTTAACTATTTATTTTTGCTAAATGAAGCTTTTAAGGAGTTAAATGAATGATTTTAAATTAGTTAAATCTATAATTAAAATTATTTTTTTGCTTTTATACTAACAAATAGTTAACGTATTTATCTTTAGTATTGAATTGCCTAATTATTGAATTAGTTTATCTTTGCGTTTCAAAAAAAGTATAGAGTATGTTTAGTAATTTAAGCGAAAAATTAGATAAAGCCTTTCACGTATTAAAAGGACACGGAAAAATCACTGAGATTAATGTTGCGGAAACTTTGAAAGAAGTGCGTCGTGCGTTATTGGATGCCGATGTGAACTTTAAAATTGCTAAAGATTTTACTGCCAAAGTAAAAGACAAAGCCATGGGTCAAGATGTATTGACGACATTGCAACCAGGGCAATTGTTAGTGAAGTTGGTCAAAGACGAATTGACGGAATTGATGGGTGGCGATGTGGCTGGAATTAATCTTTCGGGAGCGCCAACGGTGATCTTGATGTCGGGTTTACAAGGTTCTGGAAAAACGACTTTCTCTGGAAAATTAGCTAATTATTTACAAACTAAAAAAGGAAAGAAACCACTTTTGGTGGCTTGTGATATTTACCGTCCAGCTGCGATTCAGCAATTGTATGTGGTAGGAGATTCTATTGGGGTTGAGGTGTACTCAGAACCTGAAAATAAAAATCCTGTTGAAATTGCGCAAAACGCCATCAAACACGCTAAAGCCAATGGTTTTAACGTAGTGATTGTCGATACCGCTGGTCGTCTAGCAGTAGATGAGGAAATGATGAACGAAATTGAACGCGTTCATAAAGCGATTCAACCGCAAGAAACTTTGTTTGTTGTCGATTCGATGACTGGACAAGATGCGGTAAATACAGCTAAAACTTTCAACGACAGATTGAATTTTGACGGAGTTATCTTAACCAAATTAGATGGAGATACTCGTGGTGGAGCCGCGCTTTCTATTAAATCAGTTGTTAACAAACCGATTAAGTTTGTAGGTACTGGCGAAAAAATGGAAGCGATTGATGTGTTCTATCCAGATCGTATGGCAGAACGTATCCTTGGAATGGGAGACGTTGTGTCTTTGGTAGAAAGAGCGCAAGAACAATACAACGAAGAAGAAGCTCGAAAATTACAGAAGAAAATTGCGAAGAACGAATTTGGTTTTGACGATTTCTTGTCACAAATTCAACAAGTAAAGAAAATGGGTAATATGAAAGACTTGGTGGGAATGATACCAGGTGCTTCTAAAGCCATGAAAGATGTAGAGATTGAAGACGATGCTTTCAAACATATTGAAGCGATTATCCATTCGATGACGCCTATTGAAAGAAGCAAACCCGCTTTGATTGATATGAAACGTAAAACGAGAATTGCTAAAGGTTCTGGTACCAAAATCGAACAGGTGAATCAATTGATGAAACAGTTTGAGCAAATGAGTAAAATGATGAAAATGATGCAAGGTCCTGGAGGTAAAAACCTAATGAAAATGATGGGCGGAATGAAAGGAATGCCAGGTGGTATGCCGGGGATGAGATAATTAAAGGTTAAAAGGTTATAAGGTTATAAGGTTATAAGGTTATAAGGTTATAAGGTTATAAGGTTATAAGGTTATAAGGTTATAAGGTTAAGGGTTACAAGGTTATAATTACAACACACTAGTAAGGGTTTATTTTTTAATTTGATCAATTTTAAACAAATAAACTCTTAAACAAATAAACTAATACAACACAATACAATGCAACTACTAGACGGAAAAAAGACTTCGGAAGAAATCAAACAAGAAATTGCAGCCGAGGTTCAAATAATGAAAGCCAAAGGCGAGAAAGTACCTCACTTAGCCGCAGTTTTGGTTGGGAATAACGGCGCTAGCTTGACTTATGTGGGCAGCAAAGTGCGTTCTTGTGAACAAATTGGTTTCGAATCGACTTTGGTGTCTTTGCCAGAAACGATTACCGAAAGCGAATTGTTAGCTAAGATTGCTGATTTGAACGAAGACGACAATTTGGACGGCTTTATTGTTCAGTTGCCTTTGCCAAAACACATCAACGAAGAAAAGATATTGATGGCGATTCACCCGGATAAAGATGTGGATGGTTTTCACCCAACGAATTTTGGTAAAATGGCTTTGGAAATGGAAACCTTTTTGCCAGCTACTCCGTTTGGAATCATGCAGTTGTTAGAGCGTTACAAAGTAGAAACCGCAGGAAAACATACTGTCGTTATTGGAAGAAGTCATATTGTGGGTCGACCAATGAGTATTTTAATGAGTCGCAAAGGCTATCCTGGAGATTCAACGGTAACCTTAACTCACAGTAGAACTAAAAACATCGAAGAATATACTAAGAATGCCGATATCATTATCACAGCTTTAGGCGTGCCTAATTATTTGAAAGCGGATATGGTAAAAGACGGTGTAGTAGTCATTGACGTAGGTATCACTAGAGTAGAAGATGCTTCGCACCCAAAAGGCTATGTAATTACTGGTGATGTTGATTTTGATGAGGTTAGTAAAAAATCTTCTTTTATTACGCCAGTTCCTGGTGGAGTAGGACCTATGACGATTGCGATGTTGTTGAAAAACACACTTTTGGCAAGACAAATTAGAGCTAGAAAATAAAAGAATATAGAATAAGCAAAAGAGGTTGTCTTAAAAGCTACATTTTTGTCATTCCGAATTTATTTCGGAATCTTTAAATATTGAAATCAAATATTTATAGAAACTGAAACAAGTTCAGTTTGACAAGTATAAAACTTTTATGACAACCTCTTTTTTAGTATTAGTTTCTTCTGAATTTAGAATCATCCCTTCTTGGAAATTCTATTTTTCGTCGGGTTGGTTCTGCTTTGGGTAAACTGGCTTCTTCGGTTTTGCTGGACGGTTCAATCAGTTGGTTTAATTCTTTGATTTCAGCATCGGTTAATTCGCGGTAGCGCCCCACAGGAACATCTAGCGAGATATTGATAATTCGGATGCGTTTCAAAGCGGTTACTTCGTAGCCTAAATATTCACACATTCTACGAATTTGGCGATTCAAGCCTTGAGTCAAAATAATTTTGAAGGTGTATTTGCTGATTTGTTCCACCTTACATTTTCGGGTTACGGTTTCCAAAATTGGAACGCCATTCCCCATACGCTCTATAAAACGATCGGTTATGGGTCTATTTACAGTTACTGTGTATTCTTTTTCGTGATTGTTTCTGGCACGCAGTATTTTGTTGACAATATCGCCGTCATTGGTCATAAAAATCAATCCTTCACTGGCTTTGTCTAAACGACCAATTGGGAAAATACGCTTGGGATAATTGATGTAATCGACAATATTATCGCGAACGTCCAAATTAGTAGTACATTCAATACCAACCGGTTTATTGAAAGCCAAATAAATGGATTTCTCATTTTTCTCGACAATCAGTTTGCCGTCTATACGCACTTCGTCATCAGGAGACACTTTAGTACCCATTTCAGGAACAATTCCGTTAATGGTCACTCTTCCTTCTTCGATGAGTTTATCGGCTTCTCTGCGAGAGCAATAGCCGGTTTCTCCAATGAATTTATTAAGGCGTTTTAGATTTTCGTTTGTATTTTCCAAAGGATCAGTTGAATCTATAAATTACGTATACTAATTTTAAGCGTGGTCAAAGATACAAACTAGAAATGTTTTTAAACTAGGATTGTAGGTCAAAATAAAAAAGGTGCTTTATTCAAGCACCTTTAAAGTTTGGTTTAATTAAAATCCCAACGAATACCAAATGAGACATTATTTAATGGTACATGATTGATATCGGAATTCTTTTTAAACACTGGATTCAGATCGTATTTGAAATACAAACTTGTCGCGCGATAACCAATGTAAGTACTCAATCCATAATTGAAATCAGACACATTGAAATCTCCTTTTTGTTTGGTTTTTTCTGTATCTCCATCCACCTCAATGTGAAGTAATTGTTTGGATTTAATTCGAACCCCAGTATATCCACCAATTCCCAAACGAATTGATTCGTGTGTTCTAAAATAGGATGTAGTGCCGTCTTTCGAATATTTTTTTGGTGTAAAATCGAATTCTAAATGAAATGGTGCAACCAAATACACATTTCTTAATCGCGACTCTTCTAAATCAAAATTTGAAGTTGCTAAATAGGTTTGATTTCCACTCTTTACAAAATAACGATTGTCTGTAGGACGCAAATTATTATACATGACAGAGAAACCATATTTTGCATGAACTAAATTATGATTTTTGATTAGTCTACTGTTATAGGTAACTCCCCATTCATAAAAATGAGATCCCCAAACTCTAAAATCTGAATTTTCTATATCTTTTAGTTCCGGAATAGCATTGTTTAATCCCATAGCAAAAACAAATTGTGAGATAGTCCTTTTGGATTTGCGTTCGATTTTATCTTGCTCACCTTTGTAAACCTTCATTGTAGTGAGATTAATTTCTGTTCTATTTTTTCCTATTGAATCATTTCGACTACTACCTAGAATAATTGTAGTCCCTCCTTTTTTTAGTTTTTCTTCCGAAACTGTAAATTTACCATCTACTTTATCTTGTACCAATTGTGCTAATTTAGCCTCTTCCATTGCTACTTTATTTTCAATATTTTTAGCGAATTCTTCTGCAATTTTCTGTTTAAGTTCTTTTCCTTTTTCTGCTGTGATTTTTCCTTCTTTAACTTGTAGGTCAATGGCTTCGACTTCAACTTTTAAGTTATTTTTTTCCTTATTGGTAATTAATTCAATATTTGAAGCAATTTCTTTTACTTGTTTTTCAAATGTTTTTTCTTGCGCTACTACTTTACTTAATAAGCTCACAATAAGTATAACAGTGTAAATTATAATTTTTTGCATGGTGATTTAATTTTTAATTAGTGTACGATTTTGATTTATTCGAAATTTCTGTTGGCAATGACTGACTTAATTCGGTTATAGTTTTTGTTTAATTTGTCTAGTGTAGTTTCGCGATACACACTGTCTAATTCTTTTTCAACGCCGGTAAGCAGTGTTGCGGCATTTATTTTTATTTTATTTTTTGAAACAGTATTTCTGGTAGGATTGGTTGTTTTTTGACCGGTCTCTATTTCATTTAAAAGTGCCTCAGGACTCATGTATTTGTATGTTGTTGGCGAAGTGGCTTTTGAATTAGTGACTATTTCTTGAGTAACTATTATTTGAATGGGTTTCAATTCTTGGTTACTTTTTTCCTCTGAAATGATAGTTTTAGTATTGATTTTGTTTGACTCGTTTTGAGTCAAAATCGGTGATGTTTTTTCGACTGCAATTGTTGCAATAGGTGTTGCTGTCACCGAATCATTTTTTGATTCCGCTACGGTTGCAACAGCAATTGAATCATCAATTTGAGTGGTGGATGTTGAGGTTGTAGTGTAGAGAATTCCTAATCCAAAAAATACTACTACTGCAGCGGCTATAGCCAGCCAGTTATAATTTGGTTTTGCCTTTTCATTCTCTGTACTGTTTAGCATCGCTTCTAATCGATCCCAGCTAGCTGCAGACGGCTGAATGGTTCTGTCATTCAATTTCTTTTTGATTTGATTCTCGATTTTATTTTGTTCCATTGAGTCTCTTTTTTAATTCAAATAGTTGGTGTTGTAACAACTTTCGTGCGTGCGATAATTGTGACTTTGATGTTCCTTCGCTTATTTTGAGCATTGTTGCTATTTCATGATGTTTAAATCCTTCAATAGCGTATAAATTGAATACCATTTTATAACCATCAGGTAAATTG
Organism: Flavobacterium ammonificans; assembly: GCF_020886115.1. Classification (NCBI taxonomy): domain Bacteria; kingdom Pseudomonadati; phylum Bacteroidota; class Flavobacteriia; order Flavobacteriales; family Flavobacteriaceae; genus Flavobacterium; species Flavobacterium ammonificans. Next base: position 1,333,271 of record NZ_AP025185.1, read on the forward strand.
TCAATTAAATATTGAATATCATCTATTGCAAAATCTTCCATTTCATAAGAAGATTCCTTTTCGCTTACTATAAAGTCTTCATTATTTTGATGAACGATATGGTTTTTTTTTGCCCTTATAAAATCAATGCATTCATAAATCATAATGCGTCGAATCCAACCTTCAAAACTTCCTTTGTGTTCAAATTTTTTCAAATTGGAAAACACTTTCATGAAGCCAGTTAATAGAATGTCTTCTGCATGGTGAATGTCACTGATGTAATTTCTGCAAACGCCTAACATCTTTGGAGAAAATTGATCATAGATCTGTTTTTGAGCCTGCCGATTGTTAGCAATGGCTAAATCAATGATTTGTTTTTCTTCTTGATGTATTGGAATTACTTTCATTTACAATTTTCTAAATTATAATTCGATTTATAAATTAGTTGTTATAGTAATAGACGAGTGTGGATGAGAAAAGGTTGTATGCGATCCACTATTTTTATTTTAAAAAGTAAAAATATTGAAAAAAAGTACGGGTTTATTGTAAGAGGTAGGCGGATATTTTTTTGTAGACTTCTTTGTTTTGCAAACTATGTCCCAATCCTTTTGTGGTTTCTAGAACAGACCTTTTCCAATACTGATTCGTTTTTTTACTTTCTTCATACAATACTACGGTATCGTCTAAGTCATGAAATAAAAGCCCTTTAGCTGTCACGGATTGCGCGTAATGCTGTGCTGAAAAATCTGCGACTTTAACTTGGAAACGCTCCCAATAATGTTGGTGAATCAATTTTTCCATTCGGCTATTCAATCGCAATAAGCGTACATAATTTTTAAAAATAATGGCATAATCGGATGGAGCACCTAAAAGCACCATTTTTTCTACAGTTGGATTATTGTAGGTCGCTTGGTAATACAAACTTGCTTTTCCGCCAATAGAGTGTCCAATGATATAATTAGGGCTGTATTTTTTGGCTACACAATCAATACTGGCTACATAGCGTATCACATTAAATTCTTTTCCTTCTGATAATCCGTGAGCGGGTGCGTCTATTGCAATAATGGTGTGTCCCGTTTCAATGAGATGCGGTAGTAATTTTTTCCAACGCATAGTATTGCTTTCCCAACCGTGTAAAAGAAAAATGATTTTTTCATCTCCGTCCCAACGGTAGGTTTGGAACTGCAAACCGTTATTGTCAAAAGTTTCTTTTTTGGCTTCGGCCAAAAAGGGTGGAAGTTGGTTACTATTTAGTTTTCCTTTTCGAGGATGGCTAAAAAGAGAGAAGGCAAGCAGCGTTGCTTTTTTGGGAGCAATAAAACACAGTAGGTTAATGTAAGCTCCGTAGGATTTGGTAGTGATAAAGAAAAGAAATTGCTTCATAATAAAAAAGTCCCGATTTGCATCGGGACTTCAAGTAGTTAAAATTTAGAAAATAATTTTTCCATTTTTTCTCTTTCCTCCTCGGCTAACGTACTGTCAACCAAAATTCTTCCAGAGTGTTCATCAGTGATGATTTTCTTTCTAGCGGCAATTTCCACTTGTGTTTGTGGTGGAATTGTAAAGAAAGATCCTGCAGATGCTCCTCTTTCGATAGAAACTACAGCTAATCCATTACGAACGCTGCTTCTGATTCTTTTGTAAGCAGTTAACAAACGCTCTTCGATTTGTGCTTCATACTCTGCTGATTTTTGAGAAAGAAATTCTTCTTCTTTCTGAGTTTCAGCCATAATAGCATCCAATTCTGATTTTTTATGTTTCAAGTGAGTTGATTTTGATTCTAATTTTTCTTTAGAATTTGCAATCACCTCTTTTTTGTGCTCAATAGAAGCTTTCATTTCTTTGATTTGCTTTTCAGCCAATTGAATTTCTAATTCTTGAAATTCAACTTCTTTAGTCAAAGAGTTGTATTCTCTGTTGTTACGAACACTCTCTTGTTGTTTTGTATATTTTTTGATAGCCTCTTTGTGCTCGTCAATAGCATTTTTCTTTACTTTGATTTGCTCTTCGATAACTTCAAGTTCGCTTTTTAATTTTTCTGAACGAGTGCTTAAACCAGCTACTTCATCTTCTAAATCTTCTACCTCTAAAGGAAGTTCTCCTCTTACGTTTCTGATTTCGTCAATTCTTGAGTCAATAAGTTGTAAATCGTATATTGCTCTTAACTTGTCTTCGACACTTAATTCTTTTTTAGTCGCCATATTTTATAAGTACTTAACTGGATTTGTATTTTCTTCTGAAAAAATGATGGCAAAATTAAGGATTTTTTTTCTAAGAAAGTCAACAATATAATTTTTTGTATACCGTTCGCTTTCAAAATGTCCAATATCTGCCAAAAGTAATTGGTTTTCTGCCTCATAGAACTGATGGTATTTCAAATCAGCGGTTAAAAAAGCATCGGCTCCAGCGCGAATTGCATTTTTGATGGCAAAACTTCCAGCGCCTCCTAAAACAGCTACTTTTTCTATGGGTTTATCAAGAAACTGCGAATGGCGAATGCCGCCTGCTTGCATTTTTTCTTTTACCATTCCCAAGAATTCTTTTTCGCTCATTGGTGTTTCCAATTCGCCAATCATTCCCAAGCCAATATTTTGATGTTGGTTTTTGAGGTCGTAAATCTCGTAAGCTACTTCTTCGTAGATATGCGTTTGAAACAAGGTTTTCAAAATTCTACTTTCTAGGTGCTTTTCAAACGTAACTTCGATTTTGATTTCGTCAGCTTGAACGAATTCAAAGCGTTCTCCAATTTCAGGATTGCTATGTTCGTTGCCTTTATAGGTTCCAGTCCCTTTTGAGTTGAAGCTGCAGTTGTCATAATTACCAATACTTCCAGCTCCTGCATGGAATAAGGCATTGCGAACTGCTTCTGCATTTTCAGGAACAGTGTAGGTGACTAATTTGCGGATGAAATTCTCTTTTGGGATGAGGATTTTGGTGTTTTTTAGCCCTAAAGCATCACAAAATATTTTGTTGACTCCTTCAGGATGATTGTCCAAAGCGGTATGAACAGCATAAATGGCAATGTCGTTTTTGATGGCTTTAAGAATTGCGCGCTCTACATAAGTTGTTCCGGTAATTTTCTTCAAACCTGAAAATAGAATCGGGTGAAAGCAAACCACCAAATTGCAATTTTTGGTAATGGCTTCGTCAATTACACTTTCTAAAGCATCGTGACATACTAAAATTCCAGTAGCGTCATTTTCTGGATTGCCTACTAAGAGCCCCACATTATCAAAGTCTTCGGCATAGGCTAAAGGGGCCATTGCTTCGAGTACAGGGAATATTTCTTTTATTTTCATTTAATTCATCTTAACGTAATTTAACAATAGCTTATCTTTTTATTGTGAGTTTTATTTCTGTTGAATGGTATTTTTGATTACCTATAAACCAATAAAAATGAAATTAAAAATAGCTTTTTTGTTGTTTGTTTTTCAAATTGGCTTTTCGCAATCCGAAAAAACGATTAAAGGTACAGTTTTATCGGATAATTTCCCAATGGCAAAAGTAGATGTCGTAAATTTTAATTCCAAAAAAAGTACCCTTACTGATACTGAAGGCAAGTTTGTTCTAACTGGTAAACTTGGGGAAATTCTAATTTTTATTGCTAAGGGATACGATTTAAAACGTGTTGTAATTGATGCGGATATGATGCTAAAGCAAGATAATTTAGTAGTTTTAGTAAAGAAGCCGGAAGAGTTGCAAGAAGTTCTGATTGTCAAAACGCCCTCCATTCACTTGAGTAAAGATGAAAAATTTGAGCAGGATAAACTAGATGATATAGCTATGGATAAGCTACAAAAAACGCTTAAAAATCCTGGGGTTTATGACGGACAAACTGCAGGGATAGATTTTTTTAAAATTGCCAATATGATTGGTAAACTGTTTTCCAAGGAGAAAGAAATTGTTAAAGCGGAATCGCCACCAATAGTATTTAAAGACCTAATAAAAAATAATTTTAAACCTGATTTTTATACTAAAACCTTGCATTTGAAAGAGGATGAAGTCGCTCTTTTTCTCGAATTTTGTGATGTCGATCCCAAAGCTAGATTGATAGAGAAAAGTAATAATCAATTAATGCTTTTGGACTTTTTGCATCAAAAGAGAGATGAGTTTAAAAAAATATAAGTTGGCTGTAGTGTGCTTATTTTTCTGTTTTTTATGAAATTAAAAGGTACGGCTATTTTTGTATATTTGTAATTCAAAAAATCAATACTTATGACTACATTAACCATTAAAATCAACGAACGCACTAAGGCAGGTAAAGCCTTTATGGCGATGTCTGAATCTTTTTTTAAAGGGGTAAAAGGAATTGAAATTATTGAAACGGATTCTAATAAAATTGAGGAAAGTCCCTATGATCCTGAATTTGTTGCAATGGTAAAAAAAGCTCAAAAAAGTAAAAATAGAACAATAGTAGATCCGAATGATATATGGGGAAGTTTAGGGTTGAAATAACAGATTTAGCAAAGAAGCAAATTGCTAAACATTTAAAGTCTGGCAATCAGTCTAGTATCAAAAAAATAGCAATAATTTTAAATGAATTATCTGAAACTCCTTATTCGGGAGTTGGTAAACCCGAAGCTTTAAAATCCAATTTATCTGGCTTTTGGTCAAGACAAATCAACCCAAAAGACCGATTAATTTATACTGTTAATGATGATTTGGTTGTTGTAGATGTTATTTCTGCAATGGGTCATTATTCTGATAAATAAATTCTATGAATCTTCTCCGAAAAATACTATTCCCTTTCGCTATTCTGTATGGTTTCATTACAAGTATTCGCAATTTTTTGTTTGACAAATGCATTTTAGCTTCCTATTCGTTTGACCTTCCCGTTATTGTTGTAGGGAATTTGAGCGTGGGCGGAACAGGCAAAACACCGCAGATAGAGTATCTGATTCGGTTATTTTCTGAACGCTACGCCATAGCGACTTTAAGTAGAGGGTATAAAAGAAAATCAAAAGGGTTTGTTTTGGCGAATGCCAATGCTACAGCTGAAAATTTAGGAGACGAACCCTATCAATTTTACCAAAAGTTCCCATCGATCCAAGTAGCGGTAGACGTCGATAGAAAGAATGGGATTGAACAATTATTGACTCAAGAGAAGAAGCCTCAAGTTATTTTATTGGATGATGCTTTTCAACACCGCAAAGTCAAGGCGGGTTTTTATATTTTGTTGACGGCTTATGATGATGTATTTGTGGATGACTTTTTATTGCCAACAGGTAATTTAAGAGAATCAAGAAGTGGTGCTCAAAGAGCAGATGTGATTGTAGTAACCAAATGCCCTACAACACTTTCTGAGACAGAACAAAGTCAAATTAAGCAAAGAATAAAATCATATTCGGATGCTCCGGTTTATTTTAGCACGATTGCTTTTGATGAAAATGTACAATCTAGTATTGCATCTGTTCCAGTGGCAACTATTCAGCAATCGGCTTGTGTACTTCTGGCAGGAATTGCAAAACCAGCTTCGTTTTTTAATTATTTGACAAACTCAGCATCTATTTGTTTGACCTATCCAGATCATCATCATTTTACGGAAACTGATATCCAACAAATTAAACAACAAGCAGGAGAGAAGATGATTGTAACTACCGAAAAAGATTATGTTCGTTTGAAAGACTCTATCCTAAAAGAGCAATTGTATTATTTGCCTATTCGAACTTCGTTACTAGTTGGTTCAAACGAATTTGATGCCTCGGTATTGGACTATTTGAAGCAATAGATTAGGCTTTCAGATTGTTGGAGTATAAAATCAAATCAATCAATCGAGACGAGTAGCCAATTTCATTGTCATACCAACCCACTACTTTTACCATTTTGTCAATCACAGAGGTCAATTGGGCGTCAAAAATACAGGAATGCGTATTGCCTATTACATCTACAGATACTATTGGATCTTCGGTGTACGCTAATATTCCTTTTAGATTGGTTTCGGCAGCTGTTTTAAATGCGGTATTGATTTCGTCAATGGTCACTGCTCGTTTGACATTGAAAGTAATATCCGTTAAAGATCCATCCGGAACCGGAACTCGAATGCCACAACCTCCCATTTTATTTTCTAAATGCGTAAAGATTTTTGTCAGTGCTTTGGCTGCTCCAGTTGTTGTAGGAACTATAGATTGGCTTGCACCACGCGCGCGACGTAAATCTTTATGAGGTTGGTCGTGTAAGCTTTGGTCGGTAGTAAACGAGTGAATGGTGGTGATGTAGGCTTGTTCAATGCCACACAATTGGTCAATGATTTGAATCATCGGTGCCGCATTGTTGGTCGTGCAACTCGCATTGGAAATGATAGTTTCGCTCCCGTCTAGTATCGATTCATTTACTCCTAATACTACTGTTTTAATACTATCTACTTCAGAAGGTGCCGATAGAATTACCTTTTTGGCTCCAGCCAAAATATGCGCATTCAGTTCTTCGAAAGTTTTATATTTTCCAGTTGATTCGATGACATAGTCAATGTGGAGAGTTTTCCAATCCAAATTAGCAATGCTTTTTTCGTGGAAGAATGGAATGTGCTTCCCATTTACTATAATCCCGTTTGCATCGGAGCTGACTTCAAATGGTAATACGCCATGAATACTATCGTATTTTACTAAATGTGCCATTGTCTTAGTGTCGGCAATGTCATTAATAGCAACCACTTCTATTTGGGGATGGTTCAAAAGTAATCGAAAAAGATTTCGACCAATTCTTCCAAAACCATTGATGGCAATTCGTATTTTCAAAATAGGAAAATTAAAGAATGTGTTTTTGTGCCTTGTAAGACGAACGCACTAAAGCGCCGCTTTCTACGTGACGGAAACCCAATTCCAATCCGTATTTTTCGTATTTCTCGAATTGTTCTGGTGTGATGTATTCTTTAACAGGTAAGTGTTTTTTACTAGGCTGTAAATATTGACCGATAGTCACTACATCTACATTGGCAGCGCGTAAATCACGAAGTGTTTGCATCACTTCTTCCTCTTCTTCGCCTAAACCAAGCATAATACCCGATTTGGTTCTGTTGATTCCTTTTTCTTTTAAATAACGCAATACTTCCATACTACGATCGTATTTAGCTTGTATGCGCACTTCACGAGTTAATCGACGTACAGTTTCAATATTATGTGAAACTACTTCCGGATTGGCTTCTACGATACGATCAATATTTCTTTCAATGCCTTGAAAATCTGGAATTAAGGTTTCTAAAGTTGTGTTCGGATTCATTCTGCGAATCGCTTTTACAGTTTCTATCCAAATGATAGATCCGCCATCTTTTAAATCGTCACGATCTACACTGGTAATCACGGCATGTTTGATGTTCATGATTTTTATAGAACGCGCTACTTTTTCGGGTTCGTCCCAATCAACTGTTTCTGGACGGCCTGTTTTTACTCCACAAAAACCACAAGAACGGGTACAAATATTCCCTAAAATCATAAAGGTTGCAGTACCTTCTCCCCAGCATTCGCCCATATTAGGACAACTTCCAGAAGTACAAATTGTGTTCAAGCTGTATTTGTCAACTAATCCTCTTAACTCCGTGTATTTTTTACCAATAGGCAATTTTACACGCAACCATTTTGGCTTAGCTGTTGGTAATTTATTTTCTAAAACAGTTTCCATAACATCAAATTTCTTTTGCAAATATAAGTAATGTATTGAAGTAGATAGACGAAAATTTTGGATTAACAATAGTTAAATAAAATCAAACTACCCTTTGGATCCTTTTTGAATGATTTCGGCTAATAATTTTTTAGCTCTCAAAATTTTGATTTTCACATTGCTCAACGGTTCGTCAATTTTGAGGGCTATTTCTTGATAACTCATTTCTTGAAAATACCGCATTTGAATGACTTCCTGATAGTGTGGTTTCAATTCTTTAATGAATTTCAATAATTGTGAAAGGTTTTGTTCTGTAATTATTTTGTCCTCTACAGAAGGCGTCGTGTCGGCTACATTGTGAGCTTTCTGATCTTCGTCATCCGTAATTTCTATAAATACACTTGATTTTCGTTTGCGTAACAAATCAACATGACCGTTTTTAGCAATGGCGATTAACCAAGTATTGAACTGAAATTCGTTATTGTAGGTGCTGATTTTGTTAAATGCCTTAGAGAAGGTTTCGATGGTGATGTCCTCGGCATCCGTTTCGTTTTCAGTACGTACCAACATAAAACCATATACTTCATTCCAATAATAATCCAATAGAAAAGTGAAGGCAGTTTGATCGCCTAGTTTTGCTTTTTCTATTTGTTGGTTTATTTCCACTGGATTGGTTTTGAGAATAAATTGGTAAAATACGCATTCACTTGTGTAAAGATAAGTACAATTTCAACAATAGGAAACCACCATTTAATATCATTCTCTTTAAGTTTTCTAGCTGAAAATCCGACAACGATCCAAGCAATCAAATAGCGTCCCAAGAAAATACTTAAAACAATAATCCATTCAAACTGAAATGCAAATAAAACAGCCGCCGTTATTATAAATAATAATTGTGAACCATAAAATAATCCTAGTTTAAATTGATCACTTGACTTAAAGTAGTCTGCGGTAGCAATTTGTCTTCTCTTTTGGTTGAAAAAAGCCGAAAAGGTAGTTTTTGGTTTAGAAACAGAAAAACTTTCAGGAGTAAAAGCAATGGTTGTGTTTTTACCGTTGGCAGCTTGATTAATGAATAATTCATCGTCTCCTGTGCGAATTTGCATATGGTCGATAAAACCATTTACATTGAAAAATTCTTCTCTTTTGTACGCCATATTACGACCTAATCCCATATATGGGAAGCCTAATTTTGCCCAAGAAAAATATTGAATAGTGTTCAATACATTCTCAAAACGAATGATTTTGTTTAAGAATGAGTTAGCGATTTTTTCATATTTACCGTAACCTAAAACAATCGTTTTTTGCATGGTGAATTGCGAACTCATTGCTGTAATCCAATCTTTTGATGTTGGGTAACAATCGGCATCAGTAAAAAGAAGGTATTCCTTTTTAGCTGCTTTGATTCCTAATGTCAATGCGTATTTTTTATTACCCCAAAAGGCTTCATTGTTCTCTACTTTTACTAATCGAACATTAGGATATTGTTTTTCAAATTGTTCGAAAATTTCTAATGTATTGTCACCTGAGGCATCGTCTATCAAAACGATTTCAAAATCAGGATAATTTTGTTCGGCTAAAAGCGGAATGTACTTCACTACATTTTCTTCTTCATTTTTAGCACATACAATTACCGAAATAGGAATTCTTTTGGGTGTAATTTGTTGTGCTTTTGCAAAAGCAAATTGCCCAAAAACACCTAGATAGTATGCCAATTGAATTACGGCTAGTCCAATAAAAATGTATAAAAGTATAAGCATGGGGAAATTGTCTTTTTAAATCGTGTGCAAATGTAGGAATACAAAAACGAATTTGAAATGAATAGGAGGCAAATTTTTATGCCTTTCATTCAATTTAAATTACAAGATAAGAGGGAGTAATTGTCTTAAATCACATTTACTTCAGCCTCAATACGAATTCCGAAAGTAGTAAAAACAGTTTCTTGAATGTCTTTTGAAACGGCCAATATTTCTTGACCAGTAGCATTTCCATAATTCACCAAGACCAAAGCTTGATTTTTGTGTACTCCGGCATCGCCAAAACGTTTGCCTTTGAAACCTGCTTGTTCAATTAACCAACCTGCAGGAACTTTCACTTCGGTAGTAGAAACTTCAAAGTATTTCATTTCAGGAAATCGTTGGTGAATTTTCTCAAAATCTGATTTGGGAACAATAGGATTTTTAAAGAAACTACCACTGTTTCCTAATTCTTTAGGATCAGGTAATTTACTTTGACGAATCGCAATAACAGCATTACTTACGTCTTTCAAACTTGGTTTTTGGATGTTGTTTTTCTCCAATTCGCCTAAAATATCACCATAAGAAGTGTTTATTTTATGATTGCGTTTGGTTAATTTAAAAACTACTGAAGTGATGATGTATTGGTCTTTGACTTCGTTTTTGAAAATGCTTTCTCGGTAACCAAAACGACATTCCTCATTTTGAAACGTTCTCACTTCTTGATTAGCTATCGAAATGGCTTGACAAGAAATAAAGTGATCTTTGATTTCGGCACCATAAGCGCCAATATTTTGCACTGGTGTAGTTCCTACATTACCCGGAATTAGGGACATATTTTCTAAGCCACCAAAATTTTGATCAATGGTCCAAAGTACAAATTCGTGCCAGTTTTCACCTGCCTGACTTTCTACCCATACAAAATCGTCATTTTCATCAATGATTTTTTTGCCCTTTAAATCAATATGAATCACCAAAGCATTTATATCTTGAGTGAGAAGCATATTGCTTCCACCACCTAAAATAAATTTTTTCTCCGTTGGATTTTCAACTAAAACAGTTTTCAATTCATCTAACGAATGTACCGCGATGAATTGATTTGCTTTGGCTTCAATGCCAAAAGTATTGTAGTTTTTTAGAGAAAAATTAGAGTGTAGCGTCATAGAATAAAATGCTTTTTAAAGCTCAAAAGTAAGAATTAAAATTCGTCGGTAGTTAGCGCTCGATTGATAAATTCGTTTAAAGGTCGTAAGGCAATTAATTTTTGAGACATATTTTGTACGAAATCTTTTTTCAAGACTTCGGAGAAATCAAAATGTTGAGTGCTTTCAAAACTTTTCAATTTTAAAAAATCAATAGCGGGATGGTCTTTTTCATAACCTCGAGGCGGATTTTTCAAAACATTCGTTTCGTTTCGATCGAAATCTTTAAACTCTTTTTTGAAGTTTTTCTCTTGTAGGATGGCTTCCAAATCATCATAGAAAAAAGCAATTTCTTTTCGGATTTTCTTCAAATCTTCGGCTTCAGGACAATACAATCCGCCAGCGATAAAGCTTTTATCTTTTTCAATATGAATGTAATAACCGGAACGGTTGTTTCCCTTAGCTCCGGATGACATCCAAACACTTAAGTGGGTTTTGTATGGCGTTTTGTCTTTTGAAAAACGAATATCACGATTGATTCTAAAAGTGCAATTTTTAATTTCAAGTAATTCTAACGACGGATCAAGTGGTTTCATCGCGTCCAAAAATGACCCAACGAGTTGGTGGTAATCTTTCTTAAAAAGCTCGTAACGCTTTTTGTTATTCAAGAACCAGTCCCGATTATTATTCGCTTTTAAATCAGCTAGAAATTGCAAACTGTCTTTAGTAATCATACTGTCGTTTATAATTGTTTTTTCAAATCAGCTTCACTAATGTATCCAGAATGCTGCCATTTGATTTGTTTATTTTCGTACAATAAAAGTGTAGGTAATTCACTAATTTTCATTTCTGAAAGTAAACTTTTGTTTTTATCAGCATCCAAACGAATAATTACCACTTGATCTGCCATTTCTTTTTCCATTTTCAACAAATAAGGGGTCATTTTTTTGCAAGGTGCACACCATTCGGCATAAAAATCTACTAATACTTTTTTATCAGAATTTAGTAAATCAGCATATTCTTTTTGAGAAATTCCAATTTTTTTTGAAGCAGGTTTTGATAATCCAGCTGCTTCCCATTTTAAGAATCCACCTTCTAGTTGAACAATTTCTGTAAAACCAAGTTCAGATAATTTTTCTACAGCTTGCTGACTTCTTCCACCAATTTTACAGTATACATAAACGGGTTTTGATTTGTCTAAGCTGGTAGTTTTTGCAGTAAAATCAGAACCTAGCCAGTTGATGTTTTTGGCATTATCAATATGATCAGCAGCAAATTCTTCTGGAGTTCTTACATCAAGTATTTGAGGATTTGTAGTAGTCTGGATTAATTTAGAAAAAGCCATCGCATCTACATTTTTAATATTTTTTGAAGATTGTCCGTTACAAGAAACAATAACAAAAGATAATACAATCAATAAATAAGAGGTGAATGATTTCATTGTTTAATAGGGTATAAATTAGATTACAAAAGTACTGTTTTTTTAAATTGTATCTTTAATTCAACACCATTTACAAACTAAAAATTTTATAAGATTGATGTGTTGATTTTACAATGGTTTCTGTTCGTTCTGAATGCGTATCAGAAATAAAAAGCTGTCCAAAAGTATCGCTATTGACCATTTCAACTATTTTGGCTACGCGACTTTCGTCCAATTTATCGAAAATATCATCAAAAAGTAGTAATGGTTTTACGCCACTTTGTTTTTTTAAGAATTCAAACTGGGCTAATTTTAAAGCAATAAGAAATGATTTTTGTTGGCCTTGTGAACCAAATTTCTTTATAGGATACGAGTCGATTTCAAACGATAAATCGTCTTTGTGAATTCCGACACTAGTGTATTGTAAAGCTCTATCTTTGTTAATGTTCTCTTGTAAAAGTGTTTCCAAATCATTTTCGAATAAATGACTTTCATACACCAATTGAACGGTTTCTTGAGAATCAGTTATCGCTTGGTGGTGTTTATTAAAAATCGGGATAAATTCCTGAATAAACGATTTTCTTTTTTCAAAAAGCGACTGAGCAAATCCATTCAATTGTTCATTGTAAATTGACAAGGTATCCTTTTCGAAAACTTGATTTAAAGCAAAATACTTCAATAATGCATTTCGCTGACTGAGTACTTTTTGATACTGAATGAGTTGCTGTAAATAATGAGAATCCAGTTGCGAAATGACGCTATCCATAAATTTGCGACGCGTTTCGCTTCCTTCAATGATTAAATCCCTGTCGGCTGGTGAAATGATCACCAAGGGAACAAAGCCAATATGGTCTGAAAATTTATCGTAAACTTTGCCGTTGCGTTTTAAGACTTTTTTCTGTCCTTTTTTTAGACTGCAAACAATTTGTTCGGCTCTGTTATCTTTTTCTAGTTCGGCATCGATTACGAAAAACTCTTCGCCATGCTTAATATTCTGCACTGCAAGAGGGTTAAAATAACTCTTTCCATAGGATAAATGGTAAATTGCATCGAGTACATTGGTTTTACCAATTCCGTTTTTTCCCACAAAACAATTGATTTTGGAGTCAAACTCGAAATTAGCCTCAGCAAAGTTTTTATAATTGAATAATGAAATCTTTTTTAAATACATTTTGTCTCGCTGGAATGAAGAATAGCGTTTTATTAGCACCCTTTTGCTAACTGTGCGCAAATTATTGAAAAATATCCATAAAATGCCTTTTAGATTTGAATAAAAATTTTATTTTTGCCACTCACTAAATTAAATACAAATGGCCACTTATAATAAGAGAGGATATAAAACACCTAAAGAAAAAGAAGTTAAAGAAGTTGTTGAAGATGTTCAAGTAGATGAAAAAGACAGTACAACAGCTGGTGTTTTTTCTAAATTAGATGAAACAGCTACTAAAACAGAAGATTTCGTTGCTAAAAATCAAAAAGTAATTATTGGTTTTGTTGCTGCAATAGCATTAATAACTGTTGGGTATTTAGCATTTGAAAAATTTATTGCAACACCTAAGGAAGAAGAAGCGGCTAATGAAATGTTTGTTGCACAACAAAATTTTCAAAAAGCTACTGATGGAGTTGCAAGTGACTCTTTATACAAATTGTCATTGAATGGTTCTGAAGGTAAATTTGGTTTTATTAAAATTGCCGAAGAATATTCAGGAACTGATGCAGGTAACTTGGCTAACTATTATGCAGGTATCGCATACTTGAATACAGGTAAATACGCTGAAGCAATTGATTTTTTAAGCAAATTCGAATCTAAAGACATGATTTTAGGTGCTTTAGCAAAAGGAGCTATTGGAGATGCATACGCTCAAAAAAACCAACAAAAAGAAGCTTTAGAAAATTATATTAAAGCAGCTGAGTCTAGTAAAAATGATTTTACTACACCACGTTTCTTATTGAAAGCAGGAAAGACAGCTTTAGCTCTTGGAAACAAAGAAGAAGCGTTGAAATATTTCACTGAAATCAAAGATTTTTATGATGCAACTCCTGAAGCAGCTTCAGTGGATGTATTGATTGGATTGGCACAATAGTTAAACACTCCAATAAATTAGTAGGTTAGCAATTATAATGCAATTAGATTGTATCTAATTAGTTGTAATTTCTAACCTTTATTTTTATCTTTAACAGTAAACTAATACGAACTGATTATGGCTACCGAAAATAAGAATTTGTCAGATTATGATAAAAATAGTGTTCCAGATGCACGCAATTTTCGTTTTGGAATTGTAGTGGCAGAATGGAATGAAACGATTACCGAAGGACTATATAATGGTGCTTTTTCTGCTTTGATTGAAAATCAAGTTCCCGTTCAACAGATAGTTCGTTGGAATGTACCTGGAAGTTTTGAATTAATCTACGGTGCTAAAAAAATGCTACAAACACAAAATGTAGATGCGGTGATCGCAATTGGTTGTGTCATTCAAGGACAAACAAAACATTTTGATTTTGTTTGCGAAGGGGTAACACAAGGAATTAAGGATTTGAATGTACAAACTGATATTCCGGTTATTTTTTGTGTGTTGACAGACAATACCATGCAACAGTCTATTGATAGAAGTGGTGGAATCCATGGCAATAAAGGAACTGAAGCGGCTATAGCAGCTATTAAAATGGCTTTTATCCGTCAACAAGCTTCGTTGTCTCATCAAATAGATAATCAACACTTATTAGGTGCTAGCGCATTGCAAATCGAGAACAATCCATTGCAAATAGAAGAATAGTTAAAAGTAAAATACTCTAACAAACCTATACTACAAGAATAGTATAGGTTTGTCTATTTTTTGTAATTACGGATGTTTTAAAACCAAGTATAAATTCCCTAAATTTGTACTTTATGGTGCAACCACAAACAAACCCCAACAATTAAAACCTTTTTGATGTCGAGTATTATTCAATTGCTTCCAGATCATGTTGCCAATCAAATTGCCGCTGGTGAAGTGGTGCAACGGCCTGCATCTGTAGTAAAGGAATTGCTTGAAAATGCAGTTGATGCGAAAGCAACAGACATTAAGTTAATCATTAAAGATGCTGGAAAATCATTGATACAAGTGATTGATAATGGAGTGGGTATGAGTGTGACTGATGCTCGTTTGTGTTTTGAACGTCATGCTACTTCTAAAATTCGCCAGGCGGAAGATTTGTTTTCATTGCACACTAAAGGATTTCGTGGAGAGGCTTTGGCTTCCATTGCGGCGATTGCTCATGTGGAGATGAAGACCAAGCAAGACCAGGAAGAATTAGGAACACATCTGATCATTGAGGGGAGTAAATTTATTTCTCAAGAAGTGGCAGTTTTGCCTAAAGGAACTTCGTTTGCAGTTAAAAATTTATTTTATAATATTCCAGCTCGACGCAATTTCTTAAAATCGGATATTGTGGAATACCGTCATGTAATTGACGAGTTTCAACGCGTTGCTTTGGCACATCCCAACATTCATTTTACCTTTTACCACAATGGAAGTGAAATGTTCAATCTGCCTCAATCGAATTCTAGACAGCGAATTGTTGGTATTTTTTCGGGTAAAACCAATGAGAAATTAGTTCCGGTTCAAGAAGAAACAGAGATTGTCCAAATTCAAGGATTTGTGAGCAAACCTGAATTTGCCAAAAAAAATAGGGGAGAACAATTCTTCTTTGTGAACGACAGATATATTAAAAGTGGGTATTTGCACCATGCTGTAATGGCGGCTTATGACGGAATTTTAAAAGACGGTGCGCAGCCGAGTTATTTTTTATATTTAACCGTTCCACCGCATTCTATAGATATCAACATTCATCCAACGAAGACTGAGATCAAGTTTGATGATGAACAAGCCCTATATGCTATTTTAAGAGCCGCTATCAAACACAGTTTAGGACAATTTAATGTTGCTCCTGTGTTGGATTTTGATCGCGATGCTAACTTAGATATACCCTACCATTATAAAGATTTGGAAGGAGCTATGCCAACGGTTCAAGTTGATGCTAATTTTAATCCTTTTTCAGAAGTGCAACCTACAAAATCCTATTCAGGTTCTGGAGGGAGTTATAAAAAAACAGAAATTGCTTCGAGTTGGGAAGGTTTGTATGTGGGATTGAAGCAAGAAACTGAAACGTTTTCAGCCTCCAGTAATTTTAATTTTGAACAAGAAGAAGTAACAGCTTCATTATTTGATTTAGAAGATGCGGAGTCAACCATTCACAGGACCTACCAAATTCATAAAAAATACATCGTTTCTCCAATTAAATCAGGGATGGTGATTGTAGATCAGCAACGTGCACACCAACGAGTGCTGTACGAACAATTTTTGGTTAATATGACCGTAAAGCAAGCTTCTAGTCAGCAATTGTTGTTTCCGTTGAATTTGTATTTTTCAAAGAATGAGATGGAATTGATTGCCGAATTGCAGTTGTCTTTAATGAATACCGGATTTGTATTTGAGGAAACTCAAGAAGATCATGTAGTTATTTCTGGTATTCCAGTGAATATTACCGAAAGTGAAGTTTCCTTAGTTTTAGAACAATTGTTGAGTGATCTGCAGGACGGAATTCCAGAAAGTAGTTTCAGTCAAAACGATACGATTGCCAAATCAATGGCAAAAAGTTTGGCGGTTAAAACAGGAAGTTATTTGACCGAAAAAGAACAAGAAAACTTGGTCAACGGATTGTTTGCTTGTAAGGAACCCAATGTTTCCCCTTTTCAAAAACCCACTTTCATCACGATGCGTGTAGAAGATATAGATAAAAAATTTGCCCTATGAGAAATGTAACGGAAACTGTCAAACAGTTAATTATTATTAATATTTTATTTTTTGTTGGTACACTTTTAGTTTCGGGCCCAGCCTATCAATATTTAGCTTTGTTTTTTCCGGAAAACCCAGATTTTAAAGCTTGGCAGCCCATTACCTATATGTTTATGCATGGTGGATTTATGCATATCTTATTTAATATGTTTGCTTTATTTTCCTTTGGATCTGCTTTAGAACAATTTTGGGGAAGTAAGAAGTTTTTGTTTTTCTATATTTCCTGCGGCTTGGGTTCGGCTCTAGTTCATACGGGTGTAAATTATTATCATTTTCAAGAAGGTTTAGACGCATTGATTTCCAACGGATTTTCAAAATCTGAAATTCTAACACTTTTAAACGAAGGAAGAATTGATACTCGTTGGCAAGAAGTGATTACTGTAACACAGTTTCAAAATTTCACTAGTGCCTATGTAGGAACCGCTGTTGGAGCATCAGGAGCTATATACGGAATTATAGTAGCTTTTGCCTTTATGTTCCCTAATGCTGAACTGGGTTTGATGTTTATCCCTATACCAATCAAAGCAAAGTATTTTGTACCAGGCTTAGTTCTGGTTGATTTGTATTTAGGAATCTCGGGAAAATCAATTTTTGGTGGAGGTGGAGTAGCTCATTTTGCTCACGTAGGAGGTGCTTTGTTTGGTTTTTTAATTGTTTGGTATTGGAAAAAAAATCAATTCAATTCTAACCGCTGGAATTAAGCCGCAATAATTAATAAATAATAGAGTTTTTTTAGAAGAAATTTATACAAATGGGAATTATAGACGATTTAAAGATGCAATACAAAATGGGAGGAATCGCTGTTCAAGTGATTTTTTGGAATTTGTTGTGCTTTCTTATTTCGTTAGTCTTTTTCTACCAATTTCAATTAGGTATTTTTAATTATCCTAATTGGGTTGCCTTATCTTCAGAGCCATCGGTTTTGGTGACCAAACCATGGACCTTGATTAGCTATGCTTTTTTTCATTATGGGTTTGGACATTTGTTTTTCAACATGATGGTGTTGCATTTCTCCAGTACATTATTTTTAACTTTTTTCAATACTAAACAGTTTTTAGGATTGTATTTGCTGAGTGCATTTTTTTCTGGATTAGCCTTTGTAATTGCGTATTACTTTTTGAATTTGAGTTCGGCTATGGTGGGTGCTTCGGCAGCAATAATGGCAATTTTAGTTGCAACAACAACTTTTCGTCCGTTGATGAATGTCCGATTACTACTTATTGGCAATGTTAAATTATGGCATATTACCGCGGTAATTTTAGTGTTGGATTTTATGCAATTCCGAATTGCAAACACAGGCGGACATATTGCGCATCTTGCGGGTGCCTTTTTTGGATTTATTTTTATTAAATTGCTCCAAAATGGAATTGATTTAAGTTGCATTTTAAATAACCCATTTACAAAATCAAAGCGCGCGCCTTTTAAAAAAGTACATAAAAATTATCCCAAATCGGCACAAAAACCAAGTTCTAGAATTGTGGTTAAGGACAAAACCCAACAACAAATAGATGAAATTTTAGATAAAATCAGTCAATCTGGATATGATTCCTTAACACAAGAAGAAAAAGAATTCTTGTTTAAAGCAGGTAAATAAATTAGTTAGCAAAGAGATGAAAAATCTTTCGTGGTTCAATAAAGGGATGTTTCTTTTAAATATAGTTCTGACTGTAGTTACTTTCAGCGCTTATTTGTTGCCTTTTCTTGCGCCAAAAGCTTTTCCTTTACTATCGGTTTTGACCTTATTTATGCCCCTGTTTTTTATATTTAACGCTTTGTTCTTTTTTTATTGGGGTTTCCAGTTTAAGAAACGAATGATATTATCGGGTTTGGTTTTATTGATGGGAATTACCTTTATTAATAAATTTTACAAGTTCTCTACCAAAGAATTTCCTGAAAGCGAAAAGAATTTTAGCGTAATGAGTTACAATGTTCGTTTGTTAAATCTTTTTAAGTGGATTGATCGAGATGATGTTCCTTCGCAAATCCTTACTTTTATTAATGAAAAGAATCCAGATATACTTTGTATCCAAGAGTTTTCGTATTCAGCGGATATAGATTTAAAAGTGTATCCACACAAATATATCGTTATGGCGGGTGACCAAATTAAAACAGGTCAAGCCATTTTTTCTAAATTCCCAATTATTAATGAAGGAAATATAGTTTTTCCAAATTCAAACAATAATGTAATTTTTGCGGATATCAAGAAAGGAAAAGAAATTATTAGAGTGTACAATATGCACTTGCAATCCATTAAAATATCTCCCGATGTAACTGAAATTAATGATGATATTAATGTGATGAATCAAAGTAAATCGCAAAAGTTATTGAGACGTATTAGTAAAGCGTTCAAACAGCAACAGCAACAAGCCGAGTTGTTCAAAAAACACAAAACGGATTGTGATTATCCTTTAATTATCTGCGGCGATATGAATAATAGCGCTTTTTCATACGTATATCGCAATATTAAAGGCAAACTAAGAGATACTTTTGAAGAAGCAGGTAAAGGTTTTGGCGCGACCTATAAGTTCCGTTATTATCCAGCGCGCATTGATTATATTTTTGCTGACGAAAGAATGAAAGTAAAACAGTTTGAGAGCTTTTCTGATTTCGAAAATTCAGATCACTATCCTATAATGGCAAAACTCTCTTTTGATTAATTATTTCAATACAAGGGGTTGTGATTTCAAATAATCCAACGCAAATTTTCCTTCATTAAAAACTAAGTCTAATACGCTAAGATTGTTGATAAAACCAAATTTATCATCAAATACTTGTGTGTAGCTTTCAAATTGCGAACTGTCTTTTTTTCCGTTTGCCAAAAAGCGGAAATCAGTAATTTCATCTGAATTGATTTCGTGAAAATATTCAGTTGTCTTTGTATATTCTATTTTCATTCGAATGCATCTAGTAATCAAATCAAAAACTTCCAAATTCAAGTCCATTAAATACTGATGTTTCTTTTCAAAAATTGGAAGTAAATCGTCTTCAAAATATTCAAAGAAAGGCGAACTTCTATAGGCTGCTTCTAAGGATTTGAAATGTTGTTTTTGCCAATCAAACTCATTTTCAATCTGAATGTCTTTTGTTTTCTGATGAGCAGTTTTAGAATGTTTTATAGGTATATTCAGTAGTTGAATTCCGTTAGGGCTATAGATATAGGTTCGGTTGCGATTCGTTTGTTTTTGGAAATTATCTTCCATTTCAAAAGTTACTTTTTCGGCCTGAACAATAGCTGCGAAATGACTTATAGAAGGGAAGTAAGTGGGGTGAATAAGAATGTCCATTCGATTATTCGTTAATTTGGTTATTTGTTGATTTGGTTATTTGTTTAGATTGGTTATACTGATTTCTTTTTCTTCCAAAAATATTCTCCAATAAAATAGGCTACTAATGCCATCAGGAAAAATTTAAAATAGGATTGGGGTTCACCTTCACCACTAACTGTAGTGAATAATCGTTCCCAACGAATTTTTTTCATTCCTTTTGCATTGGAATCATAACTCATCCAGATAAATGTTGGTTTTCCAACGATATGATTTTCGGGTACATACCCCCAATAACGACTGTCTTCCGAATTATGACGATTGTCTCCCATCATCCAATAGTAATCTTGTTGAAAGGTATATGAAGTTGCAATTTTTCCGTTGATTCTGATTTCTGAACCAGTTACTTTCAAATCATTTTTTTCGTAATCAGTGATGATCGTTTTATAAAATGGTAAGGTCTTTAAATTTAGAGGCACTGTTTTTCCTTGTTGTGGAATATAAATGGGTCCAAAATTATCTCGATTCCATTTATTGATGTGAGGGAAAATGCCTGGTTCAATTTCTTTTGAAATGATTTTTTCAACTCCAGTAATTCCGGGAATTTGTTTTAGTCTTTCTGCATTTGAAGCAGTTAATGCTGCGATAAACAAGGTATCTCTTTTCTCCGCATCCATAAATCCTGCACCATCTGTAATATCCATGTCTTTTAGGAGATATTCAAAATCGATAGGTGTCTTACCATCTAAAGCTACTTTATAGGAAAATTGAGGTCTAGCTCTTTCTGGTAAAATCAATTCTTTTTCGTTTACAAAAACGGTTCCGTCTTTGATTTCCAATTGGTCACCAGGAATACCAACACAACGTTTAACATAGTTTGATTTCTTATCGATAGGCTTGTCTGCTCTCAATCCTGAGTTATCTCTGAACTTATACACAGTGTCTACTGGCCAGTTGAATACTACTATATCATTTCGTTCGACAGTTTGAAAACCAGGAATTCTGAAATAAGGTAATTGAGGCCAACTAAGGTAAGACTTCTTTTTTGTCAACGGAATGGTATCGTGAACCATTGGTAGTGCTACTGTAGTCATTGGAGTTCGTGCTCCATAGTTTACCTTGCTTACAAACAAAAAGTCGCCTACTAGTAATGACTTCTCTAGTGACGAAGTCGGTATGGTAAAAGGTTGGATGAAATAGGTGTGTACAAAAGTGGCTACTACTATCGCAAAAAGTAAAGAGCTAATTGTATCTGTCGTTTTATTGATTGGTTGGGAACTTTTGTCAGCGATATAATTCAATTGCTGCGAATAATTGATATAAGCGATGTACAAGCCAAAAGTGGCAATACCAATTACTTTATCTTTGGTTGCGTTTTTACCAAAACTACTTAATGTTTCCACCCAGACTGCTGGAAATACAATAAGGTTAATTACCGGAATAAAAAGTAAAAGAGTCCACCAACTTGGTTTGTTTATGATTTTCATCAAGACAATAGCATTGTACACGGGAATAGCTGCTTCCCAACTTTTTCTTCCTGCTGCTACATACAATTTCCATGTTCCAATAAAGTGAATTACTTGTATTGATAAGAAAAATATAAACCATTGTGATAGTGTCATAATTAAGATTGTTAGATTATTAGATTTTTAGATTCCTTAGATGTTTTGGAAGTTTTAAAAATCTATTTTTTTATTTTTTATAAATATGTTTATTATTAATTTTTCTAATGATCTAAGAAGTCAAAAAAATCTAACGTTCTAGATTCAATACATCTTTCATTGTAAATACTCCTTGTTTTCCAGCTAACCATTCTGCTGCAATAACAGCACCTAGTGCAAAGCCCTCACGGTTATGTGCAGTATGTTTGATTTCGATGCTATCTACATTAGAATTATACGTCACGGTATGAGTTCCGGGAACATCTTCAACTCGTAATGCTTCAATTTGGATTTCATTAGCAGCGGGCTTGTCTATAGTCCATTTAGTGTAATTACTATTTTCAATAACTCCATTTGCTAGAGATATTGCAGTTCCGCTTGGAGCGTCTAATTTTTGAGTGTGATGAATTTCTTCCATGGCAACAGAATACGAATTGTATGGTGCCATTATTTTAGCCAAATAATCGTTTAATTCAAAAAATAAGTTGACCCCTAAGCTGAAATTAGAACTGGAAATAAAACCTCCCTTTTTTTCGTTACAAAGCGCTATAATTTCGTCATAGCGTTCTAACCAACCCGTTGTTCCAGACACCACAGGAACATGAGTATGAAAACAATTGGAAATGTTTTCAACTGCAGCAGTTGGTACGCTAAAATCAATAGCAACATCTGCATTGGATAGTCCGTCGTAGGTATTGTTTTCGTCTTTCTTCAAAACGATTTCATGACCTCTTTCTATGGCAATTCTTTCGATTACCTTACCCATTTTTCCGTATCCTAAGAGTGCAATTTTCATTTAATTCTATTTATGATGTATTTAGAAATAATTCAATTCTAAAAATTATAATTAAGTGTTAGTCCAACATTAGCTCTTAATGTTACATAATCAGCAGATAATGAAGGGCGTAATGATAAATTTTCATCGATATTAAATTGTTTTAATGCTGCGTCCACATTAGCATCTATAATGTTGAGCGCATAAAAACCAAGCACAAACAATGTAGATAGATCTCTATTACGTTGGTAAAATTTCTGTGCAGTAATTAATCGGTTGGTATCCAGATAATTGAATTTATCGTCGTTAAAACCCTCTAGTCTTCTTTTATAAGCGTCTCTCACTTCGTTGTATTTGGTATTGCTGTCCAAATAAAAGTACAAGCTCGTGCCAATAGCTCCGTAGACAATAGGAATTTTCCAATATTTTTTATTGTAAGCCTGACCTAATCCAGGTAAAACTGCCGAATAAAAAGCGGCTTTTGCAGGTGTTAAAGGATCAATATCATTCGGTTTCAAGCTGTCTTTTTGTGCTTTTTGAGTAACCGTTTTGTCTTGTGCCAAAACTAAATTGTTTCCCAAAAGCAAAAAAAGTATAGCTATGAATAGATGTCTTTGCACTATCCTTTGATTAGTTTGACAATTCTATTGAAGTCTTCTTCAGAGTGGAATGGAATGGTGATTTTACCTTTACCATTTCCAGCTACTTTGATATCTACCTTAGTGCCAAAATAGTCTACAAATTTCTTTTGCTCACTAGGAGCTACATCAAAAGAGGTAGATTTTGCTTTAGTGGCGGCTTTCGGTTTCAAGCTATCTTGATGGTTTTTAACCAATGCTTCCGTTTCACGAACGGATAAGTTTTGACTTACTATTTTTTGGTAAATAGTCGTTTGAACATCTAAATCTTCAATATTTATAATTGCACGGCCGTGTCCCATACTAATGAACCCATCGCGAATCCCAGTTTGAATAATTGGGTCTAATTTTAATAAACGCAAGTAATTAGCAATTGTAGAACGTTTTTTACCTACACGTTCACTCATTTGCTCTTGAGTTAATTCAATTTCTTCCATCAAACGCTGGTAGGATAATGCGATTTCAATTGGATCTAAATCATGACGTTGGATGTTTTCTACCAAAGCCATAACTAACGATTCATTGTCATTAGCAATACGAATGTAAGCAGGGACTGTTTTTAAACCTACTAGAGTAGAAGCACGCAAACGACGCTCTCCGGAAATTAATTGGTATTTATTAAAGTCTAATTTACGAACAGTTATAGGTTGAATAACGCCTAATTCCTTGATAGAAGTAGCTAGTTCTTTTAAGGATTCTTCGTTAAAATTACTTCTTGGTTGAAAAGGATTGATTTCTATAGCATCAATTTCCAATTCAATAATATTTCCAACAACCTTATCTGCATTCTTATCATGTACAGATTTAATATCGTTTTCAGGATCCTTTAATAAGGCTGACAATCCTCTTCCAAGAGCTTGTTTTTTAATTGCTTTTGCCATACAGTTAGTTGCTGTTTTTTTGTATTACTTCTTGAGCTAAATGCAAGTAGTTGGTTGCCCCTTTACTTGTAGCGTCATAATTGATGATGCTTTCGCCAAAACTTGGCGCTTCACTTAGTTTAATATTTCTTTGGATAATGGTTTCAAAAACCATTTCATTAAAGTGTTTTTGAACTTCTTCGACTACTTGATTCGATAATCGCAAACGGGAATCGTACATCGTTAAAAGCAATCCTTCAATGTCCAGTTCGGTATTGTGAATTTTCTGAATACTTTTTATTGTATTAAGTAATTTACCCAAACCTTCCAATGCAAAATATTCACATTGTATAGGGATAATTACAGAATCTGCTGCAGTGAGCGCATTCAAGGTTAGTAACCCTAAAGATGGCGCGCAGTCAATAATGATAAAGTCATAATCGTCTTTGATTTCCTGCAATGCTTGTTTCAGCATGTATTCTCTGTTCTCTTTGTCTACCAATTCGATTTCGATGGCAACAAGGTCAATATGAGCTGGAATTACATCAACATTGGGAGCAGTACAGCTAATGATAGCTTCTTTGGGTAAGTGACTGTGTTCTAAAATTTGGTAGGTACCAATTTCTACTGATTCTACATCAATTCCCAATCCCGATGTTGCGTTGGCTTGGGGGTCAGCATCAATTAATAATACTTTTTTTTCAAGAACACCAAGAGATGCAGCAAGATTTACTGATGTAGTTGTTTTTCCAACACCTCCTTTTTGATTAGCAATTGCAATGATTTTACCCATTTATTTTTTCAGATTTAGAACGGTAAAAATACAATTATTTATGGTTTCTGAAAATCTATTTTGTTAACATTTGTTAGATCTAGAATTATTATTGTTGGAAAACTGCAGCATTTTAATTTTTGGAAATTAAAAACTAATTAATAATCAATTCGGTCTTCAATTTAAATTTTGGGATTTTCACAAAAAAAATCCTTTCAGCTGAGCTAAAAGGATTTTGTCGGGGTGGCAGGATTCGAACCTGCGGCCTCCTGCTCCCAAAGCAGGCGCGATAACCGGGCTACGCTACACCCCGTAACGCGAGTGCAAAGATAGAATTATTTTTTATTCGAGCAAGTCAAATGCATAAATAGGGGAAGATTATTTTTGTATAACTAAAAATGATGTTTTTTAGCTTGGTTTTTTTATTTAAAAACTACCTTTGCAGTAATACTATAAATTAAAAATACTTTTATCATGTCAGATACTATCGAAAAAATAAAATGCCTAATTATAGGTTCAGGTCCAGCGGGTTATACGGCTGCAATTTATGCAGCTAGAGCGAATATGAATCCTGTTTTATATCAAGGAATGCAACCTGGAGGTCAGTTAACAACTACTAATGAAGTGGAGAATTTTCCTGGTTATGTAGATGGTGTTACTGGTCCAGAAATGATGATTCAATTACAAGCACAAGCGCAACGCTTTGGTGCGGATATTCGTGATGGATGGGCTACTAAGGTTGATTTTTCTGGTCCAATTCACAAGGTTTGGATTAATGATTCTATCGAGTTGCATTGCGAAACCGTAATTATTTCTACTGGAGCTACTGCTAAATATTTAGGATTGCCTTCAGAACAACATTATTTAAAAATGGGTGGAGGGGTTTCTGCCTGTGCGGTTTGTGATGGATTTTTCTACAGAAATCAAGAAGTGGTAATTGTAGGAGCAGGAGATTCAGCATGTGAAGAAGCACATTATTTATCTAAATTGTGTAAAAAAGTAACCATGTTGGTTCGTAGTGAAAAGTTTAGAGCTTCTAAAATTATGGAAGCACGTGTTCGCGCAACAGAAAATATCACAATCTTAATGAACCACGATACAGTAGAGGTTTTGGGAGATGAGCAAGTAGTAACAGGAGTAAAAGTAAAGAACAAAACTACCGACGAAATTTTTGATATTCCGGCAACCGGTTTCTTTGTTGCCATTGGTCACCAACCGAATACTGGAATTTTTAAAGACTACATCAGTTTAGATGAAACGGGTTATATAGTGAATACTCCAGGTACATCTAAAACCAATGTTGAAGGTGTTTTTGTTGCGGGTGACGCAGCCGATCATGTATACCGTCAAGCCATTACAGCTGCTGGAACGGGATGTATGGCTGCTTTAGATGCAGAGCGTTATTTGGCTGCAAAAGGACATTAATTGTAGGCTATGTTTTAATATAAAAAAAGTCCCTTTAGGGACTTTTTTTATGTCATAATTTATTTTTTCGGAGGGAGTTTTTTAAATAATTTCGCTTCTCCAGACAATTTGCGGATAGTAATTGTAGGATTTCCATATAAATTAATTTCTGCTTTGTCAGTAGCTTCTAAAGTACAGCTAGTTTCTGCAAAAATACTACAGTTTGCGGTGTCTTCAACTGTGGCATCTATGTTTTTCGAATTAAAGTTACGTGCATTTAATTCCGATGAATTATCCAATCGAGCAATAGTGTTATCTGAATCTCCTTCAATACTAGCTGTTGCTTTTTGATACAAATCGAATTTCAATTCAGCACTATTAATTAATGCTTTTAAGTTGGAATACTTACTTAATTCAATAAATGCGTTTTCGCTTTTAAGATTGAGTTCAACTTTAGATTTATCATCTGCCTGCAAGTTAAAATTAGTCACATTTGCATTCAAAAATAATTTTGATTTATTCATTGATTTGAATGTGATATTTTCAACACTGATTTCTTGAATTGCGTTAACAATTGCCTCATCTTTTGAAGTAACTAAATTTAAATCATTAGTGTAAGTAATCCTCACGGAAAGTTTTTTAAACCCATGTGCTTCTTTTGATGTAGCAATAACTAAGACATTATTTTTAACAACAGTAGTAATTACATCGTGTAAGTTATCATCTGCTTCAATTTTAAGTCCAGAAGTTTCTCCTTTTTCCAGATCAATTGTAAAGTTGTCTTCTACTTCTATAGAATTGAACGATTCAATTTCTTTTGACGCAATTTTAATTATTCCTGAACCTTTAATCTTTTCGATTTTTTGTGCAAAAAGAAAGGTCGTTGAAAAAAGTAGTAGTACTAAAGTACCAAAGAATTTAAGCTTCATAATGAATCGGTTTACAACAAAAATAAGAAAAATCATTCTGATATGAATGATTTTTCTTATTTATTAATTCATTTTCAAAAACTAATCTTGTTCTATACTTCCACCTGAACTGGAATTTTTTTGAAATGTTTTTGGCATTTTATTGTATTTGATGGATGCACCGCTAGACGCCTCTGCTTTTAAACTCACAATGGGATGTACATTTATTGAGGCACCACTAGAAGCATCAGCAACTACTGAATTGGTTAATAATTTAAAGCATTTTGTTGTACTTCCACTTGACGCCTGACTGTCTAACTGCATGGCCAAACCTTTCAATTCAATCGTGCTTCCGCTACTAGATTTGCTAGTCACGGCTTCCATTTCTATGTCTAGTTTTGCCGAACCTGCGCTAGAAGTTTTGATGAAAATTTGGTTACCTTTCAAGGTATTCTTACTTGTTATGGAAGAAGCACTAGAAGCTTCCAAATTGTCAATAATTGGCATTGTAACACTTACTTTTCGAACACCGTTTCTAATGCTAACATACGACTCATTTGAAATAACTAACTTCCCATTTTTTACTTCCGTTTTGATGGTGTTAAGTAAATTATCATCTGCCTCCACAACTACTTCGGTTGTATCTCCTTGTTCAATAGTTACTTCAATAGCACTGCTGACATCAACTCCAGTAAACTTTTCTGAAATAGTTCTATTTTCAGTCGTTATCGTACCGCTGCCTTTTATGGTATTGTAATCTAAATGACAAGAGCTAAAAAAAAGCGCTGTAATAACTGTAATAATAATTTTGGTAATCCAAGTGATGATTTTTATCATGGCGTTATTCTTTTATAATTATACCGTTTTCGTTTACTTTCAATCCTTTTTTTGAGCTTTGTTTCACTGTAACTACCTCACCATTTACCTTTACGGTTGTTGTAACTACCGTATCATTATCGGAAATATCTTCGGTGACATTCATATCAACGTCATTGTATTCATTTTCGTATTCAGGACAATTCAAACATTTAACTTGATTGCTATTTACTTTGTAAATATAATCATCATTACTATATTCAGGGTCGAAAAAATCATTATCAGATATTTCATAATGTTGGGCTGACTCATATATTTTAAATAAAGTACCTTTAGGAAGGTAAATAGTAATTGTAACTTCTTGATCTCTGAATTTATCGTTTAACGTAGATAATAAATAATTGTCTAAAATTAATTGATTTCCTTCTAATTTGTACCCAAATTGAATTCTTTCTGCACGTTTTTTCGCTTCTTGAAATGATTTACCTCGTGCAATTCGTTCAATCTGTATGTATGGGACTTTTTCGTCGGTTTTTATAAGCTCAAGACTAATGTTATTGGAATAAATCAGTTGATTATTATTGGCATCTTGAACCAATCTGAAATTTTCATTGTCATCAATATCATTGGTGAAATTTTCGTTATATCTGAACTTTATTTGCAGCGTATCGGTAGGTTTGATGTTTAAATAATCTTTTTGAATGGTCTTACCTTCATAGGCAACTTCAGATGCTTGTTGAATACCAATAGAAATTAAAATTGCAATTGAAAGTATCCATATTGCTAAAAGGGTATATTTAGCAATACTACCAATTGATTTTATTGTAGGTGATAACAATCTAAATCCAAGTAATGTCAAGAAAAAGAACGGAATTCCAACAGATAGAAACATAATTAGTCCGAAAATCCAAATAGGATAATCTGTAAAATTACCAGCATTTACAAATTCTTGCCAAGGTAATTCGATAAAAGTTCCACTGCTTACGGTAAAGATACCGATGAATAAAAAGAACAAGACGGTAAGTCCAGTAATTATAAGAATTACCCCTAAAAATTTAGCAAACACTTTAAAAATTGTCGTGATAATTTCACTTAATGAATTGCCAAATTTCTCTGCACCCGTTTTGATTTGATTGCCATATTTGTCATAATCCACATTTTTAAATTTTTCAGAAACCGAATCAAATTCCTCACGTACTTTTTTCTCAATGCTAGAGATAGTTACTGGTTCACCAGTCATCTCCAATTTTTCTGAAGTGGTAACTGCTTCTGGAGTAGCAATCCACAAAATAATGTAGGCTAAAATTCCTGTTCCAAAACCAAAGAAAAACAGTAATAAAATTACTCGTATCCAAACTACATCGATACCTAAATAATGGCTTAAACCAGCTGCTACACCACCAATCATTCCTTTGTCCTTGTCGCGGTACAGTTTTTTAGAGGATTTGTAGTTAGTGTACTGTTGCTCGTTTTTTACCTCATCTTCAATGATATAATCTTCCGGCTGTCCCATTACCGCAATCACCTCGTCAATTTCTTTTAAACCAATTACATGTTTTTCAGAAATTAGTTTCTCAGAAAGTAGTTCCGAGATACGCATTTCAATGTCTTTAATTATTTCGTCTTGTCCAGACGAATTGGTTAAAGAGCGTTTGATCGCATCAAAATAGCGGGATAATTTTTGGTATGCATCTTCGTCTATATGGAATACAATTCCGCCTAAATTTATGGTTACAGTTTTATTCATGACTATTCGTTTTGATTGGTAATTAAGTTTACGGCATTCGATAATTCCATCCAAGTGCCGTGTAATTCAGTTAAAAAAGTTTGTCCGTCTTCAGTCAAACCATAATATTTTCTAGGTGGTCCGGACGTCGATTCTTCCCAACGATAATCTAATAATCCATCGTTTTTCAATCGAGTCAACAACGGATAAATCGTACCCTCTACCACTAATAATTTTGCGTTTTTTAAGGTGTCTAAAATCTCTGAGGTGTAGGCATATTTCTCTTTTAAAACCGAGAGTATGCAAAACTCGAGAACCCCTTTGCGCATTTGGGCTTTTGTATTTTCTATATTCATTTTTTTTATTTTTTTTTAAGAGCTATTTCTCGCTTTCCATTGCAATCTTTTTATTTTGCTGCGCTACATAAAAAGGATTTTCATTACAATCAGGGCTAGGGGTGTCTGTTATTTCATGAATTTTATAGTTAAAGGATAGCTATAGTTTTCTCCGTTAGCTGTTTTAACTGCCGCTTGAATGATTAAGAAAAATTCAGCTATTTTAAGACAAACTAAAAAGAATATAGCAATTGCTCCAGTGGTAATTAATCCAATATTATCTGAAAAGTTCAAATCCTGAACAATAAAATTTCTGTCGTGAATCAATTCATTAAAAGTTACATGACTTAGAAAAGTGATAAAAAAGGCAGGAACAAAAATAGCACCTAAAATCAACGAGTACAAAATCACACTCAATTGAAAATTAATACATTGTTTTCCATTGTTATCAATAAATTCCGACTCGTTTTTTTTGGAACTCCAAATAATTATAGGAATGACAAAATTCCCAAATGGGAAAAGATATTGACCAAAAGCTCCAATATGGGTCACTGTAGCCCAATTTTTTTCTGTATTTGTTAGCATCATAATTTGTATATAGTAATTTCTTATGCAAATATATATCTTAAAAACAGTATCTTGCTTTACATAGTAGTAAATATTAACATAATATTAACATTTCAAAATGATTGTATATGGTTTAACCTTAGTGTTTGTTGAGTTTTTTTCGAATAGTATTAATTGTTACTTATTTAACTCAATTTACTATTTTTACAAAAATTAGCAATTATGACAATTACAGCTTCAAAACTGAATCAATTTTTATTTTTCAAATTACCGTCTGCTTTTATTTGTGGGGTCCGTGTAAAAACTATTGATGCAACTGAATGTATAGTTTCAGTAAAACACCGTTGGATCAATCAAAATCCTTTTCAGTCGATGTATTTTGCAGTCCAAGCGATGGGAGCTGAGTTGAGTACAGGCGCTTTAGTCATGTATCACATTCAAAAAAGTGGAAGAAAAATATCCATGTTAGTAGCCAATAATAAAGGGAACTTTACTAAAAAGGCTACTGGCCGAATTACATTTACATGTAACGATGGGCATCTGATTGAAGAAGCAATTCAAAAAACAATTGCAACTGGTGAGGGTCAAACCTTTTGGATGAAATCCATTGGCATGAATGAACAAGGCGTTCAAGTTTCTGAAATGGATTTTGAATGGAGTGTTCGTGTTAAATAACAAAAAAGCCTCTATCAAGAGGCTTTTTGTTGTAAATAAAAAATGATTATACTTTAGATTAGCATTTTTTTCCTGATGCTTTATGTGCTTTAGCATCACATTTTTTTCCTTCAGCTTTACATTTAGCTTGGCATTTCGCTACTTCGTCACTTGACTTTTTAGCATTTTTTGAACAACATGCCATTTCTTTTTTTTCTTGTTTTGGCTCTTGAGCATTCATGCTTACTGTAAACAAAGCTACGGCCACTATTGCAATTACTTTTTTCATATCTTTCGTTTTATTGGATTTGGTTTTTACTTTAACAAATATAGAAATTTTTTTTAAGTTGATTTTTAGGAGAAGTTAAATTTTGCTTAAAAGTATAACTTAATTGATTGGCTGTTATTGAGTTGTCTTATAATACTTTTTCCTCCACCAAAATGCCACATTTACTAATGCGATCAACGCTGGAACTTCTACTAGCGGACCAATTACACCCGCGAAGGCTTGTCCGCTATTGATTCCGAAAACTCCAATAGAAACAGCGATTGCTAGTTCAAAATTATTTCCAGAAGCAGTGAAAGAAAGTGCAACGGCATCACGGTAATTGGCGCCAATTTTTTTACTGACAAAAAACATCAATGTAAACATGATAGCGAAGAAAATAACAAGAGGTAAGGCAATTCGAAGTACATCAAGTGGTAAATCAACTATCATTTCACCTTTCAAACTAAACATAACTACAATAGTAAACAATAAGGCTATCAAAGTAATGGGAGAAACAAAAGGAATAAATCGCTGATTGAACCATTTCTCACCGATGTATTTCTTAATAGCATACCGACTAGTTACGGCTAATGCAAAAGGAATGCCCAAATAGATTCCAACGGTTTGCGCAATTTCAGCAACAGTAATGTTCAACGCTAATCCTTTAATGCCAAAAAGCGGCAACATAATTTCGAGATAGAAATACGCATACAAACTAAAAAAGAACACTTGTAGCAAACTATTGATACCTATTAGTCCTGCGGTGAGTTCGCGATTGCCTTCGGCGAGTTCGTTCCAAACAATAACCATCGCAATACATGGCGCCAAACCTATCACAATTAATCCGGTCATGTATTCAGGATAGTCTCGTAAGAATAAAATTGCCAAAGAAAACATTAAAAAGGGACCTACAATCCAGGTTATGAAAAAGGAAGCAGTAAGCAATTTTGGTTTTTCAAACATCTGTGGGACTTTTGAAAAATCAATTTTGGTCAAAGGCGGGTACATCATTAAAATCAGTCCAATAGCTAAAGGAATATTGGTTGTTCCTGAAGAAAAGGAGTTGATGAAACTAACCGTGTTGGGTATAAAGTATCCAATTGACACCCCAATTGCCATAGCTAAGAATATCCAAAGGGTTAAAAATCGGTCTAAAAAATTAAGTCTTTTTTTCATATTTGTTAATTATAATACCTGCAAGATTTTTAAAACCTTGCAGGAGATTTTATTTGTGAAAAAACAAAATACAGTTCTGAAGCAATCTCCAAGCTTCGCTCAGCATATTTCGCATCCATTAAATCGGTTCCGTCAAATGCTTTAGGATCGTCGTAGCGAATGGGAAAGCGTTTTTCGGCACCTGCAATGAAAGGACATTCTTCATCAGCAGAGGAACAAGTCATAATGGCTGCGAAACCACTAGTTGGATTGAAGGCATTATCAAAGGTTTTAGAAAAACAGATAATTGCTGCTTCGTTTTTATCAAATTTCACAGCATACACAGGATTGTTATCACTGCTTAATTGTTGTATTTGAAACCCCTGATTAGTCAGTGTTTCGCCTACTTTTGAAAACATAGCCGTTGCTTCGGTTCCGCCCGAATAGCAAAATACATTTTTGATTCCGAAATGATACGCCATAGTTTGTGCCCAAATTTGAGACAAATGACTTCGGCGCGAATTGTGAGTACAAATAAAATTCAATTGAATGGTTTCAAGGTTGTTAATTTTGGTTTGGATGTATTCAACTAAAGGTTGTAAAACTGCGATTCGTTCCTCTGAAATTATGAGTTTTGAACTATTTTCTAAGGTGCTACTTAATTGTGGGTGCATATTTAAATATTTTTGTTTAACAACAACCTGAATCAGGGGTACAACAAGAAGTTGCTTTTGCTTTCCATTCGCCTACTTTAGGCATTTTACTTTCTGGAATACCGCAGTGGTCTGGTGCTAAACAGTTGGTTATTTTTGAAGTCAGTTGAAAGTGGGTTCCATCGAATTCCAACCCAAATTTTCCAATACTATCTTTCATTTGGTATTCTACTTCGATTTCTAAATCGGTTAAACCTAACTTTTGTTCTGATAATTCGATGATGTTCAAAAGTTTTTCAGGATGCAAACGATGGTCGTAATCTTGCGCTTCCCACAATTGAAAATTGGCTACTTCTTCGCTTCGAATGGTTCCGCCACAATCAATAAAGTGTTTGGTTATTTTACCTACTTCTGTTACATGAAAGTGAGGTGCTATGAGTTCGCCATTAGGCAACTGAAAAGCGATTGTAGTTGCTTTTTGTAATTCGGATTTAATTGCTGATAGTGTCATGAATTTTGATTTTAGTTAACAACATTCTTTAGTAGTAAGGTAGGAAGTAATAGTCTCGAAAAAGCCTTTTAATTTGGTAAATCCTTCTTCGTTCAAACAATAACAAATAGCGTTTCCTTCTATATTCCCTTTAATTAGACCTGCATTTTTTAATTCTTTCAGGTGTTGTGAAACGGTAGGCTGGGCAAGAGGTAATTCGTTAACGATGTCACCACAAATGCAGGATTCCGTTTTTAATAAGTATTCAATGATAGCAATTCGAGCAGGATGTCCCATTGCTTTAGCTAAGATGGCTAATTCATTTTGTGTAGTTGTAAAATGTTCTGTTTTTGTTATTCCCATTTCATTATATTTTTATATTGCAATATTACGATAAATATTACTACCAAACATTATTTTATTTACTTCTACGAATTGAATTGAGAATATGACATCTTTTTCATTTGATTTAAATGTTTTGATAAACAAAACGCATCTATTTCTTAAATAATGTAAATTTTTACTAATTTTACAGGAGATATTTTTAATTTTCGTAATCCTAAATTTATTGGAATTCTAACCCATTTAATAGATCATCATGAGTAATAAAAACAAAACCCTAGGCGAGTTTATAATCGAAAACCAAAATGATTTTCAATATTCATCTGGAGAATTATCGCGTATAATTAATTCGATTCGTTTGGCTGCAAAAGTGGTTAACTACAAAGTGAATAAAGCGGGTTTAGTGGATATTGTAGGTGCGGTTGGAGAACAAAATATTCAAGGTGAAGACCAACAAAAATTAGATGTTTATGCCAATGAGGTTTTTATTCAAACACTAATCAATAGAGAAATTGTATGCGGAATTGCTTCTGAAGAGAATGATGATTTTATCACGATTGAAGGTTCAGATAAGAGTAATTCTAATAAGTATGTTGTGTTAATGGATCCCCTAGATGGCTCTTCTAATATTGATGTCAATGTTTCTGTGGGGACTATTTTTTCGGTTTACAGACGAATTACTCCCTTGGGAACTCCAGTTACTTTAGCCGATTTTTTACAGCCAGGAGTAAATCAAGTAGCTGCGGGTTATGTAATTTATGGCACTTCGACCATGTTAGTTTATACAACCGGACATGGTGTTAATGGTTTTACCTTAAATCCAGCTATTGGAACTTTTTATTTGTCTCACCCTAATATGAGATTTCCAGAGAACGGTTCTATTTATTCTGTCAATGAGGGCAATTATCGTCAGTTTCCACAAGGTGTTAAAGATTATATTAAGTATTGTCAAATGGAGGAAGAGGATAGACCATATACTTCAAGATACATAGGTAGTTTAGTTTCAGATATCCATCGCAACATGATTAAAGGTGGCATTTATTTGTATCCAACTAGTTCAAAATCTCCTAAAGGGAAACTTCGTTTGTTGTATGAGTGTAATCCTTTAGCTTTTGTAGTGGAGCAAGCTGGAGGTAAAGCATCTGATGGTAAGAATAGAATTATGGAACTACAGCCAACAGAGTTGCACCAGCGAATTCCTTTTTTCTGCGGCAGTAAAAATATGGTTGATACACTAGAAAAATTTATGCTCTAATGTTTTCAAATTTATTAGAATTAATTAATTTATTGTTTTCATTTTTTTTTAGCATATTTGTCATTATAAATCCCAAAATCTATTGAAATGAAAAAAATTATTATTACTGCTTTACTCATGGCAGGTTTGTTTGTAAACGCACAAGGTTTTCAATACAAAATTGTAACTACTATCGAATCTGTTGTTCCAGGTGGTATAGGTCGATCCCGAATTATTGAAAACGGAACAGAAGTTGACTACACACAATTCACAACAACCAGAACTAAAGAAGGAAAAGAGAAAACCGATAAAGACCGTAGCGATGTCAAAATTGACAATTTAAAGGAATCCACTTTAGTTAATTTTTACAGTTTGGTAGGAATTAATTTTCAGAATATTGCTTCTAATGACGCTATGGTTACTTCTATGTTGAACAAATATAGTAAGGATGGATGGGAATTATTTAACATTGTGAGCGGTGTAGAAAGTGATGCTGGAAAAGGCGATGGTGATGGAATTTTTATCACTCGGTTTTATTTCAGAATGAAATAATTAGTAAGTTGTAAATTTAAAAACCCCTAACACTTTGGTATTAGGGGTTTTACTTTTGGTAGCGAGACCGAGATTTGAACTCGGGACCTCAGGGTTATGAATCCTGCGCTCTAACCAACTGAGCTATCTCGCCAATTCTATGGGTTATGCATCTTGCAATGCGGGTGCAAATATAGAAATAATAATATCGTTTCCAAGTAATATTTAACAAAAAAATATTTTTAAAAACACTTTTTTTTTGACTTTATATTCTTATATTTCAAAAAAATTAAACAGTATACATGGAACCAAAAGTACGCTATGAGATAGAGTTTCCCATTAATTCTTCCCCTCAATTATTGTATCAATATATTGCTACTCCTTCTGGCTTATCAGAATGGTTTGCAGATAATGTAAATTCTCGTGGCGAATTTTTTACTTTCATTTGGAATGACTCTGAAGAGAAAGCAAGATTAGCGTCTAAAAAATCGGGTGAAAAGGTAAAGTTCAAATGGGTAGATGATAACGCTAAAGATACCGAGTATTTTTTTGAAATTCATATTTTAGAAGATGAGTTAACAAAAGATGTATCCTTACTTATTATTGATTTTGCACCCAAAGACGAGTTGGATGAGGCTAAACAGCTATGGGAAAATCAAGTGTCCGATTTAAAACATCTTATCGGATCAGTGTAGTAAATTTATTTTTGACTTATATTTGCCCTGAATAAATTCAGGGCTTTTTTTATGGATAATTGTAACGGAGATACTACTGCATTTGAGAACAAGTTAACGCATAATCGTAGTTTTTTATATGGTGACGCGGTTTTCGAAACTTTAAAAATTGTACAAGGTAAAATTCTTTTTCTTGAAGACCATTATTTTAGACTGATGGCTTCGATGCGAATTTTGCGAATGGAAATCCCGCTGGATTTTACTATGGAATTTTTTGAAGAGCAACTACTTTCAACTGTAAAAAATGAGGGTTTTCTTGATTCTGCTAGGGTTAGGATTACAGTCTATCGCAATGATGGGGGGTATTATTTACCTTTAACCAACACAATTTCGTATTTAATTCATGCGACACCTTTACAAAACCAAGTTTACGTTTTGGAATCTAAATCCTGTGAAGTGGATTTGTATAAAGATTTTTACATTAGTAAGCAGTTACTATCTACTTTGAAAACTACAAATAAAGTACTTCATGTTGCCGCTAGTATTTATGCCAATGAAAATGATTTGGACAACTGTATTTTACTTAACGAAAGCAAAAACGTAGTCGAAGTACTCCAAGGGAATATTTTTATGCTTCAGGGAACTAAATTGATCACACCTCCAATTTCTGAAGGTTGTTGTAATGGTATTTTGAGAAAACAGCTTATTGCTTTGGCTAAAAAAATGGAGGGATTAGAAGTTGTTGAAGAAATAATTTCACCTTTTGATTTGCAAAAAGCAGATGAATTATTCTACACCAATGTTATAAAAGGAATTCAATCCATTACAAAATATAGGAAAAAAGAATTTAAAACGGATTTAGCCAGTAGTTTGGTTGAAAAATTAAACGAACTAATTTTGAATTAATTCAGGTAAGGATTTTCAGGTGCATTGGACCAGATAAGATAGTCGCCACCTATTTCAATAATTTTTTCTTTCCAAATTTGAGATGTAGTTTTTCCGATAATTTTATTTTTATAATTATTAGGAGTAACTATCCATGATTTTTGTTCCATCTCTGTTTCAAGTTGTGTTTCACCCCAACCAGTATATCCTAAGAAAAATCGTATATTGTCTTTATTTATCTCTTGTTTATTTAGTAATTCTTTGACGGTATCAAAGCAGCCTCCCCAATAAATTCCATTTGAGATTTCGATACTGTTTGGGATTACGTCGGGCACATTGTGCAAAAAGTATAAATTATCTTGCTCTACCGGACCACCATTGTAAATTTTGAAATTTCCAATAATATCAGGTACTATATCTTGAATAGTAAATTTCAAAGGTTTATTTATTATAAACCCTACCGACCCTTGTTCGTGATGATCTGTCAATAGAATTACTGCTTTATTGAAAGAAACATCACCAATCAAGTCTGGATCAGCAACAAGAAGTTGCCCTTTTTCTAATTTTACTGATAACATACTTCCTTATTTTTGATTAAAATTAACAATTATTTTAAAATCAATAGGACAATTTGAAATATAATAACATAAAAAAACCTTCCGAAGGGAAGGTTTTAGTATATCAGGAAAGCTTTAATTAGTTTACAGCTCCTTCTAAATCAGCTCCAGCTTTGAATTTTACAACATTCTTAGCAGCGATTTTGATAGTTTTTCCAGTTTGTGGGTTTCTACCATCTCTTGCAGCTCTTTTAGAAACTGACCAAGATCCGAAACCTACTAATGATACTCTTCCACCTTTTTTCAAAGTACCACTTACATTTCCTAAAAATGATTCTAAAGCCAATTTAGCAGCTGCTTTAGTAATTCCTGCGTCAGCAGCGATAGCGTCGATTAATTCTGATTTGTTCATAATAATTAGTTATTAATTGTTGGTTAAAAAAAAATTGTTAAACAAATTTAGCAGGAAATCCTTTCTGTGCAAAGGCTAAGCTCATTTTATGGCTAATTTGTTAATAACTTGAGTTATTTGTTCATAAAGCATCTGTTTTTTACCACGAAAACGTTATAAATGCTCACTTTTTTAGGTTTTAATGCGCTTTTGCCTCCCCAGAAAATTGAATTCCATTGAGTAATTCGGCAGTTTTCATCTTCTTTTTACCTGGAAATTGAATGCTTTCTATCTGAATAAACCCATTTGCAACAGCAATTTTCATTTCTTTCTTGCTGCATAGTAGTTGTCCAATGGGTAATGCGTGTAATTCAAGAATCGGAATTGCTTCATATATTTTAACATTCCATTCTTCTCCTTTGTCACTTATATAACACCAAGTGGCTGGATATGGACTTAGTCCTCTTATAAGATTATGTATTTCAGCGGCTGGTTTAGTCCAATCTATTTTGCAGTTTTCCTTATTGAGTTTATAAGCGGTTTTAATTTCGCTATCGTCTTGTTGAACAGTGGTGACTACATTTCCTTTTTCTATCAAGGCTAAAGTATTGATAACAGTTTCACTACCTAGTAACATCAATCGGTCGTGTAATTCTCCCGCTGATTCATTTTGAGCAATAGGAGTTTCAGCTTTCAAAATCATAGCGCCAGTATCTATCTTATCATCAATAAAGAAGGTAGTTACACCCGTTTTATTTTCTCCATTGATAATCGCCCAGTTAATAGGCGCTGCACCTCTATAATTAGGCAAGAGGGAAGCGTGTAAATTGAAAGTACCTAACGAAGGCATTTCCCAAACCACTTTGGGTAGCATTCTAAAGGCCACCACAATTTGTAGGTTAGCATTTAACGCTTTCAATTCAGTTAAAAAACTTTCGTCTTTTAAATTAGTAGGTTGCAGTAAACTTAAGTTGTTGTCCAAAGCATATTCTTTCACTGCAGAATATTTTAATTTTTGTCCGCGTCCAGCGGGTTTGTCTGCTGCGGTAATTACGCCAACTACTTCGTACTTATTCTGTAAAATAGTATCTAAAATGCCAACGGCAAACTCGGGCGTACCCATAAAAACTATTCGTAGTTTTTCCATTATATATGTATAGTATAGTTGTTATTCGCCTTAAGGACGATTTTTTCTTCTTCTAATAGCTTCTGAAGTCCTTTGATTACGGTTTCAGAATCTAATTGTGTTCGCTCTTGAATTTCTCTTGAATTGAGGGACTCTTTTTGTAACAACTCTAATAGTTGAGTCGTTACGGATTGTAATTTAGGAACCGTTTTCTTCTTTCCAATACAATAAGAGCAAATTCCGCATTCGCTTTTTGTTTCTTCTCCAAAATAGCTCAGGATAATTTGGTTCTTACATCGTTTCTTTTCATTTACATAATTAAGAACCGAATGCAATTGATCCTTCTTGAGTTGGTTTTGGCGTTCTAAATATTTAGCTACTCGATTAATGGTTCGTTCGTCTTCGCGAATTTCATTAAATAAAATGGAAGCGTCATTATTTTTTGCATTATAACTTACAATGCCTTTTTCTTTTAGCTTGTGCAATACAGCCTGAACTTCATTTGGTTTATGATTGGATTTTTTAGCAATAAAATCCAAATTGAAAGCGGTTTGCATTTCATAAATTCCAGGATATGTTCGCAAAATAGTGAGTATGATTTCTTCATCATTGGGATGTAAACTATTGTAGCGAATTACTTCTTTTGAAGGAATCAAAAATTGTAAACTTATCTTTTCAGAAAATTCTTGAGACAAATTGATAATCCCCTGTCTATCTAGAAACTGAATTGCATTATAGGTTTTAAGAGTAGGGAAATTGTATTTCAAACAAAAATGATTCAGGTTGAAAGCAAATTGCTCATTGAAACCCTCTCCATACGCAATCTGAAAGTAATTGCAAAGTTTGATAAAGACTGAGTTTAAAAATGTCTTGTCGGGTAAATTCAATAAGAATTGGTTTTCAGCTTGTAAATTATCCGAAGGATTAGTCAATAAAATAGCAAAGGCTTTTTCGCCATCGCGTCCTGCTCGTCCTGATTCTTGGTAATAATTCTCAATATTGTCGGGTAGTTGAATATGCATTACTGTTTTGACATTCGCTTTGTCAATTCCCATTCCAAAGGCATTGGTCGCCACCATAACTTGAGCTTCTTCCTGCATCCAAATGGACATATTGGTTTCTTTTTCCTTTGGCGAAAGCCCACCGTGATAATAAGTTGCCTGAAAGCCCAAAGCTTTAAGTTGATTTGCAATGTCAATACATGACCTCCGATTGCGCACATATATAATAGAAGGTTCCGGATTCTTTTTGAGAATTTGCTCTATTTTGTACAATTTGTCCTCAGCTTCAATTACCATATAGGCAATGTTGTCTCTTGCAAATGATTTTTGAAAGACAGACGGATTTTGTAATCCGGTTTCCGTAATTATATCCTCTTTAACTCTAGGCGTTGCTGTGGCAGTTAAAGCCAAAAAAGGAATTTTTTGAAAGTGTTTCTTTAAATCGGATATTTTTAAATAAGCAGGTCTAAAATCATGTCCCCATTGCGAAACACAATGCGCTTCGTCAATAGCAATAAGGTTGATGGGTAGGTTTTTGATGCGGTCCAAAATCCAATCCGACTGTAAACGTTCAGGAGACAAATACAGAAATTTGTAGTTTCCAAACTGACAATTGTCTAACAAATCAATCATTTCTTCGGAACGGATTCCGCCAGTTAAAGCAATGGCTTTGATGTTGCGTGCTTGCAAATTAGCGACTTGGTCTTTCATTAAAGCCACTAATGGAGAAATTACCAAACAAATTCCTTCTTGCATTAGAGCAGGAACTTGAAAGCAAATGGATTTACCACCACCTGTTGGCAGTATAGCCAAAGTGTCCTTACCGCCAACCACAGAATCTATAATTTCATTTTGTAGCGATCGGAACTGATCGTGTTTCCAATATTTCTGAAGAATAGCTAGTGCTGTTTGCATCGATTTCAGGGCGCTACTTTAGGTTTTCAATGCAATAGTGAATCACTGCTACATTGTGTTATTTAGTTTGAAATTTTATCTAAGATAAAAAGAATTCTTTTATCTACGCTATCTTTCGGAACCTCAATTAATTCGTATCCATACTTTTGGTAGGTTTCTACCAAATGATTATGGATTAATTGCGCTTGTTCAAAATTCTCATAGCGTTCTTGGTCACTTACATAAATGTCTTCCCAAGGAGGTAAAATAAATATTTTTGAGTAAATATGTTCTTTGCAAGCTGCATCAAAAAAAGCAGGATAGCTGTCGCCAATGTAATGCATATAAGCCAAAACGTCTGGAATGCCTCGATCTAAAAACACAATATTGTGTGGTTCTTTGTGTGCGTCTAGAAACTGTTTTTTTCTTCCTTCTAACAAAAGTTCGCTAAAAAGTAATGGCTTTTCTAAAAACAATTGTTCAATTCCTTGTTTTTGTGCTTCGGCAGTTACTTGTCTGGAAATTTCTGGATAGCAACAATGCCCTAATCGAACTAACTCATCTATGATAGTTGTTTTTCCTGTTCCAGGTCCGCCAATAATTACAATGATTTCTTTTTGCACTTTAAAATAAATAAGTCGCAAATTTACCGAATCAAAATGGTAATTAAAAAAATATTCTGATGCAACAGACTTATTAGGCTCAAAAAACGAGTTGAAATTCTAAATTCTAAAATCAATACCTTATATTTGCGTTAATTTTTAGTACAGTAATGGATCAAGAAAAAGAAAAAACGACGGCGGAATTTTACGAGAGATTAAAGGCAGAGTTGGACAGGAGTAACTCTTGGCCAGCTGAATACTTATTCAAATTTATTGTTCCCTCTGTTGATGATAATGTGCAGCGCGTAGAAAATGCTTTTGATTGTATGGGTGCTGTGATTAAAACTACAAAATCTAAAACAGGTAAGTTCACTAGTGTTTCGGTGGATGTCCAAATGAAAGACGCGCAAGAAATAATTGATAAATACATTGAAGTATCTGTAATAGAAGGAATCGTTTCCTTATAAAATATGAGT
This sequence comes from Flavobacterium ammonificans, assembly GCF_020886115.1. Taxonomy (NCBI): domain Bacteria; kingdom Pseudomonadati; phylum Bacteroidota; class Flavobacteriia; order Flavobacteriales; family Flavobacteriaceae; genus Flavobacterium; species Flavobacterium ammonificans. The sequence goes on from NZ_AP025185.1 coordinate 1,375,634, forward strand.
TTAAAATACACCAAAGAAATAGCAAATGAAGTAGTGCACCACTTGGAATATAATGCAGAAAGATCGCATTTAATTATTCCAGAGTATGGGCGTCATTTGCAGAAATTAATTGATCAAGCTACGCTTATTGAAGATGCTGAGGAGCGAAATAAAGCAGCAAAATACATTATCCAAGTCATGGGTACATTGAATCCTCACTTGCGTGATGTACCTGATTTTCAGCACAAACTGTGGGATCAATTATTTATTATGTCTGATTTTAAATTAGATGTAGTATCTCCGTACCCAATTCCATCTCGAGAAGTATTGCAACTTCGTCCAGATGTACTTCAATACCCACAGAATTTTCCAAAATATCGTTATTATGGAAACAATATCAAATACATGATTGATGTGGCCAATAAATGGGAAGACGGTGAAATGAAAAATGCATTGGTTAAAGTTATAGCCAATCACATGAAAAAATCATACCTGAGTTGGAATAAAGATACAGTGAAAGATGATGTGATTTTTGAACACTTATATGAATTATCAGATGGCAAATTAAACTTACTTCAAAGCACAGAGGAGTTAATTAATACTACTGATTTATTACGAACTAATAAACGCGTATCTAATAAAATCTCTCCTTCAGGTCAGCCAAAGATCCAAGGAAACAAAAACAATAAGCAAGGAAAATCAAAAACATTTCAAAAAAATAAATCGAATTAAATGGGAATTTTCAAAATAGAAGGTGGCGTTCGTCTAAAAGGAGAAATCACACCACAAGGAGCAAAAAATGAAGCTTTACAAATACTTTGTGCTATATTATTAACTCCAGAAAAAGTTACAATTACTAATGTTCCAGACATTATTGATATCAATAAATTAATTACTTTATTAGGTAATTTAGGAGTTAAAATCAAAAAAAACGGACCTAATTCGTATACATTTCAAGCTGATGAGGTGAATGTAAATTACCTTGAGACTGAAGCTTTCAAAAAAGAAGGTGGTGCACTTCGTGGTTCTATTATGATTGTTGGACCGCTTTTGGCTCGTTTTGGAAAAGGATACATTCCAAAACCAGGTGGAGATAAAATTGGAAGACGACGTTTAGACACTCACTTCGAAGGATTTATTAATTTGGGTGCCAAATTTAGATACAACAAAGAAGATCATTTCTATGGAGTAGAAACTCCAGCAGAAGGTTTGCAGGGAGCACATATGCTTTTAGATGAAGCATCTGTAACCGGAACAGCTAATATTGTTATGGCGGCTGTTTTAGCAAATGGAATTACTACTATTTACAATGCAGCTTGCGAACCGTATTTGCAACAGTTGTGTAAAATGTTAAATTCTATGGGAGCTAAAATTACAGGAATAGGATCCAACTTATTGACTATCGAAGGTGTTGCAAGTTTGGGTGGTTGTGAGCATAGAATTCTTCCTGATATGATCGAAATTGGAAGTTGGATTGGTTTAGCAGCAATGACTAAATCAGAAATTACAATTAAAGATGTAAGTTGGGATAATTTAGGTGTTATTCCAAATGTATTTAGAAAGTTGGGAATCACTTTGGAAAGACGTGGTGATGATATTTATATCCCATCTCACGTGGATGGTTATGAAGTAAAAACAGATATTGATGGTTCTATATTAACTATTGCTGATGCACCATGGCCAGGATTTACTCCTGATTTATTGAGTATTGTATTAGTTGTAGCTACTCAGGCTAAAGGTGATGTTTTGATTCATCAAAAAATGTTTGAAAGCCGTTTGTTCTTCGTAGACAAATTGATTGATATGGGCGCCAAAATTATGTTGTGTGATCCACATAGAGCTGTTGTTATAGGTCATGATTTTAAATCACAATTAAAGGCTACTACAATGTCATCTCCAGATATTCGTGCGGGAATCTCTTTGTTGATTGCAGCGCTTTCGGCAAAAGGAACAAGTACCATTCAAAATATCGATCAAATTGATAGAGGTTATGAGCGAATCGATGAGCGTTTAAGAGCTATCGGTGCTAAAATTGTACGCGCTTAATTACAATAGACATCAAAAAGTAAATATCGTTTAGAGTCATTTTTTTATAATCTCTAAACGATATTTTAATTTATACACCTCATACAATGCCAAAAGTAGAAGCGGCCATACAAGCTACTTATTTTAGTATTATCGGAAATACAGCTCTTGCTATCATAAAAGGATTAGCTGGTTTTTTCGGAAATTCTTATGCACTTATTGCAGATGCAATAGAATCTACAACAGATATATTTGCCTCTTTTTTGGTATTATTTGGAATAAAGTATTCTAACAAACCTGCAGATGAAAATCATCCGTATGGACATGGAAAGGCGGAACCATTGATTACCTTCTTGGTAGTTGGATTTTTGATTACTTCGGCTACGATTATAGCGTATGAAAGTATCTTGAATATTGGAACACCGCATGATTTACCAAAGTCATGGACATTGTATGTTTTAGGTCTAATCATCATTTGGAAAGAATACTCTTTTCAATTAGTGATGAAAAGAAGTAAAGAAACAAATAGTTCTTCTTTGAGAGCAGATGCTTGGCATCATAGAAGTGATGCAATTACTTCTGTTGCGGCTTTTATTGGTATTTCTGTTGCATTGTTTTTAGGTAAAGGGTATGAATCAGCAGATGATTGGGCAGCTTTATTTGCTTCGGGTTTCATTGTGTACAATAGTTATCTCATTTTTAGACCTGCATTAAGCGAAATTATGGACGAGCATGTTTATGATGATGTAATTGAAAACATAAGAAAAGTGGCAAGCAGTGTAGATGGTATTGTAGATACTGAAAAGTGTTTTATTCGTAAGTCGGGTATGAAATTCCATGTCGATTTACATGCTACAGTGAAGGCAACAATTACAGTAAAAGAAGGACATGATTTGGCACATCAATTGAAAGACACATTACGTGCCGAAATACCTGAGTTAGGGCATGTTCTAATTCATGTCGAACCAGATGATTCGGAATAAAAAAAGGCGTTGCAATTGCAACGCCTTTTTTTATTAATTTCATTGGTTACAAAAAGGATTGAATCGCCAATTCATAACTTTTAAGACCAAATCCTAAAATCACACCTTTGGCATTTCCTGAAATGTAGGATTGATGACGGAATTCTTCTCTTCCAAAAGTATTCGAAATATGGACTTCAATAACGGGTGAAGTAATTGCTTTTACAGCATCGCCAATACCAATAGAAGTGTGAGTATATGCTCCAGCATTTAGGATAATTCCATCATACGTAAAACCAACTTCTTGAATTTTACTGATTAACTCACCTTCAATATTGCTTTGGAAATAGTGGAATTCAATCGAAGGAAATTTTGATTTTAAAGAATCAAAATACGCTTCAAAAGTTTGGTTTCCATACACTTCAGGTTCTCGTTTTCCAAGTAGATTTAAGTTGGGTCCGTTAATGATACAAATTTTCATACAATGATATTTCTGTAAAAATAAAAAAACCGTTCCAATAAATAGAACGGTTATGTAAATTAGTTTGATTTAGTTTTAAAAGTAAAATCCAGCGGATACTTGAACTACTGAATTTTTAATTTCAGCATTCGTAGATGCCTCGCTCAATCCAACTACATATCTACCTTGTAAAAAAATGCTTTTAGTAACTTTGATTCCTAATCCAGCTGCTGCACCAAAATCAAATGACTTAGGATCATCTAGTAAAACATTTTCCTTATTGCTTACTAAAAAAGAAGCTTGGGGACCAAGGTCTAAACTAAATGTCTTGCTTAAATTAATTTTTGCCAAAACTGGAATTGTGATATAGCCTAATTCATTGTTTATATCAGCTAGTACTCCAGCTGCTTTGTAGTTGGCTCCTACAGTGGAATATAAAACCTCAGGTTGAAAGGCAAATGATTCTCCAAGAGGAAGTTCTGCAACAAGACCAAAGTGATAATTGGTAATCGCTTCTGATTTATAATTTACATTGTTTACTGTAATATCAGAACCATTTTGATTAGCGTAATTGACACCAGCTTTAATACCTAATTTAACTATTTGTGCATGAGCAGATAGTGTTGTTATTAGGATGATACAAATTGGAATAAGATTTTTTTTCATGATTAATTGTTTTGTTAAGATTGGGTTGTGAATTATATAATTGATGTGTAAATGTAAGAAATATATTTAATTACCCTCAGTTTAGTGTTGGTATTTATTTCTTTAGAATGTATTTTCGAATCATTATATAGATCAGAATAAAATATTTATTTAGTATCAAATGTACAATCTTTATTTTCAAAAAATGCGTTTCTTTGTTAAGTGAACTGGACTACTTTTATAAAAAACTACCAATCGTATTTGAGAATCGAAAGGGGATTGTCAAAGAATACTATTGACAATTATTCTTTTGATGTAGATCGTTTGTGTCTTTTTTTAGAGCAAAATCAAATTCAAGTTTCGCCAGTAAAAATTACAGAGGAAACGATTCAGCAATTTATTTACAGTGTTTCAAAACAAGTGAACGCCCGTTCGCAAGCTCGAATTATTTCAGGATTAAAAAGTTTTTTTAATTATTTGGTTTTTGAAGATTATCGTTCAGACAATCCTTTAGAGTTAATAGAAACTCCAAAGACGGGAAGAAAACTACCCGATACACTTTCTGTAGCAGAAATAGATGCTTTAATCAACGCTATTGATTTGTCATCAAATGAAGGAGAGCGAAATCGAGCAATGTTAGAAACTTTATACGGTTGCGGTCTTCGTGTTTCGGAATTGGTCAATTTAAAAATATCCGATTTATTCTTTGATGAAGGTTTTGTAAAAATAACGGGAAAGGGAAATAAACAACGATTTGTACCCATTGGTCATTTGACTCAAAAATATATTCTTTTATACAAAGAAACCATAAGAACGCATATTGCTGTAAAAAAAGGATTTGAAGATACGCTCTTTCTTAATAGGAGAGGGAGTCAGCTTACCCGTGCTATGATTTTTACTATAATTAAAGATTTGGCAACCAAAATCAATTTAAACAAAACGATCAGTCCGCATACATTACGCCATTCCTTTGCAACCCATTTATTAGAAAATGGAGCCGACTTGCGTTCTATTCAATTAATGTTAGGGCACGAGTCCATTACGACTACTGAAATATATGTGCATTTAGATAGAAGGTTCTTAACCGTAGTAATGAATACTTATCATCCCAGAAAGGATTAAATAAAAAGGCCAAATTTCAAAGTTGAAATTTGGCTTTTTTTATTTATGGGGATAGAGTACTTTATTTAGCGATATTTACCGCTCTAGTCTCTCTAATTACTGTTACTTTAACTTGACCTGGATAGGTCATTTCAGTTTGAATTTTTTGTGAAATTTCGAATGATAAGTTAGATGCTTTGTCATCAGAAACTTTTTCGCTTTCTACAATTACACGTAATTCTCTACCTGCTTGAATCGCGTAAGCACTTTTTACTCCGCCAAATCCGTAAGCTACTTCTTCAAGATCTTTCAAACGTTGAATGTATGAATCCAATACTTGTCTTCTTGCTCCTGGTCTTGCTCCTGAAATAGCATCACACACTTGAATGATTGGAGACAATAATGATTTCATCTCAATCTCGTCGTGGTGCGCTCCAATAGCATTACATACTTCTTCTTTCTCACCGTATTTCTCAGCCCATTGCATCCCTAATAAAGCGTGTGGTAAATCACTTTCTGCATCTGGCACTTTACCAATATCGTGTAATAAACCGGCTCTCTTCGCCAATTTTACATTCAATCCTAATTCGGCAGCCATAATTCCACAAAGCTTAGATACTTCACGTGAGTGTTGCAATAAGTTTTGTCCGTAAGATGAACGGTATTTCATTCTACCTACCACTTTAATCAATTCAGGGTGTAATCCGTGGATACCTAAATCAATTACCGTACGTTTACCTACTTCAATGATTTCGTCATCGATTTGTTTTGCAGTTTTAGCAACAACTTCTTCGATACGCGCAGGGTGAATTCGTCCGTCAGTTACTAATTTATGTAATGACAAACGGGCAATTTCTCTACGTACTGGATCAAAACAAGAAAGGATAATTGCTTCAGGAGTATCATCTACTATAATTTCCACTCCGGTAGCGGCTTCTAACGCTCTAATGTTACGTCCTTCACGTCCAATAATTCTACCTTTTACATCATCTGATTCAATGTTGAAAACAGAAACGCAATTTTCAACTGCTTCTTCTGTACCTACACGTTGGATGGTATTGATGATTATTTTCTTCGCTTCTTGCTGTGCAGTTAATTTCGCCTCTTCAATAGTATCTTGAATTTGAGACATCGCTTGCGTCTTAGCTTCAGCTTTTAAACCTTCAATTAATTGCTCTTTTGCGTCTTCTGCTGATAATCCAGAAATCACTTCTAACTGTTGCAGCTGACTTTTATGCATTCTTTCTACTTCGGCTTGCTTCTTTTCTAAGATTTCCAATTTAGAAGTATACTCAAGTGTTTTAGCTTCGTAGTCGTCGTTTACTCTTTTGGCTTTAGCCAATTCATTTGAAATTAGAGATTCTTTATCGCGAACTCTTTTTTCTACTTCAGCTACTTTTTTATCACGAGCTAAAATTACTTGTTCGTGTTCAGATTTCAATTCGATAAACTTTTCTTTAGCTTGAAGAATTTTATCTTTTTTGATGTTTTCTGCTTCAAAATTAGCGTCTTTGATAATAGATGCTGCTTCTTTTTTCGCTGTCTTTATTAGGTTCGAAATGTTGCTTTTTTCTAAGATTTTTGCAATTGCAAAACCAGCTACTACTCCTACTATTCCGGTAATAATGATTGTTACTATGTTGTCCATGTTAATTAAAAATTGATGTATAAAAAAAGCCTACATTAGGTGCTTGTATAAACTCGAAAAGACAAGTTTTGAGCTAACTCACTGTTCAAGCTTCCTTACCAAAGTAGGGCATGCTATAGTAGTGATGATTTGCTCATTCTAAATTGTTAGTGTTGAGTTTACCAAATTGAACTAATGTAGGCAGTATCTTAGTCTATGTAAGAACGTATTATTTATTGAGATAGTTGTCTAATATCGTATTGATTTTATTCAATCTTTCGATAGTTTCTTCTCCGTCAATTGCGTTATCGATTTGCTTTTGTTCTACTTGAGAAGCAAATTGTAGGGCACACATGGCCAATACATCTTGCTTGTCTCGAACAGCATAATTTTCTTCAAATTGCTTAATCATGGTATCAATCTTTTTAGAAGCACTTCGAAGTCCTTCTTCTTGAGATGGGTCTACCGTTAATGGGTAAACTCGATCTGCAATTGATATTTTTATTTTAAGCTTTTCGTCCATAATTTTAATCTGATAGCTGTGCTATGCAGTAATCAATTTCGCGAATTAACGAATTTATTTTAAGCTTAGTATCTCTTTTGTTTTCTTCACTGCCGAGCAATGAGTTGGCTATTTTGAGTGCTTCATACTCTTTTTTCAAAGAATCAATCTCACGAGATTGGTTTTGTATGATAGCATTTGTGTTGGATAATTCGGTCTTTAATTCTAGATTGAGTTGCTCTAAACTAGTATTCCTAGCGAAGAGTTTTTCAATCTTATTTTCAAGAGTATCAATTATTTCAGCAATCACACTCATTAGTATTCCAATTCATTACTTAATCTTACAAAGTTAGTATTCCTTTTTATTAATACAATAGTTTATTTGCTTTTTTATTGAAAAACAACTAAATTATTAGGATACAAAGGGTTACGGATTTGAGTTGAATCAGATTTTATTTGTGATTTTGTTTTTTTATCTTAGCCAAAATAAATTGATATGCGCCTCATTATTTTTTATTTTCTTTTTTCTATTTCATTAGTGGCACAAAATAATTTTCCTAAAGATTATTTTGGTTCTCCTTTGGATATTCCTATGCAGTTATCGGGGAATTTCGGAGAATTACGTCCGAATCATTTTCATGCAGGATTTGATTTTAAAACCCAACAAAAAGAAGGTTTGAAGGTTTTTGCTGTGGCTGAAGGCTATGTCTCTCGAATTAAAATTTCGACTTTTGGTAACGGAAAAACAATCTATATATCACATCCAAATGGGTATACATCAGTTTATGCTCATCTGCAGAAGGCAGTAGGTTCCATTCAGGATTTTATAACAAAAACGCATTATAAAGAACAAGCTTTTGAAATTGAAATGTATCTCAAACCGGGAGAAATTCCAGTACAAAAAGGGGAGTGGATTGCTTTATCGGGTAATTCAGGAGCTTCAGAAGGGCCTCATTTGCATTTTGAAATTCGCGATTCAAAAACAGAGTTTATTATTAACCCAATGCTTTTTGGTTATGATAATTTAATTAAAGACACTAAAAAACCAATAGTTTCTGCTTTGTATGTTTACCCGTTAACTCCCTCGACAACAGTAAATAAATCCAAACGTCCTATTTTAATCAATTTTTCTATGCAAAAGGAGGGTGGATTTATTTCAGATAAAGTGTTGGCTAATGGACCTATTGGATTTGGAATTGTTGCAGATGATTACGATGACATTTCATTCAATAAAAATGGAGTGTATAGTGTGCATTCAATTCTGAATGGACAAGCAACTTTTGGTTACCAATTCGATACGTATTCATTTGATGATATGCGTTATATTAATGCCTTAATCGATTATTCCAAATACAAAAAGACGAAACAGCGGGTGCAAAAATTATTTATGAATTCTAAATATAATTTGCCTTTTATCAAGACGGATGAAGCGAAAGGTCAAATTTCCCCAGTACCCAATTTAGATGGGATATACCGAATTGAAGTGGGTGATTTTTTTGGAAATAAAACAATTATTTCTGTACCCATTCAATATGATACAACCCCAGTTTTAGTTCCTGCTGAACCCACAATTTCTAAATATTTTGTAAAATCTATAAAAGATAATATTTTTGAAAAAGACAATGCTTCTGTATTTTTTCCTGCTGGTACTTTTTACGATGATTTTACAATGAATTTTGATGTACGAAACAGTATTTTACACCTTCATGACGACAGTGTACCAGCACATACAAATTTCACCATTACTATTTCAGATTGTTTAATTCCAAAAGAAAAACAGGATAAAACCTATATTGCACGAATTGAAGGAGATAAATTAATTTACAATCCAACTTTCAGAAGAGACACTACTTTTTCAGCTAAGGTTAAGATTTTAGGGAAATACAAATTAGTTGCAGATACGTTAGCCCCTAAGATAACATTAGCAAAGTCAATTGAAGGAAAATGGATAAGTCAAGACGCAATCCAATTGCAAATTTCAGATACAGGTTCTGGCATAAAAAAGTATAATGGGTTTCTGAACGGACGTTGGGTTTTGTTTGAGTACGACAATAAGACCAATACCATTACTCATGTTTTTAATGACGAATTTCTTTTGAATGGGTCTAATGAGTTGAAACTAATTGTGTCAGATGCTATGGGAAATTCTACTACCTTTGAAACTCGATTTAATCGGAGTGTAAAAAAATAATCGTTTGAAAAACAGTCTAACATTTAGCATTTATTTTTTCTTTTTAGGGGTATCTTTTATCTCTTTGGCACAAAATGCTAGAGTTAAAGGTGTCGTTTTAGATGAGAATAAGGTTCCTATAGCGAATGTTGCTATTTCTAGCGAAACTAATTCCACCCGATCCAATAGTAATGGCTTTTATGAGCTGCCTATTCCCGCCCAAAAGAAAACGACTATTGTTTTTTCTCATCTGGCATTTAAATCAGTAAGTGCAATAATTTCTTTACAACCCAATGCAATTTTTGAATTCAATCCTATTATGAATACTAGGATAGAACAAATGGGAGAAGTAATTGTGTCTTCAAAAAATAAGAATCGAATTCAAGGTATTACATCAATTACTCCAGAGATTTTGCGAAAAACTCCTGGAGCGAATGCAGGTGTTGAGAATGTGTTAAAGACTTTGGCAGGAGTCAATTCTAATAATGAATTAAGTAGTCAGTACGGTGTTCGTGGTGGAAATTATGATGAAAATTTAGTCTATGTTAACGAAGTTGAAGTGTATCGTCCTTTCTTAATTCGATCAGGTCAGCAAGAAGGATTGAGTTTTATCAATTCAGATTTAGTCCAGAATATTGACTTTTCTGCTGGTGGGTTTCAGGCTAAATACGGAGATAAATTGTCTTCTGTTTTAGACATTACGTATCGAAAACCAACCGCATTCGGAGCTAATTTTGAGGCTAGTTTCTTAGGAGGGAGTTTGTCTGTTGACGCTGTTTCAAAAAATAAAAAGTGGTCAGCTGTTACAGGAGTTCGGTACCGCAACAATAGTCTTTTGGTGAATAGTCAAGAAACACAAACTAATTTTACTCCTTCCTTTGTTGATGTCCAAACCAATATATATTATCAGGCTTCCGCCAAATGGCAGTGGAGTTTTTTAGGTACTATTTCTAAAAATAACTACGAATACCAACCTTTGACGCGCCAAACTAATTTTGGAACTCTAGACCAGCCTATGGCACTTTTAGTCTTTTATGAAGGACAAGAAAAAAATAGCTACGGTACTTATTTTGGAGCAATTAAAACTACTTTTAAGCCTATTGAGACATTTAGTTTAAAGTTGATAAGCTCACTCTATCATACTGTTGAACAAGAGCACTTTGATATTTTGGCTCAATATCGTTTAGGGGAAGTAGATAACAATGTTGCTTCTGAAAATTACGGAAAAGTTTCCTATTCGCGTGGTATTGGATCACAGTTAAACCACGCCCGAAATAATCTAGATGCTTTAATTGCTACTATCGAATTGAAAGGATTTCATGATTGGAAGAAAAGCCAATTGGACTGGGGAGTAAAATATACTCGAGAGTCTATTCGTGATCGAGTAGTGGAGTGGGAAGTCATTGATTCGCTTGGTTTTTCGATTCCACCTCCTACTATTTTACCTCAACGTGATGAGCCAAATACCATCTATTCTGGACCACTTGTTCCCTATCAAAATGTGCGTGCTACAAATTTTAACACCATCAATAGATTCTCAGGTTTTGCCCAATGGAATTCAAAGTCTAATTTAGGGTCTGCTAAGCTTTGGTACAATGCAGGTTTGCGTTTTCAGCATTGGGAAGTAGCTGGAACTAATGCTTTAGGAAAGTCACAATTTGTTTGGAGTCCGCGCGCACAAATAGCCATTCAACCCAATTGGGAAAAGGATATTCTATTCAGACTATCCGGCGGACTGTATTACCAGCCTCCTTTTTATAGAGAATTACGTGACGCCGATGGCATAGTACAAACTAATGTCAAAGCCCAGCAATCTGTTCATTTAGTGGTTGCGAATGACTACAATTTTAAGATGTGGAATCGTCCGTTTAAATTGGTTTCTGAACTCTATTTTAAATCCATGTCGGATGTTAATACCTATACAATTGATAATGTTCGTATTCGGTATGCAGCCAACAATTTGGCGAAGGCCTATGCACAAGGTCTTGACTTCCGATTGAATGGGGAATTTGTTCCCGGAACGGAGTCTTGGTTTAGTTTTGGGTATTTGAAAACAGAGGAAAATAGTGAAAACAGAGGATATATTGCGCGACCAACGGACCAGTTATTAAAGTTTGGTATTTTATTTCAAGATTATATGCCCACTATTCCGAGTATGAAAGTGTATTTAAATTTAGTCTATAATACGGGATTACCAGGCGGTTCTCCTTCGTATGCAGATCCGTATCAATATCAAAATAGACTGCGGGATTACCGTCGAGCGGATGTTGGTTTTTCTAAAGTATTGATTGATAATTATAGTAATTCAAAGAAGAAGAATTGGCTAGGTAATTTTAAAGAATTAGCTGTAGGAGCAGAGATATTTAATCTATTTAATAATCAAAATGCGATCACCAATACTTGGGTTCGGGATGTGTATTCTAAAAATCAATACGCTATTCCGAATTACATGACTACACGAGTTTTTAATATCAAATTGACGGCTAAATTATAGTCTAAATTAAGATATCACTTTCTAAATCTGATTTTTCAATTTCAATATCAAAACCTAATTTAGATACTAATTCTATAACCAAGTTTTTGTACCAGTTTTCAGATTTTGGATGAATGTAAATTTTATCAATCAATTGGCTGATATCCACATTGATTTTAATTCCATCATTAATGTTGATTTTAGTATCGGAAGTATCAGATATAATTCGGACTTCACGTTCGTATTGAAAGCTTTTTCGTTTGAACAAGAAGGGAAAAAATAAATCATCAAACGGAATATATTCTTTCTTATAATCGATATAATTCACTTGCCCGATGTATTGCTTTAAGTTTTTTTCAGGTTCCAATGCTTTTTGCAATCGCCCAATAGTAGATTGGATAGCCAATCCTTCACTGTTTTGTGTGAAAATTTGCCACATAGCGAAAGATTCGTATTCATTGATGTGCCAACTACTAATAGCTACTTTTTCGCGGTGGGTTTTGTAATAATTTAAAAATTCAGGATTGTTAACAGCTAATTTTTTAATCTCCTCAAAAGTGGGTTCGCTAAAAGTACCTTCGTATTGGTCTTCAAATTTATCAGAACGCGACATGAATAACTTTTGAGAAAGTAACAAATCCAAAAATTTAGACAAATCCAAATATTTCCAAACAATGGTGTTTGGATCTTCAGGGAGTTTAATATTTGGACTTGATAAATACATTTTTATTCGAGTGATTGCATACTCACCAATTTGTTGTAGGTTCCGTTCAATGCAATTAATTCTTCATGAGTGCCTTGTTCTACAATTCGACCTTTTTGCATTACAACAATTTTGTTTGCTTTTTGAATAGTAGAGAGGCGGTGTGCAATAACAATAGATGTTCGGTTTTGCATCATATTTTCGAGGGCTACTTGCACAAATTTTTCACTTTCAGTATCCAATGCTGAAGTCGCCTCGTCTAAAATCATAATTGGTGGATTTTTTAAAACTGCACGTGCAATCGATAGACGTTGTTTTTGACCTCCTGATAATTTATTACCGCTATCACCTATATTAGTGTGAATTCCATGAGGCAATTCGTTCACAAATTCAAAAGCATTGGCAATTTTTAGGGCTTCGATAATTTCTTCATCAGTAGCATCCTCTTTTCCTAAAGCAATATTAGCTTTTATTGTGTCATTAAATAATATACTGTCTTGAGTAACTAGGCCTATTAAACCTCGCAAGCAATGAATATCTAATTTTTTAATATCAATACCATCAATTTGAATGGTACCTTCGTTCACATCATAAAAGCGAGTCAATAAATTGGCAATTGTACTTTTTCCGCTACCAGATTGACCTACTAACGCAACTGTTTGCCCTTTGTTTACCTCTAATGAAAACTCTTTCAGTACATTATCATCTTTGTATTTAAAGTTGATATTTGAGATGGTAATATTTGAATCAAATGATTTTTTAATTATGGCATTTTTATCATTTGGAATGGTGTTTTCAATTTCTAAAACTTCAAAAACACGTTCGGCGGCAGCTAATCCATTTTTAACAGCATAAGAAGCTTTAGAGATGTTTTTGGCAGGTGTCAATATGTTGTAAGCAAGTAACATATATACAAGAAATAGCGAGCCATCCAATGTTTTGTCGACTAATACTAGATTGCCCCCATACCAAAGTAAGGTTGCTATGGTCACAATTCCCATAAATTCGCTTAAGGGTGAAGCTAAATTATTTTTGTTTCCAATTAAATTTGAAAAAACAAAAAGTCTGTTGATGGAATCTCCAAACATAGTTTTGAATATTCCTTCAGCATTGTAACTTTTGATTACTTTAAGTCCAGATAAACTTTCTTCAACTAAAGAAATAAAATAACCACTTTCCTCTTGTGCTCGAGTGGATTTTGCTTTTAAACTTTTACCTACTTTTGAAATTACAAATCCTGAAATTGGTATAAAAATAAATACAAATAATGTTAAATTAACACTAATGTTTAACATTGCAATTATGGTAAAAAGTATTGTTAAAGGTTCTTTAACGATGAGTTCAAGAATAGAGAAAAATGAATTTTGAACTTCATTCACATCGCCTAGCATTCTCGCCATCATATCTCCTTTTCTTTTTTCTGAATAATAAGGGATAGGTAATTCTACAATCTTATCATACATCGTTTTTCTTAAATCACGCAAAACACCGTTTTTTAGATGGGTAATGTGATAAGAAGCTAAAAAATTAAATACATTTTTCAATAAAAAGGTAATAATTACTAATACAACCACTAACAATAAAGCAGACTCAGGCCCCTGTGTTTTATTTAAATGAGAGATATTATAGAAAAGCCATTCTTTTCCAAATTTCCCAATATTTTCAATTCCGTTAAACACTGGTTCTTTGATTACTTCATTGCTTTTTTTGAATAAAACTTCCAGTAATGGAAATAATGTAATCATGGAAAGAGTGCTAAATAAAGCGTATAAAATATTATATACAATGTTGAGAACAATGTTTGTCTTATACGGTTTCGTATATGGTAATAGTTTAATTAAGTTTTTTTCCATTAATTTAATTCAATTGCATTGCTGCGATTATGTTTTTAATTTTTTGATTCAATTCAGTTTCAACTGCTCTAAAATTTTCGACTTTATCCAAAATAGTGTTTACACTAAAATAGAATTTTATTTTTGGTTCCGTTCCACTTGGTCGCGCGCAAATTTTAGAACCGTCTTCCAAATAGTAGATTAACACATTCGATTTAGGAATAGCAATTGGCTCAATTTCGTTTGTTATTCTGTTTAATGAAGTTGAATTTTGGTAATCATCAATACATACCACGCGTTGACCATTGATTTCATCAACAGGATTTTCACGCAAGTCAATCATCATTTGATTGATTTCGGCTAGTCCGTCAATACCTTTTTTGGTTAACGAAATCAAATGCTCTTTGTAGCAACCAAAATCAACATACAAATTCAATAACTCTTGGTATAACGAACTTCCAGAGGCTTTCGCCAAAGCGGCAATTTCACATACTAAAAGCGAAGCGCCCACCGCATCTTTGTCGCGAACGGCATCGCCTACCATAAACCCAAAACTTTCTTCTCCACCGCCGATGAATTTTTGGTTAGGGAAATCCTTAATCATTTTGGCAATCCATTTGAAACCAGTCAACCCAACTTTGCATTCTACTCCATAAGCAGAGGCTAATTCGAGCATCATCGGAGTCGATACAATTGTCGAACCTACGAATTCAGTTCCAGTAATTTTATCGGCACGTTTCCATTGTTCTAATAAAAATGCCGTCATGATAATCATTGTCTGATTGCCATTCAATAATATCATTTTACCTTCAGTATTTCTTACAGCTACGCCTAAACGATCTGAATCGGGATCAGTACCAATTACAATATCAGCATCTGTTTCTTCCGCTAATTGCATGGCCATACTTAAAGCTTCTGGTTCTTCTGGATTAGGGGATTTAACAGTTGGAAAATCTCCGTTTGGTTCTGCTTGTTCTTTAACAATATGAACTTGTGAGTATCCCGCTTGCGCCAAAACGGTTGGAATCGATTTAATCGAAGTTCCGTGTAGCGAAGTGTATACGATTTTTAAGTTTTCTTTGGCTGCTGCCGGTGTTGTTTTAAAACTGGCGTTCTCAATTGTAGATTGATGAAAAGCAGCATCAACTTCTGCTCCAATATATTGAATTAGATCAGCGTTGGCTTCAAACTTGATTTCGTCATAATTCAAGGCTTCGATTAACTCAATAATCTCACCATCTTGAGGTGGTACTAATTGACCTCCATCTTGCCAATATACTTTGTATCCGTTGTATTCTGGTGGATTATGAGAAGCAGTCAACACAATTCCTGCATGACAATTCAAATGTTTTACTGTAAATGACAATTCGGGAGTTGTACGCAATTCTGAAAATAAGAAAACCTGAATTCCATTGGCAGAAAACACATCAGCAACTACTTTAGCCAAAGTATCGCTGTTGTGGCGGCAATCGTAAGCAATAGCTACACGTAAATTTTCACCAGGAAATACTTTTTTCAAATAGTTAGACAAACCTTGGGTGTTTTTTCCTAAGGTGTATTGGTTAATGCGGTTAGTTCCAACTCCCATAACGCCACGCATTCCACCCGTTCCAAATTCCAAATTCTTATAAAAACTTTCTTCTAGCTCTTGTGGAGCTGAAGTCATCATTTCTTTAATTGTATTTTGTGTTGCTGAGTCAAAATTAGGCGAAAGCCATTCGTTTACTTTGTCTAAAATAGTTTGTTTGATTTCCATTTATGTCTATTATTTGGTATAACCAATCTTTTTTCGTTCTTGTTGCACCTTATCTTGTTGCTTGGAATCCATCAAATGATTCAGTGCTTTATAAATCTCTGGACCCGAGCCTTAAGGCGAACAGGCGCAGCAAACTGCTGTTCAATTTCCGTTACTCGTTTTGTTAATTCTTCATACGTCAGTGCAAATTTTCGAAGCGAAACAAAACTGCGCATGATGGCAATGTTAATTTCAATAGCTTTTTCGTTATTCAAAACACTTGAAAGCATTGCTACGCCCTGTTCTGTAAACGCAAAGGGCATGTATCTTATTCCTCCTCTGTTTGAGGTCACAATTTGTGACCTCAAACATTGAAATTCTTCTTCGGTTAATTCAAACATGAAGTCTTCAGGGAATCTATTTAGATTTCTTCTAACAGCTTGTTTTAGAGTTCTTGTTTCCGTATTGTACAATTCAGCTAAATCAAAATCGAGTAGTACTTTGTGATCTCTGATTTCGATAATTTTTTGGGTAATGATTTGGGAGTTGGGCATTTAATTCAAATAAGTTTTTAATTCAGTTCATTAGCAATTTTATAACGTTCTTCATTATTTTTTGTGCGAAGGATTATTTCGCCTAAAAACCCAGCTAGGAATAATTGCGAACCAATAATCATAGCGGTTAGCGCGATATAAAACAGTGGATTATTTGTTACCAATATGGTATCGTAACCCGAGTACAAACGGAATAATTTGACACCAATAATCAAACCTGTAGAAACAAAACCAATGATAAACATTAATACGCCCACAGCTCCAAAAAAGTGCATAGGTCGTTTCCCATAACGTGATAAAAACCAAATGGTAATTAAATCTAAAAATCCATTGATAAATCGGCTCATGCCAAATTTTGACTCGCCATATTTTCTAGCCTGATGTTGAACTACTTTTTCGCCAATTTTATTGAAACCGGCGTTTTTAGCTAAAACAGGAATGTAACGGTGCATTTCTCCTGAAACTTCTACATTTTTCACCACCACATTTTTGTAAGCTTTAAGACCGCAATTGAAATCATTCAAATATACACCCGAAGTTTTTCGAGCTGCCCAGTTGAATAATTTGGAAGGCAAATTTTTAGCAACAACAGAATCGTAGCGTTTCTTTTTCCATCCCGAAACCAAGTCAAAGTTTCCATTGGTAATCATGTCATACAATCCAGGAATTTCTTCCGGGCTATCTTGCAAATCAGCATCCATAGTAATGATAACATCTCCTTTGGCTTTGGCAAAACCTGCATGTAAGGCTTGCGACTTGCCAAAATTCTTCATGAAACGAATTCCTTTTACATTCGAATTTTCCTGAGCAAATTGTTCGATGCACTGCCAAGAATTATCTGTACTACCATCATCAAGGAAGATGATTTCGTAAGTGTAATTATTCGTTTGCATCACTTTGACAATCCAAGTGTACAATTCGTTCAATGATTCCTCTTCGTTAAGAAGCGGGATAAGTATGGATAGATTCATGTATTATTATTCTTGTGACTTACTTTTAAAAAATGCGGCTAATATCAATCCAAAAATTATTGAACCTAACATTGACTGAAAAAAACCTGTTATAAGTCCTTGGAATGAAAATTGCGAATTTTCTTTTAATTGAGTAATCATTTCATTAATTGCTTTTGGTGGTGCTCCAAAATTTTGCATCATTTTAACTTGACTTTTTATGAATAGCTCACTGATTTGATCACGTGCTTCTGTATCTATGAAGTTAAAAAGAAGTATGCTAAATGCTGTAGAAACCGTTACGCCTATCAAGGCTGAAATAAAATAAGTAGTAAATCCTTCTTTAAATGATAAATTACCTTTTAAATCTTTTTTGGTGTTAAAAAGTAAAATTATACCAATAATCAAGTATAAACCAATAAGACTAAATCCAATCCACATATTGACAAATAGATTTAAGTCTATTGAATACATTATAGTAGTAGAGAAAACTGAAATTATAGCTGTAATAATTCCATATGTAACGCCATTTTTTTTAATAATTTCGTTTATCATGACTTTGTAGTTTTAAATTAATCTACAAATATAGTAATTCCGAGTTTATTTGCTGCTAAAAATCAGTATTAAGCCATAGTTAAAAAAAGTAAGTTAAAGATTTGTTTATTGAAAAATAAGTGTAAATTTGCAGTCTCAAAATAATAAATGTAAAACAAAAAGTTATAATCGGTTTATACCTTTTCTGTTAGAAGAAAAGCTTCAAAGCAAGATTATAATTGAATTTAATAAAAAAGAATTACGATGAAAAAAGGTGTACACCCAGAAAATTACAGATTAGTTGCTTTTAAAGACATGTCAAATGATGACGTTTTTATTACTAAATCTACTGCTGATGCTAAAGAAACAATCACTGTTGATGGTGTAGAATATCCAGTTGTTAAAATGGAGATTTCTAGAACTTCTCACCCTTTTTACACAGGTAAATCTAAATTAATTGATACTGCAGGACGTATCGATAAATTCAAAACGAAATACGCGAAACACGTTAAATAATTTTAATTTGTTTTTTACTATACTAAGCCTCACAATTTGTGAGGCTTTTTTTATGTAAATCTTTGTAACTTTGAGCCTTTATAACTTTGTAAAAATTTAAAATGAATTATATTCTTTTCGACGGTCCCTCTAGAAATGCCCTTTTGCCTTTTACTTTCACACGTCCCGTTGCCGATATTTTAATTGGAATTTTGACAATTCGTCAAAAATGGGAAGCTTACTTAGGATCTACTACCACCACTTTGACCGAAGAATATCTTTCAGATAAATTTCCAATGGTGGAAATGGAGCAGAACGTAATGATTAATGCTTCTTTTTTGCCTAACGCTTCTTTAGTTGAAATGATTCAGAATTTAGAATCGAATCAAGCTATTTTTAAAGGAGATGAGGTTGTTGCTTTCTTTACGAATGAAGACCAAGAAGAAGTTGATTTTGATACGTATGAAATAGTAGAATTTTCAGGTGACTGTTTGACGGTTCAAAATACCTGGGATATTTTTTCTAAAAATGATGCGGTACTTCGTGCCGATTTTGAGTTGGTGACTCAGGATAGAAAATCGCAACCCATTCCAAAAACAGTGAATACAATTGCTCCTGAAAATATTTTTATCGAAGAAGGAGCCAAATTGGAGTTTGTTACATTGAATGCTTCCACAGGCCCAATTTACATTGGGAAGAATGCTGAGATTATGGAAGGCGCTGTAATTCGTGGTCCGTTTGCTTTATGCGAAGGAGCAGGGGTTAAAATGGCTGCCAAAATTTACGGAGCAACTACTGTAGGACCTTTTTCTAAAATTGGAGGCGAAGTGAACAACTCGGTTTTATTTGGCTATTCTAATAAAGGGCATGATGGATTTTTAGGCAATTCGGTTTTAGGAGAATGGTGCAATATTGGTGCGGATAGTAATAATTCCAATCTTAAAAACAATTACGAGGAAGTCAAATTATGGAGTTACGAAACCGAAGGTTTTGCAAAAACAGGTTTGCAATTTTGTGGTTTGATTATGGGAGATCATAGTAAATGCGCAATAAACACTATGTTCAATACAGGAACTGTTGTGGGTGTAAGTGCCAATATTTTTGGGAGTGGTTTTCCGCGTAATTTTGTACCGAGTTTTTCTTGGGGAGGAGCCGCTGGATTTACTACCTATGTTACAAGCAAAGCTTTTGCAACGGCAAAACTAGTTATGAGCCGCAGAAATGTGGAATTTGACGAAAAAGAACAAGCAATTTTAGAACAGGTTTTTGAGGAAACTAAGAAGTGGAGAAAAGAATAAAAGATTAGAATACTATACAAAAAAAACTCGCATCAATTGACGCGAGTTTTTTTATTTATTTACTTGACTCTAATAAAACGATCTTTCAACTTGATTTCTTTCATTCGTTTGTCGTCAGGATTTTTTCGATACAATACAATCTCACTTTCTTTATTTCCCGAAATTAAACTTAATTTAGTGATGATGTTGTTTAAAGTGGTTTCTCTGCGTTTAGTTGTACTTGAATAATTTTCTGTAATTTCTTCTTGTTCAAATAAATTGTTTAATGAGTTAAGCGGAATATAGTCAGCTTGGTTTTTAATTAAATGTAAAATGATTTTTAATTCATTGGCATCAAAGGCGTCGATAATTTTACCCTTAAAGAGTAATTGTTGTGAAGCACTGTCAAATAGCAAGCTATTATTAGAATTAATGGTGCCTTTTATTTTTAATTTATAAAACAGATAGAAAAGAAACAATACGAGACCAATTAATAGAAACGAATACATCCAGGTTGAATATGGTGTAGTTATAAACGTTTCTGTGTATATTGGATTTACTAAAATTGTTTTTAATTTTAATCGAATAATTTTACTAGAAGCATTCGTGCTTAAGAAATGTAATGCTACTATTTCTTGAGATTTTTCATCAAAATAAATGAATTTAGGTAGAATAAGTGAAGGAAGTAGATACTTTTTAATGGTGTTATTCTCAATATCAATCTCTAAAAGTTTATTATCAGAACCACGGCTCAGCATGTACATTTTTGAACCAACTTGAAAGTTGATGTGGTTTTCTATTGAGTTGTATTTGGTATTATATACGCCTTCTTTGCTCCATTTCATGGATTTAAGATTGAGTTTCCAAACTATATCATCGGCAAATTTTTGTCCAAAGTAAAAACTATCAGGGTCTTCTGACCAGCCACCAAAAACGTATAAAGCATCTCCAATTAAAACAATATTAGCATCGCGTCTTGGAGACGGAAATTCATTGCCAAAAGTTTGAATAGACATCCATTCTCTGGATTTAAAAATGTATTTGGTTAGAATGTTTTTGTAAGTAAATAAACCATAACCTCCAAAGTAGTATATCTCGTTATTGTAAACGAAATTAGAAGATCCAAATTGATTTTGATGTAAAAACGATTTATCAATGCGCACAATAGAATCATTACGCCATTCTAACACTGGTCCGCAACCATTGTGTGCAAAATAATTCTTGCCTTTAATTTGAAAAGCGTTGTATCTAGAAATTATTTCAGGATAATTAGAATGCTTTAAGCGCTGAATCTGGTCAGGGTTGTTTCTGTAAAAAATGGAATCATGTTCAATGACAATTGCGTCATTGGTTTTTGCATCTTTAAAAAGAAAACTTTCCCCTTTGTATTTGTCAGTTTGAGAAAATCCTTTTGGAGAGGTATGTAAAAGTACTAGATAGAAAATAATTAAAAGCCTATTCATAAATCCCGAATTGTTTAATTTTTTTCTAAAATACAAAAAAATAGTATACTACAAAACCACTGTTGGTTCTAAATTAAGATTTCCCCTAACTTCGTTCACTATACTGATGAATTCGTATTTCAATTTTTTAGGAATTCGCTTTTCAATGATCATATTATTTTTCAACACAATTTGAAGGCGGTAACTTTTGAAATCAAGAGAATTCATTACCAAAAAGTTGATTGTAAATATTACAATTGAAAAAACTGATAATTCTAAGTTCAAGTAATTCAAACAAAAAAGAGTGAAAATAAAATAACTGATAAGAAATATTTTCAAAACGAATTGACGCTGATGTACACTAATGTGAATTTTTGATACATCAGAATATGGAATTTGTTCTTTACTATTAGATCTAGGATTCAAAATAATGCCATTGTTTGATATGCTTATGATGGCTGTGGTTTCTTTTGAAATCATAACATGTGGGGTTTTGGTTAATGAAGAAAATAGTAGGGATACTTTCTTAAATGTAAAATTCAGCAAAAGATTCTTTACTCTTCAAAAAAATGCACGAAACAATATTTTCTGCTATTTTTCGTGACTAAACAGTTGTTAATCAAATAGGATTATTTATTTAAATTAACTTCAATAATATGTTTTGTCCATTTTTTTTACTTTTTGGACTATAGAAAGTCTGTTTTTATTGGCTTCTTCTAGCTATTTGATGTCTTATTTTGATTCAACTAGAGTACTTTTTTTAAGCAGTATCTGAAATTCCAAATGGGTTTGAAATTAATTTTTTTGTCTATGATTAATAAAGAGGAGAATTGAATTATATTTGCGCCTTCTAAAAATAGAGGTCGGATTATCGATTTCTCAATCCACTAAAACCAATAGGTAATGATTACAGTTAATGATATTTCTGTCCAGTTTAGCGGAACAACACTTTTTAGTGAAGTTTCTTTTGCAATAAATGAAAATGATAAAATTGCCCTTATGGGTAAAAATGGCGCCGGAAAATCGACGCTTTTAAAAATTATCGCAGGACAAAGTAAACCTACTACGGGTTCGATTTCGGCCCCAAAAGAAGCGGTAGTGGCTTATTTGCCTCAACATTTATTGACAACGGATGGCGCAACTGTAATTGAAGAAGCGTCTAAGGCTTTTGGTGAAATATTTAAAATGAAAGCTGAAATTGACGAAATAAATGAGCAATTGACCGTTCGTACGGATTATGAAAGTGATGAGTACATGAAGTTGATTGAGCGTGTTTCTGATTTGAGTGAGAAATATTACGCTATTGAAGAAGTCAATTACGAAGCTGAGGTAGAAAAAATATTAATCGGTTTAGGATTTGAGCGTACTGATTTTACGCGACAAACATCTGAATTTTCTGGTGGTTGGAGAATGCGAATTGAATTGGCTAAAATTTTATTGCAAAAACCCGACCTGATTTTGTTGGATGAGCCAACGAACCATATGGATATCGAAAGTATTCAATGGCTAGAGGATTTTTTGGTAAACCAAGCCAAAGCAGTAGTGGTGATTTCGCATGATAGGGCTTTTGTTGATAATATTACTAATCGTACTATAGAAGTTACTATGGGACGTATTTATGATTATAAAGCCAAATATTCTCATTATTTGGAATTGAGAAAAGACCGACGTATGCACCAGCAAAAAGCCTACGATGAGCAACAAAAAATGATTGCTGATAATAGAGCGTTTATTGACCGATTCAAAGGTACTTTTTCAAAAACAGATGCCGTACAATCACGAGTTAAGATGTTGGAGAAACTAGAAATAGTTCAAGTTGATGAGGTGGATACATCTGCATTGAAACTGAAATTTCCTCCGGCTGCACGTTCAGGACAATATCCTGTAATTGTAAAAGAATTATCGAAATCGTATGGTGACCATGTCGTTTTTAAAGACGCTAATTTGGTTATTGAGCGTGGACAGAAAGTCGCTTTTGTTGGAAAAAATGGAGAAGGTAAATCGACTATGATTAAAGCCATTATGAAAGAAATTGGCATTGATAGCGGAAGTGTCGAAATTGGTCACAATGCTCAAATTGGTTATTTCGCTCAAAACCAAGCGGCTTTATTGGATGGGAACGCTTCGATTTTTGAAACTATTGACGATATTGCTGTCGGTGATGTTCGTACCAAAATCAAAGATATTTTAGGAGCGTTTATGTTTCATGGTGACGATGTGACCAAGAAAGTAAAAGTGCTTTCAGGAGGAGAGAAAACTCGTTTAGCGATGATTAAATTGTTGTTAGAACCTGTTAACTTATTGATTTTGGATGAGCCTTCCAATCATCTGGATATGAAAACCAAAGATATAATTAAAGACGCCTTAAAAGATTTTGATGGTACTTTAATTTTAGTATCTCACGATCGAGATTTCTTAGATGGATTAGCTACTAAAGTTTTTGAATTCGGAAACAAAAGAGTGGTGGAACACTTTGAAGATATTGCGGGTTTCTTAGCACATAAAAAAATGGAAAACCTTCGAGAAATCGAGAAGTAGTTTTTATCGGAACCGACTTTCTTTATTTCTATTCAAATCTATTCTTCTGAAAAATATCCTTATTTTTACCCGTAAGTAATGGCTTTAACTATGGATACTAATAAGATTTCGGTGTATTGCATGCCTGGTTTAGCGGCTAGTTCGTTAATATTTGAACGTATTGCATTGCCTGAATCTGTTTTTGAAGTGCATCTTTTAGATTGGGAATTGCCTATAGGTAACGAACCTTTAATGGATTATGCTAAACGAATGTCAGAGAAGGTTACAGCTCCTAATCCGGTATTGATAGGTGTCTCTTTTGGGGGTATTCTGGTTCAGGAAATGGCTGCATTTTTGAATCCTTTAAAAGTAATCATTATCTCAAGTGTCAAATCTAATGCTGAGTTTCCTCGTCGAATGAAGATAGCAAAGACTACTAAAGCATACAAATTAATTCCCACTTCTATATTTGCAAATATTGAAAAATTAAGTACATTTTCTTTTGGAAAGTCCATCACTCAGCGATTAAAATTATATGAACGCTATTTGTCGGTTCGCGAGGTACATTATTTGGATTGGGCAATCGAGAATGTAATTTTATGGGAGCCAAAACAACTAAACCAAAATGTAATTCATATTCATGGTGATGCCGATGAAGTGTTTCCCATTGAAAATATAAAAAAGTGTATTGTAGTTAAAGGCGGTACACATGTCATGATTTTAAGTAAATACAAATGGCTCAACGAAAATCTTCCTTTGTTAATTCAAGGGAATTAGAAGTACTAAATTCAATTCAATACCCAATGATTAAATCAACAAATATTTTTCGTAAATCGGTTCTTGTTATTGGCGTAATGCTAATTAGTGGTCTTTTTATTTTTGCATCCAAATTAGAATTACCTTCTAAATGGATTGCCCAATTCAATCCTAATTATTTCCCTGCTAAAATTGATTTTGCTGGGGAGGCAGTGCCTTTGCAAATTGCTGATGTACAAGAGCGTTTGGATAGAGAGTTATTAGTGAATAAACATTTGAACGCTTCGACTTTTTTAATTTTAAAAAGAGCTCGCCGAGCATTTTCGGTAATTGAACCTATTTTAAAGAAAAACGGAATTCCGGATGATTTTAAATACGTTGCTGTGATTGAGAGTGGTTTGGTTAATGCTGTTTCTCCGGCTGGAGCCAAAGGAGTTTGGCAATTTATGCCTGAAACGGCTAAAGAAATTGGTTTGGAAGTGAACGAAAATGTAGATGAGCGTTATCATTTAGAAAAAGCAACAGAAGCAGCTTGTGCTTATTTCTTGAAAGCTAAAGAGAGATTTGGCAATTGGACTTTAGTAGCAGCATCCTACAATGCCGGTGGAAGTGGCATCAAAAAACAAATGGATCTTCAAAAAGTAACTAATTATTACGATTTATTGTTGAATGACGAAACTTCTCGTTATATTTTTAGAACCTTAGCTTTAAAACAAATTATGCAAAATCCAGAACAGTATGGTTTTCCTATTGGTGAAGAAGAAAAATATCGAATAGTGCCAACAAAGAAAATTACTATTGATACCACAGTTAACGATTTAGCTAGTTTGGCAAAACAACAAGGGATAAATTATAAAATTCTAAAAATTCACAATCCTTGGTTGCGAGCCACTAAGTTGGTCAATCCGACCAATAAAAAATACCAACTAGAAATTCCTTTGGAAGGGTATTAACTAATTGAAAATATGTCTTGAGAAGTAATGAATAGGTGAGGTAAACGAGTTAAGAATTAAAGACGAGAACATAAGCAGGATAACTGTCAACCTGAACTTGTTTCAGGTTCTAAATTAATTGAATTTAAAATGGCTAATAGGGTATACCATAATTATTGGGTGTATATTGTAACGAATAAACCTAATGGAGTTCTTTATATTGGAGTCACAGGAGGTTTAGATGATAGAATGGAGAGGCATGTTAGCGGAGAAGGATCAAAATTTACCTCAAAGTACAAGTTAAAAACTTTAGTCTATTTCGAAGAATTTCAATATGTTAATGATGCAATTGCTAGAGAAAAACAATTAAAAAATTGGCACAGACAGTGGAAGATAAATTTAATTGAGGAATCTAATCCTAACTGGATTAATTTATGGGAACAATTAGATTCTGAAACAAGTTCAGAATGACAGACGTACTATATATAATATATTATCTGTCAACCTGAACTTGTTTCAGGTTCTAGAAAATCTATATTTTCTTCATTTGCTCTTTCATCATACTGATTTGTTCTTTCAGCATGTTTTGTTTGTCCAGCTTTTTAGCTTCATTCAATAATGAAGTTGCTTCTAGTTTGCGTCTTCTAGACATAGCAATACCAGCTAGGTTTAATTTGGCAACAGCCAAATCCATATCCATAGACAATCCTAATTCGATAGCTTTTTTGAAAAATTTCTCTGATTGGTTAATGTTGGTTTGCGAAAGCATAATTCCATGCAAGTAATTAAAGTACCCTTGCTGTTTTTGAATTAAAGCGCCTTCTGGATTTTTTATTTTATCCAACCATTTTCTAGCACCTTCAAAATCTTGCTTTCTTAACTTTAGAAACGCCAATAAAATGAATTCGTTTTTGAAATATAAAAAAACTGGTATGATTGATAGTAGTAAAAGGAATATTCCATTTCCGATGTTACTTTCAGTAAATTGCCAAATGCCAGCAGCTACAATAAGTCCGGCAAGAATAAGTTTGATATTTTTGTGAAACATAATAGGTTTGAATTTATGATTGCAAAGATAGTAAAAGGAATTAAAAATATTTTTATAAAACTACTTGCTAGAAAAAAAAGTCTTTGTATATTTGCACTCGGTTTTCGGGTAACGGTTATTCAAAAACTACAAGACATATAAATAAAGATTTTAAAGATACAAACCAATGAGCAAAAGAACGTTTCAACCATCGAAAAGAAAAAGAAGAAATAAACACGGATTTATGGACAGAATGGCTTCTGCTAATGGAAGAAAAGTTCTTGCAAGAAGAAGAGCTAAAGGAAGACATAAATTGACTGTTTCTAGCGAACCTAGACACAAAAAATAATGGTTATTCTATAATCAATATAAAGCCGTTACTATTTTTTAGTAACGGCTTTTTTTTGAATATTTAAGCTAACTTTGGGTCGGTTGACCATAAAAGAGTTTCCACTACATACTATACAATCATAAAATAAAGTTTACAACAACACACTAATACTACCAAAATGCCAAAAGACACATCCATAAAATCCGTTTTAATAATAGGTTCAGGTCCTATCGTAATTGGTCAAGCTTGCGAATTTGATTATGCAGGTTCTCAATCAGCACGTTCTATTCGTGAGGAAGGAATCGAAGTGATATTAATCAATTCGAATCCAGCTACGATTATGACTGATCCTTCTATGGCCGATCATGTTTACTTGAAACCATTGACAACCAAGTCGATTATTGAAATCTTGAAAGCACATCCGCAAATTGATGCGGTATTGCCAACAATGGGTGGGCAAACGGCGTTGAACTTGTGTTTAGAAGCAGAAGATAAAGGAATTTGGGAAGATTTTGGGGTTCGTTTGATTGGGGTTGATGTGAACGCCATTAATATTACCGAAGATAGAGAGCAGTTCAAACAATTATTAGAGAAAATTGGTATCCCTGCTGCGCCTGCAAAAACAGCTACTTCGTTCTTACAAGGAAAAGAAATTGCACAAGAATTTGGCTTTCCATTAGTAATTCGCCCCTCATTTACCTTGGGTGGAACAGGTGCGGCTTTTGTGCATAGCAAAGAAGAATTTGACGAAAAACTAACTTACGGTTTAGAAATGTCGCCAATTCACGAAGTGTTGATTGACAAGGCTTTGTTGGGTTGGAAAGAATACGAATTAGAGTTATTGAGAGATAAAAATGACAATGTTGTTATCATCTGTTCTATTGAAAATATGGATCCAATGGGAATCCACACGGGAGATTCTATTACAGTTGCACCAGCGATGACATTATCGGATACGACATTCCAAAAAATGCGTGATATGGCCATTTTGATGATGCGAAGTATCGGAAATTTTGCTGGAGGTTGTAATGTACAATTTGCGGTTTCGCCAGATGAAAAAGAAGATATTGTTGCTATTGAAATCAACCCTCGTGTATCTCGTTCTTCGGCATTGGCATCCAAAGCAACGGGTTATCCAATTGCTAAAATTGCTTCAAAATTAGCCTTAGGATACAACTTAGACGAATTGCAAAATCAAATTACAAAATCAACTTCGGCTTTATTTGAGCCAACATTGGATTATGTAATTGTAAAAATACCACGTTGGAACTTCGACAAATTTGAAGGTGCTGATAAAACTTTAGGACTTCAAATGAAATCAGTAGGTGAGGTGATGGGAATTGGACGTTCGTTCCAAGAAGCTTTACACAAAGCCACGCAATCATTGGAAATCAAAAGAAATGGTTTAGGAGCTGACGGTAAAGGATATACCAATTACGAACAAATTATTGAGAAACTGACTTATGCGAGTTGGGATCGTGTTTTTGTGATTTATGATGCTATCGCAATGGGAATTCCGTTGAGTCGTATTCACGAAATCACAAAAATTGATATGTGGTTCTTGAAACAATATGAGGAATTATTCACTTTAGAGAAAGAAATTACTACATATAAAGTAGATTCTTTACCGAGAGAATTATTGTTGGAAGCTAAGCAAAAAGGATTTTCAGATAGACAAATTGCCCATATGATGGGTTGTTTAGAAAGTCAGGTGCATAGTTTACGTATGGAGTCTAAAATCAAGCGTGTTTACAAATTAGTAGATACTTGTGCTGCCGAGTTTAAGGCACAAACTCCGTATTATTATTCCACTTTCGAGGCTGAAATTGAAAAGCCAAATGGAGAACGTTATGTTCATAATGAAAGTATTGTTACTGATAAAAAGAAAATCATTGTTCTAGGTTCAGGACCAAATAGAATTGGGCAAGGAATTGAGTTTGATTATTCTTGTGTGCACGGGGTACTTGCAGCTAAAGAATGTGGATACGAAACGATTATGATTAACTGTAATCCTGAAACGGTTTCGACTGATTTTGATACGGCGGATAAATTGTATTTTGAGCCAGTTTTTTGGGAGCATATTTATGACATTATTCAACACGAAAAACCAGATGGTGTTATCGTGCAATTAGGAGGTCAAACTGCCTTGAAATTAGCAGAGAAATTATCTAAATACGGAGTGAAAATTTTAGGAACTAGTTTTGATGCTTTGGATTTAGCCGAAGATAGAGGACGTTTCTCTGATTTATTGACCGAATTAAATATTCCGTTCCCTAAATTCGGAATTGCTGAAACAGCTGATGAAGCAGCCGCACTAGCAGATACATTAGATTTTCCATTATTGATTCGTCCTTCGTATGTGTTAGGTGGACAAGGAATGAAAATTGTCATCAACAAACAAGAATTAGAAGAACACGTAATCAATTTATTGAAATCGATTCCAGGAAATAAATTGTTATTAGATCATTACTTAGATGGCGCTATTGAAGCTGAAGCTGATGCGATTTGTGATGCGGATGGCAATGTTTACATCATCGGAATTATGGAACACATTGAGCCTTGTGGCGTACACTCAGGCGATAGTAATGCGACTTTACCTCCATTTAACTTGGGTGAATTTGTGATGCAACAAATTAAAGATCATACCCATAAAATAGCAATTGCGCTTAAAACCGTTGGTTTAATCAACATTCAGTTTGCTATCAAAAATGATGTTGTTTATATTATTGAAGCCAATCCAAGAGCTTCTAGAACCGTTCCTTTTATTGCTAAAGCGTATGGGGAACCTTATGTGAATTATGCTACCAAAGTTATGTTAGGAGCTAACAAAGTCACTGATTTTACATACAATCCACAGTTGAAAGGATATGCTATTAAGCAACCTGTTTTTTCTTTCAGTAAATTCCAAAATGTCAACAAAGCATTGGGACCAGAGATGAAATCAACAGGAGAAAGTATTTTGTTTATTGACGACTTGAAAGACGACCAATTCTATGAATTGTATTCTCGAAGAAAAATGTATTTGAGTAAATAAAAAAACAGATTTAGAATTAAAAAGCCTCTATGCGGAGGCTTTTTTTATGATTACTTCTGAAAGAAAAAAATGAATTTTCAATAGTAATATTAATTAGCGTAATACCATTTTTTATTTTACATTTGTTTAATTAAAACAAAGAAAGGATGAACAACGTTAAAAACGTATTCAGTATCAAAGATCTAGAGAATTTATCTGGAATTAAAGCGCATACTATTCGTATTTGGGAAAAACGATACAACGTTTTGGAGCCTATGCGTACTGATACTAATATTAGATTGTACGATTTAGCTAGTTTGCAAAAGTTGCTTAACATTACTTTACTTCATGACTTTGGATATAAAATATCTAAAATTTCCAAATATCCACCGGAAACAATTCCTGCTTTAGTTCGTGAAATTGTTACTAATAAAACAGCCAAAAGTCATGCGATAAGTGAGTTTAAGATAGCCATGATGAATTTTGATCAAGAGTTATTTTTCAACACTTACGATTGGTTAACCAAAGAGAAATCATTTCAAGAAATATTTTATGATGTTTTCTTGCCACTGATGAATGAGATCGGTATGTTGTGGCAAACAGATACTATAACCCCATCACACGAGCATTTTATTACTTTTTTGATCAAGCAAAAATTACTCATTCAAACAGAACAATTACAAATACGCAAACCTACCAAAACAGATAAAGTTTTTGTATTATCTTTACCAATGAACGAAATTCATGAATTAGGATTGATGTATCTTAATTATGAAATTCTTGCCAAAGGGTATAAAACCATTTATCTAGGTGAAAGTGTTCCAATTGATAGTTTGAAATATTTAAAAAATCATTTTGAGTCTATTGTTTTTGTTTCGTACTTGACAGTGCAGCCAGATAAAGACAATGTAAATGAGTATATAACTGAAATGAAACAGGTGTTAGAATCTGACACTACTTCGCTTTGGTTTATAGGACGAATGGTGGCTCATATCGATCCAGCAATCGTTGATGAAAAGATGCAAGTATTTCAATCTATTGAGGCGTTAGTAAGTAGTATTTAATAAAAAAATAGTCTGTACGTTTAATGATACAACAAAAAACAATCACAATAATAGGTTCTGGTTTTTCTTCTTTAGCGGCAGCAAGTTATTTGGCGCAAAGCGGTCATAAAGTAACTGTTTATGAAAAAAATGACAGTATTGGCGGTAGAGCTCGCCAACTCAAAATCGATGGATTTACCTTTGATATGGGGCCAAGTTGGTACTGGATGCCTGATGTATTTGAACGTTTCTTTGCTGATTTTGGCAAAAAAACGACTGATTATTATGAATTAATTAAACTTTCACCTGCATATCGAGTATATTTTGGAGTTGATGAATTCATCGCAATTGCAGATAATTTACCTGAAATTGTTGCTACTTTTGAATCTATTGAAAAAGGGAGTGGTGCGGTTTTAGAAAAGTTCATGTTGGAAGCGCAATCGAATTATGATATAGCAATTAAAGATTTAGTATATCGCCCTGGAGTTTCTCCATTGGAATTAATAACAGTGGAAACGGCTAAAAAAGTAGGCCAATTTTTTAGTAACATCAGTCGAGATGTTCGTAATAAATTTAAAAACGAAAAATTGATTCAAATTTTAGAGTTTCCAGTTCTTTTTCTTGGTGCTAAACCATCGGATACCCCTTCGTTTTATAGTTTTATGAATTTTGCCGACTTTGGTTTAGGTACTTGGCATCCAAAAACAGGAATGTTTGATGTGGTTCGTGGTATGGAAAGTTTAGCTACCGAATTAGGGGTGAAATTTGTAACTAATGCTGCTATTGAAAAAATTATTGTTGAAAATAAAACAGCCAAAGGAATCGTAGTTAATGGAACCGAAATCTATTCGGATGTAGTTTTGAGTGGTGCGGATTACCATCATACAGAAACATTACTAGAAGAACAACACCGTGCTTATTCTGAAAAATATTGGGATAGCCGAGTATTTGCTCCTTCTTCATTATTATTTTATGTAGGTTTCAATAAAAAAATTCAAAACATTTCGCATCACGCTTTGTTTTTTGATACTGATTTTTACCAACATGCTAAAGATATTTATGACGAACCGAGATGGCCTGATGAACCATTGTTTTATGCTAATTTCCCATCTTTGACAGATGCTTCAGCAGCACCCGAAGGAATGGAATCTGCTTTCTTTTTAGTTCCCTTAGCCCCAGGAATTGAAGATACTGAAGCGTTGCGTAATGAATATTTTGACAAAATTATGGATCGTTTTGAGTCGTTAACACAACAAGAAGTTCGATCTAGCATTATAGTTAAACAATCTTTTTGCAAAAATGATTTTGTAAGCGAATACAATTCGTACAAAGGCAATGCATACGGGATGGCTAACACTTTATTGCAAACCGCTTTTTTAAGACCCAAATTGAAAAGTAATAAAGTTGGAAACCTGTTTTTTTCAGGACAACTAACCGTACCAGGGCCAGGTGTACCTCCAGCATTAATTTCTGGAAAACTGGTGTCCGAATTAATTGATAAACAATTTTCAAAAGCATAACATGAAGCAGTTATTTGATGACGTATCTTTTAAATGTAGTAAGCTAGTAACTAAAAATTACAGCACTTCATTTTCATTAGCAGTCTACATGCTTTCTCCAAGCATAAGAGAAGCCATTTATAGTGTCTACGGATTTGTTCGTTTTGCCGACGAGATTGTAGATTCATTTCATGGTTTTGAAAAAGAAACTCTTATTCACGATTTTGAAAAAGAGTATTATAAAGCGTATCATTCTGGAATTAGTTTAAATCCAATTTTAAATTCATTTCAATTGACCGTAAAACGCTATAATATTTCAGATGATTTGATTCAAGCATTCTTGAAAAGCATGAAGTTGGATTTGGTTAAATCAGACTACCAAACTAAAGAAGAATATGAAGAATACATTTACGGTTCTGCTGATGTGGTAGGCTTAATGTGTTTGAAAGTTTTTGTTGACGGCGATACTAATCAATACAATCTACTTAAAGATGAAGCGATGCGATTAGGGTCGGCATTCCAAAAAGTCAATTTCCTTCGCGATTTAAAAGACGATAACTTGGTTCTTAACAGAACTTATTTTCCAGGTGTGGATTTAAACTCTTTTGATGAGCAGTCTAAAAAAGCAATTATTAATGAAATTGAAGAGGATTTTAAAGTTGCTTTTCAAGGAATTACCAAGTTGCCAATTGAAGCTAAATTTGGAGTTTATACAGCCTATGTGTATTATAAAAAATTATTAAAAAAGTTAGAGAAAACTCCTAGTGACAAAATTGGCACAGCAAGAATTCGAGTTTCTAATTATACTAAAGCGGGTTTACTAGCCCAATCTTTTGTTACCTATAAATTAAAATTAGTTTAAAATTAAATTATTATTACAATGAACGAAATCCAGTTTTTTCTGATTTTCCTTGGGACTTTTTTGATTATGGAGTGTGTAACTTGGTGTACACATAAATTTGTAATGCATGGATTTATGTGGTATTTTCATGAAGACCATCATCAACCAAAATATGCCAATGTTTTTGAACGTAACGATGTGTTTTTTGTCATTTTTGCTATTCCAAGTATTGCTCTTTTTTACTACGGTGTAGGGGGTGGATTGAATTATAAATTCTTTATTGGCTTAGGGATTATGTTTTACGGATTGTGCTATTTCATGATTCATGATGTATTAATTCATCAACGATTTAAATGGTTTAAAAATACCAATAACAAATATTTGATTGGATTGAGAAAAGCGCATAAAGTGCATCACAAGCATTTAGGTAAGGAGCACGGTGAATGTTTTGGAATGTTGTTTGTGCCTTTCAAATATTATAAAATATAATCATATGAAAGTATATTCATTAAAAGCAGAACAGTTTGTTAATGCCAGTATTCAAGAATGTTGGTCTTTTTTTTCAAATCCAAGAAATTTACAAAAAATCACACCAACTGATATGGGATTTGAAATCACTGATTTTGATGAAAAAAGTATGTATGCGGGACAAATTATACAATATAAAGTTTCTCCACTTTTTGGAATTAAATTAAGTTGGATGACTGTTATAACTGTTGTAAAGGAGGAAAGTTATTTTGTAGACGAACAGCGTTTCGGACCTTATACACTTTGGCATCACAAGCATTTTTTTGAAGAAAAAGACAATGGAGTCCTTATGACAGACTTGATTCATTATGCCTTACCATTAGGTTTTTTGGGTAGAATCATGAATGCTTTGATAGTGAAAAACAAACTAAAATCCATTTTTAACTACCGAACAATCAAAGTAGACGAATTATTTAATGCAAAATAATGACTAAACAAGAAGTTGTTTTTTTTTGGTTTCGACGTGATTTACGTTTGGAAGATAATGTAGGTTTGTTCCATGCTTTACAATCAAAATATCCAGTAATTCCATTATTTATTTTTGACGAAACTATTTTGGAACGTTTACCAAAAAATGATCCAAGAGTTGGTTTTATTCACGAATCACTTTCTAAAATTCATCTTAAATTACAAGAAACAGCTAGTTCTCTTTTGGTTCTTAAGGGAAAGCCTGAATTAGTTTGGGAAGCATTACTTCAAGAGTATGCCATTCAAGAAGTAGTTTGGAATAAAGATTACGAACCCAATGCCATGCAACGTGATGCAGCGGTAACTGATATTCTTCAATCAAATGGAGTAGAAGTAGCGACCTATAAAGATCAAGTCATTTTTGAAAAAGAAGAAATTGTCAAATCAGATGGGTTACCCTATACTGTATACACTCCCTTTAAAAATAAATGGTTGGAAAAATACAAAACTATAGCACCAGTTATTGAATACGATGCTAGTCCGTATTTTTCTAATTTTTTCAAAAGTAAATTAGATGTTCTTTCTTTGGAAGAAATTGGTTTTGCTCCAAGTTCGATTAAAGTAAAACCTCACAATTTAAAATTGGTTGCTACCTATCACGAAACAAGAGATTTTCCAGCTTTAGATAGCACATCTTATTTGTCACCTCATTTGCGTTTTGGAACCGTTAGTGTTCGTAAATTAGTCAATTGGGCGGTACGTAAAAATGATGTTTTTTTGAGTGAATTGATATGGAGAGAATTTTTCATGCAAATTTTATATCATTTTCCTAAAGTTCAAAATAAGAATTTTAAGTCGGCTTACGATGGTATTCAATGGCGCAATGACGAATCTGAATTCAAGCGTTGGTGTGAGGGTAGAACAGGATATCCAATGGTAGATGCTGGAATGCGTCAGCTCAACGAAACGGGTTATATGCACAATCGAGTTCGTATGGTAGTCGCAAGTTTTCTATGCAAGCATTTATTAATCGAATGGCAGTGGGGCGAAGCCTATTTTGCTGAAAAGTTATTAGATTACGAAATGGCATCTAATGTTGGAAATTGGCAGTGGGCAGCTGGAACTGGTTGTGATGCAGCTCCTTATTTTAGAGTTTTTAATCCTGAAATTCAGCAGAAAAAATTTGACGAAAAGGGAATTTATATTCGACAGTGGGTTAAAGAATTTGATTTGGGTTATGACCAACCTATGGTAGATCATGCTATGGCTAGAGATCGCGCTATTGCGACTTATAAAGCAGGGATTCTAAAATAGCTTTATAAAAAAAACTCCCGAAAACTGTTTTTAGTAATTCGGGAGTTCCAACCTAACTCTAACCTAAAAAACAACTAATATATTAACTCAATTTACTTGTAATTAAGCTAATAAACTCTTTACGCGTTTTGTCTTTTTCAAAAGCTCCAGTAAACGATGAAGTGGTTGTAACTGAATTCTGTTTTTGAATGCCACGCATTTGCATACACATGTGTTGTGCTTCTATAACTACCGCTACACCAAGGGGTTCTAATGCCTCTTGAATACAACATTTAATTTGATCTGTCAAACGTTCTTGAACTTGCATTCTTCTTGCAAATGCATCAACGATTCTAGGGATTTTACTTAAGCCAACAATTTTCCCGTTGGGAATATAGGCTACATGTGCTTTCCCAAAGAAAGGCAACATATGGTGCTCACACATAGAATACACTTCAATGTCTTTCACCACAATCATTTGTTGATGGTCTTCAGTAAACAAGGCTGATTTTAATATTTCTAATGGATCTAGTTCGTAACCATGAGTTAAATATTGCATCGCTTTTGCTACTCGTTCAGGTGTTTTCTCTAATCCTTCGCGCGTAACATCTTCTCCTAAATTTTCAATAATCGTTTTATAATTATTAGAAAGTAGTTCAGTAACCTCAGTATTGTATTGTTCTATTTTTTCGTAATTTTTCATGTAAATTGATGTAGGGATATTTAATTATATTTTAAAACTGACAATACCGTAATCCATTTCAAAAATTTGTCCGGAAATTGATTTTGCTTTTTCTGAAATCAAGAAATCTGCCATTTCAGCTACTTCTTGTGGCTGTAAATAGCCTTTCATAGGATGGCGTTCTACCATATTTTCTTTCATTCGGTCGTTTCTTAAAATCCCTGCAGCCAATGTGGTTTCGGTAATCGTTGGTGCAATAGCATTGATACGAATACTAGATGCTAATTCTGCACCAAGAGATTTAACTAATCCTTCTACACCCGCTTTTGCTGTTGCAATACTGGCATGAAAAGGCATTCCTAATTTAGCTGCCACGGTACTAAACAATAGGATAGAAGGTTGGTTTCCCTTTTTCAAAGCAGCTAAGTATTTTTGAATCACTTTTACTGCTCCAATTACATTGATTTCAAAGTCATTTCTAAAATCATCAATACTTAAGCTACCAATTGGTTTTAAAGTAATAGATCCTGGACAGTAAATCAAAGTGTCCAAACTTTCGATTTCTGGTAATGCATCTTGCAATACATCTAAACTGAAATGTACTAGATTTGGATGGCTCATTTCAGGAGCAGTACGACTGATTGTATACACCTTATTTTTTTCCAATTGTTGTAACAAAATGGCATTACCAATTCCTTTACTTCCTCCAACTATGAGTATATTTTTCATTAATTAAATTATTTATCGTTTTGCTATTTTGTTGTTGTTTATTTGTCTTTGGCGCGTACATTTAAAACGGCCTTCTCTAAAATCGCGTAATTTTTCATGTTTGGTTTTTCTACCCTGAACTCTTGCACGCCACATTCTAAAACTTGAAGGTTTCATCTCGGCACGCATTAAGTCAATAACTTCTTGTTCTTTTAAACCAAACTGCAGTAAAATGGCATCAAAAGTTGTTCGGTCTTCCCAAGCCATTTCAATGATGCGGTCTTTATCGATATCAGTTAATTCTCTTTTCATTAGCTATATTTCTGATAGTTATGTACTACAATCTCAGCTTTTAAATCAAATAGTAAGTTGTACAAACCAAAGAAGGTTCTGTTCATGTAGATAAAATGTTTAGATCCACGATTTCCATTCATTTTTCTAAGATTGGTATCATTGGCAAAACGCTCTCCTAATTGTGCTATTTTTTCAAAAAACATTTCGTCAGAAAAATCAAAAGTTTCCGATTGAAAAGGCTTAGTAAATAATGTTAGCAAGTCATAGAACATGGAAGTAAAATAAGCTACTTCTTCAGGAGTATCATCAATACGTAAAATTTCTAATTCGAATAATTTTTCGTTAAAAAGCACTTGATTATCAATGACCTCTTTTTTAATTAACTCAAAATAAGGCGTGTAAAACTCTTTTGGAATGGCTTTCATACATCCAAAATCTAGAGCAATTAGCTCATTATTTTCGTTAACTAAGAAATTTCCTGGATGAGGGTCGGCATGCACTTTGCGCAAGACATGTATTTGATACATATAAAAATCCCATAATGCTTGTCCTAACTGATTTCCAATTTCACCATTGGTATTTTCCTTCGTAAACTCAGACAAGTGTAATCCTGTCATCCAATCCATAGTAATTATTTTCTCAGAAGAATAGTCACTGTAATAGTTTGGAAAAACCAAGTGATTTATTTTAGAACAAGCCGCTACGATTTCCTGACTTTGTTTTAGTTCTAATAAATAGTTGGTTTCTTCAATTAACTTGTCTTCAACTTCTTTGAAATATTTATCTGAATCTTTGCCTTGTAAATTAAACATTCGAATAGCAATTGGTTTCACCAAAGCCAAATCAGAAGAAATACTATTTGCCACTCCTGGATACTGGATTTTTACGGCCAATTTTTTACCATCTTTAACTGCCAAATGGACTTGACCAATACTCGCTGCATTGACTGAGTTTGGATTGAACTCGTCAAAGATTTCATAAGGTGTTTTGCCTAAATTCGATTTGAATGTTTTTAACACTAAAGGTGCTGAAAGTGGCGGAACTGAAAATTGAGACAATGAAAATTTTTCCACATAGGCTTGAGGAAGGAAACTTTTATCCATACTCAACATCTGTGCTACTTTCAAGGCGCTTCCTTTCAAACTTTTCAGTCCATCATAAATATCCTCAGCGTTATCTTCATTTAATTTATCACGATTGAGTGAAGGATTCACTACTTTTTCGCCATAATATTTTAAATAATTAACACCTACTTTGGCACCTGTTTGTACTAATTTACTAGCACGTTGGATTTTAGAAGTAGGAATATAATCAATAGTTTTCATTTAGTTGTGTTGTATTTTTTCTTTAAAAAGAAATTTCCCGAAATCAATTAGACTTTCTAACGGAGCAGTATTCATTAATTCAAACGACGCCTTCACGGATTTTTCAATATAGATGTCTGTTTTTTCAAATGCAGCTGAAGTGTCGTCCAGCCAAAACTTTAATGTCATTAACAACTGAATCCAAGCTGATTCTTGCAACGCCTTTTCCTGGATGTCTTGAAAACGTTCTTGTTTCAATCGGTATTCATCCGAAATAATAGAACTAACAAAGTCTTTGAAACCATTTCTCAAACCGCTTAGTTGCATTAATCCTTTTAGCATAGTGCTATTTTCTTTTAAGCTAAGGACTACATAACTTCTGTTTGCCGTCAGTAATTCAAAGAAGGTGAAGTAAAAACTAAGCATTTTACTTTTCATATCGTAGTATTCGTAATCTTTATCTTTTTCTAATAATTCAATTGTCTTAGATAGAAATTGATTGAACACTTCCTTCTCAATTCCTTCCATACCGCCAAAAAATGTATAGAATTCAGCTTCTGTAAATCCATTTTCTTTTGCAAAATGAAATACTGATTTAGGTTTTGAATTGTGCTCTAAAGTACTTTGCATATAGAATGAAATTACTTTTTCTTTAGTTAGAGTAGATTTTTTAGTAGCCATTTTGATTGCTTTTCAAATTAGAGCATAAAGATACAAAATGTTTAACAATATTGTAATAAAGTTAAACAAAATATTTTCATATATTTGTATTAAAATAATTCAAACCACATTATGTTAGAAGATAGAAAAAATGTTGTAGTTACGGGTGGTACAGGTTTTGTTGGTAAAAAATTAACCCAATTACTGTTAGATAACGGATATTCAGTAACGATTCTAAGTCGTACTGCTAAAGAATATTCAGCTGGAGTTTCCTATGCTCAATGGAATGTTGAAGATGGAACAATTGACGAACAAGCTATTTTAGGCGCCAATTATATTGTACACTTAGCTGGAGAAAATATAGGCGCTAAACGCTGGACAAGGAATCGAAAGAAAGCAATTCTAGACAGTAGAGAACAATCTACTCAATTACTGTTGGCTACTTTACAAAAATACAACAAACAACTGGATGCTTTTATTTCAGCTTCGGGTGTTGGAATTTATGGAGCTATTACTGATGATGTTTTATGTTCTGAAACTACTCCTGCTGCCAATGACTTTTTGGGAACGGTATGCCAGAAATGGGAATCGGCTGCTCAACCTATACGTGATTTAGGTATTCGTACAGTATACATTCGTACGGGTTTGGTTTTAGGAAAAGGCGATGGTGTTTTACAGCAATTAGTTCCACTTTTCAAATTGAGATTGGGTAGTGCTATTGGTTCAGGAAAACAATTTATGCCATGGATACATATTGATGATTTATGCCGAATTTATTTGGAGGCAATAATCAATCCTGAAGTTCAAGGACCCTACAATGCAGCCATTAATGATGGTACTACGAATTCGATTTTCTCAAAGACTTTAGCTTCAATTTTGGGTTATAGTATTTGGTTGCCAAATGTTCCTGCATTTTTACTGCAAATTGTTTTAGGAGAAATGGCACAATTAGTGCTTACAGGACGTAGAGTAACATCAAACAAAATAGAGGCTATTGGTTTTAAGTTTGAATTTACACAATTGAATCTCGCTTTAAAAAATTGTTTGGATAAATAATTTATTGCAAGAAACATTCAAGATGTGTTTGGACTTTTTTGGATATTTTAGGTAAAATCATACTAGGAATTTTGATTTCAAAATCATCAGTATTAAGTATAAAATCAGCTGTAACCTGTAGTTGATTTTTTGTTTTTTTGAAGATTCCAGAAACAGTGATTGGTTTTGAAACTCCGTGAATTTTAATGGTACCATTTATCTTTAAAAAAGTCCCCTCCGGCGAAATTTTGTCGAGATCAAAATTGGGTACTACCCCTTTAAAAGTAGCCCTAGGATATTTATCACTTTCCAAATAAATTTCATTGAAGTGAGTATGCATTAAATCTCTTTTGAATTTAAAATCTTTTATTTTTAAGGAAAATACAATAGAGTTGTCTTTTAGATTCAGCGTACAATTTACAGCATTGTTTACAGCACTGATTTCCTCAAATAAAGGCACTGAAGCTTCAAAAAATACTTTTCCTGAAGTTGTTTCTAACTTCTTTTGTGCCAATACATAGATGCAATTGAATAGTATTATTATTGAAATTATTTTTCTCATAATTCAAAAATTTAAACTACAATTTACAATAAATAGTTGAATAAAAAAAGTAGGGTTTTGGTTTGTATTAAAGCATGGTAGTTACTCTTTCACAATTATACAACTATTGGTTTATGATTCCAATTGATTTTCATCTGTTTCAGCGCGATTGATGATATTTTCTGGCAATGCTTTTTTAGCTTTGGCTCCCATTTTTTTCAAACGTTCCACACTGCTGATTAAGTTTCCTTTACCTTCTACTAACTTATTCATTGCGCCAGCATATTCGACTTTACTTTCGTCAATTTTCTTTCCAATTTTAATTAAATCAGCAACGAAACCTTCAAATTTATCATACAAAGCTCCTGCTTGACGCGCAATTTCTAACGCATTTTCTTGTTGTTTTTGATTGGTCCACATACTATCAATAGTTCGTAAAGTAGCTAATAAAGTAGCTGGAGTTACGATGACAATATTTTTTTCAAAAGCCTTGTTGTACAATGAAGTGTCTTCGTTTAATGCCATAGCAAATGCCGGTTCGATTGGAATAAATAGCAACACAAAATCAGGACTTTCAATTTGGTACAAGTCTTGGTAATTTTTGTTTCCCAATTGTTCTACGTGACGTTTGATCGAGTTGACGTGTTCTTTGAGGTAGTTGGATTTCAATTCTTCGTCTTCCTCGTTGATGTATTTTTCGTATGCGGTCAGCGATACTTTTGAATCGACAATCATTTTTTTGCCATCCGGCAAATTAATTACTACGTCTGGAAATACACGATTACCTTCCTCTGTTGTAAAGGCTTGTTGCACTTCGTATTCACGTCCTTTTTCTAAACCTGATTTTTCTAAAACGCGCTCTAATACCAATTCGCCCCAATTACCTTGCATTTTACTGTCTCCTTTTAAGGCCTTTGTTAGGTTAATGGTTTCTTTGCTCATTTGAAGATTCATTTCACGTAAGCCCAGAATTTGTTGACGAAGCGCCGCGTGATAATCGATACTTTCCTTGTGAGTGTCTTCGACTTTCTTTTCGAATAATTGAATTTTATCTTGTAGCGGCGTCAAGATATTTTGCATGTTTTCTTTATTCTGTTCGGTAAATTTATTCGATTTTTCGTCTAATATTTTGTTGGCTAAATTCTCGAATTCTTTAGTGAATTTTTCCTGAAGCTGTTCTACTTCTTGTTTTTGTTCTTTATTGCGTTCCCAAAGATTTTCAAAATCAACTTCTTTTTTAGACAATTGAATAGCCAAACTGTCCTTCTCGTTACGAATCACTTCTTTCTCGCTTCTTTCTTTTTCTAGGATTTCTTTCAAGTTTTGAATTTGAGCTTGACTTGCCAAAACTTTTTCTTCCAAACTAATTTTTTCAGCTTGCATTTTAGCAGAGAAAATGAGTTTGCCAATGTAAATCCCAATGGCTAATGCGATTATAAAACTGAATAAAACAGGAAGAATAGCTGTCATAAAAAGGATGAATTTAGTAAGTAGTAAAAGTAGGGAATTCTCTGAATTTGCTGCTTTAAAATAATTATTTTTTCTTCAATAATAATGTACTTTTGCTGCAAATTGAATCCATATGTCGCATCAGCATTTTATTATTCATAAACCCTACGGCTATTTGAGTCAGTTTGTGTATGAATTAAAAAGAAAGAAACGACTTTTGGGAGAGTTATACCCATTTCCAGAAGGCACAATGGCTATCGGTCGTTTGGATGAAGATTCGGAAGGTTTATTATTGTTGACTACGGACGGTATGATGAGCGAAATTGTTCGTAGCAAAAAAGTGGAAAAAGAATACTATGTGCAAGTAGATGGTGT
Source organism: Flavobacterium ammonificans (assembly GCF_020886115.1). Classification (NCBI taxonomy): domain Bacteria; kingdom Pseudomonadati; phylum Bacteroidota; class Flavobacteriia; order Flavobacteriales; family Flavobacteriaceae; genus Flavobacterium; species Flavobacterium ammonificans. The sequence continues at coordinate 1,418,336 of NZ_AP025185.1, forward strand.
AATTCATCAAGAAGCGGTGGAACAATTGCAAAAAGGTGTTGAAATAGGATTTAACGGTAAAAAATACATCACTAAACCCTGCAAAGCCTTTTTAATTCATGAAGTTCCTGCTTTTGGCTATAGAGGAAAAAAAATTCGAGATGAACGTCACGGACCTACTTCTTGGGTTTCCATTACGATTAATGAAGGGAAGTTCAGACAGGTTCGTAAAATGACAGCTTGTGTAGGTTTTCCTACTTTGCGTTTAGTACGTGTTCGTGTGGGAAATGTACGTTTGAATGACTTACAGGCAGGCGAAGTTATTGAAGTAGCTGATTTTCAAATAGAAAATAAATAAATATATGTTAAACATCGTATTGGTAGAACCAGAAATACCAAATAACACAGGCAATATTGGCCGACTTTGTGTTGGAACTGAAAGTAAATTGCATTTAATTCATCCCTTTGGATTTGTAATCAATGATAAAAATTTAAAACGTTCGGGTTTGGATTATTGGGTCCATTTGGATGTCGCTGAATATCAAAATGTTGACGAATGGCTGAATCAAATTCCAGATCGTTCTCGAGTATTTTTGATGAGTGCTCGTGCTTCAAAATCGTATTTGGAAACTCAATTTCAAGATGGAGATTGGTTAGTGTTTGGTAAAGAAAGTGTAGGTTTAAGCGAAGAAGTTTTAAATCTGTTTGACAATCATTTAACCATTCCAATGTCATCATTAATTCGAAGTTTTAACGTCGCTAATTCGGTGGCTTTTGTTATTGGCGAAGCCAAAAGACAAATCGGTTTGAAGTCTTAAAATTATTATCCTTTGATAACGAATTTTCCTTTTTCGGCGTCAAAAAGAATATGTTCATCCTGAAATAAGGTATTGAAACTTCCTTTCATTATCAAATTACAAGGTTGGTCTTGTACCACTGATTCGGGAGTCATAATAATCATTTCATCACTCAATTGGATAGCCATATCAATATCGTGAGTAGAAAACAAAATGGACTTTCCAGTTTCTTGAGTCAATTTTTTCAAGAGCTTTAAGAGTGTTACTTTATGCAATAAATCCAAATGGGTAGTGGGTTCGTCTAAAACAATAAGCGGAGTATCTTGTGCCAATGCTCTTGCAATAAGTACAATTTGCAATTGTCCATCGCTAATTTCATCATGTTTTTTGTCAGCAAGATGAGTAATTTGTGTCAGTTCTAAAGCTTCCTTTACTTTTTCAATATCTTCTGTAGTAAGTTTCCCAATCCAATTCGTATACGGTTGTCTTCCTAGAGCAACGAGTTCAAAAACAGTTAAATTACTTGGAGGTAATTTGTCGGTTAATACCACACTTAAGTGTTGGGCTAAAGTCAAATTATTAATGGAATGAATGTCTTTATTCTCTAAAAGGACTTTTCCAGAAAGAGGTGATTGAATACCAATTAAGGTTCGCAAAAGTGTTGATTTTCCAATTCCATTAGCCCCAATCAAAGCGGTCAATTTTCCTTTTTCTAAGGAAACAGAAACTTCTGATGCTACTGTGGTAGTTTCCTTTTTGTTGGAATAGCCTATGCTGATATCTGTTGCTTGTAAAATAAATGTTTTCTCCATTAGTTCATCATTTTACGTTTGCGGATGAGTAACCAAATTACAATTGGTGCGCCTAAAATAGAAGTTATTGCATTGATAGGAATTACAATTGCTGAATTAGGTAACTGAGAAATACTATCACAAATCAACATAATCATGGCGCCAAATAACACTGTACTCCAAAATAAAATCAAGTGATTACTCGTTTGAAAAGCTAATTTGGCAATATGCGGTACAGCCAAACCTACAAAAGCGATTGGCCCCGCAAAAGCGGTAATACTTCCTGCTAAAATACTGGTAGCTAAGATGATGATGAAACGCGCTTTAGTATAATTCAATCCCAAACTCTTCGCATAATTTTCGCCTAAAAGCAAGGTGTTTAATGGTTTGATGCTAACCAAACTCAATAGTAATCCAATCAAAACACAAACAGATAAAATAGCAATTGAAGTCCAAGATAAATTACCTAAAGTTCCTAAAGACCAAAAAGTGAATTTTTGCAATTGCTCAGCCGTACTAAAATAGGTGAGTGTACCCACTAAAGCGTTGGTTAAACTACCAAACATTAATCCAACAATTAGAATCGCCATGGTGTCTCGCAATCGTTGGGCAACAGCCAAAACGGCTAACAAAACTAGGAAACTACCTAAGCTTGATGCGATAACTATTCCGTAAGAAGAAAGTACCAATTTACTTGCAAAAGAAGGTAAAAATGCCGAACCTAATATCACTAATGCTACACCTAAACTCGCTCCCGAGCTCAGTCCCAGAACATAAGGCCCTGCTAGTGGATTTCGAAACAATGTCTGCATTAAAAGGCCGCTAATCGATAATCCCATACCAACAAGGATTGCTACAATCGCTTTGGGTAAGCGGTAATCCATAATGATGTATTCCCAAGAAGATTTACTTGCACCCGAACCAATTAAACTGTTGCATACCTCTTTTAAAGGAATAGCAACGGCACCTAAACTGATATCTATTAGAAATAGAAAAACCAATCCTATGCTCAGGAAAATAAAGAGTAACGTATTTCGTTTAGTTGTATTCAAATTAATTTAATTTCTCAAAAAAATACGGATGATGTTTTGGTAGCAGTTCAGGATGAAAAATAGCAATCAAATCTTTCAATACCCAATCTGGTCGAGTAGAAGACCATTCGAAAAACAAAATTCCACCTTTAGCGCCTTTGTGTAAAGCGTACGAATATACTTTTTTATTTTTAAACGCGTCAAATTTTGCATAATGCGGATTGCTGTTATTCATCTCTTTTAGAGAAGTAAAATCACCTGGAGCAATCCAAAATTCTGCTTTTTGTGCTTTTTCGAGAATCGTTTCAAACGGCAAAGTCAAACTTCCAGTCCCAGTTGTATTTGCCCATAAATAATTGGATTGCGCTTCTTTAAGAAATAAAGCCATCCAACTTTCGCCTTGGGGAACAAACCATTGATCTTGGTACATAGCGCCACTCAAAACGGTCGGTTTTTGCTTTGCTTTTTTGGCTAAAGCCAAAGTGGTTTGGTATTCTTTTTCGATGGAGGAAAAAATTGCTTTGGCTTTGGCATCCAAACTATACAAAGCACCAAAAAACTTGATCCATTCTGCTTTGCCTAGCGGAGATTGTTCATTCCAATCGCCATTTAAAAGGACTTTTAAACCACTCTTTTGTAAGTTATCCAAAGTTGGATTACTATTGTTCAAACCGAAACTCACAATAACCTCCGGAGCCATATCAATTAGTATTTCTGTATTTAAGGTTTCATTGGTTCCTACTTCCTTCAAAAGTCCAGCGTCAATTCGCTTTCTGGTTTTTGCCGATGAAATAAAATCAGTATTGGGAAAACCTACCAAGGTATTCTCAACGCCTAATAATTCCAATGCTGGAATGTGTGTTGTAGAGGTAACTACTATGGATTGAATGGGAACTGAAATTCGTGTGTATTGTTGTAAGCTATCGGGAATACTGCCATTTTTTTCTTGTAAAATATAAGTAAATGGTGTCTTGGCATCAGGCCAAGGACGTGTAATCTTTAGAATAGAATAACCTTGGTAATGGTATATTTCTAATCCTTTAGCGTGCTGAATTTCATTTTTGGCAGTTCTTTTTGAAACTACTGAATTGGCGCTATTTTGTTTGCATCCGCCAAGAAGCAGAATATACAAAAGGAAAATAAATTTTAAAAAAAATGATTTCATCGCTTTGATTACAAGATATGCAAAGGTAGGTGTAAACGGATTTAAAAATCAAATTTAATTTTTTATCCCAATCTTAGTGGTATCTTTGTACTCGTATTGAGGTTGCTTTTTTGTTTTTCAAAATAGCATTAAAAGGGAAGTGAGTGATTGAAGATCGCTGATTAACGATTTTAGATTGAATTAACAACATCTGAAATTTAGAATTCAACAATCAAAATTCAAAAATCTTACGCTGTACCCGCAACTGTAAGCTAAAAAGCTTGTTGTTATCTACAAAACCATTGTTCGCTTTGCGAATGAGAAGGTGAACAACAAGACGCAAGCCAGGAGACCTGCCCATTACATCGAGTATCAAACTTTCGGGAAAAAAGGTTTGGGTATGGGTAATTCTATGCCTTTCTCCCCATTATTAGTAAAGTAACAGTTCAGCTGTTGCAAAATGTTTAATGTATAATGAACAAGAAAAACGTTCGGATTAGCGCATTGTTTGTGCTAGTATCTGCTTGTGCTTTTGCGCAAGAAAAAGAAAATGCTAACTCTCAAAACGAGTTACAAGAAGTAGTGGTATCTGATTCTAAATTTGCTTTAGCCAAAGAAAAATCAGGAAAGGTAATTTCAAAAATTACCGCTGAGGATTTAAAGAACAGACTGGGTCAAAGTATCGCTGCCGTTTTAAACACCGTTGCGGGACTAGAAATTAATGGCAATCAAAGTGTTGCTGGAAAAAATTTAGGCTATTACATTAGGGGAGGAAAAAACAATCAAGTTTTGATTTTAATTGATGGAATCCCTGTAAACGATGCATCAGGAATAAATATGGAATATGACTTGCGTTTGTTGCCAGTGGAGCAAGTAGAAAGCATTGAGATTATGAAAGGGGCAGCAAGCACGCTTTACGGTTCTGGGGCTGCTACAGGAGTAATTTCTATTAAATTGAAGAAAGGGAGTAAGAAGTCGATTGCAGGAAATGCCTATCTAAATACTGGAACTAACGCAACAGCATCCCATCAAAGTCAAAAATTAGCTGATTTTAATCAAGGTTTTTCTTTACACGGAACAAGTAAAAAACTTACTTATTTCACTTCTTTAAATAGTACAGAAACAAAAGGAATGTCTCAAATTGCTCCAACTAATTCGGATGATTTGTATGAAGATGATCCTTTTTCGCGTTTGAATTATTTAGCCAAAGTGGGTTATGCCGTAACCGATAAATTGTCATTTGATTTTTTTGGAAATTACGATCAAATCAAAAATGATTATGATGGCGGTTATGATAATACAGGAATGAGCGATACAGAAAAAAATAAAACTAGTTCGAAGCAATTTCGTTTTGGCTTTATGCCAAAGTTCCAATATGATAAGGGCGAATTCATTTTGAATTCTAGTTTTAATAGAATTATTCGTTCTTATAACGAGTTTGATTCGTATTCTAATACAGTAGGTTTTTCTGAATATGAATCTCGAACTGTAGTAGTTGATGGATATAATAAATACAAATTTACTCCAACTTTCTATCTAGTTTCGGGTGTTCAATACCAGTTTCATGATGCTAATAGTAGTACTCCATTTGGAAACAGTGCTAGAGAGAATACCAAATTTAATATGATTGATCCCTATTTCACAGGAGTTTTGACAACTACATCTGGATTTAATTTGAATATTGGGGCTCGATGGAATAGTCATAGTGAGTATGGTAATCAATTAGTCTACAATATCAATCCTTCTTTTGATTTTAAGTCTTTTCCGTTTAAGTTAGTAAGTTCGTTCAGTACTGCTTTTGTAACTCCAAGTTTATACCAATTGTATTCTCAATTTGGAAATAGAAATTTGACACCCGAAAAAAACAGCACAGTTGAAGCGGGGTTTGAAACGCAATTAATAAACAGTAAAATACGATGGAATGTAGTTGGGTTTTATCGCGAACAAACTAATTCAATTGGATTTTATTTTAATCCGAGTACTTTTGATTCCAATTATGTAAATATTGTTGGGCTGAATAGAGCCAAAGGAATTGAATCTGAATTCCAATTTATTGTAAGCAACTCCATCACATGGAATTGGAATTATACATTTACTTATGTAGACGAAGCCTTAAATCGATTAATTCCTAAAAACAAAATCAATTCATCATTAGATTTTAAAATCTCAGATCGTTTTTATTGGAACATGAATTACCAATATGTGGATGCTAGAAAAGATGCTTTTTTTGATGGAAATACTTTTGCTTTAGCAAATGTTAATCTAGGTTCATATCAATTGTTACATACTTTAGCTCGATACGAATTAGTAAAAAATAGCTTGTCTGTTTTTGGTTCAGTGAATAATGTATTTAATGTAAATTTTGTAGAAAATATTGGATACAGCACTTTGGGAAGAAATTTCAAAGTAGGTTTCGTATTTAATTTTTAGGGATTAATTTTAATTAATAAAAAAAAGAGGCTTTCTATTTTTTGGAAAGCCTCTTTTGTACTGTATACCTTGCTAGTCTATTGCTTTTTGAAGACCTCTAGGTGCTTTGTCCAAATACATTTGGTTTCCAAATGGATTGCTAGATTTAGAATCTTTAAAAAACTCAAATTCTTTACCTGAACTTTGTGGGGTTAATTTTCCTGTACCTGTAATTTTTGCAATAGCTAATTTTAGTAAAGGTTCATTTTCATTTCCAAGAATGCCAAATGTACTAATGGTTTCTTTTAACTCATGTGTGGGTGTTAAGCCATTAAAATAATCGCCAAAACCTGCTGAGTTAACAATTTTTAATACAATAGGTTGCATGGCGTATTTGTGTTTTGGGTTTTTATTTTTTTCTGTAAAATCAGGAGAATCATATAATGTTACCGATCCAACATTTTTACCTGTAGTTGCATCTCCAATTTGTACGACATTTATATGAGGTTTCAAACCATTAATTACAAGTTCACTCGCAGAAGCGGACGATTTAGTAGTTAGAATATATACTTTTGTCATATTCACACTGTTAATTGGAGTAGAGCCAATTTTATCTGTAAAAAAATTACTTAATCCATCTGGATCATTTTTTTCAAAATAGTCGTTAATTTTAGGATTCCACTGTTGTTTTGCGAATATTTTCCCTGTAAATTGCCCTGTAATCATACTGGCTAAATAGGTTGCAGTACGAACAGATCCTCCACTATTGTATCGTAAATCTAAGACTAAATCAGTAATTCCTTGCGATTTGAATTCCCCGAATACAGTATTCAATTGTGAATCAAAATCAGCATAGAACCCATTGTACATTAAATAACCAATTTTTTTAGTTCCTACCGAAATTACTTTTTTAACTAAAATTGGATTTTCAGTTAAAGTAGTTTTTGTTAGTGATATAGTTTTTCCATTTGAAACAACAGTAGTCCCGTTAAAATCAGCCATATTTAAAACATAATTCTCATTTGAACCAAATAACAAACTTTGGTAATTAGCTGTCGTTAATGGAGTACCATTAACGGCAGTAAACATATCACCTCTTTTTATATCTTTATTTGAAGCATCTGAACCTTGAATGATATATCGGACAAAGCCAAATAACTCTGTAGTACTATTAGGTTTATAACTCAAGCCAAATTCTACACCATTGTTTTTTGATGTTCCTTGAAGCGATTGTTCTAAAGTAACATAATCATCTACCATCCAACTAAATCGATCAATAGTAGGGCTCACTCGCAGTGCATCAAACAATTCTTCGGGTACTTTGTAATTGCTTAAAAATGCATCACGCTCCGATTGAGTTCTGAATCGGTTGTCAGCTAAATTAGGTACATCTGGTTGCCATAGATAGTATTGATTTAATCCTTTCCAAATAAAATTTTGAATAGATACATCTTCTGGGGTACTAATTATTTCGTCATCTGCATCTTTTTGGCAACTTTGAAATACAAAGAATGAAATAAATACTAAAATCGAAAGCTGAATAATTTTTTTCATAGTATGCTCGTGTAATTTGGGTTTGTCAAGTAAAAATACAAACTTTTGTTTTAGTTAGAACAAAAAAGTAGCGTATTATGTTTATTAAAATAACTTTTATCAATACATTTATGCGACTATTATAAAAGTAAGTAAATTATGAAAAAATATATTGTTTCAATAATTTTTTTGGTATTGGCAAGCCCAGTTTTTGCGCAATCCGTTTTTGATCAATTTGAAGGAATTGAAACTGTTAGCGCAATCAATATTAATAAGAAAATGTTTGAGCTAATGAGTAAAGTTAAATTAGAAACATCTGATAAAGAAACTTTACAATACATGAGCTTAATTAAAAAGATAGATAATCTTAAGGTATATCGAACTCAAAATGAACGAATTGCTATGCAAATGAGACTTACTTCTGAAAAGTATATTAAAGCAATTGGATTGAGTGAGCTAATGGCAATAAATGACGGAGGTAAAATGGTTCGAATCCACTCTAAGCAGGGTAGTAGTGAAACTCAATTAAAAGAGTTATTACTATTTATTGAAGATCCAAAAACGAAAGAAACGGTTTTAATGTCTATAATTGGTGATTTTGATTTGAATGAAGTACCTGCTTTAACAGATAAAATGAAAATTCCCGGAAGTGCCGAATTGAGAAAGGCGGGTAAAAAATAATTCAAGTAATCAATAGGGATTGACTACGTCTTTCCCAACAAAGCTCCGCTTTGAAAAACAAAACGCATAAAAAATAATTTCAATCAGTTAACAGGGATTGACTGCGTCTTTCCCAACAAAGCTCCGCTTTGAAAAACAAAACGCATAAAAAATAATTTCAAGCAAGCTTGATTATTTTTTATGCGTTTTGTTTTATTCGTGACCACGGTGGGATTTGAACCCACACGCCCTTACGAGCACCACCCCCTCAAGATGGCAAGTCTACCGTTTCTCCACGTGGCCAAAAAATGAAAAAAGGTCATTCGATAATCGAACAACCTTTTGTGACCCGACTGGGGCTCGAACCCAGGACCCCATCATTAAAAGTGATGTGCTCTACCAACTGAGCTATCGAGTCGTTGACTCAAGAAATGAAATGTATTACTATTTGTGACCCGACTGGGGCTCGAACCCAGGACCCCATCATTAAAAGTGATGTGCTCTACCAACTGAGCTATCGAGTCATTTTCATTTCTTGAATGCGGGTGCAAATATAAGGCCTTATTTTTGATATTTCAAAGCTATTTTATTTTAAATTTGTCTTTTTTAAACAAAAGTCTTTAACGCCTTAATTAGTAAGGTTTTATTCCAATGAAAAAAATAATTATATTAGGATATATGGGGTGTGGCAAATCTACGATTGCCAAAAAACTTTCCAGTTTAATGAAAGTTCCCTATATCGATCTTGACGAGAGCATAGAGAATAAAGCCAATTTAACCATCAATCAAATCTTTGAAATGTATGGAGAAATTTATTTCAGGAAGTTAGAGCACGAAGTTTTTGTCGAACTTTTGGCTTCGTCTGAAAAACAGATTATCGGTTTAGGAGGAGGAACTCCCTGTTATGCTAATAATCATGAATTATTAAATGGAGATGGGGTTACTTCTATATATTTAAAAGCATCGGTTGATACTCTTTTTCAAAGATTAGTAAATAATAAAACTAATCGTCCAATTATTGCTAACAAATCAGATGAAGAATTGAAAGAATTTATCGCAAAACATTTGTTTGACCGCAATTATTATTACCACCAGGCTCAATTCAAAGTAAACGTTGATGGTAAAACTATCGATGAAACAGTTGAAGATATTAAATCAATATTAGCTTAAATAAGCTGAATCTTGACCATTGTCATCAAAAACTACATTTACATGTTCTAAAAGTGATGTAGATAATGATATTCCCTTAAAGTCTGCTTTTACCGGATATTTTTTATGATTTCGATCTACTAAAACAGCCGTTTTAAATTTAGTTAGCGGTACATCCAGAAAATGTCTTACCGCATAAATTAGAGTAGTACCTGAGTTGAGTACATCATCGACCAAGATTAATCCTTTGTTTGCATATTGTTCTTTAGGAATAGATGTTTGCACATCAGATTCGGGATGTTGTTTGTCTATAATAACCTCACAAAGTAGAATATTCAAGTTGGCAATATCTTTTAAAGAAGCCGCAATTTTTTCAGCAAAAATAAAACCATTACTTGCTATTCCTGCAATTACAATTTCTTCTTCATCAACAAATGTTTCGTATATCTGGTAGGCTATTCGTTTTATTTTATGTTCAATTTCTTGATGTGTTAAAATGGTATTTTTACTCATGGTTCAAATTTAAGATGTAAAATATTATAAAGTGGTATCGTATAAATCTTCTGGAATTTCGTTTCCGTATTCATCAATGTCTCTACGATCTTTTTTTGTAGGTCTTCCAGTCCCTGATTTTCTATAATGCTCTTTGGATAATTTTAATAATTCTAAATGGGCGAAAGCTTCTGGAGGAGTGTCATTTCTTCGATACAAATCGACTAATTTTGCTCCGATTCGGCTTTCTGGAATATCCAAAACAGTGATTATTTGAGTTATTTGGTCTTTTCTAAATGTAATTTTATCAGTAGGGAAAACCTCTCTAGAAGGCTTGGCAATTTGGCCATTTATAGTTACATGGTTTTTTTTACAAGCCTCAGTAACCATGTTTCTGGTCTTGTAATAACGCACACACCATAAATATTTATCTATTCGCATAAATTTTCTAAAATCGGAGTTAAATAGTTTACAAAAATAAATCAATATTGTATCTTGCGCATCTAAAAATTCGCCATAATGAACAAATTTAAGTATTATTTTATTGTATTAGTTACAACCATTTCATTTTTTTCATGTTCTAAAGACAATCCTGCTGAAATTGTTCCACTTAGAGAATATTCGGTTCAATATACTACAGATATAGCTACTATTGAAGAGTATCTTAAATCGTATTACATTACAGTTACTAACAGACCTGGTTTTAATGATGATCAAGATGTAGTTTTTACTAAGATACCAACCGGAGGTAATCAACGATCTATGTGGTCTTATTTAAATGCTACTTCTTTTCCAAAGTTATTATCTAGAGATGTAAATTTTCATGGCATTACTTATAAAATTTACTGCCTAGTTTTAAGAGAAGGTACGGGTGAAAAACCATCTAATGTGGATGGAGTTTTAGCTGCATACAGAGGTGACTATTTAACGCAAGTTGCGGCAACAACCACAACAGCTGCTGAATTAAGAGTTACTCAATTTGAAGAGTCTAAATTTCCTCAGAGTTTTTTCAGCTTGTTAAATACCATTACAGGTTGGGGTGAAATATTCCCTCAATTTAGAAAAGGGACTTATACTACGAATGCAGACGGAACTATATCCTATTCTAATTTTGGAGCTGGAGTAATGTTTCTTCCTTCAGGCTTAGCCTATTTTGCATCAGGAAGCGGAAGTATACCTTCTTATTCTCCATTAGTGTTTAGCTTTAAATTATACGAAATTCAAAGAGCAGATCAAGATGGTGATGGAATTCCTTCTTATTTAGAAGATCTGAATGGAGACGGATATATGTACGATTTTAGAAATAAAGTTAGTTATCCAATCACGCCAACTGTTAATCCTGATGATACAGATGGTGATGGATTCCCAAATCATTTAGATGTTGATGATGACGGAGATAATTTCTCAACTCGTTTGGAATTAACTTATAAAGATTCTAATGGTCTGAATCAATTGTATACTTTTGATAACATCCCTGATTGTAGCGGAAATACCACTAACAGTCAGCGAATTAAGAAGCACTTAGATAAAAATTGTAAATAAATATATTGTTTAAAAAAAAATCCCAATGAAAATTGGGATTTTTTTTAAACTTCTTTTAAATATTTGTTAGGTTCAAAGCCAAATAAACGGTGTTCTTTAATAATTTCAGATACTCCTTTTGGTAGCATTTCTTCCCAGCCTTCTTTTCCTTGACTGATCATTTTTAGAACTTCTCGTGAGAACACTTCTAATATATCTGGATTGTAATCTTCAATGTCAATTACTTTTCCATTGAATTTAAAGAATTTGTACAATTCTTTCATTCGAGGATGTACTTTTAAGTTTTCTGAAGTTATGATTTCTCCATTTTCACCTATCATTGGATACAAGAAGACTTTCATATCTCGGTAGAATAATTTTCCAAATGCCTCAAGAATTCCACCACTTAAGTGGCGATAGTATTTTTCATCAAAAATATCTACTAAGTTATTTACTCCCATAGCTAATCCCATACGGGCTTTGGTGTAATTAGCAAAATATTCTACTACTTTATAATATTCTTGAAAATTTGAAATCATTACAGTTTGTCCCAGAGAACAAAGTAATTCAGCTCGATCCATGAAATCTCTTTCGTCAATTTCTCCGTCTGAGCGAAGATTTGATAAAGTAATTTCAAAAATGACTAACGTATTGTCTTTTTCTACTTTATTTTCATCTAAAAACATTTTTAGAGATTTCTCATACATGTCCATATTTACCTTAGTTACTGGACGAAAACTTCCTCTAAAAGCTAGTATGTTTTTCTTGTATAATATGGAGGCAGGTAAAATGTTTTTTCCTTCAGGATTGAACATTACAGCATCTGTCATGCCATTTTTAACCAATTGTAAACTCATTAGACGGTTATCTACATCTGCAAAACGAGGTCCTGAGAAGTTGATGGTGTCAATCTCTAATTGGTCTTTATCTAAATGATCATACAAATAGCGCAATAATTTTTTAGGATCATTGTATTTGTAATAGGCTCCATAAATTAAATTAACACCAAGAATACCTAAGGTTTCTTGTTGTAATCTTGAATCAGTCTCCTTGAAACGAATGTGAAGAATGATTTCGTTGTAAGCTTCGTCAGGTTCAATTTGGAAACTAATTCCAACCCATCCATGCCCTTTAAATTGTTTTGCAAAATCGATTGTTGCTACAGTATTCGCATAACTAAAAAACATTTTGTTAGGATGTTTGTCTCTGCTCAACCTTTTTTCGATCAAATTAACCTCATGAGAAAGCATCTTTTTTAATCGACTTTCAGTAACATAACGGCCATCTTCTTCTATTCCATAGACAGCATCACTAAAGTCTTTATCATAGGCCGACATTGCTTTTGCTATAGTTCCAGATGATCCACCAGCTCTAAAAAAGTGTCTTACTGTTTCTTGTCCAGCTCCAATTTCAGCAAATGTTCCATAAATATTTTCATTTAAGTTGATACGAAGCGCTTTGTCCTTTATTGAAGGAATTTGCTCTATAGCTTTATCGCCTTTTAATTTTATCTTTTTGCTGTACATCTTTAGTATATGAATGCTTATTAGTTACAAAGTTAATAAATTAGCAGTTTGTGTAAAGAATATTAACCTTATTTTTGTAAAAAAAATAACATTTTGTCGATAAAATTATGAAAACAACAATTTTCTTGGAATGAAATGTAGAATCACTAGTTTTCGATATGGTTTTTTTTATTTTTGTTAGTATTTTAATTTCAACACCTTCTATTTTTTGAAAGTTTATTTTTTAGGCACTGGAACATCTCAAGGCATTCCTGTTATAGGGAGTGATCATCCTGTGTGCAAAAGTACTGATTCAAAAGACAAACGTTTGCGAGTATCGGTTTGGCTGTCTTGGGAAGATTATTCCTTTGTTCTGGATTGTGGACCTGATTTTAGGCAACAAATGTTGGCTTCGAATTGCCAAAAAGTTGACGGAATTTTATTCACCCACGAACATGCTGATCATACTGCAGGAATTGATGACATCAGGCCCTTTAATTTTCGTCAAGGACCCCTACCTTTTTTTGCTCATTCTCGAGTAATTCAAAATTTAAAGAAACGCTTTGACTATGTATTTGAAACAGTCAATAAGTATCCTGGCGCTCCGTCGGTAACTACTCAGGAGGTTGTTAATAATGTCCCTTTTGCTATTGGAAATAAAATGGTTACTCCAATTGATGTTTTGCACGGAGATTTACAGGTGTTTGGTTATCGCGTGGATGATTTTGCTTATTTAACCGATGTGAAAACCATTCAAGAATCAGAGATTGAAAAATTAAGAGGACTCAAAGTGCTTGTAATAAATGCATTACGTGAGGAGCCGCATCAAACTCATTTTAATTTGAAAGAAGCTTTGGATTTCATAACTTTGATTCAACCTGAAAAAACCTATTTGACGCACATTAGTCATCTTTTAGGTTTTCACGAAGAAGTTCAAAAAAAGCTTCCTGAAAATGTTTTTCTGGCTTACGATAATTTAGAAATTACTATATAATACGTACTATGAAACGATCTTTATTACTTTATTTGACAATACTTTTTGCTTTGACAACCTTGTTTACCTATGCATTTTTAAATAGTGAAGTACAATTTGAACAAAAGCGTTTTGAGAAAACCACTACAAAGTTGAGAGATAGTTTGACAGCTGTTTCAAATAAGTTGGCGGATGCCAACTATTTTTCTTTAGAAAAAAATGAAAATGCTCAAAATTATTTTGATTCTCAAAACTCAAATAAGACGATTCAATACGAGAAGCTAATTCCAGTAGTTACAGAAAAGTTATTGGATTACAATTCTAATCCTAAAGGAAACCCATACACAGGTCAAGATCAAATTGGTGCGAATAAATTCATTATCAACAAAATCAAAATCTTGAATCACCGTTGGATTATTGCAGATTTTAGTGATGGCGAAATATGGGGTGAAGTTTTATTGAAGTATTTTGTTAATGATGATGAAACGATTTCGTTTGAAGTAAATCAATCTCTTTTGTATCAAAAATAATAGGTTCTTTACGAATGCTCTTGTAGCCAATTCTTGAAATCAAAAAATACCTGAGGAGAAATACCGTGTCCAATTGGATATTCTTTGTAGGTATGTTCTATTCCTTTTTGTGTTAAAAAAGCATCTGATTTTCTAGCCCAATCAATAGGGATTACTTGGTCTACAGTTCCATGGGAAGCAAAAATTCCCAATTTAGAAAAGTCATTATTTTCAAAACCTTCTTTTAAAATGGGTTCGCTTACATAGCCACTCAGTCCAATTACATTTTTGATTTTGCTTGGATTTGAAAGGGCTACACCATAACTTAAGATTGCTCCTTGGCTAAAGCCAAGTAAGTTTATATTTTTCGGGTTGATTGGATAGTTTTCAATTAGTTCATCGATAAACGTTCCTATCAAATCTCTTGAAACTTTAGCTTGTTCATGGTCGGAGAATTTATTTTCGTCGGTATCAAAATTAATCGCATACCAAGCATAGCTTCCGTATTGTAAGTCGTAAGGAGCACGAGCTGATATCACATAATACTCTTCAGGAAGTTCAGATGTAAAAGAAAATAAATCCGCTTCATTACTACCATAGCCATGGAGTAAGAGTAAAAGTGGATTGAAATCTTTTTTTATTTTTGGTTCTCTGATGAGGTATTCTAAAGATAAATTCATGGTTTATGAAATATTGGATAGCCCCTTTTGGAAATAGTTTCCTAGAAGAGGAATTGGTTTAGTTTCTCCTTTTATAGCTGTAAAAATACCATAAGTCCATAATACAGAAATGAAAATCCACATGGGAAATGAAATTAATAAGCTATCAAAATTACTGATAATTAAACCTAAAGAAATAAAAGTCAAAGTTAATCCTAATCCTTGACGAATATGAAATGAAGCAAATGGATTTTTAGTATCCGCATTCATTGACATAGCTATGAATACCCCAATTCCTAAAATATAACTGGTGATAGCAGTTGCTTTACCTGCTTCAATGGTCTCTTTATTCATGATTTATTGATTTAGAATCAGTTGATTTTGATTCAGAATTCCATATACTTCTCCTTTAATTTCGGAACCAATAAAAGCTGAGTTCTTTGATTTTGAAAGGATTTTATCCAAAGTAAATGTACTTTTTCCATCAGGATTGAATAAGCATAAATTAGCTGGAGTGCCTTCGATGATTGAAGGAGTTTTTAACCCGAATAATGCTCTTCCAGAAGTTAGTTTTTCAACAACTGTCTCTACAGGAAGAATAGTAAGTAATGCCCCAAATGCGCTTTCAAGTCCAATGGTTCCGTTTTTTGCTGTGTCAAAATCCATTTTTTTATGTTCGATATCAATTGGGTTGTGGTCTGATGTTATGGTATCGATAATTCCATTTTTAACACCTTCGATCAAAGCCAATCGGTCTGCTTCAGAACGTAATGGAGGTGTCACTTTATAGCGAGTATCAAATTCTTCCAATTTTTCATCATTCAAAACCAAATGATGCACCGCAACACTACAACTTACTTGTAATCCTTTTGCTTTTGCTTCTTGAATTAAAGTAACTGATTTTGCTGTAGAGATGGTTGGAATATGTAATTTTCCTCCAGTGTATTCTAACAAGAATAAGTTTCTTGCAACCTCTATTTCTTCGGCTAAATTAGGAATTCCTTTAAGCCCCAATCGTGTTGATACTATTCCTTCGTTAGCCACGCCATTCCCTTTGATTTTATCATCTTGGGCAAATGCAATAACTAAACCATCAAAGTCTTGGGTGTATTGCAAGGCAATTTTTAATAAATTGGCATTTGACAAACTACGATTGTAATCTCCAAAAGCTATTGCTCCTGCATTTTTCATATCGTATAGTTCGGCCATATCTTTTCCTTCGCTCTCTTTGGTTAAGGCACCAATTGGGAACAATTCGGTTGCTGCTTCTTGAGCTTTACTTTTTACGAAAAGAACTTGCGATTGATTGTCAATAATAGGGTGGGAGTTGGGTTGTAAAGCAATTCCGCTGAAACCACTTTTTGCAGCAACCTCTAATCCGTTTTTTATGGTTTCTCTATCTTCATAACCAGGTTCCCCAAGAGATACACTACTGTCAAACCATCCAACGGATATATGCAAGTTATCTCGCTTTATTTCGTTGTAAT
This sequence comes from Flavobacterium ammonificans, assembly GCF_020886115.1. NCBI lineage: Bacteria > Pseudomonadati > Bacteroidota > Flavobacteriia > Flavobacteriales > Flavobacteriaceae > Flavobacterium > Flavobacterium ammonificans. The sequence continues at coordinate 1,434,975 of NZ_AP025185.1, forward strand.
TTTCAGGATTTGATAGTGTTGAATCAATTTTTGAAATACATCCATCGGCAATTAAAATATCTACAGTCTTGTTATGATAAGGACTTTTTGGATCTATAATTTTTGCACTTCGGATGATTGTTTTCATATAAATTTATTTTACAAATCGGATAATTGCAGTTTCTGTAAGTAGAAATAACACTGCAAATATAAGAAACCATTTCCATATTTGACTATCGTTATTTTCGGTTCGAATACTATCAAAAAAAGTATTTATTGAATCGATTTGCTGGTATTCTGAAAGCCATTTTTGATCTGCTTCAAAGGGATTGCTTTCGACTCTATCATAGTTGAAACTACAATTTTCAATTTTTATATCGTTGTTAAAAATCTCAAAATTACCATCTTTTTTAGGAAAATTCCCCAAGTCCATTTTGACTTTAGTATTCAAAATTTGTTGTACAGGAATGAATTGTTCCTTTTTATTTTTAATTCGTAATACCCCATCTTTGCTACTATTAGTATGTACAAAATAAGGTTCAGAATTTCCAATAGTTCTTGCTACAATCCCATTTTTCTCTTCGTTTTGCGCTAATTTATAAAAGACAGGGACAATTAGAGGCGATTGTTGGAAATTAGAATTGTCAGAATTCAAAGGTGCTGAGAAAACAAATACTTTTCCTGTTCCCAAGTTAGCAGATTGTAAAAATGGGCTTTGATCTTGGTAGGATAAAATCGAAGCTCCAAAGGAATTAAAATCAAAACTTACTTTAGTTTTTGGGTATTGAAAATTACTTATTTGTTTGTCAAAAACATTTTTGAAAACAGGATTTGAAAAGTGAATTTTGGTAATTAATTTCTCTGTTTTATTTAAGGATTTATATTGGATAGTTTTTGTTGGATTCAACAATGAATTTAGATTTGAAGTTGAAGTTTTTGCAGATGGAATTACTATCACAGTCCCACCTTTCTCAGCAAAAGACTGTAACGTAGTTTGAAGAGCTTGCGAAATTTCATCAATTTCATTAACAATAATGACATCTTGTACTTCTAATCTAGTAAAGTCTAATTGTGATAGATTACTGTTTTGATATTCAAACTCATCGTTGGTATAAATTCGAGATAAATAAGTGCTTTTTGAAGCTTCGCCAATACTGATTACTTTGGTTTTTTGACTTTCGCCAATACTAAAATAGTAAGTGTTATCAAAAGCTAAACCATTATCGATTATTGAAATATATCCATGGAACTCCTTTTTGGGAATTGTAAAAGGGAAGACTTGTTTTTGTTTGTCTAATTTAATCATTGATTTAGCTACCAATTTTTGTTGGTCATATATTCCTAACGAAACAGCTTTGCTATTCTCCCCATAATTGCTAATTTGAACTCCAATTTCATAAAAATTATCTAAAGTTTGACGTATAAAAATACTGTCAATCGACACGTTATATTGTTGTTCTACTTTTGGAATATGAAATGTAATGTTTTCTTGATCCTTGATAGTTTTAAGTGTTTTACTTGTTACACCTTTACCATCGGTAATAATCAAAATTTCTTTTTTATTTAATGATGGTCGCGCTTGTATCTGAGTTAAAATTGGCTCTAATTCAAAAGCTGTAGCGCAATAATCTAGATTTTGAACTTCTTTCTGTATGGATTGAATATCGGTATTCCAAAAGGATTCATTAGCAGTTAATAAAGAAAAATTTTGCTCTTGTGGTAGATTTTCAAATAACTCTTGAATAGCTCTTTGTAATAGTTCCCCTTTCTTTCCTTTAGCTTGCATGCTATACGAATTGTCAAGAATGATGTACAATTCCTTTTGTGATTTGTAACTTTCATTTGTGGATGAAAAAGGTTGGGCAAAGGCCAAAACCAAAGCAGTTAAAAAGAGTAATCGTGTAACTAACAACAGCCATTTTTTAATTTGAGAACTTTTCCGACTTTGAATGGTAAGAGCTTTTAGAAAGCGAACATTGGTAAAATATTCTTTTTTAAAACGACGCAATTGAAACAAATGAACCAAAATGGGTACTACCAAAAGAAAAAGAAAGTACAGGATTTCGGGATGTTTGAATTGCATTAGTTTTTGTGTTAAAATTGCATAGCATTCAAAATTACAAATTTGAAATTAGTTAAGTAGCTAGAATGATTACAATTTAATCTTAATTCGTGTTCATTTATTGTTAATTTTAGCAATTCAATTCACAAGAAAATGAAATATTGTATAGCAATCGTAGTATCCTTTCTTTTTTCTTTTGGACAGGCTCAAACTCAAAAACTTCCTTTATTAATTGGTACGTATACTAATAGTTGCGATAGCAAAGGGATTTATGTATATGATTTTGACACCAATAGAGGAGATTTCGTGTTCAAAAGCGCTACTGAAAAAGTGATTAATCCAAGTTATTTAGCACTTTCTAAAGACCAAAAAATAGTATACTCGGTTAATGAAAATGGAGCCGTAAGTACCGTGAGTTCGTTTCAGTTTGACTCTAGTAGCGGAAAATTAACAGAGTTAAATCAGCAAAAAGCACAAGGAGCCGATCCTTGTTATATAATCAACGATGACAAAAATGTGATTGTTGCCAATTATTCAGGTGGAAACATTGCTGTTTTCGGTAAAAATACCAATGGTAGTTTGACCGAAGCGAAACAAGTACTGCAACATAAAGGAAAAGGAATCCATCCTCGCCAAGTAAGTGCTCATGTACACATGGTCTATTTTTCTCCAGATAAAAAATACATTTTGAGTAACGATTTAGGAACGGATGCTGTTTATATCTATGAATATCATCCCAATGCAGCTTCTGAAATAATGAAACTTAAAAGTACAGTTACAGTTGAATCAGGAAGTGGGCCACGTCACTTAACTTTTAGTAAAGACGGCAAGTTTGTATATCTGTTGCAAGAATTAAACGGCGCTTTGTCGGTTTTTAGTTTTGCGAATGGGCAGTTAAATAAAATTCAAGAAACCACTATTTTAGCAAAAGACTTTAAAGGGAATTTTACCGGAGCGGATATTCATATTTCGCCTGACGGTAAATTTTTGTATGCTTCGAATAGGGGAGAAGCCAATACCATTTCTATTTTTAAAATCCTGAAAAATAGTCAATTGCAAAGGCAATCAGTGGTTTCTTCTTTGGGGAAAGGACCTCGTAATTTTGTCATTGATCCAACAGGTAAGTTTCTTTTAGTAGCTCACCAATACTCTAATGAAGTTGTTGTTTTTAAAAGAGATACAGTCTCGGGAGCTATAACTGATTCAGGGAAACGCCTAGAATTATGTTCTCCGGTTTGTATGATTTTTGGAAATTAGAAGATAAAATTTACTTTTTCTTCTTCTTTTGAGCTCTGGTTTTTAGCATATTTCGGTTGACAGAACCATGCGTTTTCTTTTTGGTTTTTGAAGGTCCGCCCAAATTGACTTTGGTGTTCTTTTTGGCTTTCTCTTGGTACGCACCATCACCTTCTAATTTTACCTTTTTCATTAAAAACTTCACCGGTTGGCGGTCTTTTTCAGGACCAATCAACTTAATTGAAATTTCCACTTCTTCTGGAAAAGGAGTGATTTCAAGTTCTTTGTTCATTAATACTTCTACTTCTACAAAAGATTCTTCTTCACGAGGAGTAACAAAACTAATGGAAGTTCCTTCGGCATCAGCACGACCGGTACGACCAATACGGTGCATATACAACTCAGGAAGTTCAGGCATTTCGAAGTTGATTACGTGGGTGATATTGGAAATATCCAAACCTCTCGCCATAATATCTGTCGTTATTAAACCACGTAAATTCCCTTCTTGGAATTCAGCCATCGTACTCAAACGGTAGTTTTGGGATTTGTTAGAGTGAATTACTCCAAACTGTCCTTCAAACTCCTCGTCAATGCTTTCAAAAAGTAAATCTGATATTTTTTTATTGTTTACAAAAACCAAAACTCGGCTCATGCTTTCATCCGTAGTCAATAAATGTTTTAATAAATTGACTTTGGTATTGAAATTAGGAACTTGGTAAGTAATTTGAGTAATTTTTTCTAATGGAGTTCCTGAAGCTGAAAGTGTTACTTCTTCTGGATAATCAAAAAAGTCATTCAAAACAGCATCAACTTCCTCGGTCATTGTAGCTGAGAAAAGGATGTTTTGACGTTTGGTTTTCATCATTGCCAATAAGGCAGTCAATTGGGTTCTAAATCCTAAATTCAGCATTTCATCAAATTCGTCAATGACTAACTTTTGAGTTTCGTCAAATCGAACTACAGCATCTAATGCTAAATCCATCGTTCTACCAGGTGTCCCTACTAAAATATCAACGCCTTCATAAACCGCTTTTTTCTGAGTATTGATGTTCACACCCCCGTAAATTCCGAGAGTGCTAACCGACATGTATTTGGTCAATTTTTCAACTTCTTCCACCACTTGAACAACTAATTCTCTGGTGGGAACCAAAATCACAATTTTAGGTGTATTGGTAGGAGTAAATTTGTATAATTTTAATAATGGCAATAAATAAGCAAAGGTTTTACCCGTTCCTGTTTGTGCAATTCCCATCATATCACGTCCCGACATAATCACAGAAAATGATTTTTCCTGGATGGGAGTAGGCGTAGTGAAGCCTAATTCGTCAATGGCTTTTTGTACGGATTTAGGAAGATTGAATTGCTCAAAAGTGCTCATAAATTGCTATTTTGTGCAAATGTACATTAAAAAGGGGGATTTCTTGAGGTTTAGTTCATGTTAGATTTATTCAACACATTATTAATAGGGACTTGTTTATGAATTTGTTAAAATTGATTAAAGATGATTTGTTTAATGGATTTATGTTTTATATTTGTATCACCTAAACGTCACGGACGTATTGAATAGGTTGTATTCGTTCAACACAATTCGTAGGTAAAGTCCAGCTGATCAGTTAGTTGGACTTTTTAAATTTATACATTGTATGAAATACTAAACGACTGACTTTCTTTTTCTTTGAGCTTGTAATGGTTCGGATTTCTTTAACTACAATTTTCTTAGATTGTATTGTTTTTTCAAATTGAAGGAGTGGTAAATTGGTTCGATTCGTTTTCCCTAATCTTTTAATTAAATCTGGGAAAAGCACCACTTCTATTAAATCGAAAAAATCATTTTTTTCAATGGCAATTTGTCCTCGTTTAGCTTCTGTTAATGGATTGGAATGTTGTTGGAGTGTATGAATAATTCCGAAATTATCAATTGTTATCCAATGATTTGAAATGTCTAAATCGGTCATTTCAAAAACCTTTTTTACCAAGTAATCAGGTGCGATGCAAATATCAATTTTCAAATGAAAAGCTTTAGTATTTGTTATACAAGCTTCATAGAGTTGGTCTATCTCAAGTAATAGTTTTTCCTTATTCATAGTTTAGGGGGCGTAAACGTTATATTGATTTTGAAAAATACTAAATAATTATTGATTAGTAAACATAATTATTTTAAAACCCTTCAAACACTCCCAAACCAAACAACGCAAAATCATATTTCACTGGGTCATTTGGGTCTAGAATTCGTAACTGAGTGTCGAGTTCAGCTAAAGCTTTACCATCATTTTGTTTACGTTTCAATAAACCTAGTTTTCGAGCCACATTTCCCGAATGTACATCAAGCGGACAAGAGAGCGCACCGGGTGAGATGCTTTTCCAAATACCTAGATCGACTCCTTTAGTATCTTGGCGCACCATCCATCTGAGGTACATATTAATTCGTTTTGCCGCCGAATTATTAAGTGGATCAGAAATGTGTTTTTGAGTTCGTGTTGCATGCGGAACATCAAAAAAAACTTTCTTGAATTCATGAATGCTCTTTTGCATAGAAAACGCTTCTTGATTTTTGGCAAAAACAGCTTCTAGTCCGTTATGATTTTGATAAATATGTTGCAACCCTTTGATGAATACAATAAAATCCTGTCCGTTAAAGGTGCGATGTACAAATGATTCTAAATTTTTTAAGTCTTTTTCTTGATGGGAAAGAACAAAGTCATAAGGTGAATTGCCCATCAATTCTACCATACGATGTGCATTTTTGATAATCATCTTGCGGTTGCCCCAAGCAATAGTTGCGGCTAAAAATCCTGCTATTTCAATATCTTCTTTTTGTGAAAACAAATGCGGAATTTGAACGGGGTCGCTATCAATAAAATCTCGTGTGTTGTATTGGGTAACTTTTTCGTCTAGAAAAGATTGTAGTTCGGCAGAATTCATAAGTTGGGACATTGTAAAGTGTTTTGCAATTAGAGATTGCTAATCTGTCCGTCTACCATAATTAATTTTCTATCCGCCATATTGGCTAAATCTTCGTTATGAGTGACAATCACAAAAGTTTGCCCGAACTCATCACGCAATTTAAAAAACAATTGGTGTAAGTTCTCTGCCGAAGTCGTATCCAAATTCCCTGAAGGTTCGTCAGCAAAAATCACATCGGGTTTATTGATTAAGGCACGCGCTACAGCTACACGTTGTTGTTCTCCGCCTGAAAGCGCATTGGGTTTATGATCCATTCGATGCGAAAGACCTAAATACTCCAATAATCGTTTCGCTTCAGTCTCTGTTTCTTGTTTGTTTTTATTGGCAATAAAAGCCGGAATACATACATTTTCTAAAGCCGTAAATTCTGGTAATAATTGGTGGAATTGAAAGATAAAACCCAGATTTAGGTTTCTGAATTTGGATAGTGTTTTGTCGTTCATTGTCAAAACATTTTCTCCATTGATCAACAACTCTGTTCCCTCTTGTACTGAAGGTTGATCTAAAGTACCTAATAATTGCAACAAAGTGGTTTTTCCTGCTCCTGAAGCTCCAACAATAGATACAATTTCACCTTTTTTAATGTGTAAATCTACTCCTTTTAGTACTTCTAATTGGTCGTAGAATTTATGTAAGTTTTTGGCTTGTATCATTTGGAACTAGTTTTTACAAAGAAACAAAGATTTTTGGTTATCAAATGAAAAATTTGGGTAAAGAATTTTGTCTAAGTTTATTTTTCTTTAAATAAAAATCCTAAACCGATACTACGAAGCATTTTCTTTTCAAACTCCCAAAAAAAGGCAAACTGCCCCAAAAGAAATCCAATAGAAACTAACAACACTTGGTATAAGGGAAATAGCAATAGTAGTCGGATAGGAGTGAAGAAAAATCCAAAATCATCTTTAGTAATTCCAAGCCATACACAAACAGGTTTCGACGCTATTGCTGAAGCTGAACCGGTGATTGCAAAAACGATAAAAATAATTGTCAGTTGGAAATTGGATTGCACTCCCCAGCGCTCTTTTAATTTTTTCATTATTATGGAATAAAGCAATACAAAGTTATGATTTTCGAACGAAGTAAAGCATAAAAAAAGGATGTCTTTTTTTGACATCCTTTTTGTGAGTATAGTTGAAATAAATTAACCTAAAATACTGATAATTTGTTGGGCTAATTCCGTTCCAATTCTGTCTTGTGCTTCTCCTGTAGCAGCCCCAATGTGAGGAGTTAAAGAGATTTTTGGGTGCATAAGTATTCTAATTTCTGGTTTTGGTTCGCTTTCAAAAACGTCTAATCCAGCAAAGCCTACTTTACCACTATCTAAAGCATCGATTAAAGCGATTTCGTCAATTACGCCACCACGAGCACAGTTTACAATTCCTACGCCATCTTTCATGATAGCCAATTCCGCTTTTGAGATAATGTATCCGTTTTGAGCAGGAACGTGTAACGAAATGAAATCAGCTTCTTTGAATAAAGATTCTAAAGATTGTGAAACAATTGTTGTCGTTACAGATTGTCCGTCAAAGAATTCTACTTTTACGTCTACTTTGTCAATAAAACTATCCGCAGCGATAACTTTCATTCCTAAACCAAGAGCCATTTTTGCAGTAGCTTGGCCAATGCGACCGATACCTACAATTCCTAAAGTTTTACCTCTTAATTCAGTTCCGTTAGCGTATGCTTTTTTCAAACCTTCAAAGTTAGAATCCCCTTCCAAAGGCATATTTCTGTTAGAGTCGTGTAAAAAACGAACTCCATTAAATAAATGACCAAAAACCAATTCCGCAACTGATTCAGATGAAGAAGCAGGTGTGTTGATTACATTGATTCCTTTGCTTTTTGCATAATCCACATCAATGTTATCCATTCCAACACCACCACGACCGATGATTTTGATACCAGGACAAGCATCGATAATATCTTTACGAACTTTAGTTGCACTTCGAACCAAGATAACGCTTACGTTATTTTCGTTAATAAAGTTAGCTACTTGTTCTTGTGCTACTTTAGTAGTAATCACTTCAAATCCACCTTTTTCTAATGCTTGAATTCCACTTTTAGAAATTCCGTCATTTGCTAATACTTTCATTGTGTTTATTTCATTGCGAGGAAGGAAGTAATTTTATCCTCAAATTGATAAATTATTTATTAAACTGCTTTTTCCAAAGCTTGCATTACGTCAACTAAAACTTGAACGCTTTCAATTGGCATCGCATTATACATAGAGGCTCTGTAACCGCCCACTGAACGGTGTCCTGGCAATCCAGATATACCCGCTTCTTTCCACATAGCATCAAAAACAGTTGCGTGTTCTGGGTTATTCAATAAGAAAGTAGCATTCATAGCCGAACGATCTTCAACAGCCGCCGCTCCTTTGAATAATGGATTTCTGTCAATTTCTGTGTAAAGCAAATTAGCTTTAGCATTGTTTAATTTTTCTACTGCAGCTATTCCGCCTAAATTTTTCAACCATTGTAGTGTTAACAGCGAAGCATATACAGGGAAAACAGCGGGCGTGTTGTACATACTCTCTGCTTTGATATGTTTTGCATAATCTAAAATACTAGGAATTTCTCTACCGTTTTTACCTAGAATTTCTTCTTTAACTACTACTAAAGTGGTTCCAGCAGGCCCCATATTTTTTTGAGCTCCAGCATAGATAATATCAAATTTAGTAAAGTCCAATTGACGTGAAAAAATATCAGAACTCATATCGCAAACTACTGGAATGTTAGTAGTTGGAATTTCTTTCATTTGAGTTCCAAAAATAGTATTGTTACTTGTACAGTGGAAATAATCTGCGTCTGCAGGTATAGTATATCCTTTAGGTACATTATTGTAGTTTTGATCTTTTGATGAAGCGACAATAACGGTTTCTCCAAAAAATTTAGCTTCTTTGATAGCAGCCGAAGCCCAAGTTCCTGAATCTAAATAAGCCGCTTTTCCATTCACTTTCATTAAGTTATACGGAACCATTAAAAACTCCAAACTAGCTCCTCCTGCAAGGAAAAGTGCTTGGTATCCTTTACCTTCTAGTCCTAGTAATTCAAGTGCTAAGGCTCTAGCTTCATCCATTACTGCGACAAAATCTTTGCTTCGGTGGGAAATTTCTAAAATGGATAAACCTGAATTATTAAAATCTAAAATGGCTTGTGATGATTTTTCAAAAACTTCTTGTGGTAAAATGCAGGGACCTGCGCTGTAGTTGTGTTTTTTCATGGTAGTTGTTTGTTCCAAATTTAAAGATTACAAATTTCGACATTCATTTCTTAAAATCAATTAAAATAATGGAAACATTTAAACAATTTACTAGTTTATTGTTAACGAAAACGAAATAGTATCGATATTATCCGCATAATCCCATAATTCAGGCCGTTGCGTTTGGCCAAAAGGAATGCTATTTGGAACTAAATTTGAACTTACTATACACTGAATAGCGTCGGCTTGACTGCTGATCTTTTCTTTTACAGATTCAATAGTGTCATAGAATTCATAAAACACACTTGAAATAGGAGAGCCAAAACTTTCGTCTTCTTTCAATGTTAAAAAACCATTGTCTAATAATTTAAAATTACTCATCAAAAATACCGCTTTATTATAGTCGTAATTATTTGCGTATTTTTCATAATGTATTACGTCTTGGTATTCAAAAATGGCTTCAAAAAAAGCATCAAATGAATAGCCTTTTGGTACAAAAAGTTTAGACACATTGCGACAACCTAGACCAAAGTACCTAAAAATATCTTCACCCAAAGCTATTAGTTGTTCTTTGGATTCATTTCCATCCAAAACAGCAATAGAGTTTCTGTTTTTTCTAATAATGGAAGGTTTGTCTTTGAAATAATAGTCAAAATAGCGTGCTGTATTATTACTTCCTGTAGCAATAACAGCATCAAAATTTTCTAATTTTCCGGATACAAATTCGATTCTATGAGCGAATTCGGGTTGGATAGCGATAATGTATTTTGCTAAAAAAGGTAATAAATGTTGGTCGTCAGAGGATGTTTTTACCAAGGTATTATGTCCGGAAACTAATACTGAAATAAAATCATGAAACCCAACTAACGGAATATTTCCAGCTAGAATTAATGCTATTTTTTTTGGTTCTACATGGGTGAAATCATAGTTGGATAGCCATTTGTTGAGGTTCTCTTCTGTCAATGCTTTAGCCCAAGATTGGATAGAAAAATAGACTTGTTCAGGAGTATACCATCCATTATGTGATTGTGATAAATGAATCAAATTTAAAAAGTCATCATAAAACAAATCGTTTAAAGGAACGCTAAGGTCTTTAGAAGATTTATCTTCTTTAAATTGTTCTAAAAATCGTCCTAATGTAACAAAAACATTTTTTTTTGTTTCTAAGTCCATGAATGTTTGTTTATGAATGGTTTTGATTGTAATTTTGTGCAAAATTAAGCATAAAATAGACGAAAGTCAAAAAGACAATTTTGATACTTTCTATATCCAAATAAAAGACAAGAAAATATGGCAATAATAATTACAGATGAATGCATTAATTGTGGGGCTTGTGAACCAGAATGTCCAAATACTGCAATTTACGAAGGAGCTGATGACTGGAGATATAAAGACGGAACTAAACTTACGGGTAAAGTAATTTTGCCTGATGGTACTGAAGTAGATTCTGATGCGCCTCAAACACCTATTTCTGACGATGTGTATTACATTGTTCCAGGAAAATGTACAGAATGTAAAGGTTTTCATGATGAACCACAATGTGCTGCAGTTTGTCCAGTTGATTGTTGTATTCCCGACGATAATCATGTAGAGTCAGAAGAAACATTGTTAAACCGACAAGCTTTTTTACATAACGAATAGTATTAAAATGAACCTATGAAGTTATTTTTTTCAATCTCTTTTTTCTGCGTTTCTATTTTACTTTTTTCTCAAAATAAGATTCAAGGAAAAGTGGTTGACGAAAATAATAACCCGATGGTAGGTGTTTCTCTTTTTTTAGATGGAACTACAATTGGTTTTTTGACAGATGAGACTGGTAATTTTTATTTTGAAAAAAGTGTTTTGCCTCAATCTGTTCTTGTTGTAGGTTATTTAGGCTATGAAACACAACGTATTCAAAACTATAGCTCTTCATTCCTATCGATTAAACTTTCTCCCAGTATTACACAATTAAGGGAAGTAATAGTATCTAAACCGTATTTTACCAGAAAGCAAATGATGTCAGCCTTTAAAGACCATTTTCTAGGTAAAACAAAGGCGGGAAGAAGTTGTTTTATTGAAAATGAATCTGCGATTCAATTGGATTATGATGGTTCTAAAAATCAACTTAATGCACATTCTGATTCTAAATTAGTAATTATCAATAAACATCTTGGTTATAAATTGGTTTTTGAATTACAAGATTTTAATTTAAAGTTTTCAAAAAAATCAATTTCCAATCAATATGTGAAATCAAGTTTCTTTGCTGGGACTTCTTTTTTTACCGATCTTACTAATAATAAAGCTGAAATTACAAACAAGAATAGGATAAAGTCTTATTTAGGATCCTACAATCATTTATTTAAAAACTTGGTGGAAAAAAAATGGGATAAAAAAAGCTTTCTACTTTTTGAAGGGAGTTTTGTAACTGATCCTAACCTTCAATTTAAGGTAGATAAAATAGCTAATTTGTATACGATCAAGGTTTTAAATAATAAATTGAAAGCAATTCAGAATTCAAAAATTGGATTCTTTAATAGTTTCAACATATTATATAACAATCGAGAACAATCTAAAATCAATTTTAAAATAAACGAATTTCAAGTTGACGAATTCGGGAATTTTTTTCCGGTGGATAAAATCGAATTTTCTGGAGATATAAGCGAAAAAAGAGTGGGTGATATGTTGCCTATTGATTATATTCCTTATTAAATAAAAAATAAAAAAAAATCCTGAGCAATTGCTCAGGATTTTTTCGTTTAAGAGAATTTGAATTAGAAAGTAAATCCTAATCTAGCATAGTAATAGGCTCCACTGAATCCCATTTGTACTGAGTCCCAGTATCCACCTGCTTCTGTGTTACCTTGCTCATCTTGTTGGTCTGGATAAATATTGAATAAGTTATTACTTCCAACACTCAACTTTAATTGTTTAGATAGTTTATAACCGAAAGTTAAGTCAGTTACTGTTTTAGCAGTATATACATCATCTTCATCAGCGTAATCAACTAGAACTATTTTACTAAAGTTGGTAAAAGCTAAACCTGCGTCAAATTTATTTTTTGAATAATTTAAATTCAAACCAAATTTACTTTGAGGAGCTGAAGCCAATAAGAAAGCTTTTTCTCTTTTTCCAAAGAAAGTACCTTCATCTAAACTACCATTTTTAACATTACTAATCTCCATGTTATTAATGTTTCCGACTAAAGTTGCTCCAAATTTTGCATCTCCAATTGTTTTTTTCCATGCAAAAACTAAATCAACACCAGCAGTTTTAGTATCCACACCATTTGAAAAGAATTGAGCTTCAGATACTCCTAAATTTAAAGCTGATGCATCAAAATAGCCTGTTAGTACGATACGATCTTGAACATTTATAAAGTATCCATCTACAGTTGCTGTGAAAGCTCCGAAACTAGCAGTTACTCCTAAAGAACCGTTAACGGCTTTCTCTTCATTTAATTTATTTATTCCGAATGCTTGTGTAACTGGACTATTGTTTGGAGAAAGAAGTACTTCTGTTGCACCACCAGAATTAAAGTTTGTAAATCGCAAGTTATAATATACCTGAGCCAATGATGGCGCTCTAAATCCTGTACTCAAAGAACCTCTGAAGTTGATATTGTCTGTCGCTTTCAATCGAGCTGCCAATTTACCATTCGATGTGCTTCCAAAATCACTATAATTTTCAAAACGGACAGCAGTACTTACTAATAAGCTTTTAGTAACGTCAAATTCTGCATCTGTATATAAAGATACGTTACTTCGGTTTTTCTTTACTTCGTTTGCAGGACTGTATCCTGGAAACCCTTGAGAACCACCTGGTCGTAACTCTCCACTTATTGGATCAATTGGTGCAGTTTGAGTAGTTGGATTGGTAATTGGTCTTCCAGCAACATCGTAAGTCGAATAAGAACCTTCTTCTCCAGCAAAAATGCTAAACTGCTCTGTTCTAAATTCTGCACCAAAAGCCAGGTTCATCCCATTTAAAACCGATTCATAGTTTTTAGAAAAATCTAAATTAGTTGTGTTTTGATTTAAACTATGTCCTCCAGCATCAAATTCTGTTGGAGAATTTCCAGCCAAAGATGCGTTAAGTGTACCTTTAATGTAGTAATGAAAAAGATTTCTTCCGAATGTATTACTTAAATCTATTTTCCATCCTGATGCTGTTTTTGTTCTAATACCAGCGGCTATAGAATTATCAACAATTTCTGAAGTTATTCTTGGCGTATACCCCCCTGGGAATATAGATTCAACAACTCTCTCTCCTCCATTTCTTGTGAAAGCATAGGCGTCAGTATCTCTGAAATTTCTACCTCCAAAAGCATAAAACTCAGTCCTATCAGATATTGGTAAATTTAAGTTTCCAAAAAGATTGAGTCCTTGAATAGCTGCTTCACCAAAACCTTTTCTGAAATCATATCCTGGGCGTAAGGTTTTTTCTTTGTTTAAATATTCTGCAGTGAAATTTGCTGTACCTCCTTTTTTACCTACGGTAACTCCGTAATTTGCACCAACTTTCAATGACTGTCCATCAAAATTTCTTTGTTGTCCTAATGTATTTCCAAAACTATTTTCATCAAGAAAATTGTTTTTTGTGTTAGCAGTTCCAGGTAAAAAATTTCCTTGAGCATTGGTATTGAAAGCACCATAAGTTACAGCTCCTGTTAGTTCATTTACATTGTCATTCAATACAATATTAATTACTCCTGCAATAGCATCAGAACCATATTGTGCTGCCGCTCCATCTCTTAAAATTTCAATTCTTTTAATAGCAGATGCTGGGATTGCATTTAAATCAGTTCCTGTATTTCCTCTACCTCTTGTTCCAAATAAATTGATTAATGAAGATTGATGTCTTCTTTTACCGTTAATCAAAACCAATGTCTGATCAGGTCCCATTCCTCTCAATGAGGCTGGATCTACGTGATCGGCTCCATCAGATCCGGATTGTTTACTTGCATTAAATGAAGGCGCTACATATTGTAACAACTCGTTAATTTCTAGTTTTCCACTTTGGGTTGTAACATCTTTAACGTTTATGATATCGATAGGTACTGCAGAATTAACAACTGTTCGTTTTGTGTTTCTTGATCCAACAATTTGAACTTCTTTTAGTTCCTTTGCATCAGTATTGGTTTTTTCTTGCGCAAAAAGATAAGTGAAGTTGATTAACAACAAAAAAAGACTGTACTTTTTCATAAATAATTGGTTTGGTTTTTAATTGGTTTAATGAAGTCGCAATTTACTGTTTATTTAAGAATAAATTAACATTTTCTCATTGAAGACAGTAATTTTACAAAGAATGCAAGAATTCCATGTTTTTGTTTAACGAACCTTTTTTTAATCCTATATTTGCATCCTTTATTAATAGAATTGCTAATATTTGTGGTTATTACCACTTTTCGAAAATAAATTATCATGAAAGCAGGAATTGTAGGATTGCCTAATGTAGGAAAATCAACTTTATTTAATTGTTTGTCTAATGCCAAAGCACAAAGTGCTAACTTCCCATTTTGTACAATTGAACCTAATATTGGAGTGGTTAATGTACCTGATCCAAGAATCAATCGATTGGAAGAATTGGTAAAACCAGAGCGTGTTCAAATGGCAACTGTTGATATTGTAGATATTGCTGGTTTAGTTAAAGGTGCAAGTAAAGGGGAAGGTTTAGGAAACCAATTCTTAGGAAATATTAGAGAGTGCAACGCGATTATTCATGTGTTGCGTTGTTTTGATAATGATAATATTGTTCACGTAGATGGGAATGTAAATCCTATTCGTGACAAAGAAACTATTGATATCGAGTTGCAACTGAAAGATTTAGAAACGGTTGAAAAACGTTTGGAAAAAGTAAATCGTGCAGCTAAAACAGGTAATAAAGAAGCACAAGCCGAGCAATCGTTGTTGAATAGAATTCGCGAAGCTTTATTACAGGCTAAATCTGCAAGAACAGTTTCGCCTGCAAATCAAGATGAAGAAGAATTAATGGAAAGTTTCCAATTAATCACCAATAAACCGGTTTTGTATGTGTGTAATGTGGATGAAAATTCGGCAGTAAACGGAAATAAATATGTAGATCAAGTTCGCGAATTGGTAAAAGACGAGGATGCCGAAGTAATTATTCTTTCTGTAGGTGCTGAAGCTGATATTAACGAATTAGAGAGCTACGAAGAGCGTCAAGTATTCTTAGAAGATATGGGATTGACTGAACCAGGAGCTTCTGTTTTGATTCGTGCAGCATACAAATTATTGAAACAACAAACCTATTTCACAGCAGGTGTAAAAGAAGTGCGCGCTTGGACCATTAATATTGGAGCTACTGCACCTCAAGCTGCAGGTGTTATTCATACTGATTTTGAAAAAGGATTCATTCGTGCAGAGGTTATCGCTTTTGAGGATTTCTCTCAATACGGTTCGGAAGCCAAAGTAAAAGAAGCTGGTAAATTGCGTGTAGAAGGAAAAGAATATATAGTTAAAGACGGAGACGTAATGCACTTTAGATTTAATGTGTAGTTATTGCAAGGAATAAATCCATTGCTAGGAAGGAAGCAATCAAAAACCGCTAAAGTAATTTAGCGGTTTTTTTATCTCCAATTCGAAAATCGTACTTCGTATACCGTACTTCGTATATCCTACCTTTATTGTCAATATCATTCTTAATAACTTTGGCTTTCGCTTGTTTAAGATTGTATCAAATTATCTTAAATTAGCACAAAATCGATACTTTTTAAAATGTCTGAACAAAATCAATACAACGAAGATAATATTCGATCACTCGACTGGAAGGAACATATTCGTATGCGTCCTGGTATGTATATTGGAAAACTCGGTGACGGTTCTTCGCCAGACGATGGTATTTATATCTTGCTCAAGGAAGTATTAGATAATTGTATCGATGAATTTGTAATGGGAGCAGGAAAAACCATTGAAGTTACTATCAAAGACAAAATGGTGACAGTGCGCGATTACGGTCGTGGAATTCCATTAGGTAAAGTGGTTGATGTAGTTTCCAAAATGAACACAGGAGGGAAGTACGATTCTAAAGCCTTCAAAAAATCAGTTGGTTTGAATGGTGTAGGTACCAAAGCGGTGAATGCCTTATCGAATTATTTCCGTGTCGAATCGGTTCGTGACAACCAACAAAAAGCAGCAGAATTCTCTGCAGGTAATTTGGTTTTGGAAGAAGAAGTTCAGGAATCGACCAAACGTAAAGGAACAAAAGTTGCTTTTATTGCGGATGAGCAGATTTTTAAAAACTATAAATACCGTAACGAGTATGTGGTAAAAATGTTGAAGAACTATTGTTACCTCAACACTGGATTGACCATTTACTACAACGGCGAAAAATACTATTCGGACAATGGATTGAAAGATTTGTTGGAAGAAACCATAACAGAAGAAGATTCAGTATATCCAATTATTCACTTGATTGGAGAAGATATTGAAATTGCGTTAACGCACAGTAAATCGCAATATTCGGAAGAATACCACTCGTTTGTCAACGGACAAAACACGACTCAAGGAGGTACACATTTAAATGCCTTCAGAGAAGCAGTTGTGAAAACGATTCGTGATTATTACAACAAAGGTTTTGAGGCTTCGGATATCCGAAAATCAATTGTTTCGGCTGTGTCGATCAAAGTAGAAGAACCTGTTTTTGAAAGTCAAACCAAAACCAAATTAGGTTCAACAGATATTGGTCCGAATGGCCCAACAGTGCGTACTTTTGTCCACGATTTTATTACCACCAAATTAGATAACTTCTTACACAAAAATCCAGAAGTTGCCGATTTGTTGTTGCGTAAGATTTTACAAGCCGAAAGAGAGCGTAAAGAATTATCAGGTATTCGAAAATTAGCCAAAGATCGTGCTAAAAAATCGAGTTTACACAATAAAAAACTACGTGATTGTCGCGTGCATTTACCCGACATTAAAAATCCACGTTATTTAGAAAGTACCTTGTTTATTACTGAGGGAGATTCGGCTTCGGGTTCGATTACTAAATCGCGCGATGTGAATACACAAGCAGTTTTCAGTTTGCGTGGTAAGCCATTGAATTCCTATGGAATGACCAAGAAAATTGTGTACGAAAACGAAGAGTTTAATTTATTGCAAGCCGCTTTGGATATTGAAGAATCTATGGAAGATTTGCGTTACAATAATATTGTTATCGCAACCGATGCCGATGTCGATGGAATGCACATTCGGTTGTTATTGATTACGTTCTTCTTGCAATTTTTCCCAGAGTTAATTAAAGACGGCCATTTGTATATTTTGCAAACTCCTTTATTTCGTGTGCGAAACAAGAAAGAAACTATTTATTGTTACAGTGAAGAAGAGCGTGTTAACGCTATTGAAAAATTGAAACCAAAACCAGAAATTACCCGATTTAAAGGATTGGGAGAAATTTCGCCTGACGAGTTCAAACACTTTATTGGAGCCGATATTCGTTTGGATCCAGTAATGCTGGATAAAGCGACTTCAATCGAAACGTTATTGGAGTTTTATATGGGTAAAAATACACCCGACCGTCAAACGTTCATCATCAATAATTTGAAGGTGGAATTAGACGTTGTGGAGAAATAGTTAATTGGAGCACAAAGTAACACCAAGTATAGCGTAAAGTCTCTCGAAGGAATTTTAAACATTGTGGAACTTAGTGAAATACTTTGAATAACATTGTGTAAAAAATAGCATAAAGTAAAATTATAATTATAAACTTTGTTAAACTTAGTGTAAAACTTTGTGAAACTTAGTGCTACAAAAAAATGAAAGACGAAGAAGAAGATAACATCATTCCAAACGAAGACGAAACCAACGATTCTTTGGATACAACGGCAAACGAAAACGAGGAAGGTTTTGACGACATCGTTGCTTTTGGTGGGAATCATTTTTATGAAAATAATGAAAATCCCGAAGATACGATTACCAAAGTAACCGGAATGTACAAAGACTGGTTTTTGGACTATGCTTCGTATGTAATTTTGGAGCGTGCTGTGCCGGCTATTGAAGACGGTTTTAAGCCTGTGCAACGTCGTATTATGCACTCTATGAAAGAGTTGGATGATGGTCGTTACAATAAAGTAGCTAATATCGTAGGACACACTATGCAGTATCACCCACACGGAGATGCGAGTATCGGAGACGCTATGGTGCAAATTGGTCAAAAAGATTTGATTATTGATATGCAAGGAAACTGGGGTAACATTCTCACTGGAGATAGTGCTGCAGCTTCCCGTTATATTGAAGCTCGAATCAGTAAGTTAGGACACGATATTTTATATTCGCCTAAAATCACGCAATGGGGAATGTCGTATGACGGACGTAGAGCTGAGCCTATCAATCTTCCTGTTAAATTTCCTTTATTGTTAGCACAAGGTGCTGAGGGAATTGCGGTGGGTCTTTCAACTAAAATTTTACCTCATAATTTTAATGAATTAATTGATTGTTCTATCAAAGTATTGAAGGGCAAATCATTTACCTTATATCCTGATTTTCCAACAGCAGGTATTGCTGATGTTTCTAATTATAATGATGGTTTGCGAGGCGGGCGTGTTCGTGTTCGTGCCAAAATTGCACAATTGGATAAACAAACCTTGGTGATTACTCAAATTCCGTTTTCAACTAATACTTCTACCTTGATTGATAGTATTTTGAAGGCGAATGAAAAAGGGAAAATCAAAATCAAGAAAATTGAGGACAACACAGCTGCTGAGGTAGAAATCTTGATTCACCTCCCGCCAGGTGTTTCGCCTGATAAAATGATAGATGCCCTATATGCATTTACTGCTTGTGAAACTTCTGTGGCGCCGTTAGGTTGTGTTATTGAAAATAATAAGCCTTTGTTTATTGGTGTTTCTGAAATGTTGAAAATCTCCACACATCGCACGGTAGATTTGTTGAAACGGGAACTAGAAATCCAATTGGACGAACTGGAAAACAAATGGCATTTTTCTACTTTGGAGAAAATTTTCATTCGTGAAGAAATGTATATTGATTTCAAATTGTATGGAGATAGAGAATCATTGTACAAATATATGTACGACCGATTTGAACCTTTCAAAAAATCATTTGTGCGTGAAACCAATGATGATGATTTGCAAAAATTAACGCAAATTCCAATGATTCGTATTACGCGTTTCGACTCGGATAAAGCGGATGATGCAATTGCTAAGTTGGAAGCCGAAATGGAAGAAGTGAAACATCATTTGGATAACATCATTGATTTTACCATTGACTTTTTCCAAAAATTAAAAGACAAATACGGAAAAGGACGAGAACGCCAAACGGAGTTGCGAAGTTTTGATACTATTGAAGCTACCAAAGTGGTGTTGCGTAATACCAAATTATATGTCAACAGAGAGGAAGGTTTCTTGGGAACTGGACTTAAAAAGGACGAATACGTTGCCGATTGTTCCGATATTGATGATGTGATTGTTTTCCTTCGCGATGGGAAAATGATGATTACCAAAGTGGATGAAAAGAAATTCATTGGCAAAGACATTATACATATTGCGGTGTTTGACAAAAACGACAAACGTACCATTTACAATATGATCTACCGAGATGGTAAAAATGGATCAACCTTTATCAAACGTTTCAATGTTTCTGGAGTGACACGTGATAAGTTCTACGATTTGACTCAAGAGAATGCTGGATCTATGGTCTTGTATTTTTCAGCCAATCCAAATGGAGAAGCTGAAGTCGTGACTATTTTATTGCGTCAGGTTGGAAGTGTTAAGAAATTAAAATGGGATGTCGATTTTTCTGATATTGCCATAAAAGGACGTGCTTCGAGAGGTAATACCGTTTCTAAATACCCAATTAAGAAAATTGAGTTGAAAGAAAAAGGAATATCAACTTTGCGTCCAAGAAAAGTTTGGTTTGATGATACGGTCCAAAGATTGAACGTAGACGGAAGAGGGGAGTTGTTAGGAGAGTTTAGACCTAATGATCGTTTGTTGATTATCAATCAATCAGGTAAGCTTAAAACGATTATTCCTGAATTGACTACGCATTTTGACGAGGATATGATTGTGTTAGAAAAATGGAATCCTAAGAAACCAATTGCTACCATTTATTATGATGGAGAAAAAGAGCGTTATTTTGTAAAACGTTTCTTAGTAGAAAATGAAAATAAAGAAGAAATTTTTATTACTGAACACGAAAAATCACAGTTAGAAATTGTTTCAACTGATTGGCGTCCAATGGCAGAAATTGTATTTGCGAAAGTGAAAGGTGTTCAAAAAGAAAATCAAACGATTGATTTGGAACAATTCATAGCGGTTAAAGGAATAAAAGCTATTGGTAATCAATTGACAACAGATAAGTTAAAACAAGTGAATTTGTTAGAGTCATTGCCATACGAAGAACCTGAAGAAGAAGTCGAGGAGACAAGCATAGAAGAATCAACTGAGTTAGAAGACATTCCTACAGACACAAATGATGACGGTCAAATTACTTTAAGTTTAGATTAAAATAAAAAAAGCTCCTATTTCAGGAGCTTTTTTTAGGTTTACTTTTTAGTCATTTTCATATTTAGCATTTCAATAACTAATGAAAATGATATGGCAAAATATAAATATCCTTTTGGAATTGGGGTAACATGATTACCAAATATAAGTGCGTCGGCTAAATGCGCGCTTTCGGTAAGTAACATCATTCCAATTAAAATTAGAAATGCTAAACCTAATACTTGTATAGAAGGATGTTTATTTACAAAATTACCAACTGGAACTGCAAATTGCATCATTATAAATACAGAAATGATAACAGCTGTAATCATAATGTATATAGCACCTTCAACACCATTAGTCATACCTACAGCCGTTAAAATACTATCAAAAGAAAACACCATATCTATCAATATGATTTGGAAAATTACATTTCTAAATGATTTTGTAGCTGATTTTTTTATTTCTTTTTCTTCTTGTCCTTTTTCTTCTACTTTTTCACGAATTTCATTGGTGCTTTTATAAATTAAAAATAAGCCTCCTAGCAAAAGAATAATACTTTGACCAGTAATATTTGCGGAGAACCAACTTAAGTCAATATGGAACCAAGGTTCTTTCATTTGAATTAGTAGATTAATTCCAAACAACAACGCTATACGCATAAACATAGCTAGGAACATACCAATTTTGGTCGCTCTTTTTCGTTTTTCTTCAGGAAGTTTTCCGGTAGCGATAGAAATAAAAATAATATTATCTATTCCTAATACAATCTCTAAAAATGTTAAGGTTAAAAGGGCTATCCAAGCATCTGGATTTAAAAATACTTCCATTATAGTGAATTAAATGTTCTGTTTATTTTAGGTTAGTTTCTCCAATTTTGATAACCGTACCTCGCTGTTTACTATCTACACCAACCATTCCGAATTCAAAGGTATATGAATTTTTTGAGGTGGTCAAAATCTTCATGCTTATTGCCCTTTTTTCTTGATTATTTTTAGGATGTTTTTTTCTTAGGACATATTCACAATCACTAATCCAACGTACAATTGCAGTGTCTGTTTTTCCTTCAAAAGTTTCGATCTCAATACTGTCATTGCGTTCAAAAAATGTAACTTTTTTCACACCGTCTACTTCATGTTCGAATTTGAATTTCCCTGTTTTGAAATCTTTACAATTGTTCTCGGTACTGTAACAAGAGGCTAGTAATAGCAAACCAAATAAAGCGATTATATTCTTCATGATTATTCTATTTTTATATCGTATTTATCTAAAAGTCCCACAATACCTTGAGCTGAAAATTTCGCTTTCTTCATAGGGTTGAACTCTGGATCAATTTTGTAGTTAAAAGCAGTTCTAAAGTCAGCTCCTGCTAATTGGCTATCATTAAATATAGCGTTATCTAAATTACAATTATCAAAAATTGAATTGGATAATTGAGTATTTATGAAACCTGTCTCTTTCATTGAACAAGCTATAAAGTTTGTTTTAGGCATTTTTTTATTGGCAAACGAGGCATAATCCAAAACACAATCTTGAAAACTCACTTGGAATAAAAAATCAGTACAAGTATTGAAATGAATTCCTAATAACTTACAATTCTTGAAATGAACAGTTTTTAAACTGGTTCCAACAAGGCTAATCATGGATAAATTACAATCAATAAATTCGCAATCCATAAAGGTATTGTTACTTAAATCAGAATTGGAAAAATCACAGTTTTTAAAGATGCAGTCTTCAAATTCACGATGATTGATTCGGCTATCAATAGCTATGACTTTTTCAAATGTTTTTTGAATGTTGATGAGGTTTTCCATTAATCGTTGAATAAACTGTTCATAATAGTTTTTAATCCAACATACAGGCAATATACTCCATAAATACATAAAGCAATTCCAATTCCTAATACAAGGTAATGCCAATTATTTCCTTGGTTCATAAACGCATTATGAATTATCGCAGGACCAATGAATAATAAAGGTAAAGCGCCAGATAAATATTTTAAGGCTTTCGCCAAAAGAGCTTTGTTGGTTGCCATTATTTAGTTTTTTTGCTGCTGGTAAAAATCAACCGCTTTTCTAACGCTGCCTAATTGAGATAGTAATTGGCTTCCTTCTTCATAGGAAACAGGAATTTCACTCATAATCATTTTTACTCCGCGATCTACTAATTTGGTGTTGCTCAATTGCATGTCTACCATTTTGTTTCCTTTGACCTTCCCTAGCTGAATCATAGTTGCTGTAGAAATCATATTCAACACTAATTTCTGTGCTGTTCCGGCTTTCATTCGCGAACTTCCAGTAACAAATTCCGGGCCAACAATTACTTCAATTGGGAATGTAGCCGTTTGTGAAAGTGGACTTTCGGCATTACACGAAATACTTCCAGTGATGATATTATTTTCGTTGCAAGCTTGTAAACCGCCAATAACATATGGAGTTGTTCCAGAAGCCGCTATTCCAACTACCACATCATCGGAGTTAATGTTGTATTCTTGTAAATCTATCCAAGCTTGTGTATTATTGTCTTCAGCATTTTCAACCGCACGACGAATGGCTTTGTCCCCACCTGCAATAATTCCATTAACCAAGTCAAAAGGAACTCCAAAAGTAGGCGGACATTCAGAAGCATCAACAATTCCCAATCGGCCAGAAGTACCGGCTCCAATGTAAAACAATCTACCTCCTAATTTCATTTTAGCCACAATTTGAGTTACTAAGGCCTCGATAGATGGCATTGCTTTGGCAACAGCCAATGGCACCGTTTGATCTTCTTGATTGATATTGAACAGCAATTCCTGCACAGACATTTTTTCTAAATGGTCGTATTTTGAGGATTGTTCTGTAGTTTTAGTAAAAGTCATAAATAAATTATTGAATTTATTTTAAAACATGAAATGCTAAGATATTTTGAACATCGTAAACATTAACAGATTTGTTAAATTGTTTCACTATGCTAGGATTTACTTCACTAGAAACCCAAATCTTTAGTTCAGCCTCTAAATCGAATGTTCCTGCAGTTTCTATGCTAAATCTTGAAATACTTTTGTAAACAATTGATTTATATTCAATTTTACTTCCTGTAATTCCTTGTTTTTCAATTAATATCAATCGTTTGGATGTAAAGATAAATGTATCTCTAATTAATTTGAAACCAAGTTCTATCGATTCCCCTTCGATTAGTAATTTTCCGTAGTCATTCATTAAACTTTCTTGATCTACAGCTCCAGCATTTCCTAGTAAAGCAGAAAAAATTCCCATAATGGTATGTTTTAAGTTAAATTAAATAGGCCAATCCAAATCCTAATACTATCATCGATATTTTAGCAATATTGAATTTATGTCCCTCACTACTTTCAAATATGATAGTCGAAGAAATATGAAATAAAATCCCAATAACTATTGCTGTTATTTCGGTGTAATATGTATTAAGTATCGGTAAATAATCTGACAGAATAGTGCCTAAAGGGGTCATTATAGCAAAGCTAATCATAAATATAAAAATAGCTTTTTTATTCAAATTAGCATTGATGAAAAAGGTAGTTAAAATGATAGCGATGGGTAAATGGTGAATGGCAATACCAATTGCTAAATCATGATTATGAGCTACGGGAAAACCTTCTGCCAAAGCATGAATACAAAGACTGATAAACAACAACCATGGAATATGATTCATTTTGTCTTGTCCATGAACATGTCCGTGTTCTGCACCTTGCGAAAAATATTCTAAAATAATTTGGAACAAAATCCCTACCATAATAAATAATCCAATTCGATTATTATTACTTTCATAGATTTCCGGTAACAAATGGCTTACTGTTAGTGACAATAGAAAAGAACCGCTAAATGCCAAAAGCAGCTTTAGTTTTGCCTTGTCTTTCGGTTGGAAAATCAAAGCAAATAAATAGCCAATTAATACAGAAAGTAAGGGTAAAAGATAATTCATTATTTAAAAATCATGATTAATCGTTCGCTTTCAGTTTTATGGAATTTCTTCAGTTTATAATCCCCAAAGATATCTAATAAATAGATACCTGCTTCATCCATCATCGTTTGAAAATCTTGTAAAGTCAAAGCTTGTACTTTTTCTGTGAAATGAAACGATTCACCTTGATCTTCAAAGGCAATTTCTTTGTAAATATGTCCGTCTTTCACATAGCGTTTTATATAGAAATCAATGCCTTCTACTGTTTTGGTTTCTTCAGGGACTAGATTAGCGATTACTTGATTCACATTCATGAAATCAATGACTGCAAATCCGTGTTCGGTTAAGCTCTCTTTAATGGCAATAAGCGTTTTCAAGTTATCGGCATCATTTTCAAAATAACCAAAACTCGTAAACAAATTGAAAATAGCATCAAATTGATCCTCGAATTTTTCACGCATATCATGTACCTGAAAATGCAAACTACTATTGCTATTTTTACTGGCTTCTGCAATACTATTTTCTGATAAATCAGCACCAATAACTTCAAACCCCAATTGGTTTAAATAGATAGCATGACGTCCTTTTCCACAAGCTAAGTCCAATACTTTGGCTTTTTCTGGAAGATTAAGATAGTGCGTCAAGTTATCCATGAAAATTTGCGCTTCACGGTAATTGCGTTCTTTATATAGGATATGGTAATACGGGGTATCAAACCAAGAAGCAAACCAGTTTTGTGTTGGCTTTTGACTATCTAAAACTGTTGGTATCAAATCTTCAGACATTTATTCTTTTTCAATTAAATCAAGTCCGCAAATTTAGTGTATTTTTGCACAAATAAACCCTATTATTTGAATTCAAAGTTCAATAAATAGGTTTTTGCCG
Source organism: Flavobacterium ammonificans (assembly GCF_020886115.1). NCBI lineage: Bacteria > Pseudomonadati > Bacteroidota > Flavobacteriia > Flavobacteriales > Flavobacteriaceae > Flavobacterium > Flavobacterium ammonificans. Next base: position 1,460,660 of record NZ_AP025185.1, read on the forward strand.
CTGCTTTTTTTAAAATAAAACAGAAGTAGTTGAATTGAACAGAAAAAAATGGAAGATAATTTTAAAATGATTGCCAAAACCTTTTTCGGTTTTGAAGAAATATTAGCCAATGAATTAAAAGCATTAGGCGCACAAGATGTAGAACAAGGAATTAGAATGGTTAGTTTCAAAGGTGACAAAGGTTTTATGTACAAAGCCAATTTGTCGTTGCGAACTGCTTTGAAAGTTTTAAAACCGATTCATACTTTTAGAGCCAATAATGAAAACGCCTTATACAAAGGAATTTCAGGAATTAATTGGTCGAAGTATTTGAATGCCAATCAGACTTTTGTAATTGATGCGACGGTACATTCGGATCATTTTAACCATTCTGAATTTGTTTCTCAAAAATGTAAAGATGCGATCGTAGATCAATTTAGAGAAAGAACAGGGCAGCGTCCGAGTATCGACAAAGCTTTTCCAGATTTACGAATCAATATTCACATTGGTAAAGATCAAGTCTCGGTAGCTTTGGACACTTCTGGAAATTCATTGCACCAACGTGGTTACCGAACTGCAACGAATATTGCCCCTATTAATGAAGTTTTGGCAGCAGGAATTTTAATCCTTTCAGGTTGGGAAGGACAAAGCGATTTTCTTGACCCAATGTGTGGTTCAGGCACTTTTTTGGCGGAAGCCGCTATGATTGCGTGTAACATTCCAGCCAATATCAATCGTAAAGAATTTGCATTCGAGAAATGGAACGATTGGGACAATGATTTGTTTGACCAAATTATCAACAGTTTAATGAAAAAAGTAAAAGAGTTTCATTATACCATAAAAGGATATGACAAGGCGCCAAGTGCCGTGAGTAAAGCCAAAGACAATATTCGAAATGCAAACTTAGAAGATTACATCAGCATTGCCGAAGATAACTTTTTTGATACTGAAAAGAACTCCCAAGGAAAGTTACATATGGTTTTCAATCCGCCGTATGATGAACGATTGGACATTCATATGGAAGAGTTTTACAAGAATATTGGAGATACGCTGAAAAAGAGTTATCCAGGAACTAACGCTTGGTTTATTACCGCCAATCTAGAAGCATTGAAATTTGTAGGATTGAAACCTTCACGTAAAATTAAATTGTTCAATGCAAGTTTAGAAGCCCGATTAGTGAAATACGAAATGTATGAAGGCAGTAAAAGAACTAAATTTCAAGTAGCCGATAAAGAATAAAAAATAAATGATATGACTAAATTACAATTAAGAGCCTTTATGTATCAGTTGGGAAGTTTTGCTATTTTGTTTATTGCTTTTCGCTATTTGATTCATAACTATACCAATTTGACAGGATTATTTATTCCGTTTACCGCTTTTGTAGTAGGGACAATTCTTTCTCCAAAATTCCAATCCGTTAAAACTAAAGATGGAGAGAAACTCTTTATGTCTTGGCTTTTTATTAAAGGTATAAAGGAGTTGTAATCTTTGGCTTTCGCCAAAAGTCAGCACTACTATTTAGAGATTACTTTCTTTTTATACAACGGGAGAAAATAACTAACAGTGTAGTTAAACCCAATTCCGAAATTTCCATTATAGGTCCTGTTAAATCCCGGAATGTATAAATTATCAAAACCGTCTGGTTTTTTATTGGTAACTAATGTTTTTAATTGAACACTAAATCCAACAAAGACATTGTTAAACATTTTAGCCTTCATTCCGGTTACTACTTCAATCCAACTCGCACTTAAGCCATTGAATTCTTGATTGGCAGGAATTAGTGGTAATTCTCCCCAATAGGGATGCGGGTTATAAATTTTATATCCATTTAATTCTTGACTAAACGTACTGAATCCATAACGCAAACCAATTGAAATGATATTTTCCATATCCAACCAATTTTCATATAAATTGTAATCGAAACCCACTTTTAGGTACGAACCTTTGCTCGTTGATGTTAATCGGTCGTCTTCAGTAGTTTTATTTTCATTTCCGAGTTCGGCTGCTAAAAAGTATTTTTTATTCCATCTAAAATCACCTGTAAGTTCTATTCCTTTATAGTTTTTATCATAAAAACCTCTTGAGAATTTAAATAGATCTATTCCTAATCGTAGTCCATAACGATCTTTTTTTACTGGAATGCTATCTTCAGTTTGTTCTAGGGCCTTAGTATCAAGATTTGCTTTTACAGTAGATTTTTCTTGTGCCTGCACTAAAGTGAACGCAACCAAAAAACAAACACTAGAAAAATAGTTTAATATGTGTTTCATTTTCATTTACTATTGTTGTTTTATCTACTGATATGAATCGGATCCACTTATTTGAAGATAATGCAGAGTGAATTATTGGATTTGTTGGTCGTAAAGTAAACGTAGTTTTGTAGCCACATGCTCTAGAGACAAATGTATTAGTTCGGGTATAATTGATTTGAATTTTGTCAGTAAATACCAAAGCAGGGTTTGTGTTACCCGAATTAAAAATCAAATCATAAGTGGAGATGTCCTGATCTACTTTCAACGGAATAGAAATCCTACTTCCATTGGTAACGTATTTTGAATCACCTATCGCATTTGGACTAAAGATAATCCCTTCGGTCATTCCTTCTCCAACCACTTTTAATTGCGATACATTCTTTACAACACTTGGATTATTGATGTCATAAAAAGTTAAAACCAATCGGGGAGTGGTAATTGTAGCAGCATCGCAAATGTCGTCTTTCTCACATCCTGAGAAAAACACCGACAGCAGTACAACTACAATAAGGATTCGTTTTTTCATTTGATTATCGTTTCTCCAAAAGTACAACATTTTCTACGTGATGCGTTTGCGGGAACATGTCCACAGGACGCACACGGGTTACTTTGTATTTTTCGTCCATTAATGCCAAGTCACGTGCTTGTGTAGCTGAGTTGCAACTAACATACACCACTTTTTGAGGTTCAATTTTAAGAATTTGCTCAATAACATCTTTGTGCATTCCGTCTCTAGGTGGGTCAGTAATAATCACATCTGGTTTACCGTGTTGCGCGATAAAACTTTCGTTAAAAACCACTTTCATGTCTCCCACGAAAAACTCACAATTGGTAATTTCGTTGCGTTTGGCATTGACTTTAGCATCGCTAATAGCTTCCAGAACGCTTTCTACACCAATTACTTTTTTAGCGTTTTTAGATACAAATTGCGCAATAGTTCCTGTACCTGTATATAAATCATATACGGTTTCATTTCCTGTAAGTCCAGCAAAATCGCGTGTTATCTTGTACAATTCGTAGGCTTGATCGGAATTGGTTTGGTAAAAAGATTTGGCATTTATGCTAAATTTCAAACCTTCCATTTCTTCCAAAATGTAATCACGACCTTTATATAGTTGGATATTGGTATCGTATAAAGTATCGTTTGCTTTATTATTCACCACAAATTGAAGCGAAGTAATTTGAGGGAATTTTTTGTAAATATGATCTAAAATTAATTCTCTATTGGCTTTATCATCTTCAAAAAACTGAATCAAAACCATGATTTCTCCGGTTGAAGCAGTTCGTAACATTAACGTACGCAACAAACCTTCGTGCGCTCTTGGGTTGAAGAAAGTCAATCCGTTTTCATTAGCAAAAGCCCTAATCTCATTACGAATTGCATTAGAAGGATCTTCTTGTAAATGACATTTGTTGATGTCTAAGATTTTGTCCCACATTTTTGGAATGTGAAATCCTAACGCATTTCGATTGCCTAAGTCTTCGGTACTTTCGATTTCTTTTTCGGTTAACCAACGGCTATTCGAGAATGAAAATTCCATTTTGTTTCTGTAAAAGAATTGTTTCTCTGAACCTAAGATGGGATCAAATTCTGGAAGTTCAATTTTTCCAATACGTTGCAAATGGTTTTTTACCTCATTTTGTTTGTAAAACAATTGTTGGCTGTAGTTCATATTTTGCCATTTACAACCACCACAAACTCCAAAATGTTCACAAATAGGTTCTATTCGATGTTCTGAAAGTTCGTGAAACTTTACTGCTTTTCCTTCGTAAAAAGCCTTACGTTTCTTGAATGTTTGCACATCTACAACGTCTCCAGGAACTACATTAGGGATAAAAATTACTTTTCCGTCGGGCGCTTTTGCTACCGATACGCCTTTTGCACCAGCATCAAGGACTTTTATTTGATGAAAGACAACTTTGTCTGTATTTTTTCTTGCCATAGCGCAAAAATAAGTGTTTGAATGGTTTTATAAATTCAATTTGGCAAAATTTTTTAAAAAGGATTCAAATTAGCCTATCTTTGCCGACTGAAAAAAGCCATTATGAAGTTTGATTTATTACAAAAAGATCCACAATCGAAAGCTAGAGCTGGAAGTATCACTACTGATCACGGGGTGATTCAAACTCCTATTTTTATGCCTGTTGGGACAGTTGCTTCTGTTAAAGGAGTGCACCAACGCGAATTGAAAAACGATATTAATCCTGATATTATTTTAGGGAATACTTATCATTTGTATTTGCGTCCTCAAACCGAAATTTTAGAAAAAGCAGGTGGCTTGCATAAATTTATGAATTGGGATCGTAATATTTTGACTGATTCGGGCGGTTACCAAGTATATTCTCTTTCGGCAAACCGAAAAATTAAAGAAGAAGGGGTGAAATTCAAATCGCATATTGATGGTTCGTACCACTTTTTTACACCTGAAAATGTAATGGAAATTCAACGTACAATTGGGGCCGATATTATTATGGCTTTTGACGAATGTACACCATATCCTTGTGATTATAATTATGCCAAACGCTCAATGCACATGACGCACCGTTGGTTGGATCGTTGTATCAATCATTTGGATAATTTACCTTTCAAATACGGTTACGAACAAACTTTCTTTCCAATAGTTCAAGGAAGTACCTATAAAGATTTAAGAAGACAATCAGCAGAATATATTGCTAATTCTGGTCAGCAAGGAAATGCGATTGGCGGACTTTCAGTAGGAGAACCTGCAGAAGAAATGTATGCCATGACGGAAGTAGTTTGCGAAATCTTGCCTGAAGACAAACCGCGTTATTTGATGGGCGTAGGAACTCCTATTAACATTTTGGAAAATATTGCTCTGGGAATCGATATGTTTGATTGCGTAATGCCAACTCGTAATGCTAGAAACGGGATGTTATTTACTGCTAATGGAACAATCAATATCAAAAATAAAAAGTGGGAAGCTGATTTTTCTCCCATTGATGAAATGGGAATCACTTTTGTAGATACTGAATATACGAAAGCTTACTTACGTCATTTATTCGCTGCTAATGAATTTCTTGGAAAACAAATTGCAACCATTCACAACTTAGGATTTTATATGTGGTTGGTTCGCGAAGCAAGAAAGCATATCTTAGCAGGAGATTTTAAACCATGGAAAGAAATGATGGTTAAAAATATGAGCCAACGATTATAATTTTCTCATGAATAAATTAACAATTCTAGATCAATATATTTTAAAGCGGTATTTAGCCACTTTTTCTGTGATGCTATTGTTGTTTATTCCAATTGGAATTGTTGTTGATGTATCGGAGAAGGTTAACATGATGATCAAAAATCAAGTCCCTTTCAATAAAATTGCTATCTACTATTTTCATTTTACCATTTATTGGGCGAATATGTTATTTCCGATATTTTTGTTTTTATCGGTAATTTGGTTTACATCAAAGTTAGCAAACAACACTGAAATTATTGCTATTTTAAGTTCAGGAATATCTTTTACACGTTTTTTAAGACCTTTTATTATTGGCGCTTCTATAGTTTCATTCGTGGTTTTAATTATGGGCTTTTATTTGGTTCCCATTGCCAGTGAAGGATTTAATAATTTTAGATATACGTATTTAAAAACAGGCGGTCAACAATTAATGCAGGGCGATAATACTGATGTATATAGGCAAATTAGTGACACTGAATTCATCTATGTTAATAGCTTTAATACCGAAACTAAAACCGCTTATAATTTTTCATTGGAAAACTGTAATAATGAAAAATTGGTATACAAAATTACAGCCTCTCGAATTCAATGGAATCCAAAAGAGAAAAACTACACTCTTTTTGAATATACTAAAAGAACAGTTGGTCCATTAGGTGATAAGATTGAAAAAGCGCCCGAGAAAAAAAAGAAATTTAAATTTGATCTAGAAGATTTAGCTCCTGTAGTTTATATAGCGGAAACTCTTCCCTTGGGAAAATTAAACGAGTTCATCGATAAAGAAAAGAAAAGAGGATCTTCTAATATCAATATGTATTTGGTTGTTTACTATAAAAAATTTAGCATTCCTATTTCTGCGTTTATTCTAACAATAATTGCAGTCTCAGTTTCAGCAATGAAACGAAGAGGTGGAATGGGTATGAATTTAGCTATCGGAATTGCAGTGGCATTTTCATATGTGTTTTTCGATAAAATTTTTGGTGTTTTGGCTGAGAAAACAAGTTTTTCACCTTTTATTGCTGTCTGGACACCCAATTTATTTTTTGGAATCCTAGCTTTTTACTTATTACGAAATGCGAAACGATAATTTAACAAGTTACCTTAACCTTCATTTAATTGTTTTTATATGGGGTTTTACCGCTATTTTAGGTGCTTTAATTACTATTCCTGCTGATAATTTAGTTTGGTATCGAATGGTGTTAGCAAGTGGATTCTTAGGTTTGTTTTTAATTGTAAAGAAAAAATCATTTTGTATTCCAATTAAAGAGTTGATGCAATTGGTTTTCGTAGGGTTATTGATCGCCTTGCATTGGATTTTCTTTTTTCAAGCCATACATATTTCTAATGTATCCATAACACTTTCTGTTTTTTCCTTAGGTGCTTTTTTTGCGTCATTATTAGAACCCATTTTTTACGGGAGAAAGGTTTTGTGGTACGAAGTGTTTTTTGGTTTAATAATAATAGCAGGATTGTTTTTGATTCTTCAAGTAGAAAGCGGCTATATATATGGGTTTTATTATGCTTTGGTATCGATTATTTTAGGGGTTTTATTTACATTAATCAATGGAAAGTTGATAGCGAAACACGACCCATCAGTAATAACATTTTATGAATTCCTCTCGGGGGTATTTTTCATATCTTTTTATTTTATTTTTCAAGGAAAGTTTACACTTGATTTTTTTGTTTTGTCTCTCAATAATTGGTTTTTCCTTTTTATTTTGGCTTCCGTTTGTACGGCATATGCTTTTACAGCTTCGGTAAAAGTAATGCGTAAATTAACCCCTTACACGGTTATGCTAACCACTAATTTAGAGCCGGTTTACGGAATTGTACTTGCGTATTTTATCATTGGTGGAAAAGAAAAAATGAGTACAGAATTTTATATCGGAGCCTTAATAATTGTAATCACCGTGATTTTAAATGGGATAATTAAACATTATTACAAACCAAAAAAGTAGTCAAAATCGAACTAGTTTTTATACTTAAATGGTAAATAACAACTATCAAACGATTTTAAATTTTATATTTGCATCTCTAATCGAAAAAATAAATAACACAGTAACTCCATGGAATATTTAGATTTTGAACTTCCAATAAAAGAACTAGAAGATCAGTTAGAAAAATGTGTTGTAATTGGTAAAGAATCTGATGTAGATGTAACCAATACGTGCAAACAAATCAATAAAAAGTTAGAAGAAACAAAACGTAATATATACAAAAACTTAACAGCTTGGCAACGCGTTCAATTGTCAAGACATCCTAATAGACCTTATACTTTAGACCATATTCATGCGCTTTGTGGTGATACTTTTTTAGAATTGCATGGAGATCGTGGGTTCAAAGATGATAAAGCAATGGTGGGTGGATTAGGTAAAATTGCGGGTCAATCGTTTATGATTATTGGTCAACAAAAAGGATACAATACTAAAACTCGTCAATACCGTAACTTCGGGATGGCTAATCCAGAAGGATACAGAAAAGCATTACGTTTAATGAAAATGGCAGAGAAATTTGGTATTCCTGTGGTGACTTTAGTGGACACACCGGGAGCTTATCCAGGTTTAGAAGCTGAAGAACGCGGACAAGGGGAAGCGATTGCTAGAAATATCTTCGAGATGGTTCGCTTAAAAGTTCCTGTAATTACAATTATTGTAGGAGAAGGTGCTTCTGGTGGTGCTTTAGGAATTGGTGTGGGGGATAGAGTGTATATGTTAGAGAATACTTGGTATTCTGTAATTTCACCAGAATCATGTTCGTCTATCCTTTGGAAAAGTTGGGAGTACAAAGAACAAGCTGCCGAAGCTTTGAAATTGACTTCTTCTGATATGAAAAAGCAAAAATTAATTGACGATATTATTCCAGAGCCTTTAGGAGGAGCGCATTTTGATAGAGAGAGTACATTTAAAACTGTAGAGCAATATATCATGAAAGGCTACAACGAGTTGAAAGACTTATCAACAGAAGATTTATTAGCCCAACGATACGAGAAATACCTTGCAATGGGGCATTTTAAAGACTAATAATCTTACAAAAATTCAGTTTATCCGAAACCTTACAGTTTCGGATTTTTTTTGACTTATAAACAAAAAATAGTTAGTTATCAACATTCTTTTGTAATAAGTCCTTGTCTACTTTTTTTTAATTTTTCTTATTTTCGCTACATGGAAAATTTTAGGAATATAGCGCCAGTTAAGGTAGATAAGACAACTATCATTAATCTCGAAAAAGGGAAATTACCTCCACAGGTTTTAGATCTTGAAGAGGCTGTATTGGGGGCAATGATGATTGATAAAAAAGGAGTGGATGAGGTAATTGATATTTTACAAGCCGATGCCTTTTATAAAGATGCTCACAAACATATTTTTGAAGCAATTGTTCAATTGTTTACAGAAACCCAACCTATTGACTTATTAACAGTTTCGGCTCAGCTTAAAAAGAATGGAAAATTAGACTTAGCCGGTGGTGATTATTATTTGATTCAGTTGACTCAAAAAATTTCCTCTTCGGCACATATCGAATTTCACTCAAGAATTATTTTACAAAAATTCATCCAGCGAAGCTTGATCCGAATATCCTCTGAAATTATAGAAGATTCGTATGACGAAACTACAGATGTATTCGATTTGTTGGATCGAGCTGAATCTAAATTGTATGAAGTAACGCAAGGAAACATTAAACGTAGTTCTGAAACTGCACAAAGTTTAGTTTTACAAGCCAAGAAAAGAATTGAAGAGATTGCTGGTCAAGAAGGATTAAGTGGAGTGGCGACTGGTTTTGAAAAATTGGACAAGATTACTTCGGGTTGGCAACCAAGCGATTTGATTATTATTGCAGCTAGACCTGCGATGGGAAAAACCGCTTTTGTTTTGTCTATGGCGCGAAATATGGCTATTGATTTTGGAATGCCAGTTGCGCTATTTTCTTTAGAGATGGCGTCTGTACAATTGATTACACGTTTGATTTCTTCGGAAACAGGTTTGTCATCTGAAAAATTGCGTACAGGAAAATTAGAAAAACACGAATGGGAACAATTGAGTACTAAAGTAAAGAATCTTGAAAAAGCACCATTATATATTGACGATACGCCATCGCTTTCTATTTTTGATTTAAGGGCCAAAGCGAGACGTTTAGTCTCTCAGCACGGCATTAGAATCATCATTGTCGATTATTTACAATTGATGACTGCTGGAGGAAACGGAAAAGGTGGTGGAAATAGAGAGCAAGAAATCTCAACTATTTCTCGAAATTTAAAAGCATTAGCCAAAGAATTGAATGTTCCAGTTATTGCACTTTCGCAATTATCGCGTGCGGTGGAAACTCGTGGTTCAAGTAAGAGACCTTTGTTGTCTGACTTGCGTGAATCGGGAGCGATTGAGCAAGATGCCGATATTGTTTCGTTCTTATACCGTCCTGAATATTATAAAATTGACGAATGGGATGATGATGAAGCTTCGCCAACTGCTGGTCAAGCCGAGATTATGATCGCCAAGCACCGTAATGGTAGTATCGAAAATGTTCGTTTGAAATTTATTGGTCACTTAGGGAAATTCGACAATTTAGATGATTATTCAGGTAGTTTTGATGACTTACCTTCTAGTATGAATAGTGACGATAATCTATTTATTACTAAAAACTTGCCGTCGGCAAATGAAGCCTTTGGTAGTAATCTAAATGACGATGATGAGGACAGTGATGTTCCGTTTTAAGAATATTAGATAGTTAGAATTTAAGATTAATGGATTAAGTTATCTTGGATTAAATTATGTAAATTAGGTGTAAATAAGTTCATTAACTTAACTATTTATCTTTGAAATAAAAACACCATGTGCTTCAAAAAAATAATTTTGGTATTGCTGTTCCTGATTTCTTTTTCAGGAAAGGCCTCTTATATTTTGTTGCCTATGGATGAAACGACTCAACAAAATCATTTAAAGGCCTACGGAATTACCTATTGGTGTTTGGATAAAAGTTATAAGGTTAATTGGTTACTAAACTATAGAGGTGGTTCCTTTTTATTACCTGATGCTGACGAAATCCGAAAAGAATGCCAGATTCGTGGAGTAAGTTTTGAAATCCTTTCGGATGGAGAACAAGAAGCTATTTTGAATGAAATTTCGAGTCCCTCACAAAATATGGAGTCGGTTTTATTAGAAAAAGCCCCCAAAATTGCGGTTTATACTCCCAAAGGTAAACAACCTTGGGACGATGCAGTAACTTTAGTGCTGACCTATGCTGAGATTCCATTTACTCCCATTTATGATCAAGAAGTATTATCTGACCAACTGCTATTATACGATTGGTTGCACTTGCATCATGAAGATTTTACAGGACAATACGGAAAATTTTATGCAGCCTATCGGAACGTTCCTTGGTATATAGAGCAAAAGGTAGCAGCAGAAAAGTTGGCAGAGCAATTAGGGTTTTCTAAGGTTTCGCAAGAAAAAGGTGCGGTGGCCAAAAAAATTCGCGATTTTGTCATTGGTGGGGGCTTTATGTTTGCGATGTGTTCTGCTACAGATAGTTTTGATATTGCTTTGGCTGCTGACGGAATTGATATATGTGAAGCTATGTTTGATGGAGATCCAAGTGAACCTAGTTATCAGTCCAAATTGAATTACGACAATGCGTTTGCGTTTAAAAATTTTACTTTGGAACGAAAACCTGAGCAATATGAGTTTTCCGATATTGACATGACTTCTAAAAGACAAATTCCACCAGACAAGGATTACTTTACTTTAATGGAATTTTCAGCTAAATGGGATCCCATTCCGAGTATGTTATGTCAAAATCATACGCAATTAATTAAAGGATTTATGGGACAAACTACCGCTTTTGATACAAATTTTGTCAAGTCTAATGTCTTGGTTTTAGGAAGTTGTGAATTGAATAGTGAAGTGCGTTATTTGCATGGGCAAAAAGGTAAAGGAATGTTCAGTTTTTACTCGGGACATGATCCAGAAGATTTTCAACATCAAGTAGGTGATCCTCCAACGGTTTTAGATTTACATCCGAATTCACCTGGCTATCGATTGATTTTAAACAATGTTTTATTTCCTGCTGCTAAGAAGAAAAAACAAAAGACCTAATTCATAATAATTTTAACATTAACCAAAAGTTTGCTTTTTGCAAACTTTATACTATATTTGCCCCATGAAAATTCTTGTAAAGAAAACCATTTTGTTTTACATTAATAAATACCCTATTGCCAAAACACAGCTTTTAATTTGGTACAATGAGTTTTCAAAATTAGAGTTTCATAATTTTAATGAATTAAAACAAGTATACGGAAACGCAAGTATAGTAAATAATGAAAGAGTCGTTTTTAATATTAAAGGGAATGATTTTAGATTGGTTGTCTCAATTAATTTTTCACAAACAGCCTGTTATGTGATTTGGTTTGGGACACATTCTGAATATGACAAAATTAAGGTAGAAACTGTTGCTTTTGATACAGCAATTTTAGCATATAAAAAATAATAATTATGAATTGGAAAGTTTTAAAAACGGAAGAAGATTATAATACCGCGTCTTTGCGATTGATGGAATTATTCCATGCAGCTCCTAATACTCTAGAAGGAGATGAATTAGAATTATTATTAGTTTTAGTTAAAGATTATGATGATAAACATTATGAGTTACCAGAATTAGATGCCTTAGAAGTAATAAAGTATAAAATGGAAGAAATGGGGTTGAAAGCAAAAGATTTGGAACCTATTATAGGTAGCAAAGGACATGTATCAGCTATTCTTTCAGGTAAACGCGAAATTACTTTGAAAATGGCTCAAAAACTGAAGAATTATTTTAGCATTCCTGCCGAGGTGTTTTTGCATAGTGCATAGTTTTAAATTATCAATTCAAACTAAACTCTATCCAAATAGGGCAGTGGTCAGATATAGTTCTAGCCTCTTTTAATGATTGAAAGTTTTGGTAAAAAGGAATTACACCTGAATTTAACTTTCTGATTTTTGATTTTGAAAAAAATAGATTGTCATATTCAGAGGCGAGGCATACTCCATTTTTACAACTGCGTTTTAACGAAGTTTTTTGGTTCACTAAAGCCGAAGCATATCCCATTTTTCGTAAAGGATCAAATACAGAATGTGATTGTGGACAATTGAAATCTCCCGCAAAAATTAGATTAAGTTTAGGATATGCTGATGGAAAATATTTGAAATATTTAATTTCTCTTTCAGGTTGCTGACTTTTAGTAATGGCGTGAAAGGATACAACTGTAAATTGCTTTTTGTTGTATTCAAAAGTGCATAAATAGGGTTCGCGTTCCATAACTAACGCGTATTTTTTTTCGAGCCAAGCTTTTCCTATTTTCTTAATTATTGCTGATTTCCAAAGAAAAGCATAGCGTTCGGTTTTGCTAGGCGTACTTGTAGTTGGATCACTGATGGTATACTCCCATTTGTTTCCTTTTCTATTAAGTTCGTCAGCGAGCCATGCAACAGCTTGTGCGCCTCCGTAACCCGCTACGACTTCTTGTACTGCAACTACATCGTATTTATTTAATTGAGTGGCAATATAGGCTATTTCGTCATTAGATTTTGATTTGCCAAAGTTTTCAATATTCCAAGAGATCATTTTAACTTGACTAAAGCCAGAAGAATATAGGAAAAGGAATAATAGAATAATTAGTTTTTTCATAAGACTGAATTTGGGTTACTTCAAAAATAGTTTATTTGATATAAAGACACAAAGGCATTAAGATTTAAATTTATTTAAAACTAAATAAGCTCCTTTAGCAGCTAAATATTGGGAGATAGGTTGATTAAGAATTTTTAGTCCGTTGGCATGAAATTAATAATATTATTTTGCCATAGATTAAAAAGGATTTCAAAAAATTTTTATAAATCTGCGAATCTGCGGTTGAATTTTATATTTTTCCAACAAAAAACCCCAATCTTTCGATTGAGGTTTCTCTATAAGTAAGTAATCTAAATTGAGTTGATAAAACGTTTATTTTACTTTATTAAGTATTGCTTTGAAAGCTTCTGGGTGGTTCATAGCTAAATCTGCAAGAACTTTACGGTTCAATTCGATATTGTTAGCTTTAACTTTTCCCATGAATTGAGAATAAGACATTCCTTCCAAACGAGCTCCAGCGTTGATACGTTGAATCCATAAAGCACGGAAATTTCTTTTATTCACTTTTCTGTCACGGTAAGCGTAGCACATTGCTTTCTCTACCGCGTTCTTAGCAACTGTCCAAACGTTTTTACGTCTACCAAAGAAACCTTTGGCTTGCTTCATTATTTTTTTTCTTCTTGCTCTTTTAGCAACTGAATTTACCGATCTTGGCATAATTTTACTGTTTTTTTTGTAGCAGGCGTCCCGAATTTAATCAAGAGAACTTAAGGCCATACTCCAAGGTTATTAAATTGTTTTTAACCTAAAGAATTATTTTTGTAATTGACAATAAATCGTCGATTAGATAATTCTTAATTGTTGTTTGATGCTTTTTTCATCTGATTGGTGAACTAACGCTGAGTGAGTCAAAGCTAATTTACGTTTTTTAGATTTTTTAGTCAAGATATGACTTTTAAAAGCATGCTTTCTTTTAATCTTTCCAGAACCAGTAACTTTAAAACGTTTCTTGGCGCTAGATTTGGTTTTCATTTTAGGCATTTTTTCCTAGTGTTTTTAATTTATCTTACTTACTGTCTTTACGAGTTTGCGAAGCAATCTCAATATTAGTTTCCCTTTTTCTCTAAACACTTTTAAAAGTGTGAAGTCAGGATTATTTCTTTTTCTTAGGAGCAATGAACATAATCATTCTCTTTCCTTCAAGAACTGGCATCGCTTCTACTTTACCATGTTCTTCTAAATCAGTTGCCAAACGTAATAATAAAATTTGACCTTGATCTTTGTAAATGATTGAACGTCCTTTAAAGAAAACAAAAGCTTTCAATTTAGAACCTTCTTTCAAGAATTTTTCAGCATTCTTTCTTTTGAATTCGTAATCATGCTCATCGGTTTGAGGACCAAAACGAATTTCTTTAATCACCACTTGTGTTGATTTAGCTTTCAAAACCTTTTCGCGTTTCTTTTGCTCATAGACAAACTTTTTGTAGTCCATGATTTTACAAACGGGTGGATCTGCATTTGGCGAAATTTCAACCAAATCCAATTCAAATTCGTCAGCTAATTTCAAAGCATCTGCAGTTTTAAAAACTCCAGGCTCAATATTTTCACCTACAAGACGTACTTCTGGTACACGAATAAAATTATTAATTCGGTGTGCATCTTTCTTTTCTACTCGAGGTTGGTAACCTCTGTTGCTTCTTATTGCTATGGCTTTAAAATTTAAGTTAAACTGTAAATACTTTTAATGTTTTGTTGATCTCTTCAGTAACAATAGCGGCAAATTCCTCTATGGTAACTGTTATATTTCCTTTTCCTTCTTGACCGTGACGTCGAATAGAAATTGTACCGTTTTTTTCTTCTTCTTCACCCACAATCAGCATGAAAGGCGTTTTTTGCATTTCAGCATCTCTAATTTTCTTCCCGATTGTTTCGTTTCGGTTGTCAATTAGGGCGCGAATTTCGTGATTTTCTAGCAAATCTAAAACTTTTTTAGCATATATTTCGTATTTCTCGCTCAATGACAAGATAATAGCTTGTTCTGGCATTAACCATAATGGGAAATTACCAGCAGTATGCTCTAATAAAATAGCTATGAAACGTTCCATTGAACCAAATGGAGCGCGGTGAATCATTACCGGTCTGTGTAATTGATCGTCAGAACCTTTGTAAGTCAAATCGAAACGTTCTGGCAAGTTGTAATCTACCTGAATAGTTCCTAATTGCCATTGTCTTCCTAAAGCATCTTTTACCATGAAATCCAGTTTTGGACCATAAAAAGCAGCTTCGCCATATTCCACAACAGTATTCAATCCTTTATCTCTAGCAGCATTGATAATGGCATTTTCTGCTTTTTCCCAATTTTCATCGGAACCAATGTACTTTTCTCTGTTTTCTTGGTCGCGTAATGAAATTTGAGCAGTGAAGTTTTCAAATCCTAATGAACCGAAAACATACAATACTAAATCAATTACTTTCTTGAATTCTTCGTCCAATTGTTCAGGTGTACAGAAAATATGCGCATCATCTTGAGTAAATCCTCTTACACGAGTCAATCCGTGTAATTCTCCACTTTGTTCGTAACGATACACCGTTCCAAATTCTGCATAACGTTTTGGTAAATCTTTGTATGACCAAGGACGAACATTGTAAATCTCACAGTGATGAGGACAGTTCATTGGTTTTAACAAAAACTCTTCACCTTCTGCAGGTGTATTGATGGGTTGGAAACTATCGGCACCATATTTAGCATAGTGTCCAGAAGTCACGTACAATTCTTTTTGACCAATATGTGGTGTCACTACTTGTTCGTATCCTGCTTTTTTCTGTGCTCTTTTCAAAAATTGCTCCAAACGATCACGCAAAGCAGCTCCTTTTGGCAACCACAAAGGCAAACCTTGTCCAACTTTAGTTGAAAAAGCAAATAATTCCAATTCTTTTCCTAGTTTTCTATGGTCGCGACGTTTCGCCTCTTCCAACAATTCTAGGTATTCAGTTAAGTCTTTTTGTTTTGGGAATGATATTCCGTAGACACGAGTTAACTGTTTGTTTTTTTCGTCTCCTCTCCAGTAAGCACCGGCTACACTCATTACTTTCATTGCCTTAATAATTCCAGTATTTGGAATATGACCTCCACGACATAAATCGGTGAAGGTAGAGTGGTCACAAAAAGTAATAGTTCCGTCTTCTAGGTTCGAAATTAATTCAGTTTTATAAACATTGTCTTTGTAGACTTCAAGTGCTTCTGCTTTTGAAACAGGGCGCAATTTGAATTCGTGTTTGTCTCTTGAAATTTCTAATACGCGGTCTTCAATTTTTTTGAAATCGGCATCGGTAATTTTATGATCTTCAAAATCAACATCGTAATAAAATCCGTTAGCAATTGCAGGTCCAAGGGTTAATTTGATACCTGGGTACATTTCCTCTAAAACTTGAGCCATAACGTGCGAAGTAGAGTGCCAAAACGCTTTTTTTCCTCCTTCGTCATTCCAAGTAAAAAGAACAAGACTACCATCTGTGGTCAAAGGCGTAACGGTTTCAACGGTAGTACCATTGAATGAAGCAGAAATTACATTTCTAGCTAATCCTTCGCTAATGCTTTTTGCAACGTCCATTGGGGTAATCCCAGCTGCAAATTCTTTCACAGACCCATCGGGTAAAGTAATCTTAATCATTTTTAACTATTTTTAGGAATGCAAATATAGACTATTGAAAAAACACTTACAAAATATAAGCAGGGTTTGTGAGCGGTTTTTCGTGGTTTTCGGCAAATAAATCCCATATAATTATAAAAACACAAGCTTATTCTAAAATTGACTCGAGAAGTTTCGATACTGAAAACTATTCTTTACTTTTGCATCACACAATTACAACACTATGTACAAACTACTAATTCGTCCGATACTTTTCTGTTTTGATCCCGAAAAAGTACATTATTTTACCTTTTCTTTAATTCGAAGACTTGCTAAAATTCCTGGTTTTTCATTACTTTTTCGTGCTTTATATGAAGTCAAAGATAGCCGATTAGAAACGGAAGTTTTTGGATTGAAATTTAAAAATCCAGTGGGTTTAGCAGCAGGTTTTGATAAAAATGCCGTTTTGTACAAAGAATTGTCTGATTTCGGCTTTGGATTTATCGAAATAGGTACTATTACTCCAAAAGCACAAGATGGAAATCCAAAAAAACGCTTGTTTCGTTTAAAAGAAGATAGCGCCATTATTAACCGAATGGGTTTTAATAACGGCGGAGTGGATGAGGCAGTATTGCGTTTGAAGCAAAATAACGGAGTTTTAATAGGAGGAAATATTGGAAAAAATAAAGTCACTCCAAACGAAGAAGCTACTTCGGATTATGAAATTTGTTTTGAGGCGCTGTTTGATTATGTGGACTATTTTGTGGTCAATGTGAGTTCGCCAAACACCCCTAATTTACGTGCTTTACAAGATAAAGAACCTTTAACTGACTTGTTGCAAACTTTACAAAATAAGAATTTGGCTAAGCCAAAGCAGAAACCAATTTTGTTAAAAATCGCACCGGATTTAACAGATGAACAATTATTGGATATTATTGATATTATTAATGAAACCAAAATAGCCGGAGTTATCGCTACTAATACCACTTTGTCACGTGAAGGCTTGGCTTCTGAAAATAAAATAGAAATGGGTGGTTTGTCTGGGAAACCTTTGGCAAAACGTTCAACTGAAGTCATTCGATTTCTATCTGAGAAAAGCAACAAATCGTTTCCAATTATTGGTGTTGGTGGAATTCACACTGCCGAAGACGCTATAGAAAAGTTGGAAGCCGGAGCCAGTTTGGTTCAATTGTACACAGGATTTATTTATGAAGGTCCTGCTTTAGTAAAAGCAATCAACAAAGCCATTTTGCGAAACAAATAATTTTTTCTTTACATTCGAACTATTGATTTTTCCTACCTTTGAATTTCTATGGAAACAGTAAAAATTATCGAATGTCCACGTGATGCTATGCAAGGAATAAAATCTTTTATTCCTACTGCAACTAAGGTGGCTTATATTCAGTCTTTACTACGTGTTGGTTTTGACACCATAGATTTTGGAAGTTTTGTTTCGTCAAAAGCCATTCCTCAAATGCAAGATACCGCCGAGGTATTGGCCCAATTGGATTTGTCGAAAACCCGAAGTAAGTTATTGGCAATCATCGCCAATACACTTGGCGCAGAAGCGGCTTGTAATTTTTCTGAAATTCAGTATTTAGGTTTTCCATTTTCTATTTCGGAGAATTTCCAAATGCGTAATACTCACAAAACGATTGCGCAATCTATGATCAGTTTAGAAGAAATTTTGAATTTGGCTGATGCCAATAATAAAGAAGTTGTCGCTTATCTTTCAATGGGATTTGGTAATCCGTATGGAGATCCTTGGAACACAGAAATTGTAGGAGATTGGACTGAAAAATTAGCTGCGATGGGAGTAAAAATTGTCTCACTCTCAGACACTATTGGAAGTTCTACTCCTGAAACTATTTCATATTTATTTTCTAATTTGATTTCAGCCTATCCATCGATTGAATTTGGGGCGCATTTGCATACCACACCTGATTCTTGGTATGAAAAAGTAGATTCAGCATACCAAGCTGGGTGTTTTCGTTTTGATGGAGCTATTCAAGGTTTTGGTGGTTGTCCAATGGCGACCAATCATTTGACTGGAAATATGCCTACAGAAAAATTACTTTCTTACTTTACTGCAAAAAAAGCAAATACCAATTTAAGTCCAATGAGTTTTGAAAGTGCTTATAATGAAGCATCAAAAGTATTTGGGGAGTTTCATTAATAATCAGTATTAAATTTACTAATTTGTTGGTTGTATATTATTGATTAAATTTTTGTACATTTGCATGCAATTTAACAACTACAACAAATTGCAATGATCGCACACAATTCAAAGATTATCGGCGAAGGATTAACGTACGACGACGTTCTATTAGTTCCTAACTATTCTGACGTACTTCCACGAGAAGTAAGTATTCAATCCAAATTTTCAAGAAACATTACGTTAAATGTTCCAATTGTAGCTGCAGCTATGGATACGGTTACAGAAAGTGCAATGGCAATTGCTATGGCGCAAGAGGGCGGAATTGGGGTGCTACACAAGAATATGACTATTGAGCAACAAGCTGCTAAAGTGCGAAAAGTGAAACGTGCGGAGTCTGGAATGATTATAGATCCAGTAACTTTACCTTTGACTTCAACTATTGCAGATGCTAAAAATGCAATGAAAGAATTCGGAATTGGTGGAATCCCAATTGTAGACGAACATAGAATATTGAAAGGGATTGTAACCAATCGTGATTTACGTTTTGAAAAAAATGGGGCACGTCCTATTGTAGAGGTAATGACTTCTCAAAACTTAATCACTGTTGCTGAAGGAACTTCGTTAGAGCAAGCAGAAGTAGTTTTACAAGGAAACAAAATCGAAAAATTACCAGTGGTTAATGCTAAATACGAATTAGTAGGTTTAATCACTTTTAGAGATATCACCAAATTAACTCAGAAACCAATTGCCAACAAAGACGTTTATGGACGTTTGCGTGTTGCTGCGGCGATTGGCGTTACAGGTGATGCGGTTCAAAGAGCAGAAGCTTTGGTGAATGCTGGAGTTGATGCTATTATTATTGATACGGCTCACGGACACACGCAAGGTGTGGTGAACGTATTGAAAGAAGTAAAAGCTAAATTTCCAAAAATTGATGTTATTGTTGGAAACATTGCTACGCCAGAAGCGGCTAAATATTTAGTTGAAAATGGAGCTGATGGAGTAAAAGTAGGAATTGGACCAGGTTCGATTTGTACTACTCGTATTGTGGCAGGTGTTGGTTTTCCTCAATTTTCAGCTGTTTTAGAAGTAGCTGCTGCTATCAAAGGAACTGGTGTTCCAGTTATTGCTGATGGAGGTATTCGTTATACAGGAGATATTCCTAAAGCGATTGCTGCAGGTGCCGACTGTGTGATGTTAGGTTCGCTTTTAGCAGGAACAAAAGAATCTCCAGGAGAAACGATTATTTTTGAAGGAAGAAAATTCAAATCTTATCGCGGAATGGGTTCTGTTGAAGCCATGCAAGGAGGTTCTAAAGATCGTTATTTCCAAGATGTAGAAGACGATGTGAAGAAATTAGTTCCAGAAGGAATTGTAGGTCGTGTGCCTTACAAAGGAGAATTGAACGAAAGTATGTTGCAATTCATTGGAGGTCTTCGTGCCGGAATGGGATACTGTGGCGCTAAAGACATTCCAACATTACAAGAAACAGGACGTTTTGTTCGTATTACTTCAAGTGGAATTACAGAAAGTCACCCACACAATGTGACAATTACTAAAGAAGCTCCTAATTATTCAAGATAACATAAGTGTTCAGTGCTCATTGAGTAGTGTTCATTAATTTATAAACCTGATATGTATTCCGTATCAGGTTTTTTTATGCTAAAGTTTCAGTTTATTAAATAAAAAAATCCTACTAAACTAAATTAGTAGGATTAGCTGATAACTGTTATGCTGATAGCTGATAACTGAATTTAAATTCCCACAAAGTTACTTGGCGTAATTTGCAATAATTCTGTTTTAATAGCCTCACTAACGTCTAAAGTAGCAATGAAACTATGAATCGATTCTTTAGTAATCGCTTCGTTTGTTCTTGTTAAACCTTTTAATGCTTCATACGGATTTGGATAGGCTTCACGACGTAAAATCGTTTGGATAGCCTCAGCCACAACCGCCCAGTTTTTCTCTAAATCCTCGTGGAATTTAGGTTCGTTTAGCAATAATTTATTCAATCCTTTTAAGGTAGCTTCAAAAGCAATAATAGTATGCCCCATTGGTACACCAATATTTCGTAAAACGGTACTGTCAGTCAAGTCGCGTTGCAATCTTGAAATTGGTAATTTAGCCGATAAATGTTCGAATATAGCATTAGCAATGCCTAAATTTCCTTCTGAATTTTCAAAATCAATAGGGTTTACTTTATGTGGCATAGCCGAAGAACCAATTTCTCCTGCTTTGATTTTTTGTTTGAAATAGTCCATTGACACATAGGTCCAAATATCGCGATCTAAGTCAATGATAATCGTATTGATTCGCTTCAAGGCATCAAAAAATGCTGCAAAGTGATCGTAATGCTCAATTTGTGTAGTAGGGAAGGAGTGATGTAAACCTAAATTGTTTTCTACAAAAGAATCTCCAAATTGTTTCCAATCGATTTGTGGATAGGCTACGTGGTGCGCATTGTAATTTCCAGTGGCACCACCAAATTTAGCTGCAAACGGAATATTGAATAACAAACGCATTTGCTCTTCCAAACGTTCTACAAAAACACCAATTTCTTTTCCTAAACGAGTAGGTGAAGCCGGTTGTCCATGAGTACGTGCAAGCATTGGAATGTCACGCCACTCTGAGCTTAATTCTTTTAATTTTGAAATTAAACCAATTAGAGAAGGCATATATACTTTTTCAAACGCTTCTTTGGTCGAAAGAGGAATTGCAGTGTTATTGATATCTTGAGAAGTCAACCCAAAGTGAATGAACTCTTTGTATTCAGACAAACTTAATTTTTCAAAAGCATCTTTGATGAAATATTCTACCGCTTTCACATCGTGATTGGTCACTTTCTCTGTTTCTTTGATCCAAAGTGCATCTTCGGTAGAAAAGTTTTTGTAGATGGCACGCAAACTTTCGAATACATTTGGATTTACATTTTTAAGTTGAGGTAAAGGGACTTCACATAAAGCGATAAAGTATTCAACCTCAATTAAAACGCGGTATTTAATTAAAGCTTCTTCCGAGAAAAAAGGAGCTAAAGAAAGGGTTTTATTTCTGTATCTTCCATCAATTGGAGAGATGGCATTCAATTCGTTTAAAGTAGTCATTTTTGTGTTGTTTTTTCGAAAGTGCAAATATAAACCTTTTTAGTATTTTTGCCTCCAAAAAATGAGACAATGATTGATATCGATTACCTTAATTTTCTTGAAAATATTTTGACAGACAATCGAAAAGAGCGCTTTTTGAATGTCTTGAAAAATAGAACCAATCATTTTACAATAGCAGTAGAAGATGTTTTTCAAATGCACAATACCAGTGCGGTAATGCGAAGCTGCGAAGTTTTTGGAATCCAAGAATTGAACGTAATCGAACAACGTTACGGAAAAAGTATCGACAAACAAATTGCGATGGGTGCTCAAAAGTGGGTAGACATCAATACTTATGAATCGCCTTCTGCTTGTGTTCACACTTTACGAAATAAAGGATACCAAATCATTGCGACTACACCACACGAGAACGATTGTTTATTAGAAAATTTTGATATTTCGAAACCTAGCGCTTTGTTTTTCGGAACCGAAATCGACGGTTTGTCAGAAGAAATTATGCGCGAAGCTGATGGGTTTTTAAAGATTCCGATGGTCGGATTTACAGAGAGTTTGAATATCTCGGTCTCAGCTGCGATTATCATTCAGAATTTGACCAACAGACTACGTAATTCGGATATTAATTGGCAATTATCTGAAGACGAAATTTTGGAGAAACGATTGGCTTGGGCCAAAAATTCCATCAAAGACATCAAACGAATTGAACAACGTTATTTTGAGGAAAATCCATGATAGATTCTTAATTTGATGTTATTTTTTAATTAAACTTAGTCAGAAACTCTCTTTTTGAAAATAGTTGTCCAATTTAAACCGTATTTTTGGTAATATAATTTGTGTAATAAATTTATTAAGTATGAAGAAATTAGTTTTGTTTTTAACTTTTAGTTTTGTTTTGAATGTTCAAGCGCAGCAGCGTCCTAAATTGGTAGTTGGAATTGTAGTGGACCAAATGAAAATGGAATATTTGTACCGTTTTTCAGACGACTTTTCTGCAAATGGATTCAAACGAATCATGAACGGAGGTTATACTTTTCACAATATGCATTACAATTATGCGCCAACCTATACTGCTCCAGGGCATGCGTCAATTTATACTGGGACAACACCTTCTAGTCACGGTATTGTTGCGAATGAATGGTTTAATCGTGCCATTGGAAAAGAATTATATTGCACTGATGATGCATCTGTTACAACAATAGGAGGAGGAACGGATAAAGAAGGCGCTATGTCGCCAAGAAATTTATTGACTACAACAATTACAGATGAATTGCGAATGGCTACTAATTTTAGAGGAAAAGTCATCGGAATGAGCATAAAAGATCGTGGCGCTATTTTGCCTGCAGGTCATTTTGCTAATAATGCCTATTGGTATAGTAAAACTGGGGATTTTATTTCGAGTACATTTTACGGCGCTAATTTACCAGATTGGGTTACTCAATTTAATAATGAAAAGCGTTATATGAACTACATTAATGGTGGTTGGAATTTATTAAAACCTATCGCTACTTATGATGAAAGTTTAGTAGATGATAATCCATACGAAGGAAAAATTGACAAGTCAAGCCAACCTATTTTTCCTTATAATTTAAAGAAAATATACGATGAAAAAGGAGCCGATGTATTGCGTTCTACTCCTTTTGGGAATGATATCTTGGCGGATTTAGCAATTAAAGCTATTGAAAAAGAAAGTTTGGGTAAAGACAATTTTACCGATTTTTTAGCCGTAAGTTTTTCTTCTACAGATTATGTAGGACATACTTTTGGACCTCGTTCTATGGAGTTGCAGGATACGTATTTACGATTAGATCAAACGCTTGAAAAAATGTTGGTTTACTTGGATCAGACAGTTGGGAAAGATAATTATTTGGTTTTTTTAACTGCGGACCATGCTGGTGCAGAAAATTCTAATTATTTGAAAGATAATAAATACAACGTCAAAAATGTGCCATCAAGAGGAATTGAAAGTGCTTTACGTAAATTTTCCGTGGCTACTTTTGGTGTAGATGTACTGTTGAATTATTCTAATTTCAATTTGTATTTTGATAGAAACATATTGAAAGATAAGAGCTTAGAGTTAGTTAAAGTGAAACAAATTTTTAAAGATTTCATAATGACTCAAGAGCATGTGAAAAGAGTTTACACCGAAGAAGAAATTTTAGCTTCGACTGGAGATGACTATTTTTTGAGTTTTATCGCTAAAGGCTATGATCCAAAACAAAATGGAGATCTAGTTCTTTTAGATAAAGCTGGTTATATGCAGTACATTGAAACTGGAACAACTCATGGTTCACCGAATAGTTATGATACTCATGTCCCAATGCTTTTTTATGGTTGGCACGTGCCAAAAGGGAATTCGTATTCTAAAAAACAGATTACCCAAATTGCACCTACGCTTTCTCAAATGTTGAAAATCCCATTTCCTAATGGAACGGATTCAGAAGTTTTAGAAGAATTGTTGGGAAAATAATAGAAAAACGGTCTTGTACAAAAAATCCCGTTCTAAACTAGAACGGGATTTTTGTGTATTAAACAGTTGCAGCGACTGGCAACGGAATTTGATTTCGTAATAAATCTTCAAAGGTTTCTTTCGCACGGATTAAATGCCCTTGACCATTCATCCATAAAACCTCGGCGGGTTTGTATCTTGAATTGTAATTCGATGACATGGAGAAACAATAAGCTCCTGCATTTTTGAAACAAAGAATATCTCCTTCATTGATTTCGGCGATTCTTCTGTTATTGGCAAATGTATCTGTTTCACAGATATAACCCACAACAGAGTAGAAACGCTCTTTGCCTTTTGGATTAGAAATATTCTCGATGTGGTGCTGTGATCCATACAACATTGGACGAATCAAATGGTTGAATCCACTATCAACTCCTGCAAAAACAGTAGAGGTAGTTTGTTTTACTACGTTTACTTTAGCTAAGAAATAGCCTGCTTCACTTACTAGAAATTTTCCAGGTTCAAAGATTAATGTTAAATCTTTACCATACTCTACACAGAAATCATTGAATCGTTTGGATAATTTTTTACCTAATTCTTCAATGTCTGTTTCAATATCGTCTTTCTTGTAAGGTACTTTGAAACCGCTTCCAAAGTCTAAGAATTCTAATTTTTTGAAATTTTTAGCTACATCAAATAAGATTTCAGCTGCATACAAAAACACCTCGATATCTAAAATATCAGATCCAGTATGCATATGAACGCCAACAATATTCATCTTTGTATTCTCTACAATCCGAATTAAGTGTGGCAATTGATGAATTGAAATTCCAAATTTACTATCAATATGTCCTACAGAAATATTCGTGTTGCCACCTGCCATTACGTGAGGATTGATACGAATACAAACTGGAGTTTCTGGATATTTTGTTCCAAATTGTTCCAAAATGGACAAGTTGTCAATGTTGATTTGGACTCCCATTGCTGCCACTTCTTCAATTTCTTCTAATGAAACACCATTTGGGGTAAAGAATATTTTTTCAGGTGAATAACCTGCATGTAATCCCAATAATACTTCTTGAATAGAAACCGTATCTAATCCAGCTCCTTTATCTCTCAATAATTGAAGAATTGCAACATTTGACAAAGCTTTCATAGCATAGTTAATACGGAGTGTATCGACTTTGGAAAACGCTTTGGTCAATCTGTTGTACTGTGATTCTATCTTTTCGGCATCATAAACATATAAGGGGCTACCAAATTGCTCTGCTAATTGTAATAAGTCTTTTCCTTGCATTGGATATAAATTTTGTACAAATTTAGAGTACTTATTTTCTTCATACAAGTAAATTAAGATTGTTTAACAAAATATAACAAAATGTTTAATTTACAACATTAAGTCCTTTTTTTACAAAAAAAAATCCCTTGAAATGAATCAAGGGATTATCGGAGAGTTGTGTTGTTGGTTTAGTTATAGAGTTGGTAAATCTCCGTTTCCTTTTGTAGGTAAGTTGGTTGAACCCATTAAGAATAAATCTACTTCTCTTGCAGCTTCACGTCCTTCAGAGATAGCCCAAACAATTAACGATTGTCCTCTTCTCATATCACCAGCAGTGAAAATGTGAGGTACATTAGTTTTGTAGTTGGTAGCTTTATAGTTCGTTCTTAAATCAGTTTCAATGCCTAATTGCTCGCTCAATGTTTTTTCAGGACCAGTAAATCCTAGTGCTAATAAGGCTAAATCGCAAGGCCAGATTTTTTCTGAACCTTCTCTTTCAATTAATTCTGGGCGTTGTCCTGGAACAATTTTCCATTCTACTTCCACTGTTTTTAAAGCAGTTAATTCGCCTTTATCATTGGTAATAAATTCTTTGGTGTTAATCAACCAGTTTCTATTGCAACCTTCTTCATGAGAAGATGATGTTTTCAATTGTAACGGCCAGTAAGGCCATGGAGTAGATTCGCTTCTTCCCACGGGAGGTTTTGGCATAATCTCAAAGTTAGTTACTGATTTAGCTCCTTGTCTGTTTGATGTACCTACACAGTCCGAACCTGTATCTCCACCACCAATAACGATTACATCTTTACCAGTAGCTACAATTTGGTCTTGAATTGATTCTCCCATTACCACTTTAGTTTGTTGTGTTAAGAAGGTCATTGCTTGAACAACTCCTTTAGCATCAGCTCCTTTGGTTGGTAATCCTCTTCTTTCAGTAGCACCACCACAAAGTACAACAGAATCAAACGCATTCAAATTTTCAACGCTGAAGTTTACACCTACGTGAACATTTGTTTTGAAAGTAATACCTTCTGCTTCTAAAATAGCAACACGTCTGTCAATGATTGCTTTTTCTAATTTGAAATTAGGAATTCCGTAACGCAATAAACCTCCAATGGCATTGTCTCTTTCAAAAACGGTTACGGTATGACCCGCACGGTTCAATTGTTGTGCTGCAGCCAAACCTGCTGGTCCAGAACCTACAACTGCAACTGTTTTACCAGTACGTTGTGTAGGAATTTGTGGTTTGATCCAACCTTCAGCGAAGCCTCTTTCGACAATATTTTTCTCAATATTTTCAATAGCAACTGGTTCTTTGATAATACCTAAAACGCATGATTTTTCACAAGGAGCAGGGCATAATCTTCCAGTAAATTCTGGGAAGTTATTAGTTGATTGCAAGATAGCTAAAGCACTTTCCCATTCCTCTTGGTGCACCATGTCGTTAAAATCAGGAATTAAATTTCCTAACGGACAGGAACTGTGACAGAACGGAATACCGCAATCCATACATCTTGAACCTTGTTCTTTTATTTTTTCTTTCGATAACGGAACGGTAAATTCATTGTAATTAGAAACACGTTCTGCTACAGCGATATTACTTTCGTCCGCTCTACTATATTCTTTAAATCCACCGATCTTTCCCATGATTTTGAGCCTCCCCCCAGCCCCCTCCTAAGGAGGGGGAGAGGTAACTTGGAGTATTTATTTTGTTATTAATTCATTTTCATTTTTGAGATGCCTAAATAAATATTAACTATTTATTTCAACCAGCTCCCCCTTAGGGGGTTGGGGGGCCTCTTCTGCCAATCTTTGTAATGCTTTTTTGTAATCTGTTGGCATCACTTTGATAAAGTGTTTTTGTTGATTCTCCCAATCCGCTAAAATTCGTTTTGCTAATGGGCTATTAGTATACATAGAATGATTCTTGATCAAACGTCTCAATTTAGTGATGTCTTCAGCTTCGTTTTCTTCGAAAGCGACCATTTCCATATTACAAACGGTTGAATCGAATTTTCTTTCAGGGTCGTATATGTAAGCAATACCACCACTCATACCCGCTGCAAAGTTTCTACCTGTTTTGCCTAAAATGACTACGTTTCCACCCGTCATGTATTCACAACCGTGATCTCCAATTCCTTCTACAACTGCTGTTGCACCCGAATTACGAACTGCAAAACGTTCTCCTGCCATACCGTTGATGTAGGCTTCACCTGTAATCGCACCGTAAAGGGCAACGTTACCAATGATGATGTTTTCTTCTGGTTTGAAAGTTGCTGTTGGCGGAACTTTGATAATTAATTTACCACCAGAAAGTCCTTTTCCTAAGTAATCATTACAGTTACCGTGGATTTTGAATGACAATCCATTCGTAGCAAAAGCTCCAAAACTTTGTCCTGCAGAACCTGTAAAGTCTACTAAGATCGTATCGTCTGGAAGGCCTTTTGCACCGTATATTTTAGAAATTTCGTTACTTAAAATTGCACCAACTGAACGGTCCGTATTTTTGATATTAAAAGTAACTCTTGTTTTTTCTTTTCTATAAATAGAAGGAATAGCGGCTTTGATAATATCAAAATCCAATACGTTTTCTAAAGCGTGATCTTGGGTTGTAGTATTGTTATTTGGAACTACACTCGCTTTTTCTGGTTTGTAAAGAATAGTTGATAAATCCAAACCATTGGCTTTGTAATGATCGATCGCTTTGTTCACATTTAATTTTTGTGATTGACCTACCATTTCTTTCAAGGTTCTAAATCCTAATTGCGCCATAATTTGTCGTAACTCTTCAGCAATGAAATACATGAAGTTAATGACATGTTCTGGAGTTCCTTTGAAATTCTTTCTCAATTCTGGATCCTGTGTAGCGATTCCAACCGGACACGTATTCAAGTGACAAGCTCTCATCATAATACAACCTGAAGCTACTAATGGAGCAGTTGCAAATCCGAATTCTTCAGCTCCTAATAAAGCAGCGATAGCTACGTCACGGCCGGTTTTTAATTGTCCGTCACACTCTAAAACGACACGGCTTCTTAAGTCATTTAGAATCAAGGTTTGTTGTGCTTCGGCTAATCCTAATTCCCATGGAATACCGGTATGTTGTAATGAAGTCAATGGTGCAGCACCTGTTCCTCCATCGTATCCTGAAATTAAGATGACGTCAGCTTTTGCTTTGGCAACACCCGCAGCAATAGTTCCAACTCCAACTTCAGAAACTAATTTTACGTTTACACGTGCTTCACGGTTGGCATTTTTCAAGTCAAATATCAATTGTGATAAATCTTCAATAGAGTAAATATCGTGGTGTGGAGGAGGAGAAATCAAACCAACATAAGGTGTTGAATTTCTTGTTTCTGCAATCCAAGGCACTACTTTTTCTCCAGGAAGTTGACCACCTTCACCAGGTTTTGCTCCTTGAGCCATTTTAATTTGTATTTCTTTGGCATTAGTCAAATAGTTTATTGACACACCAAAACGACCTGATGCAACTTGTTTGATAGCACTATTTCTTGAATCTCCATTTAATTCTTTTTGGAAACGTTTTGGATCTTCTCCACCTTCTCCAGAGTTACTTTTGCCACCAATTCTATTCATGGCTATAGCCAAATTCTCGTGTGCTTCAGAACTAATTGAACCATACGACATAGCACCCGTTTTGAATTTCTTAACGATTTCTGTCCAAGGTTCTACTTCGTCAATAGATATTGGGTCTAAATTATTGAATTCAAATAAACCTCTAATGGTCATCAAGTTTTTACTTTGATTGTTGACCATATCAGAATATTGTTGGTAGGCTTCAGGGCTGTTCAAACGAACCGCTTGTTGCAGTTTAGCAATAGTGGTAGGATTGAACATGTGCTTTTCACCTGATCTTCTCCATCTGTAAATACCACCTATTTCTAAAGGTAATAAGTTGGCAATTTTAGAATTAGGAAACGCTTTTTGATGTCTTTTCTTGATTTCTTTTTCAACTTCCATTAATCCAATACCTTCAATTCGTGAAGGAGTGAAAGGGAAATATTTAGTACTAAACGTTTTGTTTAAGCCTAGAATTTCAAAAATTTGTGCAGCTCTGTAGGAATGTAAGGTAGAAATACCAATTTTATTCATAATCTTAACAATTCCTTTTGCGATGGCTTTGTTATAATTGGCAATAGCATAATCTGCTTTAACTCCTGTAATATGACCTTCATTTACTTGGTCATGAATAATCTCATTCACCATATAAGGGTTGATGGCACTGGCACCGTATCCAAATAATAAAGCAAAGTGATGAGGTTCACGTGGTTCTGCTGATTCAATAATAATTCCGAATTTAGAACGAACTCCTAATTTGTTTAAAGTGTGGTGTATGTATGAACAAGCTAATAACATCGGTATTGGAGCAAGTTTTTCGGTAACACCTCTATCTGAGAGAATAACTATATTACAGCCTTCAGCTACTGCTTTGAATGTCGCCTGTACACATTTTTCCAAAGAACGTTCTAATCCATTAACTCCTTTTTCAATTTTGTATAATGTAGAAATAGTAACTGATTTGAAATCAGAATGTTCAATATTTCGTAATTTATCTAAATCTTCGTTAGAAATAACTGGATTTTGAATTTTTATTTTTTTACTGTGTTTAGCACTAATGTCAAAAATATTGTAGTCACCGCCAATAGCTAAACTGATATCTGTAATAATCTCTTCACGGATACCATCTAACGGTGGATTGGTAACTTGAGCAAATAATTGCTTGAAATAATTGTATAATAGTTGGGGTTGTTCAGATAAAACAGCAAGCGGTGTGTCATTACCCATAGAACTAATCGCCTCAGCTCCTTTTGCCCCCATTGGGTTAATGATTGTTTTTAAATCTTCAATAGTGTAACCAAACAAACGTTGTCTAGTATGAAAATCAATACTTTCTGTAGGAATTGGGTTATTGGTGTATGGTATTTTTGCTAATTGAACCAAGTTTTCGTCCAACCATTTTTGATATGGACGTTTAGTTACAACGGCATTTTTAACTTCTTCGTCTTCAATAATTCGTCCTTCGTTCATGTCCACCAAGAACATTTTTCCAGGTTCTAATCGACCGTGCTGAATTACATCTTCTGGATCAATATCCAAAACGCCAATTTCAGATGACATGATTACAAATCCGCTTTTTGTCAACGTATAACGAGAAGGTCGTAATCCATTTCTATCCAATAATGCCCCAATTACATTTCCATCTGTAAAAGGTATTGAAGCAGGACCATCCCAAGGCTCCATAATACAAGAATTGTACTCATAGAACGCTTTCTTTTCTTTCGACATGGTTTGGTGTTTTTCCCAAGCTTCTGGAACGACCATCATCATAGCTTCTGGTAAAGAACGCCCTGTCATAATCAATAATTCAACTACCATATCCATGGAAGCCGAATCTGATTTTCCTTCTAATATAATTGGGAATAATTTTTTGATATCATCACCAAAAACTGGACTCTCCATTAATTCTTCACGAGAACGCATACGGCTCACGTTTCCTCTTAATGTATTAATTTCACCATTATGACACATGTATCTAAATGGTTGCGCTAAATCCCATGATGGGAAAGTGTTGGTAGAGAAACGTTGGTGAACCAAAGCTAGTCGGGTAACTACATCAGTATCTGCTAAGTCAGTATAGTATCTACTAATGTCCTCTGGCATTAACAAACCTTTATATATGATTACTGTAGTAGATAAACTAGTGAAGTAATATCTGTGACTTTCTGAAGTTTTGGAGTTTCGAATTGTATGCTCCGAAATTTTTCTCGCAGCAAATAACTTGGCATTGAATTCTTGCTCAGTCAATTGCAAACCATTTTTACCCACAAAAACTTGTTTGATTGTTGGTTCTTTTTCTGCTGCAATTTGACCTAAATTAGAAACATCTACAGGAACATCTCTCCAACCTAATATTTGTAAATTTTGATCTTGAACACATCTTTCAAAAGTAGAGATACAAAAATCTACTTGATTTTGACTTTTTGGTAAAAAAAGCATACCTACAGCATATTCACGAGCTTCTGGCAAATCGAAATCACATACTTTCTTAAAAAAAGCATCTGGGATATCAAATAGAATTCCAGCTCCATCACCAGTTCTTCCATCAGCACTTACAGCACCGCGATGTTCTAATTTAATTAGGATATCAAGTGCTTTGTGAATGATATCATTCGACTTAATTCCATTCAAATTACATATAAATCCAGCGCCACAATTGTCGTGCTCAAATTCTGGTAAATAAAGGCCTTGTTCTTTAACTATCATGCTTATTATTTTTTTTACAAAATTAAAGATTTATGGATAGTTAATGCCTTACTAGCCTTGTTTCCATTCATTTTTACCATAATGCTAAAAAAGACATCTTTAAATGACGATTTTGTTTTTTTACCTAGGTCGAATTATGCTTTTGACAAATTGAAGTAATAAGTTTTAGTGTTTTATTTTAGGTTTTATGCATTAGAGGATAGGTTTCATTCAGATTTATTTTTTTCTAACAAATTTGTCTGAAAAATTTAAATTTAGAATGAAATGACCTTATTTTATAATTGTATTGATGATTATTTGTGTTTTGCCCTTTTTTATTAAAAAAAATTTATTGTTTGTGTATTATTTTGTTATTTTTGTACCACTTTTACTCTGAAAATAATTTCAGTGAAGCAGACAAATTCTTAATTATGAACATACACGAATATCAAGGAAAAGAAATTTTATCTAGTTACGGAGTTCGCATTCAACGCGGCATTGTAGCTAATAGTCCAGTAGAAGCTGTTGCTGCAGCAAAACAATTAACAGCTGAGACCGGAACAGGTTGGTACGTTGTTAAAGCACAAGTTCACGCAGGTGGTCGTGGAAAAGGTGGTGGAGTTAAGTTGGCTAAAAACTTACAACAAGTAGAAGAGATTTCTGAGCAAATCATCGGAATGCAATTGATCACTCCTCAAACTTCTGCTGAAGGAAAAAAAGTACATAAAGTTTTAATTGCTGAGGATGTGTATTATCCTGGTGAAAGTGAAACTTCTGAGTTTTATGTTTCTGTTTTATTGAACAGAGCTACGGGACGCAATATGATTATGTATTCTACTGAAGGTGGAATGGATATCGAAGAAGTGGCTGAACACACTCCACATTTAATCTTTACAGAAGAAATTGATCCAGCTGTTGGATTACAAGGATTCCAAGCAAGACGAATTGCTTTTAATTTAGGACTTTCTGGAAATGCGTTTAAAGAAATGGTAAAATTCATCGATTCTTTATACAATGCATATATCGGTTCAGATGCTTCTATGTTTGAAATTAACCCAGTATTAAAAACATCTGATGATAAAATTTTAGCTGTAGATGCTAAAGTAAATATTGATGATAACGCTTTATACAGACAAAAAGCATATGCTGACATGCGTGATATCCGTGAGGAAAATCCAATTGAAGTAGAAGCAAAAGAAGTTGGATTAAACTATGTTGATCTTGACGGAACTGTAGGATGTATGGTAAACGGAGCTGGATTAGCGATGGCTACCATGGATTTGATTAAATATGCAGGTTTTGAACCAGCTAACTTCCTTGACGTAGGAGGAACTGCTGATGCAAAACGTGTTGAGACTGCTTTCCGTATTATCTTAAAAGATCCTAACGTAAAAGCTATCTTAATCAATATTTTTGGCGGAATTGTTCGTTGTGACCGTGTGGCACAAGGTGTAGTTGATGCTTACAAAAATATGGGTGATGCAATTAAAGTGCCAATCATTGTTCGTTTACAAGGTACTAATGCTGCCATTGCAAAAGAATTAATTGATAATTCAGGAATGCCAATCTTATCTGCTGTTGAATTCCAAGAAGCAGCTGACCAAGTTCAAGCGGCACTTTCTTAATTAGAAAACCAATTTATAAAAAAAAAATCCTGAGTGAAAGCTCAGGATTTTTTTGTTTTATGAATTTTTCTTACCGTTTTTGAATTGTACTTTTTCTACCACTTGTACTTTGGGAGTTGCTTTAGCATTATTTTTCTTAAACGGTTTTTTTGCTCCAGCAAATGATTTGGGTTTTTGATCTCCTCTTGCTTTTTCTGGATCTTTAGTACTGGCTTTAAATTCAGGTCGGTCTTTTGAATTTTCTTTCTTTGGAATTTCAGCTTTGTGTTTGGCTAAAACCTCATTAGGATTTTTTGGGTTTTCTTTGGTTCCTCTCAAATGAATCACTAAACCATTCAAGAAATTACGCAACACTTGATCACCACATTCCATATAGTTTTCGTGTTTTTCATCACGAAAGAAAGCACCTAACTCTGATTTCGAAATTCTAAAATCAACTAATTCTAAAATCTCAACTATTTGATCATCACGAAGCATCAAAGCGACACGTAATTTTTTAAAGATATCGTTATTGGTCATGTTTTTATTTTTTACAAAGGTACATTTAAATAGTATTTAATTTAGAATAAATGCACTCCGGTTCCGTTACCTTCTGCATAACTAATTTTTCCGAATTCCATAGTAACTCCACTAGCAATATCTTCACTCAATAGTAAAGGACCATCCATATCAACATAATCTAATTCAGGTAATATATGCGCAATAGCAGAAATACCAACGGTAGATTCGGTCATACAACCTGCCATGGTTCGTAACCCTAATCGCTTGGCTTCTTGAATCATTCGTCTTCCAGGAGTAATTCCACCACATTTGGCCAATTTAATATTGACTCCGTGAAAATGCTGAAAGCATTTCGCTACATCTTCTTCTTTGATACAACTTTCATCTGCTATTATAGGTAAAGCGGAATGTTTAAACACTTCTTTATGTCCGTCCCAATCATCAGCTTGTAAGGGTTGCTCTAAAAATTCTACGCCAAGCTTTTTCAATTCAATTGAATTACGAATTGTTTCATCGACACCCCAACCACAATTGGCATCAATTCTAAAAATGGCGTTACTGTGTTGTCGAAGTGCTTTTACAATGGCTATGTCTTCTTGTGTTCCTAATTTAATTTTATAAATCGGCCAAGGCAATTCTTCCATTTTAGCTACCATTTTTTCAATAGGTGCTATGCCGATAGTATAATCTGTCAATGGATTTTTTTCAGTGGTATATCCCCATAATTCATATAACTTCTTTCCTTTTTTGCGCGCGTATAAATCGTTGTATGCATTGTCTAAAGCGCACAAAGCAAATAAGTTGTCTTTTAAATAGGGAAATATTTTGGTCCAAAATACTTCTGGGGTTTCAGTTCCTGAGGATTCAATAATCGATCTGATTTTTTCTAAATCAGCTATCATCATAGGTACCGTAATATTATAATAGGGATTGGAAGAAGCTTCGCCAAATCCGGCAAATTTACCGTCTCTTAAAGTTACAATTACACAAGGTTGTACATCAATTGACTTTCTGGAAATGGTAAAAGTATGTTTCAATTTGAGGTCGTAGGCTTTTAAAATCATTTCCATCAGCAATGCTATTAGTCGGCTTGTTCTTGTAATTTTTTGATTTCGTCACGCAATTTTGCGGCTTGCATAAAGTCCAGTTCTTTGGCAGCTTTTTCCATTGATTTGCGCTTTTCGCGAATCAATTTGTCAATTTCTGATTTAGATAAATAAGCAGTTTCAGCTTCAGCCGCAATGTTTAATGTATGTCCTAATTCGTATTCCACCAAAGGATTTTTGGTAAAAGCCGAATCTATTTTCTTATTCAAAGCTTGAGGAACTTGATTATTTTCGATATTGAAATTAATCTGCTTTGTTCTTCGGTAATTGGTTTCGTCAATCGTTTTTTGCATACTATCCGTGATTTTGTCAGCATACATAATGGCTTTTCCATTCAGGTTTCGGGCAGCACGACCAATAGTTTGTGTTAACGAACGATGGCTTCTCAAAAAACCTTCTTTGTCAGCATCCAAAATGGCCACCAAAGAAACTTCGGGTAAATCCAATCCTTCTCGTAATAAGTTGACGCCAATCAAAACATCAAATAGGCCTTTTCGTAAATCTTGCATAATTTCAATTCGCTCCAAAGTATCAACGTCCGAGTGAATATAGCGACATCGAATAGACACTTTAGTCAAGTATTTGGCCAATTCTTCCGCCATTCTTTTGGTCAAGGTGGTCACCAAAACTCTTTCGTCCAGTTCACAACGTTGCTGAATTTCTTCAATCAAATCGTCGATCTGATTCAAACTTGGTCGCACTTCAATAATTGGATCCAAAAGACCCGTAGGGCGAATGACTTGTTCTACAACAACTCCATCTGTTTTTTGTAATTCATAGTCGGCAGGAGTAGCTGAGACATAAATAACTTGATTTTGCATCGCCTCAAACTCCTCAAATTTCAACGGACGGTTATCCATGGCCGCTGGTAATCGAAAACCATATTCTACTAAGTTCTCTTTTCGACTTCGGTCGCCTCCATACATCGCGTGAACTTGTGAGAGGGTTACGTGACTTTCGTCTACCACCATTAAAAAATCCTTTGGAAAATAATCCAATAAACAGAACGGTCGTGTTCCAGCTGCTCGTCCATCAAGGTAACGGGAATAATTTTCGATACCCGAACAATACCCCAATTCTCGAATCATTTCTAAATCGAAATTAGTGCGCTCTTCAAGACGCTTGGCTTCTAAATGTTTGCCTATTTCTTTAAAATAATCAACTTGTTTGACTAAATCTTGTTGGATTTCCCAAATAGCATTTTGCAAAACATCTGGCGAAGTCACAAACATATTGGCGGGGTAGATAGTCAGTTTTTCAAACTTTTCTAGCACCTGCGCATTTTTGACATCAAAACTTTCTATTTCTTCAATTTCGTCACCAAAGAAGTGAATTCGGAAAGCATCATCGGCATAACTTGGAAAAACTTCGACTGTGTCACCTTTAATTCGAAAAGTTCCTGGATTAAAATCAGCTTCGGTACGCGCGTATAAACTTTGAACTAAACTATGCAATAATTTGGTTCTCGAAATCACCTGGTCGCGTTCCAAGGCAATTACATTTTTTTGAAATTCTACCGGATTTCCAATACCGTACAAACAGGAAACTGAAGCTACTACTAAAATATCTCTTCGGCCTGAAAGAAGGGAAGAGGTCGTGCTTAAACGCATTTTTTCTAGTTCTTCATTGATGGATAAATCCTTTTCAATAAATACTCCTGTAACTGGCATAAAAGCTTCAGGCTGATAGTAATCGTAGTAGGAAACAAAGTACTCTACAGCATTGTTGGGAAAAAATTGTTTGAATTCCGAATATAATTGGGCTGCCAAGGTTTTATTGTGTGCCAAAACCAAAGTAGGTCGTTGTACTTCCTGAATGACATTGGCTACTGTAAATGTTTTTCCGGATCCCGTTACTCCTAATAAGGTTTGAAACTGTTCACCCTCAATGATGCCACGAGCTAATTTTTCAATCGCTTGTGGTTGGTCGCCTTTGGGTTGGTAATCAGATACTACTTGGAAATTCATTTGGTAAAGATACTTAATTCAAATCAAGAGACAAAAGAGGTCTAAGCACCTAATTGTAATTACAACTCATCCAATTTAATAGTGTAATTTGTGAAATTAGTGTTTATCTCAATCTAAAATTGCCAATTTTTTCGTTGTTCCAAAGTCATAAAAGTCCATGCTACAAAACGACTTGTTTTTTGGCCTTGAGCCATATCGATAGTTTTTATTTGGACGGCATTTACTTTATTTAAAGTTTTATAAATGCTAGCAAGATTTTCTTTTTTGGATACTAAAGTAGTAAACCACATACAATTCATAGTATATTTTACACTTTCGTAAATCATTTGAGTGATGAATCGCAGTTCGCCACCATCACACCACAACTCCCCATTTTGACCACCAAAGTTGAGTGCCACTTTTTTGGTCTTTTGCTGTTTTAAATTCGATATTTTCCGAAGGGTTCCTTTGTTTGCTTCTTCTTCCGATTTATGAAAGGGCGGATTACAAACAGTAAAAGCAAATTTATCTTCAGGAGTAATGATGTTTTTAAAAATAAAACGGGATTCAGTTTGTAGTTGCAAACTAATTGCATCAATTAGTTTAGAGTTATTTTGAATGATTTTTTTGCAATTTTGAATGGCATTTTCATCGATATCTGTCCCAACAAAACTCCATCCGTAAGATCCATTTCCTATAATTGGATAGATACAATTGGCTCCAATTCCAATATCTAAACCTTGAACTGTTTCACCTTGTGGAATACTACCGTTGTTACTTGCAGCTAATAAATCAGCTATGTAATGAATATAATCAGCACGACCTGGAATGGGAGGGCAGAGGTAGTTTTTAGGGATATTCCAATTTTGAATTCCATAATGGAAAGCTAATAACGCCTTGTTTAGTGTTTTTACAGCTTCAGGATTAGCAAAATCAATGGTTTGAATCTTATGCGGATTGGTAAAAACAAAATTAGCAAGTTCAGAACAGGAATTAATTAATTGGTCAAAATGATAACCTGAATTATCAAGATTTCGAGGGTGTAATTTTTGTTTTAGTATCGGTGCTAGTACTTGTTGTTTTTCCATTTCGTTACAAAAGTAAGCAATCTCGACGGTATTATATTAATCAATACATTCCATCAAGAGTAAATCACCATCTTCGTGCTCTATGGTTACAATTCCATCTTGAGTTACATGATTGCTACTTCCAGTTCGATATCCTAAAGTAAGAGTGTCATTTTGAAGTGGGTAAAATAAATTGAAAGAACGAATTCCTGTCACATTTCCTATCGGTATTAAAGAAATGGGAGTGTTAGCGGTGTACCATTTTTCAAACTTTTTGGATAATAAAAATATTTTGGAATGGTCGTCTAAAAGGACAATTTTTAAAACATTACGGTATTTAGAAATAGACGTTATATTAGTTATAGTATGATCGGCTCTTTTACCAGTTGCCCAAACGACATTTACTGCAGGGATATTTCGCGCTATCAAATAATCAAATGCCTTTTCTAAATCGGTTTTGTTTTGATCGGGTGTATGAATGATTTCAATTGGAAATTGTTCTTCTTGGTACTTTTCTGGATCAAAATTACGATCAAAATCACCTATTAAAACATCTACTTTGATATCCAATTCCATAACGCGTTCCATAGCTGAATCTAATACCACTACGAGCGGAGACCACTCTAGTAATTGTCCTAATAATTCAGGTTGGCACGAGGCGCCATTAGCAATAATTAAAGCCGGTTCTTGGTCGTCTCTAACGATATGATGTGAAGACATTGGATGTTTTTTAGTACCGTAAATGTATTAAATTATCTATTTTTAAAGTACTAAATAAGAATTAAATCCTGTAAGATTTTAACTTACAGGATTTAAATAAGATAATTTATTTAACTAGTTCAAATTGTGCAATAACTATATCATCTGTAAGTAATATGAACT
This sequence comes from Flavobacterium ammonificans, assembly GCF_020886115.1. Lineage (NCBI taxonomy): Bacteria > Pseudomonadati > Bacteroidota > Flavobacteriia > Flavobacteriales > Flavobacteriaceae > Flavobacterium > Flavobacterium ammonificans. The sequence continues at coordinate 1,499,676 of NZ_AP025185.1, forward strand.
TGGATGAATCTATGACTACCACTTTACTAGTTTGAGATAAAATTGCAATAAAAGAATTTTCAATTGCCATAGTATCTCCGCAATACATTTTTGTTGATCCAATTTTTGAAAATGAGATAAAATTTTCTTTTATTTGAAACTCACCAAATAGTTGATTACATCCTGCTTTGGCTTCTAATTGATTTGAATTAGAATTAAGTTTAAGATAAAAGTCTTTTTCGTCTCCTTGAATTTTCTCGGAATTTAGAAGTGTAATTTTCCATTTTTTGTTAGTAATGGATTGTTCGATTACATTGTTAGCATTACTACTTTGAATCAATGAAGAATCGCATGAGTAAAAAACAATTGATGTAAATAGGGCAATTGACAAAATTTGTAATTTCATTTTGTTAAGATTTAGGGTTAATAATTATAATGCGAATTTAAAAAAAACAAATACTATTAAATTATTTTACAATATAATTAACAGAATCGTATTCACTTAATGAAAAATAGCCTAATGGGAAATTCTCTTTTTTTGTAGTATTTATAACATTACCACGAACTGTTGCTGGTGGAGATTGAAAAGGGCCGCCTCCGCTATTACCTGCAATACTTACCAAAACAGACATATAATTAAAATAGGTTCTGGAAATTCCATAGTGATTGATTTCTACTTTGTCTCCAGGTTTAATGTCGTCATTTTGGGAAATGCTAAAGAATTCATTACCATTAAAAAACACATCTTCATCTGTATAAAAGTTAGAAGTAACTTGAGTCGCATAGGTAAATCTGTAGAGGTAGAAATTTTTTACAACTGCGGGATCTATATAATGTGCTTTGAGCTCTATACTATTCCCTCCAAAGCCACCGTTATTATTTTGTACCACTTTAGTAATTGCTGCCACTGGCTGCATTATTTCTTCTGCTGTATACGTATCCCCGTTGTATTGTATTGTCAAACGATAAGTTTCACCAATTACAGGAACAAAATTCGAACATCTGTATTCACCAGTGTTAGGGGCTTCAACAAAATTAAATTTTTGATTTTTACTATTTTCAACACTTACAATTGCACCCTTTGCTATATTAGGCGAAGTGCTATAAAAGCTAGTTGTAGTACTAAGTTTAATTTTTTGAACATTTCCAGCACTTCCTTTTTTCCATGTGATAGCCGCTTCAATAACTAATTTTGGGGCTGCAGTGTCTAAATCTAACTGAATTACTTCTTCGCAACTAACAAGTAAGAAGCTCCATATTATGAACGATAAATAATATATGTTTTTCATACTTTCTAAAATTTAAAATTATAACTGACAGCTGGAACTATTCCGAAAATTGAGGTTTTTATGGCCTCATTGTTTCCTGTGTCACTATTTTGCCTAAAATTGATAGCAGCTGCATTTTTTCTGTTGTACAAATTATAAATACTAAACACCCATTCACTTTTTGTACTTCGCGAACTATTTTTACTTGGTGATAATGTAGCGGATATATCCAAATGGTGGTATGCAGGTAACCTGTTTTCATTTCGTAATCCATAACTTGGTACAGTGATTCCTAAATATTGATATTGTCCATTAGGAAAGGTCACAGGTTGTCCAGATTGTAATGCGAAATTCGCACCAAAAGACCATTTTTTATTTAACTCATAGGCACTTGTAATGGCTAAGTTATGGGTTTTATCGAAAGCTGATTTGTACCATTCTCCATTATTAATACCTGTTTCTAAAATTGTTCTTCCAGGAGTTTGTTGTTCAGATCTAGATAATGTGTATGAAATCCAACCGTTGAATTTCCCTTCATTTTTCTTTAACATGATTTCTAATCCATAAGCCCTCATTCTTCCGTTTAAAATTACTTGCTCTAATGCGTTATTTGCAATTAAATCAGCTCCATCAATATAATCGATACGGTTTTGGATTTTTTTATAATAACTTTCAATTTCTAAGGAATACTTATTTTCAGAAAAATTCGTAAAATATCCAACCGCTACTTGGTCTGCAATTTGAGGTTTTATGAATGAGTCACTTGGAGTCCATACATCTAATGGAGTAGGAGAAGCGGTATTGGAAACTAACTGAAGGTATTGAACCATTCTATTGTAACTCGTTTTAATAGATTGAGAGTCATTTACTTGGTAAGCTAGTGAAAAACGAGGTTCTAGATTTCCGAAATTTGTGATGGTTTCATTTTTTTTATAATTCTGAACCCCTATTGGAGTTGCTTTTTCATAAATCTGCATTTCAGAATTAAATAAAACAGGGTTGTTGTTTTCGTAAATATTTATTTTTGAATTACCTAAACGATAAAATAAACTGTATCGTAAACCATAAGAAATAGCAATTTTATCAGATATTTCTTGCTCAGCATCTAAATAAGCGGCTGGTTCAAAAGCATATTTTTTGTCAAGTTGAGCAAAGTTGATGCCTGAATTTGGATCTGAAGGTCTAATAATACCAGGATTGAAATCATAATAAATGGCGTTTATTCCATAATTCAATTTGAATTTATCAGAAATATAATTTTTTAAATCGTACTTGATATTGTAATTCTTTATTCCAGAATCCCATTTAAATCCCACGAAATCCAAATCTAATCCATAATAATAGTCGGAATAAATCAATGACAAATTAGAAAAAAGTTTGTCAGAAAATAAATGGTTCCATCTCAGGTTTAGTGTTGAATTTCCGTAAATATTAGTAAAACTATTTGCTAAACTAAATACATCACGACCAAAATAACCGGATAAGAAAATATTATTGTTAGGATTGATTTTGTAACTCAATTTGGTATTTAAATCATAAAAATAAGCTGCGTTATCTTTTTGGTCTTCTGATAACTTAAGAAAAAGATGTGCATACGAACTTCGACCTCCTATTAAAAACGAACCTTTGTCTTTTACAATTGGTCCTTCAAGAAGTAATCGACTAGAGATTAGACCAATTCCGCCATTGGCATGAAAACCTTTACTACTTCCGTCTTTTTGATAAATATCTAAAACAGAAGAGGCTCTTCCGCCATATCGAGCAGGAATCCCCCCTTTATATAATTTTAAATCTTTGATTGCATCGGGATTAAAGACTGAGAAAAAACCGAATACATGAGACGAATTAAAAATCATAGCTTCGTCTAAAAGGATTAAATTTTGATCAGCTCCACCACCACGAACATTAAATCCCGAAGCACCTTCGCCTGCATTGGTTACACCTGGAAGTAATAAGATTGATTTTAGTATATCCACTTCGCCCAATACAACAGGCATTTTTTTTATTGTTGATATTGAAAGCTTGTTTACACTCATTTCGGGCTTTCGAATATCAGTAATGTTTTTACTACTGGTTACGATTACTTCTCTTAAAACGTTTTCTTTCGGAATAAGTTTGTAATTTATTTTTAGATTTTGATTTAGTTCTAGTACTTCATCAAGATTTTGATAATCAGAATAGTTGATTCGAATAGAATACTTTCCTTTAGGAAGTGTAATGGAATAAAATCCATATTCATTTGTTAAAACTCCTGTTTTTAATTCAGGGATAAATACAGTAACGCCAATTAGGGTTTCATTACTATTACTATCGCTAATAGTTCCACTCAAAGTATATTTTTCTTGAGCCGATGTGTAAAAACAGCTAAATAAAAATAAAAAAATTACTAGCTTACTTTTAATAATTCTTTTCAATTTTTCCAATTTCATAGTTACTATTTTGTATCAACCCAATTTAATTATTGAAGACATAAAGTTACATAAAAAAAGGCAACTGTGTTAGTTGCCTTTTTTAAATAAGTTACAAGTTTTACTTTATTGTGGCTAGAATTGCATTAAAAGTAGCGCTTGGTCGCATAGCCTTTGATGTTAAATCTGGATTTGGTTGGTAATATCCACCAATATTTTGTGATTTTCCTTGCGCGCCAATTAATTCTAAATTAATAGTAGCTTCATTATCAATAAATGCTTTCGCAACAGGAGTAAAAGTTGCTTTTAATTCTGCGTCTTTATCTTGTGCTGCTAATGCTTCTGCCCAATACATTGTTAAGTAGAAATGAGAACCACGGTTGTCAATTTGACCTACTTTACGCGCTGGAGATTTATCATTCGCTAAGAATTTTTCAGTTGCAACGTCTAATGTTTCAGCTAAAACCATAGCTTTAGGATTGTTTAATGTTTGGCTCAAATGTTCTAAAGAAGCACCTAAAGCTAAAAACTCACCAAGTGAATCCCAACGTAAATAACTTTCTTCAGTAAATTGCTCCACGTGTTTTGGAGCTGATCCACCAGCACCTGTTTCAAATAAGCCTCCACCATTCATCAAAGGAACAATAGATAACATTTTAGCTGAAGTTCCCACTTCTAAAATTGGAAACAAATCAGTTAAGTAATCACGTAATACGTTTCCAGTAACAGAGATAGTATCTAGTCCTTTAATGATTCTTTCCAAAGTTGCTTTAGTAGCTGCGATTGGAGAAAGTATTTGAATATCTAAACCAGTTGTATCGTGGTCTTTCAAATATTTTTGAACTTTTACAATCAATTCTCTATCGTGAGCTCTATTTTCATCTAGCCAGAATATAGCTGGTGTGCTTGACAAACGCGCTCTATTTACAGCTAGTTTAACCCAGTCTTGAATTGGAGCATCTTTTGCTTGACACATTCTAAAAATATCTTTCGCTTCAACAGCTTGTTCCATCAAAACATTTCCATTAGTATCTACAACACGAACCACCCCATCTGCTTGCATTTGGAATGTTTTATCATGAGAACCATATTCTTCTGCTTTTTGAGCCATTAAACCTACGTTCGGAACACTTCCCATAGTTGTAGGATCAAAAGCACCATTTTGTTTACAAAAATCAATTGTAGCAGTGTATACACCAGCATAACAACGGTCTGGAATAATGGCTACAGTATCTTGTTGTTTGCCTGCTGCGTTCCACATTTGGCCTGAAGTACGAATCATAGCTGGCATTGAAGCATCTACAATTACATCCGATGGAACATGAAGATTTGTGATTCCTTTTTCAGAATTTACCATAGCAATAGCAGGGCCATTTGCAATAGCATTATTGATTGCAGTTTCTACTTCAGCTTGTTTCGCATGACCAGCAATTTTAGCATAAACATCCCCAAGACCATTTCTGGTATCGATATTTAATTCAGCAAATAAAGCGGCATATTTTTCAAAAACATCTTTGAAATACACTTCAACAATAGCACCAAAAATGATTGGGTCAGAAACTTTCATCATAGTTGCTTTCAAGTGAACTGAAAGTAATAGCCCTTGTTCTTTGGCTTCGTTTATTGTTTTGTTTACAAAAGATTTTAAAGCGTTTACATTCATTACTGACGAATCGATAATTTCGCCAGCTTTTAATGGAGTACTAGCTTTTAAAACGGTAGTTGTTCCGTCTTTAGCTACAAATTCTATTTTTACATCGGTTGCTTCAGCAATGGTAACCGATTGTTCACTTCCGTAAAAATCACCCGATTCCATTGAGGCAACGTAGGTTTTTGATGTTGGCGACCAAGCTCCCATAGAATGTGGATTGGCTTTGGCGTAATTTTTTACTGCTTTTGGCGCTCTACGATCTGAGTTGCCTTCACGTAAAACTGGATTTACAGCTGATCCTAATATTTTAGCGTATTTTGCTTTTACGTTTTTTTCTTCCTCATTCTGAGGATCTTCTGGAAAGCTAGGTAATGCATATCCATGAGATTGCAGTTCAGCAATAGCAGCTTTTAATTGCGGCACAGAAGCAGAAACGTTAGGTAGTTTTATAATATTCGCTTCAGGAGTTGTTGCTAACTGACCTAATTCTGCTAATGCATCTCCTGTTTTCTGACTATCTGTCAAATACTCTGAGAAATTAGCTAAAATCCTTCCAGCCAATGAAATATCTCTTGTTTCAATTTCAATGTCAGAGGTGCCAGTGAAGGCTTGAACGATAGGTAAAAAAGAATAAGTTGCTAACAAAGGGGCTTCATCTGTAAGCGTGTAAAAAATTTTGGATTTCTGTGCCATTGTATAATGATTAAATAAATCTTTAATTAATGTATAATTAACTAAAACGTTTGCGTTAATTTTTTTAGTGCGGCAAATATAGGAAAATCAGATGTAAAAATGATTCGAGTTAGTTGTTAAAAATGAATATTTTAGAGGTTTTAACACCTAATTACTTAATTGCTATTTTTAGAGGGGTAAAATTCCTAATTTGAAAATTTTAAGTTAAATTATTGACAAAAAAAAGTCCCAACATTGTGGGACTTTAACTATTTTGAAAATTATTTTAGAATCTTCTCTTATCTTTAATTTTCGCTTTTTTACCAGTAAGTTCTCTGAAGTAGAAAATTCTAGCTCTACGTACAGCACCTTTCTTGTTGATTTCAATTTTTTGTAAAGCTGGTAAGTTTACCGGGAAGATACGCTCTACTCCAATAGCTCCAGACATTTTACGGATAGTGAAAGTTTCTGTGTTACCAGAACCTCTTCTTTGAATCACTACTCCTTTAAAGAACTGAGTTCTTGTTTTTTCACCCTCTTTAATTTCGTAGAAAACAGTAATTGTGTCTCCAGCTCCGAATTCAGGGAAATCTTTTCTTGTTACAAATTCGTCTTTAACGAATTTCATTAAATCTGCCATGATAATTTTAATTATGGTTTAATATAGAGCAACATTCACGGTTCTCGCCAGAGGTTGGTCTAATGCGGCTGCGAAATTAATTATAAATTTTGAATATTAAAGAAAAAAAGAAAAAAAATATTCCATTACTCTTCTAATAAATCGGGACGACGGTTTTTAGTATGCTCGTAGGCTTTATCTTCTCGCCATTGATCAATCTTAGCAAAGTTACCGCTGGTTAATACTTCAGGCACTTTCCATCCTTTGTAATCTGCTGGACGAGTATAAATAGGTCCTGACAATAATCCGTCTTGAAAACTGTCGGTAAGGGCAGAGGTTTCATCACTTAAGACCCCAGGAATTAATCGTATTAAAGCATCTGATAAAACTAATGCGCCTAATTCTCCTCCACTTAAAACATAATCGCCAATGGAAATTTCTTTGGTAATAAAATGATCACGCACTCGTTGATCTACTCCTTTATAATGTCCGCAAAGAATGATGATGTTTTCATACATAGACATGGTATTCGCCATTTTTTGATTCAGCGTTTCACCATCTGGCGACATATAAATGATTTCGTCGTATTCTCGTTCACTTTTTAAATGCGTAATGCAAGCGTCAATAGGTTGTACGGTCATCACCATTCCAGCGCCACCGCCAAAAGGATAATCATCAACACTTTTTTGTTTGTTTGTTGTATAGTCACGTAAATTATGGAAGTGAACTTCTACCAAACCTTTGTCGATAGCTCGTTTCATAATAGAGGCTTCAAAAGGGCTTCGTAATAATTCAGGAAGAACAGTAATAATATCTATACGCATTGTGAAGTGTGCAAAGTTGTAAAGCGACAAAGGTACAAAGTTTAAAGTACTTTTAATAACGAATTTGTTTTACGAAGTCTGCATTTGCGTGAGGGATGGAAGTGGCATCCTTTTTAGGTGGTCGAGGCATTCGAGACCGCCTAAAAAGATAGAACGTACAGCCCGACCGAAGCGTTTGCGGAGGGCACGCCTAAGAAGTTTTTGTCATTTCTATATTATTGTTGTAATTTTGCACTTCAATAAAAATCAACAAAAATGGAAAACGGAATATACGCTAAATTCAACACCGCTAAGGGTTCGGTTATAGTAAAATTAACACACGATTTAACACCTGGAACGGTTGGGAACTTTGTGGCTTTGGCTGAAGGAAACTTAGAGAACAAGGTAAAACCACAAGGAACAAAATATTATGACGGATTAACATTTCACCGTGTGATTCCTGATTTTATGATACAAGGAGGTTGTCCTCAAGGAACTGGAACTGGAGATGCGGGATATAAATTTGACGATGAATTTCATCCCAATTTAAAACACGATCGTCCAGGAGTTTTGGCTATGGCTAATGCGGGTCCTGGAACTAATGGTTCTCAATTTTACATCACTCACGTTCCTACATCTTGGTTAGATGGGAAACATACAGTTTTTGGACATGTAGTTGAAGGACAGGATGTTGTAGATGCTGTTGCTCAAGGGGATGTTTTGGAAACTTTAGAAATTTTAAGAGTGGGTGCAGAGGCTGAGCAATGGAATGCGGTAGAAGCGTTTAGAACTTTTGAAGGTTCACGTGCAAAACGTATTGAGGCAGAACGCGCTGCTGCTGAAGCTGAAATGGAGAAATTAGCCGCTGGTTTTGAAAAAACAGAAAGCGGTTTGCGTTACCAATTTATCCAAAGAGGTTCTGGTAAAAAAGCAGAAGATGGTAAGACAGTTTCTGTTCACTATTCGGGTCAATTACCTGACGGAAAAGTTTTTGATAGTTCGTATGCTCGTAAAAAACCAATTGAATTTCCATTAGGAAGAGGTAATGTGATCGAAGGTTGGGATGAAGGAATTGCGTTGTTGCAGGTGGGTGATAAAGCGCGTTTTGTAATTCCGTCGCATCTAGGATATGGTTCTCGTGGTGCTGGAGGGGTTATTCCGCCAAATGCTACTTTAATTTTTGATGTAGAATTAATGGATGTAAAATAATCCATCTTTATAGTATGTACTAGAATCCCAAAGCCTTGCTTTGGGATTTTTTTGTGTTTGTATTTAACTTGTTTGTGTAGCGTGATTTATTCTCAATTTATTTTACATTTGTTTATCTAATCAAATATATGTAACCACACAAATACTATTATTATGAAAAAAATGTTGTTTTCTTTTGCGTTAACAGGTTCTTTCTTATTTGTTACTGCACAATCACCTTCAAAAAAAGCAGAGGTTTCAGCTGCTACTCCAGCTGAAAAAGTAGAAAATTTAGTTTCCAATATAAAATTCAATCCAGACGAAAAAGTAATTACCCAACATCTTACGACTATTAAAGGGCAAAAAGTACCTTATCAAGCCACAACAGGAACTATGCCTGTTTGGGATGAAGATGGAAAAACTATTGCAGGAATTTTTTATACCTATTATGAGCGTTCTGATGTAAAAGATCGCGCTAGTCGTCCTTTGGTAATCTCCTTTAATGGAGGTCCGGGTTCAGCTTCTGTCTGGATGCAAATAGCGTATACTGGTCCCACTTTATTGAATATAGATGACGAAGGATATCCTGTTCAACCTTACGGAATTAAAGAAAACCCGTATTCTATTTTGGATGTAGCAGATATTGTTTTTGTTAATCCGGTAAACACAGCGTATTCAAGAATTACCAATAAAGAAACTCCAAAATCTACTTTCTTTGGTGTGAATGCAGATGTGAAATATTTAGCTGAATGGATCAAAACATTTGTTACGCGTTCTAATCGTTGGGCTTCTCCCAAATATCTTATTGGCGAAAGTTATGGAACTACAAGAGTTTCTGGCTTGGCTTTAGAATTACAAAATAGTCAATGGATGTATTTGAATGGCGTTGTTTTGGTATCCCCAACTACTTTAGGAATAGAGAGAGGTGTGGTTTCTAAAGCCGCTTTGCGTTTGCCTTATTATGCTGCTACAGCTTGGTTTCACAAAATGCTGCCGTCTGATTTGCAATCCAAAGATTTAACAGCTATGTTGCCTGAAGTAGAAAATTTCACATTAAACGAATTGATTCCGGCATTGAGTAAAGGAGGTTCTCTAGAAGCATCTCAAAGAAATGCTATAGCGGCTAAAATAGCCCGTTATTCAGGAATGTCAGAAAAAGTGATTTTGCAAAATAACCTAGATGTTCCTTTGGATTATTTTTGGAAAGAATTGTTGCGAGATCAAGGGCATACTGTAGGCCGTTTGGATTCTCGTTATAAAGGAATTGATCGCAAAGATGCTGGGGATAATCCTGACTTTAATTCAGAGTTGACGTCTTGGTTGCATTCGTTTACGCCAGCAATTAATATTTACTTACGAAATAATTTAGGATACAAAACTGATTTAAAGTACAATATGTTTGGACCAGTTTATCCTTGGGATAATTCAGGAGACAAAACTGGAGAGAATTTGAGACAAGCTATGGCGCAGAATCCTTATTTACACGTTTTAGTTCAATCTGGATATTATGATGGTGCTTGTGATTATTTTAATGCCAAATACAATATGTGGCAAATGGATCCAAGTGGTAAACTGAAAGATAGAATGTCATTTGAAGGATACCGAAGCGGTCATATGATGTACCTTCGTAAAGAAGATTTAATTAAAGGGAATGAAGACTTAAGAATATTTATTCAAAAATCATTACCAAAGCCAGGTGTTCCCGCTAAATACTAGAAATAAAAAAGCCCAAAATCAATTTGATTTTGGGCTTTTTTATTAATTCCAATTTTGATTAAATATCATCAAAATCTATATCTGTAAAGCTTGATACTTGAGGAGTAACCTCGTCTTCTGTATTTTCAGATGTGTATTCTTTCTTAAAGTCTTTTTGGTGTCTTTCTGAAATTACTTCTTCTCCTTTATGATTTAAAACGTAAGACGTCATATCTCCAAGAATTTCAGTAAAGGCTGCAAAATCTTCTTTGTACAAATATATTTTATGCTTTTTAAAGTGGAAAGAACCATCCTCTTCAGTAAACTTCTTACTTTCGGTTATTGTGATGTAATAATCATCTGCTTTAGTAGCTCTTACATCAAAAAAATACGTTCTTCTTCCGGCTCTTAAAATCTTAGAAAATATTTCCTCTTTTTCTAACATATCATTTTCTCTCATAATCCGTTCTTCATTTATTGGTTTATTGACATCCAAAAATGATAAAAAAAAATTGATTGACCAAAAATTATGTTAATTCTTTTTCCGATAATTGTTTCAAATACAAGTCGGCATAGTACCCTTTCTCATTTAGTAATTGATTATGAGAACCTTGTTGAATGATTTTTCCTTCATCGATAATAATAATTTGGTCTGCATTTTTTGCAGAGGAAACACGATGACTGACGATGATGGTAGTTTTATCTTTACAAATTTCGTACAAATTGTTTAAAATGGTTTCTTCCGTTTCGGTGTCAACTGCAGATAAACAATCGTCAAAAAGTAAGATAGGCGGATTTTTAATAATAGCTCTAGCTATTGACACACGTTGTTTTTGTCCTCCAGATAGTGTAATTCCTCTTTCGCCTAAAACCGTATCGTATTTTTTATTGAATCCCATGATGTTGTCATGAACAACCGCATTTTTAGCTGCTAACTCAATTTCTTCATCGGTGGCATCTTCTTTACCAAATTTAATGTTGTTTTTTATACTGTCTGAAAACAAAAAAGCATCTTGTGGAACAATTCCGATACTATTTCGTAAATCAAATAAGTTAAGGGTGTGAATTGGTCTGTTGTCAATATTAATTTCACCTTCGTTAACATCATATAATCTGGAAATTAAAGATAAAATAGTTGATTTTCCTGAACCAGTCTTTCCTAAAATAGCTAAAGTCTCTCCTTTATTTACAGTAAACGAAATGTTTTGAATGGCATTGATATTGGTATCTTCATAGGTAAAACTTACGTTATTAAACACAATGCTTCCTTCAATAGATGAACGATTTGGATTTGTATTTTTAATTTCAGGTTCGATTTTTAAAAATTCATTCAAACGTTTTTGAGACGCTTCTGCCTCCTGCACCATAGAAGAAACCCAACCTAAAGAAGCCACCGGCCATGTCAACATATTTACATATAAGATAAATTCTGCAATGGTACCAATACTCTTAATGGTTCCGTCCATGTACATCAGTCCGCCAAAATAAATCACTACAAGGTTACTAATACCAATTAACGCTAACATTAACGGCCCAAACAAAGATTGTACTCGTGCCAAGTCCAAGCTTTTGCTTTTACTTTCATTGGCTAAAGCAATCATATTATCTTGATGCTGATTTTCTAAGGAATAGGCTTTGATAACTCGAATTCCAGAAAAAATTTCTTGAGAAAAACTAGAGACTTTCGATAAATATTGTTGGAATACGGTACTACGTTTGTTGATTTCAGTACTTAATTTAAAAATTGTATAAGATAAAATAGGTAAGGGTAAAATAGTATATAAAGTCAATCTTGGCGATACATTGTACATATAAGCAATAACAATTGCAAAGCGAATAAAAGTGTTGATAGTGTACATTACGGCGGGACCAACATACATTCTGACTTTGGAAACGTCCTCACTAATTCGGTTCATTAAATCACCGGTTCTATTTTGTTTGTAGAATTGTTGGGAAAGGTTTTCATATTGTCTAAAGACTTCATTTTTCAGATCAAATTCAATATGACGTGACATTACGATTAATGTTTGTCGCATTAAAAAGGTCAAAAATCCGGCAATAATAGTGGTTCCAATGATAAGTAGTATATTGTCAACCAAATCGCTTTTGAAATGCGATAGAACAGATTCAGAGGATTTTTCTTGAATGGATAAGCGATCAAATTTCTCAATGGCTTCTAATGATTGACTAATCAGTTTTGGTGTGAACAAAGAAAAGATTTGTGCTACAATGGTAATTACTATTCCTAGTAAAAAACTGAATTTGTATTTGACGAAGTACTTATTTAAATAACTTAATTCTCTCATTGTATCGCTGCACTTTTAGCTTCGCAAATATAAAGTAATTAAAGGAATAATTGAATGTAAAAGTAAGCGGACTTTAATTCAGACTCAGTTTTTTTTGAATTAAAAAAGAGGTTTAAATTTTCTTTTAAGGTATGAAATACCTATTTTTGCAGCCTAATTCATTAAAAGTTCTTTCCCAGTGGTAAATAGAAGACACATTCGCGTTAAGGTTATGCAAACGATTTATGCTATGCATCAAAACGGTTCGGATAATTTAGAAGGTCAAGAGAAATTTCTATTTTACAGTATCGATTCGATACAAGATTTATACTTAGTTATGGTTTCTTCCTTAATTGAGTTAGCCAAGAAAGAAAAAGTTTTTTTGCATTTATCAAGTCAGAAACATTTAGCTACCTCTGAAGAGCGAAATCCCAATACTAAATTTATCAATAATTCAATTTTCAAATTATTAGAAGATAATAGTTCTTTGAGCATTGCTTTAGAGAATAGAAAAATTAATAATTGGAATATCCATGATGATTATATTCAATTGCTTTTAACATCATTGAAAGAAAGTAAATTGTATGATAAATACATGAGTAATCCAACTGTATCTTTTGAAGAAGACAAACAGTTTGTAATTGATCTTTTTACAGAGATAATTGTTCCAAATGAGAAACTATACGAATATTTGGAAGATGATAAATTAACTTGGATTGACGATATTCCGGTGGTAAACACGAACATTGTTAAACAATTAAAAAGTCTGAAGTCGGCTGAAGATGACAGTTTTAGAGTTCCTAAACTATTTAAAGATGCTGACGACAAAGATTTTGCAAAAGATTTGTTCCGAAAAACTGTTTTGAACGAAAAAGAATTAGCCAAAGAATTTGATTCGAAAACGCCCAATTGGGACATGGATCGTATTGCAGAAATGGATACGATTATTTTAAAAATGGCAATTTGTGAGTTATTGAAATTTCCATCAATTCCTGTTAAAGTAACTCTTAACGAATATTTAGAATTAGCTAAGGAATATTCTACTCCAAAAAGTAGTATTTTTATCAACGGAATTTTAGATAACCTAGTTAAGGAATTTCAAACCAATAAAAAAATGATCAAAGCCGGTAGAGGCTTGATGTAATGTTAAATTAATAATATAATACAATTATGGAACAATTAAGTCAATTTGCGCCGTTCTTATTAATGTTTGTAGTGATCTATTTCTTTATGATTAGACCGCAACAAAAAAGAGCTAAAGCTGAAAAAGAATTCGAAAGTAACTTGAAAGTAGGCGATAAAATCATTACTAAAAGTGGGCTACACGGTAAAATTGCTGAATTAGCTGAGACTACAGTAGTCGTTGAAACGATGTCAGGTAAATTGAAAATGGAGCGTTCAGCTATTTCAATGGAAATGAGTGCCGCTTTGAACAAAAAATAAAAGATAGATACTTACAAAAAAAGCTCCCAATTGGGAGCTTTTTTTGTAACCACTATTTAACAGCAGTTAATTCTGCAATCTTGATGATTACTTCAATTGCTTTTTGAATGCTCTCAACCGGGACATATTCATATTTTCCATGAAAGTTATGTCCGCCAGCAAAAATATTAGGGCAAGGCAATCCCATATATGACAACTGAGAACCATCTGTACCACCGCGAATAGGTTTTATCAAAGGTTTAATGCCTACTTCTTTCATTGCTTTTTCGGCTATGTCGACAATGTGTTTTACCGGTAATACTTTTTCTTTCATGTTGTAGTACTGGTCATTGATTTCAGCAATAGCAATGTCTTCCCCAAATTGTTTGGCAAACTTTTTATTGATTTTTTGAGTAATCTTATGAATTAAGGCCTTGCGTTTTTCAAACTTCTTTTTGTTATGATCGCGAATAATCAACTCGACTAGGCTTTCTTCAATACTTCCGTTGACATGATGTACATGGAAAAAACCTTCATAACCTTTCGTTTCCTCTGGAGTTTCTCCTTTTGGTAAGGCATTGATAAATTCATTAGCAATCAGCATCGAATTTATCATTTTACCTTTAGCATAGCCTGGATGCACACTTTTTCCTTTGAACGTAATTTTGGCGCCAGCTGCATTAAAGTTTTCATATTCCAATTCACCTACTTGACTTCCGTCCATAGTGTACGCCCAATCGGCTCCAAATTTAGCAACGTCAAAATGATGCGCTCCACGTCCAATTTCTTCATCGGGAGTGAATCCGATTCGAATCTTGCCGTGTTTGATTTCTGGATGTTGTATAAGGTATTCCATGGCCGTAACAATTTCGGTAATTCCGGCTTTGTCATCGGCTCCTAATAATGTAGTTCCGTCTGTAGTAATTAGTGTTTGACCTTTGTATTGCAATAAATCTTTAAAGTATTTTGGAGACAAAACAATGTTTTTATCAGCATTCAATACAATATCACCACCATCGTAATCTGGAATTACTTGAGGCTTAACATTGGCACCCGTAAAATCAGGAGAAGTATCAAAATGCGAAATGAATCCAATAGTAGGAACTTCATGTTCTACATTACTTGGAAGTGTTGCCATGATATAGGCTTTGTCATCAATACTTACGTCTTGGAGTCCAATTGTTTTTAATTCCTCGACTAGTTTATTGGCCAAATCCCATTGTTTTTTAGTACTTGGGGTTGTTGTTGAATTGGGATCAGATTCGGTGTCTATTGTGACATAACTAATGAATCTATCTATTATATGTTGCATGATATTATATTTTAAACAAAGATAAACATTTTAAGACCGTATAAAAATGGAAAAATCCAACAGTTAGGTTGAATTTTTCTTATGAAACGCTATTGTATATTTAGTTTTCTCGTTTGTAAATGTGGAGTGATTGTCCTACTAATTTCCATTGTTCGTTCACTTTTTCTAATAATCGAATTTCATAAGACCAAGTGCGTTTCCCTTCAACATCTGTCGATAATTCGTCATGGCTTACCCAAGCATTATTTTTAGCAATACTCATTTTATAATTGGAGTTTACTGCAAATCCGCCATTGCCCATAGTTTCTGGTTTTTGATTCTTCATTACAGTAGGAGGTACGTCTATGGTTTGTCCATCGGGTAAAGAAACTAAGATTCTACTATAGGGTTGAATGTGCCAACAATCTGCATGACCTTTTACATCTTTGGTTCTCCAGGTAGCGGATTCTTTTTCTAATAGTTTCTTGATAGCTGTTTCTTCATCCATTTGTTGGCTATACGCAAAAGCGGAAATACTAATGATTAAACTCAATGCGGCTTTCCATTTCATAATTGTGTGATTTAGTTGGTAATTGGAATAAAGATACTGAAATTATGCTACTAGCTTATTAAAATTAATAATTGACATAAAAAAATCCGATTAGCATTGGCCAATCGGATTTTTGAATTTTGTCTTTGCAATTGAATATGCAATTACTATTTTACAAGTGAATTACTTCACCGTATGCATCTGCTACCGCTTCCATTACTGCCTCACTCATAGTAGGGTGTGGGTGGATTGCTTTTAAGATTTCGTGTCCAGTAGTTTCTAGTTTACGTGCTACAACTGCTTCAGCAATCATATCAGTTACACCAGCACCAATCATGTGGCATCCTAACCATTCTCCGTATTTAGCATCAAAGATTACTTTTACGAAACCATCAGAAGCTCCTGAAGCTTTTGCTTTTCCTGAAGCTGAGAAAGGGAATTTACCAATTTTTAATTCGTATCCTTTTTCTTTCGCTGCTTTTTCAGTTAATCCAACCGAAGCAATTTCAGGAGTAGCATAGGTACAACCTGGTACGTTTCCGTAATCAATTGGTTCTACATGTAATCCAGCGATTTTTTCCACACAATTAATTCCTTCAGCAGAAGCTACGTGAGCCAAAGCTTGTCCTGGAGTAATATCTCCAATTGCGTAATAACCTGGGATATTCGTTTGGTTGTATGCGTTTACTAAGATTTTATCTTTATCAGTAGCGATTCCGACTTCTTCTAATCCGATGTTTTCAATGTTGGTTTTGATCCCAACAGCAGAAAGTAACATGTCAGCTTCTAATACTTCTTCTCCTTTAGCTGTTTTAACAAATGCTTTTACACCTTTTCCAGAAGTATCAATTTTTTCTACTGAAGCGTTAGTCATAATATTGACACCTGCTTTTTTCATAGAACGTTCCATTTGTTTCGAAATATCTTCGTCTTCAACAGGAACAATATTAGGCATAAACTCAACAATGGTTACTTCTGTTCCCATAGAGTTGTAAAAATGGGCAAATTCAATACCAATAGCTCCCGAACCCACGATGATCATCGATTTTGGTTGTTTTGGTAAGGTCATTGCTTGACGGTATCCAATTACTTTTACACCATCTTGAGGTAAGTTAGGCAATTCACGAGAACGTGCTCCAGTAGCCAAAATGATATGGTCTGCATTGTATTCTGTTACTTTACCGTCTTTATCAGTTACATCTACTTTTTTTCCTGGTTTGATTTTACCAAAACCATCAATAACGTCGATTTTATTTTTTTTCATCAAGAATTGAACACCTTTGCTCATTCCGTCAGCTACTCCTCTTGAACGGTTTACTACCGCAGAGAAATCTTTATCAAATGATGAAACAGTCAATCCGTAGTCTGAAGCGTGTTTTAAGTAGTCAAAAACTTGTGCAGATTTCAACAAAGCTTTTGTTGGAATACAACCCCAGTTCAAACATACTCCACCTAAATTTTCTTTTTCGATAACGGCTACTTTAAAACCTAATTGAGAAGCTCTAATAGCAGTTACATATCCTCCAGGTCCACTTCCTAAAACTATAATATCGTATTTCATTTTACTGTTTTCTTTTTTGATTTGATGAGGCAAAATTAAGGATTAAATTTAAAAAAAAATAGAGCTTTTTAAAGTTTATTACATCTTGAAATGCTCAAAAATATTATTTCATTTTTAAATGAGCTTCTAAATAATTGTTTGTAGAATAGTATTCTTTTTTTAGTTTTTTTAAATGACTAATTATTTCTTCATAATTAGGATAATTAGGATTAAGGCAATCTTTAATATCATTATCTATTACTGTTAAAATTAAATACCAAAAACCTCTTCTGGATGTATACAAATCTTCTAACATTGGATTTTTATTATTACTATTTCTATGGGTATCAATAGCTAATGGTAACAAATTTAATGTAGATGTAGTTCTCTCTCGCTCAAAAAATGATAAATAATACGTCTTGTTATTTATGCTGATAGGAACGTTTGACTCAACATTTTGCTTTTTTAGGTTGTATTTAGTGTTTATGAAATTGTAAAACTCATTAGCATTCTTGGTGTCTTCAAATATAAAACCATAATAATTAGGTAGATCTTTTTTGAATTTCTTTGCCTTTATTATTTTTTCACCCTCAATTTTTGGAGCAATTTTATATGGAATACAAGAATAAACTAAGAGAAATAGAAGATAAAGACTGATTTTTTTCATTTGACAGAGTAAGTATTTATCCAGTTATTTACAATTTAATTGGCCACCGAAAATTGGGAATCGTATAAATTTTTATAATAACCACTTTCTTTATTAATTAACTCTTGATGTGTTCCTTCTTCTACAACCAAACCTTTGTCCATGACTACAATTTTATCAGCATTAATAATGGTAGCTAATCGGTGGGCAATAACAATAGAAGTTCGCCCTTGTGTGATTGTTTCTGTTGCTCGTTGAATTAATTCTTCTGAATAGGTATCTATAGAAGAAGTAGCTTCATCTAGAATCAAAATACTCGGATTACTTACAAAGGCACGTAAAAAAGCAATCAATTGGCGTTGCCCAGACGATAGCATTACGCCTCGTTCTTTTACATCAAAGTCATAATTGTCTGGCAAACTCATGATAAAATCGTGTACGCCAATCTTTTGTGCTGCAGCTAAAACTTCTTCACGAGAAATAGCTGGATTATTCAAGGTTATATTATTGTAAATGGTATCTGCAAATAAGAAAACGTCTTGTAAAACCACCGCAATTTGCTTTCGTAACGAGTCCAATGTATAATTCTCAATGTTATGATGATCGATACAAATGGTTCCGCTATTGATCTCATAAAAACGATTTAACAAATTAATAATCGTTGACTTTCCAGCACCTGTAGAACCTACAATAGCTATGGTTTGTCCCGCTTTAACTTCTAAATCAATTCCTTTGATCACTTCTTCATCAGGTATATATCCAAATCGCACACCCTTAAATTCAATATCACCTTTAAAAACGGGAGCCTCAATAGTTCCAGTATCTTGAATTTGGTCTTGGGTATCTAAAATATCAAAAACACGATTGGCAGCAATCATCCCTAATTGCATTTCGTTGAATTTATCCGCAATTTGGCGCAACGGATTGAATAACATTCCAATGAACATAGTATACGAAAATAAATCCCCAAAAGTGGTAAACATATCGCCATTCAGAATTTTAAATCCTCCATATAAGACAATAAAACCAAGTGTTAATGAAGAAATTATATCGGCAATAGGAAAGAAGATGGAGTTGTATAAGATTGTTTTAATCCATGCTTTTCTATGTTTTTCGTTGATGTTTTTAAACTTGTCCAATTCAATATCTTCACGATTGAACAATTGCACAATTTTCATCCCAGTAACACGTTCCTGAACAAAGGAATTCATGTTGGCAATTTCTGTTCGCACTTCTTCAAAAGCAATTTGCATTTTGCGTTGAAAAATACGAGTAAAAAATACTAAAACAGGCATAGCTACAATGACAATCCATGTTAGTTTCCAGTTCATGTAAAACATGAAAAATAGTACTACCACCATCTTCATCAAATCACTGATGATCATAAAAAGGCCTTGACTGAAGATTCGGGCAATAGCTTCAATATCCGAAACAGAACGTGTGACTAATTGACCAACAGGAACGTGGTCAAAATATTTCATTCTGAAACTTAAAATATGCTTGAATAATTTAGTTCGAATATCTTTTACGATATCTTGTCCTAGCCAATTGGCCCAAAACACAAAATAATATTGTGAAAAAACCTCGGCTAAAAGAACAATTCCCATTAAAGTTATATAGAATAATAAACCTTGTTGATCATGAGTTTTGATGTAACCATCAACAGTTTGTTTTAACAAATAAGGACGCAAAGCCGCAAAAACAGATAATGATATGGCAAATACAATCACTCCTCTAAATCGTAATTGATAGGGTTTAGTGTATTTTAATATTCGTTTGAATAATCGTGTATCGAATGCTTTTGCCTTCATTTTATTTGGAGCTATTTCCTGCTATCCGCTGTATCTTTTTATATGTGGACTTCGAGAGCCTCAGTCCTCCTATAAAAAGGATGCCGCTTCTATCAGGGCTATGGGTTGATGTAATCGTATTCTATTTTCGTTAAATATAAACCATGTGCTGGAACAGAGAATCCTGCTTTTTCCCTGCTTTTACTTTCAATAATTTTAGTAAAATCATCTAATGTAATCTTATGCAACCCTAAATTGATAAGCGTCCCAACAATGGAACGCACCATATTTCTCAAAAACCGATTTGCTGAAATCGTAAAAACAAGTTGATCGTTCTTTCCTCGTTTCCAATACGCTTCAAAAATAGTACAATCAAATGTATTTACATCGGTATTGACTTTAGAAAAACATTCGAAATCGGTATAATTAAATAATAATTGCGAAGCTTGGTTCATCAAGTCGATGTCCAAAGGCTGATGGAAATACCAACTCAGTTCATCTATAAATGGATTTTTGAATTGGTGAATGTGGTATTCATAGGTTCTTTTTGTGGCGTCAAATCGAGAATGTGCGTCATCATGAACCGGAATGATGTCATAAATCACAATGTCTTTTGGTAAAAAAGAATTGAGTTTGTGAACTAAGGTTGTTATGTCAAAAGAGTTATCCGTATCAAAATGGGCATACATTTCTCTTGCATGAACTCCAGTATCGGTTCGTCCGGCCCCCATCAAATTGATTTCAGTTTGCAATAAAACAGAAAATGCTTTGTTCAGGTTTTCCTGAACAGAAGTTGCATTTGGCTGTATTTGCCAGCCATGAAAACGGGTACCGTTATAGGCTAAATGTATGAAATATCTCAAGTTGATTCGTCAAAAAGTTCAAGCTTCAAATGTACAAAGTTTTTAGGTTGGGCAAAGCCAAATAAGTAAGTTATTCTTGGCTTTTTATTTCGTCTTTTTAGTTTGTAACTTTGACGAACTAAGTTCGCTTACAATGAAAAAAATTCTTTTACTCTCAGATACTCATAGTCATATTGACGATACGATTCTAAAATATGTCGTTCAAGCGGATGAGGTTTGGCATGCGGGAGATATTGGAGACCTTGTTGTAACGGATACAATTAAAAAATTAAAACCACTTCGCGCTGTTTATGGTAATATTGATGATGCACAAGCTCGTTTAGAATTTCCATTACATCATCGGTTTTTTTGTGAGGGAGTTTCGGTTTGGATTACCCACATTGGTGGTTATCCTGGAAAATATAATCAAGCTGTTCGTTCCGAATTAGAGCAAAATTCACCTCAATTATTTATTTGCGGACATTCGCACATTCTAAAAGTACAATTTGATAAGCAGAATAATTTGTTGTTTATGAATCCGGGTGCAGCGGGCAAAAGTGGTTTCCATCAAGTGAGAACGATGCTACGATTTATAATTGACGGTGATGCAATTAAAGAATTAGAAATTATCGAAATAGATAAGCGGTAAATCTATTACGCTTTGGAATTTGGAATATCAATCTTAATTGTTGTTCCTTTTTCTATTTTTGAGTCGATATTTAAATTTCCCCTCATCACATTAATTCTAGCTCTAATCTGGTTGAGACCAAATCCCTCAATTATTTGAAATTGGTTGGTATCAAAACCGATTCCATTATCAATAACTTGAATTTTAAAGTAATTTGCGTTTTCTTTAATTATGATTTTAGCTGTAGTCGCTTTACTATGTTTGACAATATTATTGATAAGTTCAGAAATTATAAAGTAAACTTTAATTTCAAAATCTTCTGTATACCTTTGGCTGTTATTGATATTACATTCAAACTGAAATTGTAAAGTAGAGTTAGAATTCTTTTCGCATAAATCTTCTAAAGCAAAAAGAAGTCCAAATCGAACTAAGAGAGCGGGAATTAATTCGTGAGACAAATCTCTCACTTTATTGTGAGCTTCTTCTAAAAGATGAATCGTTTTTGTGATTTCATCTTCATTAGAGTTACTGTTATTTTTTTTAATAACACTAAGATGCAATCCAGCTGAGGACAATAGGGCACTAATATTGTCGTGTAAAAAGGATGCGATTTTTTTTCGTTCCGTTTCTTGGCCAGAAATAGTTGCGTTTATAATATTCTGTTGGATTTTATTTCGCAAACCACTTAATCTATTTTTCTGGATAAGTCTTGAATTTTGTAAGTAAAAATAAAACAATACTATACTTATTAAGAAAATAGAAATTATAGCAATAAGTTTTCGTCTAGTCATCACTTTTTCCTGATTTAAAACGTCTTGTTGTGTTTTAAATTCAGATTCAATTTTTTCGACCTCTCTCTTGTATTCTTCAATTTCTAAATTAAGGCCTTCATTTTTTGCTTTGTTTAATTTGTCCTCTGCATTTAACTCATCAGTAATTGTATTGTAAGTAGCTAGATGGTCAAAAGCCTCTTTGTGTTTTTGAACTGAATTTAGATATTTAGCATACTCTTGATGTGTTAGAGCTAAGTCAAATTTTTCATCACCTGCATTGCCAAGCTGAATCGCTTCGTTAAAATTACTTTCAGCTTTAGAATGCTCTTTTTTTACTCCATAGTAGATACCGTTAAGCATTTTTAGAGCAACAATAGTTAAGTCGCTTCCATGCTTTTCATGATGAAGATTCGTAAACTGTAAATGGGGGAGACCTTTGTCAAACTCGTTGATATCAAAGTAAGCCCACGCAACATTTAAATTGGTTAAAACAAGTCGAGCAGAATCTTTAATTTGTTCACTGTATTCGAGAGATTGTTTATAATGTTCAATACCTTTTTGATATTCCTTTTTATCGAAACAGTAGATATTTCCTAGATTGTTATGCAGTAAATTTTTTAATTTTAAATTATTAGTGCGATCTGCATAAATTAATCCTTTTTTATAGTAAAAAAAGGCTTTTTCTGGATTTGAGAATAAATCAAAATTACCTCCAATAGTATTATAAGTGGACGCAATAATATCATTGTCTTTTAGTGTTATTGCATTACGAAGAATGGTTCGGCATTTTACAAGGGATTTATCATAGCTCCCTTTACGCATTAATCGAATAGCCTCTTTCAATTCTTTCTCTGTTTCTTTTTTAGAAACTATTTTGTTTTGAGATATAACAGAACAGTTCCATAAAAGTAAAACAAGAATAAAAAGGGATGAAATACGATTAAAAGCCATAAATTTTAGAAAAAAATTAATCTTTAATAAGGTTATTTTTAATGGCATATTTGACCAATCCAATCGTATTTTTAGCACCAATTTTTTTCATAATATTTTTCCGATGGGTTTCTACGGTATTCGTACTTATGAATAATTTATCACTAATTTCTTTTCCGCTTAATTCAAGTGAAATAAGGGTGATTACTTCCAATTCCCTTTCTGTTAAAATTGTATTGGCAAGAGTAAAATTGGGGTTTACTTTTTGATTGTCTTTAGTAACTAGATTAAATATTTTTTCTCTAACTGATCTACAAAAATAGTCCTCTCCATTACTAACGGCTTGTATGGCTTCAACAATATTTTCTCCAGCACATTGTTTTGTTAGATAACCATTAGCTCCTAATCGCATCACCTCTTTGATTAATTTTAAATCGTCGTAACTAGATAAAATGATTACTTTACAGGGAATTCCTTTTTGGGCAAATTCTTTAATTACTTCAATACCATCTTTTTCTGGCATATTTAAATCAAGAATTAATACATCTGCATTTGTTTTTTCTACTTCTTCATACAGATTGTATCCATTTAGAGAAAATCCTACTACTTCAAAATTAGCGACTGTTTTAAGCAAAATAAGAAGTCCATCAAGAAGGACTTGATGATCATCAGCGAGATAGATTTTTATTTTGTTTTCCATTCGTTTTGGGGGTGTCTCAATTTCAAATGTAAGAAAATTTGACGAATATAACTTCTTTGGTTCGAAATTTAATTAAAATAAAAAACCCGAATTGTTACATTCGGGTTTTTCTCGCACTAATAAACTAAGTTTATAGGTTTATCTCAATCGATCCACAGATTTTACAAGATCTTCATCCTTCTTGATGGCCTTATTAGCAAAACCTAATAATACGATAGCCAAGATAGGTAGAAACATCCCAATACCCTTCTCTGAAACTGCTGGAGTCTCTCCGGATAGATTTAGTGAATGATAAACAAATAATCCTAATAAAATTAAATTTAATATGATATTCAGTCTGCCAATAACAAACTGATGTTGTCTTTTTTTATACGAAATAATACTTAATAAACTCATAGTGGTACTCAAACCAAAAAGGATAACATACAACTGATTTTGCATGAATAAAAAGTCATTGCCATTTGCTAATGTCCATAATGGAAAAACAAATGGGAGTACGCCTGTAACTATAAAAGCTATTAAAAGATATAAGGTTTGTATTCTTTGTATCATTGTAATTAAATGAACAACAAAAATAAAGTTTTCTTTTTTATAAATACTATTGTATGATTAAAAAATATTCGTATTATTGCATAGTTATATCGTAAGCACTTCATCTTGCGGACAATCCAATAAACTTTACTGCTTATCTTTCACAACAGTTTTCCAAAAAAAAATAAATTAAAACAAGAACATTCATGTTTGATATTTCTGCATTAAAAAACATGAAGCTTTCTGAGCTTCAAGACATTGCTAAATTAGCTAAAACCATAAAGTTTGCTGGGGTTAAAAAAGAAGATTTAATTGCTCAAATTGTAGAGCAACAACTTGCAACTTCAAAAGAAGACAATACATCAGTTGAGGTAGGAACTGAAAAACCTAAAAGAGCAAGAATACTTCCTTCAAAAAAAGAATCAGTTCAAGCGACTCAGGATACCGAAGAGGTTTCCAATACAACATCTAATGGAGCTGAAATTGCCTCTGAGACTTCAGAAAGTGAGGCTCCTAAAATAGTTAAGTTCAATAAATTGGCTTACGAACAAAAGATAGCAAAAAAAGAAAAAGTAACAACAAAAGTTACTACAGGAGCACCTGAATTGCCATTGGAAACGCCTTCTAATGAATCTGGAGAAACTCCAGCGGTTGTTAAAAAAGTAAATCCAAATCAATTAAATAAACAAAACCAGAATCCAAATCAAAACGGAAACCAGAATCAGAATCCGAACCAAAAGAACAAGAAAAGTAATTTTGGTCACTCGGATTATGAGTTTGATGGAATCATTGAAAGTGAAGGTGTATTAGAAATGATGCCTGATGGCTATGGTTTCTTGCGTTCTTCTGATTATAATTATTTGGCTTCGCCAGATGATATTTATTTATCAACTTCTCAAATTCGTCTATTTGGTTTAAAAACTGGAGATACTGTAAAAGGAGTGGTACGCCCTCCAAAAGAAGGAGAGAAATTCTTTCCATTAGTGCGCGTATTAAAAATTAATGGTCACGATCCACAAGTGGTTCGCGATAGAGTTTCATTTGAACATTTAACGCCTGTTTTTCCAAAAGAAAAATTCAAATTGGCTGAAAAGCAAAGTACTATTTCTACGCGAATTATTGATTTGTTTTCTCCAATAGGAAAAGGACAACGTGGTATGATTGTAGCACAACCTAAAACAGGTAAAACAATGTTGTTAAAAGACATTGCTAATGCTATTGCTGCTAATCATCCTGAGGTTTATTTAATTGTTCTTTTAATTGACGAACGTCCAGAAGAGGTTACGGATATGCAACGCAGTGTTCGTGGAGAAGTTATCGCTTCTACTTTTGATAGAGAGCCACAAGAACACGTTAAAATTGCCAACATTGTTTTAGAGAAAGCCAAAAGATTAGTAGAGTGTGGTCACGATGTAGTAATCCTTTTGGATTCGATTACTCGTTTAGCAAGAGCCTACAATACAGTTCAACCCGCTTCTGGTAAAGTATTAAGTGGTGGTGTAGATGCCAATGCTTTACAAAAACCAAAACGTTTCTTTGGAGCAGCTCGTAATGTAGAAAATGGAGGTTCGTTGAGTATTATTGCAACCGCTTTAACCGAAACGGGTTCTAAAATGGATGAGGTGATTTTTGAAGAATTCAAAGGAACTGGAAATATGGAATTACAATTGGATAGAAAAATTGCTAACAAGCGTATCTTCCCTGCAATTGATTTAACATCTTCTAGTACGAGAAGAGATGATTTATTGTTGGATCCACAAACCTTACAACGTATGTGGATTATGCGTAAATACCTTTCGGATATGAATCCTGTGGAAGCAATGGATTTCATCAATGACCGATTCAAAAAAACTAAGAATAACGAGGAATTTTTGATTTCAATGAATGATTAATTCTGAACTATAATTGCATAAAAAAAGTCCCAATTGGGACTTTTTTTATGTTTATATTATTTGGTTATGCGTTTTTACGTTCTAACAACGCCATATAAAATCCATCAAAACCTGATTCTGAAGCCAATATTTTTCGATCTTCAATAAACTGAAATTGTTTACCAATTTCAGTAGTTAAGAAACGTTGTACTTGTTCTTGGTTTTCCGAAGGTAAAATAGAGCAAGTGGCATAGACTAATTTGCCGCCAGGTTTTACAATTTTAGAATAGTTTTCTAAAACTTCAGATTGCACTTTACGAATGTTATCAATAAACTCAGGTTGCAATTTCCACTTAGCGTCAGGATTTCTTTTTAAAACTCCCAAACCGCTACATGGTGCATCGATCAATACGCGATCTGCTTTTTCGTGTAATTTTTTAATGACTTTGGTTGAGTCAATTATACGGTATTCGATATTGAAAGCGCTATTTCTTTTCGCTCTTAGTTTTAACTGCTTTAGTTTACTTTCGTATAAATCCATAGCAATCAATTGCCCTTTATTTTCCATTAAAGAAGCAATGTGTAATGTTTTTCCTCCTGCACCTGCACATGTATCAACTACACGCATTCCAGGTTTCACATCAAGGAAAGCAGCTACTAATTGTGAGTTGGCATCTTGCACTTCAAAGAAACCTTGCTTAAAAGCGTCTGTTAAAAAGACATTGGCTCTTTCTTTTAAAACCAAAGCATCAGGCTGGTCTTTCAAATAGTCGGTTTCAATATTCAAATCCATCAAGATAGCTTTTAACTTCTCTTTGGTAGTTTTAAGGGTATTGACACGAAGAATAACTTTTGCTGGTTGATTTTGCGCTGCAATTTCTTTTGACCAAACTTTTTCTCCTAATTCTTTCACGCCGATTTCTTCCATCCAATCAGGAATAGACTCTTTAAAGGTTCTAATTTTAGACAATTCATCAAAACGACCTTTAATTTTTCGTTCAGGAGTGCCATCTAATTGGCGCCAATCAGGAATTGGATATCCTCTTAAAACCGCCCAAACCGCAAAAATTCTCCATAAATTGTCTCTGTCAAAAGGTTCTTTAACTTCGGCAATTTCAGAATACAATCGCTTCCAGCGGACTATTTCATATATGGTTTCGGCAACAAACTTTCTGTCGGAACTTCCCCAACGTTTGTCTTTTTTTAAGGAACGTGCTACCACTTTGTCTGCATATTCTCCTTCATTGAAGATAGCATTCAAAGCGTCAATGGTAGTATAAACTAAATTTCTGTGTAATCTCATTGTAAAAAATTGAAATGCAAAGGTACTATTTATTGATTGGAAAGCTAAATTTAATCCTTTAAATAAAAAGACACTGTGGTGAAACAGTGTCTTAAGTTTACTATAAATAGAGTGTTTTTATTTTAGTCTTGTTAATCCTATATTTTCTGGTGCATGAAGTACTAATGGGAATTTTTCAATTTTCACAGAACTACTATCTAATCCAAATGCTCTTTCTTCAGATAAACTTAGTTTTTTGATAAAGAAATAGGAATTCATTACTAATTTTTCATGCCATAATAAATCGCTATCATTAGATAAGAATTTCTCAGACAATACAAACTTAAAGTCTCCGAGGATATTGTTTTTATTCAATGATTCGTAACGGCTAGTAATATCTACTTCTCCATTTTTAACCATATCCTTCAAAACCTCTCGGAACATTAAATTGATCTTAGTTGGTTCTCTAAAACCTAAGTTGAAATCAACTCGATAGATATCATCTTTTAAAATTTCTGTTACCTTGTATTCAGTTTTGTACGGTTCTGTAAGTATATTGACATGAACAAACCAATACAAATCAGCTCTTTTTGGTCTTTTTTGAAGAATAGAATACATTACTTTTTCTTCTATTTCATCGATTCTTCCCGCATTAGTCATATATACTAAATGAGTTGCGTATTTCGGGATAGATAAATCAGCACTTAACTCACTAAGCACTTTTTTATAATCTTCAATTTTCACAATTTTAGTATAGGCTTTATTAATTTTTTTAGCCACATACCAGATCGTCATAATTGAAATAAGAGTAATTGCAATTAATAGTGTTACATAACCTCCTTCTGCAAATTTTGTTATGTTAGCCGATAGAAAACTGAATTCAATTGCTAAATAAATCGCAATTAATGGAACATATAAATACCATTTCACCCTTTTCATTATTAAGAAATAATTTAAAAGTAATGTCGTCATTATCATACATAAAATAATGGCTAATCCATAGGCATGTTCCATATTACTTGATTCCTCAAAATGCAACACGATTCCAACACAACCTACAAACAACAACCAGTTGATAGAAGGAATGTAGAGTTGTCCTTTTAATTCCGTAGGGTATTTGATCTTCACTTTAGGCCAGAAGTTCAAACGCATGGCCTCATTAATTAAGGTAAACGAACCACTAATTAAAGCTTGTGATGCAATTACAGCTGCCAATGTAGCGACTACAATTCCTATGGGTTGGAACCAATCAGCCATAATTAAATAGAAAGGATTTCCATTTTTTCCACCCAGACTTTGAAGAGTTTCTCCTTCGTGATGAATTAAATAAGCCCCTTGACCAAAATAATTAAGAACTAAAGCAGTTTTAACAAAAATCCAACTGATTCGGATATTCTTTCTTCCGCAATGCCCCATGTCTGAATACAATGCTTCAGCTCCAGTTGTACATAGAAATACAAACCCAAGAACAAAAAAACCGTCTGGGTGAATGGATAATAACTTATAAGCATAGTAAGGATTAATGGCTTGAAGAACTTCAACGTGCTTAAAAATTTGAATTCCCCCCAAAATAGCTAACATGCTAAACCAAATTAACATCATTGGTGCAAAAAACTTTCCAACTAATTTGGTTCCAAATTGTTGTATGGTAAAAAGAATAAATAAAATGCCAATAACAATTGGGATTGTATTGATTTCTGGGTAAAATGTTCTAACTCCTTCAACTGCAGATGATACCGAGATAGGAGGTGTGATAATTCCATCAGCTAATAATGCGCTTCCCCCAATTATAGCAGGGACTATGAGCCATCTGATTTTTGTTTTTTTGACCAAAGCGTACAAAGCAAAAATTCCACCCTCGCCATGATTATCAGCGCTTAATGTGATTAGTACGTATTTGATTGTAGTTTGTAAGGTAAGTGTCCAGAAAACACAAGATATTCCTCCTAAAACAATGTTGGCATCAATAATATGATTTCCAAGAATGGCTTTCATTACATATAATGGGGAAGTTCCAATGTCACCATAAATAATTCCCAATGAAACTAATAATCCGCCAAGTGTTAATTTACTGTGCAGATCTTTGTGCGCTACGCTCATGATATTCAATTATAAAGAGGGCAAATTTACTCTTTTTAAATATATGAGTTCAAAAAATATAAAAAAAACACGATTGATTTATCGTGTTTTTATTGATGCGATGTTATTTTTAATTTCGTCGACTAATTTGTCTAGAGTTTTCAGAGTTTTCCGATTTTTTCGGGATGTCTACATACTGTGTTTTTCTATTATGTATTTCTATTTCATTTAGTTTCAATGCTACCTTGTTTTCTTGCTCTGGTATAGGTACTATCGGTCTCGAATTGTTGTCATAGTTTGCTCTGCGATTGTTCTGTTTTGTTTTTTCAATTCGTTTGTTGAAATTGCTCTGATTGCTTACAGGATAGTAGTTTCTATTTTGTTTTGGAATAGATCTATAATGATATAAATTGAAGGGTGCCCTCTTGTTGTGTCTGAATTTAATAGCTCCAAAAGGTTTTCTTGAACAAAAACTATTTGGATACTTCTTCCATCTCCAATTTGAATAATAGGGTCTGTAATTCGATTTCCATATTAGATTTAAAATAATTGAATTCCTATGAAGAACTGGTCTGTAATAGTAGTTAGAACCAAACAAACTTTGATTTCCGATAATAGTAATTGGTGCTGAATTCAAATTATTCTTTTCTAAAGTAATAGTTGCCACATCTTGGAAAAGTGTATGGTCTAAAACAGCTTGGATTACGATTGAATGAGATCTGTTTTCTATAGATTCAACAACTCTAAGATAGTCTACTTCGTTATCCTCATTTAAATCTAAATTGGATATTTGGTATTCTGGATCATTCAATCGTATTTCAAAATCTTCTAAATTTTGTGCTTCTCCAAAAATTCTAGCAATTGATTTTAAATCTAAATTAGCACTGATTTGAGAGTTTACAGCGTTTATATTAGCTCTATTTTGAGCCTCAATATTTTGAAAAGTTAAAATTCCAACTAAGCTCCAAAAAAATAGTTTCGTTTTCATAATTCGTTAGTTTTAAATTACTTTTAAATATTTTCAATTACTGTGCCAATTTAATTTCGTTATGAAGTAATTGTATTATAATTATTTTTTAACATATTATTTAATTGATTATTTAAAAAAAGCAATTAAAAATCAGTTCAAATTACTAATTTAGCAATGCTAATTTTTGAAATATGAAAAGCTTTAATGATTTTAATAATATTCAGGTGGCGGGTTTGCCCTCACATTTGAAGCAATTTATTGTTGATCAAAATTACGATACGTATACTCCGATAGATCATGCTGTATGGCGTTATGTAATGCGTCAAAACTACAGTTATTTAAAAAATGTCGCTTATTATCCATACATTAAAGGTCTTGAAATTGCTGGATTAAGTATAGAGTCTATTCCTGATTTGCAAAAAATGAATGACAATTTGGGCAAGATTGGATGGGGTGCTGTTACTGTTGACGGATTTATTCCTCCAGCGGCCTTTATGGAATTTCAAGCTTATCATGTTTTAGTTATTGCTGCAGATATTAGACAGATTAATCATATTGAATATACTCCAGCACCCGATATTATTCACGAAAGCGCTGGACATGCTCCAATTATTGCTGATGCAGAATACAGTTCATATTTAAGTTATTTTGGTTCTATTGGTTCCAAGGCCATGTTTTCCAAAAAAGATTTTGAATTGTATGAAGCAATTAGAGAGCTGTCTATTTTAAAAGAAGCTTTAGATTCTACTCCAGAAGAAATTGAGCTTGTAGAAAATAAACTTCAGACCATTTCACAAAATATGGGTGAACCCTCAGAAATGGCATTGTTAAGTCGTTTGCATTGGTGGACAGTAGAATATGGTTTAATTGGGACTTTAGAAGATCCTAAAATTTACGGCGCAGGTTTGTTGTCCTCTATTGGCGAAAGCGCTACTTGCATGAGCAAAGATGTTCCAAAATTGCTATATGATTCTAATGCAATTCATTATTCATACGATATCACAAAACCACAACCTCAATTATTTGTGACCCCTAATTTTCAAAATTTGATGGATGTTCTGGAAGATTTTGCTAATAGTATGGCTTTTAGAACAGGTGGTTGGTCCGGGATTTCAAAGGCTATTGAGTGCCAAAATACTTGCACTGCAGTATATAGTTCAGGACTTCAAGTTACAGGAGTATTTAGTTTGTTCTATAGAGATCATAACAATAATTTGTCTTTTATTAAAACAGAGGGTCCTACTTCTTTAGCGTGTAATGATGCTGAATTACCCAATCAAGGAAGTGATTATCATGCTGCTGGATTTTCGTCTCCTGTCGGTAAGTTGAATTCTTTAGAGGTTTCATTAGAAGACGCCTCTCAGGAAGATTTAGAAAAACTCCATATTGCAATTGGTAGTTTTGCCCAATTGGTTTTTGAAAGTGGTATTCAAGTTAGTGGAACCGTGCTTAATATTCTTAAGAATGGTGATAAAATTATTCTCATTAGTTTTGAAAATTGTACTGTCCTTGATCAAGATTTGAAAGTATTGTTTTTACCAGAATGGGGAATTTATGATATGGCAGTGGGTGAGAAGATTGTATCTGTATTTAATGGAGTTGCTGATAAGTCAAAATGCGTTATTCAAGAATCTGTTACCACTCAAAAAAGCAATAATCTTTGCTTCTCTGCTGAAGAACTAAGATTACAAGCTATTTATGCAACAATTCGTCAGATTAGAGAGAAACAAGAAGAATTTGCAAAACTACCTGAGTTGGCTCAGGAAATTATGGAAGTTTATCCTCATGATTGGTTGAGCTTGTTAGAAATATATGAAATAGCTAAAACGGCTGATTTCGATCACTCATTTAGTACTGATTTGCGAAATCATTTAAATACAAAAATTAAAGAAAATCCTAACTTTAGTAAGTTAATTTCTGATGGATTAATGGTAATTGAAACTTTAAGTTAAGAAATAGAAATTGCTTTTCTAAATAGTTAAAAAAGCAATTTCTAAAGCAGCCTCAAATTCCGAATTTTTCAAAAGGGAACTAATTAATTGGTGAATTTGAAGTTGTTTTGCATCAACATCAGTATCTGAAGTATTTAAAATGGACTTTAGTTGAGGCCATTCTTTTTTCTTTTCTATTGCAGCTGGATTTGGAATGTTGGGCATATTGCCTAGTAATCCTAATTCATTTCCAGTTAAAATTTTTGAATTCCGAATTAATGTTGGTAAAGCATCCACACCAATGCCATTAGTGGTTACTGGTTTTGGAATTTTGAATAAATTGTCCTCAGTTATTCTACAATACCAATCGCCTCCAAGACGCGCTACTAAATCCATTTTGTTTTGATCAATTTTACCGTCGTCACCAAGTACAGCCTCAGAAATATGGATTAATTTTATTTCGGCCAAAATTAAATTACCTGCTCCATTTTGATCTCCAAGCGGAATTATTTGCGTTACAACACATTCAAACTGTACAGGTGCTTCTGCCACTCTTGGCGGACGAACAACTTCCGAAGGTAACATTGTGAATCCCGATTTTTCAAATTCATTTATGCCTTTGGCATACTCAGAACTTGCTAAACTCATTTGTTGTACCATATCGTAATTGACAATATTGATCACACACTCTTTGACCTCCATTACGTTTTCAAGCGTATGTTTTATCGTGTTGTCGCGAACTCTTCTTGCAGGAGAAAAAATACAAACGGGTGGGTTTGTGCTAAACATATTGAAAAAGCTAAATGGACTAAGATTGATATTGCCCTCTAAATCAATTGTTGAGGCAAAGCAAATTGGTCTAGGAGCTATAGCGTACTGTAAATAATTTTGCAGCTCTACCGTTGAAAGGTCTTCACATTTAAGCGTAATCATATGTTTACTTGTTTAGTAGTATAGTACTAATTGGTTATATTTTTTTTAATGCTAAAATTGAAAAATTGGTATCCACTTTTTTAATTGTATTGTTCAATACACCAAGACCAGTAATCTCCATATCTACAGTATCTCCGTCTTGTAGCCATTGTGGTTTAAAATTAGGGTCATTTAGTAATCCGGTTCCATTAAGTTCTAAAAAGCATCCAGTACCCACTGTTCCGGATCCAATTACATCCCCAGGATATATATCTACTCCATAGGCACATCGCTCTATAATTTCTGCAAAAGTCCAATCCATATCTGCCATATTACCACGAGATACTTCTATACCGTTGACTTTACAACTCATCGTTAGATTATAATTATTTCCAACGTGATTTGGTTTGGCTGGAACTTTATAGGGTTCTAACTCGTCAGGAGTTACTAACCAAGGTCCAATCACTGTGCTAAAATCTTTCCCTTTTGCAGGTCCTAAATTCAAAATCATTTCTTCCATTTGAAGCGTTCTTGCGCTCATATCGTTCATAATCATATAGCCAGCTATATAAGAATCGGCATCCTTTGCAGAGATATTTCTACCTTTTTTACCAATTACTACTGCTACTTCTAATTCGAAATCTAATTTTTCAAAGTGATCGGGCATACATTCAATTTCTCCTGGTCCCTGAATCGCATTGTGGTTTGTGAAATAGAATATTGGATATTGATCAAACTCCGGAATCATATCTAATTTACGATTCTTTCTTGCCGAAGCAACGTGCTGTCTAAAAGCATATCCATCTCTACAAGAGCTAGGCTTTGGAACTGGCGCTAGGAGATTGAAATTAGAAATTGGTGTTGCAATACTACTATCATTAAGAATTGATGTTTCAACTAATTTGGCTTTATCCATCATTGATTGGCCACCTTCAAGAAAAGTTGCCATATCATTTGGAATCAATTCATTAATAGCATTTAAATTATAAATAGAATTATGTACCATAATTCCTAAATGTGTTTTTTTGTCTTGTGAGTAACTTACTAATTTCATATTGAAATGGGTATTGTTTAGTGATGTGTAAAAATAAATCAAAGCGACGTAAAATTAAGAATATTTTAATTAAATTTGGATTTCTTTTTGAGAATATGTCATATCATCAGAAAATCATTAAAAAAATTGATATGTCGTAATTAAATTGAATATTTTATATTACTAAATCTGCTTTTAGTAATTGCAATTAGATTCTTTTTTATTTATTTTAACTAAGTTGACTTTTAAATATTTGAAGTATGCCAATATATCATTCTTTAGGAAAAATTCCTTTAAAAAGACATACCGTTTTTCGCAAACCTGACGGGGAACTTTATGCAGAAGAGCTAGTTTCTACAGAGGGTTTTTCGAGTTTGTATTCTTTAGTGTATCATTGCCATCCGCCTACAATAGTTAAATCTATGGGAACTCCTTATTCTGTAGAGCCTAAAATAGCGCGTGAGAAACATTTGAAGCATACCAGTTTAAAAGGATTTAAAATTCAGCCTGTAGATGATTATTTAGAGAGTAGAAAAGTGATATTGGCAAATAATGATTTGCATATTTCTCTAGCTGCCCCAAAAAAATCGATGACAGACTATTTTTATAAGAATAGTCAGGCTGATGAGGTCGTATTTATTCATGAAGGTTCAGGTGTATTAAAAACTGGTTTTGGCAAACTTAATTTTGGTTATGGCGATTATATAGTTATTCCAAGAGGAACTATTTATCAAATTGAATTTGACGATGAAAAAAACCGACTTTTTATTGTCGAAAGTTTTAGTTCCATTCAAACTCCAAAGCGTTACAGAAATGCATTTGGTCAATTGCAAGAACATTCTCCTTATTGTGAGCGAGATATAAGAAAACCTAAAGATTTAGAAACGATAGATCAGATCGGAGATTTTAAAGTCTTAATAAAAAAACAAGGAATGATGTATCCCTATACTTACGGAACACATCCTTTTGATTTTGTGGGTTGGGATGGTTTTCATTATCCTTGGGCTTTATCAATACATGATTTTGAACCTATTACTGGTAGATTACATCAACCGCCTCCTGTGCATCAAACTTTTGAAGCGCATAATTTTGTCATTTGTTCATTTGTTCCAAGAAAATACGATTACCACCCTTTGTCAATACCAGCGCCCTACCATCATAGTAATGTAGATAGTGACGAAGTATTGTACTATGTTGATGGCGATTTCATGAGCCGTAAAAGTGTAGAAAAAGGTCAAATCACTTTGCATCCTGCTGGAATTCCGCACGGACCTCATCCTGGAACTGTTGAGAAGTCGATTGGAAAGGAAAGTACAGAAGAACTCGCTGTGATGATAGACCCATTCAAGCCATTAATGATTACTGAAGAGGCTTTAGCCATAGAAGACGAGGACTATTTTGCTAGTTGGCAGTCTTAAAATTATGTACAATTAAATTTTTATACTATATATGAATACTGAAACTTTTGCTGAAAAGATCGCTAAAGCGCCAAACTTTCTTCCTATCAATGGAACTGATTTTATTGAATTATATGTTGGAAATGCTAAACAAGCAGCGCATTATTATAAGACTGCTTTTGGGTTTCAATCGCTTGCCTATGCGGGTCCTGAAACCGGAGTTAGAGATAGAGCATCGTATGTTTTACAACAAGGGAAAATCCGTTTGGTATTAACTACAGCTTTAAAATCCGATAGTCCTATTGCTGAACATGCTAAAAAACATGGCGATGGTGTTAAAGTACTTGCCTTATGGGTGGATGATGCTTATTTAGCTTTTGAAGAAACTACAAAAAGAGGAGGTAAGACCTATTTAGAGCCTACTACTTTGAAAGATGAGAATGGAGAAATTCGTATGTCTGGAATTTACACCTACGGAGAAACAGTGCATCTTTTTATTGAAAGAAAAAATTACAAAGGTTTATTTATGCCGGGTTACCAAGAGTGGAAATCAGACTATAATCCAAAAGATGCAGGTCTATTATATATTGATCACTGTGTTGGAAACGTGGGTTGGAACCGTATGAATGAAACCGTTAAGTGGTACGAAGAGGTAATGGGATTTGTCAATATCCTAACTTTTGACGATAAACAAATTAATACTGAATACTCTGCATTGATGAGTAAAGTAATGAGCAACGGAAACGGTTATTCAAAATTTCCAATTAACGAGCCTGCTATTGGCAAAAAGAAATCTCAAATAGAGGAATATCTAGATTTCTATGAAGGGGAAGGAGTACAGCATATCGCAGTGGCTACGAACGATATAATTACTACAGTAACGCAATTGAAAGCCCATGGAGTCGAATTTTTAAGCGCTCCACCCAATGCCTATTATGAAATGTTATCTAACAGAGTAGGATCAATAGATGAAGAAGTATCAGTTTTAAAAAGTCTTGGGATTTTAGTTGATTGTGACGAGGAAGGGTATTTGTTGCAAATTTTTACAAAACCTGTTGAGGATAGACCTACTTTATTTTTTGAGATTATTCAAAGAAAAGGAGCACAATCATTTGGTGCTGGAAATTTCAAAGCATTATTTGAGTCTCTAGAACGAGAACAAGAATTAAGAGGAAATTTGTAATAAAAAATTAATGTATTCTAATTCATTTAAAAACAGTAGTTTTAACCAGCTACTGTTTTTTTATTTTAATTCCATTTTATGAAACAATTTTTGGTTTATTTTTTAGTGTTTCAAACACTTTTTTCCTGTTCTTCTATAGGACTAAGGCATTCAGAGAATCAATCTATTGCGCTTTCAGGTATAGAAAGAGTAGATACATTGTTAATGGATAAAATTAGTATTAGAGCAATCACAATCGCTAATGATAAAGTTTGGTATTCTGCTGATAAGTCTCGATTTGGCTGTATAGATTTAGTATCGTTACAAAAAAAAGAAATCGAAATAGGTTCCAATAAGCAAACAGAGTTTAGAAGTATTGCTAAAACAAAACACTTTATTTTTGTGTTAAGCGTTGCCAATCCAGCATTATTGTATCGAATTGATAAACAAGACTTAAGTTATGAATTAGTATATCATGAACAGCATGAAAAAGTCTTTTATGATAGTATGCAATTTTGGAATGATAAAGAAGGAATTGCAATTGGCGATCCCATTGCATCAAGTTTTTCTTTGATTGTTACCAAAGATAGCGGTAAAACTTGGCAAAAGATACCAGATAGTCAATTGCCAAAATTAGAAGAAGGAGAAGCTTTTTTTGCTGCGAGTAATACGAGTATTATTACCAAAAAAGAAAAAACTTGGGTGGTATCTGGAGGAAAACAATCAAGGGTGTTTTTTTCAAATAATAAAGGAAAAAATTGGGAAGTATATTCCACTCCTATAGTTCAAGGTAAATCCATGACAGGAATATTTACTGCCGATTTTTACAATGATAAAATTGGTTTTATTTCTGGAGGAAACTATGAGAATTTAGAGCAAAATTACGATAATAAAGCACTCACATTAGATGGCGGTAAAACCTGGAAATTAGTAGCTCAAAATTTAGGGTTTGGTTATGCGTCTTGTGTGCAGTATGTTCCAAGAAGTAAAGGAAACGAATTGTTATCTGTTGGCGCATCAGGAATTTTTTATTCTGGAGATCGCGGACATACTTGGAAACAATTCAGTTCGGATAAAACATTGTATACTATTAGAATGATAAATAACGTTACTGCTGTTGCTGCTGGAAAAAATAAAATTATTCTAATTCATTTTAAGAAGTAGTGTACATTAGTTTTTTAGCATTTAATCTTTTCGTTGTTGCCCTTTATTTCGGTATTGGGCTAATAATTTTCTATTAAAATCTTCTTCTAACTTTTTTAGGAGAATTATTTTTGATGGAGGGATAACTCCTTTCAAATTAGCTGCAAATTTTTTTCTAAGCAAAAATAATTCTTCCTCGTTTTTGTCCATTTGGTTCAATAAAAGACTTGCCTCTTTTTCTGTCATTTTATCTTTACTCTCATTGTATTTTTTGATCAATGTTTTTGATTTAGAGTGTTTCAATTCAAACTCTTTATCTTCAAAAGCAGTGTAGATAGGCCAAAATTTATCAGCCTCGCTTTGACTTAAGTCCAATTCAGTAGTTAGAAATTCAACTTTCATTGATTTAATTTGCTCTCTTTTTTCTTTCATTTTGTCTGATTGAGCTTGAGAATTGAAAGAAATCAATAAAAAAAGCAGCGCTATAATAGAGGATAGTTTCATGGTGGTATTATTAAATGGTTATTCTGATAGTAAGATTTCTATAGAAGGACTTGTTGCTAGAATGGTTTCTAATGTTTCGTCTTGAACAATTAATTGAGACTTAAGTGTGTCTAGATCTTTTCCATCCAAATCATTGATAAGTTCATAAGCATCAATTTCTGAGTGGTATACAAAATGATCTTCATAAGTGGCAGAATCTAATTCTGCAGAGTTTGATTGAATTAAATTGAAAACAGGTATTGAAAGCAGAATTAAAACTGCAGCAGCGGCTGCAAATAGCCAATACTTTTTGTCAGCCTTCAAAGAGATTATTTTACTTTCCTCCTGAGGTAATTTTGAAAGTATCTTATCTGAAAAATCATCAAAATAATTTTCTGGAGTAGAAAATCCAGAAGTGATTTTTGATTTTGTATTTAATTTATCTTTTTCCATAACGTTAATTAGACTTTGTAATGATGTAAAGGTTTAATTGTGATGCATATAAGCTTCTATTTTTTTTGATGCGTGATGGTAAGACGCTTTTAATGCTCCTACAGACGTATCTAAAATACTTGCAATTTCTTCATATTTCAATTCCTCAAAATATTTCATTTTAAAAACCAATTGTTGTTTTGTAGGAAGAAGCGCAATCGCTTTGTGTAATTTAATTTGGATTTCATCACCATCAAAATAGCTATCTGCACTAAGATTATCAATTATTTTGGAATTTAGCTCCTCGACTGAAACTTTATTGCGTTGTGCTTTTTGTTTGAGAAACGTCAATGCTTCATTAGTTGCAATTCGATACATCCAAGAAAAGAGTTTGCTATCTCCTTTGAAGTTTTTTAAGTATTGATATATTTTTAAAAACGTGTTTTGCAATACATCATCTGCATCGTCATGATTTAACACGATGTTTCTAATATGAAAATATAAAGGCTTTTGGTAGGTATTCAAGAGTTTTTGAAACGCTTCATTTTGCGTTTTGGGATCCAACAGTAGTTTAATAAAATCCTTTTCTTCTTCCAAAACTTTGGTTTAACTAATTAGATTTTGATTCAATCAAAAGGTTTAAAATGAACGATTAAATTGTTGTGGGATTAATTTCAGATTCGATTGGATTTGTATCTTCAGTTTTAACTTCCACTTTTGGACTAGTTTTTTTAGAGCGAATAGGAAAGTAGATTTCTGTTTTCCATTGGGACGGGTATTTACTTTCAGATTTACCAATACTAAATACTTCTAAATGAGAAAAATCCGAATCTTTGGTAATTATTTTTTGGTTTATGTATGCATTGGTTTTTTTCAACGCTTCTTTAATATGCGAGTAGTCACCGTATAAAGTAGTTTTAATAGCTTTAAAAGGAGCTAACTCATCGGCCAAAATATCGCTTCCATCGCTTGTCATTATAGCTTGTTTGATCGGAACGCATAGAGAGATTTTAGTTAGACCATTTTTTGTATCGTAGGTGTGGTAGATAATAAATGGTTTTCCATTTCGTTCTATCTGATTTTGATTGCAAAAAGCAATTAATTTTGGAAAAACAATTTTTGAGTTTTTTAAAACGGTGTTGATTTTACAAGTAAATGTTTGTTTCAGATAGGGAGTACCTTTCTTTTGTACTAATCCTTTAATGTTGATCTTGTAGGTATTGATCTCATAGTCTAGATTTTTATCTAGATTAACTAAGCTTTTTTCAAATAAGTTACCAATAATTTTTCCAGCACCTCCATTAAGTGCATTGTAAATCTTGTATGAAAAGCTCATTTCACCTTCTGATTTTAAAGTTACTTTAGTTCCACCTAAAGTATCTTTGAATACCCAAGTCATTTTAAATTCAGAACCTTCAATATTCATTTTTTGATCAATACGGGAGTTTTCTTGGAATGAATTGGTTTCGACCCATCCACTATTTTCAGTTCCAATCCATGAATATTGAGCATTTTGACTGATTGACTTTTTTGAAAAACGGGACTGAACACTTTTTTCTCCGTCAATAAATACCATAAAATCTTCCCAGTTTTGAAAGTCATTGACATAACCAAACGCATTTGCCCTTGTAGTTTTAATTAATTTACTTTTTTCTACTTTAAACGTTCCTTTTTGGGTAGCAATAAATACAGAAAAAGAGACAAAGCTTAGAATTAGTAATAGGAATATGTATTTTAAGATTTTCATTTTGGGAATACTAATGGGTTACTAACGTAAAGTTAGCTATTTAAATCTAATTATAAGCAGGAATACTGATAAACTAGCGCTTGAAGAAAATCTTAATTACAAACAGTAAAACAATGAAAAGAGCAAATCCTAAAAGTATCTTATAATTTCCTTTATAAAATAACTGGTGTAGTTTTGCATCTTTTTTATAGGCAAAAAACATTGCAATTAAAAAGGCAAAAAAGAAAATAATTCCAAAGATTAATTGTCCGGTGCTAAACATAGTGTAAAATTTTAAAGCAAATTTAGTCAATTGTTCAGGAATAGTTATTAATTTTCGAAATCATTTAAAGATTAAAATCATGCAAAAACAAATTAACGCAGTCAAAGAATTCCATACCGCATTTAGAATAGGTCATAGTGAATTTCCCATTGCTGATTTGGGTG
The DNA here is from genome assembly GCF_020886115.1 of Flavobacterium ammonificans. NCBI lineage: Bacteria > Pseudomonadati > Bacteroidota > Flavobacteriia > Flavobacteriales > Flavobacteriaceae > Flavobacterium > Flavobacterium ammonificans. The sequence continues at coordinate 1,540,755 of NZ_AP025185.1, forward strand.
AAACCAAAAAACAGCTCCGATATAATTTAATGAAAGAAGAAAATGAGGAATATCTTGAAGCGGTATTAAATAATGATTTGGTTGAAATTGCCGATGCCTTAGGAGATATGTTATATATTCTTTGTGGCACCATCATTGAACATGGGTTGCAGCATAAAATAGAAGCTGTTTTTGATGAAATTCAGCGCTCCAATATGAGTAAGTTAGGAGAAGATGGAAATCCAATTTATCGCGAAGATGGAAAAGTAATGAAAGGTCCCAATTATTTTAAACCGGACTTTTCTAAAATCATAATGGAATAATTGAAATTTTGATTAAAAAAAAGCGATTTTCTGATGAAAATCGCTTTTTAAAAAATTATACTTTGAAAGTCCAACCAAAATGATCTTCACTTACTTTGTGTTGAATATTGGTTAACTCTTCTTTTAGTTGTAACGACCAAGGATTTTCATTTTTTGGCAATTCATAATAGGTGTCTTTGTATGAAAAACCGCTAATTGGACTAATAACAGCCGCAGTTCCTGCGCCAAATATTTCTTGAAGAGATCCGTTTTTGGCTGCTTCAACTAGTTCGTCCACTAAAACAGATCTAATTTCTACATCCATTCCATTTCTTTTAGCTAAATCCAACAAAGATTTTCTAGTTACACCATCTAAAATTCGTTCACTTACGGGAGCAGTTATTAATGTATTGTTAATTCGGAAAAAAACATTCATCGTTCCGGCTTCTTCTAACTTAGTATGTGTAGCATCATCCGTCCAAATAATTTGTTGAAATCCTTCTTTGTTAGCTAAATTGGTAGGGTAAAACTGTCCGGCATAATTTCCTGCAGCTTTAGCATAACCAATACCACCATTCGCAGCTCTACTGAAATGTTCTGCAATTATAACTTTGACCTCTCCTGCATAATAGGATTTTACTGGAGACATTATTATCATGAATTTATAATTATTCGACGGGTTAGCAATAACCCCAGTACCTGTTCCTATCATGAAAGGTCTAATGTACATAGAGTGGTTTTTTCCTTTTTGAAGCCAATCTCTATCAATGCGTAATAGCTCAACTAAACCGTTCATATACACTTCTTCAGGAACTTCTGGCATTGCCATTCTTTCTGCAGATTTATTAAATCGTTTGAAGTTTTCTTCTGGACGAAACAACCAAATGTCATTGTTTTCATCTTTGTATCCTTTCATACCTTCAAAAATGGCTTGTCCGTAATGAAATACTTTTAACGAAGGATCAACTAAGAAAGGGGCATAGGGCTTGATTGTTGGAGTTTGCCATTCGCCATTTATAAAGTCACATTCAAATAAATGATCTGTAAAAATTGCGCCGAAGCTTAAATTTTCAAAATCAACATCTTTAATTTTTGTGCTAGTTGCTTTTATTATTTCCATTTTAGGCTTGATTAGTTTTGTGTAATTAAATGTTTTTAAGCAAAATAAACTGTTGCAAAATTAAAAAAAAATCATCACGAAACTTATGAAATAAACAGAAATAGTGTCAAATAACTGAGATTTATACATTTTTAAATTTAATCCTATATTTTTAGACGATTTGTTAATTATACACTAACAAAATTCCGATTTCTAATGCGTACACCTTAAGTTTTTAACTTAAATTCGTGAAATAATGAATTTAAATTTAAATAGTACCTTTTGGAGAGAGAAATAATTAGAACTAAAGACGGCTCAACTACCATACATATTAAAGATTGGGATGAATGTTATCATTCCAAACATGGTGCTATTCAAGAAGCACAACATGTATTTATTAAGAATGGACTTGCTTTATATCAAAATCAATCAGTTTCAATTCTTGAAATTGGCTTTGGGACAGGTCTGAATGCATTTATTACCTATCTCGAATCTAAAAAGTTAGATTTGGAAATTAACTATGTCGGAGTAGAGGCATATCCTGTAAGTATTTCTGAATTAAGTGCTATGAATTATGTTTCAGAATTGAATGCAGATGATAAGAATGCGATTTTTAATTTATTTCATGAATCAAACTGGGAGGAAAAGGTAGTGATTGATCCTTTTTTTACCATTACTAAAAGACAACAGTTTTTTGAAGAAATTACCGATTGTGAACAATACGATTTAATTTATTTTGACGCTTTTGGTTACAGAGTTCAACCCGACTTATGGAGTACTTCTATATTTAAAAAAATGCATACAGCATTGCGACCGGGAGGAAAATTAGTAACCTATGCAGCACGAGGTGTAGTAAAAAGAAGTATGATCGAAGTAGGTTTTACTGTAGAAAAACTTCCGGGACCTCCAGGTAAGAGAGAAATGTTTAGGGCTACTAAGTATAAGTGATAGTTAATAATGACTTAAAACAAAGTTAAAACTCATTTGAAATTGAAAGTTGTGATTTATATTTACACTATACTAAAATGAATGTTTAACCCAAATTGAATTCATTATGACCAAAGTTATGCTTGACTACACAAAATCAATTTTAGAAAGAGTGAGTTTTGACCCAGCACTTTTTTACAAAGAATTGCAAAAAGCTATTCGCTCCTTACTTCCTTATGAAATGGAGCAACTTAAAGTATGGTTGTTAAATTTCACAAAAGAAAAACCAGAATTAAAACCTTGTTTAGAGGTAATCAAATAAAAAAAGGGAGAATTTCTCCCTTTTTATTTTTTTTGTAGCGGACTTATTATTTCAACATTTTGAAATGTAATTGCTCCTTTTATGACTCCAGAGATGGTAGTACGCAATGCATCGATGATGTGTATTTTTAATTCACTTTTTGGATAAATTAAACTCACTTCTCTAGCTGGTTTAGGTTCTTTAAAATGACGTAATTTTAACTTGTCTGCATCTTTTAAATCCAAGGTATGTAAATACGGTAATAAAGTAGTACCTAATCCTTCGTCTGCTAATTTTATTAAGGTTTCAAAACTTCCACTTTCGATCTGAAAATGATTGATATCATTTTTGCTGTTATTTTTACATAGATTAAGTATCCCATCTCTAAAACAATGTCCGTCTTGTAGTAAAAGAATTTCATCTATATTCAAATCTGCAACTTCAATTTCTTGTTTATTAAAATGATGATGTTGTTCAGGGATATAAGCCACAAATGGCTCAAAGTACAATACAATTTCTTTAATTTTTTCTTCTTGTAGAGGTGTAGCAGCTATAGCGGCATCTAAATGTCCGTTATTTAATTTAGTGATAATTTCGTCAGTATTTAATTCCTCAATTATTAATTTAACTTTGGGATATTTTTTGATAAAATTATTTAAGAACATTGGTAACAAAGTAGGCATAATTGTTGGAATTATTCCTAATCTGAATTCACCCCCAATAAATCCTTTTTGTTGTTCAACGATATCTTGAATTCTGTCAGCTTCATTCACAATATTCTTAGCTTGTGATACTATTTTAAGACCAATATCTGTCAATTGAATCGGTTTTTTTGTACGGTCAAAAATTTGAATGCTAAGTTCTTCTTCAATTTTTTGAATTTGCATACTTAGTGTTGGCTGAGTTACAAAACATTTATCTGCTGCTACTGTAAAATTCTTGTATTCGGCAACAGCCAGTACGTATTTCAATTGAGTGATTGTCATTATAATAGTATTTATTTATGCAAATATAAAAACAATAAGTTTGTCTTATATAACGTTTTCTAATAATTTTAAAAAAATATAGAATTGTTATCTAATGAAAATGAATTTTAAAAAGTCAACCAAAAAGTTGCGTTCTATTTTACATAGTATTATAGATGACAGACAAATAGATAGGCATTCCTATAGTAATATTAACTGGAAATGTTACTGCTAAAGCCATCGGTAAATACAAACCAGGATTAGCTTTAGGAACAGTAATTTTCATTGTTGCTGGAACAGCTATGTAAGAAGCACTCGCAGCAAGTATTGCAAATATAAATCGATTGGTAATTTCGTCAGTGACAAAGGAACTTAGCACAGCAAAAAGGCATCCATTGAGGATTGGAATCACAATTGCAAAAACGAATGGAAACCATCCACAGTTAAAGAATGATTTTAATTTTTTACCGCTAGAAATCCCCATATCTAAAAGAAAAATAGCTAAAAATCCTTTAAACAAATCATTAGTAAAAGGCTTTATTCCCTCAGCTTGTTTAGCATCAGCAAAGAAGCCAATAATTAAACTTCCTAAAATTAATAGCACACTTCCATTAGTAAGAGAATGCTTTAATATTGACTTCTGATTAATTTTTTTCTTTTCTGAATTGTCATAATTTGATATTAGCAATAGTCCAATGATTATTGCTGGGGATTCCATTAAAGCCATTATTGCAACCATATGGCCGTGTAGCTCCAGTTGATGTGCCTCAAGATATGACACTGCGGTTACAAAAGTCACTGCACTAACTGATCCGTAAGCTGCCGCAATAGCTCCTGCGTCAAATACATTTAATTTACGTTTTAATATAAAAAAGGTGTAACACGGTATGAAAGCTGAAATTCCGATTCCAAAAAGCATGGACCAAATAATTTCACTAGTAAATTCTTCATGCGAAAGTTCTTGCCCCCCTTTAAATCCAATTGCAAAAAGTAAGTAGAGTGATATAAATTTTGATGAGTTCTCTGGAATTTCCAAATCACTTTTTAAGTAAACGGCAATAATTCCTAATACAAAGAAAAGAAGGGCTGGATTTGTGAGGTTTTCAATCAGTAAATTTGTGTTCATTATTTTAATTAGTTTAATATGTTATCGAATTTTATCGAATTTTATCGAATTTTAATCTCTTTCCGTTTTTGATCTCATTGAATTTCCCATTGGAATACACAACCTGACCATTGACAATTGTAGATATTATTTTGCTCTTGAATATTTGATTTTCAAATGGTGACCAATCACATTTGTACAAGATAGAATTTGGTGTAACCTGCCATGAATTATTCAAATCGACTAACACTAAGTCAGCGTAGTAGCCTTCTCTAATATAGCCTCGCTCTTTTATTTTATATATTTCGGCTACATTGTGAGCTGTTTTAGCAGCAATCATTTCTAACGACATTTTGTTTTCATGGTAAAATTCAAGTAAGGCAGGTAATGCGTGTTGAACTAATGGACCGCCCGACATTGCTTCAAAATAATTACCACTTTTTTCTTCCAAAGTATGTGGCGCATGATCAGTAGCAATTATATCTATCTTTCCGCTATGTAATGCATTGAATAACCCAATTTGATTGCCTTTGGACTTAATTGATGGATTCCATTTTATTTTTGCGCCAAGATTATCGTAATCTTTATCTGAAAACCATAAATGATGGACACAAGCTTCTGCAGTAATTCGTTTTTTATGTAATGGTATTGAATTTTCAAACAACTCAGTTTCTGCACTTGTCGAAATGTGAAAAAGATGCAGTCGGTTATCATACTTTTTTGCTATATCAATTACATTTTTTGTTGTTTCATAGCAAGCTTCTTCACTTCGAATTAAAGAATGGTATTTAAAAGGAATGTCATTGTTAAATTGTTGTCTGTAAAGCGCTGTGTTGTTTTTAATAATGCCATCATTTTCACTGTGCAAAGCAATTAATGTATTTGAATTAGCAAATATTTTCTCAATATAGTCAGGGTAATTTGCTATTATTCCATCCTCTTTAGAAAAATATAAACCGTCATCAGTAACTCCACAAACATTTTCTGTATCCGTTTTTAAAGTTTCTTCCCAATTGTCTTTGGTTAATCCCATAAAAAAAGAATAGTTTGCCAATGAGCTTTTAGAAGCTAACGCATATTTTTCTTCAAGTAGTTCATTGGTGAGTGTATTTGGCACCGTATTAGGCATATCCATAAAGGATGTAATTCCTCCCGCTACAGCTGCCCTAGATTCTGAGAAAATGGTTGCTTTATGTGTTAATCCAGGTTCTCTAAAATGAACTTGGTCGTCAATAAAACCTGGAAGTACATACAGACCTTCTGCGTTAATTTCTTCATATAAATGTCCAGCATCTAAAGAAATCGAATGGTCAATTTTCTCTATTCTTTCATTGTTGATTAAGATATCCTTTGTTACAATTGTACCTTCATTAACAATTTTGGCGTTTCTAATAATTAGTCTCATGATTCTGCAACTGCTCTGTTTAATCGGTCGTTAATTGATTTTCCTAAATTGATGTTTGGTAATTTTTCAATCAAAAGGATGTCTAATTGAAGAGAATCCATTTCATGTAAATACGCATATAAGTTTTTTGAAGCTTCCATAAAATCTCCAGTTGAGGATAAAACATATTGAGTTATAGGTCTATCTGTTTCTATTTTATGTTGAAATTGTAGCACACCTATTTTTTCAGTACCAAATGATTCCAATTCTTTGCGACAATCGTCCACCAGAAATGATTTGGTTGACGGTGCGTAGTGTCTTGTGAACATTCCAGGAGCACTTGGGGCAGTATTATCTTTAGTAACAATTGTAAGAGGTCCAGTGATTTTTTCAATTTCTTCTATGGCGATTGAACCATGTCGGTAAAGTATAGCTTCGTTGTTATCAAAACCTATAATAGTAGATTCAATTCCATTACTACAACTTCCACCCTCTAAAATGATATCAATTTGATCGTTAAAATATTGAAATACATGGTTAGTATTTGTTGGACTAATTGAACCAAATGGATTTGCGCTTGGAGCAGCAAGTGGATAATTTAAATTTTCAAGTAAATTGAGTGTCACTTTATGATTTGGAACTCTTACTGCTACGGTATCTTTCCCAGAACTGATAAGATTGGAAATTGTTTTTTGTTTTTTTAAAACAAGTGTTAAAGGTCCTGGCCAAAAGTGACTTGCGAGTTTTTCTGCAATAGGAGGGACTTCTCTTGCAACACTAGCTAACTCGTCTATTGACTTAATGTGTACAATTAATGGATTATTATTCGGTCTTTTTTTAATTTCAAAAATAGAATTTACGGCATTGTCATCATAAATATTAGCCGCTAATCCATATACAGTTTCAGTTGGTATAGCAATTACTTGCCCTTTGTTTAAAGCGGCTACAGCTTTTTGAATATCTTTAGTGATTAGTGTCATAAATAGTTAAGGATTGCAATAGTCACAATACATTGGATCTTCTGATTTTTTATTATTTGGGTACATTTTTTCTAATGAGTAGTTGCATTTTTTGCAGCAATACAATAGACTAAGTATGGATTGAGTTGCAGAATTACATTGGCTACAAGCTAATCCTCTTTTTACACTAGTAACATCAAATCCCGGACAAGCGCATTGAGGACATTTATTCTTAATTTTATCAACCAGTTTTCGAGTAGTTTTTTCAATTACATTCATTCTAGTTGGATTGTAATTGGCCCTCATATCAGTTTCAACATAAGCCTTACCAAATTCTTGTTTTAGATTTTCAAATGTTTCAATAAGTTCATCCTCGTTTGTAATTCCTTTATATATTTTTTCCCATTTTTCCTTATCAGATTTTAAAATTAATCCATGCGATGGAAAATGAACCCGTTTGGCAAATTCTAGTAATTCGTCTTTTTCTGAAACAAATTGAGCATTGAAATTAGTATCTGTTACTAATTCACTAGCTGTAATTTCTAAATTGTTTTTAAAATCAATTAATATTAAAAACTCCTCATTGCCAGGTAAAAAAAATACTGATGGATGAGCTCCAAAAGAGCCTTCACTTGCTATAGCTAGATCAACATTATGAAGATCCATAGCTTGTAAACATTTTTTTTTGAGAGTAGTGATTACGTCATCCTTTCTATCGATTTCTCCACTAAAAGTCCCCAAACTATCGGTATCGAAAAGTGTGTTGATTTCACTAATTACTCCTAACTCACTTTCAATTATAGGAGAAATTACTTTCTCTTTTTTATGTTTTGTTGCAATAAGTAGTTTACGACCTTGAAACATTCTTATTTAAATTTTACTTCGAAATGACAATTGAGTTCAACACTTAAGCTTTTTGAATTCGCTTCAGTCAATAATTGATTTATTTTGGTCTTAATTTCATTCAATTGTTCAATTCTAATTTTAGAATGTGAACTATCAGAATTGAATCGAATACTATTACTAAAATCTTCTAAATTGTGAAAGTTAATTTTACTATTTATCAATGAATTAATTACTGTTTTGGCTTCTTCAGGATTGAAATTTCCATTTACTAATTCAAATTCAAATTCATTTTCCATTAGTTAAAGTTTAATTTTTAAGATTTTTAATAAGTAGGTTGCAATAAGCAAGGATGTTCCAAGAATACTAATTGACCATAAAGAAAATTCAAACAGAATGTTTGTAATTAACCCAATTATTAAAACGAAAAGGATTAATAAATAGGTAAATTGTGAGTTTGTTATCAAATAGTTTAAAATAATTTTTTTAATTTTTGAAACAATATTTTTCATCAATTCCTATTTTTGACAAATTTCCTTTTTTTTATGTATATATTTTTATTTATATTTGTTATAAAACTTATAAATTAATCTTATGAATTATACTCTACATCAATTAAAAGTTTTTTTGAAAGTTTCAAAAACTAGAAGTATTACTAAGGCTGCAGAGGAGTTAAATCTTTCTCAACCGGCGGTGTCCATTCAATTAAAAAATTTACAAGATCAATTTGAGATACCTTTAACAGAAGTTATTGGTAGACAGCTTTATATAACTGATTTTGGAAAAGAAATTGCAATTGCTGTTGAGCAAATCGTAAATGAGGTTAATAAAATTAATTATAAGTCACTGGCATATAAAGGGATTATGTCTGGTGTTTTAAAAATTTCAGTTGTTTCTACCGGTAAGTACGTAATGCCTTTTTATTTATCTGATTTTATGAATGCCAATAAAGGGATTGAATTAGAAATGGATGTAACAAATAAAACAAAAGTAATTACAGCTCTCAAGAATAATGAAATCGATTTTGCATTAGTGTCTAGCATTCCAGATGATATCAATTTAGAATTTGAATCCTTAATGGAAAATAAATTATTTCTTGTTGGGGGAAAACAAATACGATATAGTGATGAGTTTAAGATGAAAACTCTTCTTCAAGATATTCCATTAATTTTCAGAGAAGAGGGTTCGGCTACTAGATTGTATATGGAAGAATACATAAAAAATAAAGGGTTAGTTGTAAAAAGCAAACTCCAACTCACATCAAATGAAGCTGTAAAACAAGCAGTAATATCCGGTTTAGGAGTTTCCATTATGCCTTTGATTGGGTTGAAGAATGAGCTAGAAAGAGGCGACATAAAAATAATTCAGTTTGAAGATTTACCTATGATTTCCAATTGGAAATTAATATGGTTAAAGGATAAAAAAATGAGCCCTGTAGCACAAGCTTATCTAACTTATTTACAAGCAGAAAAATTAAGAATTAATGAAAGTGTTTTTTCTTGGATTAATAATTACTAGTCCTCTAAATTTTCATTAAATGACGAAGGAAGCATTGTTGGAATAAATTTAATCAGCAATGGCAATAGTAAACTTCCTCCTGGTAAAAGAAAAATAGTTAGCGATGGAATAGTTTTACAAATATCAAGAATTTGTTTTTTTATCTTCTTTTTCTCCTTTTCGTCTAAATCTCTTCTGGTTGAAATAGCTAAAAGCATCATTAATTCTTTACTTTGAACAATTTCTTTTACCAATCTAGTTTTGTTTCTAGCAAGTAATGTGAGGACACTTTGAGTAGTATGCTCGTAAAAATGCTTTACAGGATTAGAATAATTGAAGTATGGGATATTTTTCTTGTGCTTAGAAATGAATTGATTTGTTTTGAGAACACTTTGATCTACAAATTCTTCTGATATTGAGAGTTTTGCAGCTAATTCCTTTAAAAAGAATAACTCATTGGAATCTAATACGCCGTCATTCCACATCGCCATACCCGCAATATCAATTAAATATTTTTTTTCAAGTTCATCGGTAAAGTACTCTAGTTGAAAACTATCTAGATTTAATTTGGTTGGAGCAGAAAATTTGCTGTAGCGAATTGATGCTTCAAAAAGTTTGATCAGCAAGTCATCATATTGAGATTTATCTGATTTCACCTTTAATGCCAAAGTCACAATATTCACAATGGTTTCTTCAATTCTTTTGAGATATTTTTCAGGTATATTGCCGTGAATTAAAAATTGACGAAATCCTAAAACATCAATAAATAAAAGTGCATTTGTGACTAAGTGAGAGAAATTTTTGATGATACTATTCTCATTAGTTTGCACTCTTTCATCAATGAATTTTTCAAGTGTTAGCGAAGGACTATTTTTCGGAAGTAATTTTTTGAATAAGTTAAAACCTTCAGGATGCATTTCGTTGTAATATGATACAGTTTTCTCAATGAATTCAGACCAGTTTAACGTATCATTAGTTAATGAATATACTTCCAAAAGCGAGTTGAATAACGCTACTTTTGAAACTTCTTCTTTAAACCAACCTTGAATTGGAATAGGAGTGTTGGTATGAAGTGCAATGATATGACCGTAGATAAAACCCGATGTTTGTAGGGATTCATAAAATGAACTACTATCGGAAACCAATTCCATTTCTGAAATTTTTTGTTCGCTATAAAATTTAGCAATCCATCCTGGAACTGAAGGGTTAATCATTAATGCAAATTAAAATACAAAGCTATGTTTTTTTCTTGTTCCAAAGATGAAATAAAAAATAAAAAACCGTTTTGTATTAATTCACAAAACGGTTTTATATACGATTTACAAATGCACCTATTTTATTATAGCTGAGCAAGCTATTCGTGCTCCTGAATTTCCTGTAGGTTGTGATACAAAATCATCTTTGTCTTTGTGAACAATCAGACTTTTGCCTGTAACATCCTTAGTTGGATCATCACAACCAATACACCACTCATCAGTAGTTAAAGTTATTGTTCCATTTCCATTTTCATCAGCTGTAAAGTTACCTATATCTCCTTTATGATATTCTCCCTCGGCCCATTTACCATGCTTTTTAAAAGTAGGATTCCAATGTCCACCTGCCGAACTACCATCTGCTGCTGAACAATCTGATTTTTCATGAATATGTATTGCATGAACACCTGGCTGTAATCCTGAAAGTTTAGCTTCAAAAGTAACTTTACCTTTATTTTCAATAAAAGTTGCAGTTCCTGACACATTACTATTGCTTTTAGCTTCAAAATTTAATCGCAATTGTTTGGTGTTTTTCGACACTGTTTTACAACCAATAATTACAACGATTATTAAGACAATTGAAAAGATTATTTTTTTCATGATTTTTATTTATTGCATAAAGTTACACATAAAATGATAATCTAAGATAAATAATTTAAAAATCAAAAACCGCTCTGAATTAAATCAAAAGCGGTTTTCAAAACAAATTAAATTCAAACTAAAAACTATCTTTATGCTTAGTAACAGTAAGTGTTTTCTAAAACTAATTTTGAAGTAATTACTTCTCTTAGCGCTACTACGTTTGGCATATTAGTATATTTAGTAAAACGACGTAGCCCCATTAACATCATTCGTTGTTCATCTCCTTCAGCAAAAGATACAATACCTTCTTTTCCTTTTTGAGTTACAATATCAACAGCTTGATATAAGTATAATCTAGCCATTGCTATTTGTTCTTGAACATTAGCTTCGCCTTGTTTTTTAGCTAATTTTTCAGTTCTTAAAACTGTACTTTCAGCCATATAAATTTCAATTAGCATATCAGCGGCAGCCATCAATAATTGTTGGTGTGCTTCTAAATCAGTTCCAAATTTCTGAATAGCACCACCCGCAACCATTAAGAATGCTTTTTTCAATTTACCAATCATTTCTTTTTCTTCTGAAAATAATTCATAATAATCTGGTGTGTCAAAAGAAGGAATACCCATTAACTCTTCTTGCACTTTCATTGCAGGGCCTAATAAATCTACCTGACCTTTCATGGCTTTTTTGATTAGCATACCCACAGCAAGCATTCTGTTGATTTCGTTAGTTCCTTCATAAATACGTGCAATACGAGCATCTCTCCAAGCCGATTCCATTGGAGTATCTTCAGAGAATCCCATTCCGCCATATACTTGAATACCTTCATCAGCACAATTTTGTACGTCTTCTGAAACGGCTACTTTCAAGATAGAACATTCAATAGCAAATTCCTCAACTCCTTTTAATTCTGCTTCTTGGTGTGAAATACCTTCCGCTTCACGAAGTTTGATTCGAGTTTCAATATCTTGCGCTGCTCGATAAGTTGCACTTTCTCCCGCATAAGTAGAGGTAGCCATTTCAGCTAATTTAGCACGAATAGCACCAAAACTTGAAATTGGAGTGTTAAATTGAACTCTTTCATTAGCATAGTTTACTGCATTTGAAACTACTCGGCGTTGTGCATCCAAACATGCAGCCGCTAATTTAATACGACCAACATTCAAAGCGTTCATAGCAATTTTAAACCCGTTTCCTCTTTCAGATAACATGTTTTCAACTGGCACTTTCGTTTCGTTAAAGAATACCTGACGTGTTGATGAAGCACGAATTCCTAATTTATGTTCTTCTTCTCCAAAAGAAATTCCATTGTCAGCTGTATTTTCTAGGATGAAACCAGTAATGTTTTTATCGTCTTCAATTCTTGCAAAAACGATAAAAAGTGAACAAAAACCAGCATTAGAAATCCACATTTTTTGTCCTGTGATTTTGTAATGTGTTCCATCTTCAGACAAAACCGCTTTTGTTTTACCTGAATTAGCATCACTTCCTGCTCCTGGTTCAGTTAAACAATAGGCTCCAAACCATTCGCCCGAAGCTAATTTCGGAACGTATTTTTGCTTTTGTTCTTCTGTTCCATATAAAGTAATTGGCATAGTACCAATTCCTGTATGCGCACCAAAAGCTGTTGAAAACGAACCCGTTGCTCCCGAAATATAATCGCAAACTAAACAAGTATCTACAAATCCCATTCCCATTCCGCCATACGATTCAGGAACTGCAATACTTAAGAAACCCATTTCCCCTGCTTTACGCATGGTTTCTTCGGTTAAAGCATAATCTTTCTTTTCAAAACGATCTTTGAACGGCCAAATTTCTTTGTCTACAAATTCTTTAACCGAATCACGCATCATGATTTGCTCCTCAGAAAAATCTTCTGGTGTGAATATATTTTCACATTTAGTTTCTTTTACAAGGAATTGTCCTCCTCTAGTAATATCTTCCATAATTTATTTTTTTACTGTTGTTTGATAAATCAATATTGTTTAATTATAAAATTTCGTAGATACCAGCTGAACCTTGACCAGTTCCAACACACATACTTACAATACCGTATTTGCTACCTCGATTTTTCATTTCATCAAATAATTGCACCGATAATTTAGCTCCAGTACAACCTAGAGGGTGACCTAAAGCAATAGCGCCACCATTCACATTTACGATGTCTGGGTTCAAACCTAATTCGCGAACAACTGCTAATGATTGAGATGCAAAAGCTTCGTTTAGCTCGATTAAGTCAATATCGTTTAATGTCAATCCTGCTTGTTTCAACGCTTTCGGGATTGCTTTTACAGGTCCAATACCCATAATTCTTGGTTCTACACCAGCTGAGGCATAATTCACTAATCGTGCAATTGGAGTAATGCCTAATTCTTTGACCATTTCTTCACTCATTACCAAAACAAAGGCAGCACCATCACTCATTTGAGATGAGTTTCCAGCAGTTACACTTCCATCAGCAGAAAAAACAGGTTTTAATTTACCTAAAGCAGAAATGTTGGTGTCGGCTCTTGGCCCTTCATCTTTCGATACGGTATAGGTTTTAGTTTCTTTTTTACCGTTTTCGTTTATAAATGTTTGTTCTACAGTAATAGGAACTATTTGTTTATCAAATTTACCTTCAGCTTGAGCTTTCAAAGCTTTTTGGTGAGAGTTGAAAGCAAATTCATCTTGGTCTTCACGAGAAATATTAAATTGTTTTGCAACAGCTTCAGCGGTCAAACCCATTCCCCAATAATAATCTTCATTTCCTGCCGCAGCGACACCGTAATCAGGAGTAGGTTTGTAACCTCCCATCGGAATAAAAGACATACTTTCGGCACCACCAGCAATGATACAATCAGCCATTCCACTTTGAATTTTGGCAGTAGCCATTCCGATAGTTTCTAATCCTGAGGCACAATATCTATTTACAGTTACACCAGGAACATCAGTAACTTTCAATCCCATTAACGAAATTAATCTACCTACGTTTAATCCTTGTTCTGCTTCCGGCATGGCATTACCTACCATCACGTCGTCAATACGAGTTTTGTCAAAATCAGGCAACTCATTCATCATAAATTGGATGGTTTCTGCAGCCAATTCATCAGGTCTTTTAAATCTAAACACGCCTTTTGGAGCCTTGCCCACTGCGGTTCTGTATGCTTTTACAATATATGCTGTTTTCATCTTTTATTTTTTTGGTACACAGATAGAATTTCAATCAGTGTGGATTAAGAAAATTAATTACGTAATGGTTTCCCTTTAGTTAACATAAATTGGATTCTTTCCAATGTTTTTCTCTCAGTACATAAACTTAAGAAAGCCTCACGTTCAATATCCAATAAGTATTGCTCGCTTACCAAGGTTGGTTCTGATAAATCACCACCAGCCATCACATAAGCTAATTTATTGGCAATTTTTCTATCATGTTCTGAAATGTATTTACCTGCTTGCATTTGATCTGTTCCTACTAAAAACATTCCTAACGCTTGCTTTCCAAGTACTTTTACGTCTTTTCGTTGCATTGGTTGCGTATAACCTTGTTCCGCCATTTGTAATGCCACTTGTTTAGCAACAGCTATTTGACGGTCTTTATTAACTACCACAATATCTTTTCCTTTTTGTAAAACACCCATATCAAAGGCTTCATAAGCAGATGTTGCTACTTTTGCCATTCCAACGGTTAAGAAATATTCTTGCAATACATTCAATTCAACATCATTTTTGTGGAATAAATCCGAAGCACGCAAGGCCATTTCTTTAGAACCACCTCCACCAGGAATAACACCTACTCCGAATTCTACTAAACCAATATAAGTTTCTGCCGCAGCAACTACTCGGTCGGCGTGCATCGTCATTTCACATCCACCTCCTAATGTCATTCCGTGTGGAGCAACAATTACAGGAGCTGCAGAGTAACGCACACGCATCATAGTATCTTGAAACATTTTAATAGCCATGTTCAATTCGTCGTATTCTTGCTCAACTGCCATCATAAAAATCATTCCGATGTTGGCACCAACTGAGAAATTCGCGCCTTGATTTCCAATAACCAAACCGTTATATTCTTTTTCAGCTAAGTCAATGGCTTTGTTGATAGCTTGTAGCACATCACCACCAATGGTATTCATTTTAGATTGGAATTCAAGATTCAAAATTCCGTCACCCAAATGCTGAATTACAGCACCACTATTACTCCAAACTTTTTTACTTTCTCTTATGTTATCTAAAATAATGAAAGCATCTTGTCCAGGAACTTTTGTTGCTGATTTTGATGGAATGTTGTAATAATAAGTAGCCCCTTCTTTTACAGTATAAAAACTTGTATTTCCTGACGCAATCATTTCGTTAACCCATGCTGCTGGTTCATATCCTTCTGACTTCATCAATTCGATTCCTTTTGCAACGCCAATCGCATCCCAAATTTCGAATGGTCCATTTTCCCATCCAAAACCAGCTTTCATAGCGTCATCAATTTTATAGAAATCATCTGAAATCTCCGGAATTCTATTGGAACAATAGGCGAACATGGCAGCGAAATTTTTTCTGTAAAATTCACCAGCTTTATCTTTTCCTTTAACTAAAACTTTGAAACGGTCGATTGGTTTATCAATCGTTTTGGTTAATTCTAAAGTAGCAAAAGAAGCTCTTTTCGAAGCTCTGTACTCTAATGTATTTAAGTCTAAAGATAAAATCTCTTTACCTTCTTTTTTGTAAAAACCTTGACCTGTTTTACTTCCTAACCATTTGTTTTCCATCATTTTGGAAATAAAATCGGGAAGTTGAAATAAGTGGTGAGCTTCGTCGTTTGGACAGTTTTCATAGATACCATTTGCTACATGAACTAATGTATCTAATCCAACCACATCTACTGTTCTAAAAGTTGCTGATTTTGGTCGTCCAATAACAGGGCCAGTTAATTTATCTACTTCTTCAATAGTCAATCCCATTTCTTTTACTAAATGAAATAGACTTTGGATTCCAAAAATTCCGATTCGGTTTCCAATAAAAGCTGGAGTATCTTTAGCAACAACCGAAGTTTTTCCTAAAAACTTAGAACCATATTCAGTTAAGAAATCCAATACTTCAGGATTGGTTTTTGGACCAGGAATGATTTCGAATAATTTTAAGTAACGTGCCGGATTAAAAAAGTGCGTTCCACAGAAATGTGCTTGAAAATCTTCAGAACGTCCTTCGCTCATAAAATGAATTGGAATTCCAGAAGTGTTAGAGGTTACCAAAGTACCTGGTTTTCTGTACTTGTCAATTTGTTCAAAGACTAGTTTTTTAATATCT
Organism: Flavobacterium ammonificans; assembly: GCF_020886115.1. Classification (NCBI taxonomy): domain Bacteria; kingdom Pseudomonadati; phylum Bacteroidota; class Flavobacteriia; order Flavobacteriales; family Flavobacteriaceae; genus Flavobacterium; species Flavobacterium ammonificans. Next base: position 1,557,231 of record NZ_AP025185.1, read on the forward strand.
AAACGTTCAACAACCACTTCAATAATCCAATCATAAGAGGCAATTTTAGACATGTCGTCTGAAGTATTTCCAGTCGTGATTCGGTTCGCAAATTTTGTATGGTAAATAGGAGAGGGCTTTGATTTTAAAGCATTCGCTAAATGGTCATTTACTATTCGATTACGAACAACTTTATTTTCTAAAGTAAATCCCTTTTTTTCTTCAGCTTCTGTTAATGTATTTGGGACAATGTCTAGAAGAAGGACTTCTAATCCAATGTTAGCCAAATGACATGCAATCCCAGAACCCATTATTCCAGAACCTACTACTGCTACTTTTTTAATGATTCGTTTCATTGTTTATTGTATCCGTTTGATTAAAAATTCTTTTGTTTTGAATTAACTCATTAATAATTTCTGTAACCTCTTTAAAATGATTTAATTTCTCTTCAGTTACATATTCTTTTATTGCTTCATTAAATTTTAATACAGTACTTTTAGAAAGCTCTCTTTTTTCTTTTCCAAGTTTAGTAAGGTATATTAAAACGCCTCTTCCATCGCCAGGATTTTTTTTCCGAATTAACAAACCCTTATCCTCCATTGATTTTAAAGTTCTTGTTAAGCTCGTGGCCTCCATTCCCATTTTGGGACCAAGAGTGGTTGATGGTGTTCCTTTATCTTTATCTATACTTAATAATACAAATCCTGTTGCCATTGTTGCTTCATATTTTGAAGCTTCTTCATTATACATTCTAGAAACCGCTTGCCAAGTGGCTCTTAATAAGTAATCAATTGTTTTATCTTTCATTTTAAACTATATCGATTTCAAATATAAATAAAAATACTATGCGTGCATAATAAATTTATTATTTTTTTTCAAAAAAAAATCCCCTGTCGTTTTGAACAGGGGATTGAATAATAAAAAATAGATTTTTAATTGTATATTTTTTGAAATAAATCGGAATACTTTTCCATCACAATTTTTCGTTTAAGTTTTAGTGTTGGAGTTAAATGTCCTCCATCTATCGACCAAACATCTGGTGTAAGTTCAAAACGTTTGATTTTTTCCCAATTTCCAAATTTCTCATTTAATTTATCGACTTCTTCTTGAATGCGCTCAATTACTTTTTCATTAGTAACGATTTCTTCATTTGAGTTTCCAATACTTATTTGATGCATTTTAGCCCATTCTTTTATAAAATCAAAACTTGGTTGAATTATTGCTCCTGGCATTTTTTGACCTTCACCAACAACCATTATTTGTTCAATAAATCGGGACTGTTTCATCGTATTCTCAATAATCTGAGGAGCAATATATTTACCTCCAGAAGTTTTGAACATTTCCTTTTTTCTGTCTGTGATTTTTAAGAATCCTTCAGCATCAATTTCACCAATGTCTCCTGTATGAAAATAATTTTTACTAATAACTTCAGCAGTAAGTTCTTCGTTTTTGTAGTATCCCATCATTACATTCGGGCCTTTGCAAAGAATTTCGCCATCTTTAGCAATTTTAATTTTTACTCCTTCAATTACTTTACCAACTGTACCTACTTTAAACCCGAAATTCCTCATATCGTTTACGGTAATAACAGGTGATGTTTCTGTTAAACCATAACCTTCCATAACGGGTATTTGAGCTGCAGCAAATACTCTTGCTAATCTCGGTTGTAATGCTGCACTTCCAGAAACCATTAGATCTAGATTACCACCTAATCCTTCTTTCCATTTGCTGAAAATCAATTTACGAGCTATTTTAAGTTGGAATTCGTACCACCAACCGTTTGCTCCGTATGGTTCATAACGTAAGCCGAGTTCAATTGCCCAAAAGAATAATTTCTTTTTAATACCAGTTAATTGAGTTCCTTTTGCATATATGCTGTCATACACTTTTTCTAAAAGTCTAGGAACAGCCGACATTACGTTAGGTTGTACTTCTTTGATATTATCACTGATTTTTTCTATAGACTCTCCAAAATAAATAGATACACCATAATATTGGTATAAATATAAAATCATTCTTTCAAAAATATGACAAACCGGTAAAAAGCTTAATGCGCGACTATTTCCTTTTTCAAAAGGAATTCTAGGTGCACTGCTGATTACGTTTGAAACAATATTTTTATGAGAAAGCATCACCCCTTTAGGTTTTCCAGTTGTTCCAGAAGTGTAAATTATAGTCGCTAAATCTCCTGGCTTAACCTTATTTTTGCATTCTTCTACATCACTTTGATTGCTTTCATCTTTTCCTAATTCCAATAATTCAGTCCAGTTTTTACAACCTTCTATACTATTAAAAGAATAAACTTCTTTTAAAGAACTTACATTCTTTTTGATAGCATTGACTTTTTTTAATACCTCCTCATCAGAAACAAAACAATATATTGATTCTGAATGATTTAAAATGTATTCATAATCTTCTTCAGAAATTGTTGGATAGATTGGAATGGTTTGGGCACCAGTTTGGAGTATACCAATATCCATTACATTCCATTCGGTTCTATTGTTGGTTGATATAATAGCAATTTTATCGTTTTTTTGAACTCCAATTCTCAACAAAGCACGCGAGATAGCGTTAGCTTTACTAATATACTCTTCAGTAGATGTCTTTATCCATTCTCCACCTTGTTTGGTTACCAAAGAATCTGAAATATTAAAATTTTCTTTTTGGTAATACGGAAAATCAAAAAGCCTAGTAATTGTTATCATATTAAAAATTTTTATGCAATTTAATTAATTTATAATGTAATATCAAAATTTATTTTTAGCTGTATTGGTAAATAGGAAATGATTATTTTTGGCACTTACTTAATTTTTAGAGTTAAAATGAAACGATTACCAAGATATAGCGAATATAAAGTATTAGCATACAGAATTATGCTAATCTATTTTTTTTATTTTTTAGCACGACTTTTATTTTACTTCTACAATAAAAATTTAATTCAAATTGATGGAATTGGTGATATCGCATCAATGTGTTTTTATGGATTGGCTTTTGATACCGCTGCTATCCTATATTTAAATGTGCTTTTTATTGTATTTTCAATACTTCCACTCCGAATTAATCACACCAAAAAGTACCAATCGTTTTTATTTTATTTGTATTTCATACCCAATCTTTTGGGCTACGCTACTAACTTCATTGATTTCATTTATTATCGATTTAATTTTGGGCGTTCAACTATTGCAGCACTAGATTCTTTAAAAAATGAAAGTAATAAGACTATATTATTGGTTAATTTTTTAATGAATTACTGGCATGTTTTTGTTTTGTTCGTATTGGTTTCATTTTTTTGGGTGTATCTGTATAAGAAAGTATCAATTTCTGAAGTTCAGCATCATTCAGGAAAGGTTTATTTCGGAAGTTCTCTTATTAGTTTCTTACTAACTAGTACATTAATAATTGGGGGTATTCGTGGTGATTTCAAAAAAAGTACACGTCCAATCAATATGATAGATGCCAGTCGTAATGTTAAAAATTCTTCTCAGGCAGATGTTGTGCTAAACACCCCATTCGCATTAATTAGAACTATGTTTAGTAATAATTTCAAGAAAGTGAATTTTGTTAATTCAATTACAATTGACTCATTGGTTCAGCCCATAAAACAATACAAAAACAATCCAAAATCAAAACCTAATGTGGTTATATTTATTTTGGAAAGTAATGCTAAAGAGTATTTTGGTTCTTTTAATAAAGACATTAAAATTCCTAATTACAAGGGTTATACGCCTTTTGTAGATTCATTGGCCCAACATAGTATGATATATACAAATGCGTATGCCAATGGTTATAAATCCATTCATGCAATGTCTTCTGTTTTAGCTGGGATTCCGTCATTTAAAGATGCATTCACATCATCTCCGTATCCAAAACAAAAAACAGAGTCCTTAGTTTCTACATTAAAAAGTGAAGGATACGCTACTTCTTTTTTTCATGGTGCACCTAATGGTTCGATGGGATTTTTAGGCTATGCCAACATTTTAGGATTTGATCATTATTATGGTAAAAACGAATATAATAATGATGCAGATTTTGATGGCGTTTGGGGAATTTGGGACGAACCCTTCTTTCAATACTTTAATACTACTATTGGCAAAGAAAAACAGCCCTTTATGGCTACACTTTTTTCAGTTAGTTCTCACGAACCGTATCAAGTTCCAGATAAATACAAAGGGAAATTTCCCAAAGGCGATGTTAATATTCATCAATGTATTGGCTACACCGATTATGCGTTGAAACAATTTTTTGCTTCTGCTAAAAAAGAAGCATGGTTTAAGAATACAATTTTTGTTTTTGTAGGTGATCATGGTAATACTATTTATTACGACGAATACAAGAAAGAAATGAATAAGAATGCGGTAGCTATGATGATATATAAACCTAATTCTGATTTGGTAGGGGAGAGTAAAGAATATGCTCAGCAAATCGATTTGTATCCTACTATTTTAGACTTGATGGGTTACAATAAGCCATTTAGAAGTTGGGGTAGAAGTTTGGTAGGAGACAAGAAAATACAACCCTTTGTAATTCGTTATTCTTCTAATTTGTACCAGTTCATGAGCGGTAATTACATCTGCACATTTGACGGCAATAAAGTGGTTGGCTTTTATGGTAAAAATGATAAGGACTTAAAATACAATTTAATTGCTAAAAGAAATTCCGAAATGGATCTAATTGAATTAAAATGTAAAGCTTATATACAAGATTATATGGCGAGAATAATGGATAAAAAATTAGCGCAGCATTAGAATTCTTAATTATTTAAATTTCCAATTACTGACAATTCCAACAATAAAGATTACAATAAGTACAAGTTCAAACAGTAATAATAAAGAAAAAATCAACATTCGAATTGTGAAGTATTTTTTGTTATAGAAGCCTTTGAATGTTTGATAGTAACTGTAAATCGGAAGGGATAAAATGACTATAAAACTTGCTAAAGACATTATATCACTTAAAAAATCAAAGTAGATTGTAAAATCTAAAAATGAAATTATTGAGCTAAAAGTATTTACCAATAGAATTCCTAAAAAAGTAATACCTGCAATAATAAAATGTTCACTTAAATTCAATTTACGTTTTCTAAACAAAACATATCCATTGATAGCAAACAAAGGCACAAATGAAAAAATAATTATTTTGGCATAATCACTGAAAAACTGCTCTATTTTTTCTCCTAAAGCATTACTTACTCTCTCATTAATTTTTGGATTATAAATTTCAGAAAGATTATCATAGTAAGAGGATAGAAAAATATTAAGCCCTATGAGAAGTAGAATTAGATAAAATACATTATAGTAACGAATTCTTTTTCCTTCAATATAATCAATCGCAGCTTTTCCAGGTCTAATTAAGGATTCTTTTGCAGTAAATAGCATCCCTTTATCAAAATGAAATAATCCATGAAGTACATCATGAAAAATAAAATGCTTAAAGGTTATTCTGTGGATGTTTGTTTTTTGTCCACAATTACTGCAGAAATTACCATTAGTTTCAAAATTACAATTTAAACATTTATTAGGAAGGCTCATGAATTAAAATTTGGTTTACAATAATAAAAAAAAATCAGCCAAATAAGGCTGATTTTAAAGATTATTTTTTGTTTTCAATCCATTTTCTGGCATTAACAAAGGCTTCCTCCCAAGGCGAAACTTCGTCGTTTCTATCTTTTGGATAATTAGCCCAGTTCCAAGGGAATGTAGAACGTTCAATATGAGGCATCATTACTAAGTGACGGCCTGTGGTATCACATAACATGGCAGTATTGTAATCAGAACCATTTGGATTAGCTGGGTAGCCTTCGTAACCGTATTTGGCTACTATATTGTAATTTTCTTCTCCCATTGGTAAATTGAATTTCCCTTCACCATGCGATACCCAAACTCCTAAAGTACTTCCGGCTAAACTAGATAACATTACCGAATTGTTTTCTTGTACTTTCACGGAAGTAAAAATACTTTCGTGTTTGTGGCTGTTGTTATGGTGCATTTTTCCATGTAATTCATGTTCCGGATTGATTAATTCCAATTCCATCAACAACTGACATCCATTACAAATCCCTACAGATAAAGTATCTTCTCTTTTGTAAAAATTGGTTAATGCTGTTTTTGCTTTTTCATTGTATAAAAAGGCACCTGCCCAACCTTTAGCCGACCCTAAAACATCTGAGTTAGAGAAGCCACCTACGGCCCCGATAAATTGAATGTCTTCCAAATTCTCACGACCCGAAATCAAATCGGTCATGTGTACGTCTTTTACATCAAATCCAGCTAGGTACATCGCATTCGCCATTTCGCGTTCCGAATTACTTCCTTTTTCACGAATAATAGCTGCTTTTGGACGTGGTTTACTCGCGTCAATAACTGGTTTTTTTCCTGTAAAATGAGTTGGAAAACTAAATTGTAACGCTTGATTTTTATAATTGTCAAAACGCTCTTTTGCTGTTCCGTTTTTCGCTTGTTTTTGGTCTAATAAAAACGATGTTTTGAACCAAATATCGCGGTATTCAGAAATGTCTAGTTTCCAATTAGCGATTTCTAATGTAGAAGTATTGCTTACGTTACCAATTTTGAAAAATTCAATTTGATTGGCATTTAATTTTGCTTCAACTTCTGCATCCGATTTCGCTTGCAACACCAATCCGATATTTTCAGCAAAAAGAATTTTAACTAGGTCTTTTTCTGCGAAAGCACTAAAATCCAATTGTGCTCCTAAATTGATATCGGCAAAACATAGTTCTAAAAGCGTAGTAATTAATCCACCACTTCCAATATCATGTCCAGCTACAATTTGATTGTCGCCAATTAATTCCTGAATGGTATTGAATGCTTTTTTGAAGAAAGCGGCATCTTTAATAGTTGCAGTTTCAGTACCAATAGTATTTAAAATCTGTGCAAAAGAAGAACCGCCTAATTTAAATTCATCTTGTGACAAATTGATATAATAAATAGAACCAGCTGTCATTCCCTCGCCAGGGAATCTAAATACTGGTTCTACTACTTTTCTAATATCTTTACAATTTCCACCTGCCGAAATAATTACTGTTCCTGGCGCGATTACTTCGTCGTTAGGGTATTTTTGCTTCATCGAAAGCGAGTCTTTCCCTGTTGGGATATTAATTCCTAATTCGATAGCAAAATCTGAACAACCTTCTACAGCCGCATACAAACGAGCATCCTCACCTTCATTTTTACAGGCCCACATCCAGTTGGCCGACAATGAAATTCCTTTCAATCCGTCTTTGATTGGTGCCCAAACAATATTCGATAAGGATTCGGCAATGGCATTTCTACTTCCTGCTACAGGATCAATCAAGGCAGCAATAGGAGCGTGACCGATAGAGGTTGCAATTCCTTCTTTTCCATTGTAATCCAATGCCATTACACCACAATTGTTTAAAGGCAATTGTAATGGACCTGCACATTGTTGTTTGGCTACTTTTCCGCCTACACAACGATCAACTTTATTGGTTAACCAGTCTTTACAAGCTACCGCTTCTAATTGCAATACTTCTTTTAAATAGGAAGTAAATTGAGTTGCATCGTATTGAACGTCTTTATAATTATAAGTAACTGTTTTATCAGTCATTATAGTTTTTGGCGAACTACCGAAGAAATCTTCCAAAGCATAATCCATTGGTTTCAACCCAGTCGATTTTGATTCGAAAGTAAATCTATGATCGTTAGTAACATCACCCACTTGGTACATTGGAGAACGTTCTCTGTCGGCAATGCGTTGTAAGGTATCAATGTCTTTTTGACCAATAACCAATCCCATTCTTTCTTGCGATTCGTTACCGATAATCTCTTTAGCAGAAAGGGTAGGGTCGCCTACAGGTAATTTGTCTAAATCAATCAATCCACCAGTTTCTTCTACTAATTCTGAAAGACAGTTCAAGTGTCCACCCGCACCGTGATCGTGAATCGATACGATAGGGTTGGAGTCGCTTTCTACCAAACCACGAATGGCATTGGCAGCACGTTTTTGCATTTCTGGATTCGAACGTTGAATGGCATTCAATTCAATTCCTGAACCAAAAGCACCAGTATCTGCTGAAGAAACTGCAGCGCCACCCATTCCAATTCTATAATTTTCACCACCTAAAATAACGATTTTGTCGCCTGCTGAAGGTTTGTGCTTTATTGCTTGATCTAATTTTCCGTAGCCAATTCCACCCGCTTGCATGATTACTTTGTCATAACCTAATTTTCTAGCCTTTGCTGAGCCTGTCGAAGCATTTTCTTGGTGTTCAAAAGTTAAAACCGAACCTGTAATTAGGGGTTGCCCAAATTTATTTCCAAAATCAGAAGCACCATTCGAAGCTTTAATTAAAATATCCATTGGAGTTTGGTACAACCATTTTCTCTCGGCAACACCATTTTCCCAATTTCTATTATTTTCCAATCGAGAGTAGGAAGTCATATATACTGCAGTTCCTGCTAAAGGCAACGAACCTTGACCTCCCGCTAAACGGTCACGAATTTCTCCTCCTGAACCCGTTGCAGCTCCGTTGAAAGGCTCCACAGTTGTTGGAAAATTATGGGTTTCGGCTTTTAATGAAAGCACCGAATCAAATTCTTTTTCTTGGTAAAAATCAGGTTTGTCAGCACTTTTTGGTGCAAATTGTGTCACTTTTGGTCCTTTTATAAATGCCACATTGTCTTTGTAAGCCGAAACAATATCATTTGGATTTTCTTGAGACGTTTTCTTGATTAATTTGAATAAAGAAGTTTCTTTTTCTTCCCCATCAATTACGAAAGTTCCGTTGAAAATTTTATGGCGACAGTGTTCTGAATTGGCTTGAGAAAAGGCGAAAATTTCAGAATCGGTTAATTTACGACCTAATTTAGTCGATAAATTATCCAAGTATTCTACTTCTTCTGGGCTTAAAGCCAAACCTTCTGTTTTGTTATAAACATCAATATCATCAATATCCAAAATAGGTTCTGGCGTAACATTGATGGTAAATATATCTTGGTTTAATTCAGTGTATTTTTGCGAAAGCATCGGGTCGAAATCCGTAAAATCTTCCGTAGCGTAATGAAATTCTTCAATTCGAATGATTCCTGAAATACCCATATTCTGGGTAATCTCAACAGCATTGGTACTCCAAGGCGTAATCATTGTGGCGCGTGGACCAACAAAAAAATCCGCTAGGACGGATTTTTCAATTTTATGCGCGTTGGCAAAAAGCCAGTTTAGTTTTGAAATGTCTTCAGCCGATATTTCTCCCGAAGTTTCGGGATTGCTAGTTTGAACGGCAAAAACAGTTTTACTTTGGTTTTCAAAGAAATGAATCATTGTAGTGAGTTTGTTGTATTGTACTGCAAATTTAGTGTAAATAAACAGTTTAGGCAAATACCAAAAGTAAAGACTTATTAAAAATTAGTTAACAAAAGGTTTGTTTTGGTAAGCACCCAAATCAGGCGGTAATGCTCGAGTATTTCCCTTAATGTCTAACGGAATTAAATAAGTAGCATTTCCTTTGGCAACAGCCGATGAACTTCCATCGATATTGAATTTGTTTTTAGTAACACTTTGAAATTTAGGATCCTGGTTTAAGATAATGGCATTATAATGCGTCGCATCTGTTGTAAATTGATATAACGGATTTGCAGCTGCTGATTTCGAATCAAATTTAATCAAGCAATTATTAAATTGGTATTCAAAAGCGGTACCTGTTTTTTTATTCAGTTCCAATTCGTTAGAGTAGGCACCATAAATAATGCAATTGTTGAAAGTCGCTTTACTAAGCGCATTCGTTTCTGGAACGCTACCTAATTTGAAATTGCTCAAGGTAACTGCCATTTGATTGGGATTATTCCAATTGTTATTAAACGTACAATGGGTAAAGGTATAATTTCCGCCATAAACACAAGCTAACGCAGCTTGTCCTGCATTATTAATTACCAAATTTTCTGCGGTTATTTTTGCGTTTTGGGCTAATACTCCATAGTGAGTAGAATTGTAAATCTGTGAGTTTTTGATGCTTGTATTACTTCCATTATTGTTTTGTATTAACAACCCGATGGATGCGTTTTTAATTGTTAGGTGATTGATATTGTTATTGATAGCTCCTTCATTGATCCAAACAGTTTCCCATTGTCCAGGCACATTGTCATAGTCGGATTGGAGTCGGTCGCCTTGAAAGATGACTTCATTTTCGAGTTGGCTTGTTGAAGATTTACTTCCGTTAATTTGAAGCGAAGCATTATTACCTACAATCAATCCTGAATTGGCATGAAAATAGACTCTAGCACCCGCGTCAAAAATAGCGGTTTTTCCTGAAGGAACGCCAGCATATCCATAAACAACAAAAGCTTTTTGATTGGTAAAGCGCAATTGAGAATCGTCTAAATAAAAACCTTCTACGGTTTTGTTTCCAACAGGTATAGTTTCCTTACTTCCGTTGGGCAAGCGCTTTGGAAAAAGGAAAATAGCATCTTTGACTAAAGTTACCAATGCTACTTTTTGAAGGTTTACACCGCTATCAAATTCAATTTGGTCAGTATATAAAAAGTCGGTTGAATTAGCATCTGCTGCATTGACGGTAGTTTCGATGAAAATATACAGACTGTCTTTGGCTAAAAGTGTCACATTTTGAAAAAGTTTTCCTTGATTCCCAGACATGCCGTCCACCGTCATTCGGTATTTGGAATTCAGTCCTTTGCCTAATTGAATCGAAGGAATCGAGATGTCTTCGTTACTTTTGTTGTACACTTTGAGTTGAAAGGTACTGGAACCAATGGTGCTGAAAACAGTATCTAAATAAATGGTGTCTTGAGAAAAAACTAAATCTCCTTTGCTTGTAACCGTCTCAAAATCGGAACGGCAGGCACAAACCGTAACTAGGATTCCGATAAGAAATAACAATCGATTCAGTTGCATGGATTTAGTTTTTTGGTAAAAATAACGAATAATTTCATATGCCATAACAACATATTTTTTAACTTTATGTCCAATCCCAATTGAATCCAAATCTATGGCGAATACCTATACCCAAATTCACCTCCAATTTGTATTTGCAGTAAAATACAGAAACGGACTTATTCATTCTTCCTTTAAACAAGAACTGTATCAATACATTTCAGGAATAATTAAAGCGAATAATCATAAATTATTGGCTATAAATGGAATGTCGGATCATCTTCATATTTTGGTAGGTATGCGACCCTCCCAATCGGTTTCTGATTTGATGCAAGATATTAAAGCGAATTCATCAAAATGGATCAATGAGAAAAAGTTTTTAAAGGTAAAGTTTGAATGGCAAGAAGGCTATGGTGCTTTCTCGTATTCTAAATCACACGTTCAAAATGTTATTCATTACATTCAGAATCAAGAAGAAAAACATAAAGTAAAATCGTTTAACGAAGAATATTTAGATTTTTTGAATGCTTTTGAAATTGATTATGATGAAAGATATGTTTTTAAAGATCTAATTTAAATGTCATCCCTAACGGGATTTTTCTCTCGTTACTATTTTTTGTTAGCAATATTAAATCCCTAACGGGATTAAAAACAGAGATATTCAATTTTATTATTGATAACTCCGTAGGTGTTGCATTTGGGTAAAATGTCATCCCTAACGAGATTTTCTCTTATTATTGCTTAATGTTACCGAAATAAAATCCCTAACGGGATATCTAATTATATCATAATAAACTCCGTAGGAGTTAAATTTCGGTAGGAAATTGATTATCGCCCAACCAATTAGTCCCGTAGGGACGATATTTGTGTAGTTCGATTTCGATAAAATTGGCTATTTTTACATCTTCAAACACAAGACTATGACATTTGATAAACAAAAGATATTAGCATATTGCAATGAGTTTGCTGCGACCACATTGATGGGAACTTTAAATATTGAATATGTAGATGCAGGGGAAGATTTCTTAGTAGCCACCATGCCTGTAACCCCTTCAGTTCATCAACCTATGGGATTGTTACATGGCGGAGCGACAGTTGCTTTGGCAGAAAGTGTGGGAAGTGCAGCTTCGATGTTGTTTGTTAATTCTGATTTGTTTGAAGTTCGCGGAATAGAAATTGCTGCCAATCATTTGAAGTCTAAACGCAACGGAATAGTGACTGCTACCGCCAAAATTATCCACAAAGGGAAAAGCATTCATCTTTGGGAAATCCGAATAGTTGATGAGAATGACAATCTAATTTCGATTTGCAAATTGACAAATATGGTATTGCCAAAAAGAAAAACCGAATAATAAGAAAACATTCCTATGATTTCATTAGTCGATAAAATTGCTCTTCATCATCAGCAAAATTTACCTTTTGTGGTGTATTGTAAGCCTAATTCGGATACCGTTTTGGGTTTGTTTCAGCAAAATGATAAGCTGTTTGAAGTACACGATTTTAATGAAAAAGGCTTCGTTTTTGCTTCTTTTGACGGAAGTCATAATTACATTATTCCTGAGAATGAATCGGAACAATGGAGCGAAGATTGGATGAGCAATTATGAAAGTATTTTGCAAAACGATTTTGAAACAAAAGAGGATGAATCAGCAAAAACTAATTTTCAGGATTTAGTGTGCAAAGGAATTCAAGCCATACAGAATAATGAATTTCAAAAAGTAGTTTTGTCTAGAAAGGAAACTGTGTCTGTAGCTCATTTTGATTTAGTAACTACTTTTCAAAAATTGGTGCAACAGTATCGTTCGGCTTTTGTGTATTGTTTTCACCATCCAAAAATTGGCACTTGGTTAGGCGCTAGTCCGGAACAATTGCTTAAAGCAAATGCGGATTCATTCGAAACCATGGCTTTGGCGGGAACGCAAAAAGATACCGGAGAAGAGACTGTTATTTGGCAACAAAAAGAAAAGGAAGAACAGCAATTTGTAACCGATTATATTGTTTCAAAACTAAAGTCGGTGAGTACCGAAATTCAAGTTTCGGAGGCCTATAGTGTAAAAGCTGGTACTCTTTGGCATATTAAAACGGATATTTCAGGTGTGTTTGGACAAGAGCTGAATTTAAAAAAAGCGATTCAGTTATTGCATCCCACTCCGGCGGTTTGTGGTGTACCTAAGGCTATTTCGAAAGCTTTTATTGTAGCCAATGAAAATTACAATCGTAGTTTTTATACGGGTTTTTTAGGTGAATTGAATCGGAATTTTGCATCGGATTTGTTTGTAAATTTGCGTTGTATGCAAATTGAAAATAATCAAGCGCATTTGTATATGGGTTGCGGCATTACGAAAGACAGTGATCCTGAAAAAGAATGGAAGGAAAGCGTGAATAAGTCCATGATTATGAAACTAATATTGTAGAAATACAATTACAATAACAATATCAAAATAAAACTAAGATGAAATTAGATATACTAGCTTTTGGAGCACATCCTGACGATGTTGAATTGGGTTGCGCGGGGACAATTTTAAAAGAAATTTCTTTGGGCAAAACAGTGGGTATTGTCGATTTGACTCGTGGCGAATTGGGTACGCGTGGTTCGGCAGATTTGCGAGACCAAGAAGCAGCAGCTTCGGCTCAAATTTTGGGTGTTGCAGTACGAGAAAATCTTCGTTTTCGAGATGGTTTTTTTGCGAATGATGAGGCGCACCAATTGGAAGTAATCAAAATGATTCGCAAATACCAACCGGAGATTGTTTTATGCAATGCAATTGAGGACCGCCATATTGATCATGGCAAAGGAAGTCAATTGGTTTCGGACGCTTGTTTTTTATCGGGTTTAATGAAGATTGAAACACAGCTTGATGGAGAAAATCAAAAAGCATGGCGACCTAAACTAGTGTATCATTACATCCAATGGAAAGATATCAAACCTGATTTTGTAGTCGATATTACAGGATTTACAGATAAAAAAGTAGCTTCCATTTTAGCTTATAAATCTCAATTTTACGACCCTAATTCCAATGAGCCAGAATCTCCAATAACGACTAAAAACTTTTTGGAAAGCTTGAATTACCGTTCTAGAGATTTAGGACGTTTAGTAGGAGTAGACCACGCCGAAGGTTTTACAGTAGAAAGGTATTTGGCTGTCAATAGCTTAGGAGATTTGAAGTAGCAAAAAAAGTGCAGTCTATTTTTCATAACTACTCTTTTTTTTATATTTAAACGGTTTCTAACGTTTCCTTGCTAGAGCTTGTGGCGGCTTATGGAAATCTTTTTTTCCATAACCGACCAAGCTAAGTTATGAAAAGTAAACGGACAATTTACCGAAAAACTAGCCATAAGTTTTAGCAAGTGTTATGCCTAGTATTAGAAGTCGAAAGTGAATTCTGGTTTTTTAACTATATTGTATTTGTTTTCAAATTCTTCGTTTACAGTTAAGAAATCTACTTTAGAGTCTTTAATTTCATTATTTAATTCTTCAACAAAACTTGTAAATAATTTCGGCTTAATTAGCCTTCTTGATTTGCCTAAAATTTCATTAATTGATTTGACTTCACCAATTTGTTTTTCACTTATGTTATTCCTTATTGCTTTCATGAAATCTTCATACTTGTCAATGACAATTTCAATTTTATCGACAATTTTTTTGTCTTGAATAAATAAATTTTCCAACAAATGATTTACAATTTCAAGTAATATTACAATTTGATCATTTTTTGGAGCTTCCATTTCATGTAAAGCATCATTTCCAAGAAATCTGATAGAATGTAATCTTTTGGATTCGTTTAAACTCAAATATCCTTTTTCATGTAATAAGTCTATTCTTATTGACAAATCAGCTTTTTTAATTTTCAAATGATTACAGATAGCTTCAATAGTTGCTCTTAAACCGCCAGCTGCAAGTATATTTATATTATTTTTTAGTGCGGTTATTGTTTCATTGTAAATTGACCTAATTTTTTGAGGTAAATAGTAAGTGTGATTTAGTTCATCTATATTTTCTAAATACAAAGGAAATATCTTTATGTCTTCTTCATAGTCAGGTTCGCCATAGTCGTTATAATGAGTCATTTCGGTATCGCTGTAGATTTTTAGAAACGAAATATTATTGCATCCCAAACACTCAATAATAAAATAATTATCAATCCATTGGATATAGTCTTCAACTGAACCGCTAGTTTTCTTTTCTGCTACAATTTTTTGATTTCTTTGTCCTTTACAATTTCGGCAATAATAAGTATCTATTTTTTCCATTTTGTTGAGTAAATATTAGGCATAGCCTTTCGCAGCTTGGCGAAGTGGCGGATTTCAAGGTACTTACTTTCAATTTAGCATCAAAGTTCATTTGAAAAACTGACCTTGATTTTAGCACTGAACCCGCCATTTTGCCAAACTGCTGTTATGCCTTCGCCCTTCAATTTTTGGAGTTTGATTAAGCTGCATTATATATTCTTGTCAGTTCCGTTTTAATAGTTCCAAAATCAAGTTTGTCACTCAATTCAACTAATAAACCTGTATTAATTACGAAAATGAATGATTCTTTTCTATAAACAAACTCTCCTTTTTTTAGTGATTTTTCAATACTGTCAGATTTAGCCAGCAAGCAAGTTAATTGATAATCTTTATTTATCTGTTGTGTTCTGTTGCTTGGATGAGCTTTTGTATTATGTTGTGTTGCTGTCAATAAAATTAGATTTTCCACATAATGGGCAAGTTCTGGAAATTCAGCACGTGAAAAAATATGATGCACTTGAGTTGCTTCTCCAATACCCCATTGGTCTTTTACTTCACTTTCCTTATGTATTTTACGTATTAGTGCAATTGCTTTTTGTACATAATATGCATTTATAATTTCTTGTTTTTCTAAATCTTGTGAACTTAATATTTCCTGTCTTGTAATAGATTTTTCTTTTTTTACATCTCTCCAATTCTTTTTATTATACATAGTTTCAGAAAATGTCATTATGAATTTTCCTTTACTTCCAGGAAGATGATGCTCAACAGCATAAATATTCAAAATCTTATGAAACATTCTTCGAATATCAAGTCTTGAACGAGTTGGAGTATTCCCTGATATAAATCGAAAATATTTGTCGTACAGGTTTTCTCTTGCGTTACTTAAACTTTTACTGTGTTCTAATTTGTACTCTTCTAAATTTTTTAAAAATCCGCTGTCTGCAAGAACTTTTGTAAAGTAGCAATAAAGAAAATTGTAAGCATTTCTGTCTTTTCTGGAAATGTAATCTAAAAGTTCTTCATTGTTTACTGAAAAGGTCAACGAACCTTTGATTTTTTCAACTTTTAATATTTGTGAATATGCTAGTAGTTTCAAAGGTTGTGAAAGTACTTTATTGTATTCGTTTTTTGCATTTTTATCATTTGCCCAAGGTTTGTTAAAAACAACTCTACTATTTTGAATGAAATATTGAGTTTCCCAAATATCATTTATTACAAAAGTTGGTTTAGTTGCAATCATATTTAAAACACAATCAGCCATAAAACAAACAATGTCAGGAGTACATTTTTGGTCAACAAATCTTGCATCTTTTGATTTTCGTATATCAAAATCAAATTGTTCTAAAAAATTGTTTTTATTATTTCTAAACTTTTAAAAACCATTAATTCATCTGAATATTTTAGTTCATTATGTTCGTCTTTGAAAATTGCATTTTTATTGACTGAACCTTTCACTAATTTCAAAGGAATAATATTATCGTAAGTTTTATTTTCCAAAAAAGCATCAGCTTCTTGTTGAGTTTCAAAAATATCAAATTCAGTTCCAACTTCTTTAATATAATATTTTACACCATATACGATTTTTGTTTCTTCCATCTTTTACCAATTTATATGTTCTGTATGATAATTAACTTGAATTGAGTTCATTTCCTTTCTATTGAATTTTAAGTTCTTTAAAGGATTTTCAACTACATTTAATTGTGGCGATTTTGATAAATTACTCACTACAACAATAAAATAATCTTCTTTATATTCTTCTGCTTTATCGAATTCATTTTGTGTTATTCTAATTGCACCATTTTTATTTCTTACTCCTTTTATTTCTGCTAAAACGAATTTTTCCTGTAATTGAATTTGAAAATCATAACCATCACCCCATAATCTTGCATCCTGCAATAATCCATTTTCAAAAACTGAAATTGTCTTATAATTGCTCATAAAATAGAATTCTGCTTCGTTTCCTGTTTCTTGAAGCTGTTTAAATTTTGATTTTATAATTGGCTGAACCTCTTGTGTAGTTAAAATTAATTTTTGGTCATAATCTTTAATAAACAATTTAACAATGTTTGAAAATGATTTTGCATCTTCATTTCCGAAAAGGCTGTCAATAAAAAGTTTTACGTGTTCTCTTTGATTTCTCTGCCACCAACCTTTTCTGCCATTATCAAAATATGGGTCAAAACTATCTTGTCTATTTGATACAGCTTTTTCAGTTTTTGCCAAACCTAATTCTACAATTAATCTACTAAAAGCTGTTTTTGTTTTACACCCAAATTCATTCACGAATGCCAAATCAAATTTAGCTAAACCATAACCTATCAAATTCATTATTTCTGATTGTCTTTCGGTTTCATTCAATTCGTCTTCCATTATGCGACTTGTTTTAATGCGTTAGGGATTGAAGTGGAAATCCTTTTTTGAGGTACGAAAAAAAGATTGGAACGGAAAGCCCGACCCGATAGGGGAACGCCCAAATTATTTTCACCAATACAATGTCTGATATTTAATTCTTCTTTTTTCAAAAACATTTTCTTTTCAAGAAAACTTAACTTATTCAATTTATCAATTGAAGTGTTTGTCCACTGAAAATTTTCAGGAATACTCATCATTAACATTAGTTCTCTAATACTGAAAACTCGATTTTCTGATGGATGAACAGTATTTTGGCTTGACAAAATATCGTTTCTTGTATGTACGCAAGGACCTTCTTTGTCCCAATACCAACGAGCATATTTATCTCCATTTTTACTTTCGTTAAATACAACTTTCCCATCTTTTATTTGATGAGGAATTCTATTTTCTTCAGTGTTTTGAAATGCAGATTGTCCTTCTTTTAGAGTTTCAATCCACGGTAACATATTAATATTATACTCTCTGAACGAATGGAAAATATCGATTTCCGATATTTTTCCCATTTCGTTTAATTCTTCCAAACCTGTGAAAAGTTTGCGTAACGTTTGAGGTTTTTGTTTTGCTGGAAATATATCATAAGGACTAATATTTTGCAAATCTTTACGAACACCTATTACAAGTGTCCTTGTTCTACTTGAATTAGAGCCGTGTTCTTTGAAATTAACAACCTTGAAAAGAATATTATAATGACCTCCTAAATTTAATTTTATTGCTTCTTCAATAGACTTTTCTTGCCCATCAATATCAGTACAAGTTGTATTTAAAAAAGCTCTTACATTTTCAAAAATGAAGAATTTCGGATTTACTTCTTTAGTGATTTTTATTGATTCTACAACCAGAGAATTTCGAGTTAATTCTTCATTTTTTTTGTGATTGGCAACAGACATTCCTTGACAAGGTGGCGTAGCCACAATGACATCAGGTTCTGAAATTTTGTGTTCAGTTTGCCATTTTTTGATTTCAGCAAAAAGTTTATTTTTAATTTCTTTTGTTGAAATATCTCCGTCTAAATAGCCTGTTTCATATTTGCATTTGTTGTTGAATACTTGAATTTTTAAGCGTTTTGTTAAAATTTCATTTGTTGCAATGCATTCAAAACCGTTTTGTTTGAAGCCATAACATCCAACTCCTGCACTGCTGAATAAACTAATGTATGTCAAAGGTTTGTTCATAGTTTTAGAATTTTATTTCGGCTTGTTTTACATTTATACTTTTCAAGTAATTTACTTTTTCTTCTGCAACCATTAATGTTTCCGAAGAACAATTGTAAGCATACATTTTTTTAGCAAATTGGTCGCCAAAATATTCTACTTTCAATTTTTCAAAGTCAAGGTCGAAAGCATTTGCTAATTTATCTAATCGCTTTTCGTCAAATTCACGTTTGCCGTTTTCAATCTTGCTCAAATTAGCAGAATCAAGTTTTAGCAATGCTGCAAGTTCAGTCAAAGTAAATCCTTTGTCTGTTCTTAATTGTCTGATATATTCTCCAAAAGTTGCTTTCATTTTCTTGTAAATATTAACTTGTCAATAAATGACAAATTTAACTAAATGTTTTAATTCAGCAAGTTTGTTTCTATAAATTTTTGTCGAGCGTTGGATTTGTGCGGTTGGTTTTAGGGTGAGGCATAACTTGTATATATGTCTTATAAAATCAGACTTATCATCCCTAATTTGGTTCACTTTGTCTGACAAACAGCAGTATTTATTTTCAAATATAAATAATTATTTCATCAAATTGTTTAAATGCCTGTTAGTTTATTGGATACTTTTCGTGCAAAAAAAAGTTTAAAATTTCAATGTTTTTTGATGCGATTGTGTCCCAATAATTTTTTAACGTTTAGTAGGAGTAGAGCATGCAGAAGGTTTTACAGTAGAAAGGTATTTGGCTGTCAATAGCTTAGGAGATTTGATTTAAAATTGCTTTATTTTTTTAAAATTTTCTTTGCGAAAGTGAACAATTGTGCTATATTTGCACCCGTTATACAAATGGTGGTTGTAGCTCAGCTGGTTAGAGCATCGGTTTGTGGTGCCGAGGGTCGCCGGTTCGAACCCGGTCATCCACCCAAAAGGCAAAAGCCTCGAAGCAATTCGGGGCTTTTTTTGTGGAAATAATTGAAATAAAATAGCTAAGTTTATATTCATCAATTCGACATCAATATGAGTCCAATAATTACTCCAAATCAATTACTCGTAGCTGTACAATCCAACGCAATAGTCTTGGTTGACGCCACTAACAGTCCGACGGCTTACCAGAATTACCAACAATCCCATTTACAAGGCGCTTTGTTTGTGGATGTCAATACTCAACTAGCCGATATCAAAGAAGATGTTTCCATAGGCGGACGTCATCCATTGCCAACCGTAGAACAATTTTCTAAAACACTAACCGATTTAGGCATTACTCCTGAAACTTGGGTAGTGGTCTATGATGATAAAAATGGAGCGAATGCTGCGGCTCGTTTTTGGTGGATGTTGCGTTCTATTGGACACCAAAAAGTACAAGTATTGAGTGGTGGCATTCAAGCGGCTATTCAAGCAGGGTTTCCAACAAGTTCAGCCGTTGAAGTTCCAACTCTAGTGGAATCGTATCCTGTTCAAGATTGGCAATGGCCAACTATTGATTTGCAAGGAATGGATGAAATGATACTTAAGGATCGTTTCGTGATTATTGATGTACGTGAATCGCAACGCTATAGAGGCGAAACAGAACCGATTGATTTGGTTGCGGGTCATATTCCAGGCGCTACTAATATTCCGTTTATGACTAACTTAGATGAAAACGGTTTTTTCTTATCACCTGAAGAATTGAAAGCAAAGTATCAAAAAGTATTTGAAAATATTCCAGAAGAGAATAGGGTAGTGCACTGCGGCTCTGGAGTTACGGCTTGTCATACGCTGTTAGCACTTGCTATCGCCGATTTACCCATTCCTCAATTGTATGTGGGTTCTTGGAGTGAATGGTCTCGGAACAATAGGGAGATTGTTGTAGAGCAATAAAAAAAGCGCTTTGAATTATCAAAGCGCTTTTTTTATTCTTGAGAATAGTAATTATTTCTTATCCGCATCTACTAGAATTCGATTTTTTCTGTTGGCTAATTCCCAAGCCACAACAAAAGCCAATTGTGTTCTTTTTTCTAAAGCATCATATTCAATTTTATGAGCTTCATCTGATTTTTTGTGGTAATCTGCGTGAACTCCATTAAAGAAAAATACGGATGGTATGCCGTGTTTTGCAAAATTATAATGGTCAGAACGCTCGTAAAAACGATTTGGATCTTTAGGGTCGTTAAAGCGATAATCCAAATCAAGACCTACATATTTTTGGTTCATTATAGCGCTAATATGATCTAATTCTGCAGACAAACGATTGGCTCCAATGATGTATACATAATTATTAGTAGTAGCATGAAGTTCGTCGCGACGACCTATCATATCAATATTCACATCTGCAACAGTATTAGCTAAAGGAAATAAAGGATTTTCTGAATAATAACGTGAACCCAACAAGCCGTGTTCTTCACCGGTAACATGTAAAAACAAAATAGAACGTTTTGGTCCGTTACCCTCTTTTTTTGCCAATTGAAAAGCTTGAGCTATTTCTAATAAAGCAGAAGTTCCCGATCCGTCATCATCTGCACCATTGTAAATCTCTCCATTTTCAATACCTACATGATCGTAATGCGCTGAGATTACGATTACTTCCTCTGGCTTTTCGGTACCTTCAATAAAAGCCCAAATGTTTTCAGAATTGGGTAAATTTCTATTTCGTTTGCCATTTAAAAAAGATGCAGGAACAGCTTGGTAAAAATCAGATGCTCCTTTTGGAAACGACACATTGTTTTTTTGGTATTCGCTAATTAAGTAACGTCCTGCTTTTTTCTGACCGGACGAACCTGTTTCACGGCCTTCCATTGAATCAGCAGCAATGATATAAAGGTGTTTTTTTAAATCTTCTGCGGTTATGGTTTTCATGTATTGAGTTGGATCACTCTTACTATTAGAGCTAATCAAAGCTCCATTTTTACATGAAGTTCCCAAAGCAATTAGGGAAAGGAAAAGTAGTTTTTTCATTTTAATTTAAGTGTAGGTTAATCTATTTATTTAATACTTCGTTTAAGAATAACTGCATGTGTTCAAAAGAACGTTTGGCTGCTTTTTCGTTATAAGCTGCTCCTTTAGAATTGTCATTTCCAGCATCAATATCTGTAAATGAATGTACTGCATTGGCATAATACACCATTTCCCAATCCGCTTTTGCATCTCGCATTTCTTGTTGAAAACCTGCAATTTCTTCTTTCGATACAAATGGATCATCAGCACCGTGACAAGCTAATATTTTAGCGTTAATTGGAGTTATTGGAAGTGCAATGTCTCTACCCAAACCTCCATGAAAAGAAACAACTCCTTTCACTTTTAAATTTTTTCTTGCGGCTTCCAAAGCCCCTGTTCCTCCAAAGCAAAAGCCAATTACGGCAATGTTATCTGGATTAGCTCCCGATTGGATTAATTGTTCTAAGGCTAGTTCAATACGCTTTTGATACAGATTGGTATTTTTTTTATAAAAACCTGACATCTTTGCTGCATCAGCAGTGGTTTGAGGGTAATTTCCTTCTCCATAAATATCAGCCACAAATGTATGATAACCTAATTGAGATAATTTTTCAGCAGTAGCTTTGGCATGGGCATCAATTCCCTTCCAAGCAGGCAATACTAAAATCCCAGGTTTTTGTGCGCTAGCTTTACTTGGTTGAATAGTCATGCCATTAAGAACTTGTGCTGCATCTTTGTACTGAACGGCTTTTAATTGAGCAAATACATTAACAGTAAAAAATGTGAGTCCAATTAAAAAGTATTGTGTTTTTTTCATTTTTGGTTTGTTTACAACAAATATCGAATTAATAATTGAAACGATTGCTATTCTCCTGGGTGGTATTTACGTTCCATATTTTTTTCTACATCTTCTCTGTAAAAAAGTACATCTTTAAACCTTGCTTTTTGGTACATTTCAGCTTGATCATTGAAGTGTTTGGATGTTGAATCGCCACTATTTCCCCCTGCAAGAAGCGATTTTGCTTTTACTTTGGTGCCAAATTCCACCGCACAAACAAAACTGTTTCCGCTAAATCCATAGCGTTTTTTAGTATCTTTTTGGTAAGCGCTTTTGAAAGCGGGCAAAGCACCCCATAGTACCGATGTATATCCAATTGGTAAACTGACAGCTGTATCATCAAAACGATTGTCAATGTCTCCTGAAAGTCGTTGAAAACGGTTGATTTCCCCCCAAGGCATTTTCCATGTGCCAAATTTGGTTGTCAATTCTGAAATGACTTCTTGCAATTGTGGGAGAACTTGTTCGGTTTGCATATTTTGAATAAAGTTTCTTGTATTTTCTACCTGATCCAATTCGCCTTGATCAATATACGTTTTACGCACCAAAGGATCCAATTTAAATCCCCACTCGTTTGCCAAAGTCAAAGCAACTGAATTCTCCCCGCTTCTAAAATCCCATGCTTTTAAAACTTGAATAGGTTCAGATAGATTTGCGTAGCGCGTTTCTCCAGATTGTATACTTTTTTCAAACTGTTTTACCAAAGCTGGAATAAGTTCTTCAAAGAACGGTAATTGATCGTTGTAGCCGTCGGCAATAATTTGGTCTAAAGTGTATTGTTTCCCTTTTTCTAAAGTACGGACGGCATTAATTCCTCTAAAAGATTCTCCGTCTGGAGCCATGTATGGCGGATAATTTTCTTCTTTCGGACTTTCATTTCCTGAAACCGAAAAAGGAGTAGAATTACAGTTTTGCAACCAGCCATTTTTTGGGTTAAAGAGTTGCACCGTTTCTGCAACTGGGTGTAGCCCTTTCCATTCTGTTGCAGCCGTTGTACCATCAACGGGTTTTGCCCAATTAAATTTGATATCGCGCTTGGGTACAAAATTACCATGCCAATAGGCAATATTACCTTTATTGTCAGCATAAACGGTATTGTTAGAGGTATTGGCTTTCCAATCCATGGCTTTTTGATAGTCGGCAAAATTTTTCGATTTGGTTCGTTCCCAACTCTGAATCAAACTATTCATAGATCGATTGTTTGATTTTAAACTAATCCATTTTCCGTCGCGTTTTGCCATAATGGGTCCGTGATGGGTGAAATAAGTGGTGAATGATTTAGGAACTAATTTTCCGTTGTCAAGATAATTGATAGTGATTTTTTTCTCTTTGACAGGAAGTAATTTATTCTCGTATTCGTAAAATAATCTCTCTTTTTGACGCACTATTTTTTCGATATAAGTATCGGCCACATCCACATTACACGAGGTGTGCATCCATCCGCAATTTTCGTTAAATCCTTGATAGATAAAAAATTGCCCCCAAGTTACTGCACCATAGGTTTGCAATCCTTCCTCGCTACTGATTTGGATTTCGGGTCTGAAATAAAAAGTAGTATGCGGATTGATGTACAAAATAGCATTTCCAGAAGCGGTTTTATTAGGTGCTAATGCAAAACCGTTCGAACCCGTTTGCATATCTTTTTCTTTGGCTACAAAAGCGATTTTGTCGTCAGGTTTTCCGTAAAAATCTTTTAATTCTTGTGTAGTCAAATCGGCAGTACTTATCGCGCCAATACTTCCATCGGTCCAAAGCAAAGGAAACCAAGGTTCAAAATGCGTTAGCATCAGAGGTTTCACTTTTGGGTTTTTGTACAAGTAATAATTGATTCCATCGGCATAGCTGTTGAGTAATTTTTTCAGCCAAGGCGCTGCTTTTTTATAATCAGCTTTAGCTTCTTCAGAATCAATTAATAAACGAGTTTCTAAATCATTGTACAATGAAGCCGAACCTTTAATTTCAGACAAACGTCCTAATTTTTCGATATAATTCATTTCAACGCGTTGGAAATCGTCTTCGCATTGGGCGTACAACATACCAAAAACGGCATCGGCATCGGTTTTTCCATATACGTGCGCAATCCCCCAATTGTCTCTAGTAATGCTTACTCGTTTTGCTAATTCTGCTAATCGAATACTTTCTTTGTTACTGATTTGTGACCATCCTGAAAAGCTAGTTCCAATTAGTAGTAATAGAATAACAATTACGTTTACTTTTTTCATTCGTTTCCTATTTTAAATTGTTGTCCTGCCACATAAATACTCATTTCCATTTTTTCCATTGAAATCAATTTATTCTGTTTCAGTTTTTGAATTCCTTTTGGATTTTTCATAACAATAACTTCGCTTTCGCCAACAACACTAATCGTGTTGCCATCAACAATAATTGCTGTGCTTTCGTCGATGCCAATTCCGGTGAGATGAGGAAATTCTACCATAGCTGAAATCAAACGGTTATAGCGACTTCTTCTCAAAAAATGTTGGTCAATAATCGCCTTAGTCACCAATCCTAAACCAGGAGTAGTTTCTAAATTATCAAATCGAATATTGTCAAAAGTTCCAGAATATTCTTTTTCTAATTTCTGATTTCCGGTAATCATTTTTTCCGACATAACAGCCGCACCTGCACTAGTTCCGGCAATAATACTTCCATTTTGAAATGCTTTGTGAATGGAATTAAAAACAGGAGTATTGGCGACTACATTCATAAAACGCGTTTGGTCTCCACCACTAATAAAAATCAATTTTGCTTTTTGTAAAGAGTCGTTTAATTTAGGATTTTGAACTGTTGTTTTGTCAAAATTCAGCATGACAATAGGATTGGGTACCAATTTTTGAAACTGATCTCTAAAATAAATGTATGCGCTATCGGGTTCTTCACTCGACATGGGTAAAACCACGATGTAATCTGTTTTTTTAAATTGAGCTAGGTCTACCACATGTTGCATTAATTGATCCGAGCGATTTCCGCCACCTATGATAAATAATTTTCCTTTTGGTTTTTGGGCATTCGCCAAAGAAAAACAAAGAGTAAAAAAGAGAGTAAGCGCAATTTGAATTCCTTTTTGCAATTGATTTTGGATAGTAAGTTTCATGGTTGTTGAATTAAAGTGAAATATTTCGTTTGAAAGCACAACCCAATTCTATAATCGAATCGGTTTTGGCAATTCCTGGAATGGAGTCAATTTGTTCGTACAGAATTTTACGCATGTGTTCGTGATTTTTAGCAATCATTTTGACGTATAAAGTATAAGATCCTGTTATATAGTAGCATTCCGTGATTTCAGGAATCTTTTTGAGTTCTTCAATCACTCGATCTGAATCGTGGTCTTTGTTGAGTGTGATTCCGGTAAATGCCCCCCAATCATACCCCACTTTTTTCTCATTGATTATGGGTTGAATACCTGCTAAAATTCCTTGCTCCGTTAATTTATGGATGCGTTGGTGCACCATTGTATTGGATATTTTCAAATTAGCCGCAATGGTGGAGTAGGCAATGCGTCCATCTTTTTCTAATTCCTTGATGATTTTGATGTCGAATTCATCTAATTTTTCCATTGAAAGGTATTTTAAAAGTTAAATTTACTTTTTTGCGGCCAATAAAAGTAAGTTATTTTTCATTTCGAATTGTATTTTTCAGTATTAATTTTATATAATTGACTTTAATTATGTTTTAAAATTTAATAATTGACTTTTATTGTAAATTTATAAGTCAAAAATTACATTATACTATAATTTATTGGTTGTATTGACTAAATTTGTTTTGTTAAATTTTACATTAAAACCAATTACTATGAGTTACGATACTTCTACTTTATCTGCTATATCAGAAGCACTAATAGCTAAAGAAAATCAATACGGAGCACACAATTACCATCCGTTGCCAGTCGTTTTAGAAAGAGGAGAAGGAGTCTATGTTTGGGACGTAGATGGAAAACAATATTTCGACTTTTTGTCGGCGTATTCTGCTGTTAATCAAGGACATTGTCATCCAAAGATTGTTGGTGCAATGGTGCAACAAGCACAAAAATTAACTTTGACATCCAGAGCTTTTTTCAATGATCAATTAGGACCGTATGAGGAATATGTGACGAACTACTTTGGTTTTGACAAAGTATTACCCATGAACACAGGGGCAGAGGCAGTAGAAACCGCTTTGAAATTGTGTAGAAAATGGGCTTATGAGGTGAAAGGAATTCCTGAAAATGAAGCGCAAATTATAGTTTGTGAAAATAATTTTCATGGAAGAACGACTACTATTATTTCGTTTTCCAATGACGAATCGGCGCGTAAAAATTTCGGGCCGTTTACCAATGGCTTTATCAAAATTCCGTATGATGATGTTGATGCTTTGGCGAAAGCCTTGGCTTCTTCTAATAACATTGCAGGTTTCTTAGTAGAACCTATTCAAGGTGAGGCTGGAGTGTATGTGCCTAGCGAAGGGTATTTGGCACAAGCCATAGCTTTGTGTGCAGCTAACAATGTTTTGTTTATTGCCGATGAGGTGCAAACAGGAATTGCGCGTACAGGACGCTTATTAGCCACTTGTGGGAATTGCGAATGTAAAAAAGGTTGTGAAAACAAACCGGAAGTAAAACCCGATATTTTGATTTTAGGAAAAGCCCTTTCAGGTGGCGTTTTTCCAGTATCGGCGGTTTTGGCGAATGATGCGATTATGAATGTAATTCATCCCGGACAGCATGGTTCTACTTTTGGAGGAAACCCAATTGCAGCGGCAGTTGCGGTAGCGGCTTTGGAAGTCATTAAAGACGAAAATTTAGCTCAAAACGCGGCCTATTTAGGTGAAGTTTTTCGTCATGGATTGCAAGAAATTCAGTCTCGAAATCCGTTGATTCAATTGGTTAGAGGAAAAGGTTTGCTGAATGCGATTGTAATTGATAGTGAGGAAGATTCCGATTTAGCTTGGGAAATTTGCTTGAAATTCAGAGATAATGGATTGCTGGCTAAACCAACTCACGGTAACAAAATCCGTTTAGCGCCACCATTGGTCATTACCGAAAGCCAAATTCACGAATGTCTCGGAATTATCGAACGTTCGTTAAATGAATTTAGATAAA
The DNA here is from genome assembly GCF_020886115.1 of Flavobacterium ammonificans. Taxonomy (NCBI): domain Bacteria; kingdom Pseudomonadati; phylum Bacteroidota; class Flavobacteriia; order Flavobacteriales; family Flavobacteriaceae; genus Flavobacterium; species Flavobacterium ammonificans. The sequence continues at coordinate 1,584,683 of NZ_AP025185.1, forward strand.
AAAACAAACCCCAAAAGCGATTTCGTTTTTGGGGTTTGTTTTTGGACTTATAAAAAAATGAATTGTTAGTGTGATTGATATTAAACTACACCTAATTGCTTTAAAAATTGGTGTATTTTTGATTTCTTTGTAGGTGGACTGTATTGAGGGCTAGTTTGTAAACGATCATTTAAAATGTACTTGTCTGGCGCTGTTTTATAGGAATTAATAACAGTACCGTTAAAGGATTGAACTACTTTTTCTCCAGTTTTTATATCTACTAAATTATTTCTAAGAAATAGTTCATTGGTCACCATATTGGATAACATAGGTGTATAATAAATACAATCTTTGAAATAGTAATGGGTTACCATAGAATATCGTGATGCTTGTTCATTTAATACTTTGGAACCTCCATGTATAATATTGGACGACCAAATTAAAACATCTCCTTTTTTTGCATAAAACGGTTTCTTCTCGAATTGGTGCACTTCAACAATTTTTTCAATAAAATCTTCATACTCAATATAATCAGAATAGGCGGTATCTACTGGAGTGGATTTAAAATGGGAAAAATTATATTCAGGTAGGTTTTGTGATTTTGGATAATAAAAAACTGCTCCATTTTCTGGTGTAATATCTTCTAATGCCACCCAAACCCCGCACATGAACTTAGCCGGGATGGAACTAAAGTGAATGGTATCTGAGTGCGCTCTTTGTTGGGAACCTACTCTAAAATTCAAGGTTTGAAAAGGGATTGGTTCACGTTCATAAAGCATTTCCAAAACCGAAGCGATTTCAGTGTTACAAGCCACATTTTTGGTGCTTTCTGAATACATCCATAAATCTTGAATTCGGACATGATCTCGTTGATTCTCCATCTTGAATTCAGGATTATACCCTTTGTTATCCATATCTGATTTAATGGCGTCAATTTCGGATTCCGAAATCAAATTGGGAATGACAATAAATCCATTTTCGTTATAATCAATGGCCAATTGTTTATTTTTTTCAGAGAGATTTTTACTGTCTAATAGTTCTTTAAAAAAAGGCGATTCTACCCAAGGTGTATTCATGATAATGTAATTGTTTATAAGCTTATTGATAATGGAATTCAATTCAGTTCAATAGTGTCCATTGCTAAGTTAAAGGTAAGAAGTAATTACTATAGAACAGTTTTTTTTGTTAAAAAAATAAATAGTAAGCTCGATTTTTTTAAAAAAAATCTATTCGATAGTAATAGTATTCAAAATCAAGACATTTTATTAAGTAGATTTTTGTACCAAATCAAGATATGGTGGGTAGGTACAAACATCTTTTCAGTTTTATAACAGTTTATTGATTGGCGTAGGCAGGGTATTTAAGCATCAGTCAAAATATTTCTAAAATGTTAATAAGAGTATTGATTTTTAAATACTTAAATTTTAAAAAACCGCTATTCTGTTTTGTATTTATTTTGAGTTTTTTGAGTTAATTTATTTTAATTCCTCTTCTTTTTTAAACATTAGAGAAGTTAAATTATGATTAGGGTCATAAAGTCGCATTTCAATAACTTCATCAAAATCATTTCTTAATTGAATTTGATATCCGCCAATTAAGTCTATAAATTGTATACCATAATTTTCACCAATACTATTTTTATAAAAATAAATAGTGGACTTATTTTTTTCTATAACCTTTTTAAATTCAAGTTCAAAGGTTATATTATTTTTACTTGAAGATTTGACAATGGTAATTTTACCATTTTTACCGTAGGTATTTTCATATTTATTAAAACCAGTTAGTTGATTTTTTTTATTAAAAGATTTACTTTCGATATAGTTTCCTTTTTCATCATAAACCCATTCATAACTAAGGTAATATATTTGACTATTTTTTTCTTTATTGAATAATTTAGTATTCAAATTCAATTCATTATATTCTCTTTTTTGACAATTTATGGTATCACCATTTAGAATTTGATAGGATTCGATTTGGTTTCTTCTATCATCATAAATTGACACTAATTTATTAATAGTATCCCCTTTAGTGTTTATGTAAGCTTGTATATGTAACTTTCCGTTATTTTTTTTAATAAATGATGTTTTTATGTCTGATTTAATTTTATCTCCAGATTTTAAATTAATATCATTTTCTTCAGCTTTTAAAATATTTCTAAGACTGTCTAAAAAGGTAACTTGTACTACTTTCTTAATAGTGTCTTTTTTATTTATCTCGTATGCAAAAGTAGTTTGTTTATAAAATGCTTTATTTTGACTTAAAGCTGTTAATGATATAAAAGTTAAAGAGAATAATAATATTTTTTTCATTGTTAAGTTTTATAAGATTTTTTGATATATAAGGTATAACTTTCGTAAGTACGAAAAAATATTTAAAAGTACACTCAATATAATATTGATAAACTAAAGTTTATTTCACTTTATTTTTTTCAAATATACTTATTTATGCTTAATAACTAGATTGTAATTATAATTGTATGAAAATGTCATCTTGTCAGCCATTTTCACGTCAAACAGACTAAAAACTGACAATTTCTATGCTGTCAGGGACTTGGCACAAAGATTGACTTGTCGAGTTCGAGTGATTAATGAATATCAAATAAATTAAATATAATCAAAATGGGTAAAATCATCGGAATTGATTTAGGTACAACCAACTCTTGTGTTTCTGTAATGGAAGGTAACGAGGCAGTTGTAATACCTAATGCGGAAGGTAAAAGAACAACTCCTTCTATTATCGCTTTTGTTGAAGGCGGAGAAATTAAAGTAGGAGATCCTGCAAAAAGACAAGCGGTAACAAATCCTACCAAAACTATTGCTTCTATCAAACGTTTCATGGGACAATCGTTCAGCGAAACAACTTCAGAAGCAAAACGTGTTCCTTATTCAGTTGTAAAAGGTGACAACAATACGCCACGTGTGGATATTGACGGTCGTTTATACACTGCTCAAGAATTGTCAGCTATGACACTTCAAAAAATGAAAAAAACAGCTGAGGACTATTTAGGTCAAACAGTTACTGAAGCAGTTATTACTGTTCCAGCTTATTTTAACGATGCACAACGTCAAGCTACAAAAGAAGCGGGTGAAATCGCTGGTTTGAAAGTAATGCGTATTATCAACGAACCAACTGCTGCTGCTTTAGCGTATGGTTTGGATAAAAAAGGTAAAGATCAAAAAATTGCTGTTTACGATTTAGGTGGTGGTACTTTTGATATTTCTATCCTAGAATTAGGAGACGGAGTTTTTGAAGTATTGTCTACAAATGGAGATACGCACTTAGGTGGAGATGACTTTGACCAAACAATCATTGACTGGTTGGCAGACGAATTTAAAGCAGAAGAAGGAATTGACTTGCGTTTAGACCCAATGTCATTACAACGTATCAAAGAAGCTGCTGAGAAAGCTAAAATTGAGTTGTCATCTTCAGCTGAAACTGAAATCAACTTACCATATGTTACTGCTACGGCTTCAGGACCTAAACACTTAGTGAAAAAATTAACTAGAGCACAATTCGAAAAATTGTCTGATACTTTAGTAAAACGTTCTATGGAGCCAGTTGCTAAAGCATTAAAAGATGCAGGTTTATCTACATCTGATATTGACGAAGTAATCTTAGTAGGAGGTTCTACTCGTATGCCAAGAATTGCTGACGAAGTAGAAAAATTCTTTGGTAAAAAAGCGTCTAAAGGAGTTAATCCTGATGAAGTAGTTGCTATTGGAGCTGCTATTCAAGGTGGAGTTTTATCTGGAGATGTAAAAGATGTATTGTTACTTGACGTAACTCCTCTTTCTTTAGGTATCGAAACTATGGGTGGTGTAATGACTACATTAATTGAGTCTAACACAACGATTCCAACTAAAAAATCACAAGTATTCTCTACAGCTGCTGATTCTCAACCATCTGTTGAAATTCACGTATTGCAAGGTGCTAGAGCAATGGCTGCAGATAACAAAACTATCGGTCGTTTCCACTTAGATGGTATTCCACCAGCACCAAGAGGAGTTCCACAAATTGAAGTTACTTTTGATATTGATGCTAATGGTATCATCAAAGTTTCGGCTACTGATAAAGGAACTGGAAAATCTCATGACATTCGTATCGAAGCTTCTTCTGGATTAACAGCTGAAGAAATCGAGAAAATGAAAAAAGATGCTGAAGCGAACGCTGAATCTGATAAAATAGCAAGAGAAAAAGCTGAAAAATTAAACGAAGCAGACGGAATGATCTTCCAAACTGAAAGTCAATTGAAAGAATTGGGTGATAAATTATCTGATGACAACAAAGTGGCTATCGAGTATGCTTTAACTGAATTGAGAATGGCACACCAATCTCAAGACATTCCAGCTATTCAAACTGCTTTGGACAACATCAATGCAGCTTGGAAAAAGGCTACTGAAGCGATGTATGCTCAGGGAGAACAAGGTCAAGCAGATGCACAACCTCAAGGGGATGGGCAATCAGGTGACAATGTAGAAGACGTTGACTTCGAAGAAGTGAAATAATAATTTCATTTATATCAACAAAAAACCGAGCTAGAAATAGCTCGGTTTTTTTATAGTATTCTATCCGACTCTTACAAGTCGAATTGTATTATTTAGGATCTAATGCATTCTCAATTCGAGCTGCTAAATCCAATAAGTGTAACTTACTTAATCTATCAGTTGAACGAGCCGCAGCTGCTTTTACACTAGCTTTTAATCCTACTAATTGTCCTCTAGCGATAGAAGGTAAATCAGTTTGATTCAAATTAACTGTTCTTGTATTGAAACCATAAGTCACTCCAACAGGTACTGAACGAACAGTTGCATTTCCTGGTTTTAATAATCCAGTTACTTTATCGATAAATACTTTTTGAAGATTTCTTCTGTGTATATCGATAGGTGTATTGGATTTTAATTCAGCAAAAATTCCGTTGCGAACATCTGTCATTAATTCATCTACTGTGTAGTTGTTTTTGTTGATAGAAGAACCTTCAAACAAACGAACCATTCTATCTCCAGCCAATAAATTATTCAATGTAGATTCTTGCATCGCTTTGATTGCCTCTACGCCATTATCTGGATTGATTTTAGCTAAAACGCTTTGATTCATCAACCATTTTGGTGTAGCAAATAATTGCGTATTTAAGAAACTAACAGCTTCTTTTTGGATACTTCTTGGTACTACTTCAAATTGATTTCCACCCATATCGTAGGTTTTTGGAGTATCATAAATACCACCTACATTTTTGGTTACGTGTCCTAAATAACGTCTAAATTGACCCGTTAGTGCTGAATATAATTCATCTAATTCAGCATAACTTTCTCCTTTTTCTGCACTCCATTCTACTAATTTAGGAAGAATACGTTGTAAATTTTTAATTCCGTAAGCCGAAGCTTTCATAGCATTGTCTCCAATATCTTCTGTCTGATATCTTGGATCATAAGGACTGGTTTCTGTACCAAACCAAAGACGACGATTTTTGTATGCTTCTTTGGTCATCTCGTTCAGAATCGCTTTCTCTTCTTTGTCAGTTTTGGCATCATCAAAATAAGAATACCCCCATTTGATAGCCCATTTGTCATAATCACCAATTTTTGGGAACAAATGTTTTACACCGTCTTCAGGTTGTGCCACATAATTGAAACGAGCATAGTCCATTATAGAAGAAGTATGTCCGTTTTTCTCTTGGAAGGCAGGATCTCTCAATTTCTCTACTGGAGTAGCTGAACTAGCTCCCATATTATGACGTAATCCTAAAGTATGACCTACTTCATGAGAAGATACAAAACGAATTAATTCGCCCATTAAATTGTCATCAAATTGTTTTTTTCTAGCAGCAGGATCTACAGCAGCTGTTTGTATTAAGTACCAATTGCGCAACAAACTCATGATGTTGTGGTACCAGCCAATATGACTTTCTAGAATTTCTCCCGTTCTAGGATCATGAACGTTTGGTCCGTATGCATTTTGGATTTCAGCAGCAAAATAACGCAATACTGAAAAACGAGCGTCTTCCAAACTCATTGTTGGATCATTTTCTGGCCAATATTCTCCACGAATAGCATTTTTCCATCCTGCATGTTCAAAAGCTACTTGCCAATCGTCGATACCTTGTTTGATGTATTTTTTCCATTTGTCTGGTGTAGCAGGGTCAATGTAATAAACGATAGGCTTAGCTGGTTCGATCAATTCACCTCTTTTTTGCTTTGCAGCATCTTCTTTTGATTTTGGTTCTAAACGCCATCTTACAGCAAAAACCTCTGTATCAGATTTATGTGATTCTTCTTCAAAAACACCATATTGGTTAGCAAAATAACCTACACGCGCATCAAATGTTCTTTTGCGCATCGGATTTTTTGGTAAAGCTATCATCGATGTATTCAGTTCCACAGTTAAAAATCCTGAATCCAATCCTGCAGGTAAATTAGTGCCGATTTTTGGTGTAGGATTTAATGATAATAAAGCTGGAACAGTAGAATAGGTTTTTACCGTTCTAATTTCAGTATTGATAGGGAAACTGCTTATTTTTTGAATAAATGATTTTTCCTTTTGAAACGCCTGAATACTCAATGTTTGTTTTTTTACAGGATCCAATGAAAATGTTTGTACATCCGCATCAAAGGTTGGTGTCATGTCAATAACATAAGCTACTTCTTTGCCATCTTTGTCCTTCTTGATTGCTAGAATATCATAGTTACCAATAATTGGATTGGCTGAAGAGTTTTTTACAGCTTGAGCCAATGGCTTATCCCCATCTGGAGACATGATAACATAACTGATAGATCGCAATAACATCGTGTTGTTCAATCCTTTTTCAAATTGAATCACTTGTCGGTTTACTTCTTCACCACCAAAAATTCCACCTCCAGCAGGAGTTTTAGAAAATCTGGTAATGGTCATAATTTCAGTATCTAATAGTGTTGCTGGAATTTCAAAAAGGTATTTAGCATCCATTTTGTGAATATCTATCAATCCTTTTTGTGTAACCGCTGTGGTATCAATTACTTTATTGTAGGGTTTAGGACCTTTTTTTGCGTCAGGTTTTGGGGTCTCTGAAGCTGTAACAGCAGGTTTTGCTGCATCTTTCTTTTTTTTGTTTTGGCCTATAGCTCCTTGGCTAAAACACAAAAACAAACTTGCTAAAATTAAACTTGATTTAAGTTGTACCATTTCATTCCTCTTTTTAATTAATAATTGTTAGTATAGAATAAGGCAATAGTTTTCGTTTAAGAAACGAAAATCAAATCTATACATATTTATTTATATACAAATGCGAATTTTATTTTTTTTAAATTCAGCAACTACTTTTTCTTTTATCTTTATACTAAATTGAATTAACTGGAAAAGTAATCTTCTCTCCATTTATTGCCGAGACGGATTTTCAAGTTTTTATTTTTAGTTTATGCAAATGAGAAAAATAGTTTATAAGAAGGGTAGAAAAGTACAACCCTTGCATTTTGAGTATACAGGTTTACATAAGAATAACGATTCAGAAATGCAATTGTTTGTTTATAATGATACTGATTTGACGGAATATGAAAAAATTGAAGTGGCTGATTTTGATCAATCTTTAATATGTCAAAAAACGAACTGGATAAATATTCACGGTTTGAACAATATTGAATTACTTCAATCAGTAGGTAATTATTTTGAAATAGATACCTATATGTTGGCCGATATTTTAAATACTACTAAAAGAACTAAACTAGAAGAACAACAAGATGTCTTGTTTTTTAATATTAAATCACTTTTACCGAAAGACAATTCAGATAATATTCAAACGGAACAAATCAGTTTTTTAATTAAAGAAGGAGTTTTAATTTCCTTCCAAGAAAAACGAAGTGATTTTTTTACTCATATTAGAGAACGAATTCGATCTCATTCTGGAATTGTGAGAACTAAAAAAGCCGATTTTTTATTGTACGTTTTGTTAGATGCTATTATGGAAAACTTCTACATTACTTTGGAACATGAGGAACATAAAGTAGAAGAATTGATTAATTTATCCAAGAATAGTGACAATCCAATCATTCTAGAACGAATTGAAAAACATCGTGATAATTATAATTTCTTAAAACGTTCCATCATTCCGTTACGTGATTCATTGTATGACATTAAAACCATTAAAGACGACAATGTGTTTAATTTAATTGAAAACGATAATTTTAGTTTTTTTTCAAGATTATACCAAAAAAGTTTGGAACTGTTGGAACAAATTGAATCGGATAGGATTGCTTTAGATAGCGCTTCTAATTTCTTTTTTTCGGCTCAAACTCAAAAAATGAATGAGATTATGAAAACTTTAACGATAGTGTCTTCCATTTTTATTCCGCTTACGTTTATTGCAGGTGTATATGGAATGAATTTTCAGAATATGCCTGAATTGAAATATCCTTATGGTTATCATACTGTTATAGGAGGTATGGTTTTCTTAGGAATCGCTATGGTGATTTATTTCAAAAAAAGAAGGTGGTTTTGATTGTATAATGTAAGTAAAAATTCAAGTATATTCGCATTCTTAAATTTAGTATAATGAAACATTTATTTTCTCTTTTTGCCTTGTTTACTTTTGGATTTACACAAGCGCAAACAGTCAATTCTCCTTCTGGAAAAATCGCTTTAACATTTACATTAACTTCAACTGGACAGCCAACTTATGCAGTTAATTATAAGGAAAAAACAGTTGTAACGACAAGTGATTTAGGAATTAAACTAAAGGACAAACCGTCATTGGATGCCAATTTTGAAATCCAATCTTCAAAGAATAGCACATTCAATGAACCATGGAAACCTGTTTTAGGCGAACAGGCTACAATCTTGAATCATTACAATGAATTAGTAGTTAGTTTAGTTCAAAAAGGAACGAATATAAAACTGAATTTAGTGTTTAGAGCGTTTGATGAAGGAGTTGCTTTACGATATGATTTCCCAAAGCAAAAAGAGCTAAATTATTTTATTATTTCGGATGAATTGACAGAATTCAATTTGAACGAAAACAATAAAGTATTCTGGTTACCAGGCGATTTTGATAGCAATGAATACGAATACAACGAAACCCAATTCTCTGAAATTGACAATTCAAAAATCAATATGAATAACGGAATTGGAGTGAAGTCCATTCCTGGAAAATATACTATTCAAACGCCTTTAATGATGAAGTCACCATCGGGTTTGTATTTAAATATTTTTGAAGCAGCGGTGATCAACTATCCTGTTATGCACTTGAAAGCTGATGTGACAAATTATAAACTGAAATCAGAATTAGTGCCAAATGCTATTGGAGACAAAGCCTATTTGCAAACACCCTGTGTATCGCCTTGGAGAACGATTATGATTAGTGATGATGCTCGTGATATTGTAGGTTCTAAAATGATTTTGAATTTGAATGAGCCTTCGAAAATAGAAGATACTTCGTGGATAAAACCAATGAAATATGTTGGAATTTGGTGGGAAATGCACGTAGGAAATTCGACTTGGGATTATGCAGGTTCTCAAAATGCAACTAATTTCGGAACCGAATTGAAGAAATCCGTGGGACACGGAGCGACTACTGAGAACACCAAACGCTATATTGATTTTGCTGCAAAACATGGTTTTGACGGCGTTTTAGTAGAAGGTTGGAACGAAGGTTGGGAAGATTGGTCAGGCAATTGGAAAGAAGAAGTATTTGACTTTGTTACTCCTTATCCTGATTTTGATATTGCTGGAATTTCGGCCTACGCCAAATCGAAGAATGTAAAAATGATTATGCACCACGAAACTTCGGGATCGGTGGCGAATTATGAAAGACGTTTGGATCGTGCGTTTGAAAACATGGTGAAATACAATTATCCAGCTGTGAAAACAGGCTATGTTGGGAAGATTATTCCGCGAGGAGAAATGCACGATGGACAAACCATGGTGAATCATTTTGCACATGTAGTTAAACGTGCTGCTGATTATAAATTGATGGTCAATTCTCATGAATCCTCTCATCCGACAGGACTTGGTAGAACCTATCCCAATTATGTCGCTGCAGAGGCTGCGCGTGGTAACGAGTTCAACGCTTGGAGTATTGGTAATCCGCCAATGCACGAAACGATTTTGCCGTTTACTCGTCAGTTAGGCGGACCAATGGATTACACACCCGGAATTTTTGAAATTAAAATGAGTCATTATGACAAAAATAAAACGGAGCAAGTGCATACTACTTTGGCAAAACAATTGGCTTTGTATGTGACAATGTATTCTCCAATTCAAATGGCAGCTGACTTACCTGAAAATTATGAAAAATATTCGGACGCTTTTCAATTTATTAAAGATGTAGCTTTAGATTGGGACGAAACAAAATATTTACAAGCAGAACCTGGCGATTATTTAACTGTTGCAAGAAAAACAAAAGGAAAACAATCTTGGTTTTTAGGAGCTATTACAGATGAAAATGCAAGAAAAACTCAAATCAAATTGGACTTTTTAACTAAAGGGAAAAAATACAAAGCGACGATTTACGAAGATGCAAAAGGCGCTGATTGGAAAAATAATCCAAAAGCCTATAAAATTCGTTCAATAGAAGTTACGAATGCTTCAAAAATACAATTGAATTTAGCACCTGGCGGAGGAACCGCTATTAGTTTTGAGCCAATTCAATAAAATTTAAAACCTGCTTTCTGAATAAGCGGGTTTTTTTATGCTTTTGTGGAACGTATTTAAAAAAGAATTCCGAAATTGCCTTACTAATACAATAAATAGTTATGAAAAAATCAGTTATCATAGGAGCTTTTTTCTTGAGTGGAATGAGTGTTTTGGCTCAAACTTCAGACGAAAAAATGCTGAAAGATATTTATAATTCAAGTTTAACTAATGGAAAATGTTATTCTTGGTTAGAGCATTTATCCAATAAAATAGGGGCAAGATTATCGGGTTCTGAAAATGCGGAAAAAGCAGTTCAATATACCAAAGCACAACTGGAAGCCTTAGGTTTAGACAAAGTTTATTTGCAAGAAGTGATGGTGCCAAAATGGGTTCGTGGTGAAAAAGAGACTGCTTATATTTTGGATAATAAGACAAAAATCACTGTTCCAATTGCCGCTTTAGGCGGTTCTGTTGCCACTCCTAAAAATGGTTTGACAGCTGGGGTTATTGAAGTGCAAGGAATTGAGGATCTAAAAAAATGGGGAGACAAAATCAAAGGAAAAATCGTTTTTTATAACCGACCAATGGATCCTACTTTTATTGAAACATTTAAGTCGTATGGTGGTTGTGTAGATCAACGTTATGCTGGTGCTAAAGAAGCGGCTAAATTTGGAGCAGTAGGAACAATTGTACGTTCTATGAATTTACGTTTAGATGATTATCCGCATACAGGTGCCCAAAGTTATGGTGATTTACAACCTTCTGAATACATTCCAACTGCAGCTATCAGTACCAATGGAGCAGAATTATTAAGTCAAAAATTAAAAGCTAATCCAGGGTTAAAATTCTACTTTAAGCAATCCTGTGAGCAAATGGAAGATGTTTTGTCGTATAATGTTGTTGGCGAAATTAAGGGATCAGAGCATCCGGATAATATAATGGTTGTTGGAGGTCATTTGGATTCTTGGGATTTAGCCGATGGTTCTCACGATGATGGTGCAGGAGTGGTGCAAAGTATGGAAGCACTTCATATATTTAAAAGGTTGGGTTATAAACCAAAAAACACGATACGTGTAGTATTGTTTATGAATGAAGAGAATGGAGGTAGAGGAGGAAAAAAATATGCTGAATTAGCGAAAACAAATAACGAGAACCACATTTTTGCATTAGAAAGTGATTCGGGTGGATTTAGCCCTAGAGGATTTTCTATAGAAGCTGATGATGCTAATTTTCAACGTATTTCCTCTTGGAAAAATCTATTTGAGCCGTATTTGATTCATAGTTTTGTAAAAGGAGGTGCTGGTGCAGATATTAATCCGCTTAGTTCTGGTAAAATTGTCAAGGCAGGATTAAAACCCGATTCACAACGCTATTTTGATTACCATCACGCATTAAATGATAATTTTGATGCAATAAATAAAAGAGAGTTGGAATTAGGTGCTGCAACAATGACCTCATTACTATATTTAATAGATCAAAACGGAATTATGGAATAATAAAAAAGGCTTCGTAAGAAGCCTTTTTTGTATTTATAGATTTTAATTAAACTCTAAATATTCCACCAAAAGCAATAATTTTTTGGAAGAAAAAGAATTCTTGTGAAGCCGAATCAGAAGCACTAAAAGTGGTTTGAATATCAGGCATATTAATATAGCCTCCTTTCACTTCAGTTTGAATATAAAAATGTTTGAAAAAAGTTAGATTTAAACCTGCTTTGATTGATGCTCCATATCCAGACAGATGGAAATCATCATGTCTTTGCTTGTTGAATACTTTTGCATTTGTTTTTGGATACAATACTCCTAGACCAATTCCTTCTGTTACATTAACTTGAATTTTGTCGGTATCAATAATTTTAAATAATTTTGAAATATCATCATGTCGAGAGACTTCTGTATTGATATAGTTCAAACCATCTGTATGTTCAAAAGTTAAAAAATCCTCTGTCAGTAACACTTGATTGTTTCCAACGGCTTCGCCATAAGAGTTTCTGTTAGGATAGTTACCAGTGTAATTTACAGTAATCCCCTGATTCATTACATACTTCATATGATCAACTCCAAGCGCGACACTATAATGATCATTAACGAAATATCCAACTCTTAAATTAGTTTGGGGAATCGTCATACGTCCCGGATTAATATAGTCTATATGCCATCCCTTTGGTTTGTCATGCGCGGATACATCATAAATAGTGAAATCATAATCAGTTCCTTTAAATTGAATATCCGATTTTGAATAGGTTTCACGATTTCCTCCCCATGATATAAAGATTTTACCTTTTTTATGGGCGGTGTATTTGTCTTGATTTTGAATAGTATCTTGAGAAAATAAAGTAAGTGTAATTAAAAATAAAGAAGTAGTAAAAATTATATTTTTCAACGATTTGGGGTAATTTAAAATTGATTTATAGTTTTTCTAATGGCAACTAATTTGGTCATTAACTCTTCAAAATAATCCAAATGCAACATATTAGCACCATCACTTTTCGCATTAGCAGGATCAAAATGGGTTTCGATGAAAATTCCATCTACACCAACTGCAATTCCAGCTTTAGCAACTGTTTCAATCATATCAGGTCTTCCTCCTGTAACACCAACAGTTTGGTTAGGTTGTTGTAATGAATGGGTTACATCAAGAACAGTCGTAGCATATTGTTGCATCGTAGGAATGCCTCGGTAGTCTACAATCATATCTTGATAACCAAACATAGTTCCTCTATCAGTAACCATTACGTTTTGGTTGTTGCAATCTAATACTTTTTGAACCGCATGTTTCATACTTTCTGGACTCATAAATTGTCCTTTTTTCAAGTTGACTGTTTTTCCAGTATTGGCAGCAGCGACCACTAAATCGGTTTGGCGAACTAAAAACGCGGGAATTTGCAATACATCAACATATTGGGCTGCTTTATCTGCATCCTCATTCGTGTGAATATCGGTTACCGTTGGAACAATAAAAGTTTCGGATACTTTGCGAAGAATTTTTAATGCTTTTTCGTCTCCAATTCCAGAGAAGCTATCAATTCTAGAACGATTGGCTTTTTTAAATGATCCTTTAAAAACAAAAGGAATTTCTAATTTGTCAGTTATACCAACTAACTTTTCGGCAATTCGCAAAGCCATTTCCTCGCCTTCAATAGCGCAAGGGCCTGCCAATAAAAAAAAGTTGTCACTATCAGTATGTTTAATTTGTGGAATTTGTTGTAGGTTCATAATAATGAATTTATTGAAAGTGCAAAGGTAGTTAGGAATTGGGAATTAGGAATTCTATTTTGTAACTATTTTTGTTTTGGAACAAAAAAAAGCCCTAACATTTGTTAGAGCTTTTTATAATTTGAAGTTGAAATATTAGAATTTCAAGGTTACATCTAATTCAAATTCGTCAGCAATCGCTTTGTCTCCAATTGAAGTAAAGAAAGTTCCTGAACCGTATTTGATGTCATATTTTGTTCTGTCTACCATAAATTTAGTAGTAGCTGAGTTAGCTGTTGTAGTTAAATCAAATGTAATTGGTTTAGTAATTCCTTTGATAGTCAAATCTCCAGTTACCGAAAATACATTTGCTGATTTTGCAACTACTTTTTTGAAAACTAGTTTAGCTGTTGGGAATTTTTCAGTTCCAAAGAAATCATCTGCTTTCAAGTGACCATTTAATTTACCTTGGTATTCACCTTGTAAATCAGTAGCAGTTAAAGATGTCATGTCTACTGTGAAGTTTCCACCAGCTACTTTTTTCCCGTTGAAAACTAAAGCACCATCTTTAAAGTTTACTGTTCCGTTGTGTTGTCCTGTAACTTTTTTTCCTAACCAGTTAATAGAACTTTTTGCAGCGTCAATTTTTTTGGTTTGAGCTGATACCGATACTGTAGCTAAAGCTACAACTAATGCGAATGCAATTGTTTTTAAATTTTTCATTTGTTTTAAATTTGGATTGTTAATATTAAAGTGTGATAAATAATTCTTCGTTTGATTTTCTAACTTTTTTGTGATGTTGAGTTGCGTCTTCAGCATGTCTGTAACCTATTGGAGCTAATAAAGTTGCGTTAAGACCTAATTTCTCTAATCCTAAGATTTCATTAACTTGCTCTGGTATAAATCCTTCCATTGGGGTAACATCAATATGAAGTTCAGCAGCAGCATTCAATAAATTTCCCAAAGCTAAATAGGTTTGTTTTGCTGTCCAAATATTTCTTGTTTCTTCTGGCAAACCAGTAATGTTTCCTTTCATAAAATCGACATATCCTTGAATAGCTTCTAATGGTAATTCTCTTGTTTTGCAGATTGTTGCTGCTAATTGATTAATTCCTGCTTCGCCAAAATTCAATTCATTGGCAAAAACCAAGAGGTGAGAAGCATCAGCAACTTGCGCTTGACCATAAGATGCAGCTACTAATTTAGCTCTTAGTTCAGGATTTTCTATGATGAAAACTTTGTAAGGTTGTAAACCATACGATGATGTACTCAAGCGAATTGCTTCTTTCAGAAATGCTAAATCAGCATCTGTAATTTTTTTTGTAGCATCAAATTTCTTTGTAGCATATCTCCAATTCTGGTTTTCTAAAAATGTACTCATTATAGGGGTTTAATTAATTTCTAAATTTTTCTAATAATTCGTTCAACTGAATGCGCTCTTCTTCAGTTAATTTTTGAGAATAAGAGTCTTCATGCATTTTAACTTTAGGTTCTAACTCAGCTAGAATAGCCAAACCTTTTTTAGTAATAGTAACTTCAATTTTTCTACGATTATCAGGACAAACTTCACGAGTTACTAATTCTTTCAACAAGAGTTTATCTACTAAACGAGTGGTATTACTCGTTTTAGCTAACATACGCTCTTGAATCACAAACATATTAGTAGGATTCCCTTTTTGACCACGCAAGATGCGTAACACATTAAATTGTTCAGAAGAAATATCAAAGGGTTTTAAAATTTCATTAAAATTTTCTGCAATTATGTTTTGGGTATACATAATGTTCATGATAATTTTTTTAGAATTATCCATAGGTACAGTTGATTTTAAGATCTCTTCGATTTTCATATTTGTCTCTACGTAATTTGTAGGTACAAATGTAGTGTATTTTTTATTTGTATATACAAATTTATGTTATTTTTTTGTTAAAATAAAAAATGAACAATTATTATTTCCAATTCAATTGCAGGGCAAAACAGCTTTTATCTTCTTTGGTAATACTAAAAATAGTAGTGTTTTCCTCGCTTTTTTCGTGAATAACCACTTCGTTTTTTAACGATAGTTCTTTTATGAAATTCATTTCAAAACTTTCAATTTTTTGGTTCAGAATTTTGGTTTCATCGACTAGATCCAAACACCATTCTAAATACTTGACATTATTGGCGTGATTGACAATATCCAAATCGGATAAGCGAACTGTTTTTTGAAACACCATTTCTTTATCGTGGTTGAGGCTGATTTTAGAAAAAGTTTCTTGTGTGGCTTTATTGTCAGGAAATAATTCAAAATGTTCGTAAGGCAAAGCCAAGGCTTCGGGACGACGAATTTCCGTATTAAAAACCGCCCAGAATGTTTCAGAACCTACAATCTTTTTTCCATTAACATACATTTCTAAAGCACGAACGGAACGGGAATTTTCTAATGAATTAATCCACGTTTTAACAGTAACTACATCACGCCATTGAGGTAATTCACTCACTTCTACTCGCATTCGGCTCAATACCCAAGCTTGGTTGTACTCCTGCATATCAGTAAAACTAATGCCGCCTACTTCAGAATGTGCCGCAGCGGTCATTTGCAATATATTACACAATTCGGTGTATTTTAAATAGCCATTGGGTGCACATTGGGTAAAATTGATTTCCCATTCTTTGCTTAAAATAGAAGTGAAATTAGGAGAAATTGGCATATAAATAATTAGGGTTGATGTGTTGTAGATTTATTGATGTAGTCTATAATTTCTTTTCTATCGCATAAATAATCAAACCACTTCGCATTTTCGGTTCTTTTAAACCAAGTTATTTGTCGTTTAGAAAAACGGCGAGTGTTCTTTTTGATTTCTTCAATGGCGAATTCTAAACTATCGTCACCATCAAAATAACGGAATAATTCGCGATAGCCCACGGTTTGTAATGCGTTTAATTCTTTGTGCGGATATAATTCTTTGGCTTCTGCCAAAAGGCCTTCATTGAGCATGATGTCTACCCGTTGATTAATTCGATCATACATAACGCTACGTTCAGCCTCTAAACCAATAATGATTGGTGTAAAATTTCGATTGTTTTTAGTTTGATTTAAGAAAGAGGAGTAGGGTTGTCCAGTTCCAATGCAAACTTCTACAAATCGCATCATACGTTGAGGGTTTTGAAGCGTTTGCGGATTTTCAAGTTTAATTTTTTCAAAATAGACTAGGTCAAGTTGTTCTAATTTTTCTTGTAAGTACGCAATCCCATTTTTTTCAAAGTTTCTATTTACTTCATCTCGAACAGCGGTATCAATATCTGGAAAGGAATCAAAACCTTTTAAAACAGCATCAACATACAAACCCGAACCACCTACTAAAATGACATAGTCGTTGGTTTGATACAATTCGTTAAGTTTTGCAATGGCTTCTTTTTCATAATCGCCAACGGTATAGTTCTCAAAAATGGATTTATTTTGAATGAAGTGATGTGGAGCGGCAGTCAATTCATCTTGACTTGGAACTGCGGTACCAATTTGCATTTCTTTGAAAAATTGACGACTGTCACACGAAATTATCTCACATTTAAAATGTTGAGCCAAAGCAATGCTTAAGGAAGTTTTTCCTATTGCCGTTGGACCAATGATTGTTATGAGGTATTTCATATATTGTGAATTCTAAACATAGTTTTAAGGCTTGAAGACTTAAAATTAAAACGAAATTGTTTTTAGTGTTTTACTTCTTCTAATTTGTCCTTGGATAATTGTTTTTGCATCACGATTGTGTTGCATCGGAATCAAAATATTTTTAAGAATATCAATATGGGTTACTTGGTAATTCAAATCATAAAAAGCATAGCCTTTGTAAATTCCGTTTTCTATCAAAACCGCAGAGCGCTCATTAACATTGCGACCACGATCTATCAAAATTTTATTTTGGTTTTCAAAACTATTTTCGGCGATGAATTTTTGTACTCGGTTGTTGTATTCTTCCGGGGTAACTTTTCCAATACAAGCGCCGTCACATTCTTTGATTTTATATTGAAAGCAGTCTGAATTGGTTTGATATAAACCAGTCAGTTTTTGACACAATCGGTACTTTTCGGTAATACGGAAAAGCGCATTTTTGCCTTCTTGGAGTGTTGTAAAAGAGGTGATTTCTTTTTTGCGTCCATCGGCTTTCTGCAAGCGTAAATTCAAATAGCCGTTTGTGTCTTTTTCGGAATACAAAGCCCACTCAAAGATACTTTTGCGTTGCGCTCGATTGAAAATAGGTTTGTTGATTTTGATTTCTTCGCTTTCTTTCAAAAGGGCAATCAATTCGCTGCCCGTTTCTTCGTAAGTAACCGTAAATACTTCTCTTTGAATCTTTTTGGATTTGGTAGAAGTTCCCGTAAAGTGTTGATTAATTCGCTTTTTGATATTTCGGCTTTTGCCAATGTAAATCAAATCGCCTTTTTCGTTATGAATGTAGTAAACACCTGTTTTAGAAGGTAAATTTTCTACAATATCCAACAGTTTTGGTGCAATTCCTTTTTGGATTTCTTGTTTGATAAAGTCGTTCAAAATTTGCTTTTCGACATCTTTTTCCAAAAGCATTTTGAATAATTTGGTTGTTGCCATAGCGTCTCCGCTAGCTCGGTGTCGGTCTGCCATTGGAATGCCTAAAGCGCGAACTAATTTTCCTAAACTATACGAAGGTTGTTCGGGAATTAATTTTTTAGACAATTCTACGGTACATAAGGTTTTGGCTTGAAAATCGAAGCCTAAACGTTTGAATTCGGTGCGTAAAATTCGGTAATCAAATGAAGCATTGTGTGCGACAATAACACAATCCGAAGTGATTTCAATAATGCGTTTAGCCACTTCAAAAAACTTGGGTGCTGAGCGCAACATGGCATTATTAATCCCTGTCAATTTAACCACAAAAGGCTGAATTGGAATTTCAGGATTCACTAAACTGATGAATTGATCCACCACTTTGTGACCATCAAATTTGTAGATGGCGATTTCGGTAATTCCTTCTTCGTTGAATTGACCTCCGGTGGTTTCTATGTCGAGAATTGCGTACAAATTGGTATTTAGATTTAGTATTTTGTCATTGCGAGGTACGAAGCAATCTCCTCTAAAATTAGTATTTATCGTCCTCCAAAGATACTACTTCCAATTCGAACCATCGTACTTCCGCATTCGATAGCAAGTTTGTAGTCACCAGACATTCCCATTGATAAAGTATTCAGCTGGCAGTTTTTAGTATTCAGATTGGCATATTGATCAAAAATCGTTTTCAAACGGCTGAACTCTTTTCCCACTTGAGTTTGATTATTGGTAAAGGTTGCCATTCCCATTAATCCGACAATTCGAATGTGGTTCATTTCATTTTTGTCATCTTGAACTTGTTTCAGTACCTCACCCAATTCCTCTTCGTCTAAGCCAAATTTAGACTCTTCCTCGGCAATATGCACTTGCAATAAACAATCAATAACACGGTTATTTTTTTGTGCTTGTTTGTTAATTTCTTGTAGTAATTTTAAACTATCCACTCCGTGAATCAAACTCACATAAGGCGCCATATACTTGACTTTGTTAGTTTGAACGTGTCCAATCATATGCCATTGAATGTCTTTAGGCATCGCCTCCCATTTATCGGTCATTTCTTGGATTTTGTTTTCACCAAAAATACGTTGTCCAGCTTTATACGCTTCCATTAAATCGGGGACAGGTTTGGTTTTAGAAACCGCTACAAGAGTTACATTTTCAGGAATTGAAGCTTGAATAGAACGTAAATTATTTTGAATTGACATGTGGAGCCTTTAGTTTAAATAAATTGAGCAGCTACTTTTTCTGCTTTCTTGCTTTCTGCGTAATTGTAAAAACCTTCTCCTGATTTTACGCCTAATTTTCCTGCGCGAACCATATTGACCAATAATGGGCAGGGTGCATATTTTGGATTTTTAAAACCATCATACATTACATTTAGAATAGATAGACAAACGTCTAGTCCAATAAAATCAGCTAATTGTAGCGGCCCCATCGGGTGTGCCATGCCTAATTTCATTACGGTATCAATTTCATAAACTCCCGCAACTTGATTGTACAAGGTTTCGATCGCTTCATTAATCATGGGCATCAATATTCGATTGGCTACAAAACCTGGATAGTCATTTACTTCAACGGGCGTTTTTCCTAATTTTTCCGAAAGCTGCATGATAATTTGAGTCACTTCATCACTGGTATTGTAACCTCTAATAACTTCGACTAATTGCATAATCGGCACAGGATTCATAAAGTGCATTCCAATAACACGTTCCGGATGCGCTACAACAGCTCCAATTTGAGTAATTGAAATAGACGAGGTATTGGTTGCCAATATTGTATTATGAGAACAAGCCTCATTCAATTGCTTGAAAATAGCTAGTTTTAAATCTACATTTTCGGTAGCAGCTTCGATAACTAAATCAACGCCAACCACCCCATCTTTTATGTCGGTATAGGTAATGATGTTCGTGATAGTTTTAGCTACATCTTCTTGCGTGATAGTTCCTTTAGCTAACATTCTATCCAAATTACTAGAAATGGTAGCCATACCTTTGTCTAATGCCTTTTCAGAAACATCAATTAATTTTACAGTAAAACCTTTTTGAGCAAATGTATGAGCAATTCCGTTACCCATAGTTCCGGCTCCAATTACAGCGATTGTTTTCATTGTGTATAGTATTATTTTTCCATTGATTCAATAATCTGATACGCTACACGTAAGGCATTCGTAGCTTGCTCCAAAGTCACAACAGGAGTTGTATCATTTATAATAGCATCAGCAAAAGATTCTAATTCGTCAAGGATGGCGTTGTTTTGTTGAACATCAGGATTAGAAAAATAGATTTGTTTTTTTATTCCTTCTGCATTTTGTAAAATCATATCAAAGTCACCTGGAACTTCAGGAGCATCTTTCATTTTAACGACTTCACATTTTTTTTCAAGGAAATCTACCGAGATGTACGCATCCTTTTGGAAGAAACGTGTTTTACGCATATTCTTCATCGAAATTCGGCTAGAAGTCAAATTGGCCACACAACCATTTTCAAATTCAATACGGGCGTTGGCAATATCCGGTGTTTCGCTAATAACTGAAACACCGCTAGCATTAATATTTTTAACTTTTGAATTGACTACACTCAAGATAGCGTCAATATCGTGGATCATTAAATCTAAAACTACAGGAACGTCAGTACCTCTTGGATTGAATTCGGCCAAACGATGAGTTTCAATAAACATCGGATTTTCGATCATGTTTTTAGTAGCAATAAAAGCGGGATTGAATCGTTCTACATGACCTACTTGACCTTTGACTTTGTATTCGTTAGCTAAAGCTATAATTTCTTCTGCCTCTTCAACAGTGGTTGCAATTGGTTTTTCAATAAATACATGCTTTCCAGATTTGATAGAAACTTTGGCACATTTATAATGAGAAAGTGTAGGAGTTACAATATCAATAACATCCACAGCATGAATTAATTTAGCAATAGTGTCAAATTGTTTGTAACCAAATTCTGCAGCAATTTTAGCTCCGTTTTCTTGATTTTCATCGTAGAATCCAACTAACTCGTATTTCTCAGACTGTTGTAATAAACGTAAATGTATTTTACCTAAGTGACCTGCACCTAATACTCCAATTTTCAGCATAATTATGTAGTTTGTACAAAAATAGGAATAAATTGCTTAAATAGTGAGGACATAAAGACAATTATT
Organism: Flavobacterium ammonificans; assembly: GCF_020886115.1. Lineage (NCBI taxonomy): Bacteria > Pseudomonadati > Bacteroidota > Flavobacteriia > Flavobacteriales > Flavobacteriaceae > Flavobacterium > Flavobacterium ammonificans. The sequence continues at coordinate 1,606,161 of NZ_AP025185.1, forward strand.
TGAATGATTTCTATTTGAAAAATGGCATTTAAAATTCAAAATTCTTTGTTACTTTTACCAAAATAAAAACCCAAATTTTGAAAGATACTGCCAAACATCAAGGACTTCGTAATCAATTAGTAAGCATTTTAGAACAAAAAGAGATTACAGATAAAAATGTGCTTGAGGCAATTAAAAAAGTCCCAAGACATTTATTTCTAAACTCTAGTTTTGAAGATTATGCTTATCAAGATAAAGCTTTTCCAATTGGTGCTGGTCAGACGATCTCTCAACCTTATACAGTTGCATTTCAATCCCAATTATTAGAAGTCCAAAAAGGACAAAAAATATTAGAAATTGGTACAGGATCAGGATATCAAACGGCTGTTTTATGTACTATGGGAGCTAAAGTATATACAATAGAACGCCAAATTGAATTGTTTAAAAAAACATCAGTTTTACTACCAAAATTAGGAATTCGTCCCAAATACTTTTCGTCTGGAGATGGATACAAAGGATTGGAAATTCACGCGCCTTTTGACAGCATAATTGTTACTGCTGGCGCTCCAATAATTCCTAAACCTTTGATGGCTCAATTAAAAATAGGTGGGCGTTTAGTTATTCCATTGGGAGAAGAGGTACAAATTATGACCATGCTCATTCGTAAAAATGAAACTCAATTTGAAAAACACGAATTTGGAGAATTTAGATTCGTTCCTTTGTTAGAAGATACTAACTAAATAAAAAACCCGCTATTTGCGGGTTTTTTATTGACCGATAATCGCTAAATAGCGCTCCAAACTCTCTTTTTCTATTTGAGCTACAAACAAGATAAAATCTTCTTTGTTATTTTGAGTTTGAGCAGTTTCTAAGGCTTTATAATAGCTCATTCTACTGTCATAATCTCCTTTTATATTAGCAATTACATAGCCATGTTGCAATAAAATCAAGTTCATTACTAAACGAGATGTTCTGCCATTTCCATCAATAAATGGATGAATAGTAACTAAACGTTCGTGCATTTCGGCGGCAAGAACTATTGGGTGTAGTTTATTTTTATTGGTTTCATACCAAATAAAATAATCTTCCATTTCCTTCGCTACTAAAAAAGGTTGAGGAGGAGTATGTCCACTTCCTTTAATCATTACTTGTACTTTTCTATATCTTCCTGCATCTTCAGGATGAATCCCTCTCAAAATAAGATTATGAATAGATAAAACTTCTCTTTCAATCAAAGAAGTGTTTTTCTTCATTAACTCTTTTATAAATGCTATTGCTTCCTGATGGTTGATAGCCTCTAAATGCTCTCGCATACTTTTCCCTGAAATTGTCAAACCTTCATTAATAACTAAATCAGTTTCACGCAGGGTCATGGTGTTTCCCTCAATTCTATTGCTTTCAAAGGTGTATTCCAATTCTAAAGCCTGTGAAATTCTATAACTATCAAATTGACGAAAACTGTCTAATTTAGCTTTTAAAACATCAATTTGAGCTAAAAGTGTTGCTAAAGATTTTGAAAGTGTATTAGTGTTGTTTTTTGCAACATATCGTATTTCTTCTTCGGCAACCTGTAAAGCTTTTAGAGCGAATTCATCTTGACCAATTTCGTATAATATTTTTTCTTTTAACCACGCCACCATCAGTGTTTCGTAGTCAATCTCCAATAGGGAAGCAAGTTTAACTACTTGATCTTTTGTTGGTTTTCTTGTACCTGATTCAAACTTACTAATCAAAGCTTGGTCTATACCCAATAAATGTGCTAGTTCTCTTGTTTTGAGTCCTTTTTTTTCTCTAGCGTTTTTGATTAGTGATTTCATTCTATTTAAATGTTTTTATTTGTCAAGACAAATTTAGTCATAATTTTTTGTAAAAAAAACTTTTCTATCAAAAAGCTTTCTTAATTCTGTCCAAATCTCTTTTCGTATCTTGTTCTTTCAGGGATTCTCGTTTATCATATGTTTTTTTTCCACGGCAAAGACCAATTTCAAGTTTTGCCATTCCTTTTTCATTGGTAAACATTTTTAAGGGAACAATTGTAAGTCCTTTGGCTTGCACACTTCGGGCTAATCCTTTTAACTCCCTTTTATTTAAAAGTAGTTTACGTTCGCTTCTAGATTTATGATTGAATTGATTACCAAAAGCGTATTCTTCAATGTAAGTATTAATAGCAAAAAGTTCATTATTGCTAAATTCACAAAAGCTCTCGGTGATATTCGCTTTACCTAAACGAATGGATTTGATTTCGGTACCTGCTAATACAATTCCAGCAGTGTAGGTTTCGATTATTTCATAATCAAAACGAGCTCTCTTATTAAGTATGTTAACTGTTTTTTGCATAGCAAGGCAAAAGTAGTACAAAAAAGAAAAAATGTAAAGTCAAAAGAACTTTATTATTTTAAATGCAAGAGTTGTGATAGTATTTGATTTTCAAATAGAGTTACAATGTACAAGTTGCCAAATTGATTTTCCGCTATATCGCCGTACTTATTTTCTTTAATTATTTGGTTTACCATTTTAGAAATAGTATTACTGTGACCAACAATTAAAATTGTTTTACCCATAGTCTCCTTTTTAAACGTTTCTATGTCTACTAATTGCGGATTGTATGTTTTAAGTAGTTTACCATTTTCTGATACAATTGGATTAATTGTTTGCAGTGTTCTTTTAAAATCAGTAGAATAGACAGCATCAAAATTAATTTCTGAAAAAAATGCTTTCCATTCTTGCGCTCTTTCTAAACCTTTTTCTGATAAATCTGGATTTTTAGAACTATCCGCTTTTTCAGCATGTCTGATGAAGTAATATTGGGTCGTTTTATTTTGGCCAAAATGAATTTGGAAACCAAAAAGGAATAAGAATACAAGTAGCTTTTTCATTATAAACTATTTTACAAATTAATCTTCGAATATATATCTTTGCCAAATGGAAAACAAATCTTCAAAAGATCCGCTTCACGGAATTACACTTCAACATATAGTAGAACAATTAGTTCAATATTATGGATTTGATACTCTTGGCGAATTAATTAAAATTAAGTGTTTTAATGAAAATCCATCAATAAAATCAAGTTTAACTTTTTTACGAAAAACGGACTGGGCTCGAAAAAAAGTAGAAGAGCTATATATCAAAACACTTCCAAAAATTGATGTTACTTGAAATTTTTCTTAAGAAGTGAGTAAAAAACGCTGTCAAAAAATTTTCCTTCAAAAAATTGATACTCTTTAAAATAGGCTTCTTTTTCAAAATTGGTCTTTAATAATACCTTTTCTGAAGCAATATTCTCGGGATCAATCACCGCTTCGATTGAGTTTAGTCCCATTTCTTCAAACCCAAATTGAATTACTCGTTGCAAAGCTTCTGAAATGATGCCTTTTCCATGATGCTCCGTTGCTAAAAGATAACCAACTTCGGCTCTATAGTTTTCTGGTTTCATTCGGTAATAACCGATCATTCCAATTACTTTATCGTTTTCTTTGGTTGTAATTGCCCAATTGATTACTGTATTAGAATCAATAGTTGTATCCATTGTTATAATGAATTCAAGTGCTTCCTCTTGGTTAGTAATTAAAGGTCTCGGAATGAACTTCATAATTTCAGGATTCGAACGCAACGCAAGTACTTCATTAACATCGGTAGAAGTAAGACGTCTTAAATTCAAACGATGAGTTTCGAGGTTTGGAAATGGTGTAAAGTTGAATTCCAACATAGTAGTGTTTAAAGGATTTCTATACTAAATTTTGCTTGAAATTTTGCGTTTGCTTCTAAAACAATAACGCCTTCTTTTTCAAAAAGATTACCATTGCTTTCGGTGGTATCAGAGTAACCAAACCAAGGTTCTAAGCAAATAAATGGTGCGCCCACTTTTGTCCAAATACCTAAGCTAGGGAAGTCTTGAAAATGAACTTTTAAAATAGGTTTTTCCTCTTCAATAATAGTGAGTGAATTAGATTGTAATTTTTTAAAAATTAAAGCATCTCTTTTAAACAATTCATACGTTAGAGGAACTCTATTAGTGTCTGTATGTATTTTTTCGGTTTGTTGTGAAACCAAATCATTTTCAAGTAAAGTATATTCTAAAGGTTCTACTTTTTCAAAATCAAGGTTGTAATCTTCAAAACTGCTTGGTAATGCAAATGCAGGATGTGCCCCAATTGAAAATGGAATCTCAGAATTATCCTTATTAACAACTTTGTAATCAATCTCTACAGTAGTATTTATTAACGTATATTGAATTTGTAATTCAAACTCGAATGGATAATTTGGCAAGGTTGCTGAATTGGATTGGATCGAAAAAGTCGCACTGTCTTCTGTTTTTTCGATTAATTCAAATTCCATATCTCTTGCAAATCCATGTCTTGTAAGTGTATATTTTGTATCGTTATGATAAAACGTATTGTTTTTCAATGTGCCAACAATTGGAAATAAAACAGGAGAGTGTTTACCCCAAAAATTAGGATTTCCTTCCCACATGAATTCTCTATTTAATTTATTCTTGATTGAACATAATTCAGCTCCTAAGGTTTTGATTGCGACACTTATTTGCGAGTTTGATAAGGTTATAACGGACATTAAATTAATTTTTATTGGTAAATATAGAATGATAAATTATAATTCAAGAGTTCTATTTATATTTTTCAAACATAAATAAATTAGTTTGGTTTAAAATCTGCTTTTTTTTCATTTATTTGTGATATAAAATTTAAAAACATGAAAAACATACGTACCAAAGTCATTTTAGGATTGACTTTATTATTTAGTATTTCGACTATTTGGTCTCAAGAGCAAGCACCCGAAGTAAAACAAAAATCAAATTACAATTATCATGATGCTTTTGCTCCTTTTTTCTATTCTAAAAATGGAACAAATACGCGTTCAGCTAGCGGAATGCCTGGTCATGAATATTGGCAAAATAGAGCTGATTACCAAATTACAGCTCGACTAGATGAAATAAAGAATGAAGTTACTGGAACAGATATCATAACCTACACGAATAATAGTCCAGATAAAATGAATTTTGTTTGGATGAATTTAGATCAAAATTTATTCAAATCCGATTCTCGTGGAAATGCTGTTGTGCCTATCTCAGGTAGTCGTAACGGAGCTCAAGGACAAGTTTTTGACGGAGGTCATAAAATAAAGTCAGTTAAAATAGTTTCTACTTTAAATGGAAAGACAACTGAGGTAGATGCGAAGTACGTGATTTCAGATACTAGAATGCAAGTATTTCTTCCGCAAGGATTGAATCCAAAAGGAGGAGTGGTAAAAATCAAAATTGATTTTTCTTTTATTGCTCCATTTGAAGGATCAGATCGAATGGGAGTATTGGAAACCAAGAATGGTAAAATTTTCACCATGGCACAATGGTATCCAAGAATGTGTGTGTATGATGATGTAAGAGGTTGGAACACCAATCCATATTTGGGAGCATCAGAGTTTTATTTGGAATACGGAGATTTTGACATAAAAATTACAACGCCATCTAATCATATTGTGGTGTGCTCAGGAGAATTGTTAAATCCTACTGAAGTGTACTCTTCAGAAGAACAAAAACGTTTGGCTCAAGCTAAATTAAGTGATGCAACCGTTTTGATTAGAACTGCAGCAGAAGTAAATAGCTTGCCAAAAACAGCTACTACGACTAAAACATGGCATTACAAAATCAAGAATGCTAGAGACGTGTCTTGGGCTTCTTCAGCAGCCTTTATTTTAGATGGTGCTAAAATCAATTTGCCTAGTGGGAAAAAAGCGCTGGCATTATCTGTTTATCCAGTGGAAAGTGATGGAAATGAAGCTTGGGGAAGATCAACAGAATATACTAAAACTTCAATTGAAAATTATTCAAAACGTTGGATGGAATATCCTTATCCTGCGGCTGTGAATGTTGCAGGTAACGAAGGCGGAATGGAATATCCTGGAATTGTATTTTGTAGTTGGGAGTCTAAAGGAGCAGGTTTGTGGGGAGTAACTGACCATGAATTTGGACACATTTGGTTTCCTATGATTGTTGGGTCTAACGAACGATTATTTGCATGGATGGATGAAGGTTTCAATACTTTTATTAATTCACTAAGTTCAGTTGATTTCAACAATGGAGAGTACAAAGAAGAGAAAGCCGACTTACATAGAGATGCAGAACAATACACAAATTCTGCATTAGAAACGATGATGAGTTCTCCTGATAATATGAAAGAAGCAAATATTGGAACATTATGTTATTCTAAACCAAGTGCCGGTTTAGTAATATTAAGAGAGCAAGTGCTAGGACCAGAACGATTTGATTTAGCCTTACGCACCTATGTTGAGCGCTGGGCATATAAACACCCAACACCGGATGATTTCTTTAGAACTATTGAAAATGTAGTTGGTGAAGATTTGAGTTGGTTTTGGAGAGGTTGGTTCCAATACAATTGGCGCTTAGACCAAGGAATTAATTCTATTAAATACATTAAAAATGATCCCGCTAAAGGAATTATAATTAATATTGAGAATTTTGAAAAAATGGCAATGCCAATTGTTTTAGATGTCAAAACTAGGAGTGGAAAAGTAACGCGTGTTAAATTACCTGTTGAAATTTGGCAAAGAAATATAGAATGGTCATTCAAACACAATTCTACCGAACCAATTGAAAGTATTACTCTAGATCCAGATCATGTATTTCCAGATGTAAATGAAGCTAATAATGTTTGGACTGCTGAAAAAGGAAAAGTAGAGGAAGATCTAATTTTAGATGGTTACCTTGGAGTTTATACCAATCCGCAAGCACCAATTAAATTTACACTTACTGAAAAAAATGGTGCCTTAAATGTAGAGATTACGGGTTATCCAAAGTTTAATTTAACACCAACCGGTAAAAATAAATTTGAATCTAAACGTGCCGGAATGGAATTACAATTCAATGATGCCAAATCTGGTTTTGAAATGATTTTGGCTGATGGTAGAAAAATACCATTTACAAAACAATAAACGGATTAAATTCTAATAAAAAAACGACTGAGCAATCAGTCGTTTTTTTATGTTATAAAGTTTCGTTTTTATGCTGGAATTTGTTGGCTTAAACAATGTAACGTTCCAAATCCCCATATAAAGTCAGTAGCACTAATTCCTATTATTTCTCTGTCAGGAAAACAATCTGCTAAGATATTTAATGCAATTCGATCTTTACTATCATTGAAAGTGGGAACTAAAACACAATGATTTAAAATTAAGAAATTAGCATAACTAGCAGGCAAACGCAAATCTTCAAAATCCAAACGTTTTGGCATCGGCAAGCAAACAATTTTTGGAGATTGTCCGTTTTCCAATTTAGCATTTTGCAAACGCTTTAGATTGTCTTGAAGCGGTTGGTAATTGGCATCGTTTTTATCTTCCTCAACAATCGTTACAATCGTATCTTCGTTTACAAAACGACATAAATCATCGATATGCCCGTGGGTATCGTCTCCTTCAATTCCGTCACCCACCCAAATCACATTAGTAACACCTAAATATTCTTTAAAAACCGCTTCATAATCCGCCTTGGTAAAATGAGCATTGCGCACTTGAATCGAAGGATGCATCAAACATTCTTCTGAAGTCAACAAAGTTCCTTTTCCATTCACATCAATGGCGCCACCTTCAACAATAACGGGTTTTCCGTTGTAAGTTACCTGAGTTAAAGGCAACTTCAAGAATTCAGCTACTTTACTTGGAACGTGTTTGTCTAATTGGTAATTGGAATATTTTGCCCAACCATTAAAGTTGAAATTCAAGGCTTCTCTTTGAGAACCATTTTTCACAATGATAGGACCCGAATCACGCATCCAAGAACGATTCGTTTTATGAATGATATAGGAAATATTAGTAAGCTGAACGTGCGCTCTTTCCAGCATTTCGGCTACTTTAGTTTTCAATTTTTCATCAGCTACTACCAAGAATACTTTTTCTACAGCAGCTACTTTTTTAATGAATTCGACAAAAGCCCATTGAACGGCTTCGTATTTGCCAGGCCAATCGTTTCCATTATGCGGAAAACATAGTAAAATACCTTCTTGTTTTTCCCATTCGGCAGGGAAACGTCTGTTTGGAGTACTCATTATTAGTCTATTGCTCTTTTTGTAATATCTCCAAACGCATCAATACGGCGGTCTCTAAAGAAAGGCCAGTTTTGACGTACATTTTCTTGCAAGTCCAAATCCACTTCGGCAATCAAGATTTCTTCTTTATCGTGGGAGGCTTGTGCCAAAATTTCGCCTTGTGGTCCAGCAATGAAAGACGAACCCCAAAACTCGATTCCAGAGGTATTTGGTAAATATTTTTCTAAACCAATACGGTTAGCAGCGGCAACATAAACGCCGTTCGCAACCGCGTGACCTTTCATTACATTCATCCAAGCGCCGTGTTGATTGACTCCGTATTCTTCTTTTTCTAAAGGATGCCAACCGATAGCTGTTGGATAAAATAAAACTTCAGCACCTTGCAAAGCCGTCAAACGCGCTCCTTCAGGATACCATTGGTCCCAACAAATTAGGGTTCCAATTTTTCCTTTATTGGTAGGAAATGCTTTAAAACCTATATCACCTGGTGTGAAATAGAATTTTTCATAGAAATGGGGGTCGTCTGGAATGTGCATTTTGCGATACAAACCAGCTTCTGAACCATCCGTGTCAATAATATAAGCACTGTTGTGGTAAATTCCCGCCATTCTTTTTTCGAAGAAAGGAACAATAATCACAACGCCTAATTCTTTTGCTAATGCACTAAAAGCAATAAAAGAAGTACTATACAATGGTTCTGCTAACGCAAAATTAGCGACATCTTCACTTTGACAAAAATAATGACTGCTGTACAATTCGGGTAGCGAAATTACTTCGGCACCCTGACTAGCTGCATCACGAACCCAACTCAAACATTTCTTTAAGTTGTTTTCGGCAACATCATTCAGATTCAATTGAATAACTGCGATTTTGTATTTTTTATTTGGCATAGCTAAAAAAATTAGACCGCAAAAATAGTTATTTTTATAAAGAGTACACGAAAAGGAATTCAGAAAAATTAACCCTTTATTATGTTTCTTGCGAATAGTTCGGATATTCAAAATGGCTTCGTACATTTGCACTCTAGAATTGAAGAAATGTTAGCAATAGGAAAATACAATACGCTTACCATATTACGTGACACTAAAGTAGGTTTGTTTTTGGGAAATCCCGAAAAAGATCCTGAAGGGATTCACGATGTGCTCTTGCCCAACAAATACGTTCCAAACGAATTTGAAATAGGAGAAGAGTTAATTGTTTTTGTGTATTTAGATCACGAAGAACGCCCAGTAGCCACGACCTTAGCGCCTTATATTTTGTTGAATGAATTTGCACTTTTGCGTGTGAATTACATCAACCAGATTGGTGCTTTTATGGATTGGGGAATGGAAAAAGATATCTTGGTTCCGTTCAAAGAACAAGCGCGTCCAATGGAAAAAGGAAAACGCTATTTGGTGTATTTGTATATGGACGAAAAAACCAATCGTTTGGTGGCTTCAAGCAAAACCAATCAGTTTTTGAGTAACGATCATTTGACGGTTGAAAAAGGAGAAGAAGTAGATTTGATTGTTTCGCATATCACGGAAATCGGAATCAATGTAATTATCAATGAACAACACAAAGGGTTGTTGTACAAAGATGAGGTATACGACGATGCTATTCGAACCGGTGACAGAATGAGAGGTTACATTAAAAACATTCGTCCTGATAATAAGATTGATGTGGCGCTGCAAGTGCAAGGATATCAAAGTATCGAACCTAATGCGGAGAAAATTTTAGATGAATTGCGTGCGAATCGTGGCTTTTTACGTTTAAATGATAATTCGCATCCAGAAGATATTAAAACGGTCTTAAAAATGAGTAAAAAGACTTTTAAGAAAGCAATCGGCGCTTTGTACAAAGAGAAATTAATTGAAATTAAAGACGACGGAATTTACTTGATTAAAGAGTAATTTGAAATTTATAATAGAAGCAAAAGGCAATTCATTTTATTGAGTTGCCTTTTTTTATGTTGCACCGCTAACTTTAAGTTTTCTTTTTAGTAGAGAATCTAAAAAATGACTTATTTTTACACTCAAATCAAAGAATTATGAGCAAGATAGATTGGAAAACAGTCCGAGAATTTGAAGATATCACCTATAAAAAATGCAATGGAGTAGCACGAATCGCTTTTAATCGCCCTGATGTGCGTAATGCGTTTCGACCTAAAACTACTTCCGAATTATTACAAGCCTTTCATGATGCACAAGAAGATACTTCGATAGGAGTGGTCTTATTATCGGCAGAAGGACCTTCGTCCAAAGACGGAATTTGGTCTTTTTGCAGTGGCGGAGATCAAAAAGCACGTGGACACCAAGGATACGTGGGTGAAGACGGTTACCATAGATTGAATATTTTAGATGTACAACGATTGATTCGTTTTATGCCAAAAGCGGTTATCTGTGTTGTTCCAGGTTGGGCTGTCGGTGGCGGACATAGTTTGCACGTAGTGTGTGATTTGACTTTAGCGAGTAAAGAACACGCTATTTTTAAACAAACAGATGCTGATGTAACCAGTTTTGATGGAGGCTACGGTTCGGCATATTTAGCCAAAATGGTAGGACAGAAAAAAGCACGTGAAATCTTTTTCTTAGGTCGCAATTATTCGGCTCAAGAAGCTTATGAAATGGGGATGGTGAATGCTGTTATTCCGCATGACGAATTAGAAGATACCGCTTATGAATGGGCGCAAGAAATTTTAGCTAAATCGCCAACATCTATCAAAATGTTGAAATTCGCTATGAATCTAACCGATGATGGTATGGTTGGACAACAAGTTTTTGCAGGCGAAGCCACTCGTTTGGCCTACATGACAGAAGAAGCTATAGAAGGTAGAAATGCCTTTTTGGAAAAAAGAAAGCCGAATTTCGAGAAAAAATGGTTACCATAATTGGGTTTTAAGTAAAGCGTTAAATATTTTAACTTTATAAACCTATTAATTAAACTCATAACCTGAAAAATGAAACACTGGATAGAAGCCGCTCGATTAAGAACCTTGCCCTTATCAGTTTCTGGAATTATTGTGGGAAGTATGTATGCCTTGGCCAATCCAACGGATGATGTGCTTACTCCAACGGAAGTTTTCAACTGGAAACTTTTTGCTTTTGCTATTCTAACTACTTTAGGATTGCAAATCCTTTCTAATTTTGCCAATGATTATGGCGACGGAATTAAAGGAACTGATAACGAAGATAGAGTGGGTCCAAAGCGAACTATTCAGTCAGGGGTAATTACTCCTCAGGCTATGAAAAGCGCTATTATCCTGACTTCAGGATTGACTTTGTTTTCGGCTATTTATTTAATTTATCTGGCCTTTGGAGCACACAATCTAGGCTATTCGTTATTTTATTTGATTTTAGGTATTGCAGCCATCGCTTCTGCTATTCGCTATACAGTAGGGAACTCTGCTTACGGTTACCGTGGTTTTGGAGATGTATTTGTATTTGTGTTTTTCGGATTAGTAAGTACGCTTGGAGTTAATTTTTTGTATTCCAAACAAATGGATGCGATTTTGATTTTGCCAGCATCAGCGATTGGTTTCTTAAGCGTAGCAGTGCTGAATTTAAACAATATGCGTGACGAAGCTTCGGATAGAAAATCAGGAAAAAATACGTTGGTTGTAAAAATGGGAATTGAAAATGCTAAAAAATACCATTACTTCTTGATTATAGGAGCCATGTTTTTGGTTTTGATTTTTGCTGTTTTGAGTGATTTTCACTTTGATCAGTATTTGTTTTTAATTGCTTATTTACCTTTAGTAAAACATCTATTAACTGTTCGTAAAAATCAAAATAACAAATTGTTAGATCCTGAATTAAAAAAAGTAGCATTGAGTACATTTGCGCTTTCGGTATTGTTAGCTTTGTGTATGATTTTTTTCTTTTCGGACTTAATTGTAAACAATTCGTAACACAATACCAATATCAATTACAATTTTTAAATCAACTAGGAGTACAATACAATACAATACAGAGATTAATCAGCTATGTTAAAAATTATAAGTTCGTTCATTTTCTTTTTTATGACTATTCCGGTGCTGTTTGCTCAAAAAGACGGCTATTGGGATAAAGAACGTTCAACTACAAAAGAAGTAGTGGTTTCGGCTCGCGATCGTATATTAATTAAGATTGACGATTTGCCAACAGGAACTACTGAGGTAATATACCGTATTACGCTTTTGGACAAAAACCAACAAATGGCGAATAGCTTGGTTTCGGTTTTAAAAGCGATTCCAGATCCGACAGGAATCAGTCAGGGTTCGGCTGGAGCTGTATTTTTGGTTTCGAAAATATCGGGAGACGACAAATGCAAATATGCTATTTTTTCTAAGTCGGATGCGGCGAATAATTATGTAACAACTGGAAATACAGATGAAGCTTGTTTTATTCAAGATGAACCTGTTAGTAAAGACGCAAAACGCCTGTCCATGGATAAATCTACTTGTTTAAAATCAAATAATCTATTGTGGTTTGGTTTCGAAAGTAAAAACTGGATCATGAATCAAAAGATTGTTCTTGAAGTAGTGCCTTGGGTAGATTACAAATTGAGTCGTGGTTGGACCAAAGATAATCGCAAAGCGATTATTGATCAATGTAAAACCTCTAATTTGTCTCAAAAAATGACTAATTCAGGTGATTTTTGCGTTTGTGTTTCAGATAAAATCCAATTAAAATATACGTTCAAAGAGTTTCAAAAATTATTAATTGAAGAACGCAATAAAGCTTTTAAAGATTTTGGGACAATTTGTTTTAACGAAACGGGCGCTTCTGACGCATTCAATTCAGATTTACGCACACAAGCCGCAGTTTTGGCGAAAAAGGGTAGTTATGGTGCTGCAATTGCTAAAATGAATACTATAATCAATAATGGTAAGGCTAAAGTAACCGACTACAATACACTTGGTTATTACTATTTGATTACAAAGCAATACAGTAAAGCGCTTAAAATACTTCAAGAAGGTGAAAAATTAGACGTTACAGAACTGTTGATTCAATTGAATTTAGCGCATGCTTATTTGCTGAATGGGAATTATAAGTCAGCTAAAGCAATTCATAAAACCTATTCCAATCAAAATGTTACGGATAGTTTGAGTTGGACGCAAAAAACAAAATTGGATTTCGATGCTTTTCAAAAAGCAGGAATTCAAGATGAAAACTTCAACGCTGTTTTAAAAATTTTAGAATAATTCCCTTTGAAAGCAACCTATCACAAGTATTTACTGCATTTTAAACGTCCTTCGGGAACTTCCAGAGGAGTTATGACGGATAAGGAAACCTGGTTTATCGTTTTGGAACAAGACGGCAAAAAGGGAATAGGCGAGTGCGGAATACTTCGTGGGCTTAGCTGTGATGATCGTCCGGATTACGAAGAAAAATTGACATGGACTTGCGCTAATATTCATTTGGGTAAAGACTTGCTTTGGGAAGCGTTGTTAGAATTTCCTTCGATTCAATTTGGAGTAGAGATGGCATTCCAATCTTTGGAGAGCGAAACCCCTTTTTTACTCTTTCCTTCTGACTTTACTGAAGGTCAAAAATCGATTCCAATTAACGGGCTGATTTGGATGGGAGAGGAAGCGTTTATGAAGGAACAAATTGAAGAAAAATTAGCAGATGGATTTCGATGTGTAAAATTGAAAATAGGCGCCATTGATTTTGAAAAAGAATTGCAATTATTGCGGTTTATCCGAGCTAATTTTACTGCTGAAGAAGTCGAAATACGATTAGATGCTAATGGTGCTTTTGATAAAAATAAAGCTTTAAATAAATTAACTCAATTATCTGGATTTAAGTTACATAGTATTGAGCAACCTATTGCTAAAAACAATACTGACAGTATGTCAGAACTATGTAAAACCACTCCATTTCCAATTGCTTTAGACGAAGAGTTGATTGGTGTTTTTGGACTGGAAGAAAAAGAGGCTTTATTGCGAAAAATCAAACCCCAATATATTATTTTGAAGCCTAGTTTCGTAGGTGGATTTAGAGGCACGCAAGAGTGGATTTCATTAGCTGAAAAGTACCAAATAGGTTGGTGGATTACCTCGGCTTTAGAAAGTAATATTGGATTGAATGCTATAGCTCAATGGACTTTTTTACAGAACAATCAAATGCCTCAAGGATTAGGAACCGGAGCCTTATATACTAATAATTTTGATTGTCCTTTGACTGTTGATCAAGGACAATTATGGTACAGGAAGAGTTCTTCTTGGTCGAATTTTAACCTAAATGAATTGGAATTACAATAAAATTAGTTGTATTCTCAATTTTTATAATGTTTTTTTAAATTTTAAATATTTTTGAAGCATTTTTTATTCGATAATTTATAAATTCGTAATTTAATTTAAATTGTATTGTTAAATGGATTCACAAACTCCTTATATTCCTGTTAATAAAGTAAGAATTGTAACCGCAGCGTCACTTTTTGACGGACACGATGCAGCCATTAACATCATGCGAAGAATTATCCAAGCCACTGGTGTAGAGGTAATTCATCTTGGACATGATAGAAGTGTTGAAGAAGTTGTAAATACTGCCATTCAAGAGGATGCGAATGCAATTGCAATGACTTCTTATCAAGGGGGTCACAACGAGTATTTCAAATACATGTACGATTTACTTAAGGAAAAAGGAGCTGGTCACATCAAAATATTTGGCGGAGGTGGAGGCGTAATCTTACCTTCAGAAATTTCAGAATTACACGAGTATGGCATTGAAAGAATTTATTCTCCAGATGATGGCCGTGCCATGGGATTACAAGGTATGATTAACGATTTGGTCAAACGGTCTGATTATCCAATTGGAGATAAATTAACTGGAGAATTATCGCACATAGAAGAGAAAAATCCAACAGCTATTGCACGATTAATTTCGGCTGCTGAGAACTTTCCAGAAATTGCTAAATCGGTTTTTGACCAAATTCATCAAAAAAATGAAACCTCTAAAATTCCTGTTTTGGGCATTACCGGTACAGGTGGCGCAGGAAAATCATCTTTAGTAGATGAATTGGTTCGTCGTTTTTTAATCGATTTCCCAGAAAAAACAATCGGATTGATTTCGGTTGACCCCTCAAAACGTAAGACTGGTGGCGCTTTATTGGGCGATAGAATTCGTATGAATGCGATTAACAATTCAAGAGTTTATATGCGTTCGTTGGCTACTCGTCAATCCAATTTGGCCTTATCAAAATATGTAGCTGAAGCAATTGAAGTTCTGAAAGCGGCTAAATACGATATCATAATTTTAGAAACGTCTGGAATTGGACAATCGGATACCGAAATTTTAGAACATTCAGATGTTTCGTTATACGTAATGACTCCCGAGTTTGGAGCTGCAACACAGTTAGAAAAAATCGATATGTTGGATTTTGCCGATTTAGTGGCGCTGAATAAATTCGACAAACGTGGTGCTTTAGATGCCATTCGTGATGTAAAAAAACAATACCAACGCAATCATAATTTATGGGATGTAGATACAGATAAAATGCCAATTTTTGGAACTATCGCTTCACAATTCAACGATCCAGGAATGAATACGCTGTACAAATCCATAATGGATAAGATTGTAGAAAAAACAGGAGCTGATTTACAATCGACTTTTGAAATTACGCGTGAAATGAGCGAGAAGATTTTCGTAATTCCACCTCATAGAACCCGTTATTTATCTGAAATTGCAGAAAACAATAGAAAATACGATGAAACGGTACTTTCTCAAGTAGAAGTAGCTCAAAAATTATACGGAATTTTTAAAACTGTGGAATCGGTTAACGGTAATTTACCACAATTAGATAAAGCAGGAATAGTTGAAGATTCTTTAAAAATCAATGCCGATAACAAAGATTTCGTTTCGTTATTGACTAAAGAATTCGACCGAGTAAAAATGAACCTTGACTCTTACAACTGGGAAATCATTTTAACTTGGGACGAAAAAGTGAATAAATATAAAAATCCAGTGTATAGTTTTAAAGTTCGAGATAAAGAAATTAAAATTGCAACACATACCGAATCGCTTTCGCATTTGCAAATTCCAAAGGTAGCTTTGCCAAAATACCAAGCTTGGGGCGATATTTTAAAATGGAATTTACAAGAAAATGTTCCTGGAGAATTCCCTTTTGCTTCTGGATTGTATCCATTTAAAAGAGAAGGCGAAGATCCAAGTAGAATGTTTGCAGGTGAAGGAGGACCAGAACGAACTAACAAGCGTTTTCACTATGTTTCTGCAGGATTGCCAGCAAAACGATTATCAACGGCTTTTGATTCGGTGACTTTGTACGGAAATGACCCTCACATTCGTCCTGATATTTATGGAAAAATTGGTAATGCTGGAGTTTCAATTTGTTGTTTAGACGATGCAAAAAAATTGTATTCTGGTTTCGATTTGAGTCATCCAATGACTTCTGTATCCATGACGATTAATGGACCAGCTCCAATGTTGTTAGGATTCTTTATGAATGCGGCTATCGATCAAAACTGTGAAAAATACATTATTGAAAATGGTTTACAAAAGGAAGTTGAAGCTAAAATCAACGAAATTTATAAGCAAAAAGGGGTAACACGTCCTTCGTATCAAGGCGATTTACCAGAAGGGAATAATGGATTAGGGTTGATGCTTTTAGGCGTAACTGGCGATCAAGTTTTACCATTAGATGTTTATAATGATATCAAAGTTAAAACCTTAGCACAACTTCGTGGTACGGTTCAAGCCGATATTTTAAAAGAAGATCAAGCACAAAATACTTGTATTTTCTCTACTGAATTTGCTTTACGATTAATGGGTGATGTACAGGAGTATTTCATCAAACAAAACGTTCGTAATTTTTATTCGGTTTCTATTTCTGGATATCATATTGCAGAAGCAGGAGCGAACCCAATTACCCAATTAGCATTTACCTTAGCTAATGGTTTCACTTACGTGGAATACTATTTGAGTCGCGGAATGAACATCAACGATTTCGGTCCGAATTTATCGTTCTTTTTCTCTAACGGAGTGGATCCAGAATATGCGGTTATTGGTCGTGTGGCTCGTAAAATTTGGGCGAAAGCCATGAAAAACAAATACGGAGCCAACGAAAGAGCGCAAATGTTGAAATACCACATTCAAACTTCTGGACGTTCGTTGCATGCGCAAGAAATTGATTTTAATGATATTCGTACGACGCTACAAGCTTTGTATGCGATTTACGACAACTGTAATTCCTTACATACGAATGCGTATGACGAAGCCATTACTACGCCAACAGAAGAATCTGTGCGAAGAGCTATGGCAATTCAGTTGATTATTAATAAAGAATTAGGATTAGCGAAAAACGAAAATCCAATTCAAGGTTCGTTCATTATCGAAGAATTAACCGATTTAGTAGAAGAGGCTGTTTTACAAGAATTTGACCGAATTACAGAACGTGGCGGTGTATTGGGTGCGATGGAAACCATGTACCAACGTTCCAAAATTCAGGAAGAAAGTTTGTATTACGAAACCTTGAAACATACAGGCGAATTTCCAATTATCGGGGTAAATACCTTCTTGAGCTCAAAAGGTTCACCAACGGTTATTCCTGCAGAGGTTATTCGTGCAACGGAAGAAGAGAAGCAATATCAAATTGATATGTTGCATAATCTACATCAATCGGGCGCCGAAAAAGTAACTGAACAATTGAACAGTATTCAAGACGCAGCGATTAATAATCAAAATATTTTTGAAAAGTTAATGGAGGCTACCAAAGTATGTTCGTTAGGACAAATTACCAATGCGTTGTTTGAAGTGGGTGGACAATACAGACGAAATATGTAATTGACTTATAAATGAAATTATAGTTTTTTAAAAAAAAACCTGATAATCAATTGATTATCAGGTTTTTTTGTGGAGTCGCCGGGAATCGAACCCGGGTCCAAACAAGCAACTAAAGAGCTTTCTACAGGCTTATTTCCTGATTGAATTTTCGATGTTTTGCTAGGCCAGAAACAGCCACAAAACACTTAGTTTTTTTATTTTCAAGTACCGCCCAAAACTTACGATACTCTAGGTTTATATTTACGATTCCCCTAGATCAAATGCTATAAACCAAAGCCTTTGAGGAGAATCCTGCTTTCCTACCTGGTAGGACGAGGCTAATCTTACTATGATTCAGATTATGCAGCAAGAGCGTAGTTTCCTTCGCCGTGTAAAAAGTGTGAAGCCTTTTATTAACGAGAATTACTTCAGTTCTCGACCTGCTTACTTTTCAATTCGACTTGCTGTCAAAACCAGTCGACCCCATAATGACCTGGAATAGTCAAAAACTGTTCCGAAAATGGAGTTGCAAAGGTAAATCTTTTTTAATGATAAAAACGAATTGATTTTGGTAATTCAAATTCCAAATCATAAATCATATAATCGTCCCGAAGCGTCGGGATCGAATATCGTATATCGTCCCGAAGCGTCGGGATTGTATATCGAATATCATATATCGAATTATTCTTCAGTATCCATTTCAAATGGGTAATCGCCAAATAAAGGAGCTACTTTTTTTACATTATAAGTACTTTTATTCATCTTATTGGACAAAGCAATAATAGTTACTTGTTCTTTTGGAAGTGTTATGTAAGATGAAGTATTTCCGTGCCACCAACCGTTATGAAAATAAAAATTCTGACCTGTTTTCCAATTAATCATTCGTATGCCTAGACCATAATTTTTCTCACCTTCCTTTTCTTTGCTGTAGCCAACATAGACTTGTTTAGCTAATTCTGGCTCTAAAAAATCTTTTCTATTTCTAGCTCGGTCGAATTTTAACAAATCTCTAGCGGTTGAAAATATATTTTTGTCTCCATAAACCTCATCGAGATAATCTTTACCGATTTCTATTCCATTGGCTTTGTAGGAAGGAACAATCCGATTTTTATCTTTCTCATAGTCGAATACGAATGTATTAGTCATTCCTAGAGGTTTGAAAATCATTTCAGCCATAGCGTCTTTATAACTAGTGCCTGTTATTTTTTCTATGATTAATGCTAACAATGCATAATTAGTATTGCAATAAGCAAATCGGGTATTGGCTTTGGATTCTACACCTATATTTTTGGTAGCTAAAATGTTTAATATGTCTTGATTTTTCAATCTGTTACGTCTGTCCCAAACGCCGTCATTTCTATCTGTAAAATAGGCGTAATTACGAAGTCCACTTCGGTGGTTGAGTAACATTCTTACTGTTATATCTTCAAAAGGAAATTCTTTTAAAATGGATTTCACTTTTTGATCTAAACTCAAACGTTTGGCATTCGCAAGTTTTAAAACTGCAGCCGCTGTAATTACTTTACTTACTGAGGCTATGTGTAATGGAGTAGATGCGGTAATTGTATCTTTTTTATTGAAGTTGGCTAATCCATCGTATTTTTCAAAAACAATTTGACCGTTTTTTGCAACTAAAAAAGCACCATTAGCTCTTTTTTTAGGCCAATTCTTATTGTAAAAATGAGCAATTTTTTTACGAGTATTTGAAATAAAGTTGCCATCTAATGAAGGTTCTTCTACCAAAGGCTTCATTTTTGGCAAAACATTTTTAGGAAGTTCAGAATCTTTTATAGTGTTTTCGAATTCTACTTTTTTACATGAGCTTACTAGAAAAAGTAATAGTAGAATTGACAGTGAATAGGATGTATTAATATATTTCATTATTGTGGCACTTGATGCACAAATATATAGAATACATCTATTTTAGAATGCTTTTTTTAAATTATCAATCACTTTTTATTCACATATTTTGTTATTAAATTTCTAATTTATTGTATTTCAATCTTTTTTAAAAATAGATTGCTATTGAATTCTTAAAATAGTTTTAAGTTGATTTTTTAATTATTAAATTTGTGAGGTTACATACCTAATAAAATTAGTAAATTATGAGTAAAAGCGCTCTTAGATTTGGAATTATTCGAGAACGTAAAAATCCCCCTGATCGAAGAGTGGTTTTGTCGCCAACTGCTATAGTTCAGCTACAACAGCTGTATCCTACTGCTCAATTTGTAGTAGAAAGTTCAGAAAATCGTGTATATAAAGACGAAGACTATCAATCTTTAGGGATAGAAGTGACTGATAATGTTGCTGATTGTGATGTTTTAATTGGAGTTAAGGAAGTGCCTTTAGTTAATTTAATTCCAAATAAATCCTATTTCTTTTTTTCTCATACAATTAAAAAGCAGCCTCATAATCAAGCGCTTTTGAGGGAAATTTTGGAAAACAATATTACATTATACGATCATGAAACCATAGTTGATGCCGATGAAAAGCGACTTATCGGTTTCGGTAAATATGCAGGAATAGTAGGAACGTATAATGCGTTCAGGGCTTTTGGATTAAAATTTGAATTGTTTAAGTTACCCAAAGCGGAAACCTTATCGGATCAAGCCATGTTAATTTCATATTTGAAACGTCAGGTCTTACCTCCCTTAAAAATTGTAGTAACAGGTACAGGAAAAGTAGGTTCTGGTTGTATCGAAATGTTGGATGCAATGAAAATTAAGCGTGTTGGTGTGGCTGATTTTTTATCGAAAAAATATACTCAAGCGGTTTATGTACAAATAGATGTATTGGAGTATAACAAGAGAAAAGATGGAGGATCAACCGATAACAATGATTTTTATCACCATCCAGAAGAGTATGAATCTGATTTTGCCAGATTTGCTAATGTAGCAGATATTGCAATTTTTGGACATTTTTATGGCAATGGAGCGCCTCAAATTCTTTCTCGTGAGATGCTAAAATCACAAGATTGCAAGATCAAAGTTGTAGCTGATATTTCCTGTGATGTAGATGGTCCAATTGCGTGTACAGTTCGCGCTTCTACAATCGCTGAACCTTTTTACGGTTATTTACCTTCTGAGGGAACCGAAGTAGATGTTTTTCATCCAGCAGCAATTGTTGTAATGGCTGTTGATAATTTACCTTGTGAGTTGCCTAAAGACGCTAGTGATGGCTTTGGAGAACAGTTCATTAAGCATGTGTTTCCAGCACTAATGAGCGGCGATGTAGACGGACTTTTGCATCGAGCTAAAATTACAGATAGCGGTAGATTAACCGATAGATTTAAATACTTGCAAGATTATGTAGATTTAGGATAGGCACTAGTAAGGTCTATCTTGAAATTTTAACGATTTGTTTTTTATTTTTTTGTTGTCGGGACAAAATATTAAACTTACATTTGTACTTGTATACACTTAATTCCGGAAAATATGTTTACTTTTTCACAGTACTTAGGCTTTTTACTTTTCTTAACTATTTTGACAATGGGTTTTTGGCTAATGTTTTTTTTAGTTGGATTCGTGTCGTATTGGGTAGGTGGAGCTTCTTGGGAAGCTTACAAAGAAAAGAAAGCAAAAAAGAAAGAAGAGCAATCTAATTAAATAGTTTGTTTTACAAAAAAAAGCTCCATTTATGGAGCTTTTTTTATGAATTAACCTAACCTATACTTTTAACCTTGAAATTCCATATCACCACCACCATCGTTTAATCTCTTTGGTTGTCTTTCTCTTTCGTTTTTAGCTTTATTAAAGCGGTACGTGAAGGAAAGAGTGACTTGTCTTACTCGCCATTGCATTTCAGATCTTGAACTAATTACACCAGGTAAGAAAGTCTCCATAATTCTTTTTCGACCATTAAAAACATCACTTACATTTAGAGTAAATGTTCCTTTATCTTTCATCACATCTTTACTGAAGGCAAGATTAGCACTAAAATTCCCAATCACTCTTCCCTGCGCATTAGTTTGACCACCCATATACATTAAATTGGTTTGCCAATCAATTTTGTTTGGAAGTGTAATTTTCGATGTCAATCGGCTAAACCAAGATGTCGCCACATTGTCAAAGTTTTGAACAATCTTTACGTTATTAAAATTAGTATAAGTAAAATCGCCATCAGTTTCACTTCTAAAAAAGTTGAAGTTAGAATTCAACTTCCACCATTTGTATGGAGAATAATTTAAGGTAAATTCAAAACCTGAGCGATATTCTGTCGCTAAATTGATTGGTGAACTAATGATTATTGGGGTTCCGTTAACAAAACTACCCGATTCTCTTCTTGCAAATTGAAACGCATCAATTGTTTTGTTTAGATATAAAGAAGTACTTAATGTTAATTTAGACCATCGTTTTATATACCCAAAATCTATTGCGTCTGTCATAGATGGATCTAAATCAGGATTACCAACAAAGATGTTTATATTACTTGATAAATTGTTAAATGGGTTTAATAATCTTCCGCGAGGTCTCTGAATTCTTCGGCTATAGCTAATTGATGTGCTAGCCTTATCAGATAATTCGTAAGTAAAAAATGCAGATGGGAAGAAATTACCATACTTCTTGGTGTTAAAATCTGATGTAGCCAACTGATTGATTTCAATATTAGAATCCTCATAACGCAGACCCAAAAGAAAGGAGGCTTTGTTTTTTTTGAAACCGTATTGAGTATACAATGCATTTACCTTTTCTTTGTATTGTAGGATATTTGTAAAATTCGGATTAATGACACCGTTAATCATTACTTCATAATCAGTTAAAAGATCTAAAAAATCACCTCTGTATCCTGCTTCAAATTGACTACCATTTTTAAGAGGTAAAACATAATCACTTTGAATTAAAATTCGATCTTGTTGTTGATTATTTAAGGTATTGTCAATTTTTATTGCGGTTGTATTTGTAGCAGTTTCAGTAATGAATGCGGTATTATCATCATTATTAGAAGAAATTGAACCGTCAATACTGAATTTATGTCCAGGCTTTTTAAAGTTTTTTACAAAATTAGATGTGTATTCAAAGTTTTCACTATCACTATTTTCTCTATTTAAACGAGTTCTTGTATTATCAAATTCATTTAGAGCCGTCAGGTAGTTTTGAAATACTAAATCGTTATTAATTCCTAAATTATTTCTGTAATTAAATGTATTTGTCCAAGTAGTTGACTCATTAATGTTTATATCCATTCCGATATTTGCATTATAGCCTTTACCATATCGATCATTTGTTCGAGGCTCTATAATATAATTTTTAACTGAATTGTCTGGATTTAGATAGGCTGTTTCATTGATCATATTTCCTGGACTACTTCTAAGGCTGTAACCTTGAGTTGTATATAAACTAATATTTTTAGTTTTGTAGTTTACAGTTCCTGTCAAACTAGTATTTTCTGGAAATCCACCACTAGCTATAAATGTTCCATTAAACCCTTGATTCTTTCCTTTTTTCAAAATAATATTAAGAATCCCCCCACCACCTTCAGCATCATATCTTGCTGATGGATTGGTAATTACTTCCACTTTGTCAATGGCATCAGCAGGAATAATTCGCAGTGCTTCGACTATATTGATTGCATTCGATGGTCTCCCATCAATTAAGATTCTGACATTTTCATTACCACGCAAACTAACATTTCCCTCTACGTCAACTGACACAGATGGAATATTCGAAAGCACATCACTTACTGTACCTCCTTTTACCATTAAATCGGTACCTACATTAAAAACTTTTTTATCTAATTTTATCTCAACTGTTGTTTTTTCAGCGCGGACAACAACTTCATTTAATTGTGCTGCATCTTCTAATAGTGCAATTGTTCCTAAATTCGTATTGCTCTGTATTGATTTCGATTTAATTTCGGTAGGTTTAAATGAAATAAATTCTATAGAAATTGCATAAGTGCCTGGGTTGACTTCTACAGCAAATTCCCCTTTGTTGTTGGTAATTCCACCCGCAACTGCTTTAGGATTGTCTGGTAGGCGTAATGTTATTGTTGCATATTCAAGAGGTTGGTTGGTTGTTTTTTCAACAACTTTACCTGTTACTTTTAATTTTGCTTTAATTGGTGCTTGTTGACCAAAGCTTATAATACTGCTTAAAAACAGTAGGATTAATGCAATTGCATTTAATTTTTTCATCAATTATGATTTTTAATTACGGTGTTTAGACTCTATAAACTGGAAAAGGTTACATTAGTCAGTTCATAAATAAAAGTTAAATACGTTATTTACAAAATAAATTGATTCAACTCATCGATTACTCTTCCTATAATAGCTTTGTTTCCTTTTACCACAATTGGTCTTTCAATTAGAATAGGGTGATCAACCATTGCTTGAATAATCCCTTCGTCGGTCAGTTGTTTGTTTTTAAAATTTTCAATCCAAATTTTTTCTTTTACTCGAACCAATTGAATGGGTTTAAAGTTGAGTTTTTGAAGTAACTCTTTAAGATTTTGATTTGACAAAGGATTTTCCAGGTATTTGATAACAGTAATTGCTTCTTCTTTTTCAGAAACTAATGCCAAACAGTTTCTTGATTTTCCGCAACGCGGGTTGTGGTATATTTCAATCATAGTATTAATTTTTTGCGAAGTAATGAAAATTGAAATTAAAACTGTATTTTAGAGACATAATTTTACAAATCAAACTATGTTTTTAGAACAAGTTAGCACAAAAGAATCAGTATTTTGGAAATATTTAGTGGGTTCTTTTATTTTGTTTTGTGCTTCCATAGTTGGGCAATTGCCTTTTACCTTGGGAGTACTTCTCAAGTCTTCTATAGATAAAATTCCTTATCCAAGTTCGTATGAAGCAACGATGAATTTTTTTGATTCCAATCTGAGCTTGTTTTTGATGTTAGTCTCATTTGTTATTGTGTTCTTTCAATTATATGCTTTAGTTCGGTTTTTTCACAAACAATCATTCATACAAATCATTACATCTCGATCTAAGATAGATTGGCACCGCGTCTTATTTTCATTTTCTATTTGGGCTGGAATCTCAATCGTTTCCACAGTTGTTGTTTACATTTTGTATCCAGAGGATTTCATAGTTCAGTTGAATTGGATTCCATTTTTGGTTTTATTTGGTATTGGATTATTACTTTTTCCTTTCCAAATAGGTTGTGAAGAATTAATTTTTAGAGGATACTTGATGCAAGGTTTCGGAAATTTGGCAAAAAACAAATGGTTTCCATTGCTCATGACATCAGTTATTTTTGGGTTATTGCATATCGCTAATCCCGAAGTAGATAAAATGGGGTATTCTATTTTAATATACTATATCGGGACAGGATTATTTTTGGGGATTATCACTTTGATGGATGACGGAATAGAATTAGCCTTGGGCTTTCATTTTGCGAATAATTTTATTGCAGCTTTATTAGTCACTTCGGATTGGACTGCATTTCAAACCCATTCCATTTTAAAAAGCACCTCAGATCCAAGTGTTTTCTTTGATATCATTTTACCGGTGAGTATTATTTTTCCAATGCTAATTTTGCTTTTTGCAAAAAAATACCATTGGTCTAATTGGAAAGAAAAATTAACAGGAAGATTTTAAATATTACCTAAATAAATACTAATGAGTACAGTAACTTATCAAAACGTTCACAACAAGTTCAAATTAAATGGCTTTAGTTTTACCAAAGACGATTTACTTCGCGTAGCCTATTCGTTTATTAAAGAAGGGGAAGCTTATGAAAAACCGCTAGGGATTTTTATTTTGGATTGGTTTGATGCAAAACCCTATTTAGAAATGAATACCTCGGGTTCTACAGGGGCACCAAAAAATATTCGTGTAGACAAACAAGCGATGGTCAATTCAGCTTTAGCAACAGGAGATTTTTTTGATTTGCAACCTGGGCAAAAAGTGCTTCATTGTTTACCAACCGACTATGTTGCGGGTAAAATGATGTTTGTAAGAGCCTTTATTTTAGGTTTAGACATGGAATTTGTAGCACCAAGTTCGCATCCATTAGAAGGAGTAAAAGGATCTTTTGATTTTTGTGGAATGGTGCCTTTACAAGCTAAAAATTCTATGAAAGACTTAGGCCGAATTAAAACGTTAATTATTGGAGGTGCCAAAGTAAATAAAACTTTAGAACAAGAGTTAGTTAAGGTTCCGTCTCAGATTTATGAAACTTACGGAATGACCGAAACGATTACGCATATTGCAGCAAAGCGAATAGGAGAGAGTGCTTTTTCGGTCTTGCCTAATGTAAAAATCACAATTGATGACAGACAGTGTTTAGTGATTGATGCGCATAAAATTAGTACTGAAACTATCAAGACTAATGATTTGGCCGAATTAATTTCAGATACTCAGTTTGTTTGGAAAGGCCGTATTGATAACGTGATTAATAGCGGCGGGATCAAATTAATTCCGGAGCAAATAGAAGAAAAACTAGCATCCTCAATTTCAAACTGCTTTTTTGTGTACGGACAAGCCGATGAACTTTTAGGAGAAAAATTAGTATTGTATGTGGAAGGGGAATCAATGCCAATTGACGAATCTATTTTTGAAGTTTTAGACAAATACGAAAAACCAAAAGAGATTGTATTTATTTCAGAATTTAAGCGAACTGCTACCGGTAAAGTAATACGAGACCAAAGTATTGGTTAATTAATTTAGAGAATAAAAAAAGAGAGGTAATTACCTCTCTTTTTATTTTATGTTTGAATCACCCCTAAATTAAATGGTTTCTCAATAGGAGCGTGGTTGGCCGCTTCAATTCCCATCGAAATCCAAGTACGCGTTTCTATAGGGTCAATAATGGCATCAGTCCATAAACGAGAGGCTGCATAGTAAGGCGATACTTGTTCGTCATAACGTGCTTTTATTTTGGCAAACAATTCTGCTTCTTTAGCTTCATCGACTTCTTCTCCTTTTGCTTTTAGCGAACTAGCTTCAATCTGCGCCAATACTTTGGCAGCTTGTGTGCCACCCATTACGGCTAATTCA
Organism: Flavobacterium ammonificans; assembly: GCF_020886115.1. Lineage (NCBI taxonomy): Bacteria > Pseudomonadati > Bacteroidota > Flavobacteriia > Flavobacteriales > Flavobacteriaceae > Flavobacterium > Flavobacterium ammonificans. Next base: position 1,632,911 of record NZ_AP025185.1, read on the forward strand.
GCACTCGGCCAAGCCACAATCAAACGCGGGTCGTAAGCTTTCCCACACATGGCATAATTCCCAGCTCCATAAGAGTTGCCAACAATGACAGTGAATTTTGGCACCACCGAATTGGAAACAGCATTCACCATTTTGGCACCGTCTTTTATAATACCGCCATGCTCCGATTTGCTACCTACCATAAATCCAGTTACATCTTGTAAAAACACTAACGGAATTTTCTTTTGGTTGCAATTGGCTATAAATCGTGTTGCTTTGTCTGCTGAATCGGAGTAAATCACCCCACCAAATTGCATTTCGCCGTTTTTAGTTTTGACTACTTTTCGTTGATTGGCTACTATTCCCACAGCCCAACCGTCTATTCGAGCATAGCCCGTAATGATAGTTTGACCATAACCTTCTTTGTAAGCTTCAAATTCAGAATTATCCACCATTCGCTTGATGATTTCCATCATATCGTATTGATCGGTACGCGCTTTTGGGAGCACGCCATACAATTCGTTTTCGTCTTGAGCAGGTTTCTCTGATTTGATTCGGTTGAAACCGGCTTTGTTATAATCACCAATTTTATCAACGATATTTTTTATTTTGTCCAAAGCGTCTTTGTCATCTTTGGCTTTATAATCGGTCACTCCTGAGATTTCGCAATGCGTTGTTGCACCACCTAATGTCTCGTTGTCAATGCTTTCGCCAATAGCGGCTTTCACTAAATAACTTCCGGCTAAAAAGATACTTCCGGTTTTGTCTACAATTAAAGCTTCGTCACTCATGATGGGTAAGTACGCCCCGCCAGCCACACAACTTCCCATCACTGCCGAAATTTGAGTAATTCCCATACTGCTCATTAAGGCATTGTTTCTGAATATGCGACCAAAGTGTTCTTTGTCAGGAAAAATTTCATCTTGTAAAGGCAAATACACCCCAGCACTATCCACTAAATAGATAATAGGAATGCGATTTTCCATGGCAATTTCTTGCGCACGAAGGTTTTTCTTAGCGGTTATTGGAAACCAAGCACCCGCTTTTACAGTCGCATCATTGGCAACGACAATACATTGTTTTCCTTTGATGTATCCTAGTTTAACTACGACCCCGCCCGATGGACAGCCGCCGTGTTCTTTGTACATTCCTTCGCCCACAAAGGCTCCAATTTCAATACTTTTTTCGTTAGCATCAAGTAAATAATCAATACGTTCACGTGCTGTCATTTTTCCTTCAGCATGTAATTTTTGAATGCGTTTTTCTCCGCCTCCCAGTTTTACTTCTCCCAACTTTCTGCGGAGTTCCGAAAGTAATAATTTGTTGTGATCTTCGTTTTTATTGAAATTCAAATCCATTGAAATGCTTTTTTGTCAAATTAGAAAGCGAAAATACGAAATCATACAACCATTTTGTATGGTTGTAGATGTTATATTTTTGATAAAATTGTAGGACTATTTTTTAGAATCTTCTACAAGACGTTTTAAAATCGCCCATTGTTTTAATGCATCTCTAGCATCAACGGCTGGGTAACCTAAAACGGTTTTTCCCGCCTCTACATTACTTACAACTCCTGAACCCGCACCTACAATAGCGCCGTCGCCAAGAGTTGTGTGGTCTTTAATAGAAGCGCTTCCGCCAATGATAACACCTGTTCCTAAAGTAACAGAACCTGCCAATCCAGAGTTTCCAGCCATAATACAAAAACGACCTAGTTTACTGTTGTGACCAATTTGAACTAAATTGTCAATTTTACAGCCGTCGCCTAAAACGGTAGAACTAAATTTCCCTCGGTCTACGCAAGAGTTAGCCCCAATTTCAACGCCATTTCCAATCACGACATTCCCAATTTGCGGAATCTTCACCAAGCCTTTTTCAGGATCAGGTCTGAAACCAAAACCATCAGCGCCAATAGTCGCATTAGGATGGATGATACAATGATGACCAATATGACAACGTTCACGAACTACAGTTCCTGACCAAATTACAGTATTATTTCCAATGGAACATTCGTCCAAAACGGTTACGTTAGGGTAGAGGATGGTATTTTCTCCGATGGTTGTTTTGGGACCAACATACACATTGGCTCCAATTTTACTCCCTTTTCCAATTGTAGCTGAAGCATCAATTACGGCAGTTGGATGAATTTCGACATGAAATACGGGACTTGGCGGTGCAAAAAGTTCCAATACCTGTGACATCGCTAAATCGGCATTTTTTACTTTGATAAATATCCGATTGTCTCCAGGTTCGATGCTAATATCTTCGTTGACTACAGCAGCACAGGCTTTTGAAGTAGCCCAATTTTTTTCATATTTTCGGTGACCAATAAAAGTAATTTCAGTTGCAGATGCTTCGTCTAGTTGTTCAGGAGCGGTAATTGTGGGGTTAATTGATCCAACAATAGTACCTTTGAGTACTTCGTTGATCTCTTGAATAGAATACGATTTCATAGTTTTAGGTTGGTTAATAACAGTATTTAATTCAAATAAAATCAATTAAAGATGAAATCACAACTTTTTTGAAAATAAAAAGCTCCTCAAACTATTCTTAATTAGAAAGTTGAGGAGTTGTATTTTGAGTTTAAAATGAAGTTTATTCTTCTTCTTTTTGTCCCATCATCATCAGATAAGCTTTCAAGAAATGGTCAATTTCTCCATTCATCACGCCATCTACATCGGTTGATTCGAATCCGCTACGAACGTCTTTGACTAATTTGTAGGGGTGCATTACGTAATTTCTAATTTGCGATCCCCATTCAATTTTCATCTTACCTGCTTCAATATCGGCACGTTGGGCAAGTTGTTTTTTCAACTCAATTTCGTACAATTGCGAACGAAGCATTTGCATCGCACGGTTTCTATTATCGTGTTGCGAACGCGTTTCCGAACATTGAATCTGAATGCCTGTTGGTTTGTGTACCAATTGTACTTTAGTCTCTACCTTATTTACATTTTGTCCACCAGCACCACTGGAACGAGCAGTAGTAATTTCGATATCTGCTGGATTAATGTCTATTTCGATGGTATCATCTACTAACGGATACACATAAACAGAAACAAACGACGTATGTCTTTTGGCATTGCTATCAAAAGGCGAAATTCGTACTAATCGATGCACACCATTTTCTCCTTTCAAATAACCAAAAGCATAATCGCCTTCAATTTCCAAAGTCACAGTTTTGATTCCCGCTACATCACCTTCCTGGAAGTTCAATTCTTTGACTTTGTAGCCTTGTTTTTCAGCCCACATCAAGTACATTCGCATCAACATAGAGGCCCAATCACAACTTTCTGTACCTCCGGCACCAGCCGTAATTTGTAGCACGGCGCTCAAAGTATCTCCTTCTTCCGAAAGCATATTTTTGAATTCAATGCTTTCTATATGCAACTCGGTGGCACGATATTGTTCGTCTAATTCTTCTACCGAAAGTTCGCCTTCTTTGTAAAATTCATACGCTAACTGCAATTCATCACTCAGCTCAACAGCTTTGTTGTAATCTTCAATCCACTTTTTCTTGTTTCGAAGGTTTTTGACAACGATTTCAGCTTCTTTGGCATTGTTCCAAAAGTCAGGTGCAAAGGTCTTTTCTTCCTCGTTTGTAATTTCAATTAATTTGGCATCAACGTCAAAGATACCTCCTCAACGCACCAAGGCGTTCTACAATACCTTTTATTTGTTCGGTAGTTGTCATAAATTATGTAATTTTGTGAGGCAAAAATAAGACTTTTTTAAGGAAAGACAATTCGACTATTGTTTGTCCTTCACTATAACAACATAAAAATGGAAATAAACCTAGTTAGCGATACGATTACAAAGCCTACACACGAAATGTTACAATACATGTTCAATGCAGTTGTAGGCGACGATGTGTACAAACAAGACCCAACAGTAATTGAATTAGAGGCTAAAGTAGCAGCACTATTCGGAATGGAAGCGGGATTATTTTTCCCTTCAGGAACGATGGCGAATCAAACGGCAATTAAATTGCATACCCAACCGGGCGAACAATTAATTGCAGATAAATATGCGCACGTTTACAACTACGAAGGTGGTGGCGTTTCTTTCAATAGCGGTGTTTCCTGTTGTTTGTTGAATGGCAATCGCGGAATGATTACGGCTGCTCAAGTGAAATCAGCAATTAACGATCCGGAATTTTACCACAGTCCGTTGACGAGTTTGGTTTGTGTAGAAAACACCACTAACAAAGGAGGAGGAGCTTGTTATGAATTAGAGGATTTGCGCCAAATCAAACAAGTTTGTGTGGATCACAATTTAAAATTTCATTTGGATGGTGCCCGAATTTGGAATGCTTTGGTAACCAAAAACCAAGATCCAAAAGAATTCGGAAAACTATTTGATACGATTTCGGTTTGTTTATCCAAAGGACTAGGCGCACCAATAGGTTCTGTTTTATTGGCGGACAAGAAAACGATTCATCGTGCCTTGCGTGTTCGTAAAATTTTTGGTGGTGGAATGCGTCAAGTAGGCTATTTGGCTGCTGCTGGAATCTATGCCTTGGATCATAATATAGAACGTTTAGCGGATGATCATCGTCGTGCCAAAGAATTGGCAGCCGTTTTAGAGCGTAAAGATTGGGTAGCTTCGGTTGAGCCTGTAGAAACTAATATATTAATATTTTCGTTGGCGCCACAAGTCAATGAAAGTCAGTTCATGGAAATCCTAAAACAGAAGAACATTTTAATTAGTTCGATGGGTCAAGGCAAATTGCGAATTGTAACGCATTTGGACTACCGCGAAGTGATGCATACCTATGTTTTAGAAACTTTAGAAAAGTTAACTCTTTAATAATGGCGAATCACATCAACCAAATTACTTTAGTAGTTAAAGACTATGACGAAGCGATTGCTTTTTATACGCAGAAATTACATTTTGATTTAATTGAAGATACCGTCTTAAGTGATACTAAACGTTGGGTGGTTGTTGCTCCAAATAATTCGCAATGCCGATTGTTATTAGCGAAAGCGGCCAATGAAGAACAGTTAAAATCTATAGGAAATCAAACGGGAGGACGCGTTTTCTTATTCTTAAATACGGATAATTTAGAAAGAGAACGTCAAAATTTAATAGACAAAAAAGTCAATATTGTTCGCGAATCTAAGCAAGAAAATTACGGAAAGGTGTTGGTTTTTGAAGATTTGTACGGGAACTTATGGGATTTGATTGAACCTGTTGCAAAAAACAATTCGCATTATTTTTCTACTGCAATCTTGGCTATTAAACCCGAGGTTGATTTTGATACTGCAATCGAAGCATTGAAAAAATTACAAGCAGAAACTAAGTTAGAAGCAGGAAATTTTTTATTTGAACTACATTCGAATACAACTGATGCGAAACAAATTATTGTTTGGGAGGGATTTTATTCGGAATTTGATTTTCAATTGCATTTGCAATCCAATCATTTACAAGATTTCCTGAAACAGAATGTGGTTGATTTTGTCTCAGGATATCCTGCCAAACGAATAGTTTAAATTATTTAAACAAATTATCCATTCCTGGAATCATGGGCATGTCCATTTTGGCTACCGCATCTAATTCCGCTTCATTTACTTTAGTCGCTTTTTCGATGGCTTTATTGAGTACCAAGATCAAATAATCTTCCAGTTGCTCTTTGTCTTCTAATAAGGCATCATCAATTGCAATTGATTTGATAGTTCTATTGGCAGTTAAAGTAACTTTAAGTGTTCCGTCGCTACTTTGCTCATCAATTAGTACCGAATCCAAACGTTTTTTAGTGTCTTCTATTTTTTGTTGGGTTTCTCTTAATTTACCCATCATTCCCATTAAATCCATATTGCTTTATTTGTTGATTAGTATTTGGTGTAAAATTAGTACATTAGATGTTTATTTTAAATTAAATAATCATGAAAAATACACTAGTGTTCCACTTTGTTTGTGTTATTTTTGCGTCTTCATTTACAACGATTAAAGCACAGTCTATGTCACATACTATTGCAGCTCCTGTAGCTAAAATACTTCCAAAGCAATTAAAGAAACACAATCAGGTTCGAACTGATAATTATTTTTGGTTAAATGATAGGGAGAATCCTGAAGTGATTGATTATTTGAATCAAGAAAATGCCTATTATGATGCCATGACGGCGCATACCAAAGATTTTCAAAAGGCGCTTTTTGAAGAAATGAAAGGGCGTATCAAAGAAGACGATCAATCAGTTCCGTATTTATACAATGGCTATTTTTATATCACACGATATGAAAAAGGACAAGATTATCCAATTTACTCTCGTAAAAAAGGAAGTCTGGATGCCAAAGAAGAAATTTTATTTGATTGCAACGAATTGGCCAAAGGACATACTTTTTTTCAATTGGGCGGATTGAGTGTAAGTCCAGACAATCGATTTGCTTCCTTTGGAGTTGATACTGTTGGCAGACGTATTTATACCATTCAAATTAAGAATTTGGAGACTAATGAAATACTATCAGATGTTATTGAAAATGCAACAGGAGGTTCGGTTTGGGCCAATGATAACCACACCCTTTTTTACACACGACAAGACAAAGTAACCTTGCGTGCCAATCAGATTTTCAAACACAAATTGGGAACTACAGCCGATAAAGATGTATTGGTTTATGAAGAAAAAGACGATACCTTCAATGTTTCGGTTGGCAAAGAAAAATCCAAAAAATACATTGTCATTGGTGCTGAAAGTACCTTGACAACAGAATATCGTATTTTGAATTCGGATACACCAGACGCGGAATTCAAAGTGTTTCAGCCAAGAGTTCGCGGACTAGAATACAGTATTTCTCATTTTGGCGATTCGTTTTATATTTTAACCAATAAAGACAAAGCGACCAATTTTAAATTGATGAAAACTCCTGAAAATGCGACTGAAAAGAAACATTGGAAAGAAGTCCTTGCGCATCGAGAAGACGTTTTAATTGAAGACATTGAAATCTTCAGCAACTATTTGGTAGTCGAAGAACGTTCCAATGGTTTGAACCACATTCGCATTATGCCTTGGAGTGGAGAAGGGGAGTATTACCTGCCTTTTGGAAGCGAAACGTACAATGCCTACACCACAACTAATGTTGATTTTGATACTGATATTTTGCGTTACAGTTACCAATCATTGGCAACACCATCTTCGGTGATTGATTTCAATATGAAGACCAAAGAAAAAGAAATCAAAAAAGAGCAAGCCGTTTTAGGGGGGCAATTTGATAAAAATAATTACGTAGAAGAGCGCGTTTGGGCTACCGCCAAAGACGGAGTTAAAGTACCTATTTCATTAGTGTATCGAAAAGGTTTGAAAAAAGATGGAAACAATCCCTTATTGCAGTATGCTTATGGATCGTATGGCGTAACTATGGAGCCCTACTTTTCAACCACTCGTTTGTCATTATTAGATCGTGGTTTTATTTATGCTATTGCGCACATTCGTGGTGGCGAAGATTTAGGCAGACAATGGTATGAAGACGGAAAATTATTGAAAAAGAAAAATACATTTACAGATTTTATTGATTGTTCTCAATTTTTAATACGGGAAAAATATACGTCACCAGCACATTTGTATGCTGAAGGAGGTTCGGCAGGCGGATTGTTAATGGGAGCAGTGGTTAATATGGCACCCGAATTATACCACGGTGTTATTGCGCAGGTTCCATTTGTAGATGTGATTACAACGATGTTAGATGATAGTATTCCGTTGACAACAGGAGAATATGACGAATGGGGCAATCCAAATAATAAAAAATATTACGACTATATGTTATCCTATTCTCCTTATGATAATGTGAAAGAACAAGTTTATCCAAATCTATTTGTTTCTACAGGTTTACACGATTCTCAGGTACAGTATTGGGAACCAGCTAAATGGGTTGCTAAATTGCGTACTCATAAAAAAGGAAATACTAATTTATACCTTCATACTAATATGGATGCAGGTCATGGCGGGGCGTCAGGTCGATTTGAAGCCCTTAAAGAGTTGGCCAAAGAGTTTGCATTTTTATTGGATTTAGAAGAAATTAAAAAATAATTAGAAATTTATTCTTAAATTTGTCACTTATTAGGGTTGCTTTAATAAGACCTGAATAAACTATTTTTTTTTATGAAAGAAGAAATAAATGCTCATAATTCGGTTTTAGATTTGATAGGTAATACACCACTTATCAAGCTAAAAAAAGTAACCGAAGGAATAGAAGGTAATTTCTATGCTAAGGTAGAGGCATTTAACCCAGGTCACTCCTCCAAAGACAGAATAGCACTTTATATTATTGAACAAGCTGAGAAGCAGGGGATTCTTTCTCCAGGGGATACCATTGTGGAGACTACTTCTGGTAATACCGGTTTTAGTTTGGCGATGGTCAGTATCATTAAAGGATACAATTGTATTCTAGCGGTAAGTTCAAAATCATCCAAAGATAAAATCGATATGCTTCGTGCTATGGGTGCCAAAGTATATGTTTGCCCTGCACACGTATCAGCTGATGATGAACGTTCGTATTACAGTGTAGCGAAACGTTTGCACGAAGAAACTAAAGGATCTATTTATATCAATCAATATTTTAATCAATTGAATTTTGATGCTCACTATCTGAGTACGGGGCCTGAGATTTGGAAACAAACCAACGGAAAAATCACGCACCTTGTGGCTTGTAGTGGGACCGGAGGAACTTTATCGGGTACTGCTAAGTATTTGAAAGAGCAAAATCCAAATATTAAAATTTTAGGTGTAGATGCTTTTGGTTCGGTATTAAAAAAATACCACGAGACTAGAGAATTTGATAAAGAGGAAATTTATCCGTACCGAATCGAAGGTTTAGGTAAAAACTTAATCCCATCGGTTACTGATTTTGATATTATAGATAAATTCATGAAGGTAACGGATGAAGAAAGTGCCCACGCTACACGTGATTTAGCTAAAACAGAAGGTTTGTTCGTAGGCTATACTTCAGGTGCCGTACTTCAGGCAATTAAGCAATATGCAGAGGAAGGGGAGTTTACTCCAGATAGTAATGTAATTGCGATATTTCCAGATCATGGTTCCCGATACATGAGTAAAGTCTTTAGCGATGATTGGATGAACGAACAAGGATTTTTTGATAGTATTAACGAAGAAGAAGCTCAAAAAATAGAATTCATAAAATAGTTTGCTTTGCAAATACTAATTAAAACTCCAGAGCAATCTGGAGTTTTTTTATTTCTAACCCTTATAAACGAAAAAACTCCCGACGAATCGAGAGTTTGTATCTGAATTAATTGGGGCTTAACCAATAAAAGGGAAATTATTCTTCCATAGTATGATAGACGTTCATCACATCATCATCTTCTTCAATTTTCTCAATTAGCTTTTCTACGTCTGCAACCTGTTCTTCGGTAAGTTTTTTAGTAATTTGAGGAATTCTTTCAAATCCAGAAGATAAAATTTCTAAACCTCTGTTTTCTAATTCTTTTTGAATAGTTCCAAAACTTCCAAAAGGCGCGTAGATTAAAATACCGTCTTCGTCTTCAAAAACTTCTTCAGCACCAAAATCAATGAATTCTAATTCCAATTCTTCAGGATCTAAGCCTTCTTTTGGAACACGGAAATTACAAGTATGATCAAACATAAATTCAACGGAACCTTGTGTTCCCATAGTACCATTACATTTATTGAAATAAGAACGAATGTTAGCTACAGTTCTATTATTATTATCGGTAGCCGTTTCAATCAAAAGTGCAATTCCGTGAGGCGCATAACCTTCAAACAATACTTCTTTGTAGTTAGCCGTATCTTTGTCGGTTGCTTTTTTAATGGCACGCTCGACATTATCTTTAGGCATATTAGCTGCCTTTGCATTCTGTATTACAGCTCTTAATCGAGAGTTGGCATCCGGATTTGGACCTCCCTCTTTTACTGCCATTACAATATCTTTACCAATTCTAGTAAAGGCTTTGGCCATTGCTGACCAACGTTTCATTTTTCTTCCTTTTCTAAATTCAAACGCTCTTCCCATTTCTGATATTTTTTAACGATGCAAAAATACTATTATTTTGCAGTTTTACAATTGCTGTTATTTTTTATAAAAAGGTAATTGAACCACTTTGGCAGGAACATCATTTTTGCGAATTCGGATGTAGATATCGCTACCAGTACCACTAAATTCTGCATTCACATAGCCTAAGCCAATGCCTTTATTCATGGAAGGCGACATGGTTCCAGAAGTTACAATTCCGATGGCGTTTCCAGCAGCATCTACAATTTCGTAATCGTGTCTTGGCACGGCACGCTCTTGCATTTCAAACCCAACCAATTTTTTGGTTACACCATTTTCTTTTTGCTTTTTAAGCGCAGCTGAATTAGTGAATTCTTTATTGAATTTGGTAATCCAACCCAATCCTGCTTCTAATGGCGAAGTAGTATCGTTAATATCGTTTCCGTACAAACAGAATCCCATTTCTAAACGTAAAGTATCACGAGCAGCTAATCCGATAGGTTGGATTTTGAATGCTTTTCCAGCTTCAAAAACGGCATTCCAAATGTGCTCTACATCGGCATTTTTACAATAAATTTCAAATCCTCCTGATCCTGTATAACCCGTTGCTGAGATGATCACCTCATTGATTCCGGCAAAATCACCTACTTCAAAATGATAGTATGCTATTTGTGCTAAATCCAATGAAGACAAACTTTGCATCGCATCCACCGCTTTTGGCCCTTGAATAGCTAATAAAGAGTAGTCATCAGAAAGATTTTGCATTACTACATCCAAATCATTATGACTACTAATCCAGTTCCAGTCTTTCTCAATATTAGAAGCATTTACCACTAATAGGTATTCGTCTTCTTTCATTTTGTAAACCAATAAATCGTCTACAATTCCACCTTCTGTATTAGGCAAACAAGAATATTGTGCTCTTCCAATAGTTAAGGTAGCCGCGTCATTTGAGGTTACTTTTTGTATTAAAGCTAAGGCATTCGGACCTGATAGCAGAAATTCTCCCATATGCGAAACGTCAAAAACGCCCACGCCTGTTCGAACAATTTCGTGTTCAGCATTGACCCCTTCGTAAAGAATGGGCATATTGTATCCTGCAAACGGAAGCATTTTAGCTCCTAAACTTTCGTGAATGTGGGTTAAAGCTGTATTTTTCATTTGATTGAAGTAATTTTTTTGATGGCGCTAATTTATCGCTTTTTTATGGAGTGGCAAAAAATATGCGAAACGGATTTTGAAAGCTATTTTTCAGTACTTTTAAATTTCAATTGTAAAGTATTGGATTATGAAATCGTTTTGTTATGCTGTTATTCTTAGCTTGACTTTTGGTCTATCGGCGACTGCTCAAAAAGTTTTTTCGGTCAACTATCCCAATCAGGCTGACGTTAAAGTATTTGTAGTCAAATATGAAAATCAAGCTGATTTAAAAGTATTTAAAGTCAATTATCCCAATCAAGCGGGAGATAATGATGGCAAATGGTTTTTTACGGACTATCAGAATCAAGCTAAAAAGAAGGTTTATTTTGTAGATTATGAAAATCAAGCCGATTTAAAGATATTTTTTGTTTCGTATCAAAATCAAGCCGGCTGGCGCAACTCTTCTAAGCGTCATTTGTTGTATTGATTTGGATAGCCTACTTGTATTACACTTTAATTGTCACAATTTCCTTAATTCGAGTGGTATAGCAAGGCGATAATCTTTCTTGTTTCATCTTCCATTGTCTACCAATAGATTGTGAGGCGAATCGAACGGTAGTTTTTCCCATGGCTGCGTTTAGTTTATCAACGACACACATTATGGGTTGGTGTTTTGGATTAGAAAAGTTGAATAAGGACAGTTGCGTTTCGTTATTTGGCGTTAAGCCCATCACGATTACACCCGCTTTTTTGTATTGGTATCCTTCTTTAAAAATCGCTTTTAATCCTATTTGTGCATACTTATTTAAGTCAATAGTCGAATCAGTAGGGTAATCTGTTTTTATTACAATACTTCTAGAATATTGAGGGGCATCCTGACTGAACCGATTGGTTTTAACAAATACCATTACCATATTGCATTGACTTTTTTGCTTTCTGAGTTTTTCTGCGCAATGAGCTGTAAATGTTGCTACTCTTTCGGCTACTTCTTCAATAGTTTGATAGGGTTTTTCGAATGACCGAGTAGTTGCAATGGCTTTTTTACTGGTTGGAGTTTCTAAATCCAATCGGGGTTTCCCTTCTAGTTCGTGCTTTAGTCGTAATCCTACCACTGACATTTCTTTTCTAACCCAGTCATCGTGCAGTTTGGTGAATTGATAGGCATTCTTTATTTGAAGCGCTTTCAATCGTTTTGCATGTTGGTGTCCAATACCCCAAACATCGTCAATTTTAGTCCACTTTAATGCTTTTATTCGTTTCTCTTCGGTATCGATTACATAGACACTTTTAGTTCGATCAGGAAATTTTTTTGCTATTTTATTGGCTACTTTGGCCAAAGCTTTAGTTGGAGCAAATCCCACACTGATTGGAATTCCGGTACCTTTAGTAACTGTACGCTGAATAGTAAGACCGTATTCTTCCAGATTAAATTGCTCAAATCCTTGGAATTTTAAAAAAGCTTCGTCAATACTATACACTTCTATTTCGGGAGTAAAAGTAGCGAGTAAGTTCATAACTCTATTGCTCATGTCTCCATACAAGGCATAGTTGGAAGAAAAAACATGAACATTATGCTCTTTAAAGATACTTTTAAATTGAAATGCTGGCGCTCCCATTGGTACACCTAATGCTTTTGCTTCATTGGATCGTGCAATAACGCAACCGTCATTATTAGATAGGATAACAACAGGTTTTCCTATTAAATGCGGTTCGAATACTCTTTGACAAGAGGCATAAAAATTATTGCAATCAACTAGTGCAAACATTAGAATTTTTTTATGGATGCGGTTACAATACCCCAAATAATCAATTCATTTTCAGGAGTCACTTTAATTGGTTCAAAGTCCTCATTTTCGGCGATGAGCCAAACGATATTTTTTTCAATCTTGATTCGTTTCACTGTAAACTCACCATCAATTTGACAGATCGCAATTTTATCATTTTGCGGCTCTAAACTTTTATCAATAATGAGTAAATCACCGTCATAAATACCCGCATTTTTCATCGAATGCCCTTTTACTGTTGCAAAGAAAGTGGTGTCTTTGTGCTTGATTAAATGGGTGTTAAGGTCAATAGATAACTCGATAAAATCATCAGCAGGCGAGGGGAATCTCGCTCTAATACCCGCATCAACATAAGGTAGTTCCATCGCTGTTGCATAAACAGGAGTGTAGAATTCTAAGGTTGTTGTGGTATGTAATTTTTTCAGTTTCATTCTTTCCAAAATTAACTCAGAAGGAGCTAATTAAAAAGTAATTCACCGATTAAAGTTATCAACTACTTTTTTCTAGGATTGGTCGAATAGGTATTGGTATAGCATTCAAATTGTACTTAATTTTTTCAAAAAATATTGTAATTCAAACATTTGGTAACTTATATTTGTAGGTAAAATAATCCGTAAAAATAAGTTTATGTACAAAATAGTATTAGTTTGTTTGGTATTTTTTTCTACAAATGCAATTGCTCAAGTAGATAGCACAGAGGTTTTAGATTATAGCAATTTTGGTGATGCTGAAGGGGTAAAAAGATATTGTAATCAAAAAGTACTCAATCAAGTTCCCCAACGAATCTTGAGTTTGGGATTCGAACAACAAGGTAGTTTTATGATGCCTGGAGTTAGAGATGGAATGTCTTTAATGAATCAAGATATACGCGTCAATCAAGTATCAGCTATAAAAGCGCAGGCCAACATTCCTGTAATTTCAAATACCAAGATTATTTGGCAATTAGGAGCCAACTACTGGTCAAGTCAATTTTCAATTGATAATCCAGGCAGGAATTCATTTGCTCAACGACTTGATGCAAGAGCAATGACTACAACGGGAATTACTACCACTATTTTCAAGCCCTTGAACGAAAAGAATTTTATGATTTTCCAAGCTAGCGGAGATATGAATGGTTTTTATCAGCGTTTAAGCGATCTAACTAGTGACGCATTTACCTTTAGTGGCGCTTTGATTTATGGATGGAAAACTTCGGATAAAAATATGATTGGAGCAGGTATCTCGCGCACCTATCGTGCAGGACAACTGTTACACATCCCTGTGCTTTTTTGGAACAAAGCATTTAATGACCGCTGGGGTATGGAACTTTTATTGCCAGCTCGTGGCCATCTGAAATACAATTTCTCTACCTCCAATATTCTTCAAGTAGGTTTTGAATTAGAGGGAAATCAATTTTTCATGAATTTACCGGATAGCCCAACTGGAAAAGTTTTTATCCAGCGAGGCGAATTCAAACCAAGAGTTATGTGGGATAAAAAATTGAGTGGATTTGTTTGGTTAAGTGCACAAGCAGGATTGCGTTACAACTGGCGTTTTGACGTGGTAAACCAGCACGATGCCAAAGAAGTGAACCAGCAGTATTTTACTAGCCCACTTGGCAATCCGTTTTATTTCAATCTAAGTTTGAATTTTGTTTCGCCTTAATTTTTAGCGACTTGACGGGTCCAAACATCGGTGCGACCAATTAATGACACCCCAATATAACCTCTTACTTCTAGAGAGTTGGCATTGATCATTTTTATGGTACAAGAATAGGTATTCCCACTTTTTGGGTCATAAATATTACCCTCTTCCCAAAGGTTTTTCGATGTTTGGCTAAATCCCCAAATATTGATTAAACCTAGTATGGGTCTGTTTTGTGATGATTGAGTTGGGTTGTTTTTGTCTAATTTGGCTTTTCCTGTTTCTGGATCATTAGGTTCTTTAAGCCATACAATTTTTCCTTGGAATTTATCTCCGTTTTTATAAATGCGCACCACTGCATTTCCATCTCCTGTTTTCCAGATTCCTACGATAGCATTAGGCTCTTCAACAGGCAACCCCATTGCTGTGGTTCCAAAAAGAACGGTTAAAGTAGTAAGTAAAGTAAAGGCCGATTTTTTAAAAGCGATAAACGTAGATTTCATAGCGTAAAAAATTAAGTTGATGGGTTAAAATTCTAAATTCAAATATAAATAAAATTTATTTTAAAGTGTAAAATTTATTTTTATTTAAATGGATTGTAGTTTTTGATCTAAGAATTAAATAGTTGTTTGGGACGTTTGATTTTAATAAAAAAAGCACCTCAATGAGTTGTTTTTTTAGGAGAAAGAGGTATTATTCCATGATCCCAGAGGGGGAGTCCTACAAAGAAAACCAAACAAAAATAAATTTTGATTCGTTTTTTTATTTCTTCTTCACTCTTAAAAGTAAACTTTTCGAGTTGGAAGAAATAAAAAAACCCGAAACTTTCGTTTCGGGTTTTCTGTTGCGGAGAAAGAGGGATTTTTGAACCTTCCTTATATAGCTGTTTATCAGTATAATACTGTGTGTATTTTTTCAAGTGCCCCTAATTGTGCCCCTCCAAAATGGACTGAATTTCCTATTTGTGATGATACTTCAAATTTAATCAAATAAAATTAAGAATGCAACTATATTAGTTCAATAATCAGTACTGTTTAGTCTATTATTAGTGGTAATACTTGTTCGTACTTTAAACTGGTGTATTGGCAAAACTCTTCTATACTCACGAGTTCATTTTGTTGCTTATTAAGGTGGATCCTTAACTTCTGTAATATTCTAGTGCTTTGACGGTAACTCTTGCCTGTAATGCGTTGTATGTCCTTTGGGTAGATGCATACTCTTTTAATGACTGTTTTCATACTTTATCTATGCTTTTGATTGGGGGTTGACTGGCTTGTTCCTATGCTTATTTTGGACCTAAATTTAAGCACTATTTTACTAATTCTATCTTGTACCAGGGAAATTATTTTAGAGGTCATTTGTTGTTTTATTTGTCAATTATGTCATTATAGGTCAAATGGTAGTATAGCTTATTTTAAATAAAAAGTTTAAGTATCATATTTGCTTAAAATCAATCAAAATGCTGCAGTAAAAAAAGATTGGTACGAGTATCAAAAATTAATTATTAATCAAAGATTTGGGGTAATTATGGCAAGACAAAAAGGCATAATTAAATTAAAAGGGACTATTGGGGATATTACCTTTTATAAAACTAAGGATGGGCATTTGGCACGCGAGAAAGGCGGTATTGAAGCCAATCGAATTGCTAGTGATCCTGCGTTTCAGCGCACCCGAGAGAACGGTTCGGAATTTGGGAGAGCAGGCAAAGCAGGGAAAACCCTGCGTACTGCTTTACGAACATTACTCTTGAACTCTGCCGATGGTAGAATGGTGAGCCGATTGACGCAGTCGATGATAAAAGTGATTCAGGCGGATCAAACCAACGAAAGAGGGCTACGCAATGTCATTGACGGCGAGGCAGAACTCTTATTGGGTTTTGAATTCAATATCGGTGGGAAACTAGGCACTACTTTGTTTGCTCCCTTTACGGGAACAATCGACAGAGTAGCTGGCGAAATCAAGTTAAATATGGCTTCTTTCATTCCGTTGAATATGATTGCTGCACCTGGAGGGACTACGCATTTTAAAATTGTATCTGCGGGGGCGGAGGTCGATTTTGAGGCGGAAACTTTTGTGAGCAGCAGTTCGGAGACGGCAATCCTTGCTTGGGATACCACTGCTACGGCGGTGATCAACCATGTCAATCCAGTGACTCCTAACAGCACCAAACCGTTGTTTTTGGCTTTAGGAGTAGAATTTTACCAAGAGGTAAATGGTTCGATGTACCCACTTAAAAATGGGGCATTTAACCCGCTATCATTAGTTCAAGTGAGTGGACTATAGATGGTTTTAGTGTTAACAAGAACCTATTTCCCTTCGGGAACCAACGGAACACTCGCTATGGAGGGGCGGTTCATTTGTAATACCATTGAACTCCCTTGGAAATATAACAAGAAAAGGGTGTCGTGTATTCCAGAAGGGAAATACTTGTTACGCAAGCGGTATGCTCCCAAATTCCGTTGGCATTTGGAAGTAGTGGGAGTGAGGAACAGAACTTTTATTTTGTTTCACCCCGCCAATAATGCTTTGCGGGAATTGAACGGATGTATCGCTCCCGTAACGACTATTTCAGGTCCAGGAAGAGGACTTTTGTCGAAACAGGCTTTTGGCACCTTAAAAAAGTTGGTTTACCAACAGTTAGATGCCAAAGAAACTGTTGTATTGATTGTACAATCTTAAAACTTAAATCAGATGAATCTCATTCAACGAGTGAAAGCTCCGACACCAAAATTTTTCAAAGTACTTCGATCCATTGGATTGGGATTAGCGGCTGTAGGCGGCACTATTTTGGCCACACCCATTGCATTACCAGTCGTAATTACCTCGATAGGAGGCTATCTGGCTGTTGCAGGCAGTGTAGTCTCGGCGGTCAGTCAGGTTACGACTTTAAATGAAACCGAGCATGAACCACACTAATTTGACCCTGAGAGGTACGGCGGGCGGCACTTTTTTGAGTGTTTTGCCCAACCTCAGCTCGGAAGACGTCTTCAAGACGGTGATTTTAGCTGCTATTGGTGCTATTGTGAGTTTTTTACTTTCGCTAGTGCTTAAACTATTTATTAAGAAGTCGGATCAGTAGTTTGACCCTTGTTGTGGTGACCTTTGGGTCAAACGAATTAAAGCCAAGTCGTGAGATTTGGCTTTTTTATTATCTGCTTTTGAAAAGAAAAAAGAGAAAAAAAGAAAGCACTCGTTATAGCGGAAAGGACGAACGGGAATGGAGGGAGGCACGACCGACTGGAAGTGAGGACTGCACGCTAGTTTAGCTGACTTTTTTTCTTTTTCTTTTCAAAGAACAGGATACTTTTTTACCAAGCGAGTGGGGCAATAAACACCCCCAAGCACCGCAGAAAAGGAACTGTAGCGGTAGCGGAAGTTGCTTTTTCGAGGAGCGCAGTGGCGGGGTTGCGGCAATCGAACAGCCACCGCAGGATGAGAGCGTAACGGAGTTTACGTAGTGGAGCGTAATGATGCGAGCGTAGTACGGCGGGGAAACAATGAAGGACCGCCTATGGCGTACCTTGATTTAGGGCGAAGTGCTAACGGCGCCGATCCCGATGGCTGAGCGAAGGAGCAACCGCCCAAACTATAAGGGGCTGCAGACAGCCTACGGCTGAGATGAAGCGAAAGGTAGCCAGCGGACTGTAGCTGAATGAAGCGGTAGGGTGGATGTGGTAGCCCCGACGAACGCAAGGTAGGTGGCGTGTGAAGATGAGGAAGTGTGGCACAAAAAAAAACAGTGGCTTATTGAAGCGACTGTTTTTTTATGGTGGTGCACTGACTGCGGAATGGAGGGCGTAAGCCGACTGGAGCAGCCGAACGGAACAAAGCTACCGACTGGAGAGAGACCGATTGATTGCCCGTATTGAAAAGGTAGGATGGATTTTGTTTAGTACTCTAAATTATTCACCCAGTTATTCACCCACTTTTGGGTTGCTATAATGTATTATCCAAATACCTCCTTTGGTTCCTTCTCGTTCCAATAGACCCTCTTTTTTAAGAATTTCTATATTGTTATCTAAGGCAGTAGCACTAAAATCGACTAATTGCTGTAATTCTGTTTTTTTAATTTTGGTGTTGTGATGAATTGCAGTAAGGATTAGAATTTGTTTTTCAGATAAATTATTCACCCACTTATTCACCCATTTTTTAAAATCAAATGGTCTTCTTAATGTGACAGTAAACATTCCATCTATATTAAATTCGGGAGGAGTTAGACCTTCATCATTCATTACATCTCTAATACGAGTTATACCGGATCCTATTTGCTCTACCAATCGCATTCTCTCGAATAAACCGAAAATTAATGGATTTCTACTAGCACTTCTTTTACCAAATTCATTTCTTGGCACTGCACTTATTAAACCGCCTGGATTTGATATTTCGACACGATCATCAAAAACTTCTATTGTTATTCTAGCTCCTTTATCATAGTAATCACGATGTGCCAAAGAGTTTATGATAGTTTCTTTAAAAGCTGTTTCTGGAATTTCCCAGAGTTCTTTTCTTGGTTTACCGCCTTCTCCTTCAATATCATATCTCACATCTAGTTTAGACTTTAACCAAATCATACTTTTTTGATATTGCTGGTATAATGTTCCAGTCATTAACTTGTCATCAATTATATAACGTTTATCGATACCCTCAAATGCTATACAACGAATTACTGCTTTTTCGAAAAACTGTTCTGGATTGTTACCGAAAAATAAAACAGTTCCATTTTTTACATAGCCATCGTTTGTAATTAATTTTAAGTTTGAAAATAATTGTTCATCTGAAGTTACATTTACTAAACCTGCTTCAAATCTAAAGGTATCGATATTTTCTTTTGCTATATCTTTTTCAATAGTTGCATCTAAACAAGAAGCATCATCAAAATATATTTTGCCTGCTTGTTGGAAAAAGTCTCTCATTTCTTCAACAGATGTGAGCTTTTGTGAATTTGGACCTTGACGCACAAAAATTGCACCTGAAAGGATATAAGGTTTGTTTTGACCCGATGGCACTTCTATAACCGCTACATTCAAACCCTCTACGTCAACAATGTAGAATTCACATTTTAATGTAGGAGATATTTCATTGATAGAATTTTGAATAGCTGAACGTTTCCCATTATCAATAGTTATCCCTTTGATAGTATTTGCATCATCAACCCCAATTAATACAATCCCACCTGAAGCATTTGCAAAAGCACATACTTCTTCTGTAATTTCTTTTATCTTGCTAGGAATACTTACTTTGAATTCGGCATTATACCCTTCTCCAGCAGCTATTATTGATTTTATTTCAGTTGGGTTGAGCATTGATTGTTATAATTTGTATTTATACATGCGGCATTAGCAAAAATAATACTAATTTCTAAAAGCTATTTAGTTTTATTAGAATTACTCCCTCTTTTTAAGTTTTATAAAATTGGCAATACTATTTATTTTTTGCCGTTTTTATATTGACTAATCACTGAATGTAAAACCGCTCCATCTTAGATAGTTTAATTAGTATTTATTACAAAGACTTTACCGCCACAGGTTTGGTGATCTCCTGATATGCTAATAGTTGAGTTTTTTATTCCAAGCCTGATTGCCTTGTATGATATTGATCTAAGTTTTTTTTTGTTATGTACTTTAAGTAATCCGATTTCATTTTGCAAAAAGGTATTGACAATAGCTTGCGAAGTATCGTCACCAAAAATCTGCCAGTGAGTAAGGTTATCTTTTACAGGGTCTTTAGTGTCGATATTGTAGTCGATGCTAGTATTGGTATCGTTTGGTTTTATTCTACAACTTTTTATTTCATAAGTTGAATCAGAATCTGATTTGCTACCTATAAGTATTAGGTCAATTGATCTAAATCGAAAAAGAATTTCATCATTTGATACTTTTAGTAAACCAGTTTTAATTCCTTCACAAACATATTCTGCAAGTTCATCCAAGGAGTATGGAACGGAATCGTATTCTACTACTAGCGAAGCAATATGCTCACTGGTTTTTTTTCCTTGAAATCTCATTATACCCGAGACAGCTCCAATTAATGTCCCATTTTTTAGTGAAAAAGTTTTGTCAAATTTATCTGATATCACTTCAGATTTTCTCTGCAAAATTTCTCCTTCATAGTATGCATCACCAGAAATTCTTCCATCACTAGCCACTACAGCAGATGATTTTGTTACAAATCCAATTATTATCGTCATGATTAATAAATTATGTCTAACTATTAAATAGCATCAATGCTATATAATTTTTTAAATATTGGTTGGTGTATTAATTCTATTTTTTTCCATGTTGATGTAGCTGTTCTTTTTGGTCTTGTTTTGATAACTTGGATGATTATTTGCTTTTTATTATTCTTTTTTAGTTATTTACCACGCGATAGGAATCGCGCGGTAGCAGAGGGCTTAAAGTTCACTTTCTCTTTTTACGGTAACCATTTCGTCAAACCCCCCCTTTATTAAAAGCAATTTCAATGTTGTAATAAATCGTCTTAATTCCCTGTCAAGTATTGTGTTATAATCTAGACTTTGTTTATTAAAGTCATTTGGTAATAAATTTGAGATAGCGTGATTTATACCCGTAATAATTGTCGGAAATTCAATAAACTCTATTGTTTCATTTTTTATTTGAGTGTCAATACTAATTTGTCTTGGTCTTCCTGAATATTTGAAAGATACATTTTCGGTCTTAAATGTTGCTTTGAGTTTTTCAAATTGTAAGTTTACATCTTGATTTATTCTGTCAGGAACTATAATATTAATTCTGCACTTTTGATAGTGCTTATCTTCTTTTGTAAAACCTCCATTATCAATAATGTATCTACAAATAGGAGTTACTAAATTCTCATAATACACAGAAGCTAGTGTAGCAGATGGGAAAAAATTAATTTCATCATCTGAACTGTTTTTAAATAAATCACTAATTTGCTTAACTGAATTTATCAATGTTTTTGGATCAGCTTTGTCAAATCTTGCTAATGTTAGACCATTAAAATCCGAAGGAAGTTTAATTTCGTTGTCTATTAAAAAGGCACATTTAGAAGTTCCTAAACGTCCTGTAAATAAACCAAGCTCAAAAAGAACATTGTCTCGTGGTTGCAACATTTCTTCCCCTCTAAATATTATTTTATCATCACTTGTCCCTAATAAAATTCCAAAATCAAATTGTAATGACGCTTTAAGTAAATCGGCTAAAAAATTTTGATTGATTTTAAAAATTGCTGTGTCCCAAACATTGTCATTCCAAATTGTAACTTCAAAATCAGCATCTAATAATTTTTTTACTTGCTCTGCAAGTTTCGATTCTTCCGAAGATGAACCAATAAATAGTTTTTTCTTAATCATATTCTTAATGTGCTTTTCAAGTCTATAAAAATACCTTCTACCTCTGCCAATAATTTTTTCAAATTGTCTTTTTTTACATTATTTCCTCTAAAAATATATTCTCTACCATCTACTGAAACCAAACTATCTGCTTTATTTTCGTCAGTTGCAATTTTCTTCATTTGATTATAAATTACAGGGACTAATTCATAAAATGAAAGATTTTGATATTCATAAACACTAATATCATAACAAATAGCATTGATATCGAAACTGCTTAAATCAATATCGTGATCTGAATTAGCTTTATTATTTTTTAAAAAACGTATCATTTTTTTTAACCTTCCATTTGTAAGTGAACTTCTTTCATTAATTCGCTTTATGCTCAAAAATGGATAGTCTGCTTCACCTCTTGAATGTGGATCTTTATTATAAACTTGTATACCACGATAATCACCTTTGTCATTTATAACAGATGTGATGTCATCATACCAATTTGCAATTACGATATCAACTTCACGATTTAAACTTAAATTTTTAATCTTAATTGATTTTGGTTTGTTTATGTCGCAGGTCGAATAGACTCCTTTTAAAATATTTTCACTATCTATTCTTAAATTTCTCAAATCTTCCAAAGCATTTCCTTGATAAGTTGAGCTTGTAACTTCTTTTTCAAGTTTTGGTAATGACGAAAAGAATTTTATTCGTTGTTCAGAATTTTCTAATAATTTTTTGATGTTATAATTGTCAGGTTGGTAAAATTTTTCGCAAATTGTTAATAAATCTATATCGCTGTGTCCTTTAATGTGTGTGTCAGTCATTACAGAACCTTGATATTTAAAGCTTACATCTTTCAGTTCTTTTGATAAATACTCTTTTACCCTTTCGCCTGCATCTTTACTTTTTTGTGTGTATTCAGGTTCAACTCCCTTCATAGCTAACCTTATATAAGTCAATATTTCACTATAGGAAATAGTTGATATTTCGTCCGAAAAAGATTTCTTGATTGCAAAATGTTCTGGATTAATTCGTCCTTTTACATTTTCTATTAATTGCCTATAACTTTTAGCCATTTTTTAATTTTTAAAGTTTTTTCTTTTGTTAGTATACGATTCGATAGCCTTGCCACTAAATACTAGATAGCATAAGTTTTTATTTAACATTTAAAGTGTTGTCAGTAGTGTACTTATTCTTTTTTTTGTTGATTTCGATGGTTTTAATGATGGTGTGTTGCCAAGTGTATTTTTATTATCACGTTGATGTTGTTCAGGTTTTCCTGTTGCTATTGCTGTTCTTTTTGGTCCTGGTTTGATTGCTTGAATGTTCATAGGTATTTATTTTTAATAATGATTAAGCACGGATTACAAATCCGCGCAATCTAGATTAGCGGTAGTTACGACCCTATTCTTGATATTAAGAAAATATAAATATTACAGTATGCCAATACAATGAATATTATTTTTGAAATGAAAAATAGCCAAGAAAAAATCTCAATGTAAATTGGAAATTTAACATCAGATATATCGTTGTCGTTTAATATACCTTTATCATATCGACACTCATATACACTATAAAAAATATAAACATTTATTGCTTTCCAAATGTATTGGAACAAATCCAACGATAAACCAATAACAACAAATTTGAGCGGAATAATTAAATCTGTTGGAATAATGTTTTTGGCCAAATCTGCACTTTTAAAAATCCAAATAATTCCAATTGCAGCAAATGCAAAATTTCTTACTAGTTCACTTATTTTACTAGTCGCGTCGTTAAAATCGTTTAACCACTCTTTGAGCGGTTTTTTTATATGATCACTTGCCATCTTTAGGTGAGTTTGGACCTCCAGTTCTCCCGAGTTTAATATTAATGCTAGGTTTTAGAGATTTTCCGGGTGAAGAATCAGTTTTTTTTGTTTGGGTCTTTTCCCGTGGTTGATTTTTTTTAGCCATATGTCTCTTTTAATTGATTTGTTTGGAATAATTACCGCTATTTTTTAATATCATTGATGTGATATTCCTTTTTTAAGTATTGCTAGCAGTTTATTAATTCTATTTTTTTGTTGTTGATTTTGCAGGTGTTCCTGTTGGCGTTGCAGTTCTTTTTGGTCCTGGTTTGATTACTTGTATGGTCATAGGGTTATTTTTTTAAGTTAGTTACTGACTAGTCTTATAATATAGTTATAAAGTCATGAGACTTTTATTTACCCCCAATATTTCTTACTTTATCTATGAGTTCAATACTTCTTTCAATAATTTTTGGGTCGTAATCTGATGAAGATTGATTTGAGAAATTATTCAATTGATTATTAATATTCCAATCTCTGAATATCTCTTTGATTTCATCGGGATTAATTTTGTCATTAAAAACTTGTAGATAAAATTTTCCAAAAGAAATTGCGTGGATTCTGTCTGCAATTTTTAATGATTCACTCATATAGGATTTTCCTAGCGTGAAAGAGTATTTTGAAGCTGCTATTAAGAGTATTATAATAAAAACACTCTTCAAGGCATAAAAAGTTGTTAAACTCCAATTTTCCTGTTCTTTGAATACACTTAAAGTAGTATTTGAAAACCAAATCGCAATACCAATTCCACTAACTAGTGAAATAAAACCTAGACAATACCAAAAACGACCAGAGTTACTTTGTCTTTTCTCTCTAATATTTAATCCGCTTAGGGTTTCATTAATATAAGATGGAGCAGTTGTTTCAATTTTTTCCTTTATTTCTTGAGCCTGTTCATCAGTTGCCAACTTTTTACCTAAAAAAGAATTTATTGCTTCGTTGATTTTTTTAACAACTTCATTAATTTCATTTTCTGAAAGTTTGTTTTTTAATGTAATAAAGTTGATGCTTAATATACTTTCAGGAAAGTTTTCATAATTAATTTCACCTGCTACTATTGGAATTAATAATTTATCATTTCGCTGACTAGTATAATTTCTTAATTGGATAAGCTCATTTAAAAAATTTTTTGATTTTAATGAATATGAAGTAATTATTGGAATAATTACATCAGAAGCTAAAATTGCTTTTTTAAATGAATATTCTTGTTCTTTACCGTAATCGGTTTCTTCATCAAAAATTTCGTGTCCTAATTCTTTGAGTCTATAATTTAATTCATAGTATAGACTTACATTTTTGTCCATTTCTATTTTTTGACCTAATAGATATATTTTCGCCATAATTTTATAAGATGAGTGATTTTTTTAAATACTATTTTATGAGTATATAACTTTTAAAATCATATAGTTATAATTTTTCAATGACACATTTAACGAATTCAGTCCTAGGTCTTGGAGCTGAAACTGTATTGCAACAGCTTTTAATTGCATTTAATATTTGTGTATCATTATGAAAAGGGAAATATTTTTTGATTTTTTTGATTAAATAGTCTACTTCCCATGTTTCTTGACAAGCGAAATACCTACGGTCTCTGTTATCTCTGATTTTTTTATCATCATATTCGCTCCAACTTTCATTTAAAATTTTTTCTACTGACATACTTTATTTTTTTATTGCCCTACTCTTTGTTCCAGTTTTCGGTTTTCCTGTTAAAATTTTATATGCTATTAATCCCAATACACTATCAAAAGCGATAGCACATTAGAGTAATAACAAACGTCTTATTTTGTTTTTGGAAAAATAGAAAGTTTGTCGGGAATGATTTTACGGTTTTCCGGACAATTCGTTACGGTTAATGGTAATTGAAGTTTGCCAAGCGGATGGCTTGGTGTGTTTGGGGGCGAAATGGTGTAGTTCATTTTAATTTGGGTGTAAATGATTTGGATTATAAAAGTAGTAAAAATAGGATTAAGTAGTTTACTATTTGGTCTTCTTTTTTTGTTGCTTCGTTCCTCGCAATGACTACCGCTTGTCGGGGGTGGATTTGTCGAAGGAGATGAGGTTGAGCATGGCGCGCATTCGGGAGCGAACACGGTTGCCATAGGCGTTTTCTATTTCGGAGGCGGAGAGGTTGGTGGTGATGTGGGTTTGCACTTTCTTGGACACAAACAGATCATAGCGTGATAGGATGATTTCGGCCATGACATTGCATTCGTTACCGAAGTATTTCAAGTTTTTTTCCACTCCCAAATCGTCAAAGCAGTAGTTGCGACCTTCTTGGTTGTTGCCCCGGCTGTAGCGATGAATGACTTCGTAGCCGTCTTTGATGAATTCGAAACTAATGTCGCGGCAGGTTTTTAAATGGAAACGGTTGTCTCTGTGGGTGACGTATTTCATTAAGCTCATCAGTGAGGTTTTGCCACAACCGATTGGTCCCGTGAGGAGGATTCCTTTGCTGAGGTCTAGGTCAAATAGGGTCGCTACTACTTCGTCTTTGAGGTAGTAGGCGATGAGTTTGGATAGGTTGTTTTGGTCGGCTTCACGGAAATGGAATTGCGTACCGTAGTCGGTTTTTCCTTTTTGTTCGAGCCATTTGATTATTTCGGGGTAGTCGTAGTGGGTTTTCATTTTTTCGGTTTATTATGGGTTGTAACGAGTTCGAGATACTGAAACAAGTTCAGTATGACAAATAATACTAAAGTGGTTCGTCGTAGTTTTTGTCTACTGTTGTGTGAAGGTTTTGCGCCTGGGGTTTGTTGGCTCCTGTTGTTTTGGGTGGGAGGCTGCTGCTGAATTTGGCGGTATTGAGGATCCAATTGCGCGCGGCGGCTTGCCAGTCTTTCATTTTTGTTTTTCCGCCAATTAGCCATCCGTTACTGGTATAGTAATTGAAAAAGCGTTCTGCTTCGAATTCGGAGACTTCTTGACTGCTGAAATATCCTTTCACAATTTCGAGCGCCGGGTGTGTTTTTTGGATGTTCTCTTTGGCTACTGCCAAGACATTTTCTTCTTCCTTAATTTCCAATTTTTCTGGGGTGGTCTCTTTATAATGTTTTCTTTTTGTTTTAAGTATAGGTTTACTATATATAGAGGGTTCAGCAACCTGTTCAGCGACCTGACTAGTAGGCTGCCTATTTTTGGTACTGCTACCGTTGGATAAATCGTGGATAATTACCGTGGTTCCCGCATACGGATTGTAGGAGGGCAGGTAGTCAATGAATCCCAATCGCTGCAGTTCTTTGATGCATTTGTGGTAAGTAGCCTTGGAAGCTATTTTACTGGCTTTCATCATTTCGTCTCTGGAAATGGTAATGGGATTTTTGAATCGGTTGATGTTCCATCGTTGAAAGAGGGCGAGGTACAAACTGATGTGGGTTGGGTTGAGGGTTGCTTCATGGGCGATTTGTATGAAGAAACCGGTGAGGTGTTTGATGTAGTTCATTTTCTGTTGTCGGTTATCGGTTGTCAGTTGTTGGTTATTGGTTGTCGGTTATCTGTTATTGGTTCTCGGATTTGGGTTAACTCTGATTCTTCTTTTTTCCTTTCTTTTGGCTTGACCCAAAAGAAACAAAAGGTCAAGACTTGGAGTCCTCGTCGGTCAAATTTATTCTCGAGGGCTAAATGAAAAAAACTCGGCTAAAGCCTCAAACAGCTTTTCATTTTTCGCCCTCTTCGACTATTTGACGCACGACTGCGGACTCTAAGGTCGGTTGCGTTTTGTGGTGCATAAACGGGTTTAGGTTTCAATTGACGGTTATCAGTTATCAGTTATCAGTTATCAGTTATCAGTTATCAGTTATCAGTTATCAGTTATCGGTTATCGGTTGATGGTTTTGTTTCCATTTAATAGTTTGTCGATGTGGGCGGATTCATAAAAGATAATACCGCCGACTCTAGTGTAGGTCAGTGTGCCGTTGATGCGGAGGTTTTGGAGTGTGCCGGGTGAGATGTTCAACAGCTCTCGGACTTCATTGGATTTGAGCCACTTTTTTTGCTGCTGTTGGGGTTTGATTTCTAATAGGGTGCTGAGGTCGGCGATTAATAATTGGCGGAACTCGTTTAGGTCTTCTTTTGTGATTACTTCAATTGCCATAGTATTTAATTTAAATTATTAGTTATGGTGCAAAATTGTAGTGTTTGATTTGTTTTGTTTCACAACGGGGTGGGGGTTGGGTGTTTTTTTTCTTTTGGCTTGACCCAAAAGAAACAAAAGGTCAAGACTTGAGCCCTCGTCGGTCAAATTTATTCTTGAATTCTAAATGAAAAAAAACTCGCTTCGCTCAAACAGTTTTTCATTTTACGAATTCCGCGAATATTTGACACTCGACTGCGGACTCTAAGGTCGGATGAGTTTTGTAGTAAGGCATCATGAATAGGTTTCAGTTGATGTTTATCAGTTAATTTTTGATGTATTTTGTCTTGATTACTAATGGGTTTATATTTTATTGGAATTCGTGAATCTTCGATTTCAAAAGAAACAAAAGGTCAAGACTTGAGCCCTCGTCGGTCAAATTAAGTCTTGAATTAGAAATGAAAAGAACTCGCTGCGCTCAGACAGCTTTTCATTTGTACTAATTCTTCGACTATTTGACACTCGACTGCGGACTCTAAGCTCGGATGAGTTTTGTAGTAAGGCATCATGTTTAGGTTTCAGATGGCGGTTGTCGATATACGATATACGATGTATGATATACGATGTATGATATACGATTTACGGTTGTCAGATTAGTTCGTCGAGGTTGTCCATGCGTTTGAGGAGTTGGTGGTTGAGGTTGGTGATGAATTTGGTTTTCTCACTTTTGCGGGCTCTGATTTCGAGGAAGGCTCTGCGGTATTGTCCCAAGTCGATTTCGAATATATGTTCGAAGTATTCGGCGATGTCTTTGAGGTCGGCAGCACCATTGTTGAATACTCCTTCGGTGTGTAATGCATACAGGAGTTCGGTTAGGGCGACTTTGGAGCTGGTCCAAGTTATTTTCCCTTTCGGTTCGCGTTGTGAATTTTCTAAGCTTTCTTTTTTTTCTAGGACCAATAGTTGGTTTTCGATATACAATTGAATGAGATCATTGGCTAGGATTGTGGCTACTTTGAAATCATGGGAGGTGGCAAAGGAAGGATCTGTTTCGAAATAATAGGAGTCTAAGGCGAGTTTGATGTCAAACTTGCCTCGGAGGAAATATTGGTAATCTAAATAGGTATTACCGGCACGGAAGTATTGGTAGAAATCCAATTCTTTGTCAAAAAAGGCTTTCAGTTTGGAGAGTTCGTTGTTGTAGTATTTCTTCAGTATGCGATCACCACCACTGGGCTTTTTTCGCTCTATTTGATAGATTTGGTTGAAATAAATTAGCTTGGAAGTGAACTGCGGTTTGACTTCCTTAAAGAATTTAATTTCTTCTCCTTCTGATTTAAAATTAGCTTTGGCTACTATTTTCCGAACGGCATGAATGGATTTGAGAATGACGTTAATGGCTTGTTCGCACTGCTGAATGGGATTGTCGATTTCTAAATCGATGAAGTTCAACTGCTCGTTGAGGTTGCGTAATAGGGGGGCGTATTTGGGATTCAAGGGAAATGGATTTGCGATAGTCGATATACGATTTATGACCCCGAAGCTTCGGGGCGATTTACGATATGACTATCTGGTTTATAATTTTTTTAAGGTGGGGACATGGCGATTTTTGATTTACGATATACGATTTACGATGTTCGATTTACAACCCCGAAGCTACGGGGCGATGTTCGATTTACGATGTTTGCTATCTGGTTTATACTTTTTTATTTTTTCTCTGTGTTACCTCTTAATTGCGCATGCAATTGATTATCTGTTGTAAAACGGCTTCAATTTTACTACAAATAATTACTATTCCATTACGGTTTTTTGACTATTTTTTTACGGTTTTGTATTGATAGGACTGCTTAGTAATCCCATTTTTTTAACGCGTTCAATGAGTTCGGCATCGGAGCCCCCTTCAAAGATGAGTTGCCTTTTTAAGTTGGCTTTTCTTTTTTCAATTGTATTGAGGGAAGGGGGAATGTAGTGAGGTAGAACTATTTTAAAATCGATATTCCATTTTTAATAACACATATCTAGGCATTAATCGATATTCGGTTTGAGAAATGTTGATGTCTGAAATACTATAGTTTCTAAATTTCTCAGTGTTAAAAAGATTATTAGCTGACAAGAAAAGAGTTAGTTTATTATCTTTTATCACATAACGCGCTTCTAGATCCAAGAAATAATATTTATTGTTTTTTTTGTCCAAATTGCCAAAAAAGTATCGTTCTGATTGTACTTGAATATTAAATTTATCATTAAGTATAAATGACAAATCTAAAAAACTCATATTGTCTGTAAAACTATTTTTAATGGTTGTTTCAACCTCGTTGAAATTCCATTTTGATCCAATATGATAATTAAAAAACCCTCTAAAACCTGATCGTAATTCAAAACCATAATCAGTATTAAAGTTTTTTACTTCTCTTAAATTTGAACTATTTACAATGTTTTTAAAATTGGACTTTGTTGCTCCTAAATTGATTTTCAGGTTCGATTTTATTGGTTTAAAATAGCGGTCAATACTAGATGAAAAAGTCACAAACTCACGATCTTTGATGATTATTTTTTCAGATTGTGAATAATTTTGAGCAATAATAGAATTGGTACTGAAAAAATCATTGTTTTTGGAATACAAGAGAAAAGTATTAGCAAAAAACTTGTCGCCCCAACTGCCATAAGTATAATTTAAAATGGCACTTGATGAATTCAATTGATTAAACTCTTCTAACCCTTTTGAAAACGAACGGTAACCAGTTTGTATAAAACCTGAATATACGTCTAAAACACTTGCGTTTGTGGTATTATAAGAATAGGAACTAAGGATTTTATTGTTGTCGTTAATTTTCCATTCTATGCCAATTTTAGGCATTATAAAAAAAGGATTTTGATTTGAACTCGTGTTGCTATTTACTAATTCATTGTATAATTGATGAAAATCGGATTGGGTTAATAAAGAAAATTTATTCAATTTAAAACGATATTTAGCTGACAAATACAAATCGTTTGAAGTATAAATTAAATTGTTTTGATACCCATTTGGAAAAGCGAGATTATTTTCATTTTGATACAATTCAAAACGAGTATCTAAATTATCAATTCGTAATTGATTACCAAATTTAATTTCCAGTAAATCACCGTTTTTCTTTTTGTTTAACAAATGTGCTTCAACGCCAAGAAATTCCATTTTATTTTCGCTAAATTGTTTGGTGTTGTTAACGTTATTTGTAAATATGTTATTAAAAAGAGATTGATTTACAGAATAATTTTGAGGTGTTTTTTCGTTGATGTACCTACCTGAAATCAAAAAAACTTTGTTATCCTTAAATTTATGGGTATAATTTATTTTTTGGTCAATTAATTCATTATTTGAATTTAATCTTTCATTTAATACATCATTGTTGAATAATAAATTACTTCTATTTTTTTCATTCGTTTTATTAAATTTCCCTGTATATTCTACTGTTTTTGTTTTTGAAATATCATAAGTCAAATCGATTTTTCCAAAACCTGTAAATTGTGTTTTACGACCTACTAAATCTTCAGTATTAGTAAATGTTGTTGTTCCAACCGAAAACGATTGAAAACTATTTCTAAAAAAATCAACTTCATCATTGTTAAAAAATCCAAGTGCTTTTAATTTTACCTTTTCAGATAATGTAAAAATACTATTTAAGGATACCATTTCAGCATTGTTTAGATTCACTCTTTTTTGTTTTAGATTTGGGGTTTCGAAACCCAAACCTAATACTGTATTTGCTATTTGATTATCTCCTAAACTTGAGGGCTCATCAAAACGATAGGGACGAATTAAGTGATTGATATCTCCAGTAGCATCTGTACCATTATTATTTAAATTTGTCAGAAAGTAATATTTATTTTTTTTTCCAAAATTCATTAAATTGCTTCTGACCTCATATCTATTTTCAGTTGTAAAATTGTTACCCGCTTGAATATTACCAAACCAAACACGTTTTGCATCTTCTTTTAATGTTAAATTCAAAGCTACTTTCTGGCTATTTTCTATACCTTTAAGGTGTTTATTGTTCGAATAGTTTTGATATAGTTCTACCTTGTCAATTGGGTTAACAGGCATGTTTTTAGTCAGGATTTTGTATCCTTTCTCAAATAAATCATCTCCATCTATCATCACTTTTTCAACTTCTTGATTCCCTACTTTGATGGTGCCATTTGCGTCAATATTTAAACCGGGTATTTTTTTTAGTAAATCTTCTACTACTTGTTCATTCCCTTGCTTGAAAGAATCTGCATTGAAAATGATAGTATCCTTTTTTATAGTAATTGGTTTTTTTGATTCAATTATTATTTCTTTGAGTTCTGTAACTTTTGAAGTTAATATAAAATCAATTGTCTTTATTTCGTTTTTGTTTTCAATACTAATCTCTTTGCTTTGTTGTTCAAAACCAATTGAAGAAGCAATTAAAACCAATTGACCTGTTTTTTCAGTTTTTAAACTGTATTTACCTAGTTCATCTGTATAATTATATGTAATGATACTTCCAGTATTATCTTTTAAAATAACACTGGCAGAGATTATTGGCTCTTTTTTAGCGTCAATTATTGTCCCTTTAAAATAGTTTTGCCCATATGCAGAAAATGATAAAGAAGCTAAAATTAATAACAATGTTAATTTTCCCATTCAAATTTAATTTCAAGCCCATTTCTTTCGACTTTTATTGTTTGAGTTTCTGTTCCCCTTGGTAATTGAGAATCAATATTACCCATAATGTTATCGTAGCGTAATTCAACATATTTTTTTAAATCAATTTTTTTATAAAGACTAATTTCATTGGGAAATATTATTTCTTTATTTGTAAACTTTATTTGAGTTACTCCCCAATAATATCTATTTGTATCATCATATATTTCCATAATTAATCCAGGCAAACCATTAAATTTCCATGGTCCCATTTGAATTGGATATTCTAGAGAGTACCAAGCTGTGTAATTTCGACCTCTAAAATTTGTAGTTGCTTTGTAACAAATATAATTATCAATTTTTTTTGTTATTTCTGATTTGAGTTCCCATTTTATTTTTGGAACATTTTCAAAAACAATATAAGTTTCGTTATTGATTTTTTCTTTAAAAATTAATGAATCATTTTTGAAGTCAGTTATAATATAACGTTCTACATCTTTCTGAATTACATTTATTTGATTAGCTTCTTGTTGAAAATCTGATTTTAGATTACTTTTAGAAATATTAAAAACTGATTTTTTTTGTTTTAAATCTAATAATAAGGTTCCATTTTTTTCATTGTATATTTCTGTATTGTATTTGATTATATAATTAATTTCTATATTATTTTGTCCAAAAGCGGATTGAAGAAAAAAAAGTGTAAAAATGATGTATTTCACGTGTGATAAATTTCTAGTTAGTATTATATTGGCATCTAAATTGATGATGCCAATATAATTAATAATTTGTTATTATGCTTGTTGTAATACGTAACTTAATCTTACTGCATCTAACCAAGTTTGACATTCTGATTCACTTGCCACATTGTAAAATGTATGTATTTTTGTTGTAGTGAGTTCACCATCGGCATTGTAAATTCTAACTGTTACAGTACAAGTACCAATTAATTCATCTTTTAATAATTTTGAATCAATTGAATAAGTATCAACAGTTGTAACTACATTGTTTAATAATTTCGATTGATTAGAGCTAGTTGCAAAAGCCAAACTACCAATCAATAATAACGTAAAAGTTAGAAATAATTTTTTCATACTAAATAATTTTTTGCTCGAATCTTTGCAAGAGCTTCCGGCTCGTTAAGGCAGTCAAAGATTTTCTGCGGTTGTTTTCCACTATGGAGTTTCTGCCCGTTACAAGTTTTTTTTATCTGGTTAAGTGCTATTTCGATTTGATTTAAATGCCATTATGTTGGCTGAACATTGAAAACTTTCACGAACCTTGATAGTGTTATTTCTTGAAACATCCCAAATATCGCTTGGCGTGATTCGGATTGTAAACATGCTTTCATCTACTTTCATTTTTTTTAGAAGATTTATTGGCATTGATTTACAATTACAAACCTAAACTCGTTTTTTAATTTAATTTTACGGGTTTTCAAGGTTGTTTTTACGGTTTATTCATGGTGGGGATCTAAAGAGTACGGTTTGGATTTTTTCAATTAAGATTAATAATAAATACTGCACTTGTGGAGTGAAATCTATATAGGTTTATATGTACTTGAAATTAACTAAGACTGCTTAGTAATCCCATTTTTTTAACGCGTTCAATGAGTTCGGCATCGGAGCCTCCTTCAAAGATGAGTTGCCTTTTTAAGTTGGCTTTTCTTTTTTCAATTGTACTCAGGGAAAGGGGAATGTAATTTACTAAATCTTTGGTTTTGAGTCCTTCGGCTATCAATTGTACTATTTTGCTATCGTGTTCGTCCCAATGAATATTTTTAACGACAAACTCCTTTTGCGCTTCCATAATGGATGTGGTGTAAAAGGTTTCTTTCTTTAAGATGGCTTCCATAATAGTAGGGAAGCTTCTGTAATTGATATCGTTTTTTGAAATAAAACCTATTGGATTGAGTGTTTTTACAATTCGGTTGACCCAAACAGGTTCGCTGTGCATCGAAATGATAATGATGCTACAGTTGGGAAATTGTTTTTGTACCAGGCTTCCAATTTCATCACCCGATCGTAGGTTCATTTCTTCGTATGGAGGCAGACTTACATCAATAAAAGCTATGTCTAAAGGTATTTCGCTAGCCTTTAGTGCGTTTACTTTGTCATAGGCTTCTTTGCAATTGTAAGCCAAATGAAAGTTGGAATTCTTGTTGCTTTCGATTGCGGATAAAAGTGCCACATAACTGTCTACAATGAGCGGATGGTCGTCTACAATAAGAATGTTCATTATACAATGGTTTGGTTCGCGAATGATTTAGATTTGGGAACTAAAACGTTCCAAACCTAATCAAAAAATATTGAAAAGATTACGGTTTAACCGTAAAATTAGGTTTTAAAGCCTATTTACATTGCAAACAAAAATGCAATTTTCGTATGTACTTATTGATGGATCCCAAGTCATTGAGCCTACATTAGAATTGATTAAAGCGCACGATGCTTTTTTGTGTGTGGCCGTTTGTGCCAATCGAACCGAGGGCATCAATAAAATATTGGAATTGAAGCCCGATGTTGTTTTTATGCACCTAGACGGATTGTCTACTCCAGATGAAGACGCAATACGACTTTCTTTATTGAGTGAATTGCATGAGTTTTTGGATGTAATGCCTACTATAATCGTTTTGAGTAGTTCGAAAGAACAAGCATTTGATGCCTATCAGCGGGGCGTGTATGGCTATTTGTTGCATCCAGTAGACCCGAATGAGTTGCGCAAATGCTTGTTTCGTTTTCAAAAGACCCACCAGGCTTTGTATGCCGATAAAATTGCTATCAAATCCAATGGTGATTACCATTTTATTACCACGCGGGATATTGTCTATTTGAAAGCCGATAATAATACGACCGATTTTTATTTGCAATCCGGAAAGGTCATTACGGCTTTTAAGACCTTGAAACATTTTGAGCAATTGTTACCTTTTTATTTCTTTCGAATTCACCACAGCTACGTTATTAATGTGGGTCATGTAAGTCGGATTAACTTGGGTAAAAACCAGTGCTATCTGTTGAACAATGAGATTGCCTTACCTTTTTCCAGAACCTATAAAGAAGCTATAGATACGATTATCATTCGGATTTCCTGAACCCATTTTGTCAGTTACTCGCAAAAGCGGTTGAGTTACTACAGTTGGTTTAGCAGTTGCTAATCAGGGGTTTATTTCGTTTTTTTTACTGCATGCACTTGGTATATTTGGCTTATCCAATCAATGGAATTAAAGCTTTAGTGGTTGTTTTTAGCGTAGGGTAAGGATGCTAAAAACGGCTCTGAGAATGACCGCCCTTCTTTTCAGAATAATCAATTGAATCGCTGCGCCCAGAAGGCTTGGCTAGGATGTTATTTCTAATC
Source organism: Flavobacterium ammonificans (assembly GCF_020886115.1). Lineage (NCBI taxonomy): Bacteria > Pseudomonadati > Bacteroidota > Flavobacteriia > Flavobacteriales > Flavobacteriaceae > Flavobacterium > Flavobacterium ammonificans. The sequence continues at coordinate 1,668,617 of NZ_AP025185.1, forward strand.
CTTAAAAATGATTTATTATGAAAACCCCAATTGTATCGAAATTTATTTTATTGTTTGTTTTTAGTATTGTTTTACAATCGTGTACAGCGGATTCTTTACCTGGAGACCCAGCAGCTAGTGCTGAAAAGACCGTGGTCAAGCCAACGAATGTGAGTTCGGAGGTTGCTGCGGATGATAGGCAGCCAAATACTCCAAAATTAAGATAATTAAAAAAGACTATGTTTATGCGTAGTCTTTTTTGTTTATTTTTGAAATAAAAATCATTGAAAAAACTAATAAATTTAATTTTATTTATTCTGTTCTTCTCTTGTTCCAAAAGAGAAAATAATTCTTTAAGCACAACTATTTTTCAGACACCTCAATACATTGCCTTTGATGTTGATAAAAAAATTACTTTTTTAGATTCTTTAAATAACTCTATAATTGAATTGCCTCAAACAGTTTCCTCTGTAAATTATCTCTTTGATTTGTCAACCGAGTATTATTATCTCAATCAAAATTTTAAATCTCTTGATGTTAGTAGAAAAGCGTTGTTAATATCTAATTCGCTCCATGATACTTTGTCAATTGCAAAATCTTATAATTACATTGGAGATGCGTATGAACAAGATCATAAAGACAGTGCATTCTATTATTATAGAAAAGCAGAAAAGTTATATCAAATATTAGGAAACGATGAATTAATAGGTAAAATGCTTTTTAATAAAGGGTATATTTTATTTTATGAAGGAAACTATACTGAAAGTGAAATTGAATTTTCAAATTCTCTTCAATTTTTGAAGTATAGTTCTAACCATGAGTTATTGTATACTGTTTACAATATGATGGGCTGTACACTCGAGAGATTGGATGATAATGAAAATGCACTTAAATACTTTGGTTATGCTAAAAATGAATTAAAACTATTAAAAACATCTAATACTTTTAAATATAAACTCACTTTATCTGTAAATATTGCTAATGTTTATGATAAAAGAAATGAGTTTGATAAATCAGTAAAAGAATTAAACTCTGTTTTAAATGATGGTATTGCAAAAAAATGGCCTAGTGATTATGCCAATGTGTTAGGCAATCTTGGTTATTCAAAAATGAAAAGTGGTGATTTAAAAAATGCCAAGCCCTTATTATTAAAAGCCTATAACATTTCATTAAAAAATGATACAGAGAGTAATGTTTTATATAAAATTATAAATCTTGCTGAATATTATTTAAAAGTTAAAGACACTACAAAATCACGAGATTATTTGAATAGGGCATTGGTTTTAGAGAATAAGATCAAAGCGAGTAATGAATTGAAATTAGTTTATGATTTACTCTCAAAAGCGGAACCTCAACGTGATTCCTATTATAAAGGAAAGATTATTCGGCTAACGGATAGTCTTGCTGTTGTCCAACGCAAAAACAGAAACAAGTACGCTCGCATTGAATACGAAACCGCTGTGGTGGAGGATGCGAATAAAGAATTGAGCAGTAAGAATTTGTATTTGATTTTTGGCGTGGTGGTTTTGGTGGCTGCTTTGGGTGTTCGTTATGTGATAGGCCAGCGTAAAGAGATTGCCTACAGAAAGCAATTGCAAGCGGCCGAGTTGGAGTTGTTTGATTTGATGCGTTCTTCGCAAGTTGCGCTCAATAGCGCTAGGGAAGAGGAGCAGAATCGGATTTCGAGGGAGTTGCACGATAATGTGATGAATAAATTGTACGGCACCCGATTGCAGTTGGGCATGCTTAATTCTCCCTCTATTCCAGATGTTGAGGTCAAACGATTGGAACAAATAGACGTCCTACAGACTATTGAGCAGGATATTAGAGCGATTTCTCATGATTTGCATACTGATGTTGTGGCTTCGCACTTTGATTATCCTGTCTTGTTGGCACAATGCGTACAACAGCTTAGCGCAACGACCCAAACGAATTTGCATTTGGATTGTGCTGCTGGGATTGATTGGGAGGCAGTTTCCGGTTTGGTAAAAATTACGCTCTACAGAATGGTACAAGAGGCCTTGTCTAATGTGGTTAAATATGCCGCAGCAACCGACTGTCATATTACTATTGGTCAAGCTGATGCTAGTTCATTATTACTGACTGTAAGTGATACAGGAAAAGGTTTTGATTTGGCTACCGCTTCTTCTGGAATTGGACTTAAGAATATGCGGGATAGGGCTCGATTGGTTAAGGCTGATTTTCGTATTGAAAGTGCTGTAGGGCAGGGGACTCGTATTGAATGTAAGTTTGTTATTTAGGAAGGTTTATATACTACTTTAATTAAAAGAAACTATTTTATTGTTATCAAATTTTTAACTCAAGATCTTAAATTCATTTCTATGAACATAGTTTTTTTTAAAAACTATCTATTTAATACATCTTATTTATTTTAAAATCATAATTTATTATTTTTAATTAAACTGATTTTTAAATCGACATATTGCAATTGCAGTTTGTTTTTAAGTAAATCGTATTCACTAGAAATGACTGCATTTTTTATTGATGCAAAGGTGAGTGCATCTATTTTTCCTGTACTAAATTTAGCTTGAGTGGTTGCAAATGATGCTTTGGCAAAAACTAACATTTCTATCAATCGCTGTTGAATTTGCACATAGTTTTCTTTGTTACTAACCTCTAAAGCAAGTTGTTTATTTAATTTTTGTTCTTCTTGTTCTAATATCAATTTACTTTTTTCGGTTTCAATTTTGGATGTCGCTATTTTTTTATTTGTTCTAAATCCATTAAAAATGGGCACAGCCATTTGGATACCAAATTGTTGATTTTTGTTGTTTTCCAATTGACTTCTAAAACTAATTAAGTTGTTATTTGTTTCACCAATAGGTTTGTAAAAGAACGTTGAAAGAGAGTAATAAGCAGTTAGACTGGGTAATTTATTGGCACGTTGAATAGAAGTCCATTTTAAATTACTTTTGAAATTCAATTCGGCTAATTTAATTTTAGGGTTATTCCATTCTGAATTATTTTCATATGCTTTTTCATCAATTAAATTTGTCTCTAAAGTTACTTCTGATGGATTTATTTGGAGAAAGTTCATTAACTGAAACAATTGCATTTTTTGAATTTTAGAAAGTTGTTCGGTCTCTACAATTCGTTTTTCTTCTTGTGAAAAACTGAGTTGCATATCATATAAATCACTTTTTGGTTTGCTTCCCAGAGCTACTTCTTTTCGAATTCTATTCAAATTGAATAGTGCGTTATCGAGTTGCAATTTTTGAATGGTAAGTAATTCTTGGGTAAAAAGTGCCTGATAAAAACTTTCTAAAACTTGCAATTTATACTCATTTTCGATAATTTCTTTTTCAGCTTTTGCTTTTTCAATATCAATTTTTTCTTTTTGAACGGTAAAAAACATACCGAAATCAATCAAATTCATTTTAGTATTAATATAAAAGTTATCGAATTGAATATTCGAACTTACTCTCCCATTAGTTGAAGGATCTATGGTGGAACCAAAATTATAACTTTGATCACCAAATAAATTAACTGATGGCAAGAGTTGATTTAAAAATGAATTATGTGATTTCTGGACTCTTTTTACTTCGAGTTGACGTATTTTAATTTCGATATTATTTTCCAATGCTTTGTCCATACATTCTTGCACCGACCAAGTATTTACTTGGCCAATTGCAAGATGACTAAATCCAATTAATAAAATAATAATGATGTTGTTTTTATTCATATTTCAAATATTTGAGAACATCTACTTTGGTAGCTTGATAAGCTCGAAATAATACCACAATTAATGTAAACAATAATAAAATCAAAAATCCTATAATAAACGGGAGTACGGTAATCTCAATTCGGTAGGCAAAATTCTCAAGCCACTTACTCAATAAATAATAAACTGGAAACACTGCTATTAGGAAGCCTACTACACAAAATATAATATATTGTTTCGACAATTCTTTTAGTAAAACATTAGTTTCCGCACCTAGTGTTTTTCGAATTGCTATTTCTTTCATGCGCCTTTGAATTGAAAAAGAAGCTAAAGAAAACAAGCCAAAAATTGCAATAAGAATTACAACTACATTTAATAACGAAAACAGGTTTTTTTGTTTCACATACGATTCATAAGTTCTAGCAAAAGACTTATCCAAGAATTCATATTCAAAAGGGAATTCAGATTCCACATTTTTTTTCCATACTTTTTCAATATCTGCTAGGGTTTGATCTGAATTTTCTGTGTCAATTTTTATATATATATCATTAATATTCCCAATTAACCAGTCAATCGTTTTTAAGTGAAAGAAAACCATCGGAGGTACTTTGGATTGTGGACTAAATAGATTAAAGTCTTTTACAATCCCAATTATTTTTAATTTTTCAGAATTCCAATCGATTACCTTACCAATAGGATTTTTTTCATTCATCATTCTTAAAGCCGTTTCATTAATTAGTACTGCACTAATGGTATCTGAAGCAAAATTCGCAGAGATGTTTCTTCCTTCTTTAATTTTAATTTGCATCATATCGAGCATATTGAAATCTATACCAAGATTTTGAGCTTGAATGGATTGGCTATTATAAGAAAAACTACTACTACTATCATTTCCGCCGCCAAATCTGAATGTTCCGGTTGAGACTCCTTGAACTCCTTTAATTTTATTTAGTTCCGAAGTTAATCTTGTGTAATTATTAAAAATGATTTTTGAATAATTTTCATTACTGAAATCGACATTCTGTTTATCCCAATACACAGAAATGATACGAGTTGGTACAAATCCTAAATCTTTGTTGGCTAAATAATTTACTTGTTGATACACAATATATGATCCAATTATAAAAAACGAGGCAATCGCAAATTGAACAATTAACATCCCATTACGAATCCAAACGCCACTTTTACTTCTCCCAAAATTACCTTTGATCACTTTTAGGGTTTCAAAATTAGCAACATATACTGCGGGAAATATACCCGCTACAACCACTGTCATTATAAAAATAATAATCAATTGAACATAAAATTGATTACCGAAAATTATTAAATTTTTACCTAGAAAATTATTGTAATATGGTAATGAAAGTTCCACAATTACCAAGGCTAATAGTATTGAAAAGAGTGTAGTTAAAACAGTTTCAAATATAAATTGAAGTATAATATTTGATCTTGTAGCACCAATAATTTTCCTAACACCAACTTCTTTGGCTCTTTTTATGGCATTGGCAGTAGCCAAATTGATATAATTAACTATTGAAAGAATTAATATCAAAATCGATAACCCCACCATTATCATTAAGAATTGGTAGTTTCCTTTACCTTCGGGCATCCCATTAGTTATTGAATGTAATCTAATGGTGCTTAATGGATCTAAAATTGAAGTTATTGAACCATAGGTGTTGATATACTCTTTAATTGATATCCCTTCAGATTTAGACTCTTTAACGGTTTTATTTTGATAATATAGATCATTTAGTTTTTTTTCAATTGCAGCTTTATCATTGGGGTTTTTAAGTTTTATCATTATTGGAAAGCTGAAACTTCCCCATTGTCGTTTGTTTTCATCAATGCTACTTTTCATGTTATTAATAATAATATTGGGAGCAATTGATGAATTTCCAGGTATTGAATAAATGGCTGTAACTGTTACTATTCTTTTATTATGAATAATTTGTTTCCCTATAGGATTTTCTTTTCCAAAAAATTTCTGCGCTGTCTTTTCATTCATAGCTACGCTATTTTCTTTAGACAAAGCAGTTTCTATATTTCCTTGTAGGGTCTCAAACGGGAATAATTCAAAAAAATCATTTTGTGTATTAAATGTTTTATTAATTACATGCGTTTTGCCTTTGTACTTAAACACTTCAGCTTGATACCAGTCGTGATATACCACATTTTCTATCCTCGAATCCGATTTTAAATATGGCTCAAGCGCACCAGGATTAGTTGACCAAATTACATCCTTCCCAATATCAGAAAGAACAGTAAATACTTTCTCTTTCTCAGGATTCCATTGATCATAACTTTGTTCGTCATTCCAATATAAGATGGCAAAAATCAATCCCGCAATCCCGATGCTCAAACCTAAAACGTTCAAAGCAGTAAAAAGCTTGTTGTTTTTGATGTGAAATAAAAATATATTGATCCAATTTTTTAGCATAATAGCCCCCTAACCCCAAAAAAGGGAACAGCTGGAGTGAGCTGGTTTTAATAAATTAATTATATAATCTTTGATTTATTTTTTGGTGATCTTACCAGATGAACTGGTTTCTATATACACTTTAGTAGGATTTCCATAATACCAAATTTTTCCGTAAGAAGAGGCTTTAGCGTCTAAGGTTTCTAAAACAGTAAATTCAATATTTCCTGCACTGCTTGCAGAAACAAAAGCATTAATTACATCTAACTCTTTTGCTTTGACATCGCCACTACTAGAAGCTTCTATTTCTGCTGTAGTTGCTGTTCCAGAAAGTGTAACTTCGCCTGCGCTGCTAATTTTTGTTTCTACTTTGTCAGCTTTCAATTTTGAAATAATTTCTCCACTTGATGATGCTTCTATAATTACATTTTTAGAATTGACATTTCCTATAATACTGCCGCTAGAACTTGTTTTTAGTTTTATTTCATTGTTGACAATTTCATTTTCAAATTGAATAGATCCAGAGGATGAAGCTAAAAATTCGTTTACATTGGGCGCTGTGACTACTATTTTTATAAATTCAAAATTGACTGAATTGTACTTGTTTTTTTTTCTTTTTTGTTGTGTTCCGATCTCTTTGGAGACATTTTTTGAATCAATAAATAGTTTTAATGTATTCCCTTCTAATTCGGTTTTTAAATATGTTAGGTTTTCTTTATTATCAGTTTCAATTTGCAAGGGTTTTAATTCACCTTGAGTAAAAAATACTTCTATACCTTGAGAAACTTTAATTTTAGTAAAATTTCCAATCGTTCTGTTTTCTGTAACTTGTGCTTTGGTTAGTAAAGAAACCAAGAGCAAAATGGTGTAATTTATAATTCGTATCATCTTTTTTGTTTTTTTATTAAACCTATTTTTATTATACCACGAGTATATCTACATTTCGGCTGTTATTTTTTTCTGAAAGTATTATTCCATCTTTCATGAGAATAGTTTTTTGTGAAAAGGAAGCGTCATAATCGGAATGGGTTACCATCAAAATGGTACTTCCTTGAGCGTGTAAATCTGTTAATAGTTCCATTACTTCATTTCCATTTTTGCTATCCAGATTACCCGTAGGCTCATCAGCAAGAATTATTTTCGGGTCATTAATTAATGCCCTTGCAACTGCAACACGTTGTTGCTGACCTCCTGATAATTGTTGTGGGAAATGTCTCAAGCGGTGCGAAAGTCCTAATCGCTCAGCTATCATTTCTACTTTTTCCTTTCTTTGAGATGTAGGAATACCACTATATATCAAAGGCAATTCAATGTTGTCATATACAGAAAGTTCATCAATGAGATTGAAATTCTGAAAAATGAAACCAATATTATGTTTTCTAACTTTTGCTTTTTCTTGCTCTTTTAACCCCATTATTTCTTTGTCCAATAGATGGTAACTCCCACTGGACGCAGTGTCTAATAATCCAACAATATTGAGTAAAGTTGATTTTCCACTACCTGAGGGTCCCATAATACTAATAAATTCACCTTGGTGAATTGTAAGTGAAACTTCATTCAATGCTTTAGTTTCAATTTCCTCTGTTCTGAAGATTTTAGAAAGATTTTGGATGTTTATCATGTTCTATAATTTAGTGGTTATTGTTTATTTTTCTATATTTAGTATTTGGATGTCTTTATAATCTGCATAAGAAGAAGTAATTACTAGGTCTCCAGATTTTAAACCTCCTAAAACTTCAAAATAAAGTGGGTTTTCACGTCCTATTTTTATTTCTCTCCTTACAGCTTTATTATCTTTTAATACAAAAATCCATTTACCAGAAGTTTCTTGGCTAAAACTTCCTTTGGGTAATACAAGTGACTTTATTTTTTCAGACAAATTGATTCGAACTCCAAATGAAATCCCTTGTTTTAAATCCAATTTTTTGTCATTTATAAAATTTAACTCAACTTGAAATCTACCATTTTTAACTTCGGGAATTATTTTTGAAATTATTACATTAATGGATTTTTCGTTAAAATCAACAACACCTTTTTGTCCTATCGAAACTCTATTTAGATAATATTCATCAACTTCGGCTATCAATTTGTATCCTTGCATATCGTCTAATTTACCGATGCTTACACCTTGTGTAAAATTCTGTCCTAATGTAGGCTCGAACGAGGATAATCTCCCAGAAATAGGAGCTGTTACAAGAAAATTATTTTTGTTATTCCTCAAAATGCCTAAGCTTTTATCCATAAATGTAATAGATTGGTTGAGCTGATTAATTTGAATTTGATTCGCTTGTTTTTCTTTTGTTATACTTTTTTTTATAATGGTCATTCTTTCTTGTTGAAAACGATAATTTTCCTGTATTTTTTCCCATTCGTTTTTAGAAACAATTTCTTGTTCAAAAAGCTTTTTATTCAAATCAAATTGATTTTTCGCGTCTAAATAATCGTGCGTAATGGCCACTAAATCTTTTTCTAAATTTAGTTCTTGATTTCTTAAATCTAATTTCCCTTTATTCAAATTATTAATTTGTTCAATTATAGCGGTTTCTTGTTGCATATAATTCAACTCAGAATTCGGATTATACAATCGTGCTAATGGTTGTCCTTTATTAATTAAGTCTCCGTTTTCGACATATATTTCTTGAACAGCTCCACCTTCAATAATATTGATTAACATGGTGTTTTTAGGCTCAACTTTTGCTTGAAAAACAATAAAGTCTTCAAAAAAATTATTTTCGACCGCCTTTATTGTTATCTCGTTTTTTTTAACATTTAATGTTCGTTCTTTAGTTAAAGACGAGTATATAAAATATCCTATTATCAAAAGAATAGGAAGGGTAATTGTTAGATACTTTTTTTTGTTATTTTTACTTTTGATGATGGTGTCCATTGTTACAAATTTGATAATCCTATTCACAATTTCGTGCCAAAAATTTAAAATCCATAATTGGTTGGTTTTTATATAGTTTTTACTAGACATATTTTTTTTACTGTTCATTTATGAACACTGAATGCTCGATAACGAACAACTAATGAAAAAAACACAAGCTAATATTGTAGTGATTGATGATCAAGAAGATATCCTTTTTGCTGTCAAAATGCTTTTAAAAAAACATTTTGAGACCATTCACACACTAAATAACCCTAAAAATATAGTTAAATTGTTATCTGAAAATACGATTGACGTAGTTTTATTAGATATGAATTATCGTATAGGGTTTGAGGACGGACGAGAGGGACTTTATTTGTTGAAAGAAATTAAAACGCTATCACCAAAAACGGCCATCATTTTAATGACTGCATTTGGAAAACTAGAAACTGCTGTAGAAGGTTTAAAAATGGGTGCTTTTGATTATGTTTTAAAGCCATGGGAAAACGATAAATTAGTATTCACCATAAAACAGGCCGTTGAAGAAAGTAGAAGAGAACAAAAGAAAGCTAACAAAACCATTACTAACAATCCTTTTTTTATTGGTAATTCGGAACTAATAAAAAAATCGTATTCCCTTGCAGAAAAAGTAGCTAAAACAGATGCCAATGTTTTAATTTTGGGAGAGAACGGTACTGGTAAATATGTATTGGCTCAGTATATCCATCAACAGTCAGATCGTAAAGACAAAGCATTTATGGCAGTTGATTTAGGCTCATTGAGTGATTCTATTTTTGAAAGCGAATTATTTGGCTATGCCCAAGGCGCTTTTACCGATGCTAAAACCAACACGCCAGGCAGATTTGAATTGGCACAAAATGGAACAATTTTTCTAGATGAAATTGGCAATGTTCCTTTGCATTTGCAATCCAAATTACTACAAGTCATTCAATCCAAAACCGTTACTCGACTTGGAGAATCTAAACCAAGACCGTTGAATGTAAGAATTATATCAGCTACTAATTTAAATTTAAAAGAAGAAGTTAGTCAGAAAACATTTCGTGAAGATTTGTATTATCGCATCAATACCGTAGAAATTGTATTACCCGCTCTTCGAAATAGGTTGGAAGATAAAATTCCTTTGGCACATTTTCTTTTGCAGAAAATGATTGAAAAATACGAACGTAATCCAATCGTTTTTGATGATAAAGCACTTAAGAAAATAGAGGAACATGCTTGGAACGGTAATATTAGAGAAATGGAAAATAAAATTGAACGCGCTATTATTTTATGTGAAAACAATTGTATTTCAGTTTCGGATTTAGATTTGGACGAAATTATTCCATATAAGGAATCACAAGATGACTTGCATCTTTCTAATATTGAAAAAATGACAATCCAAAAAATATTAACTAAAAATCATCACAACATTAGCAAGTCTGCCGAAGAATTGGGTTTGTCTAGAGCTGCTTTATATAGACGTATGGAAAAATTTGATTTAAAATAATGGAAAGAAGCTCCTTCATATTTTTTAGACTTTGTGCTATTCTATTAGCAGCTGTAATTTGTTTTGTTCTTTTGAAAAACAATTTGATTTATACTTCTATTTTTATCTTTTTCATTTTCATTCTTTTGATTATTGAACTCTTTAATTTTATTAAAAATAGTTTTTTGTTCTATGACAAAACTATCAAAGCGATTTTGCAAAATGATTTTTCAGCCGAGTTTTCAAAAAATAAATTTTCTAAGAATTACGCTAGTTTGTTTGAATTATACGAGAGTTTAAAAGGAAAAGAAAATGAACACATTTCTACAAAAATAATTTATAGTTCTATTCTAAATACTATTGAAACTGGAATTTTAATCTTACAAAAAGAAGGTACAGATTGGACAGTTTTTTTGATGAATGATTATTTTTCTCAACATTTTCAAGTGCCTAAAGTGTCCAAATGGCATTATCTTAAGAATAATTTGCCAGCGCTTTGTGAAATTATTGAAGCCCAAAATTTTGAAGAAATTAAAACCTCTTTGCAAATTCGTGTCAATAAACAAGACACACAAACCTTTGTAATGCAATCATCACGAAGTAAAACCTACCATAATGAATTTTATGTAGTGCTATTAAATTCTGTTCAAACCCTTATCGAGAAAAAGGAAAAAGAAGCTTGGATTAATTTGATGAAAGTTATTTCGCACGAACTATTAAATTCTATAACCCCTATACGTTCTCTATCGCAAAATATTCATGAATTGGCACATCAAAAAACGTTCTCTGAAGAAGATTTAGATGATATTAGACAGAGTGTTTCTACGATGTTACACCGTAGTGATCATTTGCAACAGTTTGTGGAAAGTTATCGAAAATTGGCTATGTTACCTACTCCTAATAAGCAAAAGGTAGCACTTTCTAGTTGGATTGAAAGCGCTTTACTAGTTATGTCGCCATTATTTAAAACAGAGAAAATTTCAGTTAAAAATACTATTACATTCGATCGTTGGCTTTCTATTGACCTACAACAAATGGAGCAGGTGCTTATTAATTTGCTCACCAATAGTATGTATGCATTACAAAATTCAATTTCAAAAGAAATTATAATTTCAGCAGAAGTAAAAGAAAAAAGAATTTTTATAACGATTACTGATTTTGGTTTAGGCGTTGAAAAAGAAATTGAAGACAAAATTTTCCTTCCTTTTTTTACTACTCGAAAAGAGGGTGCTGGTATTGGTTTAACACTTTCAAAAAGTATAGTCGAAGCCCATGGGGGATATTTGGTTTATCAAAAAAGCGAAACAACTACCCGTTTTATGATATGTTTGATAGAATAATTATATATGATGTTATTTTTTAATTAATATTCAAAAACAGCTAATTATTTTTATTCACCAAATCAATTATGTTTTAATAATCAAACTCAAGAGTCATTATTTTTTTTGCCACAGATTACACCGATTGAACGGATTATTTTAAGGATATTGTATTTAGTTTATTTTGATAAAAAAAACCGTACTATTTTCGTCTAAAAACCGTAATACAGCTATTTTAAATTATCTCAAATTGCGAGTTCCAATATAATTTGATTTCAGATGAAAAAATTTGTGATTTTAGGTTTGGTACTTTGTACTGTCACCATGGGTTTTACTACCTATTACTCTGGTAAAAAATGTACTGGTTCTAAAAGTTGTACGACTTGTAAAAACTGCAAATACTGTAAGTATTGTGCTAAAAATGGCGGAACTTGTGGTGTTTGTCGTTAGTCAGTTACTATTAAGGGTGTAGTGGTTTTTTGTAATTTTGCACAGAATTTTTACAGTATTACCATATACATACACCCTTAATTTTTATTACCAAGAATGATGGGTTCTCGATACGATTTTTGGCAAAAATCAATTGAACAAATGCCTTTAATGGCATTTTTAATAATGGTTATAAATGCGCCCCAAATGAAAACCTCGATCGTTGTATCGAGGTTTTTTTAGTGCTTTACTGTACATTTAAAAAACCGTACTATTTAGATTGTTTTACCGTAAAATGTATTGATTTGGTTGCATTAGCTTTGATAGTATCATTTGCAATTTAAAATTAAAGCTATGGGGATTAACGAAGTAAAATGTGATGAATTACTACATGGAGTCATTTCTGAGGATTTTTCAAAAGATAGTGCTGTACCAGTACATTTAACTGCTAGAGAAGTTGAGATTGTCAAATTGGCCACGAAGGAGAAATGTAGTAAAGAGATGGCAGATGTTTTGTGTATTAGTACTCGTACCGTTGAAAAACACCGCAAGCATATTATGGAAAAAACAGAATGTAAAAATTTTATTGGGGTTGTCTTGTTTGCACTGAAATACAAACTTATTGAATTGGATGAAATCTAATAGTTTTGTCTATTACTTTATTTTTATGCCATTTATATGTATTCTACAGTAATTACTAACAATAGAATAATGGGAATACGTTATGGATTAGTAATTAATTTACAATTTATAACTTATTGAAAACAGTACTACTCTTGGCAATACAAATGTTGTTCTCTCACTAATTAAGTAATCTGAGAATGAAAAGTCATTTTTTACTGAGGTATTCAATACATTATTCATGGACAATTCAAATCCAAATGGACTATTTTTCTTTTGATAACGCAAAGAAGTATTCGCAAGATCATAAAAATTACGTTGCTGATTTGCGTTAGTATTACTAGTATTTTCATACTCTAATTTGTAAGTCCAATGCTTGAAAAAAGAAAACTCAGCATCAGCATTGTAGGTATCGAATTGAAATTGTGATTGTGTAATCCCTTTAAATTGACTAAAACCTTTCGTATAACCTACACTTACTGTAGGCCATTTTTTATAAGCTGTTTTGATTAAAACACCCACTTTTTGGTTATTCCTATCATTTGAAGTTGTCACACCATTCAAGTTTTGTAAATAATTGAACCAACTTAAGCTCGAACTAAATCGAAGGTTAAAACGATATATTTTTTTTGTAAATGACCCATTTACATTATAATTTGTCTCTGGATTGTCTCTCAAAAATGGAGTATTCACTTGGTTAATTCCTTGCAGAATTACTTCATTACGAATGTTATTTTCTTTTTTTACAAAGCTTGCCATAGCATTCCAAGTAATACCACGATACATATTCATTTTTGAATATCTCAAATTAGCCGAATGAAACTGTTCATTCTCCAATAAGGCATTCCCTTTAAAAACTAAATTATAATTTTGTAACGTAAATTGATCTGCTAACTGACTTACTTCAGGAAATCCCACTTCTAGTTTATAACTAAAATTGAGCGTTTCTGATTTATTGAATTCAAATTCACTAGTCCATTGTGGTAACCAAACTTGTTTTTCTAAAACTCTTCTTCCAGAGGCTTGTTCTGTTTGCATTGCATACCAATGGCTATACAGTGCGGGTTTATTTGTCCAAATTCCAATTCTAAATTTGTACTCTAAGCCGATGTAAGCATCATTAAGTTGGTAGTTGATATCGTTGCCAAAACCTCCAGTGCTAAAAGAGTTACTACCATTTGTGTTTAATAGCTGTTTTTCGGAGGTAAACAATTGAGAGCGCCCGTTATTATTACCGAAAATAGTATACAAATGATTGTCATTGTTTATCACCCAATAATGTTTAAATAGTGCATCTACAGAGTGATTTTGCACTCTTTTGATTTGATCTATGGTATAGGTATTATCAGATTGAATGGGAATGATGCCTGTTAAAAAAGGTTGGTCTGTAAACCAACGTGTTTGTGGTGTATTAGTGTCATATGCGTGATTGACTACAAAAGTCGTAGTATGTGCATCGTTATAACTTTTATGCCATTCCAAGTATTGTTTAATTGCAGTATTATCCGCCTGATTCAAAGTTTGAAAAACACTGCTCCTCAAATTGGTTATCGAATTAATAGTATTGTTCAAATCATTCGTACTCGATTGGTATTGCCCATTGTAATACCATTTTTCTTTGGCATTAGGAGAATAATTCAATTTTATATTTGAAATTCCGAGTAACGAACGATTGTCTCCTTTTTGTAATTTGTTTTCAAATGCGATTGCACTATTTTGCAAATATTCGTTTTTGCTTTCTATTTGAGATGCTGTTAACACCTTTGATAAGATAGAAAACCCGGATATCTCTAATTTATTTGAAAAGTCATGGCTAAAATTCAGTGCTGCAAATTGGGATTTATTTTGAACAACTTCATTATTATCAGTAGCAAAACTATATAAATTGGTAAATGATTTTCGACCGGAAAGAAAACTACTCATTCCGCCACCAAAACGCAATAAATCATCAAAAGTAAAGGTTCGTTTACCAATGTTGTTAGCATCGCCTATGAAACTCAAATTAGTTTTTGGGCTGTAATAAAATAAAGCGGCATGCGCCAAATAAAAGCCATTATTGACATTTCCAACTTCAGCTCCAGCTTCCACATCACCAAAAACAAATTTCTTTTTATCTGCTTTAAGTTTTACGTTCATAGCTAAATCATCACTATCCGATACTTGTTTCATGAACCCCACTTCATTAAAATGGTCTATGACTTCAATTTTATCTAATGCATCAGCGGGTATATTTTCTACCGCTAATTTACTTCCACCGCCAAAAAACGATTTACCTTCTACTAGCATTTTTGTTACCTTTTTGCCTTGTACGGTAACATTTCCTTTTTTGTCTACTTCAACACCCGGCAATTTTTCTAAGATCTCTTTCATTTTGCGTTCATTCCCATTAGCAAAACTCTTCACATCATAGGTTATGGTGTCTTTTTTGATAACTATAGGTTTGAACACATGTTTAATCACAATTTCTTTCAGTTGTTCCCCTGTGGGTTGAAGTATAAAATCGTGTGTTTTTTCAGTATCGTTAGTTGTTGTAATCCAAACTTGCTCTACATATCCAATGTATGACACTGTGATTTCATATTTAACCCCTTTATCCAATTCCAAACGATACCGTCCTTTGTTATCAGCAATAGCAAATTTCAAACTCGCTTTTTCTTGTAAGGGTTTGGCAATTATATTGGCTGATTCTAAGGGCTTTCGATTTTCCTCTGCCACAACACCAGTTATCACTTGGCTTTGCGCCAGTGAAAGGGTTGTAAAAAAAAGAAGCAGGAGGGTTTTAAACATAAATTCAATTGGATCTTAATTAGCTATAAAGTATTGGTGCTATTATTTAATTAGCGTACTTAATTTTTACTCTTTTTTTTGTCAATAATTACACCTCCCATGCTGGCTTCAAGCTTTTTATTGTATTCTTCTTTTGAAATTGTTTTTCCTTTTGGGAAGTTGATCGGTATATCTTTATCACTTAATACTATTTTTGTAGCCAAGTAGGTAGTATTTATGTAATGAAGCTCTAAAATTAAACCAGGCAAACCATTAAACTGAATTGGTCCAAATCCATAAGGTAACATAGGAGCAAACCAAGCTTCAATAGTATAATAGGCAATATCATTAGTATTTCTTGAAAAATAAGATTCTCGACATGTGGCTTTGTAACAAAGATAGTTGTCGATTTTTTTTGAATCCGAACTGATAATCCAATCCAATTTTGAATTTTTATTTTCAATTAAAATGTTATTACTACCCTTAGTAATTTGTGTATTTGTCAAAATATCACAATAAAAATCAAAACTTGAGGTGAACGCTGATCGCGCAATTCTATTCTCTACCTCGCTAAAAGTAGGATCTGAGTTTAATTTGTTAATGTACTTAAAACTCGATTTGGTTTTATTAAATTCTAATTTAAATGTTTGGTTATTAGCATATTTTGTCATTCCATAAAACCTTTCTTTATGCTTTTCAGGAATTTGATACAGGATTGAATCTCTTTTAACGCCATATTCAACTTGACCCGATTGAGCATACAAACCATTTAAGGCCAACAAAGCTATGATTAAGTGTATTTTTTTCATCATCTTTTTTAATGTAAAACTACCAAAACAAAACGTTTTGGTAGTTTATTTTAATTAAATATCCCTAAATTAATGACAAGCACTTAATAAATTATTAAGTAAATCTATATCATCTTTTCCTCCATCTAGAAATACGAGTAATTCATAAAAATCTAACGCCATGTTTTCACATGGTGTTGCTATTCCTTCATTGTCGCCGGGACCTTGTACTACTACAATTTTTGATTTACTTAGGTTGTTTACTACAACTTCTTCTTTTACTTCAATAGTGTTTGCCATTGCAAAAGAACTAATTAGAACAAAACCTAAAGATA
The DNA here is from genome assembly GCF_020886115.1 of Flavobacterium ammonificans. Lineage (NCBI taxonomy): Bacteria > Pseudomonadati > Bacteroidota > Flavobacteriia > Flavobacteriales > Flavobacteriaceae > Flavobacterium > Flavobacterium ammonificans. The sequence continues at coordinate 1,685,307 of NZ_AP025185.1, forward strand.
AAAATGTTTTTTTCATTTTACTTACATTTAAATTAAAATTAATATACCACCGATTTACAAATTTATAGTCGCTGTTTCGGATATGTCGACTTAGTAGCATCCTGGATTCTCTTTAAATACTTTTTTTGATTATGTGTTTTCGGTTTTATGCGCATCTTGAACTTTAATCACTACATCAAATTGGTACTAAATTGTATTAACAGTTGCTAAACAATTACTATTGTTAAGTAATTTAATGCAAGTTAGTTAGCTGTTATTAATTATAAAATACGTGTTTATACGTAAATTTATAGGGTATAAAAAAAGACCTCGGTTGAGGTCTTTTGATGGGATTAATTAAAATTACTACTTCTTTTTATTGCCTTTTTCACGTTGCGATAAAGCACTACCTGCAACAGATTTGCTTGCTGCACTTGTTCTTCCGTCTTTGAGTACTTTTGAAGCTGTTGAGGCTACTTTAGCACTTGTTGTTTTTTTTGCCATTGGTTGATTATTTAGTTAGTATTTTGAATATATGAGATAGAGTTGGGTTAATAGTTGTGGAATGTATTTGAATTAGATAGGATAAATTTATATTATTGTTGACCATTTTTTATTTCTTCATCTAACATTTCTTTAAATCTAGTGTTAATTAACTTACGTGAGTCTGGGATTTTATCATCACTTCTATAAGTTCTTATTACATTTTCAAAAAAATCAATTTTATTAATTATGTTATCGTTTACAAGATTGTCCAAATAAAGAATATAAAATATCTTTTGATCTGAAACATCATAGTTTAATGATTCATATATTTTTTTAATTTCAAAATATCTTTTAACTAGAATTGCTGAGGATGATAAATCAAAGTTTGATTCAGTGAAAATTTGAGAATAGTATTTATCAAAAATTTGTTTCTTTTGATTTGAAGCTTTTTCAGGAAATCCTTGAACAGAAAATAAAATTTGACCAAATTTTTCCATACTAATTTTATGTTCATAAATTTTAGTTTGCGTTAATCCTATGTCACCTATTTTTCGGGCATAAATAATATCGTTTTCTTCTAAAAATTGCTCGATTTGGATCTGTTCCGAGCTTAATGATTTTAAATCAATATTAGAAATAGCATTTTGACTATTGGTATACTCCGCAATTTTATTTCTAATATTTGAATCGGCTGGTGTTTTAAATACTCTTAAAAGTAATTCACAATTAGATAAATATTTGATAATGTTATCATTATCGGACTGATTGAATTTATGTAAAGTTCTTAAAGTTTGACCACCATTAACAACCTGGAAATCTTTAATTGTTATTTTAAGTTTTTTGTTTGCATTTGTTGGCTCCGAAATAATATCATTTGCAGTAACTGTTAACCCGTTATTATACATAAAAAATTTAGAAGGCTCATCTTTCAAAGTTTGATAAAGGTTTTCATTGAACTTAGACCTTATGATCAATCCTCTCACATTATCAAACAATAAATTGTATTCCATATTAGTTGATGACAAACTCTGAAAATCTTCCATCGTATAATTTGTACGATAACTATCTACATTACAAGTAATCCTTAATAAATCAGGAGCAGGAATTCTGATGATATAAGACTTAGAGGAAGATAAACTACTTTCAACGAATGGTATAATTGAATCATTGCTAATGTGAATTACTGCATTAATAGGTTCTGGTCTTATAGACATTAATTTAGAAATTGTTTCCAATCCAATTGGAATAGTTTCAAGGTCATATAATTCTTTCAATTTTTTTATTTCTGGAGAATTTACATCTAATTCTTTAATATCATTACTCACAACATAAAGACGCAATTTCCATATATCATTCCCATTAAGTTTAGTGATAATGTCATCAGCAAGAATCTTTATTTTTCCAGTTAAACCACTTGTATCATCTGAAATAATAGAATTTGTAAATTTTGTGGATAAAAAAGTTTCATTTAAACTTTGTTGTCTATCTTCATTAAATTTTTCTCGAAATTTAAAATTAAATAAGTTAATGTAGTTTGATTCTTCGTCTATATGTATTGCATCAACACCAAAATCCTCATCCTTTATATTAAATATTTTAGAATTAAACTCTTGATCGGTTATCAAATCTACTAAATCAAATGTGTCTTTAATGTTACAAATAGATTCAAGCATAAACAAGTAAAAGCCAAATCGTTCGATGTGTTTTTCGCTTGGCAACTGAATTCTTTGTTCTATTTCTTTTTGCAAAATTTGGAAATAAGTTTTGCATTTAATGTTTAAGAGTTTATAGTCGTTAATATTTGCCATAATTTGTTTTTGTATTGTTTATTTCTTTTATTTTTTTTTTTTTTCATCCTAATTTAATTTCTATTTGATTATTAGAAATAGGTGTATATAAGTAAATTTATTTTAATCAAAAGACCTCTATGAGGTCTTTTGATATTTTTTACTTTGCAGATATAATACAATAATTTGAAGCTGGATAGTCATCTCCTTTCTTTCTATTATTTTGCCATTGCAAGGCTTGTAAGTTGTTTAATTCGTCTCCTCCTCCTTTTGAAACAGGTTTAATGTGGTCTATTTCCCATCCATTTCCATTTTCAGTTGTGTTACCGTATTTATCCCAACTAATCAAAGCTCCACATAAGTCTTTTCTAGTTATAGTTGGATCCTGGCCAGTAACTATCTTAGCTTTATTCCAAATTACTCGTTTTGTTTCTTCCGAAAAAGAATTACCACTTCTGTCTGTACTGTTTTGTCTTGCCATTTTTTTTACTGTTAAATATTTATACTAAGTTGACTAATAATTTTTTAAACATTACGATTTAATTATTTAAAAGTCGAAATTTATAAAGCCTTTTGCATATCCGAAATACGTGTTTTTACGTATTTATTTCTCCAAGAAACCATCTCTCTAACTAGCTTCATAACTCATTTTATTTTACTATCTAAGACTTTGTCTAGTTTAACCACTATTTAAAATTAGTTGGATTTTTAGTGAGGATCTTCACTATTTAAATCTTATAAAGATGAAAACCTCGATCGTTGTATCGGGGTTTTTTTAGTGCTTTACTGTACATTTAAAAAACCGTACTATTTAGATTGTTTTACCGTAAAATGTATTGATTTGGTTGCATTAGCTTTGATAGTATCATTTGCAATTTAAAATTAAAGCTATGGGGATTAACGAAGTAAAATGTGATGCATTACTACATGGAGTCATTTCTGAGGATTTTTCAAAAGATAGTGCTGTACAAGTACATTTAACTGCTAGAGAAGTTGAGATTGTCAAATTGGCCACGAAGGAGAAATGTAGTAAAGAGATGGCAGATGTTTTGTGTATTAGTACTCGTACCGTTGAAAAACACCGCAAGCATATTATGGAAAAAACAGAATGTAAAAATTTTATTGGAGTTGTCTTATTTGCACTGAAATACAAACTTATCGAATTGGATGAAATCTAATGGTTTTGCTCACTAAAGTATGGTTTATTTTATATTAAAGCCAACTCCAAGTCCAATATAACCAGCTAACCTATTTATCACTTCTGTTGAAGTGAAGTTGTTTTTAGAAGTGAATTTTAGTACCTGAGCATTATTGATGTTGAGAATATTGTTTCCTTCAATCCAAAATTTCATTTTATTGGTTTTATAATTCAATTTAAAACTTAGATTATAAAAATTGGTAGTTTCAATTTTTGAGATAAATTTTTCAAACGAATGATCTATAAAATAAGTGAATTTATTTTTTAGATTCCCGTTGAACGATAGAAATGGATTTACTTGAACGATTTTATCATGATTGTTGAACAAGGTCAAATTGTTGTTTTGTTGGCTGTAGTTCAAACCGAATTCATAATTGAACAATTCATTTTTAAAGATACTTATCAATGATGTTCTTAGACTTGTGAATTCTGTTTTTTGAATATTAAATTGGGAGTTTATTTGATTATTAAAATTTGAATTGATATGATTTAGTGTCAATTTGAATTTGTTTTTAATCTTTGAAATACGGGTTTCGAAAGAGAATACATTATTCCAAGAATACTGATTTTCAGTATTGATTTGTTGTATTTGAATATAGTTCCCAGCGTTTGTAGTATTGTTTGAAAGACGATTGCCAAATTGGGTGTACGATGAATTGGCCATAATTACAACTCCATTGTATAAATCAAATTTGAAATAATTTACAGCATAAATGTTTTGAACCACTGGTGTTGAAAAATTAATAGTAGATCGGGTATAATAATTTCTGAAGTTTTCAAAAAATGGATTCTCATTTAAATTACTCGATGAGTAAAAGTCGATTTTTTTTGAAAAATTAGCCATTATATGGTGGATTTCACTGAAATTGTATTTCAACTGCAGCGTTGGCAAAATGAAGGAAGTATTTTCAGCTTCTGTCTTGAATTTAAGGAAGTAGTTACGCCATTCTGATTTGACCTTGTAATTTAATTTTCCTTGATTTTTTTGTATTACTACATCAGAGGTAGCATAATTTGAATCAAAATTGATTTGATTTGAACTTATAGTATTCCTAGTATTGAAAGTTGAATTTTCTACAATATACCCTATGTTCCATTTCAAAATATGATTATAATGCTTTACTGTTAGTTTTGTGTAGAAGCCATAATCATTATTTTTTTCTGTTATGTCTTGGGAGATCCTGTTTCCGGTGTTGAACAGATTGTAATTAGCATCGAGTCTTATGTCATTTTGATTTTTATTGAATTCTTGAAATAGATTAAATGACAGTAATTTATTTTTAGCAATTTTATTTATCCAACTGAGTTGGTGTCCAAATTTAAAATTTACTTTATCAAAGTATTCGTTTATACTATTTTGATTATTACTTATATTGTTTTCTAAATTAGTATTGGTATTGATGGTATTTGGGTCAAAAAGCAGGGTGTAATTGACAAGGGAGTTGTCGTTACTTTTGTAATCAATATTCAGTTTAGTTTGGTTATACAATAAATCGTTGTTGCTTGAAAAAAATTCTACAACATTATTTGTAGAATTACTATCAAAGAAAGTCTTGAAGGTTCTTGAAATTTCATTGGTTTTCAGCCTTGAGACAATCGAAAAGCCATTCATTGACAGTTTGTTAGAGGACTGGAATGCAAAATCTAGGGCTAAGAACTCATTCGATTTACTATTTACATTATTATCGGATAATAAAAATTTTGGTATTTCATTGGTATCCAAAGAATTGGATTGTCCATCATTATTTCTAAGTTCTTGTCTGACACTTCTATTCATTGAAAAATATTCCTTCATTGAAATCGGTTGGTATCCTGTATTATTAACATTTAGTATAGCTGATAGATTAAGCTTTTGATTGAATTTGAATAAATTACTATTGGCTTGATAGCGCTTATCATGGGCTCCAAATACTTCTAGGTTTCCGGTAATTTTGCCTAAATATTCTTCTTTGATTTTGATGTTTAAAGCTGTTTTATTACTGCCTTCCACGTCTTTAATAGCAGCAAAATTTTCGAAATTACTCAGTAAATCAATTCCTTTTAGCATTTCGGCATTGATATTTTCGGTTGCTATTTTATGATTGTCACCAAACATTTTTTTACCGTTTACCAATAAGTCGTTGATTACTTTACCCTGTGAAATTATCTTACCGTCCGAATTAATATCAATACCAGGAAGTTTTTTTAGGACATCGACTAATTTTTCTTCATTACCCGTAGTAAGTGCCTTGAGATTATAGCTTAGGGTGTCTCCTTTTACTTTGGCGTAACTCAGTTTGTTTTGAACCGTAACCTCATTAAGGGTTTCTGTTTTTTCTACTAGACTTAGTACTATTTTATCTTTTATATCTAAAGAATTCAGTTCCCAATTTTTGGATACAAAACTCATGTGAGTTACTTTCAAAAGACCATTTGCACTAGTAGTTGGGTTGTAGTTTATTTCAAAATATCCATTTTCATCGGTAGCAGTGTATTCGATAATTTTATCCTTTAGAATCAGTTGGACAGTTGCAAAAGGAACTTCGCCTCCAGTAGTATTGACTACTTTACCGACGATTGTTTTTTGACAGAAACAAAAGTTAGCAATGAAAAGGAAGGAGATAAGGATCTTCATGTTTAATTACGCAATGAATTGCCTACACCTCTTTTTAATTCATTGATTTTTTCTTCTACAATTTTTAGATATTCTGATTTGGATACTTTAGTTCCCTCTGTTGGTTTCTTAATATCAAGATTAGAGTTTGTTTCGGTAATTTTGATTGCATGGTATGTCTTTTTTTCGGCAATTAATTCCATAATAAGACCTGGTAAGCCATAAAAGTCTTTAGGACCGTCTTGTAATGCTACTTCATCTGTGAACCAAGCTGTAATTTCTTCATTGTTAATTGTTGCTACTGCATTCTTGCATTTGTAGTTTCCAATTGTTTTTTCCTCGCCAAACAGCTTCCATTCTATTTTATTTAACTTATCTACCACTAGTAGTTCTTTTCCTAAAACATCCGCTTCATGAAGATATTCTTTGGTTTTGAAGTTTTTATAAATTCCACCACCATTTTTACCAATCTCAATTTTTTTTGAACTTTGATTTTGAATATTTAAGTCTTCATTTTGAGCAATTTTTTCTTTCTCTTCAATGTATAATGATTCCCCATTTTTGTAGTATAAATAGAAGGTAGTTGCCTTTGACAAATAGGCACTCACTCTTTTTCTAGTTTCAGGATCTGTTACATTCTTGAGTTGGTTGTTGATGTTGGCACGTTCTTCGTATTCTATCTTATACGATTGTGCTATGGTGAAATTAGAAATCATCATAATGCTGAGTAGGTTGAAAAGGTTCTTCATAGTTACTGTTTATTGATTTATTTCTTTTTGTTTTTAGATTTTGATTTAGCTATTTCAAGTTTGGCTTTTTCCAATTCTATTTTGGCCTTTTCAATTTCAGTTTTTGCTTTCTCTAATTCGATTTTTGCTTTGATTAATTCGATTTTTGCTTCTTCTGTTCCTGGAACATATCTTACTTCTTTTAAGGAATTATCATTAATCGCTTTAGCGTTTTTATTCAGTATTTCAATGGATTTTTTACCATTATTATTTTTGATATTAATAGATTCAATTTCATTTTTATCTAATTTCTTTAACTCTTCATAAGAAATTACTTTGTCATCGAGTAGGATTTCAGTATCTTTATTTAGATCATTATAACTAGTTACTATCCTAATTTCTCCATTTGATTTTTCTTTCTTGACATCAACCGATTTTATTGTTTTAGGATTAATTTTATCCATTTCGATTTTAGAAATCTCCTTATCATTAAGGTAAATTATTGTTTCAGGATTAATTGAAGACGGTGAATTACTTTTAATAGCGGTAATTTTTATATCATTGTTTGAATCTGAGCGATTTACAATTAAAGCCCTATCTTGTTTTAAGTTTGGAGTATCAGTACTATCTGTTTCACTCGCTATTAATGAAGCAGTGGCTATATTAGACACCTCTTTAAAACCTATACTGTTTTTATTATATTCATCTTTTTCATTATAAATTTCTATATTTTTTATAGGCTCGTTTCCTCTAACTTCTTTTACAGTTTTTGTTTTAGGATTCTTTTTTGAAATTAACTCTAAACGGATTGCAATGATTTCCCCGTCTTTATTACGTTTAACATTATTTATTTTTAGATTAATTTCATCTGTAGTAAAACTTTTCTGAATTGCTTTAATTTCATCATCTGTTGTTTTAGAAGTGATTAAATTATCTAATTCAACCTCGACAGAGTAACTAACAATTTTTGAATTATCTTTTACTTGAGCAATAGTTTCAATTTGAAATAATAACATAAAGCCAACTAATACTGGAATAATGGTGGCGTACTTCCAAGCATTTCTTTTGTGAGATTGATTTGTGTGTAGCATAATAATTCTTTTTTTTATTAATGATTGATAAAAGGGATTGGTAATACTTAATGATTGTTGATTAGCGACTACCTTTAGAAGTGTTTTTTGATATTCGTACTTACTTTCAATTTGTTCCAAAGAGTGATTGTCGGCAATGAATTCTAAATTTTGCAACATCGCTTTTCGGTACAACCAAATGATCGGATTAATCCAAAACAATGCGCAGAAAACTTTTGAGATTAAAACATCAATGGAATGGAATTGTTTGACGTGAATACGTTCGTGTGTTACAATATGTTCGTATTCCTCTTTAGAAAAAAGTGTAGGATTAATAACTATGTACTTAAAGAAAGAAAATGGATTTTCTGTCGAGTTAGAATAAATCAAAGTGAAATTGGTGTCTTTCTGTTTGTTTAATTTGATAATCTTATTAAAAAAAGAAGCAATTTCGATTCCTACTTTTAGTATAATTAGCACGGAAACCAACGCATAAGCTGAACTGAAAATTAGCGACCAATCCATAGGTTCTTCTGTAACAGTTCTAATTGTTGTATCGTCAACTAGTGGAACCACTTCAATGTATTTTGAAATCGGTTCAGGGTCAACCCAAACGGTTTTAGTAAAAGTAATTAAAGGTAAAACAATTGCTGTTGCTAGTCCTGATAATAAATACCATCGATTACCAACGTAAAAAGTTTCTTTACGAAGGAATACTAAATACAATAAATAGAACGCTATGATGAGTCCATTTACTTTAGCAAAATAGAGTAGGAAGTTTTCCATACTAGTCCTTTTTTTCGATTAATGCTAAAATTTCACGGAGCTCCTCAGCCGATATTTTTTCTTCTTCAGCAAAATAGGAAACTAAATTTTTGTACGAACTATTAAAATAATTAGTAATAGCGGTATTCATAAATGCTTTTCGATACTCCTCGATTGGAACAATAGGAAAGTACTGGTGGGTTTTTCCGTAGGCGTTATATCCTACATACCCTTTCTCTTCTAAATTTCGAACAATTGTTGAGAGTGTATTGTAGTGTGGTTTATCTTCTACAATTTCTTCCATAATGTCTTTTACAAAAGCTCTTTTCAGCTTCCATAAAATGTGCATTATTTCTTCTTCTTTGTTGGTAAGTTTTTGCATGGCTATAAATTTTATAGACCAAACGTAAAACTATTATTTTAGTTATACAACTATTTTTATAGTTATTTAACTAATTTTTTAGTTTTTAAGTTGTTTTGCTGCGTTTGTTTATTCAATATTTATAAACTCCTCATTAAAAGCTTTGTACATTTTAATAAACTTGAACTAATCTCCTAACAATTTTGAGTACAGTTGAAATATCAACGATAATTTATATTTGGATAGAAAAGAAAATACCGAAAGTAATTACATTGAACTAATTTCTTTTAAATCTTTGAAGATTTCACACCAGTCATTATTAGTTAAGCCACGTGCAACAGGATGAGGAATTACAAAAAAGTGAGTTAAATCTTTTTTTATGTAGTATAGATTATTTATTTTTTTTAGTTCAAAATCCACTATTCCTTGCCATTTTTTTAAATAACTAAATGAATAACAAATTACTATTTTAGGGTTGTTTTTTTCTATTAATTTTTTAAACAACTTTATTCTTATAGGCATTATTGTTTCAAGATATTTTTTTCTAGTTTCAAGATAATCGATACTAAATTGATTATAAAACCAATCTTCTTTTCTGATGGAACGGCAAGGAAGCGGCATTAGTTCCAAGCAAGCATGAGAACCGGTAATTCTACCAAAGTCTTTCCTTTGGAATTCTTTTATTTGTTCAATTGTAATTGAGTCGTTTGACGGTAGAGTTAACAAAATTTGAATTAGTTTACCCCATGTTTTTTGAACTTTTGAGTTAGGTAAAAACCATTTCATGTGATCCTTTACCTGCACCATATCATCTTGTAAATCTATAACTGATTTTGATATCGCTTTGTCAAATCTAATTTTTAAATCAAATAAATCTCCATCAAATCCTTCTTCCATACCTATGAACCATATATTTGATTGAATATTTCCGTATCCAAAAAAATAATTAATTCTGTTCTCTATTAATTCTTTTGTTATCATGTAAATTCCTTTTATTTAAAACTTATAAAAATATATTTTATTTCTTTAATTGCAGTAATGATAGTTAGATAAAATCCTATTTTTAATTGATTTTTAATTGATTTGTAATTGATTTGTAATTGATTAGATAATATTAGTTATTAATGTTTTTTTGTTTAATTTTTCGTGATATTATTTGAAACAAATTCAAAGTTTTACTTTAGATGCCTACTAACTATTATTTTAATTAATTTAACTCTATCAATAAGTAGGTAATTTATTTGTAGAATTGTTTAATTATAGTCATTAATACTTAATTTAGTGTTTAATTTTTTTTTTATTTAAACAAAATTTATTAGTTATTAATCAATAATTGTTAACCTTACCTTAAGTTATTTTGCTTTATTTTTAAAATGTTTAAAGAAAATAATAGTGTTGTGCATTCAAAAAATATATTAAGATTTAATATTTTTTGCACCATTTTAACAATATATAATAATCTGAATGTATAGATCATAAACCAAATTAAGAATTTATAAAAAAAATATTAATTTAAAAAGTATAATATGAAATGTAAATATTGTGGAAAAGAGATGTTAATGGGACGTTCTTGTTTTATTAGTCCCTCGAAAAAATGTGTTGGAATATCCGATAGTACAAATTGCATATATTGTAATCAAAAATTTGTCGCTAATGGATATTGTTTCAATAGTCCATCAAAAAAACATCAACTATCATCTTAATAATAATTAGATCAAACTGAATTTATTAAATTTTTATCAAAATTGGCTAGTTCCAAGATTTTTAATTAAAACTAAATAGAATTGAATTCTTCATTCAACCCTTTATATTTTTCTCACTCTTGAACTAATCTTCCAAATTATTTGGAAATTTATTAATACATCTATTTCAACTTATAGCGTGGACATTCAATTCATGCCTACCCAAAATCGATATTAACCACAACCCTAAAAAGTTGTGGTTTTTTTATTAAATTTGATTTAAAGCTATTTTATGTCTACAAAATATAAAGCTACCACTACCGATGAGGCTTATTTTATCACTATAACTACTGTAGGTTGGATAGATGTTTTTACGCGATTAAATCAAAAGTATACTATAGTAAATGCATTGAATTATTGTCAGCGAAATAAAGGATTAGAAATTTATGCATATGTTTTGATGAGTAGTCATATTCACCTATTGTGTAAAGCCATTAATGGTTTTATACTATCCGATGTAATCAGAGATTTTAAAAAGTTTACTTCAAAAAAAATCCTTGAAACTATAAAAGAAGAACCAGAAAGTAGAAGAGAATGGATGTTAGATTATTTTCAAAAAGCCTGTCAACATTTAAAAAGAGAGCAAAATTATAAAGTTTGGCAAGATGGCTATCATGCAGAGCTGGTTGAAACTAATTGGTTCATCAAACAAAAAGTAAATTACATTCATACTAATCCTGTTAAAGACAAAATAGTCGCTTTACCTGAGGATTATTATTTTAGTTCAGCTAGAAATTATGCTGGCCTTGATAATGATTTAGAAATTATTATGTTAGATTTGTTTTGAAAATTAGTGTTGGCACGGATTGCAAATCCGCGCTATCGGGTAGGTTTGTTGGGATTGATTTACTTTCAGAATTATCATACTCTGAATCACCAAATCATTTTGGTCACAATAATCCTATATTTTGGAGAGACCCGTCAGGACTTTGGTCTTATAGTGCTTTTGGGAATGCAGATAAAAATATCAACATGAATAATGCACAATGGTTAGCTTCTCAACGTCCAAGTGACAGTCCCGAATCTCAATTGAATTTATATGAAAAAAATAGAATAGCAAATCAACATAACGCACCATCCATAGGGAGTCAATTTGGAGGTAGAGGTAAATTATTATTTTCCTTTGATACAGAAGATGAAAATCATTATTATGTTCATAATTTTTATGAAAGTTATTTTAGAAATCAAGGATTAGTTAATTATTACCCTGTATTTGAAAATTCAAAAATTGCATTAGACTTCGTCGGAGGGTTGTACGGTGCTTTAGAAATTATGACATATAATCGAGGTTACTGGTTAGGTGATAATGGAAAATATTATTCGAATAATTGGAGAGGAAATCAGTATACTGGCAATCGCTCTGTAGCTTTAAAAGCTGCTATAAATTATAAATGGGCAGGTAAAGCTGTTGTTGGTGCAAGTGTTGCCATTGGTGCTTATGAAACTTATAATGGTTATCAAATGGATGGAGGGCATTTTGGTTATAATGCTCAAAGCGCAGCCGCAAGTACTACAGGAAGTATAATTGGTGGATACGTTGGTGCGTCAGAAGGTGTAGTAGCAGGAGCCTCAATAGGAGCTTTTTTTGGTGGGATTGGAGCAATACCTGGAGCAATAATAGGAGGTTTTATAGGAGGTTTTGGTGGTAGCTATGTAGGAGGAGAAATTGGACAAGGTACAGTTAATTATATTCATAGATAAATTATGAAAACAATAGAATTTTATTTAAACATAGTACATTTTTACTTTTTTAAATCTTTTAATAAATTTAATTTATACTATAAAAAAATAAGCCCTTCTCGTCTTATTTTTAAAATTCCTGCAATAAAAAACAAAGCTGAAAAAGAGAATATTAACTTGAATCAAATTGTTGATACGGTTCTTAACAACAAAAATTTTGGTTTGAGTATTACATTTGCTGGAGGGTTCTTATTTGGACTTTTATTTATTTTCTTCTTTGGTATTTTAGGGATATTTCGTAAAATATATACAACAACCATTTTGGAAAAAATTCATTTTATAGTTATTGGAGTTTTATCTGCAATAATATGTTATATATTTATTTTTAATAAAAACAGATACTTAAAGTATTTTGAAACGTTTGAAAAATGGACAAAAGAAGAAAAAAGAAATTATAGTTGGCTTACTTTTGCAGTTATAATTATTATTTTATTATTTTGGTTTCTCAGTTTTTAAGGTAATTGGCTGGTTATCTATCAAAGTTAGTGATGGAGCTATAAAAGCTAGTTAATGAACTGAAAATCAATTTAATTATTACTTTAAAAAGGAAAAAGAGAAGCTAAGGGGTAATGTATCAAAATTAGTGATGGCTTTGTAAAAGCTAGTTAATGAACTGAAAATCAATTTAATTGTTACTTTAAAAAAGGAAAAAGAGAAGTTATGGCTTCTCTTTTTTTTATATTTAGTATTGTCTTCTTCCACTACCAGGACTACTTCTTGTATGGGGTCTTACATATGTTCCATTTTTTCTGTAATATCCTTTTACATTGACAGTTTTTCCTGGACTTGAATAGTTTGATGAACTTCTTGTGCTCAAAGAAGAACTTGAGCTAGAGCTAGAGCTTTACGAGTAATTGCTTGATGAGGTATAATTTGGATAATACGCCCAACCAGCATAATTTCCATACTTTATTTTTCGATATCTTTTGGATTTTTTTCCTTTTATATAAACTGAAGATCCTGAAGGAACTCTATAAACGACAGAACTTCCATCATTTCCTGAAGAATAGAGAACTGTTTCGGCATTTAAAGTTACACTATAATAGTTAACACATGATGTTGCGAAATATGCAAACATCAATAATAAAGATACTTTTCTCATTTTGTTTTAAATTACTTTAAACATAAGCTAAAAGTTGATATTTAACCAGGTTGGGGCATTAGTGGGAACGTTTCCGGGCTTGGCGAAGGTGGCGAATTTCACCACAAATGTTGATGCGGAGAATCAAATTTTGATTTACCACAAATGTGTCTGCGGAGCACTGAACCGCCACTTTTGCCAAACCCGTGTTACCAGCCGTATTTTCTTCTTCCGTGCTTTTCATCGCTATATTGGTCGATAATTTCGTTGTGCAGTCTGATACATATTGACGTCTACCATTCTGTTAGGGTCAAGTGAAGCTAAATACAACAATTGCAGGTCTCTAACAATGTCAGTATAGGTATTGTCAACTGAACCTAAAAGTAAAAAACGAAAACTATCAAATGAATATGAATATGTGTTATTAGGATAAGTTCCGCCCATACCAATATGTCTATTATTTTGTTCTTCAAAAAATCGAGCAAGGTCTTGAAATGTTGATTGAAAAATTTGGGTAAGCTGTGCGTTATTCGTTATCGAAAAATTAAGGTCATACAACTGTCGAAATAAATTATACCTTACTCTTATTAATTCTCGTTTCATATATGGGTCATATTTTTCTATTTCGATAAATCTAATATCTAGGACGGTTTTCCATTCTGAAAATCTGTCTATTTATAGAATCTCCGTTAGGTGAATGATTTTGGGCATGAATTAAAACAATATTATTGGTTATTAAAGATTCTAGTTCATTGCATAAAATTTCCAAGTAATTATCATTTGATAAATGTATTAATCCTAATTTATTCAAACAATTGCTAGCTTGAACTTTTATTTTGTCTTGCAACTCATCAATTTTACAATAAGGATTACCATCATACTCATAAATTTTAAGCTTTGCATGCTTATCTTCAATATCAGCTTTAGTTTCTTCATTCTCTGTTGCTAAATGAAAATAGGCTTCATCATCACAAGGGAAATTGTCTTTCCTTTGTTCTAATTTTTCAAAAGCTTCTTTATATCTTGAATAATAATGGCTTTTGACAGCCTTTACTTGATGTAGCGTTATTGGTTTGGGTTCGTTATTTTCATATCGTATTATCGCAAAATCTTCTAATGAATCAAGCTGTAAATGCAATCCGTCAACACTATCTCTTTCGTTTATTAATTTTAATACATGATATAAAGCAACTTTACCTTGATATATAAATCCATTCCACGTATCAGCCGCTGAATGAATATCATTAGGATTTATTAGTTGAATCATAAATTATTCTTTATTTTAAATTTATTTAGCTCTAAATATTTCATTTAGATTTTTTAATTTATCTATCAATTCTTCAAACTCCATTGTATCTCCATAAATCATAAACTCTTGCATGGCTTGGTAGTCTTTTTTCCAAAGTTCAGTTACTTCTGCTGGTGGAATGAAATTTATTGTTTGTGGTGTGTGTAACTCATACGAAATTCCTCTTATAGGAGTGTATTTACTTCTGTGTTGGACTAGTGTTTCGAATAGCTCTTTATTTTTTATTGCTTCTTTTCCGTAATCGTGGTCCATTAGTTTTTCTATATCGTAAAGATGTCTTGACATTCTGTAATGTCTTATGTTTTCGGTTGGCTTCAGAAATTCTTCATGCAACAACATTATTTTTTCTAAAAAGGTTTTGGTTGGTACCACTACAATTACTTCAAAAGGTTGAATTGTAAAAGCTTGTTCCGGATATATTTGGCCAATGATTGATTGAATTTTTTTTTGTTCGTTTGGCTCTAGCAAAGCTCTTGCTCCTAATTCAATGATAACCCTTTGCGGAATGTATTCTCCTGCTTCAACTATTGAGTTGTATTCTAATTCTATACGATGCGGATCACTGGTATCATCTATTTCATCATCAAAGATTAAATTATAATTTTCTTTATTTACTCCCAGCTTTTCTAGTTCTGAAATTAATTCCTCTTTAAATTCTCCGACTATAAAATTACCTGAAGCTTTACGAAGTTTTTTTATTTGTGTTTTTGATAACTCGCCCTCAAATCCTAACATCGTTCTATCAATTGATAAGTCTATATCTTCTGAGAAACGTTCTATTAAGTTATAGGCTTTGCTTAGTGATGTGCCGCCTTTAAAAACTAAATGTTGTGCAAATTTTGAAGAAAATATTGCTTTTAACGTAATGGTTACCCACCAATCTTTTTCAATTGCATCGGTTGGAAGTCCTGTTTGACTATTGACTTGATTTAGTATTTCAAGCCGTCTTTTTTCGGATAGTTTAAGCCACTCGTTCATATTAGTCTTTATTTATTAATTCAAGGATTGTATTTCTAATCCATGTTGGTGCTGCAACACTATCTTCTTTTATGCTTTCAATGGACATTTGGTGCAATACTTTTTTAATTTTTTGTTTAGCATTTTCATCTACATTGTCTTTGCCTAACTCTTTTAATCCTTGGATTACAATGTTGAGTTTTTTATCTTTAATGGTCAGGTTTTTGGGAGTGGTTTTTTTGAATGTGATGGTTCTTTTACCTACTTTAATTTTTCTTGGTGCTCCATCAGTCAAATAGACTACATTCATAGGTACTTGTGTTGATAAGCCAAGTTGTTGCAATGCTTGTACACCTGTAGAAATTATTCTTGCTTTATCTCTTTTTGCTATGGCGACTGCAATTTCTTCTGTTGAAGGGAATAGGGTTCCAAGTATTTTATCTTTTTTTGGATATAGATAAATACCGTGTGCTAATCGAATTAAAATTTCTTTTTTTTCTAATCTCAATAGTACCTTTTTTACATTTTCGGCAGTACCGAACTCTATAAAATCGGCTATAAATAGAATGCTTCCTTTTTTTAAAGATTTTATTTTTTCTTCTATTTGATTGTGAATAGATTGTGGTTTCATTTTGATGTTATGTTTGTCCCAAATTTAGTAAAAAAATGGGACAAAAAACATTTGATATGATTATTTTTGTTTAAAATGAATTTACAAGAAGAAAATTATATCATAATTATTTGTATTCAATAACATCACTAAAAATCTGTAAATCTGATACTTTGTTATCGTTATGAAATTTTCTGCTGTAATCTATATCTTTAAATCTTACATTACGCTCACCCCAAATTCCCCAAATGAGTTTGTAGTCATTCTCTAAAAGAAACTTCTCTAATAAATCTTTTCTTAAGTAGGTAAATCTATGATTGTTGTTATAATCTTTGTTATAGAATAAGTTTTGAGAAGCTAAATTTCCATCAATATCAAATAGGTTAAAAGTTTGTGGTTTACTGATTAAATTTAAAGAATTAGCCAATTCTCTAGAAATAACTGTTTCATGACCAGCCTGATTTAATTCACTGTGGTTGCTCTCCCAACTATAATCCATGACTGGTAAAAGAACTTCATATTCTTCATAGCTTACTGAATCAATTTCAATATATTTAGGATAAGAAAACTTTATTTTATCTTTTGTAAAAACCGGTCTGGCATAATAACCAGGTTCACCTTTTTTTACTTTAACTTTTTTTCTCTCTGTTTCAAAACTGATAATACAAGTATTATCATTAGTTGAATTGTTAACATTATATAATTCTCCCGAAAAAGTATGATAATTTGACCTTGGGTCTGGTAAGAAACGTCCACCTAAATCATTCTTCTTTATAAGTTGTTTTTTAAATTCAATGTATTTATCATTCTTTACCAAAAGTCCTCTAATATATACAAATACCTCTCTATTTATCTTTTTACGTTCTTGAACAATTAGTCCATCTAAACATACCCATATTTTATCATCTTTAGGTAAATTTATTTCTAAATATTCTTTGATATCGGGTTGACCTCCATTTATATACCATTCTAATAAAGACTGTTTAGGGTCTCCCAAATAATCTTTTATAACAAATTTTTTATTTTTGGTTCGTTCTGGAAAACTTGGATCAATGTCTGCATCTGAAAAACGAAATTCATCCCAATCATCTATCAGGTCATTATCCATCCTTAGCCCAGAAATTTCAAAATAGGCAATCCAAGAATACTTTTTCGCATATCTTTCTACATGTGCTTGTTCCGTTCTAGAGCGGTAACTGTCAGACCTTATTCTACCATCAATTTCATTGAATTGTGCTTCATTCCATCCTAAATCATAAATTCTTGCATATATTTGTCTTCTAACTTTTTTCTTTTCTGGTGGGTTAGAATAGGAATGTCCATCTTTTACAATTCTCCCGATAGTATAATTACTAAAATCCATACTGATAGGTTCTGAAAATATACCTTCTTTCTTTTCATAGTCAAATTCATTTGGATTTCGATTGCCACCTATTGTAAATGGAGCAGTTGTTAGTAATACTTCTTCAGGTTTCAATAAATCGTTATGGTGCAATAATCCAATTTCAATTGTTTTTGAAGCATAATCCCTAGCTAGGATATGGGTTGTTGAAAAAGGAGCATCTTTTTTAAATATTGATTCAAATATTGTTAGAGCTATTCTTGGAAGGAATAATTTTTTAAAATTTTCATCAGTGCTGTGTTTAGCCATAACAACACCATACATAGCTGCTAATGTTCTCTCCCAAATATATGGGTCATTGACAGACAATGAATACTTAACTATTTCTAAATATTCATTGGGAAATTTAGTTCCATAATAATATAATGCTCTAGTTGACAAATCTCTTAACTTCCTGTTTGTAGAAGTTAAATACCACATTATTTTTTTTGCTGCTAAATGAACTTTGTCAGTCTTGAGTTTTGTTTTTGATTTGCAAGCATCTTCAAAACCAATTAAAAATTTTTCATAGTTTCTATTATGTATGCCACTATTACTTCTTATATATTCTGTCCAACTTAGATCTCTATCAGAAACATTCATATTGAACAATAAATTAGATAGTAGATCTATATTTAATGGGTTTTGGCTATCTAGTTCAGTATTTTTGAATAGATTGTAAATGAGATTATGTTTGTTAAAATCTTTAAAATTCTCTTTGATAATATTAACTGCAACCGATTTGTTGTCTATAATCTTTTTTTGATTTACTTCGAAAATAGATTTTAATAAATAATCGTTTAAAGTTTCGTTCTTGATAGATGAATAAAAATTTAATCCAAATTTTTTGATTGCTAATACACAAAAACTTCTAAGGATATCGTTGAATAATGGATGACATGTTTTTCTATTTAAAAGTTCATTCTTAAATTTTGTTGATTTAATTATGGTATTTAGTTTTTCTTCAGAATCAATTGATTTAAATAGATTTTTTGCAATTAAATAACCGCTTAGTAGGTCATAAGTAAAGGTTATAACCTCCACATTATTCCAATCTCTAAATATTAATAAATCTTCTTTTTCAAAAACCAGAAACTCTTCTTGATTTAATATATTATAAATTGCATATTCAAAATCAATTTCTCTAGAGCTGTTTTCCCAAAGAGATTCAGAAATTTTCTCAAGAATATTAATAGTGAATTTTTTATTGAACCTAAGTTCTTTTCCTAGTTTTTCGCTAATATTTTCATTGCACTTTATTAAATATTCTTCAAAAACATCAAATAGGTCTTCATTTTGGAATGAAACCGATTTACCTTGTTTAGTCTCACAAAATATTTTTAGATATAGTGGTTCAGAAAAAGCATTTACAGCTCCAGAGGAGTTAACAAGAGTTATATCATAATGCTTAAAGTATTTATCCATTGCTTCATTTAGATTATAATAGGTAAATCCATTAACTCTAACCAACTTGTCATAGTTATATGGATCATAATTAAAATAATCTTTAGGAAACAATTCTTTTTTATAAGATGTTCTAAAAGTGGTGATAAAGAGAATATTGGGATAATTTGCATTTATTTCGTTAATTAATTCTTCTAAATTATCTCCCCAAACATACTTCCATTTTATAGCTTCATTAAGTCCATCAATTAGTAAGATTGCTTTTGTATTTTGAATTCTTCCTGCAACATCTAAAATGCCTAAAAAATCACTAATTGTCAAATCTGTTGGCAAATCTAGAATACTTCTCAATTGATCTTTTAAAGGTAAATCAGATTTAAAACTTTTGCCAAAAACAAAAACGGCTGGTTTATTTTTATCTAATTGTTTTTTTACAATATCAACTGAAATGTGTGTTTTTCCTTTAGATGCATTTCCGCTAATATGAATTTCATTTGATTTTAACGTAATTAATTCTTCAAAAGTGCCTAAGAAATAATCATAATTCCTGAGTGTAAAATAAGGTCCAAGCAATGTTTCTCTACACTTCTTAATCTTTTCTTTCAAAGACTCACTTTTTTCTAATTCTTCATCATCCCAGTGAATTGATTTAAGTTTTTCGGAATTCTTATATGATATGTAAGCTTCATAAAAGTCTCTGTAACGATTCTTATACTCATCAATTTTTGTTTCTAAAGAAACTGATAATTTGTAATTATCTGCCAAGAAATGAGACTTTATATCATCAAGCAATTTTGCACCATCATCAACTATTGTATCATATTTATTTTCAAATAAAAATGATTTTATTTCTTGATAAATCTCATCAAACTCAAATTTATTTTCTTCATTTCTAATCCTATTTATTTCTTCATTGAATTCTTTTTTAAAGTGATAAATTCCAATATTGTCTTCATTTTTTTCTATCAAATCAACTAAATCTTTACCCCCTAAACGTCTTGTTATAAAATCATCAACTTCACCTTTGACATGCAAGGAATCTAAATATTTTGATTTTATTACATTGGAATTATAAATTAGTTCAAACTTTTCTTTAAACCACTTTTCATCTAAAATCTTATCAGAAAAAAAGAATTTATATATGCTTTGATACTTTCTTAACAGATTTAATATTATACTATCTCCCCAATGATCAATAATCATTGTATTACTAGCAGGTAAAACTACAGAGCCATTGTATTTTAGATTTCCAATCCCAGCAAACCATTTTTTCTCTTCAACGGTTAATGAATTTTTGGAGCAAAGAATCCATTTTTTTAATTTATCACCATGCTTAATGTAAGCAGTCTGTAACGATTTTTTAATCTGTTCTTTTCTTCCTCCTTCGTCAAATCTACCAAAAAACTTACATTGCCAACCCCAAATATCTCCGTTAGTTAATTCTAAATAAAATTCTACTCCATCACCACCGCCACTATCATCAATACGGGTAAAGCTACCTTCATTTTTATATTCTTCTAAACATATTTGAAAACACAATTCTTCAAAGCTCTTGTTTTGAGTTGAATTGTAAGGTTTTAATTTATCCCAAGTAATTAAATCTATCATATTTATTTAAATAACTAAATATGCTAAAATTAGAAATAATTTTAATGTTTTTTGTTATGATTTGATTTCATTTATAAATATTTAATTAACATTATTATTTTTTATGTAACTATGTAAATTGTACATTTCGAATATATCATTTTGATTATTTTTTAATTGTCCAATCTCAATAAATGCGATATCATTGGCAAAAGCTTTTTCTCCGATTAAATGCTCGATGTGAACATAAACTGCTTCTCGGAGTCTTGGGTTATCTTTGTGGACGATGTAGTTTTTGAGTAGCACTTTTATTCCTAAATCGGTTGGTTTGTTTGGGTTTTCTAATGGGATGAAATACATTTCGCTTATTCGTAAAGTTATGCCGTAATATTCTAATGGTTTGTCGGTGCCGTTTTCGTATTTTTCAATATTCATCTCTGGTTGAAGGAACGCTGTTATTTTCCAACGCTCTACAACTGGAGCATGATGAACTAGTAGTTCTACTTCTTTGAATAGGTAAGGATTTCCGTTTGCGGTGATGATTAATTCTGCACCGTTTTTTTTGTTTTTAATGATGAGGTCTAGGTTTTTGTTGTATTGATGTAGTATCTCGATTAGTTTGTCGAAATGGATTTTTAGTTGGTCTTTTGGTATTTCGTTTAGAAGAAGGAAAACGAAGTTGTTTTGTTGGAAGTAGTTCCAGAAGTTGGTTATTGTGTTCATATTGTTTCTTGTTATTGGAACGCGGATGAAACAGATGCTTCGCAACGCGGATTTATACGGATTTTATCTTTTGTCTTGAGCTGATTTTTCAAATGCTATTAAATTTACCATCTCTCGTAATCGTGAGCGAACTCGATTGCCGTAATGTTTTTCAATTTCTGTGGCTGATAGGTTGGTGGTTATGTGAGTAAATAGTTTTTTTGAAATGAATAGATCATATCTGCTCAATAGAATTTCTGCCATGACATTGCATTCGTTACCAAAATATTTTAAGTTGTTTTCTGTTCCTAAATCGTCAAAGCAATAGGTTCTTGGTTCTGATTGGTATAGTTTGCCATTGCTGTATTTGTGGATTATTTGGTAGCCGTCCTGGATGAATTCAAAGCTGATATCGCGACATGGTTTTACGAAAAACTTATGTTCTGTTGCTGTTAGGTATTTCATTAAATTCATCAATGATGTTTTACCGCAGCCGATTGGTCCGGTTAGTAGAATTCCTTTGTTGAGGTTTATTCCATATTGAAAACATGTTGGTTCGTCTTTTAAGAAATACGCGATTAGTTTGTACACAATTGGATAATCGGTTTCAATGATTTTGAAATGATTGCCATATAGTTCAACTCCTTTATTTTCTAACCAAGTAATGACCTCATCATAGCTATAATGGCTCTGAATAGTCTTTGTCGGTTGTTGTGTTGAGTTGTTTTGCTCTGTTTGGTTGTTCTGCATTTGAAATAAATTTTGGTGCGTTAATCATCCAATTTTGTGCTGCTGCTTGCCAATCGACCATTGGTGTTTTACCTCCGACTAACCAACCGACACTTTTGAAATAGTTGAAGAATTTTTGAGCTTCTTGTTCCGGAAAGTTATTTTGTTGGAAATAGGTTTTGATTTCATTTAAGTTTGGTTCAACGAAACCTTTCTTTTTTTCGCGCAACTTTTTTTCTTGGGATGTGATTTCTCCTATCGTCGAAATGACAAAATCATTTTCATTTTCTTCAAAATTTTTTGTGTGCTTTTCCAAGTTTGAAACGTTTTTATCGTTTAAAATGTTTGTATTGTTTATATAGTTTATAGAAGGTACTAATGCTTGTTCAGTACCTGTCTCACTACTAGTACAAGACTTGTTCAAAGCTTGTTCAGAAACAAGTTCAATAAGTGGTTCATTTTTTGGTTTTCTTTCGGATTTTGGAAGCGGTTTTAAATCTTCGGAAAAGTTGAATAAAATGACATGGCTTCCTTTGAAAGGATTGTAGGATGGTTCGTAATTGATATACCCCAAACTATGCAAGTTCTTCAGACATTTGTGATAGGTTGCTTTTGAACTGATTTTGCTAATTCGCATTACCTCATCGCGATTGATGCTGATTGGATTTTTGAAGCGGTTGCAGTTCCAAAATTGGAATAAAGCAATGTATAAGCTTACGTGTGTTGGATTTAATGTTTTATCAATGGCTACTTTTTCGAAGAAACCGGTTAGGTGTTTGATGTAGTTCATTTGGCAGTATTAAGATTGGAGTATTAAGTATTAAGACTTTGAACAAGAGTATGAGATTGCTTCGTTCCTCGCAATGACTTTACTTGAACAGAGTGGGCAAAGCGTTTACCTTATTTCCATTTAATAACTTATCAATGTCTGAATTGTCATAATACATTATGCCACCTATTTTGGTGTAGGTCAGTGTTCCGTTGATGCGGAGATTTTGCAAAGTACCTGGAGAAATGTTTAACAGTTTACGGACTTCATTGGATTTGAGCCACTGTTTTGTTTGTTGCGGTTTGGATTGAATGATTTCTTTTAAATCGTTCAAAAGAAGACTTCTGAATTCGTTTAAGTCTTCGCGTGTAATAACTTCGATTGCCATAACGTATGTTTTAGATTGTTATGGTACAAAATTGTAGTATTTGAATAGTTTTAAATCACAAGTCAATCACAAGTTGTGATTGATTTTTATTCAAAGCAATGTATTTATTGGTTTTAAAGCATATCGTCTGTATTTTCCATACGTTTTACCAATCTTTCTTTTAGTGTGTTTAGGAATTTGGTTTGGTCTGATTTACGCATTCTAATTTCAAGGAAAGCACGGTGGTATTGACCTAAATCGATATTAAATACATTTTCGAAGTATGCGGCAATATCTTTCAAATCTGATGCTCCGTTATTGAACACACCTTCGGTATGCAATGCATATAAAAGCTCTATTAAGGCGACTTTAGAGCCCGTCCAATTTTGTTTTACCTTGGGATTGACTTGTGATTTTTCCTTTGGTTCTCTATTTTCCATTATAAGGAGTTTGTCTTCTAGATATACCTGTATTAAATCGTGTGCCATAATCTTGGCTACTTTGAAATCATGTGAAGTAGAAAAGGTATGATCTACTTCAAAATAAAAACTATCTAACGCTAATTTTACATCAGATTTTCCTCTAATAAAATACTTATGATCAAGATAATTGCTTCCTGTTCGATAGTATTTATAAAAGTCTAAATTATTGTCGAAATAACGTTTCAATTTATCTAATTCATTATTTAGATATTTTTTTAAAATACGCTCTCCACCATGCGGTTTTTTTGTTTCGATTTTAAAAATGGTATTGTAGTAAATTAATTTAGAAGTGAATTTAGGTTTGATGTTTTTGAAGAAATTAATTTCTTGTTCTGATGATTTTATCTTTTCTTTTTCAAATAATACTTTTAATTTTTGGAGTGATTTCAAAATAATATCTATAGCACTTTCACAACGCTTTATTGGGTCGTCTATTTCTAAATCAGTAAAATTTAACTGTTCGTTTAAATCTGTTAATAATTGGTTGATTTTTGAGCTCAATTTCTTTGGTATTAATTTTTGATTGAAACTTTTTTAATAATTTAAACTAATACCTAACCCAAATCCCATATCACTATCGTAATGTGTTCTTAAACTTATATTTCTTTTTAAAATGTAACGTGCATCTAGCATAAATTCTGTATCGGTGTTTACCATAAACCCCATTCTTAAGCGTTTTGAAATTGGAATATCCTCTCTCATTAACTGTAATCTTATGTTTCCATCCTGAAATACTTCTGCTTGAGCAATTACTAACATTGGTAATGTGTAATTAACCCCGGCACTTAGAACGGCTCTTTTATCTTTGGTATTTTCTTGTCCAAAAATGTTTTTTTCTATCATTCCATCCATATTCCTGTAACGCCAATCGAAACCAATAAAAGGCATCAACCACTGCATTTTTCCTATGTATCTGCCTAAATGAAATTCGGCTTCATAACCATGCATATCATTGTATCCTAGTCGCCATTCTGCACCTAAACTCCAACGTGTATTTTGGATCATTGCCATACCATCATTTCCATTAGTAGCAAAATCATTTTCTGCCATGAAATGAAAAGCTCTATCATCGGCAAATAATTTTCTTTGTGCTACTTTTGGATTTGGAATTAGCGGATTTGGCGTTTGGTTTTCATAGGTGAATACTCTTCCCATTCCTGCCATCATGTGATACAAAATATGACAATGAAAAAACCAATCTCCTTCAACATTGGCATTGAATTCAATTATGTTGGTTTCCATAGGCATTAAGTCCATTACATTTTTTAATGGTGCATATTCCTCTTGACCATTTAATATTCTGAAATCATGTCCATGTAAGTGCATTGGATGACGCATCATGGAACCATTGTAAAGTGTAATTCTAATGTTTTCTCCTTTTTTTATTAGGATTTTATCTGTTTCAGAAACTACTTTATTGTCTAAACTCCAAACATATCGGTTCATGTTACCTGTTAGTTCAAAACGAAGTTCTTTTACTGGGGCATCTTTGGGTAAAGTTGTTTTATCGGTCGCTTTCAACATGGCATAATTGAGTGTTGTAATTGTAGATAACGCATTGGCATTGTACTGATTTTGATTGTGATTGGAATGATCGGTACTCGTTTCCATATTGCTCATAGTACCCTTATGTTTTGCGCTTACTGCACCAGTTATTTCTGGGTACATTACTACATTCATATCCATTTGATTTAAGGACATACTCATTCCCATATCATCTAAATCCCCATTCATTTTCATCATTCCGTTCATCATTTTCATTCCCTCAAAATATTTTAATTTTGGCAACGGAGCAATCAATTGTTTGATGCCATTTCCAATGTATAATGAAGTAGATTTTGTGCGGTCTTCTGGAGTTGCTAAAAATTCATAAGAAGTATTACTTGCAGGAATTGTAACTATAATGTCATAAGTCTCGGATACTGCTATCAATAATCTATCTACTTCAACAGGTTCTACATCGTTACCATCACTAGCTACAACTGTTATTTTTCCTCCAGCATAAGTTAACCAAAAGTATGATGAAGCTCCACCATTTGCCACACGCAAACGAACTTTATCTCCACTTTTAAACTGTGATAACTGACTTTCATTTTTACCATTAATCAGAAACTTATCATAATATACATCGCTCACATCCATAGCATTCATTCGTTTCCATTCATTGGCTATTTTTGTTTTGAAATGACCTTGTTTTATGGCTTCAGCATAACTTTGTGTTGTTCCTTTTTTAATTGCAAACCAATCGGTTGCATTGTGTAACATTCTGTGAACGTTCTCGGGTTTTAAATCGGTCCATTCACTTAAAATAATAGGCACAGTTGGTAAATCATCTATACCTTTTCGGAATGTTTTGTCATTTTGTTTTTTGTTCATAATGAACATACCATACATACCAATTTGTTCCTGTAATCCTGAATGACTGTGGTACCAATGAGTTCCGCTTTGAATTATTGGAAACGAATATTTGTGAGTAGTTCCCGGTTCTATTGGCATTTGTGTAAGGTTTGGGACACCATCTTCTTTATTAGGTAAAAATAGTCCGTGCCAATGCAATGAAGTGCTTTCTTTTAATTCGTTATGTACATAAATTTCAGCAATATCACCTTCTGTAAATGTTAATGTTGGCATAGGAATTTGACCATTTACTGCAATTGCTCTTTTTTCTTTTCCAGAATAGTTTACGATGGTATCACGAACATATAAATCGTAACGAACTATGTTTTGCGAAAACAGCGTTTGTGTTGCCAAAACGAAGATTACGATTGGTAACAGTTTTTTTGAAAGAATGTTTTGTATATCCATTATAGTAATTGTATTATTTTAATTTTACACTATTATTTTTTTAACAAGATTTCCCAATCTGAAATTTTATTGTTCAAACTATCAATAGTTTTTTTCATTTTCTCCTTATCAGCAATTGAAATGGCTCGCTTTGCAGCTTCAATTGCAATAGTGTAATCTTTGTTTTCAGAAGCTAATTTTTGTCTTAGATTAGGATAATAGAAATTTTGAGGATTTATTTTTTCTGCTTCCAAAAGCCATATAATTGCTTGTTTATAATCTCTATTAGTACTGTAATAATAATTAGCTGCCTGAAATAATAAATTGGCATCCTGAGTTTTACCCTTAATTATATGTTGATCTATCAATGCCACTATTGTATCGTCCTCCTTGCTCTTTACCGGTATTTTAACCATTGTATTTTCCCAAAGTATTTTTAGGAATGCTTCGCCTTTGCTATTGATATCATTTAATTCAATAGTAAAAGTTTCATAAAAATTGGGGCTTTTTTCTAAAGGGACTTTGAAACGCATTATATCTTTTTTTTCATCATAGCCCGTTTCTCCATGCAAGGTAGTATCTGAGTTAACAATTATAGTCCACTCATTTATTGAAGGAATTGAGAATATTGAATAGCTTCCTGCTTTTAATACATTGTTACCAAAAGAAATATCTTCGGAAGTGGTTATGACGGTACAATCACTTGCGCCAGTTCGCCAAAGCTTATCAAAAGGTACTAACTCCCCAAATATTTTACGACCTCTTACTAATGGTCTGCTGTATGTTATTTTTATTTTTCCGCTGCCGACTTCTTGCTCAAAAGATGCCGCAGGACTGGCTGAAGTAACTCTTATCTGGACTTTGTCTTGGGCAGATAATAATAAGGATTGCAAAATAATTAAGCCTGTTAAGATTGTTTTTTTCATTTTATAATTTTAAAGTTTTAATGTGCGTAATCGTAACGCATTTACAATTACTGATACAGAACTAAATGACATGGCTAAAGCCGCAATCATTGGGGATAATAATATACCGAAAAATGGATATAGAACACCAGCTGCGATTGGAACACCCAATACGTTATAGAAAAAGGCAAAAAATAAATTTTGCTTGATGTTTTTCATAACAGCATGGCTTAAGTTCTTGGCTTTTACAATGCCTTGTAAATCGCCTTTGACTAAAGTTATTTTGGCACTTTCAATTGCGACATCTGTTCCTGTTCCCATAGCTATTCCGATATTGGCTTGTGCTAATGCCGGTGCATCGTTGATACCATCACCAGCCATGGCCACAATTTTGCCTTCTGCTTGTAATTTTTTGATTTCGTTTAATTTGTCTTCGGGTAAACATCCTGCTTTATAGTAAGACAGGTTCAATTCTTCTGCAACAGCTTTGGCTGTATTGATATTATCGCCTGTCATCATAATTACTTCAACTCCTTGTTGCATCAGTTCTTTTATTGCAGCGGCACTTGACGTTTTTATGGCATCAGTAATGGATACAAATCCAACAGCAATACCTTCTACTGCAATATATGAAACGGTTTTTCCTAGTTTTTGTTCGGTAATGATTTTGTTTTCTATATCGTCAGAAATACTAGCTTTTACTTGTTCCATTAGTTTTTTATTACCTAATGCTACTTTTTTATTGGTTACTGTTCCTGTAACTCCTTTTCCGGCAATGGCTTCAAAATCTTTTACTTCGATTAATGAAATGGATTTTGTTTTGCCATAATTGACTACGGCTTGTGCTAATGGATGCTCACTATATTGGTTTAATGAAGCTATGCTTTGCAATAAATCGTTATCATTGTTATTGGTCGCATAAATTTTTTCGACCGATGGTTTTCCTTCGGTTATTGTTCCTGTTTTATCTGTAATTAAAACATTAACCTTATTCATGTTTTCTAAAGCTTCTGCATTTTTTATCAAAACCCCTGATTGTGCGCCTTTACCAACACCTACCATTACTGACATAGGCGTTGCCAATCCTAATGCACAAGGACACGCGATGATTAATACTGCGATGGCATTTATAAAACCATATACTAATGCCGGTTCGGGACCAAATTTTGCCCAAATGAAAAAGGTTATAACAGAAATGATGACTACAATGGGCACGAAGTATTTGGAAATACTGTCTGCTAATTTCTGAATTGGCGCTCTCGAACGAGAAGCGTCATTAACCATTTGCACGATTTGTGAAAGCAAAGTTTCTGAACCCACTTTTTCTGCAACCATAATAAAAGATTTATTCCCATTGATTGTTCCTGCAATTACATTATCGTCTTTCTTTTTATCAACGGGTATTGGTTCTCCTGTAATCATTGCTTCATCAATACTACTTTCTCCATCGGTTATTTTTCCGTCAACTGGAATTTTGTCACCAGGCTTAACCCGAAGTAAATCACCTTTTTTAATATCGTGGATTGAAATTACTTTATCGCTACCATCAATAACCAAAGTGGCTTCGGTTGGTGCGAGTTTTAATAATTCTTTGATAGCTCCACTAGTCTGACTGTGTGCTCTTGCTTCAAGTAATTGTCCTAATAATACAAGAGTTAGAATAACGGTTGTAGCTTCGAAGTATAGTAATACTGTTCCGTGTTCTGTTTTGAATTCGCTAGGAAAAATATCTGGGAAAAACATCCCGACCAAACTGAAAAGAAATGCCACTCCTGTACCAATTCCGATTAGGGTAAACATATTTAAATTCCAAGTAATGATGGATTTCCAAGCGCGAATAAAAAATACCCAACAGGCATAAAACACTACAGGAAGCGATAATATTAATTGTACCAAATTCCATTTTGAAGCATCCATTAGTTGTAGTAAAGGATTGTTGTGTGCCATTTCTATCATTGCAATTGCAAAAATGGGAACGGTAAATACGACTGCAATTTTCATTTTTTTAACCAAATCGGTATACGTTTTTTGGTCTTCGCTTTCGCTTGGTTCCATTGGGACTAAATCCATTCCGCATATTGGACATGAACCAGGACCTTCTTGAATTACTTCGGGATGCATAGGACACGTATACAACGTTTTACTCACCGTTAACTCTGGTGCTTTAACTAAATCCATTCCACACACAGGACAGTCACCTGCCTTGTCGTACACTTTTTCGCCTTCGCAATGCATTGGGCAATAATACTTTCCTTGGGTATTTGTTGGGACAACAGTTTCTTTATTATGATCGTTGGAATGGACAGAGCAACATGATTTTCCCGAAGCTTCATTCGTTGTACTATGCTCCTTGGTTTTACCGTTGCTCATTTCTATGGAGTATTTTCCCACTGCTGTCAAGGCTTCCTGTAGCTTTTCTGTTGGAATGTGCTTTTCCATAGTTATTGTTGCTACTGCTGGATTTAATGAAACTTTTGCCTCAATACCCTCAATAGTATTCAACGTTTTTTCGACTTTAGCGAGACAACCATCGCAAGTCATTCCGGTAATGCTGTAAGTATGTATCATCTTTAATAATTTTAATACAAATTTCTATCATAACCGATTTTTGCATTTGCATAATTTTGGGTTTGATATGCAAAATTTATAAATCTTCTATTTGCTTTCTTTTAATGGTTTTGATATTCTTAAAGTAGGTTGGCGAAAAGCCAGTTACTTTTTTGAATTGATTGCTCAAATGTGAAACCGTGCTGTAATTTAAAGAATACGCAATTTCACTTAATGAGAGTTCATCGTACATAATTAACTCTTTTACTTTTTCAATTTTCTGATTGATGAAATACTTCTCAATAGTAGTGTTTTCAACTTCTGAAAAGAGATTACTCAGGGTATTATAGTCTTGATGCAGTTCTTGTGAAAGGTAGTTGGATAAATTAATTTTCAAATCATTATTCTTGTTTTGAACCAAATCAATGATTACTGTTTTAATCTTATCAATCGTTTTACTTTTCTTATCATCAATCAGTTCAAAGCCAAATACTTTCAATATTTTACTAATTTCATTTTTTTGAACATCAGAAAAGGGTTCCATAATTTCGACTTCACCCAAATTAATAGATAAAAGTTTTAGTCCAAGCTTTTCTAACTCGGACTTAACCACCATTTTGCAACGACTACAAACCATATTTTTAATATAAAGTTTCATGCTTACTATTCTTTATTGATTGTCTGTTCAATCCAACTGATTATTTCTTGCTTTTGGGTTTCATCAAGAATAGCATCCTGATGTAATTGTGTGTATGAACTTAATGGCATAGTACCCGATTTTATTTCTCTACTTATTGCTTCTAGTTTACTTTGTTGTTTTCTATTTGAATAAGTCGCAAATTCATTAAAATTCAGTTCTTCTTTTCCATTTTTAATGTGGCTTTCTACAAATAATCTTGCTGGTTGAATGTAATCGTACCATAAATACTTAGTAGTATTACTATGGCAGTCATAACAAGCTTTTTGCAATGAATTAAGAATTTTTGGAGGTACTTTATAATTATTAGCAAAGTTTTTTCCAATATCGAATGAACTACTTACATTTTGTTTTGGTTGGTAGAATTGAATAGCTACAAACATTAAAAAGAATACTAATGCAATCTTTTTTAATTTTCGTGTCATTTTATAACGTTTTTTTCAAACTACCACAAGTCAACATTTGAGAGCCATAAAATGGATTTTTAATTTCTTTTGTTTCACTAATCCAAATAGCTCCTTTGCCATCATTTGCCATTGGACAAAAATCTTGATACAATTTTTGCTTTGTTCCAAACATTTTAATCAAATCATTAATATCCTTACTTAGCGTAACAAAATGTTCTCTTTGATGGTCGATTTTCCCAGCATTATCACTAATGTGTTTTGCATGTTCTTTTGCATCGTCTGCAATATCTAAATACTCTTTTTTTTGAGTAGTAGTTAAACTATTTGAGTTGATTGTATTAAAATCGTTGAATAATGATTTACCTGCAATAGCAGCGGCTTTGGCATCGTCTTTTGTTAGTGCATTTTTTATTTTTAAATAGTTTGCAACTATTGCATTAATTGAAAAAGGAGTTTTTGTTTCAATTACTTTTTCTTTAACGTCATTAGTTGGTAGTTTTGTGGTGTCTTTGAGTTCTTGAGTTTTTTCATTTTCTTCATGGATTGGCTCAACTTGGGCAACTGGTTCTGTTAATTCCATACCACATTTGGAACATTCTTCTCCTTTTTTTCCTGTAATCTCTGGGTGCATGGAACACGCATATATTTCATTTGAATTTGTTGAAGTTTCTGTGGTCTTGTTTTCTGTCTCTTTGTTTTTTTGATTACAAGAAACTAAAGTGATAGCTATAATAGCTGATAGAATAAGTGCTTTCATGACATGTTATTATTTAGATTTTTATTGTTTTTTTAAATTGAAAAAAGTGTAATATAAATTGAAGTAAAACCCATTTGGAGCAGAACGTATCATTGAACTTACTAACTCTTGACGGTAGGCAAGATCTAATCGTGCTTGACTGTTAAAAATGAATTGTACAGCCGGCACAACGTCTAAGTAGGATTTACCATTTTCGTTGATGGTTTGACCTACAAATTCAACCATTAAATTGATGTTGGTTTGCTTGAAACTCGTATATTTTTTAGGGTACATCAATTTTCCAAAAGACAAAGTATAGTTCGTTGCATTATCACCAATAGTATCCGGAAAAGGATATTTTGGTTTGTTATCCAATGCTTTTTCAAAACTAAGCGATGAACTTATGGCTACCTTTTTGACCAACTTTGTTGCGATTATCCCGGTTTCAAAACCAGTATTGTGTCCTACTATTTCAATTTGCTCTTGATGAATATCAGCACGATTGAAGCTAAATCTTCCATAAGTTGCTAAGCGAAAGTGACTTTTTAAATCATCTGTAGAATAAAACCTGTACTTAGCCATAAAACCACCACCTTCTGCATACAATGCATTAGTTCTTGTGCTGATAAAAGCGGAACCACGAACCATTAAATTTTTATTTATACCATAAGTTACCTCGGGCATTAAATGATAGTTGTAACCTGGCTCAAATTTTTCTTTAAAAGCAGATTGCATCACATTTACGGCTAATGAATTAGCAGGAACATTACTTGCAGGATCTGTTACTACAAATAATTCTTGACTAAAAATAGTTTGGCAACTGATGGCTGCAAAAAATAAAATTACCTTTCTCATTAGTTTATCATTTTAATGTGAAAATCATCTTCATTATTCGAAGCATACGTATCAATATTCTTATAGGACTTTGATAATTTTTTAAATTCTTTCTCGGTTACATATCCTTTATCAACCACTTGAAACTGTATTTCAGAAGCATTACTTTTTTTATCATTAACCATTATGTATGAACTTTGAGTTATGGTATTTGATTTTGCGGTAACTACTAATGAACCGATAAAAAAACCTGCTTTTTCTACTTTTTCTTTAAATATTTTAGGGCTTAATTCGTTTCCTTCTTTTAGCGTTACTGTAAAGGTATTGGAGTTTAAATCGATTTCAACGTTAACCACTTCGGGCACTGTTTTTAGCTGTTTATTTATAGCATTTGAACACATAGAACAGGTTAAACCAGTGGCTCTAATTTCGGCTTTTACTATTTGGGCATTACTATTAAGTGAAAACATCAAAACCATTGATGTAATCAGAATATATATTGTTTTCATTTTATTCTTTTATTAATTTAATTATTTCTTCTTCTGAGGGATTTTTTGCTATTAGAATACCTTGGGGATTAAATAGGTATTTTGATGGTAATTCATCAACACCAAATTTTATTGCTGTATTGGCATCAAAACCTTCAGGATCTATTAACTGTGTAAATTTGATTTTATCTTTTTCAACAGCTTTAAGCCACTTACTTATGTCTGTATCGATTGATATTCCTATTATTTCAATTTTATTTGCATTAGCTTCATTGTGAAGTTTTACTAACTTCTTGTTGCCTAATCTACACGGCGCACACCAAGATGCCCAAAAATCGATAAGTACATATTTGCCTTTAAAGGATGTGATATTAACCTCATTACTGGTATTACTTTTTAATGTAATTGATGGTATAGCTTCTCCTATTTTTATTTGAGCTTTAGTAGTTGAGAAAATACCAATTAAAAAAAGTAGCATTACAATTTTTTTCATTTTGTTTATTTAATTGTTTCTACTGTTTTACCACAGTTCAACATCATTGAACCATAATAAGGATTTTTTACAGCATTTTCTTTACTTAACCAATTAGCACCTTTGCCGTCATTGAACATTGGACAGAATTGATAGTACACCGGATTTTCATATTTAGAAATCTTGATTAATGTATAAATTTCTTTAGATAATGATGTAAAATGATCGCGTTGGATTTTTACATCTTTTGTATTAGCGATATTTTCTGCATCTTTCTGTATCGTATTTACAACTTTCATCCACACCATGTGAACATCCATATCAAGCTTGTCCATTTTGACATTATTGATGGCCGTTACCAATTCTTTTGAAGCTGATGCCGTGCTATTCCCATTAGAAGTGATTAATGCATCTTTTACTAAAAAATAGTTATCGAATACAACCTTTAATTGATTTTCACCCTGAATTACTGTAGTACTTGTTTCAGAATGATTACTATGATTGGAATGGTCTCCGTTGCTAGCAATCGATGTTGTTTCTTCTTTTACAGGAACTTTTGCTACACGGTCATATTGGCAACATCCGTGAAGATTGTTATATACATCATCTGGAGCAAGAAATTTATCACTATCGTAACCAACTAATGCAATTCTCTTGAGTATTTCATCTTGATTGGTTTTTTTAGCATCGTAGGTTAGTGTTGCCATTTGGGTTTCTTGGTTCCAATCGACATTGGCTATTTTTTTGATGTTTCCTGCTTTTTCGATTTTGGTTTCGCACATACCACAATTGCCATAAATTTTTACACTTTCTGTTTTGGCATTTTTTATTTGTGCATTACCTGTAGTTGATAACAATACAGAAATTGCTATCATTATTTTCATTAATGAATTTTTCATTTTGAATAAAATTGTAATCAAAGCAAACTACCTTGATTAGTTGATAAAATAAATTTGGATAAATAACAGTTGCGAAAGCATGTTATTACAATACCAATAATGGTATAAAAAACAATACTTAACTGTTAGATTGAATAGCTAAACGCTATGAATTTGACACACTTATGGCTGTCAAAAATTGGATTTAGCTTATTTTAGGTATTAGCCAAATGGAATAAAACCCATCAGAGATTGATGGTGTTGTGTATGAAAATTTAGTCTTCTCGATTGAAGAATAACTATACTTGTAATTTTTAAAACTAATTTCAGATACAAAGCTTACTGAGGAAGTTGGACACGTTGAAGAACATCCACATTTTGAATGACCGCAATTTCCTTTACAACCTTTGTTGTCTTTGCCCTTTGAACTATCACTATCGCAACAACTCTTTTTTTCTTTCTGATTGGATGAAATTTCTTTTTTGCAAGAACTTTTTTCTGAACCTTTACCACAAGCTATAGCACTACCAGGCATAAGAAATATGCCTAATAAGACTAATAGTATAAAGTGGTATTTTTTCATATCTCTATTAAAACAGTACAAAATTAAATAAAAATTATTGCTTTTTGTTAAAATTGATGTTAAAATCTCATTTTCTGAATTCTGACTGCATTTAAAATAGCTAAAAGTGCCACACCTACATCGGCAAAAACAGCTTCCCACATTGTGGCTAAACCTCCTGCACCGAGTATTAAAACAATTGCTTTTACTACAAAAGCCAACGTAATATTTTGCCAAACAATTTTTTTGGTTTGCTTACCAATGTTTATTGCCATTGGAATTTTTGAAGGCATATCGTCTTGAATAACTACATCGGCAGTTTCGATGGTGGCATCGCTTCCTAAACCGCCCATTGCAATACCTACGTTGCTTAATGCGACTACTGGCGCATCGTTTACGCCATCGCCAACAAAACAAACTGTTTCATTTTTGGCGATGATTTCTTTGACTTTGTTTACTTTATCTTCGGGCAATAAATCGCCAAAGGCATTTGTAATTCCGAGTTTTTGTGCTACAAATTGAACTACATTGTCTTTATCTCCACTTAACATTGTGGTTTTTATACCTAATGCTTTTAGTTTGTCGATTGTGATTTGTGCGTCTTCTTTTATGCTATCAGCTATTGTAAGATAACCAACGAAATTTTTATCGTAAGCTACTGCAATTAATGTGTAAACAATACTTTTTGGATCAATATCATAAGCAATTGAGAATTTATCCATTAGTTTGAAATTACCAACTAACAATTCTTTTCCGTTAACTTCAGCTTTTAAACCATGTCCGGAAATTTCTTCTACATTTTCTAATTTGATATTACTATCAATTTTTCCAACGTATTGATGAATGGCAGTTGCAACAGGATGTGTACTTTGACTTTCTAAAGCATTTACCAATTGTAACAAATCATCTTTGTTAAAATCAGTATTAAAAACAACTTCCTGCACTTTGAAGACGCCTTCGGTCATTGTTCCTGTTTTGTCCATTACCACGTTTTGAATAGTGGACATTACATCAAGAAAATTACTTCCTTTGAAAAGGATTCCGTTTTTAGAAGCTGCTCCAATTCCACCAAAATAACCTAAAGGAATACTTATAACTAATGCACAAGGACACGAAATAACTAAGAAAACTAAAGCTCGATACAACCAATCTCTAAACTGGTAATTTTCTACAAATAACATCGGTACAACACATATTGCAATGGCTAAAACAACTACAATTGGTGTATATATTTTGGCAAACTTTCTGATAAATAATTCTGTTGGTGCTTTTTTGGCTGTAGCATCTTGCACCATTTCGAGAATTTTTGACAGTTTACTATCTGTATAAGCAACCGTTACTTTTACTTGACAAACCGAATGTATGTTTATCATTCCTGCTAAAACAGTTTCTCCTTTTGCTTTGGTGTCTGGCTTACTTTCTCCCGTTAGTGCAGCAGTATTAAATGCAGCAGTATCTGAAAGTAATTCTCCATCTAATCCTAATTTTTCTCCTGCTTTTAGTTGGATAATATCTCCAATTTTAGCGGTTGATGCTTTGATAGTTTTGGCAACATTGTTTTCGAGAATAGTTACTTCGTCTGGTCTTTGGTCAAGTAACGTTTTGATGTTAGCTTTTGCTCTTTGAACCGCCAATGATTGGAATATTTCGCCAATGGCATAAAATAACATTACGGCAACACCTTCAGGAAATTCGCCTATAGCAAACGCTCCAATAGTTGCAATACTCATTAAAAGAAATTCTGAAAATATCTCGCCTTTGCGAATGCTTTCAAACGCTTCTTTGACTACTGGAAATCCCACTGGAATGTATGCTAGAATATACCATCCTATTCTAACATAACCTGTAAACCATGATTGTTTAAAATAATTATCAAAACCTATGGCAATCAATAATAAAATAAAACTTATGATTGCTGGCAAAAACATTTGAAACGTAGATTTTTCTACACTAGAATGCTCGTGGTCTTGTCCGTCATCATCAGAATGATTTTCGGTTTTTTTATTTATTTTTTCTTCGAGAGTGCAACAAAGCTGATTGCCTTTAGCATCGTATTTATGTTTATGTTCCATTTCTATTTTTTTTAAATCCACAAAATTGAAAGTTCTGGATGGTATCAAATGGTGTGGTATGGTTTTC
This sequence comes from Flavobacterium ammonificans, assembly GCF_020886115.1. Classification (NCBI taxonomy): domain Bacteria; kingdom Pseudomonadati; phylum Bacteroidota; class Flavobacteriia; order Flavobacteriales; family Flavobacteriaceae; genus Flavobacterium; species Flavobacterium ammonificans. The sequence continues at coordinate 1,722,583 of NZ_AP025185.1, forward strand.
TGTAAAACATTTTATTGCTTCAAAATTTTCTATAAAAGTTTGTTTCATCGAATTTTCTGAATATTGTTTTATTTCCAATCCACTGCATTTTAAAGGACCATTTTCTGAAAAAGTACCTAATAGAAAATTTCCATTTTGAGCTATAGCATTACTAACGATTGTAACATATTTCCTTATACTTTCTTCTCCTGTTAGAAAATGAAAAACAGCCCTGTCGTGCCAAAAATCAAACTTGACTTCGGGATTAAATTCTGTGATATCAGAAACAATCCAATGTATTAAATCGGCTTTATCTCCTAAACGTTTTTTGGCTCTTTCTAAAGCAAATTCAGAGATGTCCAATACCCAAATATTTTGATATCCTTTTTCTAATAAGGCATCCATAAAATTGCTATCGCCACCGCCAATATCAATTATATTGGCAGTTTTTGATAGGTTTACATTTTTTAAATACTCCATTGAAGTTTTTGGATATTTTTGTGTCCAACTTACTTCATTAGGATTTTTGGTTGCAAAAACATTTTCCCAATGTGATTTTTTGTTTTCCATTTGGATTACGCTTTACAACATCCATCTAAATTTTCATACGCTTTTGGATCGGCTTTTACTTCATCTGCATCGTATCCTAATTTAGAAATACCTTCTTTAATGGTCTGTAAGGTTGTTTTCTTTGCATTATAATACACTGTAAATGTCATTGCTTTATCGTCAAGCTCATACATTTTTAAACCTTTAATTTTGAGCATTTCAGTTTTGAATTTTAAACCACAAGTTTCACATTCTTTACAATGATCACAATGTAAAAAAGTTTTGATTACAGCTTTTTGATTGGCTTTTTGTGCAGAAGCAGTATTGCTTGTAAAAAATAATAGTGTTAAAAAAAAGATTGATTTTAAAATTGAATTTTTCATTTGATTTTATTTAATGATTAATAATTTATTTTTAATGTTCGTGTTCACCGCCACCTTTTGAAGTTGCTAGTAAGTAAAAAGCACCTTTTATAACAATTTTCGCATCGGCAGGAATTTCTTCGACTAATTTTATTTCGGTGTAACCTAAATCAGTAGTTCCAGGAACCACTTCGATTGCTTTGAAGTGCACTTCATTGTGTCCTTCTTCTTTGCCTTCAGCGTGTTCTGAATGTTCTTCTCCTTCTTTATGTTGATGCTCTTCTTCTTTTACTTTTGGAGCTTCTTGTTGGTGCTCTTCTTGAATGTAAATGTAATATTTATCGCCATTTCTAACAATTGCATCTTTTGGAAGTGCCTGAACGGTTTGATTGGTGATATTGATATTGGCAGCTACATACATTCCGGAAATTAAATCTTTGGCATCGCTTGGATTGATTTTGGCATGAACCGCAACTGTTTTGCTTTCGTTGGAAAATGATTTATTGATGCCAAATATTTTCCCTTTAATGGATTTATTGGACTGATTGGTTAATACAAAATCGACTTCTTGACCTACGGAAATTTTTCCCAAATCTTTTTCAAACACATTTAAATCCAAGTGCATTTGGCTGTTATCTACTACTTCAAAAAGTGTTACGCCTGTTTCTGCAAATGCTCCTTTTGTTATACTTATTTTACCCACATAACCGCTTATTGGCGAAACAATTGGAATTAACGAAGTGTTTCCGCTTAAACTAACATTTAACGCTTGCAGCTTGTTTTTTGCGGCTTGTGCTTTAGCTTTTTCTACTGCTAATTTTGATTTTACTTCTTGAAATGTTTTGCGAGGATTTACATTTTCATCGCTCAATGTTTTTTGACGATTATATTCCAATTGCAAGTATTCAATGTTGGCAATAGCGGAATTGTAATCTTCTTGCATTTCGGTAACTTCAAGGTTTTGAATAGTTGCCAATGTTTTACCTTTTGCAACGTAAGTTCCTTCTAACACATAAATATCTTTAACAACGCCACCAATTAAGGTTGAAATATTAGCCATGTTTTGTGGTGGAACTGCTGTATAACCATTGGCTTTGATTACCGTATTTAGGTTTTTCATTTCGATACCGCCTGTTTCGATACCAATAGTTTTAAATTGCGCTTCTGTCAAGGCAACTTCGGTTTCTGATTTTTCTTCTTCGTGGGTTTCTTCGGTTTTCTTTTCGCCACAGGAATTTAGAGTAAAGAGAATAGAAAACAGAATAAAGAGGTTGAAGAATGAACTTCGATTACAATTTGGTTTTAAAAATATATTTTTCATATAATGGAATATTAATTGTTGTTGAAAGATGGAAATTGCAATTGAATAGCACTTTGATTGTAAGTATTAACGGCTTCGGCATTTTGCTTTTTGATGTCAATGGCTTGGTTTAAAAAACTAATGTATGACCAGTAACTCATATCACCATTGGCATAGCTTTTTTGAGCCGTTGTAATAATTTGTTCGGCATATTGCAATCCTTCGTTTTGGTAATATACAAGTGCTTTTTTCTGTTTTTCAAACTCATTTTGTAGTTCTTCTTTCTGTAATTTCAAAGTCAATTTGCTTTTATCTAATTCTAATTGCGATTGCGAAATACTAATTTCTGATGCTTTGGCTTTTGCTGTATTTGCACCACCAAATAAAGGAATTTGCAATCCGGCAGTAAAACCCTGAAAATAGGATTTTGTATCGATGGTTTGACCAAAATACCCCAAACCTAATTTAGGAGTTCGCATTGCTTTGAACGTATTGGCTTCCTTTTGATACACTGAAATTTGCTGTGTGTAATAATCGTTTACTAATCCTTGTATTTTGTCATCTTTACTCGTTGTTGGATTAGCATATTGCAATGGTGTATTGGCATCAGGAACTATGTTTTCATCTGTTTGAATGAAATATTGCAATTGCTTTTGATAAACTACCAAGTCATATTCTAACTGTGCTTTTTGGGTTTCGATTTCTTTCGATTTGGCTTTAGCACTGATTACTTCAATGTTGCCACTTTCTCCGATTTGAAAACGAAGCTCTGCATTTTTAAGGAATTTAGCATAAATCTCGAACAACTCATTATTTAACTTTTGAATAGAAATTCCATATAAATATTGATAGTATGCTAATGATACGGCTTTTTCAATTTCATACTCCGTTAATGCTTTTCGTTTTTCAGCCAATTTGGCTAATTCCTCTTGCAGTTGGCGATTGGCTTTTGTGATTTTACCAATTGGAAAGTATTGTTGAATAGAAACGTTGTGGTCGTAATCGACACTATTGAATTGTCCGCCTTGGTATTGCACTTGCAAAGGATCTACTTGAAATGCTGTTTTCTTTAGAACAGTTTGTTTTTCAATTTCCTTATCCGCGATTTTTAAGTCGATGTTATTTGCTTTTGCTTTTTCAATAGCTTTTTCTAATGTTATTGTTTGACTGTTTTGAGCAAACGAAAAGCTACTAATTAACAAAACGAGTATTGTTACAATTGGATTTGACATTTTTTTTCTTCTTTTAATTCCCTTTTCAAATAATAAATAAAGTATTGGTAAAACGATTAAGGTTAGTAATGTTGCCGAAACTAATCCGCCAATAACTACCGTTGCTAATGGTTTTTGTACTTCGGCTCCACCACTAGTTGATAATGCCATTGGCAAAAATCCTAATGAAGCAACCGCAGCAGTCATTAATACTGGTCTAAGTCTGGTTTTTGTACCTATTAAAACCCGTTGTAATGGGTCGGTTATCCCTTCGGATTTGAGTTGGTTGAAATAGGAGATTAGCACAATTCCGTTCAACACAGCTATTCCAAACAAAGCAATAAATCCAATGCCTGCTGATATACTAAATGGCATTCCTCGTAACCAAAGTGCAAAAACGCCACCGATTGCTGATAATGGAATGGCTGTGAAAATTAATGCGGCTTGTTTCATACTATTGAAAGTAAAAAATAACAACACCATAATTAATCCTAAAGCGATTGGTAAAGCTACCGAAAGGCGTTTGTTGGCTTCCACCAAATTTTCAAATTGTCCTCCATACGTAACATAATACCCAGCAGGAAGTTTAAAACTGGTTTCTAATTTTTGTTGAATTTCTTCGACAACACTTTTTACATCACGACCACGAACATTTAAACCTATTGTAATTCTACGTTTACCATTTTCACGAGAAACTTGCACTGGACCTTGTTCGTAATTGATAGAAGCTACTTGCGAAAGTGGTACTTGCTGTCCGTTTGGTAATGGAATAAACAGATTAGAAACATCCGTTATGTCGCTACGATTGTCTTTGTTCATTCTAACGACAACATCAAAACGTTTGCTTTCTTCGTAGATTTTACCTGCGCTTTCGCCTGCAAAAGAAGAACGTATAATTTGATTGATGTCGGCAATATTTAAACCATATAAAGCAATTTTATTATAATCGTATTTGACTGTGATTTGAGGAAGTCCTGTTACTTTATCGGCTTTTAAATCTCCAATACCTTCTATTTTATTGATTTTACCTATTAATTCATTGGCTTTAGTATCTAAAACTTCTAAATCATCACCAAAAATTTTGATTGCAATATCACTTCTGCTTCCCGAAACTAACTCATTAAATCGCATCTGAATGGGTTGCGAAATTTCGATGTTTGCACCTGGAATGGCTTCCATTTCTTCTTTCATTAAATTGGCTAAATCTTCCCAATTATCGGCAGATGTCCATTCGGATTTGTCTTTTAAAACAATAATTAAATCGCCACTTTCTATTGGCATTGGATCTGTTGGAATTTCGCCGCTTCCTATTTTGGATACAATGGTTTTAATTTCAGGAAATTTTCCTTTTAATATTTTTTCATATTGAGTTGTTGTTTTTACCATTTGCGTTAGAGAACTGCCTGGCATTATAGTTACATTAATGGCTAAATCGCCTTCTTCGATGGTTGGAATAAATTCGCCACCCATATTTTGGAAAACGATAACGGCAAATACAAATAGAGCTAATGAAATTCCTAAAACAGCTTTTTTGAAACGTAATGCTTTATCTAAAAATGGTGTATAGATTTTCTCAAACCACGCCATCATTTTATCACTAAAGTTGGCTTTGTGTTCGGTGTTTTTTGATAAGAACATTGCACTCATCATAGGTACATAAGTCAACGACAAAATAAATGCTCCGACAACTGCGAAGCCAACTGTCATTGCCATTGGTTTGAACATTTTACCTTCTGTTCCTACTAAAGCTAGGATTGGTAGATATACAATTAAAATAATAATTTCTCCGAATGCTGCACTGTTACGAATTTTTGAAGCCGATTTATATACTTCGCTATTCATTTCGGATTGGGTTAAGTTTTTCTGCCTTTTGATTTTTTGCAAATGGTGCATCGTGGCTTCGACAATAATAACAGCACCATCGACAATAATTCCAAAATCGATCGCTCCTAAACTCATTAGGTTTCCGCTTACTCCAAAATGGTTCATTAAGATTACTGCAAAAAGCATTGATAGTGGAATTACCGATGCTACAATTAATCCGGCACGAAGATTACCTAGAAATAATATAAGCACAAAAATTACGATTAATGCACCTTCCAATAAATTTTTAGTAACTGTACCTATGGCGCTATTAACTAATTTTCCTCTATCGATAAATGCTTCGGTAACAACTCCTTCGGGTAAGGTTTTATTGATTTGAACCATTTTTTCCTTTACTCTTTCAGTCACGGCTTTAGAATTTTCGCCTTTGAGCATTAATGCCATTCCGCACACAATTTCTCCTTTACCATCTTTGGTGGACGCACCATATCTTAAGGCAACTCCTTCTCGGACTGCAGCCACATCACGCACTAAAACTGGTGCGCCATTTCTGTTTTTGACTACTACATTTTCTAAATCTTTAATGCCAGTTGCCATCCCAACACCGCGAATAAAGTAAGCGTATTGGTCTTTTTCGATATAAGCTCCACCTGTATTTTGATTGTTTTTCTCTAACGCTTCAAAAATTTCTGTAATGGTTACTCCCAAACTATTCAATGTATTTGGATTAACTGCGATTTCATATTGTTTTAGTTTTCCACCCCAAGTACTAACTTCGGCAACGCCTTCAATACCTTGTAATTGTGGAATAATAATCCAATCTTGAATGGTTCGTAATTTTACAGCATCATATTTGTCTTCATATCCTTTTTTGGCATAGACATCATACTGATAAATCTCGCCTAATCCAGTTGATATTGGTGCTAACTCTGGAGAACCAGCATAAGCAGGAATATTTTCTTTGGCTTGACTAAGGCGTTGAAAAATTTGTTCTCTAGCCCAATAAATATCTACATCGTCTTTGAAAACAACTGTGACTACTGAAAGCCCGAAACGAGAAATACTTCGTAACTCGATAACTTTTGGGATTGTTTTAAAAGATTGTTCTAAAGGATAAGTAATTAATTGCTCGACTTCTTGACTGGCTAAAGTTGGAGCAGTAGTAATTATTTGTACTTGGTTGTTGGTTACATCGGGTAACGCATCGAGTGGTAACTGTTTTATAGAATAGCTACCAAACGCTATTAGAACTAAAGTAAATAATAGTATTATAAACTTGTTCTTGATACTGAATTGTATGATTTTGTCTAACATTGAAATAGTATAATGAATTAGAAGATTAGCAAAATTTCTTTTGCTATTATTTGTGAAAAGTTCACAAGTTTCTAACCCGAAATTACTCGGGCTTCATTATGCTATTTGCGGTGGTTGCCAAATACTTCCGTAGAAATTAGAAGTAACTATAGAGGTATAGGACGGTAATTGCGTTTTTATACTCTTTGTAATTGGTGTAAAACTAAAAGTAGTAATCTTAAAATAACTCACTATTCGTGAGCCACAACAGTTGCAGTTGCAAAAAGGCGAACATAAATCATTTTCTTTATCGTGATTATGAGATTTTTCATCATGATTATCTGAAATCTCAACAGCTTTGTGTGCTGCACTACTTACTTCCATATCTGCACAAGGCAAGCATGATTGTGCAATTAGATAGATTGATAATATGTAATTTAAAAGTTTCACGAATACAAAGATAAAAATATTTTTAAAACAAATTCTTATATTACATTTTTTTTAGGTGCCTTTATATTTCCCACAAATTTATTTTTTAATATTTTCATATCTTCACTCACTTTTCTGTCCAGCACTTTAGCATAATGTTGAGTAGTTCTCAAGTTTTTATGACCTAACATTTTACTTACGCTTTCGATAGGAACTCCATTAGTAAGTGTTACTGTTGTTGCAAAAGTATGTCTAGCAATGTGAAATGTAAGTTCTTTTTCAATTTCACAAACTCCAGCTATTTCTTTTAAATAAGCGTTCATTTTTTGGTTTGATAGAATAGGTAGTAGTTTATCCTCGTTGTTACATTGTGGATGATTTTCATATTTATCGATTATCATTTGTGTAACTGGAAGGATTGGGATTTTGGAAGCACTTTCTGTTTTTTGTCTGTGAGTGAATATCCATTTCTCGCCATCAATACCGAAGCTTATATGGGATTTTGTTAGGTTTTTGACATCAATGTATGCCAAACCAGTAAAGCAACTGAAAAGGAAGATATCGCGAACCAGAGATAGTCTTTCTGTTTTGAAATCTTTTTCAATTATGCTTTGAATTTCATTTTCTGTTAAATAAACTCGATCAACTTCTTTGACTTTTGACTTATAGTTTGCAAATGGGTTTTTATCTAGCCAGTCATTGGCCAAACAAAGCTTAATTATTTTATTGAAGTTTTTAAGGTACTTAACTGCTGTGTTATTAGCACAGTTTCTAACACTTCTCAACCAAAACTCGTAATCGGTTATAAAGGCATGATCAATCTTTGTAATATCGATATCTGAAACGTTGTATTTCCATTGCATAAACTCAATAGTATGCTTGAGTGAAGTAGTGTAGCGTTCTAATGTTCCTGGAGCGTATTCTTTTCCAACTAATTCCTTTATTTTGTTGTTGTGGTCTTGGAAGATGGGAACAAGCATACGCTTGGTTTCTGATAGACCAAACAATTCATTCTTTAGATTTTCTGAATTTAAACTGATGTCTTTTTTGAAAAGTTTCTTCTCAGCTTCTAAAACTTGACTTTTTAAGTAATCAAGATGACTATTGATTGTTCTAGCTTCTTCTGTGGAACCTTTTACTTTGCTGCCTTCTGAGGACCATTTATCAGGATTGATATATTTGTTGGTGCTAAACTCAAAACGTTTGGTATTGACAGTAACTCTAGTGTAGATAGGACAAACCCCTAAATTGTTGGCTTTTGCTCTCTTGATGTAGAAGAGAATTGATACTGATGTGTTCATTGTTGGTGACCTTAAAGTTAGTATTAAATTTATTCGATTTAATAACTACACACAAGATGTACATTTTTTGAATATGTTGTTGAACACCTTGTAGTAGCGGTGCTTTCGTTGCGAGGTGTCACTTAAAATTTATTTTTTTAGTGACACCTTAAAAGACACCTAAACTTTGAGATTTAATGAATAATTTGATATAGCCCTAAAAGAAAAAACCCACTAAATTGTTGAATTTAGTGGGTTTTAGTACCGTTTGCTTTTCAGCTAGCGGAGAAAGAGGGATTCGAACCCCCGGACCTGTTACAGTCAACAGTTTTCAAGACTGCCGCATTCGACCGCTCTGCCATTTCTCCAATAAGATGCTACCATTTTCTGGTTGCGAGTGCAAATATAAGTGCTTTTTTTGGTTATGCAAATCTATTTGTATAAAAAACACCGCAATTTTGAACGGGCTTTTTTAATTGTTTCATTTTCTTTGTTTTAGAAAATAAAAAAATAGTTATTTTTTAGCTGCGCGATTAATAATTCACGTGTTCAACAATTTCTAAACCGTAGCCAATCATACCTACACGCTTGCTTAAGCTGGTATTAGTCACTAATCTGATTTTAGAAATATCCAAGTCGTGTAGAATTTGTGCGCCAATACCAAAATCTTTGGTATCAATAATAATACGAGGGGCTTTCATTTCGCCTTCGGTTTGTAATTGTTTCAATTCGGCAATACGGCTCAATAAATTCACAGACTGCATGTCTTGGTTGATAAAAATCACAGCGCCTTTGCCATGGTCATTAATCGTTTGGAACATTTTATCCAATTGATGATCGGCATTGTGGGTTAAAGTTCCCAATAAGTCATTATTGACTTGCGAAGAGTTGATGCGCGTTAAAACGGCATCGCCCAAGTTCCATGTGCCTTTGGTCAAAGCAATATGTACTTGTTTGTTAGTCGTTTGTTCATAAGCACGCAATCTAAAAGTACCAAAACGGGTTTCGATATCAAAGTCGTCTTTTTTCACAATCAAACTGTCGTGTTGCACACGGTAAGCCACTAAATCTTCAATAGAAACCAGTTTTAAATTGAATTTTTTAGCCACTTTTACCAGTTGGGGTAGGCGCGCCATGCTACCATCTTCGTTCATGATTTCTACAATCACTCCCGCTGATTTAAATCCGGCTAATCTTGCAAAGTCAATGGCAGCCTCGGTATGACCTGTTCTTCGTAAAACACCACCTTGCTTCGCAATTAACGGGAAAATATGTCCTGGACGTGCTAAATCGTGTGGTTTGGTATCTGGATTGACTAAAGACAAAATCGTTTTGGCTCTATCCGCTGCTGAAATTCCTGTGGTGACTCCGTTGCCTCTTAAATCCACCGAAACGGTAAAGGCAGTCTCCATTGGATCGGTATTGTTATTCACCATCACGTGCAATCCTAATTCTTTGCATCGGCTTTCGGTCAAAGGTGCACAAATCAATCCACGACCGTGTGTTGCCATAAAATTGATCATTTCGGGTGTTACTTTTTCGGCTGCAGCCAAGAAATCGCCTTCGTTTTCACGGTTTTCATCATCTACAACGATAATTACTTTGCCTTGACGAATGTCTTCAATGGCTTCTTCGATAGTGTTGAGTTGTATTTTGGTAGTGCTCATGACGATTATTTTTGGGGAACTATTTTTTTAATAAATTGTTGAATGGGAGCCAAGATGACATCCATATTGATTAAACCGATATCATTGGTCGCACGATAGGTTAATAAAATGGCCAGCGGTGTCAACACTAATGAGGACATCCAAGCGCCTAAAAATGGGGTTAATCCGCCTTCTTCAGCTAGTTTTTTACCAAAGGTATTGGCAAAATGGAACGAAATGAAAATAAGCATAGCAAAAACCACCGGTAATCCCAATCCGCCTTTTCGAATGATGGCGCCTAAGGGTGCTCCAATAAAGAACATCAGAAAGCAAGCAAAGGCAATGACAAACTTATCGTTAAGCGAACTTAAATGCCCGTTGATATTGACTTCTTTTAATTTGAATTCCGTGGCAGAGCTTTCTATCGAATATTTCACACTTTCTAAATTGCTATGGGATAAATTTAAAATATCCAATTGCTGTTTGGTATTGAAATAATCCAACAAGTTAGGATTGAATTTTTTCTTTGTTTTTTTGATTTTTACCGCAGCTTGTGTCGATTTTTGAAGTCCAACACGCTGATTCATATTTTCTGTAAAAGCTGTAACATCTACTTTATAATTCTTTTGTAAGGAATCTATAGTGTACTGCAATTCACTTGTGGTCAACATCGAATTGGTGTTGGTAATGTTTTCTTTGTCCACATCAATTTTATTGAACTCCGAAATATCAATGGTAATGATGTTCTTTTTAAAGGCCGATTTTACAAAAGGCATTTTAGGACGGTCCTCGTAGTTTTTTGGTAAAATATCTTCATAATAATTACCGTCGTTCAATATCATTTGAAGGGTGTTCGAACCTTCGCTACTGACTAACTTTCCTTTTTTGGCTTTGATAATAATGCGGCTGCCATCGCCCACATCTGATTTTTTATGAATAGTAATGCCTGTTAGATTTTCACCGTTTTCGCCTGATTTTTTATTCACTTTAATATTGTAAATTCCTACATCGCTAAATTGGCCTTCAGCAATTGCCAATGCTGGTTTAGATTGCGCAATATTTTTTCTAAAATTGATGAATTTGTATTCGGCATATGGAATGACACTATTGGCAAAAATAAAAGCTGCAATGCTAAAAATAGTGATCAAATAGAACAAGGGCTGTAAAGTACGTCGTAACGATATTCCTGCCGATTTCATTGCCGCCAACTCATAGTTTTCTGATAAATCGCCAAAAGACATAATCGAAGCCAAGAGTATGGACAGGGGCAAAACGAGTGGTACGAGGCGGGGCATTGAGAATAATAAAAATTTCAAGATCATTATGGCATCTAAATCTTTACCTGCCAACTCACCAATAAGCAACCAAACGGATTGCAAAATGAATATAAAAAAAAGGATTACAAATACCACAGTAAATGTAATCAAGAAGGTTTTTAAAATGTATTTGTCAATTATTTTCACCTAGGATTTAGTCTAATGAATTGATGTAGTAATTGGGATATTTACTTTTGACAAAGGTAAATTGATTTTTTGATAAAGGTTGGTTGGTTTTAAAAGAATTAACAGTTAGCGTAGTTTTCGTTCCTTTTTTACCAATTTCAATCAAATTATAGATGTTTTTGGTTTGGGTATCAATGCCCAACAAAATTTCTTTGCGTTGGTCTTTGGAACTCATAGGTACCAATTTAACATACTGTATTTTTCTCCCTTTGATGGTAGTAGTTGCGTCTAAAGTGTATTTGTAACCCGAATTGAAAAAGGTCAACATTTTAGATGGCGTTACTGCTGTATTGTCGTTTTCGTCTAGTTTAGAAATCGTAATTTCTTCGTCTTCTGGAACAATAGTGTAGGTTTTTTTACCGTCATATAGTTTAGTCACCCCCATAAAATTCAACACATATTGGTTGCCTTTTAAAACCACATTCCCTTTACTGTCTTGATTGATGTTTTCTTTTAGGTTAGAAAGGGTGTATTTAAAATCAATGATAATAGAATTGTAACTTTTTACTTTAGCCGAAACTTGATCCAAAAGTGCTTTTGCTTTTTTGTCTTGCGCTTGTAGCGAACTGCTTAGGATAAAAGCGGCGATCAACAATAATCTGCTGAATCTAGTTTTGTTTTGAAGTGTGAATTGCATTGCGGTATTAATTTTGTTCGTTATTGAAAAATTCATCAAGCGCCACCATATCCGAGATGTTTACGTTACGCGCCTTACTTCCTTCAAAAGGACCTACAATTCCGGCTGCTTCTAATTGATCAATTAAACGACCGGCTCTGTTGTAACCCAATTTTAATTTACGTTGCAATAACGATGCCGAACCTTGTTGTGCGTTTACTATAATTTCGGCGGCTTCTCTAAATAAGGAATCGCGTTCTGAAATATCGATGTCTAAATTGATACCTGATTCTTCTCCCACAAATTCAGGTAGGAGGTAAGCAGTAGCATAGGCTTTTTGCGAACCAATGAATTCGGTTATTTTTTCTACTTCAGGCGTATCGATAAAAGCACATTGAACACGCACCACATCGTTGCCGTTAGAGTACAATAAATCTCCACGACCTATTAACTGATCCGCCCCTTGAGTGTCTAAAATAGTTCTCGAATCAATTTTAGAAGTTACTCTAAAAGCAATTCGAGCCGGGAAGTTGGCTTTGATTAAACCGGTAATTACATTCACCGACGGACGTTGGGTAGCAATAATCAAGTGAATTCCAATGGCACGCGCTAATTGAGCCAAACGCGCTATAGGTACTTCGACTTCTTTACCCGCAGTCATAATCAAATCAGCAAACTCATCCACTACCAAAACGATGTAAGGTAAAAAGCGGTGACCGTTTTCAGGATTTAATTTTCTTGATTTGAATTTGTCGTTGTATTCTTTAATGTTACGCACCATAGCGTCTTTCAATAAAGAATAACGGTTGTCCATTTCCACACAAAGGGAATTCAAGGTATTGACTACTTTCGCATTATCAGTGATAATAGCGTCGTCACAATCGGGTAATTTGGCTAAATAATGTCTTTCAATTTTATTGAAAAGCGTTAATTCTACTTTCTTTGGGTCAACCAAAACAAATTTAACTTCAGCAGGATGTTTTTTGTATAAAAGCGAAGTTAATACCGCATTCAATCCTACCGATTTTCCTTGACCAGTAGCTCCCGCCATCAACAAGTGAGGCATTTTAGCTAAATCGACTACAAAGGTTTCATTAGAGATGGTTTTACCCAAAGCGATAGGCAATTCCATTTCAGCTTCTTGGAATTTGGCTGAGCCAATAGCACTTTTCATAGAAACCATAGTTGGATTCTTGTTAGGTACTTCAATACCAATAGTTCCTTTTCCAGGAATTGGCGCAATAATACGAATACCCAAAGCCGAAAGAGACAAAGCAATATCGTCTTCTAAACTTTTGATTTTTGAAATACGAATCCCAGCTTCAGGAACGATTTCATATAAGGTTACCGATGGACCAACGGTAGCTTTGATTTGTGCAATTTCAATTTTGTAGTTACGAAGGGTATCTACAATCTTGTTTTTATTTTCTTCTAATTCTTCTTGGTTAATCGTAATTCCGCCGCTTGAATATTCTTTTAATAAATCAATGGTTGGGAATTTGTAGTTGGATAATTCCAAAGTGGGGTCAAACAAACCAAAATCAGCCACTAATCGAGACGCTAAGTTTTCTTCTACGATATCTTCTTCTTCCGCCTTTTCGATTACAAAAGCTTCATCGCTTGTAGTAATGATAGTTGGCTCTTTTGGAGCTGGTGGAGCAGGGGTATAGGTAGGCGGTACCACTGGTTTAGGCAATGTATCTAAATTGATTTCAGAAGACGAACTAATTGTTGGTTTTAAGGCTTCTTTGTTGATTTCAAATTGAGAAGTAGTTGATTTCAAATGAATGCCTTCTACTGCTTCATCTGCTTCTTGCTCTGCAGTAGGAACGGCATATTCCTCAAGATTATAACCTTTATCAGCTGCTTTTTCAACAATAGAGTTCATCTTAGCTTCCATTTCTTTTTTGGAACCTTCAATGAAATTTAAAATAGAATCAGGAGACAAATTGATTTTGAAAATCAGGTAAATAATCAAACCGAATACTAAAAGTAATAAAGTTCCTGTCTTACCTAAATAGTCTTGCGAAAGTAAATTGAGTTCGTAACCAATGACACCGCCTAATTCAGGCGCATTTGTTGCAAAGAAACCAAAGATGATCGAAACGACAATCATAGCAAATAAATCCCAAAACCAAGTCGATCGTAGTTTGGCAAGTGGTAACCCCAAGAACAAATACAAACCTGTTAAGAAAAACAAGCGTACAAATAGGAAGGCAGCTATACCAAATCCTTGGTACACCATCAAATCCGCAATGTAAGCGCCAATTTTGCCTAACCAATTGGCTACTTCAGTATTTCTGTTTGCTAATTGGTCTACGACGCTTTGGTCAGATTGACCGTGCAAGTAAAAAGAAATAAAAGCAAGCAGTAAAGCTACCGATAGCAATACTAAAAGGCTTCCGATTACAATTTTATATTTTTTTGATAATTCCCAAGGTCTTTTTCCGCTACCCTCAGAATCGTTTTTTATTTTCTTTGCCATTCTCTTTGTAAACTAGTAAATTTAGAATTTAGGGAGGTAAATCAGTAAGCCTACTGCCACTGCGGTTAATGCCGAGAAAAACACAGCTCCAGCAGCAATATCTTTGATAAACCCAATTCTCTCGTGGTATTCTGGATGAATAAAATCGGCCACTTTTTCAACAGCAGTATTCAATCCTTCTACACTCATCACTAAACCGATGGCAAAGATTTGGAAAATCCATTCAGTAGTAGTAATGTTAAAATAAAACCCAGCGATAGTCATTATGATCCCAATAAAAAATTGAGTCATTACGCTGTGTTCAGTTGTAATTAATTTGTAAGCCCCTTGATAAGCATAAATAACGCTTTTTAATCGGCCAGAAACAAATCGATTGTCTTTTTGAAATTCCATTCAATAGGTATTAAAGTACTGCTAAGGCAGCATCGTAATTCGGTTCATCTGCAATTTCTGCCACTTGTTCGGTGTGAACAATAGTTCCTTTTTCGTCAATGACAAGGACCACTCTTGAGTGTAAACCTGCTAAAACACTATCCGTAATTTCTAAACCATTGGCTTTTCCAAAACTTCCGTCTTTAAAATCCGATAGATTTTCTACGTTCTCGATTCCTTCAGCACCGCAAAAACGTTTTTGTGCAAATGGTAAATCTCTTGAAACGCAAATCACAACAGTATTGTTTAATCCAGCAGCAGTTTCATTGAATTTTCTCACTGAAGCAGCACAAGTTCCTGTATCGATACTTGGAAAAATATTGAAAACTACTTTTTTACCAGCATAATCTGCCAGAGTAGCGATAGAGAGATCTGTCTTTACTAAATTAAAATCAGCTAGTTGCGAACCTATTTTTGGAAGTTCGCCTGAAGTATGAACGGGATTACCGCCTAAAGTTATCGTTGACATAATATGCGTTTTTTAGTGAGCATCAAAAGTATGAAAATTAATTCAGATTTTAGTTTGAAGCCGCTTTTTTTAGTTGGTTTTCCTTTGAATACTGTTTCGCTATAAGGCATAAAAAAAACGTACCCTATCTGCGTACGTTTTGATTTATTTACTTAGTAAGCGAAGTATTATTTATCGATAGCCCCTAAAACGCGTTTCATAAAGGTGTTCAAAGCTTCTTTCTTATCTACTCCGTCTTTGACTAATTTTTGTACTTCTAAAGCACCATACATATTTGAAATTAATTCGCCAATTACATCCAATTCTTCATCTTTTAGAGAAGATATTTCCGTCATTGCTTCTAATACTTCAATAGTTTCAATGATATAATCTTGATCATTTTCTTCGATGAATTGGGTCAAATGTTTGATAACAGGTAATTTCATATTTCAGGTGTTTGTTTTTGAATTATTAAGCGATTTCGTTTACTAAATCAGTCAATACTTCTTGTTTATTAGTTTGTGTTTCGTTCACTAATTTTCCGTTAACGAAAGTAGCAAAAGTAGGCAAGTTGCTTACGTTAGCTAATTTTCTTGATTCAGGATTGTTTTCGGCATCTACTAAAACAAAAGTAAGTGATTCATTTTCTGAAGCCAATTTTTTGAATTTTGGTTTCATAATACGACAATTTCCACACCATGAGGCAGAAAACTGAACTACTACTTTTTCGTTTTTGGAAACTAAATCCTGTAATGTGTCTTCGTTTAATTCAATTAACATAGCTTTATTTTTTTATTTACAATAACAATGGCAATCTTAAATTGATAGTGCCATTGTTATTGATTTTTGTTATTAGTGAGATCCTAAGTAAGCAGCTGTACTGTTTCTATCAGCAGTCATTGCATCTTTACCAGCTTCCCAGTTAGCAGGACAAACTTCTCCTTTTTCTTGCACGTGAGTGTAAGCGTCAACCAAACGTAAGTATTCGTTTACGTTACGACCTAATGGCATATCGTTAACACTTTCGTGGAAAATTTTTCCAGTTTCATCGATTAAGTAAGTAGCTCTGTAAGTAACATTAGAACCTTCTACTAATACAGTATCTAATTCTTCGTTGTACTCAGCACTTTCTACATCAAGAATTCCTAAGATGTTAGATAAGTTTCTAGTTGTATCTGCTAAAAGTGGGTAAGTTACCCCTTCGATACCACCGTTATTTTTTGGAGTGTTCAACCAAGCAAAGTGTACTTCGTTGGTGTCACAAGAAGCTCCAATTACGATAGTGTTTCTTTTTGCAAATTCTGGCAAAGCAGCTTGAAAAGCGTGCAATTCAGTTGGGCAAACGAATGTGAAATCTTTTGGATACCAAAACAAAAGTACTTTTTTGTTGTTTTTTGTAGCTTCTTCAAAAATGTTGATTCTCAAATTATCTCCCATTTCAGAGATGGCATCTACAGTGATGTTTGGGAATTTTTTTCCTACTAATGACATATTTTTTGTTTTTAAGTTAAATTGTATGGTGCAAATATACGTTAGATGTAAAGATAGTTAAATAAGTTTTAATTATAAATATTTATTAAGTAATAAGTATTTACTATTAAAGCAGATTGAATTACATCTATTCAATTGATTTAGATGTTCTTAATCGAAACGGGAAGTAGTCCAGGACAGGCTAATTTATTGAGAAATTGTTGGGCTGCGACTTCTTGAAAAACTTCAAAATCTTGGTATACCATTATAATTTCTTTGGCTAAAGCCAAATTAGGAATCACTTGAAGTGCGTATGGATTTCCAAAAACATACAGGATGCAATTTTTATTGTGTAGAAGTGTACTAATACTTTCTATCACTTGCGGTTGTATATCAAATTGATTTAAAGGTTTCGCTTTGGGAACAAATATTGAAATCACAATGGTATCGTACTGGGCTAGATCTTCCTGTTTGAGCATTGGATTTTCAACAGTTAATGAAAAAATAGGAGTAGTACTATTTTGCGTTACCTTAGTAGCAAAACCATCCTTGTAAATGCTTACTTGAGCCAGAGAGTTGTTAGCAATAGCCTCTTGAATTCGGTTGGTATTGGTATCTGTTTTTACTTTAGTCAAAATCTGCTCAGCGATCCTACGATTTAAATTTTCGCTTATTGAAAAATCAATTTTGGACTGACTTGTATCAGGATAAATGGATCCGTTTTCAAAAAGACCTGCTTTTTGTTTGTAATGCTGAATTCTGTTGTAACTTTCATTAATACGTTCTTCAGCAGCATTATTTTGAATGGCTTCAATTCCAGCAGCTACTTCATCTGTAAAACATAAAATATCATTGCCTGCTTGGAATGCTTCCCATTCTAGTTGCCCTTTTTGTTCAAACAAATCGGAAACACTTTTCATATTTAAGGCATCGGATATAACCAATCCTTCAAATCCAAGTTGCTTGCGAAGTAGATTTTCAATGATGTTCTTCGACAAAGTAGCCGAAGTATTTTTGCCATCGTTTAAAGCAGGAACGGCTAAGTGACCAATCATAATCGAATCGACCTTATTTTCAATTCCTTTGATAAAAGGATACAACTCATTATGGAGTAATTGTTCTAGATTTTCTTCTAATATTGGCAAACCAAGGTGTGAATCGACATTGGTATTTCCGTGACCTGGAAAATGTTTCAGGCAGCCTAAAATCCCAGCATCTGACATTCCTTTTAGATAAGCATTGGCAAACAAAGCCACTTTTTCCTTGTTTTCACCAAAGGAGCGGTAGCCAATGACAGGATTGTTTGGATTGTTATTGATGTCAGCCAAAGGCGCTAAGTTGTACTGAATGCCAGCTGCTTTCAAATCCAATCCAATTTGTTTGCCCACTTCGTAAACCAAATCAATTTGCGATTCTGGCAAAGCGCCTAAGGTAATTGCATAGGGATATTGCGGTGTTTTTTCAATTCGCATAGCCAAACCCCATTCGGCATCAATACTCATTAATAGTGGGGTAGTGGCGCATTTTTGATAACGCGTTATCAATTGTTTTAACTTGAAATAACTATCATCATACGAAACCACTTTTTGTTTGCTTTCATAATTGGTAGCCGCACTCGCACGACTATGAAAAAAAGTAAGTCCACCAATGTTGTGATCCCGAATTAAAGCTTCGGTTGCTTGAATGTTTTCTTCGGTATCGTTAATAAAAACGGCAGGAAAGAAAAACTGTCCTATTTTTTGTTTTAAAGTCATCATTGTCTTTACTGATTGATTGCTGATTTTTTTCCGAAATCAGCCGGAAATACTAAAAACCGCGATATAACAACCCCCGGAAGTGTAGCCAAAAGTACCCAAATAAAGAAATTGCCATACCCTAAATATTCTTGTATATAGCCGCTGATCATCCCAGGCAACATCATTCCCAAAGCCATAAAACCAGTTGCTAAGGAATAGTGAGAAGTTTTTGATTCGCCTTCTGCTACAAAAATTAAGAACATTAAAAAGGCAGCGAATCCAAAACCATAACCAAATTGCTCTACAATGACCACTAAATAAATATAAATAGTATTTTCTGGATGAAAATGAGAGAGTAAAATAAACCCGACAATAGGTAAATGCATAATTAAAATCATGGGTAACATCCATTTGCCTAATCCATGCTTAGAGATTGCTATTCCTCCTAATGTTCCTCCCACAAGCAAGGCAATCACCCCAAAAGTTCCGTATATAATACCAACATCTTCGGTAGTGAGTCCCATTCCTCCAGCGTCTTTAGGATCAATTAAAAAAGGAGTTAACATCTTCATTAATTGCGATTCACCTAAACGAAATAAAAGGATAAAAGCCAATACAATTCCAATTTGTTTCTTTTTGAAAAAGCTCGTAAAAACAGTTACAAAATCTTTTTGCTGTTCTACAACATCCTCCGATGTCTCATTTTCTGATACTGGTGTGGTTAATAGATTGTAAACAGTAATTGTTGCCATAAGCAAACCTACAATAATCATGGTATACGACCACGCTTTAGTTTTATCTCCAAATTCAGTCTCTAAATAGCCCCCAATAATGACAATCAATCCGTTACCGGTGAGCATAGAAAGGCGATAAAAAGTACTCCTAATTCCTAGGAAAAAGGATTGTTGGTCTTTGGACAATGATAATAAATAAAAACCATCTGTAGCCACGTCATTGGAAGCAGAAGCAAATGCCGCCACCCAAAAAATAGCCAAACTCAGAAAAAAGAAATGGTTCATCGGAATGGTAAATCCAACTATTAAAAAAGCGATAGAGATGAGCAATTGCATGCTTAAAAACCACTTTCTTTTGGTACTGTGCAAGTCAATAAACGGACTCCATAATGGTTTAATTACCCAAGGTAAATAAAGCAAACTGGTATAAATCCCAATATCTTCATTACTAATACCTAAATTCTTATACATGATTACAGACACCGAAATAATGATCGCATAGGGGAAACCAGATGCAAAGTTTAAAATAGGGATCCAATACCAAGGGTTTTTCTCTGCTTTCATTCGTAGTGTATTAATTAGGTTTTACGACTGTTTGTGGCAGTTGTGTTAGGATTTCTTTACTTTCGTTACCATACAAGTCAATGAATGATAAAGCAAATTTAGACTTGTTTTCTAATAAGGCAATTGGCACACGAATAGCTAATCGATTGTTGTTTTTTTGTACCAAGAATTTATCGACTATCTGACTTGGGTCATCGCTGTCTAGCTCTGCATTAGCATCAGTTCCATAAAAAACAACATAGCGCATAGGATTTCGAGTAGGTTGTAAAGAAATGACCAATTCATTTTTATCTTTTATGACACTAGTTACTCTAGGAACATCAAAAACTAATTTTTTAAAATTGGGAACAGCTGCAGGTATAGCCTGGTATTTGTATTGATTTTCGGCCAGTAACTGCGTTACTTCCTGATTTTTATTGAGGAACCATTTGGCGCTAAAAAAAGCATTGCCTTGTACATTATTAAAACTACGAGAATAATCGATTTGATTTGGGATTTCAAAAGGAGAATCCCAACTTTTATCCGAATCCGATTTAATTTTATAAGATCCATTTCCAATGTAAATGGCTGTGTTTTTTGAGTTTTCGGACCACCATTTCAGTAATTTACTGTACGAGGCTTTTGGATGATTGAAACTCCAGTACAATTGAGGTAAGATATAGTCAATCCAATTATTTTCCATCCAATGTAATGGATCTGCAAATAGATCATCATAATTAGTTTGACCCGCTTGTGTATCTGAACCTCTTGGATCTACAGATTGATTTCTCCAGACTCCAAAAGGGCTTATGCCAAATTGCACCCACGGCTTAATTTTTTTGATACTGGTTGCAATTTGTTGAACAAAAACATTCACATTATTACGTCTCCAATCGGCTAATTCTAATCCATTAGAGTATTTATTAAACGAATCCGTATCATTGAATTTTTCACTATCAACAGTATATGGGTAAAAATAATCATCAAAGTGTATCGCATCGATATCGTATTTTTTGACTACTTCTTCAACCACTCTAGTCAAATGGTTTTGAACTTCTGGCAAACCAGGATTGTAATAGTATTTACCAGCATACTTAATCATCCATTCAGGATGTTGAATCAGGTCGTGTTTTTTGCTTACGATTTCTAAATTGGCACTTGAAGTGGCACGATATGGATTTAGCCAAGCATGAAATTCAAATCCGCGGTGGTGTGCTTCATGAATCATCCACTCTAATGTATCGTAATAAGGCGAAGGTGCTTTTCCTTCTTTTCCAGTTAGATTTCGTGACCAAGGTGCTAAATCAGTTGGATAAAATGCATCACCATTACTTCGTATTTGCACTATTACAGCATTGTAGCGTAACTTTTTGTAAGTATCTAAAATTTCAACAAAATCACTTTTTTGCTTCTCTACTGGGTCAGTACTATTTTTAGGCCAATCGATGTTAGCCACAGTAGCAATCCAAACGGCTCTAAATTCGTTCTTGGGATACATAATTTTAGCCTGAGCTACAGCATTTCCCGTTGAAAAAAGGAAGGCAAATAAGATAGTAAGGGACTTTAAATTCATCATTTGGAGGTTCATTTGTATACTACAAAATTACACTTTTGTAATTGTATTTTGATTTAAACTTTCAATATTATACTTTAATTATTGTATTGTTTCTGTATAATAAATACAATAGAATTTGGAACATCACGATAAATAGTATTGCATGAACTAAGGATGCCGTCATAGGATTAGTAAAATAAGGTTCAATAGCATAGGTATAGCAGTATTTTTGGATGCTTATTTTCTCGCCAATTGTATCAGGCTTCTCTATTTGAATCATCGCTAAGGTTCTAGGAATTATCCCTGAAAGAAAGAAAACGATCATAGGATTTACGCCCCACATTACTAATAAATTGCTCTTTGTAGCTATTTTTTTATAATCCACCACATAGTATAGTAAAGTAAAAAGTAAAATAGCAACACCAGAAGTGTAAAGAACAAATGAGCTAGACCAAATGGATTTATTTATTGGAAAATAATTTGCGATGATGATGCTTAATACTAGGAGTACAACTCCAATTTGATTTAGTTTTTTCATCATTTCAATTTTATTATAAGTATCAAGGACTAGATAACCAATTAAAAAGCCTATAATACCTTGAGCAATTGCAGGTAAAGTAGACAAAATTCCCTCGGGATCCCATGGTTTAGTACCTACATAAACATGATTTTTTAAAATAATTTGGTCTACCCAATTAGCCAGATTAGTGCCCATTTCAAAATTAGGATTTCCAAATCCAGGTACAGGAATCCAACTCATGATTGCCCAATAGCCCAATAGAATGAAAACTGCTGATATAATTTGTACTCTTGTTGAGCTAAAGGTATAGGCTAGTGATGCAAAGAAGTATACTATTCCAATACGTTGTAATACACCCATAATTCGAACTTCTTCAAATTGAGTGGTCCCAAAAGCCAAAAACATAAAACAACCAAAGAGTAAGAATGCGCTATATTTTTTTATTTCATAGTTATAGTTTCCCATCAATGCAAAACCAATCAGAAGCGTAATAGCAACTCGGAATACCAGTAAAGGCAGCCCCTCTAAATTAAAAACAGTGATGGTGTTAAAGTAATTTAAAAATAAACCCAAGGAAATTATTCGGAGAGCACGCACTAGAAATTTCAGAATACTTTTAAATGATTTTTCTTTGGTTGGATTTGCTAAAGGAATTGACATTCCTACAATAAAAATAAAGAATGGAAAAACATAATCAGCGAGTTTACAGCCATCCCATTCTGCATGAAGTAATTGGGGATATGTAGCACTCCAATTTCCTGGATTATTTACAATAACCATTACTAAAATAGTGATCCCACGAAGTATATCAAGTGAAATAAGACGGCTATTTTTCATAAATTAATGATTTATTTTAGTTAGGAAAAGATATTTTACCCATGGTAATCGATGGAATTCCCTTTCTAGAGCCAAAATTAGTAGGGCCTCCGGCTACAGTTTCATTGGCAAGAACTGCAAAAAGTAGTGCCTCTTTTGCATCGCCAGAAATTCCTAATTCATCAGTATTTTTGAATGAGTAAGGCACTAATTCTTTCAAATATTCCATAAGTAATGGATTGTGTGCACCTCCTCCAGAAACATAAATGAGGTAGTCGTCGTTTTTATATTCACTTTGGCTTATTGCGTCCAAAATCGCTTCAGCAGCAGTTTCAGCACTAAAACGAGTTAATGTAGCTACTACATCTTCTACAGAAAGTTGTTCAGTTTTACTTTCACGCATTGCTTTGTGAACGTAGTCCAAGTTAAAAAGTTCTGGTCCTGTCGTTTTTGGGAATGGTTCTGTAAAGAAAGAATTATCTTTTAGAGCAAACAATAGAGTTTGATTTACTTTGCCTTTTCTTGCAATTTCTGCATCTTTATCAAAACTTAACTCAGGAAAATGCAATTGAATAAAAGCATCAATTAAGGTGTTTCCTGTTCCGGTATCGGTAACAAAAACCTGTTCTGGATTTTGATCTTTGGGTAAAAAAGTAAAATTTCCAATACCCCCTAAATTCAACATTATTCGATGCTCTTCCGAACTTCCAAAAATAAAATAATCGCCATATACTGCTAGAGGAGCACCTTCGCCACCGGCAGCTACATGTTTTTGTCTAAAATCGGAAATGGTTGTAATTCCAGTATGAACTGCTATATGATCTCCATCTCCAATTTGTAAAGTAGCATTCGTAAACCGAGGCAATTGGTGTAATATTTTAGGTAAATGCATCACGGTTTGACCATGAGATGCAATTAAATCTATTTCTGAATTTGGAATTCCCCATTTTTTCAAACAATCTTTAATCATATTGGCATGCAAAATCCCTATCCATTCATTTAGCAATGCAAGATGCTGGAAATCGATTGTTTTTTTTGCAAATACCTTACGTATTTCAGTTTTAACTTCATCTGAATAAGGAATGGTTTCAAACTCTTTAAGAGAAACAGTTGTGTTTTTTGAAGCGCCTGAAATTTCGCAAAGCGCTACATCTAATCCGTCTAAAGAGGTGCCCGACATTAAACCGATAATCGTTCGTGTTGGTTTTTTCGCTAACTGATATAAGGATTCGATGTTCGGGTTCATTATCAAAGAGTTTAAAAATCGTACTTTTCTTGAACAGTTGTACTAGTTAACCATAACCCAACAAAAGTGATTAGGGTGTTTAGAATAATCAATTCGTTATCAAAAACATAACCGCCCAAAAGCACTTTTGAATTGTCGTTGATAATGAAGGTGAGGGCAGGAGACACGATACAAATGATTGGTACTAACTTGTCTTGTACTTTTTTGGATTTCATAAACAATCCGAAAGCATACAACCCTAAAAGCGGTCCGTAAGTATACGAAGCAACTCTAAAAATCATTCCTACAACCGAACTATCATTGATGGAGTTAAAAATAAGAATTACTATGAAAATTACTATTGAAAAACCAAAATGTACCCAATGTCTAGTGGCAACTAAATTAGTTTTATGACTATTTTCTTCTTTATCCATTCCTAAAAAGTCAACACAAAAAGAAGTAGTTAAGGCAGTCAAAGCGGAATCAGTGGTAGCAAACGTAGCAGCAATTAGTCCTAAAAGAAATACTACACCGGGTACTATCGTTAAATGATTCAACGCAATTTCAGGGAAAAGCAAATCGGTTCTCGGTTTATTAGATATTAAATCTAATGGTACGGCAATGTTATTTTTGGCAGCAAAAATATACAATAAAGCGCCAACGCTTAAGAAAAACAAATTGATGATTACAAAAATTGCGGTGAAACTGAACATATTTTTTTGGGCTTCCCCAATGTTCTTACAACTCAAATTTTTCTGCATTAAATCTTGATCCAATCCTACCATTGCGAGAGTAACAAAAATTCCGCCCAAGATTTGTTTGACAAAGTGAAATTTACTTTCAGTAAAATCTTCAAAGAAGAAAATTTGAGAATAGTTACTGTTTTTAACCTCTTCAAAAGCGCCTATAAGATTTAAATCAAGACTACTGCAAATGAAATAAATAGTCATAAATACAGAGGCAACTAAGAAAAATGTTTGCAAGGTATCTGTAATGATGATTGTTTTCAAACCGCCTTTGTAGGTGTAGGAAAAAATGAGTAGTAATGAAATTAACACTGTGGCTGCAAATGGAATATGATAATAATCAAACACATAACGCTGCAATACGATTACCACCAAATACAATCGGAAGGACGAAGAAATAGTTCGGCTTACTAAAAAGATAGAAGCAGCAGTTCTGTAACTATAAAAACCCATACGTTGTTCAATATAACTGTATATGGAAGTTAAATTCATTCTATAATACAAGGGTAGAAGTAACTTGGCTACAATAATGAATCCTATGGCATTTCCAATGATGAACTGGAAATATTTAAATTGTTCGCCATTTGGTGAACCCACTTCTCCTGGTACTGATATGAAAGTGACACCAGAAAGTGCCGTACCAATCATACCGAAAGCAACTAAGTACCATTTGGAGTTTTTGTTTGCGGTAAAAAATACAGTATTGCCACTATCTTTTTTGCTTACAGCATAGGATATATAGAACAACAAACTGAAGTAGGTAATGATTAACAGTAAAATTATGCTAGGACTCATAGGATCTTTTTATATTATTAAACAAATATGGTAAATTATTTCATTTTAGTTAGTACAGCTCGAACACTTTTATGTTCTTTTAGAAGTAAAGATGCACTTTGACTGTCAACATCTAATTCGTCCATAATCATTTTGATGCCCCTGTTTACTAATTTTTCATTGGATAACTGCATATCGACCATCTTATTACCTTTTACTTTACCCAGTTGGATCATAACAGCAGTCGAAATCATATTAAGGACTAATTTTTGAGAAGTACCTGCTTTCATTCTGGTACTACCAGTCAAGAATTCTGGCCCAACAACTAATTCTATTGGATAATCGGCTTCTTTAGAGATTAAACAATTACTATTACAAGAAATACTACCAGTAATACTACCATTTTCTTGTGCTTTTTTAAGTCCGCCAATAACGTAGGGAGTGTTTCCAGAAGCGGCTATTCCGATAACAACATCTGAACTATTGATATTGTATTTCTTTAAATCTTCCCAAGCCTGATTGGTATCGTCTTCTGCATTTTCAACTGCCTTTCGAATTGCAGTATCACCTCCAGCTATAATTCCGATTATTACATTGTCAGACACACCAAAAGTAGGAGGGCATTCTGAGGCGTCTAAAACGCCAATGCGTCCAGAGGTGCCAGCTCCGATATAAAATAAGCGACCACCTATTTTAAGTTGCTTAACGATCGCATTAATCAATAATTCGATTTTAGGTATTTCTTTTTCAATTACTTGAGCTACCTTTTTATCCTCTGCATTAATACCAATTAGAATTTCTTCTACGCTCATTTGATCTAAATTGTTATAATGAGATTCTTTTTCTGTATCTGGATTGTTTTTTATCATAGTTCGGAAAAATGTGTTTTATATTAAATAGATGTATAATAATTGTAATTAAAAATAAATTTAATAACAGTAAAAAATATGTAATAGTAATGTAAATGGAAACTAAATGAAAATATAGTTAGTTGTAACACTAATTTGTTAAAGTCCTAATTTGTAATGCAAATATAGAAACAACTTTTAGAAATGCAATTTTTATTGCATTATTTGTCAATTTCAGATATAATAACGCAAAAGTATGCATTTTGTTGTATAGAGCATGTCATTTCAAATTAAATTTTAGAATTGCAACTCATTGATTAGCTAAATATTTACTCAAAATCAGCTAAATTATGCGTTATTTTGCATTTTTTTAAATAAATTTGATAAAAAAAGCATTTTTTATGTTGAGTATAATATTTTTTTTATAGATTTGAAATTCATTCTAAATTTTACAAACAATTATGAAAAAATTAATTTTTACTTTTTGCTTGCTTGTATTTACTTCTTATTTTGTAGAAGCACAAAATAAGAGGATTACAGGTACAATTAAAGAAGCTGATACTGGATTACCAATTGTTGGTGCCTCTGTATCGGTAGTTGGAACTAAGTCAAGTTCGTCAAGTGGATTTGATGGGGATTATTCCTTAGAAGCAAAAGAGGGTGACATCCTTCTTTTTAATTACATAGGATTTAAGACAATTCGAGTAAAAGTAACTGGTACAACAGTTAATGTTAAAATGGACACGGAAACAAGTGCATTAAACGAAGTTGTTGTAATGGGTTCTACAATTCGTACTACACGAAAAGAGATGGGTAATGCTGTAACTACAATTAAATCAAGTGATTTAGTTAAAGCACAGCCAACTGGATTTTCTTCTGCCTTACAAGGTAAGATAGCTGGAGCGCAAATCACTCAAAACTCTGGAGATCCATCAGGAGGTTTTTCTATCAAATTAAGAGGTACGTCTTCTATATTAGGAGCATCTGACCCTTTGTATGTTATTGATGGTGTAGTTATTAGTAACAGTAGTGCCAATGTTGCCAATCCTGAAATTGGCGGTAGTACCAATTTAGTAATTGGACAAAACCGTACGGCAGATATCAATCCAAATGATATTGAAAGTATTGAAGTCCTTAATGGTGGAGCAGCAGCAGCAATTTATGGTTCTCGTGCAGCTAATGGTGTTGTTATTATTACAACTAAAAAAGGTAAAACGGGAGAGGCTTCCTATACTTTTTCTACTAATTTAGTAGTTAATTCACTTCGTAAAAAGTTAGATACTAACTTAGTAAATAAGCAATTTGTGATACCTGCAGCACATGGTGCTTTATTTCCAATTACAGGATCTCCTGCATCAGCAACAACAGTTCCTGTTCATAGAGGATTAAATCAAGCTGGAGTACCTCAAGGTTTGGTTAATATGGATACTCGTTTAATGGACGTAACTCGTTATGACTATCAAGATGATATTTTTACAACTGGTGTAGGTACCGACACTTATTTTTCTGTAAATGGTGGAGACACTAAAACTAAATATTTTGCATCTGTTGGTTATTTAGTTAATAATGGAATTGTAAAAAACACGGATTTCAAAAGATTAGGACTTAATTTAAAAATTCAAAATAAAATCAGCGAAAAACTATCGGCTTCTTTCGGAGTTAATTATGTAACTTCAAGATCAGAAGACAAACCTGATGGAAATGTTTTTTATAGTCCAATGAATTCGGCTACAATCAATAACAATGTTTATAATCTAAACAATCGTAGAGATGCTAACGGCAATTTATTAGCGGTGGATCCAGGACGTGTAAACCCACTGTCTGTAATAGAAACTTTCGATTTTGGACAACAAACAGATCGTATTATTGCTGACGTACAATTAAATTACAAACCGTTCAAAAACTTTAATGCTGATTTTATTGTAGGTTTAGATAATTTTAACCAAAAAGGGTATGGATTCATTCCTAGATTTCCATACGCACCTGTAAATATTGGTACTTTCCCTGATGGATTTGTTTCTGAAACAGATAATAAGGTGTATCAATTGAATAATGATTTGAACCTTAGGTATGTTTGGAATGTAAGTAAAGATTTTACTGCAACAACTTATGGCGGATATAATGTACAATTCTATCGTGACAAACTTTTTTCTGTTCAAGGGAGAGATTTAAAGCCATTTATTGAAAATATTAATGCTGCAAATACTATTATTGGAGGAGCAGCAGGATCAGCTGAAACTAACTATAACTTATGGGGAGTTTATCTTCAAGAAACTCTTGGATACAAGAATAAATTATTTGTAACGGCTGCCATTAGACAAGATGCATCTACAATTTTTGCTGCGGATGTAAGAAATCAAATTTATCCAAAAATTAGTGGTAGTTACGTACTTTCTAGTGAAAAGTTTATGGAAAATACTAAAGTAAGTACAGCAAGGTTAAGAGCTTCTTGGGGAGAATCAGGAAATTTAACTGCAATTGGAGCTTATTCTAGATTTACAAATTATTCAACTGGTAACCTTTTTGGACAAACTTCATTTACTCTTGCTGGAAACAGTCGAGGAAATTTAGGATTAATTCCAGAACGTAATGTGTCGTTTGAAGTAGGTGCTGATTTAGGTTTCTTTAATGATAGATTAACTATTTCGGGAACTTATTATAGAGCAGACATTAAAGATTTATTATTACGTGTACAGTCAGCCCCTTCAACTGGTGCTACTTCATCTATTGAAAATTTAGGTGAAATGACAAACAAAGGAGTTGAGTTTACCGTTAAAGGATTAGTGGTGAAATCGGAAGACTTCAATGTTGAAGTATATGGTAATATGAGCCGCAATAGAAACGAAGTGACTAAACTGAATCAACCTTTCTTTTTATTAGATTCTAATCCAGCAGGTGCTCCGGTTGCAGTGCAACTTAATCGCCCTATTGGAACTTATTTTGGAAGTTATTATGCTCGTAATCCTGACGGAAGTTTATTGTTGCAGCCAAACGGTTTGCCACAAACTGAAAGAGGGAACACTGCAACTCGTCAGCCACAGAGAAACTCAAGTGGTCAGCCATTTGGAGATGTATTAACTAAAGAAATTGGGGATCCAAATCCAGATTTCATCTATGCTTTCGGAACTAACATTAATTATAAAAAATGGGGAGTATCGGTACTTTTTGATGGAGTGAGTGGAGGAGATATTTTTGATGCCGACTACAGAACACGTCAAGGTACAGGAGCAGGACAATTAGTAGCTAAAGAGTTAAAAGGTGAATTACCAAGAGGTTACATTTACTCTATTTATGCTATTGAAGAATTTAGAGTTGTAGATGGAAGTTATTTAAAATTAAGAGAAGTTTCTGTTAACTACTCTTTTGGTAAAGTAAACAATTTCTTTGAAGATTTCACTGTTAATCTAAGTGGTAGAAATCTTTATTCATGGGATAGATTTACAAGCTATGATCCTGAAGTTAATTCAGGAGGTCAATCTGCAGTAGCAAGATATAACTTTGGAACAATTCCAATTCCAAGAACTATTGCATTAGCACTTAAGTTTAAATTTTAATACAAATGAAAATGAAAAAATTTATAATAGTATCGGTTTTCATGAGCTTATTTTTAACCTCATGTGACGAAGAATTTTTAGACCCAACTCGTGCTTCAGAAGAAGATGTTTTTTCTTCACGCGATGGTTTGATTGGCGCTGCAAATGGACTTCAGTCTCGTTATAGTGTTGGTAGACAAAGTCCTTTTGGATATGCTCTGATTACTGGAAATGGTTTTACAACTAATGAATTAGGTGTGCCACAAGCAGGAAATTTAGATGAAGTTGCCTTGTATTCTGGTTCAGGAGAGGTTCTTCCAAATAATGGTATTGTATCGAATATTTGGGCGCAAAGTTTAATTTTGAACTCTGAATCTCAAAAGGTGATTAATAATATTAATCGTTTGACAGTACCAGTTGAAAAAGCAACGGTGTTAGTTCACGCTTCTATTTTTAAAGCGCTTGCTCTTGGTAATTTAATTCAGTTTTTTGAAAGAGTTCCAATTTCAACTGCTAAAAATGCAACTTTTAATTCAAGAGCTGAGGTACTTGCTGAGGTAATTAAAACTTTGGAAGATACAAAATCATCTTTGCCTAGCGCAACTGGTTTTACTGGTATAGCACCTGGAATTAACTATACAAATACTGTAAATGCACTTTTAGCGCGCTTTTATTTAATTTCAGGAAATTTGGATAAAGCTTTTGAACATGCTACACTAGTTAACTTAACTGTACGTTCTGGATTCCAATTTGATGCAGTAAATCAAAATGCGATTGCTGCAACAGCATTTTTGGTAGCTAATAATTACCAACCAATTGGAAAGTCACTTGGACTTCCAGCTTCATTACAACCTAATGCAGCTGATGGAAGAATTAATTTTTATATTAACCCAACTTCAACTGTTTCTGCAGTTAAAGGTGCAGGATTTTGGGGAGCTATATCTAGTACTGTTCCGGTATATCTACCTGGTGAAATGATTTTGATTAGAGCTGAAGTATTAGCACGTAAAAATCAATTACCAGAGGCAGTAACTGAAATCAATAGAGTTTTGCAAAAAACTGCTGCTGCTGACGTTTGGGGTGTAGGTGCAAATCTACCAGCCTATTCTGGTACTGTTGACCAACCAAGTTTGTTAACTGAAATATACAGAAATCGTTGTATAGAACTTTTTATGTCAGGATTGAAACTCGAAGATACTCGAAGATTTAATCGCCCTGGAGCAGGAGCTCCTGGAGCTGAGCGCAATAGAAACTGGTATCCTTATCCTGATTCTGAGCGTTTTAACAATCCTAATACACCAGCTAATCCAGCTAATTAATTTTGTTTTGTTTTTAAATTTGACGAGTTGCTTTTATAGCAACTCGTTTTTTTTATATAAATATTCATACACAATTTTAGGTTAAAATAAGTTTCATTTTTTTGACAGTGCTCTACTATTCTGAAGTATCGATTTAGAAAATAATTGAATATCAGTTTTGAATTTCTATTTTATCAAATACTGAAAAATAATGCAACAATCTTCGAATTTGATAGGTGTTATTAATATATTTGTAAAAACATTATAATTGCTGATATGTTAAAGAAGGAACGTTGCCAATACATACTTAAAAAACTTGCTGAAAAACAAAGTGTTAATACTATAGAGTTAGCTGTAGAATTGTCAGTTTCAGAGGATTCAATCAGAAGAGATTTACAACTATTGCACGATCAAGGCAAGCTCGAAAAAGTGTACGGTGGAGGTATTCCAGTATCAGATAAAAACAAGAATTTTTTTGATATTGAAATTTCAAACGAAAAAAAGAAAATTGCGTTAGGCACAAAAGCGCTTTCTTTATTGCGTGACGGACAAGTAATTATCATGAGTGGAGGTACAACTAATTTGGTTTTTTCAAAGTTAATTCCCCCGGATCTGAAAGTAACCATTTATACGTATAGTTTGCCTATTGCGATGCAACTGTCTCAACATCCCAATATTGATTTGATTTTTATTGGTGGAAAATTGCAAAAAAACGCCATGGTTACTATTGGTATGGATGTAGTTCAGGTACTATCTGCTATCAAAGCTGATATTTGTTTTATGGGGGTAAGTAGCATCAATGTTAAATCTGGTTTAACTGAAAAAGGATATGAAGTTTCGGTTGTGAAAAAAGCCATGATTCAAGTTTCTGAAAAAGTTGTTGCCATGGTAGATTCGGGTAAATTAGATACAAAAATGCCGCATTCTGTTTGCGATTTAAATCAGCTACATAGTATTATTACAGATCTTAATCCTAAAGATCCTAAGTTAAAGGAATATATTTCATCAGGAGGTTTTATTATTTAAAAATGCATTATTTTGCGTTATTAAACTATAATTTGTTAATTATTGCATAAAAAAGCAATTTGTTAAATCGTATTTGTATATTTGCTTATAACAAATTAAAAATCCCGATTTATTATGGCTCAAATTAATCCTTTATCTTTTGTTAAACCCGGAAAATACGAATCGTCCCGTTTTGAAAAAATCCACAATGTAATTTTTGATAATTCTGTTTCGGGTTCTATTGCTGTAGCACATGAAATTGCTGAATTAATTAAAGCAAAGCAGGAGACAAATTCCTATTGTGTACTTGGTTTAGCTACAGGATCTTCTCCTATAAAAGTGTATGAAGAGTTAATTCGTCTTCACCGAGAGGAGGGGCTGAGTTTTAAAAATGTTATCACATTTAATTTGGATGAATATTTTCCAATGAAAACGGATAATATTCAAAGTTATTATTTTTTCATGCAAGAGTATTTATTCAAGCATGTCGATATAGCCTCTGAAAACATCAACATTCCAAATGGGGACTGTACAGTTGAAGAAAGTCTCCTTTTATGTTCACAATACGAAGAGAAAATCCGTAATTATGGCGGCTTAGATTTTCAACTATTAGGTATTGGTCGAACTGCACATATTGGTTTTAATGAACCTGGTTCGCATCAAAATTCAACCACTCGAATGGTTACGCTTGATCATCTTACGCGTTCAGATGCAGCATCGTCTTTCTTAGGGATGGACAATGTTCCTAAAAAAGCGATTACGATGGGAGTAGCGACAGTTTTAGAGGCGCGAAGGATTGTATTGTTGGCATGGGGTCAAAATAAAGCGGAGGTGATTTATGAAACGATTGAAGGAAAAGTAACTTCGAAAAAACCTGCAACCTATTTGCAAAATCATCCGAATGTAACTTTTGTCTTAGATGTAGAAGCGGCTTCATTACTTACTCGAATCAATACTCCGTGGGTTGTAGATGGCTGTGAATGGAACTCCGACTTAATACGTAAAGCTATAGTTTGGCTTTGTAAAAAGACAGGGAAGTCGATATTGCATCTTACCGATAAAGACTACTTTGAACACGGTATGGAAAGTTTATTGGCTATCGAAGGAACCGCTTATGATTTAAACATAAAGATGTTCAATCAGCTACAACATGCAATTACAGGTTGGCCTGGCGGAAAACCCAATTCGGATCATCAGCAACGTCCCGAACGCTCTACGCCAGAAAAGAAAAGAGTGATTATTTTTAGTCCGCACCCAGATGATGATGTAATCTCTATGGGGGGAACATTCGACCGCTTGATTACCCAAGGACACGAAGTGCATGTGGTATATCAAACCTCAGGAAATATTGCGGTTTCCAATGATGAAGCATTGAAATTTGCTGAAATCGGATTGGTGTTTGATCCCCAAAATAAAACCTATTCTGAAATTGTCGAATTTATCAAGCAAAAAAATAGTTCGATTTCAGATAGCATACCATTGCGCAATTTAAAAGCGCAAATTCGTCAAAAAGAATCCTTAGGCGCTACTCGTTTTTTAGGCTTGCCAGACAGCCAAGTTCATTTCTTAAATCTACCTTTTTATGAAACAGGTACCATTAAAAAGAGTCCGTTATCAAAAAAAGATATCGATTTAATGATAGCTATTATTGAATCCATACAGCCGCATCAAATTTATGCTGCAGGAGATTTAGCTGATCCTCACGGAACGCACAAAGTATGTCTCGATTCATTATTCATGGCATTAGAAGAAATCAAGCACAAACCATTTATGGATGATTGTTGGGTATGGTTGTACAGAGGCGCTTGGCACGAATGGGATATTCACGAAATTGAAATGGCTGTCCCAATGAGTCCTAATCAAGTATTGCGAAAACGAACCGCTATCTTTTATCACCAATCGCAAAAAGATGGTGTCATGTTTCAAGGAGATGATTCTAGAGAATTTTGGGTACGAGTGGAAGAACGCAATAAAGATACTGCAGAGAAATTCAAAGACCTTGGCTTGGCTAGTTATGCTGCTATGGAAGCATTTAAACGCTATCATTTTTAAATATACAACACTTAA
Organism: Flavobacterium ammonificans; assembly: GCF_020886115.1. Classification (NCBI taxonomy): domain Bacteria; kingdom Pseudomonadati; phylum Bacteroidota; class Flavobacteriia; order Flavobacteriales; family Flavobacteriaceae; genus Flavobacterium; species Flavobacterium ammonificans. The sequence goes on from NZ_AP025185.1 coordinate 1,756,809, forward strand.
TTGAGAGAATTTTGGTAAAGGTTTGTTTACCACCCTCTAGCGCTTTATAAATTGATTTATTTCAGTTTAGAGCGCTAGAATTTTTATATTTGTCATTCACTACTGAATTTATAGTACTCATATAGTAATACCATGTCGCATATTTTACCTTTACAACAATTAGCGTCCTCTTTAGAAGGCGATTTATTTTATGACGAATTGCATAAGGTAATCTATTCTACGGATGCATCCGTTTACCAAATTAAACCCATTGCTATTGCAAGACCAAAGTCGGTTACAGATATACAAACGCTTGTTCATTTTGCAAATGAACATCAAATTCCATTAACTCCAAGGACAGCAGGAACTTCCTTAGCAGGACAAACAGTAGGTAGCGGAATTATAGTGGATGTGTCCAAATATTTCACAAATATAGTTGCTTTAGATCAAGAAAATAAAACTGTAACAGTTCAGCCAGGAGTAATTCGAGATGAATTGAATTTGTTTTTAAAACCGTACGGATTATTTTTTGGTCCCAATACTTCAACATCTAACCGATGTATGATTGGAGGAATGGTTGGAAATAATTCCTCAGGAACGACTTCTATTCGGTATGGAGTGACACGAGATAAAATAGTTGAATTAAAAGCCATTTTGAGTGATGGTTCGGAAACAGTATTTACCTCACTTTGTTCGGCTGAGTTTGTCGAAAAAACGAAAGGTGATTCTTTAGAAAATCAGATTTACAAAACGGTTTACGAGGAACTTTCAAATGCTGACACACAAAATGAAATTATAAAAGAGTTTCCAAAACCTGAAATTCATAGACGAAATACGGGTTATGCTGTCGATTTGTTGTTGAAATCAGATTTGTTTTCAGGAAACGAGCCGACTATAAATCTTGGGAAACTGCTTTGTGGTAGCGAAGGAACATTAGCTTTTACAACTGAAGTTACGCTGAAAGTGGATGATTTGCCTCCTACGCATAATATTATGGTGGCAGCCCATTTTCATACCATTCAAGAAAGTTTGGAAGCGGTTATGATTGCGATGAAACATCATTTGTATACTTGCGAAATGATGGACGATACCATTTTGAATTGTACGAAAACCAACAGGGAACAAGCTAAAAATCGTTTCTTTATACAAGGCGAACCTAAGGCAGTAATTATGTTGGAAGTAGCTTCTGATTCTTTAGAGGATGCTGAACGCCAAGCGAATGCTTTGATTGCTGATTTAGAACAAAACAATTTTGGCTATGCTTTACCAAAGTTGTACGGACAAGATATTGACAAGATAAACGAACTTCGAAAAGCAGGTTTAGGGCTTTTAGGAAGTATTGTGGGCGATGATAAAGCAGCCGATTCTATTGAAGATACCGCTGTTGAACTCAGCGACTTACCTAATTACATTGCAGAATTTGCTGCTATGATGAAAAAATATGGGCAAGAAGCAATCTATTATGCTCATGCAGGTGCCGGAGAATTGCATTTGCGTCCCGTATTGAATTTAAAGAAGAAAGAAGATGTACAATTATTTAGAACGATTGCTACTGAAGTAGCCGTTTTAGTAAAAAAATATAGAGGTTCTTTAAGTGGTGAACATGGTGACGGAATTGTTCGCGGTGAATTTTTACCATTCATGATTGGTGAATCTAATTATGAATTGCTTAAACGTATCAAAAAAGCATTTGATCCGAATGCGATTTTCAATAAAGGACGTATTACGGATACACCAAAAATGGATGAAAATTTACGTATGGAAGCGGGTCGAGAAGAACCTGAAATCCAAACAATTCAAGATTTTTCAGATAGTTTAGGTATTTTGCGTTTGGCTGAGAAATGTAATGGTTCTGGCGACTGCAGGAAATTACCTTCGGCTGGAGGGACCTTGTGTCCAAGTTACAGAGCTACTCGCAATGAAAAAGATACGACTCGTGCTAGAGCCAACGCTTTGAGACAGTATTTGACGGATTCCACTAAACAGAATAAGTTTGATCAAGAAGAATTGTACCAAGTTTTTGATTTGTGTGTGAGTTGTAAAGCTTGTGCGAGTGAATGTCCAAGCAATGTTGATGTTGCAGCTTTGAAGTCGGAATTTTTATACCAATACCAAAAAGCAAACGGATTTTCTAAACGAAATAAAACTTTTGCTTACAATGCCAAATTGAACAATTTAGGCAGTTTAACACCCAAATTAACCAATTGGTTTGCCAATCTTTCCTTTGTGAAAAAGAAAATGGGAATTGCGCCTCAACGTGTTGTACCGCATTTGGCTCCAAAGACTTTCCGTAAATGGTTGGATAAACATCATAAAGAACTTGAAGAAGGAAGTTTTCCTAATGGGAAAGTTATTTTGTTCTGTGATGAATTTACTAATTTTTATGATGTTTCAGTAGGAATTGATACTTATGAACTTTTAACAAACTTAGGCTACCAAGTTTTGGTGGTAGATCACCAAGAAAGCGGACGTGCGTTTATTTCAAAAGGATTTTTGGAACAAGCCAAAGCTATTGCTACAATTAATGTGGATATTTTCAAGGACTTGGTTACTGATGAAATTCCTTTAGTTGGAATTGAACCTTCAGCGATATTGACATTTAGAGATGAATACATTCGTTTGGCAGAAGATAAGTCAGGAGCGGAGCAATTGGCTAAGAACGTTTATACTATTGAAGAATTTTTCAAAAATGAAATAGAGAAAGGAACAATTCATTCAGATCAATTTTCTGATGAAGTAAAAGAAATAAAAATCCACGGACATTGTCATCAAAAATCATTGAGTTCGGTTCAAGCAACTTTTGCAATGCTCAATATTCCAAAAAACACCACAGTTACTATTTACAACTCGGGCTGTTGCGGAATGGCGGGTTCTTTTGGATATGAAGAAGAGCATTATGCGATAAGTATGCAAATGGGGGAAGATACCTTGTTTCCAAAAATTAGAGCCACTGATGCTGCTGTTGCGATTGCTGCAGCCGGAACGAGTTGTCGTCATCAAATATTTGACGGAACATCGAGAGAAGCACAACATCCGGTTACAATTTTAAAATCTTGTTTAAAATAATTGAAATTTAATTCTGAAAGATTAAAATGATGTTTTAAGTTTGTCACTGATTAAATTATCTGAATAATACAATACTATGGCAATAAAAGGTTTGTTTAGAAAAAAGACGGTTCAAGATATTTTGAAACAAGTCAAGCAAAATGAAAGTGATGGACATAATGCCTTAGGAAAACATCTGACCGCAAGAGATTTAACGGCTTTTGGAATTGCAGCTATTGTAGGTGCAGGGATTTTTAGTACTATTGGTAAAGCAAGTGCTGATGGTGGTCCTGCTGTAATTTTTCTTTTTTTATTCACTGCTTTAGCTTGTAGTTTTGCTGCTTTTGCCTATGCCGAGTTTGCTTCTATGGTTCCAGTTTCGGGATCAGCTTATACCTATTCCTATGTTGCTTTTGGCGAAATTATTGCTTGGATTATTGGTTGGGCTTTGATTATGGAATATGCCGTAGGTAATATTACTGTGGCAATTTCGTGGAGTGATTATTTCACAGGATTACTACGTACAGGAGGGCTAGAACTGCCCCAATGGATTCAAATGGATTATTTATCGGCTTCTAATGGGTTCAAAGATGCAACGGCATTAATGCAAGGTGGGAAATCATTTGATAATTTAAGTTCTAATTTGCAAGATGCCTATACAGCTTGGACTACAAGTCCTGTTATTGGAGGTTTTCATTTTGTGGCCGATATTCCGGCTATGTTGATCATTATAGTGATAACTGCATTGGTGTATAGAGGAATGAAAGAATCCCGTAATGCAAGTAATTTGATGGTAATTGTTAAATTATTCATCATTTTACTAGTAATTGCTGTTGGTGCTTTTTATGTTGATACAACAAATTGGGATCCGTTTGCTCCTAATGGAGTTAGCGGTGTTTTGAAAGGTGTTTCAGCAGTGTTTTTTGCTTATATTGGTTTTGATGCTATTTCTACCACTGCTGAAGAATGTAAAGATCCACAACGTGATTTACCACGCGGAATGATGTGGGCAATTATCATTTGTACTGTTTTGTATATTGTCATTGCATTGGTGTTAACAGGAATGGTCAGTTACAATGAATTGAATGTAGGAGATCCATTGGCCTTTGTATTTGAAAAGTTAGATTTAAAATGGATGTCAGGAATTATTGCCGTAAGTGCAGTAATTGCTATGGCAAGTGTTTTATTGGTTTTCCAAATGGGACAACCTCGTATTTGGATGAGTATGAGTAGAGACGGGTTGTTACCTAAAAAATTCTCAAGAGTACACCCAAAGTTTAAAACACCTTCTTACGCTACAATTGTTACAGGTTTTGTAGTTGGGATTCCGGCTTTGTTTATGAATTTAACTATGGTAACCGACTTATGTAGTATTGGGACTTTATTTGCCTTTGTGTTGGTTTGTGCTGGAGTTTTGGTATTGCAGAATAAGAAAGATATTCCGAGAGGAAAATTCAAAACGCCTTATGTGAATTCGAAATTCATTTTTCCAATCGCTTTAGTTGTTGGTTTAGCCTATGCTTTTTTGTATAACAATGAAGCTACTATGGGTTTTCTAAATAATGAAACTCAAGTAAATTCTCCAGAAGTAATAATTACCTCTTTGGATAAATCGGATACAGATAAAGTATATCACTATTTAGTTTCCTTAGAATCGAAACCAACGACTAACGACGTTGAAGAGCTATTAAGTCAGTACCAAGACGATGAGGTTAACTATGCTGCCATTGTGGCTCAATTACCAATTGCTGATACTGTTAAATATGAAAGCGGGTTTGATTTGTTCAAACACAAAATCCCAATGTGGATATTTTTAATTTCTTTAATTGGACTTGCTTTTTGGGCGTATAAAGAAAATTTATCTTTGATTCCTTTATTAGGTTTGGTTTCCTGCTTGTATATGATGGCTGAATTGAGTGTTTGGAATTGGATTTATTTCTCCATTTGGTTGCTTCTAGGATTATTGATTTATTTTGGTTACAGTCGAAAAAACAGTAAAATGAATCAAATAGAAGTGAAGTAAAAAAAACTTTTATACAATTGAACACCCTCAAAAGATTTTACTTTTTTGAGGGTGTTTTTTTTAACCCAGTTTAAAGGATATGCAATTCTTGCATGCACTTTTTTATCATTTGATACGTTCTTTCTATATCATTATCAAGGCCTATTGAAAAGCGAACCAAGCTATTTGTTAAGCCCATAGCTTCTTGCTCGTCTAAAGGAATTTCAGATGAGGTTGAATTTCCAGGAGCAGTAAACAAAGTTTTATAAAATCCTAAACTAACGGCTAGATATCCAACATTTCTCTCTTGCATTAATTCCATCAATGCGTTGGCTTTATCAAAACTACCTACATCAATAGTCATCATCCCACCATAACCATAATCCGGATGAATCATTGTTCTGTATAATTCATGACTTGGATGGCTTGGTAAACCGGGATATACGGTTTTAATTCCGTCTGCTTCCAATTTAGCCGATAAGTACATTGCATTGTGACTGTGTTGTTTCATTCGGATGTGTAGCGTTCTTAAGTTCTTTAATATGCTTGCAGAACGTAAACTATCCATTGTTGGACCCAATAACATGGTAGCTCCATCATTCACATTTTTTAAACTGTTGATGAATTCAACAGACGAACAAACAACTCCTCCTATCGTATCACTAGTTCCGTTGATGTATTTAGTTAGTGAATGCAACACAATATCCGCTCCTAGTCGTGCTGGAGCAACAGATAAGGGAGAGAAGGTATTATCAACTACAAGTTTAAGATTGTGTTTTTTTGCAATTTTTGATAGAGAAGCAATATCGGCTACTTCTAAAAGTGGGTTACTTACTGTTTCGCAATATAAAATTTTGGTATCCGAATTGATGGCTGCCTCTACTAAATCTAATTTTGTTATATCTACAAAACTAGTTTTGATTCCCATTCGAGGGGCAAAATTTTTCAAAAAAGCATAGGTTCCTCCATACACAGTTCTACTGGATACAATATGATCGCCATTACCACAAAGTTGTAATAGAGTAGAAGTAATGGCTCCCATTCCAGAAGCTGTAACACTTGCTGACTCGGTACCCTCCATAGCTGCTAGAGCGCTATCTAAATATAAATTACTAGGAGAGGTATGTCTTGAATACAAATAGCAACCTTCTACATTACCTTCAAATGTATCAAACATTTTTTTTGCTGAAAGAAAAGTATAGGTTGAGCTGTCCGAAATGGAAGGGTTAACATCTCCATATTCGCCAAAAAATTGTAAGTCTTGAATGCAATCTGCAGGATTAAAAGATTCCATAGCAATATAGTTTTAGTTAATTATGTAATCAAAATTCATTATATTTAATTTATTTTTCAATACATTAGTCAAAATATAGATTTTAAATTGGTAATTAAATTTATTTGTAGATTTTTAATCTAAATTTGTTTCAAATAATAGCCTTTTTTAGTTCAGTTATTCACCAATCGTCATCAAAAAATATAAAGCATGGATGCAATCGATAAAAAGTTATTGATGTTATTACAAAAAGACACTAAAAAGACAACTAAAGAATTGTCGTTGGTTTTGAATCTTTCTGTAACAGCAGTATATGAGCGAATAAAAAAACTCGAACGAGAAAAAATAATTCATAAATATGTTGCACTATTAGATCGTAACAAAATAGAAAAGGCTTTTGTGGTGTTTTGTCATATCAAGCTAATTCAACATACTAAAGATGTTATTCACACTTTTGAGAGTGAAGTGGTACAACTTTCGGAAGTTTCAGAATGTTTTCATGTAAGTGGAGATTATGACTATATTTTGAAAGTGAATGTGAAAGACATGGATGAGTATAGGGCTTTTATGGTAACAAAGTTGACGAGTCTCCAACATATTGGAAGTACACATAGTTCATTTATGATTGGAGAAGTTAAAAACACCACTGCATTTAGTTTGTAGTTGAGCTATAGTAAATTACTAATTTATCTTAGAATAATTAATTCAAAAAGCCTTACTTTTGTGTCTTAATTGAAGTTAAACTATAAATTATTTATATAAACATGAGTCAATTTGATGTAATTGTTATAGGTTCTGGTCCAGGCGGATATGTTTCGGCCATTCGTTGCGCACAATTAGGTTTTAAAACAGCCATTATTGAAAAATATTCTACTTTGGGAGGTACTTGCTTGAATGTAGGTTGTATCCCTTCAAAAGCATTATTATCTTCTTCACACCATTATTCAGAAATTGCACATTTTGCTGAACACGGAATTGAACTTTCTGGTGAGGTAAAAGTGAATTTAGAAAAAATGATTGCGCGTAAACAAGCAGTAGTAGATCAAACTTCGGGAGGTATCAACTACTTAATGGACAAAAACAAAGTAACTGTTTTTAATGGTTTAGGTTCGTTTGTAGACGCTACACATGTGGCAATTGCTAAAGCAGATGGAACTTCAGAAACTATTGAAGGAAAAAATATCATTATTGCTACAGGTTCAAAACCATCTTCTTTACCGTTTATCAAAGTTGATAAAGAAAGAATTATCACGTCTACTGAAGCTTTGGCTTTGAAAGAAGTGCCAAAACACTTAGTTATCATTGGTGGAGGTGTAATCGGAATTGAATTAGGACAAGTATATCTACGTTTAGGAGCGCAAGTTTCTGTAGTGGAATTTATGGACCGCATCATTCCAGGAATGGACAGTTCGTTATCTAAAGAATTGACAAAAGTCTTGAAGAAACAAGGAATGAAATTTTATACATCTCACAAAGTACAATCAGTAGAAAGAACGGGAGATGTTGTGACTGTAAAAGCAGAAAATGCAAAAGGAGAAATCATCACATTAGAAGGAGATTATTCATTAGTATCTGTAGGTCGTCGCCCTTATACCGATGGATTGAATGCTGACAAGGCAGGTGTAAAAATTACAGATAGAGGACAAGTAGAAGTTAATGATCATTTACAAACTTCGGCTTCTAATATTTATGCTATTGGTGATGTGGTTCGTGGAGCTATGTTGGCTCACAAAGCGGAAGAAGAAGGAACTATGGTTGCCGAAATTATTGCGGGTCAACAACCACATATTAATTATAATTTGATTCCTGGCGTGGTATACACTTGGCCGGAAGTGGCGGCTGTTGGGCAAACAGAAGAGCAATTGAAAGCATCTGGAGTAGAATTCAAATCAGGAAGTTTTCCATTTAAAGCATTAGGTCGTGCTAGAGCAAGTAGCGATTTAGATGGATTTGTAAAAATCCTAGCCGATGCTAAAACAGATGAGGTTCTTGGTGTTCATATGATTGGAGCTAGAACAGCTGATTTAATTGCAGAAGCGGTTACCGCAATGGAATTCAGAGCTTCTGCTGAAGATATTTCAAGAATGTCACACGCACATCCAACATTTGCAGAAGCAATCAAAGAAGCTGCTTTAGCTGCCACTGATAATAGAGCATTACACGTTTAAGACTGTACTATTTAAATAAAAAAAGCCCGTTCAAATGAACGGGCTTTTTTATGGAAGAATATTTAATCTTTAAATAATCCTTTATAGGAATCCCAATGTGCGTATATTAAAAATAAATTGGCACCCAATACAAAAATAGCAACAGGTACTTCTGATACTTGGGTTACAGTGTGAATTAAAAAGATATTAATTGAAATTGGTAATAAGGCCAATAAAGCTACTTTCATAAATTTACCGCTTAACAAACTTAGACCAACAATTAATTCAACGGCTTTTGCTAACGGTAATAGGTATTTTGAAGCCATGATACCGTTCATGAAAGTCAATAAGTTTCCTGTAGGCGCTTCTGCTTCAAACAATTCAAAGAAATAGGCTACAGAAGCAAATACCATAAATGCTCCTAGTAAAATTCGAATAATCAATGTTGCAATTTTCATTATTTTTTGGTTTTAAGGTTAGTATTTCAAAAATACTTATTTTATAAATACAAAATTCTTGTCAAATATATTTATTTCAATGAGCTATTATTCAGCTTTATTTTTCCGTTTCTAACAATGAATTTTGTTGTATTTTTGGCATTCTAAAAGGAAACACATTGCGAACAGAAATTCATAAATCGATTACCAACCCATTAGCTTTTAAAAAGCAATTATTGGATTGGTCGCAACAATTTAGGGAGGTTGTTTTTATGGATAGTAATGATTATCCACAAGAGTTTTCAAGCTATGATGCTATTCTAGCAGTAGATGCTTTTACATTGATTCAGACCGATTATCACAATGCGTTTGAGGATTTACAGCAATACCAGCAAACGACTAAAGATTGGCTGTTTGGGTATTTATCGTATGATTTAAAGAATGATAGCGAAGATTTACAATCCGATAATTTTGACGGATTGGCGTTTCCCGATTTGTTTTTCTTCCAACCTAAGAAATTGTTTTTTTTGAAAGGGAATCAACTCACTATTCAGTATTTGAATTTGTGTGATGATGAGGTGGAAATAGACTATAAGGAAATCACGGAATTAGCCACTATTGAGTTCGAAAAGAGTCAAAGTACTGAGGTTAAGGCTCGTTTTTCCAAAAACGAATACATTCAAAAGGCAACTACATTTTTAGAACACATTCATCGAGGAGATATCTATGAAGCTAATTTTTGTATGGAATTTTATGCTGAGAATGCTACGATTAATCCATTGGAGAAGTTCAATAAATTGAATGCAATTTCTCAAACTCCATTTGCCGTTTACTTTAAAAATAATAATCATTTTTTACTTTCTGCTACACCTGAACGGTATTTAAGAAAGGAAGGAGAGACATTAATCTCGCAACCCATTAAAGGAACTGCAAAACGTTTTTCAGATCCTAAGGAAGATGAACTTGCCAAATTAAATTTGGCTTCTGATCCAAAAGAACGATCTGAAAATATAATGATTACCGATTTAGTTCGGAACGATTTATCGCGTACAGCACAAAAAGGAACAGTTGAAGTTAAGGAGTTGTGTGGGATTTATTCATTTCAACAAGTACATCAAATGATTTCCACAATTACCTCAAAATTAGATACTAAACATTCATTAATTGATGTGTTGAAGTTAACTTTTCCTATGGGAAGTATGACTGGTGCTCCTAAAATTTCGGCAATGAAGATCATTGAAGAATTGGAGGAAACAAAAAGAGGTTTGTACAGTGGTGCTATTGGTTATTTTAGTCCGAATGGCGATTTTGATTTCAATGTAGTCATTCGAAGTATTTTGTACAATCAAGAAAAAAAATACCTTTCTTTTTCGGTTGGAAGTGCTATTACGGCACTTTCTGATCCCGAAAAAGAATACGAGGAATGTTTGTTAAAGGCAAAAGCAATGCACGAAGTGTTGCGTTAAATTATATGAATTAATTACATTTGAATATGTTGGGGCAATTCGAAAATCATATATCTAATCATTTTTCTTTTTTACAAGGAAAAAAACTCTTGCTAGCTGTTAGTGGGGGATTGGATAGTATGGTTTTAGTGCATCTTTTCCAACAATTGAACTATGAAATTGTAGTGTTGCATTGTAACTTTCAATTGCGTGGTTTAGTAAGTTTTGAAGACCAACAGTTTATTCAAGAGTATTCGAATACGAATGCTATTCCGTTTGTGTTTACTCAATTTGATACTGAGGCATTTGCTGCTGATTGTAAGGTTTCTATCCAAGTCGCCGCTCGTGAGTTACGCTATAGTTGGTTTTACGAGCAATTAGCGATTCAAAAAGGAGATTTTATTTTAACTGCTCATCATGCTGATGATAATCTAGAAACTTTTTTGATTAATCTTTCAAGAGGGACTGGTTTGGAAGGCTTAACAGGTATACCTGCTCAAAATGAAAAAGTAATCCGACCGTTATTGTCTTTTTCTCGACAACAAATGGAAGAATATGCTTCTGTGAATAAGTTGAAATGGCGAGAAGATAGTAGTAATGCCTCCGATAAGTATTTGCGAAATAAAATTCGTCATCACTTGGTCCCATTGTTGAAAGAGCTAAATCCTAATTTTATGAGTTCTTTCGAAAAAACGCAATCGTTTCTATCTGAAGCACAAGAATTAGTTGACGATGCTGCTATTATGGTGTATCAACAAGTGGCGCGGGAAGAAGGAGAGGATATTTATTTTGACTTGGTTCGCTTATTGCAATTGCCAAATTACAGTTCGTATTTATACCAATGGCTAAAGGAATTTGGTTTTACAGCATGGGATGATATTTATGAATTAGTTACTAGTCAGTCAGGTAAACAAGTGGTAGCACCGTATTTTAGATTGATAAAAGATCGAGATTGTTTGATTTTAAGTCCGTTACCATCTCAAGATAATCAACAAGAATTCGAAATTGAATCGGTCGAATCCAAAGTTAAATTTCCCTTAAATCTTGTTTTTTCGATTGTTTCGAAGATAGGAGTCGCTTCTAATTCAACTATATTTGTAGATCAAGACAAATTAGTATTTCCATTGACTTTGCGTCATTGGAATGAGGGAGATGTTTTTCAGCCTTTTGGTATGGAAGGCAAATCAAAAAAAGTAAGTAAGTTATTCAAAGACGAGAAATTATCGTTGATAGACAAAGAAAAAGTTTGGCTTTTGTGTTCCAATAATCAAGTAGTTTGGGTGGTTGGAATCCGACAAGACGAACGTTTTAAAATAGATCCTAATTCAAAAAACCTATTAAAAATTGAATGTATAGAATGAAAAAATTAGTCGTATTAGTATTGATAGTATTGGCTTTCGCCAAAGGAAATGCTCAAATTTTAGATCCTGTTAAATGGACTACACAAATTGATAAAAAAGCGAATGGCAATTATCTGCTCACTTTTAATGGAGTGATAGAGAAGGATTGGCATTTGTATTCACAATTTACAGCTGAAGGAGGTTCGTTGCCTTTAGAGATCCTTTTTAAAAATCAAAAAGGTAATTTTGAATTGATTGGTAAAACCAAAGAGAGCAAAACAAAAACGGCTTACAATGATATATTTGAGGTTAACGAAACTTTTTTTGAGAAGAAAGCGCAGTTGACACAAGAAATCAAATTGACAAATTCAAAGCTTGCTAAAGTAGAGGTGGCTCTGAATTATCAAGTTTGTAAAGAGGCTTGTATCAATTTAGAGAAGAGTTTTACATTTATTATTCCATCTCCAGAAGCGGATTTAGTTGCAGCGGAACCAGTTTCGGATACAACAAATACTGCTGTTGACACCGCTGCAGTTGTGAATCAAACCGAGGTCGCTACAACTGTTGAGACAACACCAGCAACGGAACCGACTGAAGAAGAAATGGGGTTATGGTCCATATTTATTATTGCTTTCTTTTCGGGATTTGCAGCTTTGTTAACCCCTTGTGTGTTTCCAATGATACCAATGACAGTTAGTTTTTTTACAAAACAAAGCAAGTCTAAAAGTGCTGGAGTTCGAAATGCGCTTTTTTACGGAATTTCAATTATTGTAATTTATGTGATATTGGGTGTTTTAGTGACTTGGATTTTTGGTGCTGATGCCTTGAATGCACTTTCGACGAATGTTTGGTTTAACTTATTTTTCTTTGCTTTATTAGTAGTTTTTGCAGTTTCGTTTTTGGGAGCTTTTGAAATTATGTTGCCTAATTCTTGGGCAAATAAAGTAGATAGTCAAGCGGATAGAGGAGGAGTAATCGGAATTTTGTTTATGGCATTGGCCTTAGCTATTGTTTCTTTTTCTTGTACTGGTCCAATTGTAGGAACATTATTGGTACAAGCAGCTTCTAAGGGCGGAATAGCACCTATTGTTGGAATGTTTGGATTCTCACTGGCTTTAGCCCTTCCATTTATGCTTTTCGCGATGTTTCCAGGTTGGTTGAATTCATTGCCAAAATCAGGTGGTTGGTTGAATACTGTAAAAGTGGTATTGGGATTTTTGGAATTGGCTTTGGCATTTAAATTTTTATCTAATGCCGATTTAGTTTTGCAATTACATCTATTAGAGAGAGAAGTATTCCTAGCCATATGGATTGCTATTTTTGGAACTTTGGCGTTGTATTTATTTGGAAAAATCAGCTTGCCTCACGATAGCCCCATGTCACATATTTCGGTGGGAAGATTATCTTTTGGATTAGTTGTACTATCCTTTACCATTTATATGATACCTGGATTATGGGGAGCTCCGTTGCAATTAATCAGTGCTTTTCCACCACCAATGGAGTATAGCGAAAGTCCATTAGGAATTGGTACTAATTCTGTTTCAAGTACTTCAGGAACAGTTTTGCCGGAAGGAGCGAAATTAGGTCCGCATCAAATTGTAGTTTTTGACGATTATGATACAGGATTGGCTTACGCCAAAACAGTAAATAAACCCATCTTATTAGACTTCACGGGGCATGCTTGTGTTAATTGTAGAAAAATGGAAAATACAGTTTGGTCAGATGAACGAATACTACCCTTATTGAAAAATGAAGTAGTTCTTATTTCTTTGTATGTAGATGATAAAAGAGAATTACCTAAAAATGAACAAACTGTTTCTACAACTTCAGGATCTAGTATAGAAACTATTGGTGATAAATGGACTGACTTTATGATTTCGAAATACAAAACCAATACACAGCCTTTGTATGTTTTAACAGATTTAGAAGGTACTAGTTTGAATTCTAAACAACCTACTATTAGTTTTGTTGGAATAGAAGAATATGAAGCTTGGTTAAAAATAGGAATCTCGAACTTTAAAAAATAAACATTAATTTTCTATCATAAAAAAACCGCAACTATTAGTTGCGGTTTTTTATTTATTAAATGAGAGTAGCTTATAAGAACTCTCCGTGTTGCGTAATATCTAAACCTAATTCTTCTTTGTCTTCGCTCACACGTAATGGTGTGATTTTGTTTACGATAAAGAACAAAGCGTAAGATGCTGAAAAAGCAAAAATAGACACTAATACTAATGCTTTTAATTGGATTAAAAACAAAGTTGTATCACCAAAGATTAAACCTTGGTTGTCACCCACAATTGGATTAACAGCATTGGATGCAAAAACACCAGTTAGTAGCATTCCTGTCATACCACCCACACCGTGACAAGCAAATACATCTAAAGCATCATCAATTTTTCCTTTAGGAAATTTCATTACCATGAAGTTACTAATGATACTTGCAATAATACCGATGGAAATAGCGTGAGGAATACTTACAAAACCAGCAGCAGGTGTGATGGCAACTAAACCAACAACCGCTCCAATACAAGCACCCATTGCAGATAATTTATGTCCCATAATTTTGTCTAGGAATACCCAGGCCATCGCAGCAGCAGCGGCAGCAACAGTGGTTGTTCCTAATGCTTGTGCAGCAAGACCACTAGATCCTACAGCAGAACCAGCATTAAATCCGAACCATCCAAACCAAAGTAACCCAGTACCTAATAATACATAAGTAATGCGAGCAGGGTTTACTTTTTGAACTTTTCTTTTTCCTAAGAAAATAGCACCAGCTAAGGCAGCCCAACCAGCACTCATGTGAACAACAGTACCACCAGCAAAGTCAAGAACTCCCATTTTAAAGAATAATCCATCAGGGTGCCATGTCATATGGCAAAGTGGTGCGTATATAATTAATATGAATAATACCATGAATAGCAAATACGCCCAGAAACGAACACGCTCTGCAAAAGCACCTGTAATTAATGCAGGTGTAATGATGGCAAATTTAGCCTGAAAGAATGCGAATAAAAGTAATGGAATGGTTGGAGCTAATTCCCAAGCAGTATTAGCGCTTACTCCATTGAATAATAAATTATAGGAAGGATCTCCAATGATTCCTCCGATAGATGGACCAAAACACAAACCGAAGCCAATTAGCACCCATAATACAGTTACAATCACCATTGCCATAAAACTTTGTAGCATAGTACTAATTACATTTTTCTTTCCAACCATTCCTCCGTAGAAGAATCCAAGACCAGGTGTCATGATTAAAACTAATGCAGAGGCAACGATCATCCAAGCTGTATCACCGGTGTCTAATTTTAACTCAACAATATGAGCTCCTAATTGTGTAGATTCCACAACAAAATAATTTGAGAAAAAAGTAAGTCCCAAAACAGTGATTAGAATCACACTTAAAACAATTTTACGCATAACTTTTATTTTTAAATTTCAATAAAAGTATGTATTTTATTATTACACTCTATTTTTTGTAGGGGTATATTTTAAATTTTTATTAAATAATAAATTTATACCCATAAATTTTTAGGGTTTAACTAATATAATACTATATTTTTTGGATTTGGCAATTTTAATTATTGAAATAATTCTAGTTTTGAGGATATTTAGAGAATAAAAAAAGGGTCAATTAATTACAATTGACCCTTTGGTAATGGTTTGAAATAAAACTAATTACTTCTGATTGAATTTTGCTTTATAACGATCATTTAATCTAGTTTGGTGTGTTTCTAAACTTATTGATCTTCCTTGTATGTAGGCTTCGGTTAATTTATTTGTACGCATATCCAACGCATCACCTTCAGATAAAAATAAAGTAGCGTCTTTACCTACAGTTATAGTTCCGCAAAAAGAGTCTATTCCTAAAATTTTAGCAGTATTAGAAGTGATTAATTGCAAAGCTTTCTCTTTGTCTAAACCATAAGCTACACAAGTACCTGCTAGAAATGGTAAATTACGAGTTGCCATTCTTTCATGAGAACCACTATTTTCTAAACCAACTGTTACACCTTGTTCAGTAAGTAAATAAGCCAATTTATAAGGTAAATCAATATCGTCATCATCGTTTTCCGGCATGTCATGAACTCTTCTTAACAAAACACCTACTTTGTTTTCTTTTAAGTAGGCACCAATTTTATAAGCTTCATAACCACCAACAATAGCAATCTTGTTAATTCCATTACTCTTTGCAAGTTCAATAGCATCAATCATTTGCTTTTCTTCATTAGCATGAATGAAAAGTGTTTGTTCACCAGTAAAAAGACCTTTAGTTGCCTCTAATACGATATTTCTCTCTTTAGAAGTTGTAGCATTGTACACTTTGGCATTAGCCAAAAAAGAATTTAGATCTTTTATTTGATTACTATAGTCCTTATTTGCTTCGATAGTGCCTGGCTCAAACCAAGAACCACTTCTTCTAAAGCTAGAAGGAAAATCCATGTGAATTCCGTCATTTTCTTTTACAACTGCATCACTCCAATGCCAAGCATCTAATTGTACAATAGATGAAGTTCCAGATATTAGACCTCCTCTAGGTGTTATTTGTGCCATTAAAATCCCATTCGGTCTAACAGTTTCTACTACTTTTGAATCTGCAGTATAAGCAATTAAGCTTCGTACATGAGGATTATAAGTTCCAATTTCAGACTCGTCATCAGAGGATTTGACCGCATCAATCTCAACTAAACCTAATGTAGAGTTAGGAGCTATAAATCCAGGATACAAGTCTTTACCTTTTGCATCAATCACTATTTCATAGTTTGATTTATTGACAGTTGTTGCATTAGAAACCAGATCAATTTTTCCGTTCTTAAATCCAACAGCACAATTTGACAATACAGTTCCGTCTCCCACATGGGTGGTAGAATTAATGATCAAAATTGATTTTTGTTGTTTAGCTGCGGGTGTTTGTTGTGCAACACAATTAAATGTAATGGTGAATGCAAATGCTAGTAGCGCTATTTTTTTATGTATCATGACTAAAATATTTTTTAAATTAAAAGGATCTAATACTAATATTCCATAGAATCGCAGTGATACTCAGTTCGCTCTGCTTTTTTAGGTTCTTGCGTAATCATTCCTTTGTTTTTTTCTTCAAGAAGTTGTCCTATTAATGTAGTACGTTCTTTAGCAATTGCTTTTCTTTGTTCTTCATCTTTTTGGATGTCAAAATAAACAACTCCTTCTATAATAGTTTTCTCAGCTTTAGCATAAATCGAAAGTGGATTAGTATTCCATAAAACTACATCTGCATCTTTACCCACTTTGATACTACCTACTTTATCATCGATATGTAATAATTTAGCAGGGTTTAGTGTTACAAACTTCCATGCATCTTCTTCTGATACGTTACCATATTTCACAGCTTTAGCCGCTTCTTGATTCAATCTTCTTGACATTTCTGCATCATCTGAATTGTAAGCAACAACAATTCCTTTATTGTGCATTATTGGCCCGTTAAAAGGAATGGCATCATTTACTTCAAATTTATAAGCCCACCAATCAGAAAAAGTAGATGCTCCAACACCATGATCTTTCATTTTATCAGCGACTTTGTAACCTTCAAGAATATGAGTATAAGTATTTACTCTAAAATTGAATTTTTCGGCAACATTCATTAACATCAATATTTCAGATTGTACATAAGAGTGACAAGAAATGAATCGATCCTTGTTTAAAATTTCTGCTAAGGTTTGTAAATCAAGATCTACTCTTGGAGCTTTACCTTTTTTAGAGCTGTTGTAACTTTTCCAGGCTAGATCGTATTCTTTTGCACGTTGGAAATAATCTGTAAAAACTTGTTCTACACCCATTCTGGTTTGTGGAAAACGAGTTGGATTTACATTACCCCAATTGGATTGTTTTACATTTTCACCCAAAGCAAATTTGATGAATTTAGGTTGGTTTTTGTATAACATTTCGTCAGGAGACATACCCCATTTCCATTTAACAATGGCAGATCGACCTCCGATAGGATTTGCAGATCCGTGAAGTAATTGTGAAACAGTAACACCACCTGCCAAATCTCTATAAATGTTAGGATCTTCTGAGTTTACTACATCTTGAACAGTAACTTCAGCACTTGAATTGTGACCTCCTTCATTTACTCCTTTTGAAATTGCTATATGAGAATGCTCATCAATAATTCCAGCTGTTAAATGTTTTCCTTCAGCATTAATTACTGTTGCAGTTGGATCAGATAAATTTTTTCCTACTGCAGCAATTTTACCATTTTTGATCAAAACATCAGCACTTTGTAAAATCCCTTCTTTTTCATTAGTCCAAACAGTAGCATTTTTGAACAACATATTTTGAACGGTCGGTTTTTGTAAATTTCCAAAAGCAACGTTTGGATAAGTTACTGGCTGAACTGGGTTTGTTTTAGTTTCTTTTTTACCGTCGGCTTCAGCTTTAAAATCAGCAGTTTTAGTAGCTTTCCAGCTTACTTCTTTTCCGTCGCTAAAAATGGCTTTACCACTTAAATTAGAAGTCTTGTTTAAATAAGAACTCAAACGAATAAAATTAGTACTTAACGAATCAGCTGGCTTAATTACAGCCGACATCCATTCGTTAGCAATCGTAATTTTTGAATTCATTTTTTTAGCATCAGCTTTAGTTAAGTCTGATTTAGGACTTCCAATTTCTCCTGAAATTTTCCATTTATAAGTTTCATTATCAATAACTAAGTCATAGTTTCCACGGATATCTTGTGAATTCATATCGTTAACTACGTATCGATTTCCTTGCACCCAGTTTTCATGTAAAACGGTCTTTTTATCAAAATAATCACCAGAGGTAATGATAAAATTAGCTTGGCTTCCATTATTTAATGAACCGATTTCATTACTCTTTCCTAAAATTGATGCAGGAACAGTAGTTAATGCTTCCAATGCTTTTGTAGTATCAAAACCATATTGAATAGCTTTCAATAAGTTGGTTTTGAACTGATCCATTTTCTTGATATTTTCAGTAGTTAATGCAAATGTAATTCCATTATCTGCCAATACTTTTAAATTTGAAGGTGCCTGATTCCAAAAACGGAAATCTTTCAACTCCATTTGATTGGCTTGATTTGGATCTGAAACATCATAGGCTTCAGGGAAATTAATAGGAATGATAAACTTTGAATTGGTATTTTTAATTTCTTCAATACGCTCAAATTCATTTCCGCTTCCTTTCATTACGTATGTAATACCAAATTCTTTAGCAATTTTACTCGCTCTCAAGCTATTCAACTTGTCTTCTGTAGAAAATAATTGAACTAGTTTTTGATTTTCTATCATCGCTTCTAAAGAAACATCTTTAGTATCTGAGTTCCCTTTTTTATACCAATCCATATCATGATACATTTGACGCAATAGCGCCATCATACCCATCAATGAACTTGGATAGGATTGACCAGAAATTGCACTTCGTGTGAATCCAAAATGATTGGTGATTTTTGGAGCAATTAAACGACCTCCTTTATCAAAGTTATTCAAAGCAATTAGAGTACCAGTTCCTCTAGCAATTCCATCTGGTACGTGAGTACCAACAACTCCAAATCCAGCTTTCAAAAACTCCTCGGCTTTTGTTTCGTCGTATTTAAAAGTATCAAATGCATTTACTTCAGCTCTTAAATGTTCGTTCCAATAGTAGCCCGATTTTTTAGTATCATAAAGCGCACCTCTTGCCATAGGTCCTGAACTTCTTGGTTTTTCAACTCCAAAATTCGTGTACATGTCTATGAAAGAGGGGTAAATTGTCTTACCCTCTAGATTGACGATAATCGAATTTTTTGGAATTACAATGTCTTTTCCTGTACTGATTACTTTTCCATTTTGAATAAGTAAGGTTCCCTTTTCAATTACTTGTCTAGGTGTAACATAAATTTTAGCATTAATTAATGCAGTAAAATTTTGGTTTTTGTTCTGCACACTCTCATTATTTGGGAAATAATTTTGTGAGATTGATGGTGTTACAGAAGTAACCAAAAGAAGAAATAGAATAATTTTTTTCATAATTACTAGTTTAAATATTTTATAAATATAATACTATTTAAAATTCATTGTACTTATTATAAAAATTTAACATTTGTTACATAAGAATATTTTATGCCTTTAATTCAAATTATCAGTAAAATTTTAATTTATATGTTTATTTTATTTAAAATAAACTATATTTAAGTTTTTATTTTGGTTATAAATCATTGAATTATGTTGACAAAAATTTTTGGTAGCGCAGTTTTTGGTGTAGAAGCTACAACAATAACTGTTGAAGTGAATATCGATAAAGGAATTGGATATCATTTAGTGGGTTTGCCAGACAATGCTATTAAAGAAAGTAGCTATAGAATTGCTGCTGCTTTAAAGAATAACGGCTACACTTTGCCAGGTAAAAAAATCACCATCAATATGGCACCGGCTGATTTACGAAAAGAAGGTTCAGCCTACGATTTGACTTTGGCGATCGGGATTTTAATTGCTTCGTCCCAAATTAAAGGAGATGAAATAGATCGTTATATAATTATGGGTGAATTGTCTTTGGATGGCAGTTTACAACCCATTCGCGGAGCATTACCAATTGCTATTAAGGCTAAGGAAGAAGGATTTAAAGGATTCTTTTTGCCAAAACAGAATGTAAAGGAAGCTGCCATTGTTTCGGATTTAGAGGTGTATGGTGTAGAAAATTTGCAAGAGGTTATTGATTTTTTTGAAGGAAAGGGAACCATAGAACCTACAACTATTGATACAAGAGCTGAGTTTTATAAAACCTTAGATTTTCCTGAATTCGACTTTTCTGATGTTAAAGGGCAAGAGAGTATTAAAAGGTGTATGGAAATAGCCGCTGCAGGAGGTCATAATATTATTTTGATAGGTCCACCTGGAGCTGGAAAGACCATGTTAGCCAAACGATTACCAAGTATTTTGCCTCCCATGACTTTGCGAGAAGCTTTGGAGACGACTAAAATTCATAGTGTTGCTGGTAAATTGAAAGAAGTCGGATTGATGAATCAACGCCCTTTTAGAAGTCCACACCACACGATTTCCAACGTGGCGCTTGTTGGAGGCGGAAGTTATCCGCAACCTGGTGAAATTTCGATGGCACACAATGGGGTTTTGTTCTTGGATGAATTGCCAGAGTTCAAGCGAGACGTTCTTGAAGTAATGCGCCAACCTTTAGAGGACAGAGAAGTGACTATTTCCAGAGCGAAATTTACAGTTACCTATCCGTCATCATTCATGTTGGTAGCAAGTATGAATCCTAGTCCGAGTGGTTTTTTTAACGATCCTGATGCACCACAAACTTCTTCTCCTCACGAAATGCAACGCTATATGAATAAAATCTCAGGACCATTATTAGACCGAATTGATATTCATATAGAAGTAACTCCCGTTCCCTTTGAAAAATTATCCGATGACAGAAAAGCAGAAAGTAGTGTCGAAATCCGCAAAAGAGTTACAAACGCTAGAGAAATTCAATCGGCTCGTTTTGAATTGATGCCAACAATACATTATAATGCCCAAATGAGTACCAAACATATTCGGGAATTTTGTGCTTTAGACGAAACCTCAAAAGAATTATTAAAAAACGCTATGGAGCGATTGAATCTTTCAGCAAGGGCCTATGACCGAATTTTAAAAGTAGCTCGAACTATTGCCGATTTAGAAGCTGCCGAAAGAGTCGTATCTCATCATATTGCAGAAGCAATTCAATACCGAAGTTTAGATCGTGACGGTTGGTTAGGTTAGTTTTCTTTTGATTCTATAACATCTATTGCTTCTGTACCAATAATCACATCATAAATGGCGTATTGCATGGATATATTGAACGGAACGGTAAATAAAACTCCGATACAGAACCCAATTAAACCCACTAATGAACCAAAAAAAGCTACTAATAATAGTAGGAAGATTGTGAAAAACTGTTTGCTAGATATACTAATACTAGCTTGTATTGCTTCTATTGCTTTTTGTTTACCAAAAATGATTAATGGAATGGCGAGTGTAGTATAGATTCCAATAATAAAGGATAAAAGATTCCCAACAAATGTTATTTTGTAATAGGTGAATAGGCTATTAATTCCTGTACTTACTAATGTGATGATGAAAGTAGCTATAATTAATTCTTTAAAAAAAGACCAATTATAAAAAGAGAAGAAATGACGCATTTTAAATTCGGTATCTTTATCTCCCGCTTGGCACATTTTTAAAAACCCTGCACTTATTGGGCTAAATAGTGTGCTGAAAATTATTGCGCCAATTAATTGATACCCTATATATTCGGGTTGGAGCATTTTAGCTTCCAATTGTTTCATAGCATGGGGATTGATATTTTCGGCACCTATAAAACCAACGACACCTAATCCGGCAATAAGGATTATAAGAAATCCAAATACAAGAATAGCAAGTCCTGCGTAGATAGCAATTTTTTTATAGTTTTCGAATGCTTTGTTGAATACCGTTTCAAATTGTAATTCGTATCCGTTTTTCTTTAGGTCTGTTATTTTTTCAGAAATTGTTTTCATATTTAGGTTAGTTTGGGATTAAATGATTAGTTAGTATTATAGCCAATTTAATATTTTCTTTACAATAGCTAATTTTCCTTTGTAAGGCGCATAGCGTAAAGGTAAATCAATCCAAGTTGCTTTTTTAACCACTCCTTTATGATGCGAAAAGATATCAAAACTTAATTTACCATGATAAGCTCCAATTCCACTGTGTCCTACGCCTCCAAAAGGTAATTTTTTATTCGAAAAATGAATCATGGTGTCATTAATACAACCACCTCCAAAAGAATGTTTAGCAATTATTGTATCACAGAATTTCTTTCTCTCACTAAAAATATACAATCCTAAAGGCTTTTCGTATCGAGCAATAATACTATCAATTTCTGATTCTTCAGTATAGGTAACTATGGGAAGTAATGGTCCAAAAATTTCATCCTGCATTATCAAACTATCAAGATTATTCTCTTCAATTAGGGTAGGAGCAAGGTAGTTCGTTTCGTTATTGTATTGTCCGCCAAAAATTACTTTATCAGGTTCAATCATCTCTATTAATCGAGACCAATTTCTACCATTAATAATTCGAGCAAAATCAGGAGAAATTTCAGGATTTTCACCATATGCATTTACAATCTCTGCTTTCAAACAATCAATGAATTGGGATTTACTTTTTTGATGAACCAAAATATAATCAGGTGCAATACAAGTTTGCCCGCAATTGACGAACTTACCCCAAACAATTCGTTTGGCAGCCAATTGTAAATTGGCAGTTTCATCAACGATACATGGGTTTTTGCCGCCTAATTCTAAAGTAACTGGAGTTAAGTTTTTTGCTGCAGCTTGGGCTACAATTTTACCAACTGCCACACTTCCTGTGAAGAAAATATAATCCCAACGTTGTTCTAATAATTGAGTGGCTACTTCGGCATTACCTTGGATCACTGACACATGATCTTCAGGAAAAACATCATTAATTATCTTCTGAATAATTGCCGCCGTATTGGGAGTTAATTCAGAGGGTTTTAAAACGACTTGATTTCCTGCGGCAACAGCAGCAATTACTGGACAAAGTGCCAATTGAAAAGGATAATTCCAAGGTGAAATCACAAGTACTTTACCATAAGGTTCTTTATAAATGGTGTCTGAAGAAGGTATATTCACTATGAAAGGAAAAACGCTTTCAGGTTTGGCCCAATTAGAAATATTTTTTATGGTATATTTTAAATCGGAAATGACATAACTAGTTTCAGTTACGACGGTTTCAAATTCAGGTTTATTGAAATCAGCTTTTAAAGCACTAACAATTTCGTTTTCGTGAACGATTATTGTGTTCAATAAGCGAGTTAAAATTTGTTTGCGGTAACCAATATCCGATTTGTAATTCATAATTAAAGCTACTTAAAATTGATATGCAATTTAATTTATAAAATTGAATTATAAACTAATTCTCTAAATAAAATTAGATAGCATTCCAAATCACATCATCTGGAGTAGGAGCAACAATAGTCAAAGCTTCTTTGGAAACAGGGTGAATAAAAGAAAGCTTTCTTGCATGCAAATGTATTCCACCGTCGGGATTACTTCGGTCAAATCCGTATTTTAAGTCGCCTTTAATTGGCGAACCAATAGCAGCTAATTGTGCTCTAATTTGGTGATGTCTTCCCGTATGCAGTTCAATTTCTAAAGCAGTATAATTGTTGAGTTCTTTGATAATTTGATACTCTAAACTAGCCAATTTACTATCAGGAACTTCTTTAAGATGTGCTTTAGAAGTATTGTTTTTTTCGTTCCTTTTAAGATAATGAACTAACTTATCTTTAGATTTCTCAGGTTTGTTTTTGACAACTGCCCAATAGGTTTTTTGAGTTTCTCTGTTGCTGAAAAGTTCGTTCATTCGTGATAGCGCTTTGCTTGTTCGTGCAAAAGCTACGATACCAGTTGTAGGTCTGTCCAAACGATGCACCACTCCTAAAAAAACTTCACCGGGCTTGTTGTATTTTTCTTTGATGTATTCTTTGACCACTTCACTTAAGGGTTTGTCGCCGGTTTTATCGCCTTGCACAATATCTCCCACGCGTTTATTCACTACGATAAGATGATTGTCTTCGTGAAGCACTTGTAGGTTGGATTTATTAGAAACGATTTTCATTGAGATAATTTAGATTTTTAGAGGATTAGATTTTTAGAGTAGACCTAAATTTCGAAATCATTTTGATAATTTCCTCTAACTCATTTAATAGTGATTCCAATGTTTCAAATTCTAAAAATTTTAAATCATTAGAAATTAATAATTGAGTTTCAATTTCATAGGCCGAACCAATTGCAATTTCGAGAAATCTAGAAAATTCTTTGTTTGATGCTCTTGATAAACCTTCTGCAATATTGGATGGTATTGAAACAGAAGCTCTTCGCAATTGATTAGTTATTCCAAATTTTTCATTCTCAGGAAAGTTGGCGGTTTCAGCATATATTTTGGAACAAAAAATTCTACTTCTTTTCCAAATCTCTAGATCTTTAAATCGATGCATAAAACCCTAATTATCTTTTAAATAAAAACTCAATTTTCTTCTAACCTAGTATTCTTAAATATCTAAGAATCCAAAAATCTGAATATCTAACAATCTAACTATCTAACTATCTAATAATCTAACAATCTAACAATCTAACAATCTAAACTAGTACTGTTCATTAGCATTTGGAAAATCAGATGATTTAACATCGTCTACATATTGACTTATAGCCGAAGTCATTCCTTCGTATAAATTCATATAGCGTCTCAAGAAACGCGGACTGAATTCGTTATTCATCCCTAACATATCATGGATAACTAATACTTGTCCGTCAACGCCACCGCCAGCACCAATTCCGATGACAGGAATAGAAATGCTTTTGGCTACTTTTTCAGCTAAATGGGCTGGAATTTTTTCTACAACTATTGCAAAACACCCTAAGTTTTCTAACATTTTAGCATCTTCCATTAGTTGTTCAGCTTCAGCATCTTCTTTGGCACGAACAGTGTAGGTTCCAAATTTATATATGGATTGAGGAGTTAAACCTAGATGCCCCATCACTGGAATTCCGGCGTTTAATATTTTTTTAATAGAATCTTTAATTTCACTTCCACCTTCTAATTTAACAGCATGACCGCCACTTTCTTTCATAATTCGAATTGCTGAACGAAGTGCTTCTTTCGAGTCTGATTGGTAGCTTCCAAAAGGCAAATCAACCACTACTAATGAACGTTCAATTGCTCTAACTACAGATGATGCGTGATAAATCATTTGGTCCAAAGTAATTGGTAAGGTAGTTTCGTGTCCTGCCATTACATTGGAAGCAGAGTCTCCCACGAGAATTACATCAACTCCGGCCGAATCTACTATTTTCGCCATAGTAAAATCATAGGCAGTAAGCATTGAAATTTTTTCGCCATTGGCTTTCATTTCAATTAATGACTTTGTAGTAATTCTTTTGTAATCTTTTTTTGCGACAGACATAGTAATGTGTTTAATTGCGGTAAAGGTAATAAAATCAATTTTTTTTAGCTCTACATTGTAGAATTATTGTTTAATTTGATATTTGTTTAATTATTTAGTGCTATGCAAAGAATTGTATTTGTTTTATTACTTGTATTTTCCAGTTCATTATATTCTCAAAACGAGGAAGTAAAAGGCGTAATCGTTACTTTTTTTAAAGGCTTTCATGCCAAAGACTCTACAATAATTAAATCGGTTTGTGCTGAGAATATGATTTTACAATCTATTGCCGAATCTTCAAAAGGTACTCAATTAAAGAATCAAATTCCTCAAGACTTTTATCGTTCGATTGCTTCAATTCCTAGCACGATGCTTTTTGAAGAAAGACTATTGGATTATTCTATTCAAGTAGATGGCGCTATGGCTCACGTATGGACACCTTACGAATTTTATGTGAACAATAAGTTGAGCCACAAAGGAGTAAATGCATTTACTTTATTCAAGGATAATGGACTCTGGAAGATTGTGTATTTAATAGATACCAGGCGAAAGTAATTTTGATTATATATATGTAAACCCAATTTATGCTTTAATTTAGGATAATATTACACCACTGAAATGAAATCTATTTTTTTAAAAGGGCTCCTTTTTTTTGGATTAATTTTAAATGCCCAAAATGACAAAAAGTTTGCAATTACTTTATCAGGGTTTGTAGAAACCTACTATGCTTATGATTTTAATTCTAGTGGTTCTGAATCAAAATTGCCGTTTATGTACAATTACAATAGGCATAACGAAGTTAATCTGAACCTTGGATTACTTCGTGCTAAAGTAGATTACGATAATACTTATGCCAGTATTGCTTTTCATTCGGGAACCTATGTAGATGATAATTATGCTAATGAGAAAATAAAATACATCAACGAAGCCTTTATAGGCTTGTATTTGGATAATCTAAAAAAGCATTCAATTGAGGTTGGAATAATGCCAAGTTATATTGGATTTGAGTCTGCGGCTACTGCTACCAACTTGACACTTACACGATCTATTTTAGCCGAAAATTCTCCTTATTTTATGACTGGTATAAAGTACAATAATACGCTTAGTGAGCGATTAAATTTTTCAATTTTTATAACTAACGGATGGCAAAGAATTAGTCGTGCTGATAATAAACAGACTCCTTCAATAGGTACTCAATTGGTATATACTACCGCAAATAACTCTTTGTTCAATTGGAGTACATTTGTAGGAGAAGAATTTAATGGGATTGATTTTTCCCCTCGCTATTTTAGTAATTTGTATTGGGATAAAAAATGGGATTCGCGATGGCGAACTATTGTAGGATTTGATTTTGGTTTGCAAAATAAAAGTCAAGTCGGTAATTCAACAAAGTTGTGGTATAGTCCAGTAGTAATTTCTCAATATACCATTAGCCCGAAATGGCAAACCGCATTCAGAGCAGAGTATTATCAAGACAAACACAATGTACTCATCGCCACTTTAGATGAATTTAAAACTGTTGGTTTTTCTATGAACTTGGATTATCTATTGAATGACAAAACTAAATTTAGAACCGAATTACGTCATTTTAGTAGTGAAAACAATTTGTTTACTACTAGTACAATGAACACTACATCCAATTTATTTTTCACCTCCAGCTTGTGTTTCGAATTCTAACAATCCGACATATTTACAGCTACTGCTAATCCTCCTTGAGAAGTCTCTTTGTATTTAGAGTTCATGTCTTTGGCCGTTTGCCACATGGTATCTACTACTTTATCCAAAGGAACTTTTACATTTTTTGGATCAGTAGCCAATGCTAATTCAGCAGCATTAATCGCTTTAATTGCACCCATTGTATTTCTTTCAATACATGGAATTTGTACCAAGCCTTCTATTGGATCACAAGTTAATCCCAAATGATGCTCCATCGCAATTTCGGCAGCAATTAAAACCTGGCTCGGACTTCCGCCCATCAGTTCGCACAAAGCTGCCGCAGCCATAGCGGATGACACGCCAATTTCTGCTTGACAACCACCCATAGCAGCTGATATAGTGGCTCCTTGTTTAAAAATACTGCCAATTTCTCCAGCAACTAATAAAAATTGTTTGACTTCTTTTTCTCCTGCTTGGTGGTTTTCAATCACCATATAATACATCAGAACAGCAGGAATAACTCCAGCACTTCCGTTAGTTGGTGCAGTCACTACTCGGCCTAAGGAAGCGTTTACTTCATTAACAGCCAAAGCAAAACAGCTCACCCATTTTAAGATTTGGCGGAATTTTACATCTGTTTTTCTGATTTGTTCTAACCAAGTTTGTGGCGAATCATAGTTCGATAGTCCAATCAAATCTTGGTGCATATCAAAAGCTCTTCTTCGAACATTGAGTCCGCCAGGTAAAACACCTTCAGAATGACAACCCAAATACATGCATTCTAGCATTGTGTTCCATATACGTAGCAGTTCTTCATGGATCTCATTTTCAGAACGCATTGATTTTTCATTTTCATAAACGATTTCTGAAATTGATTTTTCTTCTGATGTAGCAAACTGTAGTAAGTCGGCTGCATTATTTATAATATACGGAAAAGCACATTTGATGGCTTGTTTCTTTTTCGCATTCACTCGTTCTTCAACGACAACAAAACCTCCTCCAATAGAATAGTAGGTGGCTTCATAATGATCATTTTCGTTGAAAAAAGCGGAAAATTTAATACCGTTAGAATGAAAAGGAAGAAAGTTTTTGTTGAAAACAATTGCAGTTTTTGGATCAAATTCAATTGTATTTTCTCCACCTAAATTAATTTTTTTCTCTTTTATAATTTGATCTGTAATTCCTTTGATGTCTTCAACTGGAATTGTTTCTGGATTTTGATTACTAAGTCCTAGCATTACTGCTAAATCAGTTGCGTGTCCTTTGCCTGTAAGCGAAAGTGAACCGTATAAATCTACTCGTATGGAGCTAACTTGAATTAGTCTATTTTCTTTTCGAAGTTCTGCTAAAAAACGTTCAGCAGCTCTCCACGGACCTAAGGTGTGGGAGCTCGATGGTCCAACACCGATTTTCAACATATCGAAAACAGAAATACATTCTTCCATAAAAATTAAACTTTTCTCAAAATTATAAAAATAATTAGAAATATTTTGATAATTAATTTGATTTAACAATGATATTTTTAATTAATCGTAATTATTGCATTTCAAATTTTAATTTTTGTATGTATATTCTAAATATATCTACATTTGATATTCTATAAATTAGTTTTACTATTCCTATGAAAAAATCTATTTTTTTGATTTCTTTTTTGTTTTTGTATGGTTTACACTCACAAGCTCAAATTAAATCTCCTTCTGAATTTTTGCCTAATTATGGCAAACAAATTACATTTCACCATCAAGCTGAAGCCTACTTTAGTCATTTAGTTAAAGAGTCATCGTTGATTAAACACCAGGTCTATGGTCAAACCAATGAAGAGCGAAACCTGAATGTTTATTTTGTTTCGACTCCTGAAAACTTGGCTAATTTGGATCAAATTAGGAAAAATAATTTGAGCGCTATTGGTCTTTCCAATCAACAAAATCAGAAAATTGGCGATAAGCTGATTGTTTGGATTAGTTTTAGTGTGCATGGAAATGAATATGCTGGGATGGAAAGTGCTATGACTGTGGCATATGAATTATTAAATCCTGCGAATAAAGAAACCAAAGAATGGTTAAAAAATACAATCGTAATTTTAGATCCTTGTGAAAATCCTGATGGTCAATCTCGTTATGCTAATTGGTTGCGTGAAATTTCAGGAAAGAAAACCCATCCAGGTTTGTCTGATAGAGAACATATGGAAGTTTGGCCAGGCGGAAGATACAATCATTATGTATTTGATTTGAATAGAGACTGGGCTTGGCAAACACAAGTTGAATCTCAAAAGCGAATTGCGTTATACAATCAATGGATGCCACAAGTTCACGCAGATATTCACGAAATGGGGTATGAATCTCCGTATTTTTTTCCACCATCTGCGGAGCCGTTGCATGAATTTATTGACCAATACCAAAAAGACTTTCATTTTTCTCTTGGAAAAAATATCGCAGCCAAGTTTGATAAAGAAAACTGGTTGTACAATACGCGTGAACGTTTTGATTTGTTTTATCCAAGTTATGGAGATACGTATCCAACCTATAATGGAGCGGTTGGTATGACTTTGGAGCAAGGGGGGATAGGAGCTGGTCGCGAAATTAAATTAGCTAACGGAACTCATTTAACTACTAAAGATCGATTAACTCATCATGCAAAAGCAGTTTTGACCATAATTGAAACGGCATCTAATCAGTCGGATCAATTGTTAAAAGGTTTTAGAGGTTTTATGACTAATTCCAGAAAAAAAGCCAAAGGAGTATATGCCACTTATGTGATGAAGAACAATCCGAAGTCGGAACAATTAGTTGAATTATTAAAGAAAAATGGAATTGAATATTCGTACGCCAATGCTAGTCAAAAAAACATTGGATACAATTATAAAACCAAAAAAGACAATACATTTTCTATCGAGCCAAATGATTTAATCATCAAGGCAGATCAACCAAGAGGTGTAATGACCCAAGTTTTATTTGAACCCAACCAAAAATTGAATGATAGTTTGTCTTATGATATCACGGCTTGGGATTTGCCATTGGCTTATGGATTAGAAGGATATGCGTTAAAAAATAGTGTGGCTTTAAGCACCAAAGCTGCGATTGAGAAAAAGCAATTCAATGCACCAGAAAAAGTATACGCCTTTCATATTCCTTGGAATAATAGAACTTCCGCAAAGATAGTTTCTCAATTGCTTCAAAACGGAATAAAAGTGAGAACAGCAGCACAGAAAGCCGTTTTCGGAGATGTTATTGTTGAGTCTGGCGGATTGATTGTTAGTAAAGGGGACAATCCAACCATAACTAACTTTGAAAAAACTGTAGGTGATTTAATTCAATCAAAAGCGGATTATAATTACTTAACTTCAGGTTTTTCAGTGAATGCACGTGATTTAGGTGGAGAAAACTTCTCATTAATTAAGATGCCAAAAATTCTATTGTTGTCAGGAAAAGGAGTAAATCCAACAGAGTTTGGAGCGGTTTGGCATTATTTAGACGAAGTTATTCAATATCCAACGAGTATTGTAGATGTTAGTAATGTAGGAAGAATAGATTGGTCAGAATACAATACGCTAATTTTGGCGGATGGAAATTATAACTTTTCTGAAGATTTTAGCAAACAATTAGAAAATTGGATTGCAAAAGGAGGAAAGGTAATTGCTATGAATGAGGCATTGAGCCAATTTGAGAAAACAGAAAGTTATGCTTTACGTGTTTTTGCTTCGGATGAAGAGAAAACAAAATCTGAAAATGCTGCCAAAGAAAAAGAACTTAAGAGTCGTTTGCTAGATTACCACAATCATGAAAGAAGATTAATTTCATCTTCTATTCCAGGAGCAATTATCGAAAATTCGATAGATGCTTCTCATCCATTGGCATTTGGATTAGGTTCCAATTATTTTAGTTTGAAAACGGATGCAAGAAAATATTCCTTATTGACGAATGCCTCTAATGTGATTTATGTTCCTAAAAACTACAGAAGTTATGGTTTTATTGGACATGAATTGAAGAAGCAATTAGCTGAAACGGTTACGTTTGCAGTAGAGAAAAAGAACAAAGGAACTTTGATTTATATGATAGACAATCCTTTGTTTAGAGGATTTTGGGAAAATGGAATCCTGCTATTTAGTAATGCTTTGTTTCAAGTACAGTAAAGCATTTGTGATGAATAAAAAAGAGCACCAAATTGGTGCTCTTTTTGTTTTGATATAATTCCATTATTTATTTCTAAGCCTTAGTCCAAGGGGTACTTTTACAATTCCTTTTTCGTAAATGTTAATATACAATACAATTGGTTTCGTTTGTCCTTCCCATTTTAGTTCGTAAACATCTAAGAAACCAGCACCCATATCACTTCTTTTAGTAGGGAAGGGGCAGCAACTTCCCAGTTTAGTGTAGGTTATTTTTTCTCCTCTTGGCCCAGCCAAAGCATTTAAAAAACGATCTTGGTTGGCATCGGTAGCACTAGTTTTGTAAAATATATTGATAGGATAATCTTTGTCGTAGCCGTATTTTTTATCTGTACTGAATTCTCTAATGACAAATGTATTGTCTTTATTTACTACTAGGTCAGGAGCTGAATCATCGACATTTTTTAAGGTAGATCGAGTGCTTACGCAGGAACTTAGTAGAATTGAAATACTTAAAATAGATATAATTTTTTTCATAATTTATAAAGTTTTAAATGCCAAAACTGTTTACAAAACTCCAACAAATATAAATAGAACTTTGTAGGCTTGTTAAAAATAACAATAATTATGCCCAAATTAATTGTTTTTATTGCCAATAAGAATTCTTATTTTTACAGAAATTAATTAAATAATTATGAATGTATTTTTTCAAACTTGGCCTTGGTATGTTTCAGGTTTTCTAATTGGTTTGATTATGTTAAGTTTGATTTTTTTCGGAAAACAATTCGGTATGTCATCCAATCTAGAAACACTTTGTTCCATGTCAGGATTAGGTAAAAAAGTTTCTTATTTCAATTTTGATTGGAAAACCAATAAATGGAATTTGATGGTAGTTTTAGGCGCTATGCTTGGCGGATTTGTTGCCGTTAACTTTATGAGTGATCCAACTAATGTTACGATAAATCCAGCTACGGTTTATCAATTGTCTACACTTGGAATTGATGCTCCTGATGGAAAGTTAGCACCCGATGCTCTTTTTGGAAATCAAATATTTGAATCACCTAAAAGTATTTTCATTTTATTAATTGGTGGAATTTTAATTGGTTTCGGAACGCGCTATGCTGGAGGCTGTACTTCTGGACATGCTATTTCAGGATTGAGTAATTTACAACTTCCTTCATTGAAAGCCGTGATTGGGTTTTTTATTGGCGGATTGATTATGGCACATTTGATTTTACCTCTAATTTTTTAAATTATGAAATATTTTAAATTTTTACTTGTAGGTTTTGTTTTCGGGATTGTTTTAACCAAATCAGAGGCAGTTTCTTGGTACCGCATTTATGAAATGTTTCATTTTCAATCATTTCATATGTATGGAATTATTTCAGTTGCCATTGCAACAGGAATTATTGGCATTCAACTTATTAAAAGGAATAATATAAAAGCATTAGATGGTTCTGCCATTGTAATTAAGGATAAAGACAACAGCACCGCTCGATATATTTTTGGAGGTATCTTTTTTGGATTAGGTTGGGGATTAGTAGGTTCTTGTCCAGGACCGATCTTTATTTTATTAGGAGCTGGATTTCTACCTGTAATTGTAGTATTTATAGGTGCTTTGATTGGAACTACTTTGTATGGAATTTTGAAGAAAAAATTACCACACTAAATAACAATCCATTTACTATTGAGTAGCATTTTCTTGAATTAGAAAATGCTATTTTTTTTGGTTTAAATTTAAAATTCCCCAAACAATACCATATTGAGCTGCCAAATAAGTAACCATAATTAAAAAGGAAGCAAATGGAATGGCTTGGTAAAATTTGTTAAATGCTAAAATACTATCAGAAGCAATAAATAGAATTGCACCAATTAATACGGATTGATAGGGTATTTTAGCCCATTGATAACTTCCTTTTAATGCAAAATACAACATACTGCTAATTACAACAGCATACACTATAACAGGCACAGTAAGCGGTCCTAACTTCGGACCTAATGTAGTTATCATTCCAAAAAAATAAAGTAAAATAAGTCCTATTCCGGCTCCAAAACTAATTTTGTTGGAAATGGATGCAGTTACCGCTTGTTGGTTAAAAAGCACGATATAAAATACATGAGAAATCAAGAATGCTACTAGACCAATTATAAAATAGAGTTCCCCTTTATTAGCAAATAATAAAACAATATCACCAATCCATGAAAAAGTCAACGCAATTAAAAGAGTAGACTTAGTTTTGAACTTTTCTGACACATATACCGCAATTAGTAAAAAGGGAAGTAAAAAGGGTTTCATTAAACGAGACATTTCTTCTTGCTCTAGTGCAGTTATAGCTAAATAGAGGAAACTAAATCCTAAATAAATAAACAATACGGTTTTATTTTTCATATTTCAAAATAGTTATGCTATTGCTAATTTTTCTGACTTGAAATCGGTACTTACAAAATACAAAGTTCCAAAAAATGAAATACTAATGAATGCCATTACTAAATAGGTTCCGTATGGAATGAGTTGATCAATTTGAAACCAATTTCCTAACGCAACAACTACACCTGTACCATAAGTAAAACGAATGGTTTCCCATAGCATGGCATATTTATTTGTATCCATTAATTCGGTATAACTATACACACTGATAAAGATGAAGAAAGCATAGATGAAAATATTTTCTAAGCTTAGATTGGCAATTGAAAGATATAGAATACTTACTAATCCTAAGGTTAGAAATAGTTGAAATAAAGACCAGTACAATAATAGCTTTGAATGTTGCGAACCGTATTTTGTAAATTGATATACATTAGTGATTTTAGCAACTGGATATTTTTCTTCAAAATTAGCCGGACGCCAACCAGTTGGTTGAAACCAAATAGTCAGTTTATCTTTCCAATTCTCAGCGCGCCAAGCATCCGAAATTAATAACCAAAGATGTTGAAAGTTAATACGGAATGGGTTCCAAGTTTGAGCGGGTCTTGTGATTCCAAAAACAGCTGGTACATCGTCTAACTCTTCTTGGAATGTTCCGAATAGTTTATCCCAAAAAATGAAAATCTGTCCGTGATTTTTATCCATGTATTCTGGATTGATGGCATGATGTACACGATGGTGTGATGGTGTCACAATTATTTTTTCTAAAATCCCCATTTTCTTAATGTGCTTGGTATGGTACCAAAACTGTAAAAACAAATGAATTGGCAATGTTATAGCAATCACTTTGGCAGGAACTCCTACGATAGCTGCTGGTAATAAAAGGAAAGTAAAAAGATTGACAAAACTTGAAATGCTTTGGCGTAAAGCACAAGATAGATTAAATTCTTCACTACTATGGTGAATAGCGTGTTTATTCCATAAAAAATTGATTTGATGCGATAAACGGTGCGACCAATAGCCATAAAAATCAATTACAATAAAAGCAATTAATATAGAAGCAATTGAAACCTCTTGTTGGAATAATGCTAAATGAATTGACATCCATTCGTAAGATAATAGAGTCACACTTAGTCCCAAGACGTCTTTTAATGAGTTTATTATTCCAGAACTAATACTTGATACAGAATCCATTAAGGGAGCTGTATCTTCTCCTTTGTAATATCCATACAATTTTTCAATGATAATCAATACCAAAAAAATCGGCATTGCGTAAACTAAAATAGCAGCATATTCTTTCATACAAGTCAATTATTTTATCAAATATAAAATAAAACCGCTTGTTTTTTGAATAAAGGAAAAAAAATATAAGATTAGATGATTTCAGCACTTAGCCCTGCTGCCAATAATTGAATGCATTGTGGCTTTAGTTTATCATAGATATCTGTCTTGACTGTACATTTACCGTTGTAATGAATAATTAGCGAACATTGTTCTGCTTGTTCTGGAGTATGATCACATACGCGAACCAAAGTTTCAATTACGTGATCAAAAGTATTGACATCGTCATTGTACACTACAATTTCATTATTGGCAGTTGTCGTTTCTTGGGTACGAACTCGTTCTCTTACTTTTTCTTTAGTACTCATTTGAGGGTAGGTTTTGTACTTTGGTAATTACAATACTAATTTACATATTTTAACGAAACCCAATTGTTTCTTTGGAATTTTTTGATGAAAGTTAAGCCTTTTTCAGTACAAGAACCATCAATAAACGGAATGTCTTCTTCGTAGAAACCGCTAAACAAAATAGTTCCTCCAGGATTCAAACAATCTACATACGATTGCATATCGTTTAATAGAATATTTCGGTTGATGTTAGCAATAATCAAGTCGTATTTTTTTTCTTGTAGTAAAGCGGCATCTCCTTCATAGACGCTAATGTGTTGGCAATGGTTACGTTCGGCATTCTCAATCGAATTCAAATAGCACCAATTGTCAATGTCAATAGCATCAATCGGTTGTGCGCCTTTCATTTCAGCTAAAATAGCTAAGATTGCAGTTCCACATCCCATGTCTAAGGTTTTTAAACCATTCATATCCATTTCTAGTAAATGCTGAATCATCATGTGAGTAGTTTCGTGATGTCCTGTTCCAAAACTCATTTTTGGTTCAATAACAATATCAAACTCGGCATCTGTTTTTGGGTGGAAAGGAGCGCGAACATGACATTTTCCATCTACTTCTATAGGTTCAAAATTTTTCTCCCATTCTTCATTCCAGTTGACTTGTTCAATCTCCTCGAAAGTATAGTCGATTTTGAACTCCTCTGATTGAAGAATGTAAACATCATCAAGTATATTTTCGTCCCATAAGTCTTTTTGTACAAAAGCATCAATGCCTGTTTCAGTTTCTGTGAAACTTTCAAATGCTTTTTCTCCTAATTCGGCAATTAGAATTTCTGAACCTAGTTCTTTTGGTTCAATAGTAAAATGGTATCCGATATAACTATTTGACATGTTTTATTTTTTTGCAAATGTACAGTTTCTCTTTATTTATTGTGACCAATCAAAACAAAAAAAAAGAGGTTTGAATGAACAAACCTCTTTCTGTATTTTCGAATTCTAAAATTTAGATTGCGTTGATAATAGCTACGAAATCATCTGCTTTCAAAGCAGCTCCACCAATAAGACCTCCGTCAACATCTGGTTTAGAGAAAATTTCTTTTGCGTTTTCAGGTTTTACACTTCCTCCATAAAGGATTGAAACGTCTTCAGCTACATCACTACCAAAAGATTTACGTACAGTTTCTCTAATGAATTCGTGCATTTCTTGTGCTTGTTCTGGAGATGCAGTTTCTCCTGTTCCAATAGCCCAAACCGGTTCGTAAGCTAACACTACATTTTCCCAACTAGCTGCTTTAATATGGAACAAACCATCTTTCAATTGATTTTCTACCACATTGAAATGATTGTTAGACTGACGGTCTTTTAATTCTTCACCAAAACAGAAAATTACGGTCATTTCGTGAGCCAATGCCGCATCTACTTTATTTGCAATTAAAGCATCTATTTCATTGAAAATTGCTCTACGCTCAGAGTGTCCAAGGATTACTGTGTTTACACCAACGCTTTTCAACATATCAGCAGATATTTCTCCAGTGAAAGCACCACTTTCAGCTTGGTGAACGTTTTGAGCAGCTACATCAATGTTAGTGAATTCTAAATGATCTACAGCAGAAGCTAGGTTAACAAAAGTTGGAGCTACAATTACTTGTGCAGTACAATCAGTTGGTACTTTTGCAATTAAATCATTCAATAAATCTTCTGTTTGCTCAGCGTTTTTATGCATTTTCCAGTTACCTGCAACAATCTTTTTTCTCATTTCAGTTGTATTAATTATAATAGTTTTAGTTTATTTTAACTTGTTTAGAGTTTCATTGATAAGATCAAAATCTTTTTCAATAGCTCGGTACAATACTATTTTTCCCGTTTTGTCTAAGATAATGTATCTTGGAATCCAATCTAAATCAATGGCTTGTCCAAAAACACCTTTCATTTGGTCGTTAGCCATATAATGAGCTCCTTTTAATTCG
Organism: Flavobacterium ammonificans; assembly: GCF_020886115.1. Taxonomy (NCBI): domain Bacteria; kingdom Pseudomonadati; phylum Bacteroidota; class Flavobacteriia; order Flavobacteriales; family Flavobacteriaceae; genus Flavobacterium; species Flavobacterium ammonificans. Next base: position 1,794,162 of record NZ_AP025185.1, read on the forward strand.
TGTTTTTCAATACCAGCTAACCATTTATCCGCTGTTTTATCCATCGAAATAAAAGTGAATGCTACTTCTGGATGATTGGCCTGCAATTCTTTTACTTTAGGCATTGCTTTTACACAATCGCCACACCAAGAAGCCCAAACCTCAATAACGGTTGTTTTTCCTTTATGATTTTTAAGTATGTCTTTAAATGCTATTTGACCTCCATTGGTAGTCATAAGCGTTTCAGATAAAGCGGTTTTTGAAAATGATGTTTTCTGTGCATTGCTGGTACAAGAGAATGTAGCGAAAGCAATTACTAAAGCGACTAATTTTTTCATAATGCGTAAATATTTATCAAATTTAAGGTAAAGTCAAATTAAAAATGGTAGAATTCAAACGTTAAGCCGATTTACCATCGTTATAGTTAATAACTTATCTACTTGTCAACTATTAACTAGTTATAATTTTAAATCCTCAATGTCATTATAATGTACTTTTTGCTTTACAGTACCTTTTTCTAAAATGACAATACTTGGATTGGCTCTTTCAATTGTTTTTAAAGCAATCGCATCGCAAAAATAGAAGTCAAATGTAAAACCGAACTCTTTTTTTGTTTTTTCAATTTGTTCTTGAGTTGAACCTGTCATCCCAATAACTTTATATCCTTTAGCTTCGGCTTCTTTTTGTACATTTTTCAAAAGGAGCATTCCATCTTTATTTGCAATCGCCAAATCATATGCAACAAAAACGAGCAATTTATAATGGCGCAATAATTTTTCTTTTTGATCAAAACCATCTTTTTCCATTGTAAAATCATGGATAGGAGGAACGTAACCTTCTACTAATATCTTGTCTTTCCGATCCACAAAAGTTGCTCCGGCTGGGATATTCATTAAATCTTTTTCAGTAAATTCAGTATCTACGCCATTTACTTTATAAATAAATACCATTTCAACTACTGATTGCGGCGCCCCTTCTGGAATCTCCATTCCTTTCTGGATATTATTACCCACTTTGAAAGGTCTAAAATCAATAATTGGTAGATGATTTAAAACCCAATATCCCATGATTCCGCATAAAACCAAACTGATTCCAACCAATAAATTTTGGATTTTAGCCGTAAATAAAGGCTGAACCAATTTTACATTGACAAACAAAATCAAAATAAAGAACAACAAAACAACATCTTTTGTAAAGGATTCCCATGGGGTTAAATGCAAAGCATCTCCAAAACAACCACAATCTTTGACCACATTAAAATAAGCAGAGTAAAATGTCAAGAAAGTAAACTTGATGATTAGAAGTAATAATAACCAAACCGTTAGTTTTGATTGATATCCTAACAAAAGCATAACTCCTAAAACCACTTCAAGAATCACTATGAAAAGTGCTAATGCTAGTGAAAATGGAATGAGAAAAGGTAGATTGAAAACAGGCTCACCAAAATATTCGGCCAACTTATAAGAAAAACCTACAGGGTCGTTCAGTTTGATTAATCCTGAAATAATAAATAGAATCCCAACAAAAATTCGGGAGAATTGAGTGATTATATTCTTAAAATTCATCATTGTATAATTTGAGATAAAGGTGATTACTTCATTAAAATTAATGCAAAAACGGCGTAATTAATCATGTCTTGGTAATTGGCATCTATGCCTTCAGAAACTAATGTTTTTCCTTTGTTGTCTTCAATTTGTTTTACGCGAAGTAATTTTTGCAGAATTAAATCCGTCAAAGAACTCACACGCATATCACGCCAAGCTTCACCATAATCATGGTTTTTATTTTCCATTAATTCTTTGGTTTCCTTAATCTTGGCATCGTATAATTCGGTAGCTCTTGCAACATCCAAATCGGGCTGATCTGCAATTCCTAATTCCAATTGAATTAAAGCCATAATGGAGTAGTTAATGATGCCAATAAATTCGCCAGATTCATCTTCGTTTACTTTACGAACCTCGTTTTCTTGTAAACTTCGGATGCGTTGTGCTTTAATAAATATTTGGTCGGTAAGTGATGGCAAACGTAATATACGCCAAGCACTTCCGTAATCTTTCATTTTATTGTTGAATAAAGAGCGACATACCGCGATAACGGCATCATATTCTTGTGAAGTATTCTTCATTATTGATGTATATTTGTATTCAAAATTTTTCAAAAATAAGAATAATTTTTTTGAAAGAAGAAAAACAAGCTCTTTAAAACCAGAATGAAATGACGATTAATTGCAAAGGACTGCTCATCGATTTATCAAAGCCTAAAGTAATGGGAATTTTGAATGTAACTCCGAATTCTTTTTTTGATGGTGGGAAGTATAAAAATGCTGACGAAATAGTAGCTCAGGTTCAAAAAATGCTGTCTGAAGGAGCTACTTTTATTGATATTGGCGCCTATTCTAGCAAACCGAATGCTGAATTTGTATCAGTAGAAGAAGAAATCGCCAGAATAGTTCCTATTGTTGAATTGCTCGTTCAACAATTTCCGAACATTTTGATATCAATTGATACTTTCCGATCTGAAGTTGCCGAAGCGTGTATTCTAAAAGGTGCTGCATTAATCAATGATATTTCAGCAGGAAAATTAGACGAACTTATGTTAGGCGTTGTTGCAAAATATAATGTGCCCTACATTATGATGCACATGCGTGGGACACCACAAACGATGACAACACTTACGCAATACGAAGATGTGGTTAAAGAAGTGCTTTTGTATTTCTCCGAACGAATCGCCGCTGCACGAAGTTTAGGTATTCATGATTTGATTGTAGATCCTGGATTTGGCTTTGCCAAAACGCTAGAACAGAATTATGAAGTACTTCAAAAAATGGAGTTATTGCAACAATTAGAATTGCCAATTTTAGCTGGAGTTTCTAGAAAATCAATGATATATAAAGTGTTGAATACAAAAGCATCTAAATCCCTTAACGGAACCACAGCTTTAAATACTATTTCGTTGGTTAAAGGTGCTTCAATTCTCCGTGTGCATGATGTAAAAGAAGCGGTGGAATGTGTCACTTTATTTAATGCGATGAACTCATGAAAAATCTAAGTGTATTATTGTTGTTGGTTCTGTTTTCTTGTGGAAAAAAAGAATCGGTTTCGTTGCCCCAGTCAAATATAACTAGTGTTAAAGACGTTCAAGATTATTCTCCTGTTTATTTGTTTTTTAAAACCAATGGGAAAGATACTTTAGTAGAAGTGAATAGGAAAAATGCTATTAGTTCAACCAATTGGATTTTTCATATTGATAAACGTTTGCCATTGCGTTTGGTTATTCCTGAAATAATCAAGTTACAAGCCAAAAAGGAGGGAAGTGCACATAAATCCGAAACCTCTGAAAATTATTTTTCGTATTCAGATAGTATTCGCAAGAATTTAGCTTTTTTGCCTTTTACTAAAGTCAATTACCAATTGACAAGTCCAAAGGGAGGAGAGCTTGTATTTATTTCAAAGAATGGTTTTTCGCTTGAAAAATTGAAGAAAACAAAAGCTAATGCTAGTTTGAAATTTGATAAAAATTTAAGTTTTGAAAAGTATCTTCAGTATAAAATAGCAATTCAAAAATTAAATTTATCCAACGTTTCAAAAGAAGAATTTGTTTATTAATGCGTGGTCCTAAATCCCACTTCGTAAATTAAAAAACACACCCCCAGCCCCTCTCAAGAGGGGAATGTGTAATTTTTGAAAAACGTATATTGTAAATCGTATATCACACTTCGTAAATCGAATATTATTGATGATGATAGGGTTCGTTTTTCAAAATCGTAAATCCGCGATACAATTGTTCGATAAAAAATAAGCGTACCATTTGATGCGAGAATGTCATCAACGAAAGTGAAATTTTGCCTTGTGCTTTAGCATAAACCGCATCCGAAAATCCGTAAGGTCCGCCAATTACAAATACTAAAGTTTTTATTCCAGAATTCATTTTCTTTTGTAGTTCTTCTGAGAAACCAACGCTTGAAAAATTCTTACCATTTTCATCCAATAAAATTAACTGATCTGTTGGGGTGATTTTAGATAAAATTAATTCGCCTTCTTTTTCTTTTTGCTGGCTTTCGGACAAATTTTTTACATTTTTGATATCGGGAATAATATCCAACTCAAACTTGATGTAAAATGACAAGCGTTTGGTGTAATCGTCTATAAGTGTTTGTAATGCTTTGTTGTCAGTTTTTCCAATGGCAATGAGTTTGATATTCATTTTTAGATAAGTTGAAAAGTAAATAAACTCATTAGATTATTCTTTTGGTAAAGCAGCACCTACAGCAATATCGCATCGATGGCCTTCTTGTCCATGGGGTGGATTCATACCTTCTGGAGTGGGTGTAGCAGGAGTTGGTGTAGCAGTCGCTGTAGTCGATGTAGTAGTTGGTGTAACTGTCATCTGCGGTGTTGTTGTGACTTTTGAATTGGGTTGTGCAGGAGCAGCTGGTGAATTCAAAGGCGCTCCAACAGGAATATCACAACGATGTCCAGCTTGTCCATGCGGCGGATTCATTCCTTTAGCTGTTGCTACGATCGGTGCATTAGTTCCAGTGGTGTTAGTTGGTGTAGCTCCTTTTGCAGCTGCTTCATTACGCATTTGATTGCCAACTTCAGTAAAAGGAATTACAGCAGTTGGGGTGCTTTCTTTTGTCTCTTGCTCGTTTTTACAGGAGTTTAATGCCAATCCTGCAAGTAGTAGTAGTCCAATATAATTTTTCATTTGTATTCTGATTGGTATGAATTTCAAAAATAGGATTTTATTTTATAGTGATCATCAATTGTTTACTATTTTAGTCTTTGGCTGCTTTGATTAATACTTTTTCTCCTTTTTTTTACACAAAATATATGCTACTTTAGCCATTCTTAAAATTATTTGGAAATGATTAGCGAATCCCAATTTAAAAAAGAATTAGAAATAGTAATTGCCAATGCTATACGTGAAGATGTAGGCCCTGGCGATTATAGTTCGTTAGCTTGTATTCCTGATTCTGCTTCAGGAAAAGCACAACTATTGGTGAAAGAAGACGGCATTATTGCCGGAGTGGCTTTTGCTAAAATGATTTTTGATTATGTTGATGCCGATTTGCAAATAGACACTTTTATTGAAGATGGTGCCAAAGTTAAGAAAGGAGATGTCGTTTTTCATGTTTCGGGAAGTTCGCAATCCATATTGAAAGCAGAACGTGTAGTATTGAATTCAATGCAACGGATGTCGGCTATAGCAACTAAAACGAATCAGTATGTTCAATTGTTGGATGGCACTTCAACAAAGATTCTAGACACTAGAAAAACTACTCCAGGCTTTCGAGCTCCAGAGAAATGGGCTGTAAAAATTGGCGGTGGCGAGAATCATCGTTTTGCTTTGTACGATATGATTATGTTGAAAGACAATCATATTGATTTTGCGGGCGGAATTACTTTGGCTATTGCCAAAACAAAAGATTTTTTGAAAGCAAATAATCTGGATTTAAAGATCATTGTGGAAGCACGTGATTTGGAAGAAATCAAAGAAATTTTGAAGAGTGATGGAGTACACCGAATCTTAATTGATAATTTTAATTTCGAAGATACTCGCAAAGCAGTTACTTTAATTGGTAACCAATGCCAGACAGAGTCGTCAGGTAATATTAACGAGACGACCATTCGTCAGTATGCTGAGTGTGGTGTTAATTATATTTCATCAGGTGCGTTGACACATTCTGTTTATAATATGGACTTGAGTTTAAAAGCATTGTAATATGGCATCAGCAATAGAAAATAAGCTTTTAAAAATTCCTGTTCTTCGCACTGTAGTGCAAATTTTGCAACGCATAAAATTACCTTGGTTAGAAGGCTTGTCTTTATACGATTTAATAGAATTGTATATTTCAGGTATTGTCGAAGGCGGTCTTACTTATCATGCCAGTGCAGTAGCGTTTAGTTTTTTTATGGCTTTGTTTCCTTTTGCTCTATTTATACTGAATTTGATTCCTTATATTCCAATTGAAGGGTTTCAAGCTGATTTTTTAGAGTTTGTCAAAGATGGCGTTCCACCCAATACCTATGACGCTATTTATAAAATAATTAGTGATATTTTGAATAATAGTCAATCTAGTTTGTTGTCCTACGGTTTTTTACTTTCTATTTTTTTAATGGCTAACGGTATCTTAGGTATTTTGGGAGGATTTGAATCATCAAAACATGTACTTATCAAAAGAGGTTTTCTCAATCAATATTTAGTTGCTTTAGGGATTTCAATGCTTTTATCGGTTTTACTTTTAGTAACCGTTGCTGCGGTAGTAATTTTTGAGGTAATCATTCAGCAAACTATTATACAAGATGTTCTAACCGACCGAATTCCATTAATTGAATTAGGACGTTATGCATTTGTAATACTGATGATTTTAATTACAAGTTCTATATTGTTACGCTTTGGAACCAAACAATTTCATAAACCCAGATTCATCAGTATAGGTTCTGTTTTTACTACGATTTTAATTATTATTTCTTCCTATTTTTTTGGAATATGGGTTGTTAAATTTTCCAAATACAATGAATTGTATGGTTCTATTGGAACCTTGTTAATTTTGATGTTTTACATTTGGATTAACTGTATGATTTTATTGTTAGGCTTTGAATTGAATGCCACGATACGAAAACTTAAAAAACAAAATTCTTTAAATGACTTACAATGAAACAATTTATTACATTACTTATTTGTGTTTTAGCAACTTCATCCATGTATTCTCAATCGGTTATTGGAAAATGGAAAACGATTGATGATGAGACTGGTGAAGCAAAATCTATTGTTGAAGTATTTTCAAAATCAGGAAAAATTTATGCTAAAGTGGTCGAGATTTTAGATCCTGCCAATAAAAATAGCGTTTGCAAAAAATGTTCAGGGGAAGATAAAAATAAATCTATCCTTGGTCTTACCATTATCAAAGGATTATCTAAAGACGGCTCCGAATACAATTCAGGCGAAATTCTAGATCCAAAAAACGGTAAACTATACAAATGTGCACTTTCTTTGGAATCCAAAGACAAACTAAAGATTCGTGGTTATATTGGGTTTTCTTTATTAGGAAGAACGCAATATTGGCATCGAGTTAATTAATTCTAATCATTAGATGTTTTTCGTCGAAGTAATTTTACCGCTTTCATTGGCTAAAACCTTTACGTATAGGGTTTCAGAAGCCGAATTTCATTTTGTAAAAAATGGAATGAGGGTAGTAGTGCCTTTTGGCAAAAGTAAAATGTACACGGCATTGATTATTGATAAGCATCAAAATGAGCCAACTCTATATGAAGCCAAAGAAATTGATCAAATTCTAGACGAAAAACCTATTGTAACTCAATTTCAAATTACGCATTGGCAATGGATTGCTAGTTACTATATGTGTGCTATTGGAGATGTCTATCGCGGAGCCATGCCCAGTGCATTGTTGTTAGAAAGCGAAACAATAATTTCTCAAAAACAATCGGTAATTATTGAAGAGGCTGAGCTTACAGATGATGAATTTTTGGTATACCAAGCTTTACAACATCAAAGTTCACTTCGAATTCAAGATATTACTGCCATACTAAATAAAAAAAATGTATTTCCAGTTATCCAAAAATTGATTGATAAACAAGTTTTGGTTCTGCACGAAGAAGTACAAGAATTGTACAAGCCAAAATTGGTGCGTTACGTCCGATTGCATTCAAAATATGACTTGAATTCAGGTTTAGGTGATTTATTGGAAAGTTTGAAAAGTTCTTCCAAACAAAGAGAAATCGTCCTAGCGTATTTTCAATTAAGCGCTAAGGATAAACAACCCATATCAGTTAAACAATTAGTTGAAACCGCTAATTCTAGTTCTGCCATTCTGAAAGCATTGATCGAAAAGCAAATTTTTGAAGACTATTTTATTCAAGAAGACCGAGTTAATTTTATTGGAAATCCGCAAGAAAACGCTTTGGAGTTAAGTAATGCTCAGCAAGAAGCATTTCATCAAATCCAAACTAGTTTTACAACTCAAGAAGTATGTTTATTACACGGACTTACTTCAAGCGGAAAAACAGAGATTTATATCAAGCTTATTGAAGAACAATTAGCATCTGGAAAACAGGTGTTGTATTTGTTGCCAGAAATTGCTCTAACAACTCAATTAGTAGGACGTTTGCGAACCTACTTTGGTGACAAAGTTGGCGTGTATCATTCCAAATACAGTACCAATGAACGTGTTGAATTGTGGAAACAAGTTTTAGAACAATCTCCAAAAGCGCAAATTGTAATAGGAGCAAGGTCGGCTTTGTTTTTACCTTTTTCTAATTTAAGTCTAATTGTTGTTGACGAAGAACACGAACAAACATTCAAACAAGTAGATCCCGCACCGCGATATCACGCTCGTGATGCAGCTATTGTTTTAGCAAACTACCATAAAGCCAAGGTTCTTTTAGGTTCGGCGACACCAAGTATTGAATCCTATTTTAATGCTCAATCCAATAAGTACGGTTTAGTCGAATTAACAGAGCGTTATGGAAATGTTCAGTTGCCTGAAATTGAATTGGTCGATTTAAAGGATAGTTATTTTCGCAAGAAAATGACGGGGCATTTTAGTGCTACTTTGATCGAAGCAATAACTGCGGCTTTATCTTTAGGAGAACAAGTTATTTTGTTTCAAAATAGGAGAGGCTATTCGCCAATAATTGAATGTTTAACTTGTGGAAATGTTCCGCAATGCCAGCAATGTGATGTGAGTTTGACCTATCACCAACATAAAAACCAGTTGCGTTGCCATTATTGTGGTTATGCTATGGCAAAGCCTACGCAATGTCATAGTTGTTCGAGTATTGATTTGGCTACAAAAGGTTTTGGTACGGAACAAATTGAACAAGAATTAAAAGCCATTTTTCCCGATGCTAAAACTGGGAGAATGGATCAAGATACCACTCGTGGAAAGTTTGGTTTTGAAAAAATTATCGATAGTTTTAAGAATCAAGAAATTCAGATTTTGGTTGGTACCCAAATGTTAGCCAAAGGATTGGATTTTAATAATGTGAGTTTAGTTGGAATTATGAATGCCGACACTATGTTGTATCATCCAGACTTTAGGGCTTTTGAAAGAAGTTTCCAAATGATGACGCAAGTGGCTGGTAGGGCAGGTCGTTCAGAAAAGCAAGGAAAAGTAGTTATTCAGACATATAATCCAGAGCATAATACGATTCAACAAGTGACTCGAAATGATTATGTTGGGATGTATAAAGAACAATTGTACGACCGTCAAATTTATAAATATCCACCTTATTTTAGAATCATAAGGCTGACGTTAAAGCATCGTGATTTTGACAAAGTCAAAGAGGGTTCTATGTGGTTGTATCAAGTAATGAGTCAGAATTTGAATATGCCAGTCTTAGGTCCAGAAGAACCGCCAATTAGCCGAATCCGAAACGAGTACATTCGAACTATTTTGATAAAGATACCGCAAACGGCACCTATAGGAAACACCAAAAAAACAATTCAAAAAATGCTAACGAGTTTTGAAGCGGTTCCTCAATACCGATCTATTAAAGTAGCTGTTAACGTAGATTATTATTAAGATATGAAAGAAAAAAATAAAAGTCAAAAAGGAAACTCAATTGGGGTTGGTGCTGCTTTGGGATTAGCCATTGTATTAGCTTATAAAATAATTTTTAAAGACTCTTCATTAAATATCGCATTAGGTGTAGCTGTTGGTGCTGCAATTGGTGCCGCTTTTGATTGGATTTCATCCCGAAAATAGGCGATTGTATTAGTACTATTTTATTCAATTGCCAAAGCTTTTACCAAAGCATCTTTTTTGTTGCGACTCAATGGAATTTTTGAAGTTCCAATTTCTGCAAACTTACTATTGTAGCGCTCAATTTTGTCAGTATTGATAATGAAGGATTTGTGAACACGAACAAATTGGGTTGGATTTAAATTGGTTTCAAAGGATTTCATTGTGGATAAAACAAGATTACTACTTTCGTCAGTGACTACTTTTACATAATCACCAAAGGCTTCAATCCATTTTATTTTGGAAGTGAATATTTTGATTTTTTTGAGATTACTTTTAATATAAATGTGTTCTCCCGTTTCTTCTTTTGTTTCGTGTTCCAATTGATGCAAATGCAGAGCACGATGAACGGCTATTTCAAATCGGTTTAAAGTCACAGGTTTTTTGATATAATCTGTTGGTGCATAATCAAAAGCACGCAAGGCGTGTTCTGCTTTGGCAGTAACAAATATAATCTGAGGTTTAGTTTTCAAACCTTCTAAAAAGGAAAAACCATTAATGACCGGCATTTCAATATCCAAGAATATCAAATCAATACTATGAATGTTCAAACAATTCCGAGCTTCAATCGCATTTGAAAAATCTCCTACTAAGTGCAATTGCGTGTTATTGTTGACTAATTTTACCACAATCATTCGTTGAACAGCGCTATCTTCGATTACTAAACAATTTAACTTCATCTGATTAAGTGTTGATTTATCTTAAATATAGTGATAAATAACTACAAAAACAGCTATAATAGGGAATGAGCTGCTTAAAAATAACGAGTCTTCTTAATAAGTGTTTGGATATTTGAAAATAATGACTATTTTTGCACCCAATTTAACAAATAAATATATTATTTATGAATCATTATGAAACTGTTTTCATTTTAAATCCCGTTTTATCTGATGTTCAGGTAAAGGAAACAGTAAGCAAATTTGAAGAATTTCTTACTAGTCGTGGAGCTGAAATGGTATCGAAAGAAGACTGGGGTCTTAAAAAAATGGCTTACGAAATTCAAAACAAGAAAAGTGGTTTTTACCATTTATTCGAATTCAAAGTTGCTGGTGAAGTACTAATAGCTTTTGAAACTGAATTTAGACGTGACGAGAGAGTAATGCGTTTTCTTACTGTAAGTATGGACAAACACGCTATTTCTTGGGCTGAAAGAAGAAGAACTAAACTTAAATCTCAAAAAGCGTAATTATCATGGCTACATTACAACAATCTGCTTCAGGAAAAAAAGACGGAGATATCAGATATCTTACTCCTTTAAACATAGAAACTAACAAAACTAAAAAGTATTGTCGTTTCAAAAAATCAGGTATCAAATATATTGATTATAAAGATGCTGATTTCTTATTGAAATTTGTAAATGAACAAGGAAAAATTCTTCCTCGTCGTTTAACAGGAACTTCATTGAAATACCAAAGAAAAGTATCTGTTGCTGTGAAAAGAGCACGTCACTTAGCTTTAATGCCATACGTGGCCGATTTATTAAAATAATTTAAACTCAGTTGTTGGTTTCTCCTCCAAGAGAACCTAACTTCTATAACAAGGACAACAACATGGAATTGATTCTAAAACAAGACGTTCAAAATTTAGGTTTTAAAGATGACGTAGTTACTGTAAAAAACGGTTACGGTCGTAATTATTTAATCCCACAAGGTTTCGCACAATTAGCTACACCTTCTGCAAAGAAAGTATTAGCTGAAAACTTGAAACAAAGAGCGCACAAAGAAGCTAAAGTAGTAGCAGATGCAAAAGCATTAGCTGAAACTTTAAAAGCTATCGAAATTAAAATTACTGCAAAAGCAGGTGGCGAAAAATTATTCGGATCTATTACTAACATTGACATTGTTGAAGCGTTAGCTAAAGCTGGTCAAGTAATTGATAGAAAATTCGTTACTAGCGGAATTGTTAAACGTACAGGAAAATATACTGCTTCTGTTCGTTTACACAGAGATGTTATCGTAGAATTAGATTACGAAATTGTTGCTGAAAAAGCATAATTTTCGTTTATTTAATATTTTTTGTTAATAATTTTTTAAAATCACCCTTTGGGGTGATTTTTTTTTGTCTAATTTTGCGCAACCTTTTAAAAAACCCTAAACCATTTCAAATGAAAAAAATCATTATTTTATTGTTTTTCGTACTTGGCTTGCAACAAATTGTTGGTCAAACTACGACTTCAAGCATTAAAGGTGTTGTGAAAAATGGAAAATTGGAGGCGCTTCCTGCAGCTTCTGTTTTAGCAATTCACACTCCTTCAGGAACTAAATATACCGCTATTTCCAATGGAGACGGTAGATTTAATTTATTAAACATGAGAGTCGGTGGACCTTATGTAGTTACAGTTAGTTTTGTTGGTAGCCAAAGTCAAAAAATAAGCGATGTTTATTTGGAACTAGGTAAAGCTTCTAATTTAGATTTTGTTTTAGAAGACGAAAGTCAGCAATTAAATGAAGTGAAAGTTGTAGCTAAAAACAAAGTTTTTTCAAGTAACCGTACTGGAGCTGAAACCACTATTGGTAGAAGAGAGTTAATTACTTTGCCAACAATTTCACGTTCAGCTGATGATTTTACTCGTTTAGAGCCATCTGCAAGCGGGGGTTCTTTTGGAGGTAGAAACAATAAGTTTAATAATTATTCATTAAACGGTTCTATTTTCAATAACCCATTTGGATTAGATGCTGCTACACCTGGTGGACAAACTGGAGCACAGCCAATTTCTTTGGATGCAATTGACCAAATTCAGGTTGCAACAGCACCTTTTGATGTTACCTTGTCTGGATTTACAGGTGCTTCTGTTAATGCTGTTACAAAATCAGGTACAAATGAATTTCACGTTACTACATATGGTTTCTTCAGAAACGATGCTATGACTGGAAATAAAGTTAATGGAGAAAAAATTGTAGTTCCAAACTTAGAACAAACTCAAGCAGGTTTTAGTATTGGAGGTCCATTAGTAAAAGACAAATTATTTTTCTTCGCCAATTTTGAGGTTGATGATAGAAATGATGCTGGTTCAAATGTAGTTGCAAATGACGGTGATGGAATTGCAGGTGTAAATGAATCAAGAGTTTTAGCTTCAGATTTAAATTTCGTATCATCTGAACTTGGAAAATTAGGATATAATACTGGAGCTTATCAAGGTTTTACCCATTATTCAAAATCGAATAAAGGAATTATCAAATTGGATTGGAATATTAATGACAATCATAAATTTGCTTTCATTTATAATTTTCTAGATGCATCTAAAGATAAACCAGCTCACCCAACTGCAATTAGAAGAAGAGGTCCTGATTTTAATACAATGCAGTTTGCTAATTCTGGATATCAAATAAACAATGAATTGAATTCTGTTTTAATCGAATTGAATTCTAAGTTTTCTGAAACTGTAACTAATAAATTACAAGCAGGATATTCTCACTTTGATGATTTTAGAAATCCATTTTCATCTCCTGCGCCAGTAATTAGTATTACTAAAGACGGTTCACCTTATATTATTGCTGGTCATGAGCCATTTTCAATCAACAATAAATTAGATCAAAAAGTGTTTCAATTAACTAATAATTTAAACATTATTAAAGGTGATCATACATTCACTCTTGGATTTTCATTTGAAAAGTTTCAATTTCAAAATTCTTTCAACTTAAAAGGATATGGATTTGATGTTTTTGGAAGTGTTGATATGAATGGTTTCAGAGCTAACTTAACCAACGGTTATTATGCAAAAGCTTTTGCAGATGCTCAATCCACTTTTAACTTAAGAAACCAAAATGCTGCTGGAACCGATGGTGGTTGGAATTTATCAGAAACTACTGTAGGTCAATTGGCTTTTTATGTTCAAGACGAATGGAGTGTTAATGACAATTTTAAATTAACATATGGATTAAGAGCTGATAAACCGATGTATTTTAATACATCTGATTTGATTCAGAAATTTATCGATACAGATAATTCAGAAGGTTATTTACCTGGTATCAATTATTATGATCCAAAAAATGGTAATACTGTAAATTTTGATTCAACTAAATTACCAGGAAATGCTATTTTGTGGTCACCACGTATTGGCTTCAACTGGGATGTGAAAGGTTTGAAAACTACTCAAATTAGAGGAGGTTCTGGTATTTTTACTGGTAGACTACCTTTCGTTTGGATTGGTAACCAAGTAAGTGGAATTGATCCTTTCTTTTACCAAGTAGTTGACAATGACTTTAAATTCCCTCAAGTATTTAGAACTAGTTTAGGTCTTGATCACAAATTTGAAAATAACTATATCTTAACTGTTGACATGTCTTACAACAAAGACATAAATGGAGTACATGTTCAAGATTGGGGATTGAAAACTCCAACAAGCAGATTAGCTGGTGTAGATCAAAGAGCAATTTATGGGGCATCTGATAAAGGTGTTTGGACTGATTTTGGTTTTCCAGCAGATTCTCATGCTTATGTTATGACTAACACCAATAAAGGAAGTGCTTTTAATTCTTCTGTAAAAGTGCAAAAAACATTTGACAATGGTTTTTATACAAGCTTAGCTTATAACTATTTAGTAGCTAGAGATGTTAACTCAATTGAAGCAGAAATTACTGGAGATGCTTTCGTATTTAATCCTGCATTAGGAAATGTTAATGATGCTGTTTTGTCTAACTCTAAATATGGTGATACACATCGATTTATTGGAGTAGGTTCTAAAAAATGGACTTATGGTACAAATGATAAATGGTCGACTACTGTTTCTACATTTTTTGAATATGCTCAAGGGGGTCGTTTCTCTTATACCTATGGAGGAGATATTAATAATGATGGTGCTTTTGGAAATGATTTAATTTATGTTCCAACAACTACTGAAATTAGTTCTATGACTTTTTCTGGACCAGGACAAGGTGCAGCGTATGATAACTTTATCAAACAAGATGATTACTTGAACTCTAGAAGAGGTCAATATGCAGAACGTTATGGAGCATTATCTCCTTGGAGAGGTAAATGGGATATGAAATTGATTCAAGATTATAATTTTAAAGTTTCATCTTCTGCTAAAACAAATACTATTCAATTTAGTATCGACATCTTAAACTTTGGTAATATGATTAATTCAAATTGGGGATTAGTTCAATTACCAACTAGCGTTCAGCCAATTGGTGTTGCTGTAGATGCTGTTACAAAAGTTCCAACTTATACTTTCAATGGACAACAGACAAGAACATTTAACTATGATTCTAGTTTAGCTTCAAGATGGCAAGCACAATTTGGTATTCGATATATTTTCTAATATAAATAAAATATATAGTAAATTAGCCCTCTTTTAGAGGGCTTTTTTATTTCAGAAAAAAGCAATTAATTTTTATTATAAATGAAATACACAAGATTAACTAAAGAACAGTTTGAAGAATTGCATCCAGAATTTATTAATTTTTTGGCAAGCCAATCCATTGATAAAGCGGAATGGGATTCTATTAAAGAAAACAAACCTGAAGTAGCTGAACAAGAACTGGACGTGTTTTCTGATTTGATTTGGGAAGGGGTTTTAACTAGAGCTGAATTTTTAGAACATTTTTCTAAAAATCATATTTTTCTTTTTCAATGTTTTGACACTTATGTGAATTCAATTGTTTTAAAATCATTGGTTCCAGAAGTAGATTTTTTAACTAAAGAGGGTTTGCAATGGTTGAGTGATAATATGTTTACCGAAACTATCGAAATGAAAATCGGTAAAAAAGTCTTTACCGAAGAACGAAATACTTCTATTTTTGCTTTAATTCAGCAAGGAGCTATTTTAAGCGACGGACAATTGTACCAACAAATAAATTCTATTATTGAATCGCAATAGTATTGGTATTTCTATTAAATTGGCTATTTTAGTACACTATTTCAAAACTAAAATAGCCAATTCTTTTTTCTATGGACATTCATATTACAATTCAAAACTTACGAGAGGAATTACACCAACACAATCATAATTACTATGTGTTGGACAATCCAACTATTTCGGATTATGAGTTTGATTTGAAATTGGCCCAATTACAAGAATTAGAAACGCAACACCCTGAATTTTACGACGAAAGTTCGCCTACACAACGTGTTGGAGGAGCAATTACTAAGAATTTCGAAACGGTTGTTCACGAACATCGAATGTATTCTTTGGATAATTCGTATTCCAAAGGAGATCTAATCGAATGGGAAAAACGAATTCAAAAAGTACTGGGAGAAGTACCTTTGGAATATACGTGTGAGTTGAAGTACGACGGAGCTTCGATTAGTATTACCTATGTAAACGGAAAACTAGATCGGGCTGTCACTCGTGGAGATGGTTTTCAGGGAGATGATGTGACGAATAATATCAAAACCATTAAATCAGTTCCGTTACAACTAAAAGGGAACTATCCTCCAAAGTTTGACATACGCGGTGAAATTATTTTGCCATTTGCCGGTTTTGAAAAAATGAATCAAGAGTTGATTGAAATAGGTGAAACACCCTATTCCAATCCAAGAAATACCGCTTCTGGAAGTTTAAAATTACAAGATAGCAAAGAAGTGGCAAAGCGTCCATTGGATTGCTTGTTGTATTATTTAATTGGCAATCAATTGCCTTTCAATTCTCAATTTGAAAGTTTAGAGTCGGCAAGAGCTTGGGGGTTTAAAGCGCCTAAAGAAGCGAGGTTGGCTAGTAATTTAGAAGAAGTGTTTGAATTTATAGCCTATTGGGATACGCACCGTCATAATTTACCTTATGAAACGGATGGCGTAGTGGTAAAGGTAAATTCATTTCAGCACCAAGAAGAATTAGGCTATACTGCGAAATCGCCTCGTTGGGCTATAGCTTATAAATTTAAGTCGGAGCAGGTTGCTACTCGTTTGAATTCAATATCTTATCAAGTAGGACGTACAGGAGCAATAACACCTGTCGCTAATTTGGAACCTGTGCAATTGGCCGGAACTATTGTGAAGCGTGCTTCGTTGCACAATGCTGATCAAATTGAAAAATTAGACATTCGGGTGGGAGATACTGTTTTTGTTGAAAAAGGCGGAGAAATTATTCCTAAAATTATCGCTGTAGATTTGGCGCAACGCCCATTGTTTACAGATCCAACGCAGTATATAACACATTGCCCAGAATGTCAAGCTGAACTGGTACGTATTGAGGGAGAAGCCAATCATTATTGTCCTAATTTTTATGGCTGTCCTCCACAGATTATTGGTCGAATTCAGCATTTTATTTCCAGAAAAGCAATGGATATTGAAGGACTTGGTGGAGAAACAGTGGCTTTATTATTCAATAATGGCTTGGTTCATAATTATGCCGATTTATATGAACTCAAAGTGGAGCAAATCTTGCCATTGGAACGAATGGCACAGAAATCTGCGGAAAATTTAGTTTATGGTGTAGCACTTTCTAAAACTATTCCTTTTGAGCGTGTATTGTTTGCTTTAGGCATTCGGTATGTGGGAGAAACCGTAGCGAAGAAATTAGCCAAACATTATAAGAATATAGACGCTTTACGTCAAGCCGGTTTGATGGATTTAATTTTGGTTGACGAAATAGGAGAGCGTATTGCTCAAAGTGTTATTGACTTTTTTGACAATCAAGAGAATAAGATTATTATTGAAAGATTAAAAAACTACGGTATTCAGCTTGAAATCGTAGAAAAAATAAACCCAAATGCTACCGATAAATTAGAAGGAAAAACCTTTGTAGTTTCGGGAGTTTTTTCACTGTATTCAAGAGATGAATTGAAACAAGCCATTGAAGATAATGGAGGAAAGGTAGGAAGTTCTATCTCAGCTAAAACTGATTATGTTGTAGCAGGCGACAATATGGGACCAGCCAAACTAGATAAAGCCAACAAACTTAATATTCCAATTATCTCAGAGGAAGATTTTCAACAATTAGTAAACTAATTTTTATACAACAATCGATTTGCCTTTTGCGATGTTCTGTTTGTTGTTATCAAAGTAAAAATCAATTCTACCAAGGTTTATTCCATAACAACCGACTTGGTTGACTAAGACCTCCTTTCCTGCTTTGTTTTTGACTATAGTTGGTTTGTCCAAGAAAGTATGGGTGTGACCACCAATAATTAAATCTATGTCTTCGGTTAAAGCAGCCAGTTTCAAATCGCTGATTTTATCAGCGTCTTCTTTACTGTATTTGTAACCCAGGTGTGACAAACAAATCACCAAATCACATTGTTGTTCTTTTTTCAAGATGCGAACCATATCTTGGCTAATTTCGACAGGGTCATTGTAAACAGTTTCTTTGTAAAGCTTTTTATCTACCAAACCTTCAAATTCAATCCCTAATCCAAACACACCAATTTTAATTCCGTCTTTGATGAAAATTTTATACGGTTTAACCAAACCATCCATTACTGTGTTTTTGAAATCGTAATTGGCTGAAATGAATTCAAAAGTAGCGTGAGGCATTTGTGCGTGCAAGCCTTCAATACCATTGTCAAAATCGTGATTTCCAATAGCTGATGCATCGTATTTCATCATACTCATTAATTTGAATTCCAATTCACCGCCATAATAATTAAAGTAAGGCGTTCCTTGAAAAATATCACCAGCATCTAAAAGTAAGACATTTGGATTTTCTTGTCGGATGCTTTCAATTAATGCAGCTCTTCGGCTCACTCCACCCATTCCAGCATTCCTTGGATCGTCCAAAGGGAATGAATCAATATGACTGTGTACATCGTTTGTATGCAAAACAGTAATCTTCTTAATTGCATCGGATTTAAAACTGCTTAATGACAATCCCAAACCTACAAAAGCAGAACCTGCTGCTGTCTTTTCTATAAAATCTCTTCTTTTCATTTTTCTGTTTTTTGGAATTTATTCTTCTGTAATTCGGATGTCATTAATCACCGGAATGGTGTCCACTTCTTTAAAGTAGTCAATAAGTATATTACGTAATTTATAATCTAAATCGTATAGCTGAATTCCTTTTTTGAAAAAGTTCATATTATCACCACCATTGGCTAAATAATCGTTGGTCGCCACATAATAAATCGCATTTTTATCTAAAGCTTGTCCTTGTACTAGGATGTTTTTAGCTGATTTATCCTTAGCAATTGTAAATGTCAATCCAGACAATGGGTGTGATTTTTTTGTTGCGATAAAATAATCTACCAATTCTTGAATCTGTTCTCCTTTCAAAGCAATTACCACTAGACTATTTTCAAAAGGCATAATTCCATAAGCAGTTCGAGCAGTTACATTACCTTTGGCAAGTGTAGAACGAATCCCGCCACTATTTAAAATACAGATGGCGATAGATTTATTTTCTCTTGATTTAAAAATTTTATCTCCCGCTTTAAGCGTTACATCGGCCATTAAATTACCAAGAGGTGATTGCCATTTTCCATTGTTTTTATCCAATGTTACTGGATTGTAAGCCAATACTGCACTTAGATCTGTATCGATAGTTTCTCTGTAAGGTTGTACAAATTTTTCTATTGTTTCATTAGTACCCGCAGAAGCGGTAATTGGTATTTTTTTTCCTTCAATTGTGGTCAATTGGAAGCGAGAACTTCCGCAAGAGTAAATTGTTAATGTTGTTATAATTATAACAAAAAGTTTGAAAAATTGATTATACTTTTTTAGTTTTACCATTTCTAAAGCCACTTTATTAATTAGTTTTGTAACAAGGTAAAAGTACTATGTTTTTAAATTATTTAAAGAATTATTTTCTAAAATATACACTAAAAAATAAATGGCGAGAAGTTGTTCCATTCTCTAGTGGCTTAACCATTACGTCTATTGGAATACTAATAGACGAAGTAGCATTCAAAGAGAAGGCAGCTTTAATTGAAGATTTAATGGCTAAAGGTTTTCAGGCAAATGCAATTAGTATCTTAGTTCATAGAGAAACAATTAATCCTAAAATACCCTATCCTTGTTCTTCATATTCATTGGAAAGCATTGATTGGAACGGAAATTTTAAAGACCCAGTGGTCACTCAATTTGTTAATCAAGAGTTTGATATGTTGATTAGTTATTACAATCAGGAAAAGTCAGCTTTATTGTTTGTAACCGAAAGTTCTAAAGCAAAATTTAAAGTAGGTTTTTCATCAGTTAATAAACGTTTTAATCATTTTATGATTACTACTGCAATTGAAGAGTATAGGGTGTTTGTTAATGAGTTAATCAAATATTTAAAAATATTAAATAAAATCAAGTAGTAGTATGGAATCATTAATAGGAACAGGTGTTGCTCTGGTAACTCCTTTTAAAAAGGATTGTACTGTTGATACAGAAGCCTTAGCTAGAATAGTTAATTTTTCAATTGATGGTGGAATCGAATACCTTGTTGTTTTAGGAACAACAGCTGAGAATGCAACATTATCTGCTACAGAAAAAGAAGTAGTAATTGCCACTGTGATAGAAGCTAACAAAGGTCGATTGCCTTTAGTTTTAGGAGTAGGTGGTAACAATACTATGGAAGTGGTATCCGAATTAAAGACCAGAGATTTGTCTCATTTTACTGCTATTCTTTCGGTTTCTCCTTATTATGTTAAACCAACACAGGAAGGTATTTATCAGCATTTTAAAGCTATAGCAGAAGTTTCTCCTTTGCCAATTATTTTGTACAACGTGCCGGGTAGAACTTCTAGCAATATGTTGCCTTCAACAGTGGTTCGTTTGGCGTCTGATTTTAAAAATATTATTGCCATTAAAGAAGCAACCGGTGATTTAGTGCAATGTTTTGAAATTATCAAAAACAAACCCAAAGATTTTCTAGTAATTTCAGGTGATGATATGACCGCTTTATCTTTAGTTCTTGCTGGTGGTTCAGGAGTTATTTCTGTTATTGGTCAAGGATTCCCGACCACTTTTTCTGAAATGATTCGTTTGGGATTGAACAGAAAAGTAGATCAGGCTTTTTCTATTCAGTATGAGTTAGCACCAATTATAGATATGATTTTTGAGCAAGGCAATCCTGCCGGAATTAAGCAAGTATTTGAATCCATGGGTATTGCTGAAAATACGGTTCGATTACCACTGGTACATGTGGATCAAAATTTAGCTGATCGAATCCATTCTTTTGTTCAAGTGAGCAAAAAATAAGCTGTCTTTTATTGGTATTTTTAGTGCTCCAAAAATATATTTTGTATTCGCTAAATTAATACCTAAATTTGTGCTCTTATTTTGCCTTCACTTGTGTAGCAAGTTGGCTTTTATAAGGGATGTAATTAAAATTTTTAAATGAAAAATTTACTCTATTTTCTTATTGTTATTGTTTTATTTAGTTCGTGCAGCGAGTATCAAAAGGCGCTTAAGAATGAAGATCCAACGGTAAAATTGGATATGGCTACTAAGATGTATGAATTAGGTAAGTTCAATCAATCATTGCGATTAATAGAGCAAATTGCTGGTGTGTATAGAGGTAGACCTGATGCTGAGCAGTTGTTTTATATGTATGCTCAATCGTATTATAAAACAAGACAATATTATTTAGCTGGCTATCAATTTGAAAGTTTTGTGTCGGCTTATCCAAAGAGTGACAAAGTGATTGAAGCTGCTTTTTTAGGGGCGAAAAGTTATTCTATGTTATCTCCAGTTTATTCTTTAGATCAAACGGATACGAATAAAGCAATTGAAAAATTACAGTTGTTCATCGATAATTATCCTAATTCAGAATTTATAGCAGAAGCCAATACAATTACGAAAACACTTAATGGAAAGTTAGAAAAGAAAGTTTTTGAAAATGCTAAAGGCTACAACACTATATCCGATTATAAATCAGCTTTAATTGCTTTAGATAATTTTATTGCTGATTTTCCTGGAACTTCATACAAAGAAGAGGCCTTGTATTACCGATTGGATTCGGCATACAAATTAGGAGTTAACAGTATTCCATCTAAAATGGAAGAACGTTTGAATGTGGCAAAAGTAGCGTACGCTAATTTGATCAAGTTCAAGCCAGATACTCAATACAAACAAAAAGCGGACGAGATGTTGGTTCGCATTGAAAAAGATTTACAAAATTTACTAAATAAATAAAGTCATGGATTTAAAAAAGACGAATGCTCCAGTAAACACAATAACTTACAACAAAACTGTTATTGAACAACCTACTGGTAACGTGTATGAAGCGATTACTATTATGGCTAAAAGAGCCAATCAAATCAACTCTGAAATCAAAAAAGAATTGACAGAAAAGTTAGAAGAATTTGCTACTTACAATGATAGTCTTGAAGAGGTTTTTGAAAACAAAGAACAAATCGAGGTATCAAAATTCTATGAAAAATTGCCTAAGCCACATGCTTTAGCAGTTCAAGAGTGGTTAGACGATAAAATCTACCACAGAGAATCTAATAAATAAAATCCGTTCCATGTCAGTTTTAAACGGTAAGAAAATTTTGCTAGGAGTTTCTGGCGGAATTGCAGCCTATAAAACTGCCTCATTGGTCCGACTCTTTATAAAAGCAGGTGCACATGTCCAAGTGATCATGACACCTGCTTCTAAGGTTTTTGTTACGCCACTTACCTTGGCAACCTTATCCAAAAATCCTGTTTATTCTACTTTTTACGAGACACCTGACGATGTATCTTCCAAATTAACGGAAGTGAAAGGGGAAGGCGTTTGGAACAATCATGTTGAATTAGCGCTATGGGCTGATTTTATGGTAATTGCTCCTGCTACTGCCAATACTCTTTCTAAAATGGCATCTGGAACTTGTGATAACCTACTTTTAGCCACTTATTTGTCGGCAAAATGTCCTGTCTATTTTGCGCCAGCAATGGATCTAGATATGTACAAACACCCAACTACCTTGACTAATTTTAAAGCATTACACAGTTTTGGAAATACTATAATTCCTGCTGAAAGCGGTGAATTAGCAAGTGGTTTGTCTGGCGAAGGCAGAATGGCAGAACCAGAAAATATCCTGGCTTTTATTGAGGCCGATTTAGAAAGTAAACTGCCACTTAAAGGTAAAAAAATATTGATTACTGCAGGCCCTACTTACGAAGCAATTGATCCAGTTCGATTTATTGGGAATCATTCTTCGGGTAAAATGGGCTATGATATTGCGCAGTCTGCGGCAGAACAAGGAGCTTCTGTTGTATTGGTTTCCGGACCTTCACATTGCAAAGTAACACATTCTGCTATCGAACTAATTCCTGTTGTTTCTGCTCAAGAAATGTTTGACGCTTGTCATTTGCATTATGCTAAAGTTGATGTTGCAATTGCAGCAGCAGCTGTTGCTGATTATAAGCCCAAAACAATTGCTTCTCAAAAAATAAAAAAATCAGAGGCTGAGTTATCTATTGAGTTAGAAAAAACGCAAGATGTTTTGGCTTCATTAGGTGCATCCAAAAAGAATCAATTCTTAATTGGCTTTGCTTTAGAAACTGAAAATGAAATTGAAAATGCCAAGTTGAAAATTCAGAAAAAAAACTTAGATTTGATTGTTTTGAATTCGCTTCAAGATGAGGGAGCAGGTTTCAAAAAAGCAACCAATAAAGTTACTTTTATTGATAAAAATTTCAGTGTTGAACCAATGGAATTAAAGTCAAAGGAGGCAGTTGCAACCGATATTGTAAACAAGATAATTAGCCATTTTAATGCGTAAACTACTAGTTTTTCTTTCTTTAGTTTGTAGCGTATTCGTTCATTCACAACAGTTGAATTGTACGGTTACTGTGAATGCTCAAAAATTGGCAAATATCAATCCTCAAATTTTTACCAATCTTCAAAGTGCATTAACTGATTTAGTGAATAAAACCGATTGGAATGGTCAACTTTTGAATCAAAATGAACGCATTAATTGTTCTATGTTTATTACGCTTCAAAGCGGAACTACCAATCAATTTTCAGGAACAATTCAAGTTCTATCATCTCGACCGATTTTTGATTCCTCTTATTCTAGTCCGATTTTCAATTTTAACGATAAAGATTTTAATTTTTCCTATGCTGAATTTGAAAATTTAGTGTACAACCCCAATTCTTTTGATTCTAATTTAGTTGGCGTAATCGCATTTTACTGCAATCTGATTTTAGGATTGGATGCGGATTCTTTTCAAGAACTAGGCGGTACAACTTACTACGATGCCGCATTAAACATTGCTAACTTGGGTCAGCTAAGTGGTTATAAAGGTTGGACGCAAGGAGATGGCAATCAAAACAGGTACTTTTTAATCAACGATTTGGTTTCGCCTACATTTAATGATATTCGTATTGCAAATTACAACTATGCTACTGCCTTAGACGGAATGAGTAAGG
This sequence comes from Flavobacterium ammonificans, assembly GCF_020886115.1. Lineage (NCBI taxonomy): Bacteria > Pseudomonadati > Bacteroidota > Flavobacteriia > Flavobacteriales > Flavobacteriaceae > Flavobacterium > Flavobacterium ammonificans. The sequence goes on from NZ_AP025185.1 coordinate 1,818,125, forward strand.
ATTTGAAATCAGCAAAGGAAAATGTGAAATCGGCTCTTATGGGATTGAGTAAAGTGCATTCGGTTCGTCCCAATGCTTTTTTAACTAGAGTATTTTTTGATGCCAAATCAGATGAAATTGTTTCAATTTTTTCAGGCGGACCTAGTATATCTATCACCGATTTGGTGACTACTTTGAACCGAGTTTCTCCTATGAACTCTAGTAAATGGAGTAGTATTAAGTACTAAATTAACCCTAAGTTCAATTGCTACTATGATTACATCACTTTCGATAAAAAACTATGCATTGATTGAGAAATTGGCTATCGATTTCTCAAAAGGATTCTCTATTATTACTGGAGAAACAGGTGCAGGTAAATCGATAATTTTGGGGGCGATGGGATTGGTTTTAGGAAAACGAGCCGATTTAACGTCGCTTAAAAATAAAGAAGAAAAGTGTGTTATTGAAGCCTATTTTGATGTTTCGAAATACAATTTAAAACCCTTTTTTGAAGCGAATGACTTGGATTACGAAGACGAGACAATTATTCGTCGAGAAATACTTCCTTCAGGAAAATCAAGAGCTTTTATTAATGATAGTCCGGTGAATTTACAAGAGTTGCAGGATTTGAGTTTGTTTTTAATTGATATTCATTCGCAACAGCAAACCCAAGAATTATCCGATGAAACGGTGCAATTCAAAATTGTTGACGCTCTAGCTGATAATCAAGTTGAAATTAGTAGTTATCAAACACTTTTAAGAAGCTACAAAGAAGATAAGTCCAATTTGAATTCGCTCTTAAAAAAGCAAGCAGAATCCATTAAGGAACAAGAATACAACACCTTTTTATTGAACGAATTAGTTGCTGCTCAATTGAAATCCGGTGAACAAGAACAATTAGAAGCTGATTTTGAAAAGCTGAATAATGTAGAAACTATTAAAGAAGCGGTAGATAAATCGTTGGCTTTAGCCAATGAAGAGCAAATAGGAGCCTTGTCTACTTTGAAAGAGATTAAGATTGCCTTACAAAAAATAGCTTCTTTCGCGCCAGAATATGCTTTGCTGTTAGAGCGTATTAGTAGTTTAGCTATTGAATTAAACGATATTTCAGATGAATTAACCAATTGTTCCGAAAAACTAATCAATGATCCAATTCAATTGGATTTGATTAGTGAGAAACTACAGTTGCTATTCAATCTGCAAAAGAAACATCAAGTCACTACTGTCGAAGAGTTATTGGCGATACAAAATACTTTAGAAACGACTCTTTTTGAACTAGGAAATCTAGAAAGTGACATTGCTACTTTGACCCAATCGATTCAAGATAAAACGAGTCAATTGGATGCTTTAGCTTTGGCTATTCATCAAAAAAGAACGAAAGCCGTTCCGGTTTTATCAGACAAATTGATTGCTATTTTAGCTACTTTGGGAATGCCCAATGTGCGATTTAATATTGAAATTAAGGCTACTGAAACCTATTTCCAAAACGGTAAAGACGAAATTCAGTTATTGTTTTCGGCGAATAAAGGAACTGATTTTGGTTTGCTTAAAAAGGTAGCTTCAGGAGGCGAGATGTCACGTATTATGTTGGCTGTAAAAGCGATTTTGGCGCAGTATTCCAAATTACCTACATTAATTTTTGACGAAATAGATACTGGAGTTTCTGGTGAAATCGCTATTAGAATGGGGGAGATTATGAAAGAAATGAGTCAGACGATGCAAATTTTTGCCATTACGCATTTGCCACAAATTGCGGCTAAAGGAAATGCACATTTCAAAGTATTCAAATCTACCGTTGGAGACGATACACAATCGGAATTGAAGTTATTAAATGAGGATGAAAGAGTTTTAGAAATTGCCCAAATGTTATCCGGTGCAGTTGTTTCTGATTCGGCGCTAAATCACGCTAAATCCTTGTTGAACTAAAGATTTGGTTTATATTTGCACACTACTAAACAAGAATATTAATTAGAATTAAAGATATGATTATAGAACCTAGAATGAGAGGATTTATTTGCTTGACAGCGCACCCAGCTGGATGCGAGCAAAATGTAAAAAATCAAATTGCTTACGTACAATCTAAAGGCGCTATTGATGGTCCAAGACGCGTATTGGTTATTGGTGCTTCTACAGGATTTGGATTAGCATCAAGAATTACAAGTGCGTTTGGTTCTAATGCAGCAACATTAGGTGTTTTCTTTGAAAAAGCACCTTCAGAAGGGAAAACAGCTTCACCAGGTTGGTACAATTCTGCTGCTTTTGAAAAAGAAGCAACCAAAGCAGGTTTGTATGCTAAAAGTATCAATGGAGATGCTTTTTCTAACGAAGTAAAACAACAAGCGATTGATGTAATCAAAGCGGATATGGGTCAGATAGATTTAGTGATCTATAGTTTGGCTTCGCCAGTCCGTATGCACCCATCAACAGGAGTATTGCACCGTTCTACTTTGAAACCAATTGGAGGGACGTTTACGAACAAAACGGTTGATTTCCATACCGGGAATGTTACACAAGTTTCTATCGAACCAGCGGTTCAAGAAGATATCGATAACACGGTTGTGGTTATGGGTGGTGAAGATTGGGCGATGTGGATGGACGCTTTGAAAGGGGCTAATGTTTTGGCGGAAGGCGCTACAACAGTTGCCTATTCGTATATTGGACCTGAAGTTACTGAAGCGGTTTACAGAAAAGGAACTATTGGTCGTGCCAAAGATCATTTGGAGGCAACTGCTTTTGAAATTACAAAAGACTTAGCTTCTTTGAATGGTAAAGCCTATGTTTCTGTTAACAAAGCGTTAGTTACCCAAGCGAGTTCAGCTATTCCAGTGATTCCATTGTATATTTCATTGTTATACAAAATAATGAAAGCCGAAGGCATTCACGAAGGTTGTATCGAGCAAATTCAACGTTTGTACCAACAACGTTTGTACTCAGGACAAGCCGTTCCTACAGACGATCAAGGAAGAATTCGTATTGACGACTGGGAAATGCGTGAAGATGTTCAAGCTCGTGTGGCTGCATTGTGGAAAGAATCTACTACAGAATCATTACCAGAAATTGGTGATTTAGCTGGATACAAGCAAGATTTCTTGAACCTATTTGGTTTTGGATTTGATGGAGTAGATTATTTAGCTGATGCTAACGAGATGGTACAAATACCTAGCATTTCGTAATTTAGAGTTACACTATTATATAAATGCACCCAATTGGGTGCATTTTTTTTTAAATTTTGAAGGGTTTCAAAACCCTTCGAGAGATTAGAATTGATTTTATTGAAAAGGTGTTTTATCAGCGGGTAAATCGAGTTCAGATAAAATGCGTTTCAGTTCCTCAAGGGAATCATCAGCTATGAGTTCGACTTGAATTTTGAGTTTTGTGCTTTCGGTAAAAACAATGTAATCCTCCGCAACGCTTTTGATTTCAATGATATTCTGAAGTTCAATATCTTTATGAAATGCCCAAAAGCTATATTTTCTGAGGGTTCCGTTTTTAATAACAATATAGTGCGTGATGATTTCAAAAAGAGCACTAATTAAATAAAGTATTCCTATGACAAAAAAACCAGATTTGATCCAGTAGATATGTTCGTTTGAGACTATTCGGTAAAGTCCAACTGCCACATATATAGTGCTAAATATTAGATTGTACACTATTCTTTTTTTCTTGAATTTGATTTTTATTATTGGGGGCGATTGGTTCAACTTGCAAATGGATTAGTTATAAAAAGGTGTTTTGTTAGCAGGTAAATCAAGCTCTTTTAATAAACTATGTAGGTGTAGGAGGGAGCTGGTGTCAATTAAATCGGTATCGATTTTAAATACTGTTTTATCTGTTTTAAGATAATAGGTGCCCTGTATCTCTTTTATAGCATATACTTCTTTTAAATTTATTTTTCTGTGAAAATGAAAAAGTCCGCTTCGTTGTAGGGTCCCATCTTTAATTATAATGTACTGGTATTTCATTTCGTAGAGAAACTTTGCTAAATAGGATATTCCTAGACCTAAAACGATATATTTTGTCCAACGGATTTTTTCTAATTCTAGAATGCTGTCTAATGCTATCCCAGTCCAAAATACTCCTAAGAGTAAATTATAAATGAATCTTTTTTTCTTGAATTTCAATTTCATAAATGAGATAGTTTTGGTTACACATTCATAGATTGCTAGTAAAAATTCGCTTTTAGAATTGATGTGCTTAGTATAGTTCTAGCAACATATTCTCTCAGCAGTTTATTTTGTTTGTTTTAATGCTATTTTCTTGTGGTTGATTCGATTCTCTTTAAGATTATTTTGACCTAGATTTAAATGCAATTGTCACAAATACTACCAACAAAAAAAGTTTTCCAACCAAGTAACCAAATCCATAATTTGTTAGTCTATTACTGTCAGTTGAAATGATTTTGAATGTATTTATGAGCAATATAACCGATACCACTGATGATAGGTAAAATATGATTTTTTTCATGTAGTATAAATAGAAAGGGTTTGTCAATTAGACAAACCCTTAATTACAATTACTTAGTTACAGTTGTAACGGTTGGTGTATAAATTCCAAAAGTTAAACCTGAAACTAAACCGTTTACAAAAGTTTGTCTTGTATGAACGGTATAATTTTCTGCACCGTCTGCCATTTGTTTTGAGTCAGAAACTCCAACAGGAGCTAGTCCATAAATCACATAATGATTCCATTTTGTAGTTTGACTATTCCCTTGTGCACCTTTACCAACTACACTTGTGTAAGAATAACAAGAAGTTAAAACCATTGATGCGCCAAATAGAACTGCCATCATTTTCATTGCTCTTTTAATCATTTTTAATTTATTTAAGTTAAACATTTATTTATAATACTCATATAGAGTGCTTTAGATCTATGTGTTTTTTGTAGAAATTATAGTATAGCATAATTCCTTTGAACTAATCAATAACAACGGCAAAGCCATTCCATTGCTAGACTAATCTATTTTACCTCTTTTGTGAAAATACAATGACAGAAAAGTCACTGTAGTGCAGTTGTGTATTGTGGGGAGTACAACTGCATTTATAATAAAAACGTAATCAAAAGTAATTCAATTATTTTAAATAAAAGCTATGTAGCGTAAGTTTTTTATGCTATTTTTTGAACACTACCTAGTCAAGTCAAAATTAAAGTTGGCACTCAACACCAGACCATTATTGTTTTGAATGATGTTTTTGCCATTAATTAAGCGCCCAAATTGAATTACTTGGTTTAGATAACCTGCTTCAAGTCGGAAGCCTTTATTAAAGCGATATCCTAAAGCTACACCTAATCGGTTTTGATCAAAAATATTCGCATTTACATTTTCTCCAAAACCAATAATGATTTCGTCATAAACAGCTATATAGGGCGTTTTATCTTTCATCTCTTTTCCTTTCAAAGGCATTTGAACCCGAATCATGTACCTCGCTCGGTTGGAAAAAGGGAATTCGTCTTCTGAAGTTAAATTAGCATTACTATAACGACCAATAAATCTTTGTTCAAGCATAAAACGATGAGAAATATCTACACTACCTTCTTTGTGCGAAAGTTGTAGCATTTCATAAGCACGATGTTCTGTAAAATCTTTACCCATACCGTTCAAAGGAACATCACCATAAGGATAGGTTTCTGCCATTGCATATCCTACACGAACTAAAACCCTTGGATTTACGGAGAAGTTTACACCCACACGTAAAAGTCCTTGTTGCCAATTGGTAATCAATTCTTCTCTACGAAATTGATATTCCGTATGAATACCCCATTTTTCAGACAGTTTGAAAGTTCCGAAATAGTTATACCATCCAATGGTGTTGTTATGATGTAATCTTGAATTTTGAGAGAAACTTAGGTTGGTAATAAAAACAACTAGTAGTGTAAAAATTAATTTTTTATTCATGGGATTCTTTAGCTTCAGTAGATTTATTTCTATAATTGGATATAAATTTGTTGGGATTAGTGCAGAAATAATGTCATGAATTCCCAATAAAAATAAGAGTTCAAAAATAGTCGAATTATTGAGTTTAATCCATTTTGAAATGATTTTTTTTAATTGGTTTACTACTTATTGTATCGACCCAACTATTTTTTGCTGCCAATTGCCTTTAAACACTATATTTGTACTACAATCCATTATGGAATCAACTTTTAACTTTGAATATGCATTTTTCTCTTATTATACCGGTATATAACCGTCCTGACGAAGTAGATGAGTTATTGGAAAGCTTGTCAAAAACAACTTATCAAAATGATTTTGAGATTGTTATAGTAGAAGATGGATCAACTATTCCTTGTGGTGAAGTGATTCAGAAATACCTAGCGCAGTTAAACATTTCCTATTTTTATAAAGAAAATTCAGGGCCTGGAGATTCTCGAAATTACGGAATGACAAAGGCGAGTGGGGATTATTTCATCATTTTTGATTCGGATTGTATTATTCCTGAACAGTATTTGAATGAAGTAGATAAGGCATTGAAGCAGGATTATGTGGATTGTTTTGGAGGACCAGACAAAGCTTTAGATAGTTTTTCAGACATTCAAAAAGCAATCAATTTTGCTATGACATCTTTCTTAACAACAGGAGGAATTCGAGGTGGTTCAGAGAAAATAGGAAAGTTCCAACCACGAAGTTTCAATATGGGATTGTCTCGAAAAGCGTTTGAAGCTTCCAAAGGTTTTGGTAATATTCACCCAGGTGAAGATCCAGATTTATCTATTCGTTTGTGGAATTTAGGTTTTGAAACTCGTTTGTTTTCAAAAGCGTTTGTGTACCATAAACGCCGAATTGATTGGGATAAATTCTCTGTTCAAGTAAGTAAGTTTGGTAAAGCCCGACCTATTTTGAACAGTTGGTATCCAAAACACAACAAGTTGACTTTTTTCTTTCCAACGGTTTTTATTTTAGGATTCTTTCTTTCGGTAGCCTTGTTGTTATTGACATTTGATCATTTATTACAATTGTATATGTTGTATTTTTTCATCTTGTTTGTAACTTCTACTATTCAAAATCGAAGCATTAAAATTGGCTATTTGTCTTTAATTGCTGTTTGGAAACAATTTTATGGCTATGGTTTGGGTTTTTTAGAATCGTATGTTAAAGTGATTATTTTGAAACAACAACCTGAAGTTGCTTTCCCAAAATTGTTTTTTAAAAAATAGTAATGGCAAAAATCATTGGAGTCACTGGCGGAATAGGAAGCGGTAAAACTACCCTAGTTCGGTATTTTGAATCCATAGGTATTCCTTTATTTATTGCTGATGATGAAGCTAAAAAGGTAACACAGTTGCCAGAAGTTTTGGATCAGATCAAATCTGTTTTTGGCGATATTGTTTTTGATAACAAGCAATTGAGTAGGCAAAAACTAGCGGCGATCGTTTTTACAGATGCAGAAAAGTTAGATCAATTAAACCGTATTATTCATCCTGCGGTGCGATCCCAGTTTCAACTTTGGCTTGACCAATACCAATCAGCACCTTTTGTGATTTATGAGGCAGCAATCTTATTTGAAAGCGGTAGTTACACTATTTGCGATTATACGATTACTATTACTGCCCCTTTAGAAGATAGAATTAACCGTGTGATGCTTAGAGATAATTGTACTCGTGAACAGGTTTTGCAACGCATCAGTGCACAATGGACTGATGAAGAGCGTATCGCTAAAAGTGATTTTGTTGTTGAAAATGCAGATACTGAAACTGCGAAACAACAAATAGATCATATTCTTAAAAGTTTATACAATTAGCAATATACATTAAAGATGTTAATGTTTGGTTAATGTATAATTAACTATATTGTTAAAATACTAATTTTGTTTTGATGAGTAAGTTGTTTTTTAGATTATTAGTTTTGTTAATGAGTCTTTCCCTAATTGGGATTATTCTCGTGCAAGTCTATTGGTTTAATACTTCGTTTGAAAATAATGAAGAACAATTTAAGTTTCATGTGAAGCAGGTTTTAGGTAATGTTGCCGAAAAATTGCAAAAGCAAGAAGCCTATAGTTTTTACGATAGATACAACAAGTTAAAAGACAGTACAGGTAAAATCCCACAGAAAGACGATTTACTTGAATTTACTTATGTACAAAAGAATTTGAAAACAAATAAAACTATTGTGTACTCCAATAGTATTATTGCTGAGGATTTTAATATTAGTTCTTCTCTCTTTGACAAGAAAACGGATAGTTCGAAGTTTAAAAATTTTAGTTCGAAGAGAATTACTGAAATTTATAACAATAAGCCGCTGGATAATGCAATGTTGGATCAAAGTTTGATTCCAGATGAACGCATTGAGAAATCAGGAAGTTTGGATGTTTTAGACAATGCACAATTTGAAATCTTTTATAAAGATATTGCTTCAGCTATGCCTTTAGAAGAGCGTGTTAGTATAGAAAATATTCAAAGTTTAATTAAGAGGGAGTTAGAAGAATACGGAGTAAAAATAAATTTTGAGTTTGGTGTATACAATAGTGGTGCTTCTACTAAAGTAGCGTCTGCTAATTTTAAATACAATCCAAAGAACAGTTATTCCATTCCAATTTTAACAGATAATGAGGAACATGAACAATATAAGTTGATGGTCAGTTTTCCTCAAAAGAAGCGATTCTTATTGTCTGAGTTGGTGAGTATTACTATTTTGTCGATTATATTTACACTCATTATTATCATTGCTTATTCAAGTGCTTTAAGTCAATTAATTCGACAACGTCAAATTTCTGAAATCAAGACGGATTTTATTAATAATATGACGCACGAGTTTAAAACACCAATAGCAACAATTAATTTAGCTTTGGACGCCATTAGGAATCCAAAAATAATTGATGACAAAGAGAAGGTATTGCGTTATTTAGCTATGATTCGCGACGAAAATAAGCGCATGCATGCTCAAGTGGAAAATGTTTTGCGAATTTCTAAATTAGAGAAAAAAGAATTAGAGATAGAAAAGGAATCGATTCCTATTGAAGATGTAATTAACGATGCAATAGAGCATGTTAGTCTAATTTTAGAGGATCGTAATGGTACCATTAAAACGCATTTTAATGCTACCCGAACTTCTGTTTTAGTGAACGATAATCATTTTACAAATGTTATCGTGAATATTTTAGAGAACGCTGTAAAGTATTCTCCTAATCCGCCAGAGATTGATGTTTACACAGAAAACATTAAAGATATGGTATTGATTAAAGTTCAAGATAAAGGATTGGGAATGAGTAAGATTGCTCAAAAACGAATTTTTGAGAAGTTTTACAGAGAACATACAGGTGATATTCATAATGTAAAAGGACATGGCTTAGGATTAGCTTATGTTAAGAAAATAGTTGACGACCATAATGGTCAAGTTTACGTAGAAAGTGAAAAAGGAAAAGGAAGTACCTTTACCATAAAATTACCATTAATCAATTAAATTATGGAAAATAATAAGAAAATCCTACTGGTTGAAGATGATCTTAACTTTGGAGCAGTATTAAAAGATTATTTAATACTAAATGACTTTGATGTTGTTTTGGCCAAAAATGGTATGGAAGGCTTTGAGAAATTTAAGAAGGAAAATTATGACTTATGCATTTTAGATGTCATGATGCCTTATAAAGATGGATATACATTAGCTAAAGAAATTAGAGAGAAAAATGCCGAAGTGCCTATTATCTTTTTGACTGCTAAATCCATGAAGGAGGATGTATTGAAAGGATACAAAGCGGGTGCAGATGATTATTTGAACAAGCCATTTGATTCAGAGGTTTTGTTAATGAAAATCAAAGCAATTATTCAGAGAAAATCATCTGATGTGAAAACTGAGCAAGTACAGTTTGAGTTTAACATTGGTAAATTTCACCTAAATTCTAAGTTGCGTTTCTTGACCTTTGAAAATGATGCGCCTATTAAATTATCACCTAAGGAGAATGAATTACTAAGAATGTTAATTCTTCATGAAAATGATTTAATGCCAAGAGAATTGGCTTTAACTAAAATTTGGAGAGATGATAATTATTTTACTTCTCGTAGTATGGATGTGTATATTGCCAAACTAAGAAAGTATTTAAAATCAGATGAGAATGTTGAAATTTTGAATATTCACGGAGAAGGTTTCCGACTGGTTGTAAAAAAATAAGATGTATAAAAACATAAAAAAAGCTCCAAGAAATTGGAGCTTTTTTTTATGCAACTATTTGAATTAAAAGGATTGCATCATTTTATCTTTTATAGCATCCAAACATAAGTTGTTGATACTTCCTTCATGAGTGTGTTTGGTAGCTTTAGGCGATTGAAAACTTCCGTTTTCTAATTGCTCTGCCACGGCTTTATAAGCATCTCTGAACGGAATTCCTGCCACTACCATTTCATTTAAGGAATCCACCGTAAATAAATAGTCGTATTTTTTATCGTCTAAAATATGTTCTTTTACTGTAATGTCTTTGATAGCGAAAATTGCAATATCCAAACAGGCTTTTAAATTTTGAATGGCAGGAAATAATCCTTCTTTCAATAATTGTAAATCTCTATGATAACCGCTTGGCAAATTATTGGTTATCAAAGTGATTTCATAAGGTAGGGCTTGTATTTTGTTGCATTTTCCACGAATCAACTCAAATACATCTGGATTTTTCTTGTGAGGCATAATGCTAGAACCCGTTGTAAGATGAGACGGCAAACTGATGAAATCAAAATTCTGACTCATATACAAACACACATCCATAGAAAATTTGGACAAAGTGGCTGCTACGCTACTCATTGCAAAAGCGACTGTTTTCTCCGCTTTTCCGCGACTCATTTGAGCAGCTACCGCATTGAATTTTAAGGTTTCAAATTGCAATTCCTGAGTAGTAAATGTACGGTTAATAGGGAAGGAGCTTCCATAACCTGCAGCAGAACCCAATGGGTTTTGATCTACTACTTTTAGAGCGGCATTCAGCATTGTAATATCGTCAATCAAACTTTCAGCATAAGCCGAAAACCACATTCCAAAAGATGAGGGCATAGCAATTTGTAAATGCGTATATCCAGGTAATAAAACGTTTTGATGTTTCTCCGCCGATTCCATCAATACATCAAAAAGCACCTTTACTTGTTCTTTCAATTCTTTGACTACGTCTTTTAAATACAAATGGACGTCAACTAAAACTTGGTCATTTCGAGAACGTGCTGTGTGGATTTTCTTGCCAGCATCACCTAATTTGACAGTTAATAGGTATTCGATTTTGGAATGCACATCTTCAAAACTATCTTCAATTTCAAAATTTCCGGCTTCGACTTCTTTAATGATTTCCTCCAATGCCAAAACCAAAGAATTGGTTTCTTCGGCAGTCAATAAACCAATTTGACCTAACATCTTCGCATGAGCAATAGAGCCTAGCGCATCGTATTTGGCTAAAACTAAATCTAATTCTCTGTCGTTTCCAACAGTGAAATGTTCGATTTGTTTGTCGGTGGCAATTCCTTTTTCCCAGAGTTTCATAGGCGTATTTTTTATTGCTTGAAAAAGTCAGTTAGTATTTTGATATACAACTGAATTCCTTCTTCTATTTCGTTAATAAATATAAATTCGTCAGCCGAGTGGGAGCGAAGCGTTTCTCCTGGACCCAATTTTAAGGATTGACAACTCAATACTGACTGATCTGAAAGGGTTGGCGAACCATAAGTAGTTCTTCCCAGAGCAATTCCAGCTTGAACTAAACCATGTTCCAACGGAATAGAAGAAGCGTTTAAATTCATTGAACGCGGATTAACTTCTGCTTGAACATGAGTTTTTACTATTTCTAAAATTTCGACATTGCTATAGCAATCATTCACTCGAATATCGATAACCAAATGACATTCGGCAGGAACTACATTGTGTTGTTTTCCAGCATTCACTTGGGTTACGGTCATTTTTACAGGCCCTAGAACCTCAGAGATTTTTTCAAACTGATAGGTTTTGAACCAATCAATTATAGGCATTGCTTTGTAAATTGGGTTGTCATTGTTTTGGTGCGCCGCATGACTGGCTGTTCCTTTGACGATAACATCCAATACTAATAAACCTTTTTCGGCTATTGCCAATTGCATTAAAGTAGGCTCACCGACAATGGCACAATCCAATTCGGGTAAATGTTGTAAAACACTGTTCAATCCATTTTTGCCGCTGCTTTCTTCTTCTGCTGACGCAACGATAACTATATTATAAGGTAAATTTTCTTGTCCATAAAAATGAACAAATGTTGCTAGAAGCGAAACCAAGCAACCTCCTGCATCATTACTTCCTAGACCAAATAACTTACCGTCTTTTACAATGGCTTCAAAAGGATCGTTCGTATAGCCTTGATTAGGCTTTACTGTATCGTGATGCGAATTCAATAAAAGTGTTGGTTTGCTTTCGTCAAAATGTTGGTTGAAAGCCCAAATATTGTTATTCTCTCTTTGAAAAGGAACTCCATTTTGAGTAAACCAATTCTCTATTAATAAAGCGGTTTGATTTTCTTCACTAGAAAAGGAAGGCGTTTCAATTAGCGCTTTTAACAAGTCAATAGCTTCTTGTGTAAGTATTTCTATAGTCTTCATAAAGTAATTGTCGTATAAGTCGCCCTTTTGTTTTGTAACATGCGATGGTGTCCAATTCGGATTTGTTGTACCCCTTTGGATAAGCTGTTGAAACAGTTGTCTAATTTCGGAATCATACCGGAATGAATCGCTTGTTCCGCTTTTAATTTGGAATACAAATCGGGATGGATTGCTTCAATAACCGAATTATCGTCTTCAGCATCAAACAAAACACCTGGTTTTTCAAAGCAATACGTTAGTGTTACATCATATATTGCAGACAAAGCAATGGCTAATTCGCTTGCAATGGTATCGGCATTCGTGTTTATTAGTTGTCCTTTTCCATCGTGCGTAATAGCGCAAAAAACGGGTGTAATGCCATTATCAAGTAAACTAGCTAATAAGTTGGTATTTACTTTTTTTACATCGCCTACAAAACCATAATCGATAGTAGCATGATTTCGTTTATCGGATAGAATTAAATTGCCATCAGCACCTGAAAATCCCATTGCATTCAATCCATTAGCTTGTAATCTCGCCACTATTTCTTTGTTGATTTGCCCAGCATAAACTCCTACCACCACTTCTAGCATTGGTGCATCGGTGATGCGACGGCCTTCAATCATTTGAGGAACTAATCCCATGTTTTGCGCTAATTTAGTTGCTAATTTTCCACCTCCGTGCACTAAAATAGTTTTGCCTTCCAAAGCTGCAAAATCAGCTAAAAACGATGCTAATTCGGTAGGATTATCAATGATATTTCCACCAATTTTTATAATGGATACGGATTGTCTATTTTCCATCTTTTAAAATTTTTTGCAAAACCAATTGTGCTGCATAGGTTCTGTTATTAGCTTGTTCAATCACAATTGAATTTGCGCTGTCAATCACTTCGTCTGCTACAATTACATTACGTCTTACAGGCAAACAGTGCATGAATTTAGCAGTATTAGTCAATTTCATTTTTTCAGCGGTAACCGTCCAGTTCGGGTCTGTATTGGTTACTTTTCCGTATTCCTTATAATTACTCCAGTTTTTGGTATAAATGAAATCGGCATTCTCAAACGCTTTGTTTTGGTCGTACTCAATTTTAGAATCCTTTGTAATCTCAGGATTTAATTCATATCCTTCCGGATGCGTGATAACAAAATCAGCATCTTGTAATTGCATCATTTGCACAAATGAATTGGCAACAGCCTGTGGCAGTGCTTTAGGATGTGGCGCCCAAGATAAAACTACTTTTGGACGGTGAACTGTTTTGTGTTCTTCCATCGTGATAGCATCTGCCAACGCTTGTAAGGGGTGTCCCGTAGCACTTTCCATATTCACAATGGGGACTGTAGCGTATTTTAAAAATCCTGACAATACAGTTTCGGCATTGTCTTTTTCTTTGTCTTTCAGCTCAGCAAAAGCTCTAATGGCAATGATATCACAATATTGAGATACCACTTGAGCTGCTTCTTTGATGTGTTCGGATGCTCCTTGATCCATGATGGCTCCATCTTCAAATTCGAGTGTCCAACCTTCATTGGTAAAGTTCATCACCATCACATTCATTCCTAAATTCAAAGCCGCCTTTTGCGTACTCAAACGCGTTCGTAAACTAGGATTGAAAAACAACATTCCTAAGGTTTTATTTTCGCCTAAGGCTTTGTTTTGCAATGGATTTTTTTTGATTGCAATAGCTTCATTTACCCATTCTTGAAGCGAATCTATTCCTTGTATAGTAGTATAATTCATTTTATTTGTTGATTAATGCGGCAACGAATTGGCTATATTTCTTTTAAGCTTTCTTTTAAAGCAATAATTAAAGTATCGATACCTTTCTTATTGATTGTCAATGGAGGAAGTATTCGTAATAGATTTTTGTTATTGGCATTTCCAGTGAAGATATGCTTGTCAATAATCATTTTTTTACGCAGCTCATTGATTTCAAAATCAAATTCTACACCAAGCATTAAACCTTTTCCTTTTACCTTTTTTACTTCTGGAATTTGTTGAATGACTTCTAAGAAATAGGCGTATATCTCATTTGCATTGTCCATTAAATTTTCCTCTTTAATGACATCCAAAACAGCAATTCCTGCGGCACAAGCCAAATGACTTCCGCCAAAAGTAGTTCCTAGTAAACCATAACTCGCTTTGAATTTGGGTGAAATTAAAATACCGCCAATAGGGAAACCGTTGCCCATTCCTTTGGCCAAACAAATGATATCAGCTTTGATGTTGTGGTGTTGGTGTGCAAAGAATTTCCCTGTTCTCCCATAACCGGATTGTACTTCGTCTAAAATAAAGACAACGTCGTATTTTGCGCAAACTTTTTCTAAATCTTGAAAGAATTCGGTAGTTCCCTCGTCCAAACCGCCCACACCTTGAATTCCTTCAATGATAACAGTACAAACGTCTCCTTTTTGAAGTTCAGCTTCGACCAATTCAATTTGGTTCAAAGGCAAAAAGGTAACCACTTGCTGTGCATTCAAAGGCGCTACAATCTTTTTGTTATCAGTTACGGCAACCGCTGCTGATGTTCTTCCGTGGAAGGAATTGTCAAAAGCAATCACACGCGATTTGTTGTTATGGAAAGAAGCTAATTTTAGTGCGTTCTCATTGGCCTCAGCCCCAGAACTGCATAAAAACAAACTGTAATCGTCATAACCAGATAATTTTCCAAGCTTTTCGGCTAATTCTACTTGCAATGGATTCTGAATAGCATTCGAGTAAAACCCAATGGCATCCAGTTGTTCTTTCAATTTTGACACATAATAGGGGTGAGTGTGACCAATCGAAATTACACCGTGACCACTGTATAAATCTAAGTATTCTACACCCTTATTGTCTGTAATAGTGCAATCCACAGCTTTTACAGGGGTGATATTATATAAAGGATAAACGTCAAATAAGTTCATTTTTTTAAAGTTTAAAGTTTGAAGTTTCAGGTTTCAGGTTTCGAGTGAACTTTAAACCTTAAACTTGAAACAATTTTATTTAGAATCCACAAGGCTTTAAATGCAATCCTGTGGTTTCTTCTAAGCCAAATAACAAGTTCATATTTTGAACGGCTTGTCCTGAGGCGCCCTTGGTTAAATTGTCAATTACTGACGTAATCAAAAGCCGGTTTCCTTTTTTCATTAAACTGATGATGCATTTGTTGGTTTGCACTACCTGCTTCATATTGATATTCGTAGTAGTCACCGTTACAAAGGGTTGTTCAGCATAAAAAGCTTCGAATTTTGCTACGATATCTTCTAAACTTTCTTCTATTGTAGTGTATAAAGTGGCAAAAATTCCTCTTGCGAAATCCCCTCTATTAGGAACAAATAGCAATTCGTTTGGATATCCCGCTTGTAATTGCTGAATGCTTTGATTGATTTCTCCCAAATGTTGGTGTTCAAAGGCTTTGTAATGCGACATATTATTGTTTCTCCAACTGAAATGTGTCGTTTCTGAAGGACTAACTCCAGCTCCTGTACTTCCAGTGGTAGCATTGATATGTACGTCATCGTTTAACAATCCACTTTTTGCCAATGGCAATAAAGCCAATTGAATCGCCGTAGCAAAACAACCCGGATTGGCAATATAATTAGCGGATTGAATTGCTGTTTTGTTCAACTCTGGCAAACCGTAAACAAATTGCTTTCCGTCGAATTCAGCGTCTTTTGTCAATCTAAAATCGTTTCCTAAGTCAATGATTTTAGTGTGATTTGAAAATTGGTTTTGTTCTAAAAACGCTTTTGATTTACCATGCCCTAAACACAAGAAAACCACATTGACGTTAGGATTTACTTGGTCGGTGAAATTCATTTCAATATCGCCCATCAAATCGTGATGTGCTATAGATAAGGGTTTGCCAGCATTAGTCGTGCTGTAAACAAAATCTAGGGTCGCATTGGGATGAAACATCAAAATTCTGATGAGTTCGCCCGCTGTGTATCCAGAACCTCCAATTATTCCAACTTTAATCATAACTCAATTGGTTTACAGATGAAAATATATTTTGTGCATTTCCTAAAATCTTAATGAATCCTTTGGCATCATCGGATGTCCAAGCATTGTTCATTTCGCCATATTGTCCAAATCCAGTATTCATCAAATCGTTTTTAGATTCAATTCCGTCCAATGAAAAGTGGTACGGTTTCAAAGTTACCGTTACCGTTCCGTTGACAGTTTTTTGAGTGTCTTCTAAGAAGGTTTCGATATTACGCATGACTGGATCTAGAAATTGTCCTTCGTGGAATAGCATACCATACCAGTTGCCCAATTGTTCTTTCCAATATTGTTGCCATTTTCCTAAAGTATGTTTCTCCAGTAAATGGTGTGCTTTGATGATAATTAATGGTGCAGCGGCTTCAAATCCCACTCTTCCTTTGATTCCAATAATAGTATCACCCACGTGAATATCTCTGCCAATTGCATAGACATTTGCCAATTTTTCTAAAATCACAATGTTGTTTGGAGGCGTGTCTTTTTTACCATTTACAGCAACCAATTGCCCTTCATGAAATTCTAAAGATACTTTTTCTTCGCCTTGTTTTTGCAATTGAGAAGGGTAGGCTTCACTTGGTAATGCTTGGTGTGAAGTTAATGTCTCTTTTCCGCCTACACTAGTTCCCCAAAGTCCTTTATTGATCGAATATTGTGCTTTTTCCCAAGAATAGTGTACGCCGTTTTTAGCCAAATAATCGACTTCTTCCTGACGTGATAATTTTAAATCACGAATAGGAGTGATAATCTCAATTTCAGGAGCGATGGTTTGGAAAATCAAATCAAAACGAATTTGGTCGTTTCCAGCACCCGTACTTCCGTGAGCAATAGCGCTTGCGCCAACTGACGTTGCATATTTAATCGCTTCAATAGCTTGAAAAACACGTTCTGCACTTACAGAAAGTGGGTAGGTGTTGTTTTTCAATACGTTGCCATAAATCAAATATTTAATGGCTTTATCGTAGTATTTGTCCAGAATAGTAAGATTTGCGTGTTGCGCACTTCCTAATTCATAGGCTCTCTCTTCGATAGCTTTCAATTCTGCTTCGTCAAAACCACCTGTATTGATTAATACAGTATGCACTTCATATCCTTTTTCATTTTTTAAATATTTCAGGCAATATGAGGTATCTAATCCTCCGCTATAGGCTAATACAACTTTTTTCATAGTTTTATTTTTTTAAGAATAAGGCTTCTTTTATTTTCTTTAATCTATTGAGAACTTTTAGGTTAAATGGATGTTTAGGTGGAATTTTTTGTTTCTCTTTTGGATCGTACAACATTCCAGTGCACAGGCACATTTTATTGTCTTTACTCTTTAATATTTCATAATTAGTACAGGTTTTACATCCTTTCCAAAAGCTTGGATCAGTTGTTAACTCTGAAAATGGAACAGGTTTGTATCCTAAATCAGAATTAATTTTCATTACGGGTAAACCAGTAGTGATTCCAAAGACTTTGGCATTAGGGTATTTTCTGAGTGAGTAATCAAAAACTTTGGATTTGATTTTTTTGGCAAGGCCTAAATTTCTGTATTTAGGATGAACAATTAAACCAGAATGCGCTACAAACTTGGCGTGCTCCCAACTTTCGATATAACAAAAACCTGCAAATTCGTTATTGACCAAAGCAATGATAGCATCTTTGGATTGCATTTTTTGTAAAATATAGTCGGGTGTTCTTTTGGCTATTCCAGTACCTCTTAATTTAGCAGAAATTTCAATTGTATTGCAAATTGTTTCAGCGTATTGATAATGCTCTTCTTGGGTTACAACTATTTTGATATCCATTTTAAGCGTTTGAATTAAAATTTAATGATTGATATTTATTTGTTTTGAATGCAACTGATCAATAAAATAGACTACCCAAAAGGGAAACAATTGTTGCAAAAAGATAATTCTTAGTGATTTAGAATTAGTAATAACTAACTCCAAATGAATTGGTAAAATTTTCAAAATAAAAAAAGGATTGTATGAATAAATAATTTATTTCTGAGGAAACTATGATTATAGTGTCCGTACCTCGGGAGAGGCAGAAAATAAAATTGTCCGTGACAATGAAGTAGTATGTAGACTCTTGTTATTCATTTGAAATGCAATAGTACTACTTTTTTACGATTAAACGTAACACTTTTAAATATCTAACATATTTATAAGCCTTTGTTATGATTTAAATAGATCACTTGAAATTATTTATCAAAATTATTTCGAGATAAAATGGATTTAAGTTTTTGTTTTAAATCTTCTCCTGTATCATAAATCATTTGTTCATTTGTAGGGAAGGGAATGCTTCTTTTATCAAAAACGGAGTAGTAATTATCTTCTGCAGCTCTTCGATCTCCTTTATAATTGGCATAAACATGTTCAAAAATAAATTCGCTACGCAACGGAAAACTTTGCAACAATTCATTCGTTTTCCAATTCGAATATTCTACTTTCGCCTCAATCTGACAGGATTTGAATTGTCTAAATTCATTAATTCGTACCGTAATGTCTTTTAAATTATCTACAAAAACTACTTTTCCTTTTTCGTCTATAACCTCTTTTCCATTCGCGTCAATCAATTTCTTTTGACCGTCTTTGATTCTACGTTCTTTGATGAATTCTCTTTCTTTGATTTGCTCTGGCGAAATGATCACATCTCTAAAACGAATAGAAATTCCATAATCATAGGTAATGCCATTTTGTTCCAGATTGTGGTATACAGTCCATTTGTCGTTTAACCCATAAGTGTTGAAATCCAATAGATCGCTTTGCAATCGTTCGGGAATAATCATATTGGTTTCATTTTTAGTGCTAACTACAACATAATCTGAGCCTTTGAATTTAGCTTCATTTAGGAGTTCGTTGACCTCTTTAAAATTAGGATTGATTCGATTTAGATAGGATAAGTCATCAAACGCTTTGCGATAATCCTTTTTGATATTTTTCTTAAGTAACGCTTTCGCATTATCTAACAAATAATTTGAAAGTGCATTTTTAGTACCTACTAATTTTTCATTGTAATTGTCAAATTGGAATACCGCCTCTCGGTTTTGGTTGATTATTTGAAGTGGAAGCAAAGGTTTTATCTTTTCCTGGCGATTGTTTAACCCAACATATATTTCATATAAGCGTTCTATTTGTGTTGGGTTGGCTTCTTTTTCGAGTAGTGAAATGGAATTTAAATCTCTTTCTTTAGCTTTAGCAAAAGCTTCTTCCAAAAGCAAAACGTATTCTTGCTTACTCTTCTTATCTTTATTTGATGCTAAACTTGAAACGGCTATTGTGATGGCATTATCATAGTCGCCAGAATAGACTAATTTTTGGGTGTGTTTGACAGCGCAATTACTAACTAGTAAACTGATGATGAGTATGGTAATAATTTTTTTCATTGGGCTTGGTTTAAATTTGGGATACTTTATTATTTCGAAAACGATACTAGCGAATGGCAAGATGTCTTTTGTTAATTAGTTTGTTAAAAAGTACTCTGCCAAATATAGACTTACCACATTATTTAGACAAGCTTTTTTTGTAATTTTGCAGTTCAATAACAAAAACTACACACATGCAACGCGACGAACAAATTTTTGACCTTATTTTAGAAGAACAAGAAAGACAAATTCACGGAATAGAACTAATTGCATCAGAAAACTTTGTAAGTGACGAAGTAATGGAAGCTGCAGGTTCTGTTTTAACCAATAAATATGCTGAAGGATACCCTGGAAAAAGATACTACGGCGGTTGTGAAGTAGTGGATGTTGTAGAACAAATTGCTATTGATAGAGCTAAAGAATTATTTGGAGCTGAATATGCTAACGTGCAACCTCACTCTGGATCTCAAGCCAATACTGCGGTATACCACGCTTGTATCAAACCAGGCGATACTATTTTAGGATTTGATTTGGCACACGGTGGTCACTTGACTCACGGTTCGCCAGTAAACTTCTCTGGACGTTTGTATAACCCTGTTTTTTACGGTGTTGACAAGGAAACAGGACGATTGGATTACGATAAAATTCAAGAAATTGCGACTCAATCACAACCGAAATTAATTATCGCTGGAGCTTCGGCTTACTCTCGTGATATGGATTTTGCTCGTTTCAGACAAATTGCAGATAGCGTTGGTGCTATTTTATTAGCTGATATTTCGCATCCTGCAGGTTTGATTGCCAAAGGATTGATGAACGATCCATTGCCTCACTGTCATATTGTTACCACAACAACTCACAAAACACTGCGTGGACCACGTGGTGGATTGATCTTAATGGGTAAAGATTTTGAAAACCCATTTGGACTAACTACTCCAAAAGGAGAAATCAGAATGATGTCTAATTTATTAGACTTGGCTGTTTTTCCAGGAAATCAAGGTGGACCATTAATGCACATCATCGCTGCTAAAGCGGTTGCTTTTGGTGAAGCATTACAAGATGAGTTTTTTACATATGCGATGCAATTGCAAAAAAATGCGAAAGCAATGGCTGACGCTTTTGTGAAAAGAGGATACGAAATCATTTCTGGTGGTACAGATAATCACATGATGTTGATTGATTTAAGAAACAAAAATATTTCAGGTAAAGACGCTGAAAATGCGTTGGTAAAAGCCGAAATTACTGTAAATAAAAACATGGTTCCATTTGATGACAAATCGCCATTTGTTACTTCAGGAATTCGTGTTGGAACTGCTGCTATCACTACTCGTGGTTTAGTAGAAGAAGATATGGAAACTATTGTAGCACTTATTGATAAAGTCTTGATGAATCATACTGACGAAGATGTGATCGAAGAAGTTGCTGCTGAAGTAAATGAAATGATGAGCGAAAGAGCCATCTTCGTTTTCTAAATTTATTACATTCAAAAAAATGAGGTTTTGTATTTACTAAACGTATTTGCAGAACCTTATTTTTATTTTTAGGCTTAACTTGAAACTTTAAATTACTATTTCATGTCCATACTGAGATTGAAATTGCCAACCGACCCAAGATGGGTAAATATTGTAGAAACAAATATTGAAGAAATTCTGACAGATCACGCTTGGTGCGAACAGAAAGCAGCTACCAATGCGATTACAATAATTACACACAATTCGGAGCATCAAGATTTAGTTCAGGATTTATTGGCTTTGGCCAAAGAAGAAATCGACCATTTTGAACAAGTACACAATATCATTATCAAACGCGGACTTAAATTAGGTCGCGAACGCAAAGACGATTATGTGAATGAGTTGTATTTGTACATGAAACGCAGCAATACTGGGAGTAGGGTTTCGGGATTGGTAGAACGTTTGTTGTTCTCTGCTATGATTGAGGCCAGAAGTTGTGAGCGTTTTAAAGTACTTTCTGAAAATATTGAAGACGAAGAATTAGCTACTTTTTATAGAAATTTGATGGAAAGTGAAGCGGGTCATTACACTACTTTTATTGGTTATGCTCGAAAATACGGAGAAGGTATCGATGTAGAAAAACGCTGGAGAGAATGGTTGGATTTTGAAGCTTCTATTATTTCCAACTATGGCAAAAACGAGACTATTCACGGTTAGCAATATCAAAAATCAAAAATCAATTTCAATTTCGATTTCAAATTTAAAACAGAATTACTCTACAATGATATTGTGTTTATACAGCAATCCTTTTAAACCTTCTAAAGCGAAAGTTGCTTTTTTAATTTTGGTCTTTTCAGGATCAATGGTGTAATTGTAGCTGGTTCTAAAATCGGCTTTTGTGGCGTTCGCTTTGTCAAACTCTGCGCGATACAAATCACAGTTATCAAATACTACTTCACATAAATCGGTTGCCATAAAATCGACGGCAATCAAACTACAGTTTTTAAATTGTGTTTCTTTTAATTTTAGCGTATAAAATTTAGAAAAATCCAGATTACAACGGTTAAATGCTATTTCAAAAATTAATTTATCGCACATGGAGAAATTAATGTCTTGCATTTTGCAGTTGTTGAACTGTACGGTTCGTAAAGCAGTATGATTGAGTTTAGTGTTATTAAAATTGCAATTGGTAAACGTGCAATCAATAAAAGTAACTCCAATGAAATTACAAGCGGTAAAATCACAATGGATAAACTGACAGGATTCAAATTCTTTGAGGTGCATGTCTTCCTCACCATAAGTGGTGTCTTGGTAAGTGCTATCAAAGAAATAGGTTGTCATAATATGAAGGGATTTATATTTTACTGGATTATATTTCCAGCAAAACTCCGCTTTGAAAAGACAATTAAAATAAAAAAACGCTCAAGCGAGCTTGGCGTTTTTTCTTTTCATTGTATTTATTCGTGACCTCGACTGGATTCAAACCAGTAACCTTCTGAGCCGTAATCAGATGCGCTATTCAGTTGCGCCACGAGGCCTTGTTGCGGGTGCAAATATAGCTAAAATTGATAGATATCCAAATCGAAAATTAAAAAATAACGGCTTTTTTTGGACTATTACTGCTTTTTGGTATTTATTTATCTAAGGCTCTACAAGTTACATAATAACGGTATCCTATCAATGCCATCTGCCACTTCTTTGCTTTGGTCACATCCAAGCGTTGTTTGGTTAAACTTGGTAACAGCACTTTATTAATTTTAGCTAAGACTTTGAACATTGCTTTTTTTTGGTAAAAATAAAAAAGACCATCAATATAATGGTCTTTTTTAATTTATTTCTTTTTAGATTTCGATTGGGTGGCTTTCTCTAAGGCGATACGGGCTTTTTCTAATTCTTCTTTTGCTTTGATCATTTCGTCTTTGGCTTTAGCCAATTCTGATTTTTCGTCAGCATCGGAATCTTCAGAATTAATCATTTTTTTGATTTTCTTTTTGAACTCTTTAACTCCATTTTCGTTTCGTAAATCAAATTCCCCTAATTCACTCAGGTCAGAATTGTCAAATATATTGGGATTTTTTGGAGCATCTTTCTTTAAATTTTTTATTTCTTCTTCAGAATAATCTTCTGCACCAGAGATAACAATACCATCTTCGATAATCAAATCTTTTTTATTCGGTTTTTTAACAATAATTCTGGATTTAGTGGTGTATTTTGGAGACTTGTTTTTGTCAGTAAAACTAAAACTAAAATTGTCAGTTGATGGATTTCCTTCTTCGTCGTGGAATCCAAATTGTTTTAGCATTTTTCTATTTGGAGTTCCGTTTAAGAACAAATTTTCCATTCCGTTGGAATTTTCAGGAGTGCCAAAACCAATTTCGTTTCCAGACTTGTAAAAGTGGATCGTTGAAATAGGAGATTGTTGGCTAAGTTTCAATTCGCCTTTATTTCCTTTTTTATCTTCATAACTCACTTTTAAACCCGTAATTTCGTTTTTATCATTGCGTTTCACATCGGAGTAGTTGATGGTAACGCCGTATTCTTTTAGCGCTTTTACATCGTCATTCATTTCTGATTCGGGCGTGGTTTTGTTCCAAGTCATTACCACATCGTTATTTTCATTGTTGATTTCGATGAGTTCTCTTTTCTTCTGATTTTGTGCCAAAATAGAAATAGAACCACCAATAATTAAGCTAAAAGCAAGGGCTAATGTGAAATAATGTTTTCTAGTATTCATAGTAAAAAAAATAAATTAAAAGTTGTGATTTATGATATTAAACAAGCAAACCTATTAATTGATTTCTACACTCAAAAACACCTTTACAAAAATTTAACGTAATTAACTTTTTGATAAGAAAACAAGCTTCTTTTAAACATCTAAAAACATTTTAAACAGTAGCGCTTTATTCAATTAAAAAAAATCCCGAGTGAATCGGGATTTTTAAGTTATTTCTTTTTGTTTTTTGATCTTGATTTAGCTATTTCGAGTTTGGCTTTTTCCAATTCTAATTTTGCTTTTTCAATTTCGGCTTTTGCCTTTTCTAATTCGACTTTTGCTTTGGATAATTCTTCTTTTGCTTCTTTCATCGAGTTATCACGAATAGTTTTAGCATTTTTCCTCTGTATTTCAATGATTTTTTTTCTGTTATCTATTTTAACGGAATCGATTTCATTTTTATTTAATTTATCAAATTTGTTTAAATCTTCATATGAAATTTCTATTAAGGAATTTTCACGAATAGCTTTAGCATTTTTCCTCTGTATTTCAATGATTTTTTTTCTATTATAATTATTTATATTAATAGATTCGATTTCATTTTTATCTAATTTGTTTAAATCATCTTTAGAAATCACTTTGTTATCGAGAAGAATTTCAGGGTCATCATTTACAAAATTAGAACTAGCTACAATTCTAATTTCACCATTTGATTTTCCTTTTTTTACATCAACTGATTTAATTGTACTAGCAACAATTTTTTCCATTTCGTCTTTAGAAATCTTCTTGTCATTAAGGTAAATTATAGTTTCATTATCAATTGAAGCCGGTGAATTACTTTTAACAGCGGTAATTTTTAATTGATTGTTTGAATCGGAGCGATTTACAATTAAAGCCCTATCTTGTTTTAAGTTTGGAGTATCAGTACTATCTGTTTCACTCGCTATTAATGAAGCAGTGGCTATATTAGATACCTCTTTAAAACCTATACTGTTTTTATTATATTCATCTTTTTCATTATAAATTTCTATAGTTTTTATAGGCTCGTTTCCTCTAACTTCTTTTACAGTTTTTGTTTTAGGATTCTTTTTTGAAGTTAACTCTAAACGTATTGCAATGATTTCTCCGTCTTTATTACGTTTAACATTATTTATTTTTAGAGTAGTATCATCTGTAGTAAAACTTTTCTCAATTGCTTTAATTTCATCATTTGTTGTTTTTGAAGTGATTAAATTATCGGTTTCAACTTCGGTATAATAGCCAACAACTTTTGAATTTACTACAATTTTGGTTTGTGCAATAGTTTCAATTTGAAATAACAACATAAAGCCAACTAATACTGGAAGAATGGTGGCATACTTCCAAGCATTTCTTTTGTGAGATTGATTTGTTTGTAACATAATAATTCGTTTTTTAATTAAAGATTGATAAAAGGGATTGGTAATACTTAATGATTGTTGATTAGCGACTACCTTTAAAAGTGTTTTTTGATATTCGTATTTATTTTCAATTTGTTCCAAAGAGTGATTGTCTGCTATGAATTCTAAATTTTGTAACATCGCTTTTCGGTACAACCAAATGATTGGATTAATCCAAAATAACGCGCAGTAAACTTTTGAGATTAATACATCAATGGAATGGAATTGTTTGACGTGAATACGTTCGTGCGTTATAATGTGTTCGTATTCCTCTTTAGAAAAAAGAGTAGGATTAATTACTATGTACTTAAAGAAAGAAAATGGATTTTCTGTCGAGTTAGAATAAATCAAAGTGAAATTGGTGTCTTTCTGTTTGTTCAATTTGATAATCTTATTAAAAAAAGAAGCAATTTCGATTCCTACTTTTAGTATAATTATTAGGGAAACCAACACATAAGCTGAACTCAAAATTAGCGACCAATCAACGGGTTCTTTTATAACTTTACTCTCAGTTATTGGAACTACTTCTATGAATTGAGAGATCGGTTCAGGGTCAACCCAAACGGTTTTAGTAAAAGTGATTAAGGGTAAAACAATTGACGTTACCAATCCTATTAATAAATACCATCGATTGCCAACGTAAAAAGTTTCTTTACGAAGGAATGCTAAATACAATAAATAGAACGCTATGATGAGTCCATTTACTTTAGCAAAATAGAGTAGGAAGTTTTCCATACTAGTCCTTTTTTTCGATTAAAGCTAAAATTTCACGGAGCTCCTCAGCCGATATTTTCTCTTCTTCAGCAAAATAGGAAACTAGATTTTTGTATGAACTATTAAAGTAATTTGTAATAGCGGTATTCATAAATGCTTTTCGATACTCCTCAATTGGAACAATAGGGAAGTACTGGTGGGTTTTTCCGTAGGCATTATACCCTACATACCCTTTCTCTTCTAAATTTCGAACAATTGTTGAGAGTGTATTGTAGTGTGGTTTATCCTCTACAATTTCTTCCATAATGTCTTTTACAAAAGCTCTTTTTAGCTTCCATAAAATGTGCATTATTTCTTCTTCTTTGTTGGTAAGTTTTTGCATGGCTATAAATTTTATAGACCAAACGTAAAACTATTATTTTAGTTAAACAACTATTTTTATAGTTATTTAACTAAATTTTTAGTTTTTAAGCTAATTTATTGGAGTTATAGAATTAATCGTCAAGACTGTAATGCTTATAAGAAAACATAATTTCATAATGGTTTTGAATGTTTCATCAATGAAGCAACCATTATAAATGAATAAATCTTAAATCACATAAAAAAGTAATAACTACGCCAAACAGTAGAAAAACAAGTACGGGTTTTATGAAAGTAAAGTCAAAATCAATTCTTTTTAGTTGATTTAATTTGAATTGTGCTTTTATGATAAAGGGAATATCAATAACATTTTATAATAGACTATGAAAGACATTAAAACCGACAATTAAAATGCCGCATAAATGTCAGATATAACCGTTACAATGAAAATAATTATTGAATAACTTTGGAATAAAATTAATTTAATATGATTATGAATTCAATTGGTAATAAAATTTCTGAATTAAGAAAAGTAAAAGGTTACACTCAAGAGGAATTAGCAGAATTATCTAAAATCAATCTTAGAACTATCCAAAGAATTGAAAATGATAAAAACGAACCTCGGGGTAAAACTTTAAAATTAATTTGTGATATATTAGAAATTGACCCCTCCGAATTTAAATCTAACACAATGAATAATCATAAAAAAAGTGTTTTATATATTTTATTGAATATATGTTTCTACTTATTATTAAATATAATTTTAATGTTTGTAATAGGTTTTCTAACTCTAGATTCTGAAGCAAATTTAAACAGTAGAATTGGAGCTTTTCTTTTAAGCATTTTTATTCCTTTTTACATTGTATACATCACTAAAAGTATGAATCCAATAGAAAGAGTTTTAAAATTTGGTTCTGGATATATTTTATATATAATTATGTTATTATTTGCTCGAGGTCTAATATTGGGATTCCAAATTGGGTTTATTAGGACAGGATTATTTCAATGTTTGATAATATCTATTGGGGTTTTATTTTATGGAAACTATTTACTAAAGGAAGAGAAATAAAAATGTTTTACAACAGCAGTTTCAAGCAATTTCAAATTTTGAAGTAAGTTCACTTTTAGTTTCGCAATAATTTTTTCCTAAACAGAAAATATAAAGTTCCGAATTTCGCTACTCGTGAAGCATCGGGATGTTACTGGGCTTGTTTAAGTAAACGTTGCAACCAAATGCAACACAATACAGCAATAACTCCCAATGTTCCCATTACAAACCAATTGGCTTGGTAGTTGAAGTGGCTAATAATTTCTAACCCCATTTTGGAACTTGCAATATGCGCCAAACTGAAACTCATGGTGAACAAAGCCATATAACGTCCTTCGTGGCCTTTGGTTGCACGACTCAATGCAAAAGAATTGGAGAAGGGGAAAATAAACATTTCACCAAAAGTAATAAAGAGTAAACTCACAATTAAGAAGACTGCCCAGGCATTCAATAGCAATACATAAAAACTAATTGCCATTAGTATGCTTCCCCACAAAATAATCTTGAGTTTACTGATGTTTTTACGTTGGCAATAACTTACAATTGGCATTTCTAGAAAGAAAATAAGGATTCCGTTAAAGGACAAAATCAATCCGCTTTGAAATTCGGTTAAACCAAAATGTTCGCTGTGATAGAGCGGTAGCGTAGTAAATAATTGAAAAAATAAAACCGCTGTTATGAAACAAACGAATAAGAAAATCCAAAATATTTTGTCTTTAAAAACTGATTCTCTTTTGGCTTCAGCTTCTTTTTTGGCAATTAAATCTTCAGGGACTTTCTTTTCTTTTACCAATACTGCAAATAGAACAATGGCTATAATACAAGAACTTCCATCTACCCAAAATAAGGCTTGGTAGCCTTGGCTTAAAATAATCAAACCACCTAAGGCGGGTCCAGCTGCAAAACCTAGATTGACAGCTAATCTAACTAAGGTCAAAGCGCGCGTACGATTTTCGGGTTTGGCATAGGTGCCTAATGACACAAACATGGCGGGACGAAACATATCGGCAATCACCATAATGGTAAACATACTTACACACAAGGCCCAAAAAGAAGTGACGTATTGCAAGAAAAAGAACATCACACCACTAGTAAATAAACTGAAAATCATGATTTTGTAAAATCCAATTTTGTCAGATAATTTTCCACCTAACCAGGAGCCAAGCATCGAGCCAAAACCAAAACACACCATAATCCATCCTACTTGAGAATAGGAAAGATGCAAGTCTTCTTTGAGGTATTTGGATAGAAATGGCAAGACCATTGTTCCGGCGCGATTGATAAAAGTAATCAACGCCAAAATCCAAACCTCTCTTCGAAAGCCTCTAAAATTATTGATGTATCGTTGCAGTCCTGACTGAATCATAGTAAAAATTGTGTGGCAAAGGTACCAACTTTTAGCTAAGGATTTATTCTTGAAATCAGGATGTTTTAAATTAATTTCATTTGCTTTTAAAATACTTTGTTTTCTATTGGATTGTAGTATTTTTGCTGAAATAATTTTCAGATGAAGAAGGTAGTTGCTTTATTAATGATGATGCAATTTGGTTTTGGCTTTGCCCAAGCCCAATTTGATTTGGCTAGTATAGAGAAATTCCAAAAGGAATTGAATGCCGAATATGCCGATGCTAAAACGAGTCCGCTTTTACCAGAAGATTTAATATCATTTCAAACCTTGGATTTTTATCCTGCCAATGCCCAATTTTTTGTAGTAGCAAAATTTATTCGTACCGAGAACGAGCAACCTTTCGAAATGAAAACGACTACTACTAGAAAACCCGTTTATGTGAAGTATGGTGAAGCGCATTTTAGCATTGATGGCCAGGATTTTAAATTGAACATATATAGCAATATTGAATTGTCCAAAAAGAAAGAATACAAAGATTATTTGTTCTTGCCTTTTTCGGATTTGACTTGTGGGAACGAAAGTTATATTGGGGGAAGATATCTTGATTTGGAAATCCCTCAAGGTAATACTATTGTGATTGATTTCAATACTTCTTATAATCCGTATTGTGCCTATAATCCGAAATATTCATGTCCGAAAGTGCCTTTGGAAAACGATTTAAAAATTGAAATTCGCGCGGGTGTTCAAAAGTTTCATGATTAATGCAGTACTTTAATTTACATACGCATTCGTATAGCAATCAATCAGATGTGGTTGAATTAGTGAATCAATATCCTCAAGAATTTAATGATGTAATTCCTAATTATTCTATTGGAATTCACCCTTGGTTTATTGTGGAAGATCGTATCGAAAGTGATTTCGCTAGTATTGAAAGTAAATTAAAAGAGAAAAATTGTTTGGCTATAGGCGAGTGCGGATTGGACAAGCGAATTGTAATTCCGTTTGAATTACAGCAAGCCGTTTTTGAACGACAATTGCTTTTGGCAGAAAAATACCAAAAACCAGTTGTGATTCATTGTGTAGCGGCTTTTCAGGAGTTGATTGCGATTAAAAAGCGATTGAAAATTTCGGTTCCTTTTCTCATACATGGATTTTCTAAAAATGAATCCGTAGCCAATGAATTACTAGCAAATGGTTGTTATATTTCATTTGGAAAATATTTATTGCGAATGCACCAATTAGAATCCGTTTTTTGTGCCATGCCCAACGACCGATTTTTTTTGGAAACCGATACAGACGAACAAACGATTCAAGAAGTGTATGAGCTAGCGGCACAATATAAAGGGCTTTCAGTTGCTCAAATACAAGAAATAGTGAATACTAATTTTAATACCATTTTTGCTACCCATTTAACAAATAACCAAATAAACTTATAAACTAATAAACAATCAATAGTATGGCAGAGTGGACAGAAAGAGCCGAATTATTATTTAAAAAAGAAGGATTAGATAAATTACAAAATGCTAAAGTATTAGTCGTTGGTTTAGG
The DNA here is from genome assembly GCF_020886115.1 of Flavobacterium ammonificans. NCBI lineage: Bacteria > Pseudomonadati > Bacteroidota > Flavobacteriia > Flavobacteriales > Flavobacteriaceae > Flavobacterium > Flavobacterium ammonificans. The sequence continues at coordinate 1,848,538 of NZ_AP025185.1, forward strand.
AGGTGTGGGTTCTTTTGCGGCTGAATTTTTAGCAAGAGCAGGAGTTGGCACTATGACTATCGTTGATGGAGATGTAGTGGATATTACCAATATTAACAGACAATTACCTGCTTTACATTCTACCGTTGGTCAATCTAAAATTTCCATTGTGGGTGATCGTTTAATGGACATTAATCCCGAATTACAATTGACTCGAATCCAAGAATTTTTATCGCCAGAGCGTGCGTTTGAATTGGTTTCAACAGAGTTTGATTATGTTTTGGATTGTATCGATAGCGTTACACCCAAATTGAATTTAATTATCGCTGCCAAAAGAAAAGGGGTAAAAGTAATCAGCAGTATGGGCGCTGGAGGTAAAATGGAAGCGGCTAAAGTAAAAGTTTCTGATATTAGTAAAACAGAAAATTGCTTTTTAGCGCGAACCATCAAACGCCGTTTGAAAGAAGTAAAAATTGACAAAGGAGTGAAAGTAGTTTTCTCTTCAGAAATTCAGGACGAAACAAGTTTAAAAACAACTGACGGAAAGAATTTCAAGAAATCATTTTACGGCACTAACAGTTATATGCCTGGATTGTTTGGCTTGTATGCAGCAGAAACCGTGATTCGCTATTTATTAAACAGAGACTAATTAGTTTTAGATAAATCAACTATGATACAGACGGTGATTTTTGACATGGATGGAGTAATTGTGGATACCGAACCGGTTCATCGCTATGCCTATTTCAAACAATTTGAGGAACTGAATATTGAAGTAACCGAGGCAATGTATACTTCGTTTACTGGATTTTCGACTCGAAATACGTTTCAAACTTTAAAAGAACAATTTCAATTAGAGCAGGAGGTAGAAGACTTGATTCAGCGAAAGAGAAGTATCTTTAATGATGCTTTTGATACCAAAGAAGATTTGGAATTGCTTGAAGGTGTTAGAACTTTAATAGAAGATTTGCACCAAAACGGAATTCAATTGATTTTAGCTTCTTCAGCTTCGAAAGTGACGATTGATCGCGTTTTTACTCGTTTTGGCTTGCATGACTTTTTTACTCATATTGTCAGTGGAGAAGATTTTCCAAAATCCAAACCACATCCAGCAATTTTTGAACATGCGGCTTCTTTATCAATTGCGTCAAAAGAAAATTGTATTGTTATTGAAGATAGTACTAATGGTGTAAAAGCAGCCAAAGCTGCAGGAATTTTTTGTGTGGGATATGTAAGTGCACATTCAAAAGATCAAAATCTTGATGAGGCAGATTGTATCATTAATCATTTTAATGAGCTAAATGCTCAAGCTGTCAAGATATTAAATTAAAATTAACACTTCGCATTCATTTGAATTTGTAAATTTGGAATCAATTAAAAATAAAACTATGAAAAAAATAATTTTTGCATTAGCCGTATTAATTTCTCAATTTGTTGCACAAGCACAAATCAAAACACCACAGTCAAGTCCAAGAGCTATAGTTAGTCAAATGGTTGGATTAACAGAAGTTGATTTAAATTATTCGCGTCCAGGAGCAAAAGGAAGACCTGTTTTTGGAAATTTGGTTCCTTTTGGTAAACTTTGGAGAACGGGTGCCAATGAAAATACAACAATCTCATTTAGTGATGATGTAGTTATTGATGGCAAAACCTTAAAGAAAGGAAAATATGCCTTGTATACAGTGCCAAGAATTGAAAGTTGGGATGTTATTTTTTATACCACAACTGATAACTGGGGTTTACCAGAGCAATTCAATGAAGCCAATGTTGCCTTGAAAACTACTGTTAAGGAAGAAGCTTTATCAAAACCAGTTGAGAATTTAACTATTGCCATTTCTAATTTGGACAATAATTCGGCAACATTAGAAATCTCTTGGGAGAACTCTTTTGTAAGTTTGAAATTTGAGGTTCCGACTCAAAAAACGGCTATGGCTAGTATAGATAAAGTTTTAGCTGGACCAACCGCTAATGATTATTATTCGGCTGCCAATTATTTGTTCCAGTCTAATTCTGATATGGGTAAATCCTTAGATTACGTTAATAAATCGTTGGAGATGAGTAAAGTTAAACCATTTTGGTATTTACGCCTTAAATCTGTAATTCAAGCTAAAATAGGAGATAAATCAGGAGCAATTGAAACTGCTAAACTATCGCTTGAAGCTGCTGAAGAAGCTAAGAATCAAGATTACGTTAAAATGAATAAAGATAGTATTGCTGAATGGAGCAAAAAATAATTAGAAATTCATTTCAATAAAAAATCCCGTTTCAATTGAAACGGGATTTTTTTTAGTCTATAAATGCTTTCTGATTTTTGAATACCAATCGTTCTAATAGCCAAGACAAGATCATTGTTAATAACGCACCTATGAAATTAAGCCATAAATAGCCTAGTTTTTCTTCGCCACTTGGATAAATATAAATAGCAAAGTAATAGATGATGAAAATGGCAATTTGGCTAAAAACAGCACTGTAAAAAATGGCATCCGATTGAATCCTTTTGGAGTAAATCCCAACTAAAAATATTCCTAATACAGTTCCGTAAAAAATGGAGCCAATAATGTTTACCAATTGGATTAAGTTTTCGAATAAAGTGCCAATACAAGCAAATAGAATGGCTACAATTCCCCAAAACAACGTAAAAAGTTTACTAGCATTCAGATAATGTTTATCTGATTTTTCTTCTTTTAAATTGCGTTTGTAAATATCAATGGTTGTGGTCGAAGCCAATGCATTCAAACCGGAAGCTGTGGATGACATGGCTGCTGAAATGATTACAGCTAATAACAATCCGATGAGTCCTTTGGGTAGGTAATTTAAGATAAAATGAAAAAAGACATAATCTTTATCATTGGTTTCATTGTTTTTATTGGCTTTAGAGATCAATTCTTTAGCACGATCGCGTAAATTTTTTTCTTTATCTGATAAAGCAATCATTTCTTTACGCAGAATAGGATTGTCATAATCCTGATTCAACTGTTCCATGTACAAGAGGTTGATTACTTTCTTGTCTTCCGATATTAGCTCTAATTTTTTTTCAAGCAGATTGTATTCGCTTTTATAGGGTGAATTTTCAACACTAATTTTGTTATTAGGATTAAAATTTAGAGGTACTGGGTTAAATTGGAAAAAGACAAAAACAAGTACACCTGTTAACAAAATAAAGAATTGCATAGGAACTTTGAGTATGCCGTTCATTATTAAACCCATCTGACTTTCTTTTACCGTTTTTCCAGATAAATAACGTCCTACTTGAGATTGATCTGTGCCAAAATAAGCCAAAGCCAAGAAAAAACCTCCTGTAATTCCACTCCAAAAAGTATATTTTTCTTCTGGATCAAAAGAAAAATTGACAATATTCATTTTATCATTGGCGCCAGCAATATGCATAGCATTACTAAAACTCATATCATTTGGCAAGTAATACAGTATCCAAAAAAAGGTGATAAGCATTCCTAACAAGATGATAAACATTTGTTGTTTTTGGGTTACGTTCACCGCTTTAGTTCCGCCAGTTACAGTATATACTATTACCAATAGGCCGATAATGATATTGAGGTAGTTAATATTCCAACCTAATAAACCAGATAAAATAATTGCTGGAGCGTAAATAGTTAACCCAGTACCTAATCCTCTTTGGAACAAAAATAGAAAGGCCGCTAATGAACGTGTTCGAGTATCGAAACGTTTTCCTAAATATTCGTAAGCGGTATAGACTTTGTATTTATGATAAATTGGAATAAATGTTAAGGAAACAATCACCATGGCTATGGGTAAACCAAAATAAAACTGTACAAAACCCATACCGTCATGATAGGCTTGACCTGGAGTTGATAAAAATGTGATAGCACTTGCTTGAGTGGCCATAACGGATAGACCTATGATATGCCAAGGTGTTTCATTACTACCTAAAATATAATCTTGGACATTTTTACTTCCATTGGTTTTCCAAACGCCATATATTACTATAAATAGTAAGGTAGCAATTAATATGATCCAGTCAAATAATTGCATAGCTTAAGCGTATAATTGCATTATGAAATAAAAAAATAGAATATACACCGTATTAATTAGGAGTACCCAAGTATATCTTTTTTTCCAAACGGTATTTTTTAAATTCATACTCTATGCGTTTGAGTGTTCTCTTTAGTCTGTGAATTCAGAGGATGGAAATTCGGTTTTAACAATAGAAATTCCTTTTTGTAATACCAAAGAGTTGGGGTATATAACTAACTCACCTTCCTTTGTAATCATACTTATATAAAAAGCACCTATATCATCAATTTCAGCTATAATTGGAAAATCCTTATCGTGAATGTGTATTGTGTCGCCTATTTTAAACGGATATGAAAAAAACAATATTATTCCTGAGGTAATGTTACTCAAGATAGACCATTGGGCAACCATAGCGACACCCACAACTGTTGCCAATGATGAAACCGCAATAATAATATCTTTTGCATCAACTCCCCAAATTATGGTAAGAGCAATAATTAGAAATATATTAATTAGCAAATGGAGGTATTTGATAACTAAATTAGTTCTACGTTCGACAGTTTGGCTTAAACGAGCGTATCGGCGAACTAATTTTGTTGTAATGACACGTAAAACGACCAATAAAATCAACACAATTCCAGTAGCTATGGCTTCTCGGGCATAATCATCAAATAATGTAGTAGTCATCATATTATTTATCTAAATTGTTTAAATACTCAAAAACTTTATCCGTAGGCATTCCCATTACATTGGTATAGGAACCTTCTACTTTAGCAACGCCAATAAATCCAATCCATTCTTGAATGCCGTAAGCACCCGCTTTATCAAAAGGTTTATAATGCTCCAAATAGTAGTCAATCACCGCATCGGTTAGTGGGTTAAATGTCACTTTTGTAATTTCAGAAATCAGTTCTGTTTTGTTTTTTGTTTTAAAACAAACCGAAGTAATCACTTCGTGCGTTGCATTTGAAAGTGATTTTAATATTGCAAAAGCATCCTCTTTATCTTTGGGTTTTCCCAAAGCTTTATCGTTGTGCCAAACAATAGTATCACTTGTGATTAGGATTTCGTTATCGTTTAATTCCCCTTCAAAAGCATTGGCTTTTAGCTCGGCTAAATAATTTGTAATTTGACCTGCCTTCAATTCCGACGGATAGATTTCTTCAATTTCTTTAAGACGAATTTCAAAATCCAAATCTAAATCTTTGAAAAACTGTTGGCGTCTCGGTGAACCCGAAGCTAAAATGATGGAGTAGTTGGCTAATTTGTTTTTAAGCATTTGTTGGTTTTAATCGTGTTTTCCGTCAAAATTTCCCATCCATTTTCCTTGCACCTTCATCACTTGTTCAATTACATCTCGAACAGCTCCTTTTCCGCCATTTTTATGCGAAATGTATTTTGAAATGGATTTTATTTCTGGACAAGCATCCTGAGGGCAAGTTGGTAAACCTACTAATTTCATTACGTGATAATCAGGGATGTCATCGCCCATATAGAGCACTTGTTCCGGTTTAATGTTATAAATATCCATGTATTCATCAAAAGTTGCCACTTTATCAGGAGTTCCTAAATGAATATCGGTAATTCCTAAATTGCGTAAACGAACACGAACTCCCTCGTTGCTTCCGCCCGAAATGATACATACATTATATCCGCAATCTATGGCTGATTTTAAAGCATAACCATCTCGAATGTTCATAGTTCGTAACATTTCTCCTTCGTTTGAAACAAAAACGGAACCGTCAGTAAGTACACCGTCCACATCAAAAACAAAAGTCTTGATGTCGTTCATTATTTCTTTATAGCTTTTTGCCATTATTTAGTATGGATTGAGTTAATATTCTATACACATTAGCTTGATTTTCGTCAGTTAAAAATTGTTGATGTGCTTCAATTGTTTTTAAGTCGTTTCGCTTTGCTGGACCAGTTTGTGCATCTTTTGGCGAAAGCGTTATAATTTTATGTGCTGTTTCTTGAATTAATGGTTTCAAAATTTCAAAAGGGACTTGGTTGTTTTCACAAATTTCGTTGCCCATTTGGTACAAATGATTCACAAAATTGTTTACAAATACGGCTGCTATATGCAAGGCTTTTCGCTGTTCAGAATTGATTTTGTATACAGCATCTGAAATAGTAGAGGCAATTGAACTTAGAGTTTTGAAATCCTTTTCATTCTCGGCTTCCAAGCAAATAGGAATTGTTTTAAAATTCACTGCTTTGTCTTTAGAAAATGTTTGTAAAGGATAAAAAACACCACGGCGATTTGTAATTGCAATGGATGTTAAAGCAACAGTTCCTGAAGTATGAACTACCAATTGGTTATTAAAAGGTAACGCAGCCGACACATCAGCAATAGCATCATCTGAAACGGCTATGATGTAAACATCCGCAGCTTGTAATTGCGAATAGTCGGAAATAATACGATCTGAATGGAGTAGGTGTGCCAAATTCTTTTTAGTTCGCGCAAATACCTGAACTATTTCAATTGAATTATCCAATTGAAAAGCCTGAATTAAATGTTGTGCTACATTTCCAGAACCGATTATACTTACTTTAGTCATAGCCACAAATTTAACAAAAAAAAGGAGAGTGCAACTGCTATATCGGGAATTCGTAAATGGATTTAATTTTGGATTTAATTAACAACTGTAGGATTATGGAAGTCAACATTTTTAAGTACTTTTGTGCCACTTATACTAAAATACAACTCCTTAGAAATGGATAAAAAAGTAAGCTCAATTTTGTTTTCTACCCGCTTAATGGCGGTTTTATTTATTGTTTTTGCTGTAGCAATGGGTGCAGGAACATTTATAGAAAGTAAATACAATACCGATACCGCTCGTATATGGATTTATAATGCTTGGTGGTTTGAAGTAATTATGGTCTTTTTTATGATTAATTTCTTTGGCAACATCAAACGATACCAATTGTTAAAGAAAGAAAAATGGGCTACTTTATTAGTGCATTTATCATTTATCTTGATTCTTTTGGGTGCTTTTATTACACGATACATTAGTTATGAAGGAGTAATGCCTATTCGTGAAGGAGCTACTGAGAATAAAATATACTCAGATAAAACCTTTTTGACTGTATTTGTGGATGGAGAATACAAAGGAGAACCAAGACGTAGAGTTTTTGAAAAACCATTACTGCTTTCACCGGTTACTGATAATGATTTTACACTTTCGGGTGAATTTGCCGACAGTCCTTTTAAAGTGAGTTATGTCAATTATATTATGGGTGCCAAACAAAAAATCAATCCAGATAATAAGGGTGAATTGTACCTAAAATTAGTAGAAGCTGGCGAGGGTGGAAGAGAGGAACATTTCTTAAAAGAAGGAGAAGTACAAAACATTCATAATGTATTATTCGCATTAAATAAACCTACGGAAGGTGCAATTAATATTAATACTACGGGAGCAACGCCAACCATTCAAACTCCTTTTGAAGGAAATTTTATGCGAATGGCAGATAAATTACAAGGTGAAGTTAAAAAAGACATTGTACAGCCTTTGATGATGCGATCGTTATATTCTATTGGCGAAAAGCGCTTTGTTTTTCCTGACATGCCTGTTAAAGGTGTAATTGCTTACGAATCCAATAATGATTTTAAAGCAAAAAATCATGACGATGCATTAGTATTGAAGATTCAAGCAGCAGGTCAAGAAAAAGAAGTAACGCTTTTGGGTTCAAAAGGAAAAACAGGCGAACCGCAAACGGTTAAAATCGGAGATAAAGACTACTCGTTCTTTTTTGGAAGTAAAACCTACGAACTTCCCTTTACAATTAAGTTGAATGATTTTATTGCTACCAAATATCCCGGAACTGAAAAGAGTTATTCTGCTTTTGAAAGCCAAGTAACAGTTAAAGATTCGGTTGAAACCTTTGATGCCCAAATTTATATGAATCATGTTTTAGATTATGATGGGTATCGCTTTTTTCAATCTGGATTTGATCCGGATGAGAAAGGAACAATATTGTCTGTGAACCATGATTTTTGGGGAACCAATATTACTTACTTGGGCTATTTCCTTTTATACATAGCTATGATGGCGATTTTATTTACCAAACATTCTCGATTTGCTGATATCAAACGAAAGTTAGAAGTTGTAAAGTTGAAGAAAGCTAAATTACTAACAATTATCATTTTCCTTTTATCCGGGACAGTATTTGCACAAGATCATGATCACGACCATGACCACGAAGGGCATCAACATGCTTCCAAAGAGGAAAAAGCACCGGCTCATTCTAACAAAATGATGTCATTACAAGAAACAGAAAAATTAATATCAAAATTTACTGTTGACAAAGAACATGCTGCAAAATTTGGACGTTTGATTATTCAGGATGCAGGAGGTCGAATGAAACCTATCAATACGTTTTCATCTGAATTGTTACGAAAAGTTAGTCATTCTGAGACTTTTAAAGGAATGAATTCGGATCAAGCCTTTTTATCAATGACGCAATATGCTAGTGCTTGGATTCAAATTCCAATAATCTATATAAAAGCTAGCAATGATAGTATTCGTAAAATAATTGGTATCGATTCTAAAGCAGAGTTTGCTCCTTTTGTTTCCTTTTTTGATGCCAAAGGCAATTACAAATTAACTCCTTATTTAGAAGAAGCATTTAAAACTGCTAATCCGAACCAATTTGAGAAAGATTTTATTGAGACGGATAAGAAAGTAAACCTTTTGGAATCTGCCTTGAGTGGACGAATCTTAAAAATATTTCCTATTCCAAATGATCCAAATAATAAATGGATTTCCTATTTAGAATTGAATGAATCGGGAATGAAAGGGATGGACGCTACCTATACTAAAAGTATTTTACCACTTTATTTTGGCACACTGAGTAATGCAGTTACTACAAATGACTATAAATCAGCTAATGAGTTATTGGCTAGCTTGAATGGTTTTCAAAAGAAATTTGGAAGTAGTGTCATGCCAACTGATGATAAAATTGATTTAGAGATTGCTTATAATAAATATGATGTTTTCAAGAAACTTCCGTATTGGTATATCACAGCATCAATACTAATGTTGTTGTTGTGTATAGTTGACATTTTTAAATCTAGAAAATCACTACGTATTGCAATTAATGCAATGCACATTAGTATTGGGCTATTATTTTTGCTACATACTTTAGGATTAGTTGCACGTTGGTTAATATCAGGTCATGCGCCATGGAGTAATGCCTACGAATCTATCATTTATGTAGCTTGGGCAACCATGTTCTTTGGATTAGCCTTTGACAGAAAATCAAAGTTAACAGTAGCTTCTTCGGCTTTTGTTACAGCGATGATTTTGATGGCAGCTTATATGAATTGGATTGATCCTGAAATTGCGAATTTACAGCCCGTTTTGAATTCGTATTGGTTGATGATTCACGTGGCAGTAATTGTGGCGAGTTATGGACCATTTGCTTTAGGAATGATATTAGGATTAGTTTCATTGGTGTTGATTTTCTTTACTAATGAGAAGAATAAAGCAAGAATGGAATTGAATGTTCAGGAGTTGACATATATCAATGAACTAGCATTGACAGTAGGTTTGATTATGTTAACTATTGGAAACTTCTTAGGAGGTCAATGGGCTAACGAAAGTTGGGGACGTTACTGGGGTTGGGATCCAAAAGAGACTTGGGCTTTAATTAGTATTTTTGTCTATGCTTTTGTGATTCATGCGCGATTTGTTCCTGCTTTAAGAGGTAAATGGGTATTTAATGTATTGAGTATGCTCGCTTTTATATCTATTTTGTTTACTTATTATGGAGTGAATTTCCATTTGGTTGGATTGCATTCCTATGCTAGTGGTGAGGCTAAATCGTTAAGTTGGATTTGGCAATCCATTGGAGCAATTGTATTGCTAGCTGCAATTACTTATCCGAAGTATCGTAAATACTACAAGAAATAATATTGCATAAAAAAAGGTTCCTAGTGGAACCTTTTTTTATGCTGATTAGTTTGCCCCTTTATTTTTTAATAATTTAATTAAATATTCATGAGGGGTGACGCCAGTAAAATCCTTGAAGCTGACAAAAAAAGTATTATAGGATTTAAAACCCACTTCTTTGGCTAAGGAATCAAAGGTATTTGTTGCTAAGTAACCTTCACTAATTAGCGCTAAACTATCATGAATACGAACGATTTTCTTGTATTCTGAAAAAGAAATTTTAGAATGGTATTTAAATATATAATGGAGATGACTTTTGGGAATATTAAGTTTATTGGATAAATCGGTTTTGGAGAATCCCATACTTCTGTAATAATTGTTGTGAAACGAAAATTGATCAACTAGCTCCATATAATTAGAAATACTGTCTTTAATTTTTGCTTTTAATTGTTTGTCTTGAATGTTAGCAATAACAATGTTCGAATTAGTATTCCAAAAGGATATTGTTGTCTTGTCTCCTTTTTTCTTTTCATTTATTGCAGTATTCAAATAAGTAAATCCATAGAGTATTTCAGGAGAAATAATAATTTTAAAGTACAATACCAACCAGAATACTCCAGATATCCACAAGAAACTAGCTCCAAAAGAATAGTTGTCATTATTAATTTCCCAATATAAAACAATGATAATTCGAATTGCATTGATTACAAACATTGAAAACAAGAAAACACTCCATTTTTTTATGAGTTGATTTTGCTTCACAACTATACCAATATCTCCTTTTCTATTCCAAATATTTTTATTCAATAAATTAAAATTAAGTGCCAGATAGGTTATGGTATACAGCGTAAAAAATGTATAATAGTAAAAATCAGATCGCATAATATCAATATACTTTTTATCTAAAACGAAATCAATTCCATTAAAAAGTAAAGGAATAATAAAATGCTTCACATTATCTATATCCATCATTTTACGATCCTTAACTAAATTTAGAAAATACAAATAACTACAAGGAATTACTACAATTAAAAGATTGTTGTATTTGTCTAATAATGAAGTGATAAAGTCATTGTTTTCTAAATTAAAAGCACCAATCAATAACATTCTAGTGGAAACAATACTAAAGATAATCACCAAGTAAATGTTGGTAATTCGATTGGTTTGATAGCGAACAAGAATGATTAATATGGTTAAAATACCCATTAATCCAGAAAAAGCAACAATTAAATTTTCAATCATTAAGTGCTATTTGTTGTGAGGTAATGTGGGGGGAGGAAACTTTTGAGATACATACAAATATACGATTAAATCATTTCGAGTTCAGGTATTGGTGATACTTATAAACTATTAAATGTTCACGTTTAATTTGTAAAGCTAAATTAAAAGAATTTGTTCAAATTGTCCTTTCTTATTAAAAATAGGAGTTACTAAAAACCGAAAAGCTTTTACTTATTTGTTGAAATTAATCAGACTACTACTGACATCTATTGTATACCACCAACTCGAGTTGTACTCTTGTTTCAATTAAACTCAAATGAATGAAATATTTTTATCTTTTGCTACTATCTTTTTGCGGATATGGACAGCAACTTCATCACCAAATGATAGCTGCACAAGGAGGCTCCAGTTTATTCCATAAAGGTATAACTATACATCAATCAATTGGACAACAGTCGGTTTCTGGAAATTATTCCACTCCTAAAGCTTTTCTTGGTCAGGGGTTCATACAAAGTTTGGTTATGAATTCAAAAAAGAGTTTTGAAACTAACAATGTACTAACTAAAGTGTATCCCAATCCATTTGTAGATCAAATTCAATTTGAATTTTCTCAACCTGTTTCTGGTTTCATCTCAGTTTCCATTTTTGATATGTTAGGACGGTTAGTCTACTCTGTTAAAAAAGAAACTAGTAATAATCAGTTACTACTTGAAAACCTTGGCTTTGCTCAAAACCAATACATCATAACATTAGTTTCTCAAAATTATAAATACAGTACACAAATAATCAAAACCAAATGAAATTAAAATTACTATTAATTATCAGTTTGTTTGTAGCAAACACAATTAGTTCACAAGAATTATCATTTAATATTGGGACTAACTTTTCTCAGTTTAATTTAAAAAATCCTGAAAGTTTTACCAATACACCTATCCAAACAGGAACTGGTTCCTTTACCGAAATTGGATACTTGCTACCTTCCAAAAAAGAAAAATTGAATTATATTTTCGGTTTAGGAATAAATGAGTTCAATGCATTAGCGGGGACTTCTGCTAATTCGTACCGTTGGAACACCAAGTATTTAGGGCTCCGAACAGGATTTGAATATAATTTTTTAGACATAAACAAACTGAAAATTGTACCCTTGTTTGGGATTAATTTCTCTACAATTATATATGGTAAACAAGAAACCAATGGTGTTGTATATGACATTAAGTCCAATAAAGAGTTTACAGGAATCAAATTGATTCCCTACTTAGGATTGAAAGTTAAATATAAAATTAATGAATTGGGGTTTGCTTCATTAAGCTACAATCATTCGACCACTTTTAAGCCCAGTTTATCTCATAAAGAACATTTGACTATCGTAACCAACCAAATCGTTTTTGGTTTACAATTTAACTTAACAAAATAATCTGCTATGAAAAAAACACTACTCTTTTTAGCTTTTATACTTTCGACTTTTAGCTTTGCTCAAACTAATGGAATTACCTATCAAGCTGTTATCTATAGCGCTAATGGAGAATCAGTTCCAGGGATTAATAATGCGAATGCTCCTCTTGCCAACAGAAAAATTTGTTTACAATTTAGTATTGTTGATGATTTTTTACAAACTGAATACCAAGAGAAAGTCATAGTAACCACTGACGATTATGGTATGGTGAATTTAATTATAGGCACCGGAAATCAAACTGGTGGTTATGCTAATTCTTTTGAATCCATCGTTTGGAATTCAGCAAAGAAATATCTAAAAGTAAGTTTAGATCAATCAGGATACTGTAATTCATTTGATGAAATTAGTAATCAGGTATTAAGTTATGTTCCTTTTGCTTTGGCTGCCAATAGCGCATCTTCTGTTTCCGGAATTGTAGGGATCGCCAATGGTGGTACTAATTCTTCAACAGTTTTGGGTGCAAAAACCAACTTGCAATTGCAAAATGTAGATAATACTACAGACTTAAATAAACCCATTTCTACATTGACTCAATTGGCTTTAGATTCAAAAGTAGATAAAGTCGTAGGTAAAAATTTATCAACAGAAGATTTTACTACAGCTGAGAAAACTAAGTTGGCTTCTCTTGGAGGAACACTAGATTTGAGTTCCTATGCTACTATAACAGATTTGACCACTAAAGTAGATAAAGTGGCAGGAAAAGAATTATCTTCAAATGATTATACTACTTTAGAAAAAAATAAATTAGCGGCAATTTCTGGAGTGAATACAGGCGATCAGGATTTAAGTGCATTAGCAACAGCTGCTTCAGTGGCTTTGAAAGCTGATATTTTTTCACCCTCTCTATTAGGGGTTCCAACCGCACCAACAGCATCTTCAAATACAAATACAACGCAAATTGCTACCACAGCATTTGTAAATACTACTGTTGCAAATAAGTTTGTTGATTTAACTACGAATCAGACTATTGCTGGAACAAAAACGTTTAATTCTGATATAATTGCAAACGGCTTAATTATTGGTAAAGGAAAAGGTCAAAATAATTACAATACTGTCTTTGGTGCAGGTGCTTTAAATTCGAGTAATGCCAACGGAACAAGAAATACTGCTATTGGGTATCTAGCACTAACTCAATATGCAGGAACTACATTCGATAATAATACTGGTGTGGGTTATTTCAATATGATAGGTTTAACAACGGGTTATGGAAATACCTCTATTGGTGCAGAAACCATGTTTAATGTAGGTACCGCCTCAAATAATACAGGTATAGGAAATCAATCTTTGATTAATGCAGCTGGAGATAATAACGTTGGGGTTGGTGCTCGATCTGGAGATGGACTGACTACTGGAACTAATAACACTTTTATTGGAACACAAGCCAGAACTACTAGTGCAGGTGCAACTATTTCTAATGCAACTGCTTTGGGATATGGCGCAGTTGTTACCGAAAACAATACAATTCAATTAGGTAATCTAGGTGTTACTAATGTTAAAACAAGTGGAAAATTAACGACAGGTGCAATTACTTTACCAAATACAGATGGAACTACAGGTCAGATTTTAACCACAAACGGTGCAGGTGTGGTAGCTTGGAGTTCGCCCACGAATATTTCAATTTCAACAATTAATGAAACTCCAAATTCAAACGGGGCAACTATTGCAAATGGAGTTATTAAATTATCACCTGCTGATGCAACTAATGGTGGTATTGTAACAACAGGTAATCAAACTTATTCAGGTAATAAAATTGTAATAGGAAATTTTGAAACTCAAACTTCAATGGATACTCCGGTTAAAGATATCAATGCTAACAATCCTACTTCACCAGTTGGAGCACCTGATCAAGAAGCTAGACAATCATTTACAGCTGGAATTTCTGGATATCTATCAAATATCAAAGTTAAATTATTTTCAAGTGGGACATACACAGTATCTATTTATAAAGGAGGCAATGTTATGTCTGAAAATAATCCAGGAGGGATACAATTATTTCAATCAACATTTACATCAATCAATAATGTAATGTCTAGTATTCCAATTACAAATACTCCTATAACAGCTGGTGATATTTATTGGATTAAAATTTCTGGAACATCCCTTAATGTTGGTCTAAATTGGGGTCAGAATAATGTTGGAACGACAGTTTCTTTTCCAAATTATCGTGGTGGTATATCTCAATCTTGGATATTTGAAACGTATGTTTCTCAATTAATTGGCGGTAATATTACAGTAGCTGGTTCAATTACTTCTTCAGGATTCAAAACTCCTACCGGCACTTCTTCTCAATATTTAATGGCTGATGGATCTGTATCAAGTTCAACTTTATCAAATTACTTACCTTTAAGTGGTGGAAATATGACAGGCCAATTATCAATTGGAACTAATTCTCCAGAGTCTTCTGCGGTATTAAATGTAGTTTCTACAACGCAAGGTTTTTTGCCTCCTAGAATGAATAAAGATCAAAGGAATGGAATAAATAATCCATTAGCTGGCCTCATTGTTTGGTGTAAAAACTGTGGAGAAAATGGAGAATTGCAAGTATATAACGGTACTAATTGGACTAATTTTATTGGAGGTGCAACATCAGAACCTTTGGTTGTTGGATCTAGTTACAAAGGGGGTAAAATCGCATATATCTTTCAATCAGGAGACCCTGGATATGTAGCAGGTGAATTTCATGGAATTATAGCTTCAAATTCAGATTTAAGTAATGGAATAAGATGGGGCCAAGGTAATGATGGTTTGTCAACAACATATGATTGTGTAAATAGACATAGTGCTTCTGGATTTGCATTGCCATGTGCAATAGGTGCAGGAAGATCAAATACTAGTCTAATTATTGCTTCGAATACTGAAAGTTCACCGACTGATTACGCAGCATTAATATGCTCTAACTATAGTGTAGTGTCAAATGGAGTAACTTATAATGATTGGTTTTTACCAAGTAAAGATGAAATGTTAAAGTTGTATCAAAATAAAAATTTGATCGGCGGACTTTTTTATGATTCAACTAACGCTTCTAGTAAAAGTAATTGGTATTGGACATCATCAGGCGATGTCTTTCAAGATAGAGCTACAGATGTAAATTCTAGCAATGCAAATAATTCTAGAAGTTTTAGAGGGAGTTTACTAAGCGTAAGAGCAGTTATGTATTTTTAATACTACTATTTATCAATTGTTTAACGCATTGTTTCATATTTTAAACATACATTTACAATCATTTAAAAATTATATTTTATGAAACTAGCTGCATTAACCTGTTGTATTGCATTGTTGTTTAGTTGCCAAAACAAGGCACAAACTGCTATGTCAACCACTACTAATTCCTCTGTACCAATGACTAAACAATCTATTCACCAATTTAAAGTGACTGATTTATCAGGAAACACTTTTGATTTTGCAACCCTTAAAGGTAAAAAAATACTAGTGGTAAACACCGCTTCTAAATGTGGTTTGACGCCTCAGTATAAAGATTTAGAGACTTTGTATACTACTTACAAAGACAAAGGTTTGGTTATCGTAGGTTTTCCTGCCAATAACTTTTTTTCTCAAGAACCGGGAACCAATGAAGAAATAGCACAGTTTTGCCAATTGAATTATGGCGTTACTTTTCCGATGATGGCTAAAGTATCTGTAAAGGGGAAAGACATGTGTGAGGTGTATCAGTTTTTAACGCAACAAGCTAAAAATGGAGTAGAAGATTCTGATGTAGAATGGAATTTCCAAAAATATTTATTGAATGAAAACGGGGAGTTAGAAAAAGTGATTTCGCCAAGAACTAAACCGCTAGACGAAGAAATTGTCAATTGGGTAAAAGGATAAGTTATTCAATTGTAACATTGTAAAAAAAGAGATTTTCATTAACTGAAAATCTCTTTTTTTTATTCGGCAGCTATAATTTCTTTCACAGCCAATTCGTAATTTCGAATGTTTTTAGTCTTGTTGATTTTCTTCAACACCTTATGTGGATTGGAGAAGATTACCGAAAAGTAGTCCCATAAATGGTGCATCTTCAATAAAATATGCGATGGTCCCGAAAGCGATTCGCTATACCCTTGGTATAAAGTTTCATGGAAGTCACTGAATAAAGCCATTTTATTTGTTGGATAATCAGTAGTATTTTGCTTAATCATGCTCGGTAAAAAAGGATCACCTATCAAACCTCTACCAATCATCCAATGATCTATACTTGGAAAACGCTCTTGCATTTCTTTAAACTTAGTTACAGAAGTAATATCTCCGTTATAATACAACTTGTGCTTGGTAGAATTAATGCATTCCTGAAATGCATCCAAATGCACTCCTCCTTTGTACAATTGCTTACCAAGACGAGCATGGATAGCGATATTTTTTAAGGGATATTTATCCAAAATGGGGAATACATCTAAAATTTCTTGAGCAGTTTCGTAACCCAAACGCATTTTCATAGAAATCAGAATATCCGATTCAGCGTGAGCTCTTTCTAAAATCGTATTAATTTTTTCGGTGTTGCTAATTAAACCGGATCCCATTCCTGATTTGGTTACCATTGGATAAGGACAACCCAAATTCCAATTTAGTTCTTTATACCCTAATTTCCTTACGTATTTAGCGACAAATAAAAATTCATCGGCATCATTGGTGATTACTTGTGGAATCACTTCTAAGCCTAAATTATTTTCGGGTAATAAATCCCGTTCATAAGACGATTTGATTACCATCTTACCATTCAATCGAATATAGGGAGAGTAATAGGTGTCAATGCCTCCAAAATAGGTGTTAATAGCATTTCTAAAGCGAAAATCAGTAAATCCTTGTAGCGGAGAAGAGAGTAGGGTAAAATCCATAATTGTGGTTAGGCTACAAAGATACGATTGTTTTTATTCTAAAATCAGTTGGACAAAAACGGAATCCAACCAGCGATTGAATTTAAATCCAGATTCTTTAATAATTCCTACCGTTTTAAATCCAAATTGATGATGAAAATCAATGCTATTTTGGTTCTCGGCATCAATTACGCCAATCATAGTATGTAGTCCTTGTTTCTTGGCTAATTGAATTAATTCGGTTAACAATTGTTTGCCAATGCCCAATCCTTTATGGTTATGGCTTACATAAACCGAATGCTCTACTGTAAATTTATAGGCTTCTCTAAAGCGAAATTCAGCATACATTCCGAAACCAACAACTTCACCATTATTTTCAGCAACAATAACCGGAAAACCGCTCTGTAATTTGGCTTCTAAAATAGCTTCTTGTTGTTCTAAAGTACGAATAGTATAATCGTATAAAGCTGTAGCATTCAAAATATTATAATTAATAATATCAAGTATAGCTAAAGCATCTGATTTTTGGTATTTCCTAAGGGTAATTCCCATTATTTTTTAGGTTTAGCAACAGGTTTAGCGATAGCTTTTTTTCGTATCATAAGATCAGCTAGTAATTTATCGGCTTCTTTACCGTCCCATCCCATTGAATCACTATATGCTTTTGCTTTTTTGGTCATTGTAATGGCAACGGGTATGTTGTTTAACTTACGTTGCACTCGAGCTTCAAGCAATAGTCCATCATAAGACTCTTCCAATTCATTAGAATGTTTAATCCAACTTAACGATTGATTCAAACTCGGTGCATCAGATGAATTACGCATCACATTCAATACAATTGATTTGATTTCTTTTGGACTGTTCCAAACGAATTTGTTAATATTGGCGGATGCCACTTTTTTATATTGTGTCCAATCTTTATTAGTTTCATAATGATCTAAATCATATTGAAATAATAACGAATCAATTACTGGTGCTGTAATCATTTTTGCAATTGCACGTTGCTTTGTATAATTAGCAGTATCGTTCGTTTTTACAATTGGTTTTAGCAGTTCAACAACGCTATTGACAAATTTATCATTCACTCTTTTTTGAGAAGTAATAGCCGCAAAGGCTTGTTGATTGGTAATAACAAATTTATATTCTCTCGATTCGATATCAGTAACACCATTGGTAAAGATTTTCCAATTGACTTCATTCACCATTTTATCGTCAGCAACTTTTTCAAAGTAATCATGAGCAATTGGATTCAATTCTTTACGTTCGTTTCCTTTCTTCAAAGCTATTAAATAACGCATCAAAGCGATTCCATTGGTTTTGTCATTTTCATATTCTGCTTTTAGAAAAGGCAATTGCTGTTTAGGGTTTAAGGCTAGTTTTGCTTCCGAAAGAAATTTTTCTTTCTTTAGTTCTCCCGTTAAACGAGCTAATTCAATTCCATTTTCGTCTAAAACAATAAAAGTAGGAAAGGTTTTAACTTTGTATTTTGTTTTAAAATCTTCCGAACCTGGTTTTTCAAAATCCAATCCAGCAAAAATATAATTTGCATTCATATAGTTAATTACCTCAGGATCCTTCAATACGTTTTTCTTGATGTTGTTACAATACACGCACCAATTGGCGTAAATCATGTAAAAAACAGGTTTTTTTTCAACTTTGGAACGCTGAATTACTGACTCTAATCCAGTTTCATCAAAACGAATGGAGTCTTGAGCTTGTGATATGAATACACTAAAAAAAAGAATACAAACAAATAAATACTTTGAGTGGGGCTTCATTTTGAATAAATTTTTATTAGATAACAAATATATTTTCTTTTTTAAAACCATCTAGAAAAATATACCAGAATTTACTAACAGATTAGAATTACAATCGTAAATTTGTTACTTATTCTAATTGAATTACCATTCGTTATGATCTACCCCAAAATACCTTTAGCACAAAGTATCCTTGAGATTTTTTTAGCCAAAGGAATTACTAACATAATTATTTCTCCAGGTTCAAGAAATGCGCCTTTGACTATCGGTTTTGCTTCTAATTCCGCTTTTCAATGTTACAGTATTGCTGATGAGCGTTCTGCTGCTTTTTTTGCACTTGGAATTGCCCAACAAACGAAACAAGCTGTAGCTTTGGTTTGTACCTCAGGATCTGCTTTATTGAATTATTATCCTGCATTTGCGGAAGCCTTTTACAGCCAAATTCCGTTAATCGTTCTCTCTGCCGATCGTCCACAAAGCAAAATTGATATTGGTGACGGACAAACGATTCGTCAGGAAAATGTGTTTGCCAATCATTCTTTGTACAATGCTAATTTAAATGAAGCAGTAAGTAGAGAAAACGATCTAAAAATTAATGAAGCCTTGGATACGGCTTTCGCCCAAAAAGGTCCAGTTCATATCAACGCACCTTTTGAAGAACCATTGTACGAAACCGTTTCGCAACTTGAGGTACAATCATATATTTCCACTTTAAAAGTTGATGCTGCAAAAACACTGGACTTAACTCCATTTGCTGATATTTGGAACCAATCCAGTAAAAAAATGATTCTTGTAGGGGTGAATGATCCCCATGCTATTGATGCTGCTACAATTGATTTTTTAGCTAATGACGAGTCGGTAACGGTTTGGACAGAAACTACTTCGAATCTGCATCATCCTAGTTTTATCACTAACATTGATACTATAATTACGCCTTTTACAACTGAAGATTATGAAAATTTCCAGCCAGAAATACTCATCACTTTTGGCGGAATGGTGGTATCCAAACGCATCAAAGCTTTTTTGCGAAAGTACAAACCGAAACACCATTGGCATATTGATTGCCATAGAGCTTATGATACATTTGGGGCGTTATCACAGCATTTTGAAGTCGAACCGCAAGTATTTTTTAATCAGTTTATTCTATTAACAAAGGGTGTCGAAAGTGATTATTCCAAACGTTTGGCTGCAATTCAATCTATTAGAAAATCCAAACACGAAGCGTATTTGGCTTCCATTCCGTTTTCTGATTTTACAGTATTTGAATCAATTATTCCAAGACTACCTAACAATAGTCAATTACAAATTGGAAATAGTTCTGCCATTCGCTACGCGCAATTGATTCCTATTGATCCTTCCATAGAAGTGTATTGCAACAGAGGTACGAGCGGAATTGATGGTTGCACGTCAACAGCTATTGGTGCTGCTGTAGCCAATAATAAACCAACGATTCTCGTTACAGGAGATATTGGTTTTTTATACGATACTAACGCGCTGTGGAACGATTACATTCCTAATAATTTTAAAATTATTTTAATTAATAATGGAGGAGGAGGTATTTTCAGAATTCTTCCTGGACATCAAGAAACTCCTGTGTTCAATACTTTTTTTGAAACTTCCCATTGCCATACGGCAGAACATTTGGCAAGAATGTATGGATTTAATTATGCTATAGCAAGTGATGCTACTAATTTAGACAAAGCGTTAACCGAATTGTATGCCAATAATGAGCAACCTCAAATACTAGAGGTATTTACACCCACACGGAAAAACGATTCTATTTTATTGAATTATTTTAAAAATTTGGTATAAAAAAAGGAGTTCATTTTTGAACTCCTTTTATTTTATTTAACAGGTATAGGAAAGACAGGTAAACTGGCATGACCTAGCTCATCAACGGATTGTATCGCAAACAAAAAATTATCTTTTGAATACGGAATCGTTGCGGATGTATTTTTTACAAAAATTGTTTTTTCCCAGTGTGAAGCCGAAGTTTCGCGAACTAAGACATTATAACCATAAACAGCTTTCCCTTCGGGAGCAGTCCAAACTAAATCAGAAAAATTAGTTAACTCAGTGACTTTAATACCTACATTTTTTGGTGCTTTTGGCGACCAAGCTAAATTACTTAAGGTAGCCAAGTTAGAAGCGGTTACTTTTCGCATGTATTCAAAATCCATGAATTCAGGTAAATCGCCAAATTGAGTTCCATTTTCTAAACGAACATCTTGGTGTTGGTGATCGTAGTTTTCATTCATTTCGCAAAAGCGAATGGCTGTGAATCCGTTTTGAGAAAATGGTGTGTGATCTCCACCACGTAAAAAGCGGTCGTTTCGGTACACTAAATTGATATTTAATTGGTCAACGTATTGATTGGTTGTTGTCTTAATATAACGTGCTAACAATCGTGAAGGACTGTCATTTTCACGATTGGTTGATTTTCTTACTTTGGCTTCAGCCTCAGTTTCAAGATATGGAATGGCTTCGCTAAAAACGCGCACATTAATATTGTCACGTAATCCGGTTCCGTTAGACAAACTATTACCAATCATGTCATTATTCAACATAGCAATAATATTCCAATTTTCAGCCTTGGCTTTTTCAGCCAAATGCCTAGCGCCATAGAGACCTTGTTCTTCACCAACTACAGCAACGAAAATAATGGTAAATGGGAATGATCTTTTGCTCATAATTCGGCTTATTTCCATTACCGCCGCTACGCCGGATCCATCATCATTAGCACCTGGAGCATCAATTTTAGAATCCATTACATCAGAGGCACGCGAATCCAAATGTCCACTTATAATTAGCACACGATTATCAGTTGGATCAGTTCCTTTTAAAGTTGCCATTACATTTCCTAACTGACTGTCAACTGCAATTCGTCTACCATCGGCTTTAATGGTAAAATAATCTATTTCAGCCGTCAATCTTCCATTGGAATCTTTAGCATATTTATCAAATTCTGCTTTCACCCAACGTTGTGCAGCTCCAATTCCACGGGTAGTACTTTTGGTATCACTCAAAGTATGTCGTGTGCCAAAAGAAACTAATTTACGAACTGTGGATTCCATGTTGGAGGCACTAATTTCGCTTACCATTTTTGAAATCTCTGCATCGCTAACAGTGGTTTGCGAATAGCTATTTTGCGTAATCAATCCCAAAAAGAGTGCGCAAACAATAGAAGTAATTTTCATATATTCAAGTATTTGTATTTTCAAATTTAGTAAAAGAGATTGAATAAATTTTATTTTATAAATTCAATTATCTTATGAATCACATTGGCATCGCCCAATATTTTTCGATGACCTAATCCTTTTGTGATCATCAATTCACCGTTTTTTACATGCTGATGAATATTTATTCCAGCTTTTACAGGCACTTCATAATCATTCTCATCATGAACGACTAAAATAGGTTTTTCAATTGCTTCTGCTGCTTTGAAAGCGGAATAATTATCCATTGCTTCATTGTATTTGTTTTCAAAGTGAGCTCTTAATTTTAAACCGATTACTGGCTTTAATTGTAATTTTTTAATAAAATCATCAATAATATCGTGAACAATATCACCGCTACCAATAACAATAATTTTGTCAGTTTTAAATCCTGATTTTGCTGCGTTGAGTACTGCCATTCCGCCTAGGGAGTGACCAATAGCCACTTCAAATGGGCCATATTGCTTTTCTAATTCAAAAATAGAAGCAATAAATTCCAACATGATACTAGAATTTCCAGGTGATTTTCCATGAGCAGGCGCATCAAAACTTACTGTTGCATAACCTTCTTTAAGCAAAGCATCTGCAATTTTAAAAAGTTGCGTTCCACGTCCTGACCAACCGTGAACTAAAAGTACTTTTTTATCACTTTTGCCATATTGATATACCATTATGGATTTATTAATCGAGGGAACAGGAATCAATTGTTGAATACTATTGGTATCCATTTCCAATTCACGTTTTGGAATTCTGTGTTTAATTGGTGTGGTGAATAATTTAGCAGCATATAAAACTACTGCCTTGGTTGAAATTAGGTATAAAAACTGTCCAGTTTTTATAATAAATTTAGGGATTGGTAAAGGATCTAGTTTTTTATTTTTCTTCTTAGTCATGATTCATTTTTGTGAGTTCTAAAGTAGTTGTTTTTTCAATAACAATTGACTTTTTTAAGTTTAAATTGGTAATTTTTCGATTTAGATTGTAGTAAAATAGCGACTAACATTTTTTCAATTACCATTGTAAATAATGTAATTTTGTATTTCTTAAATCTTTAAAAAATGAAAAAACGTTTATTTATTGGATTTGCTGTATGTAATCCTAGTTTTAGTTTCTTGTAAAACGAATCCGTTAACAGGAAAATCTACCTTGAATTTTGTTTCTAATTCTGAACTATTTCCTTCTTCTTTCCAACAATATGGAACATTCTTAAAGGAAAATAAAGTAGTAAATGGTACTACTGAAGCTAAATTAGTAGAAAATGTGGGTGTTAAAATTAAGTTGGCTGCTGAGAAGTATTTGAATTATTTAGGGCAAAACCAATACTTAAAGGACTATGCATGGGAATATAAACTAGTCGAAAATGAACAAGTAAATGCTTGGTGTATGCCTGGCGGAAAGATTGTTGTCTATTCGGGGATTTTGCCAGTAACATTAAATGAAGCTGGTTTAGCTACAGTTATGGGGCATGAAGTATCTCATGCGTTAGCCAATCATGGTGCACAGCGAATGAGTGCTGCTAAATTACAACAACTCGGAGCAGTTGGAGTTACTTTGGCAACAGCGAAACAAGGTAAAGCCAAACAAAATCAATGGTTAGAGTATTACGGAATAGGTTCTCAAGTAGGAGGAATGCTGCCTTTTAGCAGAAGTCACGAGAGTGAAGCAGATAAAATTGGTTTAGCTCTTATGGCAATTGCAGGATATGATGTAGAAGAATCAGTTTTGTTTTGGGGGAGAATGGCTGCAAAATCTTCCGGAAAATCACAGCCCGAATTTATGAGTACGCATCCCTCTGATGCAACTCGAATTGCCAATTTAAAAGTATTAATCCCAGAAGCTAAAGCAATAGCGTTGAAAGTTGGCATTATTTCAAATTAAATTCCAGATGCACTTTATGTATCTAAGGCTATTTTTATGAATAGCCTTTTTTGATAAAATGAGGTGAAATAGAATAGTTTTCTATTTAGTGACAAAAAAATAAATAAATTAGCCACTTAAACTAAACTGATTATGCCAAATTTACAAAAAGGAGATACTAAATTATTGAATGCTTGGGCTTTTTACGATTGGGCGAATTCGGTGTACTCTCTTGTGATTTCTTCAGCGGTATTTCCAATATTTTTCGAAGCACTTTTTACAGATCGCAGTCATTATATTATGATGTTTGGGTATTCTCTTAAGAATTCGGCCTTAATAAGTTTTGTAACTGCTTTTGCTTTTTTGGTGGTTGCCTTTGTTTCCCCTTTGCTTTCAGGTATTTCAGATTATGTAGGAAACAAAAAATCATTTATGAAGTTTTTCTGCTACTTAGGTGCTTTATCATGTATTGGTTTGTATTGGTTTAGCCTTGAAAGTATTTATATCAGTTTAGTATTTTACTTTTTAGGATTGGTAGGCTTTTGGGGAAGTTGGGTTTTTTATAATTCGTATCTTCCAGACATTGCCTATGCGAATCAACAAGATGCAATCAGTGCTAAAGGTTTTTCATATGGCTATGTTGGCAGCGTAATTTTGTTAATCGTTAATTTAGGAATGATTATGATGCCAGATGCATTTGGGATAACAGGAACTAAGGGAGAAGCCGCTATGAAAGCGATGCGATATTCTTTTGTTATGGTTGGCGTATGGTGGATTTTGTTTAGTCAATATACCTATTATTATTTACCAAAAGGGAATAAGATTGTAGCCAGTAGTATAAAGAAACATATCATCTTTAATGGGTTCAAAGAACTGAAAAAAGTTTGGTTATTATTGGCAGACAATTCCCCATTAAAGAAATATCTTGGCAGTTTTTTTGTGTATAGTATGGCAGTACAAACGGTAATGTTGATTGCTACTTATTTTGGTGCGCAAGAAATTCAATGGGCATCACAAAGTGAAAGTACTACAGGATTAATTATTTGTATTCTTTTGATACAATTGGTTGCTATTGTCGGAGCAACATTTACTTCTAAAGCTTCAAAAAAGTACGGTAATATCCCTACTTTGATTGCTATTAATGGGTTTTGGATTGTTCTTTGTGTTTTGGCTTATTTTATTTATTTACCAATTCATTTTTATGTAATGGCTTCTTTAGTAGGTTTAGTGATGGGAGGAATTCAAGCTTTGTCTCGATCTACGTATTCTAAATTATTACCTGAAACTGAGGATACAGCTTCCTTTTTTAGTTTTTACGATGTAGCTGAGAAAATTGGAATTGTTATTGGAATGTGTGTTTATGGAATTATAGACCAAATTACTGGAAGTCCGAGATTTGCTATTGTTTTTTTAGGTATCTTCTTTGTAATTGGTTTGCTATTATTAAAGCGTGTTCCAAAAACAGCTGCTTTATCAACTAAATAATCAATTGTACTTTTTGGCACAAAGATTGACCTACTTATCCTCGGTTATGAAAAAGCTACGTCTCGTAGTTTTTATCTATTGAATTTCGAAAAATTAATGACAAAACGACTTATTATACTTTATGTCAAATCATAAAATACTTACCATTGACAATCTGTCACTTCAAGAATTTGATTCGGAGGCAGAATTAATTCCATTATTGACGCCAGAAGATGAAGAGGAAATGAACAACGAACTCTTGCCTGATTCACTGCCAATTTTGCCTTTGCGAAATATGGTCTTGTTTCCAGGCGTTGTTATTCCAATTACTGCCGGACGTGACAAGTCTATTAAATTAATCAATGATGCCAATGCGTCTGGGAAGAATATTGGTGTTGTTGCACAGAAAAATGAAGAAGACGAAGATCCAACCAAAGATGATATTCACACTGTAGGAACTGTAGCTCGAATTCTTAGAGTGCTAAAAATGCCTGATGGCAACATTACTATTATACTCCAAGGAAAAAAGCGTTTCGAAATTGCAGAAGTAGTTTCGGAAGAACCCTATATTACTGCTAAAGTAAAAGAAGTTCCTGAAAAACGTCCTAAAAAGAACGATACCGAATTCAATGCGATTATTGATTCACTAAAAGAATTAGCAGTTAAGATTATACAAGAAAGCCCTAATTTACCTAGCGAAGCGACTTTTGCTATTAAGAATATTGAAAGCAAATCGTTTTTGGTCAATTTTGTTTCATCCAATATGAACCTTTCGGTAAAAGAGAAACAAGATTTATTAAAAATCAATGATCTTAAAGACCGTGCTTTAGAAACTTTACGTTTTATGAACGTAGAGTTGCAAAAATTGGAATTGAAAAATGACATTCAGTCTAAAGTGCGTTTTGATTTAGACCAACAACAACGTGAATATTTTCTTCACCAACAAATGAAAACCATTCAAGAAGAATTGGGTGGTGTTTCGCATGAAGAGGAGTTTGACGAAATGAGTCAGCGCGCAAAAACTAAAAAATGGGACGAAACAACGCAAAAGCACTTTGAAAAAGAATTGTCAAAATTGCGTAGAATGAATCCGCAAGCGCCTGACTTTAGTATCCAAAGAAACTATTTGGATTTGTTTTTGGATTTGCCTTGGAATGAGTTTTCCGAAGATAATTTCGATTTAAAACGCGCGCAAAAAATTCTGGATCGCGATCACTTTGGTCTAGAAGAAGTAAAGAAAAGAATGATTGAACATTTGGCAGTGTTGAAATTGCGAAATGATATGAAGTCTCCCATTATATGTTTAACAGGACCTCCAGGTGTAGGTAAAACTTCCATTGGACGTTCTATTGCTGAGGCGTTGGGTAGAAAATATGTTCGAATTTCTTTAGGCGGATTGCGTGATGAGGCTGAAATTAGAGGGCATAGAAAAACATACATTGGGGCTTTGCCTGGTCGAATTATTCAAAGTTTGAAAAAAGCGGGAACCTCTAATCCAGTTTTTGTTTTGGACGAAATAGATAAGCTTTCCAATAGCCATAGTGGAGATCCTTCTTCTGCCTTGTTAGAAGTTTTGGATCCTGAGCAAAACAATTCATTTTACGATAATTTCCTTGAAATGGGATACGATTTATCTAAAGTAATGTTTATAGCTACTTCTAATAATATGGCTACCATTCAACCTGCTTTACGAGACAGAATGGAAGTGATTAAAATGTCGGGATACACTATTGAAGAGAAAGTAGAAATTGCTCGTCAGCATTTGTTTCCAAGACAATTGAGAGAACACGGACTGACTTCGAAAGAGTTGACAATTGGAAAAAAACAATTAGAAAAAATTGTAGAGGGTTATACGCGTGAGTCTGGTGTTCGTGGTTTAGAAAATAAATTAGCACAAGTGATCCGAAATGCAGCAAAATCTGTTGCAATGGAGGAGGAGTACAATAAAAAAGTAACTGATGAAGACATTTTAAAAGTATTAGGAGTTCCAAGATTGGAAAGAGACAAATACGAAAGTAATGATGTAGCAGGAGTGGTTACAGGATTAGCTTGGACAAGTGTTGGTGGCGATATTTTATTTATCGAATCCTTACTTTCTCCAGGAAAAGGAACCATGACTATTACTGGAAATTTAGGTACAGTAATGAAGGAATCAGCTACAATTGCTTTGGAATTTATTAAAGCCAATGCGCAAGCCTTAGGACTTAATTCGGATATTCTAAATAAATTCAATATTCATTTGCACGTTCCAGAAGGAGCTACCCCAAAAGACGGGCCAAGTGCCGGAATTGCAATGTTAACTTCTTTAGTTTCCTTATTTTCTCAAAAAAGGGTTAAGAAAAATTTAGCTATGACAGGAGAAATAACATTAAGAGGAAAGGTATTGCCTGTGGGCGGAATAAAAGAGAAAATATTAGCTGCAAAAAGAGCGAATATTAAGGAAATTATTTTGTGTCACGAAAACAAAAGGGATATAGACGAAATCAAACCGGAATATCTGGATGGTCTTACTTTTCATTATGTGAAGGAGATGAGCGAAGTATTGCAAATAGCAATAACCGATCAGAAAGTTAAAAACGCTAAAAAATTAGATTAAAACTATTCTTTTCAAAATAAACAATTCCAAATTTCAAACTGATTATTTTTCAGTTTTGGAGTTTGGAATTTTTCATTTATTGTATTTATAATTTTATCTTCGCAACGCAAGATTTTAATAGCAACATAAATTTACCATTTTGACTAAAAAAATAACAATAGCGATTGACGGATTTTCATCTACTGGAAAAAGTACTTTGGCAAAGCAACTGGCAAAGCACTTAGGTTATATCTATGTAGATACAGGAGCAATGTACCGAGCCGTAGCATTTTTTGCTATGCAAAATAATTTAATTTCATCTGATTCTTTTAATAAGGTGGAGTTAGTTAATCAATTAAAAGACATAATTTTAGAATTTAAATTTAATACGGATTTAGGTTTTGCAGAAATGTACTTGAATGGAGACAATGTAGAAAAAGCTATCCGTACAATTGAAGTTTCTGGTTTTGTAAGTAAAGTGGCCGAAGTATCTGAGGTTCGCGCTAAATTAGTGGAACAGCAGCAAGAAATGGGAAAAAACAAAGCGATTGTTATGGATGGTCGAGATATTGGTACGGTTGTATTTCCAGATGCTGAATTAAAAGTATTTATGACTGCAAGTGCCAGTACCCGTGCACAACGTCGCTATGATGAATTACTGCAAAAAGGTGATGTAGTGACTTACGAAGAAGTATTAAAAAACGTCGAAGAACGCGACTATATTGACACACATCGCGAGGATTCTCCATTAGTAATGGCTTCAGATGCTGTAGAAATCGATAATTCGTATTTAAATAGAGAAGAACAGTTTCAAGCTGTTTTGGATTTAGTAAACAACATAATTAAAGAAGATTAATTTTTTGCGTATTTCTTTTTTAATATTAGATTTACAAACTATTTACCACAAAAACATAAATCAATTATGAGTATAAAATTTAGATTGACGGTCATGAGCTTTTTACAGTTCTTTGTTTGGGGAGCTTGGTTGATCACAATTGGAACCTATTGTTTTAATGCTAAAGGTTGGACAGGTGCTGAGTTTGGAGCTATTTTTTCTACTCTAGGGCTTTCTTCTTTATTTATGCCTGCCATAACCGGAATTATTGCTGACAAATGGTTGAATGCCGAAAAATTATATGGGATTCTTCATATTTTGTATGGAATTATATTGATTTATGTGCCAAAAGTAGATGATCCCAATGTATTATATTATGTGATTTTCGGAGCTATGATTTGTTACATGCCGACGATTTCGTTGTCTAATTCAATAGCATATACCATACTTAAAAATAATAAATATGACGTGGTAAAAGTTTTTCCACCTATTCGTGTTTGGGGAACTATTGGTTTTATTGCTGCGATGTGGTTAACCAATATTTTTAGTTCGCCAAATCCACCAAGTTTCATTCATGATTTTGGATTGAGTGTCGGTAATGGAATCGCTAGTTTATTAGACAGTCCGGTTACGGCAAATCAATTTTATTTTGCTGCATTTTTCGCAATTGTATTAGGGATTTATTCATTCACTTTGCCCCAATGTCCACCACAACGATTGATTTCAAAAGACGCTTCTTTTACAGAGCAATTAGGATTAAATGCATTTAAATTATTTTCTAATTCAAAAATGGCTTTATTCTTATTGTTTTCTATGTTTTTAGGTGCTGCTTTGCAATTAACTAATATGTATGGTGATGCTTATCTCAATGATTTTAAAAACTTTCCAGAATACAAAGATTCAATTGTAGTTAGTTCTTCAACCATTATCATGTCAATTTCTCAAATTTCTGAAACGGTGTTTATTTTGGCAATTCCATTTTTCTTAAAACGATTTGGAATTAAACAAGTTATGTTGTTTTCAATGATTGCTTGGGTTTTGCGGTTTGGGTTGTTTGCATACGGAGATCCGGCTGAAGGACTTTGGATGATCATTGTATCTTGTATAGTATACGGAATGGCATTTGATTTTTTCAATATTTCAGGTTCATTATTTGTAGAAACTACAACTGATTCTTCAATTCGATCTTCTGCACAAGGCTTATTTATGATGATGACCAATGGTGTAGGTGCTTTTTTAGGAAGTTATGTAAGTGGTTTAGTGATTGACAATTATTATACTCAAAACGGAATTAAAGATTGGCATAACATCTGGATTGCTTTTTCTATTTATTCTTTAATTATTGGTTTAACATTTGCTATTTTCTTTAAACACAAACACAATCCAGCTGAACTAGAACAAGTAGAACATTAAACGTTAAGTTTCTAGATAGTATATAAACCAAGATTTATTCTTGTTTTTTTTATGCTTATTTACCAAATTAGTAAGATGGTTTTGATACAATTATTAGTTAAATGCTATTTGTTCTGATTGTCAGTGAATTAATGATTTGTTTTCTATTAAAATAAATTTGATAATTGTATAAAGTTGTATTACCTTTGCCCACCTTTAGGTGAATAAGGATTTCCTCTAGGTATCAATTAATTATACAAACAACTTCTGTTGTTTTCTTTCGCTTTCAGAAATCCGAGAAAATACAGAATACAAATTTTTAATCAGCATGTCTGAACAATTAAAATCACAAGAAGAGTTTTTAGCAAATTTTAACTGGCATAACTTCCAAGAAGGAATTGATGCAGTAGATGAGAAAAACTTACAAGAATTCGAAGCACTAGTTTCAAAAACTTTCATCGCTACAGATCAAGAAGAAGTAGTAGAAGGTGTAGTTGTTAGAATTACAGATAGAGACGTTATCGTTGATATCAATGCAAAATCGGAAGGTGTTATTTCTTTAAACGAATTCCGTTACAATCCAAACTTAAAAGTAGGTGACAAAGTAGAAGTATTAATTGACATCCGTGAGGATAAAACAGGTCAATTAGTATTATCACATAGAAAAGCACGTACTATCAAATCTTGGGACAGAGTTATTTCTGCAAACGAAACTGGTGAAATCGTTACTGGTTTTGTTAAATGTAGAACTAAAGGTGGTATGATCGTTGACGTTTTCGGAATCGAAGCTTTCTTACCAGGTTCACAAATTGATGTGAAACCAATCCGTGATTATGATGTTTACGTTAACAAAAACATGGAATTTAAAGTAGTTAAAATTAACCACGAATTCAAAAATGTTGTTGTATCTCACAAAGCGCTTATCGAAGCGGATATTGAGGTTCAGAAAAAAGAAATCATTGGTCAATTACAAAAAGGACAAGTATTAGAAGGTGTTGTTAAAAACATTACTTCTTATGGTGTGTTTATTGACTTAGGTGGTGTTGATGGATTAATCCACATTACTGACCTTTCTTGGTCAAGAATCAATCACCCAAGTGAAGTGCTTGAATTAGATCAAAAATTAAATGTTGTAATCCTTGATTTCGATGATGAGAAAACAAGAATTCAATTAGGATTGAAACAATTAAACGCTCACCCATGGGATGCTTTAGATGCTAACTTAGCTGTTGGAGATAAAGTAAAAGGTAAAGTAGTTGTAATCGCTGATTACGGTGCATTTATCGAAGTTGCTGAAGGTGTTGAAGGTTTAATCCACGTTTCTGAAATGTCTTGGTCAACTCACTTACGTTCTGCTCAAGATTTCGTAAAAGTGGGTGATATCGTAGAAGGAGTTATCTTAACTTTAGATAGAGACGATCGTAAGATGTCTTTAGGTATCAAACAATTGACACAAGATCCATGGACTGACATTACTTCTAAATACCCAGTAGGTTCTAAACATTCTGGTACAGTTAGAAACTTTACAAATTTTGGTATTTTCGTAGAATTAGAAGAAGGAATCGACGGATTAATTTACATCTCTGATCTTTCTTGGACTAAGAAAATCAAACATCCATCTGAATTTGTAAATGTTGGTGAAAAATTAGACGTAGTAGTATTAGAATTAGATGTTGACGGACGTAAATTATCTTTAGGTCACAAACAAACTACTGCTAATCCTTGGGATCAATACGAAGATTCATTCGCTGTTGGAACTATCCACAATGGAGCGATTGCTGAAATCGTTGACAAAGGAGCTACTGTAGAATTTGGTGATGATATCGTTGCTTTCATTCCTACTCGTCACTTAGAAAAAGAAGACGGTAAGAAATTGAAAAAAGGAGAAACTGCTGATTTCAAAGTAATTGAGTTCAATAAAGAATTCAAAAGAGTAGTTGCTTCTCATACTGCTATCTTCCGTGAAGAAGAAGAAAAAAATGTGAGAACAGTTTCTGAAAATACTTCATCTGCATCAACTAACAATGCACCTGCTGCAACTTTAGGAGATAACAATGATGTATTAGCTGCTTTAAAAGCTAAAATGGAAAAAACAGAGAAAAAATAATTCTTACGTTTTTATAAAGTAAAGCCTCACAGTAATGTGAGGCTTTTTTTGTTGGCAACATTAAATTTAAAAGTCTACAAATAAAAAACCCTACATCATTTAAAGATGTAGGGTTTTTAGAATCTATTCGATTAAAGTTTATCTCAAAACTGCACCAAGTTCAGTTTCAAAATTCTTCTGTAATTTGTTCATGATTTTATCAATCTGTTCATCAGTCAAAGTTTTAGAGTTGTCCTGAAGAATAAAACTTAAAGCGTACGACTTTTTCCCTTCTGACAAATTATCACCTTGGTACACATCAAATAAATCAATATTTTTTAATACCTCTTTTTCTGTTTGTTTGGCAATCTTATAAATACTTTCATAAGTTACCCCATTGTCAATTAGCAATGCTAAATCTCTTCTAACTTCAGGATACTTTGGAATTTCAGAAAATTTAATCTTATTCGAAATTAATTTTAAAATAGTAGCCCAGTTAAAATCGGCATAAAAAACCTCCTGTTTGATACCAAACGATTTTAGAATTGATTTCTTCACAACACCAATTTCAACGACTGCATCTCTTCCTATACTTAGAGCAATTCCTTCTGAAAAAATATCAGAAGTTAAGGGTTGAATTTGTGTTTTCTGAATGCCTAATCGTTCTAAAACAGCATTGACATAACCTTTGAATAAGAAGAAATCTGTTGGTCTTTGACTAGTAGTCCATGATTCTTGATTTCTATTTCCCGTAAGGAAAAGAGTTAAATGCTTTATCTCTTCATAACCAGAAGGGTAGTTGTGGTAGGTTTTTCCGAATTCAAATAATTTTAAATCGGTATTTTTTCTATTGATATTGTATGAAATAGCTTCTAATCCAGAAAACAATAAGGACTGACGCATAGTTGCTAAATCACTACTTAGCGGATTTAACATGGTTACATTATGTTCCTCTTGTAACATTTCTGAAAGTTGAACATAATTGGCGGTAGTTAATGAGTTGGCCATCATTTCATGAAATCCTTGCGAATTCAATTGTGTTGCTACCACATTTTGTATTTTATAGTCTTCTGTTCTTGGAGAATTTGATACTGTAGCATTTACTTTATTAGAAAATTGGATGTTATTATACCCGTAAACTCTAAGTATTTCCTCAACTACATCAATTTCTCTTTGAACGTCAACTCTGTAAGCAGGAATAGTTAGTCCTAAACCTGAATCAGTAACGCTGTTTATTTTAATGTCTAAAGAAACTAAGATTTTTTTAATTATATCTTTAGGAATTTCTTGACCTATAATTTTAGCTACTTTATTAAAATTTAGAAAAACACTAAAATCTTCAATCTTTTTTGGATAAACATCAATCAAGTCGGAGGTTATTTCTCCACCTGCTACTTCTTGAATTAATAAGGCAGCACGTTTCAATGCATAATCTGTAATTGCGGGATCAATTCCTCTTTCAAAACGGAAAGAAGCATCAGTATTCAATTGATGTCTTTTAGCGGTTTTTCGAACGCTTACAGGATTAAAGTAGGCACTTTCTAAGAAAATAGACGTTGTGCTTTCTGACACACCCGATTCTTTTCCTCCAAAAACACCAGCAATACATAACGGACCATTTTCGTCACAAATCATGATATCTTCTTCGTGCAAACTTCTTTCTACATCGTCAAGAGTAGTAAATTTTGTTCCAGAAGCTAATGTCTTTACTATTATTTTGCCATTTATTTTATCTGCATCAAAGGCATGAAGAGGTTGTCCTAATTCATGTAAAACATAATTAGTAACGTCTACTATATTGTTTTTCGGATTTAATCCAATTGCTTTTAAACGATTTTGTAACCAAGTAGGAGATGGTTTTACAGTAATTCCTGAAATAGTCAAACCACAATATCTCGGAACTAATTTATTTTCTTTAACGTCAATATCAATTTTTAAGGTACGTTTATCAACTCTGAAATTGGTAACCGATGGTGTAATTAACTCAACATTAACGCCACTTTGTAACATTCCAGCACGTAGATCACGAGCGGTACCTAAATGACTCATTGCATCGGCACGATTGGGGGTTAATCCAATTTCGAAGACTTGGTCATTTTCAATTTTAAAAACTGTGGCTGCAGGCGTTCCTGGTTGTAAGGATTCGTCTAAAACCATAATTCCGTCATGACTGTTGCCAAGACCAATTTCGTCTTCAGCACAAATCATTCCGTGACTTTCTTGTCCACGAATTTTACCTTTCTTAATTGTAAATGATTCGCCTTCTTTATCGTATAAAATTGTACCAATAGTGGCAACCGGTACTTTTTGTCCAGCAGCAACATTAGATGCTCCACATACAATTTGAACAGGAGCTCCATCTCCTAAATCTACGGTAGTTATTTTTAGTCTATCAGCATCAGGATGAGGAATACAAGTTAGAACATGTCCAACTACTATTCCTTCTAGACCTCCTTTAACAGATTGGTACTTTTCTACCATTTCTACCTCCAAGCCTAAATCGGTAAGTAATGCAGCCGTTTCTTCGGATTGCCAATCTATTTTAATGAACTGTTTTAACCAGTTGTATGATATTTTCATTTTGAATTATTTACAAGAACGCAAATATAAGGATTGCTTGTTGGAGTAAGAAACAATTTTATGATTTTTCAGTAGTTAATATAACAAAAAAGTGTCTTAGTTACTTTTATTTAAAAAGGCAATCAAACCTTTAAAATAGGTTTTTTGATCATCGTAAAACGCCATATGACTTCCTTTTGAACAAAATAAATAGGTTCCGTTTTGAACTAATTTTGACATTGCTGACATGTGATTTGGATCCATTGTGTCGTATTTTGCTCCAATAACTAAGGTAGGAATGGTAATTTTTTTCAAATCGGATTTTCTATCCCATTTTTCTAATTTTCCAGAAATACCAAATTCACTTGGCCCTTGCATAGTCACATATAACGATTGATTCATTTTAGCAAAAGAACGATTTACCGGTTCTGGCCAATCTTTTGAAGGAAAACGAAGAATGTGTTTTTCATAGAAATTAGGAATTAATAATTCCATATAGCGTGGGTTGGCAAAATCTTTCGCAGCTTCAATTTTATTAATTTCTGCTAGCACTTTTGGATCCATTTGTTTGGCTAATACTTCGTCAGCATATCTACCATATTCAGGACAACTCGACATCATATTGGAAATAATCAGACCTTTCATATTGTGTTGGTACTTCAACGTATATTCCATTGCTAAAATTCCACCCCAAGAATGTCCTAATACATAAAAATTTGATTCGTCTAAATGCAACGCTTTTCTAACTTGTTCTACTTCTTCGACGTAACGTCCCAAATCCCAAAGCGCAGCGTCATTTGGATTATCTGAGTTACCGCAACCCAATTGATCATAATAAATTATTTCAATTCCTTCAGCAGGCAGAAAATTTTCAAAACACTCAAAATATTCGTGTGTAGCTCCAGGTCCACCATTAAGAAGCAATAATTTAATTTTCGGATTGTTACCAATACGTTTTGTCCAAACATTAAATGTTCCTTTTGAAGTAGTGATTGGAATTACTTTTACACCACCATTTTGAATACTATCGTTTGACTTTTCAAAATATACAGACGAATTTTCTGAGACAATTTTTTGACAAGAAACAAAAAACGAAAGAAGTACAACTAAAAAAAATGTAGCAAATGTTTTCATAGACTAAAAATTGAGTTTATAATATTTCTTCAATATGTTTCTTGATATTTTCGGCGATTTTTTTAGTGGGTAAATCATTAGCATCTTGACCAAAAGGATCTTCGATTTCTTCTGCAATTAATTCTAAACTTGCCAATACATAGAAAATAAAAACTACTACTGGAATTACAAAATATCCTAAACTAAATACATAACCAAAAGGCAATGTTAAAACATAAATAAAGATAAACTTCTTTATGAAAGCACTATATGAATAGGGTATAGGCGTATTTTTTATTCGTTCGCAAGCACCACATATGTCGGTAAACGATTGTAATTCGCTATTAATTATAATTAGTTGGTCTCCCGTTATTTTCTCAGAAAGATACAAACTATTTACTTTCACGAATAATTTATTGGCTACTTGATTGGGACGGTGTTTGTGGTGGTCAATTTCTAAATCGACATCATCAAATAATTGTTTCCCTGTATCGCTATCATTTAAATGTTTTCTTAGAATAGTAGCATAATGCGGAATCATTTTTTTAAAAAATTCACGATCATTGTCATCCACTAACATAGCGTTAAGTTTTATTGCTAAATTACGGGAACTGTTCACTAATCCTCCCCATAATTTCCTTCCTTCCCACCAACGATCGTAAGCAGTATTGGTTCTGTAAGCTAACAATAATGAAATAACAAAACCCAACATTCCATGCATCATAGAAATATTCTTCACATGACTATCATCAGGTAAGTGCCAATATTCAATTTCAAGATAAGCGATAATTCCTGAATAAATTCCAATAATAATCATAATTGGAATTAATTTCCTGAAAGTGTCTGCTTTGCTAAAATGAAAAATAAAGCTAAACCAATCTTTTGGGTTGTATGAAGTCATGAAAATAGATTAGTCTAAGTTAATTATACCTGCTAATTCTTTTAGTACTATCTCTGATAATTTAGCTTGAAATTGTGCATTACTATTTCTCACTTTAGCATTCACATAATTCAATTGTGCAGTTCTGAACTCTAAAGTTGTAATTGTTCCAATCTTGAATTTATCTAATGTAATATCTAAATTTTGTTTAGCGTATATTTCATTTTTATTTTCAATTACAACTAATTGATTGTTGGTTAAGTAGGTTTGATAAGCTGCGTTTAGCTGAGCTTGCAACTCTAACCTTTGTGAATTTAATGTAAGTTTAGAATTGTCTAACATTATCTTAGCAATCTTTTCATTTCTATTTTGATTCCAACCATTAAACAAATTGAGAGCAGCGTTAAATCCATAATTAAAACCTCTTGCCGATGTTGCTGCAGCAAAACCAAGACTTGCTTGTGTTTCACTAAATACATAGCCTGAACTTAATGTGATAACTGGATAACGATCGCCTTTAATTTGTTTAAGTTGTAATTCGGCAACATTCTTTGACAATAATAAACTTACTAATTGTGGGTTCTGTTTTTCAACTAAATCAGACAATTCGGTAAGTTTTAGATTTTCATCAACTTTAATTTTTTCGATTACATTGAATTGGGTTTGTAGATCTCTTGCTAAAATCTTATTTAATAAAGTTTTAGTGTTTTGAAATACTTCTTGCTGCTTTAATAAGACAACATTATCTGTATTTAAATCTACTTGAGCGTTGAGAACTTCTAATTTAGAAGCTTTACCAATTGCAAACCGATTTTGAGCTAAAGCCAATCTTTGATTAGAAATTACTAAAGTAGAGTCCAACGCTTTTAATTGTTGTTGCTGTTGAACCAAATTAAAATAAGTAGATGATACCTCGCTTAACTTTGATATAATTGTTTGTTGAAGTTGAGTAGATCCTAGTTTTTCAAGTTCTTTTAACTGTTCTAATCGAGTAAACATTTTAAATCCATTAAAAATAGTCCAATCTAAACTTACACCATAATTTAAACTATTATTCAATGCGTTATCTAATGCATTGACAACACCATTTTGTAGCGTTAATGTACTGTTTTGAACTCTATTGTTTGCAGCTACGGAGGCTGTCAATGTAGGAAGCATTCCTGCATTTCCAATAGTAGAATTAGTTTTTGCAATGTTATAATTGTTAGAGGCAATTTTTATTTCAAAGTTGTTCTCTAACGCAATTTTAATAGCATTTTCAATAGTTAAAACTTCTTGCGAATAAGAACTCGAAAAAACAGAAAATACTATTAAATAGAATATTTTGATTCGGTGACAATTTTTCATTTTATTTAATTTCTTGTTCGTATTCAGCAATATGATCAAATTCAGGATAATGTTTTCTGGTTTTAGACCACATCATATATAAAGCTGGTATAACGAATAATGTTAGTACAAGGGAGAAAACAGTTCCTCCTACAATAACCACTCCCATACCAATTCTGCTAGTAGAAGCTGCTCCAAGTGATAGTGCAATTGGCAAAGCGCCCAAAGCAATGGCTAAACTAGTCATTAATATTGGTCGAAGTCGGGCTTCTGAGGCTTCTAAAATAGCTTCTAATTTTGGTTTTCCTTGTTCGCGTAGTTGATTGGCAAATTCCACAATCAAGATTCCGTTTTTAGTAACCAAACCGATTAACATTACGGTTCCAATCTGGCTGAATATATTCCAACTTTGGTTGAACAACCATAATGAAAATAAAGCTCCTGCCACTGCCATTGGAACAGTTAAAATAATAATTATTGGATCTATAAAACTTTCAAATTGAGCAGCTAAGATTAAGAATATTAATAATAAAGCCAACCCAAAAGCGAAACTAGTATTGGAACTACTCTCAACAAAATCTCTTGATTCTCCTCCTAAATCAGTAGTAAAGGAATCGTCTAATACTTTGTCTTTAATTTCGTTCATAGCTTCAATCCCATCTCCAATACTTTTTCCTGGCGCTAAACCAGCTGAAACTGTAGCAGACATAAATCTATTATTATGATACAATTGCGTTGGATTACTTTGCTCTTCAATGGTAATGACGTTATCCATCTGAATTAATTCCCCTTTGTTATTTTTAACAAACATTGAGGTCAGATCCAATGGCTTAGAACGGTCATTTTTTTCAAATTGTCCAATAACTTGATACTGTTTTCCGTTGCGTAGGAAGTATCCAAAACGCTGTCCACTTAATGACAATTGCAATGTTTGAGCTACATCAAGTACTGAAATACCTAAACTTTCTGCTTTCTCTCTGTCAATGGTAACATTGATTTCAGGTTTGTTGAATTTTAAATTCACATCCGTAGTGGAGAAAGTTTCATTCTTAGCTGCTTCTTCCATAAACAAAGGAATTTTTTCTCTTAACTTTTCAAAATTAGAAGCTTGAATAATATATTGGATAGGTAATCCACCGCGTCTATTAACTGCAATTGTTGGTTGTTCGATAACTGATGTTTTTGCTTCGGAATACCCACTTGTCCATTTGGTTAGTTTTTCAGCTACTTCTTTTTGAGACGCTTTTCTTTCGTTGGGTTGTAATAACGAAATTCTAACAAAACCACTATTTACAGATGAAGCATTAAAACCAGGTGAAGTAATCACTAAAGCTACTTTCTTTTCCGGAATAGAATCGTCAACTAATTTTGAAATCTCTTGCATAAAACGATCGGTATATTCATACGAAGAACCTTCTGATGTGGCTACACGCAATACCATTCCGCTACGGTCATCGTAGGGTGCGGTTTCTTTTTTTAACAAATTGAAGAACAGATAAATTAATCCAAAACAAGCTATTAAAATTGGGAAACTCAACCACTTCTTTTTCATAAAACGGGCTAAAGAATCAGCATAGCCACTGTTTAATTTTTGAAAATACGGTTCTGTCAGATTGTAAAATTTCGACTTTTCTTGCTTTCCACCTTTCATCAAATACGCATTCAACATTGGTGTTAGCGTAAGTGAAACAAAAGCAGAAACTAAAACGGCTGCTCCAATAACGACTCCAAATTCCCGGAACAAGCGTCCCACAAAACCTTCTAAGAAAATTACTGGTAAGAATACTGCAGCTAAGGTGATTGAAATCGAAATAACAGCAAAAAAGATTTCGTTGGAACCTTTGATAGCTGCCTCGATTGGACTCATTCCTTCTTCTACTTTTTTGAAAATATTTTCGGTTACTACAATTCCGTCATCTACAACTAGCCCTGTTGCTAAAACAATAGCTAATAATGTAAGTACATTTATAGAGAATCCAAACAACCACATAATAAAAAATGTAGCTATTAAAGAAACTGGAATATCAATTAAAGGTCGGAAAGCAATGGCCCAGTCTCTAAAGAATAAATAGATAATTAAAACAACTAACAAGATTGAAATCCCTAATGTTTCTGCCACTTCAATAACCGATTGTTTTACAAAAACGGTATTGTCAATTACAATATTTAACTTAATATCTTTAGGAAGTTCTTTTTTAAAGCGTTCAAATTCTTTGTAAAATGCTTTCGCTATATCTAAATAATTAGCTCCTGGTCTTGGCACAATAGCAACCCCTACAAGAGGAACGCCAGATTGCATCATATTAGTTTCCACATTTTCTGGACCAATTTCGGCTTTTCCAATATCACTAAAACGAACAATTTTATCTCCTTCGGAACGAATAATGATATTATTAAATTCTTCTTCTTTTGAAATGTTTCCAATGGTTCTCACCATTAATTCGGTATTGGATCCCGTTATTTTACCAGAAGGTAATTCTACATTTTGTTTTACAAGTGCATTTCTAACTTCAGAAACTGTACAACCATAAGAAGCTAATTTTACAGGATCTATCCATAAACGCATAGCATAACGTTTTTGACCCCAAATTTGAATTCCACTGACTCCTGGAATAGTTTCTAATCGCTGACCAATAACATTTTCTGCAAAATCACTTAACTCTAAAGCATTTCGTGAATCACTTTGAACTGTCATCGAAATAATCGCATCACTATTAGCATCCGCTTTTGATACAACAGGTGGCGCATCGATATCTTGAGGTAAGTTTCGAATAGCTTGCGACACTTTATCACGAACATCATTTGCTGCTTCTTCTAAATCTTTGTCT
This sequence comes from Flavobacterium ammonificans, assembly GCF_020886115.1. Classification (NCBI taxonomy): domain Bacteria; kingdom Pseudomonadati; phylum Bacteroidota; class Flavobacteriia; order Flavobacteriales; family Flavobacteriaceae; genus Flavobacterium; species Flavobacterium ammonificans. Next base: position 1,889,770 of record NZ_AP025185.1, read on the forward strand.
AAGTTAAATTCAACTGTAATGTTACTACTTCCCTGAATACTGGACGAAGTAACATTTCGAATACCATCGATGGAATTAATCGCTTTCTCAAGTGGTTCTGTAATTTGTGACTCGATAATATCAGAGTTGGCTCCAGTATAATTCGTACGAATAGAAACTTGTGCAGGATCAATGGACGGGAATTCTCGAACGCCTAAAAAACTGTATCCAATTAAACCAAACAAAACAATAGTTAAGTTGACAACAATAGTAAATACAGGTCTTTTTATGCTTAATGTAGATAAACTCATTTGTGTTTTTTTAGAAATGTAAATTAGCTGATGCTTATTTAATCTTTACTACGATAGGAGATTCGTCTTTTAATGACATCACTCCTGAAGTTAATACAGTATCTCCTGCTTTTAAACCTGATAATATAAGTATTGAGGCATCTGTTCTCGTAGCTGTTTCAACAAGTACTTCTTTTGCCATTCCTTTATTAGCAATAAATACTTTTTTTCCGTTTTGAACAGGAATAATTGCTTCGGTAGGAATAACTACGGCGTCTTTAATTATGTCTAAAGGAAGTTCCACATCTGCAAAAGTTCCTGGAAATAATTTACCATCTTTATTACTTGCTAATGCGCGAACTTGAAGGGTTCTTGTTGCAATTTCGACTTCTGGCTCAATAGCATACACTTTGGCTGAATACGATTGATCTGATCCAGATACTTTAAATGATATAGTAGCGTTCTTTTTAACTTGAGAAGCATATTTTTCTGGAATAGAAAAAGTAATTTTTAATTGACCACTATTCACCAACTTAGCTACTAAAAGAGAAGGAGTAACGTAGGTTCCAGGAGAAATAGAACGCAATCCAATCTTTCCTGAAAAAGGAGCACGCACCGAAGTTTTTTCTATTTGGGCTTGAATCAGTTGGCTTTGCGCTTGAGTAGTTTTGTAATCGGCACGAGCCACTTCATATTCTTCCTGACTAATAGCTTCTTTTTGGAGTAATAATTTAGCTCTTCTTTCGTTTTCGGCAGACAAACTTTCTTTGGTTTTAGCTTGCGCCAATTGCGCTCTAAGTTCAATATCATTGACTTTGAATAGTAGTTGTCCCTTGCTCACATTACTTCCTTCTTGAAAATAAATAGCAGTTACAATTCCTGAAACTTCAGAGCGAATCTCCACTTGTTCATCGGCTTCAATTGATCCTGATAACGCTAAATTATTGTCAAATGTTTGCAAGTTAACTACATAGCCACTGACAGTTATAGGTTTTTCTTCTTTACCTTTGTCTTTTGGACCGCCATTAGAACTGTTCTTTGTAATTCTGTAACCAATCAATCCTACTAAACCGATAATTAATAGGGAATAAACGAGAGTTTTTATTTTCATATTTAAATCTTGTGTCAATTTTACGCAATTAACAAATTTATAGCTTTGTGTTTTATAAGAGACATTTAATAACCATTAGTTATTAACTCTTTTTAAAAAGTTTTAACATTTAAATTGCAATTCAATAGACATTAAAAAAGCACAAAGGTTTAAATTGATTCCATAAAAATGGTAAGATATTTTAAAATGGGTGATGAGTCAGTCAAGAAGTGGTATACTAATTACTCATCTAAAATAAGAAAAGTAAGAGTGCAATTAACTTATGTAATTCCAAATATTTTTCTTTTTTGTCATTTCAATGAAGACAGTCCGCATTGTAGCATGTTCTGGTTTTTGCATGCTTGCATCTTCTCGGAGTAATTTCAGAGCATAATTTCTAGCTAGCATAAGAATGTCCCTATCTTTTACAATATCGGCAATTTGAAGATTTAAAACCCCGCTTTGTTGCGTTCCCATTAAATCACCTGGACCCCGTAATTTCAAATCAACTTCAGCAATTTCAAAGCCATCATTAGTACTTACCATCGTTTCCATTCGGGTTTTACTGTCAGAACTTAACTTATGGCTGGTCATTAAAATACAATAACTTTGTTCGGCGCCACGTCCTACACGACCACGCAACTGATGCAATTGGGACAATCCAAATCGCTCGGCACTTTCAATAATCATTACGCTGGCATTGGGAACATTAACTCCAACCTCAATTACCGTCGTTGCGACCATTATATTAGTTTTACCTTCGGCAAAGCGTTTCATTTCAGACTCTTTATCCGCGGGTTTCATTTTTCCGTGTAAAATGGAAATAGAATACTGCGGTAGGGGAAAATCTCTTGAAATACTTTCGTAGCCGTCCATCAAGTCTTTAAAATCCATTTTTTCTGATTCCTGAATCAACGGATAGACAATGTAAATTTGTCTCCCTAAAGCAATTTCGTCTTTCAAAAACTTCCAAACTTTCAATCGGTTGCTATCAAATCGATGTACCGTTTGAATGGGTTTTCGTCCGGGAGGTAATTCATCAATGACTGAAATATCCAAATCCCCATACAAACTCATGGCTAAAGTACGCGGAATGGGAGTGGCGGTCATCACTAAAACATGTGGTGGGATGATAGCCCCTCCAACCTCCCCGGAAGGGAGGCTTTCCAAGATAGAGGTTATTTTTTTTAAAACATTTTCAGTATTGTGAATTACTTCTTCGTTAGTAAAACGAATCACTTTAAAACCAATCTCATTTAATATGTTGGTTCGTAATTCATCTGCTTCTCTCTGTTCTGCAGTATTATGATAACCACCATCTACTTCAATAATTAAATTTTTTTCTAAACAAATAAAGTCAACTATAAAAACATCAATAATATGTTGTCTTCTAAATTTAGAATTAAGATTTTTATCTCTAAGACATTCCCAAAGAATATTTTCTGCTTGTGTACTCTTTTTTTTATTTTCGTTTTTAAGCTCTTTTAAAAGAGTATACATTGAAGGTCGTGCAGTTTGATACTTTTTTAAGATACGTTCGGTTTCCCCTCTTTTGGAGGGGTCAGGGGAGGCCTTCTTCCATAGTTTTGAACGTTGCTCTACGCCAAAACGATGTTGTTCATCAATTACGGCGAGTCCCAGATTCTTAAACTGTACTTTATCTTCTAATAAAGCATGGGTTCCGATTAGGATATGTAAACTGCCGTCTTCCAATGCTTCATGAATTATTTTTCGTTCAGCAGTTTTAGTAGAACCAGTTAATAATTTTATATTGATGTTGGCGGTCTTTGCCAATTCGGATAAGCCTAAAAAATGTTGATTGGCTAATATTTCAGTGGGCGCCATTAAGCAAGCCTGAAAGCCATTGTCAATTGCCAAAAGCATACTCATAAACGCGACAATGGTTTTTCCAGAACCTACATCGCCCTGCAACAACCGATTCATTTGGGCATTACTTCCCATATCAGTGCGGATTTCTTTTATGACTCTTTTCTGCGCATTGGTCAACTCAAAAGGCAAATGATTTTGGTAAAAATCATTGAAATGCTGCCCAACAGAAGTAAACGGATGTCCTTTAATTTTATGCTTCTGAATTAGGTTTTTGGTGATTAATTGTAGCTGAATAAAAAACAATTCTTCAAACTTTAATCGGAATTGAGCTTTCGCCAAAGCTTCCGAACTTTGAGGAAAATGAATATTAAATAGCGCGGCTTTCTTAGAAATCAATTTCAATTCGTCTAGCAAATAATCGGGTAAGGTTTCTGAAAACAAGTTTTGAGTTTCCAAAAATAATTGTTGCATCATTTTGATAATAACTCGGTTCGAAACACCACGATTCGCCAAGGTTTCTGTAGAGGGATAAATGGCTTGCATGGCAGAGCGTAAGCTTTTTTGGTGTTCGCTAAGCAATTCTATTTCAGGATGCGCCATATTGAACGTACCATTAAATGAAGTACATTTTCCAAAAATTACCATCACTTCATTCAACTTCAAACTTTCTCGAATCCATTTGTGACCTTGGAACCAAACCAATTCCATTTGACCCGTATCATCCACAAAAGTAGCGACCAAACGTTTTTTATTTTTGCCAAATTCTACGGTTTTAATGTGGATGATTTTGCCTATGATTTGGACTTCAGAAACGGTGTTTTGCAACTCGTTAACTTTATAATAACGCGTTCTGTCTATGTAACGATTAGGAAAGAAATTCACCAAATCTCCGTACTTGAAAATCCCCAATTCCTTACGCAAGAGTTCGCCCCGATTGGGACCAACGCCTTTAAGGTATTCGATAGGAGTTTGTAGAAGATTTTGCTGCATACTGCGAAGATAGTTTTTTGTTAGGAAAATAGAAAGTAGCGTTTGAAAATGATATATTTGAAAATTATTAAAACTACAAAATGATTCTCGATACTCTAGATAACTATCAACTTTACCAGTCTATTAATGAACGTATAGCCAAAGGATTTGAATTTTTACACAATACCGATTTGGATGCTATTCCTTCAGGAAAACACGATATCGATGGCGATACTATTTTTGCTTTGGTACAAGAATACCAAACCAAACCTTTGGCGGAATGTAAATTAGAAAGTCATAAAAAATACATTGACATTCAATATGTGATTCGTGGTGAGGAATTTATGGGAATAACTACTAAGAACAATCAAAAGATTCTGGAGGTAAACGAAGATAAAGACTATACTTTTTATGAAGGGACGACTTCATTAGTGCTTGTTTCAAAAGGAATGTTTACTATTTTCTTCCCAGATGATTTGCACCAACCTTGTGTTCAAACGGAATTAGCTTCCGAAGTGAAGAAAGTAGTGATAAAAGTCTTAATTCAATAAATCCTACTTCGTATATCGTAAATCGTAAACCGTATATCCAATATCGTAAATCGTAAATTATTATGACAACCCATCTCGCTTTACTACGCGGAATCAATGTTTCCGGACACAATATGATTAAAATGGAGGCGTTAAAAACGACTTTGGAAAACTGTGGTTTTCAAAACGTGACGACTTACATTCAATCAGGGAATGTGTTTGTGACGACTGAAGAAGAAAATCCTGCCAAAGTAGGTTTCCTTATCAAACAAGAACTTTTCAAAGCCTTTGGTCACGAAGTGCCTGTGGTGGTGGTTAATAAATCTGATTTAGAAGCTTGTATGACAAATAATCCCTATTTGAAAGAAAAAGACTTGGATACCAAAAAATTGTATGTAGCTTTTGTATCGATTGGGTTACGAAGCGACTCGATTAACGATTTAAAAATGAGTCAGGTAAAGCCAGATCAAGCGCATATTGATGGGAATAGAATATACATTAAATATGCCGTTGGTGCAGGAAAAACTAGATTAGATCAAAAATACATTGAGAAAAAACTGAATGTGACAGCTACAATTAGAAATTGGAATACGGTGACGCAGTTGTTGGAAATGTATACTGCGTTTGATTAACCTTTATCTTGTCCCTACGGGACAAAGTGTCTTATTATGACATCTTGAATTACCAATATTGCATCGCTACGCGATTTGGTGTTACTCTTTAATCATTTGCAAAACCTGCTCCGTTAGGAGCTAAATCTTGGTAATAAAAGAAGTTAACTAATACTTAAGTCCCGAAGGGATGATATGTTTAAAATTTCACACGAAGAGATTTTTGCGGTAACATGGGGTAGAATAAAGGTCCCGTAGAGATGGAAATTAACTATAGTTAAGAGATTTTTGATTCTAAAATTTTATTTAAATGTAATTGTTATCAAAAAGTAGTGTGGAATATTAAATTGTTCTCCTAGTTTTTCTGGTTTAATGTCAGATTGTACAACTTCACAATATGACCCTGAACCATCACTGTGAATTGTTGGTGTTATTATTGCAAACAAAGTGTTTTTCGAATTAATATCGAGGTTTATTACTTCTTTATTTCCAAAAAAATCTTTGAGTACATATTGATCTGAATCACTCATTAAATTAAAATAAGATTTTTTACTACCAAATTTTTTTCCTCTAATGTAAGTTTTCAATTTACCATCACTTAGTCGAAAGAAAAATTTTAATGTTTCTTCCTTTGTAGTTATTTTGAAGTAGTCCGTTTCAAAACCATCAAAAAGTTTTGTAGTACTCAATAAAATCCCATTTTTATACTCTTCGATGTTTATTTTATATGATTTTCCGATTAATTTTAAACTACTAAAGTTTAATTGTTCAATATAAATATTTTCAAAATCAATTAAATCTTGAATTTCTTTGTTTTGACTTCCATAATTATTAGTCATTTTAATGGAATCCTGTGCTGTAATAGCATTCGATATTAAAGTAAGTAAGAATATAATTTTAAGTTTCATAATTTTATAATTTAGGTTACTTTTTAAAATGACCAATCAAATTTAAACAAAAATTATTTCAATTTACCACAATTGTCCCACTTCTTCCTTAATCAAGTCCAAAGCAGCATAAGTAGGCGAGACTTTATCTACTAAACTACTCACTACAAATTCTCTCAAAGCAGCAGCGGTCTGAACTTTTTCGTTTTGAGCAGCAATGCGAATCATTTGGATAGTCGCATTTTTAGCGGTTTGAATGATAGACCAACATTCGCCAGACACATAGATTTGTTGGCTTAAATTATGTTCAAATTCTTGTTGGATTTGGTCAATAATAAAATTTTCATATTCTTTTTTGTCATTGGTTACAGGGCTATTTCGCAATAGTATTTGTGCAGGATGAATGCGTTCCATTAATAATGTCAAACGTTCGTAGGCTTGTAAACGTAAAGGTAAAAGGTCTTTTTTGTTTTCTTTTTGTAATAACCAACGACGTGTGTTTTGTTGGTCTTTAAAATAACCTTCAAATAAAAAATAAGCAACACCTCCAGTTACTAATGAAGGTAATGTATATCCAAGGATTTCAAGTATTTTGGCTGTTTCCATTTGTTTTTTTCTATTTTTGAAACACAAAAATACGCATTTTGAGTTTGTAACGAAATAGTTTGTCATTCTAGAATCTTAAATAGCGTATCAATTGCAACGAAACCTTTATGGAAAATTACATTATCATTTTACTCTGTTTGGCTGCCTTTTTTGCAGGATTTATTGATGCTGTTGTAGGTGGTGGCGGACTAATTCAAACTCCAATGGGATTGATATTACTGCCCAATTTACCTGTTTCTACAGTAGTGGGAAGTCTGAAAATTCCTGCTTTTAGTGGTACTTCTTTCGCAGCCTACCAATACCTCAAAAAAGTGGATATGAATTGGAAATTACTTTCTATTATGATGTTATTAGCCTTTCCATCGGCTTTTTTAGGTTCGACTTTACTTACTTATGTGAGTAACGATTTTATGAAACCTATTTTGTTGGTGGTTCTTTCTTTTTTAGTGATTTACACTTATGCCAAGAAAAATTTTGGACAACAAATTGAAAAGAATATTTCCGCTCAAAGACAATTATTCAATGCTGTCAGTATTAGTTTCGTGATCGGTTTGTATGATGGTTTTATCGGACCTGGAACGGGAAGTTTTTTGGTGGTGGCGTTTATCGCTATCATGGGATTTGATTTTTTACATGCTTCCGCGAATGCAAAAATGGTCAATTTGGCTACCAATTTTGGCTCGATTTGTTTGTTTTTTATCAAAGGAAAAATCATTTGGGCAATTGCTATTCCGATGGCATTTAGCAATGCTTTAGGTGGTTTTTTGGGTGCTAAAATGGCTATTAATAAAGGAAATAACTTTATTCGGATTTTCTTTTTGGTGGTTGTAGTAGGTACATTAATTCGTTTTGGATACGATGTGTTTTTTAAGTAAACTAATCTATTGCAATATCTTTTCCTCCACGAATTCGTATCTCATTTGCCTTTTTAACATTTTCTTCTGTTTTTGTAACTAATGTTACAAAGTGTAACTTTAGTTTTTCTTTTTCATTTTCAAAATCCTCCACAATAATTTTCAGGATATGTTTTTCATCAACTAGATATTGATCGTAATCTGCAGTTATCCGTTCATTGTCAATTTGGAAAATAATAGATCCGTTTAAAGAATTTATATATTTTTCTTTTAAATTGTTTAAAGAAATTAAATGACGAGGCATGGAACTAAAGTTGTCTTTTGTTTTAATATAAACTTTTCCATAGTATTTGACATTATCAATTTCAATTTCTTCTTTTTCTATATTCATTGATTCGATTTCATTTGAGTTCATAGTCAAAAGATTTATTTCTTTAGCCAAAACACCATTAATATAAATAGCTGGTTTTTTAGTGAAATTAAATCGAGGTTTACTGTATACAACTCTTATTATGGAGTCGTTCATAGAATATTCTGGTTTTGAAATAATAAGTCCGGAAACTTTGCCTGATAATTTTTGTGCAAAAGAAGTAGCAACCACTAATAGTGTGAAAGTGAGAAATAGTTGTTTCATATCAAAATTAATTATTCATTAAATTTATAAATTAATATTGTAATTCACAGTTTATAAAACTATAAACTATAAAATCTGTGAATCTGCGGTAATTAAAATGCATTCAAAATGGTTAATAAATTTATTTGTTCTTACTTTTATTAGTATCCAAAACCTCGTTTGAAATCCTTATTTTTGCTTTCCTTAATTTAATTTCCAAATGCAGCACTATATTGATCAATTAAACGAAGCGCAACGTGAACCCGTACTTCAAAAAGACGGTCCAATGATTATCATTGCGGGTGCAGGTTCTGGTAAAACCCGTGTGTTGACGATTCGAATTGCCTATTTGATGAGTCAAGGCGTAGATGCGTTTAATATTTTGTCTTTGACCTTTACCAACAAAGCTGCGCGCGAAATGAAAAATCGTATTGCGTCTATTGTGGGAGCCAGTGAGGCTAAAAATCTTTGGATGGGAACGTTTCACTCGGTGTTTGCGCGTATTTTGCGGTCTGAAGCAGAGCATTTGGGTTACCCCTCTAATTTTACGATTTACGATTCACAAGACTCAGTGCGTTTGATTTCTTCGATTATTAAGGAAATGCAATTGGATCGCGATATTTACAAACCCAAACAGGTGTTGAGCCGAATTTCCACCTATAAAAATAGTTTAATTACCGTAAAGGCCTATTTCAATAATCCCGAATTACAAGAAGCCGATGCGATGTCTAAGAAACCGCGTTTGGGCGAGATTTACCAAAATTATGTGGAGCGTTGTTTTAAAGCAGGCGCCATGGATTTTGATGATTTATTATTAAAAACGAATGAGTTACTCACTCGTTTCCCAGAAATATTAGCCAAATACCAAAACCGTTTTCGCTATATTTTAGTGGATGAGTACCAAGATACGAATCATTCTCAGTATTTGATTGTTCGCGCCTTATCGGATAAATTCCAAAACATTTGTGTGGTGGGAGATGATGCGCAAAGTATTTACGCATTCCGTGGTGCCAACATTAATAACATCTTGAATTTCCAAAAGGATTATGATAATGTAAGAACCTTTCGTTTGGAACAAAATTACCGTTCGACACGTAATATAGTGGAAGCGGCGAATACCATTATTGATAAGAATAAAACCAAACTGGATAAGATTGTTTGGACAGCCAATGATTTTGGACCAAAAATAAAAGTACACCGCAGTTTGACCGATGCGGAAGAAGGACGTTTTGTAGCGAGTACAATTTTTGAACAAAAGATGCAAAACCAAATGTTAAATGGTCAATTTGCTATTTTGTATCGTACCAATGCGCAATCGCGTGCTATGGAAGATGCCTTGCGTAAACGTGATATTCCATATCGAATTTATGGCGGACTCTCTTTTTATCAAAGAAAAGAAATCAAAGATGTTTTGTGCTATTTGCGTTTGATAATAAATCCAAAGGATGAAGAAGCCTTGATTCGTGTGATTAATTATCCTGCCAGAGGAATAGGGGATACCACTGTCGAAAAGTTGACTATTGCAGCCAATCATTACAAGCGCTCGATTTTTGAAGTGATGCAAAACATTGACAAAATCGACTTGAAACTGAATTCGGGAACCAAACAAAAGCTAACCGATTTTGTCAATATGATCAAGAGTTTTCAAATTATCAATGAAAACCAAGATGCTTTTTACATTACCGATCATGTAGCCAAAAAAACAGGTTTAGTACAAGAATTGAAGAAAGATGCTACACCAGAAGGGATGGCTAAAATCCAAAACATTGAGGAATTACTCAATGGTATCAAGGATTTTACCGAAGGCCAAAAAGAAATTGATGGTGCACGTGGAGCCTTATCCGAATTTATGGAAGATGTGGCTTTGGCTACCGATTTAGATAAAGACACCAGCGATGAAGACCGCGTAGCTTTGATGACGATTCACTTGGCCAAAGGATTGGAATTTCCACACGTTTTTGTGGTAGGAATGGAAGAAGATTTGTTTCCAAGCGCGATGAGTATGAGTACCCGTTCAGAGTTGGAAGAAGAACGTCGTTTATTCTATGTGGCGTTAACTCGTGCCGAACATCAAGCGTATTTAACCTATGCGCAATCACGTTATCGTTGGGGAAAACTAACGGATAGTGAACCTTCTCGTTTTATTGAAGAAATTGACGGACAGTATTTAGAATATTTAACAGCTGCCGAATCTAATTACCGCTACAAACCGATGATTGATAGTGATATTTTTGGCGATGTTGACAAATCCAAATTGCGTCTAGCAAAACCCGTTTCAGGAACGCCACCTAAATACATTACCGATAATCAACCTAAACCAGACAGTCCTATTAGACGTTTGAAACCAGTAACTGGAAATGCTCCCAATTCTGGCAATGCTAATTTATTCGATAATAAATTAGTAGTTGGAAATATTGTAATGCACGAGCGTTTTGGCAAAGGCGAAGTGATCAATATGGAAGGTGTTGGAGCCGACAGAAAAGCGGAAATTCGTTTTGAAGTGGGAGGAATTAAGAAACTCTTGTTGCGTTTTGCAAAGTTGGAAATAATAGGATAGACTCATTTAAACTATGGCTGAATTTATAAAAATATACCCCGACAATCCGAGTGAAGCGGCTATTGCCAAAGTGGTAAAAGTCTTGAAAGAGGGTGGTTTGGTCATTTATCCAACCGACACGGTTTATGGATTGGGTTGTGATATTACGAATACAAAGGCGTTGGAACGCATTGCCCGTATTAAAGGCGTGAAATTAGAGAAAGCGAATTTCTCCTTTATCTGTCATGATTTGAGTAATCTGTCGGATTATGTGAAGCAAATTGACACGGCTACTTTTAAAATCTTAAAAAGAGCGTTACCAGGACCTTATACCTTCATTTTACCTGGAAGTACTAATTTACCAAAAGAGTTTAAAAAGAAAACGACTGTTGGTATTCGTGTACCAGACAATTCTATTGCATTAGAAATCGTTCGTCAATTAGGAAATCCGATTGTATCCACTTCTATTCACGATGAAGATGAAGTAATTGAGTATACAACTGATCCAGAATTAATCTTTGAGAAGTGGCAAAATTTGGTGAATATGGTTATTGATGGAGGATATGGAGATAATACTGCTTCTACCATAATTGATTTATCAGGGCATGAACCAATTGTTATCAGAGAAGGAAAAGGAGATGTAGATATACTTTAGATAATCATATTTAACTGTTTGTATTTTAAAATTTTAAATAAAAAAAACGTCTTGAAATTCAAGACGTTTTTTTTATGAGATGAGAAGAAAATTATTTTTGTTGTTTCTTCATTTCTTTTTCTACCATTTCATAGAATTGGTCAATTTTAGGTAAAACTACGATACGTGTTCTTCTATTACGCGCTTTATTTTCTGAGGTTGTGTTGTCCACTAATGGAACATAAGAACTTCTACCAGCAGCAATTAATTGTGAAGGTTTTACTCCTAAACTATTGGTTAATACACGAACTATAGATGTAGAACGTTTAACACTTAAATCCCAGTTGTCTAATAAAATTCCGCTTCCAGTAAAAGGAACATTATCTGTGTGTCCTTCAACCATACATTCGAAATCTGGCTTGTCATTTATTACTTTAGCGACTTTAGCTAAAACACCTTTTGCTTTGTCAGACACTTCGTAGCTTCCGCTTTTAAATAATAATTTATCAGCAATAGAAATGAAAACCACACCTTTTTCTACATTAATTTCGATATCTGGATCAGATAATCCAACTGCACTTTTTAAGCTAGTAACAACTGCTAAAGTAACACTGTCTTTTCTAGTCAAAGCGTCTTGCATTCTGCTAATTTTCAAATCTTTTTCTTTGATAGATTCTAAAGCTTTTTCAATATTTTCAGCTCCTTTAGTAGACAAGATAGCCATCTCTTTAGAAGTTTCCATTAAATTTTGATTTTGGTCTTTTAGAGCAATAGTAGTTGCAGATAATGCTGCCTTTTCCTCTAAACAAGTATTCAATTTAACGGTACAAGTATTTAATAAATCTTGTGTTTCTTTGTTTTTAGCTTCTAGTTCAGCATATTTCTTTTTTGAAACACATGAACTCAATAGTGCTAAAACTGATACAGCTAATACAACTTTTCTCATAAAATGAAATTTTTAATTAATGTTATACAAATTTAGTTTTTTAAATTTTAGTTTTTCTAAATAAATTGCTAAAAAATAGTTTTTTTTCAATGTAATAACTAAAAACGATACTTTTTGAGAAATAGTATTTCGGTTGTTGGTAACTATACCTTTTTTCATAATTAGCTTTAAATAATCTATAAAAAGCAAAATGAGCTTTCAAGATGGCTATACAATGCTTGGGTTGTTTTTCTAATAGGAATTTGATACCTGCAATTCCGTCCAAAACCATTCGTATGAAAAGTATTCGATACAAGTCTTTTTGTGGAAGATTTTTAGTTAGCATCAACAACGAATTCCTGAAATTCAATTCCGTTTTTTTTGGATTGCCTTGTTGTAAAGTAGCACCTCCAACATGGTATACTTTTGACTCAAATAGATAATTAATGCTATATCCTTTATTTATAGCACGCCAACATAAATCAATTTCTTCTTGGTGTGCAAAAAAGGAAGAGTCAAATCCATTCAATTCTTTGTAAACGGAACTTCTAATAAAGAAGCAAGCTCCCGAAGCCCAAAAAATTTCTTGATTGGAATCGTATTGTCCGTTGTCTTTTTCCAAAGTATCGAAAATACGCCCACGACAAAATGGATAACCGTATTGATCAATAAAACCTCCTGCTGCACCAGCATATTCAAAATAGTCTTTGTTCTTATAATCTAAGATTTTAGGTTGAATTATAGCAGTCGCAGTTTCGTTTTGAAATGTTTTGATAATAGGTTGTAACCAATTTTCGGTTACTTCTATATCCGAATTCACTAATGCATAAACATCAGCTTCAATATGTTGCAAAGCTTCGTTATAACCACCAGCATAACCGGTATTAGTAGCATTAACAACTACAGAAACGGTTGGAAAATTAGCCTGAACAAATGAAACGGAATCATCTGTCGAAGCATTGTCTGCAACATAAACAGTCGCTTCTGGAGAAAATTGAACTACTGAAGGTAAAAACTGTTCCAGTAATTGTTTCCCATTCCAATTCAGTATGACAACAGCTATTTTCATCTAGATTGTATTGGTTTGATAGTTAGGTAATTCGTGTAAAAATTGGTATTTTTCATTTTCAAAATCCATTTGGCAAAAGTAATGATTCAAACCATTGGTGACCATAAGATAATTGGATTTTAAAGTCATATTGTACTGAGCAATTTGATCAAAAGTACTTTGAGAAATACTTATTTCAGGAGCTTTGCATTCGATTAGGATCAAAATAGAACCATCTGAATTGTATACTACTACATCGTATCTTTTTCGTAAACCATTGACTTTTAAAACTTTTTCAACATTAATCAATGACTTTGGATAGTTCTTTTCAGCAATTAAAAATTGAACTACGTGTTGACGCACCCATTCTTCAGGAGTAAGAATTATAAATTTTTTCCTGATAGTATCAAAAATAGCCACTTTATTTTCGCTATTTTTGAAACGGAAAGAGTAGGATGGAAAATTCAATTGTTGCATCTGCCAAATTTACTATTTTAAATTTCAAATTTCCGAATTAACGCAAAACCAAAATACCTTTTTGTGGACGACGTAGTAAAAATTGTAAATGATATCAAGGCTGGAAACATTAAACCGATCTATTTTTTGATGGGAGAAGAGCCGTATTATATAGATAAATTATCTGATTTTATTGAACAAAATGTACTGACTGAAGAAGAAAAAGGTTTCAATCAAACAGTTTTTTATGGTCGTGATGTTACAATTGAAGATATTGTTTCGACAGCTAAGCGCTACCCAATGATGGCAGAACGCCAAGTGGTGATTGTTAAAGAGGCCCAAGATTTATCTCGCACCATTGATAAAATTGAAAGTTATCTAGAAAACCCTATGGAATCTACGGTTTTAGTCTTTTGTTACAAATACAAAACCTTAGACAAACGAAAAAAAGTAACCAAGTTATTGGCACAAAAAGGCATTGTTTACGAGAGTAAAAAGTTATATGAAAATCAAGTAGGAGATTGGATAAAGCGTGTTTTAGCTGGTAAAAAATATACTATTGAACCAAAAGCTAGTGCAATGTTGGTGGAATTTTTGGGGACAGATTTGAGTAAAATCAATAATGAATTAGAAAAATTACAGATTATACTTCCAGTAGGAAGTACTATCGACCCAAAGCATATTGAAGAGAATATTGGTTTTAGTAAGGACTTTAACAATTTTGAGTTATTGAACGCTTTAGGGTCACGCAATCAAGCAAAGGCATTTCACATTGCACACTATTTTTCTAATAATCCAAAGGCAAATCCTTTAGTTGTCACTACAAGTACTGTTTTTGGTTTTTTTATAAAAATTTTAAAATACCACGGTATGAAAGATAGAAATCCTAAAAATGTATCGGCAGCCTTAGGAATTAATCCTTTCTTTTTAAAGGATTATGATTTGGCATTAAAAAATTATCCAATGAAAAAAGTAAGTCAGATTATTTCGTCGTTACGAGAAGTTGATGTTAAAAGCAAAGGAGTAGGCGCTAATCTATCTCAATCTGATTTGCTGAAAGAAATGTTATTTAAGATTTTTAATTAGTTTAAAATTTAGATATTTGTACCTCAAAAATACAATACAACATATATGGGAATGAATAAAAATACAATATTAGGATATGCAACTTTAATTATGGTTGTAATGGGATTGTTACTAATAGGCCTAGGGGCTTTTAGATATGACGATGTTGCTGGATGGGGTTTCGCTGCTGTTGGCGTTGGTTTTCTTGCCAATGCTTGGGTTTTTAGCGCTTTGAAAGGAAGAGTATAATAATTTAAATTCTATATAATGTCAGACGATAAGAAAGTAATATTCTCAATGTCCAAATTGAGTAAGACGTATTCAAGCAGTAACAAACAAGTATTAAAAGATATTTATTTAAGTTTCTTTTATGGAGCTAAAATTGGTATTCTAGGATTGAATGGTTCTGGAAAATCGTCTCTATTGAAAATTATTGCTGGAGTTGACAAAAACTACCAAGGTGATGTTGTTTTTGCTCCAGGTTATACTGTTGGTTATTTAGAACAAGAGCCACAACTAGACGATTCAAAAACAGTTTTGGAAATTGTTCAAGAAGGTGTTGCAGAAACAATGGCAGTTTTAGAAGAATACAATCAAATTAACGATTTATTTGGTCTTCCAGAATATTATGAGGATCAAGATAAAATGGATAAGTTGATGGATCGTCAAGCGGCTTTACAAGACAAAATAGATGCGTTAGGAGCATGGGAAATCGATACTAAATTAGAAATTGCTATGGATGCGTTACGTACTCCAGAAGGTGATACACCAATTAAGAATTTATCCGGAGGAGAGCGTCGTCGTGTGGCTTTATGTCGTTTGTTATTACAACAACCCGATGTATTGCTTTTGGATGAGCCAACGAATCACTTGGATGCTGAAAGTGTACTTTGGTTAGAACAACACTTAGCACAATATGCTGGTACTGTAATTGCAGTAACGCACGACCGTTATTTCTTGGATAATGTAGCAGGATGGATTTTGGAATTGGATAGAGGAGAAGGCATTCCGTGGAAAGGAAATTATTCTTCTTGGTTAGACCAAAAATCAAACCGTATGGCATTAGAAGAAAAAGTGGCATCTAAACGTAGAAAAACCTTAGAGCGTGAGTTGGATTGGGTTCGACAAGGGGCCAAAGGTCGTCAAACCAAACAAAAAGCACGTTTGCAGAACTACGATAAATTATTGAATGAAGATCAAAAACAACTGGATGAAAATCTAGAAATCTATATTCCAAATGGTCCTCGTTTGGGAACTAATGTTATTGAGGCGACCAATGTTGCGAAAGCTTTTGGGGATAAATTACTGTATGATAATTTGAACTTTACACTTCCACAAGCTGGAATTGTGGGGATTATTGGTCCAAATGGTGCTGGTAAATCGACTATTTTCCGAATGATTATGGGGGAAGAACAACCTGATGGAGGTCAATTTTCTATTGGAGAAACAGTAAAAATTGCCTACGTAGATCAGTCGCATTCTAATATTAATCCTGACAAAACTATTTGGGAAAACTTTGCTGATGGTCAAGAATTAGTAATGATGGGAGGTAAGCAAGTAAATTCAAGAGCGTACTTATCTCGCTTTAACTTTGGCGGAAGCGATCAAAACAAAAAAGTATCGATGCTTTCTGGTGGTGAAAGAAACCGTTTGCACTTAGCCATGACTTTAAAAGAAGAAGGAAACGTTTTGTTACTGGATGAGCCAACGAATGACTTGGATGTAAATACATTGCGTGCTTTAGAAGAAGGATTAGAGAATTTTGCAGGTTGCGCTGTAGTAATTTCTCACGACAGATGGTTCTTGGATAGAATTTGTACTCATATCTTGGCTTTTGAAGGAGATTCTGAAGTGTATTTCTTTGAAGGAAGTTTCTCTGATTACGAAGAAAACAAAAAGAAACGTTTAGGTGGTGATTTAACTCCAAAACGATTGAAATACAGAAAATTAATTAGAAATTAATTTAATACAAAAAGAGGATATCATTTGATATCCTCTTTTTTTATCTTCTTATTTCTTCTTACCAGAATTCATCATTATTAGCACGGCACCAACTAAAGCTAGTATGACCAAACCAAAAACAACTATCATAATAAAGGAGCCGTTTGCCCAAGAATACAATGGTAAATTTCTCATAATTAAGATTTTTAAGATGAATCAAATGTAATTCATGCCAACTTCTTATTTTATGACATTTGTCATATAAGCCAATTTATCCTAAAAATTTTGATTGTAAATCTTTTGATGGAACTAAACAACTTTCTTTTTTGCCCCACCATCTAAAGCGGTTTTTAGCTATAAAGTCATAGACTGAATTGGTAATAGCATTTGGAAGTAGTTTGAAAATTAGTAAACAATAATAAATTCCACCGATACTTTTTACAATTTCAAAAACAGCTTGCGATTTATAGAAAAACACTTTTTCTGATTCGTATAAGATAACACTATCTATTAGTTGAAATTCAATTGGGAGTTTTTGAAGTAGTTCGCATCCCAAATCCGATTGCAAAGAAACAAACCTAAAAACATCTTTGGTATCTCTTTTAATAATGAATTGCACCGTGGCATCACATAAATTGCAAAGTCCGTCAAACAAAATGATTTTTTTATGTTGAGGGAGATGTTGCATACTTACTTTTTAATGGCTTCTACCAACTCTAGTAATTCCAAACCAACCTTTGAAGTAAACAAACCATAATTAACGGTAGCTTTATTTCGTTCAATAGCATCGATACTTCCTACTGCTTTTCCGTCAAACATTCTAACACGATCTCCCACTTTAAGAATTGGACGTGGTTTTTCAACCACTACTTTAACTTTTTTGGCTTTTTTCTCAGCACGTATTTCTTCTACCTGAACTGCTACTTCTTTAATAACTTCTTTTTTCTTTTCGGCAATTACTTTCGTGTCTTTTGCAGATGCTTTTTTACGCTTGGAATTTTCAATTTCAACAATTTTTAAAAATTCGCCAATTAGCTCTTTCTTATTTTTATTATTGAAATACTTATCTGCAATATCTTCAATTTTTTGACCAATATAGATTGTCTTTTGATTGCTATCATACAATTCCTGATAACTCTCTAATTTCTGCTTTATTTTGACATTGATAGTCTCCATTTTTTTACTTTCTTCACGCGCTTTGGTTTCTTCTTCTTTAAGCGTTAATGAAGTCTTTTCTAATTTGGAACGTTCTTTTTGAAGCGTGGCTATGGTTTTGTCAAAACGTACTTTGCCTACTTCAATTTTCTTTTTAGCACGGTTTATTAAACCATAAGGAATACCATTTTTTTGAGCCACCTCAAAAGTAAACGAACTACCGGCTTGACCTAAAACCAATTTATACATCGGTTCTAACGATTTTTCATCAAAAAGCATGTTGGCATTGGTAGCAAAAGGCAATTCATTAGCCAGAATCTTTAAGTTCGAATAGTGAGTTGTAATGATTCCGAAAGCCTCACGATGGTAGAATTCTTCTAAGAAAATTTCTGCCAATGCACCACCTAATTCGGGATCAGAACCCGTTCCAAATTCATCGATCAAAAACATCGTTTTCTTGTTGCACTTTTTCAAGAAATAGTTCATATTCTTTAAGCGATAGCTATACGTACTCAAATGATTTTCTATCGATTGGTTGTCGCCAATGTCTGTCAGAATTCTATCAAATAAAAAGGTTTCACTGCGCTCGTGAACGGGAATCAACATTCCGGATTGCAACATTAATTGGAGTAATCCTACTGTTTTTAGCGAAATGGTTTTTCCACCCGCATTTGGACCCGAAATAACAATGATTCTATTTTCTTGTTCTAATTCGATAGTTTGTGGATAGGTAATTTCGTTTTTCTCTTTATTGGATAAAAATAAAATTGGATGGAAGGCATCTCTAAAAAACAAACGTCTTTCTTCTGTAATGGTTGGTAAAATAGCATTGATTTTATTGGCATATTTTGCTTTGGCAGCAATTACATCAACATCGCTTAAAAAGTTCTGGTATTCAATCAATAAATCTAAAAAAGGACGAATTCTATTCGATAATTGTTTTAAAATTCGGTTGATTTCTTCCTTTTCTTCGTATTCTAAATTACTTAATTCACGCGAATATTTTAATGTAGTTTCGGGTTCGATATAAGCAATACTTCCCGTTTTGGAACTCCCTAAAATTGATCCTTTAACTTTACGACGATACATTGCTAAAACAGCCAAAACACGACGATTTTGAACAAAACTTTCTCTTATATCATCTAAATAACCTAATGAATTGTATTGCGTTAAAGCCACACCAAAACTTTGATTGACTTTGCCTCGAACCACATTCATATCACGTCGGATATTCAATAAATCAGGTGAAGCATTATCTTTGATTTCACCATATTTATCAACTACTTCATCCACCATTGTGATGATGTCTTTCGTCAATTCTACTTTAGAAGCTCTATTGTTTAAGTTGGGATAATAATCATGGAATTTTCTCAAGAAATTCAATAAGAAATTAACGGTACTGGATAAGTTGGCAATTTTTCTAAAACTTCCGACTTCCAAAAAGCTATCCTCAATAGCTAAAAATTTAATTTCGTGAGTTATGGCATCAAATCCATGATTGGGAATAGCATTATTGTTTTGAAAAGACGACACATATTCTGAGGTTTGTAACAAAGCTTCCATCAAGCTTTCCTTGTCTTTAAAAGGTGTAATTTCAAGTGCTTTTTGTTTTCCAATATCGGTATTACAAATAGCAGACAACGTTTCTAAAACTGTTGGGAATTGTAAATCTTGTAAAGTCTTTTCGGTGATGGATATCATTTATAGTACTATTGGAAAGAAGCAAAGTTACAAAGATTAAGAGGAGTTTCTTGAAGAAAAAGTATAATTTTACACCTAACAGATTTCAGATAGACATTTATATTTATGCAAATCCTATTGAATCCAGAATGGCAATCCATTTTAGCTGAAGAAATTCAGAAACCCTATTTTAGTGAGTTACTCGAAATGGTAGATTTGGAGTATCAAAATTATACCTGTTACCCATCTAAAGAATTGATTTTTTCAGCTTTTGACTCTTGTAGCTTTTCAAATACCAAAGTGGTGATTATTGGGCAAGATCCCTATCACGGAAAAGGAGAAGCTAATGGATTATGTTTTTCGGTAAATGAAGGGGTAAAAATCCCACCTTCGTTACGAAATATTTACAGAGAGTTAGTAGATGATTTGGACAGTATTTTTATGCCAAATTCAGGAAATTTAGAGTCTTGGGCTAATCAAGGTGTTTTATTATTAAATGCTGGATTAACCGTTAGGGAAGATTTGCCTAATAGTCATAAGCATTTAAAATGGGGGAAATTTACGGATGCTGTGATCCAAAAGTTATCTGATGAAAAAGAACAGGTGGTTTTTCTACTTTGGGGAAGTTTTGCTCAGAAAAAAGGCGTTAAGATTGATCGCGAAAAGCATTTGGTTTTAGAATGCGGACATCCATCACCATTAAGTGCAAATCAAGGAAAATGGTTCGGTAATAAGCATTTTAGTAAAACGAATGCTTATTTAGAATCTAGAGGTTTACAACCAATTAATTGGCTAAATCTATAGTTATTTTTTAACGATATCCTCTAAAACTGCTTTATCAGAATAATTTATTATTGTTAAGATTATTTCTTGATTTTTTACAGTTTTCCCTTCGATTATGTATTTTTTTCCATTACCAACAGCAATGTTACTTTGATCAAAATCAACATCTCCATGTTCTAAGGAATTTTTAATATCTGTCGTATCAATCCAGGATTCACTTAAAACTTGATTTGCTTTTGGAGAATAATTAAAGGGTTTGTTTCTCAAATCATTCAAAACACGTGCATTTGGGAAATAGTTACAACGAGTATCTTTTCCACTGAACACCATTGAAATAAAGAATAGACCCATAATAAGTCCTACAAAATAATACGCAAAACGTTGAAAGAATTTCATATCCTATTTTTTTGGCAAAGGTAAAGGAAAGTTAACTTAAAAAACAATTAAATTAATGTCACTATCGGAAAGATCAAACCATTCACCAATAGCCTTGTTTGTTAAGATTCCGTGGTACATATAGACTCCGTTTTTCAACCCTTTGTTGCAACGAATGGCACTTTCAATCCCTCCATCTTCAGCGATTTGCATCAAATAAGGCGTTATAATATTGCTAATAGAAAGAGAAGCCGTTTTTGAATAACGAGAAGGAATATTGGGAACGCAATAATGCACAACATCATTTTTTATGAAAGTAGGCTTTTCGTGAGTAGTAACTTCGGAAGTTTCAAAACAACCTCCCGTATCAATACTAACATCAACAATTACAGCACCCTTTTTCATATGCTCGACCATGGTTTCGGTAACTACAATCGGACATCGTTCAATACCGCGCATAGCGCCAATAGCAACATCACATCGTCTTAATGCTTTCAAAAGGGCTTTGGGTTGGATTGTTGAAGTAAAAACTCGTTGGTTCAAATTATTTTGTAAGCGACGTAACTTAGTAATAGAATTGTCAAAAACTTTCACACTAGCTCCTAAGCCAATAGCCGTCTTTGCAGCAAATTCGCCTACAGTTCCCGCTCCTAATATAACCACATCTGTAGGAGGAACACCAGTTATATTGCCAAAAAGTAATCCTTTTCCAAATTGATTCGCAATCATTAATTCAGATGCAATTAATATTGATGCCGTACCTGCAATTTCGCTTAATGATTTGACTGCAGGATAGGTACCGTCTTCGTCTTTGATGTATTCAAATGCTAAAGCCGTTATTTTTTTCTTCGACAAATCCTCAAAATAAGCTTTATTTCTTGTTTTAATTTGGATGGCTGAAATGATAATTGTATTTTGATTCATCATTTCGATTTCAGCTAGACTTGCTGGTTCTACCTTAAGTATCATCGGACAACCAAAAACACGTTTTGGGTCTTGAGTTACTTCGGCACCTGCATCGGAATATTCTTTATCTGAATAACTAGAACTTTCACCTGCACCAGATTCTATCATAACACGATGGCCTTGATAGGTCAATGAATTAACAGCATCTGGCGTCAGACAAATGCGTCGTTCTTGATGACTGGTTTCTTTTGGTATACCAATAAAGAGTTCGCTTTTTTGTTTGGAAATTTCTAATTTCTCCTCCTGAGGCAAAAGTTGTTCTTTGGTAAATGGTGATAAAGACATTGTAAGTTAAGTTTTAAAGGTACAATTTAGACAAAAATAATTAAAGATGTAAAAAATGAAATATTTGTATACTACAAAATGGATTTTTCCATCTTAATATCAGCTCTCTCGTATATACCTGCTTCTAATGGAATTTCTTTAAAACCGTATTTAGTATACAAATGAATTGCAGATTGTAAACTCCTATTAGAATATAAAATCAACTTATTTATGTTATTGTGTTTTGAAAATTCAAAACAGTGTTCTAACATTTGTTTTCCTATTCCAATTCCCTGAACTGATGATGAAACAGCCATTTTACTGAGTTCAAATGTAACTTCATCTATTTTTAAAAGTGAAACTGTTCCCACAATTGAGCCTTGATATTGAGCATAAAAAATGAATCCGCCTTTGTCAATGATTTCAGATTTCGGATTTGACAATACCATTTCGTCCTTAGGTTCGACTTTAAAGTATTTCGTCAACCATTCTAAATTCAATGTCTTTATAGCGTCAGAATTAGTATCAGAAAAAGGAATAATTATCACATTTGAATTCATTGCAATACTCTTTTATTGTAACTGAAGTGAACGTTTTCCATCGGGTAGTTGTTCCAAATGAATGATTGAATGATTGTCGGGAATCAAATTTGGAATTTTTTCTGCCCACTCAATAAAACACCAATTGCCAGAATAAAAATAATCATCAGCTCCCATATCCAAGGCTTCTGTTTCATTCTTTAATCTATAGAAATCAAAATGGTAAACTAATTGATTAGCAGTTATTTCGTATTCATTAACTAAAGAAAAAGTTGGACTACTTGTAGTAGTGTTTACACCTAATGTTTTACACAACTGCTTGATTAAAGTTGTTTTTCCAACTCCCATTTCCCCATGAAAAAGAATTACTTTATTTGGGTTATAAGCCACTATTTGATTCGCAACTGACTCTAATTCATCTATTGAAAATATAATTTCCATTTATCGAGGATTAAATACCAAAAAAGGAACAATCATCTCTTCCAATGATATTCCCCCGTGTTGGTAGGTGTTTTTATAATAACTTACATAGTGATTAAAATTATTGGCATAGGCCAAAAACAAATCATTTTTTGCAAAAATATACGAACTGCTCAAATTGATACTAGGTAGACCGATTTTTTTTGGATCTTTAATTGCGTATACCTCTTTATTCTCATAAGATAAACTTCTACCTGTTTTGTACCTTAAGTTCAAACTTGTGTTTTTGTCACCAACTACTTTTGAAGGGTTTTTAACATTAATAGTGCCATGATCAGTGGTAATAATTAATTTAAACCCCATTTTTTGAGCCTGTTGAATGATGCCTAAAAGTGGCGAATTTTTAAACCAACTAGAAGTCAAAGAACGATAGGCTTTATCATCAGGAGCTAATTCTTTAATCACATCCATTTCCGTTTTTGCGTGAGAAAGCATATCAACAAAATTATACACCACACTCACCAAGTCATTATTTTTTAATGTTTTAAAGTTATCTACTAATTTTTTACCACTAGCGAGATTTGTAATTTTATAATATTCATTTTGAATATTTAACCCCAAGCGTTTTAATTGTGCATCAAGAAATTCCGCTTCAAAAAGATTTTTTCCACCTTCGTCAGTATCATTTTTCCAAAATTGCGGAAACTGTTTTTCCATCTCAATTGGCAATAATCCAGAAAAAATAGCATTTCTAGCATATTGAGTTGCAGTTGGTAGTATAGCGAAATAAGGAATCTCTTTTTCTAATTTGTAGTGCTTATTTACTACGTCTTCAAGCACTTCCCATTGGTCGTAACGCATATTGTCTATTACTACAAACAAAACTGACTTGTCTTTTTTTATGAGCTCAGGAACTACCAATTCTTTGAACAAAGTATGAGATAAAATTGGCGATTGGTTTTTTGGTTCAAACCAAGTTTCATAATTACGTTCAATGAACTTCCCGAATTGTGAATTCGCTTCAACTTTTTGAGATTCTAAAATAGCACCCATTCCAGCATCATTGTTAGTCTCCAGTTGCAATTCCCAATAGATTAATTTTTTATACAATTCAATCCAATCTTCAAAAGAATGAACCGAAGCCATTTCTTGAGTAATTTTTCTGAATTCTTTTTGATAATCTAAAGTGGTTTTCTGAGAAATTAAACGAGAATGATCTAAGTTCTTTTTTAAACTCAATAAAATTTGGTTGGGATTCACCGGTTTAATTAGATAATCGGCAATTTTAGATCCAATTGCCTCTTCCATTATATATTCTTCTTCGCTTTTGGTAATCATAATCATAGGTACAGAAGATTTTTTCTCTTTCATTTCAGAAAGAGTCTCTAAACCACTCATCCCTGGCATATTTTCGTCTAAGAAAACAATATCAAAGTTATTATTTTCAAATATTCCAATGGCATCTAATCCGTTATTGCAAGTAGTTACCACATAGTTTTTCTTTTCAAGAAATAAAATATGCGGTTTTAAAAGATCAATTTCATCGTCTACCCAAAGTATTTTAATAGTTTCTTCCATAATCCAAATAGCTGTTAACGAAGAGCAATTTACAGTTTTTAAAACGTTGCTTTGCTAAAATAACTATAAATTTTATAATTCAGTAAGACTAAAAATAATCAAGCATTAATTTGCACGTCAAAACGAAAATACTACTTTTATACTTTATTCAATTAACTAAAAACTATGAAAACTAAAACTATTAAATACGCTGTATTAGTTACTGTATTTTCGGTAACGGCTTCTTTTGCTCAACATGCTTTTGTAAACACTCCTCCAGAAGTTTCTCCCATGCCAATGAAACCAGAAATGACTGAAATTTGGAATCCAGAAGTAAAAGTAATCACACCTGGAGTTAAATTGGGTGATGCTCCTTCTGATGCAATTATTTTGTTTGATGGAAAGAATTTGAACCAATGGGTGAGTAAAAAAGATCCTTCAAAGCCAGCTGCATGGAAAATAGTTAACAATGATCACTTTGAAGTAGTTCCTGAGACTGGTGATATTCAAACTGTAATGAAATTTGGCGATTGTCAGTTGCATATCGAATGGAGTGCACCTGATGAAGTTCTTGACGGAGGTCAAATGCGAGGTAATAGCGGCGTTTTTTTACAAAACCGTTATGAACTACAAATATTAGATTCTTACAAGAATAGAACCTATAATAATGGTCAAGCTGGGAGTATTTACAAAGATCACCCGCCATTAGTAAATGCAATGAAAACGCCACTTGAGTGGAACGTATATGATATTATTTATACTGCTCCAAGGTTTAAAGCCAATGGATTAATTGATGCTCCAGCTAGAATTACTGTATTTCATAATGGAGTAGTGGTGCAAAATAATGCCACTATTAACGGATTAACTTTGTATATGGGATTGCATAATTATCCTGAATCTCATGGAGAAGATGTTATTTCGCTTCAAGACCATGGTTGTAAAACCCAATTCAGAAATATCTGGTTGAGAAGATTGTAAACTAAAAAGGGAGAGCAATACTCTCCCTTTTTAGTTTTAGTAGATTTATAAACTTCATTTAGGTTAGCTTATAAAAAGTATTAGCTAATGAAACTAATCAATTCTTTTGTCAACTGATGCAATTGATTTATTTAATTTGAAGACTTAATCTTAATTATCAAAATTTGTTTAATAGTTAAAGATTTTAATAGTACCATTGTGCTTAATTTAGTAAGTTTGTAAGTAAATTAAATGCAGTAAAATCAGTTAATATAGCTAATATAGCACAAGCTTTCTTATCAAATTTTACAATAGAAAAAAATAATCTAGTAAAAATTTATATTTTTATTTATTTTAAATATGAAAAAAATAGTTGATGGATTCACTTTTTTCAATGAACTTGATTTATTGGAAATTAGATTAAAATACTTGTATGACGTTGTTGATTATTTTGTTATAGTTGAAGCAGATACTTCATTTAACGGAGAAGCTAAGCAAATGTTTTTTAAAGAAAATAGTGAAAGATTTTCTCCCTTCATGAATAAAATTATTTATGTTCCAATAAATATGAAATCTTATGAAGACGAAAAAAAAGTTGCATGGAAAAGAGAAGAATTTCAACGAAATTCTATTTTAAATGGTCTTATCAATCTAGATATTACAGATACAGATTTAATTTTAATTAGTGACGTTGATGAAATTCCTGATGTTGAAATCTTAAAAAGTATCAAGTCAAATTGTATAGAAAATAATGTATTTAGTGAAAAATCAAATTTAAATATAATTTCTAAATCTGTTTTCATTTTTTTTAAAATGATATTTTATAAATTAATTAATAAAGACACAAGTAAAATATTTAGTCAGTTAAAATTATTTTATTTAACTAAATTTAAGAGTATCAATTCTCCATTAAATTTTAGAATGTTTAATTATTATTATTATTTAAATTATCAGAAGAAAGATGATAGATGGGACGGAATTCAATGTGTTGAATATAAATTGTTAAATTATTTTACTCCTAATGAATTAAGGAATTTTAGAAACTATCCGTTAATAAGTTTGAATGATTCAGGTTGGCATTTTTCCTATCTAGGTGGAAAGGAAATGATAAAAAACAAAATAAAAAATTTTTCACATCAAGAATTTAATATTCCACAAATTGTTTCTGATGAATATATTGATTTTTGTATAAAAAATGGTTATAGTTTATTTGACTATTATAAAAATCCCAATGTTAAACCCAAATATGTTAAAATGAAATTATCGCATCTCCCAGAGAAGCTTAGTGACATTGTTATTAATTATGAAAAATTTTTTATTGACTGAATATTTAAGACTCTAAGCTAGAAATTTATCAAAAATACAATTTAATTATTTTTTTTAAATAATTGTCTTCTTTTTGTTTTTAAAAAATACGAAATGTAGTAGTTATTGTTTTGAATAAGTTGTAAAAACTATGAATATATTTAACTCAAAGAATTCATTTCATTTTAATAAATCATAAATGAATTAATACTATAATATTTGATACGGTACCATTATTAATATAGAATAAAGCGGCCTTCCAACCCAATTGAAATTTCTTTATATTTGTTGCCCTAAAGCACTTAAAATTGAGCCAAATTAATAAACTGAAAATATTCAACGATCCCATTTACGGATTCATCACTATCCCAAATGCTTTAATCTACGATTTAATTCAGCATCCATATTTTCAAAGACTACGTCGCATTTCGCAAATGGGATTGTCTTATTTAGTCTATCCTGGTGCCAATCACACTCGCTTACATCATGCTTTAGGCTGTATGCATTTAATGCAAAAAGCAGTTGAAGTTTTACGTTTTAAAGGAGTTGTGATATCCGAAGCAGAGGAAAATGCACTATATATTGCCATATTGTTACACGATATCGGACATGGTCCATTTTCTCATGCCATGGAAAAAAGTATTGTAGAGGATGTGCATCATGAAGCGATTTCTCTGTTATTTATGAATCAACTAAACGAAGAGTTTAATGGTCAATTAAGTTTGGCAATTCAAGTATTTAAAGGTGAATACCATCGTAAATTCATGTTGCAATTGATTTCGAGTCAGTTGGATATGGATCGTATGGATTATTTGAAACGTGATAGTTTTTATTCAGGCGTAGCTGAGGGAAATGTCAATTCAGAGCGATTAATTCAGATGATGAATGTAGTTGATGACGTTTTAGTAATTGAAGAAAAAGGAATTTACTCTGTTGAAAAATTCCTAATGTCAAGACGTTTGATGTATTGGCAGGTATATTTGCATAAAACGAGTTTGGTAGCCGAGTTAATCCTTACCAAAGTATTGAAACGAGCGAAAGAGTTAACTCTCCAAGGCATCCAATTGTCGTGCAGTGAACCGTTACTATTTTTCATGCAAAACCGAGTAAATATTGAGAATTTTAATGTGAATACACTCGAGTTGTTTTCACAATTAGACGATTTTGATATTATTAGCGCTTTAAAATCTTGGCAAAAGCACGACGATTTTATCCTTTCTTCATTAAGTAAAATGATTATTAATAGGGATTTACCAAAGATTAAAGTAGTTGCTGATCAACAGCATTTAGATCTCATAGATCCTATCAAATCTCGATTTGCCTCTGAAAATAATATATCCATTTTAAACACAGATTATTTTATTTTCGAAGGGGCTATTAAAAATCAAGCCTACAGTAAAGAAGCAGAACCTATAAGAATACTGAAAAAAGATAAAACTGTTGAAGATGTTGTTGATGTATCAGATCAACTAAATATAGAATCGTTATCTAAATTAGTGACAAAATATTATATCTGTTATCCGAAATCATTAGCATAAAAATAGGGTAATACTATCTATTTTTATATTTTTGCCAAATAGAAACTATTTCGACTATCTTTATGGTAGAATCAAATCAAATTGAGACCTTTTTTAATTGTAGTACCAATATTTAACTTTTAGAATGAAGTTTACAGCAGAGCAAATAGCGGAAATTTTAGAAGGTGAAGTAGTTGGTAATCCAAATGCATTAGTTTCTAAATTATCCAAAATTGAAGAGGGTGAAGAGGGAGCTTTAACTTTCTTGTCCAATCCAAAATATCAAAATTTTATATATACTACCAAGGCTTCAGTTACTATTGTTAATTCAACCTTTGTTCCAGATGCTGCTCTTAGCACTACTTTGATTAAAGTTGCAGATGCGTATTCTGCATTTACAAAACTATTAGAGTTTTACAATCAAGTTAAACTTAATAAAACAGGAATTGAGCAACCTTCTGTTATAGATGAAAGTGCACACTATGAATCCGATTTGTATTTAGGAAGTTTTAGTTACATTGGTAAAAATGTAAAATTAGGAACCAATGTAAAAATTTATCCTAATTCTTATGTAGGAGATAATGTAACTATTGGTGATAATGTAACCTTATTTGCAGGTGTTAAAGTATATTCTGAAACGGTAATTGGAAACAATTGCACTGTTCATTCTGGTTCGATAATTGGATCCGATGGATTTGGTTTTGCACCAAATACGGATGGGACATATTCTAAAATTCCACAAATTGGAAATGTAGTAATTGAAGATAATGTAGAGATCGGTGCTTGTACAACTATAGATAGAGCTACAATGGGATCTACTATTATTCGTAAAGGCGTCAAATTAGACAATCAAATTCAGGTTGGGCATAATGTTGTAATTGGTGAAAATACAGTTATCGCTGCTCAAACAGGAATAGCTGGTTCTACAAAAATCGGAAAAAACGGCATGATTGGGGGCCAAGTAGGTTTTGCTGGACATATCATTATTGGGGATAATGTTAGAATAAAAGCAAAATCTGGTATTTCAAAAAATGTTAAAGATGGTGAAATACTTCAAGGACCTGTTGCTTTTAATGACACTAACTATTCTAAATCGTATGTCCATTTTAAAAATTTACCCAAGATTATAACTGAAATTGAAGAGTTAAAAAAAGAAATACTAAATCTAAAAAAGAATTACAATGGTTAAACAAAAAACCATCAAATCAGAAATTTCACTTACAGGTGTAGGATTACATACCGGGAAAGAAGTGAAAATGACTTTTAAACCTGCCCCAGCTAATAACGGATTTACTTTTGTACGTGTAGATCTTGAAGGTCAACCTGTGATTGAAGCTGATGCAAATTATGTAGTCAATACACAACGTGGAACTAATTTAGAAAAATTAGGGGTTCAAATTCAAACACCTGAGCATGTTTTAGCAGCTTTAACTGGATGTGACTTGGACAATGTTATTATTGAATTGAATGCTTCAGAGCTACCTATAATGGATGGTTCTTCAAAATATTTTGTTGAAGCAATTGAAAAAGCTGGAATTGAAGAGCAGGAAGCAAAACGTAATGTGTATGTAGTAAAAGAAGTTATTTCTTATACCGATGAAGCAACAGGAAGCGAAATATTAGTAATGCCAAGTGATAGCTATTGTATTACTACAATGGTTGATTTTGGCACTAAAATTTTGGGCACTCAAAATGCAACAATGAAATGTCTGTCTGAATTTAAAGACGAAATTTCAGATTCAAGAACATTTAGTTTCTTACACGAATTGGAATCACTTTTAGACAATGGTTTAATCAAAGGTGGCGATTTAAATAACGCTATTGTTTATGTAGATAAAGAAATATCTTCATCTACAATGGAAAACCTAAAAAAGGCATTTGGTAAAGACGAAATTACAGTAAAACCAAATGGAATTTTAGACAACCTTACACTGCATTATCCTAATGAGGCTGCTCGACATAAATTATTGGACGTTGTAGGCGATTTATCTTTAATTGGAACTAGAATTCAAGGTAAAGTAATTGCAAACAAACCAGGACATTATGTAAATACACAGTTTGCTAAAAAATTAGCGAAAATTATAAAAATAGAACAACGCAATTTTGTTCCTACTTATGATCTACATCAAGAGCCATTAATGGATATTCATAAAATTATGGAAACTTTACCGCATCGACCACCATTTTTGTTGATTGACCGCATTATCGAAATGTCTGAAAATCACGTTGTGGGAATGAAAAATGTAACAATGAATGAAAATTTCTTTGTTGGGCATTTTCCAGAAGCACCGGTTATGCCTGGTGTTTTAATTGTTGAGGCTATGGCGCAAACAGGAGGGGTATTGGTGTTAAGTACCGTTCCTGATCCTGAAAATTACTTGACATATTTCATGAAAATGGATAATGTTAAATTCAAGCATAAAGTACTACCTGGTGATACTTTAATATTCAAATGTGAATTGATTACACCTATCAGAAGAGGGATTTGTCATATGCAAGCCAATGCGTATGCCAACGGTAAATTAGTAGCTGAAGCTGAATTAATGGCACAAATTGCTAAAAAATAATAGAATTTAGAAAATTCGCTGTAGTTTTACTGCCAATTTTCTAAAGAATACAAATTATAAATAATATTAGATGAATCAACCGTTAGCCTACGTTCATCCTGGTGCTAAAATCGCCAAAAATGTCGTGATAGAACCTTTTACAACTATTCATAATAATGTTGTTATTGGAGATGGAACCTGGATTGGTTCTAATGTTACTATTATGGAAGGTGCCCGAATTGGAAAAAATTGCAATATTTTTCCAGGAGCAGTTATATCTGCTGTACCTCAAGATTTAAAGTTTGGAGGGGAAGATTCGTTAGCCATAATTGGTGATAATTGTACCATAAGAGAGTGTGTTACTATTAATAGAGGAACATCTGCTTCTGGTCAAACTGTTATTGGTGATAATTGTCTTGTAATGGCTTATGCGCATATTGCTCACGACTGTGTAGTTGGAAATAATGCTATCATTGTAAATGGTGTTGCGTTAGCAGGACATGTAATCGTAGGTAATTATGCAGTTATTGGCGGATTGGCAGCAGTTCATCAATTTATTCATATTGGAGATCACGCTATGATTTCTGGTGGTTCATTAGTTAGAAAAGATGTTCCTCCTTTTACAAAAGCAGCCAAAGAGCCTTTGTCTTATGTGGGTATTAATTCTATTGGATTAAGACGAAGAGGTTTTACGACAGAAAAAATTAGAGAAATACAAGATATTTATAGAATACTATACCAAAAAAATTACAATACTACTCAAGCAATTGGAATAATTGAAGCTGAGATGGAGGCGACTCCAGAGCGTGATGAAATTTTAGATTTTATTCGAAATTCATCAAGAGGAGTAATGAAAGGATATAGCGGAAATTATTAACATTAGCAATTAAATACATTTAAAATGGCAAGTACATCAGATATTAGAAACGGATTATGTATCAAATACAACAACGATATTTACAAAATCATTGAATTTCTTCACGTTAAACCAGGTAAAGGACCTGCTTTTGTGAGAACTAAACTAAAATCCTTGACTAACGGTAAAGTATTAGATAATACTTTTTCCGCTGGTCATAAAATTGATGAAGTTCGTGTAGAAACACATACTTTTCAATATTTATATGCAGAGGGAGATCAGTTTCATTTTATGAATAATGAATCTTTCGAACAAATTACATTGAATAAAAATGTTTTAGACAATCCTGATTTGTTAAAAGAAGGAACGAACGTAATGATTCAAATCAATGCAGAAACAGAAGCACCACTTTCTGTTGATATGCCAGCTTCTATTATTTTAGAAGTTACTTATGCTGAACCAGGTGTAAAAGGAAACACTGCAACAAATGCTACAAAGTCAGCAACTGTTGAAACTGGAGCAACTGTAAACGTACCTTTATTTATTAATGAAGGAGATAAAATTAAAATTGATACCGCTTCAGGATCGTATATGGAGCGTGTTAAAGAATAAACCATAAACTAATACTAAAGGTTGATTATTAAATGATAGTCAACCTTTACTATTTTAAATAGAAATCAATGAAATTTCCTAAACAACATACACTTCAAGAAATCGCAAGTCTTATTCAATGTGAATTTGTAGGTGATTCAAACTTTCCTGTTTTAGGGATGAATGAGATTCATGTTGTTGAACCAGGAGACATTGTGTTTGTTGATCATCCCAAGTATTACGATAAAGCATTACAATCCAAAGCTACTATTGTTTTAATCAATAAAAAAGTAGATTGTCCAGAAGGAAAAGCCTTATTGATTTCAGAGGATCCATTTCGAGACTTCAATACCTTAACAAGGCATTTTATGCCATTTCAAGGAGCAAATGTTTCCATTGCAGCGACTGCTAAAATCGGGATTGATACACAAATCCAACCCAATACTTTTATCGGTAATCATGTCACCATTGGAACAAATTGTTTGATTCACTCGAATGTAGCAATTTACGATCATACAGTAATTGGTGATAATGTAATTATACATGCCGGTACTGTAATTGGTGCTGATGCTTTTTATTACAAAAAACGTGCAGAAGGTTTTGATCAATTGCTTTCAGGCGGTAGAGTAGTAATTGAGAATAATGTAGGTATAGGTGCGCTTTGTACCATAGATAAAGGAGTTACGGGCGATACAACTATTGGAGAAGGAACCAAAATTGACAATCAAGTTCATGTTGGCCACGATACAGTTATAGGTAAAAAATGTTTAATTGCTTCACAAACTGGTATAGCAGGTTGTGTTATTATTGAGGATGAAGTGACACTTTGGGGACAAGTTGGTACTACAAGTGGAATAACTATTGGTGCTAAAGCAGTGGTAATGGGACAAACAGGTGTAACCAAGTCTATTGAAGGTGGCAAATCTTATTTTGGAACACCAATTGAAGAATCGAGAGAGAAATTAAAACAATTAGCTAATATTAAACGAATTCCTGAAATTTTAAATCAATTAAAATAATGGCCTCAAAAAAACTAATTCAAAATTTTTACAAATCAGATGCACTAATTGATGCTGACGTAATGAAGGAATATCTTCATCCTGAAATAATTTTAGATTGGAATAGTAGTAAAGGTTTTGTTCAATTGAATTATGAATCTATTCTAAATCTTTCTCTTGAATTAAGTAAAGCGTACGTTCGTTCAAAGGTAAGAATTAGTCATATTCTTGCTGAAAACGACCTAGTATCTGTTCGCTATTCCCATTATGTAAAAACGATTGAAAATCCTCGTGAAGAAATGTTTTTAGCAAATTTTATAGTTATTTGGCAAATAAAAGACGATAAATTGTATCGAGGGTATCAAATGAGTCAAATTTCTTAATTTATTTTCAATTTAAAAGTTAGAAAATAATTTCAAAATCGTATTTTTGCGTATCAAATTTAAAAAATCACATAAAAAATAGATCATGAGTGTTTTAGTTAATAAAAATTCCAAAATAATTGTTCAAGGTTTTACAGGTAGTGAAGGAACATTTCACGCGTCTCAAATGATTGAATACGGAACCAATGTTGTAGGTGGAGTTACTCCAGGTAAAGGCGGTTCAACGCATTTAGACCGTCCCGTTTTTAAC
Source organism: Flavobacterium ammonificans (assembly GCF_020886115.1). Lineage (NCBI taxonomy): Bacteria > Pseudomonadati > Bacteroidota > Flavobacteriia > Flavobacteriales > Flavobacteriaceae > Flavobacterium > Flavobacterium ammonificans. The sequence goes on from NZ_AP025185.1 coordinate 1,923,776, forward strand.
ACAGTAAAAGATGCAGTAGAACAAGCTGGTGCTGATACCTCTATTATTTTTGTACCACCTGCTTTTGCTGCTGATGCGATTATGGAAGCAGCTGATGCTGGAATTAAAGTTATTATAGCTATCACTGAAGGAATTCCTGTTGCTGATATGATCAAAGCTAACAGTTATGTCAAAGAAAGAAACGCTCGTTTGATAGGTCCTAACTGTCCAGGAGTTATTACTGCTGATGAAGCAAAAGTAGGTATTATGCCAGGTTTTGTTTTCAAAAAAGGAACTGTTGGAATTGTGTCAAAATCAGGAACTTTAACGTATGAAGCTGCTGATCAAGTTGCTAAACAAGGATTAGGAATTACTACTGCTATTGGTATTGGTGGAGATCCAATTATTGGAACAACAACAAAAGAAGCAGTTGAATTATTAATGAACGATCCTGAAACTAACTGTATTGTAATGATTGGAGAAATTGGTGGACAATTAGAAGCAGATGCTGCTAAATGGATCAAAGCTGATGGAAATCGCAAACCAGTTGTTGGATTTATTGCCGGAGTTACTGCTCCAGCAGGTCGTACAATGGGGCACGCTGGTGCAATTGTAGGAGGTTCTGATGATACCGCTGAGGCTAAAAAGCAAATTATGAGAGAAAACGGAATTCACGTGGTTGACTCTCCAGCTGAAATTGGTAAAAAAGTAAAAGAAGTTTTAGGTTAATCCTAAATACAATATACAATTTAAAATACCTCACGGTTTCGTGGGGTATTTTGTTTAATAAATACAGTAAATATAATGTACAAAGAATTAAAAAAGTTTAAAGTAACCAAGAGTTTTACTTTTGGTCAAGAAGATAGTTTAGAAGAGGTTTGTAATGCTCCAGAAAGCGCTAGTGGAATTTTCTTAGTATATGCTTTTGAAGGTGATGAGAAAGAATTGATTATGGTAGGTTCTACTGGTACAGTTCAAAATGATGGTGCGTTAAAAAGTAAAAATGGCGGATTGTATGACAAAATTGTAAATGGTCATCAATTTGCTAAAACAGGAAGAAAATATTCTTGGCCAGCCCAAATGAAATTAGAAAATATAGAACGATTAGAAGTAGTTTGGTACGTTACTTTCAACGATAAAGTTAAAGTAATCCCTACCTTTATAGAAGGTCAAGTTTTACAAAATTTCTTAGACGATAAAGGAAGTTTACCAAGATGGAATGTAGCATTTTAATTCTTACTTGATAATAAATAAAAAAAGCGCCTAATTGGCGCTTTTTTTATTGTTTGAATGGACTAGACCATTTTGGATCAACGTAGACATTTGTTCCGGTTAGTGTTTTTATAAAGGCAGTCAGCGCATTTACTTCTGTTGCAGTTATGTTTAATTGTTGTCCATAACCATTAGGCCTCAACCTTGGATCTAAATTACTGTTTCCTGGAGCTAAATTAATATTTCCATAATGTCCTATTACATTTTGCAAAGTAGCAAAACTTCCTGTGTGCATCATAGGTCCATTAGGAGTTCCATCCGCCTTAAGTAAATCTCGTAAAGAGGGAGATCTTGTGTTAGTAATATCAATTCCAGTTCCATTAAGAACTCCAATTACGCCATTATTTCTAGTGTTGGGATCTATATCAAATTCAGGAGCTGCATGACAACCTGCGCACCCAAAACCACATGAAGTTCTAACACCATTAGCATCAAAAACGGGTGGTGTTAAAAATAAATTTTTTCCTTGATTTTCTTGGGCTGTAAAATTAGGAAATGCTTGATTGTCATTTTGTACAGTGCTACGTCCAGCATCGTATTTTGAATCAAAAGATTGAATACTTCTTATAAATTGTGCCAACGCATTTTGCAATTTAGATTCTGTAATTTCCTCAGATCCATACACATATTTGAATAGTTCTTTGTAATAACCAATTCCTTGTAATTTTGTAATCAAAGTAGTGATAGACCCATCACCACTTGTACCACTAAACCCCATTTCAATATGATTTTTTATAGGATCAGAAGTTTGTAATTCTAATGTAGCGGCTCTTTCATCCCAAAAGAATTTTCTTTCATTTGAAAATCTAGAATTGATTAATCGCATAGAATGTCTCGTTGTTGTTCCATTTACTCCATCGCTAGCAATAGCATCATCACTAAATGCATTGGCTTGAATATGACAAGAAGAACATGAAATAGTATTGTTGGAAGATAAGTTTTTATCATAGAACAATACTCTACCTAATGTCGCTCCTTTATCTGATATTGGATTACCAGATGTGTTGTCTTTAGTTATATAAGCCGGTTTGGATTGATTGGCATAATTATATAAATTATTGAGGTCAATTTTTCCTGCAAAAGCAGTAATTACATTAGGATAGCTATCAGTTGTATCAATGTCTGTTGAATTACTACAAGCAAATAGAGTCAAAATACTTCCTAAGTACATTAGAGAAGTTAATTTTTTCATAGATTTAGATTTTTAAGATTTGAGATTTATTAATAACGTAAATAAATATAATTAATTGTAATTTAAATTGCATTCATATAAAACTTTAATAAATCATTATGATTTTAAATTTTCTTTAATGACTTATAGTTTAACTTTTAATTCTAATTGCTCTTTTTTTAACACTACAATTATTCCTATATTTGAAAAATAATATTCATCCTTATTAAGGATTTGAATTCTTTGTTATATCTATTGAATAAAAATACTATTTAGTTTATATTATGAAATTACTTGAAGGAAAAGTGGCTATCATTACAGGTGCCAGTCGCGGAATTGGAAAAGGAGTTGCAGAAGTTTTTGCAAAACATGGAGCTAATATTGCATTTACGTACAGTTCATCTGTAGAATCAGCTATGGCTTTAGAAAATGAATTGAATGCTATGGGCATTAAAGCCAAAGGCTATCAATCTAACGCAGCTGATTTTAACGAAGCACAAATTTTTGTTGACGCTGTGATTGAGGAATTTGGTACGATTGATGTTTTAATCAACAATGCCGGGATTACTAAAGATAATTTGTTAATGCGTATGTCTGAAGCGGATTACGATCAAGTAATTGATGTAAATTTAAAATCGGTTTTTAATATGACAAAAGCGATTCAAAAAACATTTTTAAAGCAACGTTCTGGCTCCATTATCAATATGAGTAGCGTAGTAGGAGTAAAGGGTAATGCGGGTCAAGCCAATTATGCCGCATCTAAGGCTGGAGTTATAGGTTTTACAAAATCTGTGGCTTTAGAATTAGGGTCAAGAAATATCCGTTGTAATGCAATTGCACCTGGTTTTATTGAAACTGAAATGACAGCTAAATTAAGTCCTGAAGTAGTTCAAGGTTGGAGAGACGGAATTCCGTTGAAACGTGGTGGAACTACTGATGATGTAGCTAATGCTTGTCTTTTCTTCGCTTCAGATATGAGTGCTTTCGTAACTGGTCAAGTACTTAATGTTTGTGGTGGAATGTTAACATAACAGTTTGCTACTAGTTTGAATAAATTATTTGAACTATAATTCAATAAAAAAATGGAGACCAACACAATCCTATTACTGATCATTTCTGTTTTGATTGCTGCGGGTTTAGCTTTTTTTCAATACATCTACAAAGCTAAAAATAAATCTAATTTGAATTTGTTTTTGGCTTTTTTGCGTTTTATTACTTTTTTTGGACTTTTTATTTTAATAATTAATCCAACTGTAACTAGAAATACATTTAAAACTGAAAAAACACCTTTAGTTATAGTAATGGATAATTCCAGTTCTATACCTTTTTTAAATGCTAATAAAGAAGCTTTAGCTAGTTATCAAAAATTAGTAAATCATCCAGCTTTACAAGAAAAATTTGAAATTCAGTCCTATCAATTGGACTCTGACTTGCAGCTTTCCAATTCATTTAATTTTAAAGGAAAACAAACTAATTTAGAGGCTGCAGCGCGTTTATTACAAAAAAATTACAAAAACAAATCATTCCCTACAGTACTATTAACTGATGGAAATCAAACCAATGGGAACGAATATGAATTTAGTTTTGATCCATTAAATAAAGTATTTCCCATTGTTTTAGGGGATACTACCAAAGTAACGGATTTGAAAATTACCCAAGTCAATGTCAATAAGTATGCTTTTTATAAAAACCAATTTCCAGTTGAAATATTTGCAGCCTATTCAGGTAAAGAAGCAATCACAGCTAATTTTAAGATTTTTCAGGGAAAATCAATACTCGTTAATCAAATAATTTCATTCTCACCACAAAAGAAAACTGCAGTAGTTCAAGTAGTATTACCAGCAAATAAAATTGGACTACAGCTTTACAAAGCTCAAATTATTGCATCTAAAAAAGAAAAAAATCCATTTAACAATACTTCTAGCTTTGCCGTAGAAGTAATGGATCAAAAAACTGAAATAGCATTACTATCTGCAATTAATCATCCCGATATTGGAGCTTTAAAACGCACGATTGAATCTAATGTACAACGAAAGGTAACTGTAATTAAACCGCAATATATCAACGAATTAAAAAATTATAAACTTGTTATTTTTTACCAGCCTAACAAACAATTTAATACTGCATTTGAAACTACTAAACAAGCTGGTTTAAATTCGTTCATAATAACAGGTACATCGACTGATTATTCGTTTTTAAACCAACAACAATCTGATGTAGTTTTCAAAATGTCCAATCAAATGGAAGACTATTTTGCTAATTTCAATTCGCAGTTTACTCTTTTTTCATCTGAAAATATAGGTTTTGAATCATTTCCGCCATTGCAAAATAGTTTTGGAACTATAAATGCTAAAGGGAATAGTTCGGTGCTACTTTCTTCAAAAATTAGAGGTATCGATACAGAATCACCGATGTTAGTTTTTTCGGAGAATCAAGGGAAACGTACAACCTATCTTTTTGGTGAAAATAGTTGGAAATGGCGCGCTCACTATTTTATTGAAAATCAAAATTTTGAAAAATACGATACTTTTATAGATAAAATAATTCAATATTTATCCACTAATTCAGTTAAGCAATCGCTTGTAGTGGAACATCAATTAATTTATAACTTAGGAGATCCAATAGAAATCAGTGCGTATTATTTAAATAAAAATTTTGAATTTGACGAGAAAGCTAGATTTGAAATTTCCATTGTGAATACAACATCAAAAATGAATAGAAAATACGATTTTAGTAGGGCTTCGAATTCATTTAAAGTTAATTTGGAATCACTTCCTGCTGGTAAATATAATTTCACCATCACAGAATTAAACTCAAAAGAACGCTATTCAAATACGTTAGAAATTTTGGATTTTGATGTTGAAAAACAGTTTGTTAATCCTGATGAATTTAGATTACAACAACTTGCCAATTATACAAAAGGAAGCCTTTTCTATCCAGATAAAACGGATCAATTAATACATAAATTGCTTGCTGAATCAGAATACCAATCGATTCAAAAAGAAGTAGTGATTAAATCACCACTTATCGAATGGGTAAGCCTATTAATTTTTCTTTTATTCATTCTTTCATTGGAATGGTTTGTAAGAAAATATAATGGTTTATTGTAGTAATTTATTTCTGGTACTTCTTTTTCTTCAATAAATCGGAAGCTGTTTGATAATATGAAATCGTTTCTCTGACTAAATCGGTTCTTGTTTTATTCAAAACCTCTTGATCATAATTGAGTTGAAATTCAGGAGCCATTTTCTGATCGGGTTTCAAACTCAATTGGAATTGTTTAACTTCTTGTTTTGGGGAAATGATTGTTAATACATCATCTTTTATTAAACCTAAATCTTGGTAAGTAGCAATTAATGCTCTGGGTTTATAATCAGATTGAAGTACGTCTTGTCCGTAAAATTTACTTTGATAATTAAAATTCAATAATCCCATTAAGGTAGGCATTACATCAATTTGCGACATCAATTGTGTGTATTTTTGCGGTGCAATAAATCCAGGACTATATATTAATCCAGGAATTCTGTATTTGTCTAAAGGAAGTTCAGTTTTTCCAGCACTAGATGCACAGTGGTCAGCGACAATAACAAAAACGGTATTCTTAAACCAAGATTGTTTTTTAGCCAGTGTAAAAAACTGTTTTAATGCATAATCGGTATATTTTACTCCACCAGCTCTGGACTTAGCGTCACCTGGTATATCAATTTTATTATTCGGATAGGTAAAGGGTCTGTGATTACTCACCGTCATCCAATGGTTAAAGAAGGGTTTCCCTGATTCTGATTCAGTATTCATTATTTGAATGGCTTTATTAGCCATATCCTCATCACAAACACCCCAAACATTAGAAAAAGTAATTTCGTGCGGACTCAAAGTTTTCTTATCAACTATATCATAACCATTACCTGTAAAGAAATCTTCCATATTATCAAAGAAAGCATCACCACCATACAGGTATTTTACATTATAACCTTTTTGCTTAAAGATATTTCCAGTAGAAAATTTATTTTTATTATCTTTTCGTTTCACTACACTTTCTCCAGCTGTAGGAGGAAAACAAAGTGTAACAGCTTCAAGTCCTCGAACGGTTCGGTTCCCAACAGCATACAAATTAGTAAATTGTAAACTTTCTGAAGCTAGCTTGTCTAAGTAAGGAGTAATATTATTTTCATTTCCATACGCTTTCATAAAATCAGCACTGAAGCTTTCAATAGTAATTAAGACAACATTTTTATGAATTTCTTGTCCTTTTCCAATAATTTTTCTAGTTGTTGATTCATTTTCAATTCCATTGATTTGATTTTTCAAAATAGCATATGCTTCATTACTTGGAATCGTTTTATAAAATTTAAAATAATCCAATTCACTATTTAGGAAAGCTAAATAAAATTTATAAATCCCATTAGATTGTAACTCATTAGCAAAAATATTCTGAGAGTTTTCTTTTGTTGCCAAATATGGAATTGTAGTCAATGAAAGGCCTAAAATAACAAAATACAAACCTGAAATTTGAATTTTTTCAGTGAAAGAAGGAATAGCTTCTATGTAGGTTTTAGAATATTTTACTATAAAGTAAGTGATTATTCCAGAAGTTATAAATAGTACTGTAAATAGAGGAATTACAGGATACGATTCCATAATATTCCCAATAACTTCGTTTGTATATACTAAATAATTCACAGCAATAAAATTGTATTTTACGCCAAATTCATTCCAAAAGAAAAACTCACTAATAGCATTTTGAAGTATTAAAGTGACAAAAAGAAAAATCACAAAGGAAAACAACCAAAAACGAATGGTGTTTCTGTATTTTGGAAGGAATAATAATAGACCAAAAAGTAGTGTTTTAAGTCCGATAAAAGCCATTCCTATTTCAGGTAAAGCACCACCATATTCGTTTAAAATAGTATTTCCAAAAGCAATATATAAGAACAAACCAACAAGCAATCCAAAAATAATATAACCTGCTGGTTTGAGATATTTTGAATTGGATATGAAAATCAAGTACAACCATAGCAAACCGCTTAAGACTGTAAAAACTAAAAAGTCAGATAGAATTCCGAATGTAAAAATTTTGATTATATCAAAACCAGAAAATGAAGCCTGTGTGATGGGATGGAATAATAATACTATTCTTAAGATGAGGCTTACTAGTATGTAGAATAAAGTTAAAGAATAAAAAGGAGAAAGTTTTTTAACGAGTGGCATTTTTTTAAATCAAATTTAAATAAATAGTAACGTTATATACTTCAATTTAACTTAAGAATAGCTTAAGATTTCACTGGCTATTAAGTTGCTAGGATTAACTTAAGTTTAGCTTAAGTTTAGCTTAAGAAATCTCTATTGCAAAATATTCACGCTAAATCTGTGTTATTTTTGTATAACTATAATTTAAAACTTCATCGATGAAAAAAATCCTCTTACTTTCCCTTTTATTATTTTTCAAAATAAGTTTTTCGCAAAATTGGAAAAGTTCTTTTGAGGAAGCGAAGTCTCAAGCATTAGCTGAAAACAAAAATATAGTTTTGGTTTTTTCTGGATCAGATTGGTGCGCTCCTTGTATCAAATTAGATAAAGCCGTTTGGCAATCTGAAGAGTTCAAAAAAGAATCCGAATCGAATTGGGTAATTTACAAAGCTGATTTTCCAAAGAAAAAAGCAAACCAATTAAGCCCTACATTAACTGAGTCAAATAAACTATTAGCAAGTAAATACAATACTTCGGGTAATTTCCCTTTAGTGGTTTTATTAGATAAAAACGGAACTGTTTTAGGTATTGAAGGATATAAGAATTATTCCGCCTCTAATTATATTAAATTAATTCATTCATTCGAAAAATAATGAAATTTAACATCGCAATTGCCTTACTAATTATCAGTCTAAATTCTTTTGGACAAACAGAATACAAACGTAAAGTTTCCATGTTAGGAAGTCCGTTTGAAATTACTGTTGTAGCCAAAGACACAATAGAAGGGAAGCAGTTTGCAGATTTAGCAATCACAGAGGTTAAACGTATAGAAAATTTAATTTCTGATTGGATTCCAACAACCCAAATTTCATTAGTTAATAAAAATGCTGGTGTTCAAGCCATAAAAGTAGATTCCGAAGTATTTGAATTAGTTGAAAGAGCCATAAAAATTTCACAATTAACTGATGGTGCTTTTGACATTTCGTATGCCTCTATGGATAAAATTTGGAAATTCGATGGTAGCATGAAAGAAATGCCTTCAGAAGAGGCAATAAAAAAATCAGTGTCGAAAATTGGCTTTAAGAACATTCTTTTAAATAAGCAAGATCAAACTATTTTCTTAAAAAACGAAGGAATGAAATTAGGACTTGGTGGGATAGGCCAAGGCTATATTGCTGATAAAGTTAAAGATAAGTTACTCTCTAACGGTTGTAAGTCTGGAATAGTTAATGTTTCTGGCGATATCAATGCGTGGGGTAAACAAAGCAATCAAAAACCTTGGACTGTCGGAATTGTAAATCCAATGAATAAGAACAAAGTATTTGCCACTTTCCCTTTAGAGAATAGTTCTGTAGAAACCTCTGGGAATTATGAGAAGTATGTTCTATTTAATGGGATACGATATTCTCATATTATTGATCCAAGAACTGGATATCCAGCTACAGGAATAGTAAGTGTATCGGTTTTTTCTAAACAAACTGAAATCGCTGATGCTTTAGCAACCGGAATTTTTGTTTTGGGGGTAGAAGTAGGTTTGAATCTAGTAAACCAATTAAAAGGGATCGAATGCATTATTGTTGATGATAAAGGCAAAATTCATTCTTCCAAAGGAATTGACATTAAAAAATATAAATAAACAACCATGTTAAAAAAAATCTGTTTAACCCTCTTAGTACCGTTTGTATTACAGTCATGTACTGTTGTTAAAGAATATGAAAAAGAAAAAATCAATGATATTGATATGAAAATAGCTGCGCGAACGTCGGAGCGATATGAAACTACGTTTCAGGTATATCGAGAAGCTGCTGCTGGAGCGAATGGCGGGAAATCTGGCGGTGGTTGTGGCTGTAATTAATGAATTCAATAAATTGAAAATGAAAAAATATTTAATATATAGTATATTGTTCCTTTCGGTAACAACATTTGCTCAAACCCAAACCGCAACTCCTACATTCAAAAAAAGAGTTTTGGAAAGTACCGAAGTTGATTTTTTGGCAAGCTATTATGTTCAAGATGGTTCAAGATCAGCAGTTTCAGGCGGAATTGGTTCTGAGAAGTTAACCGACATTGCTTCAAATATTACTATTGCTATGCCACTCAATGATGATGACGTACTAACCGTAGATGTCGGAATTTCAGCCTATTCTTCAGCCTCCTCTAGTAATATTAATCCGTTTAATTCTTCTGGCGCATCAGGTGGAAACGGAGATGATGATGATGACGATGATAGAAATGGTTATGCTAATACAGGTGTTAGTCCACAGCCCTACGGAAGTCCTTGGCAAGCCTCATCAGGCGCTTCAAGAAGTGATCAACTAGTTTCAGTAATGGCCAATTACAGTCACAGCAGTGATTCAAGAAATTTTATATGGAATGCCGATGTTTCTTTCTCTAATGAGTATGATTATACCTCTGTCGGATTTGGTGGTGGAGTTGCCGCTCTTTTTAATGAAAAAAACACTGAAATTAGTGTAAAGGCTAATGCCTATTTAGACCAATGGCGACCTATTTACCCAACAGAGCTTCATGAATACTCCAAATACGGAACTAATTTATTATCACAAGGCTATTTTAATGGAGTAACTGTTTATAACGAAAATGGCGTGGCAGCTACTGAAAATTATTTACCAAGTAATTTTAAAGATTTGGCTTTAACCAATAGAAACTCTTATTCGGCCTCTTTTGGCTTTTCTCAAATAGTAACTAAACGTCTTCAGCTTTCATTGTTTTTTGATGTTTTACAACAGCAAGGATTATTATCGACTCCCTATCATCGGGTTTATTTTGCTGACAAGTCTAACTTTTACATTGGTCAATCTCAGTTTATTTCTAGCTATGAAAACAATGCCAATACTGGAGTATTTAAATTAGCAGATGACATTGAGCGATTGCCAAATAACCGATTCAAATTACCCGTTGGCGCACGTTTGAATTATTACATTAATGAGCATTTTATTTTAAGAACCTATTACAGGTATTATTCTGACGATTGGAATATTCACGCGCATACTGCAAGTATAGAGTTGCCTATCAAACTTTCAGATAAATTTACTGTATTTCCAACCTTTAGGTACTACACTCAAACAGAGTCAAAATTTTATGCGCCTTACGAAAAACATCTTTCTTCGGAACAATTTTATACTTCTGATCCAGATTTAGCTACCTTTGATACCAAGCAAATAGGTTTTGGAATCAATTACACCGATATTTTTGCCACATCAAAAATTTGGCAATTTGGACTAAAAAATATTGATTTTAGGTTTCATCAGTATGATCGTTCTGACCGACTTAAGGCTAGTATAGCTACAATTGCTTTTAAATTTATAATGCAATAAATAGAGTATAAAAGAAACATGAGAATTTTAATTGTTGAGGACGAAATTGGAATTGTTCAATTCTTACAACAAGGGTTGGAAGAAGAAGGATATACTGTTACAACAGCTTCCGATGGTGAACAAGGACTTCAACTTCTTTTTAAAGAAAAATTTGATTTAGTATTGCTAGATTGGATGCTACCAAAAATGACAGGTATAGAAGTATGTAAGACATTTAGACAACACAATACAACTACAGCAGTTATTTTTTTAACAGCTAAAGACACCATTCAAGAAACAATAGAAGGCCTAAGAGTTGGTGCGAATGACTATATCAAAAAACCGTTTAGCTTTGATGAATTGTTAGAGCGAATGAAAGTTCATTTTCGTACTTTAGAAAAAGTGGAGACTCTTCATTTAGGGCCAGTTGAAATTAATCTAAGTCAACATCTTGTGTTAGTTAATAAGAAAGAAGTAAGTTTAACTAATCGAGAGTATGATTTACTACATTACTTAGTTAAAAATAAAGGAAAAGTATGCACACGAACTCAAATAATTGAAGATGTTTGGGATATTCATTTTGATTATGACACAGGAGTTATTGATGTGTTTATGAATTCCATTCGAAAAAAAATTAACTTTAAAAAAGAAGAAGACTACATCAAAACCATTCGTGGTGTGGGGTACATTGCAAACGATTAACTATGATGCAACTTTCCTTTAAAAATAAAATTGCCTCCCTTTACATAGTAACAACTGCACTATTAATTGCTTTTGTTTTTTGTGTTATTTATATTAGTGTAAGCTATACTATGTACAGTGATATCAATGAAGATATTGAAGCAGAATCTCAAAAACATCTGACAGAAATTGCTGTAAGTAATAATAGTTTTCGTCTCATCCATCTTGAAGAATGGATGGAAAGAGAACATAATACAGAGGATGTTAATCCTGTCTACGTACAATTTATCGACAATAAAAAGAATGTTGTTGAAAAATCTCCTAACCTCAAAAGAAATCTTCAATTTAATTCTGAAATTCCATTCAATACACTCTTTGATTATCAATTGGATGGAAAAGCTGTACGCCAAATACAATTACCAATTTATGAGGGGAAATTGATTATAGGTTACCTAATGGTAGCCATGTCTTTGGAAAACACCTATTTAGTTCAAAATAATTTGTTAGAAGTATTGACAATTGCCTATCCAACAATTTTAGGAATTCTATTTCTAATTGCGCGTTTGATTGCTGGACGAAGTATAAAGCCAATTAATGCTATAATCAATACTGCTAATGAAATTACAAAAGATAATTTAAAATCAAGAATTCCTTTACCGAGAACCAAAGATGAATTATTTATTCTATCCCAAACCATTAATGATTTATTAGATCGTTTAGAAACAGCTATAGAACGAGAAAAACAATTTACTTCAGATGCCTCGCATGAGTTAAGAACACCCCTAACGGTAATAAAAGGTACTTTAGAAGTTTTAATTAGGAAACCAAGAGCTACCAAAGAATATGAAGAAAAGATTAATTTTTGCGTTGCAGAAGTAGATCGATTAAATCATCTAGTAGATCAATTACTATTACTTGCGCGTTACGAAAATGAAAAGCAGTCATTCAAGAATGAGAAAGTATATTTAAATGGTATCATTCAAGATATTTTAGTTCGAAAGGCATCTTTACTTAAGTTAAAAGATATTAAAATTCATCTAAAAATGGAAGAGGACTATTATTGTGAATCAGACAAGCAATTTGTTTCAATAATAATCACCAATTTAATTTCTAATGCAATCAAATATTCTAACCAAAGTGATGCCATTGAAATTCATTTAAATCAAAGAAAACAAGAAATAATTTGTTCTATTATTGATAATGGAATTGGAATATCCCCAGCTGATTTAGAAAAAGTATTTCAACCTTTCTTTCGATCAAAAGCATTAAATCACCCAAGTATTAAAGGAATAGGCGTGGGATTATCCATAGTGCAACGATTATGTTCTCTTCTGTCCATTGGTATTAATTTAACGAGTGTTGAAAATGCGGGAACCAAAGTTGAATTAGTTTTTCAAGAATCGTCTAATTAATCCTTCATCAGCATTAAGTAATTCTTAAGATTTAGATTATATTTATGACTTACTTTTGAAGTACATAAATAGTATTCAATTATGCTCGAAAAAATTATAGCATTTAGTTTAAAAAACAAACTGATTATTCTACTCTTTACATTAGGAGTTTTTAGTTTTGGAATTTATTCTGTTTTCCAAATTTCGATTGGTGCAGTTCCTGATGTAACTAATAATCAAGTGCAAGTAATTACTACTTCTAGAAATCTTTCTACACAAGATATTGAACAGTTTATTACCTATCCAGTTGAAATCGAAATGGCTAATTTACCTGGCGTAAAAGAAATTAGGTCTATTTCTAAGTTTGGATTATCAGTGGTTACTATTGTTTTTGAAGATGATTTAGGAACCTATTTACCACGACAATTAATTGCTGAAAAAATTAAATCAGCTTCCGAAAAAATCCCTGCCGGTTTCGGCACCCCTGAAATGGGGCCAATAACCACTGGCTTAGGAGAAATTTACCAATATACTCTTGAAGTTAAACCCGAATTTAAAGATAATTATTCTGTTACCGATTTACGAACTATTCAAGATTGGATAGTTAAACGACAATTGTCTGGAATCAAAGGTGTAGTAGAAATCAATACTTGGGGTGGTTTTTTAAAACAATATGAAATCGCCATAATTCCAGAACGTTTAAAAGCGATTAATATAAGCATGACAGATGTTTTTGTGGCTTTGGAAAAAAACAATAGTATCGCTGGTGGAGCCTATATCGAAAAAGTAAATCAAAGTTATTTCATTCGAGCTGAAGGAAAAGTAAATTCACTTGAGGATATTGAAAATATTGTAGTTAAAAATACCAATGGTATTCCAGTTTACATTAAAAATATTGCTGAAGTTAATTTTGGACATGCAAATCGTTTCGGCGCTATCACAGGGAATGGTGAGGGTGAAAAGGTATTAGGACAAGTAATGATGTTAAAAGGTGGAAACTCTAAGCAAGTTATTACTGATGTCAAAAATCGGGTGGCTGAAATTCAAAAGACATTACCGGAAGGTGTTTATATCAATGGTTTCTTGGAACGAAGCGAATTGGTGGGTAAAACTACTTTCACAGTGGCAGAAAATTTAATTCTAGGTTGTTTAATTGTAATTTTTGTAGTGGTGCTATTATTGGGAAATTGGCGTTCGGGATTGGTAGTTGCATCTGTAATTCCATTATGCTTATTATTTGCTATTTCGTTCATGAATATTTTTGGAATTGATGCCAATTTGATGAGTTTAGGCGCTATAGATTTCGGAATTATTATTGATGGAGCGGTAATTATTGTAGAATTTATTGCATTCCAAATAGCAAGTAAATCGGCAAGTTTAGTTGGACTATCAAAAGAAAAACAACAAATAGAAATTGACCAAATCACTTTTAAAAGCGCATCTAAAATGATGAATTCGGCAGTTTTTGGACAGTTAATTATTTTGATCGTTTTTATACCTATTTTGTCTTTATCAGGAATTGAAGGTAAAATGTTCAAGCCTATGGCAATGACATTTAGCTTCGCTTTATTAGGTGCAATGCTTTTGTGTTTTACATACGTTCCTGTAGTGGCATCGATTTTTTTAAAGCCTAAAGAAGAAAATCCAAATTCGTTTTCTCATCAATTGATTCATAAATTCAATTCGATATATTTACATATTATTACTTGGTCTTTGAGTAATACTAAAAAAGTACTGTTGGGCGCTGTAGGACTTTTGTTATTTTCTATTGTAATTTTCACTAGAATGGGTGGCGAATTTATTCCGACACTAGACGAAGGCGATTTCGTAATTCAGCCTGTTTTAAAAACGGGAACTTCATTGACAAAAACTATTGCTACTACTACAAAGATTGAACAAATTATTTTGAAAAATTTCCCTGAAGTTAATCAAGTGGTGAGTAGGATTGGTGCTGCCGAAGTACCAACAGATCCAATGTCAATGGAAGAAAGCGATATTATTGTCAAATTAAAACCAAAATCAGAATGGGTTTCTGCCGAATCCAAAGATGAGTTAGCTGACAAAATCAAAACTGCAATTGAAACTCAAATTCCGAATATGGAAATTGAATTTACACAACCTATCGAAATGCGATTTAACGAATTGATTTCTGGAACACGTTCTGACGTAGCTGTGAAGTTATTCGGTGAAGATTTGAATATTTTGGCTAGTAAAGCTCATGAAATTCAAAATGCAATTAAAAATGTGGAAGGTGCTTCGGATATTATTATTGAAAAAACCGAAGGATTACCACAAATGTTAGTACAATATGATCGCTCAAAAATAGCTCGTTACGGATTAAATATTGCCGACTTAAACGACATGATAGCGCTTAGTTTTGCCGGTAAAACAGTCGGAAATGTATTTGAAGGCGAAAAACGATTTGACATGGTGGTGCGTTTAGATAAGATAAACCGAAAGGATATTGAAGACTTACAATATTTATACATTTCAACTCCAAACGGACAACAAATTCCGTTAAATGAATTAGCTACAATTGAGTATTCTCAAGGTCCTGCAAAAATTTCAAGAGACAATACCAATAGAAGAATTGTTGTTGGTATTAATGTAAGAAATAGAGATTTACAAAGTGTAGTTACTGATATTCAAAATATAGTTAGTTCAAAGATACAGCTACCTGCAGGTTATTATATAAAATATGGAGGGCAATTTGAAAACTTAGAATCTGCAAAAACCAGATTGCTAATTGCTGTTCCTATAGCTTTATTCTTAATTTTTATTCTATTGCATTTTGCTTTCGGTTCTATCAAAGAGGCGTTGATGGTGTATTCAGCAATTCCACTTTCTGCTGTAGGTGGTATTTTATTTCTATGGCTGCGTGGTTTACCGTTTAGTATTTCGGCAGGAGTTGGTTTTATTGCTCTTTTTGGAATTGCAGTGTTAAATGGAATTGTTTTAATTGAGCATTTTAAAGAACTTAAGCACAGCGGAATGAAAGATATGGATCAATTAATACTAAAAGGTACTACAGATCGTTTGCGACCTGTTTTGTTGACTGCCGCCGCTGCAGCTTTAGGATTTTTGCCAATGGCAATTTCAACCTCTGCCGGTGCTGAAGTACAAAGACCTTTGGCCACTGTCGTTATTGGAGGCCTAGTAACTGCAACATTTTTAACCTTAATTGTACTACCTATACTTTTTAAAGTTTTAGATAAAAAAGATTTTAAAAAGCCGCAATTTAAAGTGAATAACAAAGCAATCATTCTATTCTTTTTATTGAGTTGTTCATTTCTAAGTGCTCAAAATACAAGCGCCGAACGAGAACGAATTATCAATTTAGCAATCGATAATAATAAAGAAATTAAAGCGGCTCAATTGCAACTTGATAAAGCAAAAGCAGCTATTCAATCTGCCTATTCATTTGATAAAATGAATGTGTATTATAGTTATGATCAAAATAACTTAGCATTGAATGTATTACCACTTCGAGTTTTTGGAGTACAGCAACGTTTCGATTTTCCTACTGTTTATGGTGCCAAGAAAAAAGTGCTGACTTCAGAATACGACAAAGAAAAAGCGCGTTATGATTTACTGAAAAACAAACTAAATTTAGCGGTTTCAAAGGTTTACGAGGAAATTGTTTTCTTGCAAAATCAGGAGAAACGCTATGGCTATTTGGATAGTTTATATCAAAATTTTTCTAAAGCAAGTAATCGTCGTTTTGAGTTGGGAGAAACTAATTATTTAGAAAAAATAACGGCTCAAGCTAAAGCGGGACAAATTCAAACAAAGAAAACTCAAATTGAAAAAGATAAAATAGCCCAATATGAGCTTTTGAAATCTTTAGTACAATCAGATGAAACTATTCTAATTTCCAATACTAATTTAACTCCGATTGTAGATTTAGCAAATACTTCCAATACAGGTTTTCATTCTATTTATTTAGAAGAAGTTACTAAAACCTATAAAAATGAGATTTCATTACAAAAAAGTAATTGGTTACCTGATATTAACATTGACTATTTTCAAGGTAGAAATAATGGTTTATCGCAGTCGCTTTATGGTTTTCAATTAGGAGTTGCAATACCCATTTTATTTACAGGAACAACTTCAAAAATTAAAGTGGCTGAATTAGAATTACAAAGTTGGCAGCAGCAAAAAATAAATGAAGAGCAAAAAATGTCGAGCTATTTAATCCAAAAGAAAAATGAGTTGGCAAAATTCCAAGAAGCTATAAATTACTACCAAAAACATGGTAAGAAATTATCAGACGAAATAATTAAAGTGGCTAATTTGAGTTATAAAAATGGAGAAATTGATTTCTTCCAATACATTCAAAGTTTAGAAAATGCTTCTTCAATTCAGTCGGATTACTTAGAAACAGTACTGCAATTTAATTTGACTCAACTAGAATTAAACTACCCTAATTTTTAATTAAATTTTCATGAAAAAGATACTATATATATTAGCTGTTTCTTCCATTTTATTGGGGTGTAAAGAAGCTACAAAAAAAGAAATTACGCCCAAAGATGATGGGCTAATTGCGATTACATCGGCTCAATTTGAGTCGATAGGTATTCAAATAGACAGTCCAAAAGAGCGTGCATTTGATGTCAATTGTAAGGCATCGGGAAAAATTGATGTTCCACCACAAAATAGGGCACAAGTGACTACATTCATTGGAGGTTATGTGAAATCTACTCGACTATTAGTTGGAGATAAAGTTCGTAAAGGACAAACACTCATTACATTAGAAAGTACAGAATATTTAGACATTCAAAAGGAATATCTTGAAGTTGCTGAACAGATTAAGTATTTGAAATCCGAATTCGCCCGACAAAAAACATTGTTTGACGAAAAAATTAGTTCGCAAAAAAATTATTTAAAAGCAGAAAGTGAGTATCGAAGAGCAAAAGGAATGTATCAAAGTTTAAGAGAAAAACTGCTGCTTCTCAATATTAATCCGACGCATGTTGAAAAAGGGAAATTAACTTCATTTGTAACTATTTCGTCTCCAATTTCTGGAGATATTGTGGTTATGAATGCCGCTATTGGTAGGTATCTAGCACCATCGGACGTAATTATGGAAATTGTAGATACACAGCACTTACATTTGGAATTGGCGGTGTTTGAAAAAGACATATTAAATGTAAAAGTGGGACAGAAAATACAATTTAAGGTACCTGAAGCTTCCAAAGAAATATTCCCGGCCGAAGTACATTTAGTAGGTAAATCCATTGAAGGAAATGAAAGAACAATTAATGTTCATGGACATCTAGATGAGAAAATTAAACAAAAATTATTGACCGGTATGTTTGTTGAGGCTTCAATTACAACCAGTTCAAAAAACGGATTAGCACTACCTTTTGACGCTGTTATTAGTGAAAACAATAAAAATTATGTACTTTTATTAGAAAGCGCAAAAAACAATTCTTACAGTTTCAAAAAAGTAGCAGTTAAAATAGGAGAAAAGAATAGCTCTTTTATAGAAGTAATTCCGAACAATCTAATCAATTCTTCATCTAAAATTGTAGTAAAAGGCGCTTTTGATATTGCAAACTAATTACGCTATGGATGTAAATAAATTAAAAAAGCAATTGCAAATTGAAGTAGATACTGCTTTTTTATATGATAGCATTGCTTCCATTCAAACTGATATTAGTTTGAAGCGGGTTTTGAATAGTTTGGCTGAAATAGAAAAGGGACATGCACATCACATGTTGAATAAAATAGTGACTTTTGATACCAATTATCAAATGCCATTGCCTTCTTCTAAAGCCAAGTTTCAACTGAAAGTAGGAAAGCTATTTGGCTACAGTTCTATCATTAGTAGTTTGGCCAACATTGAAAAACAATTTGCTGTTAATACTATTAAGAATAAAATCGAACAAGGCGAAAAGCTAACCGGATTTGAACACAATCACTTGAATATTATCGAAGCAGTCAATAATAATGAGGCGTTGAACGTTTCTGGTGGATTGTTATCCAAGTTTGAAAGTCGCCATAAATCTGTAGGTGGAAATGCATTACGAGCAGCGGTACTAGGATCAAATGACGGACTAGTTTCTAATATGAGTTTAGTTATGGGAGTAGCTGGCGCAGCCGTTTCTAATGATACCATTCTATTAACAGGAACCGCAGGACTTTTGGCTGGGGCAATTTCGATGGCTTTAGGCGAATGGCTATCAGTACAAAGTTCAAGAGAATTGAATCAACGTCAAATTGAATTAGAAACAGAAGAATTAGAAGCTTCTCCCGAAGAAGAGAAAAAAGAATTGGTTTTATTGTACCAAGCCAAAGGTATGAATGCAGCCGATGCACAAAAATTAGCAGACAAAGCATTTGAAAGCCCAGAGACTGCCATTGATGCAATCATTAATGAGGAATTAGGAATTGACAAAGATGAATTAGGAGGTTCGGCATGGGAAGCTGCGACAGCCTCCTTTATTTTATTTGCCATTGGAGCCATCATTCCGTTGTATCCATTTATCTTCTTAGATGGTAGAAGCGCTATTTTACTAAGTATTGGAAGTAGCGTAGTGGGTCTTTTTGGGATTGGAGCAGCAATTACTTTATTGACAGGTAAGAGTATTTTATTTTCTGGATTTAGACAAGTTGCTTTTGGATTGGTAGCCGCAGCAGTAACCTATGGAATTGGAACTTTAATTGGAGTTTCACTAGCAGGATAATTTTTAACTTTAATATTTATTAACTATGAATGACGCACATTTACACATGGTAGTAAACCATTTTCCGATTGTTGGAACTATTGTAGCAATTGGAATTTTAATTGCAGGATTATTAAACAAAAACCAATCGATTATTAATACTGCTTATGTATTATTTATTATTGGAGCTGTTTTTGGTATTTTGAGTATGAATACAGGAGAAGGAGCAGAGGAACTAGTAGAAGACATGCCAGGGATTGGTTGGAAAATCATCCATGAACACGAGGAATTAGCTGAAAAAATGGCTTTATTATTAGATGTTTTAGGAATTTTATCTTTAGTTGGTTTTTATTTCCAATATAAAAACAATCCCAAACAGAAATTAGTTTCCTACTTACTATTAGTTTTAAGTATCGCTAGTCTTTTTGTAATTCAAAAAGTAGGTACCTCTGGTGGTGAAATTCGTCATACTGAAATACGAAATGAATCTAATGCTACTCATAATTTAAAAACAGATAATAAACATGACGAATAGTCATTTTTAAATTACTACTATTTCTCAGAATTTATTAATACTTTAAAAATAAATATTGTGTTTATTTTATAAATACGTTATTTATTTTTAATTATTTTATATTATTCGCAATAAACTTATTATTCTTTTAATTTATTATCTACTATATCGTTTTCGTTATTTTATTTGATTATTTTTGAAAATAATAGAACGTTGATTATTTTTAAATACAATAGAAGATGAAAAACATCAAAATTATTCAAGAATTACAAGGATTAGGGATAACAGGTTACCATGAAGTTTCGTACAATCCTAGTTATGAAGATTTATTTCAAGCAGAGGTTTCTCAAAGAAGAAAAGGATATGAAAAAGGAGCATTAACAGAAACTGGTGCAGTAGCAGTTAAAACCGGAATATTTACAGGTCGTTCACCAAAAGACCGTTATATTGTAAAAGACGATATCACAAAAGATACTATTTATTGGGATGATAAAGTTAATTTTCCGACAACTCAAATGATTTGGCATGATTTGAAAAAGTTGGTATTAAAACAACTTTCTACATCTCCCAAACTTTATGTTGTTGATGCTTTTTGTGGTACAAATCCAGACACTCGATTAAAAGTTCGTTTTGTTATGGAAGTAGCATGGCAAGCGCATTTTGTAACCAATATGTTTATTCGTCCTTCTGTTTACGAATTAGAAAACTTTGGTGAGCCTGATTTTGTGGTAATGAATGGATCCAAAACAACCAATCCAGATTGGCAAAAACAGGGACTTAACTCTGAAAACTTCGTTGTATTTAATCTTACCGAAAAAATCCAAATTATCGGTGGTACTTGGTATGGTGGAGAAATGAAGAAAGGAATGTTTGCCATGATGAATTATTATTTACCATTAAAAGGAATGGCATCTATGCATTGTTCAGCTAATGTTGGAGAAGATGGAGATGTTGCTGTATTCTTTGGACTATCTGGAACAGGAAAAACTACGCTTTCTGCTGATCCTAAACGTTATTTAATTGGAGATGATGAGCACGGTTGGGATGATAATGGCGTATTTAATTTTGAAGGAGGCTGTTATGCTAAAGTAATAGACTTGTCTGAACAAAATGAACCTGATATTTGGCGAGCTATTAAAAGAGACGCTTTGCTCGAAAATGTAATGGTAGATGAATACGGTGAAATTAATTATCATGACCATTCAATTACTGAAAATTCAAGGGTTTCCTATCCAATATATCATATCAATAAAATTGTCCTTCCTTCAAAGGCTGGGCATGCTAAAAAAATTATTTACCTTTCTGCAGATGCCTTTGGGGTATTACCTCCAGTTTCTATTTTAGATGAAGATCAAGCACAATACCACTTTTTATGTGGTTACACTTCAAAATTAGCTGGAACTGAAAGAGGAATTACTGAGCCAGTACCTTCGTTTTCTCCTGCTTTTGGGGAAGCTTTTTTAACACTTCATCCAACTATGTATTCAAAAACACTAATTGGCAAAATGAAAAAGCATGGTGCCAAAGCTTATTTAGTGAACACAGGATGGAATGGAACTGGTAAACGTATTTCATTAAAAAATACTAGAGCAATTATAGATGCAATCATCAGTGGGGAAATTGAAAAGTCCTCGACAACTGAAATTCCTTATTTGAACTTAACTATTCCAAATGAGTTGCCAAATGTAAGTGAAGGTATTTTAGATCCTAGAGATACGTATGAGGACAAAAAAGAATGGGAACGAAGAGCTAAAGATTTAGCAGCTCGTTATATTAAAAACTTTGAACAGTACACTGATAATGAAGAGGGAAAACGTTTAGTTAAGGCTGGTCCTAAACTCTAATTTACCTTATTTAACAATTTTTCCAATTTAAGTTGGATTTATGCCGCTTAACTTTATTTTAATTGTATATATTTGCACTCTAAATTAATTAGGTTATGTTATTAATTCAATTACATCATCATCATTCACAAAATTGCTCTCAAGCGATGTGTTAATGGTATGCGTGTATGTCACATATTTAAAAACCCGTTTGAGTACATCAAACGGGTTTTTTTATTGTATCCGTTGTACTCAAATCTAAACTAAAAGCTAAAAAAACAAAAACAATGAGTACGTTAAAAATTGCCATTCAAAAATCAGGAAGACTAAACGAAGACAGTATCCAAATCCTAAAAGACTGTGGAATTTCTATCAACAATGGAAATGATCAATTAAAAGCAACTGCTTCTAATTTTCCATTGGAAGTTTTATACCTTAGAAATTCGGATATTCCTCAATATTTAATCGATGGAGTAGTAGATGCTGCTATTGTAGGCGATAATCTTTTAGTCGAAAAAGGAAAAAACATTCAAGTAGTAGAAAAATTAGGTTTTTCAAAATGCAAAGTTTCTGTTGCTGTACCCAAGAACTTTGAATACAATTCTGTTAATGATTTAGAGGGTTTGCGAATTGCTACTTCTTACCCAAATACCGTTTTGGATTTCTTTAATTCCAAAAATATTGCAGTTTATTTGCACCAAATTTCAGGTTCGGTCGAAATTGCACCTAATATTGGTTTGGCAGATGCTATCGTAGATATTGTTTCAAGTGGTAGTACTTTGTTTAAAAACAATTTAAAGGAAGTTGAAGTAATATTTAAAAGTGAGGCTGTTTTAGCGGTTTCGCCAAAAATGACTTCTGAAAACAAAGTAATTTTAAACAAATTACAATTCCGAATCCAATCCGTTTTAAGAGCACGTAAATCAAAATACATTTTAATGAATGTACCGAACGATAAAATAAAAGAAATCAGTTCCATTTTACCCGTTTTAAAAAGCCCAACGGTTATGCCATTGGCACAAGAAGGTTGGTCAAGTGTTCACACTGTTATTGAAGAGGATCGTTTTTGGGAAGTAATCGACGAGTTAAAAGCCGCTGGAGCGGAAGGTATTCTGGTTTGTCCAATTGAAAAAATGGTGTTGTAATCGTTTAAATACTAAAAACACAATGAATAAAATATACAATCCAAAACAGGAAAACTGGGCTTCTTTATTAGAGAGACCTACTAAAACTGTGGACGATATCGAAGCAACAGTAAAAGAAATTTTTGCTGCAGTACAATCAAAAGGAGACGAAGCTGTAAATCAATATACAGCAAAGTTTGACGGAATTGCTTTGGAAAACAATTTGGTTTCCAATGCCGAAATAGAACAAGCTATTGCTGCAGTTTCTGACGAATTGAAAGCAGCTATTCAATTGGCTAAATCAAATATCGAAAAATTCCACCAAGCGCAAAAAACCAATCGTGTTAGCGTTGAAACTACGGAAGGGGTTCAATGTTGGCAAGAAAAACGTCCTATTCAGAAAATTGGATTATACATTCCTGGCGGAACAGCGCCTTTGTTTTCAACAGTGTTGATGTTGGCTATTCCAGCTGCAATTGCTGGATGCAAAGAAGTAGTATTGTGTTCGCCTCCCAATAAAAACGGCAATTTAAATCCTGCTATTTTGTACGCTGCAAACTTATGTGGGGTAACTAAAATTATAAAAGTAGGTGGAATTCAAGCGATAGCGGGAATGACTTTTGGAACAACTACTATTCCGAAAGTGTATAAAATATTTGGACCCGGAAATCAATATGTAACGGTGGCAAAACAATTAGCAACTCAATTTGGCGTAGCCATTGATATGCCTGCTGGACCATCGGAATTGTTAGTCGTAGCCGACGATAGTGCTGTACCCGCTTTTGTAGCGTCTGATTTATTAAGTCAAGCTGAACACGGAACTGATAGTCAAGTGATATTAGTTTCGACTTCTAAGAAAATGATAGACGCAGTTGAGCAAGAGGTACAATCACAATTGGCAGTTTTGCCAAGAAAGGCAATTGCAGAAAAAGCGATAGCTAATTCCAAATTGATTTATGTCGAAAATGCAGCAATTGCTTTAGATTTAATTAACGAATACGGTCCGGAACACTTTATAGTGTGTACTGAAAACGATGATTTTTATGTGGATAATATCGAAAATGCGGGTTCGGTTTTCATAGGCAATTATACTCCAGAAAGTGCTGGTGATTATGCTTCGGGAACCAATCACACGCTACCAACGAATGGTTATGCTAAAAATTATAGTGGCGTCAACTTGGATAGTTTTATGAAATCTATGACGTTTCAAAAGATTTCTGAAAAAGGGATTCAAAACATTGGAAATGCCATCGAAATTATGGCAGAAAAAGAAGGATTACAAGCGCACAAAAATGCGGTTACATTACGTTTAAATGCGATTGAAAATGGAAAATAAATTTGATATCAATTCTTTAGTTCGTGAGAACGTTAAAGCAATGAAGCCATATTCTTCGGCGCGAGATGAATTTGAAGATTTTGACACAACTGAAATGATTTTTTTGGATGCCAATGAAAATCCGTTTGAAAATGGCGTGAATCGTTATCCAGACCCACAGCAAGCGACGGTTAAATCGGTTTTAGCTGAACAAAATGGAGTGGATAAAAATCAAATCTTGTTAGGAAATGGAAGTGATGAAGTGTTGGATTTATTGTTTCGTGCTTTTTGCGAACCTAAAATTGACAATGTAATTACGTTGCCGCCAACCTACGGAATGTATGGGGTTTTGGCCAATCTAAATGCAATTGAGAATAGAGAGGTTTTACTTTCTACTGATTTTCAGCCACAATTAGATGCGATTATGAAAGTAGTGGATACAAATTCCAAAATGATTTTCCTTTGTTCGCCTAACAATCCAACTGGAAATTCTTTTTCAGAGGAAAGTGTTCACTATTTACTAGATAATTTCAACGGATTAGTCGTGATTGACGAAGCCTATATTGACTTTTCAGACAAAGCGTCTTGGATACAAAAAATCAAGGATTATCCTAATTTAATTATAACCCAAACCTTGTCTAAAGCCTATGGTTTGGCAGGAATAAGATTGGGTATTTGTTACGCTTCTGCAGCAATTATTGCGGTTTTGAATAAAATAAAACCGCCTTATAATGTTAATGAATTGACACAAAAAAGAGCTTTAGAACGTTTGGCTAGTCCAAACCAAATAAAAGAAGAAATCAACTTCATAATAGCGCAAAGAGAGCAGTTACTTAAAGTAATAAATGAAGTAAATTTTGTTTCAAAAATATATCCAACTGAGGCTAATTTCATTTTGATTAAAGTTGATAATGCCAATCAACGCTATGATGAGTTAATTGCTAAAGGAATTGTAATTCGAAATAGAACGACGCAACCTTTATGTGAAAACACCTTGCGTTTGACTATTGGAACAGAAGAAGAAAATCAAAAATTAATAGACGCTTTAAAAAGCTTAAATTAAATTCTTGAAAACAATGATAACTAATATAGAAACCTATTTTGAAGAAGGTTGTGGTCGCTGTTCCAAAATGGCTACTCCTTTGTGCAGAGTACGAACTTGGGAAAACGAGTTACAATTGTTGAGAAGTATTATTTTAGAATGTGGTTTGGTAGAAGAGTTGAAATGGAGTCATCCGTGTTATACTTTCAACAAAAAAAATATTGTAATACTGGGAACAACAAAAGCAAATTGTGTTCTAGGTTTTTTTAAAGGTGTTTTATTGGAAGATAGTCAAAAAATCTTGGTTGCCCAAACGGAAAATATGCAGTCTGCAAGACAATTACAATTCACTAATACAGAGCAAATTGTAAATATAGAAAACACAATAAAAGCCTATATTTTTGAGGCAATAGAGGTAGAAAAATCGGGAGTTAAAGTACCAATAAAAGAACCTATTTCGATTGCAATTCCTGAAGAATTTCAATACTTTTTAGATATGGATGAAGAACTAAAGACAGCATTTGAGGGATTAACTCCAGGAAGACAGAAAGGCTATTTGCTACATTTTTCAGAACCCAAACAATCTAAAACCAAAACGGCTCGAGTAGAAAAATGGATGAATCAAATAAAACGTGGAAAAGGAATGCATGATTAAAAGTTGTTTCTTACTACTAAATTAAAATAAAAATGAAAAAAGTATTATTTATAGATCGTGATGGAACCATCGTAATTGAACCTGCTGATTATCAATTAGACAGTTTAGATAAATTAGAATTTTACCCAAAAGCCTTTCAGTATTTGGCTAAGATTGCCAACGAATTGGATTATGAATTGGCAATGGTAACCAACCAAGACGGATTAGGAACCGATAGTTTTCCAGAAGATACATTTTGGCCTACACAGAATTTCATTTTAAGAGCGTTTGAAAACGAAGGCGTTTTATTTGATGATATTTTCATAGACCGTTCGTTTCCAGCTGACAATGCGTCAACTCGTAAACCTCGTACTGGAATGTTGACCAAATATATTGACAATCCGAAATATGATTTAGCTAATTCATTTGTCTTAGGCGACCGAATTACAGATGTTGCATTGGCAAAGAACTTAGGTGCTAAAGCTATTTTCTTAAATCAACAAGAAGGTTTAGGAAGTGAAGAAATCAAAGAAAATGAAGATTTTAGCGATGTTATTTCCTTACAAACCACCGATTGGAAAACCATTTATGAGTTTTTAAAATTAGAGGCTCGATCAGCAAGTATCGAAAGAAAAACAAACGAAACGGATATTTTTATCCAACTTAATTTAGATGGAACTGGGAAAAGTAAAATCGACACTGGGATTGCCTTTTTTGATCACATGTTGGACCAAATAGCTCGTCACGGTCAAATGGACTTAGAAATTACTGTTAAAGGCGATTTAGAGGTTGACGAACACCATACAATTGAAGATACTGCCATTGCTTTAGGAGAAGTTTTTGCAAAAGCATTAGGAAATAAATTAGGAATTGAACGCTACGGTTTTTGTTTGCCAATGGACGATTGCTTATCGCAGGTAGCCATTGACTTTGGAGGAAGAAATTGGTTGGTTTGGGAAACCGAATTCAAACGCGAAATGGTGGGCAAAATGCCAACTGAGATGTTTTACCACTTTTTCAAATCGTTCTCTGATGGTGCCAAAGCCAATATCAACATCAAAGCGGAAGGAACTAACGAACATCATAAGATTGAAGCTATTTTCAAGGCTTTCGCCAAAGCTATTAAAGTAGCTGTAAAACGCGATACTGAGAAAATGATTTTACCAAGTACCAAAGGAATGTTATAAAATGCTTCGAGCTTTCAGCTATCGGTATTCTGCCCAAAGCTCAAAGCCCTAGGCCCAAAGCATATAAAATGAAAATTGTAATCATCAATTACGGTGCAGGAAATATCCAAAGTATTCTGTTTGCTATAGAACGTTTGGGATATACAGCCGAGTTAACTAATAATCCATACGAGATTGAACAAGCGGATAAAGTCATTTTTCCTGGAGTTGGAGAAGCGAGTTATGCCATGCAAAAACTCAAAGAAAGTGGTTTGAATAGTTTGATTCCAACATTGAAACAACCCGTATTAGGGATCTGTTTAGGGATGCAGTTGATGTGTCAACACTCCGAAGAAGGAAATACAGAGGGCTTAGGCATTTTTGATGCGAATGTCATTCGGTTTTCTAACAAGGTGAAAGTCCCTCAAATGGGGTGGAACCAAATTTATAATTTGAAATCGCCTTTGTTTGAAGGAATTAACAATAACGAATACATGTATTTAGTGCACAGCTATTATGTTCCCAATTGCAGCGAAGCCATTGCTAATACCAATTATGATGTAGAATATGCTTCAGCATTACAAAAAAATAATTTTTACGGAACCCAATTTCACCCAGAAAAAAGTGGCGATATTGGCGAACAAATCCTTGGAAACTTTTTAAAGTTATAAATTTAAAATATCGCATATCAAATATCACAAATCGAATATAGTATGAGAATAATACCAGCCATAGATATCATTGACGGAAAATGTGTTCGTTTATCCAAAGGGGATTACGATACTAAAATCATATACAACGAAAACCCACTTGAAGTAGCCAAATCCTTTGAAGCGCACGGAATTGAGTATTTACATTTGGTGGATTTAGATGGCGCCAAGTCAAGCAAGATTGTGAATTATAAAATTCTAGATCAAATTGCTACACAAACCCAATTGAAAATTGATTTTGGTGGTGGATTGAAATCGGATGCTGATTTGAGGATTGCTTTTGAATCGGGGGCGAACCAAATTACAGGTGGAAGTATTGCCGTGAAAAATAGAGCTGTTTTTGAACAATGGATAGCTGAATATGGTTCGGATAAAATCATTTTAGGAGCAGATGCTACCAATGAAAAAGTAGCCGTTTCAGGTTGGTTAGAAGACTCTAATGAAGATTTAATCCCCTTTATTCAAGACTATCAAAGTAAAGGAATTGAGTATGTCATTTGTACGGATATTGCTAAAGACGGAATGTTGGCTGGACCAAGTTTTGATTTGTATGCTAAAATTTTGGCAACAGCCAAAGGAATTAAATTAATTGCCTCGGGGGGTATTTCTACTTTTGATGAATTACCACAATTAGCCGAATTAGGTTGTGAAGGAACCATCATTGGGAAAGCGATTTACGAAGGAAGGATTTCGTTAAAACAATTAGAGAACTATGTATTAAACCAATAGATTATTTCGCAAAGTTTCGCAAAGTATAGCACAAAGAGGCACTAAAATCTTTGTGATTCTTTGCGAAGTCTTGGTGAATCTCTGTGAAACAAAAAAATAATGCTTACAAAAAGAATCATTCCTTGTTTGGATATCAAAAACGGAAGAACGGTCAAAGGGGTCAATTTTGTGGACTTACGCGATGCGGGAGATCCTGTCGAATTGGCTAAAATCTATTCTGATGAAGGAGCGGATGAATTGGTTTTCTTGGATATTTCAGCTACAGAAGAAGGCCGTAAAACTTTGGTGGATCTAGTTCGCAAAGTAGCAGCTACGATTAATATTCCGTTTACTGTAGGTGGTGGAATCGCATCTGTAGAAGATGTAGAAATATTGTTGCAAAACGGTGCAGATAAAGTATCTATCAATTCTTCTGCGGTAAAAAATCCACAACTGATTACAGATTTAGCTCAGAAATTTGGTAGCCAATGTGTAGTTGTTGCTATTGATGCAAAACAAATTGATGGCGAATGGATAGTGCATTTAGTAGGTGGTAAAGTGCCTACAGATATTAAACTTTTCGATTGGGCAAAAGAAGTAGTAGCACGTGGTGCAGGAGAAATCTTGTTTACCTCAATGGATCATGACGGAACTAAAAATGGATTTGCTAACGAAGCTTTGGCTACATTGTCGCAATTGGTAAATATTCCTATTATTGCTTCAGGTGGAGCTGGGAATATGCAACATTTTATAGATACCTTTGTCGAAGGAAAAGCAGATGCTGCTTTAGCAGCCAGTGTTTTCCATTTCAAAGAAATTGAAATTAAGACCTTAAAAAAAGAATTACAAAATAATCATATTGAAGTTAGAATTTAAATATTACAAATTCAAAACTCATAATTCATAATTACACACATGAACATCGATTTTTCAAAAAGTGCCCATGGATTAATTCCAACCATTATTCAAGATAGCGAAACCAAAGCCGTTTTAATGTTGGGCTATATGAACGAAGAGGCTTTCGTCAAAACACAAGAAACAAAAAAAGTAACCTTTTATAGTCGCTCCAAACAACGCCTTTGGACCAAAGGAGAAGAAAGTGGTAACTTTTTGAACCTAGTAAGTTTCAAAAACGATTGTGACAATGATACACTGCTAATTCAAGTTCAGCCTGTTGGACCAACTTGTCATAACGGAACCGATACCTGTTGGGCAGAAGAAAACCAACCGAATTATGGGTTTATTTCGAATTTGGAACAAACCATCAAAACACGTCGTGACAATGCCGATGCTGAGAAAAGTTATGTGGCTTCTTTATTTGAAAAAGGAATCAATAAAATAGCTCAAAAAGTAGGTGAGGAAGCGGTAGAAGTTGTTATTGAAGCAAAAGACGACAACGATGAATTATTTTTGAGCGAGAGTGCTGATTTACTTTTCCACTATCTTATTTTATTACAAGCCAAAGGTTTTCAACTCAATGATGTCATTGAAGTTTTGAAAAGGAGACAGAAATAAATTCATTTCAATTTCACTATTATAAACCCAATAGATTCAATTCTATTGGGTTTTGTTTTAATTATAAATAAAATCATTTACATTTACTTTTCTATTTAATTGAAGAAAATGATATTTATCCGTCCTAAATTTACTTACCAATTAGCGGTAATTATTTCACTAATTACGCTTTCTAGTTATTCTCAAACTAAAACCTATTCCATTGCTTTTGGTTCTTGTGACAATCAAAGACTCAAAAACGAATTATGGAAATCTATTGATGAAAACCATCCTGTAGCTTGGATTTGGGGAGGTGATGATGTCTATTCAGATACCGAAGACATGAATGAGCTTAAAGAAAATTATGCTATTCAGAAAAATGATAGCGATTATTTACAATTTATAGCCAATAAACAAATTTTAGGAACTTGGGACGATCATGATTATGGCCTTAACGATGGAGGAGAAGAATACCAGTATAAAAGAGAAAGTCAGCAATTATTATTGGATTTTTTAGGAACAGCCAAAGACGCTCCAGAACGTTTTAGAGACGGCGTTTATAATTCTAGAGTTATTAATTTTGATGGAAACAAAGTCAAAATAATCGTATTAGACACTCGCTTCTTTAGAACTGCTGTCACAAAATCAGTGAATTCCAAAAAACGTTTACAGCCCAATCCGTATGGACAAGGAACAATTTTAGGAGAAGCACAATGGAAATGGTTAGAAGAAGAACTTTCTACATCTGATGCGCAATTCAATGTAATTGTAAGCAGTATTCAATTGCTATCGGACAAGCATGGTTTTGAATGTTGGGGTAATTTTCCGCATGAAATTGATCAATTGGAAAAATTGCTTGTGACATCAAAAGCGAAAGGCGCTTTTATCATTTCTGGAGATCGCCACATTGCCACTTTTTCTTCTAAAAAAGTCACTAACTTAAACTATCCTTTAGTAGATTTCACTTCAAGTGGATTAACACATGTCTATTCTAGTTTTTCTGGTGAAGAAAACCCTTATATAGTAGGAAAAGTGGTATCTGAGAAAAATTTCGGTTTATTGCAATTTGATTTCACAAACAATCGTGTCATCATGCAAATTCACGGATTAGAAAACAAACTTTTAGGTGAACATATTCAGCAATATTAAATCTTTGGATAATGAATAATAAAGCGATTTACCTGTTTGTTGTGTTTTTGGTTACCAATACCATTTTGGCACAAAAATTTACTAGACAAGATAGCTTACGTGGAAGTATTACGAAAGAAAGAAGTTGGTGGGATCTAAAAAAATACCACTTGGATATCAAAGTCAATCCTTCGGATAGTACCATTATTGGTTCAAATACAATTGATTATCAGGTTGTAGAAAAATACAATGTGATGCAAATTGATTTGCAAGAGCCAATGCAAATTACCAAAATAGTACAAGACGGAATCCAATTGAAGTATCAAAGAGAAGGGAATATCTATC
This sequence comes from Flavobacterium ammonificans, assembly GCF_020886115.1. Taxonomy (NCBI): domain Bacteria; kingdom Pseudomonadati; phylum Bacteroidota; class Flavobacteriia; order Flavobacteriales; family Flavobacteriaceae; genus Flavobacterium; species Flavobacterium ammonificans. The sequence continues at coordinate 1,955,442 of NZ_AP025185.1, forward strand.
ATGTATATTTGGCAGCCAATCAAAACAAAGGAGACATGAATAAACTTGTGGTTTTTTATGGTGGAAAACCCAAAATAGCGGTTAACCCACCATGGGATGGTGGAATTACCTGGAAGAAAGATGAAAACGGAAAATCATTTATTGCCTCTTCTTGTCAAGGATTAGGCGCTAGTGTTTGGTGGCCTAACAAAGACCATATGTACGACGAAGCTGAATCGATGACGATAAGCGTCAATGTACCAAAAGGATTAATGAATATTTCCAATGGTCGTTTGGTTAGTACCAAACCATTAAAAGACAATACGACGACCTACACTTGGCAAGTAAATAATCCAATTAATAATTACGGAGTTAATATTAACATTGGTGATTATGTGACCTTTTCAGAGAAATACAAAGGCGAAAAAGGTGATTTAGATTGTCAATACTTTGTGTTGCGAAATAATTTAGCTAAAGCCAAAAAACAATTTCAAGATGTTCCTAAAATGCTAAAGGCTTTCGAACATTGGTTTGGACCGTATCCTTTTTATGAAGATAGTTATAAATTGGTTGAAGTGCCATATTTAGGCATGGAACACCAAAGTAGTGTGACCTATGGAAATGGCTATCAAAACGGCTATCGTGGACGTGATCTAAGCGGCACAGGTTGGGGATTGAAATTTGATTTTATTATAATTCACGAGTCAGGACATGAGTGGTTTGCAAACAACATTACTTATAAAGATATAGCCGACATGTGGATTCACGAAAGTTTTACTAATTATTCGGAGAGTTTGTTTGTAGAATACTATTATGGCAAAGAAGCCGGTGCAGCTTATGTTCGTGGTACTCGTAAAAACATACAGAATGACCAACCGATTATTGGCCAATACGATGTCAACAATGAAGGTTCTGGTGATATGTATTACAAAGGTGGAAATATGTTGCATACGATTCGTCAAATAATTAATGATGACGAAAAATGGCGACAAATATTAAGAGGTTTGAACAGTACTTTTTACCATCAAACGGTAACAACTCAACAAATTGAAAACTATATTAGTGAACAAGCTGGTATTGACTTAACGCCAGTTTTTAATCAATATTTGAGAGATACACGAGTACCCATTTTAGAATATTATTTCAAAGAAAAACAATTGGTGTATCGTTGGATTAATTGTGTGGATGGGTTTACGATACCAGTTAAGGTTGATTTAAATGGAGAATCTTTAAGAATCCTTCCGACCAAGGAATGGAAAATACAGACGCTAGCCACAACCAATTCAAAATTGACAATTGATGCTAATTATTATGTAGCAGGGTTTGATAGTAGTAATTAGCAGTAGGATTTCAAACCATTGGATAAACGAATATCTTCAGTAATAATGAAGGGTTTTTTTAATTAAATTTGAGAAACCGAATCAACAAACTATTGAATTATGGAAGCTAACAACCAAAACATGACGCCTACAATGACTCCTACAATGGCAGCTAATGCACATGCCGATATACCGGGAAATCCATCCGTGGCTAAATCAAGTTTACATAAATTGAATGATCGCTCTAATGGCAAACCACTTCGTTTATTGACTGAAGAGCAATGGAATTTTTGGATAAACAATGGATACATTGTAATCAAAAATGCCGTACCAAAAAAAAATGCAGAACGATTGGCTAATTTTATTTGGGAATTTGAAGAAAAGGATCCGAATGATTCTTCTACTTGGTATGCACCACCAAGAGCAGAAATGCAAATGAAAGAATTGACCAATAGTGGAATGGTGGAGTTATACAATCACCAATACCAATGGGACAACCGACAAATGCAGAAAGTATATGATGCCTTTGCTGATGTTTGGGGAACTGAAAAGTTATGGGTTACAATCGATAGAGCCAATTTAAACTTTCCTGTACGTCCAGATCATGAATTCAAAGGATTCATCCATTGGGACTACGATCCTGAAACCAAACCGCAGATCGTACAAGGTGTAATTGCTTTGGTTGATACTACGGATGAGAATATGGGTGGTTTTCAATGTATTCCTGAATTGTTCCGTACGTATGATACTTGGAAATTAACCCAACCTGAGGATAGACATCGTTTCCAACCTGACACAACCGATTTTAAAGATCAATTTGTAAAAGTTAAAATGGAAGTAGGCGATTTATTAATTTTTAATAGTTTGCAACCACACGGAATTCGTCCTAATTTAACTAAAGATAAAGTGCGTATAGCGCAATATATTTCAATGATGCCTGCAGAGGAAGATAATGAAGAGTTAAAAGCTTGGCGTATCAATTCTTGGAAAAACAGAATTGCACCTGAGGGATATGCATTTCCTGGCGATCCAAGGAAATGGGAAATCACAAAACACAAAACAGCCGAATTAAGCGATTTAGGTAAAAAGCTTTTGGGGTTAGAGAAGTGGTAAATCTACTTTAAATAAAAATGGGTATTTAATTAAAAACTAATTAAATACCCCTTTTTTATGTTCAAAAAATTTATATTAAATTTTTAGCAATATAATCAAAACTTATTTTGATCGATTCGGCAGGATTTGGAATATAATTGGTTTCATGTTCTAAAAAGAAACGTTTCATTCCTGACAATTTAGCTTGTGCAAAAATAGCTTTGAAATCAATAGCTCCTTTGCCAATTTCTGCATTCCATTCTTTATTGGCTTTGTCCATATCTTTTACGTGCCACATTGTGAAACGCCCTGGATGTTTTTTAAATAAGTCTAATGGATTATGACCTGCTCTAACAGCCCAGTATAGGTCCAATTCAAAATCAACTAGATTAGGATCGGTTTCGTTCAATAAAATTTCGTATCCGTTAGTATCGCCAAATTGATCAAATTCAAAATCATGATTGTGATACGCTAATTTTAAACCTGCAGCATGGCATTGTTGTGCCACTTTATTTACACCGGCTGCTAATTTTTTATAATCAGCTGCAGAAGTCCCTCTTAATTCAGGTAAAATCCATGGAATAGTAACATATTCACTTCCTAAAACTTTTGCCGCTTTGATGTAGGCATTTAAATCGCTAAGATCCCCAGTTTTAATAAAGTTATTGAAATCAAAATGATTACTTGTAGCTTTCAAACCATTGGCGTCCAGGATCGCTTTGAAATCAGTAACTGATGTTCCAAAGAAAGCATTGTCTTTTGGAGAAAAACCAAATGTTTCCACTTCTGTAAATCCCGCTTTGGCGATTTGTGCTAAAACTCCTTTTACATCTTTAGGTAAGGTATCGCGTAAAGTCCATAATTGAATCCCTATAGCTTGTTTTTTATTTGTAAAGGCTAGGGAAGGAGCAATAGCTAAAGTACCTAGTACTAAACCACTGTTGATTAAAAATTCTCTTCTTTTGTTCATGGTTCTTATTTTTGGTTAGTTAAATATCACAAATCGTTATGGCTTGTTGTAGAGAGGCTAATTTATCTGGATTTTTAGGAACAAACTCTTGTCCTACAAAACCTTTGAAACCAGTTGCAGCAATTGCTGACATTATAGCAGGATAATTCAATTCTTGTGTTCCATCAATCTCATTTCTACCAGGAACACCAGCCGTATGAAAATGAGCTATATATTGAATGTTATTAATAATAGTACGAATCACATCGCCTTCATCAATTTGCATGTGATAGATATCATATAGTAACTTAAAATTGGGAGAGTTGATTCGCTTAGCGAGTTCGACACCCCAAGCCGTTCTTTCGCATTGATAATCTTTATGATCAATTCTACTGTTTAATAATTCCATTACTAAAGTTATATTGTGCTTTTCAGCCAATGGAATTAATTTCTGTAATCCAATCACACAATTAGTCCAGCCTTCTTCATCTGATTTACCTCGGCGATTGCCACTAAAACAAATTAGATTTTTATAACCTGCTTCTGCTACTTTCGGAATCATTTCAGTATAACGCTGAATTAGTTTTTCATGAAATTGAATGTCATTAAAACCGTCCACTAAATTCAGCTCAGCACCATTACACATAGTTGAAATTAAATTGTGTTTTTTTAAAGTTGGCCAAGCTTCAGGACCTACCAAATCAATTCCTGTTATCCCTATTTTTTTAGCTTCTATACATAAGGTTTCCAAATCTAATGAATCAAAACACCAGCGTGAAACAGAATGATTGATATTGCCTTTAAGATTTACAAAGGATGTTGATTTTGGCAAATCAAAAGCAGACAATTCTAAAGGAAAACTTAGCACAGCAGTGCTGGCAAGCATTCCTTTGATAGCTGAACGTCTATTGAGGTTGGTTTTCATTATTAATTAATGAGAAACTTCTGTTTTACTTTTGTCATTGAATGTCAAAGCAAATAATACAAAAACGGCTAAAGCAATTCCAGCAGGAATAATCCAAACCATTTCCCAATTGATGGTTCCTGTCGCTGTCTTATAATTATCGGTAATCCATCCCGCAACAGCAAAACCAATTAACATTCCAACACCATATGTGGCTAAAGTAATCAACCCTTGAGCAGCACTTTTATATTTTTCGCCTGCTTTCGAGTTCGTATAAATTTGCCCAGAAACAAAGAAGAAATCATAACAAATTCCGTGTAAAGCAATTCCTATAATTAGCATAAAGCTCAATTCGCCACCATTTCCATAAGCAAATAATACATAACGAATCGCCCAAGCTAACATTCCAACTAAAATGGTTTTCTTGAAACCGTATTTAGAAAAGAATACCGGTATTAACAATAAGAATAAAGCTTCTGATATTTGACCAATAGCCATTTTTCCCGTTGGATTTTCCAATCCAGCTTCAGTTAAGAATAAATTTGCATTTTGGTAATAAAAAGCCAATGGAATGCAAATCAAAATAGAAGCAATGAAGAAAATTGCAAAGTTTTTGTCTTTCAATAATTTCAACGCATCCAATCCGATGATATCACCAATTTTAATTTTTTCATCAGATACTTTAGGTGGAGTAGCAGGTAAAGTAAAACTAAACAGTCCTAAAACTAAAGCAGCACCTCCAGCTAACAAAAAAGTATTTTTTAACATTCCTTGAGCCACATTTTCAGCTGCATCCCAATGGAAGATAAAACTAATCGATAAACCAGCTACAATCCATCCAATAGTACCCCAAACACGAATAGTAGAAAATTCTTTTTCAGGATCTTTCATTTGGTTAAAGGCAACTGAATTCACCAATGCCAATGTTGGCATATACAAAATCATATAACTTAGAACATAGGTATAAAAAATCCCAATATCATTAGATTGGTACATTTGGTACATTAAAAATGCCCCAACTAAATGCAATACTCCCAAGATTCTTTCAGCATTAAAATAGCGATCAGCAATTAAGCCTATAATAAATGGCGCAATTATAGCTCCCCATGATTGAGTTGAAAAAATAGCTCCTACAATTGAGCCCTCAGGATCTGAAAAATTAAACTTTAAAAAAGTTCCTAAAGTTACAAACCATGCACCCCAGATAAAAAATTCTAGGAACATCATGCTTGATAATTTGATTTTATTTGTTGTATTCATAAATAGGTTTTGGTTTGGTTAGTTGGGATTGGGAATTATTTACAACCTGTAGTGGTTTGCATGGTATTCCATTCTTTAATCATAATATTTCGATACCACACATGGTCTCCGTGGTCTTGTAGCGCAATTTTACCTGATTGAAATGCAGCAAAACCTGGCCAAGTAGCAAATTTACTTCCTGCTACCAAAGCTTTAAATTTATCATCCCAAAGCATGGTTTCTACCACTTTTACTCCGTTCAATAGCATTTGTAACTTTCCGAATTTACATACAATATCAACCGAATTCCATTCACCAACAGGTTTTACAGGTTCTGAAGTACTTTTAATTAAATCGTATAAATCACCAGCTCTATGCTTTTCTATGTTCCCATCAGGATGCCCATTGTTATCCAAAACTTGCATCTCTAGACCAGTTTCGTAGGTGTTCTTAAATTTAGTTAAATCTTCATTTACGTAAAAAATAATTCCACTATTCGCATTTGCAGCCACTTTCCATTCTAATTTTAAATGGAAATTTTCATACTCTTTATCGGTTACTAGATCGCCACCTTGACCATTTTTTGCAGCTGCTGGGTCAAAATGCAATTCGCCGTTTTCTACTTTCCAAGCAGATGTAGCTTTTTGTTTTCCGTAAGTATGCCAACCAGCTGTAGAAGTTCCGTCAAATAGAGAAACAAATCCTTTTGGTAAAGCCGTTTGTGCGTTAGCTGTTTGCATCAAAATAGTTACTAGTGCTATTTTAAAAATATTCTTAATCATTTTAGTTTGTATTATAGTGTTAAATTTTTCCAACCTTCGCGGTACTCGCGTTTTACGAATTGATTGACTTCATCAAAATTAGTAATTTTCATATTGTCATTATCCCATAACAATTTTGCAGAACGACCTGGATACACATCTTCTCCTAATTCGTCACGAACGATGTCATATCCTCTGATAGCAAGATTTGCAATTAATAAAGCTTCGGTTAACGGTCCAGCAATTTCAAATCCAGAACTTACTTCTTTCTTACCATAACCTGCAATCGCAGCATCAACCCATTGCTTGTAATGACCTTCCATACCATCTTTTACACGAGCATATTTCTGCGCTACTTGTATATCTTCATTTCTGCTTAATGGTAATAATCTTGGATTTAATCCGTAAGTGTCACACATCATTTTCCCTTTAGTTCCGATGAATAAAGTTCCATTTCCTCCGTCTCCAAAAATTTCATTTGGACCTAGCTCTTCAGGTCGAACCGGTTGAATACCGCCGTCCATCCAATGCACTTTAACATCACCTAAAGTTTTATCAGTTTTAGGGAAAGTTAAAGTAACATGACTTGAAGGTGGACAACTTTCTGGGAAATACCCTCGTTTAAATTCATCAACATAAACCGAACCAACACTGCATTGAACATCTTTAGCATATTTTAAATTCAATACACTAAATGGAGTTTCTAATAAGTGACAACCCATGTCTCCTAGGGCTCCAGTTCCATAATCCCACCAACCTCTCCAGTTGAATGGTACTAATTTATCTACATAATTTTTATAAGGAGCTGTTCCTAACCATAAATCCCAATCCAATTCTTTTGGAATAGGCTGAGTATTGGTAGACCAAGGAATACCTTGTGGCCAAACTGGGCGGTCAGTCCAAGCATAAATAGTATGCACATCACCAATTAAACCTGCTTCATACCATTCTTTCATAGTACGAGAGGCATCATTAGAAGATCCTTGATTTCCCATTTGGGTAACGACTTTGTATTTTTTAGCAGCTTCAGTTAGGATACGAGCTTCGTAAATATCATGAGTCATTGGTTTTTGTACATAAACATGCTTACCTAATTGCATAGCTCCTAAACATTGAATAGCGTGGTTATGATCTGGTGTAGAAACAGAAACGGCATCAAAATTTTTGTGCTCTTTGTCTAACATTTCACGCCAATCTTTGTAAAACTTTGCTTTTGGAAAAGCGTTTACACTATTAGCAGCTCTTCTTGTATCAACATCACAAAGAAAACCAATATCGGCTTTTCCACTTTTATGAAACATGGCAATATCGGATTGGCCTTTTCCACCCACACCAATGCCAGCAATTACTAAGCGGTCACTTGGTGCAACAAATCCTCTACCTAATACATGGCGAGGCACAATCATAAAGGCTGCAGCAGCCATCGCAGATGTTTTTATAAAATCACGACGATTATTCGTTGGTTTATTTTCTTCTTTTTTCATGGTTATTTTTTGTTAGTCAATACAAATACAACTAAGTATTATTTTTTCAATCCTAAAATATATTGCGCCATTGATTTGGCATCTTCTTTTTTCAATGATGAGTGAGCTGACATGGGCATTGTACCCCAAACACCAGAACCTCCTTTGATAATTTTACCTGCTAAGTAATTAACATTTTTATCGTTATTTGGATATTTTTTAGCAATTTCTACATATGAAGGGCCAATTAATTTTTTATCTAATTTATGACATCCTACACAATCTGATTTTGCAATAAGTTTTTCACCATCATTAGATTGTTCTACGATAGCCGTTTTTTTGATGTATTTTTTATCTGAATCAATAGTAGAAAAAGATGCTAAAGTCAATACGGCAAGGCCAAGTAATAAAAAGTTACGTTTCATTTTTGTGTGTTTATTATAATCCTAAATTTTTTCTGTTTAATTGGGTGTTGGTTTCCACAGCAGCAAAATCATCAAACGCTTTATCGGTTACTTTGATAATGTGTTTTTTAATAAATTCAGCCCCTTCACGAGCACCGTCTTCTTGATTTTTAATGCAACATTCCCATTCCATAACTGCCCAACCCTTATAATCGTATTGTGCTAATTTGCTGAAAATAGTTTTGAAATCAATTTGTCCATCACCAGGCGAACGATAGCGTCCTGCGCGGTTAGCCCAACTTTGGTATCCACCAAAAGTCCCTTGCTTACCGGTTGGGTTAAATTCAGCATCCTTAACATGGAAGGCTTTAATACGTTCGTGATAAAAATCGATATACTGAATATAATCCAATTGTTGCAATACAAAATGGGATGGATCGTACAATAAACAAGCTCTAGAATGATTGTTTACCGCTTTCAAAAACATTTCGTAGGTTTCTCCATCAAATAAATCTTCTCCTGGGTGAATCTCATAACAAACATCCACACCATTCTGATCAAATTCATTCAAAATAGGCAACCAACGTTTGGCTAATTCAGCAAATCCTTCTTCAATTAATCCCGGTGGTCTTTGTGGCCAAGGGTGGAAGTATTGCCAAAGTAATGAACCACTAAAAGTAGCGTGGGCATTTAAACCTAAATTTTGAGAGGCTTTCGCAGCATATTTCATTTGTTGTACTGCCCATTCTTGACGTGCTTTTGGATTCCCACGCAAAGCAGCAGGAGCAAAGCCGTCAAAGAAATCATCATATGCGGGATGAACAGCTATTAATTGTCCTTGTAAGTGGGTTGACAATTCTGAAATTTGTAAGCCATAGGAAGCCACTTTTCCTATCAATTCATCTGCATAGGTTTTACTTTCTGCCGCTTTTTGTAAATCAATAAAACGTGCATCCAATGTTGGCATTTGAATCCCTTTGAAACCTAAATCAGCTGCCCATTGACATATTCCGTCCAATGAATTAAATGGAGCTTTGTCTCCAATAAATTGTGCTAAAAAAACCGCTGGTCCTTGAATTGTTGTCATAATTATAAAACGTTAGGAGTCCATTTTTTATCAGACTGAGCTGATAAAACTACATTATCAATAAATGCCATTCCTCTTAGACCGTCTTCAATAGAAGGGAAGTCCAACATTTCTGGTGTAGGCTCGGTACCATCTATTTTGCATCCTAATGTCAATGCAAAATTTCTATAGATATTGGCAAAAGCTTCCAAATATCCTTCTGGATGTCCACCTGGAGTTCTACAATTGTGTCTGGCAAAAGAAGATAAATGAGTATAATTCGAACCTGCTCTTAAAATTTGCATTGGTTCTTCTAACCATTTTACAATTAAAGAGTTGGGCTCATGTTGTAACCATTCGATGCCGCCTTTTTCACCATACACTCTAATTTTAACTGCATTTTCTTCACCAGCAGCAACTTGAGAAGCCATTAAAACACCTTTAGCACCATTGTCAAATTTCAATAAAACAGCACCATCATCATCCATTACACGTCCTTCGACTAAAGTATTCAATTCAGCACAGATGTCAGTAATTTTTGAACCTGTAATGTATTCTGCTAAATGAGCTGCATGAGTTCCGATATCACCCATAACTGAGCTTTTTCCAGATTTTTTAGGATCAGTTCTCCAAGCTGCTTGAGCGTTACCTTCTCTTTCGGATAATTTACTTAACCATCCTTGAGGATATTCTACCCAAACCTTACGAATTTTACCTAATTTTCCTTCTCTAACCATCGCTTTGGCTTGTTTTACCATTGGGTAACCAGAGTAGGTATGTGTTAAACAAAGAGTTAATCCTGTTTCTTTTAATTTTTGTTCCAATTGTTTAGCTTCCTCTAAAGAAAACGTAATTGGTTTTTCGATTACAACATTAAATCCGTGATCCAAAGCCATCATGGCAGGAGCGAAGTGAGCAAAGTTGGGAGTTACAATCGTAACAAAATCAATTCGCTCATCAGCTGGTAAAGCCGCTTCCGCTTTGATCATTTCTTCATAGGTTAAATAGGTTCTTGATTCAGGAAGAAACAAAGCTTTTCCTGATGCTACTGCTATTTCAGGATTGATACTTAGAGCACCACAACTTAATTCAATTAAACCATCCATATTGGCAGCCAAACGATGTATGGCTCCGATAAATGCATCTTGGCCACCACCGACCATTCCCATTCTTAATTTTCTTGTCATAATATATGTAACCTAGATATTTTTTTTCTTTAATTCTTTTACTGCGTAATCAGCTGCACGAGCGGTTAAGGCCATAAATGTTAATGAAGGGTTTTGGCATGCAATAGAAGGCATACAAGATCCATCAGTAACAAATACATTACTTACTTCATGCATTTGATTCCATTTGTTTAATACAGAATCTTTAGGATCATTACCCATGCGAGCGGTACCCATTTCGTGGATTGCCATTCCTGGATAGTAATCGTTATCATAGGTTTGGATATTTTTCAAACCAGCAGCTTCCAACATTTCAGCTGCATCGTTCATCATATCTTCACGCATTTTAGCTTCGTTATCTTTTGTTTCACAATCAATAGCTAAAACCGGCTGACCCCATTTGTCTTTTTTAGAATGATCAATGTATACTTTGTTTTCGTAATATGGAAGCATTTCACCAAAACCACCTAATCCCATTCTCCAATGATCTGCTGGTTTTGACATATTGTTTTTGAAATCAGCTCCAAAAGCTAATTCTGCAACATCAGCTTGCCAATTTCCACGACTTGCTCCACCTTGGTAACCAAAACCTCTTAAATAATCACGTTTGTCATTACCATAGTTTTGGTAACGTGGAATGTAAATCCCATTTGCTCTACGTCCATAAGTGTATTTATCTTCAAATCCTTCAGCAGTACCTTCAGCTCCACAACGGAAATGGTGATCCATTAAGTTATGACCTAATTGTCCACTTCCATTTCCTAATCCATTTGGATGAGCTTCTGAAGTAGAATTTAATAATATAAAAGTAGAACCCAATGTAGAACCGTTCACAAAAACGATTTTAGCATAAAATTCCATAGTTTCATTTGTCTCTGCATCAATGACCATAACACCTTTTGCTTTTTTGGTGTCTTTATCATAAATGATATGATTTACAATAGAGTAGGGTCTAACAGTTAATTTTTTTGTTGCCATTGCTGCTGGCAAAGTAGACGATTGTGTACTGAAGTACGCTCCAAAAGGACAACCTCTACTACACAAGTTACGGTATTGACAATTTCCTCTTCCAAGGTGAGGAACAGTTAAATTGGCTGTACGACCAATTGTCAAAATACGTTCTCTATTATAATGTTTTTCAATTCGCTCTTTAACTGATTTTTCAACACAATTTAAGTCCATTGGAGGCAAAAATTGACCGTCAGGTAACAAAGGCCAACCTTCGTTTTGGCCACTAATCCCTGCGAATTTTTCAGCATAATCATACCAAGGTGCAATATCTTTATAGCGAATTGGCCAGTCATTTCCATGTCCATCTCTTTTATTATCTTCAAAATTGTGGTCGCTAAAACGGTAACTTTGACGTCCCCACATCAATGATTTACCACCCACATGAAATCCTCTATACCAATCAAAACGTTTATCTTCAGTGTACGGACATTCTAAATCGTTTACCCACCATTTTTCATTAGCTTCTTGATACGGATAATCTCTAATTTGTACAGGATGAGTCTTTTTTTGTTCCTCAGTCATTTTACCTGCATGCTTGAATTCCCATGGATCTTTCATAGCTGATTCATAATCAGTAATGTGCTCAATGTTCATTCCGCGCTCTAACATCAAAACACGTAATCCTTTTTCAGTCAACTCTTTAGCAGCCCAACCTCCACTAATACCTGAACCTATGACAATCGCGTCATAAGTATTCTGTTCTTTTAAATTCGTATTAATATTCACGATATATATTTTTAAGTTTAAACTAATTTAATGGCAATGGTATTTTAAGAAGTAGCCCAAGCTTTTTGACCCGGTTCAAGAGGTGCACTTCCATCATATTTTCCAGGAATAGCAACATATTCACGTGCTTGAGTACAACCAATTTCAGAAGAGTAGTATCCTAAAATAGTTAAATCCCTAGCAATAGTAAAGAAAGATGGTTTTCTTTTATTTACTACAGCTTCATCTCTTAATTCCGTAACTATAGTTGTTCTTTCTTGTTCAGATGAAGCAACAAAGTTTTTACCAAACTTTGCAAAACATTTGTCATCCATAGACTTTAATCCAGCTGAAAAGAGTTCTTGCAAATTAGCAGGATAACAATCCTGAATCATCATTGGAATAAATGCTCCTAAACCAGCTGCTTTTGCACCTGGACAAGCTGAAGTCGTTGGAATAATAATCTCTGCAAATTCAGTAAGAATTGCTTCGTCTGATGCTGAAAAGTTAACCATTTTAGATTTATCTAAAACTGTAAAACTTTCAAATAAAACGCCCATTGTTGTTGCTGAAATGGCTCCTCCCATTAAATAGGCAACTCTTTTTAGTGCTTCCCTTCTTTCCATTTGGTTTAATTTAGTTGTTTTAGGTTGTTAAAAGTTATTTTATAGATACTTACAATAATAGCAAATAAAAAAACAGATTCGTTTTTTTAGTGTTAATTAATTGACAAAATTCCATTTTTTTTATTTTTTTATGAATTTTAAATCAAATTCTATAGAATAATCTTGATTATGATGTTTTTTCTAAATTATTTTTTGCTTTTTCTATTAAATTATAAACTAATTCTCAGAAAAAAAATAGTGTTTATTCTAAAATATATAATTTAAATCTTACAAAAAAAATCAAGAACCGAATCAATTTAATCTTCATTGCGTTAAAATGACATAAATCAATTATAAAATCAAAATAGTTTATACTTTCATAAAATACAAAAAAAATAAATTATGCAAGAAAACGATTTCGCTTGCTGATTGTAAAATTAGGTGGTTAATTGAGATTTCCGTAGATAGGAATAAAAAAAGTAGATGAATTTTAATGCTATATATATATTAATCAATTATATATATAGTAAAAACTCTAAATAAAAGTAGATTATTTATTAGAATAATTGAAGTTGACTTTGTAACCGTTCCATTAACATGGAGCGAATTCGTTTATTTAATCCAGATGAAACAGTGCTGTAGATTTGGTATTCCTCTAAAGTAAAAAAAGCGATAATAAGTCCCTTATAAGTATTTTGTAGTTGGCTATCCTTAGCAATAGCATTCTCAATTGTATTCATTTTTTTATCAAGAGACAAAGTGTCAAAATGAATTCTGTTTTGGTTAAGGTAATTTTTAAATACTTGAATAATCAAATCGTTTTGCAACTTTAGAATCGGGCGCAAGGTCTTATTTTGAAATTCTTCTTCAATAGACGAATGATTATCAGTTTTCCCTAAAACATCCCCACGAAATTGATGAATAAACTCGTCTCTTGAATACATAATATAAATTAGCTTAAATATTTTTTCTCAACATAAAAAGTTCCAAAAGGTACTACAGACGCCAAACAAATCATACCCGTCTTTTTAAATGACCAATTCAATTCAATTTTTGCCATTATGGCTAAAATAATATATGCCACGAACAAAACCCCGTGTGCCATTCCTATAATTTTGACAAAAATTGGTTCTTGAAAATAATATTTCATTGGCATCGCAAAAAACAACAATAGCAGGAGGGAAGCCCCTTCTAAAAAAGCAATAATTTTAAATAACTTCAACATAACTTATGTATTAAATTTTCAATCCCAAAAATAAGGAATAAGATTGATTTAAGGCATACGATTGATTAAAGTAAATTATATTTGTACAATATCAATTTCAATATGAGCAAACGCGATCTAAAAAAATACCTGTCAGAATTGAATAAGGAACAATTAGAAGAACAACTAATTGAACTTTACGAAAAATTTGTTCCAGTAAAAACGTACTATGATTTTGTTTTTAATCCAAAAGAAGATGCTCTATTAAAGGAAGCTAAACTTAAAATTTCTAACGAGTATTATCCATTTAAAAAAAGTGGACGTGGAAGTAAACCTAAAATGAGACGGTCTATTGCTCAAAAATTTATTAAACATTTTGTAGTTCTGGGGGTTGATCCCTTTGTAATAGCAGATTTAATGCTTTATAATATCGAAATTGCTCAGACGTATTCTGGAGAGAATACAATAAAACAAGAGTTATTTTACAAAAGTATGTTCAACTCATTCGAACAAGCTGTTGAATTCATTATTTCTAATGGTATTTATTTAGAATTTAAATCAAGAATACATTCTATTTATTTGGAAACCAAGTCACAAAAATGGTTTGTTGCATCTGAATTTGAGCGAATTATTAGTCGTTTGGAATACTAATCCCGTTAAAAATTATTTATTTTTAATATCGCTTCCTTATTTTAGAATAATTATTACGGTTTAACTGTTTTTTAGGTGTATTTTTGCAAAAATCCAAAACAAAAAATGCCTCAAAACACTTTAGAACCTGAATTTGAAGAACGAAAAGAGCTCTATGATTACCAAAAAGGGGATATAGATGCCATTTTTGAGCGCATTGACAACGCCTCTCCTCAACATCATTTATTATATCAGCTACCAACAGGTGGTGGGAAAACAGTAATCTTTTCTGAAATTGTTCGTAGATATATTCAAAAACACGATAAGAAAGTTGTTGTATTGACGCACCGAATTGAGTTATGCAAACAGACTTCTAAAATGCTAAAAGGGTTTGGTGTTAAGAATAAAATCATCAATAGTAATGTAAAAGAGCTTCCAGATCAAAACGATTATTCTTGTTTTGTTGCAATGGTAGAAACCCTTAAAAACCGAATCAATGATGAAAAATTGCATTTGGATAATGTAGGTTTAGTGATTATTGACGAAGCACATTACAACTCATTTAGAAAATTACTGAGTTCATTCAAAAAAGCCTTTATTTTGGGAGTTACTGCAACCCCTTTAAGTTCGAATATCAAACTTCCAATGCATCAAAACTACGATGAATTAATTGTAGGCGATACAATACAATCATTGATTGATAAAGGATTTTTAGCAAAAGCCATTACCTATAGTTATGATGTTGGATTGACTTCACTAAAAGTAGGAATCAATGGTGATTATACGGTAAAATCATCAGATGATTTATATACCAATATGGCAATGCAAGAAAAATTATTGCATGCCTATACCGAGAAATCATTAGGAAAGAAAACCTTAATTTTTAACAACGGTATCAATACTTCACTATATGTTTATGAAACATTTAGAGAAGCGGGGTATGATGTAAGACATCTTGATAATACTAGCAGTACAGAAGAGCGCAAAGACATTTTACATTGGTTTAAACATACACCTAATGCAATTTTAACCTCAGTCGGAATTCTAACTACAGGCTTTGATGAGCCAACAGTTGAGACTATAATATTGAATAGAGCAACCAAATCATTGACTTTATATTTTCAAATGATTGGACGTGGTTCAAGAAAACTAGAAAATAAAGACGAGTTTACAGTAATTGATTTAGGAAATAATGCGGCACGATTCGGATTATGGAGTGATCCTGTCAATTGGCAGCATATATTTAAATCTCCTGAGTATTATTTAGAGAATCTTCGTGATGATGCCGAAATTGAGCTGTATTTTAAATATGAAATGCCTCCCGAATTACGTGCAAAATTCAGCAAAACTAAAGTCGTAACCTTTGATGTAGATGAAGAACACAAACAAGTTATTCGTCAAAATTTACGTTCTAAGGTTGTACTCGAGAAGTCTTTAGAACAACACGCCACAATGTGTGTAGACAATACTGAAGATTTGCAAGCTGCAAAAACCTTAGCACGAGAATTGGAAGAAGACATTGAATGTCGAGTAAAACGTTTCTCAAAATGTTTGAGCCAATGCAGTAAAAATTACCGCGAATGGTTAGTAGAAGATTACAAAATGAAATTGACACTTTTAATAGGGAAGAAGTACCGAGAAAAAATAATGAATGAAGCGGATTAAATTTTTATTTAATCCGACACAAAAAACAAAAATATGGCTAACCAATTTTCTGAATTAGGAATTTCAAATCCTTTAGTAGAAGTATTAACTGAATTGAAAATTGTTGAACCTACAGAGATTCAGCAAAAAGTAATTCCGCAATTACTAGCTAACACTACTGATATAGTTGGACTTGCAAAAACTGGTACAGGAAAAACTGCTGCTTTTGGATTACCCCTTTTACAGTTAATTCAAATTGAGAAGGCTAATATTCAAGCTGTTATTTTGGTACCAACACGTGAGTTGGGACATCAAATCCACACTAATTTAGAACAATTTTCAAAGAATATAAATGGAATTTCAATAGCAGCTACTTGCGGGGGAATCCCAATAAAACCTCAAATAGAAAGGCTAAAAACACCTACACATATTGTTGTAGCAACCCCTGGAAGATTGATTGATTTGATCCAAAGAAAAGCAATTAACTTAAAAGATACACAATTTCTAGTTTTAGACGAAGCGGATGAGATGGTTAGTATTTTAAAAGAAAGTTTAGAT
Source organism: Flavobacterium ammonificans (assembly GCF_020886115.1). Classification (NCBI taxonomy): domain Bacteria; kingdom Pseudomonadati; phylum Bacteroidota; class Flavobacteriia; order Flavobacteriales; family Flavobacteriaceae; genus Flavobacterium; species Flavobacterium ammonificans. The sequence goes on from NZ_AP025185.1 coordinate 1,972,141, forward strand.
GAAATAGTGGCTGAATTGCCAAAAAAACATAGAACTTTTTTATTTTCAGCTACTTTACCCGGAACTATAAAACAGTTAATTCAGAACTACTTATCTAAAAATGTAGTAGAAATTAGTGCCAATATGGAAACTATTGGCAATCAAGGAATTGATCATCATTATATTGTAGTAGATCCTATTGAAAAATTAGATGTTTTAATGCATTTTTTAAATTCTAGAGAAGGCGAACGTGGAATTATTTTTTGTAAAACCAAAGCTGCTGTAAACAAATTAGCTAAAAATCTAGCCATCAATAAATTTTCGTCAGGAGCCATACACGGCAGTTTATCTCAAGGAATTCGTGACCGAATTATGGGACAATTTCGTGAAGGACATATCAGTATTTTGATTGCAACCGATTTAGCTTCAAGAGGAATTGATGTAGCCGATGTTGCTTTCGTGGTAAATTACCATTTGCCAGATGTTTATGAAGCTTATGTACATCGAAGCGGAAGAACAGCAAGAGCTGGAGCAAAAGGACTTTCATTAACCGTTTTACAAGCAGAAGAAGTTGGAGAAATAGCTGATTTTGAAAAAGAATTAGGAATTCAATTTTCTGAATTTAAAAAACCTACAGTTGCCAGTATTGAAGAAAACAATACATTACTGTGGGCTAAGAAAATTTTTAAAACGAAACCTAATCACGAAGTTGATTCGGAACTTAAAACTAAAGTTAAAACGATTTTTCATCATTTAACTAAGGACGAATTGATTGAAAAATTATTGGCTAATCATTTAAAACAAATGATTACTACTACAGAACAGCCTGTTATAAAGCATAAAAGATAATAATTGTTTCAAGTTGGCTAGATATCGTCCTATTTTATAATAAATATAATTGAACTATAATTTATATTATGTAAAATAGAATATTTAAAAGCTACTAATCAATTAACAAATACTACTCTAAATAAGTTAATAGTATTTTTTATTAACTCTTGTGTTCCCTTCTTAAAATACCTAAATTAGCAATCATAAAAATTATTCCTCACACATTATGAATACTGTTGCAGAACATATTGCTGATTTTTTAAAAAAATATCCGCCGTTTGATAATTTGACTTTTGAAGAATTATCAGAAATAGCGACCAATATTCGTGTTGTTAATTTAGAAAAATACAAGGCTTTATTTCAAATTGATGACAAATTACACGATTGCTTTTATGTTGTAGCTTCTGGGGTAATTCATTTGTCTGTTATAGCTGATGCTGAGGAAACTTTATTGAACAAATGTCACGAAGGGGATATTTTTGGATTGCGTCCATTTTTTGCTAAAAACAATTATATGATGACTGCAAAAGCGCGACAAGAATGTATTGTTTATGCAATACCAATTGCAACTTTTAGACCTTTTGTAGCTAATAATCCGAATGTATTGGATTTTTTGTTGGAAAGTTTCGCAACCAATACTAATAATCCAAACGATAAGAATATTAGAGGTAAATTACTTTCAGATAATGTGGTGTATGCTGACCAGCAATCCTCTGATTTACAGTATTTTCAATCCTTAAATTACAATAGAGTTCCGTTGACAACTTCAGCCGATGCTATCATAATGGATGTAGCAAAAACTATGGCTGAAAACCTTTCTAATAGTATTATTATAACAAATAATAATTTTATTCCTATTGGAATTGTAACTCATACCGATATGAGCACCAAAATTGCAACGGGCCGATTCCCTATTACTGCTACCATTGATAAAATTATGACTAATCCAGTGGTTACTGTAGTAGAAAATATTTCTTTGGCAGAAGCCCAATTAGTTATGTTAAAAAATAACGTAACGCATTTAATTGCAACATCGGATGGAACCAACCAATCTGAGGTCAAAGGAATTATTTCTGAACACGATTTAATTGTTTCTCAAGCCAATAACCCTGGAGTATTAATTAAGCAAATCAAACGAACTCAGTCTGCAGAAGATTTAAAGCAACTTCGCGAAAGATTAACTACTATTATTCAGAGTTCTATCCATAAAAACATTCCGCTTTTTCATATCTATAATATTGCAAGCGAAATTAATTTGGCACTAATCAAACGTTCAGTTGAATTAGCTATTTTGGATCTTGGCTCCCCTCCTGCTCGTTTTGCTTGGTTATGCATTGGTAGCCAAGGCCGTAAAGAACAATTATTACTAACTGATCAAGATAGTATTTTAGTATTTGAAGATGTAGTTCCTGATAAATACAGAGAAGTTAAAGATTATTTCTTAAAATTAGCCAAGCGCTCTACAGCCAACCTAGAAAAAATAGGTTATTCATTATGTCCAAACGGTCATATGGGCAGTAATACTCTTTGGTGTAAATCACTGACTGACTGGACCAATCAATATAACAGTTGGATGAATACTCCAGGTAAAAATAGTAATGACTTGAGTAGTATTTTCTTTGATTACGAAATGGCTTTTGGGGAATCAAAGATTGAGGAAGCAATAGAAAATGTTATTTATAATAATGCCAAAAACAATACATTATTCTTTGATTTTTTAGGTAATGATGCCTTGAGAAATAATGCTCCGCTTAGTTTCTTTAAGAAATTTATTGTTGAAGAAGAAGGGCTAAACAAAGATAAATTTGATATTAAAACGCGTGCCTTACTTCCATTGATTGACAGTGCACGACTTTTTGCATTAAGTTACGGAATTAAAGGGGTTAATAATACCTACTCTCGTTTCAAGCAATTGGCTATTGCAGATCCGCGAAATGCTGAAATTTATATTAATTGTGCAGAAGCCTTTTTAACTTTATCCAAATTTAGAACGGTTGAAGGTTTAAAAAACGAAGATGCTGGACAATATATTAATCTAAACGAATTGAATAAATTAGACAAAGAGCGATTGAAAAATGCACTTGCGCCAATGAGAGAACTAGAAGAGTTAATTAAAGATAAATTCCAACTTACTCAATTTTCATAATTATGTTAGATTGGCTTAAAAATATTACTAAAGAACATCCTGAATTCTGGAAGGAATACCTATCTAAATTTGACCAAAAATCAAACCGATATGTCATTCTTTCTACCGAAAAAACGGGATTAAATCCAGACAAAGACGTTATTCTGTCTTTTGGATGTTTTGGAGTAGTTAATGATAGTTTGCTTATTGGAGATAATTTTGAAGTAGTTCTATTACAATACAAATTTCTGCATGATAATGAACTTTCTAACGAGTTTATTGTAGAAAGTAAACTTCAAAAATTAGGAGAACCCGAAGCAATTCAATCCTTATTACAATATATTGGCAATGCTACTTTAGTTGGATACCGAATTGATACAGATGTAGAAATAATCAATACCGCGTTAGAAAAAATGGATTGTGGAAGGCTTAAAAATGAACCACTTGATCTAGAAATTATGCATTGCAGATTGAATGACATCAATAACAAACAATTCACATTAGACGAATTATGTACTTTGTATAAAGTTCCAATAAGTGACCGAAACTCTGCATCGGAAGAAGCCTATAAAATGGGATTGTTGTTTTTAAAATTAAAATCCAGATTAGGATTAAAATAAAAAAAGGCATTATCAAATGATAATGCCTTTTATAGTTATGACAATCAACTTATAACTTTCCATCCTTTATTTCATCTACAATTTCAGGATTTAACAAAGTGGTGATATCACCAAAATTAGAAAAATCACCTTCAGCAATTTTACGCAAAATTCTACGCATAATTTTTCCGGAACGAGTTTTAGGCAAGCCTGAAACGAACTGGATTTTATCCAACTTAGCAATAGGCCCAATGTGGTCAGAAACGTGTTGATTAATTTCCCTACTTAAGTTATCTCGATCGCGGTACTCTCCTGTTTCTTTCAATATTACAAATCCATATAGGGCATTTCCTTTAATATCGTGTGGAAAGCCTACAATAGCTGATTCAGCCACCGCTGGATGTTCGTTAATTGCGTCTTCAATTGGAGCAGTTCCTAAATTGTGTCCAGAAACAATCACTACATCATCTACACGACCTGTAATTCTATAATAGCCTACCTCGTCACGCAAAGCGCCATCTCCAGTAAAATACTTCCCTGGAAAAGCACTGAAATAGGTTTCTTTATATCGTTGGTGATCTCCCCAAATAGTTCTTGCAATTCCTGGCCAAGGAAATTTGATACACAAACTTCCTACTACTTGATTTCCTTCAATTTCGTTACGTTTATCATCCATCAAAACGGGTTGAATACCTGGCAAAGGAAGTGTTGCATAGGTCGGCTTTGTTGGCGTTACAAAAGCAATTGGTGAAATTAAAATACCACCGGTTTCAGTTTGCCACCAAGTATCTACTACAGGACATTTTTTACCACCCACGTGGTCATTGTACCAGTGCCAAGCCTCTTCATTGATAGGTTCGCCAACAGATCCGATCACTTTTAGTGATTTGAAAGGAAATTTTTGAACATAATCTAAACTTTCTTTCGCTAAAGCACGAATAGCAGTTGGAGCAGTATAAAATTGAGTGACTCTATGTTTTTCAATCACTTCCCAAAAACGACTAAAGTCTGGATACGAAGGAACTCCTTCAAAAATTAAAGTTGTAGCTCCATTTAACAACGGTCCGTATAGAATATACGAATGTCCTGTAATCCAACCAATATCAGCTGTACACCAAAAAATATCATTCTCTTCATAGTTGAAAACATTTTTGAAAGTATAAGCTGTGTAGACCATATACCCAGCTGTAGTATGCACCATACCTTTTGGTTTCCCGGTTGAACCTGAAGTATAAAGAATGAACAAAGGATCTTCAGCATCCATTATTTCGGCAACATTATTGGTCAAAGCATCCTCTAAAAGTGGTTGCAACCATTGGTCACGTCCTTCTTTCATATGAACTGGAGTATTCGTTCTCTTCGCTACTAAAACAGAACTAACGGTTGGACAATTCAATAATGCATCATCAACGATACCTTTCAAATCAATTGTTTTATTACCTCTATACCCACCATCGGAAGTAATGACCATTTTGCATTCAGAATCGTTAATTCTTGAGGCTACTGCCGAAGCAGAAAATCCAGCAAAAACAACAGAGTGAATGGCTCCTATTCTTGCACAAGCTAAAACAGCAACTGCTAATTCTGGAATCATTGGTAAATAAATACAAACACGATCCCCTTTTTTAATACCCTGTTCTCTCAAAACATTGGCCATTTTACCCACTCTTTCGTACAAATCATTATAGGTAATATGCTGCGCTTCTTCAGAAGGATCATTAGGTTCAAAAATGATTGCTGTTTTCTCTCCTCTTTTAGCAAGATGTCTATCGATGCAATTTTTTACAATATTTACTTTAGCTTCGGTGAACCATTTAATATCGGCATTCTCCATATCAAAGTCCACTACCTTGTCCCATTGTTGGTACCAAGTAAAGTTTTCTTCCGCTATTTTTCCCCAGAATTTTCTAGGTTCACGAATGGATTTATTATAATGTTTGAAATATTGTTCAAAATTGTCAATCTTATAGTAACTCATAATTCCTCTATTTTTATAAAACTATTTAATCTATGTATGGTTACAACATTTAAATTTAATATGGGGCTAAATTTTAAAAATCAAATATTGTTCTTCAAATTTAGCAAAAAAATGGTATCCTTTTTTTATTGTAAAACTAAAAAAGCGAGATAGTATAAACTATCTCGCTTTTTACAAACAAAATTCAAAAAACCTAATCAATAGAACTTAGGAATTACATCACTTCACTTTGTTTTAAGTGAAGTAACTGTAATTGGCACTACTTTATATCTGTTAGTCTCAAAATTGCTAACTAATTCAAAATTTGGGATTTATAATGATATAATGCCGATTAATTAACATTAAATGCGTAATTCCTGTAACTGAAATTATACGATTTTTTTCATCGAAGTCATTGATTCTCTTAACCATGCCCCTACTTCTTCAACTGGATGATTACGAATGATGCTGTTCACTTCAATTAATTCTTTATTATCTACACCATTATTACCATTGTTAAATGGACGACCTATCAAATTAGATGGTGCATTTTTAACATAGTCAGCAATTAATGGCTTGCAAGCGTGGTCAAATAAATAACATCCGTATTCTGCAGTATCTGAAATTACACGATTCATTTCAAATAATTTCTTTCTTGCAATAGTATTAGCAATAAGTGGTGTTTCATGTAACGACTCGTAATAAGCTGATTCTTCAATAATTCCAGAATCAGTCATTGCTTCAAAAGCCAATTCAACTCCAGCTTTCACCATCGCAACCATCAATACGCCGTTGTCGTAATATTCTTGCTCAGAGATTTCAACAGCACCTGCTGGTGTTTTTTCGAAATTCGTTTCTCCAGTAGCCGCTCTCCAAGCCAATAAATTTTTATCATCATTAGCCCAGTCTTCCATCATTGTTTTAGAAAAGTGACCAGAAATAATATCATCCATGTGTTTTTGAAACAATGGACGCATGATGACTTTCAATTCTTCTGCAACTTTGAAAGCAGCAATTTTTGCAGGATTGGACAAACGATCCATCATATTAGTGATACCTCCATGTTTTAATCCTTCAGTGATAGTTTCCCATCCGTATTGAATTAATTTAGAAGCATATCCAGCATCTATACCTTCAGCAACCATTTTGTCAAAACATAAAATTGAACCTGTTTGTAATAAACCACAAAGGATAGTTTGTTCTCCCATTAAATCTGATTTTACTTCAGCTACAAAAGAAGAACGTAAAACTCCTGCTCTATGCCCACCAGTTGCAACAGCATAGGCTTTGGCTTGAGCCAAACCTACTCCATTTGGATCATTTTCTGGGTGAACAGCAATTAATGTTGGAACACCAAATCCTCTTTTGTATTCTTCACGAACCTCAGAACCAGGACATTTTGGCGCGCACATAATCACAGTTAAGTCTTTGCGAATTTGCATTCCTTCCTCAACAATATTGAAACCGTGAGAATACGCTAGTGTTGCCCCTTTTTTCATTAACGGCATAATTGCAGTTACAACTGCTGTATGTTGTTTGTCTGGAGTAAGGTTACATACTAAGTCGGCAGTTGGAATTAATTCTTCATAGGTTCCCACTTTAAAACCGTTATCAGAAGCGTTTTTGAACGAAACTCTTTTATCTGCAATAGCTTCAGCACGTAAAGCGTAAGAAATATCTAAACCTGAATCTCTCATATTTAAACCTTGGTTCAAACCTTGAGCTCCACATCCTACGATTACTACTTTTTTACCAGCTAATGCTTGAGTTCCTTCTGCGAATTCTGATTGATCCATGAATTCACAAACTCCTAATTGTTCTAATTGTAATCTTAGTGGTAATGAATTGAAATAATTTGCCATTTTTTACTATTTAATTTATGATTGTAATTCTTCTAATAAACTGGTGATTTCCATTTTTTCTTTGGAAACCGAAATTCTTCCGGAGCGCACAAATTGCATAATTCCGAAAGGTTTTAATTTTGCATATAACTCATCAATTTCTGAACGTCTTCCCGTTTTTGAAATGACAAAAAAGTCTCTAGAAACCGTAACCATTTCGGAATGACTTTCCTTGATAATATTTTGAATTTGTCTCTCGTCAAACAATAAACTTGAATTGATTTTGAAAATTGCACTTTCTAAGAAAATTGTCTCGTCATCAATATGATAAAACGCTTTGATAACTTCAATTTGTTTTTCAATTTGACCTACAATATTTTTAACCCATTTTTCAGTTGTATCTACTACAATTACAAATCGAGATACATTTTCGATTTCCGATTCGGATACGTTTAAACTTAAAATATTGATATGACGTTTTAAGAATATTACTGATATTCTATTTAATAAGCCCACGTTGTTTTCTGAATATACAGAAATGGTGAATGTTTTATTTTCCATAGTATTAACTTAATCGGATATCAGAAACCGAAGCTCCTGTTGGAATCATTGGGAATACGTTATTTTCTTTTTCTACCAAAACTTCTAAGAAATAGGATTCTTTCGAAGCCATCATTTCGGCAACTGCTGCATCTAAATCTTCACGTTTTGTGACTTTCTTAGCTTTAATATAATAGCCTTCGGCAATAGCGACAAAGTTCGGATTGATCATTTCGGTAGAAGCATAACGTTTGTCAAAAAACAATTGTTGCCATTGACGCACCATTCCTAAGAATTCGTTATTTAATACTACAATTTTTACCGGAACCTTAGTTTGAAAAATAGTTCCTAATTCTTGAATGGTCATTTGGAAACCTCCATCTCCAATAATAGCAACTACTTCGCGATTGGGTTGACCCATTTTAGCACCAATGGCTGCGGGTAATGCAAATCCCATGGTTCCAAGACCTCCGGAAGTAATATTACTTTTAGAGGAATTGAATTTAGAATAACGACAGGTAAACATTTGGTGCTGACCCACATCAGATACCATAATAGCATCACCTTTAGAATGTTTGTTAATCATTTCAATGGTTTCCCCCATAGAAATTCCTTCTTTTTTGGGTTGCAATTCGTCATTAATAACTGTTTCTAATTCAATTGCATATTTCTCTTTAAATTGGTTGTGCCAAGACTCGTGTGTTTTCGCTTCCAAAAGTGGAATAATTGCAGTTAATGCTTCTTTTACATCTCCTAAAACTGCAACATCAGCTTTTACATTTTTATCTACTTCTGCAGGATCAATCTCAAAGTGGATAACTTTAGCTTGTTTGGCATAGGTTTCTAGATTTCCCGTAACTCGGTCATCAAAACGCATTCCTAAAGCTATAAAAACATCGCACTCGTTCGTCAAAACATTAGGTCCGTAATTTCCGTGCATGCCTACCATACCGACATTCAAAGGATGATCTGTTGGTAATGCTGATAATCCTAAAATAGTCCACGCAGCTGGAATTCCTGTTTTTTCGACTAACGCTTTTAATTCTGCTTCTGCTTCGCCAAGTATAATTCCCTGACCAAAAACAATCATTGGCTTTTTGGCACTATTAATTATATCTGCTGCTGCTTGTACTTGATTTAATTGTAAAGTCGGTTTTGGAACATAACTTCTAATACTGGTACATTTTTTATAACTAAAATCCAATTCGTCAAACTGTGCATTTTTAGTAATATCAATCAGTACAGGACCTGGACGACCCGATTTAGCGATATAAAATGCTTTTGCTATTACTTCGGGGATTTCATGTGCTTCAGTAATTTGGTAATTCCACTTGGTTACAGGAGTCGAAATACTGATGATATCTGTTTCCTGAAATGCATCAGAACCTAATAAATGTTTACCAACTTGCCCTGTAATACATACCATTGGTGTTGAATCAATTTGTGCATCGGCAATTCCAGTCACTAAATTAGTAGCACCAGGACCCGAAGTAGCAATTGCAACCCCTACTTTACCAGTAGCTCTGGCAAATCCCTGAGCAGCATGCGTTGCCCCTTGTTCGTGACGAACCAGAACATGGTGTAACTCCTCTTTAAACTTATATAATTCATCGTAAACTGGCATAATGGCTCCACCTGGATATCCATAAACCAAATCTACTCCTTCTGCAAGTAGGCTTCTAATAATAGCTTCTGCGCCTGTTATTCTCATGTCGATACTTAATTTAATTTTCTTTGGGATAATTTATTTGTCAGTTACACAACCTGTAGATGCACTAGAAACTGCTCTTGCATATTTCAGTAAAACTCCCTGACTTACTTTTAATGGCGGTTGAACCCAATTCAATTTTCTTTGATTGAATTCTTCTTCAGAAATTTTTAAATTAATGGTGTTATTTACAGCATCAATTGTTATGACATCTCCATTCTGAATTAGTGCAATACCGCCTCCATCATGGGCTTCCGGGGTAATATGTCCTACCACAAATCCATGAGAGCCTCCTGAAAAACGTCCATCAGTAATTAATGCAACCGATTTACCTAAACCAGCTCCCATAATAGCCGAAGTTGGTTTTAACATTTCTGGCATTCCAGGGCCGCCTTTTGGTCCGCAATATCGAATAACAACGACATTTCCAGGTTGAACTAATCCATTCTGTATTCCTGGTATGACTTCAAATTCACTTTCAAATACCACTGCAGTTCCTTCAAAATATTCTCCTTCATTTCCACTGATCTTGGCTACACAACCTTCAGTTGCTAAATTTCCATAAAGAATTTGAATGTTTCCAGATGGTTTTAATGGATTATCTATATCGTGAATTACATCCTGTCCCGCAGTTAAATCTGGAACATTCTCTAAATTTTCGGCCACTGTTTTACCAGTTACTGTTAAACAATCTCCGTGTAAAAGACCTACTTTTAGTAAATATTTCATTACCGCTGGAACACCACCAACAGCGTGTAAATCTTCCATCATGTATTTACCACTTGGTTTAAGATCTCCAAGAATTGGTGTCCTATCACTTATTTGTTGAAAATCATTTAGCGTAATTTCAATTCCAACAGAATGAGCCATTGCGATAATGTGCATTACCGCATTAGTAGATCCTGCTAAAACAGCAATTATAGTGATCGCATTTTCAAATGCTTTACGCGTCATAATGTCTCTAGGCTTGATATCTTTTTCTAAAAGAATTCTTATCGCTTTTCCTGCATCTAAACACTCTTGTTGCTTTTCTGGGCTTAAAGCCGGATTAGAAGAACTGTAAGGTAAACTCATTCCAAGTGCTTCAATCGCTGAAGACATGGTGTTTGCAGTATACATTCCACCGCAGGCACCAGCTCCAGGGCAAGAATTTTTGATTACTCCTTTGAAATCCTCAGGAGTAATTGTATTATTAAATTTTTTCCCTAATGCTTCAAAAGCAGAAACAATATTTAACGATTCTCCTTTCCATTTTCCTGAATGAATTGTACCACCATAAACCATAATTGATGGACGATTCACTCGACCCATAGCAATTACAGAACCAGGCATATTCTTATCACATCCAACAACTGCAATCATTGAATCATACCATTGCGCTCCCATTACAGTTTCAATAGAATCTGCAATAACATCTCTAGAAACCAAAGAGAAACGCATTCCATCAGTTCCGTTTGACATTCCGTCACTAACTCCTACGGTATTAAAAATTAGACCTACTAAGTCAGCGTCCCAAACACTTTTTTTAATTTCTTTGGCCAAATCATTTAGGTGCATGTTACAAGTATTTCCTTCATAACCCATGCTAACAATACCTACTTGAGCTTTATTTAAATCTTCATCTGTCAAACCGATACCGTAGAACATGGCTTGAGCAGCTGGTTGAGTTTCGTCTTGAGTAATTGTTTTACTGTATTTATTTAATTCCATTATTTATTTTTTATTTTGAAGTTATTAGAACGAACAACTTCACTTTTAATTTCACTATACTATTGTTGATTGACCCAATTGAACAAAATCCTTTTTAAAATACAAATCGCCTTCATTAAGAATATAATTAGAAATAAAATCGCCCACTTCGTTGGTTCCAAATTGAGAATCTACTTTTAAATCAACTGTAATTACATTATTAACAATAGCTTTTTCGACAGCTGCAATTACTTTTTTTGATTCTACATCCAAACCAAAATGTTCTAGTAACAAGGCAACCGATAAAATTGAAGCTATTGGATTAGCAATATTCTTTCCTTTAGCTTCAGTATAACAACCATGAATAGGTTCAAATAAAGAATATTTTTCACCTAAAGAGGCTGATGACATTAAACCGATAGAACCTGAAATAACACTAGCTTCATCCGATAAAATATCGCCAAACAAATTATCAGTTAATAAAATATCAAACTGTCTCGGATTTACAATAATTTGCATCGAAGCATTATCAACATACATACATTCTAAAGTAACGTCTGGATATTCTGCAGCAATCTTTGTAACAACTTTTCTCCACAATCTAGATGTTTCCAATACATTAGCTTTGTCCACCAAAGTGACTTTTTTACGTCGAGTTTGTGCTGCTTTAAAAGCTAAATGTGAAATTTTTACAATTTCATCTTCATTGTATTCACATAAATCAGATGCATAAGTACCTGAATCATTAGTTGTCTTTTTTCCAAAGTACATTCCGCCGTTCAACTCTCTAAAGACAACAAAATCAGTGCCTTCTATAACCTCTTTTTTAACAGGTGATGAATTAATTAACTTAGGATATGCCTTAATTGGTCTGATATTGGCAAATAAACCCAACTCCTTTCTAAGCTGAAGTAATCCTTGCTCTGGACGTATTTTAGATGTTGGATCAGAATCGTATTTTGGATCTCCAATTGCCCCAAATAAAATAGAATCAGTGTTTTTACATAAGTTTAAAGTTTGCTCAGGCAATGGCTTTCCTGTTTTTTCAATTGCTATTGCACCAATCAAAGCATCTTCGAAAATAAATTCATGTTGGTGCACAAAGGCAATAGCTTGCAATACTTTTTTTGCTTGCAAGGTTACTTCTGGACCTATTCCATCTCCTGATAATACGGCTATTTTTAAATTCATATTAACTTAATTTAAACTTCAAGACAATTACATGCTTCAACGATTTGATGTATATCGTGATCAAGGACTTCTTTTTTTATGTCGGCAAATTTCAAAAATTCAGTGTATGCAATATCCAACTGTATTTTGGTTAATTCATAACCCACTTTTTTAGCTCTGTACGCTAAGGCAGCTCGGCCACTTCTTGCGGTTAAAACAATCGATGATTCATTAACTCCAACATCCAATGGATCAATAATTTCGTAAGTCGCTCTATTTTTAATAACGCCATCTTGATGAATTCCTGAACTATGAGAGAAGGCGTTGGCTCCTACAATAGCTTTATTAGGTTGTACCATCATTCCCATACTATCAGAAACTAAACGACTCATTTCATTTAGCTGTTTGGAATCTATGGAAGTAAATAAATTCAAATAAGGATGCTGTTTAAAAATCATAACAACTTCTTCTAAGGCAGTGTTACCTGCTCTTTCTCCTATTCCATTTATTGTACATTCTATTTGTCTAGCACCATTTACAGCCCCAGCAATAGAATTTGCAGTAGCCATACCAAGATCATTATGACAATGGCATGATAAAATGACATTTTCAATTCCTTTTACATTTTCTTTTAAGTACTTTATTTTCGCTCCATATTCTTCAGGCAAACAATAGCCTGTAGTGTCTGGTATATTCAAAACAGTAGCACCTGATTTTATAACTTCTTCACAAACTTTTGCTAAAAAAGCATTGTCCGTTCTACCCGCATCTTCTGCATAAAACTCAACATCTTCGACAAATGTTTTAGCATAAGCAACTGCTGATTTTGCTCTATAAATTATATCTTCCCTTGTCGTATTTAACTTGTGAATAATATGGGATTCTGAAGTACCAATTCCTGTGTGAATACGAGGTTTTTTAGCATATTGTAAAGCCGATGCAGCAACCTCAATGTCATTTTTTACAGCCCTAGTTAAACCACAAACTGTGGCATTTTTAACTATCTTACTAATTTCTGAAACTGATAAAAAATCGCCTGGACTTGACACTGGAAAACCTGCTTCAATTATATCAACTCCCATTTCATCTAACCTACTTGCAATAATGAGTTTTTGAGCGGTATCTAGTTTACAACCAGGGACCTGTTCTCCATCTCTAAGTGTAGTATCAAAAATTTGAACTTTTTCCTTATTCATTTTATTTTATTTAATGTAATTTCACATCTTATAACAAAATTATCTTTATCAACTTGGTTTTAAAATCTATTTAAAGTTTATTTACTGCGCATAAAGAACTTAATTATAGCGTAAGTATTTGATAATTAAATATTTAAATCTTATAATTTTACAATGGCTAACCATCAAAAAGATTTCTTATTTGTACTAATAAAATCGCTTTCAAAGTCGGAAAAACGTCAGTTTAAGATTTTCGCTAGTCGATTGGAAACTAGTTCGAATACTAAATTCATAGAATTATTTACAATTTTAGATAAATCTGAAGTCTATGATGAAAAAGTTATTTTAAAAAGTGGAAGTATTAAAAAAATTCAATTATCCAATTTAAAGTCCTATTTATACAAGCAAATATTAGTGAGCATTCGTTTGAATATTCCTAATCAAAACATGCGTTATCAGTTACGAGAACAGATTGATTTTGCTACAATTTTATACAATAAAGGACTGTACAAACAAAGTTTGAAAATTTTAGACAAGACTAAGCTTCTTGCCATCGAGAATGACGAGAAAAATATGGCTTATGAAATTGTTGAATTTGAAAAACTAATCGAGTCACAATACATTACAAGAAGTATTCAAGGAAGAGCAGATGAATTAGTAATCCAAGCCAAAGAATTGAATTATAGCAATACAATTTCTAGCAAATTATCTAATTTATCGCTCCAGCTATATGGAATAATGTTAAAAACTGGCTATGTGAAAAATGATGACGAACTTCAATACATAGACAATTATTTTAATAAACATATTGCAAAATTTGATGAAAATAAGTTTGGGTTTAGAGAAAAATATTGGTTTTATAATGCCAATTTATGGCGAAGTTTTCTTGTTCAAGATTTTTTATCATGCTACAAATACGCACACAAATGGGTAACTCTTTTTTATGATAACCCTACTATGATTAGTTTAAATCCAGTATTTTATTTAAAAGGAAACCACTATTTATTAGAGTCTCTTTTTATGTTGAAATACAAGACTAACTTTAAAAAGTATCTTGAAAAACTGGAACAAACCATTAATGATGACAAATTCCCTGTAAATGATAATGTATCCTCTTTGTCATTCTTATATTTATATAACAACAAATTAAACTTTCATATTCTTGAAGGAAGTTTTGCAGAAAGCGAATATTTGATTCCTGAAGTATTATATAAAATGAAAAAGCATAGTGATCATTTAGACGAACACCATGAAATGCTTTTTTATTATAAAATTGCGTGTATCTATTTTGGCAATGAAAAATACACTGAATCCTTAGTATATCTTGATAAAATTATCAATAACAAAAATCTTAGTATGCGTGAGGATTTAATGTGCTTTTCACGACTTCTCTACTTAATTCTACATTATGAGCTTGGAAATGATTACTACCTAGAAAATCAATTAAAAAGCACCTATAAATTTCTTTTAAAAATGAATGATCTCAACGAAGTTCAAAAAGAAATTATTCGATTCTTAAAAAACTTAAATTCGATTTATCCTGGCGATTTAAAAAAGGAATTCATTAAAATGAAAGAACATTTTATTGAATTAGAGAAAAACACCTATGAAAAACGTGCGTTTTTATATTTGGACATCATTTCTTGGTTAGAAAGCAAAATTGAAAACAAAAAAATAGCCTTAATAATTAAAGAAAAAGCTAAACTAAATAATAGATAACCGTCTATTAATAAGCGATTAAGTCTAATAATGCTTTTTCAAATCGTCCTAGAGGCAAGTATTGATCTTCTAATGCCTTCGTGAATGGAATTGGACTTTCTAAACTCGCCACTCTAACCACTGGAGCATCTAAATACTCAAAACAATTCTCCATAATTAAGGCAGAAATATCACTTGAAATACTTCCGAAAAGTGAGTCTTCTTGATAAATAATTGCCTTACCCGTTTTTTTAACAGAATCAAATATAGTTGCAGTATCTAGAGGTTGAAGCGTTCTCAAATCAATCAAATCTACTGAAAGGTCAGTGTGTTTTTCTAATGTTTCCAATGCCCAATGGACAGCAGCACCAAAAGAAATTATAGTTACCGCTTCTCCTTCTTTCACAAGTGCCGCTTTTCCAAATGGTAGTGTATAATACTCATCAGGTACATCCTGATAAATGCTACGATATAATTTCTTGTGTTCAAAAAACAAAACTGGATTTGGATCGTTAATAGCAGTATTTAATAACCCCTTTGCGTCATACGGAAAAGCTGGATAAACTACTTTTAATCCAGGGGTTTTAGTAAACCAAGCTTCATTAGTTTGAGAGTGAAAAGGTCCGGCTTGAGTTCCAGCACCACAAGGCATTCGTATAACTACATCAGCTTTTTCAAGCCAACGATAATGTGATTTAGCCAATAAGTTGACTATAGGATTAAATCCTGTGGATACAAAATCAGCAAACTGCATTTCTACTACAGATTTATATCCATTAATAGATAATCCCATCCCAGCAGAGACAATAATACTTTCGCAAATTGGGGTATTTCGAACCCTATCTTTTCCAAAAAGTGGTACAAAACCATCTGTTATTTTAAATGCCCCACCATATTCTGCAATGTCTTGCCCCATAATAACTAGATTATCATGGCGCTGCATAGATTGTTTAAGACTGCTACTTATCGCATCAATAAAACGTATATTTGAAACATTTGAATTAGCATTAATTAACTCAAAATCATACCCTTTATACACATCATCTAGCTCATCACTATAAAATGCCTCTATATCAGGTTCGCTATTTACAATAGCCCAACTTTCATCAATCTCTTTTTTAAAATGGGATGTAATTTCTAAATCAATGCTTTCAGTTAAAATATTTAACTGTATTAAATACTTTTTAAAATTTTCAACAGGATCTTTTTCTTCCCATAAATCCAGTAATTCTTTCGGAACGTACTTAACTCCACTTGCCTCTTCATGCCCCCTCATTCTGAATGTCTTAAATTCAAGTAGAATTGGACGAGGATGAGTCTCCATTGATTTCTTTAAATCTGAAATTAAATGATACACCTCAAGTACATTATTTCCATCTACAATATAACTTTCCATTCCGTAACCAATTCCTTTATCGGCTAAATTCTCACAACGATATTGCTCATTAGTTGGTGTTGACAAGCCATATCCATTATTCTCAATTACAAAAAGAACGGGTAAATCCCAAACAGATGCAACATTTAAAGCTTCATGAAAATCACCTTCTGAAGTAGCACCTTCGCCTGTAAAAACAGCGGTAATTTTACCATTATTGGACAATTTATTAGCTAAAGCTATCCCATCAGCAACTCCTAATTGCGGACCTAAATGAGATATCATTCCTATAATTTTATACTGCTGGCTTCCAAAATGAAAACTTCTATCTCTTCCTTTGGTAAACCCATTTGCTTTTCCTTGCCATTGCGAAAACAATCGGTACAAGGGGATGTTTCGTGAGGTAAAAACCCCAAGATTTCTGTGCATTGGTAGAATGTATTCGTCTTGATCTAAAGCTGCTGTAATTCCTACAGATATTGCTTCTTGACCAATTCCAGAAAACCATTTTGATACTTTTCCTTGACGAATGAGCACCAACATTTTTTCTTCAATCATTCGTGGCTTTAGAATACTTTTATAAAGTTCAAGTAATTGATTGTCTCCTAACGTACCTCTATTAAATTTCATCGTTTAAAATTTGTCATAAAATTATAACATTTTTTTATTTTAATGTTGTAAAAATATATTCAGACAAAAAAAATAGAAAATTTAATCCCAAATAATTATTTACATTTGTAGATGTAAGTGGTCATACCAAAACATTATTTATAAAAACAACTATGCAAAAAATTCCTAGTGTTGACTTGCGTGATTTCCTGTCGGATGATCCGACACGTAAACAAAAATTTGTAAATGAAATCGGAAGAGCCTATGAAGATATTGGCTTCGTAGCACTAAAAGGTCATTTTTTAGATGATCAATTAGTAGAAAATCTATACAGTGAAGTGCGAAGTTTCTTTTCGTTACCACTAGAAACCAAATCAAAATATGAAATTCCAGGAATTGGAGGTCAAAGAGGCTATGTTTCTTTTGGAAAAGAACATGCTAAAGGTCGTTCTGCTGGAGATTTAAAAGAGTTTTGGCATTTTGGGCAATACGTAAGTGACGATTCAAAGTACGCTAACGAATATCCTAAAAATGTTACAGTTAACGAATTGGCTAATTTCAATTCAACTGGAAAAGAAGCGTATCAAATGCTTGAAAAAACAGGTATATATGTTTTAAGAGCATTGGCTTTACACATAGGATTAGATGAATTTTATTTCGATAATTTTATCAAAGACGGAAACAGTATTCTTCGACCAATCCACTACCCTCCTATAACCGACGAACCTAAAGACGGTGCAGTTCGTGCTGCAGCTCATGGAGACATCAACTTGATTACGCTTTTAATGGGTGCTCAAGGAAAAGGATTACAAGTACAAAATCATAACGGAGATTGGATTGATGCTATGGCACAGCCTGACGAGTTAATGATTAATGTGGGGGATATGTTATCAAGACATACCAACAACAAATTAAAATCGACCATTCATCAAGTAGTAAATCCACCAAGAGAATTGTGGGGAACTTCTCGTTATTCTATTCCGTTTTTCATGCATCCTGTTAGCGATATGCCGCTGAATTGTTTGGAACAATGCATTGATGCAACACATCCAAAACAATTTGATGACATTACAGCTGGCGAATATTTGAATGAACGATTAGTGGAATTAGGATTGATTAAGAAATAGAGTTAATCAGATTTTTATAATTTATTTAGAACACAGATTGAAGAAATTTCTATAATTTTTAAAATCTGTGTTCTAATTTATATCTCTAATACATACGAAAAATGGACCTACAAGATCAATTAAAAAACCTATTTCCTGATCATCAAATTTCAAATGAACCTGAAGATACTCTCGAAAACGAACATGAATTATTCGTTCAAGCTGAGCCTATGATTTGCAAATTCGAAAAGCGTAAAGGAAAACCTACTACAATAATTGCAGGTTATGAAGGTGCTGATGAAGATTTTAAAATTTTAGCCAAAGAAATCAAAAGTAAACTCGCCGTGGGCGGAACATTCAAAGATGGTGAGATTATCATTCAAGGGGATTTTCGCGATCGTATCATGAAAATGCTCCAAGAGAAAGGATTTAAAACCAAACGAGTAGGCGGATAAATTCGATATACGAAATACAATATTAGATTTACGAAGTTAATTTTACACAAAAAACAAAATGATTGCATCATCAGAATTGATATTAAATCCAGACGGAAGTGTGTATCACTTGAATCTGAAACCGGAAAACATTGCCCACGATATTATTTTTGTTGGTGATCCTGATCGTGTAGAAAAAATTACACAATTCTTTGATAGCATCGAATTTTCAATTCAAAAAAGAGAATTCAAAACCCAAACAGGAATCTATAAAGGAAAACGATTAACAGTCCTTTCAACCGGAATTGGTCCCGATAATATTGATATTGTCTTGAACGAATTGGACGCTTTGGTTAATATTGATTTAAACACGCGTCAACCTAAGGAAAACTTAACTTCTTTAAATATAATCCGAATTGGTACCTCAGGTTCAATTCAAGCCGATATCCCAGTTGATA
Organism: Flavobacterium ammonificans; assembly: GCF_020886115.1. Classification (NCBI taxonomy): domain Bacteria; kingdom Pseudomonadati; phylum Bacteroidota; class Flavobacteriia; order Flavobacteriales; family Flavobacteriaceae; genus Flavobacterium; species Flavobacterium ammonificans. The sequence goes on from NZ_AP025185.1 coordinate 1,991,435, forward strand.
GTTTTGTATTATCTCAATTCGGAATTGGTTTAGACAATATGTTACGTTCGTATATAGTTGACGAGGTTACACATAAAGACATTGAAGAGGCTTTTATTACTCAAACCGAATGGAACCTGCAAAAAGGTCGCCCTTATGCGATTGCGTGTTCTGAAGTTTTAAAAAAAAGAATTGAAAGCAACCAAATGCATAAAGGTATTACTTGTACTGTTGGTGGATTTTACGGTCCACAAGGACGTGTTTTGCGATTACCAATTCAGGATAGCGATTTGAATTCTAAAATGGATCATTTTCAATTTAACGGCAATCGAATTACCAATCTCGAAATGGAAACGACTGCTATATATGGACTTTCGGCCTTGTTAGGTCATCATGCTTTGTCATTGAATGCGATAATTGCCAATAGAGCGACAGGGACTTTTAGCGAAGATCCTACCAAAGCTGTGGATGAATTGATTGCCTATACTTTAGATAAATTAGCTAATTAATCAATCGATGTATGAATTTAATTATTGAAACAGAGCGCCTTTTAATACGCCCATTTGAAAGATCTGATGCTGAATCACTATTTGAAATGGACAAAAATCCAAACGTACATAAATATTTATGGAAAAAACCAGTCGAAAATATAGATGAAATATATGCCTATATTGAAATGGTTCAAAAACAATATTCTGAAAGGGGAATTGGTCGATTTTCTACCATTTTAAAAGAATCAAAGGAGTTAATAGGTTGGACAGGTATAAAATTTGTAAATGATCATGTGGAAAATGGGAATACAAATTTTTACGATTATGGTTATCGTTTAAATGAAAAATTTTGGAACAAAGGGTATGCTTCTGAAGCAACAAAAGCTTGGTTTGAATATGGTTTCAATCAAATGAAAATTAAAGAAATGAATGCATATACTCATACAGAGAATGGTGCTTCTAATCATATTTTAGAAAAAAACGGGATGCATCTTATAGAAGAATATATAGCTGAGGATGGCATTAATTGGAAATGGTGGCAAATGATTAATCCCACTTTTTAAAATAATAACGTATTTCTTTAGGATATTTATATCAATATATAAAAATGAATCAAGTAAAAATTGTTGGCGTTCCGGAACATTTCAATTTACCTTGGCATCTTTGTCTTGAAAATGGCGAATTTGAAAAGGAAAATATCGATTTACAATGGACTGATGTGCCTGAAGGAACTGGAAAAATGTGTCAAATGCTTCGCGATGGAAGTACTGATATTGCGGTAATTTTAACCGAAGGAATCATTAAAGATATTGTTGGTGGAAATCCATCTAAGATTGTGCAAATTTATGTTGAATCACCTTTAATTTGGGGAATTCATGTTGGAGCTCAATCCAATCATCAATCGCTTACCGATTTAGAGAAAACAAAAGCTGCCATTTCACGTCTTGGTTCTGGCTCTCAATTAATGGCTTATGTCAATGCCAAAAATCAAGGTTGGAACACTAACGAATTGCAATTTGAAATTGTCAATACTATTGATGGTGCGGTAACTGCTTTGACTGATGGAACAGCCGATTATTTTATGTGGGAACATTTTATGACAAAACCATTGGTAGATAACGGCGTTTTTAGACGCTTAGGCGACTGCCCTACTCCTTGGCCTTGTTTTGTTATTGCCGTTCGCGAAGTAGTATTAGCTAAACAACCAGAAATAATTACAAAGCTTCTTGAAATAATTAATACCAAAACACGAATTTTCAAAGCCATTCCTGATATTGATAAGCAATTAGCAAAAACCTATAACCAAAAAATTGAAGACATCAAAGAATGGTTAAGGCTAACTGAATGGTCGCAAGAAAAAATAGATGCAGTCCTACTTGACCGTATTCAAAACCAATTGGTAGAATTAAACATTATAAATTCAAAATCTGATTCAATTAGTTGGGAATCGATTTAGTATACAATTGTCTTCCTAGTTCTGCTAAAAATGGAATTCCGATTTCTTCATATTCGTAAATTCCATCATTGAAAATTTTATTTTTATTGACTAATAATGTAGCAGTTACCATGAATTCAACTCCCGCTTTCTCATCAATGATGTAAGCACAATCGGTCAAAGTTCCATAAGCCTGACCAATTTTATTATAAATTTTAATAGTAGAATCAATTTTGTCCTTTGTATCTCCAAAAATTAAAAATTTACAATAACTATCATAAAACTCTTTCGAATCAAAACCTTGCTCTCTCGGTAATTGATACATAGAAGATAAAATAAATTCACGGTCTTTTTCATTCAAATTAAAACGTTCATTAAGTTGAAATTTATTTGGGAATAAAAGTCGTTTAAGAGTGTTATGCAATGTAATTAATGGATAATAGTTTTTTGAAGAAAAATCGAAAGCACCCATCACTTGAGCATCATTTTCAATATAACCAATCCCTTTTTTAATTAAATTCAGCTGTAAAGCATCCACTTTTCTTCCTGTTACTGAAGGTAATTCAGCAATTAAGCTATCTCCTTTAAACAAATAGATGGTTGAAGTTTGTTTGTTACCAGAATTTGCAACAGACAATCGGTGACTCACTGAGAATGGCGACAAACCTTTGTTGTGCATTTTAGAGTTTAAATAATCAAATCCAATAAATTCCAATAAATTATTACTTGCCTCATTATCACTTAAAGCAAACAGTTTTGAAATTTCTTTCTTAAAATTTATTTTGGTTCCATTTGGTTTGTAGCAAAAATTAATACTATCCGAGAGAGGAGCAATAGAATTTAATTTTTCAAGTGCTAACACGGCAATTGGAAACTTAACAGTACTCGCTGGATAAAAATAATTTTTAGCATTCACATTATATTGGTAATCTTTAAATGAAATTGTACCATCTGAAGCTCTTTTAATTTGGGTATAAATAATCTGCAGTTCATGTTCGTTTACATTATCCATAACTGCTTTAATTTTTGGATTATTGGATTTCAAAACCAAATCTAATGGATCATCCTCTACACTATTCTTTGAAACAATACAACTAGAAAAAAGTATAGGAAGTATTAAAAGAAAGTATTTGAAATTCGTAAATTTATTAGATTTCATAGATTAAAGCATTAGATTTATTTATTATCCAATCGTTTTGCCGCTTCATGCAGTTGCAAAGTTCGGAACTGATTATTTTCTATTAAATATAAAAAGTTTTGCGAAACGTAAACGTGAACTTCCTGCAAAACTCGCAATTGCTTGAGACGGCTTTTGGAAGAAGTTTTTTTTAGTTTATCTTTTTAATTATATCATTGTAAATTTCTTTGTTAGATTTCTCTTTTGCTGAATAAAAAATCTTTTTTTTATCTTTTGTTGTTATTAATATTATTGGTTTTTTATTTGAATTAATCAAAAGTTTTACATTTTGATTTTCTTTTGTATTGAAATATCCTTTTTTAGTAATTTCAAGAGCCGCTCCATTTGTTTTTGAGCTTATTTCTGGAATTTTATTTTCTAAAGTGATTGATTCTATATTTTTCAAATCTATTTCGCAACCATAATCCCCCGTTATTTCCAATTTATTATTTCCAATTTTTATTTCGTTATCGTTTAGAGTATTGTTAAACTCAAAAAGAATTAGCCCCAATATAGTAATCATAAAAATGATTAAAACAGATGTAATGATATTTTGTTTTTTAGTTTTTTGTAAGTAAAATTGATTGCTTTTCCATATAAAATAGGTGTAACAAAATATTGGATATGTTCCCATAAAAATTCCACTCCAATCTGAATTTACTAAATACAATATGAATATTGAAATTAAAAATAATGATAATCCAAGAAATAAATTAAATTTTTTGAAATATGGAACATATGTGGCAATGTCAAAGTTTTGTTTTTCTACATCGCTCATTGTGTTATAACCCGAAAGTAAATCTTTCGCGTTATTCTGATTAATTAAAAAAGATATTCCTATGAATATCAAACTTAAGATTATTATCGGTACTATCATTTTTTCTAAAATTACTGCCAACTGTTTTATTAGTGCAACAAACATAATAAATTATTGTTTTGCTAAGATAAACGATAATGGTACATTTGGAACTTATTAAAATACTATGCCACGATTTAAAGAAAACGATTTGCCAAAATCAAAAATTACCTTAAGCGCCCTTCAAAAAGCAAAACTCATATTTCAATTTTCAGGGAAACACCTTTGGAAGTTTTATGTAGGTTTATTTTTCTTATTGCTAACTGGAGGTACCGCTTTGGCTTTCCCAAAATTAATGGGATTACTCGTAGATTGTGTCAATAATAAAGAAACTGCACAAGCCAATTTTATAGCACTGAGTTTACTTGGAATATTGTTTATGCAATCTATTTTTTCGTTTTTTAGATTGTCTTTATTTGTGAATTTTACCGAAAACACTTTAGCTAATCTTCGCTTGGCATTGTATAGTAATTTGGTTAAACTTCCTATGTCATTCTTTTCTCAAAAACGTGTAGGTGAATTGAATAGCCGAATCAGTTCAGACATTACCCAAATTCAAGATACATTAACCTCTACAATTGCAGAGTTCCTAAGACAATTCATTCTTATTATTGGGGGTATCGCTTTATTGGCTACCGAAAGTTTCAAACTTACTTTATTAATGCTTTCTGTTGTTCCTTTGGTTGCAGTTGCAGCAGTTATATTTGGTCGATTTATAAGAAGTTATTCTAAAAAAGTACAAGACAAAGTAGCTGAAAGCCAAGTAATTGTTGAAGAAACTATGCAGGGAATTAGTATTGTAAAAGCATTTGCTAACGAATGGTACGAAATTGCTCGATATAAAACGCAGATAAAAGAAGTAATTCAAATTGCGATTAAAGGTGGTAAATACCGTGGCTACTTTGCTTCGTTCATTATATTTTGCCTTTTTGGTGCTATCGTGGCCGTGGTTTGGTATGGAGTTCAATTAAGCATCGCAGGCGAAATGAGCGTAGGTCAATTAATCTCGTTTGTTTTATATTCTACTTTCGTAGGGGCTTCTTTTGGTGGTATTGCCGAATTGTATGCACAAATTCAGAAAGCAATTGGTGCTACTGAACGTGTTTTTGAATTATTAGACGAAACTCCCGAAAAAATACAAGGTACAACAGCACACCAATCCATTGAAAAAATAAAAGGAAATGTCAATTTTAAAAATGTAGCCTTTAAATATCCTTCTAGAAAAGAAATGGAAGTGTTAAAAGACGTGAGTTTTACCGCTCAATTTGGACAAAAAATTGCTATTGTAGGTCCTAGTGGTGCTGGAAAATCTACAATAGCTTCTCTTTTATTGCGATTCTATTCTATCGCAGAAGGAAGTATCGAAATTGACAACAAAAATATTTACGATTACGATTTGGAACAATTACGTGGCAATATGAGTATTGTTCCTCAAGATGTTATTTTGTTTGGCGGAACCATTCGTGAAAACATTGCCTATGGTAAACCAAATGCTACTGAAGAAGAAATTTTAGCCGCAGCCCAACAAGCTAATGCCTACAATTTTATAGAAAGCTTCCCTGAAAAATTAGATACTATTGTTGGAGAAAGAGGTGTGAAATTATCGGGAGGTCAAAGACAACGCATTGCAATTGCAAGAGCCTTATTGAAAAATCCAAGTATATTAATATTAGACGAAGCCACTTCTTCATTAGACAGTGAAAGTGAAAAATTAGTTCAAGAAGCGCTCGAAATCTTGATGGAAGGAAGAACAAGTATCATTATCGCACACCGTTTATCAACCATTCGCTCAGCAGATCAAATTCTAGTATTAGACAAAGGTATAATTGCTGAAAAAGGTACTCATCAAGAATTAATAGCTTTAGATAATGGAATCTATAAAAATTTAAGTAATCTTCAATTTAGTAATTCATAAAAAAACGCCATTCTATTGAATGGCGTTTTTTAATTATGAACTTTTTCTTCGACTTCGCTCCGCTTTTATCATAGACAATTCGCGACTCGTTTGTCCAGCTACAGAAGTGTTTTCTTCTGCACGGCGAATTAAATAAGGCATCACATCTTTAACTGGACCAAAAGGCAAATATTTGGCTACATTGTATCGGTGAGCCGCTAAATTGTAACTAATATTATCACTCATTCCGTATAATTGTCCGAACCAAATTCGATCATCATTAGTCTTAATTCCTCTTTCCTGCATTAAATTCATTAAAGTATACGAACTCAATTCATTATGCGTTCCAGCAAAAATTGCCATAGTTTCAATATGTTCTACCATATACAAAACTGCTGCATCGTAATTTTTATCAGTGGCTTCTTTTGAAGCACAAATTGGAGTTGGATAACCCTTCTCTACTGCACGAGCATTTTCCTTTTCCATATAAGCACCACGCACTATTTTCATTCCGATGAAGAAACCTTCTTGTTTTGCTTTTTCGTGTAATTGTTTCAAATAATCCAAACGATCCCAACGGTACATTTGAAGCGTGTTAAATACTACTGCTTTTTCTTTATTGTACTTTTGCATCATTTGGGTAACCAAATCATCTGCAGCATCTTGCATCCAACTTTCTTCAGCATCAATTAACAAGGAAACGTCTTTGTATTGAGCGGTTTTACAAACCAAATCAAAACGATCCACAACTCTATCCCATTCTTCTTTTTCTGAAGATGTTAAGGTAGCTTTAGACCCTACTTTTTCATATAAATCAAATCGTCCTAATCCTGTTGGCTTAAAAACAGCAAATGGAATGGCTTGACGTTCTTTGGCAAATTCAATAGTTTTCAAGGTCATAGCCAAGGCAGCGTCAAACTGCGCCTCCTCTTCTTTACCTTCAACTGAGTAATCCAATACCGAAGAAACACCTTTGGTATACATTTTATCGACAACTGATAGACAATCATTCTCATTGATACCTCCACAAAAATGATCAAAAACAGTTGCTCTAATTAAACCTTCCACTGGTAGATTAGCTTTGATAGCAAAATTAGTAACCGCTGTTCCAATTCGAACAAGTGGTTCATTGTCAATCATTTTGAATAAAAAATAAGCCCTATCTAACTCTGTATCGCATTTTAAAGCAAATGCAACTTGTGTGTTATCGAATATATTTTCCATTAATTGTTATATTTTTTTACAAATATAGAGAGAGTTTTCAATACTATTAATTAAAAAATACCTTATTTTGCGTTATCAATAAATTCTGAATAATGCAGACGATTCAAGCCAACAATTATCCCGTACATTTCAATGAAAAAGCCTATGAAGCTTTAAATTTGCATTTGCAAAACAACAAGTATTCTAACCTATTCATTATCACAGATAGCAATACTAATGAATATTGTTTGCATGAATTTTTGCCTCATGTAGCAACAGAATTAACTATTGAAATTATTGAATTCGAAGCAGGTGAAATCAATAAAAATCTAGACACATGTATTGAAATTTGGAATGTTCTTACTGAGTTAGGTGCGGATAGAAAAAGTTTAATCATCAACTTAGGTGGCGGTGTTGTAACTGATTTAGGCGGATTTGTTGCTTCCACTTTTAAAAGAGGGGTTGATTTTATTAATATCCCAACTACACTTCTTTCTATGGTTGACGCATCTGTAGGCGGTAAAACAGGCGTTGATTTAGGAAATTTAAAAAACCAAATTGGAGTAATTAATGTTCCCGTAATGGTATTAATTGACACTCAATATCTAGCTACAGTGCCTCAAAACGAGATGCGTTCTGGGTTAGCTGAAATGCTGAAACACGGATTAATTTTTGATAAAAACTATTGGGAACAATTTCTTGATATTAGTACTATTGATTTTTCTGATTTAGATTTACTAATTCACCGTTCTGTCGTAATCAAAAACGAAATCGTAATGCAAGATCCAACGGAGAAACATATTCGTAAAGCCTTAAATTTTGGGCATACTTTAGGACATGCTATTGAAAGTTACTTTTTGGAAAACGAAAACAAAAAAACACTACTTCATGGCGAGGCGATTGCAGCGGGGATGATTTTAGAAAGTTATATTTCTTGGCAAAAAGAATTAATCACTGAACTAGAATACCGCCAAATTAAAATAGCAATAAAAGCGATATACGAACTAGTTCAAATTGAAGAAAATGACCTACAACCCATTATGGATTTATTAATTCATGACAAGAAAAATGAATATGGCACTGTACAATTCGCTTTAATTGATGGTATTGGCGCAATAAAAATCAACCAATTAGTTGAAAATGAATTGATTATTAGTGCTTTTGAAGACTATAAATCATAATTATTAATTTACATAAAAGGATTGTATTTCGTATGTATATTTTTTTACATTTGCCACAATGAAAACAACTCAAAATACAACATACTTTAATCAGGATAGCAACAATAGTAGCCAGTCCTTTTTTGGGTTATGCAAAAGTGTATTTGTGATCAAAGGAAGTTTTAGTTTTGATATTTTTCAGTTCTTAAAAGCTGAGAATGAAAAACTACAAATTGTATATGCTAATATTCGAGTTTGAATTTTAATTTAATCCAAGTTTAAACTTTTTTTAAATCTAAAAATTCTGATATAGCAATGAATACAAAATATTCCGACTTAATAAACCAAACCTATTATTTCCCACAAGAAGAGTTTACTTTAAACAAAGACAATCTTCAATTTCACAATATTGATTTGATGAAATTAGTGGAACAATACGGAACTCCACTTAAATTTACTTATTTACCTCAAATTTCTAATAACATCAACAAGGCGAAGTCTTGGTTTAGAAAATCAATGGAAAAAAATAAGTACGATGCAAAATATTTCTATTGTTATTGTACTAAAAGCTCTCATTTTGAATACATTATGAATGAAGCTTTTAAAAACAATATTCATATTGAAACCTCTTCTGCTTTTGATATTAATATTGTTGAAAATCTTTTAGAAAACGGTAAAATCAACAAGAGTACCTATGTGATATGTAATGGTTTTAAAAGAGATGAATATGTTTCTAACATCGCTCGTTTAATCAATACAGGTCATAAAAATACTATTCCAATTATTGACAACTTCGAAGAATTGGATTTGCTACAAGCCCAAATTAAAGGGAAATTCAAAATTGGAATTCGTATTGCAGCTGAAGAAGAACCAAAATTTGAGTTCTACACTTCACGTTTAGGTATAGGTTACAAGAACATTGTCCCTTTTTACAAAAAAGAGATAAAAGAAAATAAAAAATTGGAACTTAAAATGTTGCACTTTTTTATTAATACAGGTATCAATGACAATGCTTATTATTGGAATGAATTAGTAAAATGTATCAAAGTTTATGTAGCTCTAAAAAAGGAGTGTCCTACTCTTGATGGATTAAATATTGGTGGTGGTTTTCCTATCAAAAATTCATTAACCTTTGAATACGATTACCAATACATGATTGACGAAATTATCAATCAAATTAAAATTGCTTGTGACGAAGCTGAAGTGGCGGTTCCAAATATATTTACTGAATTCGGTTCGTTCACTGTAGGTGAAAGTGGTGGTGCGATTTACCAAATTTTGTATCAAAAACAACAAAACGATAGAGAGAAATGGAATATGATTGATTCTTCTTTCATTACTACACTACCGGATACTTGGGCCATCAACAAACGTTTCATTATGTTAGCTGTCAATCGTTGGAATGATACGTATGAAAGAGTTTTATTAGGTGGTTTAACTTGTGATAGTGATGACTATTACAATTCAGAGCAAAATATGAATGCGATCTATTTGCCAAAATACAATAAAGAAAAACCGCTTTACATTGGTTTTTTCAACACAGGCGCGTACCAAGAAACTATTGGAGGTTACGGAGGATTGCACCATTGTTTGATTCCACAACCTAAACATATTTTGATAGATAGAGATGAAAACGGAATTTTAGCAACTGAAGTTTACTCAGAACAGCAAACTTCTGATGATGTTTTAAAAATTTTAGGATACAAAAAATAATTCCAAAATTTATCTTTCAAGAAATAGAATTATACCCTACTTTCGTAGCCATATTTCAGAATTAATAAAAAATAAAAATGAGTAAAGGACCGATTAGTCAATTTATTGAAAAACACTACCTGCATTTCAATTCAGCATCTTTAGTTGATGCAGCAAAAGCCTATGAGCAACAATTGGCAAACGGTGCCAAAATGATGGTGAGTATGGCTGGAGCTATGAGTACTGCAGAGATTGGTAAAATATTTGCAGAGATTATTCGCCAAGATAAAGTGCAAATTATTTCATGTACAGGAGCTAATCTTGAAGAAGACATCATGAACTTAGTTGCACATTCACATTACGAAAGAGTGCCTAATTATCGTGATTTGACTCCACAAGATGAGTGGGATTTGTTAGAGCGTGGATTAAATCGTGTAACGGATACATGTATTCCTGAACATGAAGCTTTCCGTCGCTTACAAAAACATATTTATAAAATTTGGAAGGACGCTGATGATAAAGGAGAACGTTATTTTCCTCATGAGTTCATGTACAAAATGTTACTTTCAGGTGTTCTTGAGGAATATTATGAAATTGACTTAAAAGATAGTTGGATGTATGCAGCGGCAGAGAAAAACTTACCTATAATTGTACCAGGTTGGGAAGATAGTACTATGGGTAATATTTTTGCTTCCTATGTAATTAAAGGAGACTTAAAAGCTTCAACTATGAAATCAGGTATTGAATACATGACTTTCTTAGCTGATTGGTATCCAAAGAATAGTTCTAACGGAATTGGATTTTTCCAAATTGGTGGAGGTATCGCAGGAGATTTCCCTATCTGTGTGGTTCCGATGTTATACCAAGATATGGAAATGCATGACGTTCCTTTTTGGAGTTATTTCTGCCAAATTTCAGATTCAACAACTAGTTATGGTTCCTATTCAGGAGCAGTTCCAAACGAGAAAATAACTTGGGGCAAATTAGACATTAAAACTCCCAAGTTCATTATTGAATCAGACGCTACAATTGTAGCTCCATTAATTTTTGCTTATTTATTAGACTTATAGAATAGACCCCCGTATGAAAAGAGTAATTGTTGACTACGCTAAACTTACCAATGAAATCTTAAACTTATTAGTTGAAAAATTTCCTGATGGTTATGATGATTCAGACATTATCCGTTTTAGAAATGCAAAAAACGAATTAATTGAAGCCGTTGAGGTTCGCACTGATGATACTATTTATTTAGTAAAAGTGAGTACGAAACTTTCTGACCGAATTGAAAACTACGATGAGGATGATGAAATTCTCAATGTTGAAGTAGAACCTATCAAAGAACTCGAATTAGAAGTAGATGATACTGAAGACGAGTCTGAAGATGAAAATCTAGACAATCTAGATAATGAAGGTGAAGATGAAGAGGGAGGAAATCATGATGAAGACCTAGAAGAAGATGATGAAGATTAAAAATTAATTCAAATAAAAAAGGCTACTAAATTGAAATTAGTAGCCTTTTTTATTGAAATTATAAATACTTTTCCAAAAATACATTCTGATGGTGTTTCTGATGTCCAATAATCATAAAACCAATAGCACGAACAGATATGGGTTGATCTGATGCAATTCCTTTGCTTAAAAGCTGTTCCTCAGAAAAACTTTTAAATAACAACAAATTAGAATGGCGTACTGCAGACAACTCTGTTAATAGATCTTGAAGGCTTCTTGTATTTGCTGGAGTGTTCGCTGCGTAAGTATTTTCGTCAAAACCTGGTAAAGGTGTACCATCATTTCTAGAAATACGTAAAGCACGATACGCTAAAATTCGCTCCGTATCAATAATGTGCTGAATAATCTCTTTAATTGTCCATTTACCCTCGGCATAACGATAATCAAATTTATCCATTGGTAAATTTTGAACAAACCGAATAAAATCATGCAAGCAGATTTCTAATTCTTCTATTAAAACTACTTCTCCAGCTGCCTTAAAATAGGTTTCGCAGTAGACAGGATATTCGTTTTCTACTAATTGACTTGTTTTCATACTATAATTTAAGCTGAGTTTCTACTAGCATTGGTATTTCCAAAAAGAGATCGAGTTACAATTTTTTCATACACCTTGATTAATTTCTCATCTGGATTTTTTTCTTTCAACAACTCATTAATTCGAGTTAATCCATATTGCTGTATTGTTAACAATGGTAATACAATACGTTCTCTTACATCAATAGAAGCTTTACCATCAGGATAATTCTCCATCAACTCTTTATGTCCCGCAATTTTTAACAATAATCGTTTTGTTTCTAAAAATTCATTATAAATAATTTTCCAAAAATCGCCATACTCAGGATCTTTACTCATATAAGCTGTCAAAGGAAAGAATGATTTAGCCAATGACATCATACTATTTTCTAAAAGTGTTTTAAAGAATAGCGAGCCATCATACAGATCTTGAACTTTATCCCATTGATTGGTATCTTCAAAATGTTTTAAAGCCGTACCTACTCCAAAAAAACCTGGAACATTTTGCTTTAACTGGCTCCACGAACCTACAAATGGTATTGCTCGTAAATCGGCAAAATCTAATGATTCTGATTTACTTCTTTTAGACGGTCGACTTCCAATATTAGTTTTTGCATAATACTTTAGCGTACTCATTTTTTCTAGATACGGAATAAATTTAGGGTGGTTTTTGAAACTTAAATACTTTTCATACCCCAATTCTGCCAATTGATCTAAAATAACTTTTTCATCAATGGTCAATTCATTTCTTCCTTTTGCAAAAACTTGATTGGTAACTCCTGCACTTAACAAATTCTCTAAATTATAACGGCAAGAATCTAATGTACCAAAGTTAGAACTAATGGTTTGACCTTGAACTGTCACTTGGATTTCGTTATTCTCAATTTTTGGCCCTAGTGAGGCATAAAATTTATGCGTTTTACCTCCGCCACGAGCTGGAGGACCACCTCTACCGTCAAAGAAAATCGCTTTAATTCCGTATTGTCTTGAGATTTCAGTTAATGATTCTTTAGCTTTATAAATACTCCAATTTGCCATTAAATAACCTCCATCTTTGGTTCCGTCAGAGAAACCCAACATGATTGTTTGTTTATTATTTCTATTTTTTAAGTGTTGAGCATAGGCTGGATTAGCATACAATTTTTCCATGATTTCATGGGCATTTTGTAAATCATCAACCGATTCAAATAAAGGAATTATATCTACCGTTGGATTAGTCCAATCACTCAGTTTAAATAAGGCGAAAGTTTCCATTACATTTAATGCACTTTCATTGTTACTTATAATGTAACGATTTGAACCAAACTCACCGTTATTATTCTGAATGGTTTTCATGGCTTGAATTGACCCCAAAGTTGAATTTGTCATTTCATTTGCAAATTCAGCTGGGTTTAAATTTCCTGATACATTGGATAATACTTCGAATTTTTCATTCTCTGATAGTTCAAAATAATTGCTTGGAAAAACAGATGAATCCGATTTTAAATAATAACTCACTATATCTTTAAAGACTGAATTATGAATTTTACTGTTTTGACGAATATCTAATGTAGCAAAATGAAATCCAAATAAATTCACTTTTATCAATAGCGCATCCAATAGATCCAAATATAACGATTGATGTTGTTCAATAACAATTAATCGTATTTTATTTAGCTGAGTTTTGAACTCATCAAGAGTTATAAATAGCTCTCCTTTAGAGTAAAAAACCGAACGATATAATTTTTGTTCTAATTCAGTGACTAAAGTATCAACCCCGGCAAACGTTAATTTTCTCTTTAAATTTCTGATTTCAATATAGTAACATTTCAAAATAGAAGTTCGCAAGCGATCAGCAACTTTTAATGTAATTTCAGTCGTTACAAACGGATTTCCATCACGATCACCCCCAGGCCAAAAACCCAATTTAATAAGTGGGTTGTTAATCGAATTCCCATTAAATAAATTCTTCTCTAAATAATGCACCATTTCACCCGCAGTTTCATAAAAAACATTTTCTAGGTACCAAATCAAGCTTACTGCTTCATCATAGGGATTGGGTTTTTCATTTTGAATAAAAGGCGTTTTACCTAATTGAGCTAATAATTGCTTAATCGCTAACAAGTTATTAGATCGAATAGCTTCCGTTAAATCATTAATAATACCAAGAACAGCTCCAGGATAAAACTGTGTCGGATGTGCAGTTAAAACAGTTCGGACATTAAAATTCTCTAAAAACTCGGTTAATTCTGCTTGGTTATTAGTATTGTCTGCTTTTTCTTTAATATCACGAAGAGAACCTCTTCCTTCCATATTATTTACTTTTGAAAAGGCTGCATCTTCTATGGCATCAAAAAGAACAATTTGACGTTCGATATATTGAATAAATCGAAACATCAAATCAATTTTATTTGTTTCAGAATCGGTATGCAAATATTTCTTTGAAAAAAAATTCACAATCTCAACTGGAGTTTCTTGTTTTTTAAATCCCGATTCACAAACATCTGTGAACAAAGGCAATAACACCCCTGTATTGTCTATAGAATCAAAAGGAAGCGTTATAAATACACTGTTATAAATATTGTACTTTGAGAGAACATCTTGGTTAAAACGTTCTATTTTTGGAAGCGTATACATAAGTTAAAAAAGTTGTTGTTGTAGTTAGTTATTGTAGTTAGCGATATATAAATGATAAATTGGCATAAAAAAACCCCAAGAGTAACTTGAGGTTATAGTATACTATATCATCAAGAATTACATGTTTTTAAAAATGGTATGCATTAAACGTTTTTTATCGTTAATACTTTCTTCTAATGAAATCATTGTCTCGGTTCTGTATACCCCATCAATATCATCAATCATGAAGATAACATCTTTAGCATGCTTTGTATCTTTAGCTCTAATTTTACAAAAAATATTAAATTTTCCTGTAGTAACTGAAGCTACAGTTACGAAAGGAATTTCATTTATACGTTCTAGAACAAATTTAGTTTGAGAGGTATTATTAAGAAAAACACCTACATATGCAATAAATGAATAACCTAATTTATCATAATCAAGAACTAAAGAAGAACCCATAATAATCCCAGCATCTTCCATTTTTTTTACGCGTACATGAACCGTTCCTGCTGAAATTAATAACTTCTTAGCAATATCTGTAAAAGGGACTCTAGTATTGTCGATTAACATATCTAAAATCTGGTGATCTACTTCATCTAAACGAAACTTACTCATAATAAAAAAATTAAAGTTAATAACTACCTTGAAATGGGACTAGTTTAAGACTTAATCAATCCATTTTCAAATTGAAAATTTCCTAAAAAGAAATTAGCCGGTTGATCCAATCTTGGTAAATTCCCATATTCATCAGAATATAAAGCCCCTTTTGCGTCATATTCATAGTGACCAAAAAGGCAATCTAAAGCGTCAATTTGAACAATGTAAGCATTGAAAACAATTTTACCATCGATTATTTCTTCTTTATACTGAGATGCAAAATTGATGATTTTTTCTTTACCATCATAATTAATTTTGATATTTTTATACAATAAATCACAAAAAACGGGATTATTTTGTGAAATATTCAAATATTTATCAATTCTATTATCAACTATATCGTTTTCGTAAATTAGCCTAAATGCGGTGATCATAGAAAAAAACAAAAATTTCCTAGTCATCTCTCTGTCGTAATCATTTTGATAATGACCTCCTTCAAAAAGTACGGTTGGCACTCCAAAAAATTGAAATGTATCTCCAACACAATTAAAATTAAACGAATCATCAAATCTTCCTATTTGCCCTGGAATATACTTTTGTAAAACTTCATTGATACCTGCAATTAGATTAATCGCTTTCAGTCTAGAAGAATTAATTTCACGTTCTTGATTATAAGCTGGAGCTAAAAAGGATAAAGTAGCTGGCTTATTAGTTTGACCAACGCTATATATTGTTCTTTGATCATGTAAATTGAAGCAAAAATCAGGTTTAAATGAATTAAAAACCGATCGTAGAACAAGGCTTTCAGGTTGAGATAAATCTTGCGAATCTCTATTTAAGTCTATTGAATTTGCATTCTCTCTAGTGTACAATTTTGCCCCATCCGGATTCAACATTGGAATCCAGAGTAAAGTAAATTTTTTCAAAAACAATTCCGCTTCATTCGAATTGCCTTCAAAAAAGTTAAAACAGTCAAAGGAAGCCTTTGTTGTCGAACTTTCATCACCATGCATTTGTGACCAAAGCAAAATTTTAATTGGACCAGAACCAATTTGATAACTATAAATCGATTTTCCTTGAACGGATTTACCAATAATTTGTAATTGATTATTCGTATTTAAACGATGTAAAATTGGCTCAATATGGTCTAAAGTAATATACCTACCTTGAATGGTTTGTTCTTTATATTTTGCAAATACTAATTCTAAATCCATATTATACTGTTTGATTTTACAAAAGTAAACATCTTTATTTTTACAATTGTAAACTACTTTTATTAGGTTTAATTTAACTTTGTAAACAGAAAAAGGGATTGTTTGTATGTCAAATTTCAAATAATTGTTAGCATTTGTAAACTGTAATTATTTATTAATTTAATTTTCTTATAATCAGTATTTTAAATAGTATTATTTGTATTAAAATCTGAATTTAATCCCTGCTTTATCAAGCCAATAATTACAGTTATAGCCCTTCGTAACTAATAATTGATTACATTTGTAAACAAATTAAATCTAAACTAAATACTACCATGGTAAACACGGACGATTTTGTAAAGAGATTAGAAAATGTGTTGGAATACTATAACTTGAATGCTTCAGCATTTGCAGATAAAATTGGCGTACAACGCTCTAGTATGTCTCACCTCCTATCTGGACGTAACAAACCAAGTTTGGATTTTATCCTTAAAATTTTAGAGGTTTTCCCAGAAGTAGATTTGTATTGGATATTAAATGGAAAAGGGATATTTCCGAAGACATTAGATAGTCTACCATCAACAGAAGTGCCTACTCCTCTTCCATCGATTTCTTACAATAAAGAGGTTAGTTTGTTTTCTGACTCAAAACCGTCTCAAAATACAATCCCATCTGAGACTTTAAATAAAGAGACTGTCGTAGTAGAAAAAATCGTTTTCTTCTATTCTGACGGAAGTTTTAAAGAATACAAAGGCAATTAGTTTGCAGGCACATAAAATCCTTTACTTGGTACTTTACCTTTTACACCAATAAAATGATTCTTTAGAACTGCTAAATCAGCTTCGTAATTTCCTGTAGGTTGAAACGGAAGACCTAGCTTTACTTCTTTATTACCAAAATCAAAAGCAACAGGTAGTATTGGAACATTTGCTTTTAATGCGATGTAATAAAAACCGGTTTTTAATTCGCTTACATAATTACGTGTCCCTTCAGGAGCTACCGCTAAACGAAACGTCTCTTTGGTGTCAAAAATAGCAGCAATCGAATCTACTTTATTCAATCCACCAGAACGATCTAATGGCGCACCGCCCATATATTTAAAATAAGCCCCGAAGAAAGGAAAGCGAAACAATTCTTTTTTAGCTACAAAATTCATTTCAAGGCCTACAATTCCTCTTGTAAAAATTCCTAAATAAAAGTCATGTGCACTTGTGTGCGGCAAAACCATCATTACACATTTTTTTATTTCAGGGTTGATTGATCCAACAATCTTCCAACCCATGAGTTTAAAAAAAATCCATTTATATAATTGTGCTTTCATTCTTTTGCTATTTAGTGCAAATAAAACAATTAAAATCTTATTTTTGAATAAATCCCCACATTATGATTCGCAAAATTTTCAGTTATTTAGTTCCAATTACGATTTACAAAGCTAAATCTAGCTGGAGTAAATCAATTGAAATCACCTGGAATCACGGGCAATTAGTTCTTGATTCTGAAAACACTAATTATTCCTATGGTAGTCTACAACGCATTTTACGTCTTGGATTAAAAACAATTGGCTTTCGCCAAATAAAAAAGATGGATAGGGTATTAGTTCTTGGTGTAGCCGGCGGAAGTGTAATCAAAACGCTTGTTGACGATATTCAATATAAAGGAACAATTACAGGGGTTGAAATTGATGCAGAGGTGATTCAAATCGCTAATCGCTATTTTAATTTAGATGCAATTCCAAAACTAAATTTAGTTGTTGCAGATGCTTTTGAGTATGTATTGCAGACGAATACCAAATACGATTTAATTATCGTTGATGTTTTTCAAGATACTACAATGCCTAACTTTTTATTTGAAAATTTCTTTACAAAAAAACTTTGTTCATTACTTGAGGTAAATGGCTATATATTATTTAATACTATGATATTAAATAGTATTGATGAGCAAAGAAATAGTAAATATAGTTCTGAATTTTACCAACCCAATTTTAGAATAAAAAAAATCCCACGAATAGAAAATCATAATGAATTATTAATTATTGAAAAAATAAAATAAATAATTCCGAAATTTACATTCCACTTAAATTACTCTATGAAAAAAACTGTCCAAAAATTATTTTTAGGAAAATCTTCCAACGGAGTTCAGGCAGAATATAATCCGATTCAAAAAAGAATTCAAAACATTCAATCTATATGGGATAATGACCATGAAGATGATAATGGCATAGAGAAAATTTTCAGATTATTGCTTTCTTCTTCACAATTGTTATTCCCTGGTATCTACATCAAGTATTTTTCAAGGAAAAAAGGGATAGAATACCAAGATTTAGCAATTGATATTTACATTTTAATTAAGGTTGCTTTCCCGATTACTATCTTAATTTATCAATGGTATACGATTGATTGGGTGGTTATTGTAATGACGTACTTGTTTTTAGAAACTATTTTCTACATTCCAACCTTAATTTTCGCCTCTGATTTATTCTCAAGACCACGGTCATACAGAAGATCAATGATTTTATTATTTTTTAATTATACAGAAATATTCTTATCGTATGCGGTATTTTATTCATTAGGTGATTTTTTAAACCGAAAATTCACACATTGGTTTGATGCAATTTATTTCAGTATAATAACTTCTACATCTGTTGGATTTGGAGATTTTTACCCTACAACTTTTATCGGTAAATTATTAGTTAGTACACAATCACTATTATTTTTATTTTTTATTATAATTTTTTTAAATTTTTTCTCAACCAAGGTAAAACCTAAAGGTTATTTTGATATTGATAATAAAAATTAGTGTAAAGGACGTTTTTTAATCATTCCACCTTTGGTGTCTTTAACACTGTTCATAACAATGAACGCACTTGGTTCAATTTTTTCAATTTCTAAACTTAATCTGTTTAATTCCAATCGTGTAACAACAGTATATAAAATATCCGTATGAATTGTTTCACCTTGTTTACCATATCCCTTTTTTCCGTTATACACAGTAACACCTCTTCCCATTTTATCTATTATCATTTGTCGTATCTCATCTGAATTTGTAGCAATAATAGTAACACCAATATATTCATCTATACCCTCTACAATAAAATCCAAAGTTTTAGAAGCAGACAAATAGGTTATCATAGAATATAATGCGATTTCCATTCCTAAAAAATAAGCCGCAGCAGAAAAAATAACCACATTAATTACTATGATCAAATCTCCAATAGTACTCCCAATTTTTCTACTCAAATAGATAGC
The DNA here is from genome assembly GCF_020886115.1 of Flavobacterium ammonificans. NCBI lineage: Bacteria > Pseudomonadati > Bacteroidota > Flavobacteriia > Flavobacteriales > Flavobacteriaceae > Flavobacterium > Flavobacterium ammonificans. The sequence goes on from NZ_AP025185.1 coordinate 2,010,977, forward strand.
TAATACCTCTGTCCCATCTATAACAGCTCCACCTCTGACTGCAAAGCCAATTCCTGCTCCTAGAAAAAATCCGCCAAAAACAGCTACAAGTAAGTTGTCGTTGGTAACATTCGGAAAGGTAACTGTAGCTAAAACTAAAGCTAATCCAGCGATAGCCAAAGCCGTTTTTATAGCAAACTTAGTACTCACTATTTTGTATCCCATTAAAACAAAAGGAATGTTTACAACTATGATTAATAGAGGGAGTGGAATTTCAGTAACAGCTGAAATTAATAACGATATACCTGTTGCTCCTCCATCAATAAAATTATTGGTTAACAAAAATCCTTTGAATCCAAATGCCGCTGAAAAAATTCCAATAGTAATTAAGAAAAAATCTTTCCAAGCCCTTTTGATTAAAATTAAAAGTATTCTATAGGCTTTTGCTAATTGGTAATCAGAATATTTTTTTGAACTTGAGTTATTGGTAGATTTTGTTCGTAAAATAGTTTGAGTTAAAACTCTCTTTAAAAATACTCTCATAATTATTAAATTAACTTATTGATTATAAACAAAATACTATAATTTACGAATTCACTTTTATATTAGTAACCTTGCTTTTTCTAAATCTTCTGGAGTATCAATACCGATTCCGAGATGGGATGTTTCTACCATTTTGATGCGTTTGCCAAATTCCAAATAGCGTAATTGTTCTAGTTTTTCGGAGGCTTCCAAAGATTGCATTGGCAGGCTATAAAAATCAAGTAACGCTTGTTTTCTAAAAGCATAAATTCCGATGTGTTGAAAATACCGCACTCCTACATTTTTCTCTCTTGGATACGGAATCACCGAACGGGAAAAATACAAAGCAAACCCATTTTGGTCTACTACTACTTTAACATTATTTGGATTATTGATATCGTCTTCATTGGTGATTTCACGCATTACAGAAGCTAAATCTACTTGCTGAGCCGTATCCTTTTGAAATACTTCAATTACTTTTTGCAAGGGATCAGCATCAATAAAAGGCTCATCTCCTTGTACATTGACTACAATATCAACATCTAAATGTTCTATCGCTTCAGCAATACGATCACTCCCCGACTCGTGCTCTTTGATACTTTTTATTGCCTTTCCTCCATTAGAAACAATCTCATCAAAAATTAAATCGGAGTCAGTAACAACAAAAACATCATCAAACAACTTAGTCTCTATTGCAGCTTCATAAGTTCTTAGAATCACTGTTTTTCCTCCCAAATCTTGCATTAATTTGGCCGGAAATCGCGTTGAAGCATAACGAGCTGGTATGACGGCTATTATTTTCATTTCTGTTATAAAGTATTAGTAGTATCAATGAACTACAAATTTAAACTAATTATTGAGTTATATCTCTTTGATTACTCCACAAAACTTTCATCTTTGAAACCAATCAAATACAATTTATTTTTAGCTCTTGTCATAGCTGTGTATAACCATCGAATATAATCGGTATTGATTCCGTCAGGTAAATACGGTTGTTCAATGAAAACGGTGTTCCACTGCCCTCCTTGCGATTTATGACAGGTAATAGCATAGGAGAATTTGACTTGCAAGGCATTAAAATAGTCGTTATTTTTTACTTTCTGGAATTGCTTGAATTTAGTTTCACCTTCATAATCTTTGAGCACTTCTTGGTACAAACGATTGGATTCTTCATACGTCAAAGAAGGCGATTCGCTTTTTATGGTATCCAAAAGTAAAACCGTTTCAAATGGCTTTTGATCAGGGTAATCGACCATACGGATTTTTACTTTAGCAAACTTAAAACTGTACAATTCTTGAATACCAAATATTTCCAAAACCTCAATTATATCACCATTGGCAATAAAACCAGCTTCATCTGAATCTTTTAGCCAAAAGTAATTGTTCTTTACCACCATTAAAAAATCTCCCGTTGACAATTCACTTTCTCGATCTAAAATTCGAGTGCGAATTTGTTCGTTATACTGGTTGGCTCTTTTATTGGAACGAACAATAAATGCAGTATCTTCTATACTGTAATTGTTATAAGCAGACTGAATAGCGTCCTGAATGTCATAGCCATCCGTCAATCGAACTATATCTTTGTATTTTTTTACATCAAACTGAAAATCAGTCACAAATGAATCTTTCAACAATTCACGAAGTTCCGTTGCATTGAATAAAATGCCTGAACTTTCCTCCTGACGCATCACTTCGTCTAATTCAATAGACTCAATTTCTTTATCATAATGAACCGCTAAAGTATGGGTATCCAAAGCGGGACTAATATCTAAATTCACTGGTGGTAGCTGCGCAGTGTCTCCCAAAAGAATCATTTTGCAATTGGTTCCCGAATACACATACGAAATCAAATCATCTAACAAAGAACCGTTTTCATACAATTTAGAATCCGAATTTGCATCCGAAATCATCGAGGCTTCATCAACAATGAAAATAGTGTTTTTATGTTTATTAGGCTGTAACGTAAACGAAACGCCTCCTCCAGAAGATTTCTTAGGAAAATAGATTTTTTTATGAATGGTAAAAGCTGGCTTGTTTGAATAATTGGCAATTACCTTAGCTGCACGACCCGTTGGCGCAAGCAAAACATATTTTTTATTGATCTCTATCAGATTATTGACAATTGTAGAAATAACGGTCGTTTTTCCAGTTCCTGCATATCCTTTCAATACAAAAATGGTGTTGTTCTCCATTTCGGTTAAGAAAATGGTAATCTTTTGAAAAAAGATATCCTGTTTGTACGTAGGTTCAAACGGGAATTTTTTCTTTAAAAGACTGTAAAACAGGGAGGAATTCATTCTGACTAATTTGTCTGCAAAGTAAACAATTGCAATGACAAAAATCAATTGCAATTACAAAAATCAATGATAAAATTTAATAGCGAGTTCCATAATTAATTTGATTTATTTCGTGATTTTTGAAATTGATTTTTGAAATTACTAATGAAATTGATTTTTGCCATTGTTATTCGTATGTTTGCATTGTTGAAACAAAACCTATGAATACCAATATCACCGAAAAAAGTTATAAAAAACTGTCGATTCAAGTTGCCTTGAATGGACTTTCTTTTTGTTGTTTTGACACCTTAAACAATACGATTACCTCGTTCAACGAAGTACGTTTTGATACTTTTCACAAAGCGACTAAAACAGAGGATTTATTTGCCGATGCTTTTAGTGATTATCCTGAATTAAAGGATTCGTATGACGAGATTCTAATTATTCACAATAATAATCTTTCTACATTTGTGCCTGAGCCATTGTTTGACGAAAACTTTCTAGGCAGCTATTTGCAATACAATACTAAAGTTTTTGAAACTGATTTTTTTGCTTTTGACGAAATTGCTAATTGCCAAATGAATACTGTTTACATTCCGTATGTAAATATCAATAACTTTTTTATTGACCAATTCGGCACTTTTGATTACAAACATGCTAATTCTATTTTGGTTTCCAAATTATTAATTGGATCCAAAAACAATCCAGAAAAGAAAATGTTTATTCATATTAATTCTGGTCATTTTGAAATTATTGTTTTACAAAATCAGAAACTATTATTATTCAATTCGTTTGAGTATTCAACTCCTGAAGATTTCTTGTATTACATTTTGTTTACAGCAGAACAATTAGGTTTAAATCCAGAAGAATTCCCGTTAGAACTGATAGGAAAAATAGATACTGAAAGTGACTATTATCAATTGGCTTATAAATACATTCGTAATGTATCATTAATAGATATTAGTGATTTACAAGCTAAAAATAATTTTTCAGAAGCGGACAATAGAAATCACTTTATACTTTTTAATTCATGAGAATTATTTCAGGCAAATACAAAGGCCGACGCATATTTCCTCCAAAAAACCTTCCTGTACGTCCCACAACTGATATGAGTAAAGAAGCATTATTCAATGTTTTGAATAATCATTTTAGTTTTGAAGGGTTAAAAGTATTGGACTTGTTTTCAGGAACAGGAAACATCAGCTTCGAATTTGCTTCTAGAGGTAGTTCGCCCATTACTTCCGTAGATGGTGATTTTGGTTGTGTAAAATTCATCAAACAAATTGCTGCTGAATTTGATTTCAATATTGCTGCCACCAAAAGTGATGTTTTTGCTTTCCTTGAAAAAAACAAAACGACTTACGACATCATTTTTGCAGACCCTCCTTATGGTTTAGACCAAAAAACCTTCGAAAAAGTTGTTACTTTAGTTTTTGAAAAAGGACTTTTAGAAGAAGAGGGCATGTTGATTATTGAGCATTCCAAATACACTAAAATGGAGCATTTACCTCATTTTTCTTTCCAAAAAAGTTATGGTGGATCTTTCTTTAGCTTCTTTGAAATTGCAACTTCGGAGGACGAAGAATAGTTTTCTCCAAAAATTATAAAAAAAAGCAGACCTATAAGCCGGATTCTGTCTCCGTAAACGGAGCCTTATCATTTATCTAGATCTTACATTACTGTAAGACTCAAGCTATCTACCCTTCAACAACGGACGAGAAGCCCTTAAATGCTGATATACTTGATATTTCACCGCATAGAGTTTACCTGGTTTCACTACAGCATTACCTGTACATACTTTCTGTTGCACTTGTCCTAATTCATCTCGAAAAATCGAGACAAACCGACGGGTGTTACCCGCTATGCTTCTCTGTGGTGTCCGGACTTTCCTCCCTCCTAATGAATCAGGACGGCGATAAGGCGGTCTGCGGGGCAAATTTACAACTTTATTTACGGTAAATCATAATTGATTCTTTCGCACTTCTATTTTACTACTATTCGGATTGGGATTATTGTTAGTAAATTGGGGATAAGTCATCTTGTAATTGGAGTAAAGCTGTTGCTTTTTGAAATTTCATATCCTATATTTGCTATCTAATACCAATTCAATGGAACAATTTATAGTATCGGCGCGTAAATACCGTCCACAAACATTTAAAGATGTTGTGGGTCAGAAAGCCATTACCAATACTTTGTTGAATGCCATTGAAAACAATCACTTGGCCTCTGCCCTTTTATTTACTGGACCTCGTGGTGTAGGTAAAACTACTTGTGCACGTATTTTGGCACGAAAAATCAATCAACCAGGTTACGACGATCCAAATGAAGATTTTGCTTTCAACGTCTTTGAATTGGATGCAGCTTCTAATAACTCAGTAGACGATATTCGAAACTTGATTGATCAAGTACGTATCCCACCTCAAACCGGACAGTACAAAGTGTATATCATTGATGAGGTGCATATGTTATCTTCTGCCGCTTTTAATGCGTTTTTGAAAACTTTAGAAGAACCACCAAAACACGCCATATTTATTTTGGCTACGACCGAAAAACACAAAATCATTCCAACGATTTTATCACGTTGTCAAATATTTGATTTCAAAAGAATTACCGTTAAAGATGCTAAAGAACACTTAGCAGAGGTTGCTACAAGTCAAGGAGTTCAATTTGAAGACGACGCTTTGCATATCATTGCTCAAAAGGCAGATGGTGCTATGCGTGACGCTTTGTCTATTTTTGACCGAGTAGTTTCTTTTTGCGGTACTAATTTGACTCGTCAAGCGGTAACAGAGAATTTGAATGTTTTAGATTACGAAACGTATATCAATGTAACCGAATTGATTTTGGAAAACAAAATTCCAGAATTATTAGTTGCTTTTAACGAAATTCTTGCCAAAGGATTTGATGCCCATCATTTTGTTGCTGGATTGGCTTCTCATTTCAGAGACTTATTGGTTTCTAAAAATCCTGCTACTTTATCTTTGTTAGAAGTTGGAGAACAAGCACAGCAAATGTATGGTGTTCAAGCACAAAAATGCGACACCAATTTCTTGTTGAAAGGAATTGAAATTGCGAATGATTGTGATTTGAAATACAAAGTCAGTCAAAATCAACGATTACTTGTTGAACTTTGCTTAATGCAATTAGCCTCCATCACTTTCGATGGAGAAAAAAAAAAGTTGAGCAATTTATAATTCCGCCCACATATTTTAAAAATTCAGACTATTCTATAGTTGAAGTAGTTAAAAATACTGAAACTCCTAAAGAAACTGAAGTAACGCCAGCTACTCCTTCATCAGAAAGTATAGAAGAAATTCCAAATGAAGTTGAAGAAATAGTTACAACAGTAACTGCCCCTATTATTGAAATTCCAAAACCTACTATTCCAAACGAATCAGAACCTAAAGTTTCTGCGCTCTCTTTATCAAGTATTCGCGCTAAAAAAGCTTTAGAAGAAAGTTCAAAAACGTTTGTAAAAGAAACCGTTCATTTACCCACAGAGCCATTTACTGAAACAGAAATGTTGTTGCAATGGAATAAATATGCGCAACGTTTGGGAGACAAAGGCTATAAAATTATGGAGTCATTATTACTTATTAATGATCCTGTTTTGAATGGTACTCACATCACGATTGAATTACCTAACGAGGGTTCCAAATTGGATTTTGAAAGTGAAAAATTAGGATTATTAGGATACTTAAAAGGGCATTTACACAATCATGACATTACAATTGAAGTCATTGTCAATGAAAGTTTTGAAAGTAAACGCAGTTTTAATGACCAAGATCGCTATAACCGTTTGCATCAAATTAATCCGAATATTGAATTATTAAAAACAACATTCGGATTAGATATTACTTAAGTGATTATTTAGATTTTGCCGTAGTACATGGCTTTAACAATTCCGTCTGCTAACCCAATCTTAGGAACGTAGATATTTCTAGCTCCACTCCATTTCATTGCATTCAAATAAATTCGTGTAGCAGGAATAATTACATCGGCACGATCAGAGTTCAATCCTAATTCAGAAATTCGTTGCTCATAAGTTAATGAATTCAAAAAGGCATATTGAGAATTCATATAAATATAAGATAGCGGTTTATCTTGTGATTTCGCCGACATTTTAAACAACTTGTTGATATTCCCACCAGAACCAATTAAAGTTACTTCATCATATTCTTCAGTATTAGTTCGAATCCATTTCTCGATTTCCTCCCAAACCACTTCATGAACCATATCATTTAATAGTCGAACTGTTCCTGCTTTAAAAGATCTAGAAACAATCATCTTTCCATCAGAAAACAAAGTAAACTCGGTGCTACCACCACCTACATCAACAAAAAGATAGGTCTTTTCAGTTTTAATTAAGCTATGTAAATCGCTTGAAGCAATTATAGCTGCTTCTTTTTTACCATCAATAATTTCAATCTTTATTCCGGTTTTCTTTTTTATGATTTCAGTTACTTCTTTACCATTATATGCCTCACGCATTGCTGAAGTTGCAAAAGCTTTGTATTGCTCAACTTTATGAACTTTCATCAATAGACTAAATGCTTTCATCGCATCACACATTCTGTCAATATTTTCTTCAGAAATGGCTCCAACAGTAAATGCATCTTGTCCCAAACGAATTGGCACACGAACTAAGGAACTTTTGTTGAATTGCGTTTCTTTGTCATCTTGTTCAACAATATTAGCAATAAGCAATCGCATGGCATTAGATCCAATATCGATTGCAGCGTATTTTTTTATATTTAGCATTAAATAAATTCTGAATTATAAAATTGGAAAGGGATAAAAACAACTAGTTTATTTCACCACCTTCTAATTGGTTCTTATAATAATTATACGTCTCTAATTGAGCTCTAAAAATAGGTTTGTTGCCTCTTTGTCGGTATTTGTTATCTAAAAGATGTGAATGCAATCTAGCTTTTACATTACCCTGCCAACCTAAGTCAAAATTATCAATTAACTCTCTTTTAATATCTTCATCATAAATAGGACAAGTTACTTCTACACGTCCATCTAAATTACGAGTCATCATATCAGCTGAGGAAATAAACACCTCAGGATCCCCTGCATTACCAAATATATAAATACGAGAATGTTCTAAATAATTATCTACGATACTTATAGCTTCTATATTCTCGCTTAAGCCAGGTATTCCGGGAATTAAAGAGCAAATACCTCTAACTTCTAATTTAATATTTACACCTGCATTACTTGCTTCGTATAATTTATCAATCATTTCAATGTCAGATAAACTGTTCATTTTCAACTTCATGTAAGTTGTATTACCTTCTTTTGCATGAGCAATCTCTCTGTTTATAAGCTTATTAAACTTATTTCTAGTGAAATGAGGTGAAGTAATAATATGCTGGTAATTGTAAATGCGATAGTTGATTTCAAAAAATTCAAAAACTTTAGATACATCTTTAAGTATTTTTTGATGTGCTGTAAATAAAGTAACATCGGTATATACTTTTGCGGTAGATTCATTAAAGTTTCCTGTCGAAATTATACCGTATCGGTGAATTTTAGATCCTTCCAATCTTTCGATAACACATATTTTACTGTGTACTTTTAATCCTTTTACACCAAAAATAAGTTCAATTCCCTCCATCTGCATTTGTTCAGAATAAAAAATATTACTGGCTTCGTCAAATCGCGCTTGCAATTCAATTTGGACAGTTACTTTTTTTCCATTTTTAGCAGCGTTAATTAATGAACTGATAATTTGAGAGTTTTTTGCTAATCGGTATAACGTAATTTTAATTGTAGTTACTGCAGGATCCAATGCTGCTTCTCTTAAAAACTTAATCACATACGAATACGATTGATAAGGAGCACTAACCATATAATCCTTAACCGCAATTTTCTTCATTATATTTTCATCCAAACTCAATCCTGGTATAGGTAAAGGCGGATTTGTTTTGTATAATAAATCAAACCTCCCAAGGTTTGGAAAATCCATATAATCCCTTCTGTTATGGTATTTACCACCAGGAATGATACTATCAGTAGCATCAATTTTCATATTCGTCAGGAAGAAATCAAGTGTGTCTTTATCAATATTCTGATCGTAAATAAAACGAACCGGCTCTCCAATCCTTCTGTCTTTTACACTTGATGCTATTTTTTCCAACATACTTTTACTCAAGTCACTGTCAATATCCAACTGAGCATCTCTTGTAATTTTAATCATATGGGCATCAACGCTTTCATAATCAAAAATATCAAAGATTTTGTTTAAATTTAAACGGATAACATCATCAAGCATAATCACGAATTGTTTTTCACCTTCAGGAGGTAAAACCACAAAACGATTGATTGTTTTTGGAATTTCGATTACTGCATAAAGGACTTCTTTCTTACTTTTTTTATTGGTTTCTTTAGCATTTCTTTTCAATAATGAACGAAAATTAAAAGAACGCTCTTCAATTTCTTTTGAAAATCCGTTAATTACTAATTTGACTGCCAAATAGCCCGAAGTATCCTTTAATACCGGAAAATGATCTAAATCATTTAAGATAATGGTAACTAACTCAGGACTTACTTTTTGTACAAAAAAATCTTTTAAGTACAATTCTTGATCTGGAGTTACATCATTTTCATCAATAGTAAATATATTTTCTTTCTCTAAGCGAGCTTCAATATCACTTAATATGGCTAAGCTTTCCGCTTGTTGATCAATTACGATTTCTGTTATATCATGCAATAACTGACTTGATGAAATTCCGTTAAAGTATTTCTCACCAGAAATTCCATTTAAAGTTAACCTGCGAATTGCAGCAAAACGAACTCTAAAAAACTCATCTAAGTTATTGGAGAAAATTCCAAGAAAACGCATTCTGTCTAATAATGGAACCGTTACGTCACCCGCTTCTTGTAAAACACGGGCATTAAAGGCTAACCAACTTTTTTCTCTATCAATATATCTTTGTTGCAACACTTAATTATTTTAAATCTTTTGGAAAAATAGTTTTTAAGATCCTACCATTTTTAATGTTACTCCATTGATCATCGTCGAATTGAATTGAAACAAAACCGGAGGTTGGAACATTAGGCAGGATGCAATCTCCAAATTTATTAACAAAATTTGTAATAGCCTCATTATGGCCGAAAAGAATAACAGTTTCATAAAGATTATTACACGATTTAATCACTTTTTCGAGTTGAAATTCATCAAAAGTGTATAAATCCTCTTTGTAAATTATATTCTCTATGGGGAATGAAATGTTTTGTGCAAAAATTAAGGCAGTATCAGCGGCCCTTTTTGCAATACTACTCCAAAGTAAAAAAGTTTTGGGAATGTAATTAGAAATAGTAGAAGAAACTAGATGCGCATCTACAATTCCTCGATGTAAAAGTGGGCGGTCAACATCTTGAAGCGGCGCTTCCCAACTTGATTTTGCGTGTCGAACTAAGATTAAATTTTTCATAATATTATGGGGGATTATTAGTTAAAAATTAATGTACACATCAACAACATCTTCAACCCCTAATTTACGAAAGAATAAAATACAAATTACAAATGGATGAAAAATTTCTTTTCAATAACTCTTTGAACCAAATCGGAAATCTAAATAAAATAGCAAATTATTCAATATCAAGGTGACAAACGGTCAATTTTCCATGAAAAATCAGACTGCGCTTGATAACGAATTCGATCGTGAAGTCGGTTAGGTCTTCCCTGCCAAAACTCCACTTCGAGAGGTGTAACTAAAAATCCTCCCCAGTGTTCGGGTCTTGGAATAACCATACCTTCAAAATTGGATTCTAATTGTTTTAAGTTTTCTTCTAAGTATTCTCTTGATGGAACCACTTCTGACTGATTAGAAACTATTGCTCCTAATTTACTTCCGTCTGGCCTTGAAGCAAAATAATTGTCAGAAATCGCTTCGGCAGTTTTTTGAGCAATACCTTTAATAATCACTTGACGTTCCATACTATGCCAAAAGAATGACAAACAAACATTAGGATTCGCAGTGATTGCCTTTCCTTTTTCGGAATTATAATTGGTATAAAAAATAAATCCTTCTTCGTTAAACTTCTTAAGTAAAACCACTCTTGATTTTGGAAATCCATCCAAACCAATAGTTGCAACCGTCATGGCGTTGACTTCTTCGCTACCGCCAAAATCTTCTACTTCATGAAACCATCTATTGAACAAGTTAATAGGGTCTTCAGGAATTGAAGTTTCTAATAATTCACTTTTATCGTAGGTTTTTCTGTAATCGCTTAAATCTTTCATGACTAGTTTTGTTTTACAATTCAAATGTTTTTCCGTCTTCTGCTAATGCTACTTCTGAAAAAATAGTTGCTGCTTCTTCCTTAAACAAGCTTATGCTTTCGTAACGGGTTGAATAATGCCCTAAAATTAATTGTTTTACATTGGCTTTCAAAGCAATTCGAGCCGCTTCTTTTGCAGTAGAATGCAAAGTCTTTTGAGCTAAACCTTCTTCTGATTCCAAAAAAGTAGATTCGTGATACAAAACATCTACATTTTCGATAATTGGAAGAATAGCTTCATGATACACGGTGTCTGAGCAAAAAGCATAACTTTTAGGCTCGATTGGGTCAAAAGTCAATTCTGAATTGGGTATAGTTCTACCGTCTTCTAGAGCAATGTCTTTCCCGTTTTTAATTTTTTGATAATAACAGCTCTCTATTTCATAATTCAGCACCGCATCCATATTCAACTTGCGTTCACCTACTTTTTCTTGGAATAAAAAACCATTAGTATACACACGATGTTTTAAAGGTATGGTTGTAACCATCACTTTTTCATCTTCAAAAATAGTCTCACTTTCCTCCGATTCCAATTCATGAAAATACAAACCGTAATTCGTCCACGAATTAGACAATCGCAATTGCAACAGAATAATTTCTTTGATTCCTTTTGGACCATAAATATGTAAATCCGTTGTTCTTCCTAACAAACTAAAAGTAGAAATCAGTCCTATCAAACCAAAAAAATGGTCGCCATGCAAATGGGAAATAAAAACTTGATTGATTTTAGAAAACTTAATCTTGTTCTTTCTAAGCTGCACCTGAGTACCTTCTCCGCAATCAATTAAAAACATTCTGTTCTTAATCTCTAATAACTGAGAAGTTGGATTCGTAATCGTTCGAGGTGTAGCGGCATAGCAGCCTAAAATGGTTAGTTTCATGTATTTAATTTCTTATCCGAAATTAATCTTCTTTTGAATTGGATTTAGCACCTAATCTATTGATTTTAATTGCAAAAAAGCCAACACACACAGCATAGATAATTAGGCTTATAAAATCAAAATTTCCCGTTTTAATACCGTGAATTATATCTCTTGCAAAAAGAAATGTGAGCAAAAATAGCGCTATTGTGTAGAGATATATTATGGTTTTGATGTTTACTTTCATACTTAGAAACCTAAATCACGTTCAATTTCTTCCATCTCAATAATATCATGTGCTTCTAAATTAGAAGGCACTACAGATAATTGAGCAGGAACAGCATTAAAATCGATCCCTTCTGCCACTACCACAAATGATTTTTTTAGTTTTTTATGTTGTTTAGCCAAAGGTAGCAACAATTTTAAATCTGCAAGAGTAACTGATGGATTATGAGATAAATCGATGATTACATTATGGGTATCAAATGCTGTTTTAGATTGTGACACTTTATCTAAAAATGAAGCGAAATCTCCTTGGGTATCTTGTATTGTTATGGTATGTCCTTTTTGATCTACTTTCATAAATGGGGAATTAAAACTAAAACAGTTTATTAAAATATAATTGCCAAGTTTATTTCAAATAAACTATTGAATTTTTGAAGCCAAAAGATAGATAACCGCCATTCGTATCGCTACACCGTTCTCTACTTGGTCTAAAATAACCGATTGTTGAGAATCGGCAACATCGCTCGTAATTTCGACACCACGATTAATTGGTCCGGGATGCATAATTACAATTTCTTTATTTAAGGAATCTAATAGATTTTTATCTACCCCATATTGTTGTGCATATTCTCTTGTTGAAGGAAAGTAATTAACGTCCATACGTTCATTTTGCACTCGTAACATATTAGCTACATCACACCATTCTAATGCCTTACGTAAGTTTGACTCAACTGTTACTCCAAGTGATTCAATGTATTTAGGAATCAAAGTTTTAGGCCCGCAAACCTTTACTTCGGCACCTTGCATTTGCAGGGCGTAGATATTAGACAAGGCAACACGAGAGTGTAAAATATCCCCCACAATGACCACTTTTTTACCCGCTACATTACCTAATTTTTCGCGGATGGAATAACTATCTAACAAAGCTTGTGTTGGATGTTCGTGTGCTCCATCTCCTGCATTAACTATACTTGCTTTTACGTTTTTAGATAAGAAATAAGCCGCACCTGGATTAGCATGACGCATTACTACCATATCCACTTTCATTGAAAGGATGTTATTTACAGTATCGATCAATGTTTCCCCTTTCTTAACTGAAGACTGTGCTGCAGAAAAACTAATCACATCGGCCGACAATCGTTTTTGGGCTAATTCAAAGGAAAGTTTGGTTCGGGTACTGTTTTCAAAAAAGATATTGGCAATGGTAATGTCTCGTAAAGAAGGAACTTTTTTAATCGGTCGATTGATAACTTCCTTAAAATGATCAGCAGTTTCAAATATTAAGTCAATATCATTTTTGTTAATGTATTTAATTCCTAATAAATGATTTACGCTTAATTCTTTCATTTTTCTTTACAATTATAATTTTATAAGGATTGACTTTCTATTTAATTGGTTATTAAATATACGCCGTCTTCTCCATCATTTTCTTTCCAACACACCTTTACTTTTTCGTTATTGATGGCATCTACCTGTCTTCCTCGGTAATCGGGCTGAATGGGTAAATTACGACTAAAACGTCTATCAATCAATACCAATAATTCAATCTCAGAAGGTCTTCCAAAGGACTGAATAGCTGTTAAAGCTGAACGAATACTTCGCCCTGTAAACAAGACGTCGTCAATAAAAATGACTTTTTTGTTTTCTACAATAAAATTGATGTTGGTTTTATTCGCTTCTAAAGGTTTTTCAGTTCTTCTAAAATCATCTCTGAAAAAAGTAATGTCCAAATAACCCAAAGTAATATCTAAAGTTTGGTATTCTGTTTCTAAAATTTCTTTTAAACGCTCTGCTAAAAAAACCCCTCTAGGTTGTATTCCAACTAAAATTGTATCCGAGAAATCTAAGTGTTTTTCAACCAATTGACAAGCCAAACGATGTAGTATGATAGTAACTTCTTTTGCAGTAAGTAATACTTTTTGACTCATGGTAAAGTGTTATGTTTGGTTTGCAAATATACAAATTCTGTTTAATGATTGATAATTAAAAATTACAGAAAAAAAGCCTTGAAAAATCAAGGCTTTTTAAATAGTAAAAATTAAGAATACATTTTAGTTCTTAATTCTTGAACTTTTTCATCGTCTAAATAATCGTCAAAAGTCATGTAACGGTCTATGGCTCCATTTGGAGTTAACTCCACTACTCTATTACCCACTGTTTGTGCAAATTCGTGGTCATGAGTTGTGAATATAACCGATCCTTTAAAGTTTTTTAACGAATTATTAAATGCTGTAATCGACTCCAAGTCCAAGTGATTCGTAGGCTCATCCAACATTAAAATATTCGCGCGTTCCATCATCATACGAGACAACATACAACGTACTTTTTCTCCTCCTGATAATACGCGACTAGTTTTTAAAGCTTCTTCTCCAGAGAAAATCATTTTCCCCAAGAAACCTCTAATAAACACTTCGTCTCTTTCTTCTTCAGTTTTTGCCCATTGGCGTAACCAATCTACTAAAGTCAAGTCGTTCTCAAAATACGAATGATTCTCAGCTGGCAAATACGCTTGGTTAGTTGTAATTCCCCAATCAAATGTTCCTGAATCAGCGTTCTGATTGCCATTCAAAATTTCGTAAAATGCAGTCGTAGCACGTGAATCTTTTGAGAAAAGAACAATTTTATCGCCTTTCGCCATATTCAAGTCCACTCCTTTGAACAAGGTTTCTCCATCTATAGAAGCACTCAAATTTTCAACATTCAGAATTTGGTCACCCGCTTCTCTATCTTGGTCAAAAATAATCGCTGGATAACGACGGCTTGAGGGTTTAATCTCAGAAATATTCAATTTAGAAATCATCTTTTTACGAGATGTAGCTTGTTTAGATTTAGCCACATTCGCAGAAAAACGACGAATAAATTCTTCCAATTCTTGTTTCTTTTCTTCCGCTTTTTTGTTTTGTTGTGCACGTTGTTTAGCCGCTAACTGACTTGATTCGTACCAAAAAGTATAGTTTCCTGAATAATGGTTAATTTTTCCAAAATCTATATCTGAAATATGCGTACAAACCGCATCTAAAAAGTGACGGTCATGCGATACAACAATTACTGTATTGTCATAATTTGCCAAGAAATTTTCTAACCAAGCAATGGTTTCAAAATCCAAATCATTGGTAGGCTCATCCATAATCAACACGTCAGGATTTCCAAAAAGGGCTTGTGCCAAAAGGACTCGTACCTTGATTTTTCCTTCTAAATCACCCATCATAGTATAATGATTGTCTTCAGAAATACCAAGATTAGATAACATCGACGCAGCATCCGAATCAGCATTCCAACCGTTCATCTCCTCAAATTGCACTTGCAACTCTCCTATTCTATCGGCATTAGAATCATTATAATCCAAGTACAATTCATCCATTTCTTTTTTAACGGCATACAACACTTTGTTTCCCATCATTACCGTTTCCAAAACAGTAAATTCGTCGAACATATTGTGGTTTTGGTTTAAAACCGACATACGTTTTCCTGGTTCCAAGTGAATATGACCTGAAGTAGGATCCATCTCACCCGAAATAATTTTTAAAAAAGTAGATTTTCCAGCACCATTGGCACCAATAACACCATAAATATTACCTTGAGTAAAAGTGGTATTGACCTCGTCGAATAAAATTCGTTTGCCAAACTGAACTGATAAATTATTAATTGATAACATGTCGTATATTTTTTTGCAAAAATAGCAAAAAACTAAATAGCTTTATTTTAAAATTAAATTACACAAGGATTTCATTTATATACTGAAACGAAATAACATCTTGAACATATCATTAGAAAAAAATCAATGATTTACATCAAAAACTATTTATTCTATAATTTTGAAAAGATTTATTATGAATTATTTTTTTTTGATTTTAGTATCAAATACTTTTACATTTTAAGCAATTAATTATCACAAACTAAAAAAACCAAAAACTAAAATGAATTCAGAACAAACGAAGTCGAATAATTCGGCACTTTCGACCCTAATCACGGTCTTCTTCTTTTGGGGATTTATTGGAGCATCTAACGGTGTTTTCATCCCTTTTTGCAAGGCTAAATTTGGATTGGATCAATTCCAAAGTCAGTTAATTGATTTTGCCTTCTACGGGGCATATTATATCGGAGCGTTATTATTGTTTATATTTAGTAGTGTTGCTAAAAGAGATATTCTTAACGGCTGGGGATTCAAAAAAGGAATTATTTACGGATTGTTAATCAGTACTTTTGGGGCTGCTTTAATGATTTTAGCTGTTTTGCAAGGAAGTTATTTGTTCATCTTGGGAGCTTTATTTATTGTAGCCTTAGGATTTTCATTACAACAAACTTCAGCACAACCGTTTGCAGCTTCCTTAGGTGAACCACATTCGGCTTCTAGTCGATTGAACTTAGCTGGAGGAATTAATTCATTAGGAACAACTATAGGACCTATCGTTGTTTCTTTTGCACTTTTTGGAGTTATTTCAGGAGTAAGTATTGAAGAATTTGCTCAAAAAGCCGACTCCCTAGATTCTATGATTACTTTGTATATGGCTGTTGGTGGCTTGTTCTTGTTGGCTGCTGCTTTATTTCATTTTTCTAAAAAATTACCTGCTGGAAAAAGTGATGCTACGTTTGAAACAGCTAACAAAGCTTTAACTACGCTTGTTGTAATTACTGTTTTATTAGTAGTGATATTTGGGTATATCTTCGCTCGATATGAAGATCCAGAATTTATTAGACGTTTTATAGAAAACAAAGAAGTTGATTACTTAGGACTTGGATTAACTATATCTACTTTATTAGTAGTGGTAATTGGTCTTTTATTTGCGAATGCTACAGCTCAAAAAAATCCACAAGGTTGGGGTGCAATGAAATACCCACAATTAGTGTTAGGAATGCTAGCCTTATTCTCTTATGTGGGTGTAGAAGTTACAATAGGTAGTAATTTAGGAGAGTTATTAGCAACTAAAGATTTTGGGGCAATTGACGGTCCTGGACTTGCGCCATTCATGTCTATGTATTGGGGAAGTTTAATGATTGGTCGTTGGGCTGGTGCAATTTCAGTTTTCAATCCGTCTTCTCAAATGAGAAAAATTTTACTAATTGTAGTTCCTTATGTAGCTTTTGGAGTTGTACTGACTGCTAACGCAATTTCTGGACAAGATATTACTCCGCTATATGCTTATGCTTTTGTAATTGTATTCCAAATTGTTGGTTTCTTCTTAGGAAAAGATCAACCATCAAGAACTTTATTAATTTTTGGTTTACTAGGAGCAATTGCAATGATCATTGGATTAGCTACAACAGGAACAATTGCAATTTTTGCTTTTATGAGTGGTGGTTTATTCTTGAGTATTATGTGGCCTTGTATCTTCTCTTTAGGAATTGCAGGATTAGGAAAATACACTTCTCAAGGAGCTGCTTTCTTAGTAATGATGATTTTAGGTGGTGGTATTATTCCGCCATTACAAGGTAAATTAGCCGATGTAATTGGTATTCATACTTCGTACTTTATTCCTGTATTGTGTTTTGCATTTATTGCATTCTACGGATGGAAAGTAATCGGAATTTTAGAAAAACAAGGTATTGGAAACGATATCGAAGTGGGTGGTGGACACTAAAAATACGCAACTAACCAAAACCAAAAAAATCCCATCAATTGATGGGATTTTTTAATTTATAAAAGAAAAATATTATTTATTCCCCTTTTCAAAATCAGCAACAAATTGTGCCAATCCAATATCTGTTAATGGGTGTTTCAATAATCCGTAGATAGCAGAAAGAGGTCCTGTCATCACATCGGCACCAATTTTAGCACAGTTCATAATATGCATCGTATGACGCACAGAAGCTGCTAAAATTTGCGTTTCAAATCCGTAATTATCATAAATCAAACGAATCTCTTCAATCAGTGCTAATCCATCTGTAGAAACATCGTCCAAACGACCAATGAATGGAGAAACGTAAGTAGCTCCTGCTTTAGCAGCTAATAATGCTTGACCAGCAGAAAAAACTAAAGTAACATTCGTTCTAATTCCTTTATCAGAAAAATATTTGGCAGCCATAACCCCTTCTTTGGTCATTGGTAATTTAACTACAATTTGCTCGTGCAAATCAGCCAACTCCTCACCTTCTTTTACCATGCCTTCAAAATCAAGAGCATTTACTTCGGCACTTACATCTCCATCTACTAAATTACAAATGTCTACATAATGTTTTAAGATATTATTTTTTCCGGTAATACCTTCTTTTGCCATTAACGACGGATTAGTAGTTACACCATCCAAAACACCTAAAGCTTGTGCTTCTTTAATTTGAGCTAAATTAGCTGTGTCTATAAAAAATTTCATTCCAAAAATATTTAGTTGTGAATACGCTAACAAAAGTAAGAAATGAATTGAGAACTAAAAATAAATTAACTGCATAAAAAAAACCGCCTCTTTTCAGAGGCGGTTTTGGAACTAATATCTTAGAATTTCTAGTTTGAACTAGAAGTAGATTTAACAGCTAAGTTGTAAACAACTAATCCAAATCCGATTTTGTTGATAGCATCCGCAATGTTGTAAGCAACATCTACACTCCCTTTACCAAGGAAACTTGTGTACCAACCATCAGTTCCTAACATGTATCCTAATGGGTAAATTGCCCATCCAACAAGTACGAACCAACATAAGATTTTGTGTGAAGCCAATACATCTCCACCAGCAGCTTTTGCTAGTTTTGAAGCTTCGCCTAACCAAATTTCGTAAACAATTAAGAAATAAGCAAGTCCTGAGATGAATCCCCAAAAAGCTGCTTGGTCACTAAAAATTGTTTCTCCAAAGTATCCTGTTACTAACATGATGATTGAGTAGAAAATCATTTTCCACAACAAGCCCTGTTTTGCACCAGCAACTTTTAGAATTAAATAAAACTCTAGACACATCAATGGCACAGTAAGTACCCAATCCACGTATCTAAAGAACGTTGGTGATTCTTGGAATGCATTCCAATAATCACGCATGTAAAAGTAGTGTACTGCAGCAATAAAAGTAATCAATCCTGATACTAATACTGAAGTACGCCATTTCTTATCGAACTGACTTAGCGATAAGAAGAAAAAAGCTGAAGCAGCCATCATGGCCATGCTTCCAATGAAGAATGTAAATCCAACATAGTCGTTTGGTAGCATTTTTGCTACATTAGCAGAAATAAACATAAAATTTGACATAAAATAAAAAATTAGGTTAATTAATAAAGTAAATTTACAGTATTAAGTAATACAAATTACATTTTTGTGTTTATTTTTTTTGAAAAAAGATTAAACAAAAACAATTAATTATGTCAAATACATTAAAATTATCAGTCATAACAAGCTTTGCGGGACTTTGGCTAACTTCTTATTTATCAAATAAATACCAAATAATTTTAGGTTTTTTTTTGATTTTGTCATTTGGAGTACTTCATGGAGCCAATGATTTGGTTCTAATTGACCAGTTAAAATCAAATAAAAAACTCGATTTTGTCAAAATAATTGGAATTTATGTTTCAATTGTTGGAATATCCGTTCTTCTATTTACTAATATTCCAATTGTGGCTTTATTATTGTTTATTTTGGTAAGTAGTTACCATTTCGGAGAACAACATTGGAATGAAATTATTAAAACAAATAAATCATTTATAACACCAATATTTCAATTTAATTATGGATTGCTAATCTTGGTGATTTTATTTTACTTTAATTCAAAGGAAGTAATTGAAATCATTTTTGAAATAACTAAGTACACCCTTTCAACAGAATTTATTGAAACTGCGCTACTAATTACATTAAGCTTATTTGTGGTTTTATCTATTCGGTTATATCAAATTTCAACTGAGTTTAAGAATAACCTAATCGAACAACTGTTTTATCTCGTTGTTTTAGCAATTGTATTTAAAGCTTCGAGTTTAATTTGGGGATTTACCATTTACTTTATTTTTTGGCACAGTATTCCATCGCTAAATGATCAACTGATTTTTTTATATGGCTCTTCTACCTGGGCTGATTTTAAAAAATATTTCAAAACAGCTTTTATTTATTGGTTTATTTCTTTGGTAGGTGTTTTTGGCTTGTACTATATAGCGAAAGATATGGTTGTATTTGACGCATTATTTTTCGCTTTTTTAGCCTCAATAACTTTTCCGCATTTTATTGTCATATTAAATATGTACCAAAAAAAATAAATTCAAATTAGAGTTTGTAATGTTTCATTAGCATTTTTTCGTACACAGTATCTGGAAGTATTCTTTTTAGAACTATGGAAAATTTTTGCATAAACGCCCCTACTTTATAATGAATTCTTGGATTTTTGTCTTGAATAATTTGGAAAACCGCTTCAGCCATTTCATTTGGATTACTTCCACTATCCACATGCTCATCCATAGTTTTTAAAATAGATCCATAAGCTCGTTCATAATCTGAACCTTGAATTATTGGAGCATGAAAACGTCCTGCGGCAATATTGGTGGCAAAATCTCCAGGAGCAACATTGGTAATTTGAATTCCAAAAGACTTCACCTCCATTCGTAACGCCTCAGTAATTAATTCCAAAGCGCCTTTTGAAGCTGAATAGACACTTCGATACGGCAATCCCATATATCCTGCTATACTAGTGATATTGACAATCAAGCCCGATTTTTGTTGGCGCATTTGAGGCAAAACAGCCTTCATTAGAGCTATTGGACCAAAAAAATTGGTATCAAAATTATTTTTAATCTCTTCCATTGGGATTTCTTCTAAAGGTCCTGTAATTCCAACTCCAGCATTATTAATTACAACATCCAATCTACCTGTTGATTGAATAATTTGGGCTACAGCCAAATGAATTGACTCAACATCTCTAACATCTAAAGCGACTAACGGAAAAATAGAATTCAACACCTTTTCAGGATTTCTACTTGTTCCGTATACGATGAAACCTTTTTGATGTAAAAACTCTCCTATAGATTTCCCTATACCCGAAGATCCGCCTGTAATCAACACAACTTTACTCATTCAAATCAATTTATTATCAGTTATTTAGCTTATAAAAATAATCAAAAATAAAAGTTTTGAATCCCTATAAACAAAAAAATCTTCCTAGAGGAAGATTCATAAAAAATGGCAAGCGACCTACATCGCACCGCTCAACCGCTTACCCTTGCTATGTTCCCATCCTGGGGGATTCTGCAGGAGCTGGTCGTGTAGGACTTGCCGGTGCAAATATACAACCTTTTTATATTTTTGCAAGTCATTGCTACTAATAAAATAAGGTTGTATATTCGAATTTTAAAATACAAATCATGAAAAAATACAACTGCTTATTTATCATTTTGTTAGCCATAAGTCTTTCGAATTGTGGCGGAGCAAAAAAAGAAGACAATTCATTATTTAGCTTTGAAACAGCAAGTACTAAAAAACAATATGTACCCGAGGAATCAATCAATTTAAGTCTGTCAAATTCTAGCTCAAAAGAAGTTGATAGTATTGTCTTTTATATTAACGATGTGAAAATTGGAACTACAAAAGGATTAGGAAAATTGTCATTTGAATTTAAAGATCAAAAATTAGGCAATCAAAATCTAAAAGCTATTGTATATTATGAAGGGGAACTAGCTGAAATTAACGAGCAAGTAGAATTGGTATCGAGTGTTTCACCTCAATTATTAAAATACACTATAGTAAACACTTATCCTCATGATGTTCAAGCGTATACTCAAGGATTAGAATTTTATCGGGATACTTTATTTGAAGGGACTGGTAATGGCAGTAGTCCATCGGGAAGTAAAGGAATTTCAAGCTTAAGAAAGACTAATTTTAAAACTGGTGAAGTTTACAAAAAAATAGAATTAGCTGAACAGTATTTTGGAGAAGGAATCACTATTTTAAATAACAAAGTATACCAACTTACTTGGCTAAATAATGAAGGTTATGTTTATAATGCTGATACTTTCAAAAAAGAAAAAACAATACCTTATTTTAAAAAAATGGAAGGTTGGGGATTAACAACAGATGGTAAATCGTTGTATATGTCAGATAGCTCCGAAACTATCCATATTTTAAATCCTGATACATTTGCCGAGATAGGTTCTATCAATGTGTATTCTTTAGCCAACAAAGTGAAAGCTGTAAATGAACTGGAATGGATAGATGGAAAAATTTATGGAAATGTGTACCAGAAAGATGCTATAGCTGTAATTAATCCTAAAAATGGTGCTGTAGAAGGTATTATAAACCTTGCTGAATTAAAAACTAAAATTAAGCAAACAGAAAACACAGACGTGCTTAATGGTATAGCTTACAATTCAAAAACTAAAACCCTTTTTGTTACTGGTAAAAATTGGGATACGCTATTTGAAATTAAAATAATTGAATAATTTTTCCTTTCAAATTATTGAATAAAAAAAGGGAGCAAATAGCTCCCTTTTTTATATACTCTGTTGAAAATTATCTTAAAGAGAATGATGTTTTTGAAACTAATTCTGCTTTATCATACACGTTAACTGTGTAGGTACCTTTCGCAAATTTACTTCCTGCCAAATCTTCTGAAACATCAACTGTTTTATTCTCATATTTTACATTAGTTGTAAAACTGTATGTTAACGATTTTGTTCCGAAATTCTCCACTTTCTTTTCTCCTACAACATTATTTTCGCTATCAATAACTTGTACATAATACATTTTTGTACCTGATTTTGCGATTTTATTTTCAGCTATAGTAAAACTAACTTTTAAAATATCAGCTCTATTCGCTTTTTCAGTTTCTATTTGCTTACCTGAACTTCTTACTTTGTAAGCAGCACCTTTAGTATTCAACACAGTTAAAACTGATCCTTTTTCAACTGTTTTAGCTAACTCTGAATTTTGAGAAGATAATACTTCGTTTGCTTTTTTAGATTCTACCAAGACTACTCTTGTACTATCACGTTGAACAGTCAAAGTAACATTTTGTTTTTTCAAGTTGTCATTTTCAGCAATTAACACTTTCATATTACTTTGTAAAGCAGTCAATTGAGATTTGAATTTTGAAACATCACCATTAGATTTTTTTAAATCTGACATTAAAGCAACTACTTTATCTCTTTCTTTAATTAATTCCTCAGACATTGTAGTATTTTCAGCAATCGCAGCGTCATAAGTAGCTTTTAAATCTTGTAAATCTTTCATCACTGATTCTTTTTCAGTTAATGTAGTTTTCAACTCAGTACGAACAATTTCAGCGTCAGTTGACATTTTGAAAATATAACCTAAACTCCCTAAAAGTAATAGTAATAGTACAATTACGATTGCTTTCAAATTTGAATTGCTTTTTTGATTTTCCATTTTTAATTTTTATAGTTTAATTGTTTGCGACAAAAATAATAATATATCCATACTACACAACGTATTTTGACACATTTATAGTATTTTTGGCTAAAACTTTTTATAAAATGGACAAAATAATTCCTTTTACTTTAACTGATCTCGGCAAAATTACCAACCAAAGAAATGGTGAAATTAAATTTGGTGAGAAAATGATTACTGTACCAAAAGGAGTCGATGCTTTGGAATTCCTTTCAAGTTGCGAAGCAAAATATGTTTTATTTGGAATCCCTGAAGATATTGGAATCAGAGCTAATTATGGCCGCCCTGGTGCAGCTTCAGCTTGGAATAGCGCCATCAAAAGCATTGCTAATATTCAGCATAACCGATTTAGTAAAGGAAATCAAATTATAGTCTTAGGATCACTTAATGTAGCCCATGAAATGGCAGAGGTGGAAAATCTTGACTTTAATGATATTGACGATCGTTCTAAATTAAGCCAACTGGTAGAAAAAATTGATAAAGAAGTTTCTCATATTATTTTCAATATTGTCAAACTAGGTAAAACACCTATTATTATTGGTGGAGGCCATAACAATGCTTATGGGAATATCAAAGGAACGGCTTTAGCCAAAGGAAAACCTGTTAATGCCATAAATTTTGATGCCCATTCCGATTTTAGAATTTTAGAAGGTCGACATAGCGGAAACGCATTTTCCTATGCTTTTGAAGAAGGTTTCTTAAAAAAATATTTTGTCTTTGGTTTGCATGAGAATCATGTTTCCAAAAGTGTATTGGATACATTTAAGAAGATTGAAGATCGAGTACGCTATGTTACTTATGATAGTATCAAAATTCGAAAAGAAAAAGAATTTGAAAAAGAAATGACTCAAGCTTTAGAGTTTATCAATCAAGATCCATTCGGTTTAGAAGTTGACTTGGGAGCCATTCCTAATATTGCTAGCAGCACAATGACTCTTACTGGTTTTTCTGTTGAAGAATTACGACAATTTGTCTCTTATTTTGGGAAATTCAAAAATGCTACTTACTTGCATCTTTGCGAAGGTGCGCCTGATTTAGGTGAACTTAAAAATGATCATTTAGTAGGTAAAATAATAGGACACTTGATAACTGACTTTATAAAATCAAGGAACGAATCCGATGTACAGCACCAAACGATTGTTCCTAGTTGGATGCATCAAAAATAATAACACTATCTTTGCCAAGTATTGCTGTACTTAATGCAATACATTAATAGTAAAATTATGTTATTCGAAGATTTATCACTTTCAAAAAGTATCCAAAAAGCCGTTCATGAAGAAGGCTATACACACCCCACTCCTATTCAAGAACAATCTATTCCTATCGTTTTATCTGGTAGAGATTTAATTGGTTGTGCGCAAACTGGTACTGGAAAAACGGCGGCATTTGCCATTCCAATTATTCATCAATTACATCGAATCGTAGGTTCGTCAAAAAAAGCCAAAGAAATTAGAGCTTTAATTGTAACTCCAACCCGTGAATTGGCCGTTCAAATTGGTCAGAATTTTGACACCTATGCAAAATATACTAATCTAACACAGATTACACTTTTTGGTGGCGTTTCGCAAGTTCCACAAGTTGACACTTTAAAAAAGGGAGTTGATGTGGTAATTGCTACACCTGGAAGATTATTGGATTTGCACAAACAAGGATTTATCAATTTTGACCACTTACATACCTTGGTTCTTGACGAAGCCGATCAAATGTTGGATATGGGATTTATTAATGATGTGAAAAAAATTGTGAAGCTTACGCCTAACAACCGTCAAACATTATTATTTTCTGCTACGATGCCAATTGCTATTCGGGAGTTAGCAGAAATGTTTTTAAAAGATCCAGCAAAAGTAGAAGTTTCTCCAGTTTCTTCAACTGCTGAAAAAATTGAACAACAGGTCTATTTTGTTGAAAAAACAGAAAAAAGAAATTTGTTATATCATTTAATAAAGAATGAAAATTTGTCCGATGTATTGGTGTTTTCAAGAACTAAACACGGAGCTGACAATGTAGTTAAGGCGTTGCGAAAAAACAATATTGCTGCAGAAGCCATTCATGGTGACAAATCTCAAAACGCAAGACAACGTGTTTTAGAAGCATTCAAAAATAAAGAAGTGGGCGTACTTGTAGCAACTGATATTGCTGCACGTGGAATCGATATTGATCAATTACCTTTTGTAATTAATTTTGATTTACCAAATATTCCTGAAACCTATGTGCACCGAATTGGTAGAACTGGTCGAGCAGGAAATGGCGGAATGGCAATTTCATTTTGCAGTAAAGACGAAGAGCCATACTGGAAAGACATTCAAAAATTAATAAAAGTAGATGTTAAGACTATTTCAGATCATCCGTATCCTTGGCACTCTGGAAGTCCTGATGCCATTGCGGAGAAACCTAAAAATTCTAATCGAAGTGGAGGCGCCCATAAATCAAGAAAATCAAGCGCATCAAAACAAAACAAAAAACGTTGGTATTAATACCAACGTTTTTTTTATAATTTATTTTTAGATTAACTAGCGTCTTCGATTTTATCTTCCCACTGTCCTACTACAGAAGTAGCTAAAGCGTTTCCGAGAACATTTGTAGCAGATCGAAACATATCGCAGAAATGATCAATAGGTAAAATCAACGCAATACCTTCTATTGGAATGTCAAACATTCCACAAGTAGCCGCTACTACTACTAAACTAGCTCTTGGAACACCTGCAATTCCTTTACTTGTAAGCATTAATACCAATAACATTGTCAATTGTGTACCAATATCCAAGTCAATTCCATAGGCTTGTGCAATAAAAATACTCGCAAAAGTCATGTACATCATACTTCCGTCTAAGTTAAACGAATACCCCAAAGGCAACATGAATGAAACTATTTTGTCTTTCACACCAAAACGTTCTAATTCTTCTGTTAATTTTGGAAAAACAGCCTCACTACTCGTTGTACCAAAAGCAACAATTAATGGACTTGAAATTCTTTTTAATAAAGTTGACATTCTCGATTTTAAAAAGATATAACCCACTAAAATAAGAACTACCCATAATGATGCAATTCCAATTAAAAAAGAACCGAAGTATTTGAAGTAAGTAATTGCTAATTCTTGGAAATCACGTACTGCAAATACTCCCGCAATGGCACCAAAAACTCCTATTGGAGCGAATTTCATTACATAATTAACCATTTTTAGAACAATATGAGAGGTCTTATCTAAAGCATTAACAACAGGCTTAACTGTATCTCCAATTGCTGCAGCGGCTAAACCAAAAAAGATGGAGAAAATTACAATTTGTAATATTTCGTTAGTAGCCATGGCTTCGAATATACTTTTAGGAACAATATGCTCAATGAAATTTTCAAAAGATAAGGTGGTGGTTTTAGCCGTAACTTCTGAGGCAGTAGTTAAATCAACATTAGAAAGATTTAAACCTACTCCCGGTTGTAAAATATTTACAAAAAACATTCCTAATAATAACGAAATGAATGAAGCGGTAAAAAACCAACCTAAGGCTTTCCCACCAATTCTTCCAACTGCTTTAATATCTCCAAGTTTAGCGATACCAACTACTAAAGTGGTAAAAACCAATGGTGAAATAATCATTTGTACCAATCGGATAAATACGGTAGCTAAAATTTTAATTTTAGAACTAAACGACTGAGCAATCTCAGTAGAAAAATTAGTATGAATAGCTATACCTAAAATAGCGCCAATTATCATTGCTATTAGAATTTGTCCCGTAAGTCCTGATAAAAACGATGGTTTTGTAGTAGTTTCTTTCATTTTTTGTAATTAATAATTTACCAACTGTAAGCGTCAAACTATTTGCGAGAAGAGATTTAAAAATCAAAACCTAACAACTAAAAAATAGAGCGAAAAGCAGAAATAAATTGTTTAGAATATTAATAGATTTTGTTTAATAAATAAAAATCAGCCAAAACAATAGCGGCCATCGCTTCAACAATAGGAACAGCGCGAGGAACGACACAAGGATCATGACGCCCTTTTCCTGTCATTTCTGTTATATTTCCTTTATTATCTAATGACTCTTGTTTTTGCATGATTGTGGCAACTGGTTTGAATGCTACACGGAAATAAATATCCATTCCGTTGCTAATTCCGCCTTGAATTCCGCCCGATAAATTCGTTTTGGTTGTTCCGTCAGCGTGGTATAAATCATTGTGGTCACTGCCTTTCATTTCGGCGCCGCAAAAGCCACTTCCATATTCAAAACCTTTAACTGCATTAATTGATAACATTGCTTTTCCTAACTCGGCATGTAGTTTATCAAATACGGGTTCGCCCAATCCAACAGGTACATTTTGAATTACACAAGACACTACTCCACCAACAGTATCTCCTTGTTTACGAATTTCACGAATATAGTCTTCCATTCTAGCTGCAGAACTTTCATCAGGGCAACGAACTGGATTACTTTCTGTCTTTGAAAAGTCTAATTCTTGGTAATTTTTATCTAAATGAATGTGACCAACAGAAGAAACAAAAGCATTAATTTTAATATCAGGAAGCATTTGCTTCGCAATAGCTCCCGCTACTACTCTACTTGCTGTTTCTCTAGCCGAACTTCTTCCACCACCACGGTAATCTCTAAAACCATATTTTTGGTCATATACATAGTCTGCATGACTCGGTCTATAATTATCTTTGATGTGGGAATAATCATCCGACTTTTGATTGGTATTTGGAATAATAAAACCAATTGGTGTTCCTGTAGTTTTTCCTTCAAAAATACCGGACAAGAATTGTACTTCGTCAGGTTCTTTTCTTTGAGTTACAATAGCCGATTGACCTGGTTTTCTTCTGGACATTTCTAATTGAACGGCTTCTAAATCTAAAGTGATTCCAGGAGGACATCCATCGATGACACCACCTAAAGCTTCACCATGTGATTCTCCAAAAGTAGTAATTCTAAAAAGTGTTCCGTAGCTATTCCCTGCCATTGTAATTAGTTTTAAACAAAAGTACCATTTTAGTTTAAAGATTAAAAATATAAGGATTAAAGTTTTTGCTGAATAAATGGATTTATTGTGTGATTTTTAGTCTGCTTACATCAAATATAACAACGAAAATTAATACTAAATTTCATTATGGTTCGTTTATTTAGTAACTTAGAAAAAATATAATTACTTATGAAAAAAAATATTGTAACCGCTGTACTACTAATTGGATTAGGATTTACATCGCAAGCTCAAGAAATATCAAAAAATGCAATTGGTTTGCGATTAGGAGATAACAATGGTTTTGGCGCTGAAATATCATACCAACGTTCGTTGTCTGAAAACAATCGACTGGAAGCTAATTTAGGTTGGAGAGATAATCGTGCTGTAAGCGCATTCAAACTAACAGGAGTCTACCAATGGGTATGGGAAATTGACAATTCTTTCAATTGGTATGCTGGAGCAGGTGCTGGCCTTGGCAGTTGGAGTACAACAGAAGATAATGGAAGTTTTGTTTATGTGGCAGGAAATGTAGGAATAGAATACAACTTAAAAGAACTACCCCTACTACTTTCGCTAGATTTCAGACCCGAATTTGGTGGGAAAGGTTATTTCCAAAATAATTATGGTTCAGATATCGCGCTTGGAATTCGTTATAAATTCTAAAAAATATAAATGCCGCTTTAAAAAGCGGCATTTACTTATTTATGTAAACTTAGCAATTGCTCTACGATATAAATCTTCATAAAGTGGAAGAATATTTTTGATGTCAAACTTTTGAGCTGTCGCCAAAGCATTTTTCTTAAACTCGGCTAAAGTTAAATCGTCTTTTAAAATTGTAAGCGCGTTTTTGGCCATAGTATCGACATCTCCAACATCACTTAGAAAACCTGAAAAACCATTCCTATTTACTTCTGGCAAGCCTCCTGCATTACTTGAAATAACTGGAACACTACAAGCCATAGCTTCTAATGCAACTAATCCAAAGCTTTCAGTTTTGGATGGTAATAAAAATAAATCTGTTTGGCATAAAATTTTATCAATTTCATTACTATTACCAAAGAAAATTACTTTGTCTAAAATACCTAACTCTTTGCATAGGTATTCAGCTTTTTCTTTTTCTGGTCCATCCCCAACCATCATTAACTTTGCAGGAATTTCTTTTTGAATGGCATAAAATATTTTAATGATATCCGGTATTCGTTTTACCTCCCTAAAATTACTGATATGGGTTATAATTCGCTCATTTTCTTTAGCCATAACAGAGCGTTGACAGGGCATTTTATTTTCTGAATTAACTTTATCTAATTCTATAAAATTGGGTATCACTTCAATATCCTTGGAAATATTAAACAATTGCAAGGTATCATCTTTCAAATTTTGAGATACTGAAGTAACAAAATCAGATTTGTTAATACTGAAAGTTACTGCTGGTTTATAGAAAGGATGGTTACCTACTAAGGTGATGTCTGTTCCGTGCAAAGTGGTGACCATTGGAATATTAATTCCCTCATCTTTCAGCATTTGCTTCGCCATATAACCCGCATAAGCGTGAGGGATAGCATAATGAACGTGCAATAGTTCAATCTTATGTAATTTAACCATATCTACCAACTTACTTGACAAAGCCAATTCATAAGGTTGATAATGGAATAAAGGATATTCTGGAACGTTAACTTCGTGGTAATGAACATTAGGATTCAAAAGAGCCAATCGTACTGGTTGACTATAAGTAATAAAATGGATTTCATGCCCTCGACGAGCCAATTCAAGACCCAACTCAGTCGCTACAACTCCACTTCCACCAAAGGTGGGATAACATACGATAGCAATTTTCATTTGTATAATTTAAGAATACGAATTTAATGAAATTACAACGGCTTTCCTATTTCATAAAGAAATAATACTAACTTACTTTAATCATTTTTTCTTTCGCTTTTTATTGATCCATTGATTTGCTTTGTAGGTTAGATAGGCTGAACCACTGCCAACAATCGCACCTGCTAAAACATCAGAGGGATAATGAACTCCTAAATGCATTCTAGAATAACCAATCGCTCCTGCCCATACAAATGATGGGGCTACAACATACCATTTTGGATAGGCTAAGCTCAATGATGTTGCTGTTGCAAAAGCTGTAGAGGTATGTCCCGATGGCATTGAGTAAGAAGCTTCTGAAACTACAGGTTGTACCATTGGATAGGTATCGTATGGACGATCTGTTTTTATAATCTTTTTTGAAACAACAGTTATAAATGCTGAAGCTAAAAATGTTTCACCTATAAACAAAGCTTTTTGTTTTGCAACTGAATCATTATTAATCATTCCTAATGTATAAATTAGAATTGGAGTAGCTACACTAATAGGTACTGCTGATTGACTAATAGATTTAAATGTACCATCCAAAGATGTATTCCTATTAATGTTTATTTTTTTTAAGACATCTATATCTACATTTTGAGCATGAATGGTACTTACACAAAAAAAGAATATAAAAAACCCAATTACTTTATTCATTGTAATTAATTTAAAATTGATTCGGTAATAACCTTTTGAATATCTTCTCTAATGTGTTCTTTAGACAATGTATTGATCGGATTAGTGGGATAGGTTCTATTCGAAATAAATACATAAATAATTTCAGTTTTTGGATCAGCCCAAGTCATAATTCCTGTAAAACCAGTATGTCCGAAGCTTGACATAGAAACACAACCACAAGTTGGACTATCACCACTTAATTGCGGTTTATCAAATCCTAAACCTCTTCGATTGCCATCAGAGCAAAAATAACAAGTGTTGAAATCATCGAAGGTTTTTTCAGAAAAAAACTGTTGATCCCCATAGTTTCCTTTTTGTAAAAACAGTTGCATCATTTTTGCAATGTCCATTGCATTCGAAAACAATCCAGCATGACCAGCAACTCCTCCTTCTAATGCAGCAGCCATATCGTGAACATAGCCCTGAACAGTTTGGTGTCTAAAATAATCATCAACTTCTGTTGGCGCTATTCGATTCTTTTCAATTTTAGTCAACGGATTATACATTGTATTAGTAGCGCCAATAGGTTTAAAAAACTGCTCTGTTGCTAAAACATCTAGTGAAACTCCCATCACCCTTTCTAAATAATTGCCTAGAATAATAAAGGTAAAATCACTGTATTTGTATTCTTTTTTAGGAGACAATTTACTATTGACAATCATTTTCATAATTGTATCATGATAATCATTACGAATGAAAAGGCTGTCAGCTACTTTCTTTGAAAATTGAGAATCAGCTAATTTTCTATAATATTTAGATAAAGGCTTATTATTAGAATCTAAAGTGGCTTTATAAAAAGGAATCCATGCCACTAGACCTGCAGAGTGTGTTAGCAATTCTTTAAAATGAATATCTTTTTTATCAGAAGCAGCGAAAATGGGTAGCATTTCGGCTAAAGTGGTATTCAAATTAATTTTATTTTGATCATATAACTTCATCACATTGGGCAAAGTCCCAACAATTTTACTCACAGAAGCAACATCAAAAATGGTTTCGTTGGTTACTTTTTCATTCGAATCATAAGTGTAATGTCCAAAGGCCTTTTGATAAATCACTTTCCCTTTTCTAGCCACCAACACTTGAACTCCTGGAGCCATCTTACCTGCAATTGCTTTTTGAGCCAAAACATCAATTTGTTTTAGTTTTTCTGAACTCATTCCGACATTCTCAGGTGCTGTAAAACCTAATCTATTTAATTTCTGTGTGGAAAGTCCTTCATTAACTTTAAACGATTCGTTGATAGAAACAGGTAATTTACCCTTAGCCTCAATAGCGCCAAATAATAATTCAGCACTAACCTCTTGAGCAATATCATTGTTTTGATAGGAAACAACAAGTCCTTCTATATCATCGAAATTTGATATTGGTAATAACGAATACGGTTTAGCAAATACATCTAATATAACTCTATTGTTTTTTGCGATTTCTTGAAGCCAAAGCTTTTCAGTGGATGTAAAATCATTATTCTTCCATGGTTTATCTGCTTTATGATAACCAATAATTACAGTAGAATATTCTTTTAACTTTAGGTTAAGGCTATCTAAACTTGTCGCATTAATTTCAGTAACTTCAGTAAATTTCTTTAGTGTTGACACAAACTTAGTATTGAAATCATCTCCAAGTTTCACATACGCAATCTTTTGAAGGTTCAAATCCTTTATAGGCAAAAGGTTTTTATCATTTTTCAAAACTGTAATTGCATTTTCATACAATTGGTATTGCAAAGCTTCATTTGCAACAGGATTAATCTCTTGAATTAAATTTTGAACTGCTATAGGTTTGTAGTTATGAAGACCCGCCTTGAACTTGTATTTTAAAATCTTCTTTACAGATTGTTCCAATCGCTCCTCTGAAACAATTTTATCTTCATAAGCTTTAATTATAGTTTCAATACCTAACGGGACATTTTCCGAAAAAAGTAAAATGTCATTTCCAGCTAGAAATGCATCTAAATCAACATCGCCTGGTTTCTTAAATTTACTAACACCTTTCATGTTTAAAGCGTCGGTGAAGATTAACCCTTCAAATTTTAGTTCGTTTTGCAATAAATTGGTGACTACATTATACGAAATGGAAGTGGGGTAATTTTGACGGAATTCTAAACTAGGAACATCTAAATGACCTACCATTACTGAAGCTAGACCTTCATCGATAATTTTATTGTACGGATATAGCTCTACTTTATCTAAATGTTCTTTTGAAAAAGACACCGTTGGTAACCCTAAATGAGAATCAATAGAGGTATCTCCATGACCTGGAAAATGTTTCCCTGTTGAAAAAACACCCTGCCTTTGTACTCCACTCATTAAAGCAATTGCCTTCTCGGTTACATTGAATTTATTTTCACCAAAAGATCGGTTGCCAATAATTGGGTTCTTTGGATTCGTATTAATATCTAAAACAGGTGCAAAATTAAAGTGTACTCCCATTCTTCGGCTTTCTTTACCCATTAACTCTCCAACATTCTCAATTAACTTAAGATCCTGTATAGCACCTAATGTCATATTCCACGGATAACGGTAAGTCGAATCCAAGCGCATGCTCAGTCCCCACTCTGCATCAATTCCAATAAATAATGGAATTTTTGATTTGGATTGATAACGGTTAGTCAAATTCGCTTGACGCAAAGGCCCGCCCTGAAAAAAAATCAGACCACCAATCTTATGGTCTCTAATTAACTTTTCAATGGCGTTTGTATGAAGATTGTCTTTATTAGAATAGGCGGCAACCATAAATAATTGTCCCACTTTTTCTTGTAGCGACATTTGGCTAAAAATACTATCTGCCCAGCGATTTTCGGCTTCTGAATCTTTAAAAAAGTTTTTTCTAGCGGATTTGGTTTGAGGAATATAGACTTCTTCAAAATCAGAAATCTCAGGTTTATTTATTACGATTGGGTCAGTTGCAACGAATTTATTCTTAATGGTAACACAATTTGAAACCAAAAACAATAATACAATACAAAGTACAACTCTACTAAAGATCGTTTTCATCTATTCAATTTTAGAAGAAACGACTGTGCCAGCTATCTACAGCCGGAACTTCCCACGATTCATTAAACTCTTCGATATTGTTGATCAAATTATTAAATACAATGGTATTTTCAGTAACAGCTTTATCTTTTACCATTTTCTTAAAATCAATTAATTGCTTGTGAGCAATATGTTCGCCTAACTTGAAAGTAACGTTCATTTTATCTAAAAGATCAACGTTATATTTAGCCTCTAAACTTTGGATAAACTCAACAGAAGCATCAATTGAGCATCCTGTTGCGTTTTGTACTTCTTGATTAACAGCCAAAATAATAAATCGATTGTATCGTAACTGATAGGAAGATTCTAAACTTGTTCCATGTGCACTCCAATTTACCAAAAAAGCTTGTAAAGCTGTTTCGATTTCATTCATTTCTTCATCAGAGAATTTTCTATTGGATTGATAAATCCAAATTCTAGAATCAGTAGGTAAACTTTCAAACGGAACGTACATCTTTGTTGTTGTATTAATTTAGTTACAAAAGACTATAAATCTTGAGCATTTGCTATAAGTTCAGCTATATCCAGAACCTTTACTTCACTTTCTTTTTCTTTATTTTTAATCCCATCTGTCAACATAGTGTTACAAAAAGGACAACCAGCAGCTATAATATCAGGTTGTGTTTCTAAAGCATCTTCGGTTCTCTCGATGTTGATTTCTTTTGAGCCAGGTTCTGCATCCTTAAACATTTGTGCTCCCCCCGCTCCACAACATAACCCATTTGCTTTAGAACGCTTCATTTCAACCAATTCTACATCTAATTTTTGAATTAAATCTCGTGGTGCCTCATAAATTTTGTTTGCACGTCCTAAATAACAAGGGTCGTGAAAGGTAATTTTCTTTCCTTTATATTGTCCCCCTTCAATAGTTAATCGACCTTCATCTAACAAAGATTTAAGAAATTCCGTATGATGAACCACTTCGTAGTTACCACCTAACTCGGGATATTCATTTTTTAAAGTATTAAAACAATGAGGGCAAGCGGTAACAATTTTTTTTGCTTCATAGGCATTTAGCACCTCGATATTCATCATGGCCTGCATCTGAAATAAAAATTCATTACCTGCTCTTTTAGCAGGATCTCCGGTACAACTTTCTTCTGCGCCTAAAACTGCAAATGATACTTCTGCACGATTTAAAATTCGCACAAAAGCTTTTGTAATTTTTTTTGCTCTATCGTCAAAACTTCCTGAACAACCCACCCAAAATAAAACTTCAGGTTGTTTTCCTTGAGCAAGCATTTCAGCCATTGTGGGTACTACTAAATTATCTGACATAAAAATTCTTTATAATTAAGGGATTCTATATTATAGAAATCATTATTTATTCGTTCTTCCAGTTCAATCGATCTTGTTGATTGTATTGCCAAGGTGCACCATTATTCTCAATATTTGACATCATGGCATTTAAAGACATTGGCGCTGCACTTTGTTCCATTACTAAATAGCGTCTCATATCCATTATAATTGATAAAGGACTAATACTTACCGGACATTCCTCCACACAAGCATTACAAGAGGTACATGCCCAAAGTTCTTCTGCTGTTATATAATCATTTAATAATGATTTATTATCAGGAATAAATACACCTTTATTTGCATCTATATTTTTACCCACTTCCTCCAAACGGTCACGGGTATCCATCATAATTTTTCGAGGAGATAATTTCTTTCCAGTTTGATTGGCTGGACAAGAAGAAGTACAACGACCACATTCAGTACAAGTGTAAGCATTTAGTAATTGTACCCAATTCAAGTCTTGAACATCACTCGCTCCAAATTTAGCTGGAGCTGCATCAGGTTCAGCTGTTGCAGCGAATGGATCAGCATTAGGATCCATCATTAATTTGACCTCTTTTGTAACAGACTCTAAATTATCAAATTGACCATCAGCATTTAAATTGGCAAAGTAAGTATTAGGAAATGCCAACAAAATGTGCAAGTGTTTTGAGTAGTACAAATAATTCATGAAAATTAAAATTCCAATGATGTGCATCCACCAAAATAATTCCGATAAAAGCATGACCAATTCATTAGACATACCATTGAAAATAGGCTCTATAAATTGACTTATAGGAAAAGACCCCGCCTTAATAAAGTGAGAATATCCTCCCGGTACATTTTGCAAGTGTAAATCTGAGGCATTCATTAGTAAAAATAAAGTCATCAAAACAACTTCAAAATACAATATGTAGTTTGCATCTTTTTTAGGAGCTCCATTCAATTCTGGGCTAGTAAAACGCTTCAATTGAATTACATTTCTACGTATCCAAAAAACAGCTACAGCAAACAAAACTAACACTGCTAATATTTCAAAACTAGCTATCAAAACATCATAAATTCCACCCAAGAAGGCAAATATTCTATGTGTTCCAAATAAACCGTCTATGATAATCTCTAGTAATTCAATATTGATAATTACAAAACCAACATAAACAATGATATGAAATATTCCAGAAATAGGACGCTTCACCATTTTAGATTGACCTAAAGCAATCATCGCCATATTATTCCATCTAATTTTAGGATTGTCAAAGCGGTTGACATCTCTACCTAAATTAATATTTCTTATCATTTTTTTGATGTTCAGATAAAAAAATCCGAAACCTAACGACAGAATAACTGCAAATAAAATAGTATCTAAATAATTCATAATTATTATTTTTCTTTGGAAATAGAGTCATTTACTTTACCAATGTATGGCTTATTTTTTTTACCAAAAACAGATACATTAATGTATCGAGTTGGGTACAAACGAACGTCTTGTAACAATAATTCCATTTCTTTAGTAGTAGCTTTTAGATTATTATATAAATTATCATCTTTTAGCAATTTTCCTGCAGATCCTTTACCAGACTGTAAATCTGCCAGAATTGCATCCACCTTAGCTAAGGTAGAATTAAAGCGAGTAACGGTTTTACCCAAATCTGCTTTGTTTAACGAATCTGAAATTTTAGTAAAATCAGAAGACACTTTCTTGAAATTAGCAACAACAGTTCTAAGATCAGACTTGTTTTCGTTTAACATGTTAGATGCAGTTGAAGTAGCTGCATTAACTTGTTTCATTGTCTTACTTAACTCTGACAAGGTGATTTTTAATTCTTTTTGAGTGGTTTCGTCAAGCACATTATTTACTCCTGATAATAAATGGTCTACTTCTACTATCACCTTCTCGAATTTTTCTTGAAGAGGTACTAGTTTTTCTTGGATTGATGCACTCAAACTTAACTTTACATCTCCAACTAATAGTTGTCCATTCTTAGCTAATGTAGGATTCGTAAAATCAGGTTCAATCAAAATTTGTTTTCCACCAATTAATCCTGGCTCGTATAGAACTGCTTTACTAGTTGCAGAAATTGGGAAGTCAGTAGTAATTTGTAACTCTACTTCTAATTTTCCGTTCTTAGGATTTATCGAAATAGTATTTACTTTTCCAATTGCAAGACCGTTTAAAGTAACTGGAGCTGATTTAGCTAAACCTTCGACATTATCAAAATTGACATAATAAGTTTGATAATTTGAGAAAATAGCTTTCCCTTTCAAGAAACTATATCCCCATATAAATAACATAATTGAAGCTATAACCAGTACAGCGGCTTTTATTTCTCTTGATATCTTCAAAATATAATTTTAGTTTACAAATTAATATAAAAAAAATGACTTAGGCTACAATTTTAACGCTTCCTGAAGGCTAATTTTTTGACCATTTTTAAATGGAACAATAAAGGCAGTCGTATATCCTTTTGATTTGGCAGTAGCCAAAAATTGTTTAGCTTCTTGCATGTCAGTAGTTTCGCCATACAAATACACAAATGATTTATTTAATTCATTCATTGAAATAGGTTCTAAACCTTTAAAATTTTTTGATTCTAAAGCTACTTTTTTAGGGCTTGTTCCAATCTGAACTTTATAAATAATACCATTCGATTTATCTTCTTTTTTTAATTCATCTTGTTTGGCTTCTGTTGTTTTTTCAACAGTCGATGGTTTGGTTATAGTATCTTTTACCTGCTTCACCACCACTCTTTTTGAAGGTTTCAACTCTTTAATTGGTAGATTTCCATCACCAAAATTTTCATTTCTGTAACTGATTATTGCATTTGCAATGGCATCAGCTAGTTCGTCTTGACCTTCCTCAGAATTTAAAATCTCTCCTTCGATTGGATTGGATATAAAACCCATTTCAACTAATACTCTTGGCATATAAGCTTTGTGCAATACCATAAATCGTTCTTGTTTTACGCCACCTTGACGCAACTTCTTGCCTAACTTCCCAAACTGTTCTTCAATTTTACTGGCAAGATTTATACTATTATCTAAATATTCTTCTTGCATTAATGTAAATCCTAATAGTGATTCAGGAGAATTTGGATCAAACCCATCGTATTTTTGTTTGTAATCCTTTTCTTTGGTGATTACAGAGTTTTCCTTTTTGGCCACCTCTAAATTGGAAGCTAATTTACTCAAACCCATTACGTAAGTTTCTGTTCCGTCTGCGGCGGTATTTTTGTTAGCATTACAATGTATGGAAACAAAAATATCAGACTTGGCTCGATTCGCTATATTGGCACGTTCTATTAAATCAATAAAAACATCGGTCTTACGTGTATAAATTACATCTATTTTCCTTGTTTTCTCTAAAATGGCACCTACTTTAAGCACAACAGCTAAAGCAATGTTTTTTTCAATCCTACCACTATAAACAGCTCCATAATCGTGTGCTCCGTGTCCTGCATCTAATGTTACAGTAAACTTAGAATTTTGACTGTAAATTAATTGAGTAACTGTCAGAAAAACTAATAAAAATACTGCTTTTACTCTATAACTAAAATTCATAAATATGTATTGTTAATATAAATTAAACCTCAATAGCTATTAAAAATATATTTGACTATTTTTGCCGGTAAATAAACCAAGTTAAGATTAGACATCTCAATTGGTGATAATTTACAAAAATAGCATTTAAACCTTTGCGTACAAACTTATTTAATATCGTTTTATTATCCATTTTCCTAACAATTGGATCAACCAATGTCTATTGTCAAGATAGTCCACTAAAAAAAACGATAATTAAACCTGTAACCAAACCCACCACTACTGCTGTCGAAAAAAATAAACCCAATCCAATAGTAACCGATTCTATAAAAAAAGACAGTGCCAAAACAAAAAAAGCTTTTTTAGATGGAAAAGTGAAATACAAGGCTAAAGAGTTTACAAAAATTGATCAAAAGAAAAAAAATATTTTACTCTATGATACTGCCGAATTATATTATCAAGATGTAGAGTTGAAATCAGGAATTATTCTTTTAGATTATGAAAAAGATGAAGTGTATGCGGGAAGAATTAAAGACTCCACAGGAAAATATACTCAATTTCCTAACTTTAAACAAGGCGCTAATGTAGTTGAACCCGATTCCATTCGATTTAACTTTAAAACTAAAAAAGCGATTATTTGGAATTCTAGATCCGATCAAGGGGAATTTAAAATTAAAGCGGCATTAACAAAAAAAGAAAATGATTCTGTTTACTTTTTGAAAGGGGCAAGATTTACAACTTCTAAAGATGTAGATAATCCAGAATACTATTTTCAGACGAATAAAGTAAAGTTTGTTCCTGGAAAAAAAGTAGTGACGGGTTTAACCAATATGGTTATTGCTAATGTCCCAACACCAATTGCTCTTCCTTTTGCCTTCTTCCCAATGACAAAAGAAACTAGTATTTCTGGTATATTACTACCAAGTTATAATGACTCCAATACAAGAGGTTTTTCTTTACAAAATGGCGGGTACTATTTTGCTTTAAGTGATCAATATGATTTAACCGTGTTAGGAGATTACTATACCAATGGAAGTTATGGAATGCGTTTCGAATCTAATTATGCTAAACGTTATAATTATAGAGGAAATGTCAATATCCGATTTGAAAATTTAATTACTAGTGAAAGAGGATTTCCAGATTATTCAAAACAAAATATTTATAATATTCAATGGTCTCATTCTAGGGATGCTAAAGCCAACCCAAACTCTAGCTTTTCTGCCTCAGTAAACCTTGGAAGTAGTACTTTCTTTAGACAATCGATTAATCAAAATAATATTGGATCAAATTTAAACAACACCCTGAATTCGTCTGTATCGTATAGTAGAATTTTTACAGGATCTGGACCACAATCAAGACTTGCTATAACCGCAACGCATTCGCAAAATACACAAACTCAACAAATAGATATGACTTTACCTACACTACAATATAGTGTTGACAGGGTGTATCCATTTGTTAAAAAAGATGGCGTTAGAAAAGGTTTTTTTAAGAACATTAATTTACAATATGATTTG
The DNA here is from genome assembly GCF_020886115.1 of Flavobacterium ammonificans. Lineage (NCBI taxonomy): Bacteria > Pseudomonadati > Bacteroidota > Flavobacteriia > Flavobacteriales > Flavobacteriaceae > Flavobacterium > Flavobacterium ammonificans. Next base: position 2,051,279 of record NZ_AP025185.1, read on the forward strand.
AGCGCAAGTAATAGTTTTACGACAACTGACTCTCTATTTTTTAGACCTCAAATGTTTGAAAATGCAAGAGTAGGTTTCCAACACTCAATTCCTTTGAATACCAACTTTAAGCTATTCAAATATTTTAGTGCTACATCAGCTGTAAATTATAGAGAAGTTTGGTATTTAAAAACCATTAATCGCCAGTTTGACACCAATCAGAATAAAGTTGTTGATACACAAGTTAATGGTTTTGATGCTTTTAGAACCTACTCTTTTAGTTCGAGTATCGGTACAACTGTTTATGGTACGTTTAACTTTAAAAAAAATAAAAGAATTCAAGCCATACGACATGTTATGCGACCTTCGGTATCCTATGGTTATACCCCAAGTTTTGAAAAATATTATGACACTTATGCAGCAGATGGAAGCGGTACTATGGTTAAAGAATATTCAAGATTTGAAGGTGGTATTTATGGAGCTCCAGGAAATGTCAATTCAAACTCGGTAGGATTTGATCTAAGTAATACATTTGAAGCAAAAGTCACTGACAAGGATAGCACTAAAACAGAGGCTAAAAAAATCATGCTTTTGAATAATTTAAACCTGTCTACTAGTTATGATTTTAATGCTGATGGAAAAAGAACACTTGCTTGGACTCCAGTTCGTGTAAGCGGTGGAACACAGTTTTTTGATAATAAAATGAACTTGAATTTTGGAGCAACATTGGATCCCTATGCAGTTAATAACTCTGGACAAAGAATCAACAAGTTCAATATTGATAATGGTGGAAGCCTATTTCGAATGAGTAGTGCTAATATGACTATCAATTATTCTTTAGCGAGCAGTGAAAATAAAAAAACAAATAAATCTAACAATCCCGAAACGATACGAAATGGAGGGCGTGAGGACGATTTGTTTGGAAAACCAATTACGGGAAATATTCAAAGAAGCATGTTTGACGATGAAGATACTGACAATAAAAAAGAGTCAGAATCTGATTTTTTTAATTATACTTTACCTTGGGATATGACCTTTGCTTATGCACTAACTTACGGCAATAACAATAGAGAAAATAAAATAATTGGAAACTCAATCATGATTTCAATCAACGCTGATTTAACACCAAAATGGAAAACTGGAATTTCAACGGGTTATGATTTTGTACAAAAAGGAGTTACTTTTACACAACTTAGATTTGAGAGAGACTTATTAAGCTGGAGAATGGATTTTAATTGGACTCCATTTGGAAACAACGCAAATTGGGGTTTCTTTATTGGAATCAAATCGGGAGTTCTTAGCGATATTAAATGGGATAAGAGAAGCACAATAATACGATAAACATATGAAAACAATTATTTTTACTGAAAAAGCCCCAGCACCTATCGGACCTTACAATCAGGCTGTATTAACAGGAAACACACTTTACACTTCTGGGCAAATTGCAATCAATCCATCTACAGGAGAATTGGTAACTGACTCTATCGAAACAGAGACGAAACAAGTAATGGAAAATTTAAAAGCTGTTTTAGAGGCAGCAAACATGACATTTGAAAATGTAATAAAATCTACTATTTTCATTTCTGACATGAATGATTTCACTGCCATCAATTCTATTTATGGGGCTTATTTTGACGAAAAGTCAGCGCCAGCCAGGGAAACTGTTCAAGTAGCAGGTTTACCCAAAAATGTGAACGTTGAAATTTCAATGATTGCAGTACAATAAAAAAATGCCTTAGTGAATTCACTAAGGCATTTTGCTATTCTATGTTATAATTATTGATTAGCAACATGGTAGGCTATCAAACCATCAATTGGTCTTCGCAATACGTTTCCTAATTTAATTTGGTATTTTTCAAAGGTTACTTCTAATTCGTCTTTCAAGTAGAAAGCAATAGATCCTACAAAATGTACTGGCACTTCTTGATAATTATCAAATTGCTTGATATAATTTTTCACAAAAGACTTCATCCCTTTATAGATAATTTTTTTACAAAATGGATCTTCTTTATGTTGAATTAAAAATTTAGCAAAAGTAGCTAAATAAGCATTTGGGTTAGATTCTTTATATAACTTACTTTTAATATAATCAGGAGACATATCGTACTCCTTCTCAAATTCAACTGCTAAATGTTGTGGCATTTTGTTGAAATAATATTTTCTAATTAGTTCTTTTCCAAAAACATTCCCACTACAATCATCCATGATAATATATCCTAACGATTGTACCTTTTGATGCAAATCTTTTCCGTCAAAGAAACTACAATTAGAACCCGTTCCTAAAATACTTACGATAGCTTTTTCCCCTTTAGGAGTAGTTGCAAAAACAGCCGCATAAGTATCCTCTTCAACAGAAACAATTGCATTAGGAAAATAGGCTTGAAAAACCTGAGAAAGAAATATTTTCATTCGTTCCGTACCGCAACCTGCTCCGTAAAAGAATAGATGAGTCGCCTCATTTTTATTTTGTAGTATATCAAAACGGTCATTCAAACGCTCAACAACTTCTTCTTCATTTAAAATTTCTGGATTTAACCCTAAGGTTTGAGTAGTAAATAAAATTTTACCACTTTCATCTATTGCAATCCAATCAGCTTTGGTTGAGCCACTATCAACAATTAATTTCATCTTTTGGTTTCTTTAGGTTTTATTTTTGAAATTTAAAGTTATAAAATTAAACTTTTTATAACAGTAAAGAAATAGGGAAATAGTAAAAAAATAAAATCCCGTTACAATAAACAATAACGGGATTTTATTGAAAAGGTTTTGATTATTTTAAACCTGAAATATGAACAGATAAATCAATTAATTTACTTGAATATCCATACTCATTATCATACCAAGAAATAATTTTGAAGAAAGTAGAATTCAAACCAATTCCAGCTTTAGCATCAATAATTGAAGTTCTTGCATCAGAAACAAAATCATTAGATACTACATCATCTTCAGTAAATCCTAAGATTCCTTTCATTGTAGTTTCAGAAGCTTTTTTTAATACAGCCATGATTTCAGCATACGAAGTCTCTTTAGCCAATTTCACAGTTAAATCCACTGCAGAAACGTCAACAGTAGGAACACGCATTGACATACCAGTTAATTTTCCGTTTAATGAAGGAATTACAACTCCTACTGCTTTAGCAGCTCCTGTAGAAGAAGGAATCATATTCACTAATGCGGAACGACCACCTCTGAAATCTTTTCTAGAAGGACCATCATTAGTCATTTGAGTTGAAGTGGTAGCGTGAACTGTTGTCATTAAACCTTCAACTATTTCGAAGTTATCGTGAATTACTTTTGCCATTGGAGCCAAACAGTTTGTAGTACAAGAAGCATTAGAAACAACTAAATCTGTAGCTTTTGCAGTTTCGTGATTCACACCCATTACAAACATTGGCGCATCAGCAGAAGGAGCAGAAATAATTACTTTCTTAGCACCACCTTTGATGTGCTCAGTTGCAGTTTCAACAGTGGTGAAAAAACCTGTACATTCAGCAACAACATCAACATCAACTTCATTCCATTTCAAATCTGCTGGGTTTCTTTCAGCAGTAATTCGAATGTGTCTTCCATTTACATATAATTTACCTTCTTTTACTTCAACAGTTCCATTAAAACGACCGTGAACAGAATCGTATTTTAATAAGTAAGCTAAATGATCTACATCTAGCAAATCATTGATTGCAACAACCTCAACATTATCTCTGTTAAACGATTCTCTGAAAACTATTCTTCCAATTCTTCCAAAACCGTTTATTCCTAATTTTACTTTTGACATTTTAAATTTATTTTTAGTTTGTGTAAATATTTAATTTTTTAGTTGAGTATTATTATATAGAAACTATATCGGATACTCTTAACAACTCTTTATCAATTTCAGAGTGACCTTTTATTGCTTGTTCTAAAGGAGTTAATGTTATTTTATCTTGGTAAATTCCCGCCATATAATTTGATTTTCCTTCCAATAGCGATTCGACAGCTTTAACTCCTAATCTACTCGCTAAAACCCTATCAAAACAAGATGGAGATCCACCACGTTGCATATGACCTAGAACAGAAACTCTTACATCATATTCTGGTAAATTTGATTCTACATAATCTTTCAATTCAAAAACGCTTTTACCAATCTTGTCTCCTTCTGCAATTACTACTATACTAGATGATTTTCCAGTTGCCTTACTTTTCTTAAGTGAATCTAATAATCGCTCAAGTCCCATATCTTCCTCTGGAATTAAAATCTCTTCAGCACCAGCACCAATTCCTGCATTCAAAGCAATATGTCCAGCATCTCTTCCCATTACTTCTACAAGAAACAAACGATTGTGTGAACTAGCTGTATCTCGAATTTTATCAATAACCTCAACTACTGTATTCAAAGCCGTGTCATATCCTAAAGTGAAGCTGGTCCCAAAAATATCATTGTCAATAGTACCTGGAATTCCAATTACAGGAAAATTATACTCTGTATTAAACAACAAAGCACCGGTAAAACTTCCATCTCCACCAATAACAACAAATGCATCAATTTCTGCTTTTACCAAATTATCGTAGGCCTTTTTTCTTCCTTCTGGAGTTTTGAATTCCATAGAACGAGCCGACTTTAAAATTGTTCCTCCTTTATTAATAATGTTGTTCACTGTTCGAGGGCCCATTTCTTTGAAGTCTCCTTCAATCATACCTTGATAACCTCTATAGATTCCTACACATCCAATGTTGTGGAAAGCACAAGTTCTAACAACTGAGCGAATTGCAGCATTCATTCCAGGGGAATCACCACCGGAAGTTAAAACTCCTATTTTTCTAATTTTGTTTGACATTATTGATAGTATTTGGCGCTAAATTAAGAAACATGAATTAGTTTCAAAGCGATGTAATTAATTAATTATTGAACTGTAAAGAATTCAAACGTTTTCGTTAATAAGTTTTAAAATATTAATTTATAAATGGTATTTAATTACGAAAATGTAATTATTTCGTGATATTCTAACGATAAATCTATTTTCTAAGATTAGTCTTCCTCAGGAGCAAGTCCTTCCCTATTTTGTTTAGGTAATTCTTTGGTAGGTTTTTTGGAGTTTGAAAAATTTATAAAATCAGGAGACAACTCTGAATCTGGATTTAAATATTCGGAAGGTATCGTTTGAATTACACGGTTTCTCTTAAACATTTTTTGAATTAACTCTCTGAAAGTATCAAAATCAACCTGATAGGATAAACCAATTCCTTGGGTATATCCAATACCTTGACCAATAAAGTTGATGTCATTCTCTTTATTAAAAATTCTGGCATTTAAATCCCCTTCTTGATCTAATCTCCAAAGTAATTCTACATTTCCAACAAAAGCGGTTTGGTTAATTCCTCCAAAAGGAACTCCTAGCTTCCCATTAAAAGTTATTCTTTCATTAATTTTTGAAGACACTGAAGCTTCAAATCGACCATCTGTCTCTCTTCCCAATCTCCTATCTGCTCCTACTACATTAATTCCAACTTCGAATTTATCATTATCTGATTGAATCAAATCTCCTAAAAGTCCAGCTGCTGTTTCAAATAAACTTCCAGAAATATCATTTTGATTGATTCCCTCTGCACTAAGGAAACTCCCAGTTGAAAGTAAGTAAAGCGCTTGAGTTTGTCGAACTTCTTTATCGTATAGCTTGGTTTGGATTTCTGATTTAAGTACATTACTAACTGTTGGGAACTCAATATTAAAATCAGGTTCCGGACTCATTAAATCTCCCTTTATACCAATTACAACCTCTACCGGGACTTTTCTATTAAAGGATGTATTATCAATTAACAAAGATGGGTTCGCTGTAGTTTTGTAAACTGCCTCTAAGTTTAACAATGCCTTAAGTGGGTTTCCGTCCCATGAAATAGAACCTCCTTTTTTTACTGAAAAACGTTTGTTTATGCCTGTAGTTCTAAAGTTATAAGTTCCCTCGTAAGCTTGGAAATCGCCCCACATATTGAACTTACCGAGTGTGTTTATCTTAAATAAAAGTGAACCATTACCCTTACCTTTCATACCATGTCCTGAACTTCTATCAAGAATAACCTCAACTTCTGCGTCCGGGGTTATATTGAAATCAAACTCTAATTCTAATCCTTTATAATCTCTTTGATTTGTTACAATTCCTTTTTGTAAGTTGTACTTTTCTTTAGGCGTTATAAAATGTAAAAAAGAATTGTCTCCAACCTCCTCTGCATTATTAATTGGAATTTTTACCGAGGTCCCTTTTTCGGACTTGGCATCAACCGAAATGAATAAACTAGTAGTTGGACCTGTAATTTTTGCCGTTCCGTTAATGAATGCCGTTCCAAAATAAGCAGCATCTTCACTATCTTTGGTATCTAAAGCTAGTAATCGTTTTGAGTTTAAGCTAAGATCCAACTTCCAATCCGAAAAATTCTTGTGCTCAATTACTCCATTTAAAATTCCTTTTGTTCCAAATTTGGAGTCAATCAAAAGATTGTTTCTAAACAAAAATCTTTCATCTGTTAAGTCAACTATTGTTTTATCAACTAGATTATAATCTGTTCCAAGATAAGAAATTCCCATACCAGCCTTGTCAATAAACAACCTTCCATTAATTTCAGGCTTATTTATATTTCCTTGTATAGTAGCATTCCCAGAAACAAATCCACGTATGTTAGATAAAACCTCTCCTCCTACGGGGCCTAAAGTTGCTAAATTAAATTTATCAAGCATTACTCGTAAATCGAAAACAGTTTCATCATTGATAATTGAAAGGTTTCCGCTAGTATTAAATGATTCAAAATTGTCATTTTTAATAGAGGATGCTATAGCAAAATTAGAAAGGTTTTCGTCTCCAGTAATATTTAATGAAAGGGCGCCAAGGTTATTTTTATTCAAAATAAACTCTGATATATTCAAATTAGCTGTAGGTCTGAAAATTTTATTCTCTTGATTGAAGTTAATTTCTCCGTTGATACTACCATCGAAAACAAATAGTTCATTATCTGGGGTAATTTTATTGAAATTCACATCTTTAAAACTTAATTTTAAGTCTTTATAATTGGAACCTTTTAATTTACCTAACAACTCAATACGTTGATCTTCGTGAGATAGGATGATATCCTCAATAGTAAACTCATTTAAATTTTTGTCAAAAACGATACGATTATCCTGCGTATCATTCTCATTTAAGAACCATAAATAATCTTTAAACTTAACTTCCGATTTACTTATCCCGACAACATTTTTATTATCCTTGTTAATCGTGTGATACAAGTTTAAATTGAAATAATCTTCACCTTTATTTCCTCCTTTAAATTCAGTTCTAAAGAACAATGAGTCTTTCATTGTTACATTAATTAAACTAAAATCTCTAATTTTATAGAACTTAGATTTGATTGAATCCATTTCTACATAGGCATTGTATAGCGGATTTTGATTATCAACAGTAACTCTAATATTGTCTAATGTATTTTCTGAAGCAACAATCTGTGGAGAATTAAATTTAAATTGAAATTCATTTTTATCTGAATTTATAACGCCACTCATCTTCGTATTTTCACCAATTGAAACTTGAGGAAAAAATACTTCCACAATTTTATTATTGATAGACAAATCAAAATTCAAAAACTGACCTTTGTCTACTTTATTAGGCTTGTAATTAGCATACAAACTACCTAATGAGTTTTCGATCAAATCTTGAAGTTGGTTGAACTTATATTTTCCTTCAATTTTACCTTCAACAATATCAGGAGAATTAACCGTTATTGTTCTATTGTTGGCACTATCAAAGCTCGAGTTTATAGAAAAATCATCAAAATAATATACCGATTTAGAATTGGTATAGGTTGTTTTATTTACAAAAACGTTTCCTCTAATATTATCTATTGAATTCCCTTCCACTTGAGTTACAATATCTCCTTTTAAGACCGATGTGGAATCGTTTGTGAATTTAAGATTGTACAAATTTGCATTATCAATCGCTAGATGAAAATCAAAACGACTGTCTTTTTTTGACCAATCAATTAAACCATCAAAACTTACATTTAAATTAGGATCATTTATAGTCAAATTCCCTTGATAAATTGGCATTTTAAAGGTGCCATTAACCTCTAAATTAGAATACGAATACTTATTGTAATCCAATTGTGAAATAGCGCCTTCAATTTTGGTATTTAAATATTTGTCGGTAAAACCAATTCCGTCTATTGAAAGGTTGGCACTAATTTTCCCTAAATCGTCTTGTGCTACTAAAGTACCTAAATCAAACTGTTCCAAAACAACATCACCAACATAGGCTGCTTTGTCTATAAAATCAATGTTGCTCATCACAAAATCAGTTGAAACAAGCCCCAAACCAGAGTTCATTTTAAAAGCAGCATTGATTGTTTTAGCAGTAAGTTCTGTTGTGCCCACTATGTTAAATTGCCCCAACCGTTTCATTTCGACTGGTAATTTCTTACCCAAAACATTAGGTAATAAAACCGCTAGATTATCATAGCTTGACGAAAGCGTCTTAAACTTCCCTTTCATGTAAAACTCTTGATCTTTAGAAGGAAATAAATTCTTAAATCGAATGGCACCAATCATTTTACTTTTTTGAGAATCAACTAAATTCAGTTGATTTAATTTCAAATCATTTAGAGTTCCAGAAAGATTAGTTTTGATGTAGAAAAATTGGTTTTTACCTAATTCATTATAAAAGCAACGAATATCATTACTAGCCAATGTGGAGGAAGCTAACTGAACATCAAACTGGACTTTATTATTAAAATCCGAAAAATCGGAAATTTTATAATTCAACACTACATTAGCTTTGATTTCAGAATTTTCCTTTGTCTCCACTAGTAACTTGGTAAGCTTTATTTGCTTTTTGGTATAACTTAAAACTCCACTTAACTTTTTAACATAAACGCCTCTATGGTCTAAAAATGACATTTTGAGAATGTTGGTATTCACATCAGGTCCGTACAATTTAAAATCAGATAATTGAATATTTAACTTGGTAAAATCAACATCTTTAGGAATTACACGATTTTCATCAAACACAGTAAAATGTCCCTTGGTAATAGTAGCTTGTTTAGCAGTCAATAAAAAATGTTTCCCTGTCGAAGTAGTGTCTTCTCCAAAGGCATTAACAAAAACATCTAAATTAGTAAGCTTTTCTTTTTTGTAAGTTTTAAGATGGAAAACTAAGCCGTCCAAATGCAAATCACTAAAAATCAAATCCCCATCGAGAAGTTTTTTACCATCCGAAATGGTAGTTTTGATTCGATTGCTAAAAATCAAAGTATCTTGATGGTGATCCCGAATTAGTACTTTTTTAAATTTAACACTGCCAAAAGGAGATATGGCTACTTGTCCAACAGATATATTAGTCCCAAAATCGTTATTAAGTGTTGTAGTGACGTACTGTGCAATTCGAGTTTGCACCACTGGTAAACTTAATGTAATACCAAGCAAAAGCAAAAAGAGAACCAACCCAATTAGCGTAAGTGATACTATTTTTTTGACGTTTTTGATACTAATGTCGATTAAGTTGTTTTTAATTCTATTTTACTTTTCTAAAGAATAGGCTTTAAATAAAAATTCTTTAATTTTGGCAACGCTGAAAATAGATACAGCACGCCAAATATAATTTAAAATTCGCGCTTTTTTATGCAAAATTCCGAGGTTTTTATTCTTGCTATCGAAAGTTCCTGCGACGACACAGCTGCAGCGGTTTTACACAACAACAAAGTAGTGTCTAACATTGTTGCTAATCAATTGATTCACAATCAATACGGTGGTGTTGTTCCAGAATTAGCCTCGAGAGCGCACCAACAAAATATAGTTCCAGTAATTGATGCAGCACTGCGAAAAGCAAATATACAAAAAGAACAACTCTCTGCAATTGCATTTACCCAAGGTCCTGGCTTAATGGGGTCTTTACTAGTTGGTAGTTCTTTTGCTAAATCATTGGCTCTAGCATTACAAATTCCTTTGATTGCGGTAAATCACATGCATGCGCACATACTAGCTCATTTTATTGACGAAGAAGGTTTTGATAAACCTGAATTTCCATTTTTAGCATTAACTATTAGCGGCGGTCATACCCAGATTGTTCGAGTTGATGGTTTCTTCAACATGACTATTATTGGAGAAACTACAGACGATGCTGTTGGTGAAGCATTTGACAAAAGTGCCAAAATACTCGGACTTCCTTATCCTGGCGGACCTTTGGTTGACAAATATGCACAATTAGGAAACCCAAAAGCTTTTGCATTTACGAAACCTAAAGTACCCGGATTGGATTTTAGTTTTTCAGGATTGAAAACTGCTATTTTATATTTTATCCAAAAAAACAAACTAGAGAATCCGAATTTTATCGAAGAAAATAGAGACGATATTTGCGCTTCCATTCAACATACAATTATTGAAATTTTAATGGGCAAATTGAAATTGGCAGTAAAAGAGACAGGTATCACTCAAATAGCTATTGGCGGAGGTGTCTCAGCTAATTCCGGAATTCGAAATACACTAAAAGAAGCCGAGAAAAAATACGGTTGGACAACTTTTATTCCTAAATTTGAATACACTACAGATAATGCAGCTATGATTGGAATCGTAGGATATCAAAAATATTTACACCAACAATTTGAAGACTCTTCAGTAGTCTCAAAAGCACGAATCCAATTCTAAAACTATGCAGTTATTTTACAATACCACCATAAACGAGTCAACTGAAAGCTTAATTTTTGACAAAGAAGAAAGCAAGCATATTATTAAAGTATTACGTAAAAAAGACGGGGATATATTATTTGTAACTAATGGTTTAGGGTATTTATTTAAAACGGAAATTATTTTAGCATCCGATGCTAAATGTACGGTTCAAATTGTTTCTTTTGAAAAAGCGCCAGAACCCAAAATACAGTTACATTTAGCCGTAGCACCTACTAAAATGAATGACCGTTACGAATGGTTTTTAGAAAAAGCAACCGAAATTGGTATTCAAGAAATTACCCCAATTATTTGTGATCGTTCCGAAAGAAAAGTAATCAATACCGAGCGTTTTGAAAAAATCATTCTTTCTGCCATGAAACAGTCTAACGCTTTATTTTTACCAAAACTAAATCCTGCGATTTCGTTTAAAGATTTTGTAAAGCAAAAAAAGGAAGGTCTACAGCTTATCGCACATTGTGAAGAAACGGATAAAAAGTCACTAAAATCGGTAATACGTGCCAATGAAAATGCCACCATTTTGATTGGTCCTGAGGGTGATTTTTCAGATAAGGAAATAAATTTAGCTATCGAGCACAATTACCTTCCGGTTACTTTAGGAAATACTCGATTGCGAACTGAAACCGCAGCTATAGTAGCCTGTCACAGTGTTGTTTTTCTAAACGAAAACTCCTAACTTGATGAAGCAAAAACTAGTCTTGCTCTTTGTAGTACTTGCGATGAATTGTTTTTCGCAAGAAATTGCTCTGGTTAAATACCGTGGTGGAGGTGATTGGTATGCTAATCCAACTTCTTTACCCAATCTAATTCGTTTTTGTAATTCAACTATCCAAACTACAATCAAGGGTAAGCCAGCTATAGTTGAACCCAATAGCCCTAATATATTTAGCTATCCTTACCTTCACCTTACTGGTCACGGAAATGTAGTTTTCAATACCGATGAAGAAATAAATATAAGGAACTATTTAAATTCAGGTGGGTTTCTTCACATAGATGATAATTATGGTATGAACGAATACATCAGAAAAGCCATCAAAAAATTGTTTCCAGCTGAAGATTTAATTGAAATCCCTTCAACTCATCCTATTTTTCAAAAACCTTTTTCTTTTCCAAATGGATTGCCTAAAATTCACGAACACGATAATAAGCGGCCTCAGGCTTTGGGAATTTTTGTAAAAAATAGATTGATTTTGTTGTACACCTACGAATGCGATTTAGGTGATGGATGGGAAGATGCCGAAGTCAACAACGACCCTATAGAAGTGCGCCAGAAAGCACTTAAAATGGGAGCTAATATTATATATTACATTTTCAATAATTAATGCAACTTACCCACGAAAATACTCGCTTTGTAAAAAGAAAATTTCCTGTCACAATTGTTTGCGATCGTATTTATTTTCAGCAAAACATTGGTTCTTTATTCCGAATTGGCGAAGCCTTTGGCATTGAAAAAATAATTTTCATCGGTAAAGAAATTCCGCTCACTCCCAGAAAAATAAACAAAACATCCCGAAGCACTCATTTACAGATTCCGCATTTTATTATCGAAGAAACAAATGACGCTATTGCTTTATTGTTGAAAGACCAATATGAAATTATAGCTCTAGAAATAACAAGTACAAGCGTTCCAATTCAAAAAATTACTACACCTAAAGACCAAAAAATTGCTTTGCTCATAGGTAATGAAATTGATGGCGTAAGTGAAGCATTATTAGCAATTGCTAACCAAACTACTCATATAACAATGTACGGAAATAATAGTAGTATGAATGTGGTTCAGGCTACTAGTATTGCATTGTATGAAATTAGCAATCGACTGAATGAAATCTAAAAAGTCAATTGCTTCTTTTGAAAGTTTTCCTATCTTTATCTTTTAATAGCTTTTCAAACCTACTACTGCCCAATGATTACATCTAAAACAATTGCAAACGGAATTTTAAGATCTATAGGTTTTTTAGTATTGATTGCTATCTCACTATATTTTTTATACCAAATTCAAGCGGTACTTATTTATTTGATTGTTTCGCTAATTTTAACATTGATTGGAAAACCAATCATGAGTTTTCTACAAACACGTTTGAAATTTCCGAATGTAGTAGCATCAGTCACAACATTAGTTTTCTTTTTTCTTTTATTCGTAGGATTTATTTCTTTATTTATTCCTTTGATTTTATCACAAAGTGAAAGTTTATCTTTACTCAATACTGCAAAAATAGAGCAAAACATTGACCAACTTCTGCATCAAATAGTCGTGTTTTTAGACAATCATAACATTGATTCGGCTCGATTTTTAAGTGAAACCGATATTAGTTCAAAAATAGACTTCAATTTCGTACCCGAATTATTAAATACTATTCTCAATACAATTGGAAGTTTTGGAGTTGGATTGGCTTCGGTATTTTTTATCACTTTCTTCTTTATGAAAGACAAAGTTCACTTTATTGAAAACCTAAAAAAATTAATACCGGATACCCACGAAGAGCCTATTCTAAATTCCTTAGATAAAATCAATCATTTGTTGTCTCGCTACTTTATTGGCTTGTTATTACAACTAGGAATCGTTTTTATTTTGTATTTAATTGTGTTGTCCATCTTTGGGATTTCGAATGCGTTTATAATTGCATTTTTGTGTGCGGTACTCAATATCATTCCTTACATAGGTCCGTTAATTGCGTCAATAATCGCTGCGATTTTAACTATGATTAGTCATTTAGGAAATGATTTTCAAACAGAAACATTACCCACAACTATCTACATTTTGATTGGCTTTTGGATAGTGCAATTAATTGACAATAATTTATCCCAACCCATAATTTTTTCTAAAAGTGTCAGCTCGCATCCCTTAGAAATTTTCTTAGTTATTTTAATTGCTGGTTTTATATCTGGTATTTTGGGAATGGTTATCGCAGTTCCTTTGTACACGATTTTAAAGGTTATTGGTAAAGAATTTTTTCCTAATAATGTTGTTATTCAGCTTATTACCAAAAACATATAATCTTGGATTTCAAAATTTTAAACCCTGAAATACAGCAATTCATTGATAGCCAATTAGGAGTTTCAATTCCTCAATTAGCCCTTCAAAAAAATCCATTTCCAGATATTGAATGGATTACTATTGTAAACCAAATTGAAGCGAAAGCAAAAGCAAGAACAAAGCTACCCACTTGGTTTAACACGGCTAACATCCTGTACCCATCTAAAATATCTGTTGAACAAACTTCCTCAGAAAGAACAGCCGAATACAAGTCGGGTTTGCTAAATGGCTCAAGTTTAATTGACCTTACGGGTGGTTTTGGGGTAGATGATTATTACTTTGCCAATACGATGAAAAGTGTGACTCACTGCGAAATCAATTCAGATTTATCAGAGGTTGTCAAACACAATTTTAAACAATTAGGAGTTACTAATATTGACTGCATAGCGGGTGATAGCTTAACTACTTTACAAACGACTACTGAAAAATGGGATTGGATCTACATCGATCCTTCTCGACGCAATGATGCCAAAGGCAAAGTATTCATGCTAAAAGACTGTTTACCAAATGTACCTGAAAATTTAGATTTGTATTTTGAAAAATCAGAGGCTATTTTAATAAAAACCGCTCCATTATTAGATCTAGCAGCAGGTCTATCAGAACTACAAAATGTAAAAACAATTCATATTGTGGCTCTGGAAAATGAAGTTAAAGAGTTGCTTTGGGAATTACATAAAAATTACTCCGGTGCTATTAGCATCAAAACGGTAAATCTTACAAAAGAAGGAGATATCACTTTTGAATTTATTCTTGACCAGGATAGTGCCGATGCTAAATATTCATTACCAAAACGCTACTTATTCGAGCCCAATAGTGCCATCATGAAATCAGGCGGTTTCAATGAAATTAGTTCGCAGTACCAACTTGATAAATTACACAAACATTCACATTTGTATACCTCAAATGAAGTATTCAATTTTCCTGGACGTATTTTTGAAATACAGCATATTATTCCCTACACAAAAAAAGAAATAAAAATTCATCTCGAAAATTCAAAACTCAACCTCACAACTCGCAACTTTCCTGAAACTGTAGAAAACATTCGAAAAAAATGGAAAATAAAAGACGGTGGAGATTCCTATTGTTTTTTTACAACCGATATGAATAATGATAAAATAGTTTTACTTTGCAACAAATTACAATAACCATGAAAAACCTATTATTACTTGCCCTTTCCCTAATCAGTTCAGCAATTTTTGCTCAAAAACCATGCGAATACACTACTAATGTAACCGATTCTATTGGAACATATAAAACGACCAAAGAATATATTATTGCAGAGAAAAATTTTGCAGGAACATCTAATTATATTTTCTTTTCATTGGCTGTATCTGACGGAATGCCTTTATTAAATGTGCAACTTATTCAAAAGAGTAAAGACTTTATTAAAGCCAATTGTTTTGATAAAGATTCTAAGATTTTCTTACAATTAAACAATGGTAAAGTAATAACCTTATTGCATATTGATCAAGAAAATTGCGGGACAGTATTGCGAGATGATAAGGGTTTTGACAACAGAATAACTCCGGGTACTTTTATGTTTATGAAAGATAGTTTTGAGGAATTGAAAAAATCACCTGTTTCACTAATGCGTATTAAATTCCTGACAGATGTTGAAGATTACATACTCAAAAAACAGTTTACATCAGAAATGAATAATGAGGTATATGAACCTGAAACTTATTTTATGCAAAATATCCACTGTGCGGAATAAATAACCCTTATTCAAAATAGCA
This sequence comes from Flavobacterium ammonificans, assembly GCF_020886115.1. Taxonomy (NCBI): domain Bacteria; kingdom Pseudomonadati; phylum Bacteroidota; class Flavobacteriia; order Flavobacteriales; family Flavobacteriaceae; genus Flavobacterium; species Flavobacterium ammonificans. The sequence goes on from NZ_AP025185.1 coordinate 2,066,721, forward strand.
TCTGCTTGACTTATTTGGATTCTCTGTGATTAAATAATTACCGCAAATTCGCAAATTTTTTCACCTTTCAAAGTATCAAGAAATACTATAAATGCTATCATATCCTTATGAAAAGCGTTCTGTTTTGACTAAACTAAACTGATAATTTTGTGCAACTTAGTGCCTTCTTAGAAAACCTTTGTGATTAAAAATTAACCTATATTAATCACAATTCCATTTAGCATTAGAAACCTTCTCCTTGGAAGCATTTTTTACATTATAATGCCACCACTCAGAATCAAAAGAAATAAAATTACTTTTTCTCATTATTTTTTTCAGAAGCAATCGATTCTGTTTTACTTCATCTGGAAGATTCTCATAGAAATGACTCGCTTCTGGACCAAAAAAATCAAATGATGTTCCCATGTCTAATTCTGCTCCAGTACTATCGACTAAAGTAATATCAACTGCTCCTCCTCTATTGTGAATCGAACCTTTTGCAGGATTTGCGACATATTCTGGATTGGGTATAATTTGCCACATTTTTTTTTGAATATCTAATGGACGATAACAGTCATAAATCTTTATACGATACCCTTTTTTCATGAATTTCTCGTTGGCTTTTACTAAAGCTTTTACTGTTTTAAAACGTAAAAGACATTCTGGACAATCATAGACTTTTGCTTTCAAAAAATTATCCGCCGTTGCATACTTCATATCGTAAACAAAATCAGCACTATAGTCTTTCAGATTCACAAAAGAAGAATCTGCAATCGTTTCATCAGTCTGGGCATGAATGGTGTTTATTGTTGAGAAAAAAAACAAAAAAAATAAGGACCAAAGAGTTCGCATGGCAAAATTTAATATTAATTATCTGTTAAAAGTATTTATTATTTTTGACTCTTTAAGCGTGTATGAACTAAATTTGATTCCAATAAAGTAAAACCCATAAGAAAAACTTATTTTTGGTTAAAATTAGATAATTATGAAAACCCAATCGCTCGTATTCTCTTTACTTTTTTTACTCTTTAGTAATTCTTTTTTTGCACAAGTCAAAAAGACGATTCCTGCAAGCCAAATTGAATTTCAATCTCCGGAATACGCTAATAAGATGTATTATATAGCGAGTCATTACGGCAAATATCAAACCTTGTTAGATTCCGTAAAAGGAACAGCTGACGGAAAATTAATCTTCAAAAAAGACCAAAAATACATTGAAGGTATCTATATGTTAGTAACACCTGACAAGAAGATAGATCTAGAGTTTTTGATGGACAATGAACAAAAATTTGCCATCAAAGTTACCAATCCAACCGAAAAAACGTTGGAGATACGTAATTCCAATTTGAACCAAGATTTTGCTAATTTCAATTCCTTTTTTAGAACTAAAATGGAAGTTATCAAAAACTTAGAAAAAAGCTTAGCCGATAAAAAGACCAAACAAGATAGTGCATTCGTAATTACTGATTTAAAGAAAATTCAAGCAGAGATTAACTTGTTCAAAAATGAGTATATCAAAACTAATTCAGGAAATACGATGGCGCTTTTGTTCAGTATGAGCCAACCAATTGACAACTTTTTAAACAAAGCCGAAGAAGAAAAACTGGCTACTAAAACCGACTCGATCGCTTACTTAAAAAAGCATTTTTTTGATGGAATTAATTTTAAAGACGCACGACTATTGCGCAATCCCTTTTTAGAAAACCGAATCACTACCTACTTCAACACCTTTATCCCTGTTACTCCTGAAGCAGTAACTCAGGAAATTACACAAATTTTAAACCAAACGGACCAACCCAATGGAGAAGTATTTAAATACCTGAGTTTACATTTCATTGATTTGTATGCTGAAGCAAAAATCATGGGAATGGATCGAGTATTTATTAATATTTACAATAGCTTTTTTAAGAACAAAGAATATCCTTGGTTACAACTCAAACAAAAAGAGTTTTTCAAATTTAAAGTATCGAGTATCAAGGATAATTTAATTGGCGATAAAGGTAAAAACCTATTCATGCTAACTCAAGATCAAAAACGAATTGATTTATACGATATTAAGGCTAAATATACGGTTGTTGCCTTCTGGGATCCTACTTGCGGACATTGTGCGACCGAAATTCCAAAAATGCTTCAATTGTATGAAACCGAATGGAAGCAAAAAGGCGTAGTCGTTTTTGCCATAAACAACAATACGAACGAAATGGCAAAATGGAAAGAGTTTATTGAAAAAGAAAAACTATCCAGTTGGATTAATGTGTACCCTGCTCCCGTAGTTACAGGGAATTACACCAAGGAAGATGTTGATTTCCAAACTTTGTATAATGTGAGACAAACTCCAGTTATGTATCTTTTGGATCAGGACAAAAAAATTATTGCTAAAAAAGTAGGTCCTGAAAATTACACCAAGATTATAGAGCAATTGGAAAAGAAAAAATAAGTGTGCAAACTATATATTGGATCATATAATTTAAGAAACCAAAATACAATTAATAACAAAATAACTACCAAAAACAAAAAAACCTACTGTTTCCAGTAGGTTTGTAATGTGATCGCAGAAGGATTCGAACCTTCGACCGCCTGCTTAGAAGGCAGGTGCTCTATCCAGCTGAGCTATGCGACCAGTCTTATTGTTGTCGGGGTGGCAGGATTCGAACCTGCGGCCTCCTGCTCCCAAAGCAGGCGCGATAACCGGGCTACGCTACACCCCGAAAAAGCAAAATTAAAAAGCGGAGAGACAGGGACTCGAACCCTGGCGACGATTGCTCGTCGACAGATTAGCAATCTGCTCCATTACCACTCTGGCACCTCTCCAAGCTCAAGAAACCTGTCCTATTTTGCGGTGGCAAATGTAGCACATCATTGTATTAATCACAACTATTTTAAAGTTTTTTTTCTTTTTATTTTTTAATTGTCGTTAAATGAGTTCACAATCAACATACTAGCTACAATCAAAATCATTTAAATCAGAATACTATAATCACCATTTGAAATTGCATAAAAAAGATTAAATTTGCTTATCATCTAAATTCTAAATATTATGAATAAAAGAGTCGTAATTGTTGCTGCCACTCGTACCCCTATGGGAAGTTTTATGGGAAGTTTGTCCACCGTAAGCGCATCTCAACTAGGTGCAGTAGCAATCAAAGGTGCTTTGGAGAAGATCAACCTTAGTCCTGATTTAGTAGACGAGGTATTTATGGGAAATGTAGTTCAATCTGGTGTTGGTCAAGCTCCAGCTAGACAAGCAGCCCTATTTGCTGGTTTACCCAATTCGGTTCCTTGTACTACTGTAAATAAAGTTTGTGCTTCAGGAATGAAAGCAGTTATGTTTGCTGCACAATCCATTCAATCAGGTGATGCTGAAATTATTGTTGCAGGCGGAATGGAAAACATGAGCCTTATCCCACATTATACTTATTTAAGAGCGGGTACTAAATTTGGTCCAAATGCTTTAATTGATGGAATGCAAAAGGATGGACTTACTGATGCTTATGATAACAACGCTATGGGTGTGAGTGCCGATCTTTGTGCCTCAGAACATAAAATTTCTAGAGAAGAACAAGACCAATTTGCAATTCAATCCTATGAGAAAAGTGCTAAAGCTTGGGAAGCAGGGAAATTTGATAATGAAATAGTTCCGGTTGCTGTGCCTCAACGAAAAGGAGAGCCTGTAATTGTATCAAAAGACGAAGAGTACACCAATGTGAAGTTAGATAGAGTTAGTAGCTTAAACCCTGCTTTTACTAAAGAAGGAACTGTTACTGCTGCAAATGCCTCAACAATTAATGATGGAGCAGCTGCATTGGTAATCATGAGTGAGGAAAAAGCAATTGCTTTGGGTTTTCAACCTCTAGCGTATATTCTTTCCTATGCCGATGCTGCTCAGGAACCTAAATGGTTTACAACGAGTCCAGCTTTAGCATTACCAAAAGCACTTAAGAAGGCTAATCTTTCAATTGAAGATGTAGATTATTTTGAATTTAACGAAGCTTTTTCTGTTGTAGGTTTGGCTAATGCCAAATTATTAAATATTGATTTGAATAAAATGAATGTTAATGGTGGTGCTGTTTCATTAGGACATCCGTTGGGTTGTTCAGGAGCCAGAATCATTGTGACTTTATTGAATGTATTACAACAAAATAATGGTAAAATTGGAGCAGCTGCTATCTGTAATGGTGGTGGTGGTGCTTCTGCCATAGTAATTGAGAGAGCATAAATTGCCTCTAAAAGTAACCTCAAAAATAGAAAGAGTTGTCCATGTTTGGAATTTGTAACCTAGCCATAATCCCACTTCGAGCGGAACCAAATGACAGAAGCGAAATCGTTTCTCAAGTCTTGTTTGGTGAACATTTTGAAGTGGTAGAAGAACTAAAACAATGGCGCAAAATCCGACTGCAATTTGACAACTATGAAGGTTGGGTAGACTTCAAACAATTTCAAATTATTAGCGAAACTGATTACAAAACACTTTCAAAAGAACCTATTACATTAAATGCAGATTTGATTGATTACATTTCAGCACCAAATAATACCTTGCTTCCTATTCCTTTAGGAGCATCGCTTTCATTTTTAGATCATTCCGAAATTAACTCCTCGCAGTTTGTTTTTGATGGCAGCAAAATAAGCGGAATACAGGATAAAAGCCAACTAATCACTACCGCATTTATGTATTTGAATGCACCTTATTTATGGGGAGGAAAAACACCTTTTGGAATCGATTGTTCTGGTTTTACGCAAATGGTATATAAATTAAATGGTTACAGGTTATCAAGAGATGCTTCGCAGCAAGCAACTCAAGGCGATGCTTTAAGCTTTATTGAAGAAAGCGAACCTGGTGATTTGGCTTTCTTTGATAACGAAGAAGGTGCTATCATTCATGTGGGAATTATAATGGAAAACAATTACATTATTCACGCTAGCGGAAAAGTTCGAGTAGATCGCCTTGATCACTTGGGAATATTCAATCCCGAAACACAAAAACATACACACAAACTAAGAGTAATCAAAAAAATAATTTAAATAAAAAAACCGAATTTTTCAATTCGGTTTTTTTTTGGTTTAAATCTAAAGCCTATTTTTTCATTCTAGCTTTCAACGCTTTAGCTTTTTCTGTCATTTCTAATGCTCTGAAAACACTTAATAAGGTTGACTTAACCTCTTCATTAGTATCGTCTAACTCAGCGGCTTTTTCAAGATAAGGCAAAGCAGAAGTAAATACTGCCTCTCTTTGTTTTTTTAGCACTTCGTAACGTTTATTATCTTTTTCCGAATTACCTAACTTTTGAATTTCATCAAATAATTTTTTATCAGCATCTAATTTCAAAATAGCTAAATTCAAATACGCATTTACATAATCTGGCTTAATTTCGACAGCTCTTTTGTAATACGTTTCAGCTTCAGCAAAATTCTTAGCATTGTAACTAATTACTCCTAAGTTAAAAACTAAATCCGCATCATTTGGGCTTTGAGCCAAAACCTCAGTGATTAATTTTTTGTAAGTATCATAATCTTTAGTATCTAAATACAAATTAGCTTCAGTCAAAATCAATGATTTATCATCTGGATTAGTAACTCTAGCTTCGGCAACTGCTTTTTTAGCTTCAGCAATTTTTCCATTTTGAACTAAAATCAAAGCCATATTTTTATAGATTTCACCTCTTTTTGATGGAATTGCTTCTGTTCTTGGTTTTTCATGAGTTCCAAGTTTAACCATTTGGTCTCTCTCTTTCGCTGTAGAGAAAAATTGTTCTTCACCATTAACTTTGTTAACAGCATAATAATTGGTTCCCTTTCCAGAATAGTTTAATCTCTTAAGCTCATCGTAAGCGTTGTAAGCAGTCTCATACTCTTTAGCATTTACAAAAGTCGATGCCGCATAATACAAATTGATGGTGTCTCTTTTATCTAACAGATATGCATCGTATAGTTTTTTTGCTCCTGAAGCATGTTTTTCTGCTTTAGAATCTGCAATAGCGCCATTGATTAATTTGTATTTAACATCAATAATTGATTTAGTAGCTTGAGCAGCGAACTTGTCTTTTCCAGAAGCTTTTTCAATTGAAACTACTTCTTGGTATCCTTTGGCAGCAGCCGAAAGGTTGGTATCTACATCCTCATTTTTAGTAGCTAAAGCCAAATGAGCATTAGCCTTTACAAAATGAAACTGGGCTTTTTCAGCATCTGGTGCTGCAGCTGACGCAGCTTCTGCTCCTTGCAAAATAGTAATTGCTTCTTGAGCATTTCCTGCTTTTAAAGCCTTTTCAGCTGCTTTAATTTGATCTTTTTGAGCAAAAGTGGCAACTGATATCAATAATGCTGATGCTAGTAGTACATATTTACTTTTCATAATATTCTAATTTAATTTTTGGTTGAATTTGTTTTTAATTATTCGTCTGAATCGTCTTCATCAGTATCATCGATATCTTCTTCGTCTTCGATTTCCTCGTCTTCTTCATCGTCGTCATCTGCAGCGCCATCATCTTCTAGTACTTCTAGAACAGGCTTCACTCTTTCAATAACTTCGACTTCAATTGGATTGCCATCTTCGTCTAATTCAATTTCAGCTGGATCGTCTTTCATTACTTTAGTTACCGCTGCAATAGAATCGTTTCCTTTGATGTTGATTAATTTAACACCTTGAGTAGCACGTCCCATTACACGAAGATCTTCCACTGCCATTCTGATAGTCAATCCTGATTTGTTGATAATCATCAAGTCGTCATTGTCAGTCACAGCATTGATCGAGATCAACTGACCTGTTTTCTCAGTAATATTCAAGGTTTTCACCCCTTTTCCTCCACGATTCGTGATTCTGTACTCATCTAGGCTAGAACGTTTACCGTAACCATTTTCAGCAACAACTAAAATTTCGCTGCTCATATCGTTTACCGTTACCATTCCGATTACTTCGTCTTTGTCATCTTTTAAAGTAATACCACGAACTCCAGAAGCTGTTCTTCCCATTGGACGGGTTTTAGTTTCTTCAAAACGAACTAATTTACCAGATTTAACAGCCAAAATAATTTGACTCTCACCGTTGGTTAATTGAGCCGCTAATAATTCGTCGCCTTCTTTAATCGTAATGGCAGCAACACCATTCACTCGAGGTTTAGAATATTTCTCTAAAGACGTTTTCTTTACCTGTCCTTGTTTAGTTACCATTACTAAATTATGACTGCTTACATACTCTTTATCTTTCAAGTCTTGTGTACAGATAAATGCTTTCACTTTATCATCTGACTCAATGTTGATTAAGTTCTGTAACGCTCTTCCTTTAGCAGTTTTACTTCCTTCTGGAATTTCGTACACACGCATCCAGAAACATTTTCCTTTTTGCGTAAAGAACATCATGTACTGGTGATTCGTAGCCACAAACATGTGTTCTAAGAAATCTTGGTCACGGGTTCCAGCACTTTTTTGTCCTACTCCTCCTCTATTTTGAGTTTTGTACTCAGACAAGTTCGTACGCTTAATATACCCTGCGTGCGAAATAGTAATCACTACATTTTCATCAGCAATTAAGTCTTCAATACTTACATCTCCACCAGAATATTCGATTTGAGAACGACGCTCATCACCATATTTATCTCTGATTTCAATTAACTCTTCTTTAATTAATGCAATTCTCAAATTCACATCGGCTAATAAAGCTCTTAAATGCTCAATTAACTTCATGATTTCTTCGTACTCAGCACGCAATTTATCTTGCTCTAAACCTGTCAATTGACGTAAACGCATTTCAACAATAGCACGTGCTTGAATATCCGATAATTTGAATCTCTCGATTAATTTTTCTTTGGCTTCATCCGTGTTTTTAGACGCTTTGATTAAAGCAATTACTTCGTCAATGTTATCCGAAGCAATAATTAATCCTTCTAAAATATGGGCTCTTTCCTCTGCTTTTCGTAATTCAAATTGTGTTCTACGAATTACCACATCATGACGGTGTTCTACGAAATGATGAATCATATCTTTCAGATTCAACGTTTCTGGACGCCCTTTTACTAAGGCAATATTATTAACACTAAATGATGATTGTAATTGGGTATACTTATATAAGGTATTCAATACTACATTTGGTGTAGCATCACGTTTCAAGATATACACGATACGCATACCATTTCTATCCGATTCATCACGAATATTGGCAATACCTTCAATTTTCTTTTCGTTTACCAAATCAGCAGTACGTTTGATCATATCTGCTTTATTCACTTGGTACGGAATTTCAGTCACAATGATAGATTCTCTACCATCAACTTCTTCAAAACCTACTTTAGCACGAATAACGACACGTCCACGACCTGTTTTAAATGCTTCACGAACACCTTCATATCCGTAAATAATTCCACCTGTCGGGAAATCAGGCGCTTTAATATGAGTGATTAATTCGTCTATTTCAATATCGTTATTCTCAATATAAGCAATGGTTCCATTAATTACTTCAGTTAAATTGTGCGGCGGCATATTGGTTGCCATACCTACAGCAATACCTGTAGCTCCATTAATTAATAAGGTAGGAACTCGTGTTGGCATTACTTTCGGCTCATACAAGGTATCGTCAAAGTTCAGTTGAAAGTCCACTGTCTCTTTTTCGATATCAGCCATAATTTCTTCCGAAATCTTACGCATTCTAGCCTCAGTATAACGCATTGCTGCTGGACTATCACCATCGACAGAACCAAAGTTACCTTGTCCATCAACTAATAAATAACGCATACTCCATTCTTGAGCCATACGCACCATAGCGTCATAAACAGAGGTGTCACCATGAGGGTGGTACTTACCTAAAACTTCTCCAACAATTCTTGCGGATTTTTTGTGGGCTTTATTTGAAAAAACTCCTAAATCATACATTCCATAAAGTACTCTTCGATGCACCGGTTTTAAACCGTCTCTAACATCTGGAAGTGCTCTTGATACAATTACCGACATCGAATAATCGATGTAAGCTGATTTCATTTCATCTTCTATGTTAATAGGAATTAACTTTTCTCCTTCAGACATAAGTTATTATATTAAAAAATTATATTAGTTTCAAACGTGCCAATATACGGATATTTGAAATTTTTAGAACTAATTTACGCTACTTATTTCAATGATTTATTAACAAGTTTTAAAGGTAATTTAGTTAATAAAATAGGAAGCTCTTTTGAGTTTTTTTGGTATTTTTTTTGTCAATTAGCTGACAGCCGTTGGTTACGGAATGATATTTGTTTTTGAAACCTCAATTACTTAAATTTACACTATCAAATAGATACATATGGATGATAATTTTTCACCGAGAGTAAAAGATGTTATTACGTACAGCAAAGAAGAAGCCTTACGCTTAAGCCATGATTTTATTGGCACAGAGCATCTTATGTTAGGAATACTTCGCGATGGAAATGGCAAAGCAATTCAAATTTTAAATAATTTGGCTGTCGATTTAAATCACTTACGCAGAAAAGTAGAAATTTTAAGCCCTGCAAATCCAACTAGTGATCTTAATCTCGACAAGAAAAACTTGCACCTGACACGCCAAGCGGAAAGAGCTTTAAAAACTACATTTTTAGAGGCTAAAGTATTTCAAAGCCCCTCTATCAGTACCGCACACTTGCTTTTGTGCATCCTGCGAAATGAAAACGATCCAACAACCAAACTACTCAATAAGATGAAAATCGACTATGATGTAGTTAAAGAACAATACGTAAATATGACTCCATCAGAAGATGATTTTATGGAAAACTTGCCAAAAAACGAGTCGTATAATGACGAATCAGGACAAGATGACAGCCTGAAAGAAAGCAGTTTCAATATGCCTTCTAATAAATCCAATAAGAAGTCAAAAACACCTGTTCTAGATAACTTTGGTAGAGATTTAACGGAAATGGCTGAGGAAGGAAAGCTTGATCCAGTTGTAGGTCGCGAAAAAGAAATTGAGCGTGTATCGCAAATTCTAAGCCGTAGAAAGAAGAACAATCCATTATTAATTGGAGAGCCTGGAGTGGGAAAATCAGCTATTGCAGAAGGTTTAGCTTTGCGAATTATTCAGAAAAAGGTGTCGCGTATCTTGTTCAACAAACGTGTGGTTACCTTGGATTTAGCGAGTTTAGTTGCCGGAACCAAATACCGTGGTCAGTTTGAAGAACGCATGAAAGCCGTAATGAACGAGCTAGAAAAAAATGACGACATCATTCTTTTTATTGACGAAATACACACCATTGTTGGTGCTGGAGGCGCTACCGGTTCTTTGGACGCTTCCAATATGTTTAAACCTGCTTTGGCACGTGGCGAAATCCAATGTATTGGAGCGACTACTTTAGACGAATACAGACAGTATATTGAAAAAGACGGCGCTTTAGAGAGACGTTTTCAAAAGATAATTGTGGAGCCTACTTCGGTTCCGGAAACAATTACCATTTTGAACAATATCAAAAATAAATACGAAGACCATCATAATGTAACCTATACAGCTGAAGCAATTGAAGCCTGTGTCAAATTAACTGACCGATACATGTCGGAACGTTTTTTACCAGACAAAGCGATTGATGCTCTAGACGAAGCAGGTTCAAGAGTACACATTACTAATATTGAAGTTCCTAAGCAAATTTTGGATTTGGAACGTCAGTTGGAAGATGTGCGTGTATTAAAGAATGAAGTCGTTAAAAAACAAAAATACGAGGAAGCTGCCAAGCTTCGTGATGACGAAAAGCGTATTGAAAAAGATTTGGCTATAGCCCAAGAACAATGGGAAGAAGAATCGAAAAATAACCGTATTCAAGTTACGGAAGACAATGTGGCTGACGTGGTTTCGATGATGACAGGAATTCCAGTAAACCGAATTGCACAGACTGAAAGTAATAAATTAGCTCAGCTTCCTGAACTTATTGAAGGAAAGGTAATTGGGCAAAAAGAAGCAGTATTGAAAATTGCTCGTTCTATTCAAAGAAATCGTGCTGGGTTAAAAGATCCTAATCGACCAATTGGTTCTTTTATCTTCTTGGGACAAACGGGTGTTGGTAAAACACAATTAGCCAAAGTAATTGCAAAAGAATTATTCGATTCAGAAGACGCTTTAGTGCGTATCGACATGAGCGAGTACATGGAGAAATTTGCGATTTCCAGATTAATTGGTGCTCCTCCAGGATACGTGGGTTACGAAGAAGGTGGACAATTAACTGAAAAAGTACGAAGAAAACCGTATTGCGTAGTCTTATTAGACGAGATCGAGAAAGCGCATCCAGATGTATTCAACATGTTACTTCAAGTATTGGATGACGGATTCTTAACCGATAGTTTAGGCCGTAAAATTGACTTTAAAAACACTATCATCATAATGACATCCAATGTGGGTGCAAGACAATTAAAAGATTTCGGTCAGGGTGTTGGTTTTGGAACGGCAGCTAGAACTGCTCAAGTCGATGATAATTCGAAAAGTATTATTGAAAATGCTTTAAAGAAAACATTCGCACCAGAATTTTTAAATCGTATTGACGATGTTATTGTTTTCAATGCATTAGAGAAACACGATATCAATTTGATTATTGAAATTGAATTGAAGAAATTATGTGCTCGTATTACCGACTTAGGATATACCCTATCTTTATCCGATAAAGCCAAAGAGTTCATTGCCGATAAAGGTTTTGACAAACAATTTGGCGCAAGACCATTAAAACGCGCGATTCAAAAATATGTAGAAGATTCCTTAGCCGAAGAGATTATTACTTCAAAAATAGGATTGGGTGATGAAATCTTTATGGATATTGAAGAGGGCGCAGAAGAATTAACTGTAAGAGTGCACAAAACAGAAGAACCAACTAAATAGTTGCTACTTCTTTAAATAAAAAAAGCTGACTAATTAGTCAGCTTTTTTTTATTATAAAGTTCTATTTAATTCAAAAATAAATTGATAACATAGTAGGTCACAGCTGCTAAAACAGCAGAAACTGGAATGGTCAATATCCATGCCCAAAGTAAACTAACAGTTACACCCCAGCGCACTGCAGAAACACGTTTAGTTACACCAACTCCAATGATAGAACCGGTAATAGTATGGGTCGTAGACACCGGTATTTTAAAGTGCTCGGTTAAAAATAAAGTAACCGCACCAGCCGATTCAGCAACTACTCCTTCAAAAGCATTTACTTTTGTGATTTTAGAACCCATTGTTTTCACAATTTTCCAACCACCACTTAGTGTTCCAATAGCAATTACAGAATAACAAGTCAAAGGAATCCAACCTGGCATAATTCCTTTATCAATATCGATGTTTAAGTCCAAAACTCCTGCAATAGACAAAGTAGAACCCGGATTTGCATTTACATATACAGTAACGGCTGCTGCAATAATTCCCATCACTTTTTGCGAATCATTTCCTCCATGGCCTAAACTAAAAGCGGCAGAAGACAGTAATTGCATTTTCTTAAGTATAGCTTCGGCTTTTGCCGTAGAAAATGAACTGAAAAATAAATTGAAAATTGCCAAACTATAAAAAATTATAGCAACCAAAAACCATTTAATATTGTGAGGTTCACTTAAAAAATACCAAAAGGAATTATGAAAAAGAGCCTTTTCTGGCACATAATCAAAAACTAGGACTAAAGATAAAAACCAAGCCACTATTAGCATCAATGAAACGGTTAGAAGCTTAGGATAGATATTTTTCTTGGAAGAATACATCAACCAAAGAGAGATAAAATAGGAAATAATCATTCCTAGCAGAGGAGCAAAAACGATAAATATTATTACGATTAATACTCCAGAGGGTAATAATTCTCCTTCTTTAGCTGCTTTCAACCAATTTACGATTTTAAAGCCTGCATGTTCAGGATCAGTAACACCTCTAAAACCATGCGCTATTGCCGCTCCCGCAAAACCTCCAATTAAGGTATGTGATGATGAAGACGGAATTCCTTTCCACCAAGTAAAAAGATTCCAAATAATGGCCGCAATAACACCCGCTAAAATTACTGAAAGATCAATATAATCTGGATTAGCAGTCTTAGCTACTGTATTAGCAACTCCAAAACCAAAAACCCAATAGGCTAAAAAATTAAAAAAAGCGGCCCAAACAACTGCTTGAAAAGGAGTCAATACTTTGGTAGCAACTATAGTTGCAATAGAATTTGCAGCATCATGAAATCCATTGATATAATCAAAGACTAATGCTAACAATATGATAATAATTAATAAAGTAAAATCCATAGATGTATATCAGTAAACTGAAATTAATTAAGAATGTTTTACTGCAATTGATTCTAAAACACTAGCAACACTTTTACATTTATCAGTAGCTGACTCTAAAACAGACAATACTTCTTTGTATTTAATTACATTGATAGCATCCGTTTCATTTTCAAAAATTTCAAATACAGCTTTGTTATAAACACCGTCTGATTTGTTTTCCAACTTACTTATCTTAGAACAAGCGCTAGTGATGTTCTTAACCGACTTTAAATCTTTTAACTCTCTAACTGCCAATTCAATATTTTGACAAGCTTCTAAGTTAATTTCAGTTAACTTTCGGATTGATTTTGTAATCTTATCTACATGATAAAGTCTCATTCTACTTGCAGCACCTTGAAGATTATCAGCAACATTGTCAATAGAAATAATAAGAGAATAGATATCTTCTCTATCAAATGGAGTAATGAAATTTCTACTCAACTCAAGATTTGTTTGGCGAGTAATATCTTCACCTTTTTGTTCTAATTCATCAATCTTTTGAAAAAGAGCTTCTCTTTCTTTTAATGGCAAATTAACTGCTTCATGTAAATACGAAGCCAATTGAACTAAATTAGTAGTTGCCTCTTCAAATAGAGGGAAAAACTTTTTGTCTTTTGGTACTAAAAACTGAAAAAAACTGTTTATCGACATCTTATATTATTTTTTAGCAAAATTAGATTATTATATATGGCTAACGTTAAGTCAGTGTTAAGTTTTAAGTTAATAACTTACAATATCCTTTCTATACAATTATAAAGTATAGATAGAGATAGCGTCCAAAAACATAAAATTTACCCATTTTCTTGATTAAAAGTACACTAATTTAAAAGAGAATAATAGTAGTAAATAAGCTTAGCATTCAATAAATACAGCTATTTTTTTTGAGATTGATTAAATCACCCATTATAAATAGTGCTAAATTCAACTATTCGTAAAAATCAAGCTCTCCCTTTTCTAGCTAATATTATGTAGTACCTTTGGAACAAATGAAAAGCAACAGAATTACATATCCATCTACAATAACAACTTCAACTGAAGTTGCGTTTTCTGTTACATTTACTACTACAACAACTACTACCCCTTAGGGGTATACATTTTACATATAATCTTGCTATATAGTACTTTTTCTAAAAGGGGAAAAGTTAATGGAAGTATAGAAAATAATTGCATTTTAAAATAAAACACACACAATGAAAGTATTAAAATTTGGCGGAACTTCAGTTGCCAATGCTCAAAATATAAAACGAGTCCTTACTATAGTTACTGAAAAAACAAAACACGAGAAACTAGTGGTAGTCGTTTCGGCTTTAAGTAAGGTAACCGACTTATTACAATTGGCTTCGCAAAAAGCGGCTTCGAATGACGAAAATTATAAAGAAATTGTAACTGAGATTGAAAAGAAACATTTAGATACCTTAAAGGAATTAATTCCGGTAAGCGAACAAAGTAGCTTACTAAGCCATGTAAAAAGAATTGTCAATCATCTAGAAACCTTATTAGACGGTTGTTTCCTTTTGGGCGAACTTTCTCCTAGAACTTCAGATACTATTTTAGGTTTTGGCGAATTACTTTCGTCTTATATTATTGCGGAAGCACTAAAACAAAAAGAAAAAAATAATGGATATACAGATAGTCGTGAACTAATCAAAACCAATGCTACTTTTGGAAAAGCAGTGGTAGACTTTGAAACGACCAACAAATTGGTGGCTGATTTTTTTGCTACTAACCAAAATCAAGTGGTAATACTACCTGGTTTTATTGCTTCTACTGCCGACAAAATACCAACTACTCTAGGACGTGGAGGATCGGATTATACTGCAGCAATCATTGCAGCTGCTTTGAATGCAACGGATTTAGAAATTTGGACAGACGTCAACGGCATGTTTACCGCCAATCCAAAAATTGTAAAACAAGCCCAACCTATTGCTACCATTTCGTATCAAGAAGCGATGGAATTGTCGCATTTTGGTGCCAAAGTATTGTACCCGCCAACCATTCAACCGGTATTGAGAAAGAATATTCCAATTCTAATCAAAAATACGTTTGAGCCAGAAGCTATTGGTACTTATATTTCAAATGATGTGATTTCGCAAACCAATCCTGTAAAAGGAATTAGTCATATTGATAATATTGCCTTACTAACATTAGAAGGTCCGGGAATGGTGGGAGTTTCAGGTTCGTCAAAACGATTATTTGAGGTCTTATCACATGAAAACATCAACGTGATTTTTATTACACAAGCTTCTTCGGAGCATTCTATTTGTATCGGAATATTAAATTCAGATGCAGAAACAGCAGAAATAGCCATCAACAAAGCTTTTGAAATTGAAATTGCCCAAAACAAAATCGATCCTTGTATTGTAGAGAACAACTTATGCATCATTGCATTGGTAGGCGAAAATATGAAAAACCACCAAGGGTTGAGCGGAAGGATGTTCAGTACTTTAGGAAAAAACAACGTAAACATTCGCGCTATTGCTCAAGGTGCTTCCGAAAGAAATATTTCTGCGGTAATCAATGAGCGTGATGTCAAAAAAGCATTAAATACATTACACGAAAACTTCTTTGAAGAAAACACAAAGCAATTGAACCTATTTGTAATGGGCGTTGGAAATGTTGGAGAGAAATTCATCGAGCAAATTCACCAACAGAAAAAATTCTTAAAAGAAAATCTTAAGATCAATGTAAGAGTTGTTGCTTTATCTAATTCTAGAAAAATGCACTTTGACGAAGACGGAATTTCTTTGAAAGAATGGCAAACAGTTTTGAACAATGGAGAAACGGCGAACCAAGACCTATTCATCGCTAAAGTAAAAGAATTGAATCTACGAAACAGCATTTTTGTTGACATCACAGCTAACGAAAGTGTTTCAAAAACCTACGAACATTTCTTAAAACAAAGCGTTGGTGTCGTAACTTGTAACAAAATTGCTTGTTCATCGGCTTACGACAATTACAAAAATTTAAAAAATCTATCCCGCCAATACAATGCGCCTTTCTTATTTGAAACGAATGTTGGAGCGGGTTTACCTATTATTGACACTGTAAAAAACTTAATTGCTTCAGGTGATAAAGTAAATAAGATTCAAGCCGTTTTATCCGGAAGTTTGAATTTTATCTTCAATAATTTTGACGAAAATAATTCTTTTCACGATGTGGTGAAAGAAGCTGGAGTACAAGGCTTTACTGAACCTGATCCAAAAATTGATTTGAGCGGAATTGACGTAGCTCGAAAAATCCTAATATTAATTCGCGAAAGCGGTTACCAAATGGATATTGAATCTATTGCTAACGAATCGTTTATGCCATCGGAATGTTTGGAAACAACATCAAATGAAGCCTTCTTTTCGTCATTGCAAAAACATGCAGCACATTTTGATGCATTGTATAAGGAAGCCCAAAGCAAAGAATCGCGTTTGAAATATGTGGCGCAATTTGAAAATGGGAAAGCAAGCGTTGGTTTGCAATTCATACCGAAAGACCATCCTTTTTACAATTTAGAAGGAAAAGACAATATCGTATTGTTTTACACCGATCGTTATGTGGACCAACCTTTATTAATCAAAGGTGCTGGTGCTGGTGCTGCGGTAACGGCTTCAGGAATATTTGCTGATGTTATCCGAATTGGAAACGTATAAAAGCCCCCTAACCCCCGAAGGGGGAATTGGAAATGTATAAAATATAGGTTCATATATAAAGTTGCTAGTTTCGAGATAACTTTAAACTTTAAACCTGAAACAAAAAAAACTTAGTGTCTTTGTGCCTTCGTGGCAAAAAAAATGTAAAACATAAAATGAGATTGCTTCGTGCCTCGCAATGAATTATGAATGAAATAAAACTATTTTGCCCAGCAACCATTGCTAACCTGTCTTGTGGATTCGACGTTTTAGGCCTTTGTCTTGACAATGTAGGTGACGAAATGGTGATTCGGAAATCAGCTCAAAAAGGGATTCGAATTACTAAAATTATTGGGGCTGACTTGCCTTTGGAAACCGAAAACAATGTTTCAGGAGTAGCCGGATTGGCATTATTAGAAACGGTGAACACTGACTTTGGTTTTGAGATTGAGATTTATAAAAACATCAAAGCAGGTAGCGGAATTGGTAGTAGTGCGGCAAGTTCGGCTGGAGCTGTTTTTGGAATCAATGCCTTGTTAGGATATCCCTATTCTACCAAAGATTTAGTGCAGTTTGCCATGCAAGGCGAAAAATTAGCCTGTGGCAATGCACATGCCGATAACGTAGCTCCTGCCCTTTTGGGTGGTTTTACCTTGGTAAGAAGCTACAGCCCTTTGGATATTATCAAAATAGAAAGTCCATCCGAATTGTATGCGACAGTAGTACATCCACAAATTGAATTAAAAACTTCGGATGCGCGTTCGGTATTGAAACAAACCGTTTCTTTAAAAAGTGCTATCATGCAATGGGGAAATGTGGGCGGATTAATCGCGGGATTGTACACCCAAGATTACGATTTAATTGGTCGTTCCTTACACGATGAAATTGTAGAACCGTTACGAAGTGTTCTTATTCCAGGATTTGATTTAATCAAACAAGCTGCTCTTGAAAATGGCGCGCTAGGGTCAGGAATATCCGGTTCAGGTCCTTCGATTTTTGCGTTAAGCAAAGGAGCGGCAACCGCCGAAAAAATCGCCAAAGCCATGAGTGCGGTATATGACGCGATCAACTTACCTTATGAAATTCATGTATCCAAAGTGAATTCAGAAGGAGTTAAAATACTATAAAAATTATTTAAGATTTCTGATTAACGATTTTTGATTGCAGATGTAACCCAAGTTACTAAAAAATCAAAAATCGTTAATCCACAATCTTCAATCTAAAATCAAATGAAATATTACAGTTTAAACCATAACGCACCTAAAGTTTCTTTCGAAGAAGCTGTTATACAAGGATTAGCAACCGATAGAGGATTGTATTTTCCAGAAAACATTACCCCATTACCTGCAGCCTTTTTTGATACCATCGAAAATCAAAGCAACGAAGAAATTGCTTTTCAAGCTATACAACAATTTGTAGGCGATGAGATTCCTGAAACCGAACTTCGAGCTATTATTAAAGAAACCTTGTGTTTTGATTTTCCGGTGGTCGAAGTAGAAAAAGGAATTTATTCCTTAGAATTATTTCATGGTCCAACAATGGCGTTTAAGGATGTGGGAGCGCGATTTATGTCACGTTTTTTGGGTTATTTCAATCGCAATGACAAGACCGCAAAAAATACCGTTTTAGTCGCTACTTCTGGAGATACAGGAGGAGCCGTAGCAAGTGGTTTTCTTGGTGTGGAAGGTGTAGATGTAATTATACTTTATCCTTCAGGAAAAGTAAGCGACATTCAAGAAAGACAATTGACTACTTTGGGACAAAACATCAAAGCCTTAGAAGTGGATGGCGTTTTCGATAATTGCCAAGACATGGTCAAAAAAGCGTTTTTGGACGAAAGTCTGAAACATCACAATTTAACTTCAGCCAATTCCATTAATATTGCCCGTTGGTTACCGCAAATGTTTTATTTCTTCTTTGCTTACAAAGCATTGAAAAGCCAAAAAAAACCCTTAGTATTCTCTTGCCCAAGTGGTAATTTCGGAAATATTTGTGCCGGTATCATTGCTAAAAAAATGGGATTACCGGTACAGCACTTTGTAGCATCTACGAATGTAAACGATACGGTTCCAAGATTTTTAATCAATGGAATTTACGACCCAAAACCATCTATCGCTACGATTTCTAATGCTATGGATGTGGGTAACCCAAGTAATTTCATCCGAATCCAAGAAATGTATCAGAACGATTTGGAGCAATTCAAAACCGATTTTTCTTCCTATACTTTTTCAGACGAAGCCACTTTGGAAGCAATGAAAACCATTTACACTACCAATGGATATATAGCTGAACCGCATGGCGCTGTAGGTTATTTAGGATTGAAAAAAGAATTAGAAAACCATTCGGATGCGATTGGAATATTCTTAGAAACCGCGCATCCTATCAAGTTTTTAGATGTGGTAGAACCGGCGCTGAATGTAAAATTGCCTATTCCACCACAAATCGAAAGTGTCTTAGGAAAAGAAAAAGTAAGAACCAAAATCAAAACTTACGAAGAGTTGAAAGCCTATTTGGGATAAAATTCCGAAATTTACACTCGATAGATTCTAAGTAAAAACTATAGTATGATTGCAAAAGCAGTAGCAGAAGACATTGCCTCTTTAAATACACTAATCAATTCGGCTTATCGTGGCGAGTTTTCCAAAAAAGGCTGGACTACCGAAGCCCATCTTTTGGAAGGTGGTCGAACCACTGAAGCTGAACTACTTGACATCATTCTAGACGCTTCCAACACCATTCTAAAATATTCGGACAACGGTAAAATAATAGGTTGTGTACTTTTAAAAGTCAAAGCAAACGAACTGTATTTAGGAATGCTAACTGTTTCTCCTGACTTGCAAAATAGTGGTATCGGAAAAAAATTATTGCATCAAGCCGAAGTTTTCGCCGCTGCAATACGCCTGCCAAAAATAATCATGACTGTAATTACAGTACGTGAAGAATTGATTGCCTGGTACAAACGAAATGGATATGTGGATACAGGAGCCAGAGAGCCTTTCCCTGTGAGCGACGTTTTCAATCCAATAACACAAGAACCTTTGGAGTTTATGGTCTTGGAAAAAGTAATTGCATAATTACAGACCCAAACTCAAATACGCTTTCCCTAAATACGAAATGATATCCGAAGCGATAAACGATTGATAACCTGTTTCATGCAAGGCAATGTCTGCCGTCAATCCGTGAAGACACACCCCTAAAAGTGCCGCGTCGATGGGTTCATACGACTGTGCCAATAAACTAGTAATCATTCCCGTCAACACATCGCCACTACCCGCCGTAGCCAAAGCCGAATTGCCTGTGGTATTTTTATAAACCAAATCGCCATCAATACAATGCGTGGGAGCCCCTTTCATCACAACAATCAATTGGTATTTTTTAGAAAAAGCAATTGTTTTTTCAAACAGTTCGGCTTCCGAATTCCATTTCCCAATCAAACGTTCCAATTCTTTTAGATGTGGCGTGACAATTGTTTTAGGAGCCAGCAAAGACAACCAATCCGGATGCAATGCCAAAATATTCAACGCATCCGCATCAAGAACTAGAGGAATGGTATTCGTTTTCAAAAATTCATACAATCCCTGTTGCGTAATGGCATCTTGACCCAAACCAGGACCAATACCAATAGCATTAGGCACTATATCAAAATGAATTACCGATATACAATGGTCTTGAACATCCGTCAACACCATGACTTCAGGTACCGCTATTTGTACAATCTCATAACCACATTGAGGAATAAAAGCAGTGACCAATCCACAGCCCGACTTCATCGCCGCTTTAGCCGACAAACAAACCGAACCCATCTTACCATAACTCCCTCCTACTAACAACACATGTCCTTGCCTCCCTTTATGAGTAGTAGCAACCATCGGTTGGTAGCGTTGTAGAATTTGGTGTTGATCAACAATAGTGGTAGGCATCATAGCATAGAGTAAAGTACTAAAGTTACAAAAGTTTTCCCACTCTAGAGAGCCTATTCCATTACTTTATAAGAGCAGCAGTTGTAGTACCGGAACATGAACTGTCCCGCTATCCGCGCTACAAGGTAGCTAGCTTCTATCGGGGCTACTAAAGACGTTTGTATTCTATAACAAAACACAATCATTTTAAAACAAAAAACCCCGTTTCGTTAGAAACAGGGTTTTTAAAAGACTTGAGGGCTATGCCCGACTGAGCGAAGCTAAAGGCGACATTTGATTTTAAGAGGAGGAAGCCCAGTAGGCTTCAGGTATAAAACAAAAACCCCGTTTCGTTAGAAACAGGGTTTTAAAAAGAAAGGCGACGACATACTCTCCCACATAACTGCAGTACCATCTGCGCAGGCGGGCTTAACTACTCTGTTCGGGATGGGAAGAGGTGAGCCCCGCCGCAATAACCACCTTAAGATTATTGTTTAAGGTTTCAAGTTTTTTTAGTTTAAGGTTGTAACCTTGAACTTTAAACATTGAACTTCAAACGCAGCTTCGCTGCAAATATCTTAACATACTGAGATAAAGAAAAGTAATTAGAAAATTTCTCCCCTCCTTCCCCTGAGGTGACTCGAAGGGAGGAGGGAAAACGTACATAAGCTTACGGGTTATTAGTACTACTCGACTATGACATTACTGCCTTTACATCTATAGCCTATCAACGTGGTCATCTCCCACGACCCTTAAAAGAAATCTCATCTTGTGGTGGGTTTCGCGCTTATATGCTTTCAGCGCTTATCCCTTCCAAACGTAGCTACTCTGCGGTGCCCCTGGCGGGACAACAGATACACTAGAGGTTTGTCCAATTCGGTCCTCTCGTACTAGAATCAGATCCACTCAAATTTCTTGCGCCCACAGTAGATAGAGACCGAACTGTCTCACGACGTTCTGAACCCAGCTCGCGTGCCACTTTAATGGGCGAACAGCCCAACCCTTGGGACCTTCTCCAGCCCCAGGATGTGACGAGCCGACATCGAGGTGCCAAACCCCCCCGTCGATATGAGCTCTTGGGGGAGATCAGCCTGTTATCCCCGGCGTACCTTTTATCCTTTGAGCGATGGCCCTTCCATGCGGAACCACCGGATCACTATGCTCTACTTTCGTACCTGATCGACCTGTATGTCTCTCAGTCAAGCTCCCTTATGCCATTGCACTCTACGCACGGTTACCAAGCGTACTGAGGGAACCTTTAGAAGCCTCCGTTACTCTTTTGGAGGCGACCACCCCAGTCAAACTACCCACCAAGCAATGTCCCCCGCTTAAGCGGGGTTAGGCCTCAGATAAACAAAGGGTTGTATTTCAACAATGACTCCACAACGCCTGGCGACGCCACTTCATAGTCTCCAACCTATCCTACACATCATTTATCCAAGGTCAATACTAAGCTATAGTAAAGGTGCACAGGGTCTTTTCGTCCCACTGCGGGTAAACGGCATCTTCACCGTTACTACAATTTCACCGAGCTCATGGCTGAGACAGTGTCCAGATCGTTACACCATTCGTGCAGGTCGGAACTTACCCGACAAGGAATTTCGCTACCTTAGGACCGTTATAGTTACGGCCGCCGTTTACTGGGGCTTCAATTCAATGCTTCTCCGAAGATAACATCTCCTCTTAACCTTCCAGCACCGGGCAGGTGTCAGGCCCTATACTTCATCTTACGATTTTGCAGAGCCCTGTGTTTTTGATAAACAGTCGCCTGGACCTCTTCACTGCGGCCAGCTTGCGCTGGCGACCTTTCTCCCGAAGTTACAGGTCTATTTTGCCTAATTCCTTAGCCATGAATCTCTCGAGCACCTTAGGATTCTCTCCTCGACTACCTGTGTCGGTTTGCGGTACGGGTACTTATTACCTGAAGTTTAGAGGTTTTTCTTGGAAGCCCTTAGGCGCACTATCTCTTTGACCGAAGTCTCCGAGTACTATCGTATTTCCCCAAGATCTGTGGATTTGCCTGCAGATCTTATAGGTAGGTACTTCAACGAACTATTCCGTCAGTTCGCGGCGCTTTCATCACTCCGTCACCCCATCACAGTAATAAGTAGTACGGGAATATTAACCCGTTGTCCATCGACTGTCCCTTTCGGGTTCGCCTTAGGTCCCGACTAACCCACAGCTGATTAGCATAGCTGTGGAAACCTTAGTCTTTCGGTGTGCGGGTTTCTCGCCCGCATTATCGTTACTTATGCCTACATTTTCTTTTCCAGCCAGTCCAGCATACCTTACGATACACCTTCAACCCTGCTGGAATGCTCCCCTACCACTTGTATATAATACAAATCCATAGCTTCGGTACTATACTTATGCCCGATTATTATCCATGCTCGTCCGCTCGACTAGTGAGCTGTTACGCACTCTTTAAATGAATGGCTGCTTCCAAGCCAACATCCTAGCTGTCTGGGCAGACAAACCTCGTTCTTTCAACTTAGTATAGATTTGGGGACCTTAGCTGATGGTCTGGGTTCTTTCCCTCTCGGACTTGGACCTTAGCACCCAAGCCCTCACTGCTGGTAAACATTATATAGCATTCGGAGTTTGTCAGGAATTGGTAGGCGGTGAAGCCCCCGCATCCAATCAGTAGCTCTACCTCTATATAACTTAAATCCAGCGCTGCACCTAAATGCATTTCGGGGAGTACGAGCTATTTCCGAGTTTGATTGGCCTTTCACCCCTACCCACAGGTCATCCGAAGACTTTTCAACGTCAACCGGTTCGGACCTCCACTATGTGTTACCACAGCTTCATCCTGCCCATGGGTAGATCACACGGTTTCGCGTCTAACACTACTGACTAAAGCGCCCTATTCAGACTCGCTTTCGCTACGGATCCGTGACTTAACCACTTATCCTTGCCAGCAACGTTAACTCGTAGGCTCATTATGCAAAAGGCACGCCGTCACCCCACGAAAGGGCTCCGACCGCTTGTAA
This sequence comes from Flavobacterium ammonificans, assembly GCF_020886115.1. Taxonomy (NCBI): domain Bacteria; kingdom Pseudomonadati; phylum Bacteroidota; class Flavobacteriia; order Flavobacteriales; family Flavobacteriaceae; genus Flavobacterium; species Flavobacterium ammonificans. Next base: position 2,090,415 of record NZ_AP025185.1, read on the forward strand.
GCGTATGGTTTCAGGATCTATTTCACTCCGTTATTCACGGTTCTTTTCACCTTTCCCTCACGGTACTGGTTCACTATCGGTCTCTCAGGAGTATTTAGCCTTAGCGGATGGTCCCGCCAAATTCAGACAGGGTTTCACGTGCCCCGCCCTACTCAGGATACCACTATCCTTTACACTCATTACCTATACGGGACTATCACCCTCTACGGTCCTACTTTCCAGTAGATTCTAGTTCTTTGTGCAAGAAATCTCGTGGTCCTACAACCCCAACATTGCCGTAACAACATTGGTTTGGGCTAATCCGCGTTCGCTCGCCACTACTTACGGAATCACTTTTGTTTTCTTCTCCTCCGCCTACTTAGATGTTTCAGTTCAGCGGGTTTGCCCACCTATCGGTGTACTATGTCTTCAACATAGTGGGTTGCCCCATTCAGGTATTTACGGATCGTATCGTGTGTGCCAATCCCCGTAACTTTTCGCAGCTTATCACGCCTTTCATCGCCTCTGAGAGCCTAGGCATCCCCCATACGCCCTTATTTTGCTTATTGTACCAACTTATTAATTAAAATAAGCCGTTTCTTTTACTTGTCTAATGATAAACAAGCAAAAATGTTTTCTACTTTATTATTTTCTTATCTCAATATGTCAATGAACGTTAAACTAGTGTGCAGTATTCAGATTTTAGTATTCAGTTACTACTGATAACTAAGTCCTGTGGACTGTCCACTGTTTTTGTGGAGAATAACGGAGTCGAACCGTTGACCTCCTGCGTGCAAGGCAGGCGCTCTAGCCAGCTGAGCTAATCCCCCGTGTTTTAGTTGTCAGTTATCAGTCGTCTGTTGACAGTATAATGATAAAGACAACATCCATCGGATGACTCAACTTCTAAAATTTCCATAAGTTAAAAAATAGTAGTCCCGCCCAGACTCGAACTGGGGACCCCTACATTATCAGTGTAGTACTCTAACCAGCTGAGCTACGAGACTCTGTTTTTTACTTATTTGTATTATTTGAACTAACAGCAAGAGTAATATTATCATGAAATTCAATCCCATGTCGATCTATCGTCTTCTTTCTTGAAAGTGTTACCAAGGCAACTAACATTCAAGCTCTAGAAAGGAGGTGTTCCAGCCGCACCTTCCGGTACGGCTACCTTGTTACGACTTAGCCCTAGTTACCAGTTTTACCCTAGGCAGCTCCTTGCGGTCACCGACTTCAGGCACCCCCAGCTTCCATGGCTTGACGGGCGGTGTGTACAAGGCCCGGGAACGTATTCACCGGATCATGGCTGATATCCGATTACTAGCGATTCCAGCTTCACGGAGTCGAGTTGCAGACTCCGATCCGAACTGTGACCGGTTTTGTAGATTCGCTCCTGGTCGCCCAGTGGCTGCTCTCTGTACCGGCCATTGTAGCACGTGTGTAGCCCAAGGCGTAAGGGCCGTGATGATTTGACGTCATCCCCACCTTCCTCACAGTTTACACTGGCAGTCTTGTTAGAGTTCCCGACATGACTCGCTGGCAACTAACAACAGGGGTTGCGCTCGTTATAGGACTTAACCTGACACCTCACGGCACGAGCTGACGACAACCATGCAGCACCTTGTAATTTGTCTTGCGAAAGTTCTGTTTCCAAAACGGTCAAACTACATTTAAGCCTTGGTAAGGTTCCTCGCGTATCATCGAATTAAACCACATGCTCCACCGCTTGTGCGGGCCCCCGTCAATTCCTTTGAGTTTCATTCTTGCGAACGTACTCCCCAGGTGGGATACTTATCACTTTCGCTTAGCCACTGAGATTGCTCCCAACAGCTAGTATCCATCGTTTACGGCGTGGACTACCAGGGTATCTAATCCTGTTCGCTACCCACGCTTTCGTCCATCAGCGTCAATCCATTAGTAGTAACCTGCCTTCGCAATTGGTATTCCATGTAATCTCTAAGCATTTCACCGCTACACTACATATTCTAGTTACTTCCTAATAATTCAAGTTTAACAGTATCAATGGCCGTTCCACCGTTGAGCGATGGGCTTTCACCACTGACTTATTAAACCGCCTACGGACCCTTTAAACCCAATGATTCCGGATAACGCTTGGATCCTCCGTATTACCGCGGCTGCTGGCACGGAGTTAGCCGATCCTTATTCTTACAGTACCGTCAAGCTCCCTCACGAGGGAGTGTTTCTTCCTGTACAAAAGCAGTTTACAATCCATAGGACCGTCATCCTGCACGCGGCATGGCTGGATCAGGCTTGCGCCCATTGTCCAATATTCCTCACTGCTGCCTCCCGTAGGAGTCTGGTCCGTGTCTCAGTACCAGTGTGGGGGATCTCCCTCTCAGGACCCCTACCCATCGTCGCCATGGTAAGCCGTTACCTTACCATCTAGCTAATGGGACGCATGCTCATCTTTTACCGTTGGAACTTTAATGTGAAAACCATGCGATTCTCACATACTATGAGGTATTAATCCAAATTTCTCTGGGCTATCCCTCTGTAAAAGGTAGATTGCATACGCGTTACGCACCCGTGCGCCGGTCTCTAGTTCCGAAGAACTATACCCCTCGACTTGCATGTGTTAAGCCTGCCGCTAGCGTTCATCCTGAGCCAGGATCAAACTCTTCATCGTATATTATGCGAAGCAAATAAATTTACTTCTATGTATTATGACAATGATCTAATGGTCTTTTTCGAATCTTACGATTCTATTACTCTTTAATTTGTTTTGAAATCTCTTTCAAAACGGCTGTCAATTCAATATGTCTAGGAACGTGTCTTTTTTGTTTGTCGCTTGTTTCTCAAAGCGGGTGCAAAAGTACAACTTCTTTTTTATCTCGCAAGTATTATTAAAAGTTTTTTTTAAGAAAATTACTTTTCCTTTTTTCTCTCTTTTTACTCACTCAATCTATTCAAGAACTTGTCTCCTTTTCGGGAGGGCAAAGATAATTACTTTTTTATCTCTGGCAAATTTTTAAAGCAAAATTTCTTTTATCTTATTTGGTTTGCTTTTCAATATTGAAGTAAGAACGTCTGCTTTATTGCGGGTGCAAAAGTACAACCTAAATCCGCTCTCACAAGCTTTTCTACACTTTATTTTTGTTCTTTTTCTTAACTTGCTGATAACCCGTTTTCTATAAATGAAAGTTTTTTTGAATTACGAATTTTGAATAATGAATTATGATGCTATATCAAGAAAATTGGAATGTTGAATTGTTATTGAACTTGGAATGTTGAATAACGAATATTGAATTTTGAAATTGCATTTAACCGTATAAGGAATATAAGAGAATATAAGGTTTGGGAAATTTGATATTGTTATTGAACTTGGAATGTTGAACAACGAATATTGAATTTTGAACTTTGAAATTATTATTGAAGTTCAACCCGCGTTAGGGATAGTAGCGGCATCCTTTTTAAAAGGGGACTGAGGAACTCGAAGTCAACTTTTAAAAAGATAAAGCGGATAGCCCGACCTGAAAGGGAACGCCCCACATCGACAAGCTCAGTGGACACAATTATTTATTGGCAGAACTAACTTTGGCTTCCCAAGTCGCACTTAGATTATCAAAATCTACTTTAATTGCTGGTGGTTGATTTTGTAAACGACCCGTTTCGAAGGCGTAGACCAAAATGGATTCTATCAAGTAGTCTTCATTATTGTTGTACGGATCGTATTTGGTTTTTAAATTAATGTCAAAAACTCTTGCTGTGGTATTGGACCAAAAGGCTTTCCAACCACTCTTGAGATCAGCAATTAAATCATAAGTTGATGTACCTGTTTGTCTGTGAATTAATTTAACTAGAATCTGACCTTGTTTACGGGATAACTTTTTAAGTTTTGCCTCAAACTCGTTGGTTAAATAATTTTCGACAATCTTGAAGTATTTCTTTTTTTCGCGTTCTGTTTTAAGATTTGCCATACCTCTGTTTAAAGCCGTCAATCTCTCTGCAGTAATTTTAGCATAAGGATATACTTTTAAAACTCGGTTTTGAAGCAAGGCAAATTGTTTTCTCGCTTCGATATCTAATTTTTCTTTTCGAACAATTAACTCCGGAAGTTCAATAGTATCATTTAAAATCGTGTCGTTCTCTATAATAATGTCCGACTCTTTTTGAATCACTTGGGCTTGAATAGCTGAAGTAAGTAGTAGGAAGCAAATTAAAAATAGTGTGCGTTTCATCGTTGAAAAGTTTAATTACAAAATTATACATTCTATACACAACTCTAATGCCAAATTTATAATTTAGCAAAAAAATAATTTATGAGCACTACATCTATATTAAACGAAAAATCGATTAGCTTTTTAGAAAGCTACCTTAATAATGCATCTCCGACTGGATTTGAGGCCGAAGGTCAGAAAATTTGGATGGAATATGTAAAACCGTATGTGGACACTTTTATCACTGATACCTACGGAACCGCTGTGGGAATCATCAATCCGGATGCTCCTTATAAAGTGGTGATTGAAGGTCATGCTGACGAAATTGCTTGGTATGTCAACTATATTACTGACGACGGATTAATTTACGTAATTAGAAATGGTGGTTCTGATCATCAAATTGCACCTTCTAAACGAGTAAACATTCATACTAAAAACGGAATCGTAAAAGGAGTCTTTGGTTGGCCAGCCATTCATACTCGCAACAGAGGAAAAGAAGAGCCAGCCAAAACCGACAATATTTTTATTGATTGCGGTTGCGAAAACAAAGAACAAGTTGAAAAACTAGGCGTTCACGTAGGTTGTGTAATTACCTATCCTGACGAATTCATGGTATTGAACGAAAACAAATTCGTTTGTCGTGCCATTGACAACCGTATGGGAGGTTTCATGATTGCTGAAGTGGCGCGATTGTTACACGAAAATGGTAAAAAATTACCTTTCGGATTGTATATCACCAATTCGGTTCAAGAAGAAGTGGGATTACGTGGTGCCGAAATGATTACTCAAACCATCAAACCTAACGTAGCCATTGTAACCGATGTGTGTCACGACTCTACTACTCCAATGATTGATAAAAAAATTGAAGGAGAAACGAAAATTGGCAAAGGACCTGTTGTTACTTACGCTCCTGCTGTACAGAATAATTTAAGAGAATTGATTTTAAATACTGCCACCGAGAAAAACATTCCTTTTCAGCGATTGGCTTCGTCAAGAGTGACTGGAACTGATACGGATGCTTTTGCATACAGCAATGGCGGTGTGGCTTCGGCTTTAATTTCACTTCCGTTACGTTACATGCACACCACCGTAGAAATGGTGCATCGCGAGGACGTGGAAAATGTCATTAATTTGATTTATGAAACCTTATTAAAAATAGAAAACGAAGAAACTTTTTCGTATTTCAAATAGTTTAGGAGCTATTCCCGCTTTTCGCTATATCTTTATAGCCCTAGCTTCGAGAATCTCAGCTTTAAGACTATAAAGGATGCCTCTTCAATCGGGGCTAAATAAAAAAACGCAATTCTTACGAATTGCGTTTTTTTATATCAAATTGGAATTCTTATCTGTTCTTCAAGAAATCTACAACGTTCTTTTCAATTCGCTCATTAATATTCGTAATGTCGGCTTTTACAAATTTCTCACCCAAGATATTTTCGTACAACTCAATGTATCGTTCTGAAACCGATTCGATGTAAGTGTCTGTCATATCCGGAATTTGTTGTCCGTCTTGTCCTTGGAACCCGTTTTCAATTAACCAACGACGTACGAACTCTTTTGATAATTGTTTTTGTTCTTCTCCATTTGCTTGTCTTTCAGCATATCCTTCTGCGTAGAAATAACGAGAAGAATCAGGAGTATGAATTTCGTCAATCAACACAATTTTACCGTCTTTGGTTTTACCAAACTCATATTTGGTATCTACTAAAATCAATCCGCGACTCGCAGCAATTTCAGTTCCTCTTTGGTATAAAGCTCTCGTGTATTTTTCTAAAGTTAGGTAATCTTCTTCGGTTACGATTCCGTTAGCTAAAATAGCTTCGCGCGAAATATCTTCATCATGAGAACCATTATCAGCTTTGGTAGTTGGCGTAATTATTGGTGTTGGAAATTTGTCATTTTCCTTTAATCCTTCAGGCATGGTTACCCCGCAAAGCATTCGTTTTCCTGCTGCATATTCTCTAGCTGCATGTCCTGAGACATACCCGCGAATGACCATTTCTACTTTGAAAGGCTCGCATAAATGCCCTACAGCTACATTAGGATCTGGTGTTGCGACTAACCAATTAGGAACGATGTCTTGCGTCATGTTCATGAATTGGGTTGCTATTTGATTTAGAATTTGTCCTTTATATGGAATACCTTTTGGCAAAACCACATCAAATGCCGACAATCTATCCGTAGCAATCATGACTAATAGATCATCATTTATAGTGTAAACTTCACGAACTTTTCCGCGATACACTGATTTTTGACCTGGAAAATTAAAGTTAGTAGTTGTAATTGTAGTACTCATTATATAATAGTGTTGTTTGTAATGGCTGCAAATTTAGCATTAATTCATCTAGAATGGAAGTGAATAAAACTATTTATTTAGCAATGTTGAATTGAATAAATCTAAGATTCTACTGTACTCATCTACCCACGAATAGGTTTCTTTAAATCCATGTGATTCTACTGGAAAACTAGCTAAACTCCATTTCTTCTTTCCTAATTCAATAAAACGTTGGGATAAACGCACAATATCTTTGTATTCTACATTGTCATCCACCATACCGTGTAACATCAATAAGTTGCCTTCTAAATTATTCGCAAAATAGATTGGCGAACTTTTTTTGTAGGCATCGGGATCGGTTTCTGGAAAGTTCAGAATGTTTCCTGTGTAACCATGATTGTAATGTGCCCAATCCGTCACCGAACGCAATGCAGCACCTGCCGCAAACTCTTTAGGAGTAGTTAACATACCCATTAAAGTGATAAATCCCCCGTAAGAGCCTCCATAAATTCCAACTCGGTTTTCATCTACTCCACAATTTTGAACTAAGAATTTTTTTCCATCAATTTGGTCTGACAAATCTTTTCCGCCCATAAAACGGTAAATTCCTGTTCTCACATCACGTCCGTAACCATCGCTTCCACGGTAATCAATGTCCAAAACAGTATACCCTAAATCAGTCAACATATTATGAAACATATATTCTCTATGGTAAGTACTCCAATGATTATGAGCGTTTTGCAAATACCCAGCACCATGCACAAAAATCACGGCCGCTTTGTTGGCTTGACTAGTAGATGGTTTGTACAAACGAGCATAAACCGATGTTCCATCTTGCGCTTTGAAAGTAATCACTTCTGGTGTTCTCCATTTGTATGATTCAAATTCCTTGGTGGTTGAAACGGTAATTTGTTCTAAAGTACTCCCTTTTTTATTGGAAGCCCAATACAATTCCCAAGGTTTATTTTTATACGAATAACGAACTAACAAATTTTTCTCATCTGGTGAAAGACTTACTTCATGAGCGCCATCTTTCGTTAAAATAGGCTGTAAAACAGCATCCGAAAGGTTCATTTTATAAAAACCTCTATTCCCAGGATGTGTCTGATTGGTGGTTAAATAAAACGCTTTTTTATCTTTTGACAAAACAACGCCACGTACTTCCCAATTTCCTTGAGTGAGTTGCACTTTCTTATTGGTTCTCAAATTATAGGTATACAAATGCGAGTAACCAGTTTTTTCAGATTGAAAATAAATGGTTTCATTATCTGCAAGGAAACCTAAGGTTCCAGAACTAAAAGCGTATGATGGAATTCCAGGTCCACCTATCCAAGCCTCATCGTGTTGGTGTTCAATTTCTTTAAAGCTTCCTGTAGCTAAATTCAAATTAACTAACCAACGGTCTTTGTTATCCTGACTTCTAATTTCAACTATTGCATACGAACCATCTTCATTATAGATGGGAGCTTGAGCAACAATTAATTTGTCTTTTTTGTCTGCATTTTTATTCTTCTCATACAATTTAAAATATTCTGGAACATCTTGTATATGACTTAAAGACGAAAAATTAACGGTGTAAACCGTATCTTTTGCTACATTGTAAATACCAAATTTAGTGTTTACCAAATTGTTTATTGACACTTTGGATTTGGTATCTTTTGATTTATTGTAACCGTCAGCAGTAATAAACACTTCCATTTCTTCCTGCTTCACCTCAGATTCTTCTCTTAAACGAAAAGTGACAAAATCTCCTTTAGGACTAACTTTTGAGGCTTCAATCGTGTTTTTTCCAACGAAATAAGGTCTAGGAAAATCCAATTTTGGATCTTCATTAGCAGTATTCCATTTCTCTTTTTCTTCTTGGTCTCTAACAAACTGAAACAATTCTTTTTGTTGTTCTTTCAGGAAAGTCTCTTTTTCTTTTGGTTTATCATCTGATTTCCCTTTTCTGAAATTTGTCAACTGAACTAACGAACCTAGTTTTGTGTCGAATTTAAATAGGTTGTCGCTTTGTTTGAAAAATAGAACGCCTAGTTCTTTACCTATTTGAAGAGAAGAAACCGGTACACTATGCTGGTATATCTTTTGTGTTTTTTTGTCTTTAATCGAATAAGAAAAAAGTTGTCCTTTGTCTACAAAATAATAGATTCCTGTCCCCTCTTTTTGAAGCATTCTCAACTTCGAAAATTTAGCTTCTTCTTTGGAAGCTTTTTGAGGAGCCTTCATTCCTTTCTTCCAGAAATAAGTCGAATTGCCCCATTCTTTATTCGGATTCCAATCAAAATAAATTGTGATTCCATCCAGAGACCATCTTTCGTTTTCAGGAAGATTTCCAATAAAATCATTCCCCTTCATAATCTCTTCCATTTTCAATGTTTGTGCTTGAAAAAAAGAAGAAAACAAAATACAAATAAGTAATACTATATTATTTTTCATAGTAATTGGGTTTGGTTTATTAATAGTTCAATATTGTCTCTGAAAGGTATTTTGCCACTCCATCTTCATGATTGGTAGCAATTACTTCTAAGTGAGATAATTTATTTTTTAAAGTTTCAGGAGCGTTGCCCATAATCAAACCTTTTCCGGTGGTAACAAGCATTAGTTCGTCATTAAATCCGTCACCAAAAGAAACCGCATGGCTAAAATCTAAATTCTCTTTCTCCAATATTTTAGCAATAGCATGGCTTTTGTCAACTGCTTTATCCATAAATTCAAGACAAATTGGAAGACTAAAAGCATGGTTAAATGATTCTGGGTGATGTTCTAAAATCAAATCACGAACCGCAATTAATTTATCTTGATTTTCATGCGTAAAGAAAATTTTAATCGCTTCAAAATCCTCTAACTCTCCAAAATTAACTAATTCGCGATGATAGGTTACTTCTTTAGAAAAACTATTCAATTTTTCATTGTGGATGTTGGTTTGCCACACCTCTTCCTTAAACAAAACAGTGGTAATATCTGGGTCAATATCCAAATCCAAAATTGATTTTACGGCTTGGCTATCCATGTTAATTGAAAAAAGCAATTCTTTTTCTGGCGAATGGATTCTTGCACCATTAGAAGTGACTAAGTACAATGGAACTCCTAGTCTTTCGACCAAAGGGATTGCATCTAAATGATGCCGACCTGTAGCCACAACTATCAAATAATCTTGTTGGTGTAATTCTTGAAAAACGGATCTTGTGTAATCGGAAATTACGTGATGTTGATTTAATAAAGTCCCATCCAAGTCACTAATAATAACCTTACAATTTTCTCTTATCATTGTATAACTGCTTCGACTTAATTAATCGTTATTCTCTATTTTTTTATAGGCCTCAATTACTTTTTTAACCAATCGGTGGCGCACGACATCTTTATCATCCAAGTAAATGATTCCAATACCATCCACATCTTTCAAAACCAAAAGCGCTTCTTTTAAACCTGAAATGGTTCGGCGAGGCAAATCGACTTGCCCAGGATCGCCCGTAATCATGAACTTGGCATTTTTCCCCATACGGGTCAAAAACATTTTCATTTGGGAATGGGTCGTGTTTTGTGCTTCGTCTAGAATAACAAACGCATTATCTAAGGTTCGTCCGCGCATAAATGCTAAAGGTGCAATTTGGATGATTCCTTTCAAAATATAGTCTTCAATTTTTTCACTAGGTAACATGTCTCGCAACGCATCATACAAAGGCTGCATGTACGGATCTAGTTTTTCCTTCATGTCTCCAGGTAAAAAACCAAGATTTTCTCCGGCTTCAACTGCTGGGCGAGTTAGAATAATTCGCTTGACTTCTTTTTCTTTCAAGGCTTTAACCGCCATCGCCACACCTGTGTATGTTTTACCAGTTCCCGCAGGTCCAACAGCAAAAACCATATCGTTTTTTAGTAAGGTATCAACGAGTAATTGTTGATTTGGAGTCAAGGCTTTGATCAATTTTCCGCCTACACCATGAACTAATATTTTGTCGTGTCCTTGGATTTTTCGTTCCTCTTGACCATCGCCTAGAATCACTCGTTCAATTACATTAACATCAATGTTATTATAACGGGTAAAATGCAGCATCAAACGTTGGAATCGTTTTTCAAACTCGTCCAAAACTTCTCTTTCGCCAAAAGCTTTCAAAGTAGTCCCACGAGCAACTATTTTTAATTTAGGATAGTATTTTTTTATGGTTTCTAAATGAGCATCTTGGTCTCCCCAAAATTCCTTTGGAGCGATGTCAACCAAATCAATTATTCTTTCGTTCAAAAGTGGTAGTATTTAGTAGATTAATTCATCTTGAGCAGGTCTAAAATAATTAAAGATTCAAATTAGAAAATATTTTTCTTTATTTCGTTTTTGAATTTACTATTGTTAGCTTTGCAATTCTCAAATTTAATGAAAATTAGGCTTACCCAACCCCAATACTTATAAACAAAATTATGTCAATAATTACCCTTACTACCGATTACGGCTTGAAAGATCACTTTGTGGGTGCTCTTAAAGGGAAAATTATTTCTGAATATCCTGAAATTACCATTATTGATATTTCGCACGATATCGATCCATTCAACATACTTGAAGCTAGTTATATAATTGGAGCAGCTTACAGCAGTTTTCCTAAAGGAACAGTACATATCATTGGAGTAGATAGTGAGCGAAATAAAGAAAACCAACACATTACTATCCAATGGAACGATCAGTTTTTTATAGGTGCTGATAATGGAATTTTGAGTATGCTTACGCAAAAAGTGGTTCCTCAAAAAATGGTGGCTATTACCATTCACGACCGTCTGCATAACGACGCTACTGACTTAGATGTTTTTGTAAAAGTGGCCTGTCATTTATCTAAAGGTGGTTTACTAAATGTAATTGGTAAAGAAATTACCCAATTAAAAGCAGTTACTGGTTTACAAGCAACTGTGGCGAATGATTTTAATTCTATCAAAGGGAATGTGATTTACATCGATCATTTTGGTAATGTGGTCACCAATATTTCAAAAAAACAATTTCTAGATGTTGCCAAAGGAAGGCCTTATGAAATTGTTATGAAAACCAAAAACATCAAAACTATTTTACCTAACTATTCTTCTATTGCAACCAATGAAAAATATGCCATAAAGAATTATGAAGGCGAAAAATTAGCTCTTTTTAACGAAGCTGGTTTTTTAGAAATTGCCATTTTTAGAAGTAATCCTTCAAAAATTGGTTCCGCAAGTAGTTTACTTGGTTTGAGTTACAGAGACGTTGTACTAATTCAATTTAAAAATTAATTCGGCTATGTTGATACGCATCGTAAAATTGAGTTTTCACGAGGAAAATATTCCTGCGTTTCTAGAAAATTTTGAATTGGTTAAGGATCAAATACGAAATTTCCCAGGAAATCGTTTATTAGAATTGTATCAAGACAAAAACAACGCATCGATTTTCTTTACTTACAGTTATTGGGAAAGCGAAGACGATTTGGAAAACTATAGAAAATCAGCGCTTTTTAATGAAGTTTGGGATTTTACCAAGAAATTATTCAATGACAAACCAGAAGCTTGGAGTGTCGATAAATTAAGCCCCCTAACCCCCAAAGGGGGAATGAGCAACATAGTAAATTGATAAAAACAAATAATTTTTGAACCTAATTTCCACAATCGGTTCCCTTCCCTTAGGGGAGGGTTAGGGTGGGGCTTAAATATGAAATCAATAGTATTACGTGAAATAAAATCGTTCTTTGGCTCACCAATAGGTTATTTGGTGATTGCTATTTTTCTTATTTTAAACGGACTGTTTCTTTGGGTTTTTGAAGGAGATTACAATATTTTAAACTCAGGATTTGCTGATTTGACTCCGTTTTTCACATTGGCACCTTGGATTCTGATTTTCTTAATTCCTGCGGTAACGATGCGCAGTTTTTCGGATGAAAAGAAACAAGGTACCTTAGAATTATTGCTTACCAAGCCCTTGAGTGTTTGGGAAATTGTCTCTGGCAAATTCATCGGAGCAACTCTTCTAATTGGTATGGCAATTGTTCCTACTTTTATCTACGTAGAAGCCATTTCCAGTTTAGGAATGCCCGAAGGAAATATTGATATGGGCAGTACTTTAGGCTCGTATTTTGGATTGCTTTTCCTAATAGGAGCTTATGCTGCTATCGGAATTTTTACCTCGACACTTTCAGAGAATCAAATTGTTGCCTTTATTCTTGCTGTGTTTTTATGCTTTTTGTTCTTTTTTGGTTTTGAAGGTTTAGCTTCGGTTTTTCCTAATATTTCAAATACAATTGCTTACTTAGGTATGCAAGATCATTATAAAAGCATGAGCCGCGGCGTGTTGGACACTCGAGATATTCTCTATTTTTCAAGTATCATGGTGGTTTTTCTTTCTTTGACTGTTAACCAATTAAAATCGTTTCAATCCTAATGAATACTGCAACTAAAAACAGGCTGAAATCAGTAGGAATAACTATAGTACTACTATTGGTTTTAAATGCCATTGGGAGTTTCTTTTTCTTTCGATTTGATTTAACCAAAGACAAAAGATATACACTCTCTCCTACTTCGTTACAAATTATTGAACAAGTTAAAAATCCGTTGTACATCAAAGTATATATGCAAGGAGAATTGCCTGCTGAATTCAAGCGATTGCAATTGGAAACGCGCCAAATGTTGGAGGAATTTCAAGGCTATAATTCCAAAATCGTTTTTGAATTTATTGATCCTTTGGAAGACGAAGCAACCAGCATGGACAATATCAAAGAATTGTACCGTAAAGGGCTTACGCCTATCAACATTTCAGTTGATGACAAAGGAAAGCAGTCGCAAGCAATGGTTTTTCCTTGGGCTATTGCCGTATATGACAACAAAGAAGTCAACATTCCTTTATTGAAAAATATCATGGGCGCATCGACTACCGATAAAGTAATTGGTTCGGTGCAACATCTGGAATATTCCATTGCCGATGCACTTAACAAAATCACAAAAGAAAAGCAAAAGAAAATCGCCATTATCAAAGGAAACGGCGAATTGCACGAAGCCTATATTGCTAAGTTTTTGTTGCAAACCAAAGAGAGTTACCACATTGGACCATTTACTTTGGATTCGGTAACCAAACAACCTGTCAATACGCTTGAGGCATTAAAAAAATACGATTTAGCCATTGTTGCTAAACCTACCGAAGCTTTTTCTGAAAGCGAAAAACAAGTATTGGATCAATACATTGTCAATGGAGGAAAAACCATTTGGTTAATGGAACAAGTTGTAGCCGAAATGGATAGCTTGTATAGTCCGACAGGAAGTGCAATGGCGTTTTCAAGAGACTTAAATCTGAATGATTTTTTCTTTAAATATGGCGTTCGAATTTATCCTGATTTAGTCAAAGACGAACAAGGAAGTCCTATAAAATTAGCTACTGGCGAACAAGGAAGTGCCACTCAATTTCAAGAATTCAATTGGAAATTTGCACCTCAGGTTTATCCACAGAGTAAGCATCCCATTGTGAAAAATTTGGGCGGAATTAAATTTGATTTTGCCAATGCCATTGATACCTTGAAAAACGGCATTAAGAAAACGGTTTTATTACAATCTTCACTTTATTCGAAACGAATTGGTACACCAACCGAAATCAACTTGAATAGCGTTAACGAGGAAACTACGCCTGCTGATTATTTGAATAAAGGCACTATTCCGCTTGCGGTTCTTTTAGAAGGTAATTTCCATTCGATGTTCGAAAACAGAGTGTTGGCTTTTGACCAAACTAATTTTCAAGCTAGTGGAAAAAGCGGTAAAATGATTGTCATTTCGGATGGAGATGTGATAAAAAACCAATTGGATAAAAATTTACTTCCTGTCGAATTGGGCTACGATCAACGCTCAGGAAATTTATACGACAACAAAGATTTTCTAATGAATTGTGTCAATTATTTATTGGATGATACTGGACTTATTAACATTCGCTCCAAGGATTTAGATTTGCCTTTATTAGACAAAGAAAAGGTCTATGAAAACTACACCTACATACAATTCCTAACTATCGGACTGCCAATAGTAATTTTAGCAGCTTTTGGCTTTCAATTTACTTTCCTCAGAAAAAGAAAATACAGTAGGTAGATGTTAATAAAAAATTTTCCATACTAAACTAGTTTACGATATATTTGTAAAAAAGTATATCCCAAAAAATATAAAATATAACAGATGAAATTTATAGTATCGAGTTCGTACTTATTGAAACAATTACAAGTTCTAGGGAGCGTTATCAATAGTAACAATACCTTACCTATTTTAGATAATTTCCTATTTGAATTGAACAACAATCTTTTGACTGTTTCAGCTTCTGATTTAGAGACTACCATGTCGGCTACTTTGGATATTGATTCTACCAGTCAAGGAAGTGTTGCTGTTCCTGCTAAATTGCTTTTGGAAATCCTTAAAACTTTTCCTGAACAACCCTTAACTTTCACAGTTGAAGAAAACAGTACTATCGAAATCAGTTCGAATTCTGGTAAATATGCATTGGCGTATGCTCCAGGTGAAGAATTCCCTAAATCAGTTAACTTAGACGAACCTTCTGTAACTTTAGTTCCTGCTGATGTTTTAGCAACAGCAATTAGCAAAACTATTTTTGCTGCTGGAAACGATGATTTACGTCCAGTTATGTCAGGAGTGTTTTTCCAATTCTCTCCACAAGGCTTGACTTTTGTGGCAACTGATGCTCATAAATTAGTAAAATATGCACGTACTGATGTTACGGCTTCTCAAGTAGCTGATTTCATCATGCCAAAGAAACCGTTGAACATCTTAAAAAGTATTTTAGGTGCTTCAGATGCGGAAGTAAAAATTGAATACAACGATTCTAACGCGACTTTCTCATTTGACAATTATTTGTTGATGTGTCGTTTAATCGATGGAAAATATCCAAACTACGAAGCCGTTATTCCAAAAGAAAATCCAAACAAATTAATGATTGATCGTTCTCAATTCTTGAGTTCTGTTCGTCGTGTGGCGATTTTCTCTAACAAAACCACTCACCAAATTCGTTTGAAAATTGCAGGTGCTGAATTGAACGTTTCTGCAGAAGATATTGACTACTCTAACAAAGCGGAAGAAAGATTGACTTGTGATTATCAAGGAGACGATATGCAAATTGGGTTTAACTCTCGTTTCTTAACTGAAATGTTGACCAACTTACAATCGGATATGATTATGTTAGAAATGTCATTACCTAACCGTGCCGGAATCCTTACTCCAGTTGATGGTTTAGAAGAAGGAGAAACCGTAACGATGTTAGTTATGCCAGTAATGTTGAATGCATAAAACAACCATCCAAAATTGAAATAAAAAAAACCGCTATTCTTAAAAGGATAGCGGTTTTTCTTTTTTACAAGAGATTATTCCACAGGGATAGACAAAATAGGAATTTCAAAATCTATTGTTAATTTTTTAGTCAAGCTTGGTTTGAAAAGTCCTTCAAAAAAACCTCTTTTATAGGGCAACATAATCAATAAGTCTACTTCTTTGTACATTATAAAATCGGTAATTATTGCTTGGACATCATCGTCTTCAATAACAAAAAACTCAATAGGTTCTGATTTGTATTCTTCTTTCCATGCGGCAATAGTAGCTTTAGTAACATCGGAATCTGAGGTTTTAACATACAAACACTTCACCTTTGCTTTGGCTTTGTGTGCCAATTGTAAAACCAATTCTAAAGCTTTTTTATCTTTAGCTCTAAAACGTGTAGTAAATCCAATTGTATTGATATTTTGAAAGGGCGCATCAGACGGAACACAAAAGACAGGAATACCCGCATCTATAATTACTGAAGTGGCATTGGTTCCAATAAAAAAACTTTCCCAACCGGTCGCTCCCGAAGTTCCCATAACCACATAATCAATTGATTCTTCCTTGATGGTTTCTTTTATATTGGAAACTAAATCACCTTGCTTGAGTCGATGAGACATTTTTATTTTATCTAAATGTTCCTTTTCAGCAATAGCCCTCAGTTTAGGAATTTCGTGCTTAAACATTTCAAATTGACTCAACTCAATTGAATTATATATTGTGATATAATTTTCAGGGAAAAATTGGTTATCATAAATAGGTAACTCAAATGTGTGCAATAAAACTAGTTCGCCTTGAACCAATTTGGACCACTTTAATGCATGAACAAAAGCATTATGTGAAGCTTCAGAAAAATCTGTTGGAAATAGAATCTTTTTCATTTTTATTAGATTTATGTATTTATCTACCTCTAAGTTAGTCATAATTCATATCACTCAATATGATAATTATCAGTTATTTACAATTAAGCAATAAATAAAATCACACAAACAACAATATGAAAATAGAGAGCCAGAGTTTTATTATCTTTGTGACTTAGAAGAATCAAAAAAATGATACAAAACGATGCTATTGTAGCCTTGGCAACCCCTTCGGGAGCGGGAGCAATTTCAATAATTAGGGTTTCTGGTCAAGACGCCATCCAAATTGGTGCTAGTGTGTTTAAATCTATCAAAAACAAGGATTTAAACCAACAAAAAACCCATACCTTACATTTAGGACATATTATTGACGAGAGTAAAACCTTGGACGAAGTTTTGATTTCTATTTTCAAAGGACCCAATTCGTACACAGGAGAAAACACAATAGAAATTTCCTGTCACGGATCTACTTATATTCAGCAACAAATTATTCAATTATTACTTCGAAAAGGCTGTCGCATGGCCGATGCTGGCGAATTTACCTTACGAGCGTTCTTGAATGGAAAACTCGATTTATCTCAAGCCGAAGCAGTTGCGGATTTAATTTCGTCAGACAATGAAGCTTCACACCAAATTGCGATGAAACAAATGCGTGGAGGATTCTCTAACGAAATTGCCAAATTGCGTGAAGAATTATTGAATTTTGCTTCGCTTATTGAATTGGAATTGGACTTTGCCGAAGAAGATGTAGAATTTGCTGACCGAACTCAATTTCATGAATTATTGAACCGAATCGAGTTTGTTCTAAAAAGATTGATTGACTCTTTTGCGGTAGGTAACGTCATTAAAAACGGAATTCCTGTGGCTATTGTGGGCGAACCCAATGTAGGAAAATCAACTTTGCTGAATGCGTTGTTGAACGAAGAACGTGCTATTGTTTCAGACATTGCTGGAACCACGCGCGACACCGTTGAAGACGAATTGAATATTGGCGGAATTGGATTTCGATTCATTGATACTGCTGGAATCCGAGAAACGAAAGATGTAGTGGAAAGCATTGGAATCCAAAAAACATTTGAAAAAATTGAACAAGCGCAAGTGGTTCTTTATTTATTTGAAAGTTTAAAGTTTAAAGTTTCAGGTTCTGAATATATTACTGAAATTGAAAAAGTTAAAAACAAATATCCGCTTAAACCTCTAGTAATTGTAATCAATAAATCGGATTTAATTTCAGCTGAAGAAACACAAAGTTTGCTTCAACAACTTGAAAAATTACAGCTGAAACAAATTTTAATCTCAGCCAAACAAAAAACGGGTATTGACGAACTGAAAAACACCTTGCTTTCTTTTGTCAATACAGGTGCTTTGCGTAATAATGAAACGATTGTGACCAATACCCGTCATTATGATTCCTTACTCAAAGCTTTGGACGAAATTCAAAAAGTAAAATTTGGATTGGAATCCAACTTATCCAGTGATTTAATGGCTTTGGATATTAAAGAAGCCTTGTATCATTTCGGATTGATTACAGGACAAGTGACTAATGATGAGTTACTTGGAAATATATTTGCTAATTTTTGTATCGGGAAATAAAAACCCTATTTTTGAATATAAATTCACTCATGAAAAAATATTTTTTACATAACGGAACCGAAAGCTCTGGACCATTTAGTTTTGACGAATTGAGAGCTATGAATATCACCAAAACCACTCCGGTTTGGTTTGAAGGAATGGAAAAATGGAAATATGCAAAAGATGTGGAAGAACTGTATGAATTAGTTGCCGTTACCCCACCACCATTTCAAGTAGAAGAAAAAAGTATTCCTCAACCAACTCAAACGACTCAAACGACTTCAAACGCTACGTTTCTGGGTTTGTCTAAAAATACATTTATTACGGTTATTGTCGTAATTGTTGTTGCTTCTACAATTGCTATCAATATTATTCAAAATAATCGAAGTGAAGAATTAGAAGCAAAAAATAAAAAAACAGAAATTGAAAACAGACAATTTTTGTTACAACAAAAAGAAATAGAAGAACAAAAGAAATTAATCGAAGAACAACAATTAGCAGAAGAAGAACGGAATGCTAGAGATAAAAAACAAGCTGCGATAGATCGTATTTCAGAAATTGAAAGCGAAATGGCCGTAATTAAAGATAATTTAGATACTGCTAAAGAAAAATTAGCAAAAGCTTCTAATTTCAAGGTATTACGAACATCCAATGAAAAATCAGAAGAAATAAAAAAGATACAATTGGAAATTGAATCGTTTGAAAAAGAATTAGAAGATTTAGAAGCCGAACAAAACCGATTGAATCTTGAATTGGATAAAATTAATTAATCTAATTGTCGAAATAATCCCCATCCACATAGAACCATGCTCCATTTTCAAATACAAAACGGGAATGTTCATGATGAATCTGTGATTGATTTTCATCATCTATAAAATACGCTTTAAATGTAACAGTAGTTGGTGTCACATTAGTAATTTCTAATCGTTGCCATTGATTTTGTGTTGCCCAATCTAAAATGTCTTGCTTTGAATAAAGTGCCTGATGTGAGGGGGCTGTAGTTGCAATTAAATAATCGGCTTCTTTTAGTACATAGGCTACATAACGTGAACGCATTAACGCCTCAGCGGTAGTGGCAGCTTGCGTTCCTTCAATAATGGGCTGACAACATTGATTAAATAAAACTCCTGAACCACAATAACAATTATCCATTAGTATTAATTCAGTTCGTTAATTTTTTGATGCAATTGATTCAATAAGACTTGGTAGCGACTTATTTCAATCAAATCAGCATCATCGTCAGAAAAATCAAGAAAATCATCCAGTTGCTGGCTAATTTCTACCAATTTATTATTGGCATCTTTACCGTTTTTGGCGGCAATTAAATCAATTATTTTTTGCACTTCTTGTTGCAATAAATTAAAATCGTTCTGTTCCATATCTTAATTAGTTGTTTCGTCTTGCTTGTTAGCGTTAAATTGCTTGGTAATTTGCTTTAGCTTTTCTTTACGAGCCATGGCTGCTTTTTTGGCTTTGTCTTGCTCCTTGTGCAATTTGTCGTTATGCTTTTTGATATTTCTTTCGTTGTTTCTTCCCATGCTTTTGTTACAGTTGTTCTCGTTTTATTTCTTCCAACGACTTGTCCGTATAGATAAGTCCGTTAATAATCTTCATTCTTAAATCGTCTATATCATCATACTCAAAATACTTTGCCCAAGAAGTTAGTTCGAATAAATTCCGAACTTGTTTGATTCTTTTAGCCGTTTCAAAACTCGTTCGAAGCACTGCTTTTTGATCGTAAGTAGGATTGTTTTTGTGTTGGTAATTTACCGTTTTCTTTTCGAAATTAGCTTGGAGATAATACAACTTATCTGTAGGATTATCTGGATAAAAACTAGTCCAAAGCGCAAAACCTAATTTGTGTTTTGTAGGCGACTCCGGTTCCATTGGCTCTAATCGCCACTTACTATTAGCGAGTCTCCCCCAATGGTTTGACAATCGGTACATTCCTTGCTTGGTATAATAATACGAACTTCCCGCCTTACTTTCATACTGAACGGACAATCCTTCAATAGCAGTAAGTGGTAATTCGTCAAAAACACAAAAGGTGTTTTTAAACGCATTAGGACTTGGACGAAATTGATTTGTCATGCTGC
The DNA here is from genome assembly GCF_020886115.1 of Flavobacterium ammonificans. Lineage (NCBI taxonomy): Bacteria > Pseudomonadati > Bacteroidota > Flavobacteriia > Flavobacteriales > Flavobacteriaceae > Flavobacterium > Flavobacterium ammonificans. The sequence continues at coordinate 2,110,675 of NZ_AP025185.1, forward strand.
AAAAGTAAGTAGAATCTGCTTTTCAGCCTAAACAAACAATAATTGATTAAGTTTGCAGTCTAAAAATTACTAAATTTAAGATTATGTCTAAATCTTCTCATGATAAAATGCTTCAAAAAGGAGTTTTTACAGGAATAATGGAACAGGATGAAAATGGCAACTACTTTTGTGGCGAATACCTTTTGGACTATAAATTAGCTACATCTAATCATGCTATTGGTGATTGGATCACTATTAAATCAGTTATCGAAAATCCGAGTGACATCAGCTATAACAAATATCCGAAGAAATCGAAAAACTTTGATAAAGCCAATTACAAAGAGGAATAGCATTCGCCAAACCCCTCTTCTATGTAAGAATATTTATTGGTCCAAACCGAAAACTTAAAAAAAAGTGTACCTTTGCAAAAAATTTGTCGATTTTGGATCTAATTTCCATTACAAACAAACTAAACGACAAATAGTTATTTTTATTTATGAAAAAAATAGTTGAATACCGCAAGTTATTAAATGTTGACAAAAATGTCGATTTAAAAGATTTAAAAACCATTTATCGCAATGCGATGAAAGATGCACATCCTGATAAATTTCAAGGTGATGAAGATGGTTTAAAAGCGGCTGAAGAAAATAGTAAGTTAATCATTGAGGCGTACCACTTTTTAGTAAGTATTAATCCTGAAACGATTAAACAAAACATGCCAGAATACACTGAGACTATTACAACATCAACCATTACTGATTATAAATTTGTGGATGGTAGATTAATCATCAACTTTTCTAACGGAAGTGTTTATGAATACATAAGTGTACCAAAAGCAACTTACGTAAAAATGGTCAATGCTGATTCTCCGGGACGTTTTGCTAAAAGACATATCCTAAATAATTTTACTTGGAGAAAAACCATTAACCAAGATTAATACAACGTTTTAAAAAAGCACACTGAATAGTGTGCTTTTTTTATTCTAATTATTTGAAAATTAAGAAAATACCCTCTTATATCCTCAAATTAAAACCCAAAAACTAACTATAACAAAAATTTAGGTGCAAAAAGTGGTTATAATTTATAATTTTAAATACTTTTGCCACTTAAATCATTTAACAAAATCGAAATGAAAAAAATAATTTTATTACTTTCTGCAGCTTTAGTAATTGTTGCTTGTAGCAAAGTTGGAAAAGGAGAATACATGATTTCTGGTACAGCAAAGGGAATTGAAAACGGAAAAACGATTATCCTTGAAACACAAGATGAAACAGGAATGCTTATTGCTAAAGATACTGTGAAGGTAGAAAATGGTAAATTTGAAATGAATGGTAAAATTACTGAACCTGCATTTTATACCATTAAAGTGGAAGGTGCTCAAGCTCCTATTCCTTTTATCTTAGAAGAAGGTGAAGAAGTTACTATTGAAGTGAACAAAGATAGTATCCAAAAATCAAAAGTTTCAGGAACTTACAATAATGATGAGTATGTGAAATTTACTGAAGAGCTTACTAAAATTCAAAAGAAATTAGTTGATTTTCAAACTAAAAACACACCAGCTATGCAAGCGGCTCAGCAGTCTAAAGATACTGTTGCAATCAACAAATTAATGCAAGAATTTGGAAAAATTCAAGAAGAGGTTGGAGTAACTACTAAAGCTAAATATTTGGCTTATGCTGAAAGTCATCCAAAATCATTCATTTCAGTTCTTATTTTACAAGGAATGTTAAATGATCCAAGTACTGACATCAAAAAGGCAGAAGCCATGTTCAATGAGTTTGAAGAAAAATTGCAAAACTCAAAACCTGGTAAAGCAGTAAAAGAAGCTTTAGCAAGACTAAAAGGAGGACCTACTGCGGCACCTTCTATGGGCGGTGCTAAATGAAGAGCGGATTTTTCTGCACCTAATCCTGCAGGAAAAGTTATTTCTTTAAAAGAAAGTTTAGGTAAAATCACTATTGTCGATTTCTGGGCGTCTTGGTGCGGTCCTTGTCGAAAAGAAAATCCTAACATGGTAGCTTTGTATAAAGAGTTTCATGGCAAAGGTTTAAATATCGTTGGAGTTTCCTTAGACAAAGAGGCGAAAGCTTGGAAAGAAGCAATTGCAAAAGACCAATTGAACTGGATTCATGTATCGAATTTAAAGTTTTGGGATGAACCGATAGCTAAACAATACAATGTGGAATCGATTCCAGCTACCTTCATTTTAGACGCTACTGGTAAAGTAGTTGCAAAAGATCTTAGAGGAGTAGAATTGCGCAATAAAATTGCCGAACTTTTGTCTAAATAAAGGTTGGCATCAATCAAATATAAAGAATCTCCTTAACGGGAGATTTTTTTATTTAATTCACTTCCAATAGGTTAAAAATAATGCTGAAATTAAGTGTTATTTTAATTGAAATTAAGTGTTATTTTAATTTGGAAACATCAAAACAGTTTATATATTTGCAACCGCTTAGACAAACACATACGGCCAAGTCTAGGAAATGGGGAGATACTCAAGCGGCCAACGAGGGCAGACTGTAAATCTGCTGTGAAAACTTCGCAGGTTCGAATCCTGCTCTCCCCACTTTTTTTTAATGACCTTAATCTAAGGTCATTTTTTTTTGTTATTAATTATTAAACACCCTAATAATTTAGTTTTTAATTTTTCCTTCTATTAACTATCAACAAACGATTTAACTTAATCCATTTCATTTTTTTGCTTTTCTAAACTAATGACTAAAATTAAATGTTAGTTTTGCAATTTAAACCCAATATTATCTATGAGGTATTTTATTTTACTATTTATTTCACTTAATCTTTTTTCTCAAACCGATTCAATCCCCAAAAAACAGATTGATTTACCAAAAAAATGGTACGAAACATTTTCAATAAGAGGTTATACGCAAATTAGATACAATAGACTTCTTGAAACTAATGAAAATTTATCATGTGAACAATGTGATCGATCATGGGGAAAAGACGGTGGTTTTTTTATGAGACGAATGCGAGTAATTTTATTCGGACAAATAAATAAAAATGTTTATTTCTATATTCAACCAGACTTCGCGAGCAGTCCCTCTGCTGACAGATTACATTTTGGACAAATTAGAGATGCTTATTTTGATGTTGGAATAGACTCCGATAATGAATACCGATTTAGAATCGGACAAAGTAAAATCCCTTATGGGTTTGAAAATATGCAGTCTAGTCAAAATAGAATTCCACTTGATCGAAATGATGCGTTAAACAGTGCTGTATCTAATGAAAGAGATTTAGGTGTATTTTTTTATTGGGCGCCAAAAAAAAAGAGAAAATTATTTTCAGAATTAGTAAATGATGGATTGAAAGGCAGCGGTGATTATGGAATTTTTGCTTTTGGAGTATTTAATGGTCAAACCGCTAACAATCCTGAATTAAACAATAAACCACATGTTGTTTCAAGAATCACCTATCCATTTCAATTAAAAAAACAAATAGTAGAACTTAGCTTGCAAGCCTATTCAGGAACTTATACATTACCAAAGTCAAATATTTCATCACAAGTAAAAACAAATTCTGATCTTGGTTACAAAGACGAACGAGTTGCTGCAAGTTTTATTTTATATCCAAAACCATTCGGGATTCAAACGGAATACACCATAGGAAGAGGACCTGAATTTAATAAGAATACTGATTCAATTGATTTAACTTCTTTACATGGAGGATATATTACTACTAGTTATTTACTCAAAATAAAAAAACAAGTATTAATTCCATTTTTAAGATATCAATATTATGATGGTGGAAAAAAACATGAAAGAGATGCTCGTAGTTATAATGTTAAAGAATTTGAACTTGGTGCAGAATGGCAAGTAAATAAAAACTTTGAATTGGTTGTAAATTATACCAACTCAAACCGACGATTTGAAGATTTTACAAGACAAGATAATCTACAAAAAGGAGGTTTAGTTCGTATTCAAGCACAAGTCAATTTTTAATTACAACTTTCCTAAACGCTGCAATAGAAATAGCACAATGATTGGAATCGTTAACAAAATGACCATTAAGGTATGATCTACTAGTAATTGTGGTTGTTCAATCAATGTAATGACATAACCACCAACAGCTCCTCCAAAGTGTGCTGAATGTCCAATGTTATCATTTTGAGATTTCATTCCGTAAATAGAATACAGTAAGTACAAAATTCCGAATAAGTAAGCTGGTATAGGAATTATAAAGAAAAGCCCCAACATCATGTCGGGTTGCAATAGAATAGCAGAATATAAGACACCTGTGACTGCGCCAGATGCTCCGACAGCGCGATAATTATAATCGTTTTTTTTGAAAACATAAGTCAATAAGTTTCCGAAAATCAAACTACCCATATAGATCAGTATAAAAGTCCAATTGCCCATATAGGCTAAAACTAAAGGCGCAAAAAACCAAAGCGTCAACATATTTAATAATAGGTGCGTCATATCGACATGGAGAAAACCTGAAGAAATCATCCTAATTTGCTCTCCTTTTTGAATGCTTCCCAAATGAAACTCAAACTTTCTAAAAAAACTGGTATCGTTAAACCCTTTGTAGCTAATCAAAACTGTAACAGCGATGACTATAATTAAAATCACGTTCATAAATTATCGTTTATCGTATGGGTAAAGATAGTCATTCAGTTAAAATGAAGTTGTTACTGTTTTAGTTAAAATTTTCATTTTTTTTTGAATTATATTTGTCAAAAATTACCCGATGCAGTTTCTTATATTTAACATAAGCTTTCCCTTTCTTTGGATCATCTCTATCCTGCCTTTTAGACTATTTTATTGGTTTTCAGACGGTATTTATTATTTAGTTTATTATGGCATTGGGTACCGAAAAAAAATAGTGCGTCATAATCTATCAATTGCACTTCCTCATTTATCCGATAAGGAACGTTTGGCAATAGAAAAAAAATTCTACCAACACATGTGTGATGTTTTTCTAGAAATGATAAAAACTATTTCTATCTCATCGGAGGAAATGAAAAAACGCTTTGTGATTACCAATATTGAATTACTTAAGGAATACGAACAAAAGAATAAAAGTGTAATTCTGCTTGCATCGCATTATGCTAGTTGGGAATGGCTTTTATCAATCAATGAAAGTACAAGCTTTAAATGTTATGGTGTTTATAAAAAATTAAGTAATAAATACTTTGATGCTAAAGTAAGAGCCATTCGTTCCAAATTCAAATCTGAATTGGTAACTACAAGTAAAACGATAAGCTTAATCCAAGAAAATGAAACAAAAGGAATCGTTAGTTTGTATGGATTAGCAAGTGATCAATCGCCGCAAGTTCATAAAACATATCACTGGCAAAAATTCATGGGGATAGAAGTTCCAGTTCACACTGGGGCTGAGATGCTAGCAAAAAAATACGATTTGGACGTACTTTTCGCCCAAGTAAGAAAGGTAAAACGAGGCTACTATGAAGCCACTTTTGTTCCGATATCGACTGCTTCAAAATCCATTCCTAATTATGAAATTACTGATACTTACTTGAATGAAGTTGAAAAACAAATTATAGAAGCACCTGAGTATTATTTTTGGACACACAAAAGATGGAAACATCGTAAATCATAAAAAAAATCCCCTTTCTTTTCAGAAAGGGGATTTTAATTTTAAATCAGATTGCAATTAGATTCCTGCAATTGCTTTTATTTCATCGATAATGCGCAATGCTAATACATCTGCTTCTTTTTGTGAAGGAGCCTCAGTATAGATTCTAATAATCGGTTCTGTATTTGATTTTCTTAAATGCACCCATTCTGATGCAAAATCAATTTTTACGCCATCAATCGTCGTTATATCTTCGTTTTTGTATTTCTCAGTCATCGCTACCAAAATCGCATCCACATCAATTTGAGGAGTCAATTCGATTTTATTTTTGCTCATATAATATTCTGGATATGAAGCGCGTAAAGCAGAAACCGTCATTTTTTTGTTGGCCAAATGAGTTAAAAACAAAGCTACTCCCACCAAGCTATCACGACCATAGTGCAATTCAGGATAAATAATTCCGCCGTTTCCTTCACCACCAATAATGGCATTGTTCTTCTTCATTAACTCAACCACATTCACTTCACCCACAGCACTAGCTTCGTAACTTCCATTATGTGCATTGGTCACATCACGTAATGCACGAGACGAAGACATATTAGAAACCGTATTTCCAGGAGTTTTACTCAACACATAATCGGCACAAGCTACAAGAGTATATTCTTCCCCAAACATTTCGCCATCTTCAGAAATGAAAGCCAAACGATCTACATCTGGATCTACAACAATTCCAAGATGGGCTTTTTCTTTGACTACCAATTCTGAAATATCCGTCAAATGTTCTTTCAGTGGTTCAGGATTGTGAGGAAAATGTCCGTTAGGTTCGCAGTATAATTTTACTACTTCCACGCCCATTAATTCTAATAATTTTGGAATAATAATTCCGCCAGACGAATTCACACCATCAACTACTACTTTGAATTGAGCCGCTTTTACAGCAGCGACGTCCACTAAAGGCAAATTCAACACTTCATCAATATGAATGTCCATATAGGCATCATTTTCTACAATAGTTCCTAACGAATCCACATCTGAAAAATCAAAAGCTTCTGCTTCAGCAATTTCTAAAATTTTCTCCCCTTCTACTCCATTCAAAAACTCTCCTTTTTCGTTTAGTAACTTCAAGGCATTCCATTGCTTTGGATTATGAGAAGCCGTTAAGATAATTCCACCGTCAGCTTTTTCTAAAGGCACGGCTACTTCTACTGTTGGTGTAGTAGACAATCCTAAATCAATTACATCAATTCCTAGTCCAACTAAAGTGTTTACAACTAAATTGTGAATCATCGGCCCTGAAATTCTAGCATCACGTCCAATTACCACTGATAGTTTTTCCTTGCCCGAATAGTTTTTTAACCAAGTTCCGTATGCCGAAGCAAATTTGACTGCATCAACTGGCGTCAAATTATCGCCCACTTTGCCACCTATTGTTCCTCGAATTCCTGAGATTGATTTTATTAAAGTCATGTATATATGAATTAAATTTTTATTTGAAATACAAATATAAAAGTTCGCGATAAGCTAAACCATATAATTACTAAGTTTTTTCTTAAAAATGAAATTCTTTAATGAACTGAACTTTGTATATTTGAAAAGCAACAACTTGATAAATACTATGAATTTCCTTGCGCACATTCATCTTTCTGGTGAAAACGAAATGATCAAAATCGGCAATTTTATGGCCGATGGGGTTCGTGGCAAGCAGTATGAAAATTTTTCTAGCGAAATTCAAAAAGGAATTTTATTGCATCGGGCTATCGATACTTTTACTGATGCGCATCCCGTCTTTAGACAAAGCACTAAAAAGTTGCACTCACGATACCACCATTACGCCGGAGTAATTGTGGACATGTATTACGATCATTTTTTGGCTAAAAACTGGTCGGATTATCACAATGAAAGTTTAGCACTTTATTCTGAAAAATTTTACCAATCGTTGTTAGACAATCATTCGATTCTAACTTCTAAAGCACAACATTTACTGCCCTATATGATGGAATACAATTGGTTAGTCAATTACCAATCCGTTTCAGGAATAGAACGTATTTTAAACCAAATGGATCATCGTACCAAAAATCAATCTTTGATGCGATTTGCCGCCGAAGAACTAGTGGCTCACTATGATGAATTTGAAGCAGAATTTTCGCTTTTTTATAAAGAAGTACAACTATTTTCAAAAAATAAACTCAACGAATTATGAAGTTAACTTACCGTATTTTTTATTGTTTTATAGTACTATTTATTTCCAATTTAACTAAAGCACAAAGCGGTTTAGTTGCCGATAAAGCTATGGTTGTATCCGCTCGAGAAGAAGCTTCTAAAATTGGGGTTGCTATCATCAAGAAAGGCGGTAATGCCTTTGATGCTATGGTAGCTACTGAATTGGCTTTGGCTGTAGCCTACCCTTTCGCTGGAAACATTGGAGGGGGTGGTTTTATGGTTTATCGCAAAGCCAATGGAGTAACAGGTTCTTTAGACTATCGGGAGAAAGCCCCACTATCTGCCACTAAAAATATGTTCTTGGATAAAGACGGGAAAGTCATCCCTGATAAAAGCACCGACTCTCCATTAGCCATTGGAGTTCCTGGAACTATTGCTGGCGTATTTGCTGTTCATGAAAAAATGGGTTCGCTACCTATGTCTGAAATTATGAAACCGGTAATTGAATTAGCAGAGAAAGGAGTTATTGTTACTAAAAAACAAGAAAAAAGTTTAAATGAATATCGCGAATCAATTATTAAAGCCAATGGAAAGAATACCAAATTTGCTACTGTATTCAAAGAAAATGATACCATCAAATATCCGGCACTAGCTGAAACGCTCAAACGAATTGCACAAAATGGAAAAGAAGAATTTTACAAAGGACAAACTGCTGAAAAATTAGTTCATTATTTTGAAAAAATAGGCGCAATAATTACCAAAGAAGATTTGGCACAATACGAAGCCAAATGGAGAAAGACAATCGAATTTGGATACAAAGATTTAAAGATAATTTCCATGGCGCCACCTAGCAGTGGCGGAATTTGCCTGGCACAAATCATGAAAATGATTGCCCCCTTTGATTTGGCAACAATGGGTCATAATTCGCCTGATGCCATTCAAGTTATTGTAGAAGCAGAACGAAGAGCCTATGCCGATAGAAGTTTCTTTTTAGGTGATCCTGACTTTACAAAAATTCCGTTAAAAGAATTAAAGGACGACCAATATCTTAGAGACAGAATGTCTAATTTTGATTTCAATAAAGCTACTTTATCCTCTACTGTAAAGGAAGGTACGATTTCAATTAATGAAAGTACAGAAACTACACATTATTCAATTGTCGACTCTTTTGGAAATGCAGTCTCGGCAACTACAACCATTAATGCGGGTTATGGTTCAAAATACTATTGCGAAGAATTAGGTTTTTTCTTGAATAACGAAATGGATGATTTCAGTGCCAAACCAGGAGAACCTAATATGTTTGGATTAATTGGAAATGAAGCCAATAGCATTGCTCCTCAAAAACGTATGTTAAGTTCCATGACACCAACAATTGTCGAAAAAAATGGAAAATTGTTTATGGTAGTGGGTTCGCCAGGAGGTTCTACAATTATTACATCCGTTTTGCAAACTATTTTAAATGTATATGAGTTTCGTTTAGGGATGCAAGATGCAGTCAATGCCCCACGCTTCCACCATCAATGGTTGCCCGATTTAATTACTTTTGAACCTAAAGCCTTTGATACAAAAACATTAGAAACATTAAAATCAAAATCCTATTTAGTAAACGAAAAAACTACTCCTATTATTGGTAAGGTAGATGCTATTTTGGTTTTACCTAATGGAAAAATAGAAGGTGGTGCCGATTATAGAGGAGATGACAAAGCGGTTGGATTATAAATATCAATTATGACCTTTATTACTGAATTAGAAAATACATTCGCTGCGAGTTCCAATGCAGAAAATGCTTTGGCTATGGCCAAGTACATGAAGGATTTATTTCCGTTTTATGGAATCAAAACAGACGAAAGAAGAGCTATTTTAAAGTCCGTTTGCAAAAAACACCAGGCAGATATTGATAGTAATGCAAGAACAATTGCGTGGGAGCTATTTCTAAAAAAAGAAAGAGAACTGCAGTACTGTGGAATTGAAATCATAATTAAAAGCTTAAAAAATAACTATATAATTGAAGATATAGTTTGGATAGAAAAATTATTGATTACCAATTCTTGGTGGGATAGTGTAGATACTATTTCTAAATATATTCTTGGTAGTTATTTAGAACAATTCCCAACAGAAATTGCTACTGTTGTACAACGATTTTCAAATGCAGAAAATATGTGGTTGAACCGAAGCGTAATCTTGTTCCAACTGGGTTACAAATCAAAAACTAATTTTCATCTTTTACAATCTTTATGTCTAAAACACAGTCATTATAATGAGTTCTTCATTCGGAAAGCAATTGGTTGGGCGCTTCGCGAGTATGCCAAAACCGATCCAGAAGCGGTTCGGGAATTTGTATTGCAATCCAACTTAAAGCCTTTGAGTAAAAAAGAAGCATTAAAAAATATTTAATTGTAAATTAGCGGGCTGAAAAAAATCACATGTTTAAAAAAATTATTCTTAAAATAGAAGGCACTATTGCTTGGTCAAGATCAAAATTGGGTGACAAACAATTTATTTTTTTATCAGCAGTATTGGTGGGTATTTCAGCAGCTTTGGCAGTTATTTTATTAAAAGCTTTTGCTCATGGGGTTTTTACCTTTGCTACTTATGTTAGTAGAATTTTAAAATTAGGTTTTTTAAATAGTTTTTTACCTATTATTGGTATTCTATTGACCGTTTTTGTTGTCAAAAAGTTCTTGAGTGGCACAATTCAAAAAGGCACCTCTCAAATTTTATATGCTGTTGCCAAAAAAGCTAGTCTAATTCCTAGAAAACAAATGTACGCGCAAATTATCACCAGTTCATTAACCGTTGGTATGGGTGGTTCTGCTGGATTGGAAAGTCCAATTGTAATTACAGGAGCGGCCTTTGGGTCCAATTTTGCACAGAAATACAGATTAAATTATAAAGACAGAACTTTACTTATTGGATGCGGAGTTGCTGCTGGTATCGCTGCTGCGTTTAATGCACCAATTGCAGGAGTCCTTTTTGCCATTGAAGTCCTTTTGGTCGACGTAAGTATTGCTGCTTTCACACCCATCATGATTGCTGCTGCTACAGGTGCATTAGTTTCAGTAATTGTTTTGGACGAAAGCATCTTACTTTCCTTTCAGCAACAAGAAGATTTTAATTTTCACAACATCCCATTTTACGCTTTCTTAGGAGTTTTTACCGGTTTAGTTTCTATTTATTATTCTAGAAATTTTCAACGAGTGGAACATTTTTTCAGTCGTTTAAAATTAGGACCTTATAAAAAAGCACTTTTTGGTTCGACACTTTTAGCTATTTTAATTTATGTATTCCCTACGCTTTTTGGTGAAGGATACGAAAGTATCCGAATTTTATCAGAAAGTGATCCTGGACAATTATTAGAAGACACTTTGTTTAGCGGATTTAGAAACAATAGCTGGGCGCTTTTACTTTTTGTTGGCTGTACGATGCTACTTAAAGCTTTTGCTTCAGGTTTAACTATCGGAAGTGGAGGAAATGGTGGTAACTTTGCTCCCTCTTTATTCTTAGGTTCCTATGTAGGTTTTTTCTTTTCGAAATTGATTAATCTTATTGGTCTTGCCAAATTACCGATAAGCAACTTTACTTTAGTAGGAATGGCAGGAATATTAAGTGGTTTATTTCACGCACCATTAACTGCTATTTTCTTAATTGCAGAAATTACTGGAGGATATAACTTGATGATTCCTTTGATGATTGTTTCATCGATTAGTTTTGCTATTTCAAAACGTTTCGAAAAACATTCAATGGATGTGAAGAATTTAGCCAAGAAAGGTCATGCATTTACTAGTAATAAAGATGCCAATGTATTATCTACTTTAGATATGAACTCAGTTATACAAACGGATTATTTGACTGTTTCTCCAGAAGAAAATTTAGATAAATTAGTAGACTTAATTTCCAATTCTACTCAAGTTGTTTTCGCAGTGGTCAACATAGAAAACGAATTGGTTGGCGTAGTCTATTTCAATGATATCAAGGAAATTATCTTCAATAGCTACCGGGTAAAGTACACGCAAATTAAAGAAATTATGACCGCTCCAAAACAGATCATCACGCTTGATGACAGTATGGAAATGGTAATGGATAAATTTGAACAAACCAAAGTAGCCTTTTTACCCGTACTTAAAAACGATAAATACTACGGTTTTATCTCCAAATCACTTGCATTAGAAGCTTATCGTACCAAACTTAAATCAATGACGATAGAATAATTTTAATATCGGATAGTATTATTTTTTAATTCAACCGATATTATTGTATCTTTGTGGTGTTATGTGGAATATTGATTTATCATACAGAGAAGAACTACAATCTACTTTTGAAAGATTGTATCACAAAAAACAGCATTTGCAATCAAGCAGACCGCTGCCAGCAATTGCATTAAATAAAATTAGAGAAAGTCTTTCCATAGAATGGACTTACAATTCGAATAGTATAGAAGGAAATACTATGAGCTTGCGTGAGACTCAAATGGTTTTGCAAGAAGGAATTACTGTAAAAGGCAAATCACTGAGAGAGCATTTTGAAACCCATAATCACGACAAAGCCATTGATTATTTGTATTCTATCATTAATGAAGAATATACACTACGAAGTATCGATATTTTATCTTTACACGGTTTAGTACTTCGGTCTATTGAGGAGGATTTTGCAGGTCGTATTCGCAATGGAGGGGTTCGCATTACAGGAGCTAATTTTACTCCACCAAATGCCAATAAAGTTCCTGATTTATTAGATGAATTGATTGATTTTATAAATACCAATCCTTTGAATTTGAATGCTATTGAATTAGCAACTTTTTTTCATCATAAATTAGTTTGGATTCATCCTTTTTTTGATGGCAATGGAAGAACCGTTCGTTTGTCAATGAATTTATTATTAATGCGTTGTGGTTTTCCGCCTGCAATCATTTTAAAAAATGATCGTAAGAAATATTACGAAGCACTCAACCAGGCCAATAATGGTAATTATCAAAAATTAACGTTGTTGATGTGTCAATCTTTAGAGCGTACTTTGAACATTTACATCAATGCATTACCTGATAATGACACTGAATACGTTGAAATTTCTAATTTGGTTCAAGAACCTAACATGCCTTATGGTCAAGAATATATCAGCTTATTAGCTAGAACAGGTAAGATTGATGCGTACAAAGAAGGTCGGAATTGGCTCACAACAAGAGAAGCCGTTGAAGATTACATTAGTAATAGAAAACGTAAACGCTAAGATAAATTAGCGTTTTTTTATGCTTCATTTTAACATAAACTTCTATACTGTTGTACCAAAAGAATCAATCAAAATGGTAACTTTGTTTTTTTGCAAAAATTATGGTAGAAACTGAGAATACAATTGACGTTCAAGGCGCGCGCGTTCACAACCTAAAAAACATCGATATTTCAATTCCGCGTGAACAATTAGTGGTGATCACTGGGCTTTCGGGTTCTGGAAAATCATCCTTGGCTTTTGATACCATTTATGCCGAAGGTCAACGTCGTTATGTCGAAACCTTCTCGGCCTATGCACGACAGTTTTTAGGCGGATTAGAACGTCCAGATGTAGATAAAATTGATGGACTTTCACCCGTAATTGCCATTGAGCAAAAAACAACTAGTAAAAGTCCTCGCTCAACTGTGGGGACAATTACTGAAATCTATGATTTTTTACGTTTGTTGTATGCCCGTGGTGCTGATGCCTATAGTTACAATACGGGAGAAAAAATGGTTTCGTACTCTGATGAGCAAATCAAAGAGTTGATAATTCAAGATTTTACAGGTAAACGAATCAATATTTTAGCACCAATTATCCGAGCTAGAAAAGGACATTATGCTGAGCTTTTCCAACAAATCACCAAGCAAGGTTTTTTAAAAGTGCGTGTGAATGGTGAAATTCAAGATTTGGTTAGTGGCATGAAATTAGATCGTTATAAAACCCATGACATTGAAATTGTAGTCGATAGACTCCTAGTCGACAACAGCGAAGACAATCAGAAAAGATTGTCAGAAAGCATTAACACGGCGATGCATCATGGTGAAAATGTATTAATGGTTTTAGATCAAGATTCCAACGAAGTACGCTATTTTAGTAGGAATTTAATGTGTCCAACTACCGGGATTTCGTATCAAAATCCAGAACCTAATTTATTTTCTTTCAATTCACCAAAAGGCGCTTGTGCGAATTGTAACGGATTGGGAACAGTGAATGAAATCAATCGTAAAAAAATTATTCCGAATCCTAAATTATCCATTAAAAACGGAGGATTTGCTCCTTTGGGAGAATACAAATCATCTTGGATTTTTAAGCAATTGGAAATTATAGGTGAGAAATATGGTTTCAAGTTAACCGATGCGGTAGAAACCATTTCGGAAGAAGCCATGGAAATGATTTTGAACGGCGGAAAAGAAAAATTTACCATCAATTCAAAAGATTTAGGTGTAACCAGAGAATACAAAATAGACTTTGAGGGTATTGCTCATTTTATCAAAAACCAACACGACGAAAGTGGTTCGGCTACAATTAAACGCTGGGCTAAAGAATTTATGGACGAAGTAAAATGTCCTGAATGTGAGGGTTCACGATTGAAAAAAGAAGCATTGTTTTTTAAAGTAAACGATAAAAATATTGCCGAATTAAGCGATTTAGATATTTCAGATTTGACCAAATGGTTCCAAGAATTAGAAAGTCAGTTAACTGACAAACAAAAAAAGATTGCTTCTGAAGTCATCAAAGAAATCAAAGACCGATTGGATTTCTTAATGAATGTGGGATTGAATTATTTGGCATTAAGCCGAAGTTCAAAATCCCTTTCGGGTGGTGAAGCACAACGCATTCGACTAGCTACTCAAATTGGTTCACAGTTAGTTGGCGTGTTGTATATTTTGGACGAACCAAGTATTGGTTTACACCAAAGAGACAACGAGAAATTGATTCATTCTTTGGAACAATTACGAGATATTGGCAATTCAGTCATAGTGGTAGAACACGATAAAGACATGATTGAACGTGCCGATTATGTGATTGATATTGGTCCAAGAGCTGGAAAATATGGTGGTGAAATCATCAGTCAAGGAACGCCTGCTGAGATTTTAAAAAGCAATACGATTACCGCTCAATTTATGAATGGCGATATGAAAATCGAAGTTCCTAAAAAGCGTCGCGAAGGCAATGGTAAATTCTTAAAACTAACAGGCGCCACAGGAAACAATTTAAAAAATGTTTCCATCGAATTGCCTTTAGGACAACTAATTTGCGTGACGGGAGTTTCAGGTAGTGGAAAATCTACTTTGATTAACGAGACCCTCTACCCTATTTTAAACGCCTACTATTTCAACGGAGTTAAAAAACCACAACCTTACACAAAAATTGAAGGTTTAGAAAACATTGACAAGGTTATTGATATTGATCAAAGTCCAATTGGGCGTACGCCAAGGTCGAATCCAGCTACATATACTGAAGTATTTTCTGAGATTCGAAATTTATTTACGATGACTTCTGAAAGTATGATTCGCGGTTATAAAGCTGGTCGTTTTAGTTTTAACGTAAATGGCGGTCGTTGTGAAACTTGTGAAGGTTCGGGGGTACGAACTATTGAAATGAACTTTTTACCCGATGTTTATGTAGAATGCGAAACTTGTCAAGGAAAACGTTTTAACAGAGAAACTTTGGAGATTCGATATAAAGGAAAGTCCATTTCGGATGTATTGAATATGACAGTGGATGAAGCTGTTCCTTTCTTTGAAAACATTCCGAAAATTTACCGAAAAGTAAAAACCATTCAGGAAGTAGGATTGGGTTATATCACTTTAGGACAACAAAGCACAACACTCTCGGGAGGCGAAGCACAACGTATCAAACTAGCTGGCGAATTGTCGAAAAAAGACACAGGAAATACTTTCTATATTTTAGACGAGCCTACTACTGGATTGCATTTTGAAGACATTCGGGTTTTGATGGGCGTAATTAATAAATTGGTAGACAAAGGCAATACCATTTTAATTATTGAACACAATATGGATGTGATTAAACTAGCCGATTACATTATTGATATTGGCCCAGAAGGTGGAAAAGGTGGTGGACAACTAGTTGCAAAAGGAACTCCCGAAGAAATAATTAAAAATAAAAAAAGTTACACTGCGCAATTTTTGAAAAAAGAATTAGTTTAGTATTGTAAATCCAGAAGTGGAAAAAAGTATTCAGTAAAAGAAATAAATAGTACGAAATATGAAATTACAAGATTTTGAAAACGACGAGGAAAAGGTAATCCAAGATAAATTGAAACAAAAAACATGGAATGAAATACGAACCAATGATAGTTGGGGTATTTTTAAAATCATGTCTGAATTTGTTAATGGTTATGAATCTATGGGACGAATCGGGCCTTGTGTGAGTATTTTTGGTTCAGCTAGGATTAAACCTGAAGATCACTATTATTTATTAGCTGAAAAAATTGCTTATAAAATCAGTAAAGCCGGTTATGGAGTAATTACTGGTGGTGGTCCTGGAATTATGGAAGCTGGAAATAAAGGAGCTCATTTAGGTGGTGGAACTTCTGTAGGATTGAATATTGAATTACCATTTGAACAGCACCACAATCCTTATATTGACAGAGATAAAAATTTGAACTTTGATTATTTCTTTGTTCGAAAAGTAATGTTTGTAAAATATTCCCAAGGATTTGTAGTAATGCCAGGGGGGTTCGGAACATTAGACGAACTTTTTGAAGCAATTACATTAATACAAACTAAAAAAATAGGTCGTTTCCCAATAATTCTTGTTGGTAAATCATTTTGGTCTGGATTGGTGGATTGGATAACAACTACATTAATAGAACAAGAAAAAACTGTAAGTGATTCCGATTTAAATTTAATCAAGATTGTTGATACGGAAGACGAAGTTCTTGCTGTTTTAGACTCTTTTTATAAAAAATATGATTTAAGTCCTAATTTTTAAAATTAGGTTCCCATTTTATTGATTTTGTTAGACAATATAACGTATCTTGTAGGTAAATCTTTTTGTTTTGAAATCATTGTACAAAATAGTTCTTTATTATTTAATAGTATTTAGTTCTATTGGAACTCTAGCGCAACATCAATCTAAAATAATTGTTGAACTAGTTCCTGCAACGCACACACTGCGAATTCAACAAGAAATCACTTTTACTAATCAATCCAATGATACATTAAGTTCGATTGTTTTAAACGATTGGAATCACGCTTATTCTGATAAAAACACTCCCTTAGCGCAACGATTCTCTGATGAATTTTATAGAGGATTCCATTTGGCAAAGGATTCTGAACGTGGAGGAACTTCTAATTTAACGATTTTAAATTTCGAGAAATTATTTCTTTCTTGGAATAGAAGTACAGAAAACCCAGATTTAATTACTGTCGATTTACGGGATAAATTAATGCCAAATCAATCCGTAACACTTTACCTTACCTATTTCTCTAAAATTCCGAGTAATCAGTTTACCAAATATGGATATGCTTCTAATGGAAATTTGAATCTCAAAAATTGGTATGTAACCCCTGCTCGATATGAAAACAGCGCGTTTGTTAAATACAGTAATTGCAACTTAGACGATAGCGCTAATGGAACAGTAGATTTCTTTATTCAATTCAAAATACCTAAAGAAGCTGTTTTAACCACTGACCTAGTTGTAACTAATCAAATCGAAGATAAAGCACAAATTAATTATCATTTAGAAGGAAAAAGTAGAACTGATTTTAATTTATTTATTGAATCAAAATCCAATTTCATAAGCTATCAAAACGATAAAAATGAAGTGATTACAGATATCAATTCTGCTAAATTAGATGCTATTCAAAAAATATTAATTATAAATAGAATTGCTCATTTTGTTGATGAAATTATAGGAGCATATCCTCATCCAAAAATATTGGTAACTCAAACCAATTATGACCGAAATCCTTTTTATGGACTGAATCAATTGCCTCAATTTTTAAATCCCTTTGAGGATGATTTTTTGTTTGAAATAAAATTTCTAAAAACCTATGTTGAGACCTATTTAAAAACCAGTTTGCGTTTAGATCCTAGAAAAGACAATTGGATTTATGATGCCATCCAAATGGATTTGATGATCAAATATATTGAACAGTTTCATCCAACTACGACTATGTTGGGAAAGGCATCTCAATTTAAATTATTGAAAAATTACAATCTAGCAACACTAAAATTCAACCAACAGTACAGCTATTTTTATATGTTAATGGCTAGAAAGAATTTAGATCAATCGTTAAGTAGTTCAAAGACTGAATTGATAAAGTTTAACGAACAAATTGCTAGTAAATACAGAGCTGGTTTAAGTATCAACTTCTTAGACAAATACTTGCAAAACGGAATTGTTAAGAAAAGTATTCAAGAATTTTATACTCTAAACAAGTCGCAACAAACTTCAAGCAAAGATTTTGAAAGTATTTTAAAATCGAATGCTACCAAAAATATTAACTGGTTTTTTAGTACGATTGTACACTCAAGAGAATTAATTGACTACAAGTTTGCTAAAGTTTCCAAAACAAAAGATAGTATTACTTTTTCTATCAAAAATAAAACAGATTTACCCATTCCTATTCCAATTTATGGAGTGAAGAAAAAAGAAATTGTTTTCAAAGATTGGCTTGATTTGAAAGAATGTGATAGCACTTTTACAATTAAAAGAAATCAAGCTGACCGAATTATACTCAACTATAATAATGAAGTTCCTGAAATTAATTTACGTAATAATTGGAAAAAATTAGAGGGCTTTTTTCCAAATAATCGACCAATAAAATTCGTTTTTATGAAGGATTTAGAAGATCCCTACTTTAATCAGATACTCTACATTCCTACAGTAACCTATAACCTTTATGATGGCGTTTCACCAGGAATTAGATTACACAATAAAACCATTTTAGACAAGCCAATAACCTTTGATATAAATCCTGCTTTTTCTTCAAAAACAAATAATTTAATAGGTAGTGGCGCTTTAATCATGAATGAAAATTACAGGAATAGTAGTTTATATACTATTCGCTATGCATTATCTGGATCGTATTTTCATTATGCTCCTAATGCCTCGTACTCAAAAATAACTCCATCAGTTGAATTTAGAATTAGAGAAGCCGATTTGAGGGATAATAGAAAGCAAAGCTTTATGGCTCGTCAGGTGATGGTCAATAGAGAACAAAGTGAAATAAATAGTTCCGATTTAACCGAAAACTATTCCATTTTCAATTTTAGATATTCCAATTCAAAAACAGAAGTAACTCATCATTTTAGCAGTTTAACTGATGTTCAGTTCGCCAGAAACTTTGGCAAGATTGCTAGTGAAATTGAGTATAGAAAGTTATTTGAAAATAATAGGCAAATTAACATTCGTTTTTATACTGGAGTATTCTTATTCAATACAACTAATTCCGATTTTTTTAGTTTTGGATTGGATAGACCTACGGATTACTTATTTGATTATGGCTTTTATGGAAGGTCAGAAAGTAGTGGTTTTTTTAGTCAACAATACATTCAAAGTGAAGGAGGTTTTAAATCAAAATTAAATCAATCTTTTTCAAATCAATGGATATCTACCATAAATGGCAGCTTTAATATTTGGAATTGGATAGAACTATATGGAGATATCGGTTATCTAAAAAATAGACATTCAAAAGGTCAGTTTTTATATGATAGTGGATTGCGATTGAATTTAGTAACAGACTATTTTGAAGTGTATTTCCCATTGTACTCTAGTAATGGTTTCGAACCACTTCAAAACAGTTACAATGAAAAAATACGTTTTGTTTTAACATTATCTCCAGCTACCCTAATTAATTTATTTAACAGGAAATGGTTTTAAATTACATAATTATTTAACAAATAGTCATTTTAAAGATAATTATTCAACAAAAATTGCTTTTTTTACCTAAAAATTATTGAAAATAAAATTTTAATCCAATTGCTGTGTTGAAAATAGTTAGTTTTTACTTAAATTTGTAGAATATGTTAGCTCATTAAATCATGGTAAAAGAAGAAACAAAAACCACGTTAACTTTTGAAGACTTTAAAACTGAGGTTTTAAGTGATTACAAATTAGCAGTTGTTAGTAGAGAATGCAGCCTTTTAGGACGTAAAGAAGTACTAACTGGTAAAGCTAAGTTTGGTATTTTCGGAGATGGAAAAGAAGTGCCTCAACTTGCTATGGCTAAATTTTTCAAAGATGGTGATTTTAGATCCGGTTATTATCGAGATCAAACTTTCATGATGGCTATTGGTAAGTTAACCATTCAAGAGTTTTTTGCTGGCCTTTACGGACATACGGATATTGATTCTGATCCAATGTCAGCAGGAAGACAAATGGGAGGACATTTTATGACCCACAGTTTGAATTCAGATGGTTCATGGAAAGACCTAACAAAACAAAAAAATTCCAGTTCAGATATTTCTCCGACTGCTGCTCAAATGCCAAGACTACTTGGATTGGCCTATGCGTCAAAAATTTACAAACAAGTCCCAGGAATTAAAATTGCCTCTAATTTTTCTAATGAAGGTAACGAAGTGGCATGGGGTACTATAGGAAACGCAAGCACTTCAGAAGGTATTTTCTTTGAAACAATTAATGCTGCAGGAGTTTTACAAGTTCCTATGATTATGAGTGTTTGGGATGATGAATATGGGATTTCTGTTCATGCAAAATACCAAACTACTAAAGAGAATATTTCTGAAATCTTGAAAGGATATCAGAGAGATAATGAGAATAAAGGATATGAAATATTCAATGTCAAAGGATGGGATTATGCTGATTTAATTGCTACTTATGAAAAAGCAGCAAAAATTGCCCGTGAAGAACATGTACCTGTTTTAGTTCATGTTTCTCAGTTGACGCAGCCTCAAGGACATTCTAGTTCAGGATCACATGAAAGATATAAAAGCACTGAAAGATTAGCCTGGGAAAGAGAGTTTGATTGCATTAGACAAATGAGACTTTGGATGATTGCTATTAATATTGCTTCACCAGAAGAATTAGATGTGATTGAAATAGAGGCTAAAAAACAAGTTTTGGAAGGCAAAAAAGAGGCTTGGAAAAATTTTATTGGCCCAATTATTAATGAACAAAAAGAATTTATAGATTTAGTAGAAAAAGTTACGTTTAACAGTTCCAATAAAGTAAAAATCAACCAACTTTTAAATTCGCTTAGAGGAATTAAAGATCCATTAAAAAAAGAAATATTAGGTACTGCTAGAAAAATTCTTCGTTTGGTTGTTAATGAAAGTGGAAAACAAGAAATTTCAGAATGGATTACCAACTACCTTAACAAAACTCAAAAGAAATTTAGCAGTAATTTATTTTCTGAATCGAATTCTAACGTATTAAACATACCAAGTAGTGCGCCTCGCTATTCTGAAAAAAGTGATTTAGATACCGATGGCAGAGTTATCTTAAGAGATAATTTCGACGCCTTATTTACCAAATACCCTGAAGCGCTTGTTTTTGGGGAAGATGCGGGAAATATTGGCGATGTGAATCAAGGTTTAGAAGGAATGCAAGAAAAATATGGTGAGCTTCGAGTATCGGATGCAGGAATTAGAGAAGCTACTATTATTGGACAAGGTATTGGTTTGGCTTTAAGAGGACTTCGTCCTATTGCTGAAATCCAATATTTAGATTATTTACTTTATGGCTTGCAAATTTTAAGTGACGATTTGGCTACTTTACAATACCGAACTAGTGGAAAACAAAAAGCTCCATTAATTATTCGTACCCGAGGACATCGTTTAGAAGGAATTTGGCATTCTGGATCGCCAATGGGAATGATCATTAATGCTTTGAGAGGAATACATGTTTTGGTTCCAAGAAATATGACGCAAGCTGCTGGTTTTTACAATACTTTATTTGAAGCAGATGAACCTGCTTTAGTTATCGAATGTTTGAATGGGTACCGTTTAAAAGAAAAAGCACCTCTAAATTATGGAGAATTCAAAACACCAATTGGAATTGTAGAAACACTAAGAGAAGGAAAAGACATTACTTTAGTTTCTTACGGTTCTACTTTACGTTTAGTGGAACAAGCTGCAAATGAGTTGAGTGAATTCGGAATTGAGTGTGAAGTGATTGATATCCAATCGCTACTTCCTTTTGACATTAATAAAGACATTGTCAAAAGTTTGGCAAAAACAAATCGCTTACTTGTAATTGATGAAGATGTTCCGGGCGGCGCTTCAGCTTATATATTACAACAAATACTAGAAGAACAAAATGCGTATGAATATTTAGACAGCAAACCGCAAACTTTAACCTCTAAAGCTCATCGTCCAGCTTATGGCACCGATGGAGATTATTTCTCAAAGCCTTCAGTTGAAGATATATTTGAAAAAGTTTACGCTATGATGGGAGAAGTTAAACCAAATCAATTTCCAGATTTGTATTAATACAATTAAAAAAGGCTACCTGTTGGTAGCCTTTTTTAATACAATCAACTTGAATAAATTTATTGCATATCGTAGAAACGGCTATTGTTACCTCTTCTATTTTTCTTGAATGGATTAAAATCAAAAGTTACGTACAGTTCGAAAGTATTATAGGTAGTCCCTCCTATTTTTTTAGTTCCAATATCAAAGGAGTAATTAGCCCCAATCTCAATTTCTTCAATAAAGATACTCAAAGAAGTTCCTAATTGTCCAATCGAAAAAGATTCGAACTTATTCAAGTGCTGATTTATTCCCACCGAAATATTACCTAAAATTAATTCTTGATACAAATCCATTCGCAATCTATCCCCTTGTTTTGTTATCGAATTAAACAAATACAAATAGGAATTCTCAGGTAAAAATAAACTTTGCCCGTATGGATTGATATCTTTTTCAAATCCTGATTGAAATGACATAGATAATTCTCTCTTGTTACTGGATTCACTATTAAATGAAGTTTCAGGTCTATTGATATGCTTTAGATTTAATCCAAAGAATAAGTTACGATTATTATGAACGGTAGCTCCTGCTCCAATATCCATATAATTAATTCTATTATCAATAGTTACCGGATCTCTAGAAACCCCAGCTATGAAACCAGTCAAAACATTAATTTGATCTTCAAACACGAGTGAAGAAAAATCCAATCTGCTATTACCATAACCCACAGACACAGAAGGATTAAATGTCCAATCATACGATAATTGTGTTTTATAAATATAGTGCAAATTTGCTTGAGCTGTTGAAAAACCTAGCTGCGTTATTTTTGTAGATTGTACATCCAAGGCTAAAGAAAAATCACTCCTATCAAAATAATGATTGGCAAAGCCAAAACGAGACTCAATTTTATTGCCATCATTATAACCCTCGGTTCCATAAACAACTCCTGCCTTTGAAGATTCTCCAAAACCATAAAAACTCGGATTAATCATACCCATTACTTTATTTTGGTTTTTCACCAAAAAGTCTTGAGCAAAAATCGACTGACAACAAGTTAAAACAAAACAGATATATAAAAATTTAGTTTTCATCTATAATTATTTAATTAAAATAAACTGACCCTCTTTTTCAATAATTAAATCATTGATAGTTTTAGCCATGATGTAATAACGATAGGTTCCATTAACAGGTTCCGACTTGCCATTCTCGAGACCATTCCAACCCCAATCGGTTGGAAGTGAAGCGGTATCGGAAGTAATCTCATAAATTAGATTACCCCAATGATCATAAATATTTACATTCACTTCTTTTAATCCTAACAATGAAGGTCTAAACAAATCGTTAATTCCATCATTGTTTGGTGAGAAGGCAGTTGGAGCCATTATACTAGCACCTTGCCCCACGGTAATTACTTCTGTTATTGATTTAGAACAACCAAATTGATTATAGGCTATCAATGTTACAGTGTACAGTCCATCCTTTGCATAAGAATGAAATACAGTCGTCAAACTCTCTCCATCACTATTTGGGTTAATATCCTCAGGGTTATAAAACACCTTCAACGGACTATTGTCTCCAAAATCCCAAACTAAGTAATCGTACTCTGGAGGAATAGTAGTGGCTGTTAAACCATTAGTAAACTTAATGCTTTCATTAACAGAAACATTTCCATAAGTAGTTAAATTCAATGAAGTAAAACTTAAGCTAGGATTAATTACAGTTGTATTTAATGTAATTGTATCCCAACAGTTTTCATTATTTGTAACTTTAATATTACCTGTAGGAGAAGTAGGATTACTAATAGATAATTCATAAAGTTTATTTCCAATTTTTGTAAAAGGAACTACTACATTATTATAAAAAAATGTAAGATTTGGATCCAAAGTAGAAAGTGAAACTCTTACCTTACCACCAGAGGTAGAGCATAGTTTATTATCTAAATTTACAGAATCAATTTTCAGTGATCCATAATCATAAATGGTGAATTGAAAAGGTTCTGTGGTACAAGAATTACTATCTGTAACTGCAATCCTATACAAACCTGCTTTAAGATTACAAACGTTGAAATAATTATTTGAAGGATTCGGTACTGATGTCCACATTTGTAATGAAGGGTCTAAAAACTGTAAAACGAAATTAGTATAAATACCCGTTCCACCCGTATAATTTAGGTTTGCACAACCTAAAGAACCGTTACAACTAATATTTGTAGTAGAAACAAGTGAGATATTTATTGGCGATGCAGGTAATATTGTGTATTTTTTTGAGGGGATTAAGCAACCTATTGCATCTCTTCCTGTTAAAGTATATTCCCCTGCTTGAAGTCCAGTTATATTCAATCTATTTTGTTGAAAATTATTAGGTCCAGTCCATTGAACCGAATATGAGCCCGACAAAGGCACACCTCCAATAATCGTAACTGCAATTTCTCCATCATTAACTTTACTACAACTAACATTTTTAACAGACTCGCTTGAAATAAACATTGGAATTGAAACTTTAAGAACTCCAGTTTTTATAATACTACATGGCAAGGAAGTAATTGTATAATTAAATATTCCTGTTTGTATTGGAGTACCACTAATAACTAGCTTACTTATAGCTGAATCATATACAAAATTGACTCCTGAAGGCAAACCCAAAACTTGTACTGAAGTTGCACCAACAATAGTATACTGAATTGGTACTATTGGAGAATTAAAATTAGTCTGACATAAAGTTTGTTGATCTGTTCCAGAGGCTGACAATAAATCAATTGATACGGCAGTATTAACGTTTGAAATTGTAATTATCTCCGTTTTGGTACATCCTGTTGTTGTTATTGGGATTGTAAATGTACCATTGGCGGTTGGATTACCTTGTATGGTGTAAACCAAAGTTAGTGGATCTTGAGAAATAGTTAAACCAGCTGGTAAAACAGGTGTAATAATTCCAGTGGCGCCACCACCGACACTGAATCGAATAGGTATAATTGGACCATTTAAACAAACTGCTTGATTTAATGTTGCTGTTGGACTTATAAAATCCAATATCACTGCCGGTTTTATATCAAAACTGATAGTTGTACTAGCAGGTGAACCACAACTACCTTGTGTCGTTATCACATAGTTTTGTGCTAAACTTGTTGCTACAGTTGGTGTTCCAGAAATTGAAACTAATCCATTAACTTCATCTACAGTTGCTACTATTCCTAAAGGCAATACTGGATTTATTAACACACCTGTTGTTCCTTTAGCAATTGAATAAACGATTGGATCTATCTCGGTGTTGATACAAGCGATTTGATTAACTGTTCCAGACAATTTAGCAATCGATTGTAATGGATTCACTACAATAATTCCTGACAAACTATTACTACAGTTTGAAGTAGATGTGATTGTAAATGGAAAAGAACCACTCTCAGTTGGAGTACCTGTGATTATTCCTGTTGATGATGTAAAATCAACACCCGCAGGCAATTTACCAGTCAATTTCAACTCTTCTGTTGAAGGTGATATAGCATATTTAATAGGGGTAACAAATGAAGACCCCATGCACAATGTTGTGTTTGGATTTCCTGAAACTAAACTAACCATTGCGTTTTGATAGATAGTAACAGGTAATGAAAATGCTATACCTTCTCCACACGAATTTAATCCTTTGACAACAACATTACCCGATGCAACTCCGCTACCAAAATTAACTTTGATAACATTTGTATTTAAACCATCTGTGATAACTGCGCCTGTTGGCAACGTCCAGTCATATGTAGTTGCATTTGGTATTACAGGAACTCTAAACTCTTGATTTAATGACCCTGAACAAATTATTGTTGGACCTGTAATTGTTCCAGCTGCCGATGGTGAAGGTTGAACTAAAACCCTTAACTCCGATGTCTTACTACAACCACCACTTGTAGCCGTAAGTTGATAAACAACCTCAATTGGTGAAGATGTAGTATTAGTTAAGGTTTCTGTTAATGAACTCACTGAAGCTACTACTGGAGGTGTAAAAGGAGTAATTCCTACAACAGCAACTCTTGTCCAATTAAATGTTGTTACTGGCAAACTAAAACTTGGTATATAACTATATACATTTCCTGAACAAGCAACTTGATCTAAAGTAGGCTCGATTAAGTTAGGCGTTGGTTTAACTGTAACCGTGACTTGTTGTGTCGATATACATCCTTGTTCATTTTCTAATTCATACTCATAAACAACATTTATCGGAAGACCAGTTGTGTTGATTAATGTCTCAACTATTACTCCTGTACCTGTAGCACTTGGATTGGAAATACCTATCATTGTAGCTCTACTCCATCTAAAAGCTGTACTGCTATCCGAACTAATTGGGGTGTAGGTAAATTCAGAACCTGAACAAATATTAGCCGTTTGTGGACTACTCAATGTAGGTAATGGAACTATTGTAATTGGTAATGTAGTACTTATACCTTCTCCACACGAATTTAATCCTTTGACAACAACATTACCCGATGCAACTCCGCTACCAAAATTAACTTTGATAACATTTGTATTTAAACCATCTGTGATAACTGCGCCTGTTGGCAACGTCCAGTCATATGTAGTTGCATTTGGTATTACAGGAACTCTAAACTCTTGATTTAATGACCCTGAACAAATTATTGTTGGACCTGTAATTGTTCCAGCTGCCGATGGTGAAGGTTGAACTAAAACCCTTAACTCCGATGTCTTACTACAACCACCACTTGTAGCCGTAAGTTGATAAACAACCTCAATTGGTGAAGATGTAGTATTAGTTAAGGTTTCTGTTAATGAACTCACTGAAGCTACTACTGGAGGTGTAAAAGGAGTAATTCCTACAACAGCAACTCTTGTCCAATTAAATGTTGTTACTGGCAAACTAAAACTTGGTATATAACTATATACATTTCCTGAACAAGCAACTTGATCTAAAGTAGGCTCGATTAAGTTAGGCGTTGGTTTAACTGTAACCGTGACTTGTTGTGTCGATATACATCCTTGTTCATTTTCTAATTCATACTCATAAACAACATTTATCGGAAGACCAGTTGTGTTGATTAATGTCTCAACTATTACTCCTGTACCTGTAGCACTTGGATTGGAAATACCTATCATTGTAGCTCTACTCCATCTAAAAGCTGTACTGCTATCCGAACTAATTGGGGTGTAGGTAAATTCAGAACCTGAACAAATATTAGCCGTTTGTGGACTACTCAATGTAGGTAATGGAACTATTGTAATTGGTAATGTAGTACTTATACCTTCTCCACACGAATTTAATCCTTTGACAACAACATTACCCGATGCAACTCCGCTACCAAAATTAACTTTGATAACATTTGTATTTAAACCATCTGTGATAACTGCGCCTGTTGGCAACGTCCAGTCATATGTAGTTGCATTTGGTATTACAGGAACTCTAAACTCTTGATTTAATGACCCTGAACAAATTATTGTTGGACCTGTAATTGTTCCAGCTGCCGATGGTGAAGGTTGAACTAAAACCCTTAACTCCGATGTCTTACTACAACCACCACTTGTAGCCGTAAGTTGATAAACAACCTCAATTGGTGAAGATGTAGTATTAGTTAAGGTTTCTGTTAATGAACTCACTGAAGCTACTACTGGAGGTGTAAAAGGAGTAATTCCTACAACAGCAACTCTTGTCCAATTAAATGTTGTTACTGGCAAACTAAAACTTGGTATATAACTATATACATTTCCTGAACAAGCAACTTGATCTAAAGTAGGCTCGATTAAGTTAGGCGTTGGTTTAACTGTAACAATCAAATCTTGGATATTTTTACAACCTCCTGTTGTAAATATTGTAAACCTATAAAGTACATCAATCGGTAAATTAGTTGTATTCACTAATACTTCTTCGATATTTCCAGTAATATCTGTTGATTGTGGATTTGAAATACCATCAATCGCAGGCCTACTCCAAGTATATCTAGCATTTCCATCCGAACTATTCGGTGTATAAGCAAATAAAGAACCTGAACATATGCTAGCCGTTTTGGGACTACTTAATGTAGGCGGAGGAATTACCGTAATAGGATAACTATCCGAAATAGTGCTTCTCCCACATGTATTTATACCTTCAACTTTTAAAAAATAAGAAGTGGTCGTGGTTGGAAAATTTAGATTAATAGTATCCGAAGAGGTTGTAATTTCGTTACCATTAGGTAATGTCCATACATATCTAGAAGTATTTGTGCTGAAACTCGCTTTATATCTATTATTGCTGCTTCCTGCACAAACCATTTGATCTCCTTCAATTACGGGTATCCCGTCAGGTATTTTCTCTAATCTTACCGAAAAACTATCTGTTGCATCACAACCATTAACAGTATCATCAAGAACAAAGGAATAATCAGCAAAAACAGTTTTAGTAGTTGAAGTACTTGTAAGTGTTTCTGAAATTTCACTATTTATTCCTGAACTTGATGATTCTTGGATTTCATCTTTGGCAGCTCTGGTCCAAGAAATATTAACTCCTGGTATATTGGCTGTAGGATTATATGTAAATGTTACGGATTGGTTTGATGTTGTACAAAAAGAGGTTGTTGGAATGTTAATTAATTTAGGTGAAGGATTTACTTTTACCGTAAAACTCCTATTTGGACTTATACAACCCTCTGCTGTTGTTAACTTATAATTATAAACAACGTTTATAGGTGTAGTTCCATTATTATCTAACCTCTCATTAATAGTTGGTGTTATTCTTACAACTGTGCCTCTATTCCAACTGAATATAGATCCATCTATACTTGTAGTGGGCGTAAAATTAAATGTAGCACCTGAACATAATTCTACAGCACTCGGGATATTTAAAAGTAAATCATTCGGATTAACCGTAACTGTTACTATCTGAGTATTGGTACAACCATTTAATGTTAAAGTATATACATAAACAACCTCTATTGGCAAACTAGTAGTATTGACCAATGTCTCACTTATATTACCTGTAATTGATGTAGCTGATACATTGGAAATACCAGGTACAACCGCTCTAGACCAACTCATTGTAGAACTACTATTAGAACTTGTAGCTGTATATGCAAATGGACTTCCTGAACAAACCGTAGCAGTTAATGAACTGCTTAAAGCTGGTGGAGCAAGTACGGTTATAACTTCTGTCTTAGCAACTCCAACTCCACAGGAATTGACACCTGCAACGCTTAAATTACCCGAACTAGTTACTACTGAATAATCTACTATAAGTGAGGTGATATTGGTATCTGTAGTACTACCGTTAGGTAATGTCCATCGGTAAGAAGTAGCATTAGGAATAGCAGTTATATTATATGTCCTTTGAATACCAATACAAACTGTTTTGTCGCCTGTTATAGTAATCGGAGCTGATGGTAGTGGTGTAACATTAACGCGAACTGTTTCTGTAAATGTACATCCTGAGGGA
This sequence comes from Flavobacterium ammonificans, assembly GCF_020886115.1. NCBI lineage: Bacteria > Pseudomonadati > Bacteroidota > Flavobacteriia > Flavobacteriales > Flavobacteriaceae > Flavobacterium > Flavobacterium ammonificans. Next base: position 2,140,168 of record NZ_AP025185.1, read on the forward strand.
CTTGTTAAACTAAAAATATAATCTACTCCTACTGATGCATTTGTTGTATTGGTTAATACCTCAGATATCGAACCGGTTCCACTACTTGATAATTCCGATATACCAGCCTGTGCAGATCTACTCCAACTAAAGGTAGTACCCGATACAGTAAAATTTGGTGTATATTCAAAAGAAACTCCCGAACAAACAGTAGGTGGAGTCAATGTACTTGATAATTTTGATATAGGATTAACCGTAACCTTTATACTCTGAGTATTGATACAACCATTTAAACTTAAACTATAATCATAATAAACATCAATGGGAGCACTAGTGGTATTAGTTAATGTCTCATTTATATTACCATTGACAGATAATGTTGATAATGGGGCTGGACTTATTCCTGTTGCCGCTCTTCTGACCCATTTCAAAACTGAACTATTATCTGAACTCTGACCTATATATGTATTTGCTATTCCTGAACAAACAGTAGCGGTTAATGGACTACTCAAAACTGGTGGTGCCAATACCGTAATTGCCACTGCTGGAGAAGAAACACCTACTCCACACTCATTCAAACCTGCTACACTTAAGTTCCCTGAACTTGTCATAATAGCATAGTTAATACTAAGTGTCGTTGAATTTGTATCTGTAATACTTCCATCCGGTAAAGTCCATCTATAACCTGTAGCATTTGTTATAGCTGTAGTGCTATAATCAATTTCACTCCCTCTACAAACTGTACTAGCTCCATTGATAGAAACCGCAGATGATGGAACTGGTTTTACATCAACCGTAATTGTACCTGTTGAAACACAATTCGAAAGTGTCGTCAATGTATAGTTGTATATAACTCCGATTGATGCATCTGTTGTATTTCTTAGAACCTCAGATATCGAACCGGTTCCACTACTTGATAATTCCGATATACCCGTTTGTGCACCGCGTGTCCAACTGAAAGTTGTTCCTGTTACATTAGTTGATGGGGTATAACTAAATGTTGAACCTGAACAAACAGCCGCTGGTGTCAATGAACTCGTTAATTGAGATTTAGGATTAACTGTAACCTTTACACTCTGAGTATTAGTACAACCATTTAAAGTTAATGTGTAATCATAATAAACATCAATAGGTGCACTAGTGGTATTAGTTAATACCTCATTTATATTGCCATTGGCAGATAATGTGGATAATGGAGCTGGACTTATTCCTGTTGCCGCTCTTCTGACCCATTTCAAAACTGAACTATTATCTGAACTCTGACCTATATATGTATTTGCTATTCCTGAACAAACAGTAGCGGTTAATGGACTACTCAAAACTGGTGGTGCCAATACCGTAATTGCCACTGCTGGAGAAGAAACACCTACTCCACACTCATTCAAACCTGCTACACTTAAGTTCCCTGAACTTGTCATAATAGCATAGTTAATACTAAGTGTCGTTGAATTTGTATCTGTAATACTTCCATCCGGTAAAGTCCATCTATAACCTGTAGCATTTGTTATAGCTGTAGTGCTATAATCAATTTCACTCCCTCTACAAACTGTACTAGCTCCATTGATAGAAACCGCAGATGATGGAACTGGTTTTACATCAACCGTAATTGTACCTGTTGAAACACAATTCGAAAGTGTCGTCAATGTATAGTTGTATATAACTCCGATTGATGCATCTGTTGTATTTCTTAGAACCTCAGATATCGAACCGGTTCCACTACTTGATAATTCCGATATACCCGTTTGTGCACCGCGTGTCCAACTGAAAGTTGTTCCTGTTACATTAGTTGATGGGGTATAACTAAATGTTGAACCTGAACAAACAGCCGCTGGTGTCAATGAACTCGTTAATTGAGATTTAGGATTAACTGTAACCTTTACACTCTGAGTATTAGTACAACCATTTAAAGTTAATGTGTAATCATAATAAACATCAATAGGTGCACTAGTGGTATTAGTTAATACCTCATTTATATTGCCATTGGCAGATAATGTGGATAATGGAGCTGGACTTATTCCTGTTGCCGCTCTTCTGACCCATTTCAAAACTGAACTATTATCTGAACTCTGACCTATATATGTATTTGCTATTCCTGAACAAACAGTAGCGGTTAATGGACTACTCAAAACTGGTGGTGCCAATACCGTAATTGCCACTGCTGGAGAAGAAACACCTACTCCACACTCATTCAAACCTGCTACACTTAAGTTCCCTGAACTTGTCATAATAGCATAGTTAATACTAAGTGTCGTTGAATTTGTATCTGTAATACTTCCATCCGGTAAAGTCCATCTATAACCTGTAGCATTTGTTATAGCTGTAGTGCTATAATCAATTTCACTCCCTCTACAAACTGTACTAGCTCCATTGATAGAAACCGCAGATGATGGAACTGGTTTTACATCAACCGTAATTGTACCTGTTGAAACACAATTCGAAAGTGTCGTCAATGTATAGTTGTATATAACTCCGATTGATGCATCTGTTGTATTTCTTAGAACCTCAGATATCGAACCGGTTCCACTACTTGATAATTCCGATATACCCGTTTGTGCACCGCGTGTCCAACTGAAAGTTGTTCCTGTTACATTAGTTGATGGGGTATAACTAAATGTTGAACCTGAACAAACAGCCGCTGGTGTCAATGAACTCGTTAATTGAGATTTAGGATTAACTGTAACCTTTACACTCTGAGTATTAGTACAACCATTTAAAGTTAATGTGTAATCATAATAAACATCAATAGGTGCACTAGTGGTATTAGTTAATACCTCATTTATATTGCCATTGGCAGATAATGTAGATAATGGAGCTGGACTTATTCCTGTTGCCGCTCTTCTGACCCATTTCAAAACTGAACTATTATCTGAACTCTGACCTATATATGTATTTGCTATTCCTGAACAAACAGTAGCGGTTAATGGACTACTCAAAACTGGTGGTGATTTAACTATTAATGTAGCAGGATCTGATGTAATTGTGTTTGTAGAATCAATATCATCAGTGATAACACAAGTATAATTATCTGCATCACTAATTGAAATATTGGATAATGTTAATGAAGCTGTAGTTGCACCACTTATTCTGCCAACTGCATTAGTTATTGTTACACCATTTTTTTTCCATAAAAAAACTAAATTTCCCGATCCAGTTCCAGTTACTGTGACGGAAAAAGTCACATTATCTCCTGCACAGACAGATTGTGATTGGGGTTGAGCAGTAATATTAGGTACAGCTGAAACTTTTGCAATTTCAGACTTCAAAGTAAATCGAATTGAATTTGAAATTATATGATTAAAAGCACGATGAATGTTATCACTATTACTTAATTCGAACTTCTCGCTAGAAAAAGATAGAGTACTAACTAATAGACATAACGATATAAGAACAGACTGAAACTTGTGGGGTTTTTTCATACTATTTAGTAATTTATTTCAATAAAGAGTTCGTAACTAAAACACTAAAAAAAATATTATACTGATTAATAAATTACTAGATTTTAGTCACTAAACACAATAATTCTACTAAATTACTTTATCTCAATGGCACATTTAAATATTTTACGATTGATTAAAAAAATAGTACGTATAAATTAAAAAAAAAAATGATTTATTAACATTTTTTTGTTAATAACTACATATAAAAAAAGCGACTTATTCTTACAAATAAGACGCTTTTAAATATTTGAAAAATCAGACTATAAAATATAATCTGTGTTGATAAAGTTAGACTCCTTGCTATTCAATAGTTCTTGTAAGATGGCATTGTTGTAGTCGTTGTCCTTAGAGGCAACGAATGTTCGAATAGAAAACGATCGCAAAGCATCGTGAATACTCAAAGTTCCTACAGCTGAGTCTTTACGACCTGTAAACGGGAATACATCTGGTCCACGTTGACAAGAACTGTTCAAGTTTACTCTACAGACTAAATTCACCAAAGTATCAATTAGTGGTGCGATCGTTTTTATGTCTTTTCCAAACAAACTCACTTGTTGTCCATAATTCGACTCCGCCATATCATTCAATGGTTCTTGAATGTCTTTAAACGAAATGATTGGCACCACAGGGCCAAATTGCTCCTCGTGGTAAACACGCATGTTTTTGTTCACAGGATATAAAACCGCTGGAAAGATGAAGTTGTCGCTGTGCTCTCCTCCTTTTGCATTCAAAATTTGAGCACCATTGGCTTTAGCATCATCAATCAATTCTTGAATGTAGGCCGGTTTTTCTTTCTCAGGAAGTGGTGTTAGCATCACTCCTTTTTCCCAAGGATTTCCAAAAGCCAATGCGTCTACTTTAGCAGCAAAACGAGTATTAAATTCTTGTGCTATCGATTCGTGAACATACAAGACTTTTAAAGCTGTACAACGCTGACCGTTAAAGGACAACGAACCTGTAATACATTCTTGAATAGCCAAATCCAAATCGGCATCAGGTAAAATAATCGCAGGATTTTTGGCTTCTAAGCCTAAAATCAAACGCAATCTGTTTTTATTCGGATGTTGGTCTTGCAAGGCAATCGCTGATGTACTGTTTCCAATCAAAGCCAAAACACCAACTTTACCCGATTTCATTATTGGCGTAGCTACTTCTCTACCCCTACCATATAAAATATTAATGGCGCCTTTTGGAAAACTACTTCTAAACGCTTCCAATAGCGGAGTTAATAATAGAACTCCATGTTTTGCTGGTTTAAAAACCACAGGATTTCCCATAATCAAAGCAGGAATCAGCAAGGAGAAAGTTTCATTCAAAGGATAGTTATAAGGTCCTAGACACAATACAACGCCTAAAGGCCCTCTTCGCACCATGGCATGAATACCCTGAACTTTACTAAAATGAGCACTTCTACTGTTCAATTCTTTCAAACTATCAATCGTATCGTAAATGTACTCCACCGTTCTGTCAAATTCTTTTTCAGAATCGCCAAGGGTTTTTCCAATCTCCCACATTAATAATTTGACTACTTCGGCACGAGTGTCTTTCATTTTGGTTACAAAATCTTCCATACACTTAATGCGATCCCCTACTTTCATAGTAGGCCATAAACCTTGACCGTTGTTGAAAGCTAAATCAGCTGACTCAACTGCTTCCATAGCTTCTTTTTCTCCCATAGCAGGAATAGTACCTAACAAAGTAGGCGCATAATCTGCTGTAGAAGAAATAGTCGAATAAACCGGTGTAGTTACGCCAGTCCATTTTTTTAATTCGCCATTAACCAAGTACGTATCTTGTGTTAAAGGAGAAGTAATTTGAAATTCTTGAGGAATTGTACTCATAATATGTTGTTGTGTTGTTGTTTAGTAATTTAGGGTTCAACGATATCTCCGTCCCATTCTATGATACCACCTAATAAATTATAAGTGTTTTCAAAACCCATTTCGTTCATAATCGCACATGCATTGGCACTTCTAGCACCAGAACGACAATAAACATAGTAGTTTTTGGATTTATCTAATGTTTCTAAATCAGCAACGAATCCCGCTCCTTGATGAAAATCATAATTGATAGCTCCTGCAATAAACCCTTCGTCAAATTCCATTGCTGTTCTTACATCAAGTATCACAGCGTTTTCGTCTGACTCATATTGAGCAATCCAATCTTCTTGTGTTAAATTCATATCAAATAATTTTAATTTCTGTAAAAATACGATGTTTTTAGCAAACAATAAATGAGACAGTTACGAATTGAAAAGTAATTTCACGAAAACGTTTTCCAGTTTTCATTATTGTTATTAAATAGTGCTTTAAGCAACATTATTTATAAGAAATAGGGAATGGTTTGTATTAAATTTTTCCTTTTTTGATTAAAAATAAATCATCTAAATCACTTAATCTTGAGGTTCATTTATTTAATTTTTGTAAATTAGAATTTTTAAGACTGTGACAAATGTTACATTTGATATGATTCAAAATGTTCATTTTTGTAATTAAAAATATCAAAACATGGAATACATCGGTTACTTTGCGTCAATAATTATAGGGCTTTCACTTGGTTTAATTGGAGGTGGCGGTTCTATTTTAACTATTCCTATTTTAGTCTATTTATTTAAAATTGATCCTGAGCTAGCCACAAGTTATTCCTTATTTATTGTTGGAATTACCTCATTAATGGGTTGTATTAGCCATTACCGAATGGGAAATTTACAAATAAAAGCAGCACTGTATTTTGCAATTCCTTCAATTGTTTCAATTTTGATAATTCGCGAAGTAATTTTTCCGCAAATTGCTGAAACACTATTTTCTATAGCTTCTTACCAAGTCTCAAAGAGTTTTCTAATTATGATTGTTTTCTCTTTGCTTATGATTGCAGCCTCAGTATCTATGATAAGAAAAAATGAGTTCACTACAACTACTGGGGAAACCAACTATATTCAGCTAGGAATCATTGGTTTCTTTGTTGGAATTGTCACTGGATTTTTGGGTGCTGGAGGCGGATTTTTAATTATTCCGGCCTTGTTGTTTTTTGCAAAATTACCAATGAAACAAGCCATAGGAACTTCATTGTTAATCATTTTCATCAATTCAAGTATTGGATTTGGCGGCGATTTGTATATTGGAACTCCAATAGATTATGGCTTTTTGTTTATCATATCAGGCATAGCCTTTATCGGAATGCTTATTGGAACTCAATTATCAAAACAAATAGATGGCGCTAAATTAAAACCCATTTTTGGATGGTTCGTTTTAATTATGGGGATTTACATCATCACTAAAGAAGTTTTTTTTAATTAATTAATTGTAACCAATGTCACAAATCAAATAGTAATTCTAAATTACTTTTGTAGAAAAAATAAAATCACACAATATATCATGCAAATAGAACAAATTTATACAGGATGTTTAGCACAAGGTGCCTACTATATTACTTCTAATGGAGAAGCAGCAATTATTGACCCATTGAGAGAAATACAACCGTATTTGGATCGATTAAAACGCGATAACGTCAAATTAAAATACATTTTCGAAACACATTTTCATGCTGATTTTGTATCGGGTCATATAGATTTAGCTAAAGCAACCCAATCTAAAATTGTATATGGGCCAACCGCTAATCCAGAATTTGAAGCTATTGTAGCCTCTGACGAACAAATTTTTGAAATTGGTAAAATAAAAATAAAAGTATTGCATACTCCTGGTCATACTATGGAAAGTACTACTTATCTATTAATTGACGAAAACGGAAAAGACCACGCGATTTTCTCTGGAGACACCTTGTTTATTGGAGATGTAGGACGTCCTGACTTGGCTCAAAAAGCAGCTTCAATGACACAAGAAGAATTGGCCGCTACTTTATTTCATTCGCTTCGAAATAAAATTATGACGTTAGCAGATGATGTAATTGTATATCCTGCTCACGGTGCCGGAAGTGCTTGTGGAAAAAACATGAGTAAGGAAACAGTTTCTACTGTGGGTAACCAAAAAGCAACTAATTATGCGTTGAGAGCTAATATGACTGAAGCTGAATTCGTCAAAGAAGTAACAGATGGTTTGTTGCCTCCACCTGCTTATTTTGGTATGAATGTAGCCATGAATAAAAAAGGATACGAAAGTTTCGAAACGGTTTTAAACAACGGAATGCGCGCTATTCCTGTAACTCAATTGGAGTTGATGGTGGAAGAAACTAGAGCGTTAATCCTTGATGCACGTAACAATGCCGAGTTTGCTCAAGGATTCATTCCTCAATCCATCAATATCGGAATCGATGGCGATTTTGCGCCATGGGTAGGTGCTTTAATTGCCGATGTGAAACAACCTATTGTACTAGTAACAGCTAACGGACGTGAAGAAGAAACGGTAACTCGTTTAAGCCGCGTTGGTTTTGACAACTTAATCGGACATTTAGATGGAGGATTCGAGGCTTGGAAAAACGCTGGTCACGAAATAGATACTGTAAACCGAATTTCAGCTGAAGAGTTTGAAAAACAAGTAACCATTGGCGAAAGCAAAATTATCGACATTCGTAAAGAAAGTGAATACGAAGCGGAACATATCGAAGAAGCCTATAGCAAACCTTTGGCTTATATCAACGAATGGGTAAAAGACATCAATCCAGAGGATCATTTTTTCTTGCATTGTGCTGGTGGTTATCGTTCTATGATTGCAGCTTCTATTTTAGAGGCACGTGGATTCAGAAACTTCAGCGAAGTAGAAGGCGGTTTTAATGCAATTGCAAAAACTACTGTTCCAAAAACTAATTTTGTGTGTCAAAGTAAGGTTCTGAAACAATAAAAATTTGCTTTTTAGTACTTACCTATTACCTCAAATATTTGCCACAGATTAAGGGATTAGAATGTTTAATTTAAATTAATCTGTGTAATCCGTGGCAAAAAATAAAAATACATCATGGAAGACTTAAAATGTTGTGTGACTTCTTGCGACAAGCCTTTAGACCAAGCCTATTGGGATGCCCAATACAAGGCTAAGGCAACTGGCTGGGATTTAGGAACCGTTTCCCCTCCTTTACAAGAATTTATTGACACCATCGAAGATAAAAATAGTGCCATTTTAATTCCTGGAGGGGGGAATTCGTATGAGGCAGAATACTTGCTACAGCAAGGTTTTACCAATATAACTGTAATTGATATTGCGCCCACTTTAATAGAAGTATTGCAACAAAAATTTGTCAATCAGCCCCATGTCAAAATCATTTTAAGCGATTTCTTTGAACACCAAGGACAATACGACTGGATCATTGAACAAACTTTTTTCTGTGCGCTTCCGCCAACGATGCGACCAAAATACGTTTGGAAAATGCACCAATTGTTAGCTCCTAAAGGAAAAATAGCAGGATTGTTGTTTAATCGCGAATTTGAAGAAGGACCTCCATTTGGTGGTAACAAAGTTGAATATATCAATTTATTTTCTGGCGCTTTTACTATTCTAAAAATGGACGTTTGTACCAATTCGGTTGTGCCAAGAGCCAATTCTGAATTGTTTATTGAATTAGAAAAAAACACCGCTGCCGAAGTTCATTTATACAATTTTGAAGGCATCACTTGTAGTGGTTGTAAAGCCACTGTTTCTGAAAAATTAACGTCATTAGACACCGTTTTAAATGTTAATATGAATTCCAATTTTAGCGAAGTAGTAATTACCAGTACTGAAGAAGTAGCTCTTAAAAAATTACAAGACACGGTTTCTTTTGATGAAAAATACAAAATCATAAAAGCGAATTACTAAACTATGAAAAACTTACTTTTAACCAATTGGCACCTCATGCGCTGGGTGCGTTTGGCTTTTGCCATTTTTCTTTTCAGTCAGGCCTATATATTGAGAGAGTGGACTTTTGTATTTTTTGGAGCCTTTTTCTTGATTCAAGTTATTTTTAATATGGGTTGCGGTGCCAATGGTTGTGCTGTTCCCTACTCAAAAAAATAAAAATTATGAGCTCTTTTAATCAAATCATACAATCAGACAAACCAGTTTTAGTGGACTTTTTTGCTACTTGGTGTGGGCCTTGCCAAATGTTAGCCCCTATTTTAAAAGAAGTAAAAGCCAATTTAGGAGAACGCATCTCCATTATTAAAATTGATGTAGATAAAAACCAAGCCGTGGCTGCTCAATATCAAGTTCGCGGAGTACCAACCATGATTTTATTTCAAAATGGCAAACCATTATGGCGACAATCAGGGGTGCTTTCTAAAGAAGACCTGATAAAAGTAATCCTTGAAAAAAGCAACTAATGACTAAAAAGGCCTTACTACTAACCGGTATCGGAGTTGCCATTGGCGCCCTTGCCGGATATGGGTATTATTTTTATGTAGGTTGTGCTTCAGGCACTTGCGCCATTACTTCAAAACCACTCAACTCCACACTATACGGAGCGTTAATGGGAGGTTTAGTTTTTAATATGTTTATGAAGGAGACTAAAAAGTAAAATCTTTAAATTGAAGTTATTATAAAAGATATTTCCATAATTTATAATCAAAGCCCTTTTTGATTTTTTGTACAATCATTTTTTGTATTTTTTATATTTTTGATAACTATTTGAAACGAAATTTATCAAACACATAAATGCAAAATTGGGTGATTAATTTTGGTTTTGTCAGACATATATACTAGTTATCTGCAAGCTTACCGAACGGCACCCACCAACACAATCGGTTGGCAAATCAGAAAACATTTTTACTATCTTTGAAAACAAATGGATATATAATTATAATTTATAAAATAGTTTGAAAGTCTTAAAGTTAGTTAAATAAAATAATAGAATGAAAAAATATTTTATAACGATAATACTAATAATTTTTTATTGTTCTAAATTTCAGGGACAGAATAAAAATACTGACAGTTTAAATGTAGTAACAAAGAAAAAATTTAACTACAAATCTCTCATTATACCAACTTCTTTAATTGGATATGGAATAGTTGGACTTGAAAGTCATAGTTTATTAAATTTAAATTATGAAGTAAAAGAAGAAATTACTGAAAATATTGATAATAAAATAACTATGGATGATTTCTCACAATATTCGCCATTTGTTACTGTATATGCTCTTAATCTTGCTGGAATTAAAGGAAAAAATGACTTTAAAGATAGAACTATAATATTTGGAACTGCTTATTTAATTATGGGTGCAACTGTTAACATAATTAAACATACTGGAAATGTTGAAAGACCAGACGGAAGTTCTACAAATTCATTTCCATCAGGACACACAGCAACAGCTTTTATGGGAGCAGAATTTTTATTTCAAGAATACAAATATGAATCTATTTGGTATGGTATATCTGGCTATGTTGTTGCAGCTGGAACAGGTTTTTTCAGAATGTATAATAATAGACATTGGTTAACAGATGTTGCTGCTGGTGCAGGAATAGGAATTCTTAGTACAAAAATTGCCTATTGGATACATCCATGGATGAAAAAAGTACTATTCAAAAAACAAGAAAATCTAAATGGTGCTATTTTCCCATTTTATAATGATAATAAAATTGGATTTGGAATGGTAGTCAAGTTTTAAAAAAGATAGTCATGAATACTATACAGGTTCATTCTAAAATAAACAGTAAAACCATGAAATATTTCACTAAATTTATACATTACACTTAAGTAAAAATGCTCCAAACCATTCAATTAATTGCTTTAATTCAAGGAGTTTTTGTTTTATTTGCATTATATCAAAGGCGAAAAGATTATAAAAAAATAACTTTTTGGTTGCTTTTTGGAAGTTTGCTATCTGTTTTGCTTTATATTTTAGGTGATGACAATAACAATCTTTTTTTTGAAAATAAAGATTGGTTTCTTTTTGATAACACCTTATTTGTAACCTTTCTCTTTTTGTTTTTCAAGTATTACAAAAGCGAAAGAGAAAAATTTATAAAATCCAATTATCTATTTTTTCTTCCCAACATTTTTTATCTAATTCTTGAATTACTCGAAATAAAATTAACTAAAGAAAACTTTAATATTGAAATTCTAGAAGTGCTTTTGGAATTAACCTTTGTGATTTATCTATGCTTAATATTATATTCTGTTTTTACAGATAAAAGAAGAATTTGGACTACTTATTTTGTTATTCCAATTGTTATTTTACTTGTTTTTTCTTGTATAAATGATACTCTTAAAATAATTGGATTACAAGAATTGCATTTTTTCTTAAATCAAAACTTTAACACCTATCTTTTATTAATTGTCGCTTTTTTATTTTACTTTATTTCTTTGAAATTATTGACTAATAACAAAAATATTTTACCAAAAAACGAAATAGGCAAATACAATAATTCTAATCTTAACACAAAACTGATTGAACAATATAAGTCGGATTTAATTAATGCAATGGAAATAGATAAATTGTTCTTAAATGGAAAATTATCCATTCAAGATGTTTCTGAAAAACTTAATATTCCTAAACAGTATATTTCGGAAGTTTTAAATGAACATATGAACACCAATTTCCAAGATTTCATTAATGAATACAGAGTAGAAGAATTTATAAATCGCATAAAAAACGATCAAAATAATCAATTTACACTTTTAGGAATCGCCACAGAAGTAGGATTTAATTCTAAATCTTCTTTTAATTCTATATTCAAGAAATTTAAGGGTTTAACACCAACTCAATTCAGAAAAAATCTTGAACAGAACGGCTAACTTGTACAAAAAAATTATTCTGCACTACTCTTTTTTTATTTATTCGTAGTTGCTTTCGTTCTTTGCAGAAAAATTTAAATAATTCAAATATGTCTTTACAAAAAAAATCAAAAAAAGTACTTAGCTCTTTATTTTTATTTTTTTCATTCTTCTCATTTTCTTATGCACAAACAAGTGTAACTGTTTCGGGACTTATAAAGGACAAAAACAGCAAAGCTGTTTTGCCTTTTGTAAACGTAGTTTTGAAAAACGAAAAGGACAGCACTTTTGTAAGTGGAACAATTACCAACGAAGAAGGACGATTTTTACTATCAAAAGTAAAGTCAAGCAATTACTATTTAGAAGTTTCATACATTGGCTACAAAACTACAAAACTGTCGTTATTTATCGGAAACCTCACCGAATTTTTAGATATTAAAACAATTGAAATAGAAGAAAATACAACTTCATTGCAAGAAGTATTTGTAACAGGAAAAACAGCCGAGATAAGTGAGAAAATGGATAAAAAAACATTTTCTTTGAAAGACAACATTAGTCAAAATGGTGGTTCGGTTTTACAAGCTATGCAAAATTTGCCAAGTGTAACTGTACAAGACGGAAAAGTCCAACTTCGCGGTAATGATAAAGTAACCGTACTTATTGACGGCAAACAAACAGCCTTGACAGGTTTTGGAAACCAGACAGGGTTAGACAATATTCCTGCATCTGCGATTGAAAAAATTGAAATTATTAACAATCCATCTGCCAAATATGATGCAAATGGAAACGCAGGAATTATCAATATTATTTACAAAAAAAACAAAAAAGATGGTTTTAATGGAAAGGTTGGCTTTACAACGGGTGTTGGTTCTCTATGGGTGCGAAAAGAAAATTTACCAAACATAAGACAACAATATACTTATACGCCAAAAATCAACCCAAGCGTTTCACTCAATTATAGAAAAAACAAAGTCAATGTCTTTTTTCAAGGCGATTACTTATATACTGAAACGCTTAACAAAAATGAATTTGTAACAAGAAATTACGACAATGGCGTTGTAATTAATTCACAATTAAAACGCAACAGAAACACACATTTTACTACATTGAAAAGTGGCTTTGATTATGCAATTAACGACCAAAATTCTTTGACCATTTCAGGACTTTTTGGAAGTGAAAAAATAATTGACAGAGGTGACCAACCCTTTTTTAATAGCGATTTTTCACAACGTAACCGACTTTGGCAATTTTTGGAAGATGAATTAAAAACAACCATAATGACTACTGCTAGCTATCAACACAAATTTAAAGAAGCAGGACATATACTGAATATTGGTTTCAATTACACTTTTCACAGAGAAGATGAAAAATATTTTTACGACAATTATTTGCCTACATCCACAGGAACGGATGCGTTTAAATTATTGTCTGACGAGCAAGTTTATGATTTAAATTTTGACTACATAAAACCACTTAAATACGGTCGAATTGAAACAGGCATAAAACTTCGCAACAGGAATATACCGACAAATATGCAATTTATTCCTGGTTTAAATTCAGTTTTAGACACCAATGCAAGCGGTTGGGCAACTTACAAAGAATTAATTCCTGCCGTTTATGGAAACTACATTTTTGAAAACAAAAAATGGGAAGCCGAATTAGGATTACGAATTGAATATGTAAAAATTCAATATGACGTTAATCCTAATCATATAGTTTATAAAAGTGATGGTTATAATTACACACAACTATTTCCAAATTTACGTTTGGCATATAAAATTAACGACAATAACAGAGTTTCTATTTTCTACAGCCGAAGAGTTGACAGACCTAACGAAGTTGATATTCGTATTTTTCCAAAATATGATGATGCAGAAATAATTAAAGTTGGTAATCCTGCATTGCGACCACAATTTACAAATTCAATAGAATTAGGCTATAAAAAAAGTTGGAAAAAAGGAAGTTTATATAACGCCATTTATCACCGATTTGCTGACGGAACGATTACAAGAATTTCTAGTACTGTTCCACCAAGTAATTTAATTTATGCAACATTTCAAAACGTAAATAAAAGTTACAACACCGGAATTGAAATGGTTTTAGCACAAGAAATTTCTAAATTGTTCGCATTCAATATTAATTTGAACGCATATAGAAATCAAATTGATGCGTTTACAGTTGAAAACAAATACCCAACGACCCACACTTTTTCGGCAGACAAACAAGAAATATCTTCAGGAAATTTAAAACTAAACAGTACTTTTCATTTCCCTAAAAACATGGATGTGCAATTAACAGGTATTTATTTAGCGCCCGATATTATTCCACAAGGAAAAATTAAATCGAGATTTTCATTAGATCTTGGACTAAAAAAAGCAATTCAAAAAGGAAAAGGCGAGCTCTATTTTAACGCAACAGATTTGTTAAACACAATGAAAATCAAAAAAGAAATCAACGGACAAGGCTTTAATTATACCAGTAATGACTATTACGAAACACAAGTAATAAGGCTTGGATATAGTTATAAATTTTAACGAAACAGAACACCCGAAAAACGCCAGCGGGTAACAGCCGTTTTTCGCAATCACGAATTTTATGATAAGTTAACGTTTTTTTTTCGCAAGAATATTAACTTTAATAGAAAATAAAAAGTTCCTAACTTTATAACTGACGAGAAGCGGCGGAACGTTAGTTTGGTTATTAAATAATCTACACCATCCCCTTCAACTCCACCACGTCAATATCGCTATGCGAAGCATCGTAGACCGATTTTCCTTCTTTAATCAAAAGCAATTGCGGTGATTGGTGGTAGACATCAAAACGAGTCGCAATTTCATTTGAGATATCCCGATGATTGAGTAAGTCCAAAAAATAAGGCGTTACACTGCCTTCTAGATTAAATTCATTCTCAAATTGTTTCAACGCCATACGGCTAATACTGCAACGCGTACTGTGTTTAAAAATCACTACAGGTTGTTGATGAGACAATTCCATAATCTCGTTCAATTGTCCCAAATCAGTCAATGGAATCCAATTGATTTTGGATACATTATTGTTTTTATTTTCTGAATCTCCAAAAATAGAAGTAAATAAAGTCATTTTGTCGTTTTTTAAGTCATTTTGTCGTTCGTAAACCCTTGATTAAAGCCAAATTGTCGTAAATTTAGGTATGGAACAAGAATTGACGAATTTTCTTCAAAGTTAATTATTTAACCCCAAAAATGAATTTAAAAAAAGACAAAAATGAACATCAATAAATTTACTACTAAATCGCAAGAGGCCATCCAACTTTCGCAACAAATCGCGCAAGGATTGGGTCAGCAACAAATCGAAAATGAACATCTTTTCAAAGCGCTTTTGGAAGTCGACGAAAATGTGACGCCTTTTCTATTGAAAAAATTAAACGTGAATGTCCCGCTTTTCAAACAAATCTTGGAAAGTACCATTCAAAGTTTTCCAAAAGTTTCGGGGGGCGATATTATGTTGTCCAGAACAGCTAACGCTACTTTGAACGAAGCGGAGATTTTAGCAGGAAAAATGAACGACGAATTTGTTTCGGTTGAACATTTGGTATTGGCAATTTTTGGTTCCAAAAGTAAAATCGCTCAAATCCTAAAAGACCAAGGCGTAACTGAAAAAGAATTAAAAGCCGCCATTGAAGAAATGAGAAAAGGCGAAAGGGTGACCTCTGCCTCTGCCGAAGAAACCTACAACGCCTTAAACAAATATGCCAAAAACCTGAATGATTTAGCTCGAAGCGGCAAACTAGATCCTGTTATTGGTCGTGATGAAGAAATTCGTCGTGTGTTGCAAATTTTAACTAGACGAACTAAAAACAACCCAATGCTAGTGGGCGAACCTGGTGTAGGTAAAACAGCCATTGCAGAGGGTTTAGCGCACCGAATTGTAGATGGCGACGTACCCGAAAATCTAAAAGATAAAATTATCTTCTCTCTTGACATGGGCGCTTTGATTGCGGGTGCCAAATACAAAGGAGAATTTGAAGAACGTTTGAAATCAGTGGTGAAAGAAGTTACTGCTGCCGATGGAGACATTGTACTTTTCATAGACGAAATTCACACTTTAGTAGGTGCTGGCGGTGGCGAAGGAGCCATGGATGCCGCTAATATTCTGAAACCCGCTTTGGCGCGTGGCGAATTGCGTGCTATTGGTGCAACGACTTTGGACGAATACCAGAAATATTTTGAGAAAGACAAAGCCCTAGAAAGACGTTTCCAAAAAGTAATAGTGGAAGAACCCGATACCGAAAGTGCTATTTCTATCTTACGTGGGATCAAAGAAAAATACGAAACGCACCACAAAGTGCAAATCAAAGACGAAGCTATTATTGCAGCGGTAGAATTATCGCAGCGTTATATCACCAATCGTTTTTTACCTGATAAAGCCATCGATTTAATGGACGAAGCGGCTTCTAAATTGCGAATGGAAATCAATTCAAAACCCGAAGAATTAGACGTTTTGGATCGAAAAATCATGCAATTAGAAATCGAAATTGAGGCCATCAAACGTGAAAAAGACGAAAGCAAGTTGAAAGTCTTGGGAATGGAGTTAGCCAACTTAAAAGAAGACCGCAACGAGATTTATGCCAAATGGAAATCGGAAAAAGATGTGGTAGATAACATCCAAGCCGTGAAAACCGAAATTGAAGACTTCAAATACGAAGCCGAACGTGCGGAACGAGATGGCGACTATGGAAAAGTAGCTGAAATTCGTTACGGAAAAATCAAAGAAGCACAGGAACGTTTGGATGCTTTGGTAAAACAATTGCAAGAAAATCAATCAGGTACTTCCTTGATCAAAGAAGTCGTTACCCGAGAAGATATTGCCGAAGTAGTAGCCAAATGGACTGGGATTCCAGTGATGAAAATGCTACAAGGCGAAAGAGAAAAACTCTTGCATTTGGAAGCCGAATTGCACAAACGTGTAGTGGGACAAGAAGAAGCTATTGAAGCGGTAAGTGATGCCGTTCGTAGAAGTCGCGCGGGTTTACAAGACATGAAAAAGCCTGTTGGTACTTTCCTTTTCTTAGGAACAACGGGTGTGGGTAAAACCGAATTGGCGAAAGCATTAGCCGAATACCTTTTCGATGATGAAAATGCCATGACGCGAATTGATATGAGCGAATACCAAGAACGTCACTCTGTGAGTCGTTTAGTGGGTGCGCCTCCAGGTTATGTGGGCTATGATGAGGGCGGACAATTGACCGAAGCCGTGCGCAGAAAACCCTACTCTGTAATTTTGTTGGACGAAATTGAAAAAGCGCATCCGGATACGTTTAATATCCTGCTACAAGTCCTAGACGAAGGACGTTTGACGGATAATAAAGGACGCTTGGCCGACTTCAAAAACACGATTATCATCATGACATCGAATATGGGTAGCCAAATCATTCAAGATAAATTCGAAAACTTGAAAGGCGGAATTGAAGCGGCAACAGAGTCAGCTAAAGTGGAAGTGTTAGGTTTATTGAAACAAACCGTACGACCTGAATTCATTAATCGTATTGACGAAATTGTAATGTTTACACCTTTGACTCATGCTAATATTGCTCAAATTGTAGGTTTACAACTGAAATCGGTGACCAAAATGTTGGCGCAACAAGGCATTACGATGGACGCTACTCCTGAAGCAATAACCTATTTGTCTGAAAAAGGATACGATCCGCAATTTGGAGCCAGACCCGTAAAACGTGTTATTCAAAGGGAAGTATTGAACCAATTATCTAAAGAGATATTGGCAGGTAGCATCAAAACCGAAAGTATCATTCTTTTAGACGCCTTCGACGGACAATTGGTCTTTAGAAATCAAGGCGAATTGGTTTCTTAATCCAATCTTAATTTAACAAAAAAGCGAGAAAAATATATTTTTTTTCGCTTTTTTGTATTGAATTAACCAAATAACCTTTCTATATTTGTAATCGAAGAATATCAATATGAAAACAATAACAAACAATACTTGGTGGTGGAATAATTTACGTCAGACGTCGTGAACAGAGCTCCTATAGTATTGCTATAAATATAAAAGGCTTGTCATCACGACAAGCCTTTTTTCATATCCTTAAGCATACTAATTATAACATTATAAAAAAGACCATTTTGAAATCTTTTATTTTAAATACAAAATACAAACAAATCCTTGCCGACACCATTACGCCGGTGAGTGTGTACTTGAAAATACGCGACAAATTCCCGAATAGTTTGCTTTTGGAAAGTAGCGACTACAACGGAAACGACAATAGTTTTTCGTACATCTGTTGCAATCCAATTGCAGCTATCAAAATTGAAAATGAAACGATTTCAAAAAATTATCCTGACGGAAGTACTGAAAAAATAGCTATCGATGCTTCAACAGATATTCCTACAGTAATCCAAGAATTTTCAGGCCAATTTGAATCAAAGAAAAACGATTTTAAATTCATTAATAATGGCTTATTTGGCTATATCTCTTATGATGCGGTACGTTACTTTGAAAAAGTAAACATTGCAAAAAAAGAAAATAGCAATACCATTCCTGATGTGTATTATGCGGTGTACCAAAACATCATTGCGATTAACCATTTCAAAAATGAAGCGTATATTTTCTGTCATAGTTTGGACGGAAAAAATAATATTGCAGAAATCGAACAATTACTTCAATCTAGAAATATTGCTTCGTATTCTTTCACCAAATACGGCGAAGGTTTTTCTAATTTAACCGATGAGGAGTTCAAGCATAATGTGGCTTTAGCCAAAAAACATTGTTACCGTGGCGATGTGTTCCAATTGGTTTTATCCAGACGTTTTACGCAAGGATTCAAAGGCGACGAATTCAATGTATACCGCGCGTTGCGAAGCATCAATCCTTCACCTTACCTCTTCTTTTTTGATTATGGAGATTTCAAAATATTTGGTTCGTCTCCCGAAGCCCAAATCATCGTGAAAGACCGAAAAGCAGAGATTCATCCTATTGCGGGAACATTCAAAAGAACAGGTGATGATGAAAAAGATGCTGGTTTAGCCAAACAATTATCAGAAGACAAAAAAGAAAATAGCGAACACGTGATGTTAGTCGATTTGGCTCGAAATGATTTAAGCCGAAACGGTCACGATGTACAAGTAGAAAAATACCGAGAAGTACAATTCTTTTCGCATGTGATTCATTTAGTTTCCAAAGTTACGGGGCATTTACATGAGAAAGCTTCGACGATGCAAGTGGTTGTCGATACTTTCCCTGCGGGAACCTTGAGTGGTGCACCAAAACACCGCGCCATGCTATTGATTGAAGAGTATGAAACAACCAATCGTAACTTTTATGGAGGTGCCATCGGATTTATGGATTTTAAAGGCAATTTCAATCACGCGATTATGATTCGTACTTTCTTAAGTAAAAACCACCAATTGCATTCTCAAGCAGGAGCAGGAATTGTAGCAAATTCAGATGAAGAAAGCGAAATGCAAGAAGTGTACAACAAATTAAGAGCCTTAAATACGGCTTTGGATTTGGCAGAAACAATTTAAGCCCCCTAACCCCCAAAGGGGGAATTTGAAGTAAATTGGAATTAAAAAACAAAAACAAAAAATAACGATGAACAATACTAATGCTAATTCTATTCCCACTGTTCCCCCTTCGGGGACTAGGGGGCAAATACTAGTCATAGACAATTACGATAGCTTTACGTACAATCTAGTCCACTATTTAGAAGATTTAGATTGTGAAGTAACCGTGTACAGAAACGATGAATTTGAGTTGGACGAAATTGCTCATTTTGACAAAATTTTATTATCCCCAGGCCCAGGAATTCCAGATGAAGCGGGATTATTGAAACAAGTCATTCAGCAGTACGGACCTACCAAAAGTATTTTTGGCGTATGCCTAGGACAACAAGCCATTGGCGAAGTGTATGGCGGAACGCTTTCGAATTTGGACAAAGTGTATCATGGTGTAGCAACCAAGGTTACTAAATCAGTCAATGACGAAATCCTTTTTGAAGGATTGGAGAACGAATTTGAAGTGGGACGTTACCATTCTTGGGTGGTAGACGCTAATTTACCAGATTGTTTGGAAGCGACTTCTTTTGACGAAAACGGACAACTAATGTCGCTACGACACAAGACTTACGATGTTAGAGGAGTTCAATTCCACCCAGAAAGTGTATTAACACCAAACGGAAAAAAAATGTTAGAAAATTGGGTAAAAAGTTAAGTTAGATTGTTAGATAATTTAGATGGTTAGATGATTGGATCTTCCAATTTTTATAGAAATTATTCAAATAGTACCCATGTGAAAATTGGGATTAAATAAAACAAAAATCTTTGCGACTTAGTGCCTGAGCGGCAAAAAAAATAAAAATGAAAAACATACTCAACAGATTAATCAATCACGAAATGCTCTCAAAAGAAGAAGCTAAAAACGTTTTGGTCAAAATATCCAATGGGGAATACAATACAAGCCAAATAGCTTCTTTCTTAACGGTCTACATGATGCGTAGCATCAGTATCGAAGAATTAGCGGGTTTTCGTGAAGCCTTATTGGATTTGTGTATTCGTGTCGATTTATCAGGCTACAACACCATTGATTTGTGCGGAACGGGTGGCGATGGAAAAGATACCTTTAACATTTCGACCTTGGCTTCTTTTGTAGCTGCAGGAGCGGGAATCAAAGTAGCTAAACACGGAAATTATGGTGTTTCGTCGATTTCGGGATCGAGTAATGTGATGGAAAAAATGGGAATCAAATTCAGTAATGAAGCTGGTTTCTTGGAAAAATGTATGGAAAAAGCAGGCATCTGTATTTTACACGCACCACTTTTCCACCCTGCTATGAAAAATGTGGGACCTATTCGAAAAGAGTTGGGTGTAAAAACCTTTTTCAATATGTTGGGACCTATGGTAAATCCAGCTTTTCCTCAGAATCAATTGGTGGGAGTTTTCAATTTGGAATTGGCTCGAATGTATGCCTATTTGTACCAAAACACCGATAGAAATTTTACGATTTTACATTCCTTGGACGGTTATGATGAAGTTTCCTTAACCTGTCCGACCAAATGTATTACAAACACAAAAGAACTGATGCTGAATCCAGACGATTTTGGCGTTCGTCTTTTGTCACAAACCGAAATTGAAGGCGGTAAAACTATTGAAGAATCAGCCCAATTATTTACCGATATCATTTCAGGAAAAGGAACTGAAGCCCAAAATAATGTGGTCTGCGCCAATGCTGCAATGGCGATTGAAACGGTAACACAATGCAGTCCGTTAGAAGGATTTGAATTAGCTAAAGAGAGTTTGTTCTCAGGAAAAGGATTGCAAGCCTTACAAACGTTACAAGAATTAAGTAAATAGAAATACGAATTACACGAATTACACGAATTGCTCGAATTGCTCGAATTAGCACAAATGAATTAAATATCAATTTTTAACCTTTGCGCATTAGCGCCTTAGCGGCAAAAAAATGAACATATTAGATAAAATAATACTAGACAAACGAAGAGAAGTAGTTCTTAAAAAATCGATTATTCCGGTTTCACAATTGGAGGCATCGGTGTTTTTTGAAAGACAAACCATTTCGTTAAGCCATAATTTACGCAACAGTAGTTCAGGAATTATTGCCGAACACAAACGTCGTTCGCCTTCAAAATCCGAAATCAATTACGGTTTTACCGTTGAAGAAGTAGTCAAAGGCTATGAAACAGCGGGCGCTTGTGGTATTTCGGTTTTAACGGATGGAAAATATTTTGGTGGTTCTTTAGACGATTTGTTATTGGCAAGAGCCACGGTCAATATTCCGCTATTGCGAAAAGAATTCATTGTGGACGAATACCAAATCTTGGAAGCCAAAGCCCACGGTGCCGATTTAATTCTGCTAATCGCTGCGGTTTTGAGCCGAGAGGAAATCAAAAGTTTATCCGAGTTCGCACATGGTTTAGGATTGGAAGTCCTTTTGGAAGTCCACAATCAAGAAGAATTAGAAAAATCAATAATGCCAAGTTTGGATATGATTGGAGTCAATAACCGAAATTTAAAATCTTTTGAAGTGAGTTTGGATTTCAGTAAAGAATTGGCTGACCAAATTCCGAACGAATTTGTAAAAGTATCCGAAAGTGGTATTTCGTCTATCGAAGCAATAAATGAATTAAAACCATTTGGTTACCAAGGATTTTTAATTGGTGAAAACTTCATGAAAACGGATAATGCTGGTCAAGCGGCAAAAGAATTTATAGCGCAATTGTAACGACACGAATTACACGAATTATCACGAATTGGAAAAAGTTAAACACAGATTAAAGAGTTTACACAGTATAAAAAACCTTTGATTCTTAGTGTCTTTGTGGCAAATAAAAACAAAAATATGAAACTCAAAATCTGCGGCATGAAATACCCCGACAATATTCTAGAAGTAGGATCGCTCCTACCCGATTATATGGGCTTTATATTCTGGGAAAAGTCGGCACGCTATTTTGATGGAGTACTTCCAAATTTACCGCAAAACATCAAAAAAACAGGAGTTTTTGTCAATGCCAGTCAAGAAGATATTGTGTCAAAACTAAGCCAATACGATTTGCAAGCGGTTCAATTGCATGGACATGAGTCGGTGGCATTTTGCCAAGAGTTAAAAAATACATTGGCGAAAAGCATTGAAATCATCAAAGTATTTTCAGTGGATTCATTTTTTGATTTTGACGAGTTGAAACCTTTTGAAACAGTTTGTGATTATTTCCTTTTTGATACCAAAGGAAAATTACCTGGAGGCAACGGAACGACTTTCGATTGGAAAGTGCTAGAAAAATATCCATCGCAAAAACCCTTCTTTTTGAGTGGCGGCATTGGACTAGACGAAATTGATTTGGTCAACGAAATAGTAAAAACTGACTTACCTATTTACGCCATTGATGTAAATAGTAAATTTGAAATTGAACCCGGATTAAAAAACAAAGAAGAATTGCATCGTTTTAAACAAAAAATAAACTTTTAAAAAAGTACAATCATGAGTTACAACGTCAACGAAAAAGGCTATTACGGAGAATTTGGTGGGGCTTACATTCCAGAAATGTTATATCCCAATGTAGAAGAATTGCGCCAAAACTATTTAAAAATAACAGCCGAACCTGAGTTTCAAGCTGAGTTTGACGATTTATTGAAAGAATATGTAGGTCGCCCTACTCCGCTTTATTTTGCATCACGATTGTCTGAAAAATACAATACTAAAGTTTATCTTAAAAGAGAAGATTTGTGCCATACAGGAGCACACAAAGTAAACAACACAATTGGTCAAATTTTATTAGCCAAACGTTTGGGTAAAAAGCGAATCATTGCCGAAACAGGCGCAGGTCAACACGGTGTAGCTACGGCAACCGTTTGTGCCTTGATGGGCTTGGAATGTATTGTGTACATGGGCGAAATTGACATCAAGCGTCAAGCACCTAATGTAGCACGTATGAAAATGTTAGGCGCAGAAGTACGACCGGCCATGTCGGGATCTCGTACCTTAAAAGACGCAACAAACGAAGCGATTCGTGATTGGATTAACAATCCGGTGGATACCTATTACATCATTGGTTCTGTGGTGGGACCTCATCCTTATCCTGATATGGTGGCGCGTTTCCAATCGGTGATTTCGAAAGAAATTAAAAGCCAATTATTGGAAAAAGAAGGCAAAGAAAATCCTGATTACGTAATTGCCTGTGTAGGCGGTGGAAGTAATGCTGCAGGAGCGTATTATCACTTTTTGGATGAAAAAGAAGTAAACATTATTGCTGTGGAAGCTGCTGGTTTAGGAGTGCATTCAGGTGAAAGTGCTGCTACCTCAGCTTTAGGAAAAGTGGGTGTTATTCACGGAAGTAAAACTTTATTGATGCAAACCCCCGACGGACAAATTACCGAACCCTACTCTATTTCAGCAGGATTGGATTACCCAGGTGTAGGACCCATGCACGCAAATTTATATGCTACAGGTAGAGCGCAATTTATCTCCATAACTGATGAGCAAGCGATGGATTGGGGATTACAACTATCCAAATTAGAAGGTATAATTCCGGCAATTGAAACCGCTCATGCCTTTGCGGTTTTGGACGAAATGAAATTCAAACCGACTGATATAGTTGTGATTAATCTTTCGGGACGTGGCGACAAAGATTTGAATACTTATATTGATTATTTTAAATTATAGCAATGAACAGAATCAATCAAAAATTACAAGAAACAAAAAAAATATTATCTATCTATTTTTCAGCGGGATACCCAAGCCTGAATGATACGGTGCAAATTATACAAGATTTAGAAAAAAGTGGAGTCGATATGATCGAAATTGGTCTGCCATTTAGCGATCCTTTGGCTGATGGCCCTACCATTCAGGCGAGTTCTACTCAAGCCTTACATAACGGAATGACAACCCAAGTTTTGTTTGACCAATTGAAAGACATTCGTAAAACAGTTTCAATTCCGTTAGTAATTATGGGGTATTTCAACCCAATGTTGCAATATGGAATAGAAGATTTCTGTAAAAAATGTGCTGAAATTGGTATTGACGGATTGATCATTCCGGATTTACCCGTAGATGTCTATGCAGACGAATACAAAGCTACTTTCGAAAAATACGGACTTATCAATGTGTTTTTAATTACACCGCAAACATCTGACGAACGAATCCGTTTTATTGATAGCGTGTCTGACGGATTTATCTATATGGTGAGTTCAGCCAGCGTGACGGGTTCGCAATCGGGTTTTGGAAGTACACAAGAAGACTATTTCAAACGTATTGCCGACATGAATTTGAAAAACCCACAAATCATTGGTTTTGGAATCAATAATGCCGAAACATTCAACCAAGCGACTCAATTTGCCAAAGGCGCCATCATTGGAAGTGCTTTTATTACGCATTTAACCGAAAATGGCACTGGAAAAATCGAGGAGTTTGTGAAAGGGATAAGAGAATAGACAATTAAATTCTAGTACTCAGTTAGGTGATTTTATCTAATAATTAACATTTTGACTGTTTTAAACAAATCAAAATTAGGCTACATTTGTTTGAGTTTGAAAAATTAACAAGCAGTAATTGCTATTCCCCTGTTCATTTTTTATACTATTTTTTAAGAGGTAAATTTTAATCTTTTAACTTAAATGTATAACTATGAAAAAAAATCAAGGGAAAATTATTGTTATTTTGTTCCTAATCTTCCAATTGAAAAGCTATTCGCAAGGCTGCAGCGATGCTGGTTTTTGCACCATTAATAGCTTAAAACCCAATTCAGAAATTGCCGCTAAAAAGAACCACCTTAAACTTGGAATGTTTACTGGTAGCGCTGATAATTCCGTTTCAGTTTGGGGAAATTATATAGAATACCATACGCAGTTATCAGACCAATTTAGTTTTGACACAAAACTAACTTCCTTAGCTCAAGATGGAAACGGTTATACTAGTTTCGGTTTAGGCGACTTATTTTTGAGTTCCAATTATAAGTTAAACCCAAATTGGACAGTAACGGTTGGAACAAAAATTCCGATGACCAATGGCAACAAAAAAGAAAATGGAGTTTCACTTCCTATGGATTACCAATCCAGCTTAGGAACATTGGATGCTATTGTGGGTTTGGGCTACCAAATAAACAAACTCCAATTCGTTTTGGCTTGGCAACAGCCGCTTACCCAAAATAAAAATCAATTTTTGGCAGAAAATAGTAACACCCCTACTATTTTAAAACAATTTCAATCTACAAATGGATTCAAGAGAAGTGGCGATGTACTTTTTCGTGTAGCCTACCCATTAGCACTGACCAATGATCTTCAATTCACGACCAGTCTATTACCAATTTACCATCTGGACAATGACCGTTATATTGATCTAAGCGGTAAAGAAAAATCTATTGAGGGTTCAAAAGGGCTAACCCTTAATGGTAATGTATTTCTAGATTATGCCCTAAATACAACTAACAGTTTGCAACTCAATATTGGAATGCCACTGGTAGTTAGAGACGAAAGACCAGATGGACTCACAAGAGGTTTCATTGCAACATTAGAATACAAATTCCAATTCTAATTATACAATATGAACAACTATTGGGTTTTTGAAGATGTCAATTTATTCTCTTTGATTTGTCCGCACAAATACAAAGGTTATGAACAAGATCATCCATTCATTTCTTTCCAGAAAGGAAATTACATCTATTTTCAAGGCGATGTATCCAGCACTATATTTCTTGTCAACTCAGGAAAAGTAAAAATTGGTTTTGTCGATGACAAAGGTGAAGAATATGTTACTGCCTATCTTAAAAAGGGAGAAATTTTTGGCGAAAATATTTTATTAAATGAAACACATCGGAAAGAATTTGCACAAGCAGTTGAGAAAAACACCTCCCTTTGTTCGGTAACATTACAACAAGCGGAAGAACTATTACAAGGAAATAAATCATTCACTACAAGTATCTACAAATTCATTGGACTTAAACTCAAAAAAATAGAACGGAGATATCAAATCATGCTCTTTAGAGATACCCGGACTCGAATTATTGAGTTCATAAAAGAACTGAAAGAAGACGTGACTGGTACAATCCAATTAATTAACGGCGAAATTCTTGTCAACAATCCCTATTCTCAGGGAGAAATTGCCAAACTTGTAGGAACCTCAAGACCCACCTTCAATATTATTATTAATGAACTAGAGAAAGAAGGACGTATTGTCTATCAAAAGAATAAGATATTATTAAAAAATTCATTTTTGTTAGATAGCTAACAGCTTATCCAATTTTGGAGAGCTAGTTTTGGATTATATAATTACTAATCCCTAAATTTTAGAAAATGAAAAAAATATTGTGTAGTTGCTTGGTTTTAATTGCCTTATTTTCATGTAGTAACGATGACTCCAATAATTCAACTAATGAAACTACTTCTTCAGACTATAGTTACAAAGGAAATTTTGTTTCTTCTTCGCATCCAACTTCTGGAATTGCCAAAATTAGTAAAGACAAAAAACAACTGTTATTAGAAGGGTTTAAATCAGATGACGGACCGGATTTGAATATTTACTTGGCTGCAAATTTAACCACCATCAAGGTAGATCATATTGATTTAGGTGATATTAAAGGACTCAACGGAAACTATTCTTATACTGTAAATAATACCATTGATTATGCCAAATACAAGTATGTTGTAGTTTGGTGTGTCGATTTTGATGCGAATTTTGGCTATGCCGTTCTTGCCCCTTAAGAAATTGTGTTTGTTGGGAGAAAATCCACGATTTCTATTTAAAAACGCGACAAAATGTTGCGTTTTTTTTATCTCGTAAAAACCAGATTATTCCCCTTCGATAAGTTGTCATCAAATTGATAACCTTCGTAGTTGAAGCCTTTTAAGTCGTCTATAGTTTCGGCATTTGTATCAATAATATAACGCACCATCATACCTCTCGCCTTTTTTGCAAAGAAACTAATCATCTTTAGTTTGCCGTCTTTGTAATCTTTAAAGTCGGGCGAAATGACTGGTACTTTTAGCGCTTTGGTATCGACAACCGAAAAATATTCATTGCTTGCTAAGTTCACAAACAACTCCCCTTTTTTCAATTCTTTATTCAATGAAGCCGTTACTGTAGTTTTCCAAAAATCATATAAGTTTTTGCTTTCGCCAATAGGCAATTTGGTTCCCATTTCCAATCGGTAGGCTTGCATCAAATCCAAAGGTTTTAAAACGCCATACAAACCCGATAAAATGCGTAAACGATCTTGCAACAAGTCCAATTGCTCCATTGGAATGGAATAGGCATCCAAACCGTTATACACCTCTCCGTCAAAAGCATAAACTGCAGGACGTGAATTAGTAGGATTAAAAGGCGTTTTCCATGCTTTATTGCGTTGCCAATTCAAGTCGGCCAACTTATCCGAAATTGACATCAATTGCGATAATTCGGCTGGTGATTGCTGTTTCAAAACCGCATGTACTTTTTTAGATTCATTTAATAAACTCGGTTGTGTGAATTGCGTGGTAGGCAATTCTTTTTCGAAGTTCAACGACTTGGCTGGGGAAATTACTATTTTCATGATAAACGACGATTAATCTGTGTTTGATTTGAATTCAAAAGTACAAATAGATATACCGAAAATCAAACTTTGTTTTCGTGCCACTCAAAACTTTTATTATTTTTGAAATAAATTGAATGATAATGGCTAAAACAAAACCCAACGATACTGAAGGCGTAAACAGATACATTGCCAACTTACCCCTAGAGCAACAAATCGCTTTGGAGCGTATGCGCCATATCATAAAAAACACCGTTCCCGAAGCACAAGAATTCATTAGTTATAGTAAGCCTGCTTACCATTTTCATGGCATGATTGGTAGCTTTGCTGCATTTAAAAACCACTGCAGTTTCTTTCCTTGGAATGCGCAAACTATAATTGACTTTGCTGCCGAACTCAAAGACTTCAAAACCTCAGCAGGAACCATTCAATTCACTCCCGACAAACCAATTCCAGAAGAACTACTTCAAAAAATACTGCGCTATCGAGTTGCGGGTAATTTGGAAAAGAAGAAAAAATAAAAAAGCCCCAATCGGGGCTTTTTTTATTCTTCATCTGCAGTATGCGATTTAGAGTAATTTCTCCAACGTTCCAAACAATCCTTGAAGTCGTCTGGCAATTCGGTATCAAAACGCATCATTTCGCCCGTATTCGGGTGAATAAAGCCCAAGGTCTTAGCATGTAAGGCTTGTCTTGGTAAGGCTTTAAAACAGTTGTCTATAAATTGTTTGTATTTGGTAAAGGTAGTGCCTTTCAAAATCAAATGACCGCCGTAGCGTTCGTCATTAAATAGCGGGTGTCCAATGTGTTTCATATGCGCACGAATCTGATGCGTACGTCCCGTTTCCAGTTGGCACGAAATTAACGTCACATACCCAAAACGTTCTAAAACTTTATAATGCGTAATCGCAGGTTTACCAATTTCGGGATCAGCAAAAACCGCCATTTGCATACGGTCTTTCAAGTGTCGCGCCAAATTACCTTCAATCGTTCCAGCATCATTAGCCACATTCCCCCAAACGAGCGCCATGTATTCTCTTTCGGTCGTTTTGGCTTCAAATTGTTTGGCTAAATGCGTCATGGCTGCTTCCGTTTTAGCAATCACTAACAAGCCCGAAGTATCTTTATCAATGCGATGTACCAATCCCGGACGCTCACTGCTGTTCATCGGTAAATTCTCAAAATGAAACGCCAAAGCATTCACTAAAGTACCAGTGTAATTCCCGTGACCAGGATGCACAACTAAACCAGGCTCTTTGTTGACCAACAACAACGCCTCATCTTCGTACACAATATTCAAAGGGATATTCTCAGGTAAGACATGATTTTCAAAAGGCGGATGCGACAACATCACCTTAATCACGTCCAACGGCTTGACCTTATAATTGGATTTTACAATTTCGTCATTAACAAAAATGTTACCGTCGTTAGCGGCATTCTGAATTTTATTTCGAGTCGCATTAGGAATCAATCCCATCAAGTATTTGTCTATTCGCAAAAAGGCTTGCCCTTTGGGAACTTCAAATTTAAAATGCTCAAATAATTCGTCTTCTAAGTCGAAGGATTCGGTATTATTGTTCATCTAATGGGGTTTCTTCTTCAGGTGTTGCCGTACTGTCAATTTGTACTTCCTCTTCATAACTCATTTTCCCATCTCCTAAAACCAAGTCAATTTTAGACGATTTCATCACACGCTCTCCTGGTTTTAAGTTACGTCCTTTGTAGCGCATGGCTAGCACCATATCTTTTCCTAAACTAGGCTCATAGGTAATCGTTCCCTCTTCTAAACCAATGGCTTTTAATGTTGGAACTGCCTCACGGTAGGTTTTATCAATCAAATCAGGCAACTTCACAGAAGAATAACCCGATGCGTTAATTTTAATATATACTTTACGACCCACTTTCACTTTCGTGCCTGGCAATGGATCTTGCTCTACCACAGTAAATGCAGGATAATCGCCTCTAAAATCAACACTATCCAAAAGTACGTAGTCCAAATCCAACTCGTCTAGCTTGTCCTCTACCTGCTCTTCGGTTAGTTTACTTAAATTCGGCACGGCAATTTCATGTCCGTGATCAGTTGTAAAAGTCAACCAATGCATAAACAAATAACCCAAAACTGCAATAATAGCGAGAGCAGCCAAAACTTGACCCACAAACACCCGACTAGTTAGATACTTACGTAAACTCATAAATTTATTTTTAGTAGGCACAAAGATAAACCTATTTCGTTTCAAAAAAAATGATAATTTTGTTTACTAGTTGGTTGGAGCTATTTCCCGCTATCCGCTTTATCTTTTTTTGGCAAAAAGCCATAAAAAAAAGGATGCCGTCCCGAAACTTCGGGACCGGGGCTAGGGAAAACCTTCAACAGCTATTGAAAATAAAAAAGACTTAAACCATTCTAAATGAAAAACATTGCCATCATCATGGGCGGCTATTCTAGCGAATATAAAATTTCACTAATTAGCGGAAACGTCGTGTACCAATTCTTAGACAAAACTAAATTCAACGGATTTAGAATCCACATTTTCAAAGAAAAATGGGTCTATGTAGATGCCAATGATTCCGAATTCCCTATTGATAGAAATGATTTTTCAGTAACCGTTGACGGAAAGAAAATCACTTTTGATTGTGTTTTCAATGCCATTCACGGCACTCCAGGCGAAGACGGATTGATGCAAGCCTATTTCGAATTGCTTGGCATTCCACAAACCGCTTGCGATTATTACCAAGCAGCCTTGACTTTCAACAAACGTGATTTACTATCCGTTTTAAAACCCTATGGCATCAAAACGGCTACTTCATATTATTTGAACAAAGGCGATTTAATCGACACGAACGCTATTGTGGAAAAAGTTGGTTTGCCTTGTTTTGTAAAACCCAATAAAGCGGGTTCTAGTTTTGGAATATCCAAAGTAAAAACTGCTGCCGAATTGCCTATTGCCATTGAAGTAGCTTACAAAGAAGACAACGAAATAATCATTGAGAGTTTCTTGGACGGAACTGAGGTTTCTGTGGGAGTTATCAACTATAAAGGCGAAATTACAGTATTGCCAATCACTGAAATTGTTTCTGAAAATGATTTCTTTGATTACGAAGCCAAGTATTTAGGGAAATCACAAGAAATTACACCGGCTCGCATTTCAGATGAAATGACGCAAAAGGTGGGCGAAATTGCCAAACGTGCCTACAAAGCCTTAAAAATGAAAGGATTCTCTCGTTCTGAATTCATCATTGTAGATGGCGAACCGCACATGCTAGAAATGAATACTATTCCAGGTTTAACCACCGAAAGTTTACTGCCACAACAAGCCAAAGAAGCAGGAATTTCATTAGAAGATTTGTTTTCTAATGCGATTGAATTGGCTTTAGCTTAAAAATCAATAATTTAACTAACTTTGTAAAAAAATTAAATAGCATGGTTGATTATAAATCCTATATAGAAATGAATGCTAACGTAAGATTCGGAAAACCAACTATAATCGGTACCCGAATTACGGTTTTTGATATTTTAAGTTGGCTAGCCAATGGAATGACTACAGACGAGATTGTAGAAGATTTTCCAGAATTAAATGAAACTCAAATCAAAGCTTGTCTTGCTTATGCAGCTGACAGAGAACATAAAATTCAAATTGCATCGTGAATTTGTTGTTCGACCAAAATATCTCTTTCCGAATAATAGGGAAAATCAGTTCCTTATTTCCAAAAGCTAAACAAGTTAGGCAATTAGGAATTGAAAATTATTCTGATATTGAGATTTGGAAATTTGCAAAAGAAAACCACTACACTATTGTTACTTTTGATGCCGATTTTTTTGATTTATCAAATTTCAGAGGACATCCGCCCAAAATTATTTGGTTGCGTTTCGGAAACACAAAAACAGATTTTCTTGCAGAAGTAATCAACTCAAAAAGTTCTATTATCCAAGATTTCATTCTATCTGAAGCTTATTCAGCAATTTCTTGCTTAGAAATCAAATAATTATCTCCTACAAAAATGAGAAAAGCTATATTTCCAGGTTCATTTGACCCGATTACCTTAGGTCACGAAGACATCATCAACAGAGCCTTGCCTTTGTTTGATGAAATTGTGATTGCAATTGGAGTCAACGCCGATAAAAAATACATGTTTTCATTAGAAGAAAGAAAACGTTTTATTGAAGAGACTTTCAAAAACGAACCTAAAATTTCGGTGATTACCTACGAAGGTTTGACGATTGATTTGTGTCATAAAATCAATGCTAACTTCATTTTACGCGGTTTGCGTAACCCTGCCGATTTCGAATTTGAAAAAGCCATTGCACACACCAACAGACGTTTATCTAAAATCGAAACTGTCTTTTTATTAACGGCTGCTAAAACTTCGTACATCAGTTCGAGCATTGTTCGTGATGTGATTCGTAATCACGGCGAATACGAGCTATTAGTTCCTGAAGCCGTTCGAGTACTATAGCATTTTATCCTAAATATTTGTGATAAGCGCTATATAGCATTACTTTCGCCAAAAAACAAATTAATGAGTTTAGATAGAGAATTAAACAAACGTAGTGGCGGTCAATGTGAATTGTGTGCTGCTACTGAAAACTTAAAAGTATATACCGTTTTACCTACTCAAAAAGGCGGAATTGACGAAAGCGTTTTTGCATGTGCTACATGTATTGACCAAATTGAAAATCCAGATAATGTTGATTTAAACCACTGGCGTTGTTTGAACGACAGCATGTGGAGCGAACAAACCGCAGTTCAGGTTGTGGCTTGGAGAATGTTAAGCCGTATGCGTGCAGCGGGTTGGCCACAAGAATTATTAGACATGATGTACCTTGACGAAGATACTTTAACTTGGGCGCAAGCCACCGGCGAAGGAGAAGAAGACGAAAACAAAATCATCCACCGCGATAGTAATGGTGTTATTTTGGAACACGGAGATTCTGTAGTTTTAATCAAAGACTTGAAAGTTAAAGGGTCAAGTATGGTGGCTAAACAAGGAACTGCAGTGCGTAACATTCGTTTGGATCACGAAAATGCAGAATACATTGAAGGAAAAGTTGATGGTCAACAAATTGTAATCATCACACAATACGTGAAGAAAATATAATTTTCAATTACAACTAAAACAAAGGGGTTTAAAAATTAAATGTTATGTCATTCCGAATTTATTTCGGAATCTATAAATAATGGTACTATATAGAAGCTGAAACAAGTTCAGCTTGACAAGTTTAGTGTTTTTTTTAAACACCTTTTATTATTTATAATCATACATCGAATATCGTAAATCGTATATCGAATTATTCTTCTTTCTTAATCACTTTTCGAGCGACTTCAATTTTGAACTTCTTCCCTTTCATTTTTTCGTCTCTCACGTTATGAAGTAAATCTTTCACTTTGTTGAATTTGACTGCTGCAAACGAAATGAAATCTTTGACTTCAATCAATCCTAAATCCCCTTTTTCTAATTTCCCTTTTTGAGAAAAGAAACCTACAATATCAATCTTATTCAGTTTGTTTTTCTTTCCACCGCTAATGTAAATCGTTTGGAATTCAGGTGGTTTGGGTAAAACCGAAGCCGAATCTACTTTCAGTACGTCCATACCATAATCCAAATACTCCATTTTTTTCTCTGATTCATGTGCAATAATGTAAGCCGTTCCCGAAGCTTGCATACGAGCCGTACGCCCATTTCGGTGTGTAAATTCGTCTTCTTTCAAAGGCAAATGATAATGGATTACGTGTTTCATCTCTGGAATGTCCAATCCACGTGCCGCTAAATCAGTAGTGATTAAATAGCTCACACTTCCATTTCTAAACTGAATTAAAGCTCGTTCTCGTTCGTCCTGATCCATTCCGCCATGATAGTAAGTCGCATAGATTCCTTTAGTATTTAAAGTGTCGCTAATGCGTTCAGCCGCATCACGATGATTACAAAAAATAATCGCAGCTTGCGATTTCAACGTACATATCAATTGAAACAAAGTATTGATTTTATCTTTCTCTTTAGAAACTACCATTTTCATACTTAAGTTATTCTCCTCTTGTGTTTCGGGAATAAAATCCAAAACCGTAGGATTGACAACTCGAGTGTATTTTGGAATTTCAATATCGGAAGTAGCCGATACCAAAACGCGTTTGTTTAGTTTGGTTAATTTGCCAATGATAAACGACATCTGTTCGTGAAACCCTAATTGTAAGGATTTATCAAATTCATCTAAAATCAAAGTTTGAATTTTATCCACTCGGAAAGTACCTCGGTCAATATGATCAGCGATTCGACCTGGAGTTCCAATCAGCACCGCTGGCGGATTACTTAAGTTTTTGATTTCTGTATCAATAGAGTGACCACCATAACAGGTATTTACTTTATAATCCGTACCCATTTTTTTCCAAACCTGTTCTATTTGCAAACCCAACTCACGAGAAGGAACTAAAATTAAACATTGCACTGAAAGAATTTCGGGTTGTAATAATTCGAAAATTGGCAATAAAAAAGCCAATGTTTTTCCGGAACCCGTTGGCGAAAGCAATAAAACATTGTTATCGTTTAGAATAGCGTCTTGGGCTACTTCTTGCATTTCATTTAGACTTTCAATGCCTAAATTAAAAAGGATATTGTTAGAATGGTGTTTTGTATTCATGGCGCAAAGATAGTGCTTTGGTTTGCGAATAAGAAAACCCAAGTCTTTATTTGATTCTTTTTCACTGATAATTTAAAAAAAAGCTACATTTGATTTTTATAAAAACTACCAAAAATGAGATTTCTAACGATACTTTTATTCCTGTGTTCCTTGACTATTTTGGCACAAAAACAAACGAAATACGATACTTTTTTTGAAAAAGGAAACGGCAATCAATCGGCAACTTACCAAGAGACAATTGCTTATTTTCAATTATTGGCAAATGATTTTGAAACCATCGATATAAAAACAATGGGCTTAACCGACAGTGGCGAACCTTTGCACATGGTTACCTTCAATTCGGATGCCACTTTTGACTTTGAGACTATTCAAAAAAACAAAGCCGTAGTATTAATCAACAACGGAATCCACGCAGGCGAACCTGACGGAATTGATGCTTCGATGCAGTTTTTTAGAGATTTGGCTTTAGGCAAAATAAAAGCGCCTAAAAACACTGTAATCGTGTGTATTCCGGTTTACAATATTGGCGGTGCATTGAACCGAAACAGTTCCACCAGAGCCAATCAAAACGGACCAGAAGAATATGGTTTTAGAGGTAATGCTCGTAATTATGATTTGAATCGGGATTTCATTAAATCGGATACGAGAAATACTAAAAGTTTTGTGGAAATTTTCCATACCACTAATCCAGATGTGTTTATTGACAACCACGTGAGTAATGGTTCAGATTACCAATACAAACTGACTTACATCATGACCGAACCGAGTAAATTAGGTTCTGTTTTAGGTTCGTATTTAAGAAAAGAAATGATGCCCAGCTTGGTTTCGGATTTACAAAAGAAAAAAATCGAAACGACTCCTTATGTCAATACCTTTCACGAAACACCTGACCAAGGATTTGCTCAATTTTTTGACAGTCCGCGCTACACAACTGGCTATACTTCCCTATTCAATTCCATTGGATTTGTAGTAGAAACGCATATGCTAAAAAAATACGCAGATCGTGTCAAAGTCACCTACGAATTCATGAAATCTACTTTAGAATTCACCGA
The DNA here is from genome assembly GCF_020886115.1 of Flavobacterium ammonificans. Classification (NCBI taxonomy): domain Bacteria; kingdom Pseudomonadati; phylum Bacteroidota; class Flavobacteriia; order Flavobacteriales; family Flavobacteriaceae; genus Flavobacterium; species Flavobacterium ammonificans. Next base: position 2,175,907 of record NZ_AP025185.1, read on the forward strand.
TGCAAATTATTCCAAAATAAAGCAGATTAGAAAAGACAACGAAGCGCAATTTCAACCCAACAAAAACTACACTTTACAGTGGGAAGTGGACAAAAATATTCAAGAACCCTTCACTTTTTTAGGCTATGAAGCGGGTTATAAAAAAAGTGAAGCCACTACAGGCAAACGTTTGTATTACGACCGAAGCAAACCCTTCAAAAAAGAAGTACCTTTCTTTCCGCAATACAAGTCAGTCAAAGACATAACCATTCCAAAAGCTTATGTCATTCCGCGTGGTTTTTGGACTTTGATTGAACTTATGAAAAGTAATGGAGTTGTATGTCAAACTATTCAAAAAGATACGATTATTGAAGTAGAAAGTTACCGAATTATTGATTTCAAAACTACAACTTCGGCTTACGAAGGACATTACAATCACCGAAACACAGTGGTCAACTCAAAGACCGAAAAAAGAGCTTTCGCAAAAGGAGATTATATTATTCCAACCCAACAAAAAGGCATTAAATACATTTTGGAAACATTAGAGCCAGAAGCCGTTGATTCGTATTTCAATTGGAATTTCTTCGATCCCATTTTACAACAAAAAGAAGGCTATTCCGATTATGTATTTGAAGATACTGCAGCACAATTGTTAAAAGACAATCCGAAATTAAAAAGTGATTTGGAGGCAAAAAAACAAAAGGAACCCGAATTCCTGAACAATCCTAAAGCGCAATTGGATTGGATTTACAAGCAATCTATGTATTACGAAAAAGCGCATTTGAACTATCCTGTGTTCAGAATAACTAAATAAAAAAAGCTCCTTTACGGGAGCTTTTCTTCTTCAAATAATAATTTGATATTTTCATAGGAGTTCTTCAAAGCCTCTTTAATTTGTATTGGACTCAACCAAGCTACTTTTTCAATTCCTTCTTCGGCTTGGCCCACCAATGTCCCATCATAATCAGAAGTCATTTCAAACCAATGCGTGATTTTAAGTCGGTACTTGCCGTTGCGTTTAAAAACATGATAGGTTTTCTGAAGCTTTTTAGTCACTTTAAGTTTTCCAACTCCTGTTTCTTCTTCGACTTCGCGCATAGCAGTGTCCTCAATTTCTTCTCCTTTATTTGTTCCGCCTTTAGGCAAATCCCACTTTCCATTTCTAAAAATAAAAAGCACCTCCCCTTTTTTATTGTAAACCAAGCCACCACCCGCTTTATTTACAGGTATTTTTTCTTTTAAAGTTTTCAAAATTTCCTTTTCATCGGGATGATACAAATAGGCTTTTTGAATTTTATTTTGAAATATTTTTACAATAAGCTGTTCGATGTCAATACTTTCTAACAAAAACAATTGGAAATCGGTCTCCTTAGAGATATGATTTGTTAAAAAAAGTGGTTTGTCGTTCACAAAAACTTTATACATTTGCACTATGATTTTTAATAAAGAAACAGCCGAAAAAACAGCCGAATTGCTTTTGCAAATAAATGCAATTAAATTGAATCCAAAAAATCCATTCACTTGGGCTTCTGGATGGAAATCGCCAATCTATTGCGACAACCGCTTAATCCTTTCATTTCCAGCCATCCGAAATTATGTTCGCGATGAGTTTGCCAAAAATATTGAAAAACAATTTGGTAAACCCGACGTAATTGCAGGAGTAGCAACTGGAGCTATTGGAATTGGTATTCTTGTTGCAGAAAGTATGGGATTGCCTTTTGTATATGTTCGTCCTGAACCAAAAAAGCACGGAAGACAAAACCAAGTAGAAGGTTTTTTACAAAAAGGTCAAAATGTGGTTGTGGTAGAAGACTTAATTAGTACTGGAAACAGTAGCTTACTTGCTGTTGAAGCTTTAAAAGAAGCGGGAGCTAATATCAAAGGAATGGCTGCAATTTTTACTTATGGGTTTGATGTTGCTGAACAAAATTTCAAAAATGCCAATGTAGAGCTTTACACTTTAAGTAATTATAAAAACTTATTGAACTTGGCTGTTGCCAAAACCTATATCACTGAAGAAGAAGAACAAACTTTGAGCGAATGGAACGTGAATCCTTCGACTTGGAATGTATAATTTGAAATAAAAAATAGATGAATTTAGAAAGCCCAAAAGTTAGCGTTCAAAAATCAGCTCAAAATCTATTTGATTTGTTGTCTGATGTAAAAAACTTTGAACAATTAATGCCTGAAAATATTGCAAAATTTGAAGTGATTGGCGCTGATGCTTTTATTTTTGGTTTAAAAGGAATGCCTGAAATCAAATTAGTCATTAAAGAAAAAGTAGCTCCAAATAAACTCGTTTTAGGTGCAGCAAGTGACAAACTACCTTTTACTTTAACAGCTTCAATTGACGCTGTTAGTGATACTAGTTCAGACATAAAATTAGATTTCGAAGGGGATTTCAACCCAATGATGGCAATGATGATTAAAGGTCCTATCCAAAAATTCATTGAAACTTTGGCAGAGAATATGCACAAACTATAATATCAATTTATTATAAAAAAGGGCTGTAATTGAAATTACAGCCCTTTTTTATTAGTATAACATTTGAATTTCTTTAATGTCGAATTCGGAAACCGAATCATCCTCTAACAAAACTTGCAACTTCCCAATTGGAGATATACCTTGGATAATTCCCATGAATTTTTCCTCTTTTTGATTCGTAAACGGCATTGGAATATCTTTTTTATATAAACAGTCTACAAATTGTTGACGTAACGAAGCTGGATTTTGTTTACTCTCTTTCACATTGGCTTTAAGTTGAGTTACAATAGCTGAAAGCAACTCCTCTTTGTCCAACTCTTGACCTGTTATTACTGCCAAAGAAGACGCTTTGGGTAATCCCTCAAAATTAGTTTGGTTCACATTTAATCCTAAACCTACAATTGAATGTATAGAACCGTCACTTTTAATGCTATTTTCAATCAATATTCCACTAATTTTTTTATTGGCTGACAGAATGTCGTTTGGCCATTTGATACTCAAATCAGGAATGTTATTCTTTTTAAGAGTTGTAATAACAGCTAAAGATACGGCTATATTTAAATTGAAAATTTCATTGATTTCAATTAAAAAGTCTTTAACTAATACACTCATTATTAGATTTTTACCCACTTCTGAATTCCAAACAGCTCCCATTTGCCCCTTACCTTTGGTTTGGTTTTCAGCAGTAACAACTGTAAAGTTTTCTGGATCTTGTTGAGCTGATATACCCTTAAGAAAATCATTAGTAGAATCTATGGCATCGAGTTTGATTAGTTTCATTTAACTTTATTTATAATACAGAACTTAATATTCTGTTAATGGTTCAAAAATAATCACAAAAAATGGTAACTTTACCAACTTATATTAAAATAATTTATGGCGAAAAAGACTATAAATAATGATGCACTTATTGCAAACATTATCAAAGGAATCGAAGAGGTAAAAGGAAATGATGTTGATATCCTTGATTTAAGAGAAATAGATACCGCAGTTTGCGACTATTTTATTATCTGCAATGGAACTTCAAATACTCAGGTTAATGCAATTGTAAGTTCTATCCAAAAAACAGTTTCAAAAGAATTGAAAGACAAGCCTTGGCATGTTGAAGGAACAGACAATGCAGAATGGGTTTTGATGGACTATGTGAATGTGGTGGTGCATGTTTTCCAAAAACACATCCGTGAATATTACAATATTGAAAGCCTTTGGGGAGATGCAAAAATCACTACAATCGAAAACAAATACTAAAGAAATACACTAGTAATGGCGAATAATAATCCAAATAAATTTAAAGTTAGTCCTTGGTTAGTTTACGCAGGAATTCTTCTAATTTTTCTTTTCATCAGTTTTGCAACTGGAGGAAGTAATTTCGAAGAACCAGCACAATTAACATCGTCTAAATTCAACAATTTCCTAGAAAAGGGTCAGGTTGAAAAAGTGATTGTATACAATAAAAGTGAAGCAGAAGTCTATTTAACAGCTGCTTCTTTGAAAGATAAAACACATGCAAAAGTTGCCAAAGATGTTTTTGATCGTCCTAACGCAGGACCCCATTATACTTTAGAAATTGGAAACGATCAAATTTTTCAAAATAAATTAGAGAAAGCTGTTGGAGAAGGAAAGTTAAAAGATTTTAACTTCTTGCAAAAAAGCAATTGGACGGACATTTTTGTTAGTTTGTTACCAATAATAATCATCATAGCCGTTTGGATATTCATCATGAGAAGAATGTCAGGTGGCGGTGGCGGTGGCGGTGGCCAAATATTCAATATTGGCAAATCGAAAGCCAAACTATTTGACGAAAAAACAGATATCAAAACAACATTTAAAGATGTTGCTGGTTTAGAAGGGGCTAAAGAAGAGATTCAAGAAATTGTTGAATTCTTAAAAAACCCTGAAAAATACACTAATTTAGGAGGTAAAATCCCAAAAGGAGCGCTATTAGTAGGACCTCCAGGAACAGGTAAAACCTTATTGGCTAAAGCTGTAGCTGGTGAAGCTCAGGTGCCTTTCTTTTCATTATCAGGTTCTGATTTTGTTGAAATGTTTGTAGGGGTTGGAGCTTCTCGTGTAAGAGATTTGTTCAAACAAGCTAAAGAAAAATCGCCAGCTATTATCTTCATTGATGAGATCGATGCGGTAGGTAGAGCGAGAGGTAAAAATAATATGTCAGGTGGTAATGACGAACGTGAGAATACCTTGAATCAGTTGTTAACTGAGATGGATGGTTTTGGAACGAATTCGAATGTTATTGTACTAGCAGCTACCAACCGTGCTGACGTTTTAGACAAAGCGTTAATGCGTGCTGGACGTTTTGATAGACAAATTTTTGTAGACTTACCAGACATTCGCGAACGCGGAGAAATATTTAAAGTGCATTTAGCTCCTTTGAAAAAAGTAGAAGGATTAGACGTAGACTTTTTAGCAAAACAAACTCCTGGTTTCTCTGGCGCAGATATTGCTAATGTTTGTAATGAAGCGGCTTTGATTGCAGCAAGAAATAACAAAACTGCTGTTGACAAACAAGATTTCTTAGACGCCGTTGATAGAATCATAGGTGGTTTAGAAAAGAAAAATAAAATTGTAACTCCTGAGGAGAAAAAAGCAATTGCTATTCACGAAGCAGGTCACGCAACTGTAAGTTGGATGCTAGAACATGCTGCTCCGCTTATCAAAGTAACAATTGTACCAAGAGGACAAAGTTTAGGTGCTGCCTGGTATCTTCCTGAAGAACGTTTAATCGTTCGTCCAGATCAAATGTTAGACGAAATGTGTGCTACCATGGGCGGAAGAGCAGCTGAAAAGGTGATTTTTAACAGAATTTCTACAGGTGCATTGAGTGATTTAGAAAAAGTGACTCGTCAAGCGAGAGCTATGGTAACTGTTTATGGTTTGAATGAAAAAATTGGAAATGTTACCTATTACGATTCTTCTGGACAAAGTGAATACAGTTTTTCTAAGCCGTATTCTGATGAAACTGCCAAAGTAATTGATGAGGAAATCTCAGCATTAATCGAAGGTCAATACCAAAGAGCAATTCAAATATTAGAAGAAAACAAAGAGAAACTAAACCAATTAGCTGATATTCTAATCGAAAAAGAAGTTATTTTTAAAGATGATTTGGAAGCTATTTTTGGTAAACGAAGTTTTGATGCAAACCTAGAGGAAGTAGTTTCTTAAATTAACTAATTTCAATTATTTAGAAAATCTTAATTCAAAAATAACTTTTGAATTAAGATTTTTTTATCTTTGAACGTTTTCTATACTATTTTAGTAGTTCAAATACGGATATGAGTCTTTTTAAAAAATTTTTTGGTTCTAATAATCCTTCCTCAGATGAGGATAAAGACAACGAACAAAGTCAATTTTTACCTGAAGTAACTTTGGCTGTTGACGAGGCATTTATCTACCATTTCAAAAAAAATGGAGGGAAATTTATTTATTGCGAAAATAAGTCAGAAGTATCTGAACAGTTTGAAAATATTCTTGAAGAGAATGATTGGTATGAAAATGAAGTATTGTGTTTTGATACTAATTTATTCCACCTTTTAGAAGAAAACAAATTACCTTTCGAAAACCCTGCTAACCCAACATTTTTACTTGCTAGCTGTGAAAATTTAATCGCTGATGAAGGTTCTATATTATTTTCATCAAAGCAAATTAAACAACTAAAACCGGATGTTTTGCCTTTAAACATTATTGTAATTGCAACTACTAGCCAAATTCTTGGTACTAAAAGTGATGGTTTAAGTGCTATAAAAAAGAAATACGAAAGAGACTACCCTACCAATATAACAACCATAAAATACTTCGAAAAAGCTAAGGAAGAAGACTTTACACAATATGGAAGTTCAGCTAAGAATCTATATCTATTGCTTCTAGAAGATCTTTAAAATGAATGAAACGCTTAAAAGAGGATTATCAGGTGTAGTTTACATCACTCTATTATTATCCTCAATCCTTTACTCTACAGAAAGTTTCATTTTGTTATTTGGAATTTTTTTGGTTATTGCAACCTATGAATTTTGTAGTTTGGTAAAGCTTCAAAACATAATTCCAATATCTTTTGTAACAATTGCATATTCTGTAATCAGTTTATTAAGTTACTACAAAAATCAAACTGACGAATACCTTTCGTATGTACTAGAAAAACCAATACATCTGGGCGTAAATATTGATCGATTGAATATCAGTTTACTTATTATTAGCTTATTAGTATTTACAAAATGTTTGTTTTTCTTGTTTGATAATAAAGTTCAAACCGTATCGGTTATTTGGAAGTACTTGTATTTATTGGGCTATATTTTAATGCCTTTTATATTTATAGTGAAGATATCTTTTGGAATTATTGATTACAATCCAAAAATTATTATTGGTTTGTTTATTTTGATTTGGACTAATGATACCTTTGCGTACTTGGTTGGTAAATCAATTGGCAAGCATAAATTATATGAAAGAATATCTCCTAAGAAAACAATTGAAGGTTTTCTTGGCGGGGTAGTCTTTGCCGTTTTTGCAGGTTATTTGATTTCAAAACTATACATCAAACCAAATCCTGATTTTAGCGATACTTCGATATTAATTTGGACAATTATTGCATTGATTGTTGGTGTATTTGGAACTATTGGCGACTTAATTGAATCCAAATTCAAACGAATTGCAGAAGTTAAAGACAGTGGAAAAATAATGCCTGGTCATGGAGGCATACTAGATCGTCTAGATAGTGTTATATTTGTAGCACCAATTGTATATTTATTTTATCAAATTTTATCATATGTTTCATAAAGAAGGTACTCCCTCTATTTTATTAGGTATATTCGTTACCGCCATTGTTTTACTCGTAAGTGACAATTTAATTGACACCAACTGGATTAAGATGACTATCCAACTCATCACACTACTTTTTTTAATCATCATTCTTCAATTCTTTAGAAATCCAAAACGTACTTTTATCTTAAACGAAGATCAAATTTTATCTCCTGTAGATGGAAAAGTGGTAGTTATTGAAGAAGTTTATGAAGCCGAATATTTCAAAGACAAACGTTTACAAGTTTCTATTTTCATGTCACCAATCAATGTGCATGTTACCCGTTACCCAATGGGAGGTAAAATCAATTTTAGTAAATACCACCCTGGTAAATTTTTGGTGGCTTGGCACCCAAAAGCGAGTGAAGAAAATGAAAGAACTACCATTGTAGTTGAAAATAAATCATTTGGAGAAGTATTGTACAGACAAATTGCGGGTGCTTTAGCCAAACGTATTGTGAACTACGCCGAAGAAGGAATGCAAGTAATTCAAGGAACTGATGCTGGTTTTATTAAATTTGGTTCAAGAGTAGATTTATTTTTACCTTTGGGAACGCCAATAAATGTAGTGTTAAACCAAAAAGCAATTGGAGGAAAAACCATTATTGCAACTAAAGCATAATGATTCAAAATGATTTAGAAAAACGTTTTGAAGAGGCGGTTAATGCTGCCTCAAAAATGACGCAAGCTTCTTTGCCACAAGATGTACAATTGCGTTTGTATGCGTTTTATAAACAAGCCACATTTGGTTCGGCAGAATACAATCAATCTGATAATTTTGATTTAAGAAATGCGTTTAAAACTAATGCATGGATGCAAATTAGTCATTTATCTGTAGAGGAAGCAAAAGAACAATATATAGCCATCATAAATTCTTTATTGAAAAAATAATCAAGTCATGAAAAAGCACTTTTTAAAAGTATCTTATGTAGTATTCTTTTTTATTTTATTCTCTTGTAATAAGAAAAAACTAACTGAAGTAGTAGAAGTTCCTTTGCCAAGTGCAACAGAAAAAATAACGATGGGTGTTCCTGATGATGTTGTTGCTGATGATGGATCTTTCCAATTGGAAAAGCTTAACTATGGTTACGATGCAATGGCCCCTCACCTTTCTGCCATGACCTTAGAAAATCATTATTCAAAACATTATCTTTCTTACACCAATAAATTAAACGAAGCCATTGCAGGTACTAATTTAGAAAATCTAACCATTGAAGAGGTTTTAAATCAATTAGACACCAATAATGAAGAACAAAAAAACAATGCAGGTGGGTATTATAACCACTCTTTGTATTTTAAGATACTAGGAGCCAAATCAGCAGGAAAACCAAAAGATTCTTTAGCAACAGCAATAGAAAAAGATTTTGAATCATTCGATAATTTTGTTACTCAATTCAAAGGTGAAGCAACTAAATTGTTTGGCTCGGGTTGGGTTTGGTTGATTGTAGACCGTTCTGGAAAATTACAAATCACAAGTACAGCTAACCAAGATAACCCTTTAATGAGAAATGCTAAAGTACAAGGTAAACCTATTTTAGCTTTAGATGTTTGGGAACACGCCTATTACTTGGACTACCAATACAAAAGAAAAAACTACATTGATGCTTTCTTTACTATAATCAATTGGAGAAAAGTGGAAGAAAATTATGAAGAAGCTATTGCACAATAGCAAATTAATTTTACTTTAATTCATAGATAAAAGATTCCGAAGGTTTCATCTCTATTTTTGCTTTTCCTTGACCATTAATTACTTTTAAAGTGGATTTACTTTGATACAATTGATCAACAATAGTGTATCTACCATCTTTCAAATTCCATTGGTGAATAATCTCTTTAGGAATGATTAATTCAAATTGGCTCGCTTTGGATGTCGAAAAATTAGCAATTATAATCAATTTTTGAGTATCTGACCATCGTACAAACGAATACATTTCGGGTAAATATCCTTTTTTACTAGTAGTATTAGCGGAGTGAATTTCTTGAAATTGGTCCATCAAAGCTGAACTTTTCAAACTAAAATTCAATACTTTTTTATAGAAATCACGCAATTCTTTTTCAGATTTAGACAATTGGCCGCCGTCAAATTTCCCGTCATTCATCCAGCGTTGGTGATTAGGAACTCCAACATAATCAAAGATGGATGTTCTAGAATGAGAACCGAAACCTCCATTTTCATTTCCTGCCTCGCCTACTTCTTGTCCGAAATAAATCATAGTTGGAGAAGTACTAATAGTAGCAGAAACCACCATTAGCGGTTTTCCGTTTTCTGCTGAACCTGCAAATTCAGGACTTGCTAATCGTTGCTCGTCGTGATTGTCCAAGAAATGCAGCATATGATGATCAATGTCAGCCAATCCCTTTTGAATATTGGTAATCGGATCCGTTTGACTTTTGCCTTGTACAATTTCTTTCAACTTGTCGTACAATTCGACTTTGTCATATAAATAATCCATTTTGCCAAAATGAATGTAATTTCTATATTCATTTGGATTATAAACCTCTGCTAATAAAAACGCATCAGGTCTTTGTACTTTAATAGCTGAATTCATATAACTCCAAAACTCATAGGGCACCATTTCGGCCATATCATAGCGAAAACCATCAACTCCTTTTGCCAACCAATATTCGGCAATAGCGCGAAATTTTTTCCAAGAATTGGGTACTTCTTTGTCTTTCCAAAAAGCAAAATGATCTTCACACGATTTAGTTTCAAAACTAGCAGGAAGTGTTGGGAAATCTTTTGTACCGTCAGGGCGAATTCCGTAGTTGACTTTAACCGTTTCGTACCAATCGTTTTTGTCTGGTTTTGCTAAACGTGAGCCATTTCCAGTCCATTTAGCCGGAAATTCATCAAATTTCCCATCAATTAATGGATTGTTTTCTCCATTCAAAGGAGTAATTCCGTCAGGTATTTGAAAACTAGTATTAGGAATATAATAGAAATTATTGTCTTTATGGTATTCAACCGTTACATCATCATCAGCACCAAAATCGCTAACACCTATTGGATTATTCTTTCCTTCGTATTTTCTAGCAACGTGATTCGGAACAATATCGATAATCAACTTTAACCCCGCTTTGTGAGTACGTGCAATCAGGGCTTCAAATTCTTGCAAACGATTCGCTGGATTCACTGCCAAATCGGGATTTACATTGTAATAATCCTTAACAGCATAAGGAGAACCCGCTCTCCCTTTTACCACTTCAGGATCATCATTAGCTATTCCGAATTGTGTATAATCTCTAATCACTGTATGGTGTGGCACTCCCGTGTACCAAACATGACTTACCCCTAAATCTTTGATTTCTTGTAATGCTTTGTCTGTAAAATCATTAAACTTCCCTACCCCATTTTGTTCTATGGTTCCCCAAGGCGCATTAGTAGTATTGGTATTTCCAAACAACCTTGTAAATACTTGATATACTACAAGCTTTTGTTTGGAATTTGATGTATTTATTTGTTTCTTTTTGTCTGTATTTGATTGTGCAACAGTTGATAAAGTAATCAGACAAGCAACGGAAAGTAAAAATGATTTCATACTATTCTAAATGGTAATTAGCAACAAATATAAATTATTTTAAGGCATTGACAAGGTTTGTGAATTACTGCTGACATAAACTCATCAAATGCTTTATAATTATTTCTTAAATACCCTTGCTCTTCATACAATTTGATTAATTTTATACCCAAAATTATTCATCTTGAAAAAATTTCGATTAGCACTCTATTTTGTTTTGTCACTTGTCCTTGCTCCAAAAGTAATGGGACAGGTACCTAAAAAAATCATAGTAGAACATTCTGATTTTGCCGATGTAAACCAGGTAGAAATACCAGATGCTTTTTTACTTACTGGTAATGTTCGTGTCAATCATGACGGAGTAGTTTTAACCTGTAACAAAGCCTACTATTTTCAAAAAGAAAACTATATCAAAGCTTTCGGAAACGTACAGTTAGTTCAAGGCGACACACTCTTCCTAAATAGTAAATATGCCGAATACAGTGGAAATGTAAAAAAAGCATTTGCAACAGGTGATGCCGTAATGAGTTCTCCTGAGGCGACTTTGGTAACAGATACGATCAACTTTGACCGAAACACACAAGAAGTTTTTTACAACACCAAAGGAACGATTACCAACTTACAAAACACCTTAATCAGTAAGTCGGGAAAATACTATGTTCCTGAGAAAAAATTCCAATTCCTAACCGAAGTCACAATTACCAATCCTACTTACGTTATCAAGTCCAATCATTTGGATTATTACAGTAATTCAGGTCACTCCTACTTATTAGGTCCGTCTACTATTACAAGTAAAGCCAACTACATTTATACGGAAAAAGGATTTTACGATACCAAGAAAAACAAAGCACATTTCCTGAACAAATCGTATATCAAATACGATGACCGAATCATTCGGGGTGATAGTTTGTATTACGACAGAAATAAAGAATTTGCTTCGGCTTCGCGAAATGTTAAGATTACGGATTCCATCAATCGTGGCATTGTCAAAGGGCATTATGCCGAAATGTACAAGAAAAAAGATTCTCTTTTTGTAACCAAAAGAGCCGTTGCTATTAACTTTGTCGAAAATGACTCGGTGTATATTCATGGGAAAAAATTAATGGTAACAGGAAAAGAAGGAGACCGAATCATTCGCGCCTTCAATAATGTGCGCTTTTTCAAAAAAGATATGAGTGGCAAATGTGATTCGATTCATTCGAGTTCCAAAATAGCGCTGACCAAATTAATTGGAAATCCCATTCTATGGAACGGAGAGAGTCAAATTACGGGAGATATTATGCATCTCATTGGCAACAACACTTCGCAAAAATTAGACTCGCTCAAAGTATTGAACAACGCCTTTCTCATCTCAAAAGATACTCTTGGAACAGGCTACAATCAAATTAAAGGACAGAATCTCTTTGGCAAATTTGAAGAAGGAAAACTGCACGATGTAGATATCATCAAAAACACCGAAGTCATTTATTATATGCGAAATAAGGCTCAGGAACTCATTGGCATCAACAAAAATAAAAGCAGTAAAATCAATATTTTATTCAATAAAAATGAGGTAGATGAAATTACCTTTTTTAAGCAAGTGGATGGCGATTTATTTCCTGAAAAAGACTTGCCAGAAAACGACAGAAAGTTAAAAGGATTTATTTGGCGTGGCGACGAACGGATTCTATCCAAAGACGATATATTTCCTCCCGAAGAAAATAAGGATAATGAAAAAATAGCCAAACAAGCTAAAGCACAAAAAGACAAGAAAAATGTCCCGATGAAAGTGCGAAAAGAAACTTTGGATTACGATAAAAAGAAGAAGAAATAGCGGTTGAAATAGCAATCGCAAAAATCAATTGCAATATCAATTTTAAGAGCAATTAAATCATATTAAAGTGAACAACGATTTTATACAATACCAAGCACAAACCTCTCCTTATCCTTTAGGAATGGAGGTGTCACATGCTATAGGATCGTACATTTACGATACAAACAACAATCGTTATTTGGATTTTGTAGCGGGAGTTTCTGCTTGTTCATTAGGACACCAACATCCAAGAGTAAATCAAGCCATTAAAGACCAACTGGATTTGTATTCGCACGTGATGGTCTATGGCGAATATTCGCTAAGTCCGGCGGTGGAATACTGCAAATTGATGGCTTCGCTCCTGCCCGCTCCTTTAGACAAAACCTATTTAGTCAATTCAGGTACCGAGGCAATTGAAGGAGCCTTAAAATTAGCCCGACGCGTTACAGGACGTAGCCAATTAATTTCGTGTCATAATGCCTATCATGGCAACACCATGGGTTCCTTGAGTGTCATGGGATTTGAAGAACGCAAACAAGTCTTTCGTCCTTTAATTCCAGATGTCGAATTCATCACTTTCAATAACGAAGCTGATTTAGAAAAAATCACCACCAAAACTGCGGGAATCTTACTCGAAACTATTCAAGGTGGCGCAGGATTTATCCAACCTGAAAATGGTTTTCTGAAAAAAGTGCGTCAACGTTGCGACGAAGTCGGTGCCATGATGATTTTGGACGAAATTCAACCTGGTTTTGGTCGAACTGGAAAACTTTTTGGTTTCCAAAATTACGATGTTGTTCCTGACATTGTAGTCATGGGTAAAGGAATGGGCGGCGGAATGCCTGTTGGAGCTTTTACCGCTTCGGCTACTAAAATGGATTTGTTAAGTCACAATCCGAAATTAGGACACATTACTACTTTTGGCGGACATCCTGTCATAGCGGCAGCTTGTTTAGCGACCTTGAAAGAAATAACTGAGACTACACTCATGTCCGATGCTTTAGCTAAAGAAAAACTCTTCCGTGAACTATTGGTACATCCTTTGATAGAGGAAGTCAGAGGAAAAGGATTAATGTTGGCCGCAATGACAAAAAATGCCGATATTACCAACGAAGTAATTTTGAAATGTCAAGACAGAGGGTTGATTTTATTCTGGTTGCTTTTTGAAGCATGTGCTATTCGAATTACACCGCCACTTACTATTTCAGAAGAAGAAATCAGAGAAGGTTGCGCCATTTTACTAGAAGTAATGGACGAAGTCGCTCAAAAAGTATAGCTGATTTCAACTCGGTTTTTGTTAATTAAATTGTTCACAACAATTCTTGCTTTTTCTCAAGAGACGATTCTATTTTCCTAATTTTATTTAGGCCAAAATCAAAAACAAAAAGCATGCAATTAAGCAACGAAGAAGAAGATTACAACTTATCTCTTTCCAAATTTGAGTCGATGTTAAAGACCAATAAAGTCTTATTTTTTGACTCCGAAGAATTTGAAGAAATTATCCTTCACTATATCGATTCGGGAAAAACTTCTTTGGCTAAAAAAGCTTTAAAGTTAGCTTTGGAACAACACCCGAAATCTACAGGTTTAAAATTGGTTCAAGTTGAAATGTTGGTTTATGAAGACCAATTGGATTTGGCAGATAAAATGCTAAATGAGTTGTATGCCATTGAGCCTAATAACGAAGAAATTTACATTCAGAAAGCCAATATCTGTTCCAAAAGAGATCAACACGAAAAAGCGGTTGAACTTTTAAAAATTGCCTTACAATATACTGATGATTTCGCCGATGTCTATAACTTAATTGGGATGGAATACCTTTTTATGGACAATTTAGAAATGGCAAAAGACAGTTTTATCAAATGTTTGGAAGAGGATTTAGAAGATCAATCTGCCTTGTATAACGTGGTATATTGTTTTGAATTTTTAGACCAAAACAAAGAAGCCATCGCCTATTTGAATCAATACATCGATAAAAACCCATATAGCGAAATTGCTTGGCATCAAGTTGGTCGCTTACACTATGGATTAAAAGAATACGAAGAAGCATTGCGTGCTTTTAATTATGCTACTTTAATTGACGACGAATTCATGGGTGCTTTTATGGAAAAAGCCAAAGCATTGGAGCGCTTAAAAATGTATGCTGAAGCTATTGAAAGCTATGAAAGAACTATTGAATTAGACGACGCTACTTCATATGCTTTGCTTCGCATTGGAAAATGCCACGAACGACTAGGGAATACTGCTTTAGCAATCAAATACTACAATCAAACGGTTCACGAAGACCCGCTTTTAGATAAAGGTTGGATTGCAATCACGGACTTTTACGTTCGCGAAAAAAACTTCCAAAAGGCTTTGTTTTACGTTAATAAAGCATTGGCAATTGACAATCAAAATCAAATGTATTGGAAGCGTTATGCTACCATCAACAAGCAAATGAATTTCTTTGAAGAAGCTGAATTTGGATACCGTAAAGCGGTAGAATTTGGCGACTACCAATTAGATACTTGGTTGTTTTGGGTAGATATTTTGCAGTTTTTAGGAGAATTTGATAGTGCCATTCAAACCTTATTGCAAGCTACTGAATATTTCCCTGAAGAAAACGAAATTGAATACCGTTTGGCAGGTTTGTATTTCATGATACAAGATAAAACCAAAGCAAAATTTCATTTGAGCAATGGTTTGCGTTTGAACTTTGATAATTACATCCTTATGGAAGAATTATTTCCAATGATTTGGGAAGAAAAAACGGTTCAAAACTACATTGCAAAACATAAGAAATAAAGATGACGCCACCTATCAAAAAACGTTTTGGTTTACTGGGACGGAACATCAACTATTCGTTTTCCAAAGGCTATTTTACGGAGAAATTTGAGAATGAAAAATTAGTAGGATACACTTACGAAAATTTTGACATTCCAACTATTGAATCTTTTTGGGACGTAATCAAAAATAATGACCCCTTAAGCGGAATTAATGTTACTATTCCTTACAAAGAAGAGGTAATTCCATTCTTGGATAAATTATCGAAAAAAGCAACCAAAATTGGCGCAGTTAACACTATTAAATTTACTAAAAAAGGCAAACTAAAAGGGTACAATACTGATTATTACGGCTTTCAAAAATCCTTAGAACCATTATTAGAATCCCACCACAAGAAAGCTTTAATTCTTGGTACTGGCGGCGCTTCAAAAGGAGTAGCTTTTGCTTTAGAAGAATTAGGAATTGAGTATGCTTTTGTTTCAAGACAAGCTAGCGAAACTGTTTTGGGTTACAACCAAATAACAGACTTAGTTTTTGAAGAATACCAAATTGTAATTAACTCCACCCCAGTAGGCACAAGTCCTAATACCGAAGCCTATCCTGAAATACCTTACGAGTTTTTTACAAAAAAACACATTGCTTACGACTTGATTTACAATCCTGCCGAAACACAATTTTTGAAAAAAGCACAAAACCAAGGTGCTACAACTAAAAACGGATTGGATATGCTTATTTTTCAAGCAGAAAAGGCATGGAAGATTTGGAATAAATAAAAAACTATTCCTTTTTAATTTCTCAGTTAAATTCCAGTAAATTAATTTCTCATAGTGCTTCATTCAATTCACATGAATAGAATTAACCTATTCTAAAAACATCTTTATTTTAACGTAAAACGATGATAAATAAGGGATTTATTTTGCAATTCCAGTCGGGTTTACTATCTTTCGACTTGAATAATTAGGAACCTTACACATTTTAAAAATGTTAGAAGAAAAGAATGATAACCTGCTAAATGCAGACGGAAACACTGCTGATTCAGTAGAATCAACACCAACAGCTACACCAGATGAAGTAGTAGTAACTGCATCGGAATCAGTTGAAGAAATTGCTGAAACCAATGAAAATCAAACCATTATTGAAGCAATCGCCGACAGTAATGCAGAAGAAAGCGAAGACGAAAGTTTGAAAGAGCGTCACGATATTCCGATGCAAGACTATGATGCATTATCGATGGAATCACTTGTAGAAGAATTGAACACATTAGTATCCAACGAGAAAGTGTCTTCAATTAAAGACCATGTAGAAGAAATCAAAAAGGCTTTTTTAGCCAAATACAATCATCTTATTGAGGAGAAAAAAGAAGAATTCCTTGCTGAGAATCAAGATCCAAATGAAGAATTCCAGTATCATTTTCCTCTAAAATCAAAATTCGACAACATCTATTCTGTTTACAGAAACCATAAAAACGAACATTTCAAGAGTTTGCAAGCGAACCTAAAAACTAATTTAGAAAATCGTTTGGCTATTGTTGAAGAGTTAAAAGAATTGATTAATCCGCAAGCCAACATTAAAGACATCTTAAAACATTTTAATGATTTAAGAGAGCGTTGGAAAAATGCAGGTCCAATTCCAAAAGATAAATACAACCACGTTTGGAATAACTATCATTTTCATGTAGAAAATTTTTATGATTATTTGCACTTAGATCGTGAAGCGAGAGACATTGATTTCAAACACAATTTAGAGCAAAAACAAAAAATTGTAGCTCGTGTAGAAGAATTAGTAAAAGAAGAAGACATCAACAAAGCGTTCCGTGAATTACAAGATTTACACCGCATTTGGAAAGAAGAAATTGGACCTGTTTCTAGAGAACACCGTGAAGAAATTTGGAACCGTTTTAGTGAATTAACAAAACAAATGCATGATAAACGCGAATTGTTATTTGAAAAGCTAAGAGGTGCCGAAGTAGAAAATTTAGCAAAGAAAAATGAAATTATTGCTCAAATTGAAGTGTTGGCAACTGAAAAAGTAAATGCTCACACGCAATGGTTAGCACAAATAGAAAAAGTTGAAGCTTTGAGAGCTGCATTTTTTGCAGCAGGTAAAGTTCCCGCTGATGTCAATGAAGCTACTTGGAGTGCTTTTAAAACTGCAGTACGTAACTTTAATTCTTTCAAGAATTCGTTTTACAAAGACATCAAGAAAGATCAAAACGATAACTTGAGTAAAAAACAAGCTTTGGTGGCTAAAGCCAAAGAATTACAAGAAAGTACTGATTTTGCTACTTCTACTCCTATTATGAAACAAATTCAAGAGGAATGGAAGAAAATTGGACATGTACCAAGAAAGTATTCGGATAGTATTTGGAAAGAATTTAAAGATGCTTGCAACCATTATTTCGATAAATTAAAAGAGCAAAAGAACGAAGAAAATAGTGAAGAAGTAGCTGCTTTTGAAAACAAAAAAGCCTATTTAGAAACCTTGAGAGCGTTTCAACTAACTGGAGACCATAAAACCGATTTGGATGGTATTAAGTTACATATTCAAAACTGGAAAGGCTATGGAAGAGTGCCTTTTGCAAGACGTCATATTGAAGGTAAATTCAATAAAATATTAGATGCCCTTTTTGAAAAATTAAGTTTAAGTAAAAAAGATTCGGATATGATGCGTTTTGCTAACCGTATCGATCAATTGTCAGAAAGCAATGATTCACGCAAATTAGAAAGCGAAAAAATATTTTTGATTCGTAAAATCGAAGAAGTACAAAACGAAATTTTTCAGTTAGAAAATAATATTCAGTTTTTTACCAATACCAAAAATGCTAAAAAAGAAAATTCTATTGTGTTAGAGGTTCGTAAGAATATCGCCATTCACAAAGAAAGTTTAGAAGTTTGGAAAGAAAAATTGAAGCAATTACGCAATTTAAAACAAGAATAATTTTCTGATCAATACATTCTCAAAACCTCAATTCAAAAGATTGAGGTTTTTTTATGCAAAAAAATGAAGGAATGATAAATATCATTTTAATTGGCTGAAAGTCGGTTTACTTTTGATCTTTCAAATGATTATGTTATGACTCATTCACTAATCCAAAAGTACAATGTACCTGGCCCGAGGTATACAAGTTACCCAACAGTTCCCTATTGGAATGAACTTAACTTTAGCTATAAAATTTGGTTAGCAACACTCAAAAAATCATTTGAAGAAAGCAACACAACTGAGGGTATTAGTTTGTACATTCATTTGCCATTTTGCGAAAGCATCTGTACATTTTGTGGTTGCAACAAACGAATCACAAAAAATCATGAGGTAGAACATCCTTACATTCAAGCAATTTTGAAAGAGTGGACTTTGTACTGTGAGGTTCTTGGAGAAAGACCCAACATTAAAGAAATTCATTTGGGTGGAGGAACCCCAACCTTTTTCTCCTCTGCCAACTTAGAGTTGCTAATTAACGGGATTTTGGCGAAAGCAAATAAAGCTAATAATTATGAATTTAGCTTTGAAGGGCATCCCAATAATACAACACGAGAACAATTACAAAAACTATATGATTTAGGATTTAGACGTGTTAGTTTTGGTGTACAAGATTATTCAGAAAAAGTACAAAAAGCGATTCATCGTATTCAACCCTTTATCAATGTTGCCAAAGTCACTTTATGGGCAAGAGAAATTGGTTATACCTCAATAGGACACGATATAATATTTGGTTTACCTTTTCAGAAAAAAGAAGATGTAATTGATACTATTGAAAAGACTAAATCGTTACAACCGGATCGTTTAGCGTTTTACAGCTACGCTCATGTGCCGTGGATCAAAGGAAATGGACAACGTGGTTTTAATGATGATGATATTCCAAAGGATGAGATAAAACGAGAATTATACGAAACCGGCAAAGAATTATTGTATAAAAATGACTATCACGAAATTGGTATGGACCATTTTGCTTTAACAACTGATAGTTTATTTGAGTCCTTCGAAATTGGTAAATTACATCGTAATTTTATGGGTTATAGTTCTTCTAAAACGCAATTAATGATTGGTTTAGGCGTTTCGTCGATCAGTGATAGTTGGTATAGTTTTGCTCAAAATGTAAAAACTATTGAAGACTATTACCAATTGTTGGATACCAATACAATTCCTGTTTTTAGAGGACATGTGTTGACAGATGAAGATTTAATCATTCGAAGACATATTTTGAACCTAATGTGTCAGTTTGAAACTTCTTGGGCTAACCCAAAAAACTATTTCAAGGAGATTCCTGAAATTGTACTGCAACTAAAAGAAATGGAAAAAGATGGATTAGTGCATTTTATCCCTAATGGGATTCAAGTTACAGAAGAAGGAAAACCATTTGTGCGTAATATTTGCATGGCTTTTGACTTGCTTTTAAAGCGAAAAGCACCCGATACTGCATTGTTTTCAATGACAGTTTAATCATCAATGACAATTTGGTGTGTCTTGAACAAACAAACTCATATTAGCAGGTGAAATGTAAGGAATTCCCAATCCTAAACCTCGTAAAATGAATAAGACACCTATAATAACTCCAACATAGGGAATCACTTTTTGCACTTTATTTCGAAAACGGACAGTCATTATAGAATTAAAAAAGATAACACTACTCATCATTGGAATTGTACCTATTCCAAAAAGTAACATATAAAGTACTCCAAACGGTACACTTTGCATGGCAATGGCACCAAATAAAGCGACATAGACCATTCCACAAGGTAAAAATCCATTGAGCAAACCAATTGTAAATAACGATTGATAGCTTTTGTTTTTAAATTGCTTTCCTAAAGAAGATTTAATTTTCGAAATGAGACGGTAAACGGGTTTAGAAAAATTGTAATTCGCCAAAACTCTTTCGGGAGTTACAATTGTAATAATCATAGCTATCCCGATAAAGATTGATAATCGTTGCTGAATTCCTGCCAAAAAAAAGCCTTTTCCTACCAAACCAAAAATCAATCCAATAGTAGCGTAAGCAGACAATCGTCCTATATGATACGTTATTATTTGAGTTACCTTTTTAGCAGGATTTGTTCTGTCTACTGGGATCATCAAGGCAATTGGCCCGCACATTCCAATACAATGCAGGCTACTAATTAAACCAAAGATGAATGCAGAATACAACATACTTTACTAACGAATATAAATAATTTCTTTAGTTAAATAAGCCTTTCCTTCGTATTGCCATTCCATATTAATATCCCAGCGGCCATCTATCAAACTTTTTTTAGGTATGAGCAAAGTTGATTCAGAAATCGAAATCGGAATTTCGAAATCAAATTTCTTGTTAGATGGCCTATATAGGGATACCATTCCTTTGATTTTATTGGGAACAAAAGTTGCAGGAAATCTAATTTCAGCCCCTTCTGAAGTCAATACAATTGTTGGTTTTTGTGCTAAATTCTGAGCATTTTGAGAACGTTGCATTTCTTCTCCAAATCGTGCGTCGTGTTTATAGTACTCTTCAACAACTAAATCATTATCGTATTTGGAATTGGATTGTACCTCAACAACAAAATACAAAATGAAGGTCATGAATAAACCAAAGGCAATTACAATACCTGTTCCCCAATTGAATTTAATTTTCATTTTCTATGTGATTTTTAATCAAAACTTCTTGGACTAAGGAAATTTGTCGTAGCTGTTTCAATTTTTTTATTTCCGTTATATACCTCTATATCTAATTTCGTTTTATCCGTATCCAACAGATATTGATTGATTTCAATAAATAAAGTACCACTGTTCATACCTTGTTTTGGGACTTTAAAATCTTGTTTACCTACTAATTTCAATGTTCCATTTATACCTACTAATTTAAAATGAATGTCTTTAAACTCATCATTTGTTTTATTAATTATTTTAAAGGTATATACATTACTGATATTTTCCCCTTTATGTTGAAACAATTGTCCTGGTAAACGTAATATTGTTGCTTCAACATCGGTTCTTAAAAACAAAAGTCCAGTTAATACACCAATTAAAATTACTAAAACGGCAGAGTACCCCTTCATTCTAGCAGTAAATTGAAACTTGGTCTTTTTCTCGATTTCATCTTCAGAAGCATATCGAATTAATCCTTTTGGCAAACCAACTGTTTCCATAATTGAATCACATTCGTCAATACAAGCAGTACAGTTTACACATTCTAATTGCGTTCCGTTTCGAATATCGATTCCCGTTGGACAAACATGTACACATTGATGGCAATCAATACAATCACCTTTTCCAGTTGCAGCACGATCCTCATTTTTATTTAATTTAGCTCTACCAGCTTCTTTTTCTCCGCGAACAAAATCGTAAGCTACGTTTATTGATTTATTATCTAAAAGTACACCTTGTAATCTACCATAAGGACAGGCAATAATACATACCTGCTCTCTAAACCAAACGAAAACAAAGTAGAATACTCCCGTAAAAATTAACAACGCAATTAAAGTACTTAAATGACTTTCAGGTCCATCTTCAATCATTTTAAATAATTCGTCGCTACTGATTAAATACGCTAAAAACACATTGGCAATGAAAAAAGAAATAACCAAAAATACCGACCATTTCAATCCTTTTTTTTTGATTTTTTCAGCGTTCCATTCTTGTTTGGCTAATCTAATTTGAGCCCCTCTATCTCCTTCTATCCAATATTCAATTCGGCGAAAAACCATTTCCAAAAAAATAGTTTGCGGACAAATCCACCCACAAAAGATACGTCCAAAAATTACGGTAAAGAGAATGACAAATACCACACCCAATATCATAAACAAAACAAACAAGTAAAAATCTTGAGGCCAAAACGGAAAACCAAAAATATTAAAACGACGTTCCAAAACATTAAACATCATAAATTGATTCCCATTAATTTTAATAAATGGATTAGCAATCAAAATAGCTAACAAAAAATAACTAACAATCTTTCGGTATTCATACAATTTACCTGAAGGTTTTTTTGGAAAGATGAATTTTCTGTTTCCGGTCTCATCAATAGTTCCGATACTATCTCTAAATGATTCGTCTTGTATATTTGACATGGTATTGTAATTTTAAAAGACCAATTTCAAATTCGAAATTGGTCTTTTAGTTAGTGCTGTTACTTTGCATTTGTTGTAGGAGTTTCATCTACCCAAACTTCTCCTTCTGGAGCTTTTGGTTCTTTTGGATTACTTCCTTTTAACGAAATAATGTAACTCGCTACTTTTTGCATTTCTTTTGGTTTTAATGTTCCCTTCCAAGAAATCATTCCTTTCCCATCTCTACCTCCATTTACAAGTGTGTGGAAAATATTTTTGATTCCACCTCCTAATATCCATTGGTCATCGGTTAGGTTAGGGCCAATTTGACCACCAGCATCAGCTCTATGACAAGCAGCACAATTAGTTGTATAGATTGTTTTTCCCTCAGCCAATGAAGGAGCATCAGTCAATAAAGTAACTGTCTTTTCATCCATTAAATCTGGAGCAGTTTTCATGTATTCAGCTACTTCAATTTTTGCTTGAGCCATTTCTTTTTTCAATTCCATCTCTTGATCATCGGCACCCAAAATTTCAAATCGAACTAAATAGATTGCAGCAAAACCAATACAAGCATAGAATAGATAAATCCACCATGGTGGTAAATTATTGTCTAATTCTTTTATACCATCATAATCATGATCTAACAATAACTCCCCTTCATTTTCAATTGGTTCTGATTTAGTTAATAATTTCATTAACTTATTAAACCATTCGCTTTCTGCAATAGAGATAGAGTTCACCTCTTCTAATTTTGCTTTTTGTTCATCAGACAATAACTGATACGTGATTTTATCAATAGCACTTACTGTTATTTCAATAGCAATCAATAGAAAAAGAAATACAAATAGAAAAACAGACACCATTGGAAACTTAATAAATGCAGGTCGGTCTCCAGAGTCAATAAAAAATTCCATTGCGCCGAATACAGCGAAGAAAATAAGAGGAACTCTTACATATACAGGGATTATTTTTTTCATTTTTAGAAGTTTAATAATTATAATGTAGGATTATCGTTCAATGGAATTTGACTTAACTCATCGATTTTCTCTTTTTTATAAGAGAACACCCATAATGCTAATCCAACAAAGAATAAAAAGAAAATCAATAACGATAGAATTGGATATATCGCAACTCCGGCGATAGTTTCCATATTGTGTTTAATTTGTTCAAACATGATCTCTATTTATTTTTAACTTTAATATCAGTTCCTAATCGTTGCATATAAGCAATCATAGCAATAATCTCTCTTTCGTTCATAGGGACAAACTTTTCTCCTTTAGCTGCTGCTTTTTTCTTGCTTTCCTCATAACTTTTTACAAAGTCAGGATCATTTTTCAAGCTTTCTTCAATTGTAATAGCCTGAGCTCTTAAATCTTTTTGAGCATTGGCTACTTGTTCTTTTGTATAAGGAACTCCAAGAGTAACCATCGCTTCCATTTTATTTTGAATCAATGAAATATCCATTGCTTCATTATCAAACAACCATTTGTATCCAGGCATAATAGAACCAGCTGAAATACTTTGTGGATTCCAAAAGTGATTGAAATGCCAGTTGTCATTGTACTTCCCACCTACTCTTAACAAGTCTGGACCTGTACGTTTTGAACCCCAAAGAAATGGGTGATCGTATACAAACTCTCCCGCTTTGGATTGTGGTCCATAACGTTCTACTTCACTACGGAAAGGTCTAACTGATTGTGAATGACAACCTACACAACCTTCACGAATGTATAAATCACGACCTTCTAGTTCTAAAGGAGAATACGGTTTAACACTAGTAATTGTTGGAATATTTGATTTTACCATTATAGTAGGTACGATTTGAATAACCCCTCCAATTAAAATAGCTACTGTTGCTAAAATGGTCAACTGAATAGGTTTTCTTTCCAACCAAGGGTGGAATTTTTCGCCTTTCAATCTTCCACTACTAATTTTTTGTAATTCAGGAGCTTGTGCTAATTCATCTTCAATTGATTGACCTACTCTTAAAGTTTGAATAATGTTGTATACCAACACTAACATTCCAATAAGATACATAGTTCCTCCAATGGCTCTCATCCAATACATAGGTATTAATTGAGTTACCGTTTCCAAGAAATTACCATAAGTTAGAGTTCCATCTGGATTAAACTGTTTCCACATTGATGCTTGTAAGAAACCAGCAACATACATTGGTAGTGCATATAATATAATTCCTAAAGTACCAATCCAAAAATGGAAATTAGCTAGTTTAGTTGAATATAATGGAGATTTAGTCATTCTTGGGATTAACCAATATATCATACCGAATGCCATAAATCCATTCCAAGCCAAGGCTCCAACGTGAACGTGTGCAATAATCCAATCGGTATAATGTGCAATAGCATTTACATTTTTAAGAGACAACATAGGTCCTTCAAAAGTTGCCATTCCGTAACCCGTAATTGCTACTACGAAAAATTTCAATACAGGTTCTACTCTTACCTTATCCCAAACACCTCTTAAAGTTAATAACCCATTAATCATACCACCCCAAGATGGAGCAATCAACATTACTGAGAAAACAACCCCTAAATTTTGAGCCCAATTTGGAAGTGCCGAGTACAATAAGTGATGAGGTCCAGCCCAAATGTAGATAAAGATTAAAGACCAAAAGTGAACAATTGAAAGTCTATATGAATATACCGGACGATTAGCAGCTTTAGGAACAAAATAATACATCAATCCTAAGAATGGTGTAGTTAAAAAGAAAGCTACTGCATTATGTCCATACCACCATTGTACTAAAGCATCTTGAACCCCTGCATAAACTGAATAACTCTTTAAAGCAGAAACAGGTAATTCCAAACTATTAAAGATATGCAATACAGCTACAGTAACAAATGTGGCTATATAAAACCAAATCGCTACATACAAGTGACGCTCTCTTCTTTTTATGATGGTACCAATCATATTGATCCCGAAAACAACCCAAATCAAGGCAATCGCAATATCAATTGGCCATTCTAATTCGGCATACTCTTTTGAAGTACTAAACCCTAATGGCAGTGAAACTGCTGCAGCAACAATAATTAATTGCCATCCCCAAAAGTTAAGATTACTCAAAAAATCGCTGTACATTCTTGCTTTTAACAATCGCTGTAAAGAATAATACACTCCAGCAAACATAGCATTACCCACAAAAGCAAAAATAACAGCATTCGTATGTAAAGGTCTCAATCTACCAAAACTCAACCACGAAATTCCGTCGGTGATATTGGGAAAAAGAAACATAAAAGCCAGAATAAGTCCAACTAACATTCCAACTACACCAAAAACGATGGTAGCATAAATGAATTTCTTTACAATTTTGTTGTCGTAATAAAATTGTTGCATTTCCATAATTAAATTTGTTTTTCTTCTGTTGTTTGTACTGATTTATTTGGGTTTATTTTAAGCTCATCGTCAAATAGCATTCGAACTGATGGCGTATAATCATCATCATACTGCCCTGTTTTTACTGCTCGTATAAACGCAATAAAAAAACCAATGGCAACAAGGATACTAATAGAGATCAATAAATAAATAACACTCATAACTTACATTTATGTTAACAAAATTAAGCCTCCAAAATCTCATAAAATATGACATTTATCATACCTCAATAAATAGTTGATAATTACTATCTATTGTTGTAAGTTTTTTTGTGAATAATAATTACTCATTAAAGTAACAAAACTGACTATTGTAATAGTACTCAAAGGCATAATTATAGCAGCAACAAGTGGTAACAAATTACCAGTAACTGCAAATAACAAGCCCACTAAATTATATACTAATGAAATTGTAAAACTCATAATTATGGTAGTAATGGCTTTTTTAGAAAGCAACATAAAAGCATCTAGTTGATCAAAAACACTGGCGTCTAAAATAGCATCACAAGCAGGTGAAAAAACATTTACGTTTTCTGAAATGGAAATCCCTACATTACTTTGCGCCAAAGCACCCGCATCGTTCAGTCCATCACCCACCATCATTATATTGTGTCCTTTTTCTTGTAATTTTTTAATAAATTCTAATTTTTGCTCCGGCTTTTGATTGAAAATCAATTCGGTACCTGGAGGTAATAATCGTTCCAATGCTTCTCGCTCTCCTTCATTATCACCCGATAAAATTTTCAATTGATAAAGTTGACTTAGATTCACAAAAAGAGTTGACAAGCCTTCTCTATATTGATTGTTAAAGACATATTTACCAACATAAGTATCATTGATTGTAATATGAACTGATGTTTGTTGGATATCGGTTTCTTCATTGCAACCCACAAAAGAAGCCGAACCCAATTGGATGTTAGCTCCGTCAATAGTTGCTCGAATACCCTTTCCTGTTATTTCTTCAAAATGATCCAATTTTAACTTTTGGGTTTCCGGTAAAAAATCATACAACATTCTGCTCAAAGGATGATTGGAAGCGCGTAATACATTTTTAATCAAAACAACATCCCTTTCTGAGAGTGGATTTCCTTGAAATGAAATATTGGATTTCTTGTTAGTAGTTATTGTTCCTGTTTTATCAAACACAATAGTATCTACTTTAGCTAGTTGTTCAATTACTAAAGCATTTTTAAGATAAAACTTCTTCTTACCCAGTATTCTTAAAATATTACCGAATGTAAATGGAGCAGTTAGCGCTAATGCACAAGGGCAAGCCACTATCAATACCGCAGTAAAAACATTAAATGCAATATTAACATCTTTAAAAATCCAGTAGCCAAAGCCCGAAAAGGCAATTAAAAGTAAAATAGGTGTAAAATAGCGCGAAATCTGGTCGGTAATTGTCTTGTGTTTTTGCTCCACATTTTTTTGGAATACATCATTACTCCACAACTGCGTCAAATAACTTTGTGAAACGGAATACAACACTTCCATTTCAATCATTTTGCCAATTTGCTTTCCTCCGGCAAATACTTTATCTCCGGATTTTTTTGTAATCGGAATGGCTTCGCCAGTTACAAAACTATAATCGATCTCGGCCGACTCAGAGATTAATATACCATCTACAGGAATCAGTTCTTGATTGCGAATGAGTAATCGATCCCCTTTTTGAATATCATATACGGGAATACTTTCTTCTAAGTTTCCTTGAATTCTTGTAATTGCAATTGGAAAATACGATTTGAAATCACGTTCAAAACTTAAAAAACTATAGGTTTTTATTTGGAACATTTTCCCTAAAAGCATAAAGAAAACCAATCCAGTCAAGCTATCAAAAAAACCAGACCCATAATCCATTATAATATCCACAGTACTTCGCACAAACATGACGATGATTCCCAAAGCGATAGGAATATCAATATTGAGCATTTTAGATTTGATACTTTTGTAGGCTGAAACATAGTAACCACTAGCCGAATAGAAAAAACTTGGCAATGACAAGGCAAAAATCAACCAACGAAAAAAGCCGCGGTATTGATCCAACCAATATTCTTTTACTTCAAAATATTCAGGAAACGAAAGCAACATAATATTACCAAAACAAAAGAAAGCAACACCTAATTTGTAAGTTAAACTTCTATCCACATTATTAGCACCCGCTTCATAGTTTTCTAAACTAATATACGGTTCATAACCAATGCCACTTAATAAATAGACAATTTCTTTAAGTGAAACTTCTTCTGGTTTGTAAGTAATACGGACTGTTTTTTGAGGGAAATTAACTTGAGAATTACTTATTCCCTTTTGAAGACGCTGTAAATTTTCCAAAATCCAAATACACGAACTACAATGTATATGAGGAATGCTAAGTGAAACAATAGCGGTTGCATTCTCTTCGAATTCCAACAGTTTTGAAACAATACTTTCATTATCTAAGAAATCATATTTACCGTTAATGTCTTGCGGAGTTGCTCCAGGTGATTTTTCAAAATCATAATAACAAGTCATATCGTTGAGACTAAATATTTCATACACTGTCTTACAACCCGTGCAACAAAATGATTTGTCGTCAAAAATAACTTCTTCCTTTTTTACAATATCTAAACCACAATGGAAACAGTTTTGTGTGTCCATACTCTTTGCTCAATTTACCTGTGACAAAGGTCACCAATAGCTACTACTTAAAATATGACATTTGTCATAATATTCATTAAATTTGTTTTTTAATAAAGTACCTATTTGTATTATGAGTAAATGTGAACAATGTATCGTTAGAGAATTCAGCTCTTTGAAAGCGTTAAACAAAGAAGAACTCGTGAAACTTTCAGAGTGCAAAGAGTCCTATACTATAAAAAAGGGCGATGTGATTTTTGAGGAAGGAGATACAATTAATGGAATTTACTGTATTAAAGATGGCGTTTGCAAAATGTCCAAGTTAAGTGCCAATGGTAAGGACCATATTGTAAAACTAATCTCCAAAGGGGAATTGTTAGGACAACGTTCTATAATTAGTGATGAGCCTGTCAATCTTAGTGCCGTTGCATTAGAAGATATGGAAGTTTGTTTTATCCCTAAATCTGAAATAATGGGATTTTTTGAAAAAAACAATCAGTTTTCCATGAACGTTATGAAAACAATTTGTGGCGATTTAAAAGAGGCTGATGTTCATACTGTAAATATGGCACAAAAAACCGTTAAAGAAAGATTGGCTGAAACGCTACTTTATTTAGCTGACACTTTCGGAAAAAATGAAGACAACAGTTTGAAAGTGCAATTATCTAGAGAAGAATTAGCTAGTATGATCGGTACTGCAACTGAAAGTTGTATCCGACTACTTTCTGATTTCAACAAACTAGGTTTGATTGAGTTAGCCGGTAAAAAAATCACTTTGAAAGATATTGGTAAATTAAAAAAAATGGCAGAATAGGTTATCTAAATCTCATCAAGAAAGCTTTAAGAAAGACAAACTTTTATTTCGTTAATCTTATTTACTAATTGATACTTAAGTTCATATGGTATAAATCCAAACTGTATCTTTTCATTTTGAAGTTCTACGTTTAAAGTACAAGTTCTGTAATTGTGAACTACATATTCCCCAAATAAATAGATCCCGGATACCAACCAGAAATAAAAGCCAATTGGATAAAAACTAAAATTTAGTCCGATATAAATCCCTCCAATTATAATGTAAAAGATTTCATACTGTAGCGGAATCTTTTTTACTGAAACAAATACTTTCTTAATCTCATTTAATGGTATTCTCTTCTGATTAACAAAGTTTATATTTATTAGGAGCTCTGATTCAACTATCTGAATTTGATCTAAATTTTTAGTGTAAAACATACCCTTTGTATTTGATTAATTGAAAACCTTCTATCAAATTTTACTTCGAGGGCAATGAATTGTAATTTGAAACAAATTTATAAGAGAAAAATTGTATATTTAGCCCATTGTTAGCCCATAATACTTCGCACTCATGAATTCCGACAATTACAATCAATTACGAATCGATGTTGAGAAACAAATTGGATTTCGAATAAAAAAACTTTCGGAGTTAAAAATGGCTCAAGAAGCAATAGAATGGGAAACCAAAAAAAAAATTGGTTTCAATACACTTCGACGATTTTTTGGTTTTCTAAAAAGTACAACTCCAAATAGTAAAACCTTAAATACACTTAGTGTTTTTGTGGGTTACAAAAATTATAGTGCCTACCAAAAAGAGTATTTAAGAGACGAGGATTGGTTTGTATGGACTCAAACTATAAAAATAGAATTAAGTGATTCGATAACGAAAGAAGATCTTGAATGGCTTGAAAGACAACAAAAAACGGATGACTACCATATTAAGATTGCTTCAATAATTAAAACGTTCGTTTATAAAAAAAAACACAACGTACTTAATCAATTTTTTGACAAAAGAATATTCCAATTTGACGAAGCTAACCAACTTAAACTTGCAGCTAACATCTGTTTATTGTTTAGAAGTTTAGACAAAAAGGAAATCAACCAAATTATACAAAAAATAACCCCAAATAAAATATTTAGAGAAAATATACTGCATTGGTTTGTTGATTACTCCTACTTTAACGGCTATTATGGAAGTTTCATTAAAGAAGCAAAAAAATATGCTCAAGTCGAAAGTCATGAAGCTTTGTTTTACGATTTAATTTTAAATTACAATCATTATTTATCTTATGGTACTAATTTAATTCCTATCGAATTAAATAGGATTCGACCTGACTTTTTTTCTGTTTTACAAGGACGTTGTTATGCCTACAACTTACTCTATTTTAACAAACGAAATGATGAAATTAAATATGAACAAACTTGGAAAGATTTATTAAAAAAAATCAATCAATCGGGCCAAGTTAATTTATTTACCATTGAAATTTTTCCAGCATTACTGTTCCTAAAAGATTTTGAAAAAACTACATTCTTAATTCAAAATTACTATGAAGAACTCTTAACTATTGAAAATTGGAGTGGTTACCCATCTCAAGCAATGATTTTATTGACTCAAACATTACACTTAATTAGGGAAAATAAAATTAAAGAAGCTAAAATTGGTTTTGATTTAATTGATTTGTCTAAATTCAGTCTTTCGTATTCTGATTATATAAAGCTTTTTTATCTACTTGCCAAGTATCAATTAGCAATCGCCTTATCTTTAAATGAAGAAAAACTAAATGAAATTCAAACTGAATATGAATCAATTGTTGATCAAACTGGATTCAAACGATTTTCAGTTGATTTCTTGAAACACTACTTGATTACATCTGATTTAAGTTAATATGTAACACATAGGCTCCAATTGCAATTAATACAAGAGCGAAACCCATTATTTTATTCCATTTTTCTTTAAAAAATATTGCGCCAAATAGAATTGTTAAAATAGGAGTTGCCAATGGGAAAAGTGACGCTAAAAGTGGATTAGTAATTTTCAATCCTAAAAAACCAGTCCAAACGGCTGCAAAAATAAATACAGCCATTATTACTATAAGATAACCTGATTTTACAATCGATTGTGACCATTGTATTTTTACTGATTTAGGTTGCATTATCAATCCGATACCACCCACCAAAAAAACAATTATTTCTTGATTGACTACTGAAAATAGTGGTGGAATTGATTGTTTGAAATTATACCAATGTACCAATTCAGATGATGCAAAGAATAGCGACATTAAAATAAAATAAATTATAGTCTTGATGTTGGATTCTTCTGAAGGCTGTTTTTGTATTTGAAAAATGTAAATGCTAAATCCTACTATAATTATACTTGCTCCAGACAGAAAATCTAAAAAATTAAATTTTTCAAAAAGAAAAAGGTAGAGTACCGTAAACGCAATTGTCAAAAGATTAAATATTCCTAATTGTCTTAATGTCCCTTTTTGGAGAGCCGATAACATACAAATCAATCCAAAAGCACCAAG
Source organism: Flavobacterium ammonificans (assembly GCF_020886115.1). Taxonomy (NCBI): domain Bacteria; kingdom Pseudomonadati; phylum Bacteroidota; class Flavobacteriia; order Flavobacteriales; family Flavobacteriaceae; genus Flavobacterium; species Flavobacterium ammonificans. Next base: position 2,207,593 of record NZ_AP025185.1, read on the forward strand.
TAAAGATGCTATTGTAACTCTGCAAACCGAATTAAAATCAATTTCATATAGTATTCCGGGAGAATAAAAAATAAGTACTCCCACTCCTATAAAACTAGTTAATAGTGCCCTTAAGGACATAACTAACCAACTATTCGCTTGCTGTAAAACTTTTTTCCAGAGCAGGTTGTTTAATGAATAAAATACAATTGAAATAATTAAATATATCATAGTTTGATTTTACATTTTCTTCGCCTCGTTCCAAAACACATCCATCTCTGCCAAAGTCATATCCATCAATGGTTTTCCTAATTCAGTTGCTTTGCTTTCTAAATATTGAAAACGGGAAATGAATTTTTTATTGGTTCGTTCCAAAGCATCCTCGGGATTGATATTTAAAAAGCGGGCGTAGTTAATCATTGAAAAGAGTACATCTCCAAATTCAGCTTCTATTTTATCTTGATTTCCAGCGGCTATTTCAACCTGTAGTTCTTCCAATTCCTCTTGGACTTTATCCCAAACTTGATGGGGTTCTTCCCAATCAAAACCAACACCTTTTACTTTATCTTGAATTCGGCTCGCTTTTACCAATGCCGGTAAGCCTTTTGGAACTCCTTCTAAAACGGATTTTTTTCCTTCTTTTAGTTTTAGTTTTTCCCAATTTTGCTTCACCTCTTCTTCATCTTTCACCTCAACATCTCCGTAAATATGAGGATGACGATGAATCAACTTTTCACAAATGGAATTGCATACATCAGCCATATCAAAATCTTGCGTTTCGCTTCCAATTTTAGCATAAAAAACAATGTGCAATAACAAATCGCCCAATTCCTTTTTGACCTCATCTAGATCATTCTCTAAAATTGCATCGCCCAACTCATAAGTCTCTTCAATAGTAAGGTGACGCAGACTTTGTATGGTTTGTTTTTTATCCCAAGGGCATTGCTCGCGCAATTCGTCCATAATGGTTAACAATCTGTCGAAAGCCTGAAGTTGTGATTCTCTTGAATTCATGGTAAAAATTGGTTTTGGTAAAAATAAAAAAATCCTGCTAAGAAATTGATCTCAGCAGGATTTAATACTGTTTAAAACAAAAAATTATGCTTTTGAAGCTTTTGCTTTTTTAGGTTTTTCTTCCGTAACTGATTCTTCTTTGCTTGATGCTTTAGGCGCTTCATCATTTACCAAACCTTTAGCTTGCAACATATTATACCAATTGATAATTTTTTTAATATCAGACCCATAAACTCTCTCTTCATCGTAATCCGGTAAGATTTCTTTAAAATAAGCGGCTAAAGTAGCTGGATCTTCTTTATGAGAAATTGCAGGCCCATTTTTTTCTTTTTTAGAAATACTATTTAATATTTCAGCCAAAGGCGTTTCAGCTTCATAGGTATATACTGAAATCTCAGATAACAAACTTACATTAGCCTTTAAATCAACAGTGATTTTTTTTCCGTCCAATAAAGATTCGGCAACAAAACCTGTACGAGTTTGAATTTTCAATTCGTATAAACCTGGTTTCCCAGAAATAGCAAGTATTTTTTCGATATTCATTTTATAATATTTTATTTAATTATCTTCCCTTTTTACCAAAAAACTTCATTCGGTATTCTTGAAAAGTCTTTCCTTCGATAATGTTTTTTAATTTTTTTTGAATCAAACGTTTTTTCAAAGACGAAATTTTATCGGTAAATAAAATTCCTTCTATATGATCGTATTCGTGCTGAATTACTCTTGCAATTAAACCATCGAAAACTTCTGTTTTCATTACAAAATCCTCTTCACAGTATTCAATTGTTACTACAGGATTTCTATATACGTCTTCTCTTACATCTGGTATGCTCAAACAACCTTCGTTAAAACTCCATTCTTCCCCTTCCTCCTTAAGAATTTTAGCATTAATAAAAGTACGCTTGAAACCGTTCATTTTTTTTTGATCTTCTTCAGATAAATCTTCATCATCACTAAATGGAGTAGTATCAATTATAAATAAACGTATTGGTAAACCAACCTGAGGTGCAGCCAGTCCAACTCCATGCGCATTGTACATAGTGTCATACATATTTGCAATTATCTCTTTTAAATTTGGATGACTAGGCACAATAGCATCAGCTACTTTTCTTAAAACAGGATCACCGTAACCTATTATTGGTAAAATCATTGTGGCTCTATATTAAAATTTAGCGGTTTAAATATTTTTTGAAAAAAATTGTTGGCAAAAGTAGTGAAAATAGCATGCTAAATACTACTATTTAACTAATTAAATTCTTTAACAATTGAATTTAAATGGATTAAAACATTTTTCTAGTCAAATAATCTTGAAGCATAATCGTGGCTGAAATTTCGTCAATCAAAGCTTTATCTTGGCGTTTCTTTTTACTTAGGCCACTATCTATCATTGATTGAAATGCCATCTTAGAAGTAAACCTTTCATCTACTCGAATCACTTTCATTTCAGGAAAATGATTGCTAAAATGAGTTACAAATCCTTTAATAATTGACGCGCTTTCAGATGGTAGTCCATTCATTTGCTTTGGTTCGCCAATAAGCACCGCTTCTACTTTTTCTTTTTCAAAATAATCTTTCAAAAAAGTAATTGCTGTTGCAGAAGGAATAGTTGTTAAACCTGAGGCAATGATTTGTAGCTCATCAGTTACTGCAATTCCTGTTCGCTTTTGTCCGTAATCTATCGCTAGTATTCTGGGCATTAATTGTATGTTTTCTATTGATTAAATTGGCAAATATAACATCAAATTATAATTGCATGATTTCATTTTATAATAAGATGAAAAAAAGCCCATATCCTTTAACGTCACTTATAAATTTAAACTTCCTGATTTAACTCTAAATAGTTTAATTTTCCAACGATTAATTATGTTGATTTTTTTTGAAATATCACACTTAATGATAATTACTTCTAACGGTACCGCTATACAAATACGAATGTTTTTTTTATGAACAGCTGTGTCTTACAATCAAATGTATGAGGTAATTAATACGTTTATTTACAAATATAAAACATTTTACATGTGTATTGGCTGCTAAAAACATGTAAATAGTATATTTGCATTTGAAGAATTTGCCGTTATATCTAATTAAAAACCTCAAATGAATTTAAAAATCCCATATCGCCCAGATATTGATGGCTTGAGAGCAATCGCTATCATTTTAGTAATCATTTACCATGCAGGTTTTTCTTTTCTGCCGGGTGGTTTTATCGGTGTAGATGTTTTTTTTGTTCTTTCTGGCTTTTTAATTACTTCACTTATAGATTACGAAATTAAAGAGCAAAAATTCTCATTTAAAACATTCTATTTAAGACGTATACGTCGAATTATTCCCGTATTGGTATTTGTTATGTTAGTTGTTACAATACCCGCTAGTTTTATTTTATTTTCAAATAATTTAGAAGCTTACTCTAGAACACTTATTCACACTATGATTAGTACAAATAATTTTCATTTGTATGTCAATTCTGGAGATTATTTTTCCGAAAACTCTGATTTAATTCCATTTCTTCATACTTGGTCACTTTCAATTGAAGAACAATTTTATTTTATATTTCCATTATTGCTTCTTTTTCTTCACAAAAAATTAAGTTTAAATGTTCGACTGCTATTTCTAATTTTACTTTTTGTCTTTGGATTGTTATTTTCAATATACCAAACCAATGTTAATCCAAGAATGGCTTATTTTCTTCTACCTGCTCGACTTTTTGAACTTCTAATGGGAGCATGTCTTGCGGTCTCATGGTCAAAATTACCCGAGTTAAGCAATTTTAAAAATCATTCCCTATCTATTATCGGATTAATACTGATTTTAGTCCCAGCATCTTTCCTTAATAAGTCTAGTTTGTTTCCCGGATTAAATGCATTTTTACCTTGTTTAGGCACAACTTTTTTAATTTTTTCGGGTAAAAACGAAGAAAAAAGAGGTGTAGTAAATATGTTAATTCAAAATAAACTATTTGTTTTTGTCGGCTTGATATCCTATTCCTTGTACCTGTGGCACTGGCCCGTTTTTGTACTAATAAAATATTTAGGGATTGATTTCAGTACAACAATTAAACTTTTAGCACTTGTTTTGATATTCATTCTCTCTTTTCTTTCTTGGAAGTACGTTGAACAACCTTTTAGAGTTCAATATACTTTCAATTTTCGAAAAACAATTCTAATCATATTAGCGCCCTCTTTGCTTACAATCGCAATTATTTATGGTGTTATTGATGCTAAAGATGGATTTCCTGATCGATTTCAAAAACTCTCAGAATTTAATCCCAAAAAAAATTATCCAAATGTTGTCAGAAAACAATGCTTTGACAAATTTAAATTAGGTAATTGTGATGAATGTTATTTGGGAATTAAAAAAGATACTTTAGATGGATTACTAATTGGAGACTCATTTGCTAATCATACTGCAGCATTTTTAGATGTATTAGCTAAAGATGCCGGATTATATATACATGACACTGCCGCAGGGGGATATCCTTTGATGAATCGATTGAATGAAGACGGAACTCCACTTTTTTCTGAAAAATATGCAGTAGACAGAATTAATTACGCAAAAAAGTTCAAAAATATATTTATAGCTGCTAATTGGGAAAGCTTGTCTGAACAAAAAAATAAGATGACATACTTGAATACTATAGAAACTTTGAGGAATTTGTTAAAAGACGGGAAAAAAATAATTATTTTTGACGCGTTAAGAGCTACAACAGAAATGAATCTTCATCGTGCAAAATTAGTAAAGTCAGGAATTCCTGTTAGCTTTGACGAAAGAAATTTTTCATTTAAAAAATACCAAAGACCGAAAGATTATATTATTTATAAAATAAAAAAACTATTCCCATCAATTTTAATAATTGATTTAAATGAAATGATTTGTGAAGGAAATTATTGTAATATACAATTAAATAATACCATTGTATACAGAAATTCAGATCACTTAAATACTAGTGGCGCAATGTTATTAGGAAAAGAATATTTATCAAAAAAAAATAACCCTTTGAAAGCATTAAATAAAACCAAATAAATGAACCAATTACAAACAACAATCGAACAAGCTTGGGAAGATAGAGCTTTATTACAAGAAACTGCTACAACTGATGCCATCAGAGAAGTTATCGAATTATTAGATGCTGGAAAATTACGTGTCGCCGAACCAAAAGGAGACGGTTGGCAAGTAAACGAATGGGTAAAGAAAGCGGTCGTAATGTATTTTCCTATTCAAAAAATGGAAACTTTGGAAGCTGGAATTTTTGAGTACCACGATAAAATGGAATTGAAAAGAGACTATGCTGAAAAAGGTGTTCGTGTTGTACCAGGAGCTTCTGCTCGTTATGGTTCTTTCATTTCAAGTGGTGTGATCATGATGCCAAGTTATGTGAATATTGGCGCCTATGTTGACGAAGGAACTATGGTGGATACCTGGGCGACAGTAGGAAGCTGTGCTCAAATTGGTAAAGATGTTCACTTAAGCGGAGGTGTAGGAATTGGTGGGGTGTTAGAACCTTTACAAGCCGCACCAGTAATTATTGAAGACGGTGCATTTATTGGTTCACGTTGTATCGTTGTAGAAGGAGTTCACGTAGGTATAGAAGCTGTTCTTGGAGCCAATGTATGTTTAACTGCTTCAACAAAAATTATTGACGTAACTGGAGAGAAACCAATAGAAATGAAAGGTTTTGTTCCTGCGCGTTCTGTTGTGATCCCAGGAAGTTATACCAAACAATTTGCTGCTGGAGAATACCAAGTGCCTTGTGCTTTAATAATTGGCACTCGTAAACCTTCAACAGATTTAAAAACTTCATTGAATAATGCGTTGAGAGAATACGACGTAGCGGTTTAAATTAAAATTCAAATGATTGATATTTCGATTATTATTGTAAATTACAAAAGTTGGAGCGAATTAAATAATTGCCTCCAATCAATTATTGCTATCAATAGTGATCGATTTACATTAGAAACAATTGTCGTAGATAACGAATCTAATGATTATAAAATAAATGAATTCAAACAATTGTTTCCAACTGTTACGTTTATTGAGAATAGTGGAAACAATGGATTTGCTAATGGATGTAATTTAGGAGCCTCTATAGCTAAAGGAAAGTATTTGTTCTTTTTAAATCCAGACACAGTAATTAACGAAGACGCCGTTTTTAAACTTTGGAAAACTTCTAATGAGAATTCTAACTATGGTATAGTTAGTTGTCGTCAGACCAATGAAAATTATGGAAAATATACGGAAATAAGATTTTTCCCTTCATTCTTTACGCTTTTTGGATATTCAAGAGTCATTTATAGAATTGTAAATTACTTTCACCTTAATAATAAGTTTAATTTTCACAAAGAAATCGTTTTTCCAGACTGGGTTACTGGAGCAGCAGTTTTCATTAGTAAGGAATGGTTTGCAAGTGTAAATGGATGGACTGAAAAATACTGGTTGTATTTTGAAGACGTTGATTTGTGCAAGAAAATAAAAGAAAATAATGGAGAAATTTGTTTAATTCGAACCACAAATATATTTCATAAACATGGTGGTTCAACCAGAATAAACATAAAGACTAAGGCGCTAACTAAAACTGAAGTACTTATTTCTAAACATGTTTATTTTAGTGAACATAAATCAGGAATAACAAAGCATTTGATTCAAAGTTTATTAGTAACCTCACTGCTATTTGAAAAATTAACCTTGGCAATACTGGGATTAATTTTCTTTTACATCCCAAAGTTAAAAGTGAATATTTTTATTTTTATTAATTTAATAAAATATTATATTAATGCAATTTCAAAAAAAACATGGATTAGCCCTCGATCAGTAAAATACTTACAAAAATAGGATGTCTATTTAGAGAAAAAACTTACTTTTGAATGTTTAATTAATCTATTATATAATTATCCCATTATAATTACAAAAAATCCCAATCTAAAATTTTTGAAATGAATATAGGTTTTGAGGCAAAAAGAATATTTCACAACAGAACTGGTCTGGGCAATTACAGCCGTGATTTGGTGAGGATTCTTAGTCAATACTTTCCTGAAAACAAGTATTTTTTATATAATCCAATTCCAACAAACAAAAATCTTTTTAAAACAAATAATAGTAGTGTTTTTGAAAAAAAACCTAATTCAAATTTTTATTCAAGGTTCTATAACATCTGGAGACAAAAAGGAGTTGTAAAAGATTTAGTAACCGATGAAATTATTTTGTTTCATGGACTATCCGGAGAAATACCGAGAGGACTTAAGCAAACTAAAATTAAAAGTATTGTAACCGTTCATGATCTAATTTTCATGAGATTACCCCAATTTTATCCATTTTGGGACAGGGTAATTTATTTCTATAAATTTGGAAAATCTACACGTGAAGCTGATATAGTTATCGCAATAAGCGAGCAAACTAAAATTGATTTGATTAAATATTTTAATGTTCCATCGGATAAAATAAAAGTGATCTATCAAGGGTGTAATCCTGCTTTTAAAAAAGATTATTCAACTAAACAAAAAGAAACAGTAATTGAGAAATACAACTTACCGGTTAATTTTATTTTAAATGTTGGTACTGTTGAATGTAGAAAGAATGTTTTATCAGCTGTCAAAGCAATAAAAGATATTGACATATCTCTTGTAATTATTGGTAATCAAACACCATACAAGAAAAAAGTTGAAGATTACATTGTAGAAAATAATATAGAACATAAAATTCTATTTCTAAATGATGTTGATGTTGAAGAATTAGCAATCATTTACCAACTCGCTACTTTATTTATTTATCCATCTTTATATGAAGGTTTTGGTATTCCAATAATAGAATCATTATACTCTAAAACCCCCGTAATCACAACAAAAGGGGGCGTTTTTCATGAATCTGGTGGCCAAAGCACCTTATATATTGACTCAAACAATATTGAAGAGATCAAGAATTCAATCCAACTGTTGTTAAACAATCACGAATTAAGAGCCGAAATGGCAAACAAAGGCTATGATTATGTTCAAAAATTCAATGATGAACTTATTGCTGCTAATGTTTACAATGTTTATAAATCTTTGTTGTAGTGAAAACTTCAAAAAAAACAGTATCTGTCATTTTGCCAAATTTTAATGGTAGAGAATTGCTTGAAGAATTTATCCCTTCAATTATTGAGGCGCTCACCTTTTCGAATATTGAATACGAATTCATTCTTGTAGATGATCAATCGACTGATAATTCTGTTGATTATATAAAAAATCATTTTCCTTCAATTATATTGGTTGAAAATAAAATCAACAGAGGTTTTTCTTTCACTTGCAATAGAGGGATTGAAATAGCTAAAAAAGATCTTGTTTTTTTAGTGAATTCTGATGTAAAACTTTCTATTGACTATTTTGAACAGCAATTAAAGTATTTCGAAATGAATGAGACTTTTGGAGTAATGGGACAGATCAAAAATTATGAGAGTCTTAAAACTGAAGATCATGCTCGATTTCCAAGATTTAAAGGAGTCAAACTTAAAGCAACTAAATTTTACTACTCAACCAATTCTTCTGAAAAAGTATTCACAACCTACTTATCTGGGGCAAATGCATTAATATGTAATCAAAAATTGAAATCATTAAATGGCTTTGATGAGATATATTCTCCATTTTATTTTGAAGATTTTGATTTAGGATTACGAGCATGGAAGATGGGATGGAAACTGTATTACGAGCATCAGTCAATTTGTTTTCATAAAGTAAGTGCTACTACTAAAAATCTAAACAAGTCAAATCTAGTTAACCGGATTTATTATAGAAATAGTTTTATATTACACGCTATCCATTTAAATGGGTTTAGAAAAAAAATATGGTATTCTCAGTTATTTACTTCTACTCTATTGTGGCACTTAATTAAAGGAGAGTTTTGGATTATTTATAGTCTAATTGATTTCTTAAAAAACAAAAAGAAAATACAAGAATCCATAACCAAAATAAAAAAAATACAACTTGAATTAAATATTACTATTGGTATTGATGATATTTTAAGTATTTTTAAAAATTCATTGAAAAACAAATCAATTAAATGGATTTAATTGATTTAAATCATTTCGTAACTTAAAATGTAAATAATGGCATTATCTGTAGCTATGTGTACCTATAATGGTTCAAGATTTATTAAAGATCAATTAAACAGTATCATTGAACAATCTAGACCAGTTAATGAAATTATTATTTGTGATGACTGTTCTACAGATAATACCATAGAAATCATTAATGACTATATAAATAAATATCCTGGTTTAATCCAACTGTATCAAAACAAAGAAAACCTTAGAAGCACTAAGAATTTTGAAAATGCAATTTCACATTGTACAGGTGATTATATATTCTTAGCAGATCAGGATGATATTTGGGACTTCTATAAAGTAGAAAAAATAATTACGAAATTTGAAGCAAATGAATCTTTGGAAGGAATTTTTACTAATGGAAACTTAATTGATGATGATGGTGAAATTTTTCCAAATACTAATATGTGGGATACTTTCTATTTTTTTGAAAAAAATTTAGATAAGCCCATTGATTTATTATGTTTACTTAAACACCATGCTAATATGGTTACTGGGGCAACATTATGTATAAAAAAATCAATACGAGATATTATTTTACCATTTCCAGATTTAACAAAAAAGAAGTTTTTTCACGACGAATGGATTGCTTTAATTTTGGCCTCTAGAAATAGTTTAGACTATATTAATGAAAATCTTATCTCATATAGAATCCATACAAGTCAACAGATTGGTATTGGAAGAAAAAAATTAGACGATGTGATAGTTCCTCATCCACACCTTATTTATACCTTACAAATTACAAATCAATACCTACCAAATAGTTTTACACAATGTAGAAGAATTAGTCGTATTTATTATAATTGTTATAAGAAATTTAACACTCTTGCCATTTTTTATAAAGACAAAAAATCACCCGTAGATTTTAATGCAATCGCACAAGAAAACCTTAAACTTTATAACAAAGCTGAAAAAAAATTAAGAGAAAATAGCTGGTATCGCTACAAGCTTAGAAAAGTTTCAAAATTCCTATTCAGAAAGAAAAAAGTATTGTAATCTACCATTATTAAATTCATGAAAAAAATCCTATTCCAATTCGTTCTATTTTTATTTTCAATTAGTTTAACTGCTCAATCAATACCTGTAGGTTCCATTGATTATATGGACGAACGTTTACGAAATGAACAACTTTTAAATTTTAATGTAGACAACAGTTCATTTACGATAAGACCATTACTACGAAAATCTGATTCTACTCAAAACTCCCAAAAAACAAACCAATTTAATTTTAAAATTCTTCCAGTCTCTCTCGTTCAACAGTACAATTCATTACTTCCACTTGGAAGAAATGATGGGGTTATGATTCCTTCAAAAGGCTATCAAATGAAATTTAGTGCGGGATTTTTTGTGAGTTATAAAAATTTAAGTTTTCAATTTAATCCAGAATATGTAAATGCTGAGAATTTACCTTTTGAAATTTTTCCCGACTACATAAATAGTTCCGTTAGATTAAACTATATCAGATATTTAAATACCTACGACATTCCGGACAGATTAGGTTCTAGCCCCTACAAAAAAATATTTTGGGGACAGAGCGCTTTGAATTATAGAATCGGGAAAGTGAATATTGGGATATCAAATGAAAACTTATGGTGGGGTCCAGGTAAATACAATTCTTTAATTATGAGCAATAATGCTCCAGGTTTTATTCATTTTACTTTTAATTCAGTTAAACCTATCTCCACACCAATAGGTTCCTTTGAATGGCAACTTATCTCTGGCAGGCTTGTTGAGTCAGGCTTAGATATTCCAGCAGAATTTTATATGGTTAATGGTGTAAACCACAAAGTTTTAAAGTCCAAAGAATGGCGCTATTTATCAGGATTAACCTTAAACTACCAACCCAAATGGATTCCAGGTTTGTATCTTGGATTAAATAGAGTATTTCAATTATATAATAATGATTTAGGAAAAGGGTTTGCTGACTATTTCCCTGTAATTTCTCCATTTCAAAAAAAGAATGTAACAGATGAAGATGGAAAAAATAGAGATCAAATAGCCTCACTATTTTTAAGATGGGTGTTCAAAGAGTCTAAGGCAGAGATTTATTTTGAAAATGGTTGGAACGATCATAAACAAGATTTTTGGGATTTGCTCCAAGATCCATCACATGCTAGGGCATATACTTTTGGTTTAGGTAAAATATTTACTTTAGAATCTGGGCTAAATAAATATCTTAAATTCAATTTTGAAAATACCTTACTTCAACAAAGCGCTTCTCGAATTGCTAGACCAGCCGGAGCTTGGTACCAACATGGATCGGTATTACACGGCTATACTCATATGAGCCAAGTAATTGGAGCTGGAATAGGTCCAGGAAGTAATGCGCAAACTTTAGATATCAGTTTATGGAAAAAAACAGATGTATTCGGATTTCAAGTGGAAAGATATTCTCATAATCTTGATTTTTCTCATGATGTATATACTGATTATTCTATTGGAGAATACAATCGCAGATGGGTAGATTTAAACTTTAATGTGTATGTATTTAAGCAAATTAAAAAATTTGGATTCAATGGACGATTTACCCATAGTGTAGTGAGAAATTACCAATGGCAAATTCCTAATAATAAAAATAACTTCCAAATACAGTTATCACTTCAGTACCAACTGTAAACATATTTAACATAATTGAAAAGTATTTTTAAGTTAAAACAATCTAATATATTATAATACCTTAATGGACATCAATCAAGAAATCCACAACGCTTTTGAAGTTATAAAAAACGGAGGAATTATTCTTTACCCTACCGATACGGTATGGGGGATTGGTTGTGATGCTACAAATCCTGAGGCGGTAGCTAAAGTTTACCAACTCAAAAAAAGAACTGAAACCCAGAGTATGATTTGCCTGATGAATGGTGAGAAAATGATGTACAATGTGTTCAAAGAAATTCCGGAGGTGGCATGGCAAATTTTAGATTTGTCCGAAAATCCTACGACTTTAGTTCTTGATAATCCAAGAAATGTAGCTTCTAATTTAATTGCGTCAGATCAAACCTTAGGCATACGAATTGTTAAAGAACCTTTTTGTTTCAAATTAATGGAGCGCATGAAAAAACCATTAGTTTCTACCTCAGCCAATATATCGGGGCAACCGACTCCTAAATCATTTAAAGAAATCAGTCCCGAAATTATAAAAGGTGTAGACTATGTTGTAAATTTGCACCACGAAAAAATTGCCGGTAAGCCATCTACAATTATAAAATTGACAAATGATGCACAGGTAAAAGTGATTAGAAAGTAATTAAGTTTTACCGCAAATTCGCAAATTATAATCTATTATTTATGGGTGATTATTTACACAAAGAAGAAAGCTACAAAATTGTAGGTATTCTTTATGAAGTTCATAAGAATCTTGGTAAAGGATTTTCAGAGATTGTTTATAAAGACGCTCTCGAATACGAATTTACTCAACATAATATTCCTTTTGTAAGGGAAAAAGAATTTACTGTAAATTATAAAAATACAACTTTAAAACATAAATTTTATGCTGATTTTGTAGTTTTTGACAAAATAATTCTTGAAATTAAAACAGTCGATTGCTTCAATAATAGCCATTATAATCAATGTTTAAATTATTTAAAAATAGCCAAATTTGAATTAGCAATTCTAGCAAATTTTAATCTTATATCACTAGAATACAAAAGAATTGTACAATCTAAATATTAATTTGCGAATTTGCGGTAAAAAATGAATTACATAAACCATTCCATAATCCTGCAGGGGTAAAATAAATGAACTACAAATCGGCCTTACATAATACAATTTTTGAAGTCATATCCAAGGCTTCAGTTGAACTTAATGTAGAAAGCTACGTTATTGGCGGATTTGTTAGGGATTTACTTCTAGGAAGAAAATTTAAAAAAGACATCGATATTGTAGCTGTGGGTAGCGGAATCGAATTGGCTTTAAAAGTATCTGAATTGCTTCCAAAAAAACCAAAAGTACAAGTATTCAAAAACTACGGGACAGCTATGCTTCGTTTTGAAGATACCGAAATTGAATTTGTAGGTGCTCGAAAAGAATCCTATCATTTTGAAAGTAGAAATCCCGTTGTTGAAAATGGCACATTAGAAGATGACCAAAACCGTCGCGATTTTACAATAAATGCTTTAGCGTTATCCTTAAACAAAAATACGTTTGGCGATTTAGTCGATCCGTTTAATGGGGTTTTGGATTTGGAAAACAAAACCATAAAAACACCTCTTGATCCGGACATTACCTACTCTGACGATCCGTTGCGAATGATGCGTGCCATTCGATTTGCAACCCAGTTGGGTTTTGAAATTGAAGAAAATTCACTAGATTCAATCAAGAAAAATGCAGAACGCATTAAAATTATTTCTGGCGAACGAATCGTTGACGAACTAAATAAAATCTTATCTGCCGAAAAACCTTCTGTTGGATTTTTATTGTTATATAAAACAGGACTTTTGGATATTATTTTACCTGAACTGACCGCACTGAATCAAGTTGAGGAAATTGAAGGTCATACGCACAAAAATAATTTTTATCATACTTTGGAAGTAGTAGACAATATTTGTCCAAATACAGATGATGTATGGTTGCGTTGGTCGGCTTTATTGCACGATATTGGTAAAGCACCAACCAAACGTTTTAACAAAAAACAAGGTTGGACTTTTCACGGTCATGAATTTTTAGGCGGAAAAATGGTAAAGAAAATCTTTGAAAGATTACACATGCCGTTGAACCAAAAAATGAAATTTGTACAAAAAATGGTCATGATGAGTTCCCGACCAATTGTTTTGGCTAACGAAATTGTAACCGATTCAGCTGTGAGAAGATTAGTTTTTGATGCAGGCGAAGATGTAGATGATTTAATGACACTTTGCGAAGCGGACATTACAACAAAGAACCCAGCAAAATTCAAAAAATACCATAATAATTTTGACTTAGTTAGAAAGAAAATTATTGAGGTAGAAACTCGAGATCACGTTCGTAATTTTCAACCTCCCATTTCTGGTGAAGAAATTATGGCGATTTTTGACTTACAACCGTCGCGCGAAATTGGTGTTTTGAAAGAAGCTGTAAAAGAAGCTATTTTAGAAGGAGAAATTCCAAACGAATACCATGCTGCTTATAATTTTGTATTGAAAAGAGCTGAAAAATTAGGATTAAAAGTGAAAAATAATAAGTAAAGATTAACTTTTGTTCCAGTTTTGAAATAAAAATATTAAAATAGATTTGCAAAAAAATTAATGAAAAAATATTTTCCAAAATCGGCTAAAATAGCTTTAATTCTAGTCTATCTAGTAATTCTTGCGGGAGCATTGGTACGAATGACGGGCTCAGGAATGGGTTGTCCCGATTGGCCAAAATGCTTTGGATATTACATACCTCCTACTGAAGAAAAAGAATTACTTTATACTGTTGGCAAAGAATATTCAAAAGGACAAGTTATTATTAAAAACGAAGGTCTTTTAGTTGCTAAAGATGATTTTACTGCCCCAACCAATTTTGAAAGTACACATTGGGTAAAATATACCAAACATGATTATGCTGTATTTAATCCATTTCACACTTGGGTAGAATACCTCAATAGATTAGTTGGAGCCTTAGCCGGAATTGCGTGTCTTATTGCTTTGGTATTTTCTTTCGGTTTTTGGAAAGAAAACAAAAAGTTAGTGTTCTTAAATCTGTTGATCTGTTTTTTAATGGGCTTCCAAGCCTGGTTAGGTAAAACAGTAGTTGATTCCGTTTTGAATCCATATAAAATAACAACTCATATGTTGGCTGCTTTAGTGATTGTCGCGGTGCAATTGTATGTGATATATTCCGTCCAAGAAAAGCAAAAAATAAAATCGTTGGATACAGAATTCAAATGGGTTTTATTAATAACATTGGTTTTAACCATCCTACAAGTCATTTTTGGAACGCAAGTTAGAGAATCTGTAGATACTGTTGTAGAATCAGGTTTACCTAAAGAGGTTTGGTTGCAAAATCCTAAAGGAGGTTTCTATACTCACCGAAGTTTTTCAATTTTAGTGGTTTGTGCCAATGCTTTTTTGTTTTGGAGAAATAGAAAACTAGAATTAGGATTTACTAAAATGAATTGGGTAATAGGACTTCTTTGCATTGAAATTCTTTCTGGAATTGCGATGTATTATTTTAATTTCCCATTCGGATCTCAAACGATTCATATCGTAATGGCTACCCTTTTATTTGGCTTACAATTCTATTTAGTTTTGGAAAACTTCAAAAAAACAAACAATTATAACCGACTATAATGTCACAATATCGTCTTAACCATAATCAATGTCTAAACTAGCCGCTCAAGATAAATTTTTAGATTTATCAGATTACGGAAGACCTTTTGGAAAATTTCTTGCCAATAGCTTAAAAAATACGCGCTTTACTCCTATTCATGTCACATTATTGTTTGGCATTACTGGACTAATCGCGATGTATTGTATTTTTAACCGAAGCTATGTATGGGCGGGCTTTTTTATTGTTTTAAAGTCTGGAATAGACGCAGCCGATGGTGAATTAGCTCGTTTAAAAAACACGCCCTCCTATGTTGGTAGGTACCTTGATAGTGTGTTTGACATTATTTTAAATTTTCTGTTTTTAATGACGATTTGTTATGTATCTCAAACTTCATTTTGGCTTACTTTAATTGCATTTTTTTGCATTCAATTGCAAGGTACTTTGTACAACTACTACTATGTGATTCTGAGAAATAAATCGGTTGGTGGTGATACAACTAGTAAGGTATTTGAATACAAAACACCGAGAGCTTTACCTGGAGAAACTCAAAAATCAGTCAATATTTTATTCAAAATCTATACTATAGTTTATGGCGGTTTTGATAAAATTATTCATGCCTTAGACAGCGATGCCTATAAGGTAAAAACCTTGCCCAATTGGTTTATGACCTTAGTTTCCTTGTATGGATTAGGATTTCAATTACTAATTATCGCAGTGCTTTTACCATTAGGTCAAATCGAATGGATTATTCCTTTTTTTATTGCGTATTCTATCTTGATATTTATTTTGATTGGGATTCGGAAAACCTATTTCAACTAACCCAACCATTCCTTAAAATCAGAAACGCGTTCTCGAGCAACAATTACTTCATCGACTTTGTAAGTTGGTAGGCTAATTTTTAATCTCGAATTGGAATATACCTGAATCTCTTTTACAGACTGCATCGGGATAATAAATTTTCTATTGATGCGGAAAAAATCTTTCGGATTCAATTCCGTTTCCACTACTTCCAAACTACTATCAATCAAATAATCGCGATTATCTATAGTGTGGATGTAAGTGCCTTTGTTTTCGCTATACAAACATTCGATTTCAGCGACATCAATTACTTTGAGTTGTTGGCCTATTTTAACTGAAAAACGTTTTCTATAATCCTTCGAAACAGGATTTACTAACATCCGTTTGATGGCTTCAAAATCTAAGGAATTAATATTGTGCTGCTGAAATTGATTCTTGAACTTTGCAATTGCAGTAGCCAATTCCTCTTCATCTATCGGTTTCAATAGATAATCAATACTATTCAATTTAAAAGCACGTAATGCATATTCATCATAAGCGGTGGTAAAAATCACAGCACTTTTGATATTGATTTGTTCAAAAATTTCAAACGACAAACCATCCGACAATTGGATATCCAAAAAAATCAAATCCGGATGCGAATTATTTTGAAACCAATTCATTGATTCCTCTACAGAATGCAACAATGTATTCACCTGCAATTCTAATTTTTCAATTTTACGCTGCAATAATCTGGCTGCAGGTTTTTCGTCTTCGATGATGATAATATTCATTGCAAATACATTTCAAAATTCAACATTCGTTATTGATTAATCAATATGATATTACTCCCACTTATTTACATTTCTTTCTTTTTCCATTAACTCTTTTATTTTACGCTCTTCCCAATCTTTACCTAGAATGAAATAAGGAATAAAGGTTCCCATAGCATGAGCCAACAAACCTATTCCCCAGAAAAATGCAGTCATAAAAGTCTTGAATTGAAAAAAACTTTCTCCCGGTTCATAATTCTGAACGTTAGCAATTATAACCATAATATTAATTACCACATACACTAAAGCGTGTGTATAAAACCCTTTTAATTTTTTTACTTTTTTTACCGCCTCTTCATAACGGATTTGATCTAAATTAGTATTTTCCATCGTAATTGTTTCTTTTAAAATTATTCCCAACTGTTAGATTTATCTTTATTGATTATTTCCTGTATTTTTCGTTCTTCCCAGGACTTTCCATATCCAAAAACGCCAATGGCATGAAAAGTAACTCCCAGTCCCCATCCTAACATGGGATAAATAAACCATTTGTGATCCCAATAAGTAATATAATTAATCAAAGCAAGGGAGGGTATTACAATACAGTAGGAAGTTAAGTTTCCGTAAAACCCTTTTAATTCATCAACTCGCTTTTTAGCACGTAAATACGCATTATTTTCTTCGTTAAATTGACTAGTTCTCATCATGGTAATCTGTTTGGTTAATATAGGTAAATAGACTTTAAATAATTTTTCATTTTGAATAATTGTAACTTGTCGTTCCGTTAATAAGGCATAACGATTCACAATGTTTTGCAATCCAACTCCTTTTCCGTCCGAAAGAACTTCTTTCTTTTGCCAATTGTTTTCAACCACCAATTGATTGTCTTCGACACTAATTTTAATATGTAGAGGCTTTGAACTGCTCACCACATTGTGTTTGATGCAGTTCTCTAACAATAGCTGCAAGGACAATGGTACTACTTTAGCATCTTCGTTGGTGCTTTCGGGTAATTCATAGGAAATACTGTTCTCAAAACGCATTTCCAATAATTGCATATAGATTTTGGCAAAAGCCAATTCTTCAGAAACTGCTACTAACTCTTTGTCTTTTTGTTCCAACACATAGCGGTAAATTTTAGACAAGGAAGTCGTAAATTTTTGAGCAGTTGAAGGATTCTCTTCAATCAATGAACTCAACACATTGAGGCTATTGAATAGAAAATGAGGGTCAATTTGATTTTTTAAACTTTCAAATTGCGCATTGGCAGTAGTAGCAATGATTTTTTGTTGGTTGACTTTATTTTCTTGAAATGATTTATAAATATAAAAAACATGAAAAAGAAGAGTAACAATAAAAGTCATAAAAAAGGAAACAAAATAATTGTACCTAGTCTCGTTACTTATGAAAACACTCCAACTCTTTCCTTCAATTAATACATCTTCAATAATTCGAAGCAAAAAAATAATTGCTATTGAGATTATAAGTGAAAGAATAAAACCCCAAATTATTCTTTTTAAAGAAAAGCGATCGTTAGCAAATTTATCATCTAAGAAAATGAATAAACTGGCATTAGCAAAGTACAAACTCAAACTATACAGATTGGTGTAGCTGTAAAATTCTAGTAAACTATAATTAAATTCAATTACGGCTCCAGTCACAAATTTAATTAGTAACAGTACAATAAATACTAAATTTGAAATTACAAAAGCTCTAGGAAATTCTTTAATTAATTTATCAATCATACTTTTAGATTAAAATAAAAGTTGTTGCAAAAAAGCAATCAAACTTAGGGTTATATAAATGACTATTCGAATCATAACTTTCTATTTTTTTTTTGATGAGACAAATTTGGTTCAAAGAATCCGACTATAAAAATAAGATAAACTGAATTGTCAAAAAACTGAGATGAATTGTAAAGAAACTAATTTAGAGTAAATGAAATTCATTAATTCAAAAAAATAAATTTGATTTATTTTGCTCGAGTCATAATTAATAATTTACCTTTGAACTTTCTATAAAAACAATGATTATGGTTTATAAATTCAGAGTAATTCTAGACGCAGAAGAAGATATTTTTAGAGATATTGCTATCCTTGCCGAAGACACTTTAGAAGATTTACACAACGCTATCTTCAATTCATTTGGATTTGACGGAATGGAAGTGGCTTCTTTTTATACTTGTGATGATACTTGGAATCAAGAAGATGAAATTCCGATGTTTGACGCAGGTGATGTTCCTGGAGAACAAACCATCATGAGCGATTATAAATTAGTCGATCTTTTAGACAAACAAAATACTAAAATTATCTACGTATATGACTTTATCAATATGTGGACTTTCTTAGTAGAATTAGCTGCAGTTGAAGAACCACAAGCAGGAGCGCTATATCCTGAAACGCTTTTTTCTCATGGTGAAATGCCTGATGAAGCTATTGAAAAAAACTTTGAAGCCGATATGAACGATGATATTTATGGCGAATTTGAAGACGATTTAGACGAAGACGATCTAGATATGTTTGAAGGAGACGACAGCTTTGAAGATTTCGGATACGAAGAAAATTGGAATTAAAAAAAGGGTTAAAAGGTACATGGTTAAAAGTTTAAAAAAACAAAACTTTTAAACGCATCAACTTAGTAAACTACTAACCTATTACACTCTTAAACATTAAATTAAAATGATTAACTTATTCAATACCCATATCGACTCCCTTTCTATACATCGTGTAGGAAATAAGAGCCGTAACGAAGCTATTTTTTTATCAGAACAACCATTCAATCTAAACGATGAAATTGTTCCTTTGATCAAAGAATTTTTCTTCAAGCCTTTCAGAGAGAAAGAAGAAAATTATTTTCAGTTTGCGCACGAAGTAGATTTGGATTACAACGAAATGTACAAATTCGCTTCTCAAATATTCGAGAATCCATCTAATGTACATGAGGTTTCAAAACAAATCACCAAACATTTATTTGAACAATCGAATCATCCACACATCAAAAATGGCGAAGTATATGTTACTTATTTAACAAACCTAGCTATTGACAACAATGTGGTCGATGCCATTGGGATATTTAAAAGCGAAATACAAGCTGACTTTTTGCAATTTGAAGAAAAAGATACTCACCTTGAAATGATTTTACAACACGGGGTAAGTTTGAATAAATTAGACAAAGGTTGTTTGATTTTCAATTACAAAAAAGAGGAAGGATATAAAATACTAACGGTAGATAGTAACCGTTACGATGCCCGTTATTGGTTAGAACATTTCTTATCTGTAGATGCTTTTGAAGACGAAAATTTCATCACTAAAAAATATTTAAAGTTCTGTCAAGGCTTTGCCAAAGACGTGGTTTTCCCTGCTGAAGACAAAAAAGAAGAAGTGATGTTTATGAATCGTTCTGTGAATTATTTTGCAAAAAACGACCAGTTTGAAGAAACTAATTTCCTCAACGAAGTATTAGACAATCCTGATTTGATTCCTGAATTTAAAAATTATAAAGTAGATAAGGGAGATAAATACAGTATTGAAGACATTACCACCTTCCCTATTGCCAATGCAGCAGTTTCTGATGCTAGAAAGTCAATCAAGAACGTGATTAATTTAGACACACACATCCAAATCAAAATGGATTTTATTAACCCTGAAAGCGCCGAGAAATTTGTAGAAAAAGGTTGGGACGAAGAAAAACAAATGTACTACTACTTAGTTTACTTCAATAAAGAAGAGAAAAATTAAAATAAAATCCCCAACGAGTATTCATTAGGGATTTCTTTTTTAAATCAATGCGATTTAAACATTGTCATATTTTTGAAATTTCGTGTAATATATAAAAACGAAGCATTCATAATATTTCCCATGGATTTGGCTTTCTTAAAATTCATATCATTGGTGTAACGATACAATTCCATTTTCAATTGTTCCAAATGTGACGATGTTGATAAGGTATCGTCTCCCATAATTTTTAAAAGTCGTTTGATTCTATTTTCAGCTGAGTGAATTCTTTTAGCCAAAACAGAACGCTCTTCGTTTTTATATTGGTTGATAGAGCTTTCTTGTAATTTATCTTTTACTAATTGTACCATTGGATAATTTTCTTTGAAAAACTGTGGTCTGTACACTTTAAAATTACCTTCGTAACATTGTTGGTCAAAATCAATCGCTCTAATCCTGTACACAACTTGATCAAAATCGTGAATAGGTATCACTACATAATTATAAGCACGCATATCCCCAAGTAAACGAATCATAGAACGCTCATTAAATTTAACAAACTCCTTGGCAATTTGAGCTTTTTCCGTTTCGGTACAATCCTTGAGATGATTATTTATAAAAACATCACCAGCAATTCCCATAATATGCTCTTCAATTAATGTATCTTGATGAACTAAAAAGTTAATTTTATCAGGAGACAAAATGTGTTCTAACTCTAAACCATACACGCGAGAAGCATCCGCTTTTTTTACGTAAAAATGCGTATAATTATCATTAAGAACATTACGTATTTTAATTCGAAATGGCTTTGAATTACCAAATGTACAATAGTCGATTGAGTCAACATTTAAAAATTTGATTATCTCTAAATTACCATCCGAATGAAGCAAAGAATAGATTTTTTTAAGTGTCAAATCAATTTCTTCGCGTTCAAATTCGTTATAATACACTCGAATCCATAAAGTATCTTGATCCTCTTTGTCGTACACATTAACAGAACCTGAAAAACGAAGTAAATCATCGTAAGCAATTGGAAATTTGGATATCCGATCAAATCGTTCCAAATAATCCAACAAATCAGTGTTTATAGGATAAGATGGCTTTTTATAAATCATTAATGGTTCATCGCTCATGGAAAATGTATTTAAGACAAATTTACTGAAATTTATACTCCAAAATAATTTTTGGTTTCCTTTTCCGTTAGCACAACCAAAAAGAGAATTGTAGTATCTTTGTTAGGTGATGAATTGGACAAAAACCTTATTTATTATTGTATGGATTAGCTGCTTCCCAATCGGGATTTCGGCCCAATCAATTAATGTGGATGATACTAAAGATGCAAATGAATTAGTTCAAGTGTTAACCAACAATAACAGCTGTTTATCCGTTTTTTCAGAAGCATCAACTGGTGCAACAACTAAAAAAAGTATTGCTTATTTTGATAAAAATGGAACAAATTTTCCGTTTTCAAATGGAGTCGTTCTAAGCACTTGGGAAAGCCAAAATTCAAAAGGACCATACAATCCTAGTTTTAGTGGAACTGTTAGTAGTTGGGGTGGCGACAGTAATATGGATGCTATTTTAGGAGTTAACTCATCTAACGCAACAACTTTAGAATTTGAATTTGAATCTAAAACCAATTTTTTAAGCTTCAATTATATTTTTGCTTCAAACGAATACATTCGTGATTATCCATGCAACTATTCCGATGGATTGGCTATTTTAATACAAGATGTAACAAGTAATGGTAACTACATCAACATTGCAACATTACCCGATGGCACTCCGGTTTCATCTAGAAATATACGTCCCAGAATTAATCTTTCTGATCCATCATTAACAAAATGTGATGCTAAAAATGAAATGTATTTTGAAAAATTCAATACCAACTTAACAATTCCAAGCCCAATCAATTATGCTGGTCAAACGAAGGTTTTAAATGCACAAAGTAAATTAGAAATTGGACATCGATATAGGATTAAATTCGTAATTGCTGAAGGTCCAAGTCGCTCACAATTCTCAGCCTTATTCATAGAAGCTGGTAGTTTTGCATCTAAATTAGACTTAGGAAAAAACCGCTTGGTAGCAACTAAAAATGCGGTATGTAATGGTGAAACGATTACTGTTTCTACTGGAATAACAGGGGTTCATAAATGGTCAAAAACCGATTCAGGCTCAACTACCCAACTGACAGAAAACAGTAATGTCCTTACAATTAATCAACAAGGAACCTATAAAGTAGAAGTGATTAATTCGGGCTGTACATTTACAGGAGAAATTAAAATTGAATATGCCGCTGGAATGAATTTAAAAGATGTTGAATTAGCTAAATGTGATGATAACGGAACTGGCAAAGCAATTTTTGACTTAACTACGGTTCAAAAAGTTGTCATTAATAACGATAGTGAAACCTCTATTTCTGGTTTCTATACAGATGCTGATTTAATGTTTGAAATTTCAGATCCAAAAGCTTTTGAGAAAACAAATCTTGGAAATCAAGTGGTGTATGTTAAAGGAATCAATCCAAAATTTACATGCTTTGAAACCGCCAAGATAACCTTAAAAACACTCCCTAGTAGTCAAAACTCAGCTAGTGAGCCAAATCCGATTATTAAAGAATTTGCTGGAGGAAAAAATTCGATTGAACTAATTACAAGTGGGACTGCTTCTAATTTAGAGTTTTCGATTGATGGTTTTAATTATAAAGAGAATTCACTATTTACAGATGTACCAAAAGGGAAGTATTTTGCATACATTCGAAATACTACAAATTGTGAATTTATTTCTTTTCCGTTTACAATTTTGGATTATCCTACATTTTTCACTCCAAATGGAGACGGAATTAATGACGAATGGAAAATCTCAGATATGATCAAATTTCCAAAATCTGTTGTCTATATATTTGACCGTTATGGTAAATTATTAAAACAAATGAATGCAAGTTCGGTGGGCTGGAACGGAACTTTAAATGGTTTGCCGCTCCCAGCAGATGACTATTGGTTTCGTTTAATTCTAAATGATAACCAAATAGTTAATGGTCATTTTAGTTTAAAAAGGTAAACTATTTTTACTATTTTTAGAAAATGAAAAAAATACCACTTATTTTCATTTTTTTAATTTCGTTTAATTGCTTTGCTCAATTTAGCAAAACGCATTATATTCCACCATTAACTTCTAGTAGTAGCGCTGGTGTGACTCCACAAGATCATTATATATATATCTCCACACCCAGTATTCAAGATGTAAAATTTAAAATTTTCCCAATTGGTGGTACTCCTATTTTAGGAACAGTAAACAAAGTCACCCCGTATAGATATAGTATTGGTTCAGGCGATAATAGTCAACTATTTGAATCTAGTTCTAATACTGGAAAAAGTTCACATAAAGGTTTTATAATAGAAAGTGAAGGATTAATTTATGCTAATATAAGAACTAACTCTGGTGGAGGAAATCAAGCAGGAGGATTAGTGGCTAAAGGAATTAGTGGCTTGGGAAAACGTTTCCGAGCTGGAGCCATGTTGAATACTACTAATATAACTGGATTATTAAATTTTTTCTCAGTTTTAGCAACAGAAAACAATACAAAAGTTACTATATCAAATATCCCAAATGGAACTGTTTTAGCTAATGGAAACACATTCACAGGTCCTGAAATAATTAATCTAAATAAAAACGAAAGTTACACCTTAGCAATTAATGGCAATATGGGGGGTAATCTAATTGGAGCATTAATCGAATCTGATAAAGATATTGTGGTCAATAGTGGTTCTTTTGGTGGAACCAATGACCCTACAACTGATCTAAATGCAGGAAGAGATATTGGATTTGATCAAATCGTGGGTGCCGATAAAATTGGTACTGAATATATATTTGTAAAAGGCCAAGGAACTGATGTTTTAGAGAGGGTACTTCTAATAGCTGATGCAGATAACACCGAAATATATGTCAACGGAAACAATACATCTATAGCAACAATTCAGGCTGGTGAAAAATATATTTTAGATGGAAACCGATTTGTAAACAACAACTTATATATAAAAACTTCAAAAAATGTATTTGCCTACCAAAGTATAGGTGCTAGAAATTCAAATGCCAATCAAAATTTATTTTTTGTACCACCTTTAAACTGCTCTACACCAAAAATTGTAGATTATATTCCTCAAATTAACTTAATTGGAAGTAGAAATTATGATGGTACAGTTAATATTGTGACAGAAGCAGATGCTAATGTTTTAATTAATGAAACTCCAATAGGAGTAGCTCCTACACAAATTACAGGAAATCCAAAGTTTGTTTATTTCTCAATTACGGGACTTACTGGAAATGTGGCTATCAAATCAAGCAAACAAGTCTATGTTTCTTATTATGGAACAAATGTAAATGCTACTTATGGAGGATATTATTCTGGTTTTGACATCAAACCCGAACTTTCTATTGATAATTCAACATCTACTTCTGGAAATTGTATACCAAACGTTGTTCTTAAAACAGAACCTGATAGTGATTATACCTATCAATGGTTAAACAATGGGGTAGATATTAATGGCGAAACAGGAAATACATTTAAACCGTTATCACCTGGTTATTATCAAGTGAAAAGAAGTATTCCAAGTTGCAATACAAGTACACTTTCAGATAAAATTCCTGTGAGTACTTGTCCTACAGATGGTGATGGAGATTCTGTTCCGGATGATGTTGATTTGGATTTCGATAATGATGGGATTACTAATTGCGAAGAGTCATTTGGGAGTGTAGCAGTAGATCTTACAGGACCAAACCTTATAAAAAACACCTATTCTAATACTTATTCTACTAGCACTACATATGTGCCCACTACAAGTTCAGTTCTTTTATCTGCTAAAAGCAATGGAGACTTTATAAGTGAAGTTCCTGCTGGAGTAAATAATTCTACAGAGTATAGAATTGCTTTTACCAATCCAATTGCGCTAACCTTAGAATATGTAGCTAATGGGAATTCAACTGATTTAACTAACTCGGATGGGGATTTTATTATAAAATCAGATAGCAATAAAACGGTAACAGTTTTGAATCCTACTAATCAATTGTTGATTGATACTAATGCTGACGGAATATACGAGAGTGGCGTTACACAACATTCTTCTTTTGAAATCCGTTTCAGACTCAATAGTACTACTCCCCTTGCTGCTGGAACTGGAACCTTTAGTTTTCAATCTTATCTAACAACTTCACTTACATTTATTCATAAAAACTTATCAGAAAACACAAACAATAAAGCTTCTTTTTCAATTAAAGCAAAATGTATTCCTAGATACTCTGACTCGGATTCAACTCCTGATTATTTAGATCTAGACAGTGATAATGACCGAATTTTAGATGTAATTGAATCGCAAGCTAATACTCTAGTAGGGACTTCTGTAATAGATGCCAATAAAGATGGAATTTATGATGTTTTTGGAACCGGAACCATACCGCAAGATTCCGATCAAGATGGTATTCCTGATTATTTGGATTTAGATAGTGATAATGATGGTATCAAGGACGAATTAGAAACAGACCAAGACCAAGACAATGATGGCATAAGAAACTATCGTGATCTAGATCGAGAAAATGACGGTTGTAACGATGTAATAGAAGCTGGATTTCCAGATGGTGATTTAGATGGAGAATATGGTGTCGCCCCTATAACGGTTAATTCTTTTGGATTAGTAAATAGCGCACCTTACTCAATTCCAAATACAGATTATAGCATTGCAGCACCCATAGTTATAACCACACAACCTATAGCTCAACCAACTTGCGAATTGCAAAATACTTCTATTTTAATAACCGATAATGGTGGAAACACCTATCAATGGCAGTTATTTGATGGAACAAACTGGAATAATTTATCAAATGACACTACCTATTCAGGAGTTACTTCAAGTAGTTTGAACATTAATCAAGTACGTAATTCAATGAATGATTACCGTTACAGAGTAATATTACAAAAAACTGGAAATAGTTGTAGTCTGATTTCTGATGCTACAACATTAATAGTTTATGCATTACCCATACTTATTCCTTCAGTAGATTTAAAACAATGCGATACCGATTCGGATAGGATTTCAGATTTTAATTTAACCGAAAAAAACAATGCAATTTCCACTAATTCTCTAGCAGAAACATTCACCTACTATACTTCATTGGACGGAGCCAATACTAAAGATATTTCCTCATTAATTACTAATCCAACAGCATATAATTCAGGTTCAACTACTATTTGGGTTAGAGTGGAGAATGCAAACAATTGTTTTAGTGTTTCAAAATTAAATCTTATTGTATCTACAACTCAAATTCCAGCAAGTTTTAGTAAAAAATTTGAACTTTGTGATGATTCAGTTAATGCAATTAGCACCGATACAGATGGAATAGCTGAATTTGATTTTAGTAGTGTTACTCAAGATATTAAAAATATTCTACCTCCACCAGATCCATTAAATCCTTATTCAATTAAATATTACAGAAATGAAGCTGACGCTTTAGCTGAAAATAATCCTATTAACAATAGTACCAACTATCGCAATATTGGCTATCCAAATGAGCAAGATATTTGGGTCAGGGTAGAAAGTACTTTAGATAATTCATGTTTTGGGATAGGACCACGCATTAAATTAATTGTCAATCCTAAGCCCAGTATCGATACAAATGAAAACGGTGAAGAAGATAAATTAGTTTGTTCTAATTTGCCTGAATTTTATGTTGAATTGAATCCAGGAATAAATGACGGTAGTCCAGAATCCAATTACTTCTATTTTTGGACTAAAGACAATGAAATTTTGAGTTCTAATTCAATTTTAAATGTAAACCAGGAAGGTGTTTACACAGTTAAAGTGAATACGCCTAAAGGATGTTTTAGAAACCGAATTATCAAAGTTACCTCCTCTGATATAGCTAAAATTGAGAATATTGACATAGTGGATTTGTCTGTAAATAATACAGTCACAATTACTATCTCAGGAAAAGGAAATTATGAGTTCAGCATAGATTTACCCAACGGACCGTTTCAAGAATCCAATTTCTTTGACAATGTTGCTTCCGGTATTCGTGATGTTTATGTTATTGATACTAAAGGATGTGGCACAGTTAAAAAAACAATAGCAGTGGTAGGCGTACCAAAATTTTTCACCCCTAACCAAGACGGTTTTAATGATTTTTGGAATATAAAAGGAATCGATGCGACTTTTAATTCGAAATCAATAATTTATATTTTTGATCGTTATGGAAAATTATTGAAGCAAATGCTACCATCTAGCTTAGGTTGGGACGGCACTTTAAATGGCGATCCACTTCCTTCTGATGACTATTGGTTTACACTACTATTAGAAGATGGTCGGGAAGCTAAAGGGCATTTTAGCTTAAAAAGATAATTTGATAAAAAAAACCATCAACTTTCGCTGATGGTTTTTTATTTAAGTAAGATACTTTAATCCTTAGATTTTGAATCTTTTTCTATCTGTTTCTGTCAAATAAATTTTTCTTAAACGAATACTTTTTGGAGTAACCTCAACGTATTCATCTTTTTGAATGTATTCCAACGCTTCTTCAAGAGAGAAAATGATTGGCGGAATAATTCTCGCTTTTTCATCATTACCTGAAGAACGAACGTTAGATTGTTTTTTCTCTTTGGTTACATTGACACACATATCATCACCACGAGAATTTTCTCCAATTACCTGACCTTCGTATATTTCAGCATTTGGTTCTACAAAGAATTTACCACGATCCTGTAATTTATCGATAGAATAAGGAATTGCTTTTCCTTTTTCCATTGAAATTAAAGATCCTTTATTACGTCCAGAAATTTCTCCTTTGAAAGGTTCGTACCCTATAAAACGATGTGACATAATTGCTTCACCTGCCGTAGCAGTTAACAATTGGTTACGCAATCCAATAATTCCACGAGATGGAATATTAAATTTTATAATCATACGTTCCCCCTTGGTTTCCATACTCAACATTTCCCCTTTACGTAAAGTTACAAACTCTACTGCTCTTCCTGAAAGTGATTCTGGTAAATCAATGGTTAATTCTTCAATAGGCTCACATTTTTTACCATCAATTTCTTTGATGATAACTTGTGGTTGACCGATTTGCAACTCATATCCTTCTCTTCTCATAGTTTCAATAAGAACAGACAAGTGTAATACACCACGACCAAAAACCATAAATTTATCAGCTGAATCAGTTTCTCCTAACTTCATAGCTAAGTTTTTCTCTAATTCTTTAGTTAATCTTTCACGGATATGACGAGATGTTACAAATTTTCCTTCTTTACCAAAAAATGGTGAGTCGTTAATTGTAAACAACATACTCATTGTAGGTTCATCAATCGCAATAGTTTGTAACGCTTCTGGATTTTCATTATCGGCGATTGTGTCACCAATTTCAAATCCTTCCACACCAATAATTGCGCAAATATCACCTGCTACAACTTCAGTTACCTTTTTACGTCCAAGACCTTCAAAAGTATGTAATTCTTTAATTCTAGATTTTAATACTGAACCATCTCTTTTACATAAAGAAATTGGCATTCCTTCCTTTAAAACACCTCTTTCCAAACGACCAATAGCGATACGTCCTGTAAAAGAAGAGAAATCTAATGAAGTAATCAACATTTGTGGAGTTCCTTCAGAAACTTTTGGAGCTGGAACATTACTGATTACCATATCTAATAATGGTTCGATGTTTTCAGTTTGGTTTCTGAAATCATCAGACATCCAGTTATTTTTAGCTGATCCGTAAACGGTTGGGAAATCCAATTGTTCTTCGGTAGCACCTAGTTCAAACATTAAGTCGAAAACTTTCTCATGAACTTCTTCTGGAGTACAGTTTTCTTTGTCTACTTTATTAATAACCACACATGGTTTCAAACCTAAATCAATTGCTTTTTGCAAAACAAAACGCGTTTGTGGCATTGGTCCTTCAAAGGCATCTACTAGTAAACAAACTCCGTCAGCCATATTTAATACACGCTCTACTTCACCACCAAAATCGGCGTGACCAGGAGTGTCAATAATATTGATTTTTGTTCCCTTGTATACAACAGAAACGTTTTTTGAAGTAATGGTAATACCTCTTTCACGTTCTAAGTCGTTGTTGTCAAGGATCAAGTCACCTGTGTTCTCGTTATCGCGAAATAACTGACAGTGATACATAATTTTATCAACCAAAGTGGTTTTACCGTGGTCAACGTGGGCAATAATTGCAATGTTTCTAATAGATTCCATCTGTGAATTTTAATGGCGCAAAGGTACACTTTATTTCGAGATAAAAAATTGTTTCTTTTTAATAGTTAAAACCTAAAAATTATCCATAAAAAAAGCCTTTCAATAAGAAAGGCTTTAGAATATAAAATTGTATTTGATTACAATTTAGCAACGTGTTTAGTTAACTTAGATTTCAAGTTAGATGCTTTATTATCATGAATGATATTTTTCTTAGCTAACTTGTCAATCATAGAGATTACAGCAGATAATTTAGATGAAGCATCCGCTTTATCTGTAGCTAAACGAATTGCTTTAATAGCGTTACGAGTAGTTTTGTGTTGGTATCTGTTTAATACTCTTTTCTTTTCGTTACTTCTAATTCTTTTTAAAGCTGACTTATGATTTGCCATTTGGTGTATATTTTAAAATGTAAATAACTAATTAATATATTAGAAATAAAATTAGAAAAACCTCCCACAATTAATTTTTAAATTAATCACTTCAGTTTTAACTAACAAAACAAACAAGGAGACACCATTATTTGTTTCATAAAACCATTTCAAAACTAATTTGTAGTCCGTGGGGGAATCGAACCCCCCTTACCAGGATGAAAACCTGGCGTCCTAACCGATAGACGAACGGACCATTTTTCCTTCTAAGCTCAGGAGTGCTTTATCATTAAACAGATTTTGTAGTCCGTGGGGGAATCGAACCCCCCTTACCAGGATGAAAACCTGGCGTCCTAACCGATAGACGAACGGACCTCATTTCTGTAATGCGGATGCAAAAATACAACTATTTTTTAGACGTACAATAGTAGAAACGAAAAAAAATATTTTTTTTTAATAGGCTTTCGCAAACAACACTCTACCAGCAGATTCCGAACCTGAGAACACGCACTTTCCTTGCTCCTCTACTCTATCTAAAGGGATACAACGGATAGTTGCTTTGGTTAAATCTTTGATTTTTTCTTCAGTTTCAGGAGTACCATCCCAATGCGCCGAAATAAAGCCGCCTTTACTTTCCAATACCTCTTTAAATTCTTCAAAAGAGTTTACTTCAGTAATATGATCTTTTCTATATTCTAATGCACGTTGGAATAAATCATTCTGAATTGTTTCTAATAAGTCGCTGATGTAATTTACGATTCCGTCTTTAGCAACTATTTCTTTACTCAAAGTATCTCTTCTCGCTACTTCAAAAGTTCCATTTTCTAGATCTTTAGGTCCAACAGCAATACGAACTGGAACCCCTTTTAATTCCCATTCAGCAAATTTAAATCCTGGCTTTTGAGTAGTTCTGTTATCAAATTTAACTGAGATGTTAAGTTTTTTAAACTGAGCCATTAAATCATTAACAACCAAAGTAATTTTATCTAATTCTTCATCTGACTTGTATATAGGAACAATTACCACTTGAATTGGTGCTAAGTTAGGTGGCAAAACTAATCCGTTGTCATCCGAATGCGTCATTACCAATGCTCCCATCAATCGAGTTGAAACTCCCCAAGAAGTTCCCCAAACGTATTCTTGCTTTCCTTCAGCATTGGCAAACTTAACATCAAAAGCTTTGGCAAAATTTTGACCTAGAAAATGAGATGTTCCAGCCTGTAGTGCCTTTCCATCTTGCATTAATGCTTCAATACAGTACGTTTCATCTGCTCCTGCAAAACGTTCTGTCTCTGTTTTCAATCCTTTAACCACCGGAATTGCTAAGAAATTCTCAGCAAAATCAGCGTACACATTCATCATTCGTTCTGATTCTTCTATTGCCTCCTGACGAGTTGCGTGAGCCGTATGCCCTTCTTGCCATAAAAATTCAGCAGTTCTCAAAAACAAACGTGTTCTCATTTCCCATCGAACTACATTCGCCCATTGATTAATTAACAATGGCAAATCACGATACGATTGCACCCATCCTTTATATGTAGACCATATAATTGCCTCACTAGTTGGACGAACAATTAATTCTTCTTCTAATTTAGCATTGGGATCAACCATCAATTTCCCAGGCTTATCCGGGTCGTTCTTCAACCTATAGTGAGTAACAATAGCACATTCTTTGGCAAAGCCTTCTGCATTTTTTTCTTCAGCCTCAAACATACTCTTCGGTACAAATAGAGGGAAATAAGCATTACTATGCCCAGTCTCTTTAAACATTCGATCTAGCTCCCCTTGCATTTTTTCCCAAATAGCATAGCCGTAGGGTTTGATTACCATACAACCTCTAACTCCTGAATTTTCGGCTAAATCAGCTTTAACAACTAATTCATTATACCATTTTGAATAATCTTCTGATCGCGTAGTAAGGTTCTTACTCATATATTTTATTTTGGCACAAATTTTGTTTCACAATTTATTAACTAAATAGTTCGACAAAACTAACTATTTTTGTAATGTACAACAATAAAAACCTACAGATTATGAAAACTTATTGTGTTAATCTCCCAAAGCCCTCTCTTAAATCAATTTTTGGTTTTTTGAGTTTATTTTTTTTCGCTTCGTGCGGAACATATCAAAATAGTTCCTTTTATGACACCGATGGAATTTATGGTAGTTCAGATACTAGAGTTCGAAAACAAAAAACAAATGACGACTCAGGTATTGCCTACCAAAGCTATTTTAATTCTTTACAACAAGAAAATGAAGTTTTCACAGACGTAGAAAATTACAATAGTTACGATGAAAATTCTAATTCAAATACTTTATCCGGAAACCCTGGTTGGGGCGGAAATTCTCAGGGAATAAACATTAATTACTTCCCAAATAATTTTGGGATGAATTGGGGCTTAGGTTGGGGAATGCCCTTCAATAATTGGGGTTGGGGAATGCCATTTAACAATTGGGGCTGGGGAATGCCTCTTGGATATTGGAACACAATGAATTTCGGCTGGGGTTTTGGTGGTTTCAGTGGTTTTTGGGGAAATGGTTTTAATAACTGGGGTTGGGGAATGCCTTTTTATGGTACTTCCAATTTTAATTCAGGATATAATTACAATCCTACAAGAAGAGGTTCCAGTTTTTCTCAAAATAATCCCGATAGAAACAATATTGGCAGAAGCTCTTCTATAAATACTTCAGATAACTATAGAGGCAATTTTGATAGAAATAATGCATATGGTACTAATCGAAGAAATAGCATCAACACAGAAACACGGACAAATTTTAACCAAAATTCGTTTCAAAATAGATCCAATTCAAATCAATCCAGTAGAGAAAATAATCCAACACGAACCAATAGTGCTAGACCTACAAGGACTTCCTCTCCTAACAACAACGAAGGATACACTCCATCTCGTTCTATGATGGAAAGCAATTCTGGAAATTCAGGAGGAAGCTTTGGTGGTAGTAGCAGCGGTGGTGGTGGAAGATCATCAGGAGGCGGTGGAAGAAGAGGCGGAAGATAATTACTGGATTTAAAAATACAATTAAATAGGACTACTATGAAAAAATATATATTCATTCTAATTTTAGCACTTTCAATTACCAATTTGAATGCACAAGAGGTAAGAGATGCTGTTCGATATGCACAAGACAATATAAATGGAACTGCTCGTTTTAGAGGAATGAGTGGAGCATTTGGTGCTCTTGGGGGAGACTTGTCTGCAATTAATGTTAATCCTGCAGGATCTGCTATTTTTTCGAATAATCAATTGAGTTTTTCGATAAACACCACTTCAATTAATAACAATTCAAATTATTTTGGCACACAATCAAATAAAAAAGATAATTCATCTGATTTGAATCAAGCTGGTGGTGTCTTTGTGTTCAAAAATCAATCGCAATCCAGCAATTGGAAAAAGTTTTCTGTGGCTATCAACTATGAAAACACCAATAATCTTAACAATTCAACCTTTTCGGCTGGAGTAAATCCAACTAATTCTATTGATTCTTACTTTTTGAATTATGCAAACGGTGTCCCATTAAGCACACTTGAAGATTCTGATTACCAAGATTTAGGTCATGGCGCTCAACAAGCATTTTTGGGCTATCAAGCTTATGTCATTAATCCAGTAAACACTAATGCTAATAACAGAGCATATACATCGAATGTTCCAAGAGGTGGGAATTATTTTCAGGAAAACTCAGTAGTGAGTAATGGCTATAATGGTAAGCTTTCATTTAACGCAGCAACATCTTATAAAGACAAATTGTTCATCGGATTGAACTTAAACTCTCATTTTACAGATTACAGACAGACTTCTCGATTTTACGAAGACAATAACGCTCCATTAACTTCTAGATACACCATTTCAAGATTACAATTTGATAACGAATTATATACTTATGGTACTGGATTTTCATTTCAATTAGGAGCTATTGCAAAAGTAACTAATGAATTACGATTAGGATTAGCTTATGAATCTTCGACATGGCACAGATTAAATGATGAGTTTAGCCAAAAATTAGTGGGTGTTAGTGCTAACACTACTGAAGAACTTGCACCAGATGTTGTCGATCCTAATATCACTAATTTTTACGAGCCATACCGACTACAAACTCCAAGTAAAATTACAGGAAGTCTTGCCTATATTTTTGGAAAGAAAGGTTTGCTTAGTGTGGATTGCTCCAGAAGAAATTATGGTAATACCCAATTTAAACCGGTTAATGACGCCTATTTTGCAGGGATAAACAATGCTATTTCGAACTTGCTAACTAGTGCAAATGAATTGCGAATTGGTGCGGAATATAGAATTCAAGCATGGAGTTTAAGAGGAGGTTACCGCTACGAACAAAGTCCTTATAAAAACAAAACCACAGTTGGAGATTTAACTGGCTATTCGACCGGTTTTGGATACAATTTTGGCGGTACTAAATTAGATTTATCGTATGCCTCATTTAGTAGAAATAATCAACAAGGTTTTTTTGAACAAGGATTAACCGATGGAGCCAAAATCAATTCAAAAAACAATACGGTAACTTTAACGCTGTTGTTTGAATTGTAAACTTTAGATTGCAAAATTTTAAAAACATCTTGTACTGAAAAACAAGATGTTTTTTTTAGCCCTGATGGAAGCGACATCCTTTTTATCTGTTGGCTGGAGCGCGGGAAGTTAACAGATAAAAAGATACAGCGTACAGCAGGACCATACGCCATAAAAACAGTAAAGATTTGTGCTCCTAAAAATAAAAAACGTAATTTTGCCGACCTTTCAAGTTAATGAAAGCCTACCACTATGAGAACAAAGTCTTTAAAGAAAAATAAAATCAATGTGATTACCCTGGGATGTTCCAAAAACATCTATGATAGTGAAGTTTTAATGGGTCAACTTCGAGCTAGCGGCAAAGAAGTAGAACATGAAGCACCTGAAGCAGAAGAAGGTAATATTATTGTAATTAACACTTGTGGATTTATTGATAACGCAAAAGCTGAATCAGTAAATATGATTTTAGAATATGCCGATAAAAAAGAGCGCGGATTAGTAGATAAAGTTTTTGTGACTGGATGTTTATCTGAACGTTATCGCCCTGATTTAGAAAAAGAAATTCCAAATATAGATCAGTTTTTTGGCACCACTGAATTACCTCAACTATTGAAGGCTTTAGGAGCTGATTATAAGCACGAATTATTAGGGGAACGTTTGACTACTACGCCAAAAAATTATGCCTATTTAAAAATTGCGGAAGGTTGTGACAGACCATGTAGTTTCTGTGCTATTCCATTAATGCGTGGAAAACACGTTTCGCAACCCATTGAAAAATTAGTTAAAGAAGCTGAAGGTTTAGCTCGTGATGGTGTAAAAGAATTAATTTTGATTGCTCAAGATTTAACCTATTATGGTCTTGACATTTACAAAAAAAGAAACTTAGCCGAACTATTAGAAGCTTTAGTTAAAGTAGAAGGAATTGAATGGATTCGATTGCATTATGCCTTCCCTACCGGTTTTCCAATGGACGTTTTGGAAATTATGAAACGTGAACCAAAAATTTGTAATTATATCGATATTCCATTGCAACACATTTCTGATTCAATACTAAAATCCATGAAACGTGGGACAACTCAAGCTAAAACAACTCAATTATTGAAAGATTTTAGAGCAGCAGTTCCAGGAATGGCAATTAGAACCACCTTAATTGTTGGTTATCCTGGGGAAACTCAAGAAGATTTTGAAATCTTGAAAGATTTTGTTCAAGAAATGAAGTTTGACCGAATGGGATGTTTTGCCTACTCACACGAAGAAAACACTTCGGCATATTTGCTTGAAGATAATGTCCCAGATGATGTAAAAAAAGAGCGTGCCAACGAAATCATGGAACTGCAATCGCAAATTTCTTGGGATTTGAACCAAGAAAAAGTGGGTCAAACTTTTAAATGCATCATTGACAGAAAAGAAGGCGGACACTTTGTAGGGCGAACTGAATTTGATAGCCCTGATGTAGATAATGAAGTATTAATTGATGCGACCAAATATTATTTAAAAACTGGTGAGTTTGCTTCTATTAAAATTACAGAGGCTACCGAGTTTGATTTGTACGGCGAACCTGCATAATTTAATTTCTTTTTTTATATTTGATAAAACTATATACTATGAAGACACTATTTAAAATCGTTTATATATTGATTCTGATGCTTTCGTTTTCAACCGCAAATGCTCAATTTGGTTTTGGAGGAAATGGTATGGGAAATGGTAGAATGAATCAAATGGGTGGAATGGGTAGAATGAATCAGCAACAACCTATGACTCCAGATAAACCAAAAGAAATTCCAGTTGAAGTAACTGTAGGTCAAATTATGGAGCGCTTAAAGCCTGATTTAGGCTTGGATGCACTTCAAGAAGTGGCAATTTCCAATATATTGACTCAAAGCATAAAAACGCAAACCGCTATAATCAAGCAAGAAATTAGTCAGGATAGTAAAATCAAAGAAATCCAAACGCTTTCAGAAATTACAGATTCTAAAATAAAACAACTTTTATCGCAATCCCAAAAGGAGAAATATAAAATTATTCAAGAAGAGGCTAAAAATCCACCTAAAAAGAAAAAGAAAAAAAAGGAGGAAAAAGAAGAAAAAGAATCTAATTAGTCTAAGATAATGGTATGAAAAAATTATTTATTTATTCATTATTTTTTGGTGTATTGGTATCATGCAAAAGCAACATTTATAGAAATGAAAGTGATAGCATACGAAAACAATTTAGAAAAGTAAAGAAAACAATCTTTCACAAGGAATCTGTCCCTCTATCGAATGGCAAAAATCCGGAATGGATCAATACGGTCAATTTCAATTTACGAAAACCTAATTTTATAATCCTTCATCATACCGCTCAGAACTCTTTAGAACAAACCATAAGAACATTTACGCTATCTAGAACACAAGTAAGTGCGCACTATGTAATTAGTGATGATGGGAAAGTAGTTCAAATGCTTAATGACTATTTAAGGGCTTGGCATGGCGGAAATGCAATATGGGGAAAAAACACCGATATTAATTCAGCATCAATAGGAATTGAATTAGACAATAACGGTTCAGAACCATTTTCTGAAGAACAAATAAGTAGTTTAATCGCTTTACTTACTCGATTAAAAAAAGAATACAATATTCCAACAACAAATATAATTGCCCACTCTGATATAGCACCTTCAAGAAAATCAGACCCAAGTGCGTTTTTTCCATGGAAAAGACTATCGGAATTAGGCTTTGGTATTTGGCCTGATGCCGCTATTGAAAATGCTCCTGAGAATTTTGATGCGATACTTGCTTTACGCATAATTGGTTATGATACTCGAAATTTATCAGCAGCCATAAGAGCATTTAAACTCCATTATATTCAAAATGAAGTGGACGATGTATTGAATGAAAAAACGATAAATACAATTTACTCTATTTACAAAAAGCAATAAAAAAAACTGCTCAAAAACATGTTGTAATTGAGCAGTTATTCATATTTAAAACACTCCATTTAAAAACAAAAAAACTTTTGTTTATATTTTAAAAACCATATACCATTGCCAAAGCAAACTGAGAAGCTGATTTTGTAGGATTACCATTAGCCAAATAAAAATCTTTCTCAGAGGCACTGTCTAATCGTATCTCAGGAATAAAAGTTAGCCCTCCTGATTTTAAGTTGGCTGACAAAGTGAATGCGGCAACAGAGGTATCGGTTGTCTTCGATTTAAAAGACTCAGCACGTAATCCTAAAGCAAAACTATCAGAAAGCGATAGAGAAGGATACAGTGCAATTCCAGAATACCCAGTTCCTGTTTCAACACCTGAATAATCTGCGCCATTTAATCCTAATTTGAATTTTGGTGATAGTTGATATGCGGCAGTCAGATCCACTATAGTGCCGCTTTGAGAACCAGTCAACAAATTGAAATAAGCAGTGAATCCTTCGGCTGGCGTAACTGATAATTGTGCTCCAAAAGCATTCAAACCAAATTCTGGAATAGCCTTGTAAGCGTTCCATTGATCGTTGAACAAACCAACCATAACTGAAACTTTACTTGAAACTACATAGTTTGCTTTAATTCCTGCATTTTGAAATGGACCTGATGTAAATAAATACGAAGTAGAGTAATGAAAATTAGATACTGGAGAAATTAACTCATAACCTATAAAAGTTCCCATGTAACCTGCGGTTAAACTTAACTTATCAGTTGCTGCATAGGTCGAATATAAATTTTGAATATGAAAAGATTGTCCTTCAACATCTGGTATAGATTGTCCCGCGCCTCGAGGACCAAAAGAAACCTCTCCAACAAATGAAGTCTTTCCTGTTTTCTTTTTTAATACCAAGTCAATCATTCCTAATGATAATGAATTATGATCTGTTGCAAAACTTGTTTGAATATTTTCAGTTTTGGCGAAATCATATTTCCAATACGCATCTACAGATCCTGAAAATTCAAGTGGAGTATCTTGAGCGAATAAATAACTACTTGTTAAAACTAAAACTAAAATGATAATTACTTTTTTCATGTTGAAAGATTTTAATTTACTAATTCGTTTGTTTAAGAAAAAGAAATAATTTTCAAAAAATACTATCTAAAGTTATTTCCTTTATCCGAAGCAAAACTATCAACTTTTATCAACGAAAATGAAAAACAAGTAAATTAAATTCAATAAAATAGTCATTTTTATGAAATTAGAATTAAAATTCATAAAAAAAAGATATTTAAAGCTAAAAATAGCATTAAAATGCATTATTAATAACATTAAAATTTATTATACCCTTTTAATTTTAGGGGTATTTTATTTTTTTGCATAAAAAAACTGTAAATTACTCTAAAATTATAAGTTAAAAAATAATTTACCCCTAAAAAATAAGGGGTATCAATTTTAAATTGTTTAAAAATAAAATTATAACCCATAAAAAAACCACCTTAATAAAGGTGGTTTTAAAATTAGGCTTAAAAAATACTATAAAGGAATGTTTCCATGTTTGCGTTTTGGCAATACACTTTCTTTATTTTCTAACATGCTAAAGGCTTTTATTAATTTTTTGCGTGTGTCTTGTGGTAAAATTACCTCATCAACAAAACCTCTCTGTGCAGCTGTATAAGGATTCGCAAACAAATCGGCATATTCCGCTTCTTTCTCTAACAACTTAGCCGCAGGGTCGTTTGCTTCATTAATTTCTTTTTTAAAGATAATCTCACTAGCCCCTTTGGCACCCATTACTGCAATTTCGGCTGTAGGCCAAGCAAAATTCATATCAGCACCAATGTGTTTGGAGTTCATTACATCATAAGCCCCTCCATATGCTTTTCGCGTAATCACGGTTACTCTTGGTACCGTAGCCTCACTTAAAGCGTACAACAATTTAGCCCCGTGCACAATAATACCATTCCATTCTTGATCAGTTCCTGGTAAAAATCCCGGAACATCTACTAATACTAATAAAGGAATATTAAAACAATCGCAAAAACGAGTAAATCGTGCTGCCTTGATCGATGAATTCACATCCAATACACCAGCTAAAATCATAGGCTGATTAGCAATAATACCAACACTACGGCCGCCAATTCGTGAAAAACCTACAATAATATTCTCTGCAAAGTTTTTATGAATTTCAAAAAACGAATCTTCGTCAATAATACCCGAAATTACTTCGTGCATATCATACGGCTTATTTGGATTATCTGGAATTATAGTCAATAATTTTTCTCTTACTTCATCATTAAGCTCATAAGCAAGATTTTTAGGTTTTTCTTTATTGGATTGAGGTAAATAACTCAATAATCGCTTTACATCTTCTAAACATTCTACATCATTCGCCGACGTACAATGTGCCACTCCAGATTTGGTTGAATGAGTACTTGCCCCTCCTAACTCTTCAGAAGTTACGGTTTCATTAGTTACAGTTTTAACTACATTAGGCCCTGTAACAAACATATAGCTGGTATCTTCCACCATCATCGTAAAATCTGTCATCGCAGGCGAATAAACCGCTCCCCCAGCACAAGGACCCATAATCGCTGAAATTTGCGGAATTATTCCAGAAGCTTGAACGTTTCTGTAAAAAATATCAGCATAACCACCTAATGAACGAACACCCTCTTGGATACGCGCACCA
Source organism: Flavobacterium ammonificans (assembly GCF_020886115.1). NCBI lineage: Bacteria > Pseudomonadati > Bacteroidota > Flavobacteriia > Flavobacteriales > Flavobacteriaceae > Flavobacterium > Flavobacterium ammonificans. Next base: position 2,247,891 of record NZ_AP025185.1, read on the forward strand.
CCTGAATCGTTTAAACCAATCATGGGCGCACCCACTTTTAGCGCCATATCCATTACTTTGCAAATTTTCTCGGCATGCGTTTCAGACAATGATCCTCCAAAAACAGTAAAATCTTGCGCAAAGACATAAACTAGTCTACCATTAATATTTCCATATCCGGTAACCACTCCATCTCCTAAATACACCTCTTTCTCGATCCCGAAATCAGTTGTACGGTGTGTAACCAACATTCCGATTTCTTCAAATGTGCCTTCGTCCAACAAATAATCAATACGTTCTCTAGCCGTTAACTTTTTATTTGAATGTTGTTTAGCAATTCTGTTCTTTCCTCCGCCCAAATGAGCTTCAGCAATTTTATCTTGTACTATTTTTATTTTTGATTCCATACTTTATTGAATTGGTAAGCGTACGATTTTTTGATCTTCAAAATACTGTTGCAAGGCTACCATAGCAGCGATTTGAGCTTCTTTTTGGGTTTGCTCTTTTAGCTTTTCAACGCTGTAATATTTTTTTACAAAATGCGTATCAAAGTTCCCCGAACGAAATGCCTCATGTTCAAAAACAAACTTTCCAAAAGGCAAAGTGGTCGAAACACCTTCTACTTTATAATTATCAATGGCCTGAATCATCGTTTGAATCGCTTCTTCACGAGTTGCTCCGTAAGCAATCAATTTAGACAACATTGGATCGTAATAAATTGGAATGTCCATTCCTTGTTCAAAACCATTATCAACACGAACTCCTTCTCCAACAGGTAACTGATATACATCCAAATGCCCCACACTTGGCAAGAAATCATTCAATGGATCTTCAGCATATACACGTAATTCAACAGCATGGCCTTTGATTTTTAAATCATCTTGTTGAAGTGGTAAAACTTCACCTCTAGCCACTCGGATTTGCAATTCTACTAAATCTGTTCCGGTTATAATTTCGGTTACAGGATGTTCTACTTGCAAACGGGTATTCATTTCGAGGAAATAGAAATTATTGTTTTCGTCCAATAAAAATTCTACAGTTCCCGCTCCTAAATAATCACATGATTTAGCAACCAAAACAGCCGCTTCTCCCATTTGCTTGCGCAATTCTAGCGTTAACACTGACGAAGGCGCTTCTTCAATAACTTTTTGATGGCGTCTTTGAACGCTACACTCTCTTTCAAAAAGATAGAGGATATTCCCATGACTATCCGCCATTACTTGAATTTCGATATGCCTTGGGGATGCTACATATTTTTCAATAAAAACAGAACCATCTCCAAATGCAGCAATAGCTTCACTAATCGCTCTGTCCATTTGCGATTCAAAATCAGCCTCTTTCTCTACCACACGCATTCCTTTACCTCCACCTCCGGCAGAGGCTTTAATTAAAATTGGAAAACCTATTGAAGTAGCCACTTCTTTTGCTTTTTTTACATCTGTAATCGCTTGATCGTAACCAGGAACCATAGGGATATTGTAGTCTTTAACCGCATCTTTAGCGGCTAATTTACTTCCCATAATGCGGATTGCTTTCGATTTTGGTCCAATAAATATAATCCCGTTACGTTCAGCTTCCTCAGCAAAATCGGCATTTTCACTTAAGAAACCATAACCTGGATGAATCGCATCTGCTCCTAATGATTTAGCCACTTCAATGATTTTACTTCCCAGTAAATAGGACTGGTTTGAAGGTGCTTCACCAATACAAACTGCTTCATCTGCAAATTTTACATGTGGGGCATTCCTGTCAATTGTAGAATACAACGCAACTGTCTTTATTCCCATTTTTCGAGCCGTTTTCATTACTCGTATGGCTATTTCGCCTCTATTGGCAACTACTATCTTCTTCATAATTTACTCGAATTCAATTAATAATTGTCCTTTGTCTACAGCGTCTCCAACCGCTACCGAAATAGACTTAATTACGCCATCACGAGGCGATAAAAAACTGTTTTCCATTTTCATGGCACCAAGAATAATTAAATTGTCGTTTTCTTTAACTTCCTGCCCTACTACTACACTAATTTCTAGAATTAATCCTGGCATAGGTGCCTTGATAGCATTAACTTGTTTAGCCAAACCGGTTTCAAATCCCATTTCTTTAATTAAAATATCTAAAGGATTTGAAATAGCAACGGTATAACTATTCCCATTAACTAAGACAGTATACTTTTTTTGATTAAAATCAGCCTCAACAATAGCTGCTTTGAAAGAAGTGTTTTCGTGTAAAATATGAAACTGATTCAATTCTGCACGAACAGCATCGAGTTGCAAAACACTTTGCGAATCCATATCAAAATGGAAGGTGTCGTTTACATTTACTTTATAACCAATACTCATAGGTGTATTTTTTAATTGGTAGTAAATGTATTTATTAATCTAAATTTAAAATGAAAAACGAGGTGTATATTTGCTAAATTACTATACTTTTTATCAAAAAAATAACAATTCTACAAAACTAAAAGACCGAAATCTTTTAACATTTTCATCGATTTTGAATACCAAAACAATTCAAAATCTTCCATTTCGCTTTCAAAATCAGCTTTCAGTTCTTGAAACTGGGTTGTTTTTGAATTGGAAACAGAAATTATATCTAGGGTTTTAACAAGCCATTCTCCTTCTTTTTGATTGGCTTGAATGACAACTTTTTCTTTTTTATCATGAAACGTTAATTCCATCATTTCCCAAGAATTTCCTTTTTTAGTTTTAGTAAAACTTCTTACTGTTGGCTTACCGCCTAGCCAAACTACTTTAGCATTCGGTTTACTACTAAAATTAGTTTCCTCTTCAAGTGCATCAAAAATAAAATCGGGACGAATCGTTGTTTTTGGTATCTTAAAATCGAACCATTCTTGCAAATCGTAATCCAAACAAATTCCGTGCATAAAGTTGAATAAGGATTTTTTTAGACCAAAACTAAATTGTTCGTGATCAATTCCTGTACTGTCTATATAATTGAGGTCATTATTTGCAAAAGTACCAACTATATCTGTTTCTTTAGTTACACCAAATTTTTCCGGATACATTCCCACTGGGCTGTGTGCCGTCATTGCAAATTGGTGCCAAAATCCAGATTGTAACACGCCAGCTTCAAACAATTGGCGTACCATTTCTAAACTATCTACCGTTTCTTGAATAGTTTGCGTAGGATAACCATACATTAAATAAGCGTGTACCATAACTCCTGCTTCAGTAAAATTGCGCGTTACTTTGGCTACTTGTTCTACCGTGACTCCTTTGTCAATCAATCGTAATAATCGGTCAGAAGCTACTTCTAGTCCGCCTGAAACGGCAATACAACCTGAAGCTTTTAACAACAAACACAAATCTTTGGTAAAGCTTTTTTCAAAACGAATATTCGTCCACCACGTAACAGCTAATTTTCTGCGTGAAATTTCTAACGCCAGTTCACGCATCAAAGCTGGTGGAGCGGCTTCGTCTACAAAATGAAAGCCAGTTTCGCCAGTTTGAGCTATCATTTCTTCCATTCGGTCGCACAAAATTCCGGCAGCAATGGGTTCGTAGATTTTAATGTAATCTAACGAAATATCGCAAAAAGTACATTTCCCCCAATAACAACCGTGGGCCATAGTTAACTTATTCCATCGACCATCACTCCACATACGGTGCATTGGATTCACAATTTCAATTACTGAAATGTATTTATCCAAAAGTAAATCTGAATAATCGGGCGTTCCTACTTGAGCTTGTTTGTAGTCGTGGCGAGAAGAGTTATTTTTATAGACTACTTTGCCATTCTCCAACAAAAAAGTACGCTTGAATTCCGCATTTATTCCTGATTCAATATTTTCAATAATTAATTCAAGTGGCAATTCGCCATCATCCAAACTAATAAAATCAAAAAACTCAAAAACCCGTTCGTCTGAAAGGGAACGTAATTCCGTATTCGCAAACCCGCCTCCCATCAAAATTTTGATTTCGGGATGGTACTTTTTCAACCATTGCGCAGAGCGAAAGGCAGCATATAAATTCCCAGGAAAAGGGACTGAAATTAAAAAAATAGTAGGTTGAATGATTTCTATTTTATCTTTCAGTATTGAAAATAAAATAGTATCAATATAAGTAGGTTGCTTTTGCAAGGCTTCGTACAACCCATCAAACGAATTGGCAGATCGTCCTAAACGTTCAGCATAACGACTGAATCCAAAATTAGGATCCACGCATTCTACAATAAAATCTGAAATATCTTCAAGATACAAAGTCGCCAAATGCTTCGCCTTATCTTGGGTTCCCATAGTTCCAAATGCCCAATCCAACTCTTCTAACTGTGCAAATCGTGAGGCTTCTGGCAAGAAATCTTCTTGACAAATTTGGAGTGCCAAAGTAGGATTTTTTCCTTGCAAGAAAGCTATAACGGAATCAATGGTTTTGATGTATTCGTCTTGTAATGCAAAAATTCGTTGGGCATTCTCTAAAAGTTCCTCCTTTGGAAATTTGGAACTAGAAAATTCAAACAAATTTTGCAATCCTTTTTTTGAAAACAAAGCTAAAATAACTTCTATCCCCAGATCAGCTTGTACCGAACTTCTATTTTTGGTATTCAAAAACCCTTTAATATAAGCCGTTGCTGGATACGGAGTATTCAGTTGAGTAAATGGTGGCGTTACAAGGAATAGTTTTGTTTTCAAAAGGATAGTTTTATGCAAAAATAACTGCAAAAAATAACTTTATCGTTTTTATCTTAAAAAACTATTGATTTGATTTTTTCAATTTTTTAAAAATAAGATAAGAATAAACAATCGGTACAATTGTAATGATTGCTGTAGTGGTTATAAACAAGTAAAAATTGATATCCTCTGGAACAACTAAACTAAAAATTACAATTAATAACCCACCAACAATCCATAATTTCCCTGCTAAAATATGGGTTAGTTTCCAAACTTCTTCACTCTCTAATGTCCAAGGAGTTTTTATTCCAAGAAAATAATTTTGCTTTATAACTTTAAAGTAATTACCCAAAGCCATAAATAATAATCCTATCAGAACTAAAACAATACTCGGGCTTGAAAGCGTTAGACTGTTAGAAGAATGTATTATATAAATTGCCAAAACCGACATAAAACCAACCAAAAAAAATTTAATTTGGTAATACTTCCCTCCCATTAATTCGATTCGCTTTATGGGATCAATTTTTGGTATAACAAGCATTAAAACATAAGTCAGAACAGGCAATAAAAAGAGGATTCCAATTAAAGAGTTTTTAGAACCCCAATCGTCAATTTCTCCTTTAAAATTCCAATGAATTGGAACTTTTTCTGGTAAACTATTCCACAAATAAGCCAAATAAATAAAAGGTAATAACACAAATCCAATAATTGGAAGTTCTTTTTTTAAAGTTTCATTCATTATTTTATTTTTTAAAAGTTAAAATCCATTGTAAAACGTCCTCCATAATAGTAGTGTTTAAAGAGTAAATAATAAATTGCCCTTTTTTTTCGGAAGAAATTAAATCGGCACGTTTCAAAATATCCAAATGATGTGAAATACTAGGTTTCGAAATATTAAAATAATCTGCAATTTCACCAGCAGATAAATCTTTAACTTTCAAAAGATCCAGAATCTCCCTTCTAGTTTCATCATTCAATGCTTTGAAAATGGAATTCATAATTCATTTATATATTTAGACAAATATCTAAATACTTTTTAAATAAACAAATTGAAAAGGAAATAATTTATATAAATATTAAAACTGATGTTCTTTTTTACTAATTACCAAAAGAGAAATTACTGAAATAACGGCAGCAGCAGAAAGATAATATCCTACAAAGTTCAAACCATAGTTAGTGGCAATCCATATAGCAATCATGGGAGCAAATGCAGCCCCAATAATACCCGCTAGATTAAAAGTCAATGATGCTCCTGAATACCGAACTGTTGTTGGAAACAACTCTGAAAGAAAAGTACCTAAAGGACCATAAGTAAATCCAATTAAAGTCATACCAATGCACAAAAAGAAAGTAACTTGAATACTGCTTCCGGAATTTAAAAATGGAGCAAAAAACAAACCGAAAACTGCAATTGTCAATGAGGCATAAATTAACATTTTTCTTCGTCCTATTTTATCTGCAATTAAAGCTGAAATCGGAATAAAACCTGCAAAAAACAAAACCGAAAACAACTGAATCAAAAGTGCTTCTTGGTTTGAAAGTTGCAGCTCGTTCGTATTCCAATTCAACATAAAAACGGTCATCAAATAGAAAATTACAAATGTAGTTACTGCGGCAAAAGTTCCGAAAAACAATTCTTTTCGATAGGACTTTAATAAAGTAACAAATGGCAGCTTCACTTCTTCTTGCTCTTTTTTAGCATTTTCAAATGCTGATGTTTCGGTTATTTTTAAACGGATATAAAAACCTACCAAAACCAATAACGAACTAGCAATAAAAGGTATTCGCCAACCATAGTCTAAAAAATCTTGGGAATTCATACAATTAGTCAATAACAAAAAGGTACCTCCAGAAAGAATTAAACCGATTGGCGCTCCTAACTGCGGAAACATTCCGTACCAAGCACGCTTATGAGGCGGTGCATTTTCAATAGCTAATAGTACCGCTCCTCCCCATTCGCCTCCAAGGCCAACACCTTGACCAAAACGGCACAACATCAACAAGATAGGCGCCGCAATCCCAATACTTGTATAACTAGGTAAAAAACCAATACAAACCGTTGAAATACCCATCGTCAGTAAAGCCACAACTAATGTGGTTTTACGACCGATTTTATCTCCATAATGCCCAAAAACTGCCGAACCTATTGGACGTGCAAAAAAAGCAATAGAAAAAGTTGCTAAAGATTGTAAAACGGATGTGGTACTATCCGTTCCAGGAAAAAATAATTGAGGAAAAACCAATACGGCTGCATTCGCATAGATATAAAAATCAAAAAACTCAATCGTAGTTCCAATTAAACTTCCGAAAAGAACGTGGCGTAACGAATTTTGTGTTGGTACTTTTGAGCTCATATACTTTGGTTTGTTGTTGTATCAATTGAGTATAAAAATGCTATTATTTTTCGAAAGCCACAACTATTTAGTTCCAATATTTTTTTAGTATTTTTACTCCAAACAAAACCCAATATGCCAACTGACTGTATACGCTATCAAAATTCAGGCTATTTCTCTTCTTTAATCGTAGACTATTTAGATCAAAAATCCAGTCTAAATTCCCTATACAATCGGTTTCCAACCATTGAAAACTTTGAAGCGCAAATCACTGAAAAAGCAGCCAACTACAATCAGGAGAATCGAAAACTATTGGTTACTGCTTTGCAAAAACAATATCAAAATAGCACTATTTCTGAAGCTACTGAAAATAATATTTTAGCTTTAGAACAAGCCAATACGTTTACTATTACAACGGGACATCAATTGAATTTGTTTAGCGGACCCTTGTATTTTTTATACAAAATCATTTCTACTATCAATTTAGCTTCCGAGTTAAAAACGAAGTATCCTAAGTCGAACTTTGTACCCATTTATTGGATGGCAACAGAGGACCACGATTTTGAAGAAATCAATTATTTCAATTTCAAAGGCAAAAAATTTCGTTGGAACAAAGAAAGTACAGGGCCGGTTGGTCGATTATCTACTGATGGATTGGATGCTGTTTTTGAGGTTTTTGCAAATGAATTAAGCTCTAGTACAAACGCTCAAAAAATCAAAGAATTATTCCAAAAATCGTATTTAGAACACTCCAATTTGGCAGAAGCCACTCGATTTTTAGCGAATGAACTTTTTGGTCATTACGGTTTAGTAATATTAGATGCCGATTCTGCAGAACTAAAACTAACTTTTATTCCGTACATCAAAGACGAACTAGAAAACCAAACTTCGTTCAAGGAAGTTGCTGCAACTATTGAAAAACTAAACGACTACACTATTCAAGTTAACCCACGTGAAATCAATTTATTTTACATAGAAAACAACTTAAGAGAGCGAATTATTTTTGAAAGTGGAACTTATAAAGTAAACCATACCAACTTATCTTTTTCTAAGGAAGATCTATTTCGATTGGCAGAAACCAATCCAGAAAAGTTCAGTCCAAACGTTATGCTACGTCCTTTGTACCAAGAGGTGCTTTTGCCAAATCTATGCTACATTGGTGGCGGTGGCGAAATTGCCTATTGGTTAGAATTACAGTCTTTTTTCAATGCAGCAAAAGTAAGTTTTCCAATGTTATTGATTCGTAACTCCGTTGTATTGACCACTGAAAAGCAAATCAAAAAAGCAGACGCTTTACAGCTTTCTTGGGCTGATTTGTTTAGCAAGCAAAAAGATTTAGTCAACAACAAAACTAAAGCGCTTTCTGAAATCAATTTGGATTTGTCAAATCTAAAAATGCAACTAAATAAACAGTTTGAGGAATTGTATAGCATTGCAAATCAAACTGACAATTCCTTTATTGGCGCTCTAAAAGCGCAAGAAATCAAACAAATCAAAGGAATCGATCACTTGGAAAAACGATTACTCAAAGCGCAAAAAAGAAATTTGCGAGATGTTTTAAACCGGATTATTCATTTGCAAAACGAATTGTTTCCGAATCAAAGTTTACAAGAACGACAAAATAATTTCTCTGAGTTTTATGAAGAAAATGGAGAGTTGTTAATTCAAACGTTAATAGAAAAACTACAACCTTTGGAGCAACGTTTTGAAATAGTTCAATTATAGTTATTTTTAGATTAGAGTAACATTTTATTCAATTTAAGACTAATTATTTCTTATGGATACATATATAATTGATTAGTATATAAAATGAAAAAGTATTTTACCCTACAATTTAAAATATTGAACAGACAACTAGCCGAGTGGGGAATTGAACCTATAGTAGGTTATACTTTAGGTTTATTTATATTTAGCATACTGTCTTTTCAATTATTTAATAAAACAAAATATGCAGATGTTATCTATATTGGGATTGCATTTAGTCAAATAATAAAATCAAATGAAGTAGTACGAAATAATTTTCTTAAACTGACCTATTCTACTATTGATTATTTAAAACTGCGAATTATTGAAAATTGGATTATCTCCTCGCCGTTTGTTATATTTTTAGTTTATAAAGAAAATTATTTATTTGCTATTTCATTATTAGTTTTTTGTGGGTTTTCTGTATTGTTTGTTCTGAAAAGTAAATCTAATTTTTACCTCCCCACTCCTTTCTTCAAATATCCTTTTGAATTTACAATAGGTTTTAGAACTAATTTTATCCTCTATATATTTGCTTATTTCTTGACAATTATGTCCATCGTTGTTTCTAATTTTAACTTAGGTGTGTTTTCTTTAATAGTAACTATAATGGGTTGTGCAGCCTATTTTACAAATTCTGAAAACAAATTTTATATTTGGATATATTCATTAAATCCAAAAGAATTTCTTTATACTAAAACAAAAATGATTGTGCTATATACAACCATTTTATGCTCACCAATACTCATTAGTTTATCCATATTCTATTCCAATAAAATTGACATTATTTTAGGCATACAATGTCTTGGATATTTGTTTATCTATATGACTATGCTTGCAAAATATTCGATTTATCCTGAGAAATTAAATATTCGATTTGGAATTGTAATAGCCTTAACTATATGGCTTCCTCCAATCCTAATTTTAATAATTCCATATCTATATATCGAGTCTACTAAAAAATTAAAAGAGATATTACAATGATTACTATTGAAAATTTATCCAAATCATATGGAGATAAAATTGTATTAGAAAATATAACATTGAATCTCAAAAAAGGTAAAGTATATGGAATTGTTGGCGAAAATGGCGCGGGTAAAACTACTTTATTCAACTGTATTTCAGGATTAGAAAAACATAGCGGAACAATTAGTTGCGAATATGGAAATCCTAAAATAAGTCTTGGCTATTTACAAACTGAGCCCTATTATTTTTCAAAAATAACCGGTATGGAATATTTGAGTTTATTATGTAACGCTAGAAATATTCAACCAATAAATAGTGTAGAAAAAAACATATTTGATTTGCCTTTAAACGAATATGCTAATAACTATTCTACTGGTATGAAAAAAAAGTTAGCGATTACTGCTTTACTTCTTCAAGAAAATAAATTTTTCATTTTAGACGAACCATTTAACGGAGTTGATATTCATAGTAACATGATTATTACAGAAATCATTCAACAACTTAAACGATTAGAAAAAACTATTCTCATTTCTTCCCATATTTTTTCAACTTTAAACGAAACATGCGATGAAATTTTTCTTTTGAAAAACAAAACAATTAATATGCGAGTTAAAAAAGATGAATTTGGTATCTTAGAAAATGAATTGAAGGAATTTTCGATTGGAAACAGAATTTCAAAATTAAATCTAAAATAATTTAACGCTTTATAAAATTATCGATTTTATTCTATTTCATTAATGAAATATCAAATAAAGCAGTATTTTTGCATTCTAAATTTATAATTACACAAAAAAATGGCAACAAACAGAACTTTTACTATGATTAAACCCGATGCGGTTAAAAATGGTCATATTGGAAACATACTTGCAATGATTAACAATGCTGGTTTCAAAATTGTTTCTTTAAAACTTACACAATTAACAGTGGCTGATGCACAGGCTTTTTATGCAGTACACAGCGCACGTCCTTTTTACGGAGAATTAGTTGAATTTATGTCAAGTGGGCCGATTGTTGCTGCTATTTTAGAGAAAGAGAATGCAGTAAACGATTTCAGAACTTTGATTGGTGCTACCAACCCAGCTGAAGCTGCAGAAGGTACCATTCGTAAATTATACGCTACTTCTTTAGGGGAAAATGCAGTTCATGGTTCAGATAGTGATGAAAATGCCGCAATTGAAGGTGCTTTTCACTTTGCAGGAAGAGAGCAATTTTAATCTAGATAGTTAGATTTATTAGACTTCTTAGATTTCTTAGATTTCTAAATTTTTAAAAAGAAACCCATTTCGATTGAAATGGGTTTCTTTTTATCTCTAACTTTCTAACTTTCTAAAAAAATCTAACAATCTAACAATCTAGAAATCTAAAAATCTAAATGTTTATCGCAAAACTACATCCTTAATTACCTCCCGTTGCAATTCTTCGTTAATCATGGCTATAATCTTTGATTTTCCGTGACTTAATTCTTCTCGTAAAACGGATGAACTTAACTCCACATACAAAGTACTACCTCGCAATACAACATTTTTAGTATAACTATTAACTCCATTACCCATAAGATTTTTCCAAGCCTCTTTCACATCAATCTGATCCATTCCTGGTTGCAATTTGTTGACTTGAATAATTTGCTTTAAAACATCGCCAACCGTACTTTGATTACTTAGTCTTTTTGCCATCGCCCAAAATATTTATAGCCGTAGCTTTTTTGTAATGGAACTCTTTATTTTGCGCATTAGTTATGACTAATTCGTCAGCGGTCAATTCAATTACTTCTTCCGAATACTTCATATAAGATGTGGAATAATCTAAATACACTTTTTCGTCTTGAAAACGAACACTAACATTCTCATAAGTGTCGTTTACCAAAAAAGTTCCGTTTAACTGAGGCGCTACTTTTTTTCGAATTCCTTTATTGTCGGACTCAATTTGAAAGTAATCATAATTTTGATTGGCTCCATATTCTTTATCTTCACCTTCATCAAAAACTACTTTTTCAATTTCCCAATAGCCGTTAATTTTAGCAATGTCAGCAGGTTTGATTTGCTGTTTACAACTAGTAAAAAGCATAGAAAGCAGTACAATAGTAATCAAGTTCTTCATATTACTCTTTTTTAGTTTTCACTCTTTTATACAATCCTAAGAAGAAAAAAACCAAACCTACTACTACAGCTATATAATAGATCGTCAAATTTTGTTCCCGAATCACATTTGCCAAAACAAAACAAATTACACTTATAAAATAAAAAGCCATCGGGCTTAATTTTCCAAAAGAACTCATAGTATATTATTTAAAAAAACTGTCTACAAACTCCAATTTATTGAACACTTGTAAATCTTCAATTCCTTCTCCTACTCCGATATATTTAACTGGAATTTGAAACTGATCTGAGATTCCAATTACCACACCGCCTTTGGCAGTTCCGTCTAATTTAGTTACAGCCAACGAAGTCACCTCTGTAGCTGCTGTAAACTGCTTGGCTTGTTCAAAAGCATTTTGACCTGTAGATCCGTCCAAAACTAATAAAACATCGTGTGGAGCGTCTCCTACTACTTTTTGCATTACGCGTTTTACTTTGGTCAATTCGTTCATCAAATTGACTTTGTTATGCAAACGTCCTGCTGTATCAATAATTACGATATCGGCATCTTGTGCCACTGCTGATTGCAAGGTATCAAACGCCACTGAAGCAGGGTCGCTTCCCATATTTTGTTTTACAATAGGGACTCCAACTCGATCGGCCCATATTTGCAATTGATCAATAGCCGCTGCACGAAAAGTATCTGCTGCACCCAAAACTACTTTGTGTCCCGCTTTTTTAAATTGGTATGCCAATTTTCCAATTGTGGTTGTTTTTCCTACTCCATTCACACCTACCACCATTAAAACATAAGGCTTGGTTTGTACTGGTGCCACAAATTCTGTTGCCTCACCTGAATTGGTCTCAGAAAGTAAACTTGCTATTTCTTCACGAAGAATCTGATTCAATTCGCCCACGCCTAAATACTTATCAGATGCCACACGCGCTTCGATACGTTGTATAATTTTTAATGTGGTGTTCACCCCTACATCAGAAGAAATAAGAATGTCTTCTAAATTATCTAGAACTTCATCATCTACTTTTGATTTTCCAGCCACCGCTTTGGATAACTTGGAAAAAAAAGTTGTCTTTGATTTTTCTAGGCCTTTGTCCAAGGATTGTTTCTCCTGTTCGTTTAGACTTTCGTCTTTTTTATCCGAAGAAAATATTCTTTTAAAAAAACTCATAGTGTTAAAGTATTAAATACGAATGTTGTAGTCTAAGAAAACTAATTCACTTTTATAATGGTAAATATAGAAAATAAAAAAGCTACTTCCGACTGAAAGTAGCTTTTCTATATACTGTTTAGAGTAAATTATTTCTTTTTCAAGAACTCATCAACTGCTTCAGGAGCCATAATAGATTCTACGAATGTATATGCGCCAGTTTTTGGAGATTTCACCATTTTAATGGCTTTTGATAATCTTTTAGAAGCGGTTTGTAACGATGCTACGGTTTTCTTTGCCATGATTCAAATGTTATTTGAAATTAATACAACCTACAAATGGATACATCAGAGGTTAATTAAATTTCTAATTATTATTTAATTTCTTTGTGAACTGTTACTCTCTTCAAGATTGGATTAAATTTTTTAATTTCTAATCTATCTGGAGTATTTTTTTTGTTCTTAGTTGTAATATATCTTGAAGTACCTGCAACACCAGTTGTTTTGTGCTCAGTACATTCTAAAATCACTTGGATTCTGTTACCTTTCTTTGCCATCTTGCTATCTATTTATTTAGGAAACGATTATTTGATAAATCCTTGCGCTTGTGCTTTTTTCAAAACAGCAGCAATCCCATTTTTATTAATTGTTTTTACTGTAGATGCAGCTACTCTAAGAGTAATCCATCTATCTTCTTCTGGAAGATAAAAACGCTTTTTAACTAAGTTCACAGAAAATTTTCTCTTAGTCTTGTTCATAGCGTGAGAAACGTTATTTCCTACCATCGCTCTTTTACCTGTAAGGACACAAACTCTTGACATTATTCTTTATCTTTTATCGTTATTCAAAATCAGGGTGCAAAGAAAAGAAAAATAAACGGATCAAACAAAAAAATTAAAGCACATTTTTTAAAATTTCTTTTTGAAGCATTTCTAAACTCTTAATCACCGCTCTATCAATGACTTTTTCTCGGGGTTGTCCAAAATTAAACTCCTCAACCACAATACCTTTTGGTGTTGCTAAAGCAATACATACAGTTCCTACTTCAGCATCAGCTTCTCCTTTCGTTGGACCAGCATTTCCCGTAGTCGCAATAGCATAATCGGTTTGCATCATTTTTTGAACATTCATAACCATAGCTGAAGCGACTTCTTTACTAACCACTGTGCAAGCATCAATCAATTCTTTAGATACGCCCAAGACATTGATTTTGGCTTCAGTAGCGTATGAAACAACACTTCCTTTAAAATAAGCCGAAGCACCAGGAACAGAAGTAAGTAGTTGTGCTATTTTACCACCTGTACAACTTTCTGCAGTAGCCAGTGTAAGCTGTTTATTCTTTAAAATTCGACCAAGAACCACTTCAATTGTATCTTCTTCTTCAAATCCTACTATAATATCGTGAATGATGATATCCAATGATTTGACATTGGCTGCAATCGCTTCTTCTAATAGTTGTTTATCTTTTCCTCTAGCCGTTAAACGCAAACGTACACGACCTGGACTTGGCAAATAAGCCAACTTAATGCATTCGGGTAATTGGTTTTCCCAATCTTCAATTCGTTCTGCAACATGACTTTCTCCTTGACCGTAGGTCAAAATGGTTTTATGAACTATATAAGGTCTTTGGTATTCGTGAACCAATTTAGGAATGACTTGATTTTCTATCAAATACTTCATTTCGTATGGCACACCTGGAAGCGAGATAAAAACAGTATTTTCTTTTTTAATCCACATCCCAGGCGCAGTACCCACTTGATTGTGAAGCACCGTACACTTTGAAGGAACTAAGGCTTGGTCTTTATTAATTTGAGAAGCTGATTTACCCAAGGCACGCTCAATTAGTGCAATGACATGAAGTTCAACTTCAGCGTTTCTAACCAAAGTATCTCCAAAATATTCACACAATGTATGTTTGGTAATATCGTCTTTTGTTGGTCCTAAACCTCCGGTAATAAGTACTACTTCTACTTTATTTTGAAGCGATGCAAACGTATCTAAAATATGTTGTTTATCATCTGAGATAGACAGCATCTCGCGAGTTTCAATTCCAATTTTATCCAACGACTTGGCTATAAAACCCGAATTAGTATCTACGATTTGACCAATTAATATTTCGTCTCCGATAGTAACAACAGCTGCTTTCATTATAGTTTTGAATTACAAATTGAAATCTTTTTTAATTTCTTTTATCGCATCTTTCACCTGCGATTTAACGCTCTTATAGGTTTCTTTAATGTTTTTTGTATTTCCTTCAGCTTTTGCCCAAGCCTCTATCAACACCATTTCTTCAAATGCCACATGCATTCCTAACAAATCAAGTGTAGGTTTGATTTTATGAGCATAAGCAAATACTTCTTTATGTAATTCTGAATAGATTCCAGTCTTTATTTCTAATAAATCCTTTGGAATTTCATTTACAAATAAAACTAGAATTTGATTTACAAATTCAGAATCGTTATCTGAAAGTTGGTACACTTTAGATAAATTATAGTGTAGTGCCATTATTTTACTTGTATTCTAAATAGTTGTTGTCCTTCTAAGTATCCTTCTAACACATCATTTGGATTTACCGCAGCTACTCCTTCAGGTGTACCAGTAAATATAATATCTCCTATTTTCAAAGTAAAAAACTGAGAAACATATGCCACCAATTCGTCTATTTTCCACAACATCAAACTGGAATTTCCTTTTTGAGCAATTTCACCGTTTTTGAGCAATTCAAAATTAACATCTTCTAACGAAGCAAATTGATCTTTGGGAATAAATTCGCCTATTACTGCCGAACCGTCAAAAGCTTTTGCTTTTTCCCAAGGCAATCCTTTTGCTTTCAATTGATCTTGTAAATCGCGAGCAGTAAAGTCGATTCCAACACTAATTTCGTCGTAGTATTTATGTGCAAATTTAGGTTCGATGTACTTTCCTACCTTATTAATTTTTACAATCAATTCAATTTCATGATGCACATCATTTGAAAACTCAGGAAGTACAAAAGGATGCTGCTTCAACAACACCGCCGAATCCGGTTTCATAAAAACTACCGGCTCAGTCGGGCGTTCGTTTTTTAATTCCGCTATATGGTTGGTATAATTTCTACCGATACAAATTATTTTCATTTCCTTAAAGTAATTACTTTATTTAGTATTTAATTTTCTCAATTTAATTGCAGTCAATACTTTTTTAGTATACAAAGGGAAATCAGCATTTTGAATCCAACTGAAATAACCTGGCTCCGTTTCCAATACCTTTTCCACTTTAGCTCCTTTGTGTTTTCCAAAAGTAAAAATTTCTTCTCCGTCTTTGTCAAATGCTATCATTCCTGCAAAATCAGCAATCTTTTTTCGAGTGGTAAATTCAGAAAGCGCTTTCATATCGTTTTCCAATTCAGGATATCGGTCCAACTGCGCTTTTAATATCTCATAGGTTGCCATAGTATCTGCTTCAGCTGAATGAGCGTTTTCTAAATTTTTACCACAATAAAATTTAAGGGCAGCGCTCAATGTTCTTTCTTCCATTTTATGGAAAACCGTTTGCACATCAACCGAGACTCTGTTTTTCATATCAAAATCAACGCCAGCACGCAACATCTCTTCCGCCAACAACGGAATATCAAAACGATCCGAATTGTATCCTGCCAAATCGCTATCCTTAATCATGTTTTGAATTTGACTTGCCAATTGCGCAAAGGTCGGTTCATTAGCTACTTTAGCATCATCAATTCCATGAACCGCGGTTGTTTGTGGAGGAATTGGAATAGTAGGATTTACTAACCAGGTTTTGCTTTCTTTATTCCCATTTGGGAATACTTTAAAAATTGAAATTTCAACAATTCGGTCCTTGCCTATATCGATTCCGGTAGTTTCAAGGTCAAAAAAGCAAATTGGTCTATTAAGTTTAAGTTCCATCTATTAATTTATAAGATTACAAATATATCAATTTGTAATGAATGAGCTTTAAAAAAGAAAACCCTTTCAAAGTCAAACTTTGAAAGGGTTAATCATCTATTTACAAATTGGATTAAATATCCGTATTGATATCAAAAGCCTCTAAATAATCGGCTACTCGTTTAACAAAACTACCCCCAAGAGCGCCATCTACAACTCTATGATCGTAGCTGTGAGATAGAAACATTTTTTGGCGAATACCAATAAAATCGCCTTCTGGTGTTTCGATTACTGCAGGCACTTTTCGAATAGCACCTAAAGCTAATATTCCGACTTGAGGTTGGTTAATAATTGGGGTTCCGAAAACACTTCCAAAAGTCCCCACATTAGTTACTGTATATGTACCACCTTGAGTATCATCTGGTTTTAATTTGCCATTTTTAGCTCGGTTACCTAAATCATTTACAGCTTTAGCCATTCCGACTAGATTTAATTGATCCGCGTTTTTAATCACTGGAACAATTAAATTTCCGTTAGGCAAAGCGGCTGCCATACCTAAATTAATATTTCTCTTTTTTATAATATATTCACCCTCAACAGAAATATTCATTCCCGGAAAATCTTTCAAAGCCTTAGCTACAGCTTGCATAAATATTGGAGTAAAAGTCAATTTCTCTCCTTCTCGTTTTTCAAAAGTATTTTTTACTTTGTCTCTCCACTTAACAATATTGGTTACATCAACCTCTATGAAAGACTGCACATGAGCTGAAGTTTGCAAAGAAGCCGTCATATAACCCGAAATCAACTTTCGCATTCGATCCATCTCTACAATTTCATCTTCGCCATTAACCGATACCGGTACTGCTTGAGTACTAGTATTACTTATTGGAGTTGGTGCAGATGTATTGGCAACAGGCGATTTTTGTCTTCCTGCCACATAGGCTAAAATATCTTCTTTAGTCACACGACCTTCTTTACCTGAGCCAGAAATACTTTCTAATTCAGCAACAGAAACTCCTTCTTGTTTGGCAATATTTTTAACCAATGGGGAAAGGAATTTTTCAGTCACTTTAAAATCTACCGCCGGAGCAACAATAGCTTGGGCTACTTCAACTGATTTTTCTATTTCAACAACAGCTTCAGGAATTGCCACATCTTCTGTTGTCGTAGTTGTATTATCTGATGAGGAATCAGTTTCAATAATAGCAATAGTTTGTCCTACTTGAACTAAATCGTCTTTGCCAAATAATTGTTCGACCAAAACACCTGCAACTTCACTTGGGACTTCGCTATCTACTTTATCTGTTGCAATTTCAAGAACTGCGTCATCTATTTCGATTGTATCTCCAACTTGCTTTAACCAATTAGTTATAGTTGCCTCAGCTACACTCTCTCCCATCTTTGGAAGTTTTAATTCAAATCTTGCCATAATCTTAACGTAAAACGTGATTTTGATTTTATGATTGCAAAATTAGGAAATATTTTTAGTTTTTGATACGATTAAATCAAAATTCCATGTTTACGAAAACGTTTTTTATGTCCTCTAAAATCAAATTGAAAATGATTGTTTCATTTCAAAAGAGTACTTTTGCAAAAAACTATAGTTGTGAATTATTTATCTGTTGAAAATATCTCCAAATCTTTTGGAGAACGCACCCTTTTTGAAAATATTTCTTTTGGCATCAACAAAGACCAAAAAATCGCTTTTATTGCTAAAAACGGTTCTGGAAAAACTTGCATTATGAAAATAATCAATGGCGAAGACGAACCGGATTCTGGGCAGGTTATTCTGCGAAAAGAAATCAAAATGGCGTTTTTGTCACAAGATCATAATTTACAAGATGAATTGACTATTGAAGAAAGTATTTTTGCATCAGACAATGAAATTCTCAAAGTTATTGAAGAATACGAAAAAGCCCTAGAAAATCCAGAAAACGAAGAAGCCTATCAAAAAGCATTCGATAAAATGGATCAACATAATGCTTGGGATTTTGAAACCCAATACAAACAAATTCTATTCAAATTAAAATTAGAAGACTTCAAACTGAAAGTAAAAAACCTTTCAGGAGGGCAGAAAAAACGTTTGTCGTTAGCCATTATTTTAATTAATCGTCCCGATTTATTGATTCTGGACGAACCTACCAATCACTTGGATTTAGAAATGATTGAATGGTTGGAAAGTTATTTTGCTAAAGAAAATATTACCTTATTTATGGTAACGCACGACCGTTTCTTTTTGGAACGTGTTTGCAACGAAATCATTGAATTAGATAATGGTAAATTATACCAATACAAAGGAAATTATTCCTATTATTTAGAGAAAAAAGAAGAACGAATTGCGTCTGAAAACGCTAGTGTAGACAAAGCACAAAATTTATTCGTAAAAGAATTGGAATGGATGCGCCGCCAGCCCAAAGCAAGAACGACCAAATCCAAATCGCGTCAAGATGATTTTTACGTCATCAAAGAAAAAGCGCAAAATAGACGTCGAGAAAATAAAGTGGAACTCGAAATCAATATGGAGCGAATGGGTAGTAAGATTATCGAACTGCACAAAATCTCTAAAAAATTCAAAGATCACGTTATCTTAGACAATTTCAGTTTCGATTTTCAACGTGGAGAGCGCATTGGGATTATTGGTAAAAACGGAACTGGAAAATCGACTTTTCTGAATCTATTGACAGGTACTTTGCCTTTGGATAGCGGAAAAGTAATTAAAGGAGATACCATCAAAATAGGGTATTACACCCAAAGTGGTATCAATCCAAAACCGGGTCAGAAAGTAATTGACATCATCAAAGAATATGGCGAATACATTCCACTTGCAAAAGGGAAAATCATTTCGGCAGGACAATTATTGGAACGTTTCCTTTTCGACAGAAAAAAGCAGCACGATTATGTAGAGAAATTGAGCGGTGGCGAATTGAAGCGTTTGTATTTATGTACCCTTTTGATTCAAAATCCGAACTTTTTGATTTTGGATGAGCCTACCAATGACTTGGATATCGTTACCTTAAATGTATTGGAAAGTTTTCTCTTGGACTATCCGGGTTGTTTGCTAGTAGTTTCGCACGACAGGTATTTTATGGACAAAATTGTAGACCATTTATTTGTGTTTAGAGGCGATGGCGTTATCGAGGATTTTCCGGGTAACTACTCCGATTTTAGAGCCTATGAAGACAGTGCAGATGTAGCTCAAAAAGAGGAAAATAAAGCCGAGAAAAAAGATTGGAAACAAAACAATCCAACGGGTAATTTAAGCTTTAATGAGCAAAAAGAATATCAAAAAATCGAAAAAGAAATCAAAGAGTTGGAGAGTCAAAAAGTCGCTATCGAACAATTGTTTTCTGATGGAAAAGTTGCCGATGAAGATATTGAGAAAAAAGCAAAAGACTTGGAAGAAATCATCCAAAAAATAGAAACAAAAGAAGAACGTTGGTTTGAACTTTCAGCCAAAATTGAATCGTAATTATAGCAAAAAATGTTATTCCGCATCCAATCGTATTTACAATTCCTTTGGCACTCCAAAAACGAACACGGAGTCCACTCCCCTTTTATATTTCTTTTGTTGACGCAAGGTTTATATAACAAGAAAATCAAATTACCAGTTGCCGCTTTATCTACCTATAAAGGAGTAAATTCGAAAAAGAGTCGATTTCTGTTCAAAATTGTTCGCTATTTCAGTCCAAAATCCATTTTGATTGTGGGAGATACTACTTTCGAAAAAGAAGTTATTGCGTTAGCAAATCCAAAATCAAATATTGATATAGAAAGCGCTATTTACAACTGTATTTATTTCAGTTCCATTCCAACAAATTCAATAACCAACAAAACAGTTGAACAACTTGTATTGACAGTTGAAAATGATAGTTTTTGGATTTTAGAAGACATTCACGCAAATCCTGCTGCAGAAGCACTTTGGCAAACCCTAAAACAAAATCCGAAAGTAACTGTAACCATCGATACTTATCATTTTGGTTTGGTCTTTTTTAGAAGAGAACAAGCCAAAGAGCATTTCATCATTAGAGCTTAATTACATTTGTATGTAACAAAATTCATTTTCCTACTACTTATGGATTTATTCAAAAGTCTTTCGTACTTTTAAATCCGAATTCAACGAATTTTTAATTCCAACAGCAACAATGGCAAATCCATTAATTAAAATAACTAACATCAAACGTGATTTCGTTCTTGGTAACGAAATTGTTTATGTTTTAAAAGGCATTGATTTACAAATCAATAAAGGAGAATATGTAGCGTTAATGGGACCTTCAGGTTCAGGAAAATCTACCTTAATGAATCTTTTAGGCTGTTTGGACACGCCTACTTCTGGAACTTATATTTTGAATGGAAAAGATGTTAGCCAAATGCAGGACGATGAATTAGCCGAAATTCGCAATAAAGAAATCGGTTTTGTTTTTCAAACGTTCAACCTTTTACCAAGAACAACTGCTTTAGATAATGTAGCCTTGCCTATGATTTACGCTGGCTATTCCAAATCAGAACGAAACGAAAGAGCAACCGAAGTATTGAAACAAGTCAATCTTGCCGATAGAATGGACCACCAACCCAACCAACTTTCGGGAGGTCAAAGACAACGTGTTGCCGTAGCAAGAGCATTGGTTAACAAACCTTCGATAATTTTGGCTGATGAACCAACAGGAAACTTAGACAGTAAAACGTCTGTGGAGATTATGAAATTGTTTGGCGACATTCACGCCAGTGGTAATACCGTTATTTTAGTTACACACGAAGAAGAAATTGCCGCTTATGCCAATCGAATCATTCGTTTGAGAGACGGATTAATTGAAAGCGACACCTCAAAATAAATTACAATAACGCTAATGAAGATATATACGAAGACAGGAGACGGAGGAATTACAGCGCTTTTTGGAGGAACAAGAGTTCCAAAAGACCATGCAAGAATTGAAAGCTACGGGACTGTAGACGAATTAAACTCTTACATTGGTTTAATCAGAGATCAAGAAATTGATGCACATTACAAAACCATCTTGATTGAAATACAAGATAGGTTATTTACTGTGGGTGCTATTTTAGCGACTCCGCCTGAAAAAGAAGTGCTCAAAAATGGAGAGCTTCGATTGAAAAATTTAGGTATAGTTGCTACAGATATTGAATTCTTAGAAAATGAAATTGACAGTATGGAAGAATCGCTTCCGCCAATGACACATTTTATTTTACCTGGGGGGCATCCTACCGTGTCACATTGTCATATTGCGCGATGTATTTGCCGAAGAGCCGAACGTCTTGCGGTGCATTTAAGCCACAACGAGCCCGTTTCTGAAATTGCAATCCAATATTTAAACCGACTTTCTGACTATCTTTTTGTCTTGGCACGAAAGTTGTCTAAAGATTTAAACGCTGAGGAAATACAATGGATTCCTAGGAAATAACCCCTTAGATTCTGTTATTTTTTCTTGGTCAAAATAAATTAACAAAACAGACAAAAAAACGTTCTTAACTTTTAATAAAAATAAATCATTTTTTACTTGCCTTTTTCAGTAAAAAATTTATTTTTGCACTAAACTAAATCGACAAAAGATGTATTGGACATTAGAATTAGCATCTTATTTAAGCGATGCGCCGTGGCCTGCTAACAAAGACGAACTTATTGACTACGCTATTAGAGCAGGAGCTCCATTAGAAGTAGTAGAAAACCTTCAATCTATTGAAGACGAAGGTGAAATATATGAATCAATGGAAGAAATTTGGCCAGATTATCCTACAGACGAAGATTACCTTTGGAATGAGGATGAATATTAAAAAATAAACCAAAGAAAAAGTCTCAAAAGAGGCTTTTTTTTTGGTTAAATTAGACTTTTACAAAAAATACCGAAATACAAACAATATTATGAGTTTCATAAATAGCATTATTAAAATCTTTGTTGGTGATAAATCCCAAAATGACGTTAAAGCATTACAACCTTATCTGACGAAAATCAAAGGATTCGAGAGTAGCTTAATGACATTATCGAACGACGAATTAAGAGCTCGTACCACTTATTTTAAAGATAGAATCAAGCAAGCACGCGCTGATAAAGATGCTAAAATTGCATCCCTACAACAAGAAGTAGAAACTATTCAAGACATCGATCAAAGAGAAGATATCTATGTGGCTATTGATGCTTTGGAAAAAGAAGCTTACGATATTTCGGAGAAAACTTTAATGGAAATTTTGCCTGAAGCTTTTGCAGTAGTAAAAGAAACAGCAAGACGTTTCAAAGACAATACGCAAATTGAAGTTACTGCCACTCCAAAAGACAGAGAGTTCTCTGCTACCAAAACCTACGTTACCATAGAAGGAGAAAAAGCCGTTTGGGCTAATTCATGGAATGCCGCTGGTAAACAAATTACTTGGGACATGATTCACTACGACGTACAGTTGATTGGTGGAATGGTGTTGCACGAAGGAAAAGTAGCCGAAATGCAAACAGGAGAAGGAAAAACATTAGTTGCTACCCTTCCTATTTACTTGAATGCCTTAACTGGAAACGGTGTGCACTTAGTAACGGTAAATGATTACTTGGCAAAACGTGATAGTACCTGGAAAGCGCCATTGTTTGAATTCCACGGAATGACAGTGGAATGTATTGACAATTACCAACCAAGTTCAGAAGAAAGAAAAAGAGCCTACGATGCTGATATTACGTACGGAACCAATAACGAATTTGGTTTTGACTACCTAAGAGATAATATGGCGCATTCGCCAGAAGATTTGGTACAACGCAAACACAACTATGCGATTGTCGATGAGGTGGATTCTGTTTTGATTGATGATGCTAGAACACCATTGATTATATCAGGACCAGTTCCGCAAGGAGACCGTCACGAATTCAATGAGTTAAAACCAAAAATTGAGAACTTAGTTAGTTTACAACGTCAATTAGCCAACGGATTTTTGGCAGAAGCCAAAAAATTAATCAAAGAAGGAAACACTAAAGACGGAGGATTCCAATTATTGAGAGCCTACAGAAGTTTACCAAAGAACAAAGCTTTAATCAAATTCCTTTCTGAAGAAGGCGTAAAACAATTGCTTCAAAAAACCGAAAACCAATACATTCAAGACAACAAACGCGAAATGCATTTGGTTGACGAAGCTTTGTATTTTGTAATTGAAGAAAAAAACAACCAAGTAGAATTGACCGATAACGGAATCCAATTCTTATCTGGAGATACTGATGCTGATTTCTTTGTCCTTCCAGATATTGGAACTGAAATTGCTGCTATCGAAAAACAAAAATTAGACGCCGATGCAGAAGCGGAAGCTAAAGAACGTTTGTTCCAAGATTTCGGAGTAAAAAGCGAACGTATCCATACCTTAACTCAGCTTTTAAAAGCCTACACTTTATTCGAAAAAGATGTAGAATATGTGATTATGGATAACAAAATCCTGATTGTAGATGAACAAACAGGTCGTATTATGGACGGACGTCGTTATTCTGACGGATTGCACCAAGCCATTGAAGCGAAAGAAAATGTAAAAATTGAAGCGGCAACGCAAACTTTTGCTACCGTTACCTTACAAAACTACTTCAGAATGTACAACAAACTGAGTGGTATGACAGGAACTGCGGTGACTGAAGCGGGCGAACTTTGGCAAATTTATAAATTAGACGTAGTTGAAATTCCGACTAATAGAGGAATAGCAAGAATTGATAAAGATGATTTCATCTATAAAACTACTCGTGAAAAATTCAACGCGGTTATCGAAGATGTAACGGAATTATCAAAAGCTGGAAGACCCGTTTTAATTGGAACTACCTCAGTTGAAATCTCCGAATTATTAAGCCGAATGTTGAAAATGAGAGGCATCACACACAATGTGTTGAATGCTAAAATGCACAAGCAAGAAGCGCAAATCGTTGAAGAAGCAGGTAAACCAGGAGTAGTAACTATTGCTACCAATATGGCAGGTCGTGGAACAGATATTAAATTATCTCCTGAAGTAAAAGCTGCAGGTGGTTTGGCCATCGTAGGTACAGAGCGTCATGATTCACGTCGTGTAGACCGTCAGTTAAGAGGTCGTGCAGGACGTCAAGGAGATCCAGGAAGTTCTCAATTCTACGTTTCGTTAGAAGACAACTTGATGCGTTTATTTGGTTCCGAAAGAGTAGCCAAAGTAATGGACAGAATGGGATTAGAAGAAGGAGAAGTGATTCAACATTCAATGATGACCAAATCCATTGAACGTGCGCAGAAAAAAGTAGAAGAAAACAACTTTGGAGTGCGTAAACGTTTATTGGAATATGATGATGTCATGAACGCACAACGTGAAGTCGTGTACAAACGTCGTCGCCATGCCTTGTTTGGAGAACGTCTAAAATTAGACATTGCCAATATGCTTTATGATACTTGCGAACTAATTGTATCCGAAAACAAAGTCGTTAATGATTTCAAAAACTTTGAATTCGAATTAATTCGTTATTTCTCGATTACATCACCAGTAACTGAAGCGGAGTTTGCTAAATTATCAGACGTCGAATTAACGGGTAAAATTTACAAAGCCACTTTAGAATTCTATACGGAGAAAACAGAACGAAGTGCCAGAGAAGCCTTCCCTATTATCAAAGGAGTTTACGAAGACAAAAACAATCAGTTTGAGCGCATCGTAGTGCCTTTTACAGACGGAATCAAAACCTTGAACGTAGTAACCGACTTGAAGAAAGCCTACGAGACACAAGGAGCGCAATTAGTGGCTGATTTTGAAAAGAACATCACTTTATCTATTGTGGATGAAGCTTGGAAAAAACACTTGCGTAAAATGGACGAATTGAAACAATCCGTTCAATTAGCGGTTCACGAACAAAAAGATCCGTTGCTAATTTACAAATTAGAAGCCTTCAACTTGTTCAGAGCCATGCTTGACAATGTGAATAAAGACGTGATTTCGTTTTTATTCAAAGGCGATATACCAGCGCAACAAGCACCAAAGATTGAAGAAGCCAAAGAAGTTCGTCAAAAAGAAAACTATAAATTAAGTAAAGACGAAATTCCAAACAGTGAAAACCTAAACCACGAGGCGGCGGACACGCAACAACGTCAAGTAACCGAAACCATCGTGAGAGACATGCCAAAAATCAATCGTAACGATACCGTAACGATTCAGGAAGTCGCTACTGGAAAAACAGAAACCATGAAGTACAAAAAAGCCGAAAGTTTAGTAACTTCAGGTCAATGGGTCATTGTGAACGACTAATCGTTTCACTGTTCTATACATACTGGGTGTCTAAAAAGTTTTTATTTGTCATGCTGAACTTGTTTCAGCAGCTATAAATAACTTTTTAGACACTTTTTTTTTTACTTTACTTTTTAGTAGCAGCTATTCTACTTCCTGAACACGACTTGTCCCGCTATCCGCTGTATCTTTTTAGGCTTCCAGCCTTTAAAAGGCTGGAAGCCTAAAAAGGATGCCGCTTCTATCGGGGCTAGCATACCCTTTTATTTTTCAAAACTTATATTTGGATTACAAACAAATTTTCCTACATTTGAAGTACCCTGTAACTGCACTCGACCCCAAATCGTTTTCCCTTTACAGACTGGCTTTTTAATTTTATTAAAAAAAATTGGCTCAATAGAGAATTAATTTAACTAATAAGTTTCACTAAAGGACAACTTGTTGTACATTTGCAATGAATACAAATCCCAAAATCAGAACTGTAGTATTCTATAAAGACTACTTTAAAGCATTTTTTAGTAATCAACGAGAAAAGGTACAAAAGAAAATCATTTGGACTTTAGAGCTCATTCAAGAATTAGCTAAAGTCACTGAAACCTATTTAAAACATCTTGAAAATACTGATGGTCTATATGAAATTAGAATACAACAAGGAAACGATATTTTTAGACTTTTTTGTTTTTTTGATAAAGGAAAACTGATTGTTATAGCCAACGGTTTTCAAAAGAAAACACAAAAAACACCTAAAAAGGAAATTGAAAAAGCATTACAAATTAAAGCCGAATATGAAAACAAATAAGCTACAAACACTTTCTGAATTTAAAGACGATTTCTATGGAAAAATAGGAACTGAAAAACGCACAGCCATAGAAAAAGGCTATCAAGAATTCAAATTAGGCGCTTTAATTCATGAAGCCCGAATTGAAAAAGGATTAACCCAAGAACAATTGGCTGAGAAATGTGGCACAACCAAATCTTATATTTCCAAAATTGAAAATAACATCAAAGAAGTTCGCTTCTCTACCCTTCAAAAAATTGTGGAATGCGGATTGGGTGGAAAATTAGAATTGAACATTAAATTGTAATTGATAAGCCACTGATTCCAAAGATTAAACGGATTGGATCCATGCACCAATTACTACATTGATTCCTTTTCAAATTTTCAAATTGAACAATTTTCAAATTGTATATTTGTTACATTATAAAAATTTCCTACATTTGAAAACCCTGTAACTGCACTCGACCCCAAATCGTTTTCCCTTTACAGAAATTTTATTAATTGTAATCCTTTGTGAATGTTAGTAACCATTTATATAGGGAACTTGCGTATATATAAAAGTTAGTGGCAATTTTACCGCAGCCTAAGAATCTAACGCAATTTTTATAAAATAGAAATTAGGTATTATTTTACCTCTTTAGCTTTCATAAAATCTCTAGTATCAATCAATGGAAATATCTCATTTTGAAGAATAGTTCCACGTAATTTTTCGTGTAATATTCCTCGAATTGTTCCTGCAACAATATTTAATAAATTTAACATTAATGCATCTGGAACCTGAAATCCGCTTCTTTCTTTTTTTATTACAGTTTCAAAAGGTGTAATATGAAATTTCATCAAAACTTTTAACTCTCCAAAATAACTATCCAACTCCTGTACTTTAAGTTTTACTGTTGTTTCAACAGCGAGTTCACTTGATTCTTCTAAAACTTTAACATTAAAATCTGATTGATACTCAATCACATCAATTTTATTAGTGTCAAATTCTCCAATATCGTACTGAGAAAATCTCAGTACATTTATTGAAGATATTCGCATTTGAAACTGAATTTCTTTTTCTTTATTATCTACCATGACTATAATGATTCATACTCAACGTCTGTAACGTTGAACATTGATTTACTATTTTTTGTAAATGAAAAATTAGATTGATTCTCATTTACATAAAACATATTTAAGTTAATAGTTAAATTAAATTGAACTCTTTCATCCAATTTATGAAGATAAACATCTTCTTTTTTTATATAAATTTTGAAATCAAATTTTGCATCAAAGCACTTTTCAAACTTATTTATGAATGAAACATTCATATTTTTTACGCCAGACATTAATTGACTAACGTAAGACTCTGAATATCCTAACTTTGTTGCTAAATCTTTATTACTTAATTTTTCATAATCTAAGAATTTATCAACCTCTTTCATTACTCGTAAGCTAACTAAAGACTCATCAATTTTCTCTCTATTATTATCTACATAAGACTGAATAGAAAATCTTTTTGTTACTTCGTTCATAAGTTTATTTTTTCGATTTGTATGTTTTCAATTGTATTTATCGTTGTTGTCAATTTTTTTGTGTTTTCTTGACTTTCTTTTTTACCATATCTATAAATAAAAAGCTCCCGATAACCATTATTTATAGCTTGAAGAGTGTAAAATCTATGCGAATCTACTTTTATTGCATAAACTGAACCAAATGTAAAATCTGCTTCCCAATTATATTGAGTTTTATTTTCAGTTTTATTTTTAACAGCTTCTATAACTAATACAAATTTTCTTGTCAATTTTTCATTTCTATTAATTTCAGTGAATTTCTTAGTCAAATCAGAATTACTATGATTTAGATAAACTCTGAATCTATTCTGGTGACATTCACAAATTATATAAAAATTCTCCAAGACTTAACTTATTAGTAAAGCGCAAAAGTAAAACAAACATTTTGAATTAACAAACAATAATTAAGCAATAGGTTAATTTTAACAAAAACTGCCACCAACAGCGGTTTCAAGAAATGGCGAGGCAAGGGATTTATCAGAAATAGGAAAGGTTTTTTAATTTAAAGTTTTAGTTATATTTGTAAAGGCTTGGTCTTGGTTCATGGCCAACTTCTTGTAGCTGCGACATGTTAGACAAACACAAAAACCCCAACACACCTTCCAAAACTCAACAGAAAAAACTAACTTTGGATGGTACACTTTGACACCAGCATAAATGACTTTAGAACAGTATATCGACAACATCAATAAACGCTACCAATTGGGTAATGCGACTGAGCATACTTTTCGTGGCGACTTGCAGCAACTTTTAGAAAGCTTAGTGCCTGACATTAGAGCGACGAACGAACCCAAAAGACAATCCTGCGGTGCACCCGATTATATTCTGACTAAAGGAGATATTCCTGTTGGTTTTATTGAAGCAAAAGACATTGGCGACAAAGACTTGGAAGGAGCCAAAAAAACAGGCAACAAAGAACAGTTTGACCGCTACAAAGCGTCGCTGAACAACTTAATTTTTACCGACTATTTAGATTTTCATTTATATATTGACGGTGTTTTTATTACTAAAATTGCCATTGCTTCCATACATAACGGAGCTATCGTTCCATTGCCTGAAAACTTTGCCACCTTTACCAATCTGATTAAGGACTTTGCTTCACACCTTGGGCAAACCATCAAAAGCAGTAAAAAATTAGCCGAAATGATGGCGGGCAAAGCCCGACTGTTATCCGATGTAATTGAAAAAGCATTGACCACTGATGTAAGCAATCAGGAAGATAGCACCTTAAAGGATCAAATGGTAGCTTTCAAAGAAATCCTAATTCACGACATTACGCCCAAAGGATTTGCAGACGTCTATGCACAAACCATTGCTTACGGAATGTTTGCAGCGCGTTTGCATGATGCTACTTTGCCTACTTTTAGCCGACAAGAAGCGGCAGAATTAATTCCGAAATCCAATCCGTTTTTACGCAAACTCTTTGGCTACATTGCGGGACCCGATATTGACGACCGTATCAAATGGATTGTAGACAGTTTGGTCGATATTTTCTTGGCGTGCAATGTAGAGGAAATTTTAAAGAACTACGGAAAGTCCACCAAAATGGAAGATCCGATCATCCATTTTTATGAAACTTTCCTGAGCGAATACGACCCAAAATTGCGAAAAGCGCGTGGCGTTTGGTACACACCGGCACCTGTTGTTAATTTTATCGTTCGTGCTGTGGACGACATTTTAAAAACCGAATTTGATTTGCCGCAAGGTTTGGCTGACACCAGCAAAACCAAAATCAAAGTGGATCTACAAGGCAAAAAAGTAGAACAAGAAGTGCACAAAGTCCAAATTTTGGATCCAGCCACAGGAACAGGCACCTTCCTAGCCGAAACCATCAAACACATACATAAAAAATTTGAAGGACAACAAGGCATTTGGAGCAATTATGTAGAAACCCATTTATTGCCTCGCCTTAATGGTTTTGAGTTACTCATGGCAAGTTATGCCATGGCACATTTAAAATTGGATTTGCTTTTAACCGAAACCGGTTTCAAACCCACCAGCAACCAACGATTAAGAGTGTACCTAACCAACAGTTTAGAAGAAAGCCACCCCGATACAGGAACCTTGTTTGCCAATTGGCTCAGTAGCGAAGCCAACGAGGCCAATCACATCAAAAGAGATTCGCCAGTGATGTGTATTATTGGGAACCCGCCGTATAGTGGAGAAAGTTCCAATAATGGTAAATGGATTATGAACCTGATGGAAGATTACAAAAAAGAACCTGGAGGTATAGAAAAACTAAAAGAAAGAAATCCAAAATGGATAAACGATGACTATGTTAAGTTTTTGCGTTACGGACAGCATTTTATAGAGAAAAATGGCAGTGGTGTTTTAGCTTTTATTAACCCACACGGATTTTTAGACAATCCTACTTTTCGTGGAATGCGTTGGAACTTGCTAAAAACCTACGATAAAATTTATACCATAGATTTACACGGTAACAGTAATAAACAAGAGAAATCACCTGATGGAAGTGTAGATGTAAACGTTTTTGATATACAGCAAGGTGTTTCAATAAATTTGTTTATTAAGACTGGAAAGAAAAAAGTTAATGAATTAGGTAAAGTATTTCATTTTGATTTATATGGTAAAAGAGAAATGAAATATGATTTTCTTACTGAAAATACATTAAAGGATATTGTTTTTAATCAACTTGATATTTCAAAACCAAATTATTTTTTCGTTTCAAGAAATATTAAAAAACAAAATATTTATGAAAAAGGAATTTCTGTATCTGAATTATTTACAATAAACAGTATTGGAATTGTCACTTCAAAAGATGAGATTTTAATTAATAGTTCAAAAGAGGAACTAATAAAAAATGTTAGTGAATATTACTCAATAAATGCAGATATTAATTTAATAAAAAAAATTTCTTACAGACCATTTGATAGTAAATTCATTTATTATGATGTGAAAATTATTGAAAGAGCAAGATATAAAGTGATGAAACATTTTCTTGAAGGTAATAATTTTGGTTTAGTAACTGCTAGAAGTAATAAATCAAATACCTGTGATCATTTTTATATTTCAAACAATTTAATGGAAACTAAATGTGGAGAAAGAACGACACAGTCCGCAATATTACCTCTTTACATATACCCAGATAATAAAGGACAACAAACCATTGACCAAACCACAGAACGAACGCCCAATTTAAACCCTGAAATTGTCAAGCAAATAGCAGCGCAATTGGGATTGAATTTTGTGCCAGACCACGAGCTTTGTCATGCTGAACTTGTTTCAGCATCTCAACAGACCCTGAAACGAGTTCAGGGTGACGAGACAGTTTTTACTCCTTTAGACCTATTAGATTACATCTATGCGGTTTTACACTCTCCAACCTATAGAGAAAAATACAAAGAGTTTTTAAAAATAGATTTTCCAAGAGTGCCGTATCCAAAAGATACCGCCACGTTTTGGCAACTAGTCAAACTAGGGGAGCAAATTAGACAAATCCATTTATTAGAAAGCCCAATTGTAGAAAAATACATCACAGGCTATCCCGAAGATGGTGATAACGTAGTTGTAAAACCCCGCTTTGTCATTGCGAACGATAGTGAAGCAATCCCAACAAATGAGACTGCTTCGTGCCTCGCAGTGACAGGCAGCGTATACATCAACGACACTCAATACTTTTCAAATGTCCCAGAGGTAGCATGGAATTTCTACATAGGCGGTTATCAACCGGCTCAAAAATGGCTCAAAGACAGAAAAGACCGTAAATTAGAGTTTGACGATATTTTACACTATCAAAAGATCATTGTCGCCTTATCTGAAACAGATCGATTGATGAAGGAGATTGATACCATTGAGATAGAGTAAATACATCAAGAGATGAAAAAAGTGGTAAGTTCCACTATGGAAATTACCACTTTTTTATTGCTTACATAAGACGATTACTTTGTTCGTACGTTAAGTAACTTAAAAAATTCAACAAACTATAATACCGTCCCTACGGGACTTCTTCTCTTTATTTTCTATGGGTTTTTACCAAAATGCAACTCCTAGCGGAGTTAATAAAAAGATAGTATAGCATCAACCTATTACGAAGAGATTCAATAGTGGTAAACCTGACTTAAATCCCGTAGGGATGAAATTTTGGTAAAAAACTTTTGATCTTGATTCCTATTAATCCCGTAGATTTGAGATTAAGAGGAGGAAGCCCGGTGGGCTTCAGGTATAAACAAAAAACCCCGTTTCGTTAGAAACAGGGTTTTTAAAGAATCTGAAACAAGTTCAGATTAAAGAAAAGCGACGAACCGAGCCCTTTAGGGCGAACACGTCGATCCTATAAACAAAAAAACTCCAACTTTTTCAAGTTGGAGTTTCATAAAGAAAGGCGACGACATACTCTCCCACATAACTGCAGTACCATCTGCGCAGGCGGGCTTAACTACTCTGTTCGGGATGGGAAGAGGTGAGCCCCGCCGCAATAACCACCTTAAGATTATTGTTTAAGGTTTCAAGTTTTTTTAGTTTAAGGTTGTAACCTTGAACTTTAAACATTGAACTTCAAACGCAGCTTCGCTGCAAATATCTTAACATACTGAGATAAAGAAAAGTAATTAGAAAATTTCTCCCCTCCTTCCCCTGAGGTGACTCGAAGGGAGGAGGGAAAACGTACATAAGCTTACGGGTTATTAGTACTACTCGACTATGACATTACTGCCTTTACATCTATAGCCTATCAACGTGGTCATCTCCCACGACCCTTAAAAGAAATCTCATCTTGTGGTGGGTTTCGCGCTTATATGCTTTCAGCGCTTATCCCTTCCAAACGTAGCTACTCTGCGGTGCCCCTGGCGGGACAACAGATACACTAGAGGTTTGTCCAATTCGGTCCTCTCGTACTAGAATCAGATCCACTCAAATTTCTTGCGCCCACAGTAGATAGAGACCGAACTGTCTCACGACGTTCTGAACCCAGCTCGCGTGCCACTTTAATGGGCGAACAGCCCAACCCTTGGGACCTTCTCCAGCCCCAGGATGTGACGAGCCGACATCGAGGTGCCAAACCCCCCCGTCGATATGAGCTCTTGGGGGAGATCAGCCTGTTATCCCCGGCGTACCTTTTATCCTTTGAGCGATGGCCCTTCCATGCGGAACCACCGGATCACTATGCTCTACTTTCGTACCTGATCGACCTGTATGTCTCTCAGTCAAGCTCCCTTATGCCATTGCACTCTACGCACGGTTACCAAGCGTACTGAGGGAACCTTTAGAAGCCTCCGTTACTCTTTTGGAGGCGACCACCCCAGTCAAACTACCCACCAAGCAATGTCCCCCGCTTAAGCGGGGTTAGGCCTCAGATAAACAAAGGGTTGTATTTCAACAATGACTCCACAACGCCTGGCGACGCCACTTCATAGTCTCCAACCTATCCTACACATCATTTATCCAAGGTCAATACTAAGCTATAGTAAAGGTGCACAGGGTCTTTTCGTCCCACTGCGGGTAAACGGCATCTTCACCGTTACTACAATTTCACCGAGCTCATGGCTGAGACAGTGTCCAGATCGTTACACCATTCGTGCAGGTCGGAACTTACCCGACAAGGAATTTCGCTACCTTAGGACCGTTATAGTTACGGCCGCCGTTTACTGGGGCTTCAATTCAATGCTTCTCCGAAGATAACATCTCCTCTTAACCTTCCAGCACCGGGCAGGTGTCAGGCCCTATACTTCATCTTACGATTTTGCAGAGCCCTGTGTTTTTGATAAACAGTCGCCTGGACCTCTTCACTGCGGCCAGCTTGCGCTGGCGACCTTTCTCCCGAAGTTACAGGTCTATTTTGCCTAATTCCTTAGCCATGAATCTCTCGAGCACCTTAGGATTCTCTCCTCGACTACCTGTGTCGGTTTGCGGTACGGGTACTTATTACCTGAAGTTTAGAGGTTTTTCTTGGAAGCCCTTAGGCGCACTATCTCTTTGACCGAAGTCTCCGAGTACTATCGTATTTCCCCAAGATCTGTGGATTTGCCTGCAGATCTTATAGGTAGGTACTTCAACGAACTATTCCGTCAGTTCGCGGCGCTTTCATCACTCCGTCACCCCATCACAGTAATAAGTAGTACGGGAATATTAACCCGTTGTCCATCGACTGTCCCTTTCGGGTTCGCCTTAGGTCCCGACTAACCCACAGCTGATTAGCATAGCTGTGGAAACCTTAGTCTTTCGGTGTGCGGGTTTCTCGCCCGCATTATCGTTACTTATGCCTACATTTTCTTTTCCAGCCAGTCCAGCATACCTTACGATACACCTTCAACCCTGCTGGAATGCTCCCCTACCACTTGTATATAATACAAATCCATAGCTTCGGTACTATACTTATGCCCGATTATTATCCATGCTCGTCCGCTCGACTAGTGAGCTGTTACGCACTCTTTAAATGAATGGCTGCTTCCAAGCCAACATCCTAGCTGTCTGGGCAGACAAACCTCGTTCTTTCAACTTAGTATAGATTTGGGGACCTTAGCTGATGGTCTGGGTTCTTTCCCTCTCGGACTTGGACCTTAGCACCCAAGCCCTCACTGCTGGTAAACATTATATAGCATTCGGAGTTTGTCAGGAATTGGTAGGCGGTGAAGCCCCCGCATCCAATCAGTAGCTCTACCTCTATATAACTTAAATCCAGCGCTGCACCTAAATGCATTTCGGGGAGTACGAGCTATTTCCGAGTTTGATTGGCCTTTCACCCCTACCCACAGGTCATCCGAAGACTTTTCAACGTCAACCGGTTCGGACCTCCACTATGTGTTACCACAGCT
This sequence comes from Flavobacterium ammonificans, assembly GCF_020886115.1. Taxonomy (NCBI): domain Bacteria; kingdom Pseudomonadati; phylum Bacteroidota; class Flavobacteriia; order Flavobacteriales; family Flavobacteriaceae; genus Flavobacterium; species Flavobacterium ammonificans. Next base: position 2,282,963 of record NZ_AP025185.1, read on the forward strand.
TCATCCTGCCCATGGGTAGATCACACGGTTTCGCGTCTAACACTACTGACTAAAGCGCCCTATTCAGACTCGCTTTCGCTACGGATCCGTGACTTAACCACTTATCCTTGCCAGCAACGTTAACTCGTAGGCTCATTATGCAAAAGGCACGCCGTCACCCCACGAAAGGGCTCCGACCGCTTGTAAGCGTATGGTTTCAGGATCTATTTCACTCCGTTATTCACGGTTCTTTTCACCTTTCCCTCACGGTACTGGTTCACTATCGGTCTCTCAGGAGTATTTAGCCTTAGCGGATGGTCCCGCCAAATTCAGACAGGGTTTCACGTGCCCCGCCCTACTCAGGATACCACTATCCTTTACACTCATTACCTATACGGGACTATCACCCTCTACGGTCCTACTTTCCAGTAGATTCTAGTTCTTTGTGCAAGAAATCTCGTGGTCCTACAACCCCAACATTGCCGTAACAACATTGGTTTGGGCTAATCCGCGTTCGCTCGCCACTACTTACGGAATCACTTTTGTTTTCTTCTCCTCCGCCTACTTAGATGTTTCAGTTCAGCGGGTTTGCCCACCTATCGGTGTACTATGTCTTCAACATAGTGGGTTGCCCCATTCAGGTATTTACGGATCGTATCGTGTGTGCCAATCCCCGTAACTTTTCGCAGCTTATCACGCCTTTCATCGCCTCTGAGAGCCTAGGCATCCCCCATACGCCCTTATTTTGCTTATTGTACCAACTTATTAATTAAAATAAGCCGTTTCTTTTACTTGTCTAATGATAAACAAGCAAAAATGTTTTCTACTTTATTATTTTCTTATCTCAATATGTCAATGAACGTTAAACTAGTGTGCAGTATTCAGATTTTAGTATTCAGTTACTACTGATAACTAAGTCCTGTGGACTGTCCACTGTTTTTGTGGAGAATAACGGAGTCGAACCGTTGACCTCCTGCGTGCAAGGCAGGCGCTCTAGCCAGCTGAGCTAATCCCCCGTGTTTTAGTTGTCAGTTATCAGTCGTCTGTTGACAGTATAATGATAAAGACAACATCCATCGGATGACTCAACTTCTAAAATTTCCATAAGTTAAAAAATAGTAGTCCCGCCCAGACTCGAACTGGGGACCCCTACATTATCAGTGTAGTACTCTAACCAGCTGAGCTACGAGACTCTGTTTTTTACTTATTTGTATTATTTGAACTAACAGCAAGAGTAATATTATCATGAAATTCAATCCCATGTCGATCTATCGTCTTCTTTCTTGAAAGTGTTACCAAGGCAACTAACATTCAAGCTCTAGAAAGGAGGTGTTCCAGCCGCACCTTCCGGTACGGCTACCTTGTTACGACTTAGCCCTAGTTACCAGTTTTACCCTAGGCAGCTCCTTGCGGTCACCGACTTCAGGCACCCCCAGCTTCCATGGCTTGACGGGCGGTGTGTACAAGGCCCGGGAACGTATTCACCGGATCATGGCTGATATCCGATTACTAGCGATTCCAGCTTCACGGAGTCGAGTTGCAGACTCCGATCCGAACTGTGACCGGTTTTGTAGATTCGCTCCTGGTCGCCCAGTGGCTGCTCTCTGTACCGGCCATTGTAGCACGTGTGTAGCCCAAGGCGTAAGGGCCGTGATGATTTGACGTCATCCCCACCTTCCTCACAGTTTACACTGGCAGTCTTGTTAGAGTTCCCGACATGACTCGCTGGCAACTAACAACAGGGGTTGCGCTCGTTATAGGACTTAACCTGACACCTCACGGCACGAGCTGACGACAACCATGCAGCACCTTGTAATTTGTCTTGCGAAAGTTCTGTTTCCAAAACGGTCAAACTACATTTAAGCCTTGGTAAGGTTCCTCGCGTATCATCGAATTAAACCACATGCTCCACCGCTTGTGCGGGCCCCCGTCAATTCCTTTGAGTTTCATTCTTGCGAACGTACTCCCCAGGTGGGATACTTATCACTTTCGCTTAGCCACTGAGATTGCTCCCAACAGCTAGTATCCATCGTTTACGGCGTGGACTACCAGGGTATCTAATCCTGTTCGCTACCCACGCTTTCGTCCATCAGCGTCAATCCATTAGTAGTAACCTGCCTTCGCAATTGGTATTCCATGTAATCTCTAAGCATTTCACCGCTACACTACATATTCTAGTTACTTCCTAATAATTCAAGTTTAACAGTATCAATGGCCGTTCCACCGTTGAGCGATGGGCTTTCACCACTGACTTATTAAACCGCCTACGGACCCTTTAAACCCAATGATTCCGGATAACGCTTGGATCCTCCGTATTACCGCGGCTGCTGGCACGGAGTTAGCCGATCCTTATTCTTACAGTACCGTCAAGCTCCCTCACGAGGGAGTGTTTCTTCCTGTACAAAAGCAGTTTACAATCCATAGGACCGTCATCCTGCACGCGGCATGGCTGGATCAGGCTTGCGCCCATTGTCCAATATTCCTCACTGCTGCCTCCCGTAGGAGTCTGGTCCGTGTCTCAGTACCAGTGTGGGGGATCTCCCTCTCAGGACCCCTACCCATCGTCGCCATGGTAAGCCGTTACCTTACCATCTAGCTAATGGGACGCATGCTCATCTTTTACCGTTGGAACTTTAATGTGAAAACCATGCGATTCTCACATACTATGAGGTATTAATCCAAATTTCTCTGGGCTATCCCTCTGTAAAAGGTAGATTGCATACGCGTTACGCACCCGTGCGCCGGTCTCTAGTTCCGAAGAACTATACCCCTCGACTTGCATGTGTTAAGCCTGCCGCTAGCGTTCATCCTGAGCCAGGATCAAACTCTTCATCGTATATTATGCGAAGCAAATAAATTTACTTCTATGTATTATGACAATGATCTAATGGTCTTTTTCGAATCTTACGATTCTATTACTCTTTAATTTGTTTTGAAATCTCTTTCAAAACGGCTGTCAATTCAATATGTCTAGGAACGTGTCTTAATTTTTGTCGCTTATCTCTCAAAGCGGGTGCAAAAGTACAACTTCTTTTTTATCTCGCAAGTATTATTAAAAGTTTTTTAAAGAAAAATTACTTTGGTTTTACTTACTCAATATATTCAAGAACTTGTCCCCTTTTCGGGCCCCGAATTAATCGGGAGGCAAAGATAATTACTTTTTTATCTCTAGCAAATTTTTTAAAGTAAAATTTCTTTTATCTTGTTTGGTTTGCTTTTCAATATTGAAGTAAGAACGTCTGCTTTATTGCGGGGGCAAAAGTACAACCTAAATCCGCTCTCACAAGCTTTTCTATACTTTATTTTTGTTCTTTTTCTTAACTCGCTGATTTAAAGTTTTGTAAATAGTAAATTTTTTTTGAATTCAATTGTTGTAAAGTGGTATTATTGAAATTTACCCAAGATTCGCAGGTTTTTTAACCATATAAGTCATAGAAGTTTGTGAACCATTAAGAAATTAAGGAACATGAAGGAAATTGAATATTGAAATTGTTATAGATATTGCTATTTCTTTTGAACCATATAAGAAATGTAAGGAAATATAAGGTTTTGTGAAATTTGATATTGTTATTGAACTTGGAAAGTTGAACAACGAATGTTGAATTTTGAAATTGAAATTGTTATTGAGATTGTACCCGCGTTAGGGATAGAAGCGGCATCCTTTTTAAAAGGAGACTGAGGAACTCGAAGTCCACTTTTAAAAAGATACAGCGGATAGCCCGACCTGAAAGGGAACGCCCCAATTCGACAAGCTTAATTTGAAGTGAATGAATTAATAAACTAAACAGCAGCCAAAACCTCAATCAAATAATCAACATCTTCCTTAGTATTATAATGACTAAAAGAAATGCGCAAACTTGGCTTTGCCAAATCATCTGACGAAAGTATTTCTGTTAAGACGTGAGAAGCACTAGTACTCCCCGACTGACAAGCACTTCCGCGCGACACAGCTATCCCTTTCATATCTAAATGAAACAACAACATAGCTGCCTTGTCTTCCGGAAGCGGCAGAACAACATTAATAATATTATAAAAACCATTTTCTGAACCAATAACTTTAGAATCAGGAAATACTTGGGCTAATTGACTAACACAATAGCGCTTTAAATCTAAAATAGCCGCTCTTTCGACCTCTAAACTTGCATACGCCATCTCTAAAGCTTTTGCCATTCCCGCAATTTGGTAAACCGATTCGGTACCTCCACGCATTCCTTTTTCTTGTTCACCACCTAAAAGCAAGGGCTGTAATCCAGAGTTTTTACGAATGAAAGCAAATCCAATTCCTTTTGGACCATGAAACTTATGAGCACTAGCAGAAATAAAATCAATAGGCAAAGCTTTTAAATCAATTTCCGTCTTACCAACAGATTGAACGGTATCCGAATGAAAAAGGGCATTGTGTTCTTTACAGATAGTTACAACTCGTTCTAGATCCAAAACCACTCCTACTTCATTATTCACATGCATCAAACTCACTAAAGTTTTTACTTCTTGAGAAAGCAATTCGGCTAAATGCGTCATATCAATGCTGCCATCCGATTTAATGTTTACAAAATCAACTTGGATGCCAAATTCATTTTGCAAAGCCAAAACAGGATACAATACTGCATGATGTTCTATTTTAGTGGTAATAATTCGCTTAACCTGTAAATCTCTTACCGCTGAACGTAAAATCCAGTTGTTGGCTTCAGTTCCTGAAGATGTAAAAAAGATTTCTGAACCTACCACATTAAGTTGTTTTGCAATTGACTTACGAGCAAGTTCCAAAGCACTTTTGGCATTCCGCCCAAAACTATGTGTTGAGGAAGGATTTCCGTAATCTTCAGTCATTAATCTTGTAATCTCTTGAATTACTTCGGGGCGAATTGCAGTGGTTGATGCGTTGTCTAAATATACTTTCTTCATGAAGGCAAATTTATAAAATATCTTTATAAATAGTACGAAGGCAATCATTAAATATCGATTTTTTGACTAATTTTGAACCAAATTTTTGAATAATGAAAAAAATATGGTCTGGGATTTTAATCGCTCTTCTGTTTAGTAATTGCAGCGATGGAGATTTATCTCAAGAGGTAATTAGTTTTGATTCTGTTGCGACTCAGAGTTGTACAAATAATGGAATTATATACAAAATAAAAGGACAAGAGGCTTTATTGATTCAAATTCCATCTACCTCTTTCACAAATGAACCTACTGCGACAGGAAGCCCAACAATTATAGATATCAATAGTACAAATCGTGTGGTATACCGCTTTTATAATGGCGCTATTTCAAGTAGTATGTTTTGCGAAACAATTCCACCTTCTTCCCCAACAGTTAGTGACGAATGGATTGCTACTGCAGGAAAAATCCATATAACTACTACCGCTGTAAAAACTACCAATGCCACTACAGGTCGAACATCAATTACTGGTTACAACCATAATATAGTATTTAAAAACATCACATTTGCCAAACAAAACGGGACCCAAGTTTATGAAACTTTTGCGTTTGGAGATTACGGCCAGGTAATAAGTCCATTGACTATAGGTTTCGATGAAACTCTAGAACAATGCACAACTACAAAACAAATCTACAATTATAATAGCGGAGAAGCCATTACACTTGATAATATAGACTCTAATTTGATTCAAAATCAAATTACTCCACTTAACAGTCCGCGAACTGCACTTCTTGGAACCACAAACAATAAACTAACCTATCGTTTATATACTAACGGAGTATTAACCCCAAGCTATTTTTGTACACCCACTCTACCAACAGTTCCGGCTATTAGTCAAGAATGGATTGCAGAGGCTGGCGTTGCCAATGTGAAAGGAATAATAGAGGTGACAACTACCAATGTATTAAATTCTTTCACCCATCGTATCGTTTTAAAGAAAGCAACTCTTGTAAAAGGACGTAATAATTTTACCCTTGGCGACAGCCACCTATTAGGAGAATTAATTACCACCAATTAAGACCTTTATATACATCTAAAGTAACATAAAAAAAACGCCTGTATTTTAATCAAAATACAGGCGTTTTTCGTTAGTAATTGAAAACTAAAAACCTTAGATTATTGTTTCGTATTTTGTTTTATATACACCTCTGTTGCACCCAAACCATATTTTTGATAATTGGCATCTTGGAACAAAATGTTATCATATCGCCCTAACAAAAAATCCAATTCTGCTTTCAAAACTCCTTCACCTACACCATGTATAAAAACGATTTTTGGTATTCTATTTCGAATAGCAAATTCAAGATGTCGCTTGGCAGTTTCTGATTGCAACGTTAAGATGTCATAATTAGACATTCCGCGTTTATTAGGAACCAATTTTTCGATGTGTAAATCGAATTCCGGAACGCCAACTTCTCGTTTTTCTTTACGCTCTTTTACAAAACTTCGTGGTTTTGGTATCTCTTTTTCTTTTTTTATCTCACCTGAATTAAAACTTCTAATAGAATTCATTAAGTTACTGGAATTGTTTATCTTAATTAATTCATTGACAAAAAATGTCATCACAAATCCGTCTGTAGATTCAATAGTAACTTGACCCCCATTGACTGACAACACTACTCCATTTACAGCTTCGTCTAAAACTGAAACTTCATCTCCTTTACTGAACATTTTCTTCGTTTTTATCTTGACTTTTACTTGGCGTTTTAGCACTCACACGCATCATCCCATACATAAAAATAACGATGGCTCCAGCCATAATATAGACATTTCCATCTGTCTTTTGTTGCTCAAAAAAGGCAATCAAAATGGCAACAAGCATCATCGGAATAATAATTTTCTTCATCATAAATAATTTGGCTATTCAAAAGTAAACAATTTAAAATAGCATCAAATTATTTCCTCAAGCATTGTGTTTTTTTTTGTAAAATTGTAAAAACAAATTTGCTTTGGATATAGAAAATTTAATGATTCCGTGTATCAGTAAAACACTCTTTGGAATAGAGTGTTTGGGCTGTGGTTTTCAGCGTGGACTATTACTTCTTGTTCAAGGAAATTATAGAGCGGCATTTGAAATGTATCCAGCTATTTACTCTTCACTTATTCTTATATTCTTAATTGGATTACACTACATTGATACAAAGAGAAATTATAAATCAGTACTACTAACATTTGCTATAATAACTATTCTATTTATGATTGGAGGTTATTACTACAAGCACTTTTATTAATAACGTTACTAAAAATTACGTTTTGCCAACTAAACTCTAAATCAATTTTAGAACTAATCCATAAAAAATCACAATTACTCCAATAAAGCAGTAGAAATTATTCAATATTCTTTAGTAAAACAACTACTTTTACATCACAATAACAGAATCCATTATTAGTTGTGATACACAATCAGATTATACAAAACATACAGCTGTTGAAAAATGATTTTTCAACTAGCTATAGTATTAAAACGAAAACAGAGATTTTCACAGAAAAGCTATTTTACACCTTGTTTGATGGCAACGCTTCGCTTGAAGAAAGTATTGCTGAACTTGAAATTCTATTCAAAGAAATCTCTTCAATAGCTTGTCATAAACCAAATGATTTGTGTGATAGCATTTGGGAAAAATACCTTGCAACCTTGCCATCTGTTCTTGAAAAGTTGAATCAAGATGCGCGCTATATTTTGGAAAATGATCCTGCTTCAAATAGTTTGGAAGAAGTATATTTGGCCTATCCAGGCTTTTATGCTATTGCAATTTATAGATTAAGTCATGAATTGTATGCATTAGACTTACTATTGTTTTCGCGCTTAATGAGTGAATATGCACACCGAATTACAGGAACTGATATTCATGCAGGCGCGACAATAGCATCGCCTTTCTTTATAGATCATGCAACTGGAATTGTGATTGGAGAAACCACAGTAATTGAAAAAAATGTTAAGATTTACCAAGGAGTAACACTTGGTGCATTGAGCATAACGAAAGAAATGAAAAATTCAAAGCGACATCCTACTGTCGAAGAAGACGTTTGCATTTATGCTAATGCCACTATTTTAGGCGGTACTACAATTATTGGAAAAGGGAGTATCATTGGAGGAAATTCATGGGTAACCAAGTCTATTCCAGCAAATTCAATTGTGACCAATACCACTACCACAGAAGTTAAAGTTAAAGAGAAAAAATAATATGGAACCAAAGCAACTTATCGAATTAATTGGTAACACTCCTTTAGTTATTAGTAGAAATTTGATCCAAAATCCCAATGTACAGTTACTATTAAAACTTGAAGGAAATAATCCTGGCGGGAGTGTAAAAGATCGCGCTGCCTACAATATGATAGCTTCGGCAATAGAGCGTGGTGAAATAAAAAAAGGAGACAAATTAATCGAAGCAACTAGTGGTAATACGGGAATTGCCTTAGCTATGATTGCTCAACTTTTTGACATAGAAATCGAATTGGTTTTACCTGAGAATTCGACTAAAGAGCGCACTCAAACCATGTTAGCTTACGGGGCTAAAGTGACTCAAACACCCGCTAGTACTGGAATCATTGGTTCGCGAGATTACGCACTAAAAAAAATGGAAGAAGGTGGCTATGTTATGCTCAATCAGTTTGCCAATGACGACAATTGGAAAGCACATTATAAAACGACTGGTCCAGAAATTTGGAGAGATACTAATAAAACCGTAACTCATTTTGTAGCTACAATGGGAACCACCGGAACCATTATGGGTACTTCAACTTATTTAAAAGAACAAAATAACAACATTCAAATTATTGGTGTTCAGCCAAGTGAAGGTTCGCAAATTCCCGGTATTAGAAAGTGGCCGCAAGAGTATTTACCAAAAATTTATGACGCCTCAAAAGTGGATACCATAATGGAAGTAAGCGAATTGGAAGCCCGAGAAATGACTCAACGTCTTGCCAAAGAAGAAGGTATTTTTGCAGGAATGAGTAGCGGAGGATCTGTTGCTACAGCAATTAAAATTGCCAATCAATTAGAATCCGGTGTTGTAGTAGCAATAATTTGTGACCGTGGCGATCGTTATTTATCATCCGATTTATTTGATTAACTTTTGAAAGCAAATGAAAATTAAAAAATTAGTTTCACATTATTTACTTCTTTTATTACTAATTGGTATGACAGAAAAATCAATCGCTCAAGATTGGGCCAACTTATCCAAATACGAATCAGAAAACAAAAGTTTACAACCAAAGAAATCTGGAGAAAAAAGGATTGTTCTGATGGGGGATTCAATTACAGAATTTTGGTTGAAAATTCAGTCTGATTTTTTTAGTAACAAACCTTATTATATTGGTAGAGGTATTAGTGGACAAACTACACCGCAGATGTTGGTTCGTTTTAGGCAAGATGTCATCAATTTACAACCCGATGTGGTGGTAATCTTAGCTGGGGTAAATGATATTGCTGGAAATACAGGACCTACAACCAATGAAAAAATTGTGGGAAATATTATTTCGATGATTGAATTAGCTCATGCCAATAAAATAAAAGTAATCCTTTGTTCTGTTTTACCTGCAGCTAATTTTAATTGGAGACCTAATGACAAAGCGGCACAAACCATAGTGGAATTGAACCAGCTTATTGCTAATTATGCCAATACAAATACTATTCCTTATGTTGATTACCATACCATTATGGCTGACACTCAAAATGGCCTTCCAAAAGAATATTCTGAGGATGGTGTTCATCCTAATTTGAAGGGCTACCAAACGATGTCGCCTTTGTTAGAAAAAGCAATAAATGATGTTTTAAAAAGTTAATTTCAGTATAATATTAAATTTATATTAAAAAAGCGAAATTTTAAAGTTTCGCTTTTTTCTTTATTCGAACCTTGTGTAACAAATGTTACTGTAGCTGTTTACAACAAATTCTATATTTGCATTAAAATTAAAATTACTTTATTTAAGTTTAATAGCATGACTTTGGAGAAAATCATTAAAGAGACGAATTGCACTATTGTAGATGTGCGCTCTCACGAAGAATTTATGGGTGGACATGTTGCTAATTCAATCAACATTCCGTTACAAACGATACCGGCACGAATCGAAGAATTGAAAGGTTTAAATGCTCCTTTAGTACTATGTTGTGCCTCAGGAAACAGAAGTGGTCAAGCGCAATATTTTCTTTCTCAACATGGGCTAGATTGCCATAATGGAGGTTCTTGGCTCGAAGTAAATTACTATCAATCAAAATAAGAAATATGATCTCATTATTAAAAAAGATTTTCGGATTAGGACCAACTGTAAATTATGCTGAGTTGGTACAACAAGGTGCTATTATTATAGACGTACGTTCAAAAGCTGAGTTTACAGGCGGACATATTAAAGGTGCAATCAATATTCCAGTAAATGTTTTGAGCAATCAACTAGGTCAATTGAAAGACAAAAACAAAACGATTATCACCTGTTGTGCTTCTGGTATGAGAAGTGCATCTGCAAAAAGCATTTTAAAGTCGAACGGATTTACATCGGTTCATAACGGTGGCGGTTGGTCTAGTTTACAATCTAAATTGTAACCCCTACTTTTCAAAAATTAAAGCTTTCCAAATTGGGAGGCTTTTTTTGTTTTTAATATACAATTAGATTTTTGTTGATAATTAACCATTATTCTTGATAAAACAAGGTGAACAATTCATAAAAACGTTTGTAGCAACCCTAAATTAAAATTACATTTGCAATAGTTTAACTTTTACACTTAAAATGAAGCCTAACACACAACAATTAAACGATTTAACTATCCAAGTTAGAAGAGATATTCTTCGAATGGTACACGCTGTCAATTCAGGTCATCCTGGAGGATCTTTAGGTTGTACTGAATTTTTAGTAGCCTTGTACCAAAATTTAATGGAACGAAAAGAAGGTTTTAATATGGACGGAATTGGAGAAGATCTTTTCTTCCTTTCTAACGGACATATTTCTCCTGTTTTTTATAGCGTTTTAGCTAGAAGTGGATATTTCCCTGTAGCTGAATTAGCTACTTTCCGTTTAATCAATTGCAGATTGCAAGGTCACCCAACCACTCATGATGGCTTACCTGGTATTCGCATGGCATCTGGCTCTCTTGGACAAGGATTATCAGTTGGTATTGGTGCGGCTCAGGCCAAAAAACTTAACAATGACAAACATCTTGTTTACACACTGCACGGAGATGGTGAATTACAAGAAGGCCAAAACTGGGAGGCAATCATGTATGCTTCTGCTAAAAAAGTAGATAACCTTATTGCTACCATTGACGTTAATGGAAAACAGATTGACGGTACTACTGACGAAGTGTTGTGTATGGGTAGTTTGAAAGCTAAATTTGAAGCTTTTGATTGGGATGTACTAGAAATCAAAGAAGGAAATAATCTAGAAGCAATTATTGCGGGTATGAATGATGCAAAATCTAGAACTGGAAAAGGAAAACCAGTTTGTGTTTTATTGCATACCGAAATGGGGAATGGCGTTGATTTTATGATGCATACACATGCTTGGCATGGAAAAGCTCCAAATGATGCCCAATTAGAGCAAGCATTAGCTCAAAATACTTCAACACTAGCTGATTACTAATAACTACACAACAAATGAAGAAATATACAAATACAGGAAGTAAAGATACTCGTTCAGGTTTTGGAGCGGGAATGACTGAACTAGGTCAAAAAAATGAAAATGTTGTGGCACTTTGTGCTGACTTAATTGGATCATTAAAATTTGACGATTTCAAAAAGAATCATCCAGAACGTTTTTTCCAAATTGGAATTGCAGAAGCCAATATGATTGGAATTGCAGCGGGATTAACCATTGGAGGTAAAATTCCTTTTACAGGAACTTTCGCTAGTTTCTCTACAGGACGTGTTTACGATCAAATTCGTCAATCAGTAGCGTATGCAGATAAAAATGTGAAAATTTGTGCTTCACATGCTGGATTAACTCTTGGGGAAGATGGTGCAACTCACCAAATATTAGAAGATATTGGATTAATGAAAATGTTGCCTGGAATGACCGTAATCAACACTTGTGATTACAACCAAACGAAAGCAGCTACATTAGCTTTAGCCGATCATCATGGTCCTGCTTACTTGCGTTTTGGACGTCCAGTAGTACCTAATTTTACTCCTGCTGACGAACCATTTGTTATTGGCAAAGCTATACTTTTAAATGAAGGTACAGATGTAACTATTGTTGCAACAGGTCACTTAGTTTGGGAAGCATTAGTTGCAGCTGAGGCTTTAGAAGCTAAAGGAATTTCTGCCGAAGTAATCAACATTCATACAATTAAACCATTAGATGAAGAAGCGATTTTGAAATCATTGGCAAAAACAAAATGTATCGTTACTGCTGAAGAGCATAATATTTTAGGAGGTTTAGGCGAAAGTGTTTCTAGAGTCTTAGCCTTACACCACCCTGCTCCTCAAGAATTTGTTGCAGTAAATGATAGTTTTGGAGAATCAGGAACTCCTGAGCAATTAATGGAAAAATACAAGCTAAACAATCAAGCTATTGTTGCTGCTGTTGAGAAAGTGATCAAGAGAAAATAAATCAATCCTATTTATATTTAAATCCCTAGTTAAATCAACTAGGGATTTTTTTTGTATTTTTAATTACAAATAATTTTAAAATGAAACTCGAACTTTACCAAATAGATGCTTTTACCAATCAAATTTTCGGTGGAAATCCAGCCTGTGTAGTCCCCTTACAAGAATGGTTACCTGATGCCGTTTTGTTGCAAATTGCAAAAGAGAATGCGGTGGCTGAAACTGCTTTTTTTATTCCGAAAGACAACCAATTTCAATTACGTTGGTTTACTCCTGATATCGAAATGGATTTGTGTGGACACGCTACTTTGGCAACTGCCCATGCATTGAAAACTATTTTAAATCATAAAGAGAATAGCATTGTATTTGAGACATTAAGTGGAGACTTAACAGTAACGGTTGAAGGAGAGTTTTACACCTTAGATTTCCCCTCCAGAATGCCTATACCTGATGAATTACCACAAATCATTTCTCAATCATTGAGTATACAACCTAAGGAAGTTTTAAAATCAAGAGATTATGTATTAGTGTTTGAGTCGGAAGAGGATATTAAAAACATCCATATCAATCGTTCCATTATTGACCAAATTAACTTGGATCCAGGAGGATTAATTATAACTGCAAAAGGGACAAATTCTGATTTTGTATCACGATTTTTTACACCACAATCTACACATTTTGAGGATCCAGTAACGGGATCGGCACATTGTAGTTTAATACCTTATTGGGCTAAAGAATTGAATAAAACAAATTTAGAAGCATTCCAACTATCAGATCGGGTTGGACATTTGTATTGCGAATACCATGGAAATCGAGTAAAAATAAGCGGTCAAGCCAAGACGTATTCTGTGGGCCATTTCTGGATAGACTAATAAAAAGGCTAAGATTATTACTCTTAGCCTTTTTATCTTTAAGTATTTACTTCAATATTTGAGCAGCATGTGCTTTGGTTTTAACCTCAGAAATTACATCTTCGATAATACCATTTTCATCAATAACAAATGTAGTTCTGTGAATTCCATCATATTCTTTACCCATGAATTTCTTTGGACCCCAAACTCCAAAAGCTTGAATTACTGATTTATCTTCATCAGCTAAAAGCGGAAATTGAAAATCATATTTTTCTTTGAATTTAGCCTGTGCTTTCTGAGCATCAGCACTAACTCCCAAAAGAGCATAATTATTGGCTTGAAAACGTTCAAAATTATCTCTCAAATCACAAGCTTCAGCTGTACAACCTGGTGTATTGGCTTTTGGATAAAAGAAAACTACTAATTTTTTACCTTTATAATCTGTTAATTGATGTGATTTCCCATCTTGATCTACACCAGAAAATTGTGGTGCTTGATCTCCAATCTTTAATGTTGTCATATTTAATTGTGTTGAATAATTCAAATTGTGTTATTTTTACAGGAATAAAAGTACAAAAATGAACAAACAGGAACGGGTAACATTTGTTATAAATACGTTAAAAGAATTATATCCAACAATTCCAATTCCGCTAGATCATAAAGATCCTTACACTTTATTAATAGCCGTTTTACTTTCAGCACAATGTACAGATGTTCGGGTAAACCAAATCACGCCTCTTTTATTTGCAAAAGCAGATAATCCTTACGATATGGTGAAATTAACTGTAGAAGAGATTAAAGAAATCATTCGTCCTTGCGGCTTATCGCCTATGAAATCTAAAGGCATTTATGGCTTATCGCAAATACTAATTGAAAAGTACAATGGAGAAGTTCCTCAAAGTTTTGAAGATTTAGAAGAGCTCCCAGCTGTTGGACACAAAACAGCTAGTGTAGTGATGTCTCAAGCTTTTGGTGTACCAGCATTTCCTGTGGACACACACATTCATCGCTTGATGTACCGTTGGAATTTAACCACCGGAAAAAATGTAGTACAAACGGAGAAAGATGCCAAACGTATTTTCCCTGAGGAATTATGGAATGATTTGCATTTACAGATTATTTGGTACGGAAGAGAATATTCGCCTGCAAGAGGTTGGGATATCGAAAAAGATATCATTACTAAAACTATTGGACGTAAATCCGTATTTAGTAAAAAGTAAAAACACTTTTACTATTGTATTCGTAAAAGTGTTTTTAATTTAGTTAGCTATAATTTCAAAAGCAAGCTGCTCCGTTTGGATAACTTTTAAAGCTTTTGAGTAGTTCAACAAGAAAGAAATAACTTCTTTCTTTGGTTTCATTTTTGGAGCAACAAATGTTTTTTTAGAGTAGATTTTTGCCATAGTTTACATTTACAATTTAAAATATAACGACAAAAACTACAAAATAGTATTTAGTTAGTTAAAATTATTTGATGTTTATCGATGACTTTTCGCAAATTAATTACTGCATACCGCATTCTTCCTAAAGCGGTATTAATACTCACTCCAGTGGCTTCTGAAATTTCCTTAAAACTCATATCTTGGTACAAACGCATCATCAAAACTTCTTTTTGATCATCGGGTAATTCCTTTACTATTTGACGTAAATCTTTTGTAACCTGATCTGAAATCAACTTATTCTCTATTGTTAATGAATCGTCTGTCATTACTGAAAAAATAGAAAACTCTTCGGTCTCTCTATACAACGGCATTTTTTTATTATGACGAAAATGATCTACAATCAAATTGTGAGCAATTCGCATCACCCAAGGAAGAAATTTACCTTCTTCGTTGTAAGCATTCGATTTCAAAGTTCGAATCACTTTAATAAATGTATCTTGAAAAATGTCGTCAGCTAAGTCTCGATCTCCAACTTTGGAATAGATAAAACCAAAAATTCGAGATTGGTGTCTTTTAATTAGTGTTTCTAAAGCAGCTTCATTGCCAGAAATGTAGGAATTAACCAATGCAGCATCATCAATAGTGGGAATAGCCATATTTTACCTTTTAGAGGGTTTGTAATTTTAAAAAATGTTCTAAAAAGTAAAATTGTTAAATAGGCGTTTTGTTTTATCAATGATTTAATTTTCAAATTTAATTTATTTTTGTCAGAATATCCAAATAAAAGGTGATAATTTAAAAAGTAGCTTTCCATGAAGGCGTTTAGATCTGAGAAAACTATTGCATTATTGCTCATAAAAATAGCTAATTAGCTCTAGTGGAAGTAGTATTACTAAGTTGAAAAATGCTTACTTTTGTTAAAATTTAAAGTCGTATGCCAATTGACATTGCCAAACTAGATCCAAAGAAAAATATCATCATAAAAGGAGCACAAGTACATAATCTCAAAAATGTAGATGTTGCTATTCCACGAAACAAATTAGTAGTAATAACAGGGCTTTCCGGATCTGGAAAATCAAGTTTAGCATTTGATACTTTGTATGCAGAAGGACAACGTCGTTATGTAGAAAGTTTATCTTCTTATGCACGTCAATTTCTTGGTCGATTGGACAAACCTAAAGTTGAATATATTAAAGGAATTGCACCCGCTATTGCTATCGAACAAAAAGTTAACACAACTAATGCCCGTTCTACTGTTGGGACCTCTACGGAAATTTACGATTACATCAAATTATTATATGCACGTGTAGGGCGAACTTTTTCTCCAATATCTGGAAATGAAGTCAAAAAAAATTCGGTAACTGATGTTGTTTCAGATGTCAAACAATTTGATTTAGATAGCAAATGGTTACTCCTTGCTCCTATTCATTTAGAAAAAGGCCGAAAACTAGAAGACAAACTGAACGTCTTGTTACAGCAAGGTTTTTCTCGAATTTTAGTCGATGGCGAAATGGTTCGTTTAGACGATTTACCAAAAGGTTTGAACAAAAAAGAACTTTTTCTTATAATTGATCGAATTGTAGTTAAAGACGAAGAAGAGTTTTATAACCGATTAGCCGATGCGGTTCAAACGGCATTCTTTGAAGGTAAAGGCGAATGCTATTTGCAAGAATTAAACTCAGATAAACGTTTTACCTATTCCAATAATTTTGAGCTAGACGGCATTTCTTTTTTAGAACCCAATGTGCATTTGTTTAGCTTTAATAACCCTTACGGAGCTTGTCCGGTATGCGAAGGTTATGGAAACATCATTGGTATTGACTCTGAATTGGTTGTACCCAATACTAGTCTTTCTATTTTTGAAAATGCTATTTTTCCTTGGCGAGGCGAAAGTATGAGTTGGTTCAGAGATGAATTAGTCAAAAATGCGTACAAATTTGACTTTCCAATCCACAAACCTTTTTTCGAATTGACCGAAGAGCAAAAAGAAGTAGTTTGGACAGGAAATCAATATTTTCAGGGACTTAATGACTTTTTTAAAGAATTAGAAGAGAAAAATTATAAGATTCAAAATCGCGTGATGTTGTCACGTTATAGAGGAAAAACCAAATGTAATTCTTGTAAAGGAAAACGTTTACGAATTGAAGCCTCCTATGTTAAAATTAATGGTAAGACTGTTTCAGATTTAGTCGATTTACCTATTCGCCATTTGGTTGAATTCTTTAAAAACATCGAACTCAACGAATACGAAAAACAAATTGCCAAACGACTTTTAATCGAAATCAATAATCGTTTGTCTTTTTTAACTGAAGTTGGTTTGGATTATCTAACGCTAAATAGAAATTCAGCAACCCTTTCTGGTGGAGAATCACAGCGTATTAATTTAGCAACTTCACTAGGAAGTAGTTTGGTAGGATCAATGTATATATTAGATGAGCCAAGTATTGGTTTACATCCTAAAGACACTGAACGCCTAATTAAAGTTCTGTTGTCGTTACGAGATTTAGGCAATACTGTAATTGTGGTAGAACATGATGAAGATATAATGAAAGCTGCAGATATGATAATCGATATCGGACCTGAAGCTGGAACACATGGAGGAAATTTAGTAGCACAAGGAACGTATAATGAAATTCTACAATCGGATTCTTTAACTTCTCAATATTTGAATGGAAATTTAGAAATTTCGGTTCCCAAAAAACGCAGACCTTTTAAGAATTTCATCGAAATCAAAGGCGCCCGTGAAAATAATTTACAAAATATAGATGTTACTTTACCACTTGACGTATTAACTGTAATTACAGGTGTTTCTGGTAGTGGCAAAAGTACTTTGGTTAAAAAGATTTTGTTTCCTGCAATGCAAAAGAAGCTAGATAATATTGGTGAAAAAGCTGGGCAATTTACCGAAATGACAGGTTCGTTTTCGCATATCAAACATATTGAATATGTAGATCAAAATCCCATAGGAAGAAGTTCGCGTTCGAATCCTGTGACTTATATCAAGGCTTATGATGATATTCGGGATTTGTATGCCAAAGAAAAACTTTCTAAAGTTAGAGGATACCAAGCCAAACATTTTTCTTTCAATGTAGATGGGGGTCGTTGTGAAACTTGTAAAGGAGAAGGTACAATTAATGTAGAAATGGTTTTTATGGCCGATGTACAATTGCATTGTGAAACTTGTAACGGAAAACGTTTCAAAAAAGAAGTATTGGAAGTGGCTTTTGAAGGCAAAAACATCCACGATATTTTAACAATGACAATTGATGATGCCATTGCCTTTTTTGCAAAATACAATCAGAATAAAATCAATCAAAAATTACAACCCTTACAAGATGTTGGATTGGGATACGTTCAGTTAGGACAGTCTTCTTCCACTCTCTCTGGTGGTGAAGCACAGCGAATTAAGTTGGCCTCATTCTTAGTTAAGGGAGCTACTAAAGACAAAGCGCTGTTTGTATTTGACGAACCTACAACTGGTTTGCATTTTCACGATATCAAAAAATTATTAGCTTCTTTCGACGCTTTAATCGAAAAAGGACATTCAATTATTGTTATAGAACACAACTTAGACCTTATCAAATGCGCAGATTGGGTAATTGATTTGGGGCCAGAGGGTGGTGAAAATGGTGGAAAGTTACTTGGTGCAGGAACACCTGAAGACTTGGTGAAAATGAAAAAATCTAGTACAGCAACCTACTTACAAGAGAAATTATAAAACGAATAATTAGTAGCATGTTTCTTCAAATGTTTTACCATCTTCGTCAATAGAAATTAGGATTCGTTTTTCTCTTCCATAAGAAAGGGTTTGATAAATCCAAATGATGGACCACAAACCAAAAGTGAGGCAACATAAAACTAAGTTAAAGGAGTGATTCACTATTTTAGGTTCTCTTGTTAAAATAGCAAATGGAAGCTTGTCATTTTTTTCTTTGACTATAAATCCTGAGCGAATTCGGCTACTTATTCTGTTGTAAAAATCTTGAAGACTTTTTTCAGTAATTACATAATTATTATTCATACGATATTGGGATCTGAGGTTTATGTTTAACAAAATTAAACCTAATAACTAATTCCTACAATACCAACATTTAGTGATTTTGAACTAAAAATATCACTTTGATGAACTATTTAATTATTTTCACTACATATTTAGTAATAATTTGATTTATTTCTTTTGAAATAGCAAACCTATAATTTAAATACAAATAAGAAATTGAAACTAGAAATGATTTCAATACTATTCCAATCATTGGATGAAAAGGGAACTCCCAAAAATAAAACAAGACAAACAAAAAAGCTGTAATAGCAATTGAATATACTGTTTGAATGGTAAAAGGATACAAATGCATGCGTTTAACCACAAACATTAATTTAGCAACACTGTAAATAGTAATTGATAATAATGTTGCAATTGCTGATCCCGTAATTCCATATAAAGGAATAAATATCGCATTCAGTACAATCGTAAAAAAAACGAGCATTAAACCAAGGAACAATACCATACGGTAGTACTTCGAATTAAAAATAATCGCATTATTGTTACCTAGAATTAAATCAAAATATTTGGATATCCCAATGATGAAAACAATCCAAATACCACCAGCATATTCTTTAGGCAACATATCATATAATTGATTAATATTAACAAAAATACATAGCATCACAAAGCCACCAACAATTTGAAGATTGATTGATGTTTTCTTGTATAAATCGTTTAATTCATCGTATTTGTTATCGTGCATTAGTTTTGCTGTAATGGGATATACGATTTGATGCATAGCACGACTTGGTACTGAAATTACTAAGGCAATGTAAGTTGCAACAGAATAAAACGCTATGTTACCAATATCCATATACTGGTTTAACATTATTTTATCTCCATCTAAAAGTAAATTAGCTACACTTCCAGATAAAATGATATAAAAAGTATATTCTAAGATTCCCTTGACATTGTGTGGAAGTGAAAGTTGAAAATCAGGCTTTTTTACCCTGAAAGCATACAACATAGTAATTAACAAAGCGAAAAAATAAATACCCGCCGTTAAGTAAACAAATTCAACCGCAGTAATCCAACCAAAATACATTCCTACTAAAGCTACTAGTGAAAACAAACGCAGTCCTACTTCTTTAATAAAATTTCCAAACACTGAATGCATATGTACTCTTGCCCAAGCATAAAAGATTTCAAAGTAGGCCATACATAATCCAATAAACGGAATTAAATAAATAAACTCTTTAACAATTGGATTTTTCTTAGTAACGAAAAAACTAATTTCATCATAAAAAAACAAACCTAAAAGTAAAATCGGAATTGTAAATACTAATGGAAAAATTACTGAAAAAGAAAGAAATTGATTTTGTTCTTTCTCGGTTTTACATTGCGAATAAAATTTAACCAACGAATTTTGCATACCAATAGCAAACAAGGGCATAATAACATTAGCGCAAGACAAAATATAATTAGATAAACCATAATAGGTTTTTCCTAAAATGGAAGGGAATAAAAAAATCGTACTAATACCACCAATTCCAAAACCAATGTAGGTAATGATAGTATTTTTCAAAGACTGATTTAAAACAATTCCCATAGGTAAATTTGAATATTAATGTTGATCAAGCAATTCAACGAGTTGTTGAGTTAGATTTTTTCGAGAATATTGTTGAAGCCCTACTCCTTGAGATTGCAACTTCCCTTCCAAAAATAGGTCATAATAATTTTGAATGGTATTCTTTAATTTCACTTTTTCAGAATAGTCAAAAAATACACCTGTATTAGTATTCGTAATAATCTCCTCAAAATCAGAGTCTTTTGGACCAATAGCTATAATAGGTCGCTCTGAAACCAGGTATTCAAACAATTTCCCAGGGAGAATACTTTTGGTATCCTCAGAATTTATTTCAATTAACAATAAAATTTGAGATTTTCGTTGATGTGCAACTGCTTCTGCATGTGAAACATATCCTAGATTATTCAAATAGGAATTCAATCCAAATGCTGAGATTGTTCCCAATACTTCTTGACTTACTGCACCAATTAATTTAATTTCTAAATGCGATTTAAATTCCGGTATTTCTGAACAAAGTTCAACCAAACATTCCCATAAAATTCTAGGATTTCGTTCAGACAAAAAGGAACCGATGTGCGCTAGACTAAATTTGGTATCTAACGTTTGCTTTTCTACTTTCTCAACATCAAATCCATTCGTAATTACCGCAATAGGTTTATTAGTTAAAGCTTGAAACTCAGCTTTAGTTGTCTTACTTGTAACAATAATGGTGTCTGCCGAATTTAAAACTTGACTCTCCAGTTTTTTATGCTTTTTTGCAGCGTAATCCGACAGTCGTAATGATTTGTGATAACCAATCGTTGTCCAAGGATCACGAAAATCAGCTAACCACTTTAAATTCATTTTTTGCTTTAACTCCAATCCAATTAAGTGCAAACTATGAGGTGGCCCTGAAGTTACAATAGTATCAATTTCATTCTCTCGAATGTATTTCTCCAAATAGGAAACGGAAGGTTTTACCCAAAAAACACGTGCATCAGGAATAAATAAATTACCGCGTACCCAAAGCATAACCTTTTCTAAAAAGGACTGCTTTTTCTGATTCGGAATAATTCCAGAACTGATTTTTTTGGTCTTATTTTTCGATAAAAAAGAAGCCAATTGATACGGTTCAAATATTGGATTTTTTAGAATAATGGCTCTATCTGAAACCTCACTTTCTAAATGTTGGTCAATAATTGGATAAGTTGGATTTTCAGGTACATAGACTATAGGTTGTACATCAAAATCTGGTAAATACTTCACGAACTTCAACCAACGTTGTACCCCTGGCCCACCTGCTGGCGGCCAATAATAGGTAATGATTAAAAGTTTTTTGTGATTTAATTTCAAAATATTAATTGATTTTAGAATTGATTTTTTCTAATTCCTCAATATCTAAAATATCTTTTGGACGATTTGATGCCTTCTTAGCTTTAATTAAACTATTATAATCTAAAAAATAGACGGGTGTTTCGCTAATCTCAACAACATAAGCTTGTTCAAAAAGTTGGTTAAAAGAACTATTTTCTAAACCTTTAACAGAGGTCATAATATCCAATCGTAAATTAAAATTTAAAGTAATATCTGTCCAGCCTGGAATAAATTGCATTGTATTAATTGCTTCAAAATCGCCAATCCCAAGTTGTTTTAATGCTTCCCTTAAATTTACTCTATTTTCAATTGAGTCTTCAATAAATATATCTATATCGCCTGTATTTCTTCCATAACCATATATACTTACAGCAAACCCTCCAATAGTCAAATACTTTACATTATTCAAAGCGAGGTACTTCCAGATTTCTATTATTTGACTATCCATACATTAAATAGATTTCTGTTTGGCCTTTTTTAAAATATAGGAAAGCTGAATTATTGCCATCAATTTTTCATAACGTTGCTGTGGAGTCATTTTTTTGACTTCATTAATGTAACGGGCTTCCATTTTGGAAGGGTGGTCATGATTTAATTTTGATTCATTCATTACTTACATCAATTTACAATCAAATTTACAAATTAATTGCTACAATTGGGTTTCTTTCTTTCTCTCAAAATAAATTCCAGCTACTAACAACAATACCATTCCAATGGAGCTTAGTAATGCAATAGTACTTCCGGTTTTAACAACTTTGGGTTCAAACTTAAATTCAATTGTATGTTTTCCTGCAGGTATTGGTAGCGCTCTTAATACATAATTAGCTCGAAGATGTTCTACTTTATTGCCGTCAACATAGGCATTCCAACCATTATTATAATACATTTCAGAAAAAACTGCCAAACCATCACTTGTATTTGTGGATGTGTATTTCAAATGATTGGGTTGATACAAATCTAAAGTTATTGAAGCCAAACTATCTTTCACAAAAGCGGTTTTTCTAAACTTAAATTCTTTCGAATTAATTACCGCTACTTTTTTAGAATCAAGTTTATCTAGGGCTTTCATCTCTTCATCAGCGGTACTAACTAATTGTATTTGATTTACAAACCAAGCATTTCCATTCGCTTCTGGATTGGCAATTGGGAATTCTTTGCCTTCTTTATCGGTTTGAATTAAATATTTTACATTTAAAAAATTCAAAGGTTCTAAATTATTTTTGGCAATTTGATAATCAAACAGTTGTTGCATACGTCTTGGTTTAGCCGCATGATAACCCCCAATTGATTTATGAAAGAATGAAGCTCTTGCACTCGATAAATTACCATTGATTTCGAAAACTCGATAATTACTACTGTCTTGCAAAATTTGTAAATCAACTGGAGTTGCCTGAAAAGGGACTTCAATCTCTCTTTTACTTACAAAATCTTTAGCTGAGACGTATTTTTTATCTACTAAGAATAAGTCAAAAATCATTACTAAACCAATCAGAATGATCGTAGTATTTTGGGCGAATTTATTTTTGATATATAACCATAAAGCCCCTGCTACAATAAGAATAAAGAAAGCTGAACGTAATAAATCAGCGCTGTACATTGTTTTTCTATCTGATTTCAATGCATCCACAAAAGCAGGACCATAGTTTTTAATAAAATAGTCATCACTAGCAGCCGAAAAGTTAAAAGTTCCTTTAAACAAAAATAAAATTAACATGACTCCTACTCCAAACAAAGTAGATTGTAACAAGGCTTTCTTTTGTTGAATTTGATCCAGTTGAAAAAAAGATTGCAATCCCATTACTGCCAATACTGGAAAACACAATTCTAATAGGACTTGTATTGAGGAAACTGCTCTAAATTTATCATACAAAGGAATATAATCAATAAAGAAGTTAGTAACTGTTGGAAGATTCTTTCCCCAAGAAAGCACTAAAGCAATCATAGCACCTCCAAAAAACACATATTTTATTCTTCTTTTGTCTATCAATAATGCCAAAAAAGCCAAAAAGAAAACAACAGCTCCAATATATGCTGGAGCAGCAACTATGGGTTGGTTGCCCCAATACGTCGGCATTCCTTGTACGTAATCCTCTGCTTGAGTTGCCGGCACTCCTTGACTAATCATGAATTGGTACATGCTACTTTCAGTTCCTAAAGTTTCATTATTAGAACCTCCAAAAAGTCTTGGCGCAACTAAATTGAAACTTTCAGCTATACCATAACTGTATTCCGTAATATAGTCTCTAGATAATGCAGTGTTTTCAGTTAATTTGGAACCATCCGCACTAAAGGTCAATTCTCCTTTACCTCGCGTACTGAATTTGGTATATTCAGTTGTAGCTAACAAATTAGTAGCATTGGCTCCAATAGCAAAAATTCCAGCTACAGCAAGTGATCCAAAAGCAAATCCTAATCCTTTAAAGTCTTTTTCTTTGAGAAATTGATAGGTGAAATAACCAACTAATAGTAATAAGAAAATCAACAGATAATAGGTCATCTGAAAGTGGTTGGCATTAATTTCCAAAGCAGTAGCAAACAAAGTGAGTAAACCACCCCAAATATATTTTTTTTGAAATACCATTAAAAACCCTGCAATAACTAACGGCATATATCCAATAGCGTGTGCTTTAGAATTATGTCCAACACCTAAAATAATAATCAGGTAAGTCGAAAATCCAAATGCAATAGCACCAAAAAACGCCTTCAATGGGTCAATTTTTAGTACCAATAATAAACCATAAAAACCTAAGAAATATAAAAATAAGTAATCTGCTGGTCGTGGTAAAAAACGCAAAACATCATCTAATGCACCAATATAATCATGAGGGTATTTTGCTCCTAATTGGTAGGTTGGCATTCCCCCAAAAGCGGAATTGGTCCAATAGGGTTCTGTGTCCGTTGCTGCGCGAAAATCAATTTGCTCTTTTGCCATACCAGTATATTGGGCAATATCGGATTGAAAGATTTGCTTTCGCTGTAAGACCGGATAAAAATAAATTAATGATACAAGAACAAAACCTACTAGTGCCAGTAAGTGAGGATATATAGATTGGAGTTTTTTCAAAGTGAAATGGTTAAGTTAGGATATATAAAAACTTTAAAAAACAAATTTACTCTATTTCTTCGTAATCCACATAGTCGCCCACTTTTTTGGTTTCACGCGGATTTTTAGATACTGTTTCTTTGTAAATTATTTCATCATTATGCTGCGCTTTTTTCCAAGCCGCATCTTGAGCATATTGTTGTTGCTTTTGAAAATTTTCACCTGCTTTTTCTACTGCTTTTTTCACAAGCATAGGCAAAAATAAACGCGCCAAAAATTTAAATAAATAATAGAACATTATAATGTAAAAAACTGTTCGTAGGAAACTAGAAAAAGAGGCTTCTTGCATAATTCAAATATTTTTCCAAAAATAATAAATTCATACCGAAGTTTAAGGACAAAATAAAAATATCAATCTTAAATTAATAATAAAATATAGTACTTTTGAGATATCAATTTATTTAATAATTCAAGAAAGTAAATTATGTTTAAATCCAAACCAATATTGGTGCTATTTATTTTAATGGTTTCATTAACTGTTAATGCGCAATATACTGATCAAATAAATTCAAATAGACCTGGAGAATCAATGTCTGCATTTTCAGTAGGAAAAACAGTAATCCAGGTAGAGTCTGGAGCTTATGGAATAGCACAAAAACATCATTTACTTAATTATGTAGCAAATGGTTATGGTGTTGATTTAACGATACGCTATGGGTTATTTAAAGAAAAGCTAGAATTTTTAGCAGATATTCAATACCAAGATCAATTGTATGAATCAAGATTTATTAAACAACAACAAAGCGCCTTAAGACAAAGTAGCTTTGGAGCAAAATACCTATTATATGATCCGTTTAAAAGTGTAGAAACTAAAATTAACGTATACAGCTGGAAGGTAGATAAATCTTTCAAATGGAAACAATTAATACCAGCAGTTTCTGTATTTGCTGGAGCCAATATAACTTCTGCAAATAATCCGTATCACTTTTCACCCAACGCGAGCATTTCGCCAAAGGTAATTTTAATCACTCAAAACCACTTTGGAGATGGAAGTTGGGTATTGGTAACCAATACTATTGCTGACTATATTGGCACTGAATTTCCAAGTTATGGCTATGTAGTAACTTTGACCAAAGGACTCAATGAGAAATGGTCCGGATTTGTTGAAAATCAAGGATATATAAGTGATTTTTACAGTGATACTATTGCAAGAGCTGGATTAGCTTATTTAATTTCTGACGATTTTCAAATTGACGCAAGTGCAAGTGGAAGTATTAAAAACACACCCGCTATTTTATATGGTGGATTGGGTTTTTCATACCGTTATGATGGTAATTACAAAGAAATTAAAACTCCAATTGAAGAAGATCCAAATATTTTAAAAGCTCAGAAAGGTGCCAAAAATGGCAAAAAGAAAAAGAAATTCTTGATTTTCTAGATTCAAAATTATGATTCAAATTAAAGAAGCGGTTACCAAAAGTGAATTAACTGATTACATTAAATTCCCTTTTTCCTTATACAAAGACAATCAATATTGGGTTCCACCCATCATTGCTGACGAGTTAGAAACTTTTGACAAAACTAAAAATCCAGCTTTTGAAAATGCAGAAGCGTATTTTTATTTGGCCTACCGCCAAAATACAATTGTTGGAAGAATTGCCGCTATCATCAATTGGGAAGAAGTCAATAACCAACAAAAAAAGAAAGTTCGTTTTGGCTGGTTTGACGTAATTGATGATGTGGAAGTAACCAAAGCTTTATTAGATAAAGTCTACGAATTAGGCCGAAAAAACAGTTTAGAATACGTGGAAGGGCCTATGGGTTTCTCTAATCTAGATAAAGTTGGTGTGCTAACTGAAGGATTTGAAGAAATTGGCACTATGATTACCTGGTACAACCATCCGTATTATGCTAGTCATTTTGAGCAATTGGGATATGTTACCGAAAAAGAATATTTGGAAAACAAATTCCCTTTTGAAAACGTTAAATTAGAGTATTTTGACAAAGCGCAAGAACTTATCAAAAGACGTTACCAACTCAAAGCAGTCAATTTCAAGAAAACCAAAGAAGTATTGCCTTATGTAGATAAAATGTTTGATTTATTCAATGCATCCTATGCTAGTCTATCTTCATTTGTGGCTATATCTGATATTCAAAAAGAATATTTCAAGAAAAAATACATCAGCTTTATCAATCCTGAATATATCAAATTTGTGGAGGATAAAGATGGCAATTTAGTAGCATTTGCTATCGTGATGCCTAGTTTTTCAAAAGCATTGCAAAAAGCAAAAGGAAAATTGTTCCCCTTTGGTTTCTTACATTTGCTAAACGCAAGAAACAATAGTAAAGACGTGACTTTTTATTTAATAGGAGTTCATCCTGAATACCAAAACAAAGGAGTACACGCGATTATTTTCAAAGAATACCATACGACATTTACCGAAAAAGGAATTCAAAATTGCATCCGTACACCTGAATTGGCAGACAATCATGCGATTCATTTGCTTTGGAAAAACTTCGACCCAAAAATCATTTGTCGCAGAAAAACATTTCGAAAAGAATTGTAAACGTAATCCATAAAAAAATCCATTCTTTCGAATGGATTTTTTTATTGAAGTCAGTCTATAAATTAAGCATCTAAATCTACTTTAGTTTGCTCAGCAATTTGCTTATATGTTCCGTTTACTAATTTCTCACGAATCGCTTCAAAAGCTGACAAAGTTTCATCAATATCAGCCAAAGTGTGCGAAGCAGTTGGTATCATACGCAATAAAATAATTCCTTTTGGAATAACAGGATACACTACAATCGACAAGAAAATTCCGTAATTCTCTCTCAAATCGTTCACCATCACCATCGCTTCTGGAATCGATCCTTCCAAATACACTGGGGTAATACAAGTATTTGTATCACCAATATTGAATCCTTTTTCTTTTAAACCATTTTGTAATGCATTCACATTAACCCACAATTTATCTTTAATTTCAGAAGATTGACGCAATAATTCCAAACGCTTCAATGAACCAATAGTTTGAATCATTGGTAAGGCTTTGGCAAACATTTGCGAACGTAAATTGTATTTTAAATAATCAATAACTTCTTTGTCTGCAGCTACAAAAGCCCCAATGTTAGCCATTGATTTTGCAAAAGTTGAAAAGTACACATCAATCTCGTCTTGAACACCTTGCTCCTCACCTGCTCCAGCTCCTGTTTTTCCAAGTGTACCAAAACCGTGTGCATCGTCAACTAATAAACGGAAATTGTATTTCTTTTTCAATGCAGCAACTTCTTTCAACTTACCTTGTTGACCACGCATTCCGAAAACCCCTTCAGTAATGAATAAAATTCCTCCTCCAGTTTCCTCAGCAATTTTAGTCGCGCGCTGCAAGTTTTTCTCCATACTCTCCACATCATTGTGACGGTATGTAAAACGTTTTCCACTATGCAAACGAACGCCATCAATAATACAAGCGTGAGCATCTACATCATATACAATTACATCATTTCTGGTAACCAAAGCATCAATAGTAGACATAATTCCTTGGTATCCAAAATTCAATAAATAAGCCGATTCTTTCATTACAAAAGCAGCTAATTCTTGCTCTAATTGTTCGTGGTATTTAGTGTGACCGCTCATCATACGAGCTCCCATAGGGTAAGCTGCTCCGTATTCAATAGCTGCATCAGCATCTGCTTTTCGTACTTCTGGATGATTGGCAAGACCTAAATAGTCATTCAAACTCCAGTTCAAAATATCTTTTCCTTGAAATTTCATTCTTGGTCCCAATTCTCCCTCTAATTTTGGAAAAACAAAATAACCTTCTGCTTGTGAAGCCCATTTTCCTAATGGTCCTTTATTAGTTTGAATTCTTTCGAATAAATCTTTTACCATGATATATATTGAAATAGTTTATTTTTTTAACGAGCAGCAAAAATAATTATTTAAAATTTATAAAAGAATTGATTGGCTATTTATTTTATGGAGCGATTTCCAGCTATCCGTTACAATCTTTTTCTATTCGAGCTAAAACCTCTCATTTGAACAAGGATTTTCACTTCTATCTGGGCTAGAGATTTCGTTCTAAAACATAATTCAATTGCTTATTACACGTCTAAAATCAATATCTTTGACTTCTAATTTAACCATTACTCACATGAAACTCGTTTTCGCTTCCAACAATAAAAATAAAATCAAAGAAATCCAGTTATTACTTCCAGACTCCATTAAGATTTTAAGCTTGGAAGACATTGGTTGTACCGAAGACATTCCAGAAACAGCAGACACAATCGAAGGAAATGCGATTTTAAAAGCCAATTATGTCACTCAAAAATACGGTTACGATTGTTTTGCAGACGATTCTGGTTTAGAAGTCGATGCTTTAAACGGTGAACCCGGAGTTTTTTCGGCACGATATGCAGGCGAACCTAAAAATGACGAGAACAATAGTGACAAACTATTAGCTAATTTAAAGGACGTCAAAAATAAAAAAGCCAATTTCAAAACCGTAATTTGTTTGAATCTCAAAGGAGAGCAGCATTTATTTACGGGTATTATAAATGGTCAAATTATTGAAGAACGTATCGGAAATAACGGATTTGGATACGATCCCATTTTTGTAGCTGATGGCTATCAAAAAACCTTTGCGGAGTTAAGCCTAGAAGAAAAGGCAAGAATCAGCCACCGAGGAATTGCAGTAAAAAAATTAATCGATTTTCTGAAATAAATCGAGCGGTTTTTATTCATTTTATTCTTGAACAAATCACTTCCTACAACTTTACGAGTAAAAAATCAAAATCAAAAACATTTAACTTATTGATAATCAAAAAATAACAAATTAGTTTATATCGTTTTTTAAACCTACCTTTGCAGCCCACTCGAAGGCTCTTTTAGCCGAACAGAGCGGAGCTAATTTAAAATAATATATGAACAAATTTGAACAATTAGGTCTGAATGAGTCGCTACTGCTTGCGATCAAAGATCTAGGATTTGAGAATCCATCAGAAGTGCAAGAAAAAGCGATTCCAGTACTATTGGAACAAAACACAGACTTAGTAGCTTTAGCACAAACAGGAACAGGGAAAACAGCAGCTTTTGGTTTTCCACTTATTCAAAAAATTGATGCTGAAGATAGAAGTACACAAGCGTTAATTTTATCACCAACGCGTGAGCTATGCTTACAAATCACCAACGAGATTAAACAATACTCAAAATACGTAAAAGGTTTACATACAGTGGCAGTTTATGGTGGTGCAAGCATTACAGAACAAGCCCGAGAAATTAAACGTGGAGCACAAATTATTGTGGCAACTCCAGGTAGAATGCAAGACATGATCAACAGAGGTCTTGTCAACATTAAAAACATCAATTTCTGTATTCTTGACGAAGCAGATGAGATGTTGAACATGGGCTTTTATGAAGACATCGTATCGATTTTATCCGATACTCCAGACGAGAAAAACACTTGGTTATTCTCTGCAACAATGCCTGCTGAAGTAGCACGTATTGCTAAGAAATTTATGCACGATCCAGCTGAAGTAACTGTAGGTTCAAAAAACTCAGGTTCAGCTACTGTTTCTCACGAATACTATTTAGTAAATGCACGTGATCGTTACGAAGCATTGAAACGTTTAGCGGATGCTAATCCAGACATTTTTTCAGTAGTTTTTTGTAGAACAAAACGTGATACTCAAGCTGTTGCCGAAAAATTAATCGAAGATGGTTACAGCGCAGCTGCTTTGCACGGAGATTTATCTCAAGCGCAACGTGATGGTGTAATGAAATCATTTAGAGGACGTCAAATTCAAATGTTAGTTGCAACTGATGTTGCTGCTCGTGGAATTGACGTTGATAATATTACTCATGTAGTCAACTATCAATTACCTGATGAGATCGAAACCTACAACCACCGTTCAGGTCGTACTGGACGTGCAGGTAAATTAGGAACTTCTATCGTTATTGTAACTAAAAGTGAAATTCGTAAGATTTCTTCAATCGAAAGAATTATTCAACAAAAATTTCAAGAGAAAACAATACCTTCTGGAATTGAAATCTGCGAAATCCAATTGCTACACTTAGCTAATAAAATCAAAGATACTGAAGTAGATCACGAAATTGACAACTATCTTCCAGCTATCAACGAAGTGTTAGAAGGATTATCTAAAGAAGAATTAATCAAGAAAATGGTATCGGTTGAATTCAACCGTTTCATCAACTATTACAAGAAAAACAGAGACCTTTCTTCTCAATCTTCAGGTTCAGACCGAAGAGAAAGAGACGGAGCGCCAAGAGAAAACAACAATGGCGGAGCAACTCGTTATTTTGTAAACATTGGTTCAAGAGACGATTTCGATTGGATGCAATTGAAAGACTTCTTGAAAGAAACTTTAGAATTAGGGCGTGACGATGTATTTAAAGTAGATGTAAAAGAAGGTTTCTCTTTCTTTAACACTGATGCTGAACATACAGATAAAGTTATGGAAGTACTTAATGGATACGACTTAAACGGAAGACGAATCAACGTAGAAATTTCTAAAAATGATGGTGGCGGAAGACGTGATCATAATGGCAGAAATTCTGGTGGTGGATTTGGCGGAAGAAGTTCAGCTCCAAGAAGAGAAGGAAGCTTTGCACCAAGACGTGAAGGCGGATTTAGAAGCGACAGAAATTCAGCTCCTAGAGAAGGTGGTTTCAGAAGTGAAAGAAGTGGTTTTGCTCCAAGAAGAGGTGAAGGAAGAGAAGGTGGAGTTTCTGAAAGAGCGCCAAGACGTTCTGAAAGCTTTGGCGACTCACCTAGACCAAGAAGACCAAGAAGAGACTAACCGCTTTTGTTAATTTTCTTATAATTATAGAAAAACTACAAAATATTCCCGACTGATTTATTACTTTTAAAGTCTTAAACCAGTTTATGAAATATTTTGTAGTTTTCTTTTTTATACTACTTACAACAAATCTAGTTGCTCAAGAAGTAGAAATTTCCGAAAAAGTATCAGGAATTGTTGTAAATGACAATACAAACCAGCCACTATCTAATGTTAATATTATTAACCTTAATAAAGTTAGGGGGACAACTACAGATGGAAATGGTCGTTTTGAAATAAATGTTCATGTAAATGATACTTTACATTTTACCATTTTGGGATTCCAACCCCTTCGAGTTAGAGTTACAAATGACTGGATCAAGAACAAAAGTACCCGAATTCAGTTGACTGAAAAAGCAATTGCTTTAGAAGAGGTTATCATAAGACCGTTCAACTTAACTGGTTATTTGGAAGTAGATTCTAAATTGATTCCAACCAAAGAAAATTTCCGTTATAGTATTTCGGGTTTAACCCAAGGCTATGAAGCGGGTGAATACTCTCCTAACGCTTTTGGACGCGTAATGGGATCTATTTTTAATCCCGCGGATATGTTATATAATTTCTTCGGTAAAAAGCCTAAAGAGCTCAAAAAACTGAAAGAAATGAAGAAAGATGATACTGTTCGAAAACTCTTAGAATCCAAATACGACAGAGAAACCGTTACTGCGCTATTGGGAATAGACACCAAAGAAATTAGCGAAATATTGAAACGTTGCAACTATTCCGAATCATTTATTCAATCAGCTAACGACTTACAAATTTTGGATGCTATAAGTGGTTGTTATGAGGAATATAAAGTTTTGAAAAAGAAATAATTACTGCTTTTTACATCTCACATAGTTTAGATATCGTATATTTATAAATAATAATATTTAAATTAAATATAATCGAAAATGGCAAAAAGTCAAGATGCTAAAAAAACAGCAAAAAAAGAACCTCTAAAAACAGCTAAAGAAAAAAAAGAGGAAAAAAGAGAAAAGAAAAACAATCCTAAAAGAGACTAAGTAATAACAAAAAGCCTCATCTTTAAAACAGATGAGGCTTTTTTATTTTAAAAATAAATTACTATTTCAAAGGGATAGAAGCTAATATCTCCACTAAAAATTTCCAAAATTTTTGAGACGAAGAAATACTTGCTCTTTCGTCTGGCGAATGTGCACCGTGAATCGTAGGTCCAAAAGAAATCATATCCATTTCAGGGTAATTAGCGCCTAGAATACCACACTCTAAACCAGCATGACAAGCCACTACTTTTGCTTTTTCATTATTCTGTTTTTCATAAATAGAAGTCAGAACATCTAAAATTTCTGATTTAGCGTTTGGAGTCCAACCTGGATACGAACCTGAAAATTCCACTTCGCAACCCATTAATTCGAAAGCTGAACGCAACCCATTTGCCAAATCCATTTTAGCCGATTCTACTGAGGAACGTGTTAAACATTGTACTAACAGTTGTCCGTTACCCAATACAACTTTTGCAATATTATTTGAAGTTTCAACTAACCCATCAAAATCAGCACTCATGCGGTATACACCATTAAGAGCGGTATACATAGCACGAACAAAATAAAACTGAGCTATAGATGGCATCACTTTGACTGGAACTGTTTCCATTTTTTCGAAAACAATCTCTAAATTTGGCTCGGTACTTTTCAATTCCGATTTGATTTCGTTTACGATTTGTTGCATATCAAACACAAACGCTTCATCGTATACTTCAGCAATAATAACTTTTGCCACACTCTCGCGCGGAATAGCATTGCGTAAACTTCCTCCTTGAATGGAAGCAATTTGTAATCCGAAATTATCAAAGCCGTCAAATAACAAGCGATTCATAATTTTATTAGCATTCCCCAATCCTTTATGAATATCCATTCCTGAATGACCTCCGTTCAAGCCTTTAACAGTAATGGTGTATCCAACAGAACCTTCTGGAGTTGCTTCTTCATCATATTCAGCAGTCGCAGTCACATCAATTCCACCCGCACATCCAATATCAATTTCATCGTCTTCTTCGGTATCTAAATTTAAAAGGATTTGTCCTTGTAAAATTCCACCTTTTAAGTTCAAAGCGCCCGTCATTCCAGTTTCTTCGTCGATAGTAAATAAAGCTTCAATAGCTGGATGTGGTATGTCTTTACTTTCTAAAATTGCCATAATAGCAGCAACTCCTAGTCCATTATCTGCACCTAAAGTAGTCCCACGAGCACGAACCCAATCTCCATCTACATACATATCGATTCCTTGAGTATCAAAATCAAAGACCGTATCTGCATTTTTTTGGTGTACCATATCCAAATGCCCCTGTAGCACAACTGGTTTTCTGTTTTCCATTCCAGGTGTTGCTGGCTTTCGTATTATTACATTGCGAATCTCGTCTTCAAAAGTTTCTAGTCCCAATTGGTTTCCAAAATCTTTCATAAAGGCAATAACTCGTTCTTCTTTCTTAGAAGGTCGAGGTACGGCATTCAAATTGGCAAACTGATTCCAAAGTACTTTAGGTTCTAAATTGCGTATTTCTTGGCTCATATAATGTATTCTATTTTAAATATCAAAGGATCAAAGTTACAAAGTTTAATATCGTTATGAATTGATATTGTGATTATATTTACATCTCAAAAATACATTTTGTGAAACGCCAAAAACTACTTCCATTTTTACTTTTGATACAAATCATACTGATTCCATTTCTAGGATATTTTCCAGATGAAGTGGAACGGTTTTATAGTAACGGTTGTTATCCTTTCATATCCAAATCATTGCGAATCCTCTTCGGAAATATTCCGTTTTCAGTTGGAGACGTTCTCTATTTTCTATTGATAGTATTCGGAATACAATGGGTTTGGACCAATCGAAAGTCTTGGAAGACCGATTGGAAAAATAATATACTAAAAATAGTAAGTTGTTTTTCCTTGATTTATTTTGCATTTCATTTGCTGTGGGGTTTTAATTATTACCGCCAACCTCTTTTTGAGAAAATGAAAATTGAACGGGACTATACTGATGCTGATTTATTGGTTTTTACCAAAAAATTAATTGCTAAAACGAATGCGGTTCAGTTTCAGTTAACACAAAACAAAAACACAAAAATCGCATTTCCCTATTCACAAGAAAAAGTGTTTCAAATGAATACAGAAGGATATAAAAATGTAGCTACTCAATATTCTTTTTTTCAGTATTCTGTATTAAGTGGGAAACAATCACTCTTTAGTTTACCACTTACTTATATGGGTTTTGGCGGCTATTTGAATCCGTTTACCAATGAAGCCCAAGTGAACTACTTACTACCGATGTACCACTCGCCTACTACAAGTTGTCACGAAATGGCACACCAAATGGGATATGCTAGCGAAAGTGAATGCAATTTCATTGGTTTTATGGCTTCGGTAAAAAACAAGGATTTGTATTTTAAATACTCCGGTTACAGCTTTGCTTTGCGGTATTGTCTAGCGAATTGGCAAATGCGAAATAAAACTGTTTACAAACAATTATTGCAAACCGTTCACCCAGGAATTTTGAAAAATTATGAAGAGAGTGATGACTTTTGGAAAGCCTATGAAACTCCTATCGAAACAGGATTCCATTTATTTTATGATACTTTCTTAAAATGGAATCAACAAAAAGACGGTATGGAAGGTTATAGTAAATTTGTCAACTTAATGGTCAATTATTACAAAAACAAGCCTCTTTAGATAAACACTAATTTCACAAATTAGCAGAAATGCAAATTCAATATCAAAAATCAATTGCGGCATAGTGCCATAGCTGCAAAAAATATGTAACAAAACAACACAACCTACTACTAACCCAATATGAAATCGGAATTAGAGCACTCTTTTGTCAAACAACTTCAAGAGAATCAGAATATAATCCACAAAATTTGTCGATTGTATACTGAGGATGAGGATGCGCATAAAGATTTGTTCCAAGAAATTACGATTCAGCTTTGGAAAGCTTATCCTAAGTTTAGAGGTGATAGTAAATTCTCTACTTGGGCGTATCGTGTTGCTTTGAATACTGCCATTACATTGTACCGAAAGACGAAGCGATCTATAAATACTGTAGGCTATGAAGGGAACTCCCACTTTATCCCTGAGGTTAGTTACAATTACGAAGAAGAAGAACAACTCAAATTATTATACAAAGCTGTCTATCAGCTAAATGACATAGAAAAGGCCCTCATTTTCATGTATTTGGAAGACAAAGATTACACAGAAATTGCCGAAACACTAGGAATTACTGAAGTGAATGCAAGAGTAAAAATGAACCGAATAAAAGGAAAATTAAAAAAACTATTAAATCCTTAATGAATATGAAAGAGCTGGATTTACTTAAAAAAGATTGGCAAAAGAATGAGGGTTCTTTTGAACAACTGAGCGAAAAAGACATTTATGCTATGATTCATAAAAAATCATCTTCTATAGTGAAGTGGATTTTGATTGTAAGCATATTAGAATTTGTCATTTTGAATGGGATAGGATTGTTACTTCCACAAGATCCCTACTATTCTAAATACGATGAATTACATCCTTATCTAAGCCTATTAGAAAACCTGAACTATTTTGTCATTTTAGGTTTCATAATTTTATTTTTTAAAAACTACAAAACCATCTCCATATTAAATAATGCAACGCTTTTAATTCAACACATTTTAACCACACGGAAAATAGTGAACTATTATATATATTGGAATATATTAATAACTGGATATATCGGTGCATTTGCTTTTATCGATGGGTGGAATGATAGTTGGAAAGAATCCGGAAAACCAGGTAGTATTCCTGACAATGGAATTGGAATGATAATCCCATTTATATTCGCTATGCTGTTTATAATGCTGTTGATTTGGGGATTCTATAAACTACTGTATGGAAATTTTTTGAATAAATTGAAAACTAACTACGAGGAACTTAAAAAAATAGAATAAAAAAAAAGAGGCTAAAGCCTCTTTTTTTTTATAAATCCCATTTTCGCAAAGCATTTAATTTTTCTTGTTCTTCCAATTCTTCAGCAGGAATTACCTTTAAAAAAGAGGGATGTTGTTCAATTGCATACTCTACTTTTTCAACAATATCTTCTATACTATCATTTTCATAATCTATTTCTAAAGGCTCTTTGATGATAAATGATTGCAAAATTCCTTTCTTTTTCATTCGAAGTCCTTTTTTATCAAAAGAACGTCTAAATCCATCAATTACAATTGGAACTACAATAGGTCTATGATCTTTTATTATATGAGCCGTTCCTTTTCTAACTGGTTTAAACGATTTTGTTGTTCCTTGGGGAAAGGTGATAACCCAGCCATCAGCTAGAGCTAATTTAATATTTTCAGTATCATTAGGATTTACATCTCTTTTTTCTGTAACATCCACTCCTTTAGCACGCCAAGTTCGTTCAACTGAAATAGCTCCAACATAAGCTAATATTCTAGGTAATAATCCAGCGCGCATGGTTTCCTTGGCAGCAACATAATACACATTCATCTTAGGCTGCCACAAATAACCCACATTTTTAATGGAATCTGTTCGTCCGCTCAAACTAGCATTGAAAACATGAAACATAGCTACAACATCTGCAAAATAGGTTTGATGATTCGAAATAAATAAAACATTAGATTCTGGTAAATTCTTGATTATTTCAGAACCTTCTATCTGCAATTCATTAAATCCTCTATATCGTCTATGCGTCAAACATCCTAAAATTCGGATGAGCCATTTTTTGATAAATAGGATATGGCCAAAAGGATTTCTCTTTAACAATCCCATACTTTTAGTGTGTTTAAATTTATTGAGGTGGCAAACTTACAAAAAATATTTTTGATGAAATCTGAAACAAGAAGTGGCTACAACTTAGCTTCTAAAGTTACTTTCAACACCTCTTTTAACTCGCTCAACATCATAGCAGTAGCTCCCCATACAATGTGATTTTCAATTTTAAAAGCAGGCAATACTATCGAAGTTGTTTCCGAAGTGGGTATCTCAGTTTCTACAACTATGGAATCATTTAATAAAGTAGAAATTGGAAGTTCAATTATTTGAGCGACCTCTGAGGGATCTGGAATAAAACGAATTTCATCTCGACAGAGTCCGAAAAAAGGATGAACTACAAAATTACTTGGCGGAATATATACTTCTGTGAATGACTTAATAATTTCCAATTGATCAGGATGGACCCCTACCTCTTCAAAAGTTTCTCGTAAAGCTGTATTCGAAAAGTCTGTATCTTCTTCTTCAAACTTTCCTCCTGGAAAAGCAATTTGAGCTGAATGCACTCCTTCATATTCATTTCGAACAATCAATACAATATGGGTTTCTTCTTGTTTGGGATAACACAACATTAAAACTGCAGCGGTTCTTGGTAAAGAATCTTTATAATTGGGTTTTGACATAATTCGTTCCAAAGGAGCCATTTTTACATGCGCATCTATTGCCGGTAATTCAGCAGAAATGAATTGAGGAACAAATTGTAAAAAATCTTGGAAATTCATATTCAAAGTCTATTTTTGCACAAACAATGCATTGCTAAATGTAGTTTAGAAATTACAATTGCGCAAACTATCGATTAAAAAAAGGAAATAATGTATAGTAAGGAAGAAGCACAACGATTGAAGCGTGAATTTTGGATTGCTTTCGCAGAAAAATACCCTCGAAAATGGCTGTTATACGATACCAAAATAAAAGATTTTTCCTTTAAATTTTTTGTCGATAATAAAAAGGCGCAAGTACTTATTGATATCGAATCGCGTAACGACCAAAAAAGAATTGCCTATTTTGAGAAATTAGAAGCTCTTAGAACTATTTTAGAAGAAGAATTTGTAAAGGATTTGGTTTTCGAAAAAAATTTCTTTTTAGAAAACGGAAAAACCATTAGCCGAATTTGGATTGAAAAAACGGATGTAAGTGTTAGTAATCGTAATTATTGGGATATCATTTTTGATTTTTTCAATGATAAAATGGCGGCATTAGAATTATTTTATGCCGAATACGATGAGTTCATTAAAGATATTGATTTGGACTAATTAATCCGCGTTAAAGATATTGTATACTATTATTTGGTCGCCATAATTAATATACAATTGCTTTCTATTGTCCTGATTTTTTCGAGTAATAATTGATAAAGTACAATCAACTCCATCATTATCAACGCAACTAAAAGTATACACAATATCGGTTTTGCTTTCGCTAGAAGGTTGGTAGTCTAAAATTTGAAACAATTGGATTACTTGAGAATAAATTACTATTCGGTTTTTATTGGTATCCAATGTAACTCGAATATTAGCCAATTCTAAATCAGACCATTTACCCCACTTCCCATTTGCACTTTTTTCCAATACACTAAATCCAGACGTATTAAAATTGTACGACTGAGCATTGGCTTTTTGGGAACCAAAACAAAAAAAAAGCAACCCTATGAAAAGCAGTTTTTGTATCATCATTAAGAATTGAAAAGCAATTGAGCACTCTCTTTTTGTGCCAAATAAAATTCTGAAAGTAAGTTGTTAAAAATTTGGCTTACTGGTAAAATTTCATTGATTAACCCTGCTATTTGACCAATTTCCAATTCTCCTTCCTCTAAATCTCCTTCAAACATACCTCTTTTTGCTCTTGCGCGACCTAATAATTGAATTAAATCTTCTTGAGTAGCTCCTTTTGCATATAAGTCTTGAACGTCGTGGTAAAATTTATTTTTAATCAAACGAACAGGAGCCAATTCTTTTAATGTTAATTGGGTATCACCTTCTTTTGAACTGACAATAGATTCTTTAAAATCAGTATGCGCTGAAGATTCGATAGAAGCAGCAAAACGGCTTCCCATTTGAACCCCGTCAGCACCTAAAACCATTGCGGCTAACATTCCCCTTCCGGTAGCTATTCCTCCTGCTGCAATTAATGGAATTTTAATTTTTTCCTTCACCATTGGAATTAATGTGAGCGTAGTAGTTTCTTCTCGCCCATTATGACCTCCAGCTTCAAAGCCTTCAGCTACTATAGCGTCAACGCCAGCTTCTTGCGCCTTTAAGGCAAAAACGGAACTGCTAACAACATGTACAACTGTCAGTCCATTTTCTTTCAAATACGGAGTCCAAGTTTTTGGATTTCCGGCCGAAGTAAAAACAATTTTTACGCCTTCTTCAACAATTATTTTTAAGATTTCTTCCACATTTGGGTATAACATTGGCACATTCACTCCAAAAGGTTTGGAAGTCGCTTTTTGACATTTTCGAATGTGTTCTCTCAAAACTTCTGGATACAT
Source organism: Flavobacterium ammonificans (assembly GCF_020886115.1). Taxonomy (NCBI): domain Bacteria; kingdom Pseudomonadati; phylum Bacteroidota; class Flavobacteriia; order Flavobacteriales; family Flavobacteriaceae; genus Flavobacterium; species Flavobacterium ammonificans. The sequence goes on from NZ_AP025185.1 coordinate 2,322,732, forward strand.
AGATCCAGCACCAATCAAACCTAAACCACCAGCATTACTGACTGCAGAAGCTAATTTATAGCCACTATTCCAAATCATTCCTCCTTGAATAATTGGATATTTGATATTAAAAAGTGAGGTGATACTATTCATATTGTTACTACTAAATTATGAAATTACTCCTGAACCCATCAACTCATCACCTAAATGCCAAGCTACAAATTGACCTTCCGTTATTGCTGATTGTGGTTCTTCAAAGGCTACATACATTCCGGTTTCAAATTGGTATAAAGTTGCTTTTTGTAAAGGTTGTCGGTAACGAATACGTGCCATAACTTCCATCGATTCGCCCTTGGCTAAAGCCAAATCGGTACGAACCCAATGCAATTCTGAATTAGAAATAAACAACGCTTTTTTAAACAATCCAGGATGATGACTAGTCAATCCAGTATAAATTGTATTTGTTATAACATCAGTTGCGATAATGAATAATGGATCTGTTGTTCCACCAACATTTAGTCCTTTGCGTTGACCTGTAGTGAAATAATGAGCACCTTGATGTTTCCCAACAACTTTACCCATATCTGGGGAATATTGAATTTTATTGGATTCAAAAGCCAAACGCTCTTCTAATGAAAGTCCTTCAGGTTGAGTAGAATTATAGACTGGATGATTTTTATCAATCTGTATAATTACACCTTCTTTAGGCTGTAATTTTTGTTGTAAAAATTCAGGCAAACGTACTTTACCAATAAAACACAACCCTTGCGAATCTTTCTTCTCGGCAGTGATTAAATCCATTTGTGCGGCAATTTCACGCACTTCTGGCTTGGTTAAATTCCCGATTGGAAATAAGGCTTTTGCCAATTGCTCTTGTGATAATTGACATAAAAAATAGGATTGATCTTTATTATTGTCCGCCCCAGCTTTTAGTTGAAATATTGTTTTTCCATCCACTTCAATTTCGCCTTTTTGACAATAATGTCCCGTTGCTACATAATCCGCATCAAGACTTAAGGCAATTTTCATAAAAACATCAAACTTGATTTCGCGATTGCACAATACATCGGGATTTGGAGTTCGTCCTTTTTCGTATTCGTTGAACATATAGTCCACGATTTTTTCTTTGTATTGTTCGCTTAAATCTACCGTTTGGAAAGGAATTCCTAATTTTTCAGCTACTAATAATGCATCGTTGCTGTCTTCTAACCAAGGGCAATCATTAGAAATGGTAACTGAATCGTCGTGCCAGTTTTTCATAAACAGACCTATGACTTCATAGCCTTGTTGCTGTAATAAATACGCAGCTACACTTGAATCAACACCTCCTGAAAGTCCAACAACTACTCGTTTCTTCACGATTATATTAAATTATTAAAAAAGTAAAATTACAACTATTTACTTAGATTAAGATTATTTAGGTAACGTACTTTTGGTTTTTGGAGATAAATCAGTACTCTTTTTCTTTACTAATTTACCATCTTCTAGTACTTCCCAAATTCCAACTTTTACTCCTTTTGAAAATGCACCTTTGGAAATAACAACTCCATTGACATCTCTAAAAATAGCTACTCCATCATATTCATTTTTAGAAAAGGATGATTCTTCAAGAACAATTCCGCTTTCAGTAAACTTTTTATAGGCGCCTTGCTTCAAATTGTTGACATAATTAATTTGTTCTGCCATTTTCCCGTTAGGGAAATAAACGGTTCGCACTCCTTCTAACTTGCCGTTTTTATAATTCTCTTTTGTCATTACAGCAGTTGATGCGTAGTGATAGTAAATCCATTCCCCTTCAAAAAGTTTATTCACTACTTTACCTTCACTTACCTTATTTTTATTTTGGTCATAAAAAATAGTGTACGCTGAATTATCTTTTGGATTAAATTCACGCGTTGCAATAACAGTTCCTTTTTGGGTGTCATCAAAAAATTGGAATAGTCCCACTTCTTTACCGTTTTCAAAAGTTCCTTGGTATCGTGGTCTTTTTGACTCTTCATAAACCCCTTTCCAAATTCCCTGTTTTAATCCTTTAGCATCAACTTTATTAAAGACTTCTTGAGCTTGAATACATCCAAAACTCATCAAAAACAAAACCCATTGAATAGATTTTTTAAACCTGTTTTTCATACTTACTATCTTTTTTAACAATTCGTATCGCAAAAAAAATCTCGAAATATATCGAGATTTTTTTTATTTTATTTTTTGTTTCGCTGTGCTTTCTGCGCTTCGGCTTGTTGCATAGCTTCTTGTAATTTTTGTTGGAACTTACTTGGTTTCTTTGGTTCCTTCAATTTATTCTCTTGAATTTGAGCGTGAATTTTATCACTATCTATAAAGTACTTCTTTATGACAATCATTATTCCAATAGTAATCAAATTCGAAATAAAGTTATACAAACTCAAACCTGCTCCATAACTATTGAAGAAAAATAACATCATTAATGGCGACACATAAATCATAATTTTCATTATTTGCGCCATATCTGGCATTCCCTCTTGCTGTGGAGCTGCCATCTGTTGATCTCCAGTAGTCATTTTCATATAAAAGAAAATCGCAATTGCGGCTAAAACCGGGAACAAACTAATATGATCTCCATACAACGGGATATGGAACGGTAATTTCACAACCTCATCAAAAGAAGACAAATCATCTGCCCAAAGGAAACTTTTTTGTCTTAATTCAAAAGCTGATGGGAAGAACTGAAATGAGGCATACATAAACGGTAACTGAATCAAAGCTGGAATACAACCCGCCATTGGATTTACACCCGCTTTGTTGTACAACTTCATTGTTTCTTGTTGTTTCTTCATTGGATCTTTTTTGAATTTCTCACCCAACTCAGTAATTTCAGGACGCAATACCTTCATCTTAGCTTGAGACAAAAACGATTTAAACGTAATTGGCGACATCGCTAATTTAATTAATATGGTAAAGAGAATAATCGCAATACCATACGAAATGTAAGAACCTAGGAAACCAAATAATGGGATAAAGATAAAACTGTTAATCCAACCTATGATTCCCCAACCAAGAGAAATAATTTTTTCTAAATTCTTATCATAATCATTTAAAATTTGATAATCTGTTGGTCCTAAATACCAATTCATCTTATAGTCTATTTCTCCATTTGAAAAAGCCAAAGGGATTTCTGCTGTGAATTGTTTTGTAAATACAGTATCGATAGCTTCGTCTTTCACTAAGTCATTTGAGACTAATTTAGAGGAAGCAAAAGGTTTATCTGTCAATAAAATGGTAGAGAAGAAATGTTGTTTAAATGCAACGAAAGTAGCATTTTCTGCATTTTCTTCTGAGTTTTCACCTTGGCTAACATAGTCAATTTTACCATCTTTGTGTTCGAAATACACTTCAGTATACCTATTTTCATAAGAAATACTTTTTTCGTTTCTGTACGTTTTCATACTCCATTGTAAATCCAATGGTTTAGCAGTGTTTAATACTTTATTTAAACCTTGAGAACGAACATCAAAACCAATCATATAATCGTTTGGTTTCAAAATGTACTTGTATTCCAAATACTCATTAGCACCAGCTTTCAATTTCATAGACAGGATTTGATCCTCACCCACTTTTGAAACACTAGGTTCAAAAAACAAATCTTTGGTTTGCAAAGTTCGGTTGTCAGAAGTTTGAAGAACTACATTCAGATTGGTATTGTTATCCTTGATTAATTCTACTAATTGACCAGAACCTTTTTTAAACTTTTCGTGTTGTTTTAAAACAGCCTCTACAATAAAACCTCCTTTATTGGCAATTTTTAATTTTACCACCTCGTTTTCTAGAGTAGTAAAATCGGATTTTGCAGATGGAAGAGTAGCTGAATAAGCAAAACTCCCTAAGGTTTTTTGTAATTGTACTAATTGAGTTGAATCACCAGTTTCAACCACCGCAACAGCAGCTTTCTCAATGATTTTTTGCTCTAACTCTTTTGCTTTAGCTGCCTTGGCAACCAATTCTTTTTTAGCTTTTTCAGCAGCAATTACTTTAGGATCAGGTTGATTTTGATACATAATCCAAATCAAGATTCCAAAAATCAATATAAAACCAATAATTGAATTAAGATCTAATTTTTTTTCTTCCATTCTATTTTTTAAAAAAAGTTATTGTGTAAAGAAACGAATTTCTTTGAGATTATTTTTTCTTTGCATTTACTGCCGCAGCCACAAAATTCACAAAAATAGGATGTGGATTAGCTACTGTACTTTTGTATTCTGGGTGGTACTGTACTCCAATAAAAAACGGATGATCTTCAATTTCTACAATTTCAACCAAACCGGTTTGCGGATTAGTTCCTGAAGCCTTTAATCCCGCTTTCTCCAATTGGCTTAAATAAGCACTATTGAATTCATAACGGTGACGGTGACGTTCTGAAATAGAAGTGGCTCCATAAATTTTATGAGCCAATGTTCCTGGCTTAATGTCACAATTCCAAGCACCTAGACGCATAGTTCCACCTTTGTCTGTAACTGTTTTTTGCTCTTCCATTAAGTTCACCACAGGATTCAGCGTTTTCTCGTTCATCTCTGTTGAATTAGCATCGGCAAGACCCAATATATTTCTAGAATACTCGATTACCGACATTTGCATTCCTAAACAAATTCCAAAAAATGGGATTTTATTTTCTCTTACATAACGAACGGTTTCGATTTTTCCTTCAATTCCTCTTTCTCCAAAACCAGGTGCTACTAAAACAGCATCTAATCCACCTAATTTTTCATTAACATTCAATGCGTCAATATATTCAGAATGAAGGGAAATTACATTTACTTTGGTTTCGTTAGCTGCACCAGCATGAATAAAAGCTTCCAAAATAGATTTGTAACAATCCTGCATTTCTACATATTTCCCTACCAAACCAATATTGACAGTATGTTTAGGGCTTTTTAATCGCTTTAAAAAAGTATTCCAATTTTTTAAATCGGGAGCTGCTTTTTTAGGTAAATCTAGTTTTTTCAAGGCAACAACATCCAACCCTTCTTCTAACATTAAGTTAGGTACTTCATAAATAGTTGAAGCATCAATTGATTGAATAACCGCTTCTCTTTTTACATTACAAAACAAGGCTAATTTGTTGCGGATTTCGTCCGAAATCTCGTGTTCAGTTCTACAAACTAAGATGTCCGCTTTGATTCCGCTTTCCATCAAGGTTTTTACTGAGTGCTGGGTTGGTTTTGTTTTCAATTCTCCGGCTGCAGCCAAATACGGCACTAATGTCAAATGAATCACAATTCCGTTATTTTCTCCCAATTCCCAAACCAATTGACGTACCGATTCGATATAAGGTAATGACTCAATATCACCCACAGTACCACCAATTTCAGTAATGACAATATCATAATCGCCTGATTTACCAAGCAATTGCATTCTGTCTTTAATTTCATTGGTGATATGAGGAACTACCTGAACGGTTTTCCCTAAAAATTCTCCTCTACGTTCTTTTTCAATTACAGAAAGATATATTCTACCAGTGGTTACATTATTCGCTTGAGAAGTTGGAACATTTAAGAACCTTTCGTAATGACCTAAATCCAAATCGGTTTCTGCACCATCATCAGTAACATAACATTCACCGTGTTCATAAGGATTCAATGTTCCTGGATCCACATTAATATACGGATCAAACTTTTGAATAGTTGTTCTGTATCCTCTTGCTTGTAATAATTTCGCCAATGAGGCCGCGATAATACCCTTCCCTAAAGAAGAAGTAACACCGCCAGTAACAAAAATATATTTCGTTTGATTCATTCTGTATTAGTTTGTATTGTAGTTGTGTAAAAAACGGAGCAAAAATACAATTATATATTGAGAAAATACGAATTTAAAATTGTGAAAATAGGAAATTTTCAATAAAATTAGACTGCTTTGAAAATGCTCTTTATATGTCTTTTTCTATTTAACGGGTTTAGGATATTGCTTTTTAATATTTCGAATTAAGTCTTCTAATCCGTTTAATTTTAGTTCATAAACTAATTGCAATTGTTGACCTAATTCGCCTTTTGGAAATCCCTTGTTATTGTACCAAACCACATAAAATTCGGGTAAATCGATCAAATGCCAACCTTCATATTTTCCAAAAGGCATTTTAGTATGTGCCAGTTTGATTAATTGTTTTTGATCGTTTTCCATTTCAGTTTACTTTGCCACTTTAACTTTCAAATCGGCATCGTAATATAAAATATAAGTACCCTTATTTGCATATCCACCATTTTCTGTTTTGACGTATTCAAACTTACTCTCTACTTGTTCAGTAGATTGAATCGAAAGACTGTCTAAAAAAGAGGTGGTTTGAGACAAACGCATCAAGGTATCGAAAGTGACATCGAAGCCCCGAATGGCGAAAACACTTGGAGTAATTTTATTTTCTGCTTTATATGTATTTTCAAATAACATAGCTTCGGCCGAGTCATTTTCTCTACTCATTGATGGATACAACAACTTTAATTTGATTAAACTTTCAAATTCAATTTCGTCAGTATCCAATGTTTCATTAGGTTCCAAAATCACTAATTGCACATTGTAAAAAGGTTGCACACTCAACAAAGCAGTTAAGGTGGCTTTAATCATACTGGTATTCGCAGTTTCCATAACCACATAATTGATTTTATTTTTTACCAATTGCGATTTTAAACTACCCACATTCAAAGCTCCATTTGGATCTAAAGCCGCAAAGCGAACGTCTTTTTGATTCTCTGCTATATATTTTTTTACAGATACTTTCTTCTTATCTACTACTGCAATCACATTTCCATTTTTGGAACGCATAAAATCAAAAATAGCAGCTCTAATTATATTGGAAGAGGTAATGGTTTGAACCAAATTAGGAAATGATTTTCCAACTTCTTTTGACAAAGGAGAAATCACTGCCACTTGAGATGCCGATAATAACTCCGCCGTTTTCTCAATATTTGCTTGATAAAAAGGACCGATAACTGCTGAAAAAGTATCTAGCCGATTGTCGTTAATAAGTTTGGCTATATTGGAGCTGGTTTTGGTTTCTTCCGAATCAAAAACACTTACATCTATTGAAATTCCTAACTTTTTAATCGAATCAATAGCTAGTATTGCACCCGAATAAAAATCCAAAGTCATATTCAAAAATTTATCTTTCTTCAAACGATCTGCAAAAGTATTAACCGTGTCATTTTGTACCTTAGTCAAATTAAAAGGCAGTAGCAATGCTACCTTTTTCGATTGATTAATCGAGGGTTTCTCTAACTGTAATGTGTTACTTTGATTTTGAGTTGTCGTAATTTCTTGCGCAACAATTCCGTTGACAAACAAAAGCGCACCAATAAGTATTTTAAAATAACAGTTCATTTTTTTCTTTATTAACCGATTCCTTTATAACAATCGAACGGTATCAAATTTAGGATAAAATCTGATACCGTTTCAATTAAAACGTTCAATTTAAGTACTAATTATTCCCACTCAATTGTGGCAGGTGGTTTTGAACTAATGTCATACACCACACGATTTACTCCTTTTACTTTATTAATGATTTCGTTAGAAATTTTCATCAAGAAATCATAGGGTAAGTGTACCCAATCTGCCGTCATTCCATCAGTAGATTCCACAGCACGAAGCGCCACTACTTTTTCGTACGTACGCTCATCACCCATAACCCCTACACTGTTTACTGGCAACAAGATAGCTCCTGCTTGCCAAACTTTATCATACAATCCCCAAGATTTCAATCCTTCAATAAATACAGCATCAACATCTTGTAAAATTTGTACTTTTTCTGGTGTAATATCTCCTAAGATTCGGATAGATAAACCTGGACCTGGGAAAGGATGTCTCCCTAATAATTCTGGATCAATTCCTAAAGTAGCACCTACTCTACGCACCTCATCTTTGAAAAGCATACGCAAAGGTTCTACAATTTGTAATTTCATATAATCAGGTAAACCACCCACATTGTGGTGCGATTTAATGGTTGCTGATGGTCCTTTTACAGAAACCGACTCAATTACGTCAGGATAAATAGTTCCTTGCGCCAACCATTTTACATCTTCAATTAAATGCGATTCATCATCAAAAACTTCGATAAAAACACGTCCAATGATTTTACGTTTGGTTTCTGGATCACTTACTCCTGCCAACTCAGACAAGAAACGATCTCCAGCATCTACTCCTTTAACATTCAATCCCATTCCTTTGTATTGATTCAATACACTTTGAAATTCGTTTTTACGAAGTAAACCGTTATTAACAAAAATACAATATAAGTTTTTACCGATAGCTTGGTGCAATAATACTGCCGCAACGGTTGAATCAACTCCACCAGAAAGACCCAAAACCACTTTGTCGTCTTGAAGTTTTTCTTTCAATTCGGCTACCATATCGGTAACAAAAGCGTTTGGTGTAAAGTTTTGAGGCACCTCAGCAATATGAACTAAAAAGTTCTCTAACATTTTAGTCCCCTCGGAAGAATGATACACTTCTGGGTGGTATTGGATTGCATAGGTAGTTTCGCCTTCTATTCGGTAGGCAGCAAATTCTACATCGTGTGTACTCGCTAATTTAACTCCGTTAGTAGGCAGCGCTTTAATGCTATCACTATGGCTCATCCAAACTTGACTGTTTGGAGAAATTCCTTGAAAGAAAATTTCATCTTCTTTTATATAGGATAGATTCGCCCTTCCGTATTCTCTCGTGTTGGAAGCAGCAACTTCTCCACCGCTAAAGTGAGCTAAATATTGCGCTCCGTAACATACTGCCAACAAAGGCAATTTACCTCTAATTTGAGACAAATCAGGATGAGGAGCATCCTCTGCACGAACAGAAAATGGACTTCCACCTAAAATTACGGCTTTGTAAGGTGATAAATCTGTTGGAAAATTGTTGTAAGGAAAAATTTCGCAGAATATATTTAATTCGCGAACTCTACGCGCAATAAGCTGTGTGTATTGCGATCCGAAATCTAAAATAAGTACGTTGTGTTGCATGCGCAAAAATACTTTTAAAATTCGGAATTGAAAAATGGATTTTGAAAAAAATAGCTTTTTATTCTTTAACCAATAAAATCGTTGCTTTAAAGCCTGTCCCAAGGTTCCATTGGCTTGCCGATATCAAACTTCCTTTGTCGTCATAGACTCTAAATTCAGCTGTATTAGGGCCCGAAGTTCCTTGATTTAATGCTTCAAAATCAATTTTGTTAAACCCTTTTTCCAATACAATTTCAAACCCTTTAAAAACACCTTCAAGTGTCACTTGGCTTTCTATAATTTTATCATTCAAATAAACTCGAATAACATCTCCATCAACATATTCAGCATCTCTATACATCACTCTAGCTTTATCTGCTTTGGTTTTAAAATCTCCTAAATTTTGATTTCTTCTGTATATGATAGCGCCTGGATCATCTTCTTTTTTATTCAAACGCGCTTCTACTTCCCCGCCTGGCTTAATAAATTCATTTTTTTGAATCATAGAAAAACCATTGGTTTGTCCTAACTGATAGGATTTTGCAGGCGCTGGTTTAGTAAATTGTGCCTCTGGACTATTAAAAACATTAGGGGCTTTAATAGATGGAATATCAGAGTTAGCTGGAGTAGTTTTTTTGGGCTCAGGCAATTTTTTCTGTGCAATTGGAAATTTTACTGCAGGGATAGCTTTGAACTTAGTAGAAAACTCGCTTTGAGCTTGTACTTGATATGTCCATCCAAAAATTACAATAAAAAAAAATAATTGTTTCATTATACCTTGCACTGCTATTACTTCAATACACAAAAATAGTATAAATACTTTTTATGCCTAACGTATTTGAAATTTCTTAACAAAATACTGTTCAATTCTAAAGGAATAATTAAAGTAGGATGCGTTCAAAGCTTGAATACAAAAAATGAATTCTAAGTTTAGTTGGATTGTTTTTTAAAATCAAAAATAAATGATTCCAGAATTTAACCTATTTTTGAGCCACAATAAAAATGCTAATGCAAAATATATCCCTACAAAAAATAGTACGCATTTCCTTTCAATGGATGGTTATATGTGCTTTGATAGGACTATTTTCTGGTTCGGCATCTGCTTTATTTTTAGTAGTATTAGAATGGGTTACCCAAATTAGAGAATACAATAACTGGATCATTTGGTTATTGCCACTTGGTGGCTTACTCATTGGTTTAGTATATCATTATTATGGGGCTTCAGTAGTAAAAGGCAACAATTTGCTTTTAGAAGAATACGAAAATCCGCAGCAACCCATCCCGTTCAAAATGGCGCCTTTGGTTCTCATTGGCACTTTAATTACTCATTTAGTGGGAGGTTCGGCTGGACGCGAAGGAACGGCAGTACAAATGGGTGGAGCCATTGCCGACCAATTTTCGAACTGGTTTAAATTGGATCAAAACGATCGAAAAACAATTCTTATTTTAGGCATTAGCGCCGGATTTGCTTCCGTTTTTGGAACACCTTTGGCCGGGGCTTTATTTGCTCTAGAAATAGTGTATTTCAGTAAAATCAATCTTAAAAGTGTGTTTTTGTCTTTTGCGGTAGCTTATGCTGCCTATTATACAGTAGAGTTGTGGCAAGTGACACACACACATTACAGTATTCCTATTTTAGCCGAATTAAATGGTACCAATTTACTTTGGACTATTGGAGTCGGAATTATTTTTGGCTTAGCGGCTTTGTTATTTTCTAGATCAGCTCATTTTTGGAGCCATTTATTTTCAAAATACATTCAATATGCTCCGATTCGACCTTTAATTGGAGGTACTATTTTAGCGATTATCCTTTTTTTCATCGGAACCACAAAATACATTGGTTTAGGAATTCCAGAAATAGTGAAAGCCTTTTCAACACCTAATGATTCCTATGATTTTCTTTTAAAAATACTATTTACCGGTTTTACATTAGGAGCTGGTTTTAAAGGAGGCGAAGTAACTCCGCTGTTCTTCATAGGAGCTACTTTAGGAAGCGCTTTATCTGTTGTTGTTCCTTTACCAATAGCACTTATAGTAGGTATGGGGTTTGTTGCTGTTTTTTCTGGGGCAACCCATACTCCTATTGCTTGTACTGTTATGGGAATGGAATTGTTTGGAATTGAAAGCGGAATTTTTATTGGAATTGCTTGTGTTGTAGCTTATTTTTCTTCAGGTTCTGTTGGAATTTACTCTTCGCAAATTGTGAAAGGACCTAAATACCATTTGTACCAAAAAATCAATCGCTAGGATTTGAAGTTCATCAATTGGGTTGTCAGACTAAATTTCCACAAGTTTGGAATTTAAATTTTTACCGCAAATTCGCAAATTTAAAAACATTTGTAATCTGAAAAATTTGCGAATTTGCGGTGGTACAATTTTTAGAAGCTAGAAGTGAAAAGCACTAAAGTCCAAATTTTAAACTATAAAACTACTTTCGATTAGACTTCTAGAATTGTGAATAATAGGTTAATTATTTAAATGATTTTCCGTTTAAATTAAAAAAATGTAATTTCGCATTCTATGAAAAAAGAAGACATTCAAGCCATTCAGGAACTATTATCTAGTCCGAAAAAAATTGCGATAATTCCACACCGTGGTCCTGATGGTGATGCTATGGGATCTACTTTAGGTTTATACCATTTTTTACTTAAAAACAACCACCAACCTACTGTAATTTCACCTAATGAAATGCCTTACTTTTTAGAGTGGCTTCCGGGAGCTAATTCGGTTAAAGTATTCGAAAAAGACAAAGCGGTTTGCACCCAAATTTTGCAAGAAGCTGAAATCATTTTTACCCTTGACTTTAATGCTTTGCATCGTACTGGAGAAATGGAAAATGTGTTGAACCAACTTTCAGCTCCGTATATCATGATTGACCACCATCAATTTCCACATGATTATGCTACTTACACTTATTCTGACACCAATTTTGGTTCAACCTGTGAAATGGTGTACAACTTCATTTCGTTTTTAGGTAAAAAAGCTGATATTGATCAAACCATAGGAACTTGTATTTATACTGGAATTTTAACCGATTCAGGTTCGTTCCGTTTTCCGAAAACAACAGGGACTACTCATAGAATCATTGCAGAATTGATAGAGTTAGGAGTTAAAAATACTGAAATTCCCAATTTACTTTTTGACAACAGTTCTTTTGGGCGTTTGCAAATTTTAGGTCGTGCATTACAAAATATGAAAGTATTTACTGAGCATAAAACAGCATATACCTATTTGACGCAAGATGAATTGGATTCCTTTGACCATATAAAAGGAGATACAGAAGGAATTGTTAATTACGGGTTAAGTATCAAAGGAATTATTTTTTCTGCTATTTTTATTGAAAATAAAGACGAAAAAATTATTAAAATATCGTTTCGTTCTCAAGGAGATTTTGATGTCAATCAATTTTCTAGAGATCATTTCAATGGAGGAGGACATATCAATGCAGCTGGAGGAAAATCAGAAAATTCGATGGAAGACACTATTCGAAAATTTGAAGAATTAGTCAAAAACTTAGCCGTCTAAATCATGAGAAAATTTATCTATACATCAGCAATAACTATTCTTTTTGTGCTTTCTAGTTGCCAAAAGAGCCAAGTAGCAAGAAAACCTATTTCGCAAAGCTCCGGTTCATTTATGAAAGAATCTGTGGATCGAAATAAAAAATTAATTGCAGGAGAAGAAGCTGAAATTGCTAGAGTAATTCGTCAAAACAAAAAAGTGAAATTTATTGCCTCGCCTAAAGGCTATTGGTATGCTTACGCAACAGTAAATACAAAAGATAGCTTAACTCCTAAAAAAGGCGATGTGGCTTTATTTGACTATGAAGTTAAAGATTTAAAAGGGCGAATTATTTATTCCAAAAACGAATTGGGGCCTCAAACTTATTTTGTTGATAAACAAAACATCATGGCTGGGCTTCGAGAGGGAATTAAATTAATGCACCGTAAGGAAAAGATAAACTTTCTATTTACGTCGCATATCGCATACGGATATCATGGAGATAATAACAAAATTGGAACTAACAAACCTCTATTATGTATTGTTACCCTCCGTGATTTTATGTCGGAAGTTGATTATGATAAAAAAATGAAAGCCACTACTAATCCAGTTTCGAAAATTCAAAATGATTCTGTAACTAACTAATATTTGAAATGAAAAAAAGAGTTCTATTAGCTTTAGCTTTAATTGTCTCGTTATATTCTTGTAAAGAGGATAACAATAATTTACCAGATGGCTTATTTGCCAAAATTGAAACTAATAAAGGAGAAATCATTGTTCAATTAGATTATGAAAAAGCGCCCATTACAGTTGCTAACTTTGTAACACTAGCGGAAGGTAAAAATGAATTTGTTACCAATGAAAACATCAAAAACCGACCTTTTTATGATGGATTGAAATTTCACAGAGTGATTGAAAACTTTATGATTCAGGGAGGAGATCCAATAGGAACAGGTTCTGGTGATGCAGGTTATAAATTCAAAGATGAAATCACAGACGCTCGATTTGATAAAGCAGGTGTTTTAGCCATGGCGAATAACGGTCCAGCTACTAATAGCAGTCAGTTTTTTATAACGCATCTTGAAACACCTTGGCTAGATGGAAAGCATACTATTTTTGGTCATGTAGTAGGTAATGGAATGGAAGCCGTAAACAAAATTCTTCAAGATGATTACATGAGTAAAGTAACCATTATTCGTAATGGAGATGCCGCTAAAAAGTTTGATGCGGTTAAAGTGTTTCACAATTATTTTATTACAGAAGCCGAAAACCAAAAAAAACAAGCCGCAATTGATGCTGAAAACAAACGTATCTTTAATGAAAAGTACAAAACCGTCATTGATGCTAAAGTAAAATACTTTGCTGCACTGAAAGCCAAAGCAACTAAAACTAAATCAGGCTTAGAATTTGTTATCACTAAAAAAAGTGGAGGAGCTAAACCTAAGGTTGGAACTGGAATTTTTATTCATTATGCTGGTTTTTTAGAAAATGGGACATTGTTTGACAGCAGTATCGATGGTGTGTGCAAAACCTTTGGTACTTTTGATCCTAATAGAGCAGCTCAAAACGGCTACCAACCTATTCCTTTTCAAGCGGGTAAAAAAGATGGTATGATTCCTGGTTTTATTGAAGGAATTGAGCAACTTTCTTTCGGAGATAAAGCAGTCATATTTATCCCATCAAAATTAGGATACGGAGAGTCAGGTGCAGGAGGAGTAATTCCACCTAATGCGAATCTTATTTTTGAAATTGAGTTAGTAAAAGCACAATAATTAAATTATAAAGAAATGAAATTAAAATTAATAGCATTCTTATTATTAGGAATCATCAGTGTGCAAGCACAAAAATTTAAAAAAGGACTACCAACTAAAAAACCAGCTATTTCTCAAGTAGCTGCACCAAAATCAATAGTTGGAATTTTTGCCAATATTGTTACTACTAAAGGAACTATAGTTGTCCAATTGGAATACCAAAAAACTCCAGTTACTGTTGCAAATTTTATAAGCTTAGCAGAAGGTAAAAATCCTTTTGTAACAAATGAAAAATTAAAAGGAAAACCATTTTATGATGGGTTGAAATTCCACCGAGTACTTAAAGATTTCATGATTCAAGGGGGCGATCCTGCTGGCAATGGGTCAGGTGGTCCTGGCTATGCTTTTAAAGATGAATTTACTGATTTAAAACACGATAAAGGAGGTATTCTTTCAATGGCCAATTCTGGTCCCGCTTCTAACGGTAGTCAGTTTTTTATTACACATAAAGACACCCCTTGGTTAGATGGTGTTCACACTGTTTTTGGTCATGTTACACAAGGTATGGAGGTTGTAAACAAAATAGAACAAAATGACGTTATACTTAAAGTAACCATCGCTAGAAAAGGGATTTTGGCTACTAAATTTAATGCTGTTAAAATCTTCTCAGATTATTATGCCAACAAAGCAGAAGACGCTAAAAAACAAGCCGCAATTGACGCTGAAAACAAAGCCAAACAAGCTGCCATTCAAGCAGAAAACAAAAGGGTTTATCTGGAAAAATATGGTCCAGTTATCAAAGAAAAGGCTGCATTTTTAGCAGCTACAAAAGCAACAGCTACAACAACAGCTTCAGGATTACAATATGCTCTTTTACAAAAAGGATCTGATGTAAAGCCTGTGGATGGAAGTACTATTTATTTTAAATATGCAGGGTATTTTGAAGATGGTACTGTATTTGACACTAACTTCGAAGACGTAGCAAAAGCTTATGGACAATTCAATCAAACACGCGCTGATCAAAATGGCTACCAAGGTTTTCCTTTTCAGGCAGGTAAGAAAGATGGAATGATTCCTGGGTTTTTAGAAGGATTAAGCTTGATGAATATAGGAGATAGAATACTATTGTTCCTTCCTTCTAAATTAGGATATGGCGAAAGAGGTGCTGGAGGTGTCATTCCGCCCAATACCAATTTAGTTTTTGAATTGGAAATTACAGACAAAGCTCCTGTTGCAAAAAAATAATTGATCTAGTAATAAAAAAATCCTCAACAATGTTGAGGATTTTTTTATTGCATTTTATATAAATTGCTTTCCAAATTTCCAATCAAACTCATCTTTCGCATTAATGATGGCTCCGATTTCAAACTTAACTACTTCTTCAAATTCAGTTTGAAAAATAATCCAATTTTCTTCGTTGAAATAGTTTTCAAACGTATCAAATTCTTCTTGAGTGAATTTGGTAATATTTTTTGCTACCAAATCATTCTTAACTTCAGATATCTTTTTACCGATAATCGTATTCCCAAATAATTCCAAATCAGCGCCAGAAGCTACAATATATCCCAATTTAAAATCTTCCTCTTGGTAGAACGTTAAACGTGATTTTAGTTTATTGTATACCAAAATTTGATTCTCATCTTCGTCTTTGTAATTGCGGTCAGGTTTCCCATAAATTGCTTCCACATCTTTTTGTTTCATACCAAAAAGCAACTTATCGATTCCGTTTTTTAGATTGATTTTCATAATTAAAATATTGTTTTTACACCTTTATTAAGGCTATTCATTCATCTCGTCAAAACGAATCGGAACTTGAGGATCGTAACATGGACATTTGAATTCTTCCATCGTAGCAGCTAATAATTCCATTGTTTTTCCTTCGGTTCCATAACAGTCAATCTGAATACTTTGCGAAGTTGTCTTTACCTGAAAAGCGCCTTTTCCATTTGGATTTTTCCAACTATTATCGTCTACTTTTTCCCAACTAGAAAAAACACTGCCAATACGATTTAATATCACAGTTACTGGAAGTTCTTCTAAACCCTCCACCATTTCTTGTTCTACCAATGATTCGTATACCAATTGATGGTTCAAGTAAAATCCCTCCTGATATTGCCAAAATACTAATTCGTACATTTAAATAGTTTAAAAGTTTGTGTTTTATTAGTTTAGAAATGAGAAACTAAGATTAGTACTCAAAAGTACCGTATTCGCTAGAAATCGTCAATTTTTTAGTATCTGAAGCTTCCACTCTACCCACAATTTGGGCATCTACATTAAACGATTTTGAAATCGCTATAATATCTTGAGCTACTGCTTCTGGAACATACAATTCCATTCGGTGACCACAGTTGAAAACTTGGTACATTTCTTTCCAATCTGTTTTGGATTGCTCTTGAATCAATTGAAACAAAGGTGGTACCGGAAACAAATTGTCTTTTATTATGTGTAGATTATTTACAAAATGTAAAATTTTAGTTTGCGCTCCACCACTGCAATGCACCATTCCGTGGATCTCTTTTGAAGAATAGTTATCTAAAATTTTCTTGATAATTGGCGCATAGGTTCTTGTTGGCGAAAGCACTAATTGACCAGCATCAATTGGTGAATTTTCCACCGCGTCAGTTAAGTTTACTTGACCTGAATAAATTAATTCTTTAGGAACTGCAGCGTCAAAACTCTCTGGGTATTTTTGTGCCAAATAGTTGCCAAACACATCGTGACGTGCCGAAGTCAAACCATTACTTCCCATTCCGCCATTGTAACTTTTCTCGTAAGTGGCTTGTCCAAAAGAGGCTAAACCTACAATTACATCACCTGCTTGAATATTGGCATTGTCAATTACTTTGGCTCTTGGCATTCTTGCCGTAACTGTTGAATCTACAATAATAGTTCGAACTAAATCCCCTACATCAGCCGTTTCACCACCTGTAGAATGAATTGTAACTCCAAAAGAATCCAATTCTTTGATCAATTCTTCTGTTCCATTGATAATGGCCGAAATTACCTCAGCAGTAATTAGATTTTTATTTCTTCCAATAGTAGAAGAAAGTAAAATATTATCGGTCGCTCCCACACACAACAAGTCGTCAATATTCATAATCAACGCATCTTGCGCAATGCCTTTCCAAACTGAAATATCGCCCGTTTCTTTCCAATACATATAAGCCAAAGACGATTTAGTACCCGCTCCATCAGCGTGCATAATCAAACAGTAATTTTCATCTTGGGTTAAGTAATCCGGAACGATTTTACAAAAAGCTTGAGGAAACAAACCTTTATCTATATTTTTAATTGCATTATGCACATCTTCTTTGGATGCCGAAACACCGCGTTGTGCATATCTTTTTGAAGTATCTGAACTCATGTAGTTAGTTGTGTGTCGTCTGCCTTTCGGCAAAATGTATTTTGGGCAAAGATAATTATTTTTTTGGCTTTTGCCTAAGCAGAAATTGAGTGTAATTTTTCTATTTATCATTCCATAAAAAAGCCGCTTCAATGAAACGGCTTTTCTTAAAATAGTACTGAAAATAATTATTTGGTAAACAACAGCTCTCTGTATTTAGTCAATGTCCATAATTCATTATCAACTAATAATTCCAACTTATCACAATGGTTTCTAATGACATCAAAATAAGGTTTAACTTTATTACAATAGGCTTCAGCCATAGCTTGAGCATCTGATAACTGGTTCGCTTTTTTTCTTTCGTTGGTCATCTCTTCTACCTTAGTATTGATTCCTTCGATATGCGCCGAAATTTGTTTGATAATCGAGATTTGTTCTTTCGAAACACTTTCGAAATCTTTCCCGAAAATTTCTTTCAATCCGCGTACATTCTCAATCAAATTATTTTGGTAACGAATAGCCGTCGGAATCACATGGTTGCGAGCAATATCTCCTAAAACTCGACCCTCAATTTGGATTTTTTTAGTATACTCTTCCAATTCAATTTCGTATCGTGCCTCAACTTCGATATGATTCATAATTCCTAATTCAGAAAATAAATCTAATGATTGCTTCGATGCTCTCGCTTTTAAGGCTTCTGGAGTTGTTTTGAAATTACTCAAACCTCTTTTAGCCGCTTCTTTTTCCCAAGCTTCACTGTATCCATCTCCCTCAAACAAGATTTTCTTAGACTGTTTGATATATTCTCTTAATACATTAAAAATAGCATCGTCTTTTTTCATGCCTTTTTCCTCAATCAAGGTATCTACCTCAATTTTAAATTGTCGCAATTGTTTTGCTACAATAGCATTTAAGGTAGTCATCGCATTGGAACAATTAGCAGACGATCCCACCGCTCTAAATTCAAACTTATTTCCAGTAAAGGCAAATGGTGACGTTCTATTTCTATCGGTATTATCCAACATTAAGTCAGGAATTTTACCCACAACATTCAATTTTAAATCAGTTTTTTCTTCAGGAGATAATTTTCCTGTAGTAACTCCTTCTAACTCAGCTAAAACTTTAGTCAAAGAATCACCAATAAATACTGAAATAATTGCTGGTGGAGCCTCATTAGCACCAAGTCTGTGATCGTTACTTGCTGAAGCGATAGAAGCTCTTAGTAATGATTCATTATCGTTTACCGCTTTAATAGTATTGATAAAGAAAGTTAAAAACTGCAAATTACTCATTGGAGTTTTACTTGGACTCAATAAATTAACACCCGTATCGGTAGCCAATGACCAGTTGTTATGTTTTCCAGAGCCATTCACGCCTTTAAAAGGTTTTTCATGAAATAGTACTTTAAAATCATGACGTTCGGCTACTTTTTCCATCACATCCATTAACAAACAGTTGTGATCGACAGCCAAATTAGTTTCTTCAAAAATTGGTGCCAATTCAAATTGGTTTGGCGCCACTTCATTATGACGTGTTTTAACTGGAATTCCAAGCAACATACATTCTTGTTCCAAATCTCTCATATAAGTTAACGCACGAGTTGGAATAGATCCAAAATAGTGGTCATCCAATTGCTGACCTTTAGCAGATGTGTGTCCTAATAAAGTTCTACCTGTCATCATCAAATCCGGGCGAGATTTAGCCAGAGAACGATCAATTAAAAAATATTCTTGCTCCCACCCTAAAGTAGCAGTAACTTTTTTTACATTCTTATCAAAATACTTACACACCTCAGTGGCCGCATCATCCATAACGGTTAATGCTCGTAACAAAGGTGTTTTATAATCCAATGCTTCTCCCGTGTAAGAGATAAAAACAGTTGGTATACATAACGTAGTTCCAAAAATAAAAGCTGGTGAAGTTGGATCCCAGGCGGTATATCCTCTCGCTTCAAAAGTATTTCTAATTCCGCCGTTAGGAAAACTAGACGCATCTGGTTCTTGTTGTACCAATTGCGAACCACCAAACTTTTCGACAGGATCACTTCCATCGTATGAAGTTTCAAAAAAAGCATCATGCTTTTCAGCAGTAGTCCCTGTTAAAGGTTGGAACCAATGCGTATAATGAGTTACTCCTTTAGACAAAGCCCATTCTTTCATTCCCATAGCTACATAATCAGCTATTTTTCTGTCTATTTTAGTGCCGTGTTGAATTGCTCCTTGCACCGCTTTATAAGCTTCTGAAGTTAAATACTGCTTCATTGCTTTGGAATTAAATACATTGGAACCAAAAATTACTGATTTTTTTTCAGCTTCTTCAAATTGGAAAGGCTTTCGAGTAGATGCTTCTCTAAGCGCTTGAAAACGTAGTGTTGACATGTTTATAATTTTAAGTAATGAGAATTCTTTTTCACTTACATAGCAAATATAATAATATAATTTAAGTGATACAATTGCGAATTTATATTTTATTGCCATATAAAATTATATTTTTTAAAATATACCCCCCACTAAATTGAGGTTATGTGAAAAGTATATATTTAAAAAATAAAAAACACCCCCTTTTTTTTTACCACTTAAAAAAAATAATTAAATTTGCATCTACTTTAGAACAACACATTTAAATCAGATTATCATGGCAAAAATTAAATTAGAATACCTTTGGTTAGATGGATACGAACCAACACAGAACTTAAGAAGTAAAACAAAAGTTGAAGAACACGAGAATTTTCAAGGAACTTTAGCTGAACTAAGCAATTGGTCTTTTGACGGTTCGTCAACCAAGCAAGCTGAAGGTGGTTCTTCAGATTGTCTTTTAGTTCCTGTTGCTATTTATCCAGATCCAACGCGTGTTAATGGCTATTTAGTTATGTCAGAAGTTATGTATGCTGACGGTACGCCGCATCCTTCTAATGGTAGAGCAACTATCGACGACGAAGATGACGATTTCTGGTTTGGTTTTGAACAAGAATATTTCATCATGGATACTAAAACGTTATTGCCTTTAGGATTCCCTGTTGGAGGTTACCCTGCACCACAAGGTATGTACTACTGTTCTGTTGGTGGAAAAAATACTCACGGAAGAAAATTAGTTGAAGAGCATGCTGATTTATGTATTGCTGCTGGAATTAACTTCGAAGGAATTAACCAAGAAGTAGCTTGTGGACAATGGGAATTCCAATTGTTTGCTAAAGGAGCTAAAAAGGCAGGTGATGAAATTTGGGTTGCTAGATACTTATTAGATCGTTTGACAGAAAAATACGGTTACTATATTGAATACCACCCAAAACCTCTTGGTGACACTGATTGGAATGGTTCTGGTATGCACGCTAACTTCTCCAATACTGTTTTAAGAACTTGTGGAGATCAAGCTACTTATGAAAGAATCTGCGAGGCTTTCCGTCCTGTTACCAAAGAACACATAGCTGTTTATGGTGCTTACAACGACTTACGTTTAACAGGTAAACACGAAACTGCTTCAATCCACGATTTCTCATACGGAGTATCTGATAGAGGAGCTTCAATTCGTATTCCATTAATCACTGTTCAAAAAGGTTGGAAAGGTTGGTTAGAAGATAGAAGACCGGCTTCAAACGGAGACCCATACAAAATTGCTGCTAGAATTATCAAAACTGTTAAATCGGCTTTGTAATCTATTTCCAATTATATTAAAAAAGTGCCTTTCAAAAGAAGGCACTTTTTTTTGTGCTAAATTTTCAAACTCCTGTCTTTTAAAATCTTATAAAAACCTTATTTTTGTTTTTATGACAAATGCACTAAAATTATATATGGTTATGCTGGGATGTACTCCCAAAGGCCGTTTTACAGAACAACACGATATATTTTTCGGTATAGGAAATTCTCTCAAAGAATTAGTGCCGCACATGAAATCTTTTTGGCCTGAAGCCAAAGGCAAAATTCATATCGATGCATGGCGCGAAGTTACAACTGTAGATGGTTTTTCGATAACTATCGAACCTAAAAATGCATCAACAACTAAAGACCAATTATTCTTTATAAATCTAGGAGGGTACAAAGAAAATGAATTTGAAGAATACCATTATAAAACACTAGCAGTTGCCGAAAGTCTAGGGTTAGCCTCAAAAGTTGCCAAAGCAACTACTTTTTACAAACACTATAGTTTTGAAGGTGCCACCTCTCATATTGACGATAAGTACGGAATTGATGTAGACGAAATTTATAATGTAGCAGATATTTTAGCTCCCATTTTTAAAGACCATTATTCTTTAAAAATAACTCCAACAGAAGTTCCTTTACCAGAAGATGTTCAGCATATTGGCTATTTAAAAATAGACAAGATTGTATAAAATTAAAAAGACCTTTCAGTGAAAGGTCTTTTTTTTTTATTTTACAATAGATTGTTGATTGCCTCTAAGAATTTTATCGAAAAACAAAACATGATAAGGCAATGCATTTTCCCAATATTCCCATGTATGTGCACCTGGACGTTCCGTATAATCGTGAGGCACTTTTTGATACACCAATCGGCGATGTAATTCACGGTTGGTTTCAATTAAAAAATCATCCACACCACAATCTAAAATTAAAGGGAGTTGGTTGTTTTTCATTTTATCTACCATTCCTAAGACAGCATTGGAACTAAATAGATCAGGGGAAGGATTGATTCCAAAAACAGGTTCAATCAATTTTAAAATACCGTCTTTAGGTTCTCTATTTAACATCGTACTCATATCGGCAACTCCACTCATACTTCCTGCGGCACAAAATAAATCAGGATGCTTTGTTGCAAGCGATAGAGCACCATGTCCTCCCATAGAAAGCCCCGTAATTACACGTCCTTTTTTATCTTTAATTGTTCTGTAGCTAGCATCAATTTTTTGAATTACCTCTTGAGTGATATATGTTTCAAACTGGCTCCCCTTATTTACTGGACTATCCAAATAAAAACTAAAGGTTTCACCTTCGGGCATCACTATAATAATATTATATTGATCTGATAAATTTTGAATTAACGATTTATTTGGAGTTTTGGACAACCAATCAGAAAAATGACCATACGCTCCATGTAATAAATAGAGAACCGGAAAATTGGTTTTAGATTTAGCATACACATTAGGCAAAACTACTGCTGCTTTATAAGTTTTATTCATTGCCAAACTTGGTATTTGAAGCGTATCTACCACAGCAGCATGGGATACAATCACATTAAGCAAACATAATAAAAGGAATAAATAGATTTTTTTCATCTTATTTAATTTAGGTTTTAGATTAGACCTTTCCAAAAAATTCAAAAAGCAGTATAGCAATATGAAAATTTTGAACTGCAATTTACACTATTTTTAAAAGAGAAAGTACCATTGATTACTAATTCTAAAAAAGAGAGTAACATCCGATTAAGAAATTAAAAAACTTAACGAAACACCAACAAACAAATAACAAAAAGTTAACACAATAGTAGTCAATGTTATATGATCTTTGTTGATATAATAAACTGGTTATTTATTATATTGGTTTTGGTTAGTTTTTTAAATGCCGATTACTTTGGGGAGTAATCGGCATTTTTTATTTATCGATTAACCTTAATAAAGGAAAGTACTTTAGCATTAAACACATTAGGTTGCTCTACATTAACAACATGTCCTGAATTCTGAATTACACATAGTTGAGAACTTCGGTAATGACTTTGCACTACTTTACGCACGGAAGGTAAAAACATATAATCTTCTTCTCCCATTACATACAAAGTAGGGATATTCAATTCTACTTGGCGAAACCATCGCAAAACCGGATTAATTTCGGCAGTTAATTTGAACCATTTAATGAATTCTTTTTGGTACAATTTTTTTGCTTCGTTTATAAACAGAATTCGAGATTGCTTGTGATTTTTATTAGGCATTATCACAAAAGCAAAAAAGCGATACAATACCAAATAAGGTAATATATACTTAAAAATATTTCCCACAAACATTAAAATTTGAGAACGGAAATTCATTTTAAGAATAGCACCACCCATAATCATACTTTGCACGCGTTCTGGGTACATTTCAGCCAATTGACGAATTAAAATTGTACCCAATGAAATTCCTACGAAATGTGATTTCTGTATTCGTAAATGATCCAATACTTCTAGAATGTCATTGGCAAGTGCCGAAAAAGTATATTTTTGTTTGAATGCCTTTTTCAAGTTGGTTTGAGAAGCTCCATGACCACGTAAATCCAACAACAATACATTATATTCTTTTTGAAAATCACGAATTTGTTTGAACCATATAGACGAACTGCCACCAGCCCCATGGACAAAAGTCACCCATTGGTCGCTATCTTTATTTTCGTAAATGGTAAAATTAATCAAGGATCTATTTTTTTGTAAATATAGAAATAAAAAAATAGCTTAACTCAAAATAGCCATCATTTCTTGCTGCATTTGTAAGGCTTCAGCTCTTGCTTTTTCAGCAAAATCAATTCCATTTGAAGCATAAATAATCGCTCTCGACGAATTAATCAACAATCCCACATTAGCATTCATTCCGTATTTACAAACCTCAGATAGGCTTCCTCCTTGCGCTCCTACTCCAGGAACTAACAAGAAACTGTCCGGAACTATTTTTCTAATCTCTGTAAAATATTCTGCTTTGGTTGCACCCACAACATACATCAAATTGTGACTGTTTTTCCAAGATTTGGATGTTTCCAAAACTTGTTTGTACAATTCAGTTCCATTCACATTCAACGTTTGAAAATCAAACGCTCCTTCGTTAGAAGTCAAGGCCAACATAATTGTATGTTTGTCTTCGAATGCTAAAAATGGTTCTACCGAATCTTTACCCATATAGGGAGCCACAGTAACCGAATCAAAATTCAAATCTTCAAAAAATGCTTTGGCATACATCGTAGACGTATTCCCAATATCGCCTCTTTTAGCATCGGCAATGGTGAAAATAGCTGGGTAGTTTTCGTTGATATAACGAATTGTTTTTTCTAACGACAACCAACCTTTAATTCCATAAGCTTCATAAAAAGCGGTGTTGGGTTTATACGAAACTGCCAAATCATGAGTCGCATCAATAATGGCTTTGTTGAATTCAAAAATCGGATCTTCAGTTTCTAATAAATGCTGCGGAATCTTATTCAAATCCACATCCAAACCTACACATAGGAATGATTTTTTGAGTTGAATTTGATCAATTAATTGTTGTGTTGTCATTGTTGTGTGTTTAAACGCAAAGTTCGCAAAGTTTTTCGCAAAGTTCGCGATATGTTTTAAAAAAAAATGCCAAACTTAATTCTAGTATGGCATTTGATTTATTCTAAACTTAATATTTATTATTTTGATTATCAGAGATAATTTTAAAATTATCTTTATCCTTTAATCTGTGGCAAACCAAAAAGACTAAAAAACTTCGCTAGCTTCTTTCAGTTTCTCAGTATTGTTTACCAATTGCAATTCGTCAACAATTTTCTGAATATCGCCATTCATAATGTTACCCAAATCATATAACGTCAACCCAATACGGTGATCCGTTACACGACCTTGCGCATAATTATAGGTACGAATTTTAGCTGAACGGTCACCTGAACTTACTTGAGAAGTACGCTTAGACGCATCTTCTTCTTGTTTCTTAGCCAATTCCATTTCGTACAAACGAGAGCGTAAAACCGTTAACGCCTTATCTTTATTTTTATGTTGCGATTTCTGATCTTGACATTGTGCTACCAATCCAGTTGGAATGTGTGTCAAACGAACGGCTGATTTAGTCGTATTTACCGATTGACCACCAGGCCCTGAAGAACAGAAGAAATCCACACGAACATCATTCATATCAATTTGCACATCAAACTCTTCCGCTTCTGGTAACACCATTACTGTTGCTGCCGATGTGTGTACACGCCCTTGTGTTTCAGTTTGTGGTACACGTTGCACACGGTGAACTCCTGCTTCAAACTTCAAAGTTCCATATACATCTTCTCCAGTGACTTCAAAAATAACCTCTTTAAATCCACCAGAAGTTCCTTCGTTCATATCTACAACCGATGTTCTCCAGCCTCTACCCTCACAATATTTAGTGTACATACGGAACAAATCTCCTGCAAAAATACTCGCTTCGTCTCCACCAGTTCCAGCACGAACCTCTACCATTACATTTTTAGCATCTTCAGGATCTTTAGGGATCAACATGAATTTGATTTCTTCTTCTAGTTCTGGCAAACGCTCTTTAGCTTCGTCTAATTGCATTTTGGCCATTTCTACCATTTCAGCATCAGATCCATCCGAAATTATTTCGTTGGCTTCATCAATATTAGCCATTAACAAAACATACTCGTCGCGTTTCTCGGCCAAGGCTTTCAATCCTTTATATTCTTGATTCAATTGCACATAACGCTTCTGATCTGAAATTACATCAGGTTGAATAATCAAATCCGAAATCTCATCGAAACGTTGCTTTACTATTTGAAGTCTATCTAACATCTTATTTTTCCTTTATTGGACGGCAAAAATACAAAAAAGATTGCAGAATTAATTTCTGAATTTCAGATTTTTTAGGAGCTAGTTCCAGCTGTACGCTATATCTGTATCGGCGAACCCCGCCGCTACAGGATGCCGCTATCATCTGGGCTAATTCAAATCTTTTCCTTAATATTGTATTCGTTTCAACAACCCTTTTAAATTTATCAAAATGCGTCAAGTCTTTCTTTTTTTATCAATATGCCTATTGCTATTTTCGTGCACTAACAACTCAAAAAACGAAAAAATAAGAGCATCTCAATGGCTTTTAGGTCAATGGAAAAACACATCCGAAGAAGGAATTATAGCTGAAAATTGGAGCCAACCCAACGATAGTACCTTGATTGCAACTTCTTATTACATCAAAGAAGAAGATACATTACATTTTGAAAATATTATTTTAAAAGAAACAGAGGGCGAATTAGTGTATGAAACCTCCATCAAAGGCCAAAACAATGACAAACCCATTCTATTCCCTTTACTTTCAGAAACAGAGAATGAATTGATTTTTGAGAACCTCCAAAATGATTATCCTCAAAAAATCAAATACCAACGCAACTCAAAATCAGGAATTACTATTTCCGTTTCAGGAAAACAAGCTAAAAAAATAGTATCCGAACAATTTAAAATGACGAAAAGCAATTAATATAGTTAAACTAACTAAATGCAAAAAGCCGTCCCAATAATTGGAACGGCTTTTCTAATCTATCTTTATTTGCTTATTTTTTAGCAGTAAAAAAGTCAAGCATCATTACTTTATTCCATGCTGCTACGAAATCATTTACGAATTTTCCTTTAGCATCATTACTTCCGTACACTTCAGCTAAAGCTCTCAACTCAGAATTAGACCCAAAAATCAAGTCAGCACGTGTAGCAGTCCATTTTGCTGCACCCGAAGTTCTATCTTTTCCTTCAAATACTTCTTTTTCGTCATTAACTGCAGTCCAAACTGTGTTAATATCTAAAAGATTAGTAAAGAAATCATTCGTTAACTTGTCTTTTTCTGTAGTGAAAACACCGTGTTTAGAACCGTCATAATTAGCATTTAACGCACGCAAACCACCAACTAAAACAGTCATTTCTGGAGCTGTCAACGTTAATAACTGAGCTTTATCTACCAATAATGCTTCTGTAGCTACCGTATATTTTGTTTTCAAATAATTACGGAAACCATCAGCAGTTGGCTCTAAAACAGCCATTCCTTTTACATCCGTTTGTTCTTGAGTAGCATCCATTCTGCCAGCTGTAAAAGGAACATTTACCGCATGTCCTGCATTTTTAGCAGCCGTTTCAACAGCATACACACCAGAAAGAACAATTAAATCAGCCATTGAAATTTTTCTAGTAGCATTTTTAGCATTGAAATTTTTCTGAATGTTTTCAAGAACTGGCAACACTTTATTCAATTGTTTAGGGTTGTTAGCAGCCCAGTTTTTTTGTGGCTCTAAACGAATTCTTGCTCCATTTGCTCCTCCTCTTCTATCCGATCCACGGTAAGTTGACGCTGAAGCCCAAGCAGTAGATACTAATTCACTAATTGACAAACCTGATTTTGCAATCTCAGCTTTCAATGCTTTTATGTCTTTATCATTTACTACTTCATGATTCAAAGCAGGAATTGGATCTTGCCAGATTAAATCTTCAGTAGGTGCTTCAGGTCCTAAATAGGTAGTTTTAGGTCCCATATCACGGTGAGTCAATTTGAACCAAGCACGTGCAAATGCATCATTAAAAGCATTTTGATCTTCTAAGAAACGTTTTGAAATTTTCTCATAAATTGGATCATATCGCAATGATAAATCCGTTGTTAACATATACGGTTTGTGCATTTTATTTTTATCAAATGCATCTGGAATAATTTTATCATTCGTCTTAGCAATCCATTGCTTAGCTCCTGCAGGACTTGTAGTCAACTCCCAATCGTACTTAAACAAAAAAGTTAAGTAATCATGACTCCATTTCGCTGGAGTTGATGTCCAAGTAACTTCTAAACCAGAAGTGATAGCATCAGTCCCTTTACCCGATTTGTAATCGCTCTTCCATCCAAAACCTTGCTCTTCAATTGTTCCAGCTTCTGGTGCATTACCAACGTGTTTTGCGTCACCAGCACCGTGTGTTTTTCCTAAAGTGTGTCCTCCAGCAATTAATGCAACAGTCTCTTCATCATTCATTCCCATTCTTCCGAATGTTTCTCTAATATCTTTCGCTGCCAAAACTGGATCAGGATTCCCATTAGGTCCCTCTGGATTCACATAAATCAGTCCCATTTGCACCGCTGCTAATGGAGATTCTAACTTTCTTCCTTCAGAATAACGCTTGTCATCTAACCATTTAGTTTCAGATCCCCAATACACATTAGATTCTGGTTCCCAAACATCGGCTCTACCTCCAGCAAAACCAAAAGTTTTGAATCCCATAGATTCTAAAGCTACATTTCCTGTTAAGATCATCAAATCCGCCCAAGAAATTTTGTTTCCATATTTCTGTTTGATTGGCCATAACAAACGACGAGCTTTATCCAAGTTGCCATTATCCGGCCAACTGTTTAAAGGCGCGAAACGTTGTTGACCTGCACGAGAACCTCCACGTCCGTCTCCTGAACGGTAAGTACCTGCACTATGCCAAGCCATACGAATGAACAACCCGCCATAATGACCAAAATCAGCAGGCCACCAATCTTGTGAATCTGTCATTAAATTACGCAAATCGTTCTTCAATGCTGCATAATCTAGTTTTTTGAACTCTTTATTGTAATCAAAGTCAGCTCCCATTGGATTTGACATACTTGAATTTTGGCGTAATAAGTCTAAATTCAATTGATTAGGCCACCATTCTTTGTTTTTATTAACTTGTGCACTTCCTTTTTCAGCAGGAGCCCCATGCGCAGCAGACATTGAACCGTGCTTGTCATAAGCAGCTGATTCTTTAGCACTACTGGCTGTTTTACCTGTAACTGGACAAGTAGCTTCTTGCGCCATACTTATACTGGCAACAAATAAGCTTGTTAGTAAAAATACTTTTTTCATATTGTAAATATTTAAAGATTAGATATTTCAAAGTTGGTGTTATTATTCATTTGAATTACTAAAAGCCTAATGATATTTATTATATAATCATAGTAAAAACTTATAGAAACAAAATAGATCAATTATTGATATCTATAATTGTATCGGTGAATTTTATGTTATTAAAAATTAAAGTTAAATTTAAATATCTTATTTACAACACTTTAAAATCCAAATATTATTTTATTAAGATTTAATCTAAATAAACTTTAACAATTCAAATATCGTTCTTATATTTGCATTATTATATTTATTTAATCTAAATAAACAATTATGAAAAAACAAATATACATTTTTATTATCGCCCTGCTCACTTGTTTTGTTAGCTATGCACAAGAAACAGGTTCGATTGAAGGAAACATAATTTCTAAAGACGGCTTACCACTTTCCGGTGTTTCAATTCGATTGGGTAAGAAAGCGTCAATTTCCAAAACAGATGTTATAGGAAGGTTTCATTTTGAAAATTTTCCGGTTGGTTTGCACACTATTACCATAGAAGCTGAAGGCCTGAAAAAACAAACCCAAGATGTTAAAGTGTTTGCGAATGAAACTACCAAAGTTACCTTTACTTTAGAGGAACAAATGGAGACATTAAGAGAAATTATTATCGTTATAAAAGAAAGTCCGAATAAAAGAAAAATAAGTACTGTTCGTTCTGGTTTAAAGCCAATGGATATTCCGCAAAGCATGCAAACTATAGACAATGAAGTTATTATGCAACAACAAGCTATTCGATTGAGCGAAGTAATAAAAAACGCAAACGGTGTCTATGTAGGATCAGCTCGTGGAGGAACACAAGAATCCTTTTGGTCTAGAGGCTATGATATGTCGGCAAATAATATGCTCAAAAATGGATTTCGCTACAATGCAGGATCCATTCCCGAAGTGTCTTCTTTGGACAAAGTGGAATTTTTAAAAGGGGGTTCGGCTTTATTATACGGTAATGTTTCTCCTGGAGGAATTCTAAATTTGGTTACCAAAACTCCATCCTTCAAAAAAGGGGGCGAAGTGGCAATACAATCAGGAAGTTATTCGTTTTACAAGCCTTCAATTGATTTTTACGGACCTTTAAATAAATGGATTGCGTACCGATTGAATGCTTCTTATGAAAATTCGGAAAATTTTAGAGAGGTAGTACAAAGAGAACGCTATTACATCAACCCATCGTTTTTATTGAATCTAAGTCCTAAAACGCAAATAACCTTACAAGGCGATTTTATGAATGATAATTGGACTCCCGATTTTGGTACAATTATAATTGGAAAGCAAATTTATGATGTACCAAGAGGAAAGTATTATGGTGCGGTATGGTCAAACGGAAATACGAAAACCGCTAGTGCATCTGCCCTCTTGAATCATTCGTTTAATAAAAATTGGAAACTCAATTTCAATTCATCCTACCAAAATTATGATCGTGAATGGAAAGGAACTGAACGTATTCAAATTAACAATCCAAACGGCACTTGGAGTCGTCCATTAGGACAAAATAAAAACTTAGAAGAAATTTTGGGAGAGCAATTAAGTCTGCAAGGTTGTTTTACTACTGGAAAAATTAAACACCAAACCTTTTCGGGAATCGATTATGAAAATTCAGTAGCTACAGCAAATACTTTTGTTTTCTCACCTGTATATTATGACACCATTAATGTTTTTACTTTCAATCCAAATAATCAAACTACAGCTGAACCCAATGCAGCCAATACCCAAAAAGCAATTACAACAACCAACCGTTTTGGAATTTATGCTCAAGATTTAATATCGTTTACCGAAAAATTCAAGATGTTGGCAGGAATCCGTTGGTCTTGGCAAGAAGCACAAGCTGCAACATATAAATTAACTACAAATCCGGTTAGTATTACAAAAGGGATTCGACTACAAGACAAAGCGTTTTCGCCAAAAATTGGATTCATCTATCAACCTGATAAAAATTCGTCAGTATTTGCAAGCTATTCTAATTCGTTTACACCAAATACTGGCACTACAGCTGATTTAAAACCTATTGAAGCATCGATTATTGATCAATATGAAATAGGAATTAAAAAAGATTTTTGGAATGGAATCTTGAGTACTAATGTTACAGTGTATCAAATTACCAACAGCAATTTGTCACAAACCGCCGAGTTCAAAGCCGATGGTATTACTCAAAATACGGACACTACCATCAAAGTGTTGAATGGAGAAACCAAAAGTAAAGGAATTGAAATTGACATTAATGCAAAACCAATAGACGGATTAAATATTGCAGCTGGATACAGCTATAACGACAGCCGTTATTCTAAAACCAATAAAGTGAACGGTGGTTTTATTGAAGGCGACAGATTAGTTAAAACTCCTGCAAATACAGCTAATTTAAGTTTCTTTTACAACATTCCATCAGGAAAACTAAAAGGGGTTTCTTTAGGGGCAATAGGAAACTATATTGGAGAGCGTTTTGGGGGATGGAACGATCAATATGTGGTAAATACAACTACAGGTGCAGTGACAATTAATGACAGAGACATTCCGTTGCAAGGATATACAACTGTAGATATTTCTGCTGGATATTCGCATAAAAAATGGAGCATTTTATGTAAACTTTCTAATATCACCAATGAATTAAATTATACTGTTCATGAGAATTACAGTGTGAATCCAATTGCTCCACGCCAAATCATAACTAATTTAAAATATAAATTTTAATTAAACCTTTCTTGAATAGCTTCGTCTATACAAAACAAAAAAATAGTGTTTATGAAAAAAATTAATTGGAGAGACTTACACAGAGATTTAGGGTATTTTTATATTGGATTGATTGTATCCTTTGCCTTTTCTGGATTATTAATGAATCACCGTGATGTATGGCATCCAGAAAAATACACTTTGGAAACCAAAGCTATTGAAGTACAATTACCTGCTAAAAGCGAAATAAATGAAAAATATGCTGAGGAATTAGCCAAAAAATTAGGCATCGAAGGAAAATTAAAACGCCAAATGGTTAAAAAAGGAGAATTCAGAATGTCTTTTGAAAACCAAGACGTAGAAATTGACTTAAAAACGGGTAAAGGAGAAATTATTTCGTTTTTGAAAACACCAATCATAAGTCAAACAATGAAGTTACACAAGAATACCTCTAACTTTTGGATTTACTATTCGGATATATTTGCAATAAGTCTAATTATCATTGCCTTAACAGGAACTATTATGGTCAAAGCCGGAAAGTTCAGTTGGAAACAACGCGGATGGAAATTAGCCGTTGCTGGAATTATTTTCCCTTTACTTTTCTTGTTTTTATTGGGTTAATTTATATTTAATTCAAAAAAAATCCCGTTCTAAATTTGGAACGGGATTTTTTTATGAATTTGTAGATTATTTCAATCCTGCCAAACTTTGTTCAATCGTTGCAATTTTTGCCAAAGCATCTGCTTCTTTCTTGCGTTCCATTTCGATTACTTTATCTGGAGCACCTGCCACAAATTTTCCATTCGATAATTTCCCTTGAACAGATTTCAAGAAACCTTTGGTATAATTTAACTCTTCAGTCAATTTAGCAATTTCTTCTTCTACATTGATATTTCCTGTAATTGGAATAAAGTATTCATTCGATTTCACTCGGAAAGACAAAGCACCATCCACTTTATCGGACACATAATCCAATGCCGTTATGTTACCTAATTTACTTACAACCGAATCAAAATAAGTCGAAGCTTTATCGTTATTCACCACCTTCAACTCAATCGTATCTTTGAACGGAATATTCTTGTCTTTACGAATGGTTCTGATACCTGAAATCACTTCGATAGTGTTATCAAAATCAGTAATCAAACTCGCATTAAATGGTTTCATTGTTGGCCAAGTCGAAACAATCAACGCTTCTTCTTTAGTTCTTTCAGCCAATAACTGCCAAATTTCTTCAGTTAAGAAAGGCATAAACGGGTGCAATAATTTCAAGTTGTTTTCCAACATTTCAATGGCTTTCGCCAATGTAATGCTGTCAATTGGTTGTTGGTATGCTGGTTTAATCATTTCTAAAAACCAAGAACAGAAATCATCCCAAACTAATTTATAAATACCCATTAAAGCATCTGAAATTCTATATTTTTCAAAATTATCTTCAATATCTAAAAGGGTTTGTTGCAATTTCGCCTCATACCATTCAATGGCTACTTTAGACGATTCGGGTTGCGGAATTGTATCTGACACTTCCCAACCTTTAATCAGTTTGAACGCATTCCAAATTTTATTGGTAAAGGCTTTTCCTTGGTTACACAATTCTTCGTCAAACATAATGTCGTTTCCTGCCGAAGCACTCAACAACAAGCCTACACGAACACCATCGGCACCAAATTTTTCAATCAAATCTAAAGGATCAGGAGAATTTCCTAATGATTTAGACATTTTACGTCGTTGTTTGTCGCGAACCAAACCGGTTAAATATACATTTGTAAATGGTTTTTTACCCGTGTATTCATAACCTGCGATAATCATTCGCGCCACCCAGAAAAACAAAATATCCGGTCCGGTTACCAAATCATTCGTTGGATAATAGTAGTTAAAATCCTCACTTTCAGGATCCATTATTCCTCCAAAAACCGCCATTGGCCATAGCCAAGAAGAAAACCAAGTATCTAAAGCATCAACGTCTTGAGTTAGGTTATCAGTTGTCAGTTGTTGGTTGTTGGTTCTTTGTTTGGCTAAAACCAAAGCCTCTTCAATCGATTCTGCAACCACAAAATCTTCTTTTCCGTAACCATAATAATAGGCTGGGATTTGTTGTCCCCACCACAATTGACGGGATATATTCCAATCGCGAATGTTGTTCAGCCAATGCGCGTAGGTATTATCAAAACGTTTTGGGTGCAATTTAATTTCGCTATCCTCCAAAACGGATTTGATGGCTGGTTTTACCAAATCCTCCATTTTCAAGAACCATTGGTCTGACAAACGAGGCTCAATTACTGCCTTAGTTCTTTCTGAAGTGCCTACTTTATTTAAGTGAATTTCGGTTTTAGCTAAAGCACCAACCGTTTCTAATTCTTTGGCAATTGCCTCACGAACCACAAAACGATCTTGTCCTTGGTAATGCAAACCAAAGCTATTTAAAGTCGCATCTTCATTAAAGATGTCAATGATTTCTAAATTATGTTTTTCGCCCAAGGTCTTGTCGTTCATATCGTGAGCAGGTGTCACTTTCAAACAACCAGTACCAAATTCTACATCTACGTATTCGTCTTCAATAATTGGCACTACTCTACCGCAAATTGGAACAATTGCTTTTTTACCTTTCAAATGAGCAAAACGTTCATCGTTCGGATTAATACAGATGGCTGAATCTCCAAAAATAGTTTCCGGACGTGTCGTTGCCACGGTCAAGAAATCGTTACTCCCTTCAATTTTATAGTTAAGGAAATACAACTTTCCTTGTTGTTCTTCATAAATTACTTCCTCGTCAGACAAGGTTGTTTTAGCTTCTGGATCCCAGTTTACCATTCGGTAACCGCGATAAATCAAACCTTTGTTGTATAAATCCACAAACGAACGAATTACAGATGCCGACATATCGGGATCCATCGTAAATTTAGTGCGTTCCCAATCACAAGAAGCACCCAATTTTTTCAATTGGTCCAAAATCACCCCACCATATTTGTCGGTCCACTCCCAAGCGTGCGCTAAAAATTCTTCACGAGTCAAATCATTTTTATTGATTCCTTCGGCTTTTAGTTTGGCAACTACTTTCGCTTCGGTAGCAATAGAAGCATGATCTGTTCCTGGTACCCAACACGCATTGAACCCTTTCAAACGCGCTCTACGAATCAATACATCTTGAATCGTATTGTTCAACATATGTCCCATGTGCAACACTCCAGTTACATTAGGTGGTGGAATTACAATCGTATAAGGCGTTCTGTGGTCAGGTTCTGAATGAAAATAATTATTTTTCATCCAGTAATCGTACCACTTTTGTTCAATGGTTTTGGCGTCGAATTGTGCAGGAATTGTCATTGTATAGTAAATTCGTTTAATCGTTATGTAGCGTTTATTTAAAGTTTGTGACTTATATATCCAATTCAAAAATAACGCTTTCTATTTTGCCTACATTTTGTGAGACAAACAAGCAACAAAAGTAAATAATTAAGTACACTATAAAAAGCGAAATAAAAATTTGTAGTGTAAATAAAACAAACTAACTTTACTAAACAATTAAATACATTACGATGCAAAAAATTATCGCCCTCCTTTTATTCACCTTGTTTAGCAGTATTAGCTTTTCACAATCTGCTAAAATTGAATTTTCAGCCAAAGACAATACTATTGATTATGGTAAAGTGAATAAAACTACCGATTCCGGAATTCGTAGTTTTCAATTCACTAATACAGGTGATGCGCCTTTAGTTATCATAGACGTTCTTTCCACTTCTGGATTTACTATTTCCCAAAAACCCACACAACCTATTGCTCCTGGACAAAAAGGAAAAATTGAAGTAAAATACAATATGGCTACAGGGCCTATCCGTAAAACAATAACTGTAGAATCAAACGCTACTAATTATGAAGGAGGTAGGATTGCTTTAAAAATAAAAGGAGAAGTTATAGAATAGAATATACTACCCTATTCATTTAGAAAACGCCTTTTGACTTCAAAAGGCGTTTTGTTTTATTTGTTTTTCACATATAATATCTTAAAAATGTAACATTTTTATCCATTTTTATGAGCATTTACAACGAATAATATACAGAAATTACAGAAAAAAAGTGCAAATTTGCAATTCAAGAGTTAACACATGCCGAAACTATCCACCCGAGGAAATTCCATGCCTGAGTCGCCAATTCGAAAATTGGCTCCTTTTGCTGATTTAGCCAAAGAAAAAGGACATAAAGTCTATCATTTAAATATTGGTCAACCTGATATTAAAAGTCCTGAAATAGCCATTAATGCTATCAAAAATATACAACTCGATATTATAGAATACGGTCCTTCTGCTGGTTATGAAAGTTACCGAAAAAAATTAGCCCAATTCTATACCAACCAAAACGTAAACGTAAATACCGAAGATATTTTAATCACTACTGGTGGTTCTGAAGCCTTATTATTTGCATTAGGAAGTATAATGGACCCTGAAGACGAGTTAATTATTCCTGAGCCATTTTATGCCAATTACAGCGCTTTTGCTGCCGAATCTGCTGCTAAAGTAGTTCCAGTTAATTCGGGATTTGAAACGGGATTTGAATTGCCTTCTATTGCTGATTTTGAAAAACTAATTACGTCAAAATCAAAAGCTATTTTGATTTGTAATCCGAATAATCCAACCGGTT
Organism: Flavobacterium ammonificans; assembly: GCF_020886115.1. Taxonomy (NCBI): domain Bacteria; kingdom Pseudomonadati; phylum Bacteroidota; class Flavobacteriia; order Flavobacteriales; family Flavobacteriaceae; genus Flavobacterium; species Flavobacterium ammonificans. The sequence continues at coordinate 2,359,096 of NZ_AP025185.1, forward strand.
ATTTGTATTCGGAATCGGAAATTTTACAATTAGGTGAATTAGCAAAAAAACACGATTTGTTCTTGATTGCTGATGAAGTCTACCGCGAATTTATATACGGAGACGATATCCATTACTCAGTAATGAATTTAAAAGGGGTAGAACAGAATGTTATTATGATTGATTCGGTTTCAAAACGTTACAGTATGTGTGGCGCTCGAATTGGTTGTATGGTAACCAAAAATAAAGACGTAATTGCAGCTGCTATGAAGTTTGCACAAGCGCGACTTTGCCCGCCAACAATTGCGCAAATTGCTTGCGAGGCTGCTATTGACACTCCGCAAAGTTATTTTGATGAAGTGATTTCAGAATACCGTGATCGTAGAGATACGCTTGTATCCGAATTAAATAAAATTGAAGGGGTAAAAGTAAGTACTCCTAAAGCGGCTTTTTATTGCATTGCCGAATTACCCGTTGACAATACGGATGATTTTGCGCAATGGCTATTAGAAAGTTATGACTTGAATGGCGAAACCGTTATGGTAGCCCCAGCTGGCGGATTCTACTCTACTCCTGGAATGGGATTAAATCAAGTACGTATTGCTTACGTATTGAAAACTGAAGATTTGATACGTGCCGTAGCGGTATTGAAAGAAGCGATTCCTGCTTATAACGGGAGAAGAAAAGCACAATAAACAACTTAATTCACTATAAAATATAAACTAAAGCAATACTGAAAAAGTGTTGCTTTTTCCTTTTTGATTAAATCCGAAAAGGGCTTCCTTTTTTTGCATATTATTAATTATCTTTACCGCTCAAAATTTATACTATACATAACAGAAGCTTTAATGATAAACAACGAAGAATTTCAAGACGAAATAGGAAACAATCATATTAGTACCAATGCGAAAAACCCAGTAAGGGATGATGCTTTTGCAATTGCTGACGACGAAAAAATCGAAAGAATTAAAAAAGACGTTGAAAACATCTTAACTACTTTAGGAATGGATTTGACTGATGACAGCATGAAAGGTACTCCTAACCGAGTGGCTAAAATGTTTGTAAAAGAGATTTTTGCCGGACTGAACCCAGCTAAAAAACCTAAAGCTTCCACGTTTGAAAATAATTACAAATATGGTGAAATGCTAGTAGAAAAAAACATTACTGTCTATTCTACTTGTGAGCACCATTTATTGCCTATCATTGGAAGAGCGCACGTTGCGTACATCTCAAACGGAACTGTAATTGGTCTTTCTAAAATGAACCGAATTGTAGAATATTATGCAAAAAGACCTCAAGTTCAAGAGCGTTTAACAATGCAAATTGTTCAAGAAATGCAAATTGCCTTAGGAACAGAAGATGTAGCTTGTGTAATTGATGCTAAACATTTGTGTGTAAATTCAAGAGGAATTGGTGATATTGAAAGTAGTACTGTAACTTCTGAATTTGGAGGTAAATTCAAAGAAGCCCAAACGAAAAGAGAATTTTTAGATTACATTAAATTAGACACGAAGTTCTAAATAGTCTATTGTAGCGTAAACGCTTAGCCCTGATAATAGCGGCATCCTTTTTTAGGTAGCCTGAGGCACTCGAAGGCTACAGAAAAAGATACAGCGAATAGCAGGACACGAGCAAAGCGAACTGACGAAGTAAACAGCTCCTAAAAAAATAAAAATGCCATTATATAAAAGTCAACAACTGAAAATATACAATTCTCTTTCGGGAGAAAAAGAAGTCTTTACGCCTATTCATGAAGGAAATGTTGGGATGTATGTTTGCGGCCCGACGGTGTACAGTAATGTGCATTTAGGAAACTTGAGAACTTTTATGTCGTTTGATGTGATTTTTAGGTATTTCCAACATTTGGATTACAAGGTACGTTATGTGCGCAACATTACCGATGTAGGGCATATTGTGGACGATGTGGATGAAGGTGAAGATAAAATTGCCAAAAAAGCGCGTTTGGAACAATTGGAACCGATGGAAGTAGTGCAACGATACACCGTGGATTTTCATGAAATTTTAAGTGCTTTTAATTTCTTACCGCCAAGTATTGAACCTACGGCTACGGGGCATATTATTGAACAAATCGAAATCATCAAGAAAATAATCGATGCCGGAATTGGCTATGAAGCCAATGGATCGGTGTATTTTGATGTAGTAAAATTTAACGAAACAAACCATTACGGGCGTTTGAGTGGCAGAAATATTGAAGAAATGTTAGCCAACACTCGTGATTTAGATGGACAATCGGATAAACGAAATCCGCAAGATTTTGCTTTATGGAAAAAAGCCGAACCACAACATATTATGCGTTGGCCTTCGCCTTGGAGCGATGGTTTTCCAGGTTGGCACCTGGAATGTACAGCCATGAGTACCAAGTATTTGGGGAATCATTTTGACATCCACGGTGGCGGAATGGATTTGAAATTTCCACATCATGAATGTGAAATTGCACAAAATGAGGCTTGTACAGGTCAAACTCCTGTAAATTATTGGCTTCACGCCAATATGTTGACCCTGAATGGCAAAAAAATGGCAAAATCGACTGGAAATAATATTTTGCCAAGAGAGATATTGACTGGTGAGAATACGATTTTAAGCAAGGCTTTTTCAGCTTCAGTGACGCGTTTCTTTATGTTGCAAGCCCATTACAGAAGTATTTTGGATTTTTCTGATGATGCTATTGTAGCAGCTGAAAAAGGATACAAACGTTTGATGGAAGCGATGAGTAGTTTAGAATCGATTACTGCAGCTGCTCAAAGTACATTGAATATTGCCGAGTGGAAGCAATTGTGCTATGATGCCATGAACGATGATTTTAACACGCCTATTTTAATTGCGCAGTTGTTTGAAGGCGTTCGTTTTGTGAATGTACTAAAAGAAGGTAAAGAAAGCTTAACTGCCGAAGATTTGAAAATATTTACTACCGCAATGAACGGTTTTGTTTTTGAGGTTCTAGGCTTAGAAGACGAGAAAATAAGCGATGGAAACAACGACAAATTAGAAGGTACAGTAAACTTGCTTATCGAAATGCGTAAGCAAGCCAGAGAGAATAAAAACTTTGCTTTGTCTGACCAAATTAGAGATCAATTGTTGGCTTTAGGCATTCAATTGAAAGACGGTAAAGAAGGAACTACGTTTAGCTTGTAATAGAATTACCGTTTTTGCGACTCATTCAAAATTATAATATGGTATCTAAGATTCTCATTTTTCCTTTTTTGATGTTGGTGCGCTTTTACCAAGTGGCAATTTCTCCGTTTACGCCGGCTGCTTGCCGATTTGAACCTACATGTTCTTCGTATATGCTAGAAGCATTGAAAACACACGGTTTAGTTTACGGATTATTTTTAGGAACTAAACGCATTCTGAGTTGCCATCCTTGGGGCAAAAGTGGTTATGATCCGGTTCCTCCCAAAAAATGCCATCACAAATTATAAATTCAATTAATACTTTATTTTTACACTAAATAAATACACAAAATGACACAGACTTTAGCCATTGTTTGGAATCCATCGGAAGGAATTGATTTAGGCTTTTTCATGATTCGCTATTACAGCTTAATGTTCGTAATTGCCTTTGGATTGGGCTGGTACATTATGAAACATATTTTCGTTCGCGAAGGAGAAACAATTGAAAAACTAGATTCATTATTCATTTGGATGGTGCTGGCTACATTGGCTGGCGCTCGTTTAGGACATGTTTTGTTTTACGACTGGGAATACTTCAGAAACAATTTATTAGAAATCTTTTTACCTGTTCGATTTGAGCCTAGTTTTCATTTTACTGGATTTACAGGCTTAGCAAGTCATGGCGCAGCTATCGGAATTATATTAGCGATGTATTTTTACAGCAAAAACATTTTGCAAAAACCACAATTATGGATTTTAGACCGTATTGTCGTTCCTGTAGCAAGTGGAGCCATATTTGTTCGAATCGGGAACTTCTTTAACTCAGAAATTATTGGTGAAGCAACGTCTTCGTCTTTTGGAATTAAATTCATCCGAGATTATTTTAGTCCAAGAGATGCGGTTAATGCTACTCAAATTGCAGACCCAAGCGAAGCGTATAAAGCCATTGCAACCGACCCAAAATTTACGACACTTTTAGAACAAGTTCCTGCTAAACATCCAACACAATTGTACGAAGCCTTCTGTTATATTTTTGTCTTTGCTATTTTGTTTTTCTTGTATTGGAAAACGGAAGCGCGCAAGAAATCAGGTTACCTATTCGGATTGTTTTTGGTCTTATTATTCTCTGTTCGAATTGTAGTCGAATCCGTTAAAGAAAGTCAAGGAGGTTTTGAAAGTGCTTTAGGTCTTTTATCAACTGGACAATGGTTGAGTATTCCTTTTATTTTGATTGGCTTCTATTTTATTTTTACATCAAAATCAATTAAAGAGTAAGATATATTTGTAATCTGCACTTAATTAATACAAAAAAGGCTGTCCATTATTACGGACAGCCTTTTTTAATATTATAAAGTTTACTTTTTATTTCATTGGTAATGATTTCACTCCCATATTATACAAAGTGAAGGCTTGCAAATCAGCCGCTTCTTCAATGGTTTTTGAAACCGGTTTCCCGGCTCCGTGACCGGCATTGGTTTCAATTCGGATTAACACTGGATTAACACCTGATTGTTTAGCCTGTAATTCTGCAGCAAATTTAAAACTATGCGCTGGCACTACTCTATCATCGTGATCTCCTGTGGTAACCAATGTTGCAGGATACTTCACTCCTGATTTCACATTATGCACTGGAGAATAGCCTTTGATATACTCAAACATCGCTTTAGAATCGTCAGCAGTTCCATAATCGTAAGCCCAACCAGCACCAGCTGTAAAAGTATGGTAACGCAACATATCCATTACGCCAACAGCGGGTAATGCTACCTTCATTAAATCTGGACGTTGCGTCATTGTAGCTCCAACCAATAAACCTCCGTTAGAACCCCCTTTAATCGCTAAATAGTCAGATGATGTGTATTTTTCAGCAATTAAATATTCTGCAGCTGCAATGAAATCATCAAAAACGTTTTGCTTTTGCATTTTGGTCCCTGCATCGTGCCATTTTTTACCGTATTCTCCGCCGCCTCTTAAATTGGCTACAGCATAGATTCCGCCCATTTCTAACCAAACCGCATTGGCTATACTAAAAGAAGGAGTTAAACTCACATTGAATCCTCCGTAAGCGTATAAAATAGTTGGATTTTTGGCTGTTAACTCAGTCCCCTTTTTGTAGGTAATAATCATAGGTACTTTTGTTCCATCTTTTGAAGTATAAAACACTTGTTTAGAAATATAATTTTCACTGATGAAATCCACTTTTGGTTGCACATAAATCGACGACTTTCCTTCAAGAGGCAAAAATTTATAGGTTGTATTTGGAGTCACATAATTGGTAAACGAAAAATACAATGCTTCGTCCTCGCTCTTACCGCTAAACCCAGAAGCCGTTCCCAATCCAGGCAATTGGATTTCGCGCACTAATTTTCCATTGTAATCAAATTGTTTAACTACCGAAACGGCATCTTTCATATAATTAGCAAAAATAAATCCCGCACCCGTTGAAGGAGATAACACTTGATCTGTTTCGGCTATACAATCTTTCCAATTGACTGGAGACGGATTAGCTACATCAACAGTAACAACGCGCTTATTTGGGGCTTTATAATTGGTTACAATAAATAATTTTGAACCTTTACTATCCAAAACGTCTACATCATACTCAAAACCAGAATGGATCGATTTAATTTCGCTATTGGGTTGAGTTAGATCTTTTAGATATAATTCATTTCCTGAAGTGGAATTGGCAGCTGAAATAAACAAATAATGATTATCTTCTGAAACAGTACCTCCAACATAGCGTCTTTTCTCTTTGTCGCCAAAAACTAATATATCTTCTGATTGGTTGGTTCCTAATTTATGAAAATACAATTTATGTCGGTCAGTCTTTGCTGACAATTCACTTCCTTTCGGTTTATCGTAACTAGAATAATAAACACCTTCATTCGCTTTCCAAGATAAACCACTGAACTTCACATCGATTAATTTGTCGCCAATGCTTTGCTTAGTTTCTGCATTAATGAAAATCACTTTTCTCCAATCACTTCCTGCCTCAGAAATGGAATAGGCACAAAGCGAACCGTCTTTCGAAAAACTAATGTCAGCCAAAGAAGTTGTAGCATCTTTGGAAAACGTATTGGGATCTAAAAACAGTTCTTCGTTACCAGAAGCATCTTTTCGATAAAGAACGGACTGGTTTTGTAATCCATTATTTTTATAATAGTAGGTGTACTTTCCTTCTTTGAATGGTGCTGAAACCTTTTCATAATTCCATAATTTTTCCATACGTTGCTTAATAGCATCTCTAAAAGGAATAGTGGCAAGATATCCAAATGTCACTTGATTTTGGGCTTTTACCCAATCAGCCGTTTCAAGAGAGCGATCGTCTTCTAACCAACGATAAGGGTCGGATACTTTAGTTTCAAAATAGGAATCAACTTTATCAGTTTTCTTTGTTTGAGGATAATTTATTTGAGCTTGACTAACTGATACAATTGTCGAAGATACTAACATAGATATAAATACTTTTTTCATTTTTTGAGAATTAGTTTTATCAAAAATAATCAATTTTTGCATTCCAAATTAAATTGATAAAAAAAGGGGATTCAACATTTGTCGAATCCCCCTTATAATTTATAGAACAATTATTTATGCTCCTTTATGATTTTTTTCAATTTGGTTTTTCTCTTCTCTAGAAATTGTATCAACTAAAACAGGAGTTGCAATAAATAGTGAAGAATAAGTTCCAACAAAAATACCTATTAACATCGCAAAGATAAATCCTCTAATTGATTCTCCTCCAAATATGAACATCGTCAATAATACAATAATCATTAATAATGAAGTATTTAATGTTCTAGATAAAGTAGTGTTAATAGAAGCATTTACGATTTCTTCAAAAGTACCTTTACGTTTACCTAAAATAAACTCTCTAATTCTATCAAATACAATTACAGTATCATTCATAGAGTACCCAATTACAGTAAGAATAGCTGCAATAAAATGTTGGTCCATTTCCATATGGAAAGGCATAAACTTATAACATAAAGAGTAAATTCCTAAAACAAAAATTACGTCGTGCGCTACTGCAGCAATTGCTCCTAATGAATACTGCCACTTACGGAAAGAGATCATTAAGTACAAGAATATAACTGCCATTGCACCAATTACAGCCCAATACGAATTTGTTTTGATATCTTCAGAAATAGAAGCACCTACCTTAGAAGCTTGTAAAACTCCTACTTTTTTTCCATCGTATGAATTAATGAATTGATCGTAAGTAATACCATTATAGTATTTTTTCAATCCAGCATACAATTTCTCGTTTACTTCTTTATCTACATCAAGACCTTCTTCAGTAATTTTATATTTGGTAGTCAATTTCAATTGATTATCAGATCCGAAAATCTTAGCCTCAACTGTTGTTCCAAACTCTTTTGATAATTCTTCTGCTACTACTGAAGCATCAATTGGTTTTTCAAATTTAACTTGGAATGTTCTACCTCCAACAAAATCAGTTCCTTGATCCAATCCATTCACAAAGAAAATTGAAATTAAACTTACAATAACAACGATAGATGAAATAACATAAGTTACTTTCTTAATACGTATGTAGTCAAAGTTAAAATTGGTGAACCAATTTTTTGTGATAGACGTTGAAAATGTTAAGTTATTTACAGTACTCACATTTCTGTCGATGAAAATTCTAGCAATAAAAATCGAAGTAAATAATGAAGTTACAATACCAATTAATAAAGTTAAGGCAAAACCTTTAATCAATCCTGTTCCAAAAATAAATAAGATCGCTCCAGTTAAAATGTGAGTAACGTTAGCATCAATGATTGATCTCATAGCACCTTTCCATCCATAAGAAGCAATTACTGTATCCGTTAATGATTTTCCTTCTCGCAATTCTTCTTTGGCTCTTTCGTAAATGATGATGTTTGCATCAACCGCAGTACCTAATGTTAAAACAATACCCGCAATACCTGGCAAGGTCAAAACAAAACCAAAACTAGCCATAATTCCGAATAAGAATAACAAGTTTAAGAACAAAGCTAAATTAGCATACCAACCTGCTCTACCGTAATAAAACACCATCCAAAAGCAAACTAATAAAAATCCAACAATAGAGGATGTTGTACCCGCATCAATAGCTGCTTGTCCTAAAGATGGTCCAACCACTTCAGATTGAATGATGTCTGCAGAAGCTGGTAATTTACCTGCTTTTAAAACATTAGCTAAATCTTTTGTTTCAGTAACATCAAAATCACCAGAGATTTCTGATCTTCCACCAGCAATTGGTCCGCTAGAAACTCCTGGAGCAGAATATACAACGTTATCCAAAACAATAGCAATATTGCTTTTTTGAGTGTAAGCTCTACCTGTTAATTCTTCCCAAGCTTTTGCTCCTTTACCATTCATTTGCATAGAAACAGCTGGTTTTCCAAGTTGGTCAAAAGTATCACTTGCATCAGTTACTACACCACCACTCATTGCAGCAATGTTATCTCTATTTCCTTTTAGAGCATACAATTCAACCGCATCGATTTCTTTTGATTTTGCATCTTTAATTTTAGTTGGTTTTCCCCAAACAAATTTAGCATAACGTTGGTCACCTGCTAATAAAATTCTAATATCAGCTCTTCTTAAATACTCACCAACAGTAGCGGTATCTTTTGGAGCAAATAATCCTAAAACTGGTCCACCACCTTGTGCAATAATTTTATCTAATAAAGGATTGTTTCCTTTTTTAGTAGCATCAGCATCTTTAGTATCAGCCAATAAAGCACTTAATGAATCCTTAACCACTTTTTGAGGAGCCGTTTTGTTGATTTCGGTTTTCTTCAATGACTCATTTGCAGCCATTAAAAAGTTTCCAATTTCTTCAATTTTATAGGTTTCCCAAAACTCTAATTGAGCAGTACTTTGTAATAATTTTTTAATTCTATCAACATCTTTAGCACCTGGCAATTCAACTAAGATTCTTCCAGACTCTCCTAACTTTTGAATATTAGGTTGTGTTACTCCGAATTTGTCTATACGTTTTCTTAATACTCCAAAAGCACTTTCAACAGATTCATCAACTTTTCTTTTGATTACCTTTTTTACTTGAGCATCCGTCATTTGGAAATCTACTCCACCTTCACCTTGTAAATTTCTGTTAGCAAAAATATCAGGAGAAGCTAATTTTACGGTTCCATTTGAGTTAGCTTCAAAAGCTTCAAAAAAAGCATCAATATAGGTTTGGTTCCCTTTTTGATTAGCCGTAGCATCATCTAACGATTTATTGAAAACTGGGTTTTTAGAATAATTAGATAAACCTTTCAAAATGTCTTTAACAGAAACTTGAAGAATCACGTTGATTCCTCCTTCTAAGTCAAGACCTTTATTGATTTGCTTATCTTTTACTTCGTTATAAGTAAAATCAGAAAATCCAAGATTTAATACTTTTTCTTTACCAATCGAATCCAAATATTTTAACTCTTTTTCAGGATTTCCACCTGCAAAAGCTTTAGCATCGCTAGCTACTGAGTTAGCTATGAAAGTGAAAGAAAGTTGGTAAATACTTACCAATGCAAATAGAATTGCGAAAAATTTAATGAGGCCTTTATTCTGCATTATTACTAAAAATTAATTAATCTTTTATATTTATTTTTCCTTAAATCGCTGTAATACAACGATTAAAACTTAAATCAAAGAGAATATATCACTCCAAATCTAAGTAATCATTTTTTTAAACCGAGCAAATATATAATTTAAGGTTAAGATTAACCAATTTATTTGTCAATTAATCTCAAAAAAAAGACTGCAAAAACGCAGTCTTTTTAAATTATATTACAATTTTATGCTAAAACTGATTTTAAATCAGCATTCATATTTCTTACTGCATCTGCACTTTTAGCAAATAAAGCTTTCTCTGAATCATTTAAAGTGATGTCTAAAATTTCTTCCACACCATTTTTACCGATAATACAAGGAACTCCAATACAAATATCATTTTGTCCATATTCCCCTTCTAAGAAAACAGAACAAGCGATCATTTTCTTTTGATCATTCAAAATACTATCTACTAAATAAGCCACTGAAGCACCTGGAGCATACCAAGCTGAAGTTCCCAAAAGACCAGTCAAAGTAGCACCTCCTACCATAGTAGATGCAGCCACTTTATCTAATTCTTCTTGAGAAAGAAATTCAGAAACTGGAATACCGTTATAAGAAGCTAAACGAGTCAACGGAATCATAGTAGTATCACCGTGACCACCAATAACCATTGCCGAAACATCGTTTGATGGTTTGTCTAAAGCTTGAGATAAATAATATCTAAAACGAGAGCTATCTAAAGCGCCTCCCATACCGATTATTCTGTTTTTTGGCAAACCAGTTGATTTCAATGCTAAATAAGTCATTGTATCCATAGGATTAGAAACTACCACTACAATTGTATTTGGAGAATGAACCAATACATTTTCAGCAACTGTTTTTACAATTCCTGCATTAATACCTATTAATTCTTCACGAGTCATCCCTGGTTTTCTTGGAATTCCAGAAGTAATAACAACAACGTCGCTATTTGCAGTTTTAGAGTAATCATTTGTTACTCCGGTTACTTTAGTATTAAATCCTGTATTAGTAGCACATTGCATAATATCCATAGCCTTACCTTCAGCAAAACCTTCTTTAATATCTAATAATACTACTTCACTTGCAATACCTCTATACGAGATTACGTCAGCACAGGTTGCTCCTACATTTCCTGCTCCTACAATTGTAACTTTCATTTTTTTTTATTTAATAATTATATAATAACTGTTTTTCAATATGGTTTGTTACGCATCAATTTTAGCGTACACCGCATTTTTCTCAATAAATTCTCTTCTTGGCGGTACCTCATCTCCCATCAACATAGAGAAAACTCTATCGGCTTCCACCATATTGTCAATGGTAACTTGACGTAAAGTTCTAAAACTCGGATCCATTGTAGTTTCCCACAATTGCTCTGCATTCATCTCTCCAAGACCTTTATAACGTTGAATAGCAGCACTACCTCCCATTCTTTCGTTAGCTAAATCACGTTGATCTTCTGTCCAAGCATACTCTTTTTTGTTTCCTTTCTTCACCAAGTACAAAGGAGGCGCAGCAATATATACGTGACCTCTTTCAATCAATTCTCTCATGAAACGGAAAAAGAACGTTAATATTAAGGTAGCAATGTGACTTCCATCGACATCGGCATCACACATAATAATCACTTTGTGGTAACGTAATTTTTCAATATTCAATGCTTTACTATCTTCCGCTGTACCAACAGTTACCCCAAGAGCCGTGAAGATATTTCGAATCTCTTCGCTTTCAAAAACTTTGTGGTGCATTGCTTTTTCCACGTTCAAAATCTTACCACGTAAAGGCAAAATCGCTTGAAAATTTCGGTCACGACCCTGTTTTGCAGTTCCACCTGCCGAATCTCCCTCGACAAGGTATACTTCACATTTTTCTGGATCTTGTTCAGAACAATCTGATAATTTTCCTGGCAATCCGCCGCCACCCATAACGGTTTTACGTTGTACCATCTCACGTGCTTTTTTAGCAGCGTGACGGGCTTGGGCAGCCAAAATTACTTTCTGAATAATGATACGAGCATCATTTGGATTTTCTTCCAAATAATTCTCTAACATTTCTCCAACAGCTTGACTCACCGGAGAAACTACCTCTCTATTCCCTAACTTAGTTTTGGTTTGTCCTTCGAACTGAGGCTCTGATACTTTAACCGAAATAATAGCGGTAAGTCCCTCACGGAAGTCATCACCAGCAATTTCGAATTTTAATTTATCCAACATCCCAGAAGCATCGGCATATTTCTTAAGCGTTCTTGTCAAACCACTTCTAAAACCTTGTAAATGAGTTCCTCCCTCGTGTGTATTAATGTTATTTACATATGAAAAGATATTCTCAGAATAACTTGTATTGTAAATCAAGGCTACCTCAACAGGAATTTCACCTTTTTCGTGATCCATAGAAATTACGTGCGCAATAATTGGCTCACGGTTCCCATCTAAATAACGAATATATTCTTTCAATCCTTCAGTAGAATGGAACACTTCTGAAAGGAAGTTTCCGTCTTTATCTACTTCTCTTTTATCTGTAAAAGTGATTTTTATTCCTTTATTCAAGAAAGACAATTCACGCATACGCGCAGACAATGTCTCATACGAATACTCTGTAGTTTGAGTAAAAATAGTTGGGTCTGGATAAAAAGTAACAATTGTTCCTCTTTTAGTAGTTTCTCCAATTTGTTTTACTGGATATAACGCTTTACCACGTTCGTATTCTTGCTCGTAGATTTTTCCATCACTACTATGAACCGTTGCTCTTAAATGAGATGACAAAGCATTCACACAAGAAACACCAACACCGTGTAAACCTCCAGAAACTTTATACGAATCTTTATCAAATTTTCCTCCAGCTCCAATTTTAGTCATTACAACCTCTAAAGCGGAAACACCTTCTTTTTTATGAATTCCTACCGGAATACCTCGACCATTATCTTCAACAGAAATCGATCCATCTTCATTGATAGCAACACTAATGGTATCACAATGACCTCCCATTGCTTCATCAATAGAGTTATCTACTACTTCATACACTAAATGATGCAACCCTCGCACTCCTACATCTCCAATATACATTGAAGGACGCATTCTTACGTGCTCCATTCCTTCTAATGCCTGAATACTATCCGCTGAATAATTATTCTTGTTAATTTCCTCACTCATATTTTTATTCTAAAATGTAAAATTGTATAACGAGCAAATATATAAAAACAGGGGGTATTTGAGAAAGAAAATCCCTTTTATAAATGTTAAGTTATCAACATTTGTTTATATTTTTTGACAAAAAAAGACGTTTCTATGAAGCGAAACGTCTTTTTCCAACATTAATAAAACTAATCTAAAATTACAATGCTATTGCAACATCTGCTTGAACATGGGCTGCATTGGCTCTACCACTCGGATCTTGATTTTCTTGCCATTTTGGAATCCATTTTCTAACGGTTTGTGCTGCGCTTACTTGTGGATAGTATTTATGAAAAATGGATCTGTAGAAATAGGCTTCTTTTGTCGTAGGCGTGTTATAAGGAAACTCAGCTTCAGCTCCAGCTAATTGCTCGTCAGTTACTTGAGAAGAGCAATACTCAATCAATTGATCAATCCAGTTGTACCCAACACCATCCGAGAACTGCTCTTTCTGTCTCCACAATACCTCATCTGGCAAATACGGATTGTCTGGAGTATCAAATGCTTTTCTTAAAATGTATTTTTCTTTTCCATCATACGTTTTCGGCATTTTTTCTTCCGGTTTGATACGAACAGCCATATCTAAGAATGCTTTGTCTAAGAACGGAACTCTCGCCTCTAAACCGTGAGCCATAGTTGATTTATCTGCTCTTAACAAGTCGGCAGTGAATAATTTCTGCACTCTTTCAATGGTTTCTTTTTGGAAATCTTCCACCGTTGGCGCATTTCTAAAATACAAATACCCTCCAAAAATCTCATCAGCACCTTCTCCTGAAAGCACCACTTTAATTCCCATATCGGTAATGGCTTTAGACAAGAAATACATAGGCGTACTCGCACGAATAGAAGTCACATCATAGGTTTCCAAATGCCAAATCAATTTATCTAAGATTTCGATACCTTGCTCAATCGTAAAGTGTACTTCGTGGTGTTCTGTTCCTAAAAACTCTGCTACTTTTTTAGCAGCTTTAGCATCTGGCGCATCTGCATCCAAACCAATTGAGAAGGAATGTAATTTTTTACCACTTTCTTTCAATAATCGTGACGCAATTGAAGACGTCAAAGACGAATCTAAACCTCCTGAAAGCAACACCCCAATTGGCACATCACTCATCAAACGTTTACGAGTAGCCTCAGTCAAGGTTTCTCTAATCAATTCCAAATCTAAATCTTGATCTGCTTTAGTGTAATCTTCATAAACAGGTTGGTAGTACTTTACAAAACCAGTATTTGGAGTGTAATAATGCCCTGGAGGAAAAGTCGAAAATGTTTTACATTGGTCAGCAATAGGTTTCATTTCAGAAGCAAAATAGATTCTTCCCCTGTCGTCTAAACCGTAATACAATGGCTTAACTCCCATTGGATCTCTACCTGCAATAAAATCATCTCCGTCAACTACAACAAATGCCCAATCTCCGTCCAACATTTGACAAAAATCATAACCAAATTCTTCGTACAAATGCACAATTACCTCTGAATCGGATTTAGTTCTGAAAGTATGTCCTTTCAAAACTCCGTCACGCAATGCTTGGTGATTGTACACTTCTCCATTATGTACCATCCAAGCGGTTGAAGTTCCTTGAATCGGTTGGCGCCCTGAATGCAAGTCAATAATTGACAAACGCTCGTGACTTAAAATATGTCCATTCTCTGTTATATGAATATCACTTTCATCTGGACCACGATGGGTCATTCTTTTTGAAAGTTCTCTCACTAATTGTTCATCTTTTCCTTTTCCTATGATGGCTAATATTCCGCACATAATCTTACAATTTACTTTGTGTTATTTTGATACGGCAAAGATGAGTTAAAAGTTACGATTGAAAAACATAAACTTAAAATTAACTTACAAATAAAAACTTAAAATTAGTTTTTATATTTAAAATGTAATTAAAAATAAAGGAATTGTAAACTTGAAGTTAAAATATGTAAATGGATAGTCAATTAACTATTTATTGAAATAATCTGTTTATCCTTGTTTAACGGTTTACAGCTACACGCAGGTGGGGATTTTTAGCACTGAACTTTATTAGAAGTACAAAACTTGAACCTTGCACTAAACTGTCATAGAAGCACTTAACCACCACTTGCGTGTAGGTGCTGTTATGCCTTCGCCCTTTATTCTGTCAGCCAATTTAATGCTTCTTGTGTTATTCCGTTATACCACTCTTTTTCATTGTCTGTTGAGTTTGCCAATTCGTTTGAACGCTCAAAAAATCGTTGAACGTGTCTTGGTTCGGGAACATAACTTGCTTTGTGCGAATCCTCAACCATTTTTAAAAATACTGTTAATGGCAGAGGAACGATTGTAGAAGTCCCACCGTAGTAACTGATGTTCATTTTGTGTAAAGCGTAAAAATGAGCAACACAAGCCTCGTTTATGTTTGGTGCTATGAACAAACAATAAGCAGGTTTATTTGTTTCCCGTTTCACTTTTGCAAGATGTCTTGTAACTGGTTCGCCTTCTGTTTCATATTGTCTTTGTCCACCTTGCATTGTAACTTCAACAGTTAAGCCAAAATCTTCATAATCACAAACAATATCTGCCATATTTCCTTGTGCGGTTGACATTGGATTTCCGAAGTCGTCAAATTTCAGATTTGCCTTTATGTTTCCTCCGTCAAGCATTGTCATTGCTCGCCAAGTATTCCATTCCAACATTAAAGGGTTGTCGTATAGTGAATTGGCAAGTATTTGGTCAAATGTCGAATTGATGTCGTCAAACAAGCGATAATCTTTGATTGCCATAACTTGTTCGGTAATAATTTGCTCTTTTCGTTTCTCTAATTCGTCAGCAAAAATGTCTTTAAGCTGTTGTAAAGTTGCTGTTTCTTCAATTTTGATTTTCGGAAATTCTGTCTTTATTTTTTGTTCAAGTAATTCTCTGTTGTCGGTTAGAAGTGCTGGTGTTTCTGCATTACCAAGATAAGCAACATATTGTTTTTCGTTGTCAATAAAATGTGGTTCTCTGTTTGTATGTTCCAAGAAATAATCTACTTCCTGAATTTTTTCAGGAACAATTGAAATAGATTTTCCAATGTGTGAAATGTTTACCAAGCCTGTTGCTCTCAAATAACGAACGCAAGCATCTGCATAATCTCGCATATTACTTGCTTTAGTTTTTAAGAATTTTGAAATTGAATCGTCATTTGTTTGTCTTGTTTTGGTTTTTCCAGAAGCAATATCGGCACTATAAATTTGTTGTAGTTCAGCTTCTAAATATTCAGCACGAAATTTTTTGTAATTTACTTCGTTTTGTGCTTTTGCTATTCTGAATTGATTGATTTTTTCAACAATTGTTTCAAATTCTCGGTAGTCAACTAATTGTAATCCAAAAATCATTACTTCGTCAAACTTCAAAGAACCGAAATGACGAACTAATCTAAAAAGTTCAAGATAAGGTCTTACCCAAAAATCAGCAGAATTAGCAGAAGGCTTGTGAAAAGGTGACGGTACTTGAAACTTTAGCAATTGTCGTAAAAATATTTCATCTTTTCGTCTTGAATTTACTAATTCTAAACCCGCTGGAGTTAAACTGATAACTGGCGAAAGCACAACAAAACCTAGTGATTTCGGTGCTCGATTTATTCTGTCTCTTGCACTAAATGCAGGGTCGTTTGCACCTTCGCCATTAAAGAAGTTTTCTTCTTTCAATAGCTCCATAAATGCAAGTTGCGTTTTTGTATTCCATTTTTGTCCTGCAAAATGAGTGTTCAATAACTCAATTTCAGGAATCATTTTAGCAGGTGTTCGTGGTGATGTTGTAACGAAAATTACTTTACTGTCTATTCTTGCCATAATTTATTATAGTGCTAATTCTTTTTCAAATTCTAGTTGTGGGAAATGTTTTTTAGCAACGTTACCGTAATTTGAAATCAAAATATGGCTTGCTTCTGATTTAAATCTATTTCTAATATTCACTGCATAAGATTTTTCATATTCGTCAACAATCATTTCACCATATAACTTTTCTGTTAATGGTGTTCTTCCAATAACCATAAGTGCCTTACATTTAAGTTGCTTATACTGATTGGCTAACTCAATGTGATTTCTTTCATTAAATCCGTCTTTGTGTTCAACATTACCATAATCTGAAAAAACACAATCATACGGTGGGTCTAAAAACATAAAATCATCTTTATCTGCCATTCTAAATATTTCTGAATAATCAAGATTGTAAATTTCTGTTTTATTAAGTAGGTTGTTATGTGCTTTAGTAACCAAAGAAGTGTTTAAGTTAGCATATCTTCCATATGGTACATTAAATTCTCCTTTTGAGTTATAGCGAATCATTCCCGAATATGCTGTTTTGTTGATGAAGAAATATAGCAAAGCTTCTGAATACCTTTTTTCTGTCAAATCGTTGAACATATCTCTGATTTGGTAATAAAGAGGTTCGTTTTCGTCATCTACACGTTCATTTGGTGTTTTGCTTTTCAACTCTTCAAACTTTTTGCGATTTGTTGCATAAACTTTTTCGATTTCTGATAATTCAGTTTTGAGAAGTTCAAAATTGTCTTTTACACCTAAATAAAATGAAATTAGTTTTGAGTTAATATCGTTAATGATTGCTTTCTTGGGTTCTAAATGAAAGAATAACGCACCTCCTCCAAAAAATGGCTCAATATATTTCCCGCTAAACTGCGGAATATGTTTAATCAAATGGGGAATTTCTTTAGATTTCCCTCCTCTGTATTTTACGAGTGGTTTCATATTTTCGCAGTTTTTCGTTTATATTCGACAATGCTTTCTGCAACTACATTTAAAATTTGCGTTGCTTCTTCTTCTTCGGCAATAATGTCATAAACTTTGTCTGCCGACCATAAACGAATTAACTCTTTTGAATCAACTTCAAGCAATTCTGAAAGAATAGTTACTTGTTCTCTCTTTGCCCGTCTGTCGCCTTTTTCAATCTTACAGTATGTTGCTGTGTCTATTTCTAAAGCAGCAGCCAACTGTCGTTGAGGGATTTGTTTCTCCTCTCGAAGAGTCTTTATTCTATTTCCAAAGATTGTTGACATAATTTAGTATTGACATTATTTGGCAAATATAATTATTTTTTCTTTCTGTCGTCATTTTATTTTTAGCACGGTCGTCTTTTAGGGTGAGGCATAACTTGTATATATGCGAAACAAACTTTCGCATATACACCCAATATAGGGAAGATTGGCGCTAGTTGGCTTCTTTATTGTTTTCAAATATAATTATTTTTCCTTACAAGTGAAGGTTCTGCGTTGGTAGTAATTTTGAGCTTAACGTTTTTATTCAACACTTTCAATACAATAGCGGGTGCCATTAATCTCAAAAGCAAACCCAACTTGATTTCCCATCAACTTAGCGCCAAGTGGCGATTGTGGCGACAAAGCAATGACGTTAATTCCCTCGATACTTACTTTTGGCAAAGCAGTGCTTAAGTACAGAAAAATTCCGTTTGCTTTAACCAAGCTTCCTAAAGCAATCGTGTCCAACACTTTTAAAGGATCGATTTTATCTAAAATGGCTTTTTGAGTTAAGACCTCGCTCAGTTTGTGGTTTAGTTTTTCTTGTTCGATATGCATCATCGACAAAGCCGTTTCATGCTTATCGCCTGCCGAACCTTTGGCATCGTTTTTAGAATCTTCAGTCAAAGCCGAAATCATATCCCGAAAGACATCGATTCGATCTTGAACTAATTGCAAATAATAGTGGTGCGTTTTTTCTTTAAAAGTGCTCAAAATTCAATAGCATTAAAAATCAAATTTATAATTCGCTCCCACTACCAATTGAAAACCTTGAACAGGAAAATTCAACCATCTTTCATACATCTGATTGGCAATATTATTGGCTTTCAAAAAACCAGTCAATCGCTCGCTGTGTTTGTAACTTAAATGAGCATTCAAATCCACAAACGATTTTAAGGTAGTTGGAGCGTTATTATAAACTGGCGGGTAAATTTGAATATAAGCGATATCTCTATTAATTTGTAAATCTTTTCGTGAACCTACAAAAAATACATCTGCCCCAGCATACCATTTGGAATTAATAGTATAATCTACATTCGCATTCAATTGTATCGCCGGTAAATTCCACGCCTCTTCTTGTGATTCTGTATTGTAAAAAGCGATTGTCCCATTGGCTCCAAAACGCAAAGCCTCAGACAGATCTGCTTTTATTTCTCCAAAAAGGCGAGCTGTTTTAACTCGATCAAAAACAACTTGAAGTGAGTTTCCAAAAGCATACGGCTGGTTAGTCAATTCAGCAGAGAAATCATTGCTTTTAAACAAGGCTTTATTATTTTCATTGCTGTATGAACCTCTAATATTGTAGCTAATTGTAGCTGCCAATTTACCTTTTAAACCGGCAAAAACATCATATTTTCTGTCTGTTGGACTTATAATAGAAGTTGGCGATAGAAACGGATTTTGATCTACAAAATTCAAATACGAGTTTTGATCCAAGCCCCCTTCTGCTCCAGCATAAAAAATCATTAAATCTCCCACTACTTTGTGTGAGGCTGAAACTTGCGGATAGAAGTACATCTTATTTGTACTGCTTTTTCCGCCTAAACTATAATACATTCCCACACCCAAACGCATAGTCCAATCGTCTTTCTCTAATTCATAACTAGGAGAAATTCCGAAATTGGTGAAACGATATTCAATAGGATTCAAATTGGTTTTTGTATAATTTTCATCCAACTGACCGCCTAAATAATCTACGATAGCATTTAACTTGATTTCTTTGCCAAAAGCGTTGAACTTAAATGAGGGTTTGGCATAGAATCGATTTTCTGATGAACCAAAAGCATCTGAAAAATGAGCAAACCTGAAGCTTGCTGCTTCCAAAATACTTTCGTTAAACTCTATTTTGGAATCCAAAGCAATCGTATTATAAACCTGTCTAGGATCAATCGAGTTAATCAAACTAGTCTTTGTTGTAGGGGAAATCAAATTCATAAAAGCCGTTGGTAATCCATACCAATTATAGATTTGATTTTGGTACCCTAAATTCACATTCCAAGACAACTCTTTAGCCTCTGCTCCATAAGTTAGATCCAAAGAAGTATCATAAAATGCATTATCTAAATCCACACCTTTAATTCCGCCTTGAGAAGACAAATGGCGAAACATACCCGCCACATATTCCTCTGAATTTAAATCTTGAGTAACAAATAACTCGGCATTTATGGTTCCATAATTACCAGCTCCCAATGTAGCATAACTTTTATAAAAACGTCCTAATTCTTCTTTCTCAACACTTTCAGCACCTCCTTTTGAAGGAGTAAAAGTAGATGCCACTGGAAAAGAAAAAATACTATATTTCACAGTCTCTTTAGCCGAGTTAACTTCGTCATTCAAAGCAGGTGTCTCTTTAATTTTAAAAGCATCAGAAATTGTTGGAGTATATGATTTTACCACATTAACTTCTTCAGTTCTTATTTTTTCGTTTTTTTTCTGTGCTACGCCAAATTGAACAAATAATAAAGCAAAAGAATAAAAGACTGTATTTTGAAAAATTTTTATCATAATGAGTGGGTATTATATAATGAAATAGCTATTCTTTAATTATAGATGAATTTGTTTTTGACTCCTCTACTTTAATAGTATCTAAATCTGCTTGCGCTTTAGACACAATTTCAGGATATTCAGAAAAATTTTTAATAATGGTTTCCAATATGAATGTAGCCTGGTAACTGTCCTTCAAAGCATAAAAATTGGATGCCATTAACAACAAACCTTTGGCACCATACCATTTATAATCAGAATAATTTTTTGCTAATTGTTGCACTGATGCATTCGATTCTTCATAGTTAGCTGCTTTATTTTTGAAATAAGCCTCATAATACAAGGCCTCTGCTCCTAACTCTCCTTGAGATGAAATCAATTTTTCATAACCTGCCTTAGCTTTGGCTTCATCACCAGTCTCCATTGCGGATCGAGCCACTACAATTTGCGCATCATTTTTTACATCAACTTCAATTTTAGGATTATCCAACACTTTTTCTGCATACACAACAGCATTAGCATAGTCTTTTTTATCGTAATACAATTTCATCAAATTTGCTTGCGCAAATGTTTTGTTGGATAGCAAATCCGCTTCGTTCTCAATTCGAGTTAAAACTACTATTGCCTTATCAACCTCCTTTGATTTCAATACAATTTGAGCCAAACGAACCAATGAAGGCTCAGTAAATTCATTACGAGGCTCTGCAATAACATAGTCATAATTAGTTGCTGCTTTTTCCTCTAAACCAGTTGCATAACGCAATTGCCCCAAATAAAAGTGCGCTTGTAAAGCATGAATTCCTTTTGGAAAAACAGTTAAATAAGAAGCGAAACCACTAATCGCTTCAGAAGTATTACTTTGTTGGTATTGCTTTTCTGCAGACTCGTAGGTATCATTATCCAAATCGGCATCAGTTACAGCTACAAAATCTAATGTTCTTACCCAAGCAGCATATTCATCTACTTTTCCATTTTCTACATAAATCAAACGGGCAGTTGATACCGCCTCTAATGCTTCGGAAGATTTTGGAAAATCAGCTACTACCTTTTTGAATTTCGCCAGTGCCTTTTCATCTTTCTCTGCATTGTAATACACTAGACCTTGTCTTAATATTGATTTTGAAACAAACGAACCGTTTCCATATTCTACGATTAATTGGTCATAAGTTTTTATTGCTTGATCATCTTTGTTTAAAGTGACATACGTATTCCCTAATTCAAATAAAGCATCATCGCGGTATTCTGATTTTGGATACTGCTCTAAAAACGAAACTAGACTTTCGATTTTTTTATCATTTTTTCCAATGAAACCAAAAGACAAACTTCGTTGATAAAGCGCATAATCCGCATCCACACTTTTTTGCTCAATTACTTTGGCATAAGCCTCCATAGCCGAACCGTATTTGGATGTTACAAAGCGGCAATCAGCAAGGCGTAAATAGGCATCATTCAAACGCACTTTGTCTGTGCCTTTTTCAATTTGTTTTTGAAAATAATTTCCTGACTGATCGTACTCTTTCATTTTAAAATACGCATAAGCAATATTGTAATTGCAATTGCTGAACTCAGGAGTTGTTGTTGCTTCGCTATAAGTAAGAAACTGTTTGAATGACAACAAGGCATTTTTAAAATCATCTAATACAAATTGAGTTTCTCCTTTCCAAAACGTAGCTCTAGCAGTTATAAAAGCATCTTTTTGTTGACCAATCGCTTTTTCAAACTGTTGTAAAGCTAGTTGATACTCTCCATCTGTAAAAGATTGCAATCCACTGTAGAAAAGAACTTTTTGATAGGCCAATTTATTCTCTTGACTCTCATTTTTTTCCAAAATAAGCAACGCTCCTTTGTAGTTTTTTGAAGAAATATAAGAATCAACTAGCAATTTTCGGATGGAAGATGCGCTTGAACTTTGAGGAAACTGTTCTAAATAAGAAAGTAAAATTTTAGGAACACTCTCATACGAATTTCCAATTTCGTAACTCAATTTCGCATAATTCAAACTCGATTCTTCTTTTAATAAATTATCAAAATCCATTTCAGAAGCATTTTTAAAAGCATTTAGCGCTTCTTGTTTCTTATTTAAACTCAAATAACTTTGTCCTAAATGGTAAAAGCCGTTTTGCGCAATAAAATCTTTACCGTCAATAATTTTGTTAAACTGAGATACTGCGTTCTGAAACTCTTTTTGCTGATAGTATGCAAATCCCAATTGATAAAAATCAGTATTCGTCCATTTTCCATTTTTACCCTCATACAACTTTAAATAGTCGATTGCTTTGGCATAATCTTTTAAATTAAAATAGCTTTCGCCAATAATCTTATTCAGTTCTGATTGTTCTTCAACAGAAGATTTTGGTAGTGCTGCAACTCCTAAATCAATAGCCTTTTGAAAGTTTCCTGATTTAAAATTCATATCCGATTGGTAATAGGACATGCGTTCCTTGTATTTTCCCTCATTGGATACTGCATCAAAATACTTGGTAGCTTGTTTATAATCATCACCTTCATAAGCCATAAAACCCAAATAATATTTGGCTTGCGATCCGTAATTTTCACTTTCTACAACTTTATTAAAATAAGTCGTAGCCTCTTTTTTGTTCTTGGTAATAAAAAAACTATATGCTTTTTGAAAATTGTATTTCTCGCTTTCGCTAGCGGCCAAATACATTTCATCTACTTGATCGTACCAAGTCAATGCTTTTTCATAATTCTCTTGTTGAAAATAAAAATGCCCAATTTCTAAATAAGACGTATTTTTCTTGGTACTCGTTGGATAATTATTTATAAATCGCTCCATCAAAACACCTGCATTGGGTTGGCGTTCGCGAATCGCACATATTGCCGTGTAATACATTAAATCAGATTGTAACTCTGGATGGAGTGAACCGGAATTTAAACGATCAAACACCAATTTAGCATTCCCAAATTGCCCCGCATTGAAAAGAGAAACCGCAGTTTCATACTCTTTTAAATTGGAATTGTATATGGATGACTTTTGAGCTGAAACCGAAAAAGTTCCACAAAAAAATAGGGTGAATAAAATCCCAGAAAGTATACGCATTGTGATTTTTGTTTAAAATTCAAATGTATCGTTTTATACCCTTTATAACGAACAGCTATCCGTTTTTATTATGAACAAATGTTTTAACAAAAAAATAAAAAAAATTAGGGTTTGATACTTGAAATTTGGCAATTGATAATTACTTTTACCACTTAAACAAATGCAAATTATGTCACAATCCATTTTATCTTTAAGAAACGCAACAATATATCAAGAAGGAAGAGTCATTTTATCTGATGTAAACCTTGAAGTAAAGCAAGGCGAATTCATTTATGTAATTGGCAAAACCGGCTCAGGGAAAAGTAGTTTATTGAAGACTTTGTATGCCGATTTGGAACTTAAAGAAGGTGCAGGACATATTGTAGATTTTGATTTGGCTACTTTAAAAGAAGATGATATCCCTTTTTTGAGAAGAAAAATCGGAATTGTTTTTCAAGATTTTAAATTATTACCTGATCGTTCTGTAAAAGACAATATGCTTTTTGTTTTGAAAGCAACAGGTTGGACAGATACTCCTGAAATGCTTCAAAAAATTGATGAAGTATTAGATAAAGTGGGAATGAAAGATTTTGCTACTAAAATGCCGCACCAACTTTCAGGCGGAGAACAACAACGTGTAGCTATTGCAAGAGCCTTATTAAATGACCCCGAATTAATTTTAGCCGATGAACCAACAGGTAACTTGGATCCACAAACTAGTGCTGAAGTTTTAGAAGTACTTCGTAAAATTAATGAGAATGGAAAAACAGTATTAATGTCAACTCACGATTACGCATTATTAGTTAAATTCCCATTTAAAACGTTGAAATGTGAAGATGCTAAAATTTTTGAAGTAGTTCAAAAAACAGCATAATTCAAAATGAAGCAAATTAGCTCTTTACAAAATCCATTCATCAAATCATTGGTGTTATTGCAGGAAAAAGCAAAAGCACGTAAGCAAACTGGGGCTTTCTTAATAGAAGGACAACGCGAAATAAGTATTGCTATCAAAGGCGGTTACCAAATCGAAACTGTACTTTTTTTACCTGAGATTTGTTCCGAAAAAGAAGCACAACAAATGGCTCCTACAGCCGAATTAATAGAAATCAATAAAGAGGTATTTCAAAAGCTGGCTTACAGAGACACTACCGAAGGAATTTTGGCCGTTGCCAAAACTAAATCTACTCTTTTAACCGATTTAAAACTATCTGAAAATCCATTGATTTTAGTTGCCGAAGCTCCTGAAAAACCTGGAAATATTGGTGCGTTATTGCGTACCGCTGACGCCGCAAATTTAGATGCAGTGATTATTGCTAATCCCAAAAGCGATCTATACAATCCTAATATTGTGCGCTCAAGTGTAGGTTGTTTATTTACTAATCAAATTGCCACAGGAACAACTCCTGAAATCATCGCTTTTTTGAAAGACAATAAAATTGACTTTTACTGCGCTACATTACAAAACTCAAACGAATACCATAAAGAAAACTACACTACCCCAACGGCATTAGTTGTTGGAACAGAAGCGACTGGATTATCCCAAGAATGGCGAGACGCAGCCAAGAAAAATATTATCATTCCGATGCAAGGCGAAATTGATTCTATGAATGTATCTGTCGCTGCTGCTATTTTAATTTTTGAAGCCAAAAGACAAAGAGGTTTTTAAATTCTTTCTTAAAATTATTCTCAAATTTCACTTGTGTAATTGGTCGTTATTTTCTAATTTTAGAAATTGAACCGCGGCTACTATGACAGAAATAGATATTGAGAAAGAAAATAAGGCCATTGCCCAAGAATACAAAGAATTACTCCGAATTAGTTACCAAACACTAACGGATAGTGATAAGAAATTGATTCGGAAAGCTTTTGACGTGGCTGTTGACGCTCACAAAGATCAAAGAAGAAAATCTGGAGAAGCTTACATTTTCCATCCTATTGCGGTGGCTAAAATTGTGGCTTCAGAAATAGGTTTAGGCGCTACCTCTATTGCAGCAGCCTTATTGCACGATGTTGTTGAAGATACTCCCATTACTGTTGAAGATATCGAACGTCTATTCAATCCGAAAGTAGCTCAAATGGTGGAAGGGTTGACCAAAATATCTTTAGTCCAAAAAGATTTAAATGCGTCTATCCAAGCGGAGAATTTTCGAAAAATGATTTTAACTCTCAACGATGATGTTCGAGTAATTTTAATCAAACTCGCTGACCGTTTGCATAATATGCAAACTATGGGATCTATGCGAGAAGACAAGCAAACAAAGATCGCATCAGAGACTTTATATATCTATGCTCCTTTGGCGCACCGATTAGGTCTTTATAATATCAAAACAAAGTTAGAGGATTTAGGATTAAAATATACAGAGCCGGCTGTATACCACGATATTGTTAGTAAAATAAAAGAAACCAAAGAAGAACAAGACAACTACATAAAAAATATTTCTGACGTTTTAAAAGCTTCATTAGAAACTGAAGGAGTTGAAGCTGTAATTAAAGGCAGGCCAAAATCCATTTACTCTATACGAAGAAAAATGAGAGTACAAGGAGTTAGTTTTGACGAAGTATTCGACAAATTTGCTTTGCGTATTGTTTATAAATCGAATCCTCATGACGAGAAATTTTTAGCTTGGAAAATATATTCTATTGTTACAGACCACTATCGTCCGAGTCCAAGTCGTTTGCGTGATTGGATTTCGTCACCAAAATCAACTGGTTATGAAGCCTTACACATTACCGTCATGGGCCCAAAAGGCCGCTGGGTAGAAATTCAAGTTCGAAGCGAACGCATGGATGAAATTGCCGAAAAAGGGTATGCAGCGCATTACAAATACAAAAATGGAGCTACAGAAGAAAGCGGATTAGATATTTGGCTAAATTTACTACGCGAGGCATTAGAAAATGCCGAAACCAATGCGGTAGATTTTGTTGAAGATTTTAAAATGAATTTATATTCGCAAGAAATCTTTGTTTTTACTCCAAAAGGAGACATTAAATCATTACCCAAAGGTGCCACCTCTCTTGACTTTGCTTTTGGAATACATTCAGAGATTGGTGTTCGTACCCGCGGAACACGTGTCAACGGAAAACTTGTACCTTTAAACTACGAATTAAAAAGTGGCGACCAAGTAGAAGTGATTACTTCTCCTAATCAAAAACCAACTTCTCATTGGCTAGATTACGTGACCACTGCAAGGGCTAAAACAAAAATTAAAAATGTCCTAAATGAGGACACTAAAAAAATTGGCGAAGAAGGAAAAGAGTTGTTGACTAGAAAACTGAAACACCTTAAAATAAACTTAGACGAAAAAACTGTTAACGAATTAGTTAATTTTTTCAAGCTCAAAACTAGTTTGGACTTATTTTATAGAATAGGAATTGGCGCCATTGAAAATCAACAACTCAAAGATTTTGCCTCTCAAAAGAGCAATAAATTTTTAAGTTTCTTTAAAAATAAAATCAAAAGATCTAACAACACGCATTCCAATGAAGATGTAAATAAGCCAGTAATAAGTACTAATTATGACACATTAGTTTTTGGTAAAGAACATGATAAATTAGATTATAAATTTTCACCTTGTTGTAGCCCAATTCCAGGAGATGAAGTTTTTGGTTTTGTTACGGTAAATGAAGGTATTAAAATTCATAAAAGCGATTGTCCAAATGCTATTGGTTTACAATCTAACTATGCCTACAGAATTATGATTGCCAAATGGATTGACTCAAGTCAAGAGGAATTCAAAGCTATCATTAAAATTACAGGAATGGACTCGTTAGGTTTGACCAACCAATTGACTAAAGTGATATCAAATAATATGCATGTCAATATCCAAAGTATATCGCTATCTACTGAAGCTGGAATTTTTGAAGGCCAAGTAACCGTAATTGTTCAAAATAACACTATTCTAAAAAAATTAATACTCAATATCAAAAAAATTGAAGGAGTGGATAAAGTAATTAGGATTTATACTTCGTAAAATATTTTTCAACAATTGACAAACTTATCAACTGATTTAGACAGATCTTACAAAATAAATTATCTTTGCAACCATGACACTTATAGCTTCAAATAATTCCAAAAATCAAGAGACTGTAAAAAACGTTTTTACAATGTATCTTGAAAATAACGGGCATCGCAAGACACCTGAGCGCTATGCAATCCTGCAAGAAATATATGAAAATGAAGACCATTTTGATATAGAAAATCTATACATCAAAATGAAAAATAAAAACTACCGTGTCAGTAGGGCTACGCTTTACAATACCATAGAATTACTTTTGGACTGTGCTCTAGTTAGAAAGCATCAATTTGGTCAAAATCAAGCGCATTATGAAAAATCGTATTTTGACAAACAGCACGACCATATAATCATGACCGATACTGGCGAAGTAATTGAATTTTGCGATCCTCGAATTCAAACCATAAAAAAAACAATAGAAGAAATTTTCGATATTGAAATTTCAAATCATTCTTTGTATTTCTATGCCACCAAAAAAAATAATTAAATTAAATTATAATACTAAACACAACAACACAAATACAATATAATGACCATAGATTTACTACTAGGATTACAATGGGGAGATGAAGGAAAAGGAAAAATTGTCGATGTTTTAACTTCAAAATACGATATCATTGCCCGTTTTCAAGGAGGACCAAATGCAGGACACACATTAGAATTTGACGGCATTAAACACGTTCTTAGAACCATTCCTTCTGGAATTTTTCATAAAACTGCAATCAACATCATTGGAAACGGAGTTGTTATTGACCCAGTAGTTTTTCAAAAAGAAATTGAAGGATTAGAAAAATTCAATATTGATATCAAAAGCAAATTGATAATTTCTAGAAAAGCGCATTTAATCTTACCTACGCACCGTTTATTAGACGCTGCTTCTGAAACAGCCAAAGGTAAAGCCAAAATTGGTTCTACTTTAAAAGGAATTGGTCCAACCTATATGGATAAAACCGGTAGAAACGGAATTCGTGTAGGTGACATTGAATTAGCTGATTTCAAAGAAAGATACCGTGCGTTAGCTGACAAACACGAAGAAATGATCAAATTCTACGATGTGGCTATTCAATACAACTTAGCTGAAATGGAAAAAGAGTTCTTTGAAGCTATTGAAGAATTGAAAAAATTAGATTTCATTGATAGTGAAGAATATTTACACCAAGCGCAAAAAGCAGGAAAATCAATCTTGTGCGAAGGTGCTCAAGGATCATTATTAGATGTTGACTTTGGAACCTATCCATTTGTAACTTCATCTAATACAACTGCAGCAGGCGCTTGTACTGGTTTAGGAATTGCTCCTAACAAAATCAAAGAAGTATACGGAATTTTCAAAGCTTATGTTACTCGTGTAGGAAGTGGTCCTTTTCCAACAGAACTTTTTGACGAAGACGGGGCTACAATGGCGAGAGTTGGAAATGAGTTTGGCTCAGTAACCGGAAGACAAAGACGTTGTGGTTGGTTGGACTTAGTTGCATTAAAATATGCAATTCAAGTTAACGGCGTAACTCAATTGATGATGATGAAAGGCGATGTTCTTTCTGGATTTAAAACCCTTAAAGTATGTACTGAGTACAATTACAAAGGACAAAAAATCAGTCATTTCCCTTACAACATTGAAGAAGAAAATGTAACACCAATTTATAAAGAATTCAAAGGATGGGAAGCCGATTTAACTGGTATGACTACTTACGATGAATTACCAAAAGAATTAAAAGAGTACATTGAGTTCATCGAAAAAGAAGTTGAAGTACCTATTAAAATTGTATCTGTTGGACCAGACAGAAGACAAACGATACTGAAATAAATAATTAAAAACGCTCTGAAAATTCAGAGCGTTTTTTTTTTATAAAAAGCATACATTTACTTTTTAAATTGATTTCTTGTGATGTACCGCTATTTCATTCTCAAATCGTTTGTTTTACTTTTCTTTTTTGGCTCATGCCAAAAAGAAGAAAGCGAAAGTAATAGCAATTTAGGCTATCAAATAACCAATGCTAAAATCACCTACAATTCCAAAAACATCCAACTCATTGGTGCCAATACTTTTCATGTATTCAGTGCCGGAAGTGCCGATATGAATTCTTGGAATCTAGACATTGCAAGAGAATTTATTGGCAACACCAAAGAAACGTCTCTTTCAGGACCTCCAATTCAAGATAGCAATGGAAAATACATTTATTCGTTACAAAATATAGTTGATGAAAATAGAAAGCAAAATAAAATAAGTTGGATTTGTGCTTTTGGTTGGGATGGAAATTCAGCTACATTATTTACTGGGAAATCTCCAAAAAACACTTATTGGTGGGAAGAATACAAATCCAAACTGAGATTATGGGCGCTTCATTTTAAAGATCAAAATGATGTTTGGATTGAAGTTTGGAACGAACCTTACAGATATGATCGTGCTGATGGTTATACGGATGCAATTTGGTTACAAAATATGAACGAGCTAACTACAATAATCCGTGGAACTGGAAATAATAATATTGTGATAATACCGTGTGCGGAACAAGGTCAAGATGAAAGCGTTTTACTAAACAAAGGTAAAGAATTTCTTGAAGGCAAATCCAATATTCTCTTTGACATTCACGCCTATGAAAAGTGGTTGCTAGATTCTCCTTCTAAAATTAATAACAGACTTAATGCATTGAATCAAAATAAGCTACCAATTATTATAGGTGAAACAGCACCCATGAATGCAGGTGTTTTAATGAATCCCGATCCGTTTTTAAACTTGATTTATGACAAAGGAATTTCGGTTTGTGCTTGGGTTTGGAAAAAAGACGAGTCCGATCAAGATGCATTAATGACTCGAGATGGACTTCCTAATAATAACAACAATAACAATTGGGGAACGACTTATAAAAACTTAGCTCTTAAAGCTAGAAATCCACAACCTTAAACTAGATGAAAAACCCAAAAATAACAATTCAAAAAACCGAGTTACTTTCTGATAATTGGTATATCTTAAACAAAGTAACGTTTGACTATAACAAGGACTCAGACGTTCCCGAAACTCAAGTTAGAGAAGTATATGACCGTGGCAATGGAGCTGTAATTTTGTTGTATAATAGTGCTAAAAAAACAGTGGTTTTAACAAGACAGTTCAGACTACCAACCTATTTAAATGGAAATAGCTCTGGGATGCTAATCGAGGCTTGCGCTGGTATGTTAGACAAAGATAATCCGATTGAATGCATCATTCGAGAAACAGAGGAAGAAACGGGTTACCGACTTTCGTCAGTAAAAAAAGTATTTCAATCCTATATGTCACCTGGAGCAGTTACTGAAATTTTACATTTTTTTATTGGTGAATACCAACCCGAAATGAAAGTTTCAGAAGGTGGCGGACTTGCCGAAGAACACGAGAATATCGAAGTACTCGAATATCCATTTAATGAAGCGTACCAAATGATTGCTTCTGGAAAAATTACGGATGCTAAAACCATTATGCTACTACAATATGCTAAAATAAATTTACGATTGTAAAGTAGGCGCAAGTATATTTTAGTATTTTTACTCTTCAAATCCTTTTGCATTGACTTCTAAAAAAGTACATTCTTCGGCATTAAAAGAAAAAGCTGGTATTTCGCAACCCGAAAGCATCAGTAGTCAATCTGTGGAACATATCCAACTTTCTCGAAAAGTACAACCTTCAGCAGAGGAACTCGTTGAGGGAATTCTAGCTGGAAACATTACCGCTTTAAGTCGTGCGATTACTTTGGTTGAAAGTATCAATCCGATTCATTTGGCAAAAGCCAATACCATTATCAATAGTTGTTTGGCTCATGCGAATCAATCGGTACGAATTGGTATTACAGGAGTTCCAGGTGTTGGAAAAAGTACCTTCATTGAAGCTTTTGGAAAACACTTAACAAGTCTTGGTAAGAAAGTTGCTGTTTTGGCAGTTGATCCAAGTAGCACCATTAGTCACGGAAGTATTTTGGGAGATAAAACCCGAATGGAAGAATTAGTTAAAGATCCTAACGCCTTTATTCGTCCATCAGCCTCTGGAGAAACCTTAGGAGGAGTAGCGCGAAAAACTCGTGAAACTATAACATTATGTGAAGCCGCAGGTTTTGACACGATCATCATAGAAACGGTTGGTGTTGGTCAAAGTGAAACTGCAGTTCATAGTATGGTTGATTTCTTTTTACTCCTAAAAATTGCTGGAGCTGGAGATGAACTTCAAGGAATCAAACGCGGTATTATGGAAATGGCCGATGCGATTGTGATCAACAAAGCCGACGGAGACAATATCAAAAAAGCACAATTTGCCAAAGTCGAATTCAATCGAGCCTTGCATTTATTTCCTGCAAAAAAATCAGGTTGGACACCCAAAACAACTACTTGTAGCGCCATCACATCTGAAGGGATTCCTGAAGTTTGGAACACTATAACAGAATTCCTAAACCTAACTCAATCGAATTCTTATTTCTTTGAAAAGCGTCAAAATCAGAACCAGTTTTGGATGTTAGAAACCATCAACGACCAATTGAAATCGAATTTTTACAACAATCCAGAAATTCAACAACAGCTAGAGTCTACAAAAAAAGCGGTGCAAAATGATGAAATTTCACCCTTTGCAGCCGCTAGCTTATTATTGGAAAAGTATTTTAAAAAATAATTTATTCTTCATATCGACCAATTTCTCGGTCATAAAATTCGTTGGCTTCAACAATTAAAGCTTCCATTTCAGCATTCAGTTCTGCTTCATCTAAGTCTTCTGCTTCTTCCATAAACTCCACCTCATCGTCTTTCAAATTAATGATGAATCGAGGGTAATCTAAATGGATGATGAAAATATCATCTGGAAAGTCGGTATTATCACCTAATAAAAATTTTGGTAATTCCATATTGTAATTATAATTTAAAATTTAATTCTCGTTGACTAATCGTCTTGAAATTGTCGTAAAGCGAATATACAAAAATAAAGCTGCCGCTGTTAATCCAGCTAAAAGTCCTATCCAAACCCCAACAGCTTTTAATTCGGTTGCTAGACCCAAATAGATTGAAATTGGGAAACCAATAACCCAATAGGCCACAAATGTAATATACATAGGGATTTTTGCATCTTGTAAACCACGAAGCGCTCCCAAAACTACAACTTGCAGACCATCAGAAATCTGAAAAACAGCTGCAACAAGTAATAAATTAGAAGAAATTGCGATTACTTCTAAATTCTCTGCTAAATTATTTAAGTCGGATAAATCAACAAAAATATAAGGTAATACTGTATGCAAAACCACAAATAATAGGGCAAACACAATTTCAATTAGTATGGTTAACAAAAAAATTGACAATGCAACTTTTCGAAGTGTTTGATAGTCTCCAAGTCCTTTTTGATTACCTACTCGAATCATTGCTGTAACATTTAATCCCATTGCAAACATAAAAGTAAGAGAAGCTAAACTCAACGCAATTTGATTTGCTGCTTGACTTGTAGTGCCAATCATTCCACATAGCCAAATGGCACCAGTAAATAAAGCCACTTCAAAAAACATTTGCATAGCAGAAGGCATTCCTAATTTTATAATCTTCAAATTCACTTCTCTTTTGATTTCTTTTAAACTAAATCCTTTAAAATAAGGATGAAACTTCGGTTTTAAGTTCATCATATAATGCATAAATCCAAGCATCACAAAACGAGAAGCAATAGTACCAATTGCAGCCCCAACGATACCCCATTTTGGAAAAATCCAAATTCCGTAAATTAAAAAATAGTTGATAACTACATTGGTTAAATTTCCAATAATAGTTGCCCACATTGAATATTTGGTTTCACTCAAACCATCGGCAAATTGTTTGTACGCTTGGTACATAATTAAAGGAATCAATGAAAAACCTACAATATCTAAATAGGGTTTAGCCATTTCCACAACAGCTTCGGGTTGTCCCATGAAAGCAATCAGTGGTTTTGAAAAGAAAATTAACGTAAATAAAGCCACACCTAAAATTGTACATAAATACAATCCGTGATGAAATGCCGAACGACCACCAGCGACGTCATTTCTTCCATCTGATTCGGCTACCAAAGGTGTAATTGCAGTTGAAAAACCAATTCCCAAAGACATAGCTATGAAAACAAAACTATTTCCTAGTGATACAGCCGCTAATTCGGTTGGACCTAATTTTCCAACCATAATATTATCTACAATTCCAACAATGGTATGGCCCAACATTCCTAAAATAATAGGGTAAGCTAATTTAATATTATAAGAAAACTCTTTGGTATAGGTAGCTAATTTCAAAATAGATTAAGGGTTTTGAAAGGCTGATGCCTTTTGATTATAGTTAGGCTAAAGTTTCCACAAACTGAACACGAACACTGCCGTCTTCGTCAATATGTGTCAACTGAATTTTGTGTAAGGTATTGGCTAATTCAGGATTCCAAGGTGCTTTTACTTTGACATAATTTTCAGTAAATCCGTGAATATAGCCTTCTTTATTTTCAGTTTCAAATAAAACGGTTCTTTCCGTTCCCAACTGACTTTCATAAAAAGCACGACGTTTTTTTACCGATAATCCACGAAGCATTTTACTGCGTTTAGCACGCTCATTGGCAGGAACAACGCCGCCCATTTCCGCTGCTTCAGTATTGTCTCGCTCCGAATACGTAAACACGTGCAAGTAGGAAATATCCATTTCGT
Source organism: Flavobacterium ammonificans (assembly GCF_020886115.1). Classification (NCBI taxonomy): domain Bacteria; kingdom Pseudomonadati; phylum Bacteroidota; class Flavobacteriia; order Flavobacteriales; family Flavobacteriaceae; genus Flavobacterium; species Flavobacterium ammonificans. The sequence continues at coordinate 2,393,121 of NZ_AP025185.1, forward strand.
TCAAGAAATGATAGGTTTCTAAGAAATGTTCTTCTGTTTCACCTGGAAAACCTACAATCACATCCACACCAATACAGGCGTGAGGCATCACTTCCTTGATTTGATTGACTCTGTCGGTATACACTTCACGCAAATAACGGCGTTTCATCAACTTCAAAATCGCATTACTTCCTGATTGCAATGGAATATGGAAATGAGGTACAAAAGTCTTGCTTTTGGACACAAAATCGATCGTTTCATTTTTCAATAAATTCGGTTCGATTGACGAAATTCGCAATCGTTCAATGCCTTCTACTTGGTCCAAAGCTTGCACCAAATCTAAAAAAGTATGTTCGTGTTTTTTATTCCCAAATTCGCCTTTGCCATAATCGCCAATATTCACTCCGGTCAACACAATTTCCTTGATGTTTTGCTCCGAAATTTCTTTAGCATTTTGCAATACATTTTCTAAGGCATCACTTCGCGAAATACCTCTTGCCAAAGGAATTGTGCAATAGGTACATTTGTAATCGCAACCGTCTTGTACTTTCAAAAAAGCACGGGTTCGATCGCCTATAGAATAACTGCCAACATAAAAATCCGCTTCGGCAATCTCGCACGAATGTACTTCGCCAAAATCATTCTTAGACAAATCGTTTACATAATCCGCCAACTTGAATTTCTCTGTCGCACCCAAAACCAAATCCACTCCATCTACATTTGCTAATTCTTCTGGTTTCAACTGCGCATAGCAACCCACCGCAGCCACAAAAGCCTTGTCGTTCAACTTCATCGCTTTTCGCACCACTTGCTTGAACTGCTTATCGGCATTTTCAGTCACAGAACAGGTATTAATCACATACATATCTGCCACTTCTTCAAAATCCACACGATCAAAACCTTCGTCTTGTAAATTACGTGCAATAGTAGAAGTTTCCGAAAAATTCAGTTTACAACCCAGCGTATAAAAAGCTACTTTTTTTCTTTCTGACATTCTTTTGATTTTTTGGGCGAAACCCCAGGCAAGCAATCTGGTTAAAAAATACGTTTTTTCAAGCCTGTGGTCGGGCTATTCGCTGTATCTTTTATAGTTGTCTTCGAGAACCTCAGTCAACTATAAAAGGATGCCGCTGTTATCCCTTTCGCGGGACAAAAATACGTACAAAAAACAACATATAAAACTATGTCTTATTAAGTCATTGCGAGGAGGCACGACGAAGCAATCTATTGTATTTATATAATATTTTGATTAAACTTGTATTAGTTCACGTCATTGTTGCACTCGTCATTGCGAGAACGAAGTACGAAGTAATCTAAACCTTAGCCCCCTATGAAACCCGGATTTATTTATATTATTACAAATAAAAACCACACCGTTCTCTATACAGGAGTAACTTCAAATTTACCGAAACGAATCAAAGAGCATCAAGTTAAAAGATACCAAGGCTCATTCTCTGCACGATATAATGCCAATAAATTAGTGTATTATGAAGCTTTTCAAATAATTGGCGATGCCATAAGTAGAGAAAAACAAATCAAAGCAGGTTCAAGAGCTAAAAAAATAGCAATCATCAATTCCGTAAATGCGGAATGGAATGATTTGTATGAAGAAATTGTTGGGTTGTTTGGATGAGATTGCTTCGTCGTGCCTCCTCGCAATGACGGACTGCGTTAGCAATGACTACAAAATAAACCGTCTCACCACCTCAGCCACTCCATGATCGTTATTCGAAGCCACAATAACATCGGCACGATCACGCAATTCAGGTGTTACATTATCTACCCAAACGCCTAAACCGGCATATTCCACCATGGTTAAATCGTTTCCAGCATTGCCCACTGCAATAATTTCTTGTTGTTGAATATTCAATTTCTTGGCTAAGAATTTAATACTTGCTGCCTTGTCAATACCATTTTGTGCTACTTCCAAAAAGAAAGGCTTGGACATACACACACTCAAATGCGGCATGGCTTGTTTTAAATGGGTTTCAACATTTTTTAAATACTCAGGATCTTCCAACAAAATACATTTAATAGCTGAAGATTGCACTTCGGCTTTAAAATCAGGTACTTTATTATGAGCCAAACCCGTAATATTTTTTTCAATATCAATATATTGAGAGTCGGTTTCACTCACAATTTGATTATTGACATAAGTGATAATATGGGTTTTGTGCTGCACGCTATAATCGTACAAAGCATGAATTTGTTCTTGAGTCAATGTTTGCTCAAAAATCACCTCATCATTGGATAAATCGGTAATCACCGCACCGTTATACGAAATCATATAGGAATCGTCCAATTCTAATTCTTTGGCATACCCCGTCATAGCCGGCGTTGGCCTTCCAGAAGCCAAAACAATATATACTCCCAAACCTTTGGCTTGAGCCAACATTTTTTTATTCTCTTCAGAAATGGTATGGTCATCGGTCAACAAGGTGTCGTCCATGTCCAAAACCAGCATTTTGTATTTCATCTCAACTCGATTTCGAAATTAAATACTCATTCTGAATTCCTCAATCACCGGATTGGCTTTCGCAAAATCGGTTTCTTGGATAAACAATTCCACCGCTAAATCAGCATTGCCAAACCCTCCCAATCGTGCCGATTGTATATTGTCTTTCTTCATTGTAGTCACTCCCGCTTCTTCTAATTTTTCCTGCAAGCCCATTGCTAAAACTTCGCTTCCAGAAAACACTTTCATTAATCCCATATTCTTTTTTTCATTAATTATATAATCGCCACTGATTACAGGATTTAAAATGATTTTGCTTCCAAAATCAAAGTGAAATATATAAAATCCAATTATGCAATCATTTTAATCATACTAATCTGTGGCATAAAATCTTATTACTCTTCGCTTTCTTCGTTCTCTTCGTCTTCTTCAAAGTCAAACTCATAGGGTTCCAACAACATTTTGTCGGCCAAAATAGCCACACGTTCCGTGTATTGCTCAGTAAAAATAATGCGTTGTGTTTTGGCTATACTGTTCGAAATTCGCATGATTTTAGTTTCGTGACGCAATTTCAAAATAGGATCAGCATCATCTAAAATAAACATCTTCAAACGATTGACATTATAACCCGCAGTTGAGAACATATCATTCAATTTATTGGGTGTGCCAATCAATACGTCAATACCTGTAGAGATGTAATTTTTATCATAATCCGTATCTCCTTTGTCATGAACTCCGTATACCTCTAACGGATCATATTTACCATATTCTTCAAACAAAGCTTCCATTTCCAGTACCTTCGCTTTATCTTCAACAATGATTAGCGCCCGTGGCGATTCTTCTTGTTTTCCCGCTAATTGCTGAATCACATTAAGGACAATTGTAGTTGTTTTTCCACTTCCTTTTGGAGCCACAATCAAACAATCAGACCCACTTTTAATCGTAGAAAATGTTTCTTGTTGCAACTCATTGGCTTCGGTCAAACCTTTTTCAATTAAAGCATTTTGAAGGGCTTCGTTTATTTTTTTTAATTTCATCTTCTATTTTTCTCAGCGAAATTTCACTGGTTTTCTATTTATTTACTCGCAAATAATGTCACATCGTTCTCTGAAATTTCATTTCCTCCTAGAATAATCAACCGCTCCACTACATTGCGTAATTCTCTAATATTTCCTGTCCAATCGTATTCTTGCAATAACTGAATAGCCGTTTTTGAAAACGTCTTAATTGTGGTCCCTTGCTCTGAAGCAATCTTGTCTGCAAAATGAGCAATCAACATCGGAATGTCATCTCTCCTATCATTCAAAGCGGGCACTTTGATTAAAATCACCGCCAATCGATGGTACAAATCTTCGCGGAAACGCCCTTCGGCAATTTCCTTTTTCAAATCTTTGTTGGTTGCCGCTACCACACGCACATCGACTTTGATGTCTTTGTCAGCACCCACTCTCGTAATCATATTTTCTTGTAAAGCACGTAATACCTTGGCTTGAGCAGAAAGACTCATATCACCAATTTCATCTAAGAAAATCGTTCCTTTATCAGCCGCTTCAAACTTACCTGCACGATCTTTCACCGCCGAAGTAAAAGCGCCTTTCACATGACCAAACAATTCGCTTTCTATCAATTCTGATGGAATGGCGGCACAATTCACTTCTACCAAATGGAAATTAGCACGTTCACTTTTCTCGTGTAATTGATGCGCTACCAATTCTTTTCCAGTACCGTTAGGACCAGTTATCAAAACACGGGCTTCGGTTGGCGCTACTTTTTCAATCAACAATTTGATATGATTTATGGCTTCGCTTTCGCCAATCATTTCGTAATTCTTGCTGACTTTTTTCTTCAGAATTTTATTTTCGACTACCAATTGTTTTTTGTCCAAGGCATTTCTAACGGTATTCAACAACCGATTCAAATCGGGTGGTTTTGAAATGTAATCAAAGGCACCCAAACGCATAGTATTGATTGCAGTTTCCATATCGCCATGACCTGAAATCATAACCATAGGAATTTCTGGTTTTATTTTTTTGACCGCTTCGAGTAATTCGACACCGTCCATTTTTGGCATTTTGATATCGCACAAAACCAGATCGTAATCCGTATTTTTTATCTTTTCATAACCCGCAACACCGTCTTCGGCTTCTTCAACAACATAAGTCGTATTCTCTTCCGAAAGAATTTTTACTAAAACTCTTCGGATAGCAGCTTCATCTTCTATGATTAATATTTTACTCATTTTTGAACAGGTTATGTGTTGATTTGGTTATTTGGTTAAACTATTAAACTTATAACCTTTTAAACTACTACACATTAATACTTTAGCCATCGATACAATTCTTTCCAAGTTGGTTTTTTACCGTACATCAATATTCCTACACGGTAAATTTTTGATGCAAACCAAACTACTAAAAAGAAGGTTGCTAATAAAATAACAATAGATATTGCAATTTGCCACAAAGGTACGCCAAACGGAATACGCATCAACATCACAATAGGTGAAGTCAAGGGTACCATTGAAAAAACAGTAGCTACGGTGCCGTGTGGATCGTTTACTACAGTAAAAAATCCAATGTAAACACCTAATACCAAAGGCATAATAATGGGTAATAAAAATTGTTGCGAATCGGTTTCGTTATCTACGGCCGCTCCAATAGCAGCGTAAAACGAACTATACAAAAAGTAACCTCCAATAAAGTAAATAACAAAGCAACTTAAAATCGTCGCGATAGGTAAATTCAATATTTCAGCAATATACATTTGAGCCGTACTAGCCATCTCTTGTTGTGCTGATTGCATCATTTCGGGCGGGATTTGATTCGTCGCTCCTACATTGGCCCCTAAAAATACCGAAGCCGAAAACAACAAACTTAAACCAATAATAGCCCAAATAAAGAATTGCAAAATTCCCGCTAATGAAGTTCCAATGATTTTCCCCATCATTAATTGGAACGGTTTTACCGATGAAATAATGATTTCGATAATTCGGTTGGTTTTTTCTTCAATAACAGAACGCATCACCATATTTCCATAAATGATGATAAACATCATAATCAAATAACCAAATGCACCACCAATAGCAATTTTAATTTCGTTCAAGCCTTTCAAACTTTGTTCTCCGGAGGCTTTCTTCAAATTAATAGTAACATCGGCTTCCGCTTGATGAATGGCTAAGGTGTCCAAATGCGCTTCTTCTAAATTAGTCAAAGTCATTTTTTTAGCAATAATTTCTTGCGTTTTTTCGATAAAAGAAATACTTGGACTTTCGTTCGAAATAAACTGAATTTGGTTTTCTAACGTTGCATTGTCTTTTGTTTTTGGAATAAACAAAACCCCTTCATAAGCTTCGTCAACGATACTCTTTTTAAGAGTATCTATAGCAACCGCCGTTAAATCAATGTAGTTGTATTCTTCAGACGGTTTATTTTTTGCTAAAAATTCGTTGACAAACCGACCCGATTCATCATGAATGGCAATTTGTTTCGTATCCGCTTTCATAGAACTCAAATAACCTACAAACAAAGCGATACCAACAAATAGTAACGGACTTAAAAAAGTCATTACAATAAAGGATTTATTGCGCACTTTGGCAATAAACTCTCTTTTAATAATTAATGAAATTATGCTCATTTGGCTATTATTTATTGGTTACTGTTTGAATAAAAATATCATTTACACTCGGGATTTTTTCCATAAAATGGGTTACTTGTCCGCGTTGTGTTAAAATATGCAACAACTCATTTGGACTTGCATTTCCTAGCTGAACTTCTAATTTTAATTCATTATTCAACGACTTAAATTGGGCTGGTGCCAAAGTGAATTTTTGGGTAATATCATACATCAAACCTTCTACATTGTCTGAAAGAATACCTACTTCAAAACTATTGGTTCTAAATTGCTTTCTCACCTCATCTAATTTCCCTTCAATCAATTTATTGGATTGATGAATCAAAGCGATATCATCACATAATTCCTCTACACTTTCCATTCGATGTGTCGAAAAAATAATGGTCGAACCTTGTTCTTTCAATGCTAAAATTTCGTCTTTAATGATATTGGCATTCACAGGGTCAAAGCCTGAAAATGGTTCGTCAAAAATCAACAATTTGGGTTGGTGCAACACACAAACTACAAATTGGATTTTTTGCGCCATCCCTTTAGAAAGCTCTTGTATTTTTTTATTCCACCACCCTTGAATTCCCAATCGGTCAAACCAATAATCGAGTTGTTTTTTGGCTTCGGCTTTGGTTAAACCTTTCATTTGTGCCAAATACAAACATTGCTCCCCAACTTTCATACTTTTGTACAAACCCCTTTCTTCTGGAAGGTAGCCAATATACTGCACGTGTTTGGGTTGTAATTTTTCACCATCCAAAATAATCTCACCACTATCAGGTAAAGTAATTTGGTTGATGATGCGAATTAGCGAGGTTTTTCCCGCTCCATTGGGTCCCAACAAGCCGTAAATACTACCTTTAGGAACTGATAAAGAAACTTCGTTTAGCGCTACGTAATCGCCGTATTGCTTCACTATTTTATTAACTTCAAGTAAATTACTCATTCTTAATTTTGATTTTAGTCACTTTAAACTTGGTTGTGTAAAAGTACAGAATTAGTACCTAAATAGTTGGTTTTGTTACATAAAAAACCCACCCTTATTTAGAACAAGGATGGGAAAATATATTTTAATTTTCTTGTTAAAAAACTAAGAAAACATATCTTTTACTTTTTCAAAAAAGGACTTATCTGATTTTTCTGGATTTGGAGTAAAATTTTCATCTCCTATGTTTTTCTCAAAAAATTCTTTTTGCTCCTTGTTCAATGTTTTTGGAGTCCAAACATTCACGTGAACTAACAAATCACCATTACCATACCCGTTCAAACTTGGAATTCCTTTCCCTTTTAAACGTAGAATTTTACCTGATTGAATTCCCTCTTCTAATTTAATTCTTACTTTTCCGTTTACGGCTTCAATATCTTTTGAAACTCCTAAAACAGCTTCGGAAAAACTGATGTATAAATCGTAATGTAAATTTTCGCCTTCACGTTTCAAGTACTCGTGTTCAATTTCTTCGATAGCAACAATCAAATCACCTGGAATACTATTTCCTGGTGCATCGTTTCCTTTATTAGAAACTTTTAATTGCATTCCGTCAACTACTCCTGCAGGGATTTTAATCGCTACTGTTTCATCTTCCTGAATCATTCCTTGTGAATCTGCATTGGCAGGTTTCTTATCTAATAACTGCCCTGTACCTCCACAAGTTGGACAAGTTGATGCGGATTGCATTCTTCCCAAAATTGTATTTGTTACACGCATTACTTGTCCTTGACCATTACAAGTCGAACAGGTTTTGTATGAGACACCTTGAGCTTGAACTTTACGTTTTACTTTTACTTTTTTCTCTACACCATTGGCAATTTCTTCCAAAGTCAATTTGACTTTGATTCGTAAGTTGCTTCCCTTAGTACGACGAGGACCACTACTTCTACCTCCACCGAATCCGCCGCCGAATCCGCCTCCAAAAATATCACCAAACTGACTGAAAATGTCATCCATATTCATTCCGCCATGACCACCGCCATAACCACCAGCACCATCAAATGCTTGATGTCCATATTGATCGTACTTGGCTTTCTTTTGAGGATCACTCAAAACTTCATAAGCCTCAGCAGCTAATTTGAAGTTTTCTTCGGCTTCCTTATCCCCTGGATTTTTGTCAGGATGGTATTTGATAGCCGCTTTTCTATACGCTTTTTTTATTTCTGAAGCATCTGCACCTTTTGAAATACCTAATACTTCGTAAAAATCTTTTTTCATATTTTTAAATTATATGACTGGGTTTAGTTACCAATAACAACTTTTGGGAAACGGATAATTTTATCTCCTAATTTGTATCCTTTCTCTAGAACATCTACAATTTTCCCTTTCATTTTGTCAGACGGCGCAGGAATTTGCGTAATTGCTTCAGCAAAATCTGCATCAAATGCATCTCCAGCTTTCACTTCAACTTCCTCTAATCCTTTACCAACTAGAGTTGATTTTAATTTTTCGTGAATTAATTCTACCCCTTTCACCAAAGACTCATCACCTGACTTACTGATTTCAATCAATGCTCTGTCAAAATCATCCAAAATAGGAAGCATTGCCAATAACACTTCTTGATTAGCTGTTTTAAACAACTCAATACGTTCTTTTGAAGTTCTTCTTTTGTAATTTTCAAATTCAGCAAATAAGCGTAAAAATTTATCTTTTTCTGCCGCTAAATCTAAGGCTAATTGTTCTTCAACAGGTAATTCTTCGACACTTGCTTGTTCTTCATTTGCCTGCGTTTCCACTGGTGTTCCTTCTATTTCTTGATCGATTTCTGTTTTTTCAGTAGTCATAGTACTTGTATTTTTAAAAATATTCTTAAACTTCATTTTTATTTGTTTTTGGATTGCAAAAGTACTGCCAAATCTTCAAAAATGTCAAATTGTCACCTTTGAGGCAGAACTATTTATGGAAAATTAATACGGAATTTAGCATCAACCCTCTTTTTGGTAGCCTAAAAAATTTAATAAAATTTTAAGACTGTTTAGTATACGATTAGAGTAAGTTTGTATTCGAAACAATTCACTATTTTGGATTGACTTCCTAGATTGAAATTAAGGTTCGTTTCTAAATAATTATTAATTCAGTAATACCTTATTGTAGAAAAAGCTTCGTTACCATCAAACGAAGCTTTTTTTTATGATAAAACTTTTTTCAGTTCCTCTAAACTGAGTGATTTCTGTTCTCCCGTTTGAAGGTTTTTCAAAGTATAGGTATTCGAATTCATCTCTTGATCTCCGGCCATTACAGCAAAAGGAATACTTCTTTTATCAGCGTGTTGAAATTGTTTGGCCAACTTAGCGTTGTCTGGATACAATTCTACTTTTATTCCCGATTGGCGCAATTCTTTAATCGCTTTCATAGCGTAAAACGCTTCATTTTCGCCATAATTAATAAACAATGCTTGCGAAGTTGCGGTAACTGTCGTTGGGAACAATCCCAATTCTTCTACGACCAAATAAATACGGTCTAAACCAAAAGAGATTCCCACTCCACTCATATTTTTTAAACCAAAAATACCCGTCAAATCATCGTAACGACCACCACCACCGATAGAACCCATAGCTACTCCTGCTGGTGCTGCCACCTCAAAAATAGCGCCTGTATAATAATTCAATCCTCTTGCCAAAGTCACATCCAAATCTAAAATAGCAGTTGCTAAACCAAGAGCTGATACTTTATCACAAATAAAGCGCAATTCTTCTACCCCTTTCATACCTTCAACTGAATCCGCTAATAAACCGGATAATTGATTGATTTTATCCGAAAAAGTTCCCGTAAAACTAAACAAAGGTTGCACCTTAGCAATAGCCGTTTCCAAAATCCCTTTCTCCATCATTTCTTTTTTTACTCCTTCTTCGCCAATTTTATCCAGCTTATCCAAAGCCACTGTAAAATCGATTAATTTATCCGAAGCACCAATCACTTCTGCAATTCCAGAAAGGATTTTTCTATTGTTGATTTTAATAGTTACCCCATTCAAACCTAAAGCAGTAAATACCCCATCATACAATTGAATTAATTCTACTTCTTGCCACAAAGAGGTCGAACCTACTACATCGGCATCACATTGAAAAAATTCTCTGAAGCGGCCTTTTTGAGGACGATCGGCTCTCCAAACGGGTTGGATTTGGTATCTTTTAAAAGGAAATTCAATTTCGTTTTGGTGTTGCACCACATACCGGGCAAAAGGCACTGTCAAATCATAACGCAAGGCTTTTTCTGAAATACTTGAAGTCAATTTTGTACTGTCTTTGGCTTCCAAATGAGTTGCATTGGCTTTTGCCAAATAATCTCCTGAATTCAAAATTTTAAAAATCAAGCGATCTCCTTCTTCACCATATTTTCCCATTAAGGTTTCGGAATTTTCAAAAGAAGGGGTTTCAATCGGTTGAAAACCAAATTTCTCAAAATTACTTTTGATCATTTGGAGAATATACTGACGTTTTGCAACCTCTGTAGGTGAAAAATCTCGAGTTCCTTTTGGAATAATTGGTTTAGATGCCATTTTTAATTTACGATTTACAATATATGATGTACGATATACGATATACGATATTTGATGTGCTATTTATTATTTGAATTTCTAAATACTGAAATGCAGTGCAAATATCTTATTTTTAAAATAAATATCCGCTCTTCTAGAGCAAACTTGTAACAAAAATTGTATTTTCGTGACAAATTGGTACTATGCTAAATTTATTCAAAGAAAACGTTAAGATTGCAATTGGTTCAGTTCGAACTCAATTGTTGCGTACCATACTAACCGTATTGATTATTGCTATTGGTATTACAGCCTTGGTAGGAATTCTTACTGTAGTGGCTGCACTAGAAAATACTCTTTCAGCTGATTTTGCTTCTATGGGCGCCAATACCTTCAACATCAATCAATACGAGAATACAACTCGAAACAGAGGAAATGAGGAACGAGAAATTATCAATCCAATTATTTCCTATCCTGAAGCCGTTGCATTTCAAGACAAATTTAAATACCCTTTTACAGAAACTTCCCTTTCATTTACTGCTACATCAAGAGCAGAAGTAAAATATGAAGCTAATGAGACAGATCCTGAAATAAAAGTAGTTGGTGTAGATGAAAATTTTATTCCTAACTCTGGTTTAGAAACTAGTTTGGGTCGCAACTTCAACGGATTTGATATTGATAACAATACGTATGTATGTGTTGTGGGGTCTGATTTTGAAAAAGGTTTGCTCAAAGATGTAAACCCTATAAATAAAATTATTTCAATTCGTGGCGCTAAATTTAAAGTTATCGGAGTATTGAAAGAGAAAGGATCAACTTTTGGAAATAGCCAAGATTTACGAGTTTTAATTCCAATTCAAGTGGCTCGTTCTTTATTTACAGCACCTAATATCAACTACAGTTTGAGTGTAATGGTGAATAAAAAAGAACTGTTAGAACAAGCTATTGATAATGCCACCAGTACAATGCGACGTGTTCGAAAATTGAGCCCTGTAAAAGACAATAATTTTGGTGTAGTACGTTCCGACGATTTGATTAACCGAATCTTGAGTATTACTCAATACCTTGGATTAGCCTCTTGGCTTATTGGGGTAATTACTGTTTTAGGCTCATCCATTGCTTTAATGAACATTATGATTGTTTCGGTAACAGAAAGAACCAGAGAAATTGGTGTCCGAAAAGCCTTAGGAGCTAAAAAATCAACTATTGCATTTCAGTTTTTCATAGAAACCTTATTAATAGGACAATTAGGTGGATTAGTCGGAATTGTTTTTGGAATCTTAATTGGTTTCGGAATTGCAACTGCCATGGACTTTACCTTTGTTATTCCTTGGGGTGCGATAATGGCAGCCTTCATCACTAGTTTTATTGTGGCAATCGTTTCAGGCTTATATCCTGCAATTAAAGCAGCGGTATTAGATCCAATAGAAGCGTTGCGCTACGAATAAAGCCATTTGCGATTTACGATGTTGGATTTACGAAAAATCGTACGTCTTAAATCGCACATTGAATCATTCTATCATTACCGTAAATATCTTTTCTAAGTACGGTGCCTTTGAAACCCATCTCTTGAAGTAAATCGAACGTTTCTTGACCTAAATATTGGTTGATTTCAAAATACAATTGACCATTCGGACATAGATTTTTCTTTGCTAATTGCGCAATTTTTCTATAAAAAATCAAAGCATCATTATCTTCTACAAAAAGTGCTAAATGAGGTTCGTTGTCCAAAACATTTTTCTTGATTTCTTGTTTTTCCAAATGACGTACATAAGGCGGATTCGAAACAATTAGGTCAAATTGCTGAACTAAATCTTCGGTTTCTAAAATACTTTGATGAATGAACTGAATAGCAACTTGATTTAATTCGGCATTTTTTTGTGCTGTAGCCAAAGCTTTGTCGGAAACATCTAAAGCAAATACTTCCGCATTGGGTAAATTCTTAGCTAACGAAATGGCAATGCAACCACTCCCCGTTCCGATATCCAGAATTTTGAACTTTGAACTTTGTCCCGAAACTTCGGGATTGAACTTTGTCCCGAAATTTCGGGATTGAATTATCCAATCCACCAGCTCTTCCGTTTCAGGTCTCGGAATCAAAACATTGGAATTGACTTCAAATTCTAATCCGTAAAAATGAGTAGTGCCTAATAGATATTGTACCGGAATTTCTTTTTTTAGTTGTTCCAAAATCAAATTCCATGTTTCCAATTCTGCTTTCGAAAAAACTAAATCAGGTTGCAAAGCCAAATCCACCCGCTTTAGTTGATGTTTAGCTTCTAAAATGAGATAGAAAAAACTCTCCGCCTCTCCTGCATCATATAGTGGAGTCAGTTCTTGAATAAATTGGTCTCGGTAGTGTTTAATAGTCATGTTTTAAGAATCAAAGTAGTTTTACAAATCTTGCAACATCCAAACCGGACAACTCGTATGTCCAGTGCAGCCCATTGGCGCATCTAGGTATTCAAAACCTGATTTTTTATATAATTTTTGTGCTGCATGCATGAACGGCATGGTTTCCAAATAACACTTTTCGAAACCAAACTCCCTAGCTGATTGCAAACAAATCGCCATCATTTCGCTTCCAATTCCTTTCCCACGAGTCTCTGGTAAAAAATACATTTTTTGCAATTCGCAAATGCTTGGCGCTTCATTTTCCAGAGGAGCAATTCCGGCAACACCCTTAATTTTTCCGTCATGTTCTACAACATAATATACAGATCTAGGTTTATTGTATTCTTCGTACATCAAATCCAAATAAGGATCTTCGTAAGCAGTTCCTACTTTGGGAATATTCAATTCGTCAAAAACTGCACGTATTAATTCAGCTACTGCCGCATTGTCTTTTTTTTCGATTTTCCTGATAAGCCAATTCTCCATTTGTATAAAAGCTAATTTGAAAGGCAAAAGTAACTATTGTTTATTACAATTTTCGAAACTTACCTCATAAATAGAAAAGCTAAAAAGTAGTACTTTTGTATTATGAACAATCACGAATACTTTATTGCTCGTTGCATCGAACTCGCCAAAAACGGTTTTGGAACTACCTATCCCAATCCGATGGTGGGGAGTGTGATTGTATATGATGGTCAAATCATTGGCGAAGGGTGGCACCGAAAAGCAGGCGAAGCTCATGCCGAAGTCAACGCCATACGTTCTGTAAAAGACCCATCAGTATTAGACAAAGCAACTATCTATGTAAGTTTAGAACCTTGCAGTCATTTTGGAAAAACGCCTCCGTGTTGCGATTTGATTATTGAAAATAAAATTCCGAATGTTGTTATTGGCACAGTCGATTCTAATATAAAGGTAGCTGGAAATGGCATTAAACGATTGAAAGAAGCTGGAGCAAATGTCATTGTTGGGATTTTGGAAAAAGAATGTCACGAACTCAACCAACGCTTTTTTACGTTTCACGAAAAGAAAAGACCATATATTATATTGAAGTGGGCGCAAACCCAAGACGGCTTTATTGCTCCTTTAGAAAAAAAAGAACAAAAACCCGTTTGGATAACTAATTCCTATTCTAGACAATTAGTGCATAAATGGCGTGCCGAGGAACAAGCTATTTTAGTAGGAACACAAACCGTGATAGATGACAACCCTCAATTAAACACAAGAGATTGGGAAGGCAACAACCCTATCCGAGTAGTAATTGACCAAAATAATCGCGTTCCAAAAACTGCACACGTATTTGACAATCAATTAAAAACTATCGTGTTTTCTAAATATAATGTGATGCTAGCTTCTGAGAATATCATCTACGAATCAATTGATTTTCAACAAAATATAGCGCAACAAATTCTGGAACGATTGTACCAACACCAAATTCAATCGATAATTATTGAAGGAGGCGCTCAAACATTGCAGACTTTTATAGATGCCAATCTTTGGGATGAAGCACGTGTTTTTATTGGAAAAAGTCAATTTGGCAACGGAATAAAAGCACCTATATTAAATACGGCCCCGTCAAAAAAAGAAAAAATAGGAACCGATGAATTACTAATAATTAGAAATTATGATTGATACTATTATTTTTGATTTTGGAGATATTTTCATCAATTTGGACAAACAAGCCACTATTGATGGTTTACAACGTTTGGGTTTAACTTCTTGGAACGAAGATTTAGACCAATTGAATATATCTTTTGAAAAAGGGCAAATTTCAAAAGAGAACTTTTTGCTTGGAATTCAAAAACATATCCCTAACGCCTCGATTGAGGAAATTTTAGCTGCTTGGAATGCTGTTTTGTTGGATTTTCCATTACATCGATTGGAATTTTTACAACTATTATCTCATAAATACCGCCTCTTTTTGTTGAGTAACACCGATTCAATACATATTAATCATTTTGAACAAAGAGAAGGTGCTTCATTTTACGGTGCATTTTACCAATGTTTTGAAAAAGTGTATTTTTCTTATGAAATGGGAATGCGAAAACCCGATACCGAAATCTACACTACACTGATTCGTCAACACGAACTATTACCAAAACACACTTTATTTGTAGATGATAAAAAAGACAATACTGATGCTGCTAAAGCTTTAGGCCTAAACGTTTGGAATCTTCAAGTAGGTCAAGAAGATGTAATTGAACTTTTGGAAAAAAACATAATTTAGACTACAGTTTACCAATTGGAAATCAAAGACACTTATACTACGATTGCACAGGCTACTGATGAAGTTCTATTCAAAGAAAAGAGCAGTAAATTCTTTGGCTATGCCTATCCAATTGAGTCTGAAGAAGAAGTAAAACCGCTAATTGACATTTTACGAAAACAACATCCGCATGCAGTACATTATTGTTATGCGTACCAAATTGGCACCGAAAAAATAAGTTACAGAGCTAATGATGATGGAGAACCTAGCAATACTGCAGGAGCTCCCATTTATGGACAAATTCAATCTTTTGGCTTGACCAATGTGCTTTTAGTTGTTGTTCGAATCTTTGGCGGAATGAAATTAGGAGTTGGCGGCTTAATAACCGCATACAAAACCACGGCACAATTGGTTTTAGAAGATGCCGAAATTATTGAAAAAACCATCGATATTCATTTTTTGATTTCGTTTGACTACAAAAACATGAATAAAGTGATGCGTGTAATCAAAGAAAAAAAGCTAGACATCATAAATCAAACGATGGAAATCGAAGATACTGGAATTGCAATTGGAAAAATAGAAATCAAAACTCGAAAAAAAAATGCCGAAATGATTTTCGACATTTTTGATAAATTATTTGAAATCGATATTAAACGCTTATAAAAAAGCAAAAAATCTACGATTTATTACATATCTTTTAGAAGATCTAAAATATAATCTGGAGGAGCAATTGGACGACCTGTTTTAAGGGACACAAAAACCAAAATAAATTCGGCAGTTGTTAATAACTCATTCAATTCATTATATATCTTACAATCAAATTCTATCTTAACAGAAGACTGGCTTTTGAAAGCTGTATGAACAGTGAGTAACTCATCGTATCGCGCTGACTTTTTATAATTAATATTCATAGAAACAATTGGAAGTGCAATTCCTTCTTCTTCCATTTTTTTATACGAAACTCCCTTATTTCTAAGCCATTCCACTCGACCCATCTCGAAATAAGGAATATAATTTCCATGATATACTACGCCCATTTGGTCTGTTTCAGAGTAACGAACACGTACTTGAATTTGATGATCTTTCATTATTTATTATTTAATTTTTATTGATTCTAAAAAGCCCTATACAACAATATTTTTACAAAAAAATCTATTGAATAATTTTTTTTTAAAG